>NZ_JQLP01000005.1:0-2585465 GCF_000744275.1 Gillisia sp. Hel_I_29
AGAATTGAAAGGAAGCGGAGATATTTTTAGTAAGCCTAGTTTCAGTGAAGGACGATTTACGTCGTTTACCAGATAAAGGATTTGGGTATGGCGTATTAAAGTACTTTGGAGGCGGTTTTTCTTCTCGTGTTTTCCCCATCGATTACTTTTAATTATTTAGGTGATTTTGGGTCTTCGGTATCGAGTATGAGTCGTTCAAAGGATAGTGTTGTTTTTGAATATGGATCAGGATATACAGGGAATGATAATTCGGAATTAAATTCAAATTCATCGACCCCTTTAGGTGTTTCTGGTATGATTGTAAAGAACGTATTACAGTTGAGTATTTCATATGATAGGTCTCAATATAAAGAGGGTACTATTAATGCTTTATCAGAGAGTTATCAAAATCATTTAGAATTGTTGATAGAAGGCTTGTCTAAAGAAGATCAGCATTATTTAACCTCTAGTGATTTAACTTTTAAAGGGCTTTCTTCTTTAGAGTTATCGGTTTTGAATAAAGAGGATGATCTTGAGGATGTTTACCGATTGTCACCTTTACAGGAAGGTATTTATTATCACTGGTTATCTGGGGGTATTAATTCATCTGTTTATTTTGAACAGATGTCATATCGATTGGAGGGAGAGCATTTAGATATAGAATCACTTCGATTGAGTTATGATCTTTTAGTTTCTCGTCATGCGATACTTCGCACGAGTTTTAGTAATGATTATGCGGGAGAGAGTTTGCAGATAGTACGGAAGTCTGTATCGAGTAATTTTGTGTATGAAAAGGCAGATGCGTTTAAGAGTAGAGAAGATCAGGAGTCTTATTTACAAGAGTACCGCAAGTTAGATCGAGATCGCGGGTTTGATTTGGGAGCAGGTTCTCAGATGCGTTTAACTATAGTTCAGTTAAGCCCGAGCTCTTATGAATTTATATGGAGTCATCATCATATTTTGATTGATGGTTGGTGTATGAGTATTTTGATCAATGATTTTTATAAGTTATTGTATGGAGTTCAGAACAAACGACCAGTTACTTTATCACCAGTATCATTATATTCAAGTTATATTAGTTGGTTGGAAGGATTAGATAAGGATTCTAGTTTGTCTTATTGGTCAAATTATTTATCAGGCTATGATAGTAAATCAAGTTTACCATTTGTAAATAATAGATTGGAAGGTGATTATTCACAGAAGAAGGAGCATTTATTGCTAGAAGGAGATTTATTGAGATCGATGCAGTTATTATGTCGAGAATTATCGATAACCGAGAATAGTTTTATCCAAGGAGTTTGGGGTATTTATTATCGCGATATAACAATACACGCGATGTAGTTTTTGGAGCTGTAGTCTCTGGACGACCTGATGCTATACCAGGTATAGAGGATATGGTAGGATTATTTATCAATACGATCCCTGTTCGAATACAATACACAGAAGTAAGTACAGCTAAAGATTTACTAGAAGAGATACAACAAGGCTCGATCGCTAGTTTACCACATCATTATTTAAATTTATCGGAGGTTCAGTCTCAGAGTCCATTAGGAATGGACTTATTGGATCATATTATGGTTTTTGAGAATTATGCGGTCAAGGAGTTGGATGTTCTTCCTAGTGAGGAAGAAGACCATTCGTCTTTTGAGGATTCATCTGTTGTTTCAAGAGAGGTTTATGAGCAAACGAATTATAATTTTACAATTCTGGTAGTTCCTTTTAAAGATCAGCAGTTGCGAGTTGAGTTTGTATATGACCAAGGATGTTTTGAACAAGAGGAAATATTGCGAATGAAGGCTCATTTTATGAACGTATTGAGAAGCTTTGTGAGTGCTCCTGACAGTATATTAGATAGTATTGACTATTTAGATGATAAGGAGCGTGAAGAGTTGTTAGATGTATTTAATGCTACAGAAGTGGCTTATCCAAAGGGTAAGACGGTTGTAGATTTATTTGAGTCTCAGGTCTTAAAGAGACCAGAGGCCATAGCAGTAGTTTATGAAGATGAGCGTCTTAGTTATGGGGAGCTCAATAGACGTAGTAATCAATTGGGGCATTACTTAAAAGAGCGTTATAAGGTAAAAAGTGGAGACTATATAGGAGTTATGTTGAATCGATCTATTAATAGCGTTGTAGCAATGTTATCTGTAATGAAACTCAATTGTTGTTATGTACCATTAGATACGGATTATCCATCAAGTCGTCTCACGTATATTTTAAAAGACTCTAATACTCATCTTCTTATAACAGAAACGAATTTAGTAGAGTCAGGATTAGATTTAGTTAACACTATTTCAGTGAATATATCTTCTATAGATTTATCAGAATATTCGTCAATAGATTTAGATTTAAAAGAGGAAAGGATAGATGACGCGTTTGTTATTTATACCAGTGGTTCTACAGGTTTACCTAAGGGAGTTATTCAGACACATTTAATGTTAAGTAATTTAATTCAGTGGGATCTTAATAATTCAGGAATAGAGAGAGGCTTATGTCATTTACAGTATTCCTCATTTAGTTTTGATTCTTCGCTGCATGATATTTATTTTGCTTTGAGTGGAGGAGGAAAGGTTTGTATAGTTCATAAAGAAGCTTTATTAGATTATGACTTACTTAGTTCTTATATTTTAACCCATGAGATAGAGGTTTTGTCTTTTCCATTTGCAGGGTTGAATAATTTTTACAATGAACTAAATGTTAATAGTTTATTAGGACATCATATCAAACATATAGTATCGACAGGAGAACAATTATATGTTTCAGGGGCTTTGCAATCGTTTTTAAGCTCTAACCCTGAAGTAGAATTACATAATCATTATGGTCCATCGGAGACCCATGTAGCTACTAGTCATACTATGAGTTTTCAATCTGAAGATTTAGAGCATCGTTCTTCTATCGGCGTTCCAATTTCCAACACAGAGATTTACATATTAAATAGGGAGGGCTTATTACAGCCAGTAGGTGTAACGGGAGAGCTTTATATAGCAGGATCTGGCTTGGCTCGCGGTTATTTAAACAATGAGTTACTTACTAAAGAGCGATTTGTCTCAAATCCCTTTAAAGAAGGTACTCGTATGTACAAGACGGGAGATTTGGGCAGATGGAATAGTGATGGCACGATTACGTTTTTAGGGAGAGAGGATGCTCAGGTTAAGATCCGAGGGTATCGCATAGAGTTAGGCGAGATCGAGAGTGTATTATTGGGGCATGCAGATATAGATGAGGCTGTAGTTTTGGCCAATGATAATGATGGAGTTAAGGAGTTGGTTGCATATTTTGTAAGCAGCTTGGATCATGACAGCGCATCACTGCGCAGTTATTTAAAGGGCTTTTTACCCGATTATATGCTACCAAGTTACTATGTAGCGATGGATGTCTTCCCCTTAACACCCAATGGCAAGATAGATAGGCGCTCGTTACCCTCACCAGAGGGGTTAGAGATTAGTCATGGAGTAGAATATGTAGCCCCAGAGACAGATACAGAGAAGCAGTTAGTAGTTATATGGGAAGATATTTTAGGCAAAGAGAATATAGGTGTGAAGGATGATTTCTTTGAGTTAGGAGGTCATAGTTTAAAGGCTACACGTCTTTTATCAAAGCTTCATAAAACCTTTGAGGTAAAGTTAGCTTTGAAAGACTTGTTTGTTCACACAGTATTGGAGACACAGGTTTCTTTATTAGAGGAAGCTACAAAGTCTGCGTATGTATCCATCGAAAAGCTAGAAGCATCGTCAGATTATGCTATATCAGATTCACAGCGACGTTTATGGGTTTTGAGTCAATTTGAGGGCGACTCTTCGGTTTATAATTTACCATCTCGTTTAGTTTTAAATGGCAGTTATGATATAGAGTTATTTAAACGTGCCATTTATTCGGTAGTAGACCGTCATGAGATCTTACGTACTGTTTTTAAGGAGAACTCCCAAGGAGAGATTCGTCAGTGGATATTAGAACGAGATGCTTTAGGTTTTGAGATCGGTGAATTGGATCTACAAGGCGAAGCAGATATCGAGTCCTCGGTATTGAATTATCTGGATAACGACCGTATGGTGGAGTTTGATTTAGCCAAAGGTCCACTATTACGCGCTATATTACTACAGGTATCAGAAGACCGTTATGTTTTTTATTACAATATGCATCATATTATTAGTGATGGATGGAGTATGGATGTATTGTCAAGAGATGTATTTAAGTATTATGAGTTTTATAAGAGTGGAGGCGAATTAGACTTACCAGCGTTACGGATTCAATATAAGGATTATGCGAGTTGGCAATTGTCTCAATTGAGTACATCTATTTATCAGGGCCATCGAGATTATTGGACGGGCTTACTGGGAGGAGATCTTCCCGTTTTAGACTTACCAAGTTCAAAGGTACGTCCCGTGATACAGAGTCATCAAGGTCAATTACTTCGCACTTACATATCAAAGGAATCTACTCAGGGGTTAAAGCGATTTAGCCATCAAGAGGGAGGTACCTTGTTTATGGGCTTACTGTCTAGTTTGAAAGCATTGTTGTACCGTTATACGGGTCAAGAGGATTTGGTAGTAGGGACACCCGTTGCAGGGCGAGAGCATTCAGATTTAGAGGACCAGATAGGATTTTATATCAATACGTTAGCATTACGTAATGAAGTTCGTTCAGAGGATAGTTTTGAAGATTTATTTAGACGGGTTCGTCAAAGGACTTTAGATGCTTATGAGCATCAGGGATATCCTTTTGATCGTCTTGTTGAGGATTTAGAACTTCGTAGGGATACGAGTCGAAGTGCTGTATTTGATATGATGTTGGTATTACAAAACACAGGAGATGCTCATCAGGGAATAGGTATAAGTGATTCAGATGTAGAATTGATAACCGATCAGGGGTTTAATTTAAGCAAGTTTGATTTGAGTTTCACTTTTGAGGAACGTGGTGATTATTTGGCATTGCTACTAGAATACAACACAGATGTTTATGAGCAGGAGATGCTAGAAGGCTTTATAGTTCATTATAAAGAGTTTCTAGAGAAGTTACTTAGTAATCCAGAGGCCTTAATAGGGAGTATAGATTATTTGGCAGAAGAAGAGCGAGTGGAGTTACTAGATGTTTTTAATGCGACCGCGTTTGATTACCCGAGAGATAAGACCGTTGTAGAATTGTTTGAGGAGCAGGTAAGTAAAACCCCAGAGGCCATAGCCGTTGTTTATGAAGAGGAGCGTCTTAGTTATGAGGAGCTTAATAGGCGCAGTAATCAATTAGCACATTATCTACAAGCACATTATACCATCGAGCCAGATGATTTGGTAGGGATTATGCTACCGCGAAGTTCTTGGATGATTGTGGGGATCCTGGGGATCTTAAAGAGTGGAGGGGCTTATGTACCAATCGATCCTGATTACCCAGAGGATCGAATAGCTTATATGTTAGAGGATAGTAAGTGTAAAGTGCTTTTGGACGAAGAATTTCTAGATAAATTTAATAATAATAATAAGTCAGACTATTCGACAGATAATTTATCGATAAGTTTATTGCCTTCTAATTTGTTATATGTTATTTACACGAGTGGCTCTACAGGGAAACCTAAAGGGGTTATGATTGAGCATAGCGGAGTTATTAATCGAATAGATTGGATGTGGAAAACATTTAATTTTAAAGAAGGCGAAGTAGTTTTACAGAAGACCACATTTACATTCGATGTATCCGTTTGGGAGATTTTCTTGCCTTTATGTTGGGGAAATAGAATGATTATTTGTACAAAAGAAGAGACGTATTCTCCTATAGCCCTTATGTCTTTGATAGAAAAGCATGGTGTGAATTCTTTACATTTTGTACCTAGTATGTTTAATTCCTTTTTGTTGGAAGTTTTAGCTATAGAAGGCGCCAAAAAATCCTTACAAAGTGTCAAACGATTGATAGCAAGTGGAGAATCGTTATCAATAGAAAGTGTACGAAGTTGGTATGGGCATTTAAAGGCACCTATTTATAATCTTTATGGCCCAACAGAAGCATCTATAGATGTTACTTACCATAAAACGAGTATTACAGATGAAAAAATTTCAATCGGTGTTCCAATTTCCAACACAGAGATTTACATATTAAATAGGGAGGGCTTATTACAGCCAATAGGCGTTACAGGAGAGATTTCTATAGCAGGATCTGGCTTGGCCCGCGGTTATTTAAACAATGAATCACTTACTAAAGAGCGATTTGTATCAAATCCTTTTATAGAAGGCACTCGTATGTACAAGACGGGAGATTTGGGAATATGGAATAGTGATGGTACGATTACGTTTTTAGGGAGAGAGGATGCTCAGGTAAAGATCCGAGGGTATCGTATCGAATTAGGCGAGATCGAGAGTGTATTATTGGGGCATGCAGATATAGATGAGGCTGTAGTTTTGGCCAATGATAATGATGGAGTTAAGGAGTTGGTTGCATATTTTGTAAGCAGCTTGGATCATGACAGCGCATCACTGCGCAGTTATTTAAAGGGCTTTTTACCCGATTATATGCTACCAAGTTACTATGTATCGATGGAAGGTTTACCCTTAACACCTAATGGCAAGATAGATAGGCGCTCGTTACCCTCACCAGAGGGGTTAGAGATTAGTCATGGAGTAGAATATGTAGCCCCAGAGACAGATACAGAGAAGCAGTTAGTAGTTATATGGGAAGATATTTTAGGCAAAGAGAATATAGGTGTGAAGGATGATTTCTTTGAACTAGGAGGCCATAGTTTAAAGGCTACACGTCTTTTATCGAAACTTCATAAGACCTTTGATGTAAAGTTAGCATTAAAGGATTTGTTTGTTCACACAGTATTGGAGACTCAGGTATCTTTAATAGAGGAAGCTACAAAGTCTGCGTATGTATCCATCGAAAAGTTAGAAGCATCGTCAGATTATGCTATATCAGATTCACAGCGACGTTTATGGGTTTTGAGTCAATTTGAGGGCGGCTCTTCGGCCTATAATATGCCTTCACGTTTAGTTTTAAATGGCAGTTATGATGTAGATTTATTTAAACGTGCCATTTATTCGGTAGTAGACCGTCATGAGATCTTACGTACTGTTTTTAAGGAGAACTCCCAAGGAGAGATTCGTCAGTGGATATTAGAACGAGATGCTTTAGGTTTTGAGATCGGTGAATTGGATCTACAAGGCGAAGCAGATATCGAGTCCTCGGTATTGCGTTATCTGGATAACGACCGTATGGTGGAGTTTGATTTAGCCAAAGGTCCACTATTACGCGCTATATTACTACAGGTATCAGAAGACCGTTATGTTTTTTATTACAATATGCATCATATTATTAGTGATGGATGGAGTATGGATGTATTGTCAAGAGATGTATTTAAGTATTATGAGTTTTATAAGAGTGGAGGCGAATTAGACTTACCAGCGTTACGGATTCAATATAAGGATTATGCGAGTTGGCAATTGTCTCAATTGAGTACATCTATTTATCAGGGCCATCGAGATTATTGGACGGGCTTACTGGGAGGAGATCTTCCCGTTTTAGACTTACCAAGTTCAAAGGTACGTCCCGTGATACAGAGTCATCAAGGTCAATTACTTCGCACTTACATATCAAAGGAATCTACTCAGGGGTTAAAGCGATTTAGCCATCAAGAGGGAGGTACCTTGTTTATGGGCTTACTGTCTAGTTTGAAAGCATTGTTGTACCGTTATACGGGTCAAGAGGATTTGGTAGTAGGGACACCCGTTGCAGGGCGAGAGCATTCAGATTTAGAGGACCAGATAGGATTTTATATCAATACGTTAGCATTACGTAATGAAGTTCGTTCAGAGGATAGTTTTGAAGATTTATTTAGACGGGTTCGTCAAAGGACTTTAGATGCTTATGAGCATCAGGGATATCCTTTTGATCGTCTTGTTGAGGATTTAGAACTTCGTAGGGATACGAGTCGAAGTGCTGTATTTGATATGATGTTGGTATTACAAAACACAGGAGATGCTCATCAGGGAATAGGTATAAGTGATTCAGATGTAGAATTGATAACCGATCAGGGGTTTAATTTAAGCAAGTTTGATTTGAGTTTCACTTTTGAGGAACGTGGTGATTATTTGGCATTGCTACTAGAATACAACACAGATGTTTATGAGCAGGAGATGCTAGAAGGCTTTATAGTTCATTATAAAGAGTTTCTAGAGAAGTTACTTAGTAATCCAGAGGCCTTAATAGGGAGTATAGATTATTTGGCAGAAGAAGAGCGAGTGGAGTTACTAGATGTTTTTAATGCGACCGCGTTTGATTACCCGAGAGATAAGACCGTTGTAGAATTGTTTGAGGAGCAGGTAAGTAAAACCCCAGAGGCCATAGCCGTTGTTTATGAAGAGGAGCGTCTTAGTTATGAGGAGCTTAATAGGCGCAGTAATCAATTAGCACATTATCTACAAGCACATTATACCATCGAGCCAGATGATTTGGTAGGGATTATGCTACCGCGAAGTTCTTGGATGATTGTGGGGATCCTGGGGATCTTAAAGAGTGGAGGGGCTTATGTACCAATCGATCCTGATTACCCAGAGGATCGAATAGCTTATATGTTAGAGGATAGTAAGTGTAAAGTGCTTTTGGACGAAGAATTTCTAGATAAATTTAATAATAATAATAAGTCAGACTATTCGACAGATAATTTATCGATAAGTTTATTGCCTTCTAATTTGTTATATGTTATTTACACGAGTGGCTCTACAGGGAAACCTAAAGGGGTTATGATTGAACACAGCAATTTAAATTCATTTCTTCAATGGAGTATAAAGGAATTTAAAAATTCTTCATTTGATTCAATGCTTTTTACAACTTCAATATGTTTTGATCTATCTATTTTTGAAATATTTTATACTCTAATAAGCGGCAAGGTTTTGGAGGTGTTAGAGAATGGCCTTTCAATTTCAAAGCATTTGAGTTTATCAAATAAACTAATGGTAAATACAGTACCTAGTGTGGTTGGTAATTTATTATTAGAAGATTTTGATTTTTCATCTATATCAATATTGAATATGGCAGGAGAGCCTATTCCAGAAGGTTATTTATCTAAATTAGAAAGACAAATAAGCGAAATAAGAAACCTTTATGGTCCTTCAGAATCAACTACATACAGTACTGTTTATAGAATTGTTGATGGACAAAAAATTTCAATCGGTGTTCCAATTTCCAACACAGAGATTTACATATTAAATAGGGAGGGCTTATTACAGCCAGTAGGCGTTACAGGAGAGATTTATATAGCAGGATCTGGCTTGGCTCGCGGTTATTTAAACAATGAGTTACTTACTAAAGAGCGATTTGTCTCAAATCCCTTTAAAGAAGGTACTCGTATGTACAAGACGGGAGATTTGGGCAGATGGAATAGTGATGGCACGATTACGTTTTTAGGGAGAGAGGATGCTCAGGTTAAGATCCGAGGGTATCGCATAGAGTTAGGCGAGATCGAGAGTGTATTATTGGGGCATGCAGATATAGATGAGGCTGTAGTTTTGGCCAATGATAATGATGGAGTTAAGGAGTTGGTTGCATATTTTGTAAGCAGCTTGGATCATGACAGCGCATCACTGCGCAGTTATTTAAAGGGCTTTTTACCCGATTATATGCTACCAAGTTACTATGTATCGATGGAAGGTTTACCCTTAACACCTAATGGCAAGATAGATAGGCGCTCGTTACCCTCACCAGAGGGGTTAGAGATTAGTCATGGAGTAGAATATGTAGCCCCAGAGACAGATACAGAGAAGCAGTTAGTAGTTATATGGGAAGATATTTTAGGCAAAGAGAATATAGGTGTGAAGGATGATTTCTTTGAGTTAGGAGGTCATAGTTTAAAAATAATCAAGGTTGCTTTTAGAGTTCAACAAGACTTTGGAATAAAATTGGATCTTAATAAATTGTTTGTAGAACCAAATATAAAATCTCTGGCTAAATTTTTAGAAACTATAAAATGGATGGAGGATAGAAGTCAAGACAATAATTTAGAAGATAATAAATTAATTCTTTAATAAAAGATTAAGATGGATGAGATTATAGAAATATTAACAAAATATAAAGATAAAAATATAGCAATATCCTTAGATAAAGAAGGAGTAAACCTAAAAATCACAGGAAATATTAATGAATTAACTGAAGCAGATAAGAATGATTTAATTCATTCAAAACCATTTTTAATCAAGTTTTTCAAAGAGCAAGAACAAGCAAAATTGCAAATAAAAGCTTTAGCAGAACAAGCAAATTATAGTTTATCTTCTTCACAGCAACGTTTATGGGTTTTGAGTCAATTTGAGGGCGGCTCTTCGGCATACAATATGCCTTCACGTATATTTTTAGATGGCAGTTATGATGTAGATTTATTTAAACGTGCTATTTATTCGGTAGTAGACCGTCATGAGATCTTACGTACTGTTTTTAAGGAGAACTCCCAAGGAGAGATTCGTCAGTGGATATTAGAACGAGATGCTTTAGGTTTTGAGATCGGTGAATTGGATCTACAAGGCGAAGCAGATATCGAGTCCTCGGTATTGAATTATCTGGATAACGACCGTATGGTGGAGTTTGATTTAGCCAAAGGTCCACTATTACGCGCTATATTACTACAGGTATCAGAAGACCGTTATGTTTTTTATTACAATATGCATCATATTATTAGTGATGGATGGAGTATGGATGTATTGTCAAGAGATGTATTTAAGTATTATGAGTTTTATAAGAGTGGAGGCGAATTAGACTTACCAGCGTTACGGATTCAATATAAGGATTATGCGAGTTGGCAATTGTCTCAATTGAGTACATCTATTTATCAGGGCCATCGAGATTATTGGACGGGCTTACTGGGAGGAGATCTTCCCGTTTTAGACTTACCAAGTTCAAAGGTACGTCCCGTGATACAGAGTCATCAAGGTCAATTACTTCGCACTTACATATCAAAGGAATCTACTCAGGGGTTAAAGCGATTTAGCCATCAAGAGGGAGGTACCTTGTTTATGGGCTTACTGTCTAGTTTGAAAGCATTGTTGTACCGTTATACGGGTCAAGAGGATTTGGTAGTAGGGACACCCGTTGCAGGGCGAGAGCATTCAGATTTAGAGGACCAGATAGGATTTTATATCAATACGTTAGCATTACGTAATGAAGTTCGTTCAGAGGATAGTTTTGAAGATTTATTTAGACGGGTTCGTCAAAGGACTTTAGATGCTTATGAGCATCAGGGATATCCTTTTGATCGTCTTGTTGAGGATTTAGAACTTCGTAGGGATACGAGTCGTAATGTGATTTATGATATTTCAGTTGTGCTTCAAAACTTCGAGGAAGAATCTACTGTTTTAGAACCTACAGAAGAAATGGTGAATACCGTCTATGATGATGGAATAAGTGTGAGTAAGAATGATGTAGAGTTTACCTTTGGGGAACAAGGGGATTATCTATATTTAAATGTTGGATACAACACAGATGTTTATGAGCAGGAGATGCTAGAAGGCTTTATAGTTCATTATAAAGAGTTTCTAGAGAAGTTACTTAGTAATCCAGAGGCCTTAATAGGGAGTATAGATTATTTGGCAGAAGAAGAGCGAGTGGAGTTACTAGATGTTTTTAATGCGACCGCGTTTGATTACCCGAGAGATAAGACCGTTGTAGAATTGTTTGAGGAGCAGGTAAGTAAAACCCCAGAGGCTATAGCCGTTGTTTATGAAGAGGAGCGTCTTAGTTATGAGGAGCTTAATAGGCGCAGTAATCAATTAGCACATTATCTACAAGCACATTATACCATCGAGCCAGATGATTTGGTAGGGATTATGCTACCGCGAAGTTCTTGGATGATTGTGGGGATCCTGGGGATCTTAAAGAGTGGAGGGGCTTATGTACCAATCGATCCTGATTACCCAGAGGATCGTAAGTCATATATAATATCAGAGACAAATTTAAAGGTGCTGATTATTAATTCAGAAAGTATGTTTGATGTTTTAGACTTAGAAACAAGCATACTAGCGATAGATATAGAACTTGAGAACTACAAAGGAGATTCTGAGAGTGGTATAAACCCACCGCATATTGCAAACTCAAAGGATTTGGCCTATGTTATTTACACGAGTGGCTCTACAGGGAAACCTAAAGGGGTTATGGTAGAGCATAAATCAATTGTTCGTTTAGTAAAGGGCACTAATTATTTTGAAATAAGAGAAGGAGATAAGGTTTTAAGTTTTTCAAACTATGCTTTTGATGGTTCTATATTTGATATTTTTATGCCTCTTCTAAATGGAGGTATTTTAGTATTGTCTTCAAAGCATATTTTTTTAAATATTGAAAAGCTAAATGAGTTAATAAAGCAGGCTAGTATAGATAGTTTTTTTATAACTACAGTGTTATTTAATTCGTTGGTAGACTCAGAATTAGATTCGTTAAAGGGGCTTAAATATGTTTTATTTGGAGGCGAAAGAGTCTCTGTTAAACACGTTAGGAGATTTAGAGAGTTATATCCTAAAGTGAATCTTCATCATGTATATGGACCTACAGAGAACACAACATTTTCTTCGTGGTATAAGGTAGAAAAAATCCCAAAATTAGCGCAAACGATCCCAATAGGCTCAGGAATATCTAATAGTACATGTTATATTTTGGATGAACAGCATCATTTAGTACCCAAAGGAGTTATAGGGGAGATTTATCTGGGAGGAGAAGGTTTGGCTCGAGGTTATTTAAAAGAGTCAGATTTTAGATCAAGAAAATTTATAAGGTCCCCATTTAAAGAAGGGCAACGCCTTTATAAGACGGGTGATTTAGGTAGGTGGACGTTTGATGGAGCTATAGAATTTATCGAGCGAAAGGATAATCAGGTAAAGATACGAGGATATCGTATAGAGTTAGGGGATGTAGAGAGTGAGTTATTGAAGAATGAAGAGATAGATGAAGTTATGGTTCTATTACTTGAGGTAGATAATGGCGACAAGAGGTTGGTGGCATATTTTGTTTCCAAAGAAGAACAAACGATTAATGGGTTGCGAAAAAAGTTACGAACAACACTTCCGGAATATATGATTCCTCATCACTTTGTTCAAATAGATCGTTTTGTTTTAAATTCTAATGGTAAGGTAGATCAGCAAAGGTTACCAGATCCTCGAGAAATAGTTGCATCAACAGGCATGGAATTTATTGCTCCACGAAATGGGACGGAGAAACAAATAGCAGAAATATGGGAAAACCTTTTGAAACATAAAGGGATAAGTATTCAAGACAATTTTTTTAGTCTAGGAGGTGATTCTATTGTTATAATTCAGGTTGTAAATAAGTTAAAACAGATATTTAATAGAGAGATAGATATTCAACGTTTTTATCAGTCTCCAACGATAGAGGAGTTAGCATTGTATCTTAATGAGGAGGGTAATGATAATGAGATTTTAGGTGATTTAAGGAGTGAGGTTAATCAAGAGTTGGAGGAGCTTAAATTGGAGGTGTTAGAAGAGTTAGAGGATACTCAAAATATAGAAGATCTTTTCCCCATGAGCGATATTCAAAAAGGGATGATATTTTCTTCATTACAGGATCCGAGTTTAAGCATTTATCATATGCAAATGACTTTTCATATACCTCATATAGATTCTAATATTTTTGAAAAGGGCTTCTCACTTTTAATCGATAAGCATAGTATATTACGTACGAGTTTTAATTTAAATGATTATCGAGAACCTGTTCAATTAGTCCATAAAGAGATTTCATTTAATATAGATACTATTGATTTACAGGGAATGCCTCGTGCAAAACAGATTGAATATATTGAGCAATATTTAGAAGATGAGCGTAAAAAACCATTTGAAGAATCGATAGCACCATTATGGAGATGGAGTGTTTTTAAAATAAGCAATGATTCTAGTTTTTATGTATTTCAATTTCACCATGCATTATTAGATGGATGGAGTGATGCTTCATTATTGACAGAGCTTTATAATGTTTGTTTAAGTTTACGTATTACACCAGGTTTTAAGCCAGCTCTTCTAAAATCTAATTATAAAGCAAGTGTTGTAGAGAGTTTGGTTCATAAAAGGAATAAGGGTCTTACCGAGTATTGGAAGGATCAAATGACAGATTACAAGCGATTAGATATTTTCACTAATGAAAATAAATTAGAATCTTATAGAAAGAGATATGATAGTACCTATTTAAATAAGTTAAAATCATTTGCAGAAAAGAACAATATCACATTAAGAAATTTATTTCTTGGGTCTTATCTTTTCTCTTTGTATTCCTATACATATGATAATGATTTAACTATAGGTGTAGTCTCAAATTTAAGGCCTTTGGAGGAAGATGGGGATTTAATTTTAGGGTGTTTTTTAAATACACTTCCTTATAGATTTAAACACTCAGAAGACTCTAGAATAAGTTGGTTGTCTTATTTTAAAAGTATAGAGACTAAATATTGGGAAGTTAGAGGGCATGATAAGTTGACTCTTTTTAATATATCAAATATTGTAGAGGAAAGGATATTAAATGGGAATCCATTTTTTGATGTTTTGTTTAATTATGTTGATTTTCATGTATATGAAGGGTTGAAACAGGAACAGGTTGAAAGTGAAGAAGAGAGAATGGCAATTGGAGGTCATGGTCCAACAAATACATATCTGAATTTTTCAGTAGATAATACAGGCAATAATCTGGAAGTTAGTTATGCATTACGTAAAAAGTTAAAGGCAGGTATTTCTTTAAATGATATAGCTTTTACAGCAGAAGCAGTCTTAAATCAATTAATAACGGCTCCAGAATCATTAATTTCAAAGACAGGTATTCTTCCAAAAGAGATGGAAGATACATTATTGCATGTTTTTAATGCGACCGCGTTTGATTACCCGAGAGATAAGACCGTTGTAGAATTGTTTGAGGAGCAGGTAAGTAAAACCCCAGAGGCCATAGCCGTTGTTTATGAAGAGGAGCGTCTTAGTTATGAGGAGCTTAATAGGCGCAGTAATCAATTAGCACATTATCTACAAGCACATTATACCATCGAGCCAGATGATTTGGTAGGGATTATGCTACCGCGAAGTTCTTGGATGATTGTGGGGATCCTGGGGATCTTAAAGAGTGGAGGGGCTTATGTACCAATCGATCCTGATTACCCAGAGGATCGAATAGCTTATATGTTAGAGGATAGTAAGTGTAAAGTGCTTTTGGACGAAGAATTTCTAGATAAATTTAATAATAATAATAAGTCAGACTATTCGACAGATAATTTATCGATAAGTTTATTGCCTTCTAACCTGGCCTATGTTATCTACACGAGTGGCTCTACAGGGAAACCTAAGGGAGTTATGGTAGAGCATAATTCTTTAATTAATTTATGTTATTGGCATATTAAGAACTATGATTTAACAGAGTCAAGTAGAGCCACTTTATTTTCAGGAGTTGGCTTTGATGCTTTAGTTTGGGAGATTTTCCCTTATCTTTTATCAGGAGGGAGCCTTTATCCGATAGAAAATAGTATTCGATCTAATATAGAAGTCTTGATAGATTTCTTGAATACTAATTCAATAACTCACTCATATATTGCAACTTCGCTATATAACATTTTTTCGGAGTATTCATCTTCTTTAGATCATTCAATAAAGGTATATGTTGGAGGCGAAGCTTTATTGGTAACCAGCGAGAGTGAGAATATAGAGTTATATAATAATTATGGTCCAACAGAGAACACGGTAGTTACTAGCTTTTATAAAGTGATAGAATATGGTAATTATCTGGCTCCCATTGGCGTTCCAATTTCCAACACAGAGATTTACATATTAAATAGGGAGGGCTTATTACAGCCAATAGGCGTTACAGGAGAGCTTTATATAGGAGGAGCTGGCTTGGCTCGCGGTTATTTAAACAATGAGTTACTTACTAAAGAGCGATTTGTCTCAAATCCCTTTAAAGAAGGTACTCGTATGTACAAGACGGGAGATTTGGGCAGATGGAATAGTGATGGCACGATTACGTTTTTAGGGAGAGAGGATGCTCAGGTTAAGATCCGAGGGTATCGCATAGAGTTAGGCGAGATCGAGAGTGTATTATTGGGGCATGCAGATATAGATGAGGCTGTAGTTTTGGCCAATGATAATGATGGAGTTAAGGAGTTGGTTGCATATTTTGTAAGCAGCTTGGATCATGACAGCGCATCACTGCGCAGTTATTTAAAGGGCTTTTTACCCGATTATATGCTACCAAGTTACTATGTAGCGATGGAAGGTTTACCCTTAACACCTAATGGGAAGATAGATAGGCGCTCGTTGCCCTCACCAGAGGGACTAGAGATTAGTCATGGGGTAGTGTATGTAGCCCCAGAGACAGAGACTCAAAAGAAGTTAGTAGCCATTTGGGAAGCGGTCTTAGGTAAGGATAAGATTGGTATCAAGGATGATTTCTTTGAGTTAGGAGGGCATAGTTTAAATATATTTAGGGTTATATCAAAAATCGAAAAAGAATTTCAGATTAAAACCCCATTTAAACTAATTTTTGATAATCCTAATATTGATAATTTATCTAAAGCCATTTCTACTTATTATTTAGATCATAAATATGAAACTCAATCTATAAACTCTAAGATTAATAATAAGGTGAATTTATTTTTAGTACCACCAATTATGGGTATATCTTCAATTTTCTTTGATCTAACTAAAGAATTAGAATCAAATTTTAATTGTTATGGGTTAGATTATAATGATTTAGAACAGAATTTAAATTCTTCCATTGAAGTTCTTTCAAAAACCTTTATTGATAATATTTTTAATGTTCAAAAAGAAGGAGAATTTTTCATTTTAGGATATTCAATGGGAGGCTATATCGCATTTGAAATAGTCAAGCAAATGCAATTTTTAGGGTATAATGCTAATTTAATCATAATCGATAGTTATACTGATGTTGATAGAACTTTTTATTTTAAGCAAACAGAAGTTGACTATAAAGAAATATTGATAAAGATTCTGGGAAAAAACATAGTTGATAAAATGGATAATTCAGAACTTAAAAATATGAAAGATCTATATACAGTAAATTTCAAAATTTTAGCCAATTATGTTATAGAAGGAAATATTAGAGGAGATATGTTAGTTTTTGAAGCATTAAATAATAATGTTGCATACGAAATGAATAATTGGAGCAAATTTATTGATGGAAAGTTGAATATAGTAGACTTAAAAGGAAATCATTATACAATTTTAAATGAAACAAATTACCAAAAAATTAAGAAAGAATTAATGCTTTTAATAGATTAGAAATGAAAATTAATAAAGATCAAATCAAACAGTATTTTAAAGAGGGGTATTTAGTAATCAATAAACTATTTTCAAAAGAAGAAATTCTTAATTATAAAGAAGAAATTTCATTTTATGATAATAAAATTCATTGGGATAATATTATTTCTGAAGATAATGAAATCAGATCAATTTTTGCTCCTCATAAAAGCTCCGATTTATTTTCTAAATTATATAAGGATAAAAGACTAATTGATACTTCTGCTGCATTGATAAAGGATAGTATTTACTTATATCAATTTAAATTAAATCTAAAAGCTCCATTTGTTGGTAATTATTGGGAGTGGCATCAAGATTACCCATATTGGCATTTAGACGATAATACGCAGAATCCAGATATGATTTCTGCATTAGTTTATTTAGATGATACTAAATCCTATCAAGGTCCTCTTATGATACTTCCGGGTTCTCATAAAAATGGAATCGCTAAGTTTAGAGATAAAAAAAAATTAGAAACAGATAATTTATTAAGTTCATTGGGATCTAATTTAAAATATACGATTGACTTTGAAACAGTAAAAAAGTATGCAGATAAAAAAGAAATTTTAATCATGGAATATAATGCAGGAACAGTCGTTTTTTTTCATCCTAATTTATTTCATGCGTCTGTAGGAAATTTATCTCCATATAAAAGAGATTCCGCAATAATTACTTATAATAGTATAAATAATATACCAAAGGGAGAAAATAAAAGACCTACTTTTATATGTTCTAGAGATTATGAAGCTTTAAACTAGATGATATTGAATGTAAACAATTTAAAATATAGTTTTGTATTCAAATACCATAAAAGAAATGATAAATATCTGGTTTTTTGATTTAAGAAAATTTGAAAGTAAAGATTTTTATAAATCACTAGAATTATTCCCTTTAATTCTTCAAAATGATATTAAAAAATATCAATTTGAAAAAGACAGGAACTCTAGTTTGATTGCTCGCTTATTACTGAGAAAAGCAATCATAGATACAGGACATTCAATTAGCTTACTCGATAATTGGAAAAGAGGACCTTTTAACAAACCTTTTATTGAAGGTTGGGATTATTTTAACATAAGCCATTCAGGTGATTTTGTTGTGTTATGTTTCTGTACAACATTAGATATTGGTATTGATATTGAAAGGATAGACACTAAGATTGATGTAGTTTCTTTGTTAACTTATTTTAATGAAAATGAAAAAGATTTTATTTTGAATTCGAATGATAAAACTGTTGATTTTTTTCATTTATGGACAAGAAAAGAAGCTGTTTTAAAAGGTATTTCACATGGGTTTTATAATGGGTTAAAAGAAAATGATTGTAGTCAAAACGTTGTAAGAAATGGAAATGAATACTGGTTTTTAAAGGAAGTTAAAATTGTAGAGAATTATATTTGTTATTTAGCTTATACTACCGTGCGTGAAATTGGTGTGAAAGTCAGGGAAATTAAATTTTAATTTTACTACTTCAACTTTAAATTGTATGTTTGATAGTCGAAAATTAAATACTCATGTAATTTTTAAATACTCATGTAATTTTTAAAAATGATAAAATTTAATAATTTTTATTTTACTTACCCTAATGATATATCAATATATAAAGATTTAAATTTAGAACTAAACTCAGGAAAAATTTATGGATTATTTGGAAAGAATGGAGCTGGGAAATCTACACTTTTAAAAAATATCCTAGGACTTAATCGACCAACACAAGGTGAAGTGCTTGTTTATAATAATATTCCAATAAAAAGAACTCCTGCATTTTTAAGTGACATTTTTTTTATTCCTGAAGAAGTATATCTCCCTCCTATAAAGCAAGTCAGTTTCATAAAAATTTATGGCTCATTTTATCCGAATTTCTCATTTGATCAATTGTGTGATAATTTAAATCGGTTAAAAGTACCAGCGACTAGAAAATTGAATAAACTTTCATTTGGACAACGTAAAAATTTTATAATAGGATTTGCATTAGCTTGTAATACTAAAATTGTTATAATGGATGAACCAACTAATAGTCTTGACATACCATCAAAAAGTCTTTTTAGGGAGTTAATTCGTTCGAAAATTAACAAAGACAAGCTTTTTATAATATCTACACATCAAGTAAAAGATTTAGAAAATATTTTAGATCATATACTTATAATTAATGAGGGAGAATTAACATTAAATGCAAATATTAATGAAATATCAGAAAAAATTGCATTTAAATTTTATAATTCTAGATCAAATTCTAAAAATATAATTCTAGAAGAAGAAGTTACAGGAGGATATGCCGTAATGGAAACTAATACAAAGAATGAAAAGACAAATATAAATTTAGAGCAGCTTTTTACTGCTAGTATTTTAAAACATGAACAGATAGCTTCAATTTTTAGTAAAACTTAAGGTTTATAAAAAATGAAAGAACAGGTTAATATGCGTAGATTGATATATGCAATTTGGCGTTTAATTTCAGAAAGAGGAATTAAAATTATAGGTAGCATACTTGTAATCACCGCTATATGTGGATTTTTTATGGTTATTTCTGGTTTAAATCAATCTGGTTATGTGGAGGTTCGATCAGTTTTTGTTATATTTGGATTAGTTTTTGGACCTATTATATACATATGGATCTTAGCTAATGAATTTACGAATAATTCTCAAGGGATTTCATACCTTTTACTACCCAGTTCTATTTTTGAAAAATGGATAATTAACAATTTATTGGGGATAGGTTTTTATTTTTTGAGTTTTGCTAGTATCTTTAGATTTCTTGATATAAAGATAGTTGCAAAAATTAACAGTAGATTATCAAATATCGATGCATATTCTGAAAACTTATCTAGGATAAATATTTTGAGATTTGATCAAGAATTATTTTACATTCCTATGACATTAGGAATAATTGTTAGTTTAGGAATTCTTATAGGAGCACTTCATTTTAAAAAAAATGCATTATTCTACTCTTTGGGTATAATTTTAATTATATCAGTTATGCTACTAGTGATTAACTATGTAATTGCTAAAATTGTTTTTGGCAAAATTTTAATTTTTGATTTTAAATCAATAATTCCCTTTAATACAATTTTGGTTAAACCCGAGGGTAGTATAAAAAATTTTTTGTTGTATTCTCCTTTTGATGGAAAACTTTTATTTTTTATGATTGCTATTCCAATAATTGGAATTTGTTCTTGGATTTATTATTATAAAATAAGAGAAAAAGATCTATAATTTTCATATCGAAATTGTATTTAATAAAAAGAAAGAATTAAAGCATGTTTTAATGTAAATAAAATGAAGAAAAGTACCTTTTTATTATTAAGTTTAATTGTTCTTTTGTGTGCGGGATTTCTTTTATTTAGTTTAATTTTAAAGAAACAATATGGCGTGATAGATAAGACAGATGAGTTTTGGGAATTTAAATTAAAGAAAGATTTAAATTTTTCAAATATAAACGTCGATGGTGGAAATAGTATTTATTTTTCTATTGTTAATAAGCCAGAAAATGAAGGTATAATGTATAAGGAAGAATTTAATGACTATATAGACTATAATATTAAAAATGATACATTGTTTATAAAGATCAATAAAAAATCAAAAAAAATCAAATTAAAAAGTATTAGAAAAAAAGATGCAAGTTTGATAATATTTTATGACACATTAAAATCGTTGATTATTAAAAATTCTTTTTCAGATATTAGTTTGAAAAATCAAAAAAAGATTAATATAATACTAAATGGAAAATCTGATATAGAGGTTAAAAGTATTGGAGAAAACATTGATAGTTTATCTATTAATACTTACGATAGTTCTATTTTAATGTTTAACTCTAAGTGTCGATCTTTTAACATTGACCATCTTAGTTTAATAGTTTCTGATAGTAGTTATGTTAGTTTAATTAATATTGTACCAGATAAAACTTTTCTAAAGTTAAATGATAATGCTAGAGCTATTTTGAACTCTAACATAGTTAACTCTTTATCTATAGAAAGTAAGTAGAGATCAACAAAGTATTATGGGTTTTTCTATAGATTAAATACTTTTACCTTTTCAAAAACTGATACGCCTGAAAAAAATCTTACAAAAGAGGGGGTACTGTTTCATTATAATTAATTAGGTACATTCATTAGTTGTTTAAATAGATTGTATATTTAAAGAAACAAAACCTCGACTATGAGTCTTTAAATGCCTAATTATAATTTAATTTAGCATTCTAATTACTTGTAAATTAACTATATACTGAGGTTGTATAGACCTTTGAGATACTTCTTAAATCCTCGAATGAGTATTATAAAGCTCATAGTATTTACCTTTCTCATTGATCAGTGAATAATGATTCCCCACTTCGACGATTTTTCCATTATCCATAACTATTATTTGATTGGCTCGCTTTATAGTACTTAGTCTGTGAGCAATAACAAAAGTCGTCCTGCCTTGCATTATTTTATCTAAACTTTGTTGAATCAATAACTCACTCTTAACATCTAGATTAGATGTAGCTTCATCTAAAACCATAATTTTTGGATTGCCAATTATAGCTCTTGCGATAGCTATTCTTTGACGTTGTCCTCCAGATAATTTTACACCACGCTCCCCAATCAAAGTATCTAAACCATTCACAAATCTATCAGTGAATTCATTAACATTAGCTAATTGAATAGCCTTTTGTAGTTGCTCTTTAGTGCAATTATTTAGGGATACACAGATATTATCTTTTATTGTTCCGTCAAAGAGAAAATCATCTTGTAAAACTACTCCTAAATGATTTCTATAACTTTTAAGAACAACTTTTGACAAATCTACGTCATCGATGGTAATTGAACCCGAAGTTGCATTATAGAAAGAGGAAATAAGACCTGCTATAGTAGATTTTCCCGAACCAGATATTCCTACAAAAGCTGTAACGGAATTTGGCCCAGCATTAAAGGTTACATCATCTAAAATATTATTATCGCCATCATAAGAAAAACATACATTTTGAAACCTTAAGTTTCCAACTATTTCTTTTAAATGTATACTTTTTTTAGTTATATTTTCTTCAGCTTCTAATTCCGTAATTTCTTTAATTCGATCTAAACTGGCCAAAGATTCTGTAAACCTACTTCCAATTGAACTTATTTGCGAAATAGGCGAAACCATATATCCAAGATAAAGTGAAAAAGCCAAAAAATCTCCGAAACTTAGAGTGTCATTTATAATATAATACCCTCCTATACTTAATACTCCTAGAGATGATAGACCAATAAGAATAGTTGCGATGCTTACTAATAAAATATAAAACAAAACGCCCTTTTTAGTGTTTTGAAAAAGAGTATTAACTCCCTTTATAAAGATCTCATTCTCGTTATTTTCTAAATTATAACTTTTAACTACCCGTATTCCATTAATAGTTTCTGTAAGTCTCCCTGTGATTTTGGCTTTAATTCTTTTTTGCTCTTTGTATATAGGTCTTAAATGACTAAAGAATTTAATTGCAAGAAAAGAAAGTATCCCGACTGGAATGAGTACGATTAATGTCATAAATAAATTAATCCTCATTAATAATATTAAAGATGTAATTATTGTAATAATACCTCCGATAAATTGAATAATTTCAGGGCCAAAGAGATTCTTGACACTTTCTACATCATACATGATTCTTGAAATGAGAACTCCCGTCTTGTTCTTGTCAAAAAAATTGATAGGTAATGTTAATACCTTTTTTTGAATATCCACTTTGAGTTTGATCATCAATTGTTCTGATTCTATTATTAATAATCGACTTAAGAAATACATTGATAATGATTGGATAACAATTGCTACAAAGACAATTAGAATAATCTTTTTTAAGCCTTGAAAATCTTTCTCGACAATTATATCATCTATTAAATATCTACTAGCTTCAGGAAGAACTAAACCAGATAGTTTGCTTATTAATACCAAAATTAAACTTAAAAAAATTATTTTTCTTCTTGGCCAAAGGAATCTTTTGAAAATATATTTATGGGAAATATCAACTTTCATGTTACTTTTCTATATAAGTTTAGATTTTTTATGTTTAGTTTAAACTAACGAAGGGCAATATATTTTATTTATTTAAGCAAAAGGTAAAATTTTTAGAAATAAACTTTGTATTTATTGAAAACGGGGGTAATTTTGCGCTTAATACTATTCTCCGTATATCTGATATTCATAATATTTCTTTTGAAGAACTTTTTAAAGATGTAGATTGAGTTATTTGTAAAATCTCGTCCTAACAATTATGGAGTGATCCTAAAAATTGATTCTATTATCTTTTCAAGAGAGAAGAGTTATTTATATAATATTTGCACTAGGATAAACTCGTAAAACACTTCCATCAAAAGACTACGGCATAAAGCGAACGCCCTTTCTTTTGCTTATATCTTCCGTTTCCTTTTGAGCCAATATTTTATGTTCAATTTGGTTTTTCTCAAATATTGTTTAATCTAAAAATTTCTCATTATGAATATTTTTAAAGTAATTCAGCTCGATTTTGGTTTTGAAGCCAAACCAGAATTGAAAAAAGAAAAAAGTAGTGAAACCAACTAAAAACGATAAGAGAGATTTCGTATTCGATTTTATGAATTGTCTTACGATTCCAATCATTGTTTTTAAATCGGCATGGCAAGATACCATACCAAAAGATATTCTTGATATAATAAAACTGTCACGAATAATTTGCTCAATGACAATAGATAAAATGGCGTAGCTTACAAAGACTTGAGCTTATATGATGCCAAGAATTTATGAAGCACCCATGCTAACAGAATAGGCAAATATTTACACATTGCTAGGGCTTCAATATGCAATAAAGACCAAAAGTAAAAACCAATTAGATGCTATGATTGAAATAGCACCAAAAGAATTTTAGGAGTATGAAAAAGGAAACTTGAAAAATCTGAGATTATGGATTTATGATAAGAGAAGAAATGGTCCGACTTTAAGTAATAAAGAGCACTGTCTCATAAAGTGTGTAAATAGAAAAATAGCAGGGGTCGCGACCCCTGTTATTTTTTTGTCTAATTTTAAATTTTACACCTTATGAAAAAAGAAGATTTATTTAACGATGAATTTTTGAAGCAGTTCAAAAGTGGCGATGAGCTCAATGACTTTTTAAAACAACTTCAGAAACGTGGCATTGAGAAAATGCTCGAAGGAGAACTCGATGGCCATTTAGGCTATGAAAAAAGCCAGAAATCTGAGAACCCAAATACCCGTAATGGTTTTGGTCAGAAAAAGGTACATACTTCTTTTGGAGAATCCCAGATCCAGGTTCCCAGAGACCGTAATGCTTCCTTTAATCCAATGATTGTTCCTAACTGTCTTTAAATTTTGTCCATTAACTATTAAAGTACAACAAAAAACAAGAAACAAGAAAAATTAAAATTTTTGATTTCATACTCAATTAATCTAAGTTATTAGAAATTATTCTACTCCCTCTAAAATCTTTTCCATTTCTTTTAACAACTCCATACATATCTAAAGTAACGTCATTATAAGATGTAGCAGTTACTTCAAATTTTGTTTTTACACCAGAGTTATATGTTATTCCGTTTTCCCCCATAGAGTAACTTCCACCAGTTAAATTAAGTTTAAACCCTATTAAAATATTAAAATCAAGTATTTTTGTTCCGTTTTTTACAACAAAAAAAGAGGGGAGTGGGATAGGACTAAGTTTATCGAAACAGATTATGACACTGCATGAAGGAAAGATTCAGATTTCTGAGAATGAGACAGGAGGGACTACGATTAATTTAATTTTTTAGGGTAGGTTTCGAAAAATGGATGTTTCTGCATCACAACAATCCGCTTTTTTTTAGCTTCTTTTAGACTGTGAGTTTTATCTATCTTAATAGCCTCGGAAACCAGTAATTCTATGATGGCTTCACTCTTTGTCTCTTCCGGCAATCCTTCTAGGATACCGTAAATCTTTCCTACTCTTTGTGAATAATCGTAAAGCAATTCTTCCACCTCTTCGGAAGAATATCGAAAATGATGTCAATCTGCCGGTTGCCAATTATATTTCATGAGCCGATTACATATCTTATTCGGCTCAAATACACATAATAAATGATTTGATTATGAAAATTATTCGGCTTAAAAGTTTTAGCACTTAGTTTAATTTTATTGTTTTTGGAATTGATAAAGAGAATATTTTCTTAATAAAAAGAAGGATAAAAAGTGGAAACTATGAATAACTACTCTCAAATTTGTTTAAAAAAAGGGATTTCAGTAAAATTTCTCCGGGGCAAGCCCACGGAGAATTTTAGTGGAACACGTTTTCAAACTTTACAACATTTACTATCGAGGCAAGCCTCGGGTTATTTACCTTATAGAGAATAAAAAACCCACCATTTTGGCGGGTTTCTTTGTTAATTATAATTTCTAAATTAATCTTTAACCTCTTCTGTTTTAAGATTAATTGGTTTTTTAATTTCATTTCCTTGCTTATCTAGCACTTTAACTTCATCGAAGCCCATTTCTTTAAATTGCTCTAATTGGGTCTCAGCATCTCCTACTACAAGATATGCCATTTTTGATTCGTCTAAATATTCTTGTGCCAATTCTTTATGTTGCTCCAGAGTCATAGCTCCAATTATCTTTTCTTCCTTTTCAATATATTTAGGATCAAAATCGTAAGCACTCATTTCTTGTAGCATTCCTAGTAAGGATCCCTGAGTTTCAAAACGTAGCGCATTAGATTTTATTAATGCATTTTTGGTGAATTCCAAATCTTCAGGAGTTATCCCTTCTTTATACTTATCAATTTCCATCTTTAAAAATCCCTACAGATTCTCCTGTAGTATTTGTACGAACGCTTGAGGAAGCAGTAAAAGTTCCTGGAATCTTGGATCCACTAAAACCAGATCGTGCGCCATAGGTATATCCTTTCTCTTCACGTAATTAAGGTTCATATTTCCTGAGAAGGATCCGCCAAGCTTATAATTCATCACTTCAGCAGGGAAAAAATCTTCGCTTGTTCTAGGTAAAGCGATGTAACCTATATTTATAACAGATTGCTTCGCATCAGGAACATCTACAAAATATAAAGATGCCTTTTCACGATCATTTTTAACGTCGAATTCCGGTATCGTTACCTTTTTTGGCTCCCACTTTGCCGCCAAACTTTTTGCAGCTTTTAATGCTTCAGTTTTAGAGATATCACCAACAATATGCATACGACTTACCGTTGGAGAAAAGTTTTTATTATAAAACTCTTTAAGATCCTCAATTTTAATAAACTCCACAGATTCTACTGTTCCTGAAGTTGGATAGGCAAATGGATGATCTTCGCCATATAAAATCTTGTTGTAAACCTGGTTTGCAATCACGTTAGGATTAGCTTCATTCCTTTTTATTCCATTAATAGTACTGGTTTTTATACGTGCAAATTCCTTCTCGTCCCAACGAGGCTCAAGTAAGATTTCCTTAACTAAAGCTATTGTTTTGTCAAAATTACGTGCAAGGCTATTTCCACGAATTACAATAGATTCGTTAGTGGTGTACATATTTATGCTGGCCCCAAGCATGTCTATTTCTTCCTCTAATTCGGCTGGAGTTTTATTGGCAGTACCTTCCATCATGATATCTGTCATTAAATTTGCTACACCATTTTTACTTAGATCGTCTAATAAGTGTCCGCCTTCAATCACAATACTGAAATTCACCAATGGTAATTCAGTTTGTTCTATTCCATAAACTTCAAGTTTGTTGTCTAGTGTTTCTTTCCAGGAATCAGGAACGTTTAATTTAGGTGTACTACCTATTTCAGGTTGAACGGAGCGATCAAAATTAGAAGGTGTTTTTTCAATTTCCTGCTTTACTTCAGCTACTTCAGACTCCACATTTTCTGTTATTTTCACTTCAACTATTTCCGCTTTTTCTGAATTTTCAGCAATTAAATCTAAATTTCCCTTAGGGACAAAGCTTGTAAGTATGAAAGGTTTGTTCTTGATATATTTGTTGTAAACACGATGAACATCTTCTTTTGTAACCGCTCGAATATTTTGGACATCCTTTTCTATGTACCCTGGATCTCCTGTAAATACATCGTAATTTACTAATTGGAAAGATTTACCAAGAACACTGCTTATTCCATTATAAAAGTCAGTTTCTTGACCTGCTTTAATTCGTTCAATATCTCTTTCAGTAATACCTTCTTTTTCAAATAAAGCAAAAGCTTCCTGAATACCTGCTTCTAAACTATCAAGATCTACACCTGCATTTGCAGTTACAGAAATCTGAAATTTCCCAGCAATTTGGCTAGGATTGTTGTAGGCGTAAGGTTGGGAAGTAAGTTCTTTTTGCTCTACAAGCACTTTATATAAAGGTGCATCTTTTCCGTCTGAAAGTGTTTCTCCAAGAAAATCTAAGGCGTAGGCATCTTTGCTAAATTGTTCTACTACCGGCCAAACCATATTAAGTTGAGGTGCAGTTGCAAAATTATCCTCATGATAAAGACGCTTGGTTTTTGGAAGTGTAACCGTCTGTATTTTTAATGGTTCAACTTCTTCTCTTTTTTTAATTTCACCAAAATATTTTTCTATCAATTTTTTAGTTTCTGCCTTGTCAAAATCTCCGGCAACAACCAAAGTTGCATTGTTTGGACCATAAAATTTATCGTAGAATTCTTTTACATCGGCTACTGTAGCATTTTGAAGATCTTCAAGTTCTCCAATTACCTGCTAGCTATAAGGATGTCCATCTGGATATAGATTTTTGTCTATCACCCAGCCAGTGTGTCCATAAGGGTTATTATCTACTCGCTGACGCTTTTCGTTTTGTACTACTTCTTGCTGGTTTGCAAAGGCAGCCTCAGTTACCGTGTTTATAAGAAAACCCATTCTATCAGACTCTAACCACATCACTGTTTCAAGAGCATTCTTTGGCACCACTTAATAATACACAGTTCCATCTTGCCATGTTCCACCATTTAAAGTACCTCCAGCATCTTGTATCTTTTTGAAAAATTGATCTTGAGGAACATTTTCAGATTCTTGGAAGAGCATGTGTTCAAAAAGGTGAGCAAATCCAGTGCGGCCTTTTTTCTCACGGTTAGAGCCAACACCATATTGTATGGCTAGTGAAACTATTGGATCGGACTTGTCCTGATGAAGAATAATGTTTAGCCCATTATCCAATTCATATTTTTCAAATTCGATTGATAATTCAGAATTTTGATTGGCTTTTTCTTGTCCTAGGGACTCATCACAATAAATTAGTGATACGACGCTTAGTGAAAGCATAACTACCAACATTTTAAACTTTGGTTTTGTCATTTTTTAGAAGGTTTTGATTTTATGAGGTTTAAATATAAAGAATTGGGTTTGAGTAAATTGAATATTTATAACAGAAAAAGTAAATAAATTGATTTTTCTCTATCTATTGAATAAAATTGGAGTAAAATATTCCCTTATCATGAAGTTTAATTATAAAATTTAGCAATGAAAATTATAATGTTAAGGTTGTAATTGTAGAAATGGTTTTAGCGAAGAAAGGTTTGAAAGCATTAAATATTTATAACTAGTTAGTATCTAAAAAATAATTTTCATCTGAAATAAAGCGAAAATTTTATTTGTATAGAAGAAATAAGAAATTGTATATTTGCCAGCCCTCTTTGAAACTTAGGTTGACATTGGGTTTGTTCTTTGTAAAATAGAATCCGAAAAGCATCATTTGCATTTAATTGTTACTATTTGAGTATTCACTCATCTAGATATTGTTAAACTATGTTAAAAGGTGTCTAATTCGGTGCCATCGAAATATAGGGCTCTGAAGAAGCCTATAAATAAAGAGATTATGCGGTTGGTTCGAGTCTCGTCCAGACCGCAAGTTTGCAACAAAAAAAGCTTCAAGAAATTGAAGCTTTTTTTATGCGCTATAATGGAATCTGATTGGTGTGAGAAAAAGATAAAAACAGGCACTCTTATTTTATAAGGATGCCTGTTATAAAAAAGATGGTTAATTTCTATCTGCTGCTTGAATTTCTCCAGAAAGTCCGCTTAGCTTGGGTTGAAATATCCATAGTTCTGTACTGCCGCCTTCGGTTATTTCTCCCCACTCTTTTAGGAAATTTTTAAAGCTTCCATCACCGTAAAGTTTGTTATAAGAATCTACAAATTTTGGATCTTCGCTCATAAAAGAATATTTGTCAAAGAAATATACAGCTACCATATCTTTGCCATCTTTGGTAGAAGGCATTTCATTCATATAAATTCCATAGGCCATATCTTTATAAGCATCGCCCATTACTTTTTTTACTTTTTCCATGGCGCTATTTACTTTATCTCCTTGAAAACGCTTTATATCATAGAAGTCTAAAAGTAGTTTGTCTAGTGTAAAATCTACAGGAAAGCTAGATAGTCCATTTTCAAATTTCCAATAGGTGGTTGCCGTTTTATTACTAATGTAAGGCTGCACATTACTATTCCAATCATTGGTGTGTGCTTCAGATTCATCTCGAGAATCCATGGCGCTCCAAGGTAATGGTCCCATGACCCACATATAACTTCCCGCATTTTCTCCACTAGCTATGTAATAAACCCTGGCACCAAAAGGTCCTTCAGCATGAAACTGTTTATTATGAGAGGCTATATTGGTTTCAAATTTTTTAACATCGGCAGAATTTGGAGTGAGCAAGGTATTCTCCATTATTGCATATTCTGCATTATTTTGAGACATTGCTAAAAACGGGATCAATAAGATCAAAAAAAATACTTTCTTCATGATTATATATTTAGGTGGTTAATATTAAATCTGAAGTTCTGAGTAGAAGGTATAGGGCTTAATTAAATGGGAGGAGAATTATCGATTACAATTTAACACATTTAATTCATTAAATCTCTATAAAGGCGGTAATTAATATTATTTAAATGATTAAATATCAGTAGATTATATGCTTATTTTATCTTTTTAAAGAAGGAAGTTGCTGCCAATTTCGTTTGTGTTATTTCAATTCTTAATTTTAGAACATTAAAAAAATAATTCTGTGGGTATGATCTTAAGGCGAAGTAAGGAGTGGCTAACATTATTGAGGTCTCTTTTATATATTTTTATGTTTCTAGCCTTGGGAGAAATTATAGTTTATTTCCTGTTTCCATATATTCCCGGAAATATTGTTGGAATGTTCCTCATCTTCTTTGCATTAAAATTCAGAATTATAAATTTACAAGATGTAAAACCTGCTTCAGATAAGTTGATGAAATATCTGGTGCTTTTCTTTATTCCGTATGGGGTTGGTTTAATGTCTTATTTTCATCTTATAGAAGATTATTGGATATCTATCACCTTTGCTGCTGTTTTAAGCAGTTTACTTACGTTATATATAACTGCACTCGTGCTTCAAAAAATGGAAAAATGACAATTAGGATCATTCTACTTTCATTTTTTGGAGTATTAATTACTATAGGGATTTATAATATCTTTTTATGGGTACGGAAGAAATGGAATTTCGCTTTATTGAATCCCGTTTTGCTTACTATTGTTGCTATAATGCTGATATTAAGTATTGCCGAAATCGATTTTCAGGATTACAATAGGGGAGGAAGTTTACTTAGTTTTTTTCTAGGGCCTTCCATAGTTGCATTAGGAATTTACTTTTTTGAAAAATACGAAGAGATCAAACAAAACCTATTACCTTTCTTTACTGCAATTTTAGTTGGAGGAGTAACCGGAATCTTAAGTGTGATTTTTATCTTATTACTATTTAATGTACCACCGGTAATTATAAATTCTTTGGTCGCAAAATCTGTTACCACCCCAATTGCTATAGAAATAACAAAAACATTGGGCGGTGTACCAGAAATTACAGCCGGGGTAGTAATAGCTGTAGGGGTTTTTGGTAATGCTATAGGACCTGTGGTTTTGAGATTTTTGGGCATAACAAGCACTAGAGCTTTAGGTACCGCTTTAGGAACTGCGGCACATGGTATTGGTACAGCTAAAGCTATGGAAATTGATAAGTTGGCTGGAATATATAGCGGATTGGCCATGTGTGTTAATGGCGTTTTTACGGCTATCTTGGCACCTATCTTTTTGGAAATATTAAAGACATGGTAATTATGATAAGTTTGTGGTGTTCATTCATAATTTGTTAATAAACAGTTAGATATATGATGAGGTAAGGTTAAAAATTATATTTTATCGTGCTATTTGCCTTTAATCATTTACTTTTGTACCGCCCTATTTTTCACTTAAAGCTTAATTAGAACTTATGCCTCAATTACCAGAAGAAGTAGCCCTAGAGTTCAACAGAGTTAAGAGTTTAAATCAATTCAAGCTTGAATATGACAAGCTGCAAGATGAGTTTGAAAACTTAACCAAATTAGCGGCAACAATAGCAGAAACAGATATGGCTATGATCAATCTGGTAGATAACTTTACGCTATGGACAATTTCTTGTTACGGTATTTATAATTCTCAAATGCCTAGAGAAGAATCTATATGTCAATACACTCTTAAAGAAGATGAGTATCTAGAAATATCGGCTATTAAAAAAGATTCTAGAACTAATACGAAAGCTGTTGGTGATAATAACTATTATATAGGTTTTCCATTGATAACTCCTACCGGGGAAAAAATAGGAGCTCTTTGTATAGTTGGTAAATCTGAAAAAAAACTACCAGCTACAAAGATCGAGCAATTAAAATTAGTCGCTCATGAAATAGTTGAAAAACTAGCTTTAAAACGTGATCTAGAAAGTGCTAGAAATTTGGTTACGGATGCTCTTCATACACAGAAAAAATTAGCTCACGATTTCAGAGGACCTGTAAATGGGATATTAGGTATAACCAATCTCGCATCTTACGAAGAAGAACTTACGGTAGATGAGGCCAAGACTTATTTAAATATGATTGGCCAAAGTAGTACAGCACTTTTAGGACTTGCTTCAGAGATCTTAAAATCTGGTAATAGAAATAATGATGATGAAATTTCATTAATCAGTTTTGAAGAGCTGGGAGATAGGTTAAAAGATCTTTACTTACCACAAGCAGTAATCAAGGATATAAGTTTAGACGTAAATTTTAGCCTTGAAGATTCAACTACAATGGTGGTAAGAGACAATTTATTACAAATAGCTGGAAATTTAATTTCTAATGCAATTAAATTCTCACCTAGGAGTGAGCGTGTAATTCTAGAACTAAAATTTAATGAAGATTCTAATATCTTAACTTTAAAGGTAATTGATTCTGGTAACGGTTTTTCTATAGAAAAGATTCAAAATATAATAGATGGTAAAGCTATACCATCTGCAGGTTCCAATGGTGAGATTGGGTATGGATTAGGATTAAAAGTGGTGCGGCATCTGGTAGATGAGCGTCATGGAAATTTAAAGATTTACTCCGTTCCAGGTAGGGGAAGTGAATTTGTGGTAGAATTACCCCAGATCTTGTAAAATTTTATAAGAATTAAATGTTGTTAAAAGATTACTTCCTTGAATTCCCATACCTTATAAATGTACAGGATTAGAAAAGCAAGGCTAACTAGAAACTCCATAACACTAGATGCGACTAATCCAAGAAAAGATCCATACGCAGCTCTTAATGCAGATTTTGAATTACTCTTATTCACAATCTCTCCTACGAATGCCCCGATAAAAGGTCCAATAAGTATTCCAAATGGAATTGGAGCTATAAGTCCAACGACCAAACCAATTGTGGCGCCGATCATTCCAGATCTGCTGCCTCCATATTTCTTAGTTCCCATGGCTGGAACAGCCAAATTGAGTATAAATATTACAATGGCAATAATTAATGTGATTCCTAAAAACCAATAGTTCATCTCAATAGAAGGAGCTAAAAAGAAAACTATTAACCCAAGCCAACTCACAGGAACTCCCGGTAATACTGGTAAAAAACTACCTAAAATTCCCACTATCAATAAAACTCCGGCTAGTAATACTAAAAATATATCCATATAAATTTTTCTTTTTTTCAGCTAAAATATCAATTTAAAAACAATCTTTTAACTAAATAGTTAGTTCTAACTAATTATTTAGTTTATATTAGCTTCTTAGTTTAGATATAAAATCCCAATTTATAAAGTACTTATGAAGCAGTTAACGAAAGCCGAAGAAGAGATTATGCAAATTCTCTGGCAGCTAGAGGAGGCAAATGTTGCCTCTATAATAGATAGTATGCCCGAGCCAAAACCTGCCTATAATACTGTTTCTACCATAGTACGCATCTTGGAAAGCAAGAAATTTGTAGATCATAAAAAAGTAGGGAAGGGCTATAATTATTTTGCGCTGGTAGATAGAGAGACTTATTCCAATCAAAGTATGAATAAGTTGATGGATAATTATTTTAATGGTTCTTTTAAAAGTATGGTGTCATTTTTTATGAAAAAGAATGATCTGGATACTAAAGAGCTGGAAGCTATTTTAAAGGAGATCAATAAAAAAGATTCGTAAGATGTTAGCTATTATTTTAAAAATCATATTCTTTCAATTACTGTTCTTACTAGTGTATGAGCTCTTATTGAAAAAAGAAACCTTCTTTAATTACAATAGATGGTATCTTCTACTTACTCCAATTATAGCTTTAACGCTACCATTTTTGAATATAACTGCGTTGAATGAATTGATGCCGCAAGAATCTGCAGCAGTAATAAATAGTTTTTGGCTACCAGAGATAATTATAGGTGGAAATTTACAAGCAATAGAAACATTGCCTGAAGTAAATCTGTCATCACAATCTACGTCTATAAATTGGTGGATGTTGGCTTATGTCTTTGGAGCTATGCTTAGTTTAGGAATTGTTTTTAAAAAATTTTTGAATCTTAGAAAGTTGTTCAATTTCAACTTGATCTTTAAAGCTGATACTTATAAAATTATTGAAGTTCCATCATCCAACTTGGCATGTACTTTCTACAAAACTATATTTTTAGGCGATCAATTATCTGAAGCTGAAAGAACCCAAATCTTAGCTCATGAGATAGTACACGTGCAGGGCAAGCACAGTTTAGATCTTGTTTTCTTTGAAATCTTTAAGATCGTATTCTGGTTTAATCCACTTATCTATATCTATCAGAATAGAATTGCCACTTTGCATGAATTTATAGCAGATGCAAATGTGGTAAAGACAACTAATAAAGGCAATTATTACGAACAGTTATTGAATAGCGCTTTTAACACTCAAAATATTTCATTCATCAATCAATTTTTCAATCATTCATTAATCAAAAAACGAATAGTTATGTTACAAAAATCAAAATCTAAAGCCATCGCAAAATTTAAGTATTTAATGGTTGTGCCATTAATGTTTGTTATGCTTACCTATGTTTCGTGTTCTACAAAAGACGAAAATTCTTCAGAAATTAAGGATGTTTCAATTTCAACACAATTGGAGAACTTAACCCAGTCGGTTAAAGCAAAAGGAGAACTTTCAGAAGAAGAAATGGTAAGATTTAAAGAATTATTAGCGATTACCTTGGAAGGAAATATATTGAATAAATCAGCATCGGATGGCCCAGATGTTCCTTTTGCTCTTATAGATCAGGTTCCTTTATTTCCTGGTTGTGAAGACTTATCCTCCAATGAAGAACAAAAGAAATGTATGTCCCAAAAAATTCAAGATCATGTGATGAAAAACTTTAATGCGGAAGTTGGTAAAGGTCTAACCGGAGTAAACAGAGTTATTGTTCAGTTCAAGATAAATAACGAAGGAAAAATTGCAGATGTAAAAGCAAGAGCTGCATCTCCAGAATTAGAAAAGGAAGGTATTCGCGTAGTAGAAAGTTTACCTCAGATGACTCCGGGTAAACAAAATGGAAGAGATGTAAATGTTATGTATTCACTTCCAATAGTATTTGAAACTAAATGAGAATAATTTTTATCATTTTAATAGTGTTAGTTGGTAAAGCCGAAGCTCAAACTTCGGCTTTAGCTATTAGCGATAGTTTATATGCTCTTGGAAATTACGAGGAGGCCATCTTAGAATTAAAATCCTTCGAACCAAAAACAGAGGCTGTATTCGTGAGATTAGCTAAAGCAAACGAAGCATCTGGAGATTGGGATACTGCGCTGGAATATTATCATAAAATACTTGTTCAAAATCCTAACCGAGTACTTACTGCTATAAATTATGGCGAACTTTTGCAAAAGGTTGGAGATATAAAGGCTGCAGACTCATTATTTACAAATTTATCTATTGCATATCCAAAAAATGCAAGTTTTCAATATAGACTAGGAGAGATCAAAGAGTCTAAAGGTGATTCCATTTCCATAGAATTTTTCAGAAAAGCTATTACTTTGGATACTACACATCAGCAAGCCTTATTTAAAGTTGCTAAACATGAGCTGGCACATTCCAATTATCCACTTGCAAAGAAATTTGCAAAAATGGGTCTAGAAAAAAATCCAAAGAACGTTTCTTTATTATCTATCCTAGCACAAACCTATTACAATCAACAATACTACAGAGCTGCGATGGAACAATTTGAAAAGATCGTTGCACTAGGTAAGGGAAATGAATTTGTCTATAACAAACTTGGGATGTGTTATTATAGATCTTTTCAATACGAAGAGGCGATAGAAAATTTTAAGGAATGTTTGAAATTTGAAGATCGAAACTCTGAAACTCATTACAATCTTGGAAAACTATATGCAATTATTGGCGATTTTCAGAAATCTGAAATAGAACTTCTAATGGCTATTCTCATTAAAAAACAACCTGTAGATGCAGAGTTTTTAAGCTTAGCATTGGCCTATAAAGGTATGGAAGATTATAAGAATATGTTGAAATATACCGAAGCTGCTTTAGAGGAAAATCCCGACAATGAGCGTGCTCTATATGAAAAAGCAATAGCCGCAGATAATTATTTTAAGGATATCACATCAAAGATCCAATATTATAAAAACTACGTTAATAGCTATAGCCAAAATGGTAATCCTAGTTTAATAGAACTGGCTCAAAGTAGAATTTCAGATCTAAAGAAAGAACAACATCTGCAAGTAGAAAACCAATAACAATAATTAGATAATCTATTTAAATAGATATAATTCAGGCTTTAAAAGCCATAACGCAAATAGCTTATAGATTGTTGGGATTTCCTTATTTTTGAATATTCTAAGAAAGAAAATCTACCGAATGAAAAAAACATTACTCCTAATCTTTTTAGTAGTACTGGCTAGCTGTAATAATTTTGAGACTAAAAAGATCTCATCTAAACAAGTGCTCGATCAGGAAACCAAAAGTTTGAACTGGAAAGAGGTAGATGAGTATCCGGCTTTTGAGAATTGTAAGGAAATTACAGAATTAGCCGCTGCAAAGAGATGTTTTGAAACTACCGTAGCCAATTCCATTTATGCATATTTAGAGAAGCAACAACCTATAGTTACAGAAGCCATAGATGATACGCTAGTTCTTTATTTAGAAATATCTAAAAATGGGAAACCTACCATAGACTCTGTCTCTGTAGATACTACCGTAACCAATCAGCTTCCAAATATTAAACTATGGTTAACTCAAAGTGTAGATTCACTTCCTAAGATCTATCCAGCAAGTAAGCGAGGTATACCTGTTTCTAGCATCTTTAAAATGCCTATCTTAATAAAAGCAGAGTAGTTCTGAAATTCAGCATAGATTATTATTAATTATGTTTTTGGATCGTATTCAATTTAGCTCGTTTTAGTTCCCAGGCTTAAAACCATGCAAAATTTATTTTATAAATTTCCTTCCTTTCCATTCATAACCTGAAAATAAAGATAAGATGGCAATATAACTGGTAAAAAATGGATATAGGAGACTGCACCACAGGTAGTGCTTTAGAATATTTAATTTTCCAAAATTGAAGTTCCATTTAATCAATAGAATTAGGTCTATATAAAACTTCATCAGAAAACTTATAATTACTAGCTTATAAGAGATGTTGCTTAGAAAGCATAATACTACTGTAATGCATAGAAATAAATTCATTAAAAGGACTATAAGCCCTGTTAATTTGGAAAAATTGCTTGTGTAGGCAGAAGATTTAGCGGCCCATCGAATTCTCTGTGATATTAAAGATGAAAAATTTTGCTGGTAATTGGTGAGAATTTCAGCTTCAGGAGATCTAAGATACGCTACCGCAAAATTTCGCTCCTGTAATTTTTGCAGTAAAAAAACATCATCTCCGCTAGAAATATGGTCATTCCCAGTAAAACCTTCTACCTCTATAAATGCTGTTTTCTCGTAACAAAGATTTGCAGCGTTGCACATAAATGCCTTTTTATTACCAAATGCAGCAGCTCCGGCAGCTTGCAAACTCATAAAATCGATCTCCTCAAAAATTGCTACTATAGATGTTGGGATTGTTCCCGGAAATCCTACCGGTCCTGCAATCAAACTCGCCTTGGTGGTAATTAATTTTTCATTAAAAGCCTGTAGCCAGTTTATTGGCACTTCACAATCTGCATCTGTGGTAATAATATGATCATAACTAGAGAGGTTGATGGCTGTGAGTATCGCATCTTTTTTAGGAGAATTGGATCTTCTTTTATTGGTTAATATATCTATTTGAAGTTCCGGATTTTTACGTTGAAATTCCAAGCAAATGTCTTTTGAGCGATCTTCTGAAGCATCATCTATAAGCAATATTTCAAATAATGAGTTAGGATAATTCAATTTTGAAAGAGAATATAAGAGCTCATTTATATTTTTCTCTTCATTCCTGAACGGGATGATCACAGAAAACTGAATTTGTGGAGGAAGGTATTGTAATTTGAAAATTGGAAGCCTGTTCCAACCGTAAATAAAGTACCCAATCAATATCAGATAAACTATTGATATGAGCATTAGGATCGTCGTCATTTAGGGATGTTTAAAGCCGCAATTAGGACTCTGTTACCTGAACTGAATTATGTAGCTTTGTAAGGCACCGCGAATTTAATGAAAAATACGTTTTTGGGGTATAAAATCTTATAATTAAGGCTATTGAAATCTGAAAGAATTATTTTGGGGATAGATCCAGGAACCACTATCATGGGCTTTGGACTGATAAAAGTGGAAAATAAAAAGATGACATTCTTGCAGTTGAATGAATTGTTACTTCAAAAATACAACGATCCCTATGTGAAGTTAAAGTTGATATTTGAGCGTACCATAGAACTTATAGATACGTATCATCCAGACGAGATCGCTATTGAAGCGCCCTTCTTTGGTAAGAACGTACAATCTATGTTGAAATTAGGAAGAGCACAAGGGGTTGCCATGGCTGCTGGACTTTCTAGAGAAATTCCTATCACCGAATATCTTCCAAAAAAGATTAAAATGGCTATTACCGGAAATGGGAATGCAAGTAAAGAACAAGTGGCTAGAATGCTTCAAAGTCTATTAGGATTGAAAGAACTGCCTAAAAATCTAGATTCTACAGATGGATTGGCTGCTGCAGTCTGTCATTTCTATAATTCAGATAGGGTAGAAATAGGAAAAAGCTACACAGGTTGGGATGCGTATGTAAAGCAAAATCCTAAAAAAGTTAAATAGCCATTGTCAATAATAATCTAGATCTATGTTAGATATCAAAAGCTTTAATGAAACCTTGATAACCAATCCAGCTGGAGATAAGGTTAAAGAATTTGGTATATATATTCACATTCCTTTTTGTAAACAGGCATGTCATTATTGCGATTTTCATTTTTCTACTTCAGTAAAAAAGAAGGAAGAACTAATACAAATGATCTGTAAAGAGATCTTGCTGAGAAAAGATGAGATTACGCAAGAATTAGTTCAAACTATCTATTTTGGTGGGGGTACACCTTCATTACTATCAGAACTAGAATTAAAACAATTATTAACTACCATAGAAGATAATTTTGAGGTTTCTAGCACTGTAGAGATTACCCTAGAAGCCAATCCTGATGATCTTACAGCAGATAAGATTAAGGAATTGAAATTAGCGGGTGTAAATAGATTGAGTATAGGAGTACAATCTTTTTTTGAGGAAGATCTTCAACTTATGAATCGTGCGCACAATGCTAACGAAGCCTTGACATCTATTAAGCTTGCAAAGCAATATTTTGATAATATTTCTATAGATCTAATATATGGAATGCCAGAGATGAGTGTAGAAAGATGGGAGGAAAATATAGATATTGCCTTATCGTTAGATCTGCCTCATTTTTCTTGTTACGCGTTAACGGTGGAACCAAATACTGCTTTAAAGAAATTTATTGATAAGGGGAAAATAGAACCTGTAGATGATGAGGTTGCAAGTATTCATTTTGATCTTCTTACCAATAAATTAAAATCAGCAGGCTTTGTGCAGTATGAATTTTCCAACTATGGTAAGCCAGGTTACTTCTCTCAAAACAATACTGCGTATTGGATGGGTAAAACTTATATGGGAGTTGGACCTTCTGCCCATTCCTTTAATGGAAATCAGCGCAAATGGAATATAAATAATAATTCATTATATATTAATGCCATAGAAAATGATAAGATCCCAGCGCAGAAAGAAGAGCTTTCTCTTACAGATAGGTATAATGAATATGTAATGACTCGCTTAAGAACTATGTGGGGTATTTCTTTGGAGGAGGTGAAAAAAGATTTTGGAACCAATTACAAGAAGTATCTCTTAGAGCAATCTGTTAATCTAATAAAAGAGGGCTTGTTGATCTTAAAAAATGAATCTTTAAAAGTTTCTGATAAGGGAAAGTTTTTAAGTGATGGCATATCTAGTGAATTGTTTTATTTAGATGAGAATTAATTAACCAATCCTTCATCTTGAACTGGTTTAAAGTTCTAATTATATATCATAATAACCGTAGGTAAAAGTAATGAAAACAAGCATACAGCATAAGAACAAAAGTTTTCTGGTAGATCTGTCTCAGCCTTTAGATATCTCTCTAAGTGTTCGTGGAGATGATAAGAATCCTATAGCGTGGTACTTGGAACATCCAAGAATAAAACCAGTAGTAGATGGAGATTTTGTTGGGAAGGTTACAGAAGGGGCTTCCACAAATTTTAATAACATCTATTTCAATCCGCACGGGCATGGTACCCATACAGAGTGCGTTGGCCATATCACCAAAGAGTTTTATAGTATTAATGATAGCCTGAAGACTTTTTTCTTTACAGCAAAATTAGTTTCTATAGAACCTCTTAAAATAGAGGGAGATCAGGTAATTATTCTAGAGCAGATAGAAAAGTATTTAGAGAGGGGAGATGCAGAAGCCTTAATCATTAGAACACTGCCCAATTATATAGAAAAGCGAACCAGGAAATACTCTCATACTAATTGGCCATATCTCTCAGAGAATGCTGCAAAGTATATTAGAGACTGCGGAGTGAAGCATTTGCTCATAGACCTCCCTTCTGTAGATAAGGAAAGGGATGAGGGTAAATTATTAGCGCATAAAGCTTTTTGGGACTATCCCAAAAACACGCGATTTGATGCAAGTATTACGGAGTTGATATATGTTTCTAATAAAATTGAAGACGGTAATTATTTATTGAATTTACAAATTGCTTCTTTTGAAAATGATGCAGCTCCCAGTAAGCCTATTTTGTATAGGTTGGAGTAAACTAAAGCTGAAAAGTGTTATGCTATTGCTCTTTTTAGGTTACGCTAAATATGTTGAAATGCTTAATTAAGCTCGGCCAGACGTGGGTAAGAATTGAAATTGGCTTTAAATATACTAGGTAGCCGAATTATAAAAATAAAAAAGCCGTTTCAATTAAGAAACGGCTTTTCACTATGATTAAAGATCACTTTAGAAGCGAAAATTATCCTAAAGCAACTCTTTCAAAAGCAACAATAGTAAGATCGCTATCTACAGACTTTACGTATGCAGAAACGCTTAACTTGTTGTCTTTAATGTAGTCTTGATTTACAAGAGTGTTGTCCTTAAAGAAACGTTTAATTTTACCTTTTGCGATATTATCTAACATCTCTTCAGGTTTTCCTTCTTCTCTAAGTTGATCTTTTGCAATTTCAATTTCTTTATCAATTACAGTTTGATCTACACCATCTTCATTTAAAGCAACAGGGTTCATAGCAGCAGCTTGCATAGAAACGTTCTTTGCAGCTTCTTCAGCCCCATCTACATTTTTAGAAAGTCCTGTAAGAACAGCAATTTTATTACCAGCATGGATGTAAGAACCAACAAAAGGAGCTTCCATAGTACGGTAATCTCCAATTTCAATTTTCTCTCCAATTACACCAGTTTGCTCAGTTAATTTATCCTGAACTGAGATACCTTTGTAATCTGCAGCTAATAACTCTTCTTTAGAGGAAGTGTTGATAGCAATTTCAGCAAGATCTGTAGCTAATTGAACGAAAGAATCATTCTTAGCAACGAAATCTGTTTCACAGTTAAGAGAAACAATAACTCCTCTTGTAGAATCTTCATTAACTTTTGCAATTACAGCTCCTTCAGAAGAATCTCTGTCGGCTCTATTTGCAGCAACTTTTTGACCTTTCTTACGAAGGATCTCAACAGCTGAGTCAAAATTTCCATCAGCTTCTACTAATGCTTTTTTACAATCCATCATACCGGCACCGGTAGATTGTCTTAATTTATTTACTTCTGCGGCGGTTATCTTTGCCATGATGTTTAGAATTTTTGGTTTTTAATGAACAAGTCGTTTAGCTATTTTCAAAAGAAAGAACTAAACGACTCATAAAACTTATTAAAAAATTATGTTATTCTTCTTCGTCGTTAGACTTAGCTTTTTCTAAAGTCTCATGTTTAGACTCTAGTTTAACATCTTTTTTAGCCTCTTTCATTGCTTTTTTGTCTTCAGCATCTTTAGAAGGAACTTCTACATCTGCATCTGATTTTTTAGCTTTTGGGGCCTTAGGAGCTTTAGATTCTTTGCTATCGTCCTTATCATCTTTAGTAGACTTTCTTTCAGAAAGACCTTCTACTATAGCGTCAGACATATAAGAGATCACTTTGTCTATAGATTTAGATGCATCATCGTTAGATGGGATCACGTATTCTACTTCACGAGGATCAGAGTTAGTATCAACCATTGCAAAAATTGGAATGTTTAATTTCTGAGCTTCTTTAATAGCAATGTGTTCACGAGTTGTATCTACTACAAATAATGCAGCCGGAAGACGGCTCATATCTGAAATAGAACCTAAGTTCTTTTCTAACTTAGCTCTTAAACGGTCTACTTGTAAACGTTCTTTCTTAGAAAGAGTGTTGAAAGTACCGTCTTTTTTCATTCTATCAATAGAAGCCATTTTTTTAACGGCTTTACGAATGGTGATAAAGTTAGTTAGCATTCCACCAGGCCATCTTTCTGTAATATATGGCATGTTGGCTCTTAACGCTTGTTCTGAAACGATCTCTTTAGCTTGTTTCTTGGTAGCTACAAAAAGTATTTTTCTACCACTAGCTGCAATCTTTTTAAGAGCCTCTGCGGCTTCTTGCATTTTTGCAGCACTTTTATATAGGTTGATGATGTGAATCCCGTTGCGCTCCATATAAATATATGGGGCCATGTTTGGGTTCCATCTTCTTGTTAGGTGACCAAAGTGGACACCTGCATCAAGTAATTCTTTTACTTCTACTTTGTTTGCCATTTTTGTAATAGTTTACGTTCTGTTGAGATAGCAACAATCGAGTGGCGATATTTTTAATCTGGCCTCGACCGTTTAGATGCTAAACTAACCTCCGAAGGCGTATCGGAGTAACAACAAAAATCTTATTAAATATTAAATGAACTTTCTGGGCAATGCCCAATATATTAACGTTTCGAGAACTGAAATTTCTTACGGGCTTTCTTCTGACCGAATTTCTTACGTTCTACCATTCTTGGATCTCTGGTCATTAAACCTTCTGGCTTTAATACCGCACGGTTCTCTGCATCCAATTCTACCATAGCTCTAGAAAGTGCAAGACGAATTGCTTCCGCTTGTCCTGTAATTCCACCACCGTAAACGTTCACTTTTACATCAAAGTTCTCTTCGTTTCCAGTCATGTTTAGAGGTTGCATTACTTTAAAAAGTAATGGTCCGGTAGTAAAGTAATCTTTAAGATCCTTTTTGTTAACAGTAATGTTACCGCTTCCTTGCCCAACATATACTCTTGCAACAGCCGTTTTTCTACGACCAATTTTGTGAATAACCTCCATTACTTAATTTCGTTTAAGTTAATAGTTTTAGGTTTTTGAGCTGATTGATCATGTTCTGACCCAACGTAAACCTTTAAATTACGGAAGATAGCTGCACCTAATTTGTTCTTAGGTAACATTCCTTTTACCGCATTTTCAATAAGTCTTTCCGGAGCTTTATTGAATAATTCTGTTGCAGTTAAACTGCGTTGTCCCCCAGGGTAGCCTGTGTGGCGAATGTATTCCTTAGAATCCCATTTCTTTCCTGTTAAGTTGATCTTCTCGGCATTTGTAATAATTACATTGTCACCGCAATCAACGTGTGGGGTAAAGTTAGGTTTGTATTTTCCTCTAAGTAGTTTTGCAACTATTGAAGAAAGACGACCTAAAGTCTGACCATCAGCATCTACGTGTACCCAATCTTTGGTCACGGTAGCCTTGTTGGCCGATACTGTTTTGTAGCTTAATGTGTCCACACTAATTAATTTTACTTGTTATTAAACATTCCATTCCCCGTTCCCGATATTTCTATCGTGAAAACAGGGGTGCAAATGTACAATTATAAATTCATATTGCAAATAGGAGGTTCATTAATTTATTTGCTGTGAATAGTTTAAAGTTCAATCAGTTCTCAGGAGCGACTATGAGCTTCAATTTTTAACATTACTACTTCATAAGCTACCATAAGACACTAATTCTTAATTTTATAAGTAAATTTCTTACGTTAGATAGGGCTTAAAAAGCTGAAGTGTGTTAAAAAACCGTTTAACGGCACTTTTTGTGTTAATAAAGTCATAAATTAAACTTTAATGTGCTTATGTTTGTAGTGTTATAATGTTATAAAATTTTAGCTATGAACAAATTTTTTACTAGATCCCTATTATTAGTAGTTATAGTTTCATTGTTTTCCTGCGCTGCAGAAGATAGAGATGATGTACAATCTGCTGCTTTTAATGGAACAGACCTTTCAACTACCTTAGCACCATCAGATCTTGTTGGAACTTGGAATTTATCTGTTATGCAGGCAGATACTCCAGTAGATCTTAACAGTGACGGTACAAGTAATAATAACATTTTAAATGAGACCAATTGTTTTGATCAAATGGGCGTGGTGTTTAGAGAAGATATGACCTTTACTGCTACCAATGCAAAACTAGGTTTTAGTGGAGGTATAGATAATGATGAAATTACTTGTGAAAGTGGAAGAGCAGATTCCGGAACTTGGGATGTAGATGGAGATGTTCTTATTCTTGACATTAATGTAGGTGGAATTATATATACTGAAAGAAAACAGCTTACTATTACCCCAACAACTTTTGCATTCGCAGTTACTAAGTTTGAATCAGACAAGTATGTGAGTGACCCTGGAGACAGTTCTGCTTCCCCAATCAGAATCCTGTCTTTAGAATATGCTAAGAACTAGCAAATTATTTACAGCAAGTGTTAATTTGAAAGAGGCTATTATTTAATATAATAGCCTCTTTTGCCTTTTAGTGTGCTTGCAGCCAGTTCTCTCCGACTCCAATTTCTACATCTAGAGGAACACTTATTTTAAAGGCTTGTTCCATTTCATCTTTAATCAATATTTTCATTTCTTCAAGCTCTTCATTAAATACATCAAAGACCAATTCATCATGTACCTGAAGTAACATTTTAGTCTTGTATTTACCTGCTTTTAGTTTTTTGTGAATATTGATCATTGCAATTTTTATAATATCTGCAGCACTTCCTTGAATTGGAGCATTAACGGCATTTCTCTCTGCCGCTCCTCTTACAACAGCGTTCTGAGAATTGATATCTTTTAAGTAACGTCTTCTGCCAAGTACGGTTTGCACGTACCCATGTTCTCTAGCAAATTCCACTTGAGATTGTATATAATCTCTAAGTTTAGGATACGTTGCATAATAGGTGTCTATTAATTCTTTAGATTCTGCTCTGGAAAGATCTGTTTGATTGCTCAACCCAAAGGCAGAAACTCCATACACAATTCCAAAATTCACCGTTTTAGCATTGCTACGTTGTTCTCTAGTAACCTCTTCCAAAGGCACATTGAAAACTTTTGCTGCGGTGGAGGAATGAATATCTTCACCATTTTTAAAAGCTTCCATCATATTTTCCTCTTCGCTTAAGGCTGCAATTATTCTCAATTCAATCTGAGAATAATCGGCAGCAAGCAGGGTGTAATTTTCATCTCTAGCAATAAATGCTTTTCTAACTTGTCTTCCACGTTCTGTTCTAATTGGAATATTTTGAAGGTTTGGATTGTTAGAACTCAATCTTCCCGTGGCAGCCACAGTTTGCATATAATCTGTATGCACTCTCCCTGTAGTTTTTTCTATCTGATTTGGAAGTGCATCTATATAGGTGTTCTTTAACTTTACCAAACCTCTATAATCCAACACACTTTGAATTATTTTATGTTCACTTGCCAGATAAGATAAAACATCCTCACTTGTAGAGTATTGTCCAGTTTTGGTCTTCTTCGGTTTTTTAACTAGTTCTAATTTTTCAAATAATATAATACCCAACTGTTTGGGAGATGCGATATTAAACTCTTCTCCAGCTTCAGTATAAATATGAGCTTCTAATTTTGAAATATCATTTTCAAGTTCTTCAGATAAAGATTTTAAAAAATCTTCATCCAGTTTAATCCCCTCCAATTCCATATCTGCCAATACGCGCACTAACGGAATTTCAATATCATTAAAAAGTTTATCTGTCTTTGCTTCTTTTAGTTCAGGATCAAATTGTTGTTTTAGCTGAAGGGTAATATCTGCATCTTCTACAGCATATTCGGTTTGTTTCTCTAGCGAAACATCTCTCATATTTCCCTGATTCTTGCCTTTTTTACCAATAAGATCTGTTATTGGTTGGGGAGTATAATTAAGATAGGTCTCAGCTAAGACATCCATATTATGCCTCATATCTGGGTTAATCAAATAATGAGCTATCATAGTGTCGAAAAGTGCACCTTTTATATCGATGTTATATTTAGCAAGAACTTTGATGTCATATTTTAAATTCTGACCGATCTTTTCAATAGCTTCATCTTCAAAGAACGGACGTAAAATCTCAATTAATTCTTGAGCTTCGGAATCATCTTCCGGGAAAGGCAGATAAAAACCTTTTCCAGCTTCCCAAGAAAAAGCGATTCCTACCAATTTAGCTTCCAACGGATTCAAACTGGTAGTTTCGGTATCAAAACAAACGCTCTTCTGCTTGCTAAGATTCTTTAGGAATAAATTTATAGCCATTTCTGAAGAAAGACTTTGATACACATGAGATGTATCTTTTAGATTTTGCCTGCTAGAGGTCGCTTCAATTTTTTCGGTATCTCCACCAAATAAAGAGAACTGCCCTGCACCAGCGGTTTGGTTTGGAGCTGTATTAGATTTTGATCCTGAAATAGGAGTAGGGTTTGATTGATCTTCTCCTGAAAATAATTTTATGAACTGATCTTTTAATCTTCTAAATTCTAATTCTTCAAATAACTGCTGAACTTTATCTGAATCTGGATGAGAAAGTTCGTAATCTTTTGCATCAAATTTCACATCGATATCGGTCATGATCGTTGCTAGTCTCTTGGAAAGAATTCCAAGTTCAGCATTTTCCTCGATCTTCTCCTTCATCTTTCCTTTCAGCTTATGGGTATTTGCTAAAAGCTCTTCCATGCTTCCAAATTCTTTCAGGAATTTTTTGGCAGTTTTTTCTCCAACTCCCGGAAGTCCCGGAATATTGTCGGATGCATCTCCCATCATCCCCAAGAAGTCTATAACCTGCTCCGGTCTCTCAACTCCAAATTTTTCCTGAACTTCCGGAATACCAAGAATCTCGATTCCATTACCCATTCTTGCAGGGCGGTACATAAAGATATTTTCTGAAACTAATTGAGCAAAATCCTTATCTGGAGTTACCATAAAAGTTTGGTAACCTTCTTTTTCAGCTTGTTTTGCCAAAGTACCAATAACATCATCTGCTTCGCATCCCGGTAAAACTACCACGGGAATATGCATGGCGCGTAAAATATCTTGAATATAAGGTATTGCAATTTTTATAGGTTCTGGGGTGGCATCTCTATTCGCCTTATAGTCGGCATATAATTCTGTTCTCTCTGCGCTTCCATCTTTATCAAAACAAACCGCTAAATGATCTGGTTTTTCTCTTCTAATCACATCGAATAAAGAGTTTGTAAAACCCATTATTGCGGAAGTATCTAGACCTTTGGAATTGATTCTGGGATTTTTGATAAAGGCATAATATCCTCTAAATATTAATGCATAAGCATCTAAAAGAAATAAACGTTTTTGTTGTGACATATAGGAAAATTATAAGTCTATAAAACTACAAAAGTTATAGCTACATGTAAAACACATGTTGTAATTTTAAATAAATGAATTCGGAAGCTTAAAATAACCCGAGTGATTTGAAAATAACTAAACAACTACTATTGATGCAGAAAATAGCCATAGCCATACATGGTGGTGCAGGAACCTTGATAAAAGGAAAAATGACTCCTGAAAAGGAGAAGGAATATAAAAAAGTATTGCGAGAGGCTATGGAAACCGGCTATCAAATTCTAGAAGAAGGTAAAGATGCAGTGGAGGCGGTAGAGAAAACTATTATGGTTTTAGAGAATTCTCATTTATTTAATGCGGGGAAAGGGAGCGTTTTTACTGCAAGTGAAACTCATGAAATGGATGCTGCAATTATGAATGGGAAAACTTTAAATGCAGGCGCCGTAACTTTAATTACGGGTATTAAAAACCCGATTTCACTGGCTAGAGATGTAATGGATACTAGCGAACATGTTTTTATGGCCGGGGAAGGAGCAATGGAATTCGCGAAATCTTTGAATTATACATTGGAAGAGCCTTCCTATTTCTACGATGAATTTAGACATGAGCAATGGTTGGAGATCAAAGATTCAGATTCTTTTCAATTAGATCATTCTACTAAAAAAGATTCCAAATTTGGAACTGTTGGAGCAGTTGCTTGCGATAAAAACGGAAACATAGCTGCAGGAACTTCAACTGGAGGAATGACGAATAAAAAGTTTGGGCGCATAGGAGATAGTCCTATAATAGGAGCAGGAAATTATGCCAATAATAGCACTTGTGCGGTTTCATGTACCGGAAGCGGTGAGTTTTTTATAAAAGGAGTTGTGGCTTACGATGTTTCTTGCTTAATGGAATACAAAGGCTTGTCTCTTAAAGATGCTGCAGATGAAGTTATTTTAAACCGCATCTTAAAAATTGGAGGCGATGGCGGATTGATTGCCGTTGATGCCAAAGGCAATATCGCCATGCCTTTTAATACAGAAGGAATGTATAGAGGTTGTAAAAATTCTGAAGGTTTGGATGAAATTCTGATATATGATGTTTAAACCCAAAGAATCCTATAACATATGATCTGGATTGGTTAAAACCTTAATGGTTCTTTTATCTATGTCAAACCTATCACCCGCAGAAAGAACGTGGGTAATTAAATGCGTCATAGTTAAAGGAGTGCCTTTCTTTAAAATGTCATAATTATTATGAGTAAGTTTTCCGGGATCAAAAATAATAACCATTCCTGAACCAATAATTTCACAATCATTTCCGTTTTTTATTACGAGTCCGGTGTCTTCTGCTAATCCGAAGCCAATTCGGTCATAATATCTTGCAACAGCTTCAGATAAACGTCCAAAACGACCTCGTTGAATAAAATGGGTATCTATAATAAGCTCAGGAATCAAGGACATTCCTTCTTGAAATTTGGTGGCTGCTTTTATAAAAGATTCTTTACTGCTTCCGCCTGTGATCATTTCCATAGACATACACATGGCACCAGCACTGGTTCCGGCAACAACTATATTTTCATTTTTATAACGCTCCATCAAGATCTTATGGAACTGGGTATTTTTAATTCTCGAAGTAATTTTAGATTGATTTCCGCCAGAAAACAAGATGCAATCTGCATTTTTCAATAGGTCTAAATTTTCAGGAAGATCTGCTTCTTCTTTAGATGCTATAAATAAAGTAACTACATGTTTACATTCTAATAGACTAAATGCATCAATATAGTTTTTTCCAACTACCTCTGGAATTCCTGAAGCCGTTGTAATTACTAATATTCTTGAATTTTTACCTCCGCTTTCTTCAACAACTCTGAACAAAATTCCTTGGCTTATGTAATCTAATCGAAATCTGTCTGCTTTATGAAACCCTTTATCTTCATTTCCGCCAATAGGAATTAAAGTTCCTTTTATCATAATTAAAAATTAAATTATGGGGTAAAAATAGTTTAATATTTCACCAAGACATAAATTAACATCATAATTCCAGCTTTTCTTATACAAGGAAAAATTTATAAATAGAAAATTATGAAAATCAGAGAAATACATGCCCTTAGAGGCCCTAATTATTGGTCTATAAAAAGGCATAAATTAATAGTCATGGTTTTGGATTTGGAAGAGATGGAAAAGCGACCATCTGACAAAATTGATGGTTTTTCTGAAAGAATAGAAAACATGTTTCCGGGCATGTATGAACATAGATGTTCTGAAGGTGTAGCTGGCGGATTTTTCTCAAGGGTGAAAGCAGGAACTTGGATGGGGCATATTATCGAACATATTGCTTTAGAAATTCAAACTTTGGCCGGAATGGATGTTGGGTTTGGTAGAACCAGAGGTTACGGGGAAGATGGAGTATATAATGTGGTGTTCGATTATATGGAAGAAGAGGTGGGTATATATGCAGCTAATGCTTCTGTAAAGATTTGTATGGCTTTGGTAAACAGCGAAACTTACGATCTTGCTGTTGATATCCAAGAAATGAAGGAAATTAGGGAGAGTGTAAGACTAGGCCCAAGCACTGGGGCTATTGTTGCAGAAGCAGAGAGTAGAGGGATTCCTTGGATTCGATTAAATAAGCACTCCTTAGTCCAACTTGGATACGGCTCGAATCAAAAAAGAATACAAGCTACAGTAACTTGCCATACCAGTAATATAGGTGTGGAGATTGCTTGTGATAAAGTTGAAACCAAATATTTATTAGAACAAGCAGAGATTCCTGTTTCAAAAGGTAAAATTTTGAGAGACGAAATTAACCTGCAAGAAGTGGTGAGTGAACTTGAATTTCCTTTGGTTACGAAGCCAGTAAATGGGAACCACGGTCGCGGGGTGACCATAAACATCAATACTTTTAAAGAGGCGTTGTTAGGATTTAATATTGCCAAAAAAATATCATCTTCGGTTTTAATAGAAAAGCAGATCATAGGTGATGATTATCGTCTATTGGTTATTAATCATAAATTGGTAGCAGCTTCCAGGCGTACTCCTGCTCATGTGGTTGGAAATGGAAAAAGTACGATTAGGGAGTTAATCAAAGAAGTAAATAAAGACCCAAGGCGGGGTTATGGTCATGAAAAAATGTTGACCTTGATCACTATAGATAATGTAACCAAAGGAATTATTGCTACAGAGGGTTACACACTGAAATCTGTTTTGAAAAAAGGTGAAAAATTAATTCTGAAAGATACTGCCAATTTGAGTACCGGTGGTACTGCAGAAGATGTTACCGATGTGGTACATCCGGCCAATCTCTTTATGGCAGAACGCATTTCAAAAATAATCGATCTTGATATTTGCGGAATTGATGTTATTACTACAGATATTAGTAAGCCACTATCTGAAACCGGAGGAGCTGTAATTGAAGTAAATGCTGCTCCTGGTTTTCGAATGCACTTGGCGCCTACCAAAGGTTTGCCTCGCAACGTTGCAGCTCCAGTGATAGATGAACTTTTCCCTCATGGAGCCACTGGTAAAGTGCCTATAATTGCCATTACTGGTACCAATGGTAAAACAACCACTACAAGGTTGATAGCACATTTGGCTAAACAAAATGGGTATAAAGTTGGATATACTACAAGTGATGGAGTTTATATTCAGAATAGATTATTAATGAAGGGTGATTGTACAGGGCCTAACAGTGCAGAATTTGTATTGAAAGATCCTACCATCGATTTTGCTGTTTTGGAATGTGCTAGAGGAGGAATTTTACGTTCCGGGTTAGGATTTCATAATTGCGATATTGGTATAGTTACTAATGTTTCTGAAGATCATTTAGGCCTTAAAGGAATTCACACTATTCAGCAATTAGCAGAAGTAAAAGGAATTATTCCTGAAAGTGTTGTTCCAAATGGATATGCAATTCTTAATGCAGATGATGATTTAGTATATAAAATGCGTAAAAAAGCGATCTCTAACATTGCTCTCTTTTCTATGGATGAGAATAGCACTAGGATAAAAGCTATGCAAAAGAAAAATGGCCTTTCTGCCATTTATGAAAATGGATACATTACCATTTGTAAAGGAGAATGGAAATTGCGAATTATGAAAGCGGTTAATATTCCATTAACTTTTGGTGGCAAGGCAGAATTTATGATCCAGAATATACTTCCTGCAGTTTTAGCGGCCTACTTAAGAGGCGTTACTATAGAAGATATTAAAATTGGACTTCAAACCTTCAATCCTTCACCTGCACAGACACCGGGTAGGCTGAACTTATTTCAATTTAAAAATTTCCAAGTTTTGTTAGATTATGCACACAATCCGGCAGGAATGAAAGCTTTACAGAATTTTATAGGAAAAATTGATTGTACGGTTAAAGTTGGAATTATAGCGGGAGTGGGAGATAGAAAAGAAGAAGATACCAAACTATTGGGAAGTATTGCTGCAGAAATGTTTGATGAAATTATTATTCGTCAGGATAAAAATCTAAGAGGAAGAAGTGAGAAGGAATTAATTGATATGCTTACTGCAGGGATCAATCAAACAAACCCAGATAAAAAAACTACCGTCATTCCTAATGAAAAGGAAGCAGTTACTTATGCTATTAAACATGCCAGAAAAGGTTCGCTCATTATAATTTGTAGCGATGTGATAACAGAAGTTTTAGCACTTATTCAGACAATGCAAGAACAAGAGGCAAATGGAACGTTAGATTTATAACCTATCCTATTCTTTTAATATCTTAAAAATTATAGCTGCTAAGAATGTTCTCATTCTTATCAGCTTGATATTTTACGTAACTAAAGCCTTTCTGAATGCAGTGAGAGCCAATTTCACCTTTTTTATTGATGGCTATAAAAGCTGCCTGAAATTCTTTATAAGTATTCGGGTTTGCTTTTATGATCCTATTAATTGCTTCCTCACAGGCTTCTTGAGGCGATTTTCCTTGTCGCATCAATTCCACTATCAAAAAGCTTCCAACACTTTTCATAATAGCTTCACCCATCCCGGTAGCTACTGCTCCACCAATTTCATTATCTAAAAATAATCCGGAACCAATAATAGGTGAATCTCCAACGCGTCCATTTATTTTATAAGAAAGTCCGCTACTGGTGCAGGCTCCTGCTAGATCCCCATTTTTATCGATGCATAACATTCCAATGGTATCGTGATTTTCAATATTGATTATCGGTTTGTATTCTTTCTTTTTTAACCATTCCTGATAATCGGCTTTAGAACCCTCTGTAAATAATTCTTCTTTTTCAAAACCTTGCTGTATGGCAAAAAGATCTGCACCTTCTCCTGCTAGCATTACATGCGGAGTTTCCTCCATTACTTTTCGTGCTACAGAGGCAGCTTTAGAGGTATGTTTTAAATAAACAACAGCACCGGCATTTCCCGAAGGAGACATAATGCATGCATCTAAAGTTACATTTCCATCTCTGTCTGGCGCTCCCCCTTTCCCCACGGTGGTGTTTCTAATATCTGCTTCTTCAACCATGACTCCTTGCTCCACAGCATCTAGCGCATTTGCGCCTTGACTCAACAATTCACCGGCTCTTTTACTGGCGTTAGGGAAATTCCATGTAGCAATGGTTATAGGAAATTTGTTCATTTGTATTTGGTTATAATTTGGCAATGGAGAAGCATTAATAACGGTTGATGAAAATACAATTCCTATTCCGGTAAGTGTAGATCTTTCAATAAACTTTCTTCTTTTCATCTTGGATAAGATATGAAATTTAATTAAATCATATTTAAGTCTTAGTTGTAGTTATTCAATCTATATTTAGATCTTTTAAGCTTTTAGATGAAATTGTTTTTAAGTCGCACTCTATAATTAAACAATTAATTCAACTAAAATAAGTATAAGTTTTAACTTCACTTTTCAAACTCAATTAATATATGTTCGCAAGTGAAACCTGGTCTTTATATGTAACACTTTTACTCGTATTTTATTCATTAGTTATCATATTTTTTGTAGTTCGCGGAATGCGAAAGACTAAGAATATAGATGATTTTGCCATTGGTAGTAACGGTTTCCCAGCTTGGGCAGTAGGACTATCTTTAGCCGCTTCTATGACGAGTGCGGCGACGTTTATAATCAATCCGGGGTTTATAGCACTTTATGGTTTTGCAGGAATTATCTCTTTTGGAGTAGTTATGCCAATTGCCATTTTTGCATCGCTTATATTTTTTACCAAGGCATTCCAAAAACATGGGTCTACAGTAAAAGCGCTTACTATGGCGCAATGGATCGGGAAGCGATATGATAGTAAAGGACTCACCATTTTCTTTGCATTTCTTTCTCTTTTGCTGATCACTTTTATAGTGCTAATTTGTGTGGGACTTACGCAGATTATTTCAAAATCTTTGAATTTGGAACCCTTCTATGTCTTGCTGGGATTGGTGATTTTCGTGTTTGGATATATGATGTTTGGTGGCGCAAATTCTATGGTATATACCAATACTATTCAGGCCGTATTAATGTTTATTGTGGCGCTTATTTTGATTTTATCTGGAGTAGAATATTTTAATCATGGAATTGAAGGCTTTATAAATACTTTAAAAGATATTGATCCACAATTGGTAAAAACCACCAACGAAAAGAGTTTTCTTTTTAGAGATTACTTTGAAATTATAGCTTGCCAGATAGTAATTGGAATTGCAATTGTTTGTCAGCCTCATATTATTACAAAATCACTGTTTTTAAAAGATGCAAAGTCTGTAAATAAATACCTCTTTGTGGCAATTAGCTGTATGACGGTTTTCTTTCTGGTAGTATTTGTTGGGCTTTATGCTCGTATCACTTTTCCAGATCTCGCAATAGAAGGAGTTCCGCTTAAGATGGATGAGTTGGTTTCGGCCTATGTGGTCAAGACTTTTTCTGCCGGGGTGGGTGTTTTAATTGTTGCCGGGTTGATTTCTGCAGGACTTTCTACTTTGGAAGGTTTAATTCAGTCGCTTTCTACTACTATAAGTACCGATTTGATTACACCGTTATTTCCTTCTGTGAAAAAGATAAGTTCTGTTGCGCTTAATAAAATCGTGATCATCTTATTAGCAATTGTGAGTTTTTGGTTGAGTTATGATCAGATCATAAACCCAAACGTAAGTGTGGCTATTTTTGCCCAAAATGGGGTTTATGCCTATTTCGCTGCTGCCTTTGTGCCTGTGTTATTCGGAATTTATTTTAAAAAGGTAAGCAAGAATGCTGTGTTTATTGCAAGTTTTTCTGCCGTAGCGCTTCACTTTATAATTTACTACGGAAGGATCACTTCATATATGCAGGAACCTGTTAATAATCCTGGAGTTTCTGCAGCTATAGCTATAGTTGCATCTTTTATTATTGGTAATTTGCTATATTTATTCAGTAAAAAGAAAGTATGAACTATCTGGATTGGATATCAAAATGGTCATCTTACACTCCCGATAAAAAGGCGGTAAGATCTTTAGATACCGGTCGCATTTATACTTATAAGCAGTTAGACGATACTTCCAGAAAAATTGGAAACTTCTTGCTGAATAGGTTTCAGCTAAAAAAAGGAGATAGAATAGCTGTTGTTGCTAAACATTCTCCTGAATATTTGATGCTATTTATAGCCGCTCAAAGGTTGGGAATTATCTTAGTGCCTTTAAATTTTAGAGCTACAAGTTACGAGTTAAAACATTGTATTACTGATGTGATCCCAACTTTGGTATTGGCAGAAGGTTCCAGTTTTGAATTATTAGAAGAAGAATTAAAAAGCTATAGCAGTGCAAGCTTAACGTTATTTTTATCATTTTTTACTGAAGCAGAAAAATTAGACTTGCCAGAAGTTCTTAATAAGTTTACTATTGAAGTAGATCAGCCAATATTTATTTTTTATACTTCGGGAACCACTGGAAAACCTAAAGGAGTAATTTATACCAATAGAATGATGTTCTGGAATAGTTTGAACACTTCGGTACAATTGGAGATTACTTCTGCAGATCACACCTTAAATGTATTGCCGCCTTTTCATACTTCGGGATGGAATGTGCTTTTATTACCCATGTTACATCGCGGTGCTCGAGTAGATTTCTTAAAAAGATTCAAGCCTAAAAGAGTACTCAATTATATTGAAGAAGAACCTATTTCTCTATTTTTAGCGGTACCAACCATGTTGCGTATGATGGTTAAGAATAAAGCGTTTTCCACCTTTAAGGCAGATGTTTTAAAATATATAGTAGTAGGTGGAGAGCCACTTTCTATTAAACTGATTGATGCTTGGGCAGAAAAGGGAATTTTTTTAAGTCAGGGTTATGGATTAACAGAAGCTGGCCCGTGCATTACTTCTTTGCATCATCACGATGCCTTATGGAAAAAGGGTTCTATTGGAAAACCTAATTTTTATGTAGATATGAAAATCGTTAATACTAGCGGGGAAGAAGTCGCAAACTATGAATATGGCGAGATCTGTTTAAAAGGAAATATAGTTACTCCCGGGTATTGGAACAACTCCTCTTATTCCTTTAATAAGATCAAAGAAGAATGGTTATACACTGGTGATATTGCAAAGATTGATGAAGACGGATTTATCTACATCGTTGGGAGAAAAAATCAGTTATTCATTTCCGGAGGAGAAAATATTCATCCTTCAGAAATTGAACAAGTGCTTTATAAAAACAATCTGGTAAAAGAAGCTGCTGTAATAGGAATTGAAGATGAGAATTGGGGAGAAATTGGCGTTGCTTTTATTGTTTTAAACGACGATGATGATCTAAAAGCAGACGATATTTTGAACCACCTAAAAAAGTATTTGGCGAGTTATAAAATCCCGAAAGACATTATTTGCTTAGATTCTCTGCCGAAATCCGGAATCGGTAAAATTGATAGAGTAAAATTAAAAGACTTATATAAAATTATAAATCATGAGAAAAGGAACGTTGTTTAGCTTAATGCTTCTATTTTTTATAAATGCAGTTGCCCAAAACACAATTAGTGAGACCCTAACCTATACCAACCCAGTGGATTCAGTTTTAATAAATAACGAGAAGATCGCTTTTCAGGACACGGGTTCTGGAGCTACAACTTTACTTTTTATTCATGGACTTTCCAGTTATATGGAGGCTTGGAATAAGAATATTTCTTCTTTAAAAGAAGATTATAGATGTATTGCTATAGATCTTCCAGGCTATGGAAAATCTTCAAAGAACAGGTTGGATTATACGCTTGCTGAATATGCAGATTTTATCAATCAATTTATAAAGGAAAAAGAATTGAAGAATGTGGTCTTGGTAGGTCATTCTATGGGTGGCCAAATTGCTATGACGAGTGTTTTAAAAGCTCCTGAAAATTTTCAGAAATTAATTTTAATAGCTCCGGCGGGGATAGAAACTTTTGCTGAAGAAGAAGGCAAGATCATGAAGATGTCTTATACAGCATCAATGGTAGAGAATGCTTCAGAAGAGCAAATAAGAAACAATTTCAAACTTAATTTTTACGAATTTCCGGAAGATGCAGAATTTATGGTAGAAGACAGAATTGCAATGAAAAACGCTTCAGATTTTCCAGATTATTCGAAGATGATCGTAAATAATATTCATGCCATGTTAGAGGAGCCGGTGATTGATAAATTGCCTGAAATTAAAATTCCGGTGCTTATGATCTACGGAGCCAACGATGCTTTAATTCCTAATAAATATTTTCATCCAACTCAAGATTTAGAATTTTTGGCTACTAAAGCCAAGGAAAAAATGCCTCAGTTACAAGTTAAGATCATAGATAAAGCAGGTCATTTTGTAAATTTTGAAAAATCGAATTTGGTGAATAATGAAATAGAATCATTTTTAAAACATTAATGAAATCTAAACTTAAAATATTCAATGATTTTTCTGAAGGAATTCTTCCTCATGAAGCTTCATTTTTATTGAAAGAAAATAAAATTAGAGACCTAGAAAAGGAGTCGATCTTAAAGAAGGTTTGCATTAATGCCGAGAAATTTTATACTTCGGAAGAATTTGATGAAGCTATAGACAAAAGAAAATACGCCTATATAAAAAAATGGATCTGTAATAAGCTGGAACAAGCAGATGTAGATGCGCATTTGGAATACCTTTCTCAAACAGAAAAGCAGATCTTTACAGATACCATTTCTCCTCAGCAAGAGCAGGAATTATTGAGTTTGATCTCCAATTATAATAATACCTCTTTTTACTTTCAGAAGTTTTATGAGCTAGTAAAAGAATTTCAGGATTATCTGCTTATTAGATTTAGATATCAGGATTGCGAGCAAACAGATCTATTTTTGAAAGAGAATAAAGAATACTATTTAAATGCGGTGGCTGTAAAGGAGCAACTTTTCTACGCAACCAAAGATCTTACTCATGAATATACCAGCGGAACCTTAATTACCAAACATTGGGAAGAGAAGCTACTAAGTTATTTATATAGCGATGTTCTAGATGGTAAGAATAAGTATAATGCTTTTATAAGGTTGGTGTTTCTGTATTTTAACTATAAAGAATATGAAAAGGCAACCAAGGTCTTCGATTATATGGACAGTTGCTTTGCAGAAGGGAAAATGTACGCCAAACGAGTGCTCTTTAATTATTATGCCAACCGAGTGATCCTTCACTCTAATTTAGACGATCTGGACAAAGCAGAATATTATGCACACCTTTCTTTAAAACAAGAAAATTCTGACAAGCTATTCTATTTAAATAATCTTATTGCTATCCTTCTTAAAAAGGAAAAGAATAAACAGGCATTAGATGTAATGACTTCCAATTACGAGCTGTTTAAAAGATCTAACAATCATCATCAAAAATTAGGTTTTGCTACTCATTATGTGCGAACTTTAATTAGAAACAAACGAGTAAAGATCGCTCAATCTTTTGCTGAAAATTTTCTTTTCAATAATAAACAATTTGTGTTTGAACATAGGTGGAGACATTTCTTTTCTAATTATTTAATGCTGCTTACCACTTTAGAAAAACATGAAGAGGTGCTTAAAACGGTAAAGAAATACAATCTGTTGGAACGCGAAGAGGAAGCGATGATGAGGGAAGATTTTATACCTAAGATTCACTGGTATTTCCATCTAGCTATGTATATGAATGGTTTTATTTCTGAAGATAAACTGAAATTAGAATTACTAAATTCTGCGGGTAGTTCAAATGGTTTCAATAAAAAGGGAATGGCAGATCTAAATTTATTTATTGAAAGACTTTCATTTACACTTCCAGAATTGTTTCTGCAGGTTAAGTCACAACTTAATGCTACTGTAGGTAAAGCACGCTAATAGTGATTTTAGGTAATTATTTGAATCTTATTTGCTTTAGGTCACACTTTTATAATATCTCAACTTCCTGTTAAAGGCATATCAACTTGTTAAATTGGTCTTAAATAACTAAACAATCAATTTATGAAGATCAAAATCTTGATGCTTGTAAGCATCTTTTTCAGCATTGCTTCATTCGCCCAAAAGGGGAGTATAAGCGGAACTGTGGTGGACGCTACATCACAAGAACCACTAATGGGAACCAATATCGTTGTTAGAGGAACTAACACCGGAGTTTCTGCAGATGAGAACGGAAATTTTAAATTAGATAACCTAGACCCAAAAACATACACTATAGATGTATTTTTTATGGGCTATGAAAGTATAACCAAAGAAGTAAGCGTTACCGCAGGGCAAGATGTAAAGCTAGATATAAGTTTGAATCTATCTTCTTCTGTAATGGATGAGGTAGTACTTTCTGCTTCTCGTAGACCTCAAAAAGTAACGAGAGCTCCTGCTACCATTGCAATTATTGGTTCTAAAGAAATTGCAAGCTATGCCGGTAATCCAGGGGAATTGGCTGCAAGACAAAAAGGAGTAGACTTTGTAAGAAGTGGAGTTCAGGGAACCGGGATCAATATTCGTGGTTTTAACTCTGCTTTTAACTCTAAGAATTTACAAGTTGAAGATGGAAGAATTTCAACTCTGGTAGCAACAGGGTTACCATTAGGTACTTTTACTACGATCACCAAAGATGATATTGAAAGAGTTGAAATTATATTAGGACCAAATGCTGCCTTATATGGGCCTAATGCTCATAATGGGTTGGTTGCTACAATTACGAAAGATCCTCGAACTTCAGAAGGTACAGATATTGCCGTAGCTGCAGGAAATCAAGAGGTTTTTAGTGCAAGATTGCGTCATGCCATGAAATTGTCTGATAAATTTGCTTTTAAAGTTTGGGGAGAACACACTCAGGGTAAAGAGTTTGACTATGTAGATTCTGTATATGTAGGAACTACAGCTTATCCAGAATTAGAATTAGATAGAAAATTCTCTACCACAAAATATGGAGGAGCTGCATATTATTCTCTTTCGCCTAAAACAGATATCATAGCATCTTACGGGCATAGTAACAACAGTAACTTAGGTGTAACTAATGCAGGAAGAAATCAGATCACAGACTGGGCTATAGATTATGCTCAGGCAAAACTTATCTCTCCACATTTCTACGCTAACATTTATCATACATGGAGTAAGACCGAAGATACATATGCTATCAACCAGCGCACTCAAAACTATGTGTCTTTTATAAATAATGGTTTTACAGAGCAAGAAGCTTTAGCTCGCTCTTACACAGAACAATGGTTTCCGATAGAAGGTCTTCCAGATGGTGGAATTAGTTTGCCTAGAGGAAGTGTTTTTAAAGATAACTCTAGAAGATTTAATGCGGAAGCTCAATATAACAATGAAATTGGTGACTTTAAATATGTATTAGGAGCACAATTTCAAGAAGATCGTGCAGATTCTAAGAATACTTATCTATTAGATTCAGATGGACCAATAGTTATAGACCAGACCGGAGTTTATGGGCAGGTTGAATATACCTTTGAAGAAGCAGCTGTAGATTTATTATTTGTAGGAAGATATGACGATCATGAGTTATACGGAGGAAACTTTATTCCGAAAGCCGCAATTGTAAAGAATTTTGATTTTGGTAGTTTTAGATTGACTTATGGAAAAGGGATCGCTGCCCCTTCAATTCTTAACTTAAGCGGTAATCTTTTTGGTGGATTGGTACTTGGAAATGGAGAAGGATTTACGCTTCAAGATGGAACTATAATAGATCCATTAAAGGTAGAGACCATCAAATCTTATGAAATTGGGTATAAAGGGAAAATAGCTGGAGATAAGTTGTTCTTAGATGTAAATGCTTATTATAATATGTCTGAAGATTTCTTGAGTCCATTAATAAATATTACAGCAACATCACCAGTAACGCAAAGAGGGAATACGCCAATAGGAGAAGTAATTCCTGGTTCTACAGGAGCTGTAGTTCTTACCTATATAAATTTTGGATCTGTTGATACTTACGGGGCAGACTTTGGATTGAACTATTACCTAAATGATAAGAATAGATTTTCTTTCAATTATTCATTCTTCGATTTTAGTTTAGATACAGATGATCTTGCCAATGATGCTAATAAAGATGGAGTAGTAACTACCACAGATCTACCAATAAATACACCTAAGAATAAATTTGGTCTAGGATACTATTATACTTCTCCAAAGTTCTATGGTTCTATATATGCTAGATATGTACAGGAATATGACTTTTTCTCTGGAATAAACATCGCCGCTAAAACACAAGATCTTAATGGAGATGGAACTAATGATGTAATTGAAAATGCTAGAAATGGTAGAACCTGGAACTATGGTCCTTTAGGTGGATTTGTAAATTTTGACCTAAATGTTGGATATAACATTACAGAAAACTTAGCTATAGGAGCAAGTATTACCAACGTACTTAATTCTGAAGTTAGAGAATTTGTAGCATCTCCAGAAATAGGTAGATTATTTCAGGTAGAATTAAAGTATCATTTACCTATTGAAGCTTTAAGAAAATAAAGCAAAAGGATAGTAGATGATCCATCAAAGAAAATTAAACAATAATGTTAATATAGAATATCTAGATCAGGGAGAAGGAGAAGTTGTGCTTCTTCTCCATGGCTTAGGTTCTACCAAAGCAGACTGGGATCTTCAGATCGAGACGCTTACTAATAACTTTAGAGTTATAGCGCCAGATTTTAGAGGTCATGGTAATTCATCAAAACCCTTATTAAAAGCGGAGTATGGAGTGAAGCTTTGTGCAGAAGATATGATGTTATTGTTAGATGAGATAAATGTTACTCGTTGCTCTGTAATTGGATTTTCCATGGGAGGCGCCGTAGCATTTGAAATGGCTGTTAGATATCCATCACTATTTAAGAAGATGGTAATTGTAAACACGGCACCAGATTTTAATAATCTTGGAGCGTTTGGAGATCAAATGATTCAGGAAAGAACTCAACTTTTAAGAACCAAAGGCATGGAAGCTATGGCTAAAAAGGTTTCTGTAGGAATGTTTCCCGATAAGGGGCAAGAACAACTTCAGCAGGCATTTTTTGATAGAGCCAGTAAGAATCAATTAGAACCCTATTTTAATTCTTTTACAAGTTTAATGAATTGGGGATTGGGAGCTAAAATAGAACAAATAGCAATACCTAGTTTGGTAATTGCATCAGAATTTGATTATACCCCAATTGCCTCCAAAGAAAATTACGTGGCTAAAATGCAGAATTCTAAGTTGCATGTAATAAAAGCATCCAGACATGGAGTTACCATGGATCAACCAGATGAATTTAATAGAGTGATATTAAAATTTCTTAAAAGTGAATAGAACAGCATTAATTACAGGAAGTACCAGTGGTATAGGCCATGCAATAGCTCTAGGATTTGCAGAGGCGGGCTATAATATTATGTTTCATGGTTTAGAAAAAGATGGAGCTAAAATAGCTGCTGAGGTAGGAGAGAAGTTTGGTGTTAATACAGCCTTTTCTAATGCCAATTTCACCAAGCCTGAAGAAATTGAAGCACTCGTAAATAAAGCGGAGGAGCTTTTTAAAAGTATAGATGTTTTAATTAACAATGCAGGGATTCAATATGTGGCACCTGTAGAACAATTTCCATTAGATAAATGGAATGCTATTATAGCTATAAATCTTACTTCAGCTTTTATTGCCTCTAAGGCGGTTTGGAAGATCATGAAAAAGCAAGATTTTGGAAGAATTATAAATATCTCATCGGTTCATGGTTTAAGGGCTTCAGAATATAAAGCTGCTTATGTTTCAGCAAAACATGGGGTTATAGGACTTACCAAAGTATTAGGTTTAGAAGGGGCAGGACATAATATTACCTGTAATGCTATCTGCCCAGGCTATGTGAAAACACCTTTGGTAGAAGGACAGATTAAAGATCAGGCTAAAGCCCATAAACTTTCTGAAGATGAGGTAGTATCCCAGATCATGTTAAAGAAGCAGGCAGTTAAAGAATTTATACCAATAGAAAAGATTTCTGAATTAGCCCTTTATCTAGCTATGGATAATTCTTCAGCAATAACAGGATCTGCCTTTACACTAGATGGAGGATGGTCTGCACAATAATTATTTGTTAAGTGTTTATTAGAAAGAAGCAGGCTTTTGTAAGCCTGCTTTTTATTTGGAGACAACTATATAGAATAATGGCTAATTAGAACATTAGTTAAAGAAACTAAAAATTAAAGATTTAAGTTTTGATTACCAGTATATTCGTGAAAAATTTGAGAATTCATGCGTTGGATTATATTTATTATTTTTTACATTCTTGTAGATCTTTATGCTTATCAGGCAATAAGAGCCATTACTAAAAATAACATAGTTAGTCTGGCTTATATTATAATTTCTCTGTTGGTTCTAGGGAATTTTATCTATCAGTTTGTACAGCCAAATCCTAGTGGTGGTTTTACCGGGGGTAGGGGTTACGCCTTGGGGGTAGTTCTTGCGTTTATGGCAGGAAAACTTATTCTTACCATCTTTATGTTTGGGGAAGATCTAGTGAGGATCTTTATGGCATCATACAGTAAACTTTCAGGATCATCTTCTTCCTCTTTTGAATTGCCGGAAAGACGCAAGTTCTTAGGTCAGATAGCCCTTGGTATAGCTGCAATACCTTTCTTGTCTTTGCTCTACGGAATGTACTGGGGTAAGTACAATTATAAAGTACTTAAATATGTGCTTTACTTTGATGATCTGCCTAGTGCTTTTGATGGTTATCGAATAACACAAATTAGCGATGTTCACAGTGGTAGTTTTGATAATCATGAGAAGATCAAATATGGAGTAGATCTTATAAATGAGCAAGAAAGTGATATCGTTCTTTTTACAGGAGACCTAGTGAATAATAAGGCAGAGGAAATGGATACGTGGAAATCTACTTTTGCTCAGATCTCTGCTAAAGATGGCGTATTCTCTGTTTTAGGGAACCATGATTATGGAGATTATGTTCAATGGGAGTCTGATGCTGCCAGAATAGCTAATATTGAGGATCTTAAGGCGGTCCATGCAGACATGGGATGGGACCTTTTACTTAACGAGCATAGATTTTTAGAGAGAAATGGAGAGCGAATAGCTTTAGTAGGTGTAGAAAATTGGGGCGCAGGAGGATTTAAGAAAAAAGGAGATCTCGATCTTGCTGGTAAAGATGTGGCAAAAGAAGATTTTAAAGTATTAATGAGCCATGATCCATCTTATTGGCAAGAGAAAATAAAATCAGACCCTAATCATTATCATCTAACTCTTAGTGGCCATACTCATGGGATGCAATTTGGTATAGAAATACCGGGATGGTTTAAATGGAGTCCTGTATCTTACAGATATGAGAATTGGGCCGGTATTTACGAGGAGTTTGGTAGATATATTAACGTGAACAGAGGGTTTGGTTACCTGGCTTATCCAGGGCGTGTAGGAATTTGGCCGGAAGTAAGTGTTATTGAACTTCGCAAAGGCTCAAAACCCGCATAATTCAAAGAAATTAGTATATTTGATATTATTTTGAATAGTGATATCAAAAATCAACAAACTCAGTTTTTAGTGTATGTCAAAATTTGGTGAATTAATAGATTTAAACATTCCGGTGCTTTTAGATTTTTATACCGAATGGAATGAAGCTTCCAATCTTATGCACCCTGTGCTTAGAGATGTAGCTGCGGCTTTGGGTGATAAAGCCAAGATCATTAAAATTGATGTAGATAAAAATAGTCAATTAGCAGAAGCACTTCGCGTTCAAGGTTTACCAACACTCATGATCTATAAGAATGGTGAGATGAAATGGCGCCAAAGTGGAGAGCAAGATGCCAATACGCTTATAAGTATTTTAAAAGAACACCTTTAGATCTTTTTAAAAGTATAGCCTTTATAATTATAATATTCTAACACCTTTGGTAACGTATGCTTTAGGTGTTTTTTTGCTTTTTCACTATCGTGAAATACCACAATGCTCCCGGACGTGCAATTCTCAACAACATTTTTAAAGCATTGTTTTGACGAGATAGACTGGTCAAAATCTCCACTTATAGTCTCCCACATTACGATCTTATAATTAAGCCTTTTAAGCTTTTTAAGCTGAGATATGCTGGCTTTGCCATAAGGAGGTCTAAATAGTTTTTTGTCTGCCTGGAGTGCTGTTTGTTTAGTAACAGCCTCATTTGCTAAGGCTACATCTGCTAGATAGGATGCTGTTGAGGTTTTCCAGCCATTTAGATGATGGTAAGTGTGGTTACCAATACTATGGCCTTCAGAAATGATCTGCTTAAAGATCTCTGGGAATTTATAGATGTTATCTCCAACGCAAAAGAAGGTTGCTTTAGCTTTATATTGAGCTAGAAGTTCCAAAACCCAGGGAGTGATGGTGGGATGTGGGCCATCATCAAAGGTGAGATAGAGATCTTTTTCTTTTCTAGAAAAATTCCACATTAGAGAAGGATAAATCAACTTCCCTAATGTGGATATTTTTTTTAAATAAGCCATATTCTTAGACTATTGCGGTACGCTATCTAAAGAGTCTAACTGTTGGGTTCTTTTGAATTCATTTATAAGATCTTGCTCTGTAGGAGAATCTTGTGTTTGTTCTGGCTCCGGAGAATTATCATAAAATTGTGGAAATAATTTTAAGTAATTATTGAACTCCTCTGCTTTCTCTCGTGCAAATTCTCTTTCTCCGCTTAGCACTATCACATCTACCAAAGATCTATATCTTTCCATAGAAGTGATAATGTCATCTGCATAGCGATATTGTCTCTCGTGATCCCATCCGCTATAATACTTTAAGTCTTCTTGATATTTACTCGATACTTTTTCAAAAAGTTGCTTTGCTTTCTCGGTCTCTCCAACTTCAAAATAACCTCTTATATAAGGTTCTAATAAAGTATAATATCCATAGTAATCTACCGGCATATTTTCCATGGCCAGGTCTAAAATATTCTTGGCACGTTCTTTATCTCCTTCTCTTAATAGCGCTTCTACCAATCTTGCAAGGTTACTTCTATAAGTAATAGAGTTCTTTCTAGTTTCAGGATCTTGATAAATGTTTGGATCTCCCATATTACCCCAATCCCAATTCTTAACAAGATCGTACATCTTATCTGTATTAATTCTACCCATATTATATGGATTTCTTGGATCTAATGGGGTTTGAATTGGTACTAGTTTATAAGCTACACCGTCTAATTGTAGAAAATCTTTCATCCATAGATAATCATCATCTCCAAAGCTACCACCGGTAAAATAAATAGGGCGCTCCCAGTTGTTATTGGCTATGATATCTAACATTAGTAAGCGATTCTTATAAACCACATTTCCATCTAACTTTATAAAGATATTGTCTACAATCTCATCTGCGCTCTTAGCCTCTACGATCTTATTTTTTAGAACAGAGGATTTGTCTACTCCAATTCGAATAGATTTAGTAGGGAATGTATTTACAGTTTGCCCACTTTGTAACTCTCCTTTGGTTCCTGGGTTATCGCTAGCAATCCAGTTCATCCAGTTCTTTATGTCCATAGTATCTTGAGTTACCGGCTGGAAGATCACAAAATCATTTGTTCCGGCACGGTACTGACTATGTTCTAGCTGAGATGGAATAGGTTCACTCTCCCAAGCCTTTCTCTTCATTTGGTCTATGTACCAGTCTGTAGCAAATAGACTGGTATTTACAATACGAACATCTGTTCTGTACCCTTCAATTTGTTGTACATACCAAAGTGCAAACGTATCATTATCTCCAATGGTAAATAGAATGGCATTCTCGTCTAACGAGTCTAGATACATTTTGGCCATTGCTAAAGCGGTATACCTGTCTGACCTGTCATGATCATTCCAGTTTTGAGAAGCCATAATAGTAGGAACGGCTAATAATGTTGCCGCTATAACTATGGGAGCAGCAAGCTTCGGCTTTAAATAATCTTTAAGGAGATCGAACAGCGCGTAAACTCCAATTCCTATCCACATAGCGAAAACGTAAAATGAACCTACCAGAGCGTAATCTCTTTCACGAGGTTCAAAAGGTCTTTCATTTAAGTAGATCTTTAAGGCTATTCCTGTAAATAAAAAGAACACCATTAAAACCCAAAATCCTTTTTTATCCTTTTTGAAGTGAAAGAATAAACCTATTAATCCTAATATTAGTGGTAAAAAGTAGTACGTATTTCTAGCTTTATTATTCTTCACATCTGAAGGAAGATTGTCTTGTGAGCCTAAATGCCACTCATCTATAAAATCGATTCCGCTTAACCAATTTCCATTTAGATCTGTATACTGGCCTTGAATATCATTTTGTCTGCCAACAAAATTCCACATAAAGTATCTCCAGTACATATACCCCATCTGAAATTCAAAGAGGTAACTCATATTAGATCCAAAAGATGGTTTTTCTACATTTAGATATTGTCCGAATTGCGATAAAAAACTATTATAATCATCGTTATCTAGTTTTCCAATAGCATAACTCTGCTTGAACTCTGCAACAGCCGTTTGTAGTTGTTGCTGATCTTGATATTCAGGCTTAATAGTAAAATCTATAGGTCCTGTAAACTGCATATAATTAACAGCATGTTCAGAGCTCCACATTCTAGGTAATACGGTCTTATGGTTATCGTCTAGATTTTGCTTAGCATTCTTATAATCATTTACTATTATGTATTTTCCAGCCTTTTCATCGCGTTCGTAATTTGGCTTTTCATCTGAATATGGATTTTCTGGATCCAGCCCGCTATACATTTCTGTAAATTGAGGTCCGTAGAAAAGATGAGTTTCTCCGTATTGTTCTCTGTTATAATAAGCAAGTAATTCACGAGCATTATTTGGGCTGTTCTCGTTAATGACAGTATTAGAATTAGATCTAATAGGTAACATGGTCCAACTTGAAAAACCTATTAATATGAAAAGAATGCAAAGGAAAAGGGTGTTTAACTGAAAATATTGTTTTTTTCGAGTATAATTAATTCCGAAATAGAATGCTGCAACAATTATCAGAAAAGCGATCACTGTACCAGTATTAAATGGTAAACCTATACTATTGGTAAAAAAGATTTCTGAAGAAGCAAAGAACGTTAGCGTATAAGGTAAAAGCAGTTTAAAGATGAACATCAAAACAGCAACAACTGCGATGTTTGCGATAATAAAATTTTTGATAGTTACCTTAGAATAATTTTTAAAGAAATATAAAAATCCAATTGCCGGAATTGTAAGTAGTCCTAAGAAGTGAACTCCAAATGAAAGTCCAACAACAAAGGAGATTAATATTAGCCATCTATTTCCACGGGGTTTAAACATATCTCGTTCCCAAAGAAGCCCTAGATAGAATAGCAAAGCCATAATTCCTGCTGCCATGGCATAAACTTCTGCTTCTACCGCATTAAACCAAAAACTATCGGTAAAGGTGAAGGCTAATGAACCTACAAGCGCACTTCCTAGAATGGCTATTTTACTGCCTGAAGTCTGAATTTTAAGAGGTCCAGCAACTTTGAAAAGGATTAGTACTATAGACCAGAACATGAACATGATGGCAAAAGCACTGGCCAGACCAGACATACAGTTAACCATTAAGGCTACATTTTTACTATCTGAAGCGAAAACGGAAGCTACAGCACCCATCATTTGATATAGAGGTGCTCCCGGTGGGTGGCCAACTTCTAAATGTGCGGATGTTGCAATGTACTCTCCTGCATCCCAAAAACTTGCGGTAGGTTCTACCGTAGACCAGTAGGTAATAAGTGCAATTACAAATACTAACCATCCTAGTATCTTGTTCCACTTACTAAAGTTGAATTCTGTCATTTGTTATTCTAATTGTATCTTAAGTGGCGAATTTAAGAATAATTACACGAATGATTTTATAACGAAGTTGAAATCAATAAATTTTTTAGAGCCTGATAATTAGGGGTTAAAAAAATAGTCGAAAAAAAAATTCAAAAAAGTTTAAAAAATGTTTGTGTAAAATAAGATTTGTTCTAAATTTGCATCGGCAATAAAACGCTGGCCCATGGTGTAACTGGCAACACGTCTGTTTTTGGTACAGAAGAGTCTAGGTTCGAGCCCTAGTGGGCCAACAAAATGTCAAGACCCAAACAGAAATGTTTGGGTCTTTTTTTATGCTTTATTTTCACTTTAAAATTGATGGTAATCTACACGTTGTTAGGCGTTAATCATCCTTTAAATTTCAAAGTTGATGTGAAGACAATGCTACACAGGATGGGAATTATCTAAGTTTACCCTACCTTTAGATTTCATTTATAATAGGATTGTTGATCTAGTTTATGGAATTGATATCAAAAAAGATATATAAATGCATTAATTTCTATCTTCGGTAATATCGTCTAAGCCAATTCAATAGTTACTTAATTTAAACAGAAGATTTGTGATAAAGAGTCAATTCTTTCAAAATAAGAATGTTTTTAATATTCTGTTTGAGGCTGCTTCCGAAGGAATTATAGTGGTAGATTCTTCTCAAACCATTACGGCAGCGAATACTGCGGCAGGTGTAATGTTTGGTTATGAAGCTCAGGAGTTAATAGGTGAATCTCTAAATATCTTAATTCCCACTAATTATCATTCTAAGCATTCACACCATTTTAGCAATTTTTTAGAGCATAGTGAGAAAAGGCAGATGGGTCATGGAAGAGATTTATACGGTCAAAGAAAAGATGGGTCAACATTTCCTGTAGAAGCAGGTTTAAACCCGTTTAAAATAGATGGAAAAGATTTTGTGATGTCTTTAATTATAGATATTACGGTTAGAAAAGAGACGCAAAGACAAATAACAGATCTTAATGCTCATCTAGAAGATAAAATTGCTCTTAGAACAACAGAATTGCAAGAGACCATCCTTCAATTAGAAAAGTCTAACCTTAATTTAGAATCCGAGATCAGTAAGAGGAAAAGAGCAGAGAAGAAAATAAAATCTGCTTTGCAGAAACAGAAAGAACTCAATGATCTTAAAACCAAATTTCTTTCTTTGGTGTCTCATGAATTTAAAACACCACTTAGCGGAATTCTAACTTCTGCAACTTTGGCGGAGAAATACAAAGAAGCTACGCAGCAAGATAAGAGAGAAAAGCATCTTGGTACTATTAAAAGCAAAGTACATTACTTAAATAATATTCTAAATGATTTTTTATCTATAGAACGTTTAGAATCTGGCGCAGGTCAATATAAATATACCTCTTTCAGCTTAAAGAGATTGATCAACGAAGTTGTTTACAATGCAAATATCACTTTGAAGAACGGTCAGGAAATCATTTATCCACAGGAGATTAGTGATGTTTTACTTTATCAAGATGAAAAGATACTAGAGCTTATTCTTACCAATTTATTAAGTAACTCTATTAAATATTCTCCGGAAGATACCAATATAACCTTAGAAGTAAAAACATCAAAAGATACCGTTTATTTTAAGGTTAGAGATGAAGGTATTGGAATTCCAGAGCAAGATAAAAAACATATTTTTGAACGATATTTTAGAGCAGAAAATGCTGTTTTAAATCAAGGTACCGGTATTGGTTTAAATATAGCTAAAACCCATTTGGAGAATTTGGGAGGGCATATTTACTTTACTAGTAAGGAGAATGCAGGAACTGAATTTTTTGTTGAAATACCAATTTTAAATCCATGAAGAAAATATTATTAATAGAAGACGATGTCACTGTTAGAGAAAACACGGCAGAGCTTTTAGAGCTTTCGCACTATCAAGTAATTACTGCAAGTAATGGATTACAAGGTGTAGAAAAAGCTAAAGAGCACATGCCAGATATTATTGTTTGTGATATTATGATGCCTGAGTTGGATGGATATGGGGTTTTAAGTTCTCTTTCTGAAAATAACAGAACTTCACATATTCCATTTATTTTTCTTTCAGCAAAAACAGAACATAAGGATATTAGAAAAGGGATGGATCTTGGGGCAGATGATTACCTTACAAAGCCCTTTGAGGAAGAAGATCTGCTAAGTGCTATAGAAAGCAGAATGGCAAAAGTAGCTATCTTAAACTCTTTTAAAAATGAAAATGATACTATTCTAGAGCAGAAGAGTATTAATAATCTTGAGGAGTTGAGAGCCTATATGAGTTCACAAGATGTGTTACAATTTAGTAGTGGGGCTTCTATTTATGAGCCAGGAACTAAATCTCATTTCTTTTATTATGTAAAAAAAGGAGTGGTTAAAGCTCATGGAATGGATAGCCATGGTAAAGAGCTAATAACTGAACTTTATAAGGAAGATGATTTTTTTGGTAATGCGAGCGTCAACCAATCTCTGTATGAAGAATATGCCACTGCTATGGAAGATACCACCTTGGCAATAATTACCAAAGATGAGCTTCATAAGATCTTAGCAAATAATGGGAAAATGACATTAGAGCTGGTAGAGATATTAAGTAATAATCTTATTGGAATTAAGCAACAACTTATGGAAATGGCTTATGGTTCTGTAAGAAAGAAAACGGCCAATACCATTCTACTGTTTGCTGAAAAGATCAAGAAACATCCTTTAAAAAGTATTCGCATCTCTAGAGCAGATCTCGCGGGTGTTGCGGGAATGGCTCCGGAAAGTCTAATTAGAACTCTTTCAGATTTTAAAAAAGAGAATTTGATAGAAATTGAAGGCAGAAATATTAAAATTATAGATGCAACCGGCTTAAAGAATATCTCATAAAAGTAAAATCTTTGTTTACTGATTTTAGTCATTTTTAGAATTTTATTGTGGCTGTAACTTCGTTGCTCATACAACTAGTTGCAGTTAATGAATACTCTTATTTTAACCGATTTTTCTGATACCGCTACGCATGCGGGGAAGTATGCTATTGATCTATTTCAGGATGCTACTGTAAATTTTTATTTGCTAAATATTCAAAATTTAAATAGTACCGAAGCCTTAGTGCCAAGTCCAATATTGGGGCTAAATCAGAATCCCAAAGACCAAATACAAAAACAATACGGTGAGTTAAAACAGTATGCTAAGCAACCAGGGCATAGTTTCTATACTATTCTTTCTAATGAAAATTTAGTAAATGCTACTAGGAAATATATGCTTGAAAAGAAAATAGATCTAATTGTTATGGGAACTTCTAGTGCCGATTTTTCTAATACATCTATCTTAGGGAATCGTACTAGAGAGATCATCCAGAAGATAAAGTGTAGTGTTTTGATGGTTTCAGAAAGAAGTAAATTCAAAATGCCTAAGAAATTCGTGCTTCCTGTTGATACTACCATAAATACAGAAAACAGTATTCCAGATTTTTTGAGAAGTAAGATTTTTAATGCTCAAACAAATATTACTATTGTAGAAATAGGAATGCCATTAGACAGGATTAGGAAAAGTTTGAGCATAAAAAAGAAATTTGGTTTTTCTGAGAGCTCATCCCAATGTAATTTTTTAGAATTTAAACAAACTATAAATCTTAGTGATGGTCTGCTTAAGGAGATTCAAGAAAACTATAATATGGTAATAATTCTAGGGAAGAATTTGAGTATATGTAAAAAGCTAGTGGAGTCTTACGATGGAAAATGGAGTGCGAAAAATAATAATTTACCGGTATTAGTATTACACTAAAATTTTAAGAATTGGAAACTCTATTTTTAAAGATTCCCATATAAAAATGAGTAGACATTTTTCTGGCATTATGTTTAGCTCGTTCTGCTAAGTCACCTTCAAAAAGCTTATCTATAGTTTGAAACCAATGCATAAGCCAGATCCCAAAATGTTTATTTTCTATGCAATAATTGTGTGCAGTATCTAGATCTATATGGGCTCTTTTTGGGTTCCCATGATAGACAGATTTAAAAAATAAGTTACTCTCCCAAAAATCTGTGATCTTATTAATGTGCTCATCCCAGTTAGTTATGCTTTTGTTGAAAAAGTAACCTATTTCATCATCTGCCTTAACGTGATTATAGAATTCGGTAACTAGGAGGTGAATATCTTCTCTAGAGCTAAGGTCTGATTTCATAACTTTTAAATAAGATTGATAATAATAAAGAGTAAACTGGTAAGTATGCTTACTATTAGTGAGTTAAAAACGAATTTATGAGATAATTGAGCAAGCACAGTTGCGTTAAAGCCCATACAAACTGTAACAACTAGAAAGAGTTGAAACATGTTTATAAAAGTGTGCCCTTGCATTAGAATAAGCATAGCAGCTACAGAACCTATACAGCTGGAAGCAATTATTCCTAAAGAGGCATATCCTAAGAATAATTCATCGAAATCTGCTAATAATTTTTGGTAGACCTTCATGATAATTTTGTTTTGAATTACTCTGTAAAATTATCTCTTGAAGCCATTTTATAATATGACAAAGATCAGCTAAATCATAATTTGTATTATTGTCTAGCTGATCTTTAAATTATGTATGTAAATCTATTTAGCTGTGCGATTTAATGATCTTTATAATTTCATCTTTTTGCAAAACTCCAGATTGTCGCCAAAGTTGTTTCCCATTTTTAAATAAGATCATCGTTGGTACACCTCTTACCTGGTACTTGCTGGCAAGTTCTTGATTCTTATCTACATCAATCTTAACAATCTTTACATTATCTCCTAGAGTTGCTTTCGCATCTTTTAAAATTGGGCCTAACATTTTGCAGGGCCCGCACCAGTCTGCATAAAAGTCTATTAGTACCGGTTTATCATCCTGAATTATATCGTGGAAATTACTTTTCATATCAATGGTTTTAATTCAAACTTATCTAAATTATAAGAATGATCTATTATGCTTAATAGGTCGATTAATCTCTCTTAAAATTACTGAATATAATTTATATGTTTTCTCTTTATATTGTTCATCGAAGTCCAAAAATTTACGAGAAAGATTGAATAAAAAATCGGCATTAGGCTAACGGTTAAGGAACATAATTGCGGCTAAGATTTTATAGTTTCATTAGGTTTAAATGATTTGTTTCAGTTTAACTTGTAAAAAAAAGAGAACCCTTAAAGAACAATAAGTAAATCAACTTAACAAAAGTAGATACAAAAAAAGAGGACCATGATAATTCAAGGTCCTCTTCATTTTATATATATAATATATTAAGCTGCTACTACAGTATCATATTCGGTCATTAGTGTTTCATAATAAACTAAACTATCACTGTCACATTTAATACATGATTGTAAAAATCCAATTAGATCTAGGCATTCAAACGTAAGGTTAGTATACTTTTCATTAGACATAAATAGCTGTAAATCTATTGTCTGATCTAAATAATTAATTTGTACATTTTTTGCTACAAAATATTTTTCCACTATCTCTTGATGAAAATGTTTAAATTTTGATTCAGAAGCATCCATATTATTAACACTAAAATTGATCAAATTTTTTACATCTTCGATAAGAGAATTCTGGTTTAAGGTATTGGTTTTCATAGGTGTTGTACTTATTAAGACTGCTAAGATACTATAGATGTTGTTAATAAAATGCTAACAAACAGGAGATTAATATTTTATTAACGTAGTAACATGCAATTTAAGACAAGGTTATGAATTTAGCTGATGAACTACTAAAGGGGCATTTATCTGGCGATATTTACCATCTACAGAAGAAGCATTAATAAACACAGAATGCTTTGTTCTTACTATACCATAATCATCGTGTACGTGACCAAAGATGTGATGTGGGATTTTCAATTCGTTTATCCTTCTAAAGAGTCTTTCACATCCAATATGTCTTTTGTTGTCTAACTCATCTAACACGGTATACGGCGGACTATGAGTGATCAAAAAATCTATATTCTTCGGAATTTTGTTCCAGTGTTTTAAAATGTCACTACCTCGATTTCTATTAAAGGCCCAGTTCCCATTGCCAGGAGTGTAAGGCGATCCCCAAAAATTCACATTATTTATACTAATTCCAGAGTCATGAAGATATGTAATATTATCTGGAATAATATTATCTAATTTATCCCGATGTTTTTCAAAGTAGAAATCGTGATTTCCGGCAACTAATATTTTGTGCTCGTGTTCTAAACTAGAATACCATTTTAAAAAATCCAGAGTTTCTTTTTTGGATCCAGAATCTGTAAAGTCTCCAGCGTGAATTATAACATCTCCGGCAGGGATATCCATTTCATGATGTAAATTATGAGTGTCGGAAATGCAAATAATTTTCATAATATATATTTAAAAGAAATCCGATGAAAATTTCATCGGATTTCTCAATAGTAGTCCATCATCAGCATTAGTCAAACTTCATAGCAGACTATCTTTCTATTCTATTTATTTAATGGAAATGTCTTCGTAATCTATTTCCTCAGATACATAATCTTTATCTGCGGGTAAAAGCACATTAGTGATCTTTGTGACCGCAAATGCAACTATTATCGCAGAAAATGTAAAAAACAAGAATTTAACCATTAGGCTATCTGTCAAGATAAAACTATAAAATGCCAACGCAATTTCTATAGCTATAATTCCAATTTTTAATCCAAGTTTAAATATCATTTTTTCTCTACGTGTAATTTTCAGTAAATATAATATGATAGGACGTTTCTTTTTTAATTTAATTACAATTTGACTTAAATTTAACTTAGCTAGTTTCAAAGACTTAAAGTTTTTAAGTTAAAAAAATCTAAAGCTTTATATAGGTGATAGCCATAATTGTAAATTCGTTTAAATTCTTGGTAAATTGAATAAAACATTAAAAATATTATTGTGGATTTTTGGAAGTATTGCAGTGTTGTTTACGCTCTTAATTATTCTAAATAATTATCTTGAAAAAAAGATAAAATCTACCATTCAAAAAGAGCTAGATAGCTCCTATATTCAATATTCTGAAATTGATGTAGATATTATCAATAGAAATGCTTCAGTTTCAGATCTAAAATTTAAAAGAGGGAAATTCAACGTTACGGCAAAAGAAATAGAATTAGCTGCCTTTAATTATTCCGATTATTTTTTAAATAATAAAATTACCATCGGCGAAATTGTTTTGAATGTTCCAACTATTATTTTAGAACCTTCAGATTCTCTACCCAAAAACAGAAAGAAAGCAGATCAAAAATTTAAAGAGAATATTACCATAAAGAAGTTTCGTGTTTCTAACGGAATTATGAAAATAAAAGATAGTAGTAGCGTGCAGGGTAGTCTCTATATAGATATTAAGAATTTAGATCTTAATGGAATAATGGTAAACTCTAAAACTCTGGAAGGCGTGTTACCATTTAAATATGATAGTTATTCCTTAAAGAGCGATTCTATTTTTTATGGTTTAGATGCAGATCATGATCTTAGCGTAGGTAAGCTTGGAATTGCCAATAGCGATGTTATTATGAGCGACATTAAGATCTTTCCTAAATTCTCTAAATCTGATTTTGATAAAAGACAAAAGGTTGAAAAAGATAGAATGAACTTGGAGATCAAGAAAGTGAATATTCAAAATTTTGGATGGAATTTTGAAAAAGATACTTTAGAACTAGCAAGTCCTAAGATAAACATAGATGCTGCTATTTGGGAGATTTATAGGAATAAGCTTATACCAGATCCTACAACAATAAAACCATTATATAGTAAGTTACTAAGGGAAATGGGAGTAAAACTTAAATTTGATAGTGTAGTTATCTATAATTCTCATATAACCTATGAAGAGCGAGTTAAAGAGGATAGGGCTAGTGCAATATTTAAATTTGGACAAATAAACGCAACTATTTCAAATTTGACTAATGTGGGAATGGATAGAAAAGATTTTCCCGAAACCAAATTGAGTGCGAAGGCCAAATTTATGGAGGAGGCAAATATTAGTATGGATCTTGTGTTTAAAGTCTCAGATTTGAATGATAATTTTCATGTTTCTGGAAATCTTTATAACCTTTCAGGTTCAGATATGAATGGGATATTAAAACCAGAAATGAATATTTTAGCTGAGGGACAAATTCAGTCTGTGTATTATAATTTTTATGGTAATGACAACGCTGCAGAAGGAGCAACGCAGTTAAAATATGAAGATTTCAAAATAGAAGTTCTAAGAAAAGACGGACAAAAGAAGAATAAGATCTTATCTGGCTTAGTAAATCTGGTGGTGAATAATAATGCTAAAAATAAAAATTTAACACAATCAGATCTTAAGATTCAAAGGGTGAAGACTAAATCTTTTTGGAATTACTTTTGGCTGTGTATAAGAGCTGGAGCTTTAAAAAGTTTTATTTAGATCTTAAAGGTAATTACCGGCAGGTTAGCGTGGTTTACAAGATCTTCGCTAATGCTGCCATTAAAAAAATGCGCTAATCCTTTTCTTCCATGGGTGCTAATTCCAATTAAACCGGCATTGATGCTGAGGGTGAAATTTAGAATGCCTTTTTCTACAGTTACATCGTTATAAATATTAAGCGAATAGTCAATTAATTCTGCACCTTCAATAAAATCATGTAAGCAATTGTGTGCTTCATCACTAGTCATAAAATTATTTGCAGTGTTAATGTATACAATATGCAATTTAGCATCAATTTGCTCTGCGAAACGTTTAGCCTTACTTAACGTATGTTTATTTTTAATATTGCAATCTGTGGCAAATACAAAATTATTTATGTTAAAATCATCATGTTCATTTTTGATGACTAAAACTGGAATTGTAGAATTTCTTACAACTTTTTCTGTATTAGATCCAATAAACATTTCTTTAAAACCAGTTGCGCCGTGAGAACCCATAATGATCAAATCACAATTATGTTCTTCGCTTACTTCCATAATTCCATCAAAAGCTTGATGAAATTCTACAGTTTCATGAACTTTTATTCCTTGCAAAAAAGGTTCTTCTAAGATCTCACTAAATCTTTTTTTAGCCAGTTTCATAAAAAATAAAGCCTCAGGTAAATTTTGCGATCCCGACGCCACAGCACTACCAGACGCTGTAGATTGTACTAATTGCAACGGTAATTCTAGCATGTGTAAAAGATAGATTTCTCCATTAAATTTTTTTGCCAGTTGAGCGGCAACTTTCAAAGCTCTCTCGGCTAAGGGTGAAAAATCGGTAGGTACTAGAATTCTTTTCATGATAATTGCTTAAAAATGATTGTCTTATTAAATTTACAAAGAATATTTCATTTGATCTCAAGTTTTATTTTTTCGAATATTTTGTTATCTTTGCAGCGTTGAAACGAAAAAAATACAGCGAGGGGACGAGAAGTCCCCTCTTTTTATAACATATATGTTGCAGGAGCGAGTACAAAAATTATTGGAGGAAGCGTTTGAAGAGAATAATTCCTTATTTTTAATCTCCTTGAATATCAGTGATCAAAATCACATTCTTATTGTGATAGACGGTGATAACGGGGTGTCGGTTAATGACTGTATTGCGGTAAGCCGTAAGATAGAGCATGATTTGGACGAAGATGAGTTGGACTTTTCTTTAGAGGTCACTTCGGCTGGAGTATCAGAACCATTAAAATTTTCTAGACAATACAAGAAAAATATTGGAAGAACGCTGGAAGTCCAGACAAATTCTAATAAATTTGAGGGAGAATTGAAAGAGGTAGATGAAGCAGGTATTCTATTGGCCTGGAAAGCGCGAGAGCCTAAGCCGGTTGGTAAAGGTAAAGTAACAGTAGATAAAGAAGCGAATATAGCTTTTGATGAAATTGTCAAAGCTAAAGTAGTTATAACATTTTAATAGCAAATAGATATGGAGAATATCGCCTTGATAGAATCTTTTTCAGAGTTTAAAGATGATAAATTAATAGATCGTGTAACCTTAATGGCGATCTTAGAGGATGTGTTTAGGAGTGCTTTAAAGAAGAAGTATGGAGAAGATGATAATTTTGATATCATTGTAAATCCAGATAAAGGAGATTTAGAGATTTGGAGAAATAGGGTAGTTGTTGCAGATGGTGAAGTTGAAGACCCTAATCAAGAGATCTCGCTTTCTGAGGCTCACAAGATAGAACCAGATTTTGAAGTTGGAGAAGATGTTTCAGAAGAAGTGAAATTAATGCATTTGGGTAGAAGATCTATTTTGGCACTTCGCCAAAATTTGATCGCTAAGATCCATGAGCATGATAATACAAATATTTACAAGCACTTTAAAGAGCTTGAAGGTGAGATTTACACTGCAGAAGTTCATCATATTAGACATAGAGCAATCATTTTGTTAGATGATGAAGGTAATGAGATCGTTCTTCCTAAAGACAGACAAATTCCTTCAGATTTCTTCAGAAAAGGAGAAAACGTAAGAGGAATTATTGAGAGTGTAGAATTAAAAGGAAGCAAGCCACAGATTTTAATGTCTAGAACTTCTCCAATATTTCTAGAGAAGCTTTTTGAACAAGAGATCCCAGAGGTTTTTGATGGATTAATTACAGTTAAAAAAGTAGTTAGAATTCCTGGAGAAAAAGCTAAAGTAGCGGTAGATTCTTATGATGATAGAATAGATCCTGTTGGAGCTTGTGTGGGTATGAAAGGGTCAAGAATCCATAGTATTGTGAGAGAATTGGGTAATGAGAACATTGATGTGATCAATTACACAACTAATGATCAACTATTTATTACTCGTGCTTTAAGTCCTGCTAAGATCACTTCTATCAAATTAGATGAAGAGAATAAGCGTGCAGAAGTTATGTTAAAGCCTGAAGAGGTTTCTAAAGCAATTGGACGTGGAGGTCACAACATTAGACTTGCAGGACAATTAACAGGATATGAAATAGACGTATTTAGAGATGGTGGAGAAGAAGATGTAGAATTACGTGAATTTGCTGATGAGATTGAAGATTGGGTGATTGCAGAATTCGCAAAAATTGGTTTAGACACCGCCAAGAGTATTTTGGAACAAGATGTGGAAGATTTAGTAAGAAGAACAGATCTTGAAGAAGAAACAGTGCGTGAAGTTATTAAGGTGTTAAGAGAAGAATTTGAAGAATAAAACATCTATTTTTTTTTTGAAATAGATAATAATAATATAAGAGGTTAATTTAGAGGGCAATTTATGGCTGAAGCAAAAACAATGCGATTAAACAAGGTACTACGCGAATTCAATATATCGCTAGATCGTGCTGTGGAATTTTTGAATTCCAAGGGTCACGAGATAGAGGCGCGTCCTACCACAAAAATTTCCGAAGGCATCTACCAAGTCTTATCAGATCAATTCCAGACAGATAAGAGTAAGAAGGTGCAGTCTAAGGAAGTTGGCGAGGAAAAACGCAAAGAAAAGGAGGAGTTGCGTTTGGCTAGAGAGAAGGAGAGCGACGATAAGAAGAAAGCCGAACAAAGACAGCAAGAAGTTGTAAGTGCCAGAACTAAACTTGAAGGCCCTAAACAGGTTGGAAAGATAGATCTAGATAAAAAACCTGCTGCTGCCTCTAAAGAGGAAGTAAAACCGGAAACTCCTAAAAAAGAAGCTCCTAAAGAGGAAGCTCCTAAAGAAGAGACTCCAAAAGCTAAAGAGGAAACTCCAAAAGCTGAAGCTCCAAAGGCTGAAAAAGCCAGTGAGGTTAAGCCGGAGGTTGCTAAAGAGAAGCCGGTAGAAGCTAAGGATGATGTTAAGAAGGTTGAAGCTTCGAAGGAAGTTACTCCAAAAGAGGCACCGTCTGAAACTCCTGTAGCTAAAAAAGAAGAAGCTCCTAAAGCTTCTGATAAAAAGGAGGAATCTAAATCAGAAACTGCTTCAGAGAATACTGAAGAGGTGAAGGAGAAAGATCCAGAGTCTGATACGATCAAAACTAACTATACTAAGCTTAACGGTCCAAATTTTACAGGGGAGAAGATAGATCTATCTCAATTTAAAAAGCCTGTTAAAAAGAAAGACGATAAGAAATCTGCTGCAGACGATAAGAATAAGAATAAAAAGCGTCGTAGAAGAATTAGTAAAGATGTTAAAGGTGCTACTCCAGCTACTGGAGGAAATCCTAACTATAAAGGTAATAAAGGCGGTAAGAAGCCTAACAGACCTGCTATTACTAAAGAAGAACCTAGTGAGGAGGAAGTACAAAAACAAGTACGTGAAACTCTAGAAAAACTTCAGGGTAAATCTAGTAAAGGTAAAGGAGCTAAATATCGTAGAGGTAAAAGAGATCAACACCGTCAACGTACAGAAGATGATGCAGCTCAACAAGAAATTGATAACAAGATCTTAAAAGTTACAGAATTTGTAACGGTAAGTGAGATCGCAACCATGATGGATGTTCCGGTAACCAAGATTATATCGGCATGTATGTCTTTAGGTATGATGGTTACTATGAACCAGCGTCTGGATGCAGAAACACTTTCTATTGTTGCAGATGAGTTTGATTATGAAGTTGAATTTGTTTCTGCAGATCTTGAAGAAAATACAGAAGTAGAAGAAGAAAACCCAGAAGATCTTGTAGAAAGAGCTCCTATTGTAACAGTAATGGGGCACGTAGATCACGGTAAAACATCTTTACTGGATTATATTCGTGAAGAAAATGTAATTGCTGGAGAGAGTGGTGGAATAACTCAGCACATTGGTGCATACGGGGTAGAGCTGGAAAATGGTCAAAAAATAGCCTTCTTGGATACACCTGGTCACGAAGCTTTTACGGCGATGCGTGCTCGTGGTGCACAGGTTACAGATATTGCAATTATTGTAATTGCAGCAGATGATGATGTGATGCCGCAAACTAAAGAAGCTATTTCTCACGCACAAGCAGCGGGAGTACCAATGGTATTTGCTATAAATAAATCTGATTTGCCTACAGCAAATCCAGAGAAAATTAAAGAGAAATTAGCTCAAATGAACCTTCTCGTTGAAGATTGGGGTGGTAAAATTCAATCCCACGATATTTCAGCGAAAACGGGTCTAGGAGTTAAAGAATTACTTGAAAAAGTGTTGCTTGAAGCAGAGATCTTAGAATTAAAAGCTAATCCAGATAAGCCGGCAAAAGGAACGGTTGTAGAAGCTTTCTTAGATAAAGGTAGAGGATATGTTTCTACTATACTTGTTCAAGAGGGGACTCTTAAAATTGGAGATTACGTATTAGCTGGAAGACATAGTGGTAAGATTAAAGCTATGCAGGATGAGCGTGGTAACGATGTTAGAATTGCAGGTCCATCAACTCCTGTATCTATTTTGGGACTAGATGGTGCGCCGCAAGCAGGTGATAAGATTAGAGTGATGCTAGATGAGCGTGAAGCTAAAGATATAGCTGTAAAACGTACTCAGCTTCAAAGAGAGCAATCTGTAAGAACGCAACGTCACATTACGCTTGATGAAATTGGAAGACGTATTGCTTTAGGAGACTTTAAAGAGATCAATATTATTCTTAAAGGGGATGTGGATGGATCTGTTGAAGCATTAACAGACAGTTTCCAAAAACTATCTACAGAAGAGATTCAGGTTAATATAATTCATAAAGGTGTAGGGCCAATTACAGAAAGTGATGTATTGTTAGCATCAGCTTCTGATGCGGTAATCATCGGATTTAATGTTCGTCCGGCAGGTAATGCTAGACAAGTAGCAGATAAGGAAGAAATAGATATCAGAACTTACTCTATTATCTATGATGCTATTAATGATCTTAGAGATGCTATGGAAGGAATGTTATCTCCTGAAATGAAAGAAGAGATCACAGGTACTGCAGAGATTAGAGAGTTGTTCAAAATATCTAAAATTGGTACCATTGCAGGTTGTATGGTAACATCTGGTAAGATCTTCAGAAATGAAGGAATTAGATTGATACGTGATGGAGTAGTAGTTCACACAGGTGAGTTAATTGCCCTACGTAGATTTAAGGATGATGTTAAGGAAGTATCTAAAGGTTATGACTGTGGTATGCAGATCAAAAACTACAATGATATTAAAGAAGGTGATGTAATTGAAGGGTACCAAGAGGTTGCTATCAAGAAAAAAATGAAGAAGTAATTCTGAATTTTAAATAATAAAAAAGGCTGTACAAATTGTACAGCCTTTTTTTATGAATTAATGCGAAGTATTAACCTCTTCTAGGTTTTGGTATGAATGCAGCTGGGTAATCTGCCTTTATCTTCATTAGAGCTCTGTCTGCCTCTAATCTATTTCTAAAGTTCCCAATCCACACTTTATAATTAGGGGTCTCATAGATCACTTGTGGAGGCCATGTATCGTATTTTGCACGAAAGTCTTTAAGCGTTTCACTGGCGGTGTTATTATCTCCATAATATAACTGGATCTTATAGCGCTCACCTAATTTACCATCTTTAGTCATTTCGGTTTTAAGATCTAATAATTTTGGTAAAAGATCACTCTGCTCAATGTTAGTCTGTCCAGACTGTGCAAAAGTATTTATTTGCAATCCTAAAGCAAAAATGCTAAATAAAATGCAGTGTTTTAATGTTAATTTCTTCATATAGTTGCTATTTGATGTAAAAGTAAAATTTAATAACTAATTGTTGGTCGGTTTTATTATTTAGAACTAATATAAATTATCGATTAACAATCCTGTAACATTTATAAAATGGACTTTAAGTGTTACTTTTGTGCCTGAATTTTTAGGGTGCTATTTGTATATATTTGTGTTTAAAATAGTTACAAATTATCGTGCCAAACATAAGACGTTAATTCAACTTACAGTATGAAAAAGGTGAAATTCCGCCATTCAACCTCGTGGCTGCTTCTATTATCGCTAGTATTGTTGCTATCATTTAGCTCGTACTCATTTGCACAAGATCAGCCTGCTGATCCCGCAACTGAGCAAGCTGCTGAAGGAGCTGCAGATTCTGGATCTGATTTAGGTGATCCTGCCGCAGGTAAATCATTGTTCAACACATTATGTGCTGCTTGTCACAAACCATATTCGAAGGCTATTGGGCCAGCGCTAAATGGAATTACAGACAGACAAAGTCGCGAGTGGATCGAGACTTGGGTGCGTAATTCAGCTGCTATGATCGCTTCAGGTGATGCAGATGCAGTTGCAATCTATGAAGAGTATAACAAAACCAACATGCCTGCATTTCCGCAATTGTCTTCAGATGATATTGGAAATATATTGGCTTACGTAGAACAACCAAAGCCAACGGCTCCTACAGCAGCTGCTGGAGCTTCTGCGGAAGGTGATCAATCTGCAAATGTTGGAGGTGTTTCTAATAATATTATTCTGGCAGTGCTTGCATTTGTCTTGTTAATGTTGTTAGTGATCTTGTTTCTTGTAAATAAGACCCTGAGAAAATTTGCAGTAGCTTCTGGTGTACAATTGCCAGTTGCTGAAAAAAGAACTCCAATTTGGAAGGCTTTTGCTGAAAATCAATTCTTGGTACTGGTTTCTGCTATCGTAGTATTATTGGCTAGTGGATATTTTGTTTACGGTTTCTTAATGCAAGTTGGAATAGATCAAGGATACGAACCAATTCAGCCTATACACTATTCTCACAGAATTCATGCGGGAGACAACCAGATTGAGTGTAAGTATTGTCATTCATCTGTTAGAACTTCTAAGCATTCTGGTATTCCTTCATTGAATGTTTGTATGAACTGTCATAAGTCAATTGCTGAAGTTGCTCCAGAAACAGCTACAGAAGATTATTCAAAAGAGTTTTATGATATGGAGATCTCTAAGCTTTACGATGCTGTTGGTTGGGATCCGGCCACACAATCATATTCTGGAGAAACAAAGCCTGTAAAGTGGGTTAGAATTCATAACCTTCCAGATTTTGTTTACTTTAACCACTCTCAACACGTAACTGTTGCAGGGATAGAGTGTCAGAAATGTCACGGGCCTATTCAGGAGATGGAAGTGGTTTCTCAATATGCTCCATTAACAATGGGGTGGTGTATCAATTGCCACAGAGAAACTAAGGTTAGAATGGAAGGAAATGAATATTATGAAAAAGTTCATGAAGAGCTTTCTAAGAAATATGGTGTAGAAGAACTTACGATCGCTCAAATGGGTGGATTGGAATGTGGTAAGTGTCACTACTAATAAGAAAAAGTTTCCTGATATTTCAGGGTTATAATTACGAAGTTAATATTTAGATATATATGTCATCAAACAAGAAATACTGGAAAAGTGTTGAGGAGCTAAAAGAAAATAGCTCTATTGTTGAGACGCTCCAACAAAAAGAATTTGCAGAAGAAATTCCAACAGATGAATTTTTAGGGGATAAAGAATCCTTAAGTAATTCTTCTACTACAAGACGTGATTTCTTGAAATATGTTGGGTTTAGTACAGCTGCAGCTTCTTTAGCTGCTTGCGAGGGGCCGGTTATTAAATCTATCCCTTATGTAGTACAACCGGAGCGAATTGTGCCTGGAATTGCAAATTATTATGCATCAACAATTGCTGATGGATTTGATTTTGCAAGTGTATTGGTTAAGACTAGAGAAGGTAGACCAATTAAGATTGAGAATAATACGCTGTCAACAGTTAAGGCTGGAGCTGGAGCAAGAGTTAATGCTTCTGTGCTTTCTTTATATGATAGTAAGCGTGTGAAAAGGCCTATGATAGATGGTCAGAATGTTTCATGGGAAGACTTTGATAGTAAGGTTTCTAAAGGTTTAGAAAATGTTACCGGTGAAGTAGTTCTGTTGACGCAAACATTTGCTAGTCCATCTACCTCAAAGGTCATTAAAGAGTTTTCTGGGAAATTCGGAAATTCAAGACACGTAGTTTATGATACTATATCGGAAGATGCAGTTTTAGATGCATTCGAAGCTAAATACGGACAAAGAGCGTTACCTAATTACGATTTTTCTAAAGCTGAAATGATCGTATCTATTGGTGCAGATATTCTTGGAGATTGGCAAGGTGGAGGTTATGATGTTGGATATGCTAAAAGTCGTGTTCCTAAGAACGGGAAGATGTCAAGACATATTCAATTCGAATCTAACTTAACTAACTCTGGAGCTAAAGCAGATAAGAGATTACCTGTAAAGCCTTCTGAACAAAAAGCGGTTCTTTCTGCTTTGTATAGTTATATTGTAGGTGGTTCTTCAAGCAGTAAGTTATCTTCTAAAGTGGATGATGCAGTTGTGAAGGCTGCTAGTCAATTGCGTAAATCTGGAAGTGGAGCTGTAGTTGTATCTGGAATTCCAGATGTAGATGCTCAAACATTAGTACTTAGTATTAATGAAGCTCTTGGAAGTAAAGTAATGGATAGTGCTAACCCAAGAATGATCCGTCAAGGTAATAACAAAGCGGTTCAGCAATTGGTAGCAGATATGAACTCTGGCAAAATTGGTGCTTTATTGGTAGCTGGTGTAAACCCTGCTTATAGCTTGCCAAATGCAGTTGAGTTTGTAGAAGGAATGAAAAAAGTAGATTTCACCTTGGCTTTCTCAATGAAAGAAGATGAAACTGCAAAACTATGTAAATATTTAGCTGCAACTCCACATTACCTTGAGGCTTGGGGAGATGTTCAGTTTACAAAAGAAGAATTCGCGTTGGTACAGCCAACAATTCGCCCTCTTTTTGATACAAGACAAGTTCAGGATTCTTTATTGAAATGGTCAGGAAATGATACTTCTTATTATAATTATTTAAAAGAAACCTGGTCTTCTATATCTTGGAATGACGCTTTACATGATGGTGTGTTTAAGGCAACAAGTCCTGTAACAATTGGAGCAGATGCTGCAGTTTCAGGATCAGCTGCTACTTCATCTTCTGTAGATGCTAACGCTTCTGCCGGTAGATTAGCTAATGGAGAAGATTCTAAGGGGACTATGGAGCTTGTTCTATATACTAAAGTTTCTTTAGGGGATGGTCAGCAAGCTAACAACCCATGGTTGCAAGAAATGCCAGACCCAATTACAAGAACTACTTGGGATAACTACTTAACAGTTTCTAGAGTAGATGCAGAAGAGTTAGGTCTTGAAAATACTACGGTTTCAGACGGTGCCTTAAATGGTAGCTATGTAAATCTTAAAGTTGGTAACAAGGTAGTTAAAAATGTACCTGTTATCATTCAGCCTGGTCAGGCTCGTGGAGCTGTTGGACTTGCCTTAGGTTATGGTAAGAAAGAAGGAATGCAAGATGAAATGAAGGTTGGAGTAAATGCCTTCCCTCTTTATCAAGATTTCAAATCTTTCCAGAACGTAACTATAGAGAAAGCTGGAGGAATGCACGAATTTGCATGTGTGCAATTGCAGAACACATTAGCAGGTCGTGATGATATTATTAAAGAAACTACACTTCACGAATTTAATACGGAAGAAAAAGAGCATTGGAATAAAATGCCAGAGGTGAGCTACAATCACGAAGAGGTTCCTACCGATTCTGATAAAGCTGATATCTGGACTTCTTTTGACAGAACTTTAGGGCATCACTTTAATCTTTCTATAGATTTAAATGCTTGTACCGGTTGTGGTGCTTGTGTTATTGCTTGTCATTCTGAAAATAACGTTCCTGTAGTAGGTAAAGAAGAAGTAAGAAAGTTTAGAGATATGCACTGGTTGCGTATCGATAGATATTACTCTGCTGAAGATACCTTTAAAGAAGAACAAGAAGCTTTAGAAAACCTTGCAGCATTTGATACTTATTCTGCAGTAGAGACAGCCTCAGATGAAAATCCGGAAGTTGCATTCCAACCTGTAATGTGTCAGCACTGTAATCACGCTCCATGTGAAACAGTATGTCCGGTTGCCGCAACATCTCACGGTCGTCAAGGTCAGAACCAAATGATTTATAACCGTTGTGTAGGTACAAGATATTGTGCTAACAACTGTCCTTATAAAGTGCGTCGTTTTAACTGGTTTAACTATGCTAAGAACGATGAGTTTGATTACCATATGAATAATGATCTTGGTAGAATGGTACTTAACCCAGATGTGGTGGTTCGTTCTAGGGGGGTTATGGAAAAATGTTCTATGTGTATTCAGAAAACACAAAAAACTATACTAGATGCTAAGAGAGATGGTAGAGAAGTTGAAGATGGTGAATTCCATACAGCTTGTTCTGCAGCTTGTGATAAAGGAGCTATGGTTTTTGGAGACATCAATAACAAAGAGTCAGAGATCATGAAGATGAAAAAAGATGAGAGAATGTATCATCTTTTAGAAAGCTTGGGAACTCAACCTAATGTGATGTATCAAGTGAAAGTTAAAAATACAAACGAGGTTTAGAAAATTTGTGTAAGAATCAATTATTAAGAATCAATTTTTAAGAGTATGTCGTCACATTACGAAGCACCTATAAGAGAGCCTTTAGTTATTGGAGATAAAACCTATCATGACATTAGTGTTGAGATAGCTGCTCCTGTATTAGGTAAGGCCAATAAATCTTGGTGGATAGTATTCTCGATTGCCTTAGTGGCATTTTTATGGGGATAGGTTGTATTGTTTATACCGTTTCTACCGGAATCGGGGTTTGGGGATTGAACAAGACCATTGGATGGGCTTGGGATATTACCAACTTTGTTTGGTGGGTTGGTATTGGTCACGCCGGGACCTTAATATCGGCAGTATTGTTATTGTTCCGTCAAAAATGGAGAATGGCAGTTAACAGATCTGCAGAAGCAATGACAATCTTTGCGGTATTCCAGGCAGGTTTGTTCCCAATTATACACATGGGACGTCCATGGTTAGCTTATTGGGTATTACCTATACCTAACCAATTTGGGTCATTATGGGTTAACTTCAATTCGCCATTACTTTGGGATGTATTTGCAATATCTACTTACTTATCTGTATCACTAGTTTTCTGGTGGACAGGTTTGTTACCAGATTTTGCAATGATACGTGATAAGACTACTAGTCCTTTTCAAAAGAAAATGTATGGTATTCTTAGTTTTGGATGGAGCGGACGTGTAAAAGACTGGCAACGTTTTGAAGAAGTATCTTTGGTATTAGCAGGTTTAGCTACACCGCTTGTACTTTCTGTACACACAATTGTATCTTTTGACTTTGCTACCTCAGTAGTTCCTGGTTGGCACTCAACAATTTTTCCTCCATACTTCGTGGCAGGAGCTATTTTCTCTGGATTCGCCATGGTGCAAACCTTGTTGATCATTATGAGAAAAGTATCTAATCTTGAAGATTACATTACCGTTCTTCATATTGAATATATGAACAAGGTGATACTTTTAACAGGAGGTATTGTGTCTGTAGCTTATATCACCGAGTATTTCATTGGATGGTATTCTGGTAGTAGTTATGAAAATTATACATATCTATCTTTTGGTGCTGCAACAGGGCCATACTGGTGGGCATTCTGGGCACTTATTACATGTAACTTTATTGTGCCACTTACTTTATGGGTTAAGAGCTTAAGAAGAAATATTGTTTGGACCTTCTTTGTAGCCTTGATCATTAACATTGGAATGTGGTTTGAACGTTTTGATATTATCGTTATAGATTTAAGTAAAGGTAGAACTCCATCTTCTTGGGCAATGTTCTCCCCAACCTTTGTTGATATAGGAGTATTTATTGGAACCATTGGATTCTTCTTTGTATTGTTCCTGCTTTATGCACGTACGTTCCCAGTGATCGCACAAGCAGAAGTTAAAACAATCTTGAAATCTTCAGGTGAAATGTATAAGAGATTGCGTGCAGAACATGGTGATGATTTTAATCATGCACATGGTCATATTCACGTAGATAATGATCCTAGTGCAGGTGAACCAGCGGCTAATGAGCCAAATAGAGATCTTCTTAGTGGGGAGTCAAGAGATGGTGTAGATCAAAGTAGCCTTAATGCTCTGGTAGATACAGATATTAAGCGAGATAGGGTTGATGCTATGTTAGCTAGAATTGGAACTTTTGATCCTGCGGTACAAAGTCAGGATGATCTTCAAAAGCTTACCGACGTTGGACCTTTGATGGAGCAGAATTTACATCAATTAGGTATCTATACTTTTAACCAAATTAGTAATATGTCTCTTCAGGATTACGAAGTGCTAAATACAATTATCGATTCATTTGGCGATAGAGCTAAACGTGATGATTGGGCAACTCAGGCAGCTAATTTAAAAAATAACTAATATGTCAGGGAAAGTCATACATGCTTTATATACAGACGATGACTTGCTTATGCAAGCCGTTAAGCAGACTAGAAAAGCTAATTATCATATAAATGATGTTTTTACTCCATTCCCCGTTCACGGATTGGATAAAGCGCTGGGTTTAGCGCCAACAAGGTTAGCGATATGTGCATTCTTATATGGTATTACCGGTTTAACGGTAGCTACTTTAATGATGAACTTTATCATGATTGAAGACTGGCCTCAAGACATTGGTGGAAAGCCAAGTTTCAGTTATATTCAAAACATGCCGGCATTTGTGCCTATCATGTTTGAATTAACCGTTTTCTTTGCGGCTCACTTAATGGTAATTACTTTTTATATGAGAAGTAAGATCTGGCCATTTAAAGTTGCAGAAAATCCAGACGTTAGAACAACAGATGATCATTTTCTTGTGGAAATTGATGCGGCAAATCACGATGTGGATAGCCTTACTAAGTTCTTATACGATACAGGCGCTTCAGAAATTAAATTAATTGAATAATAAATAAACAGAATGAAAAGTTTATTTCATAGATCTATAGTACTACTGCTTGTTGCGGTAACGGCAACGTCCTGCTTTAACAAAGAACGTCCAAACTATCAGTACTTCCCAGACATGTACGAGCCAGTTGGATATGAAGCTTATGGAGAGTATGATGTTTTTGAAGACCAACAAGAGGCTAAATCTCCTGTAGAAGGAACTATACCTCGTGGTTGGACTCCTTATGAGTATGAAAACTCAAATGAAGGTAGTGCAAAGGCAAAAGCAGAACTAACAAACCCAATCCCTTATACACAGGAGAATCTTGCTGCTGGGCAGCAATTATACACTGTTTACTGTGCAGTATGTCACGGTGATAAAGGTAATGGAAAAGGAATTTTGGTAGAACGTGAGAAGATCCTTGGGGTACCTTCTTATGATGATCAGGGTAGAGCAATTACAGAAGGTAGTGTATATCACGCTATGTATTATGGATTGAATGCTATGGGATCTTATGCATCTCAAACTACTATCAACGAGCGTTGGCAAATAGATCACTATGTAATGAAATTAAAAGGTGCACTTGAAGGTAAGCCTGAAAGAAGTTTTGATACACCAGAAAATGCTGCCAAAACAGAATTGATACCTGCAGTTAATGCAGAGCCATCAACTTCTATGGAGCAAGCATCTACTGCCGATCAAGCCAAAGAAAGTACCAACTAAAAGTAACTGTATTTAGATATATTCATATGTACACGATATCCAGTAAATTAAAAATAACCGCTATCATTTTTATGATCGTGGGTGCATTAGGCCTGGTATACGGGTTTTTAACCACACCTTCTAACGTTGAGGAATTAAAAGAAATGATGGCTTCAGAAGAGCATCATGGAGATTCTGAAGCTCATGCAATGAATTCTGAAGAAGAAGATCATCATGAAGCAATTAGTGAGCATGAAGTTGTGAATGAAGAACATGGTGCTGCGGCAGTTTCACATGAAACTAATGCACACGAATCTGCATCTCATGATGATGCACATTATGAGCATGTATTACATCAATATCAAACCAAGCCTTGGTCTGCAACCTTTGTGAATGCATTCTTTTTCTTTATGATAGCATTAGGAGCATTGGTTTTTTATGCTATTCAATATGCTGCTTCTGCAGGGTGGTCTCCGGTTCTATTCAGAGTTATAGAAGGAATTACCGCTTACTTGCTTCCGGGATCTATTATAGTATTTTTAATAGTTGTATTTGCTGGAACACACTTCTACCCATGGCAGAATGAAGAATTGGTTGCGCATGATCCTATACTTCAAGCAAAATCGGGATATTTAAATTTTCCATTCTTTCTAATTAGAGGAATTATCTATATTATAGGTTGGAACTTATACCGTCACTTCTCTAGAAAAAATTCATTAGCTCAAGAAACTGCGTTAGATCTAGCTCCTTATAAAAGGAACTTTAAATTAGCTGTTTTCTTTTTGATGTTCTTTATTGTAACAGAATCTACTATGGCTTGGGACTGGTTCATGTCTATGACGCCTCACTGGTATAGTACTTTGTTTGCATGGTACATTTTTGCTACTATGTTCGTATCTGCTATAACAGTTATAGCATTGGTAACTATAATGTTGAAGAAATTGAACTTAGTTCCTTTCATTAACGATAGTCATTTACATGATCTTGCAAAATTCATGTTTGCTTTTAGTGTATTCTGGACTTACTTATGGTTTAGCCAATTTATGCTTATATGGTATGCGAATATTCCTGAAGAAGTAACTTATTTTATTATTAGAATTCAAGAGTATAATCTATTGTTTTTTGGAATGCTAGTGCTTAATTTTGTATTCCCAATTTTAATATTAATAAATAGTGATTACAAACGTATTCCATGGTTCGTAATTATGGCAGGAGTTTTGTTATTAGCTGGTCACTATATTGATGTTTTCTTACTAGTTATGCCTTCTACGGTTGGTCCATACTGGTTCTTTGGAATTACTGAAATTGGAGGATTATTGTTCTTTCTTGGTCTGTTCATCTTAGTTGTAGGTGCTGGTCTTGGGAAAGTAGCGTTAAGACCAAAAGGTAACCCATTCATTGTAGAAAGTGAAAATTACCATTATTAACAATTAGTATTAAAAGTAGATATTATAAAAATGACTGTATTTTTAGTAATCATAGTATTAGCACTTTTTGCCGTAACCATGTGGCAAATATCCAAGATATTCCAGTTATCCAAAAGCAGTGATGTAGATTCATCACAGGTTGCCAATGATAAGGATAACAAAAGCCAGGCTTATATCATGGTTGGTTTTGTTGTGTTCTTTTATGCCTTGATGATCTGGTGTTTCTGGCATTACAGTAAATTCTATCTTCCGGAAGCTGCTTCAGAACATGGTGGAGCGGTAGATAACTTAATGTTCCTTTCAATAGGTATCATTATGTTCGTACAGGTTCTTACTCAAGCTTTATTGCATTTCTTCGCTATAAAGTATACAGGTAAGAAAGGGCAGAAGGCTTTGTTCTTTGCAGATAATGATAAGTTAGAATTCATCTGGACCATTATACCTGTAATTGTATTAGCCGGACTTATAATCTACGGGTTGTTCACTTGGTCTGATATTATGAACATTAATGAAGACGAAGATCCAATGGTTGTAGAGCTTTATGCATATCAATTTGCATGGAGAGCTAGATATTCTGGTGATGATAATACTTTAGGTAAAGCCAATGTTAGGTTTATTGAGGGTGTAAATCAATTAGGGGTAGATGAAAGCGATCCTTATGCTATGGATGACAAGGTTACAACAGAATTACACTTACCAGTTGGGAAGCCAGTAGTTTTTAAACTTAGATCTCAAGATGTTTTACACTCCGCTTATTTTCCTCACTTTAGAGCTCAAATGAACGTAGTTCCTGGAATGATCACTCAGTTTGGTTTTACTCCTTCTATCACTACGGAAGAGATGAGAGCCTCTGAATATATGGTAGAAAAGGTTGATAACATTAACGAAATTAGAAAAGACAATTCTAAAAAGTTAATGGCTGAAGGTGAAGCTCCTTTAGATTCTTACGAATTTGATTACTATCTTTTATGTAATAAGATTTGTGGACAAGGTCACTATAATATGCAAATGAAGATTGTTGTTGAGTCTCAAGAAGATTATGATGCTTGGATAAAAGAACAGCAAACATTTAAGGATGCTATGGCACCACAAGATACTGAAGATTCTGTTGGAGATGCTCCAAAAGAGAACTTAGAAGTGGCATCAGCAGTAGAAGAAAAAGAAGAAAACTAAAAGTTAAAGATTTAAAGTTATGTCAGCAGCAGGACACGCAACGCTAGATCACGCACATGATGATCATGGGCATCATCATAAGCAAACCTTTATTACAAAGTACATTTTTAGTACAGACCATAAGATGATCTCTAAACAATACCTTATAACAGGTTTGTTAATGGGTGTTATCGGTATATTAATGTCGATTCTTTTTAGAATGCAACTGGCATGGCCAGAGCAATCTTTCTGGATCTTTAAGGCACTTTTAGGAAAATGGGCACCAGATGGTGTTATGTCTCCGGAGATCTACCTAGCGCTTGTAACTATACATGGTACTATCATGGTATTTTTTGTATTAACCGCAGGTTTAAGTGGAACATTTAGTAACCTTTTAATACCACTTCAAATTGGTGCAAGAGATATGGCGTCAGGATTTCTGAACATGGTATCTTACTGGTTATTCTTTGTTTCTTGTGTAATTATGCTTAGTTCTCTTTTCGTGGAGGCAGGACCCGCTTCAGCAGGTTGGACCATTTATCCGCCGCTTAGTGCATTGCCACAGGCTATTGGAGGTTCTGGTCTTGGTATGACTCTTTGGTTAAGTGCTATGGCTGTATTTATTGCTTCCTCTTTATTAGGATCTTTAAACTATATAGTTACCGTTATCAATATGAGAACTATTGGAATGTCTATGACTAGACTTCCTCTTACAATTTGGGCATTCTTTGTAACAGCTATTATTGGGGTTGTTTCTTTCCCTGTATTATTATCTGCAGCATTGTTACTTATAATGGATAGAAGTTTTGGTACCTCGTTCTTCTTAAGTGATATTTTTATACAAGGAGAAGTGTTGAGTCATCAAGGTGGTTCTCCAGTATTATTTGAGCACTTATTTTGGTTCTTAGGGCACCCTGAAGTATATATCGTTATACTTCCGGCAATGGGGCTTGTATCAGAAATTATGGCAACCAACGCACGTAAACCAATATTTGGTTATAGAGCCATGGTAGCATCTATATTGGCAATTGCATTTCTATCTACAATTGTATGGGGACACCACATGTTCGTGTCTGGTATGAATCCTTTCTTAGGATCTGTTTTTACCTTTACAACTTTGTTAATTGCAATTCCATCTGCTGTAAAAGCTTTTAACTGGATCACAACTTTATGGAAGGGAAATCTGCAAATGAACCCTGCTATGTTATTTTCTATAGGTTTCGTTTCTACCTTCATTACTGGAGGTCTAACAGGAATTATTTTGGGAGATAGTACTTTAGATATCAACGTTCATGATACTTATTTCGTAATTGCTCACTTCCACCTTGTAATGGGGATATCTGCACTTTACGGTTTGTTAGCTGGTGTATACCACTGGTTTCCAAAAATGTTTGGTAGAATGATGAATAAGAACTTAGGATATATTCATTTCTGGGTAACTGCTGTTGGAGCGTATGGGGTATTCTTCCCAATGCACTTTATTGGAATGGCAGGTCTTCCAAGAAGATATTATACGAATACAGCATTTCCATACTTTGATGATTTGGCAGATGTAAATGTTATCATAACTGTTTTTGCTATTATAACTGCAATCGTTCAATTAGTATTCTTATATAATTTCTTTAGTTCTATGTTCTTCGGAAAGAAGGCTACTCAGAATCCTTGGAATGCAACCACATTAGAATGGACTACTCCGGTAGAGCATATTCACGGTAACTGGCCTGGAGCTATACCATCAGTATACAGATGGCCTTACGATTATTCTAAGGTCAACGAAGATGGAGAATATGTAATTGCTGGTCAGGATTTCGTCCCGCAGGACGTACCACTTCAAGAGAATGAAGAAGAGATGAATCATTAGAAAATTCTCTACTTATAATATAAAAAGCCTTTTCATTTTGAAGAGGCTTTTTTCTTTTATCTTTGTTAGCATCTCATTTTAGATATTAAAATATACCACATTGTATGAACGAGAATCTGGACGCATCAGGAGATAATTTTTCTTCAGAAGAGTTTGATATTGAAAGAGCTTTAAGGCCTTTAAGTTTTGATGATTTTGCTGGTCAGGATCAAGTATTGGAGAATCTTAAGATCTTTGTTGAAGCTGCAAATCAGCGTGGAGAAGCTTTAGATCATACCTTATTTCATGGTCCTCCGGGACTTGGTAAGACCACTCTAGCCCATATTTTAGCCAATGAATTGCAAGTTGGGATAAAAGTTACCTCAGGTCCTGTTATAGACAAACCAGGAGATCTTGCAGGGTTACTTACCAATCTTGAAGAAAGAGATGTTCTATTTATAGATGAGATCCATAGATTAAGTCCTATAGTAGAAGAATATCTATACTCTGCGATGGAAGATTATAAGATAGACATCATGATCGAAAGTGGGCCTAACGCAAGGACAGTTCAGATAAACCTGAATCCATTTACCTTAATTGGAGCTACCACAAGATCTGGCTTGCTTACTGCTCCTATGAGAGCAAGATTTGGTATTTCTAGTAGACTTCAGTATTACACTACAGAATTGCTTTCTACCATTTTAGAACGTAGCGCAGAGATCTTAAGAGTGCCAATAACTATGGACGCAGCCATAGAGATTGCGGGTAGAAGTAGGGGTACACCAAGAATTGCCAATGCACTACTGAGGAGAGTTCGTGATTTTGCTCAGATTAAAGGCAATGGAAAGATTGATATGGAGATCTCTAAATTCAGCTTAAAAGCATTGAATGTAGATGCTCATGGATTAGATGAAATGGATAATAAAATATTAACCACCATTATAGATAAATTTAAAGGAGGGCCGGTGGGTATTACTACTCTTGCAACTGCGGTTAGTGAGAATGCTGAAACTATTGAGGAAGTTTATGAGCCTTTTCTAATTCAGCAAGGATTTATCTTTAGAACACCACGCGGTAGGGAAGTAACAGAAGCTGCTTATAGACATTTAGGCAGGATAAAAGGAGCTACTCAAGGTGGCTTGTTTTAATGGTTGTATAGAACCTGTACATCTTTATTATATAAATGATAAACCTTCTATGTTTAACTTCAATTGAAATTTGGCATTATATTAATAGTTAGTTGATTTTAAATGGTTATTCTTAGGAAAAGATTGTAAATCTATCAACAAGAAATTAATGATGAAGACGAAATACATAATAAATATAGCGAACGTTCAGACTGTAGATGAGATTCGAGAATATTGGAGTAGTGAAGATTATATTTCTTTACTAGATAAATTTAATTATCCAGACGCCCAAGATTCGAAACCTGAAAATTTGAGAGAATTGCTCTTCATGGCAATTACAGATTTTGAACCATCTGAAGCTGCAAAGGTAGTTTTAGAGTATAAATTGGGTGATCAATTATCTGATGGTCAGATCGAGCAGATTTCAAATGACATGTTAATGGATACGGTTTGTGAAGAGTATCCAGATATGGACCTACAGGCTCCATTGTTTCATATTACACAATTATTATTTAAAGCATATAACGGTAAGTTTCCAAGTTCTAGTGCTACAATTATAAACTGCTCCATAATATCAGCAGATACTAAAGATTCGAGCCTTACTAAGGAGGAGATCTTAAGATTGTTTAATGATGGTTTGTCTGATAGAAATATTGTTAAGAGATTGTTTGCAGATCAAATGGAAGGGAAGGTTGCGTTTCCGGAAGCAGAAGATATCATTTGGGAACTCAAGAACTCAGGAAAAGATCAATATCAACTTACTACTTCAGGGAATCTGATAAAGAAAGAAGAAATTATTGCTTCAAATTGGGAGAGTGCTATAGAAGAAGTGGAAGAAAATTAATATTTAGCAGATTCTTACTCGAAATATCAATTAGTTGAACCAGCTCATAGCTTTAAATTAACTGTTAAATATAGTATTGTAATGGATAAAAGGAACATCCCCAAGGTTTCATTTTTAGAGTTCTTAAAACATGCTTCCAATATTCTTAAGAATCCGTTGCCTTTTCATCACAGTAATTTTGAGAAGCATGGAGATACATTTAGATTGATTATAGGTCCCGGAAAATCTGTAATTTTTTCTAGAGATGCCTATCTGGCGGAATATGTACTTCAAAAAAATCAAAAAAATTATACAAAGTCTCCTATTCAAACCAAAGATCTGGTAAAATATGTAGGGAGAGGATTGCTTACTGCAGAGGGAGATCATTGGAAAAAGCAACGAAAATTGATACAGCCTGCCTTTCATAAAAAGCAGCTTACTTTACTGTTGGAGAGTATTCACAAAGCGATACTTACAGAACTGGATAAGATCCAAACCGATAGGGATGTTGATATATTTCCAGTTTTTAATGATCTTGCTTTTCAGACAGTTGTCAAATCTTTGTTTAGCAGTGCAGTTGGAGATAAAGACATTGCTAGGCTACAATTTATCACAGAAGCAGCCCAGAAAATGTTAGTGAGAGAACTGCGTCAACCTTTCTTGAGTTTATGGTTTAAGTATGGAGGTGAAATTAAAAAGCACACAGATCTTACAGATGAGGCAAGAGTAATCCTTAAAAAGCTGGTAAAAGCCAGAAAAGAAAGCGATATAAGAGAGAACGATCTTTTAGATATGCTGTTAGATGCACGCTATGAGGATGGTAATGAAATGGATGAAGAACAATTAATAGATGAGATCTTGATATTGTTTACTGCTGGTCATGAAACTACTTCTAATGCGCTCACTTTTGCTGCAGAGTTGTTAGCTAGAAATCCAGAATCTCAACAGAAGATCTATGAGGAGAGTTTGAAGGCTAAGCAAGAAACTCATACATTAATGGAATTTATTCAGGCTTGTAGTTATACCAAGAAGGTTATCGAGGAGACTATGCGATTATATCCTCCGGCTTATTTTATAGATAGGATAAATTTAGAAGATGATTCTTTTGAAGGCTTGGAAATTCCTAAAGGTTCCAATTTGCTATTCTCTTTTCACGAGATCCATAAGCACAAAGATCATTGGGAAAATCCGGAGAAATTTGATCCTGAAAGATTTTCAGATTCAGATCCATATTTGCACACACCGTATTACGCACCTTTTGGAGCAGGTCCAAGGAAATGTATTGGAAACAACTTTGCTATGTTTGAAATGATACTTGCAGTCTCAAAGGTGGTAAGCAATTACAAAATAGAACCAAAAACAACACCTATAGAAATTTTACCTCTCATAACTTTAAAACCTAAAAATGCTATTTTGAAGTTTCAAAAGCGATAGCTAAATGTTGCAAAAATCTAAATATTCAGAATTGATAAAAACCGAAGCGAAACGCCTCGGTTTTATGTCTTGTGGTATTTCCAAAGCAGAATTTTTAGAAGAAGAGGCTCCAAGATTGGAAACTTGGCTTCAAAAGAATATGCATGGTGAAATGAGTTACATGGAAAATCATTTTGATAAGCGGTTAGATCCAACAAAACTGGTAGAAGGATCAAAAAGTGTGATTTCTTTATTGCTTAATTATTATCCTTCAGAATTTCAGCGAGAGGATACTTATAAGATCAGTAAATACGCCTTTGGTACAGATTATCATTTTGTAATAAAAGATAAGCTCAAAAATCTACTCAAGTACATTCAGGATGAAATTGGAGAGGTAGATGGAAGAGCTTTTGTTGATTCAGCTCCGGTATTAGATAAAGCATGGGCAGCAAGAAGCGGGTTAGGCTGGATAGGAAAGAATGCTAATCTATTAACAAAGCAAGTAGGTTCTTATTATTTTATAGCTGAACTTATTGTAGATCTCGAGCTGGAATATGACACTCCGGTTACAGACCACTGTGGAAGTTGTACTGCTTGTATAGATGCATGCCCAACGCAGGCCATAGTAGAACCCTATAAAGTAGATGGCAGTAAATGTATTTCCTACTTTACCATAGAATTGAAAAATGAATTACCAAATTCCTATAAAGATCAATTTAACGATTGGATGTTTGGATGTGATGTTTGCCAGGATGTTTGTCCGTGGAATAAATTTTCACAACCTCATAACGAACCATTATTCAATCCGAATCTACGGTTATTAGATAATTCTAAGAAAGACTGGGAAGAACTTACCAAAGAAACTTTCAATGAAATTTTTAAAAAGTCTGCCGTAAAAAGAACCAAGTTTGAAGGTCTTAGAAGGAATATTGATTTCTTGAAAAAGTAAGATTTTAATTTTTATGTACACAACTGTAATAAACTCAACTTTTCATAACTAATCTATTAAAAGAAGGTTTGAGTAAAGATTTCTATACACAGTTCATTTTGCCTTATGCCGGAATAATCATTAAGATATGTCGTGCATATACGGATACTGAAGAAGATTTTCAGGATTACTACCAAGAAGTTTGTCTTCAGCTATGGAAAAGTCGGGAGAATTTTAAGGGTGATTCCAAATGGTCTACTTGGGTTTACCGAATTTCTTTAAATGTTTCACTTTCCCTGCTTAAGAAGGATAAGAAAGTAAATAAGAAAAGTGTGGAACTAAAAGATCTTGCTACTGTTACACCTAATGATCTGAATCCCTTCAATGACGAATCTCTTAAACTTCTTTACATAGCTATAAAAAAGCTTTCAGAACTAGACAGAGCGATCATACTGCTTTACTTAGAAGAAAATTCATACCAAGAAATAGCAGAAATAATAGGTTTATCGCCCAATAACATCGGAGTTAAAATCACTAGAATTAAGAAAAAATTAAAGACATTACTTGATGGAAAGATCTATTGAAAATATATGGAAAGAAGGTTTTGAATCTGATAAAAGTTTAAAATCACCTTTAGTTAAGGATCTCTATACGAAAAAATCCAAGCTGATAATTGATAAGATCAAGTCCGAATCTAAATGGGATAACCTTAGTCTTATTCCAATGGCTCTAGTTCTATTTGGATTATTTGTTTTTTTAGGTAAGATGCTACTAGGGTTTTATTTAGGAGCTTTACTGATTTTATTATTCTTTCTGAATAAAAAAATGTTGAAGAAAGTGGACGGATTTAATTCAAGCGCGAACACCTATTTGTATTTAATAAATTATGATACACAGTTAAAAGCTATTCAGAGGTTTTATACCAAATTATTAGCAATAGGGCTGCCTATACTTATTATTCCGGCTTATTGGTTGTATTTTCAAGGTACACCTTTAATGTCTAGTTTTATGGGCGCAGATATGTCTTTTCAAATTCTTATAGTAGTAGCTATTGCGCTTCTATTGTCTGGTTTAGGAGTGCTCAGTTATAAATTAAGTACTCATGTAGTCTATGGTAAATTAATTAAACGAATTGAGGCAATTATTCATGATATGGAGGAGCTAGAGAAATTGGATATTTAAGAGTTGACCTAATTTCTTGATAAATATTAGGTGTAAAGTATTTGATATTTATATACCTGAAAAAAGTAAAGCTTGTTACCTTTGTTTCTCAGCCACAAAATTAGATTATGAGTAAGGATAGTAAAAGACGAGAGGCACTGGTTTATCACGCCAAACCAAAACCGGGAAAAATTGAAGTAGTTCCCACCAAAAAATATGCAACCCAACGAGATCTTTCTTTGGCTTATTCTCCAGGTGTTGCAGTACCATGTTTGGAGATAGAAAAAGATAAAGAAAATGCTTATAAATATACCGCTAAAGGAAATTTAGTAGCTGTTATTTCAAACGGAACAGCAGTTCTTGGATTAGGAGATATTGGTCCATTAGCATCTAAACCTGTAATGGAAGGAAAGGGACTTTTGTTCAAGATCTTTGCAGATATAGATGTTTTTGATATTGAGGTAGATACTAAAGATGTAGAATCTTTTATAGCAACTGTTAAGAATATTGCTCCAACCTTTGGAGGCATCAATTTAGAAGATATTAAAGCTCCGGAAGCTTTTGAGATAGAAAGAAGATTAAAAGAAGAATTGGATATTCCGGTGATGCATGATGATCAGCACGGTACTGCTATCATTTCTGCCGCAGCTCTTATAAATGCCTTAGAACTTGCTAAGAAAAAAATAGAAAAGGTTAAAATAGTAATTAGTGGAGCCGGAGCAGCTGCTGTTTCCTGTACTAAACTGTACAAAGCCTTTGGTGCGAAGTCTGAGAATATCGTAATGTTAGATAGTAAAGGTGTAATTCGTGCAGATAGAACTAATCTTTCTGTTGAAAAATTAGAATTTGCAACTAAAAGAAAAATAGATACGCTAACAGAGGCTATGAAAGATGCCGATGTTTTTGTAGGGCTTTCGGTTAAAGATATTGTAACTCCAGCTATGCTAAAGACCATGGCTAAAAGGCCCATTGTTTTTGCAATGGCAAATCCAGATCCAGAGATTGAATATAATCTTGCTGTTGCTACACGTAAAGATCTTATAATGGCAACAGGAAGAAGTGATCATCCTAATCAGGTAAATAATGTTCTTGGATTTCCATATATCTTTAGGGGAGCTTTAGATGTTAGAGCCACAAAGATCAATGAAGCTATGAAAATGGCGGCAGTAAAAGCATTGGCAGCTATGGCGAAGGAGCCTGTGCCGGAGCAAGTGAACATTGCTTATAACGAAACCAAACTTAATTTTGGTCCGGAATATATCATTCCGAAACCTTTTGATCCTCGATTGATAGCTAAAGTTCCTCCTGCAGTAGCAAGAGCAGCAATGGAAAGTGGAGTGGCGAAAAGTCCTATTCTAGATTGGGAGCGTTATGAAGACGAGCTACTGGAAAGAATGGGGAATGATAATAAGGTTTCCAGGTTGTTGATGAACCGAGCAAAATCTCAACCTAAAATGGTGGTTTTTGCAGAAGCAGATCACTTGGATGTACTTAAAGCAGCCCAAATTGTTCATGAGGAGGGAATTGCGGTACCTATACTTTTAGGTAGCAAAGAGGTTATTATAGAATTGATGAATGAAATAGATTTTGATCATGACAATATTTTAATTGTAGATCCAAAATCAGATGAAGAAAAAGAGAGACGAAATTCTTATGCAGATGTATACTGGAAAGCACGATATAGAAATGGCGTTACCAAATATGATGCTCAGAAGTTAATGCGCCAACGGGATTATTTCGCAGCAATGATGGTGAATGTAGGAGATGCAGATGCGCTCCTTTCTGGGTATTCTAGAGCTTATCCAACAGTGGTAAAACCTATGTTAGAGCTTATTGGGATGGCTAAAGGTATAGATAGAGTTGCAGCAACCAACCTTATGAATACTTCTAGGGGGCCTTTATTTATAAGTGATACTTCTATAAACATAGATCCTTCTGCCAAAGATCTAGCTAAGATCGCTCAGATGACCGCTAAAACGGTAAAATTATTTGGTATGGAGCCGGTTATAGGAATGATCTCTTATGCCAATTTTGGGTCTTCCAAACATGAGAGAGCTCAAAAAGTGAAGACCGCTGTAAAGTATTTACATAGAGCTTTTCCAGATCTAAAAGTAGATGGTGAGATACAGGTAGACTTTGCACTTAATAGAGAAATGCTAGAAAGTAAGTTTCCATTCTCTAAATTGGTGGGTAAAAAAGTAAATACTTTGATCTTTCCAAACTTAGAATCTGCAAATGGAACTTACAAGCTTATTAAAGAGTTGAATAAAACAGACTCTATAGGACCTATTATGATGGGGATGAACAAGCCGGTTCACATCCTTCAATTAGGTGCTAGTGTTGAAGAAATTGTAAATATGGCTGCCATTGCAGTTATTGATGCTCAGGAAAAGCAAAAGCGCAGTAAATAAGCTATTTAAGCTTTTTTCTGAATTTTGATATTTTCTTGGAGCTCCGTATTATTTTAGTACATTTGGATACTAACATTTTATCCATACATGATTCATCATTTAAAGGGGCAATTGATAGAAAAAAATCCCACCCATGTTGTAATAGACTGCAACGGGGTGGGATATTTTGTACATATATCCTTGCATACATTTTCACTTCTAAATAGCGCTTCAGAAGCTATTAGCATATATACTCATTTACAAGTAAAAGAAGATTCACAGACTCTATTTGGGTTTATGGAAAAATCTGAACGAGAATTGTTTAGATTATTGATCTCTGTATCTGGTATTGGTGCTAGTATAGCAAGAACTATGTTATCTTCTTTGGAGCCTAAAAATATTATTGACGCTATTGCATCTGGGGATGCAGCAACCATACAAAGTATAAAAGGAATAGGTGCAAAAACTGCTCAACGAGTTATTTTAGATCTAAAAGACAAGGTGTTAAAAGTGTTTGGAGAAGGAGAAGTTTTCATTTCTCAGAGCAATACCAACAAAGAAGAAGCGTTATCTGCTTTAGAAACTTTAGGTTTTGCTCGAAAACCAGCCGAGAAAGTTGTAGACAAAATAATGAAAGAAACCACAGACCCTACCGTGGAGACGATCATCAAATTAGCCTTAAAGAATTTATAATTTCATTTTGATTAAAATTGAGGAATAATTACCTGAACTTGCATCATTTTTATCTGCTTGGCGCCTTCTTGTTTCTTGCGTTTCCTCTTCATTTATATGCTCAGGAGCCAGAAGTTGCACAAGATTCTACCAGAACCGGTTATGTTCGTGGTACTTTAAATCTGCCTAATCCTGCCAATATTTCTTCCGGGTATGAATATGATCCTGTGCTGGATAGATATATCTATACAGAAAAATTAGGGGCTTATAATCTTTCCATTCCATTAGTGCTAACTCCAGAGGAGTATCAGCAATTAGTAATTCAGGAAGAGATACGAGACTATTTTAAGCAGAAGAACAATGCTATTGCCCAAAATAGAGATGCAGATCCAGATGCGCAACGAGATGCGTTACCAAGTTATTATGTAAACTCAGGTTTTTTTGAAAGTATTTTTGGAGGAAGAGAGATAGAAGTAGTGCCTCAGGGTAGTGTAGCCATGGATCTTGGTTTACTGTACACCAAGCAAGATAATCCTGCTTTCTCACCAAGAAACAGAAGCAATCTTACCTTCGATTTTGATCAAAGAATTCAGTTGAGTTTATTGGGTAAGGTTGGTACCAGGCTACAGGTTCTTGCAAATTATGATACTGAGTCTACCTTCGATTTTCAAAATCAGCTGAAATTGGAATACACTCCAAATGAAGATGATATCATTCAAAAGATAGAAGTAGGAAACGTAAATATGCCTTTAAACAGCGCGCTAATTCAAGGTGCTCAAAGTCTGTTTGGTTTCAAAACTGAATTGCAATTTGGAAAGACCAGGATTACCGGAGTTTTTTCTGAACAAAAATCAGAAAGAAGAACAGTGAATGTTGAAGGTGGAGCTACTATTGAAGAGTTCGAGAAATTTGCTATAGATTACGATCAGGACAGGCACTTTTTTTTAGCTCATTATTTTAGAGATAACTATGATAGATCTTTGGAGAATTATCCATTTATAAACAACAATATTCAAATTCAGAGAATACAGGTGTGGGTAACAAACCGAACCAATAATGTTCAGAATTTAAATGACACCAGAAATATTGTAGGTATTCAGGATCTTGGGGAAACAAACATTCCCGGGAATATTGGATTGGAAAATCTTCCGGGAGGGTTCTTTAATAAACCTGCTGGAGCATTTCCAAATAACTCTAACAACGATCTTAACCCTTTTGGAATTAATGGGGCTGCAGAATCTATTTTAAATTCGGCGATTAGAGAGATCTCAACTGTGCAAAGTGGTTTTGGTAGCTTAATAGTTTCAGAAGGTACAGATTATGCCAAATTGGAAAATGCCAGACAACTTCAACCAAATGAATATACTATTGATAAACGTCTGGGGTATATCTCTCTTAATCAGAGATTAAGCAATGATGAGGTTTTAGCAGTTGCTTATCAATACACTGTAAATGGCCAGGTCTATCAGGTTGGAGAATTTGCAAATGATGGAGTAGATGCTAATACGCAGGCAGATGCCAATGGTGCAAGGATAAATCAAAATCTGGTAGTAAAGCTTTTAAAGAGTACGGTTACCAATGTAAAGGAACCAATATGGGATTTGATGATGAAGAACATCTATAGTCTTGGGGCTTTTAATCTTGAGAATGACGATTTCAGATTAAATATTCTTTACACAGATCCACAACCGCAAAACTATATTTCTCCGGTAAATGGAGCGCCGTTGCCAGAAGATGTAGATCAAACAACCTTATTAAGAGTATTCAATTTAGATAATTTAAATACTAATAATGATCCTGTAAATGGAGGAGATGGTTTCTTTGATTATGTGCCAGGGATTACAATTAATCCTAGAAATGGATTGGCAATATTTACCACGGTAGAACCTTTTGGAGAGTACCTTTTTAATAAATTAGATAATACGCCTAACAGTGGTGGAGAAGATTATAACCTTCCGGAGACATACAATCCCAACCAGGCAGAGTATGTGTTTAGATCATTATATAGAACAACTAAGATCCAGGCAGAGCAAGAAGGAGCAGACAAGAATAAGTTTCAGTTAAAAGGACGTTATAAGTCTTCTGAGGTTGAAGGAATTCCTATTGGTTTTAATTTGCCACAAGGTTCTGTAACGGTAACGGCTGGAGGTAGGATATTACAAGAAGGTGTAGATTATGTAGTGAATTATCAGTTGGGTAGAGTTCAGATCCTAGATGATGCGTTGTTAGCTTCTAATATTCCTATTCAGGTTTCTACAGAGAATAACGCATTATTCGGTCAGCAATCCAAAAGATTTACAGGAATTAATGTAGAGCATCAATTCAATGAAAATTTATTGGTAGGAGGAACGTTCTTAAATTTAAGAGAACGGCCTCTAACACAAAAAGCCAATTACAGTTATGAGCCAGTTAATAATAGTATTTATGGACTAAATGCTGCGTATAGTACAGAGGTACCATTCTTAACAAGATTGGTAAATAAGTTACCTAATATAGATACCGATGTTCCTTCTAATTTCTCTATTCGTGGAGAGTTTGCATACTTGCAACCGGGAGCACCAAATGTTAATGATTTTGATCAAAAAGCTACTACTTATATAGACGATTTTGAGGCATCTCAAACCTCAATTTCTATCAACAACCCATTAAGTTGGGAGCTTTCTAGTGTGCCATTAGAATTTGGAGGTAATCTTGCTAATGGAGATCTGGCTTCGGGATATAAGAGAGCGAAAATGTCTTGGTACACCATAGATCCTGTTTTTTACAGCAGTCGAAGACCAGATGGAATAACAGATGTAGACCTTTCAAGCTATGCTTCCAGAAGAGTTTTCTTAAATGAGATCTTTCCAAATACCGATGTTATTCAGGGTCAACCGCAAGTTATCTATACGATGGATCTTGCCTATTTCCCAACGGAGCGTGGGCCTTATAACTTTAGACCAGCAGCAGCAAATAGCAATACCCTAGATAACCCAAAAGGGAACTTTGGAGGTATTTCTAAAGCCTTGAATTCTACCAATTTTGAACAATCTAACGTTGAGTTTATAGAATTCTGGATGATGGATCCATTTATATATTCTGAAAATGCTACCAATTCTGGAGGTACTATCACTTTTAACTTAGGTAATATTTCTGAAGATGTTTTAAAAGACGGAAGAAAGCAATATGAAAATGGATTACCAGCAAATGGCGGAGATCAGGATGTGGTTACTACAGATTTTGGTAGAGTTCCTGCAGACCAATCTTTAATATATGCTTTTGATACGCAAGGGCAAGAAAGAACTAATCAAGATGTAGGTTTTGATGGTTTGGATGATACCGGAGAGGCCTTGAGATTTCCAAATTTCTCCAGTTTACCAGATCCAGCTGCAGATAATTATCAGTATTTCTTAAATAGTACGGGAAGTATTATAGATAGATATAGAAATTACAACGGAACAGATGGGAATTCACCACCAAATTTAGGAGACACAGATCGTGGTAATACTACACTGCCTACTACAGAAGATTTGAATAGAGATAACACGATGAATACCATCAACAGTTATTTCAAATATGATGTTCGCGTATTTCCTGGAATGAATATAGACAACAGCCCTTATATTACAGATGTTAAAGAAGTGACTGCACCTTTACCAAATGGGCAGGATCTTCCGGTGAGATGGGTTCAGTTTAAGGTGCCAATCTTTAAACCTACAGATGCTGTAGGAGGAATTGCAGATTTTAGATCTATCAGATTTATGAGATTGTTACTTTCAGATTTCAATCAAAAGACCATCTTGCGTTTTGGTACTATGGATTTAGTGCGAGGAGATTATAGAAGATATAATCAGAGCTTAGATGAAGAAAATCTTAATCAACCTGTAAATGATGAGGGTACTCTTTTTGAAGTTTCCTCTGTAAATATCGAAGAAAATGAAAATAGAGAGCCTGTTCCTTATGTATTGCCTCCGGGAGTGCAAAGAGAAGAGCTTTTTAGTAACAATACCAATATAAGACAGAACGAGCAATCGCTATCGCTAAGAACATGTGGGCTTGAGGCCCAGGATGCTAGAGCGGTGTATAAGAATTTTCAAATAGACATGCGTCAATACAAAAATTTGGAAATGTTTCTGCATGCAGAATCTTTGGTGAATGAAATTGCTTTAAAAGACGGGCAATTAGTTGCATTTATTAGGATGGGAACAGATTTTACCGATAACTATTATCAAATTGAAATTCCTTTAGCTGCAACTCGATTTGGAGCTACTCAAGATTCTGAGATCTGGCCTGAAGACAATAGATTAGAACTTTCTTTAGAATTATTACAACAAGTAAAAACCACCGTTTTAGGAAATCCTATTTATAGACCTACAGAAGTAAATTACTTTAATGAAGACCTAAGTTCTGTAGAAGCAAATGATCCTTATCAAATGGGAGAACTTAGAATTGGTATAAAGGGAAACCCAAGCTTTGGAAATGTAAGACTATTAATGTTAGGAGTTAAAAATGGTTCTCCAAATACAAGTGCAACAGACCTTTGTGGTGAAGTATGGTTCAATGAGCTTAGACTTTCTGAGTTAGATAACAAAGGTGGATGGGCAGGTATCATTAATATGGATGCTAATATTGCAGATTTTGCAACTATTTCTGCTACCGGAAAAAGAAGTACTATAGGTTTTGGGACTTTAGATCAAGGTCCAAATCAGCGTAGTAGAGAAGATCTCCAGCAATATGATGTTGTTACCAATATTAACGTTGGGCAGGTATTGCCTCAACAGTGGGGAGTAAGAATTCCTTTTAACTATAGTCGAGGAGAAGAATTGATTACTCCAAAGTACGATCAGGAATTTCTTGATCTGGAACTAGATGCAAGACTGGATGGTATTACAGATGCAGATGAAAGAAAAAAGGTAAAAGAACAATCTCAATATTACACAAAACGAGAAAGTGTAAATGTGATTGGTCTTCGAAAAGATCGTGTAGGTGAAAAAAAGCCTATGCCTTATGATATTGAGAATTTTACAGTTTCAACTTCTTATAATCAGGTAGATCATAGAGATTTTGAAGTAGAAGAATCTTTGAGTCAGAATGTGAGAGCGGGTGCAACTTACGATTACAGCTTTGCTCCATGGCAATTAGAACCTTTAAAAAATGTAAAAGCTTTAGATAGCAGCGATTATTATGCAGTTTTTAGAGATTTCAATATCAATCCGCTGCCAAGTAATATTTCCTTTGGTTCTAATATCATAAGACAATATAACGAGCAGAAGTTTAGAGAACTCAGTTTAGATAACAATGATATAGGTATCCCAACTTTATATCAAAGAAATTATATGTTCGATTGGCAATATCGTGTAAATTACAACCTAACAAGATCTTTACAATTCAGTTTTAATGCTACCAATAACAGGATCATTAGAAATTATATAGATGAAGATAACAATGTAGATAACAGTGTAGACGTTTGGGATGGCTTTTTTAATATAGGAACCCCTAACCAGCATTTCCAGACTTTACAGGTTAATTACGAGCTGCCTTTTGCTAAGATCCCTGTGCTAAGATTTGTAAAAGCTACCTATTCTTATACAGCAGATTTTCAATGGCAACGTGGATCTCAGATCTTTGATGATCTAGAAGGCATTCCAGATCTTGGAAATTCTGTTCAGAATTCTAACGTACATCAAATTAATGCTAGTTTGAATATGCCAGATCTTTATAAATATTTTGATCTTACGCCTAGAACCTCTAAAACTGCTAGTATAAAAGATAGAAACTCTGGAGTTCCAACCTTAGATGGTAAAAAATCTAATGTTAAGAAAGAGCCGGAGACAAGAAAGAGTGATAGATCTTATAATACTTTTATAGGATTGGTTACGGCCATTAAAAGATTGCAGGTTAATTATAGAAAGAATGAAGGTATTTATATACCAGGATATACGCCAAGTGTTGGTTTTATGGGAACGCTTATGCCAACTACTGGTTTTACGCTGGGTTCTCAGGCAGATGTTAGATACTTGGCAGCACGAAAAGGTTGGCTTACTATGTACCAGGAGTTCAATCAACAATATACTGCTGTTAAGAATACTCAATTAGACCTTCAAAGTTCCATCAGCTTTATACCAGATCTTACAATAGATCTTAGTGCTAATAGAATTTATTCAGAAAGTTATTCTGAAAATTATCAGGTAGACCCTGTAAGTTTTCAGTATAGATCTTTGAATCCTTACACCTATGGGAATTTTAATATTTCAACTATCCTTATAGGTTCTGCTTTTGATAGTAATACTGAAGATTTTTCTGAAACCTTTCAAACCTTTAGAGACAACAGAATATCAGTAGCAAAAAGACTTGCAGCGCAGAATGGAGCAAATCCTAATGATGTAGATGAAGAGGGGTATCCTATAGGTTATGGTAAGACCAATCAGGCAGTACTACTACCTGCATTTATTGCTGCATATTCCGGTCAAAATGCATCGAGTGTTAAATTGGGTGCTTTTAGAAGTTTTCCATTACCAAACTGGGATATAAAATATACCGGACTAATGCGAGTAGATTGGTTTAAAAAGAATTTCAAAAGATTCTCATTAAATCATGGCTATAAGGCGGGTTATACTATCAATCAATTTCAAACTAATTTAGATTATAACAATTCCAACCCTTTAGAACTAAATCAAGCTGGAGATTATAAGAATAAAATCCTATTCGCCAATGTAAACCTTACAGAAATGTTTAGTCCCCTAGTTAAATTAGATATGGAAACTACCAATGCTATTCGAATTTTGGCAGAGGTTAGGAAAGACAGAGCATTATCCTTAAGTTTTGATAATAACCTGCTCACAGAGATTAAGGGAAATGAATATATTTTAGGTTTAGGGTATAGAATAAAAGATCTAAAGATCTCTACTAAAATAGGAGGTAAGAATAGGTTATTGAGCAGTGACCTTAATTTTAAAGCAGATGTATCTTACAGAAAGAACATTAATATAATTAGATATTTAGATCTGGATAATAATCAAGTTGTTGCAGGACAAGACATTTGGGCAGTGAACTTTAAGACAGATTATGCACTTTCCAAGAACCTAACAGCGCTATTTTATTACGAACATACCTTTTCTGAATACGCAGTATCTACAGCTTTTCCTCAAACCACTATTAGGTCTGGGATCACCCTTAGATATAATTTCGGAAATTAATTAAATGCTCTTTGAACAGACATAATAAAAAATTAACTTTGTCATCTTATAAAACAAATTTTATGAATATTCCGCAAGAATTAAAGTATACCAAAGATCACGAATGGGTGAAAATTGAAGGTAATGTTGCAACTATTGGAGTTACAGATTTTGCTCAAGGAGAATTGGGTGATATAGTATACGTAGAAGTTGAAACAGTTGGTGATAGTTTAGAGAAAGAAGAGGTTTTTGGAACTGTGGAAGCAGTTAAGACCGTATCAGACCTTTTTTTACCACTTACAGGTGAGATCATAGAATTCAACGAAAGCCTTGAAGATGCTCCTGAAAAGGTGAATACAGATCCTTACGGAGACGGATGGATGGTTAAAATGAACTTTACTGATGAAAGCGAAGTAGATTCTTTGTTGAGTGCAGCAGATTATAAAGAATTAATTGGCGGATAAAATATTTTTAATAATTGCGATGGTGTATACCGGTGTGGTAACTACCCTCTCACTTATTAAACTCGGAAAGATCTCTGTGGGAGACTTTAATCCTACAGATAAAATGATGCATACCTCTGCCTATCTAGTCTTAGGTTGCGTTTGGTTCTTTTATTACGTAATGAAAAATTCACAACAACGTAATTATAAAGCCGATCTTTTAAAAATTGCGGTGCTAGTAATCCTCTTTGGTATGTTAATTGAGGTTTTACAAGGAACTCTAACTAGTTATAGAACACCAGATTGGTATGATATGCTAGCAAATAGCTTGGGAGTTCTAATAGCATTTTTGATCTTTATATTTTTTAAAAAATCTTTTAATCACTTAAAACAGAAGATTAATTTATTTTTATGAAAAAAAATTTTACTTTAGCAACCCTTATTAATTATTAACGAATTATGGAACCCAAGAAAAATCCAAAAGCCGATTTAACCAAACGAAGTGTCCTCTTTCTACAATTGGGTCTTATCCTGGTGCTAGCAATAACTTATGTTTCTATTGAATGGAAAACATATGATAAAAGTGATATAGATGCAGGACAGCTCGATTTAGGAGATCTAGATGATGAAGTAATACCAATTACAGAATTGTTGAATACTCCACCACCTCCACCGCCACCACCACCGGCGCCGGAAATCATTGAGGTTGTAGAAGATGAAAAAGAAGTTGAAGAAACTGAAATTCAATCTACAGAAACCAGTCAGGAAGAAATTGTTGAGGTAGTAGATGTAGTAGAAGCTCCTGTAGAAGAAGAAATTGCAGATGTTCCTTTTGCAGTTATTGAAGATGTGCCGATTTTCCCAGGTTGTGAAAATTTGAGCAACAACGATCAGCGTAAGAAATGTATGAGCGAAAAAGTTCAGGATTTCGTTAATAAGAAATTTAATACAGATCTTGGTAGTCAGTTAGGTCTTAGCGGAGTTAATAGAATTATCGTTCAGTTCAAAATAGATAAGAACGGTAATATTACAGAAGTTCGTTCTAGAGCTCCACACCCAAGATTAGAACAAGAAGCAGCTAGAGTAATAAATGCATTGCCTAAGATGAAACCAGGTAAGCAACGTGGTAAGCCGGTAGGAGTAATGTACTCTTTACCTATTGTATTCCAAGTACAAGACTAAGTAAAAATTACTTTTAAATATATAAATTCCCGGATCTGTTAGATTCGGGAATTTTTCGTTTTATACCAATTAATGCTTCATTAAAAATTTTGTTATCTTTCGCCTGTTACTACCCCATTAACTGCCGTTTTAATTATGAAATATATTGGAAGTCTGCTCCTTCTCCTAATTTGTATCTCTGCTTACTCACAGGAAGACCTTTCTAATTTTGAAACCTATCCAGAATTCACATCATGTGAAAATTCTAGTTTTGAACTTCAAGAATCATGTTTTAAAAATTCTTTACGAGCTAAGATCCTTTCAGAATTTGTGCTTCCTGAAATAGTTTCTGAAGAGAATTACAATGGGGAGATCATGGTGTTATTTGAAGTAACTCAAGAGGGGGAGTTTAAAGTGTTGTATACTGAAGCGGTATATTCAGAATTAAAAGAGGAGATAAAAAGAGTTTTTGCTGAATTACCTACAATAAAGCCAGCTACTTATAACAGTGAACCTACGTATGTGCAGTTTAGAATGCCATTAAGAATACCGTTAGATCAAAATCTAAGGACTTCTTCGGTGTCTAGCAGCGTGGTTGCTACATCTCTAGAAAATAGTAAGGAGGAAAAGTCTCTAGACACTTACTCAAAAATTAAATCTAAGCCTTTTAAAAGTGAGGTTTCCAGCAGCAATCTCTTTGTTCCACTTTCTCATGAGCGCTACAATAGATTTGATGCTGCCATGAATGCAGTTGGGAATAATGCTCATACAGCTTCTAAACCTTTTTTATATAGTGAAGTAGCAGTAAATTATGATATTGATGCTGAAACAGAAGTAATGTTAAAAGACAAAAAATCTTGGTTTGGTAGGAAATTATGGAATGAGCACCTAGTAACTTTTCAAGGGGATAATTATTGGTTTACAGGAGATGTAGTTTTGGATCTTCAAATAGGAAAAGATTTTCAAAGTGATCTAGATTATACTTATAACAATACTCGCGGTGCAATTTTTCAAGGTGGGCTAGGGAAGAACTTTAATTTTTACACGGTAGTGTATGAAAGTCAAGGTAGGTTCGCAGATTATTTTAACAGGTATGCAGAGAGTATAGCTCCTTATAGTGGCGGTCCTGCAACAATTCCCGGGAGAGGAGTAGCAAAAGAATTTATGGATGATGGATATGATTATCCCGTAGCAGAAGGTTATATCTCTTATAAGCCATCAGAATTCTTCTCAATTCAGTTTGGGCAGGGAGATAATTTTATAGGAGATGGGTATAGATCTTTACTAATGAGCGATGGAGCTAGTCCGTATCCGTATCTAAAATTAAATACATCGTTTTGGAAGCTTAAATATTCAAATACATGGATGGCATTGAGGGATGTTCGGGAAGAGGTTTCCGGAGAAGGTTCTTATAGAGTAAAATATATGGCCAACCATTACCTGAGTTTAAATCTTACCAAAAGATTGAATATTGGTTTGTTTGAATCTGTTATATGGCAAAATGATAATGGAAGAGGTTTTGATGTGGCTTACCTAAATCCTGTCATTTTTTATAGGTCTATAGAGTTCTCTACAGGGCAAAATGGAGGGAATGCTATTATCGGACTTACGGGGAAATATAAATTTTCAAATAATATAAATGCTTATGGGCAGTGGGTTATAGATGAATTTTCTACTTCAGAGATCTTTGGCGGACAGCAAAGCTGGAAGAATAAGTTAGGATATCAATTAGGTATTAAATATTTTGATGCATTTAATGTGCCGAACCTTTATTTGCAGGCAGAATACAATCAGGTAAGGCCTTATACCTATTCTCATAATTCTATAGTTTTGAATTATGGACATAATAATCAATCTTTGGCTCATCAATGGGGATCTAATTTTAGAGAATTTATAGCCATTGCCAGGTATAGAAAAGATAGAATCTATGGAAGTGCGAAGGTTATTATAGGTAAGCGCGGGTTCGACTTCAATAATACTTTCGAGCCGGTTGCATATGGAGGAGATATTTATACCAGTGAAAAGCAACGTCCTTATGAATATGGGGTGAAAATTGGTCAGGGAAATACTACTACTTCTCTCTACTCTGAATTGGAAGGAGGTTATATAATTAATCCGGTAACAAATTTAAAGATATTTGGAAGTGTTATCTATAGAGATTTTGATCCTTCTCAGAATACTTCAACCACCTTTAATAACTATACCGTATGGCTTAATTTTGGGGTGAGAACAGATATTTTTAATTGGTATTTTGACTACTAAGAACTAGTTTTTAAATTTAACGTTTGTACCTCCTTGAAAAAACATAAAGAAGGAGTATCTTTGCGCCAATATTTAAATCGCTTTTTTGAGTAATACCAGCGTACATACTCCTTCAGTATCAATCCTTTCAGATTTTAAAGAAATCACTAAAATGCGTTTGGCAATAAGTGTGGTTTTTTCTTCTGTGGCAGGATATTTTCTAGGAGCTGAAGTTATCGATTTTGTTACCGTTCTACTACTAGCTATTGGAGGGTATTTTATGGTTGGAGCATCTAATGCTTACAACCAGATCATCGAGAGAGATCTTGATGCTTTGATGGATAGAACTAAAAATCGTCCTATTCCCTCTGGGAGAATGACAACCACAACAGCTTTTATTATTGCCAGCACATTTACCGTTCTAGGTTTGGTAGTGCTTTATATTATTAACCCGAAGACTGCAATGTTTGGTGCTATAAGTATCTTTCTTTATGTAAGTGTTTATACGCCGTTGAAAACAAGAACACCACTTTCTGTATTTGTGGGAGCATTTCCTGGAGCAATTCCATTCATGTTGGGATGGGTGGCTGCCACTAACGAGTTTAGTATAGAGCCGGGTACGCTTTTTATGATTCAATTCTTCTGGCAGTTCCCTCACTTTTGGGCTATTGGTTGGTGGTTATTTGATGATTATAAAAAAGGAGGATTCTTTATGCTGCCAACCGGTAAGCGGGATAAAGGAACTGCAATTCAGGTAATTCTTTATACTATATGGACCATAGCTGTTTCTTTAATTCCTGTATTTGGAGTTACTGGAAGGTTATATTTAACTCCGGTCTCTGGAGCTATTATATTAGTATTAGGATTAGGAATGCTTTACTATGCGTTCAATCTTTATAAGAAAAGAGATGTTGCCTCGGCAAAGAAATTAATGTTTGCTAGTGTGTCTTACATCACACTACTGCAAATTGTATACGTTTTAGATAAATTTATAAGACAATGGATTTAACACAGGGAACCGTAGATCATAAAATAGGCAGAGCAAAGAAAATGATGCTTTGGTTTGGGATTATTAGCATGGTAATGATGTTTGCCGGGCTTACCAGTGCTTATGTAGTTAGTAAGAATAGACCAGATTGGGTTGGAGATTTTGTATTGCCTGCAAGTCTTTACTGGAGTACGTTAACTATAATGATAAGTAGTTTAACTTTTATAATGGCTAAAAAGAAGATTGGAGAAGGCAATAGAAGCGGAGGAACTATGTTCTTAACCGCAACTTTGGTGCTGGCTGTTATTTTTATAATTCTTCAATTTCAAAGTTTTTCGGAGATCATAGCTGCAGGGTATTATTTTACCGGTAGTGAAAGCACTATTACTACGTCGTTTATTTATGTAGTGGTTTTAGCTCACCTTGCGCATTTAGCGGCAGGTATCATAGTGCTTTTGGTTATAATTTATAACCATTTTAAACAACGTTACTATCCGGGGCAAATGCTTGGAATAGAGCTAGGTGCCACGTTTTGGCACTTTTTAGATATCCTTTGGGTTTACCTGTTTGTATTTTTATATTTCTTTAGATAATTAATTTGCGTATTTTTGCGCATCATTTAAAATCAATTTCTCCATATGGAAGCTACTGTTATTAGAACAGGCACCGAAGGTAAAACCTGGGGTGGTGGGAATGAGCCTTTAAAAGCCAGTTACGGTAAAATGATGATGTGGTTCTTCATCGTTTCCGATGCACTTACATTTTCTGGATTCTTAGCGGCTTACGGATTTTCCCGATTCAAATTTATCGACTCCTGGCCAATTGCGGACCAGGTATTTAATCACTTTCCATTTTTACACGGTGTAGATGCACCAATGTATTATGTGGCGTTTATGACGTTTATCCTGATATTTTCATCGGTAACGATGGTGCTAGGGGTAGATGCAGGTCATAGATTAGACAAAAGTAAAGTAACACTTTATATGTTCCTTACCATTATTGGTGGTCTTATATTTGTTGGTTCTCAAGCTTGGGAATGGGCAAATTTCATACAGGGTGAATATGGAGCAGTTACTACCAAAGGTGGGAATGTTCTACAATTTGTTAATGCGGAAGGAGAAAGAGTAGCTTTAGAAGATATCGCTGCATCTATACCATCAGAAAGAACTGCTATTGGTAGAAGTTCAGAGGTATGGTTCAATTCAAATGAAACAGTAACAGATTATTCTTTAGAACAGGTGAAAGCAGGATTTGTTGCTAATCCGGATTTATTGATTAAGACGCAGATAACTGGTGAAGATGGTCACAAGATCATATTAAACAGAGAGGAATCTTTGGCTAAATTTAATAATGAAGCTATTGGAGTTGTAGAAGGTGCAAACCTAACACACAATGAATATGGTCCGCCATTATTTGCAGACTTCTTTTTCTTTATTACAGGGTTTCACGGTTTCCACGTATTCTCTGGGGTTATTTTGAATATTATTATATTCTTTAATGTGATCTTAGGTACTTACGAGCGCAGAGGAAGTTACGAAATGGTAGAAAAAGTTGGGCTTTACTGGCACTTTGTAGATTTAGTTTGGGTATTTGTATTTACTTTCTTTTACCTAGTATAATTTAGATATTTTAGAAAATGGCACACGATACTACACATACACATCACGAATCTAATGCAAAAAGAATATGGATGGTTTTCGCTATTCTTTCTGTAGTAACTATTGTTGAAGTAATCTTAGGAATTATAAGACCAGCGTTTCTTATTGAAACTCACTTTCTAGCAATGAAATTGCTTAACTGGATCTTTATTCTTCTTACAATTTATAAAGCATATTATATTGCCTGGGCATTTATGCACTTGGAAGGCGAGTCTAAAGGTCTTAGAAGATCTGTAGTTTGGACCGCAGTATTCTTAATAAGTTATCTAATGTTTATCTTACTAACAGAAGGAGACTATATTTACGAGGTCTATAAGCATGGTTATGTTGCTTGGGACTTCTAAAAGTTAAAAACACAAGAAAAGACGATTATTTATAATCGTCTTTTTATTTTTGTACCCCCTAATAAAGGCTTTTAAATGAAGAAGTTTCTCATACTTGGTGTTTTATTCTTACTGCCTATAGTAGCTTATCTTTTCTTTGCTTCTGGCATTAATCACTTTGCGAAACTTCCTATCTTAACAGAACAGGTAGAAGACATTTCAAACCTGGAGTTTAGATCAGATTCCTTAGTTAGCTTTCAGGATAAGATTAGTGTAGTTGCCTTCTTTGGTAATGATCCTGAATCTTTAAAAGGTAATACCTTCAATCTAGACCAGAAGATACTTCAAAAATTTTACGGTTTTCAAGATTTTCAATTTGTAGTAGTTCTTCCAGAGAGTGCTAAAGGAGATGTAAACTCTTTTGTGCAAGAATTTGAAGGAATTACAAATTCACAACATTGGAAGTTTGTATATGCTCCCCCGGCTTTAGTAATGAGTGTCTTTAACAGTTTTAAGACCAATCTGCAATTAGATGAAAATCTTCAAACACCTTATGTGTTTTTAATAGATAAAGATAGAAACCTAAGAGGTAGAGATGAAGATGAGGATAGTGATCTTTTATATGGTTATGATTCTAGATCGGTTTCAGAATTAAATAACAAAATGAATGATGATGTAAAAGTTCTTTTGGCAGAATATAGATTAGCACTTAAAAAATATAAAAAACTCGAAAGTGAATAAGAAGAACTCATCTTATATAGGAATATCATTAATCATTTTGATCTTTGGAATTATCTTTATTCCAAAGATCGTTGATAGAATTGGTAGTGATGATATTGTGGAAACCGATAGGTTAAACGTAAAGCGCGCCAATGGTGATAATTCTGAAGTAGGCTATGTAGAGCAGTATGGTAAGAATAAACGTGTGCCAGACTTTCAATTCATAAATCAGGATGGAGATACTATTTCTAATGAAGACTACCTTGGAAAGGTGTATGTTGTAGAATTTTTCTTTAGTACCTGCCCGTCAATTTGTCCTATAATGAATGCTAATTTAATTAATGTTCAAAAGGAATTTAAAGGGAATGATGATTTTGGAATTGCCTCCTTTACTATCGATCCTGAGCACGATACTCCAGAGGTATTAAAAGAGTACAAAGAAGGTCACGGTATTTCTAATAAAAACTGGAATTTTTTAACTGGAGATAGAGAAAAGATCTACAAAGTTGCTAATTCTGGTTTTGGAATTTTTGCAGATAAAGATCAAACTGTTCCGGGAGGTTTTGCTCATTCAGGATTATTTGCTCTAATAGATCAGGAAGGTTTTATTAGATCTAGAAACGACCAGTATGGAAATCCTATCATCTATTACAGAGGCTCTATAGATCCTGAAAATTCTATAACTGAAGGTGAAGAAAAGGCAGAGATAGAGGAGCTAATAGCAGACATTAAAACATTATTGAAATAAAGAATGGCTTCAACTAAAATAGATAAAATTGCAGTTCCAACAATAATTACCCTTTCTATAGTGGTGCCGGTACTGGTGCTTATCTTAATTTATTTACCAGAAAGGTATAATTTTCTTGGAGTTCAAGCAGGAACTTTTCCGCTGTTCCACGCAGTTTTAAATGGTAGTACTGCATTGTTACTAATAGCTGGTTATTATTGTATGTCTATTAAAGAATACAAATGGCATCGTAATTTTATGATCACTGCTTTTGCATTGTCCAGTTTTTTTCTAATTAGTTATGTTATCTCTAAGATAAGTAATGCTCCTGTTCCTTATGGTGGAGAAGGTTTTCTTAAGTACTTGTACTTTTTTATCTTAATTACCCATATCGTACTTTCTGCTATAATTGTTCCATTAGTATTATTTACGATGTATAGAGGATTAACCGGGCAATATGATAAACATGTAAAAATAGCCAGATGGACGTTCCCAATATGGTTGTATGTGGCTGTTACTGGGGTTTTGGTCTATGTATTTATGTTTCCTTATTATTAGAATTGAGCCTAAATGCTTAATTTGAAGTTTAATTATTTTTGATAGCATATGAAATTTAAGATCATTTTTCTTTTAGTCGTTTTGTGCCTCTTCCCTATAATGGCAGATGCTCAGTGTGCTATGTGTAGAGCAGTATTAGAAAGTGAAGGATCGCAATCTACTGCGGAAGGTATTAACGATGGTATATTATACTTAATGGTCTTTCCTTATATCCTTATTGGTGGTATCGGATTCTTCATTTACCGCCTATATAAAAAGGGTAAATCAACTGAAGAATCTTAATATTCAGTTAAAATTAACATTTTCCTAACATCTAGGTTTGTAACATAACCAAATCTTAGTGGTCTTATGAATAGAGTTTTGTATACTTAAGTATTCAGAACATATTTAATATTAGGCTGTTATGATTGAAATTAAAGACTTGCACAAATCTTATAAGATGGGTTCTAATTCTCTTCATGTTTTGAAGGGAATAAACTTTAATGTAGCAGAAGGTGAGCTTGTTTCTATCATGGGTTCTTCAGGTTCAGGAAAATCTACACTACTTAATATATTAGGAATGCTGGATGAAGCAGATTCTGGCACCTATACGCTAGATGGTTTATTGATCAAAAATTTGAATGAGAAGATAGCAGCCAGATACCGCAATAAGTTCCTCGGATTTATTTTTCAATCTTTCAACCTTATAAATTACAAAAGTGCACTAGATAATGTGGCTCTTCCCTTATACTATCAAGGTGTGGGTAGAGGAGAGCGCATAGATATTGCAATGGGGTATCTGGAAAAAGTTGGTCTCGCAAAATGGTCCGGGCACTTGCCTAATGAACTTTCTGGAGGGCAAAAACAAAGAGTGGCTATAGCCAGAGCTTTAGCTTCCAATCCTAAAGTATTATTAGCCGATGAGCCTACTGGTGCATTAGATACCAAAACTTCTTATGAGGTAATGGATCTTATTCAGGGAATAAATGATGAAGGGCGAACAATACTTATAGTTACGCATGAGCATGATATTGCTCAAATGACCAAGCGAATAGTAAACCTGAAAGATGGTTTAATTATAGATGATACAAAGGTTAATCAGGTAAGAGCTTTAAGTAATGTTTGATCTTGAAAGATGGCAGGAGATCTTTGAAACGATAAGCAAAAATAAATTGCGAACGTTTCTAACCGGGCTTTCGGTAGCTTCGGGGATATTTATATTGGTGATTCTTTTAGGTATTGGTCAAGGAATGAGCAACGGGATCTCACGAGAGTTTCAGAATGATGCTACTAATATTTTATTTGTTTTTACTGGTGTTACTTCTAAAGAGTACAAGGGTCTTAACCCAGGAAGGATGATTAGAATGAAAAATGATGATTATGATTATGCGGTTAACAAATATCAGGATGAACTAGAGTATAAATCTTCCATCTATAGAATTTGGGGCGGGATTGTAAATTATAAAAAAGAAGCTGGTACTTATAGAGTAGAAGGAGTATGGCCAGATTATCAATTTCTGGAAAATGCTTCTATGGTAAGTGGAAGATTTTTGAACTATTCTGATCAGGAAGGCTATGAAAAAGTGGTAGTTGTTGGAAATAAGGTTAAAACAGATCTATTTAAAGATGGGGAAGATCCAATTGGAAAATTCATTGAGGTTTCCGGTATTAACTTTAAGGTAGTTGGAGTATATACAGATCCGGGAGGCGAAAGAGAAGAAGCTAGAGTATTTTTGCCTTTATCTACAGCCAACAGAGTTTTTGGAGGTAAGAACGAGTTAAATTTTCTCTCCTTTACGCTTAAGCCGGAAGAGAATTTTGAAGCTGCTTTAGCTTCTTCTCAAAAATTTTCAGAAGAATTAGAATCTCATTTAAAAGAAAAGCATACTGTAGCTCCAGATGATGATAGTGCAATTACCATCCAAAATTCTTTAGAGAATGCTAAAAGGTTCTATGACCTTATGGATATGATAAAATACTTCTTCTGGGGAGTAGGTATTTGTACTATTGTTGCCGGTATTGTTGGGGTAAGCAATATCATGCTTATTATTGTAAAAGAACGAACCCGAGAAATTGGGGTAAGAAAAGCATTGGGAGCAGAACCCTTGTCTATAATTGTTATGGTGCTTCATGAATCTATTTTTGTTACAACAATTGCCGGATTTACAGGTCTCATTTTTAGCTTAGGTCTTCTAGAGCTAGCCGGGCCAATGATAGAGACGCAATATATTACCAATCCATCTGTAGATTTTCAGGTGGCTATTACCACGGTATTCATTTTGATAATAGCAGGAGCCATAGCAGGATTCTTTCCGGCATGGCGTGCTGCCAAGATCAAACCTATAGTTGCCTTAAGAGACGAATAATATGTTTAGTAGAGATAACTGGAACGAAATTTTAGAAGCGCTAACAGCAAATTGGTTTAGAACCTTGCTAACAGCCTTTGGTGTGCTTTGGGGAATATTTATCCTTGTTATTCTTTTAGCGGCAGGGAAGGGGTTAGAAAATGGGGTGAAACAGGGTTTTGGTGGAATAGCTACCAATACAATGTTCATGTGGACGCAAACACCATCCAAACCGTATAAAGGTTTACCAAAGGGAAGAAATTATAATTTTAAGACAGGAGATGTGGAAGCCATATGGCAAAATTTTCCAGATCTTAGATTTGTATCACCTAGAAATCAATTAGGAGGTTTTGGAGGAAATAACAATGTTGTTAGAGGCTTAAAAACGGGGGCTTACAACGTGTATGGAGATTATCCGGAAGTTATTCAGCAAGAACCTATGGATATTACCTCAGGGCGTTTTGTAAATCAGTCAGATATTAAAGATAATAGAAAAGTAGCAGTTATAGGCGAAGGAGTTAAAAGGGAGATGTATGAAGCTAATGAGGAAGTTATAGGAAGTTATATCAAGATTCAAGGAGTGAATTTTATGGTAATTGGGACTTATAAGAAAAAAGGTAACAATAATGGAAACGCAGAAGAAGGACAAAAACAGATCTATGTTCCATTCACCGCATTTTCTCAGGCTTTTAATATGGGAGATCGAGTAGGTTGGATGGCTATAACAGCATTAGATGGAACCTCCATTACCAGTGTAAAATCTCAAATTATAGATGTAATTAAAGAAAGACATAACATTCACCCGGATGATGATAGAGCGGTGGGGAATTTTGATCTTTTTCAGGAATTCAGCAAAGTAAATGGTCTTTTTATAGCGCTAAAAGCAGTGGCGTATTTTGTAGGTATACTTGTGTTATTATCAGGAATTATTGGAATAAGCAACATAATGCTCATAGTAGTTAAAGAACGTACCAATGAAATTGGAATACGTAGAGCGTTGGGGGCAACTCCATGGGCAATTAGAGGGCAGATCTTAATGGAGTCTATATTCCTTACTATTATTTCTGGAATGGCAGGAATTGCCTTAGCTACCGGAGTAATAGCTTTGGTAAATGCACAGTTATCTGGCATGGATACTTCAGAAATGATGTTTCTAAATCCTAGTGTAGATCTAAGAGTGGTATTTACAGCGCTTACTATATTAATAATATCAGGTTTACTGGCAGGTTTAATACCTGCTCAAAATGCCATAAAGATCCATCCAGTAGATGCTTTAAGAACAGAATAAATTCAAAAACTAACCAATCAAGAAATGAAAAAGATAGTCACCATCATCATCCTATTACTTATAGCAGTCACTTTTGTGGGAGCTTTGTATTATCTGTACCAAAAGAATCAGGAAGATCCAATAGTTTATGAAACAGAGAGCCCTTCTATGCAAACAATCGTTAAGAAAACGGTTGCTACTGGAAGTATCGTTCCTAGAGAAGAGATCTTAATAAAACCGAATATTTCTGGAATTATAGATGAGATCTATATTGAAGCCGGAGATAGAATTAAATCTGGAGATCTAATTGCTAAAATTAGAGTAATCCCTAATGTCTCTTCTTTGCAATCTGCTAAGGATGCAGTTGCTACTGCCAGGATTAATGTAGATAACGAGAAGAAATCTTATGATCGTCAAAAATCTTTGTTTGATAAAGGCGTAATATCTGCCAACGATTTTGAAAGTGCAGATGTAACTTATAAAAGAGCGCAACAAAACTACAAATCTGCACAACAGAACTTTGAAATAGTTAGAACCGGTACCACCAGCGGTCTTGGAAGTGCTGCAAATACACTTATAAGATCTACCATAGACGGGATGGTGCTCGATGTTCCTGTAAAAACAGGGAACCAAGTAATTGAGAGTAATAACTTTAATGATGGTACTACTCTGGCAACCCTTGCAGATGTAAATCTTATGATCTTTGATGGGAAGGTTGATGAGAGTGAAGTAGGAAAAATAAAAGAAGATCTTCCTTTAGAAATTACCGTTGGAGCTATAGAAAATAAAACTTTTGATGCAGTACTAGATTATATTGCTCCAAAAGGAGTGAGTGAGAATGGTGCAATCCAGTTCAATATAAAAGGGACCTTAGATAAAGCAGATACAACATTTATAAGAGCTGGGCTTAGTGCAAACGCATCTATTATCTTAGATAAAGCGGTAGATGCTCTTGCAATAAAAGAAGCTTTAGTTCAATTTGATCCTAAGACACAACAGGCTTTTGTAGAGTTGGAAAAGGGGGATCAGGACTTTATTAGAAAAGATATTAAGCTGGGAGTAAGTGATGGTATTTATGTGCAGGTTCTGGAAGGTCTTACTAAAGATGATAAGATCAAGGTTTGGAATCAACTCAAACCCGCTCAAGACTTTTCTGCAAACTAGTAACTAGAATTTGTAACATCTCATAATTTTGTTAGACTTATCATTCACAATCATAACTATGAAGAAATTAAGCTTATTACTTTTTATTCTGGGTTTCGGTTTTTCGATTCAGGCACAGGAGAAAAAATGGACTTTACAGGAATGTGTTGCATACGCATTAGAAAATAATATCTCTATTAAACAATCTGCTTTAGATGTAGAAGAAGCAAAAATCAATAGAAGTGATGCTATTGGAAACTTTCTACCTTCTTTAAACGGTCAGGCAAGTTTATCTAGTAACGGAGGTTTGAGTATTAACCCAACCAATAACAGGTTTGAAAATACAAGGTTTACCTCTTTCTCTGGAGGAGCAACAGCTGCGGTTACGCTTTTTGACGGACTTAGAAATCTAAGACAATATCAGCGTTCAAAGTTAACTCAACTTTCTAATGAGTATTCGTTGGAATTAATGAAAGACAATATCGCACTTTTTGTTGCTAATGCCTATTTAGATGTATTGTTCAATAAGCAAAATCTGGAGGTGCTAAGATCACAAAATCAGGTTACTTCAGATCAATTAGACAGAACCGGACAATTGGTAGAAGCTGGATCTCTTCCAAAGGGAGATCTTATGGAGATTAAAGCTACCAATGCAGATGAGCAACAACGTATTATAGTTGCAGAAAATAATATTAGGATCTCACTTATAAGCTTAGCTCAGATTTTACTTATTAAAGATTATGAGAATTTTGATATAGCAGATGAGGGTTATGATGTTATTACAGAAGATATTCTTTCTAATTCTGCTGAAGAATTAATTGCTCAGGCTAAGAAGGAACGTTTTGAGATCAAGATCGCAGAAGAGAATAAAGCGATAGCAGTAAAAAATGTTCAAATTGCAAGAGGAGCTTACTATCCTACGCTAAATGCTTTCTACAACTACAACACCAGATATTCTGATAATGATTCTCCATTTAATAGAAACTTCACTACGCAGTTGTATCAAAATGATGGAACTTCCTATGGTTTACAATTAAGTGTTCCTATTTTTAATGGTTTTGCTACCAGAAATCAGGTTAAGAGAAGCGAAATTAATGTAAAACGTGCAGAATTTCAGTTAGATCAGGCAGAATTAGATCTAGAGGCAAATGTTTATCAGGCTTATGTAGATGCAAAAGGTGCTGCTAAGGCTCTGGAAGCTGCTAAGATAGCTTTAGAGGCTCAACAACAAGCTAACGATTATGCTACAGAAAGGTATGAAGTTGGATTAACAAATGCATTTGATTACAGTCAATCTAAATCTAGATTAGAGAATGCGCAGACACAAGTAATTAGAACTAAATACGATTATATATTTAAATTGAAAGTGATCGAGCTATACTTCGGAATTCCGGTAACCGATCTAAAATTTTAAAAACATGAAGAAAAAAACACTTCTTATCATTGGTGTAATAGCCGTTGTACTTATTGCTTTATTAATTGTTGGAAAGAAAGCAGGTTGGTTTGGTTCTAACGCTAATTTGAAAGAGGTTGAGATCACCAAGATTGAGCCTCTAAGTATTATTGAAACGGTTTCTGCTACCGGAAAGATTCAGCCGGAAGTAGAAGTTAAACTTTCTTCAGAAGTATCTGGAGAGATCATAGATCTACCAATTATGGAAGGACAGATGGTAGAAAAGGGAGATTTATTAGTTAGAATAAACCCTGACATCTATCAATCTAGTTTGCAAAGATCTCGCGCAGGATTATCCAATGTAAAAGCTGGATATGCCCAATCTGAAGCTAGTTTAAAAGAAGCTACATCTAATTTTGAAAGAAATAAGAAATTATTTGAAAAAGGGGTGATCTCTAAAGCAGAGTGGGATAAGATCGTAGCATCTTATGAAGTAGCTCAGGCTTCTAAAAATGCAGCTTACTACAGCATGCAAAGTGCTTCTGCAAGTGTTACTGAGGCTACAGATAACTTGGCAAGAACTACAATTTATGCTCCAATGCGAGGAACAATATCTAAATTAGATGTAGAACTTGGAGAAAGAGTAGTAGGTACTCAACAAATGGCAGGAACAGAGATCATGAGAGTGGCGAATCTGGCTAATATGGAGGTTGAGGTTGATGTAAATGAAAACGATATTGTTAAAGTTTCTGTAGGAGATTCTACCGTGGTAGAGGTAGATGCCTATTTAAAAAGAGAATTTAAAGGAATAGTTACTGAAATATCAAACTCTGCAATTGAAGGTTTAACAGCAGATCAGGTTACTAATTTTAAGGTTAAAGTAAGAATTTTAGAATCTTCGTATCAGGATCTTTTAGAAGGAAAATCTGAGAACTATTCTCCTTTTAGACCTGGAATGACGGCAACTGTAGATATTATTACACGAAGAAAAGATAAGGTAATAGGAATCCCTATTAGTGCAATTGTTATTAAGAGTGATACTTCTTCTAACAGAACAGTAAATAAGCCTACAGTATCTACTGATGAAAAATTTGAAACTGTCTTTGTTAAGGATGGAAATCGAGCTAAATTGCGTGTTGTAAAAACAGGCATACAGGACGATCGAAATATTGAAATTATCTCTGGTTTAAAAGACGGAGAAACTATTATTACAGGACCTTATAACACTGTTACCAAAGGTTTGGATAATGGTGATGAGGTATCAGTAGCTAACGATGCGAAACCTGCCGAATAAAAGCACAAATTTTGTCTAATATACTTTGTATTGAAACCGCATCTACCAACTGCTCTGTTGCTCTTGGAGTAAATGGAAAAGTTGTAGCTGTAAAAGAAGATTACGATCAAGGCTATTCTCATGCCGAAAGATTGCATCTCTTTATAAATGATATTTTAAAAGATAATAACCTGGAACTTTCCAATTTGGATGCAATTGCCATTAGTAAAGGTCCGGGTTCTTATACTGGATTAAGAATTGGTGTTTCTGCCGCTAAAGGACTGTGCTTTTCTTTGAACATTCCGCTTATTTCTGTACCTACCTTAACAGCTTTAGCTTACCAAGTAAATACCTTAGAAACAAAAGGAGAATTCGTAATTCCCATGTTAGATGCTCGTAGAATGGAAGTTTACACTGCCGTTTTCGACGCTTCGGGAAAACAACTGGAAGACACCTCTGCTAAGATCTTAGATGACACTTCCTATTCTGAATATTTAGAAAAAGGGAAAGTTTATTTTATTGGTAGTGGAGTAGATAAGTTCAAAGCGATCTGCCAGCATGAAAATGCACTATTTATCGATAATAAAATGCCTTCAGCAAAAGAAATGGTTGCTATAGCTTCGGCTAAAAACAAAATAAGCGACCATGAAGATGTCGCTTATTTTGAACCTTATTATCTTAAAGATTTTATGGCAGGTTAATCTTATTCAGATTTATTTTCTTTAGAATGATCAAAGAAATGAATATCTCTTTGTGGGAATGGAATTCCAATACCTGCACCTTCTAGTCTTGTTTTTGCTTCTTCTATTGTATACCAGTGGCAATTCCAGAAGTCTTCGTTATTTGCCCAAAATCTAGCAGAAAGATTTACAGCGCTATCTGCAAGCTCTGTAACTACAACTTGTGGGGCAGGATCTGTGAAGATCTCTTTTTGCTCTTGCATTAAATTCAGAAGAATATCTTTGGCCTGTTTTATATCACTATCATAAGAAATCCCAATAGTAATGGCATCTTTTCTTTTACCTTCTACAGTATAATTAATGATATTATCATTAGTTAATTGGCCGTTTGGTATAACTGCTAGTTGATTACCAAAAGTATTTAGCTTAGTGTAGAACAAAGTGGTTTCTTTAACCGTACCAGAAACTCCCTGAGCTTCTATCCAGTCTCCAATTCTAAAAGGTTTTAAAACTATTATTAGAACACCACCTGCAAAATTAGACAATGATCCCTGCAATGCCAGACCCACTGCTAATCCCGCCGCACCAACTACAGCAACTAGAGAAGTTGTCTCGATACCTAATTGAGTAACTACTACTATGAATAAAAGAATCTTTAAAGTCCAGCTCAATAAGTTTAGAACAAAATTTTCAAGATTTTGGTCGTAATCGGTCTTATTAAAGAGTTTTCTCGTATAACTTACTACTAATTTAATAACCCACCACCCAATTAACAAAATGGCTAATGCACCAATGAGTGTTGGTAAGTAATCTATAAACTTTTCAGTATAATCTTTTGCGTATGCTTCCCAGTCATTTAATTTATCCATAGTATCTTTTTTGCAAATTGAGCTTTTTTAGGAAAGAAATTAGAATTTTTGATGTTTAATTTTTGTTAAAATGTTCCAGGCATGCCTTCATAGACCTTACAGGTAGCTTGCAAGCACTATTCTCACAAACATAAAATAGATCCTCATTATATTTGTAACGATCCTTTAAGAGTGGCCTATCTGAATTGTCTTTTAATGTTCCATCAATTAAAATGTTTGCTAAATAGTGAGTGTTCAATTCTTTTAAATTGCTAAGCGCCTTTTTCCCGGTAATTACAACCTCATAAAAATTATAAGTGAGATCCATTTTTAGATCTAGCCAATTGGAATAGCCTTGGGGGTATTCTTCAAGTTGATGATTCATATTCAAAAGCATTTTTTTTGCTATGTTGAAATAGCTAGAATTATCAAAATACTTCGAAAGTTGATGTAGATTTTTTGCCATTACAGAATTAGCAGCGGGCATTACATTATCATTAAGATCTACATTTCTAGTAATAAGAGCTCTATCATCTATAGATGTAAAATAGAATACCGATCGTTCTTCAGAATAAAATTTAGCTATACAATATTCTGATAATTGAGATGCCTTGTCTAGCCATGTTTCTTCTAGAGTAACTTCATAAATATGTATAAATGCTTCTATTGTAAATGCATAATCTTCTAAGAACCCATTTATATTACTAGCCCCATCTTTATAAGAATGATAAAGGCCACCATCTTTCTTTTGTAGATTTTCAAGAATAAATGACGCATTGGTTTTAGCAATTTTAAGATGCTCTGCTATGCTGAAAGCTTTATATGCTGAGACATAACCTGAAATCATAAGAGCATTCCATGAAGTAAGTTGTTTATTATCTAATCTTGGTTTGCTTCTGAAGGTGCGCCGTTCTCTTAAGATATCGATCCAGCCCTTTTTCTTAATTTCCAGTTCTTCTAAAGTTAGATTTTGCTCTTTGCATAGCTGTTTTTTAGAAAGTGTTCTTATTGGAACATATAGATCTTTTTCCCATTTACCTGTGGGATTTATGTTGTAATACATAGAAAAGAGTTCATAATCATCTTGTAATACTTGCTTTAATTCTGTTTTGGTCCAGCTATAATAAGCGCCTTCAATCAACTTTCCTTCAGCGTTCAAACTATCGGCATCCAGAGAAGAATAAAAGCCACCTTCAGGAGAAGTAAGTTCATTTTTTATAAATCCTAAAGTTTGCAACACAACTTCTTTGTACCACTTATTTTTAGTTGCTTTATATGCCTCACTGTACAAACTTACCATTTGTGCATTATCATAAAGCATCTTTTCAAAATGAGGAATGTGCCAGCGTTCATCTACAGAATATCTGGAAAATCCTCCTTCAATATGATCGAAAATCCCTCCGTAGGATATTTTATCCAGACTTTTAAATACAAAATCTTTTAAACCTTGGTCTTCATTCTGAAAAGCATACCTCAAAAGAAATTGGAAGTTTGAAGGAATTACAAATTTTGGAACTTGGCTCATCCCACCGTCTCTATGATCGAAATTGCGTTTGAAGGTATTTAGAACAGCAGTGAAATCTTCTTTTTTTAAATTTTGTTCTTCTTGAGGTGGGGGAATAATTTGCAGTTGATGTAAGCCTTTTTCTAATTTATCTGCATATTCAAATAATTGCTTAGTCTCTTTTTTATAGAGGTCTGAGATCTGTTTGAGGACACTCATCCATTGTTCTTTTTTGAAATAGGTACCTCCCCAAACTGGTCTGCCATCTGGGAGTGCAATAATATTCATAGGCCAGCCTCCACTGCCCGTCATAAGTTGCACTGCATTCATATACGCCTGGTCTACATCAGGTCTTTCTTCTCTATCTACCTTTATACTGATGTAATTTTCGTTCATAACATCACCAACCGTTTCATCTTCAAAGCTTTCATGTTCCATTACATGGCACCAGTGGCATGCCGCATAACCAACGCTAATAATTATCAATTTTTCCTCAGACTTAGCCTTGTCTAAAATCTCATCTTTCCATGGAAACCAATTAACAGGATTGTGCGCATGCTGTAAGAGATAAGGGCTAGTTTCATTAATTAGGGAATTGGTAAATGGATGGGTAGACATAAGTTGAAGGTTTAAATAAATAAAAAACGCCCCCAATTGGGAGCGTATAAACTTTTATATATGGAACTAGCTTATCTCAAAAGAGATCTTCAGGTTAACTCTATACTCGGTGATATTTTCTCCTGAAACAGTTGCAGTCTGATCTCTTACATATACAGATTTAATGTTCTTTACTGTTTTGGAGGCATGTTTAACAGCGTTTTGAGCTGCATCTTCCCATCCTTTAGTAGAACTGGCCATTACTTCAATAACTTTGATAACTGACATGTTTTTTGGTTTAATTGGTTAATAACTATTAATTTTAATTGAAATTACAATTATTAAAACATAATTTTTACAAAGCTTTGTTAAATGAAATCTTCTTAAAGTTTTGATAACCTTGTAAATGGTTTTGTTGATTAAAAATTTAGCACATTTGCTAGTTAGAAATTGTCCTATATGGAAGACGTTTATATTGTAATGCTTGTTGGTTTGTTTGCATTAGCTATCACAGATCTTGTGGTAGGAGTGAGCAATGATGCTGTAAATTTCCTGAATTCTGCTATAGGGTCTAAAGCGGTGCCTTTAAGAACCATACTTATTGTTGCTAGTTTGGGAGTTGGAGTAGGAGCCATTTTCTCTAGCGGTTTAATGGAAGTTGCTCGTGAAGGAATTTTTGTTCCTGGTAAGTTCTATTTTGAAGAGATCATGATCATCTTCATGGCTGTGATGATAGCAGACATCCTGCTCTTAGATTTCTTTAATTCTATAGGCCTGCCAACCTCTACAACCGTCTCCATTGTTTTTGAACTGTTAGGGGCGGCTGTTTGCATTTCTTTACTTAAGATCTATCATACCACGGGAGATTATGGAACGCTTTTTAGTTATATAAATACCACTAAGGCAACAGAGATTGTTACAGGGATCTTGCTTTCTGTAGTTATAGCATTCACCGTTGGTGCTGTGGTTCAGTATTTTTCTAGAATGGTTTTTTCTTTTCAATATGAAAAGAAATTAAAATACGTAGGTGCTGTATTCGGAGGAGTTTCACTTTCTGCAATTCTTTATTTTATCTTATTAAAAGGCCTTAAAAGTATTTCAGGATTGCCAGATGGATTTTTAGATTATGTGAATGATAATACCCTTATTATCGTTGGAGCCAGTTTTGTGATCTTTACCGCCCTCTCGCAAATGGCTATAAAGCTGTTAAACATCAATATTCTTAAAGTGATTATTGTTGTGGGAACTTTTGCATTGGCACTAGCGTTTGCAGGGAATGATCTTGTAAATTTTATTGGAGTTCCTATTGCTGCATGGCAATCATTCGAAATTTGGCAGACAGCTTATCAGGCTACCGGGGTGCTACCTTCCCAATTATTAATGGATGGTTTAACCGGGGAAGTGCAAACTCCTGTATTTCTATTGGTTTTTGCGGGTCTTATAATGGTAATCACTTTATGGTTTTCTAGTAAAGCTATGAAGGTTACAGATACAGAGATCAACCTGGGAAGACAAACTGGAGGAGATGAACGTTTTGAGCCTAATATTATTTCTAGAGGTATAGTTAGATATTTCATTGGGATTAGCAATTTTGTGGAAGGCCTTATTCCTGTTACATTATCTAAAAAGATAGATGCTAAATTTCAAAAGACAGACAATCATGAACGTGCTAAACGATTGGATGCTCCATCTTTTGATCTTGTGCGAGCCTCTGTAAATTTGGTAGTAGCAAGTATTCTTATTTCTATGGCAACAAATCTAAAGCTACCACTATCCACAACTTATGTAACTTTTATGGTTGCTATGGGTACATCGCTTTCAGATAGAGCCTGGGATAGAGATAGCGCCGTTTATAGGGTTGCCGGAGTTCTTAATGTTATTGGAGGTTGGTTTGTAACCGCACTAATAGCCTTTTTTGGAGCAGCATTATTTGCGGCAATCATTTACTTTGGAGGTATTATCGCCATAGCGGGACTAATTCTTATTGCAGTGATCTTAATTGTAAGAAGCGCTATAGTTCATTCTCGTAAAATGAAAGAAGAGAAAAAGCAGAAAAGATATAATAGAAGAGATATCATCACCATAAATGAAATTACAGTAGAAACTTCAGAAAATATATCTAGCGTTATAGGAGGTATTAATAAGATGTTCACTAAAACAGTAGATAATCTAGGATATCATGATCTTGGAAAGCTTAAAAAGACAAGTAAACAAATAGATAAATTAGAATCTGATATCGATGAACTTAAAGGCAATATTTTCTACTTTATTAAATCTTTAGATGACGATTCTGTGGAAGCCAGTAAATTCTATATCCTAATTTTAGATCATTTGCAGGACATGGTGCAGTCTATTGGGTTTATAACCAGAAATAGTTATAATCATGTACATAACAATCATAAGAATCTAAAATTTAATCAAATTAGAGATCTTAAGGGTATTGATGAGAAAACACAAGGATTGTTTGATGATATCAAACTTATCTTTGATACGCACAGCTTCCATAATATTGATAAGGTGATCTCAGAAAAACAATTTTTAATGGATCATGTGTCAGATCTTATCCAAAAACAGATCAATAGAATTAGAACATCAGAAACCAGCCCAAAGAACTCTAAATTATATTTTGGCTTATTATTAGAGATCAAAGATCTGATTTCTTCTACAATGAGTCTATTAATCTTATTTCAGGAGTTTCATAAAGAAGCTAAAAGAACCTTTTAGAGATTATCCGTTAACCGCTTCTACATAGCTCACATGGCCGTGAAGCATGTCTCTCATCATTGTTTCTATTCCGCTCTTTAAAGTGGCAGTAGAAGACGGACAACCGCTGCAAGCACCCTGTAAAATAACTTTTACGGTCTTGGTCTCTGGATTGTATGAATCGAACATAATATTACCTCCATCACTAGCAACAGCAGGTTTAATATACTCATCTAGAATATCTACTACTTGTTGGGAGATCTCATCTAGATCTCTAGGTTCTACTGCTTGTACTTTGGCAGAAGGTTTATTACTTTGAGAAACATTTTCTTCGGAGGTCTCCGTTTCTAATTCCTGCTTGGTCATTACCTCATTTCCCTCTTCAATATAGATTCTGATAAACTCTCGGATCTCCATGGTGATCTCATTCCAATCTGCTACATCATATTTGTTTACAGAGATATAGTTCTCATCCATGAAGATCTCTTTAACGAATGGAAAATTGAATAATTTTCTCGCCATTGGAGCATTTTTAGTGTCGTCTATATTCTTGAATTCTATGGGAGCTATTACCAGCTTTTTATTGGCAACAAATTTCATCACAGAAGGATTTGGAGTACTTTCTGCATAAACTGTTACAGGTACTTTCTTAGAAGTAGACACCTCTTCCGTTTTTATGATCTCACTTCCGCTATTTAAATATTCTTTAAGCTGATCTGCTACTTCTTCTTGAACATCGTTCCATTCAACAATATTATATTTTTCTATTGCAATAAAGTTTTGAGTAATAAAAACCGTCTTTACAAAAGGAAGGTAAAAAAGTTGTTGTGCCAATGGAGACTTTGCAGCCTCTTCAATATTCTTAAACTCAAAACTATCGTGCCTTGTTAAGAATTGATTGGTCTCAAATTTTACGATAGCAGGATTAGTGGTGGGTTGTATATGGATGGTATATGGATTCATAGTTATTATTTTTTGCAAAATTACTAAAAGAAAGTAGGCTTAGCTACATATTCATAATTGATATTGGTGGAGACCTCTAAAATTTCCTTATATTTCTAACTTATTGGGGACCGATTAAAAGTATACATGAATTTCAAACTATTATTAAACCTTTTTAAAGGTTTGTTTCTTTGCGCGTTGTTTTTTTTTGGCGGCTGTCTTCAAACAACGGCTCAGGAAGTTATTCCAACCTATTCAGACTATCTTACAGATAACCTTTACTTGCTACATCCATCTATGGCTGGAGCTTCCAATTATAATAAAATTAGGCTTACCGCAAGACAACAGTGGTTTGACGTGGAAGATGCTCCAAGCTTACAAACCTTAAATGTGCATGGAAGAGTTTGGGATAAAATAGGGTTGGGCGTAATCGCCTTTAATGATGAAAACGGAAACTTTTCTACACGAGGATTCTATGGAACCTTTGCCTACCATTTATTAATGTCTAGAAGTGAATTCGACTTAAATCAGTTATCTTTTGGAATAAGTGGGGGGTTAATTCAGCATTCTTTAGATCAAAGTAATTTTAGGGAATTTGACCCTTTGGTAAGCGGTAACAATCAATCTGATTATTATGCCAATATGGATGTAGGGATGTCTTACTATTATCATGAATTCTACGCTCATGCTACCGTAAAGAATATATTGAATGTAAGAAGAGATCTATTCTATTCTGATGCGGTACCTAGCAATCAGCGTAAGTATCTATTTTCTGCCGGATACCTATTTACTAAGAATAATAGTGACTGGGGGTATGAGCCTTCTGTAATGCTACAATTAAGAGATGCAACTAAAGAGGCATCTGTAGATGCAAACTTTAAAGTATATAAAGAACTGGAAAATGGAAGTTTATGGGGTGGAGCTTCTTTTAGACGTAGTTTTGAAGGTGCAGAATATACGTTGGATGGTGAAAAGGTTGAGAATCAAAAATTGCAATATTTAACTCCGTTTTTAGGTTATGACTATAAGCGATTTGTATTTGCTTATACCTATAGTTACCAAATGAATTCTTTGGTACTTAGTAATTCCGGGTTTCATCAAATTACCTTGGGATATAATTTTGGAAAGAATAGGGAAAGATGGGAATGTGAATGTCCTGCTATCAATTAAAATTCTGCCTCAAATATTTGTGCATTAATATTAGACGTGTGTGCTAAATTTGCCAAAACTTCCTTATCTGAGTTGGTATATAGTAGATGATTAGGAGTTTCTATTGATAGGTTTAACAGATCGAGCTCTTTAAGTACATTTCTAGTTTGCTTTGCAACCGCTTCTCCAGAATCTATAATAGCCACTTCCTTTGGTAGAATATTTTTGAGTTGAGGTAGTAAGTAGGGGTAGTGACTACAGCCTAAAACAAGGCAGTCTATTTCTTTCTTTAGGAATGGTTGAACTAGATCTATTAAAAGGGCATTCATTTCTAAACTTTCTAGATTGCCTTCTTCAATAAGTTTTACCAATCCATGTCCAACCACTTCTGTGATCTCTATATCTTTAGAATAAAGTTCTGAAGTTTTAGCGAAAAGATCGCTAGAGAGTGTTCCTTTAGTGGCTAAAATGCCAATAGATTTTGTTTTAGATAGTAAAGCCGCAGGCTTAATAGCGGGTTCAATACCTATAAAAGGAAAGTCGTAATTTGCCCTGAGCCATTTAATAGCATTGGTGGTAGCGGTATTACAGGCAACCACAATAATTTTGCAGCCCATGTCTAAGAGTTTGTCTGTATTCTTAACACTTAAGTCTATGATCTCTTTCTTAGATTTTTCTCCATAAGGAGCATTCTTGCTATCTGCTAAATAAATAGAATTTTCCATTGGAAGTAATTGAATCACTTCTTTCCAGATGGAAGTTCCTCCAACTCCCGAATCAAAAAATCCAATAGGTTGTGAATTGCTCATTGCTGCAAAAATAAAAACTGCGCCCCAATGGAGCGCAGTTTTATAAGATTATTTAAAGAAATATTACATTCCTAATTCCTTCTTTACATCTGGCATTAAATTATAACCATCTGCCATGATTACTCCAGATCCATTTGAAGAATCTAATACGTAGTTATATCCTTTAGCTCTAGCAACTTTTTGAATAGCTACTCTAGCTTTTTCATAGATAGGCTTTAGAAGATCTACTTCTTTTTTCTGAAGATCTTGTTGAGCGTTTTGTCCGTGCTCTTGAATTCTTCTTTGTGTAGTTTGTAGTTCTTGTGCTCTTTTAGAGTTTTCTTCTTCTGTTTTTGTAGCAGCTTCAGACTCGTAACGTTTCATCGTTTTTTGAGCTTCAGTCATCATATCTCTAATCTCAGCATCATAAGTTTTTTGAAGTTTTTCAAGTTGTGCTTGAGCTTCCTTAAAAGCTGGCATAGATTCTACTAATTCTTGAGAAGCTATGTGAGAAATCTTAGTTTGAGCGTTTGTAAAAGCAGTTGCTCCAATTGTTAAAGCCAAGGCTATAAAAAATGTTCTAAATTGTTTCATTTTTGAATTATTAAGTGTTAAGGTGTTAATTTTACTCATTTTAATTATTGTTTTCTGATTTTTGTACGGCTTCTATTTTTTGCTTTCTAACGTTATCTATAGAATCTTTCTTTCTTTGTCTTTCTTCCAGAACCTTAGCTCTTCGTTCTTCAAAAGCTCTCTGCTTTTCAGATCTTATAGAATCTCTTTCTTTTTTACGCTGCTCTATATAAGCTTCTCTTTCATTTTGAGCAGATTCTGCAGCCTGTTTCTTTTCTGTGATTTCCAGATCTTCTTCAACAGTACGACCTTCTTCCTCTTCCATTTTAGCAATTTCCTTTCTAGTGCTTAATTGCTCCCTATTGGCAGATCTAGTAATAATTCTAAGTACTTGATCACTTATGTTATGCTTCTCCGCAGAAAAAACCATACCCATATTGGAGGTTCTATCAAAAATGAAATCATATTTTCTAAGCTCTCCCATTTCCTGAATAGCATTAAAAACCTGATCCTGGATTGGTTTGATCAATTGCTTTTTTTGAAGGATAAGATCTCCATTAGGTCCAAATCTTTTTTGCTGGTATTCTGCTATTTTAGATTCTTCAAAACTTATGGTTGCTTCTCTCTCTTCAATAAGTTCTTTTGTTAATAAAGGTCTTTCTTGTTCTAAAGCAATTTTCATGCCTTCAACTTTTTTAAGATCTGTATCTAACTCATTTTTCCATTGCTGAACTCTTGTTTCTAATTGCACAGAGGCTTGTTGATATTCCGGAACATTTTGTAAAATGTATTCCATATCTATATAAGCAATCCTGTTTGGCTTTTGAGCTTGCATTTGCAATCCCAATCCTAGCGCGCAAGAAATAAGAATTAGCCTAAGGTGATTCATATTAATGATGTTAGAAATAATCGTGCCAAAATATTAAAACTGTTGCCCTATAATAAAGTGAGTTTCCCATCCATGTGCAGATGTTTCTCCCGGAAGTGGATCAAATCCATATCCGAAGTCAATTCCTAATAGTCCAAATTGAGGCATGTAGATTCTTAAACCAGCTCCAGCAGATCTATTTAAGATAAATGGATTAAAATCTCTAAAGTTATCATAGTTAGCTCCTGCTTCTAGGAAGGTAAGAGCGTAGATAGATGCCATAGGTTTTAATGTTATAGGGAATCTTAACTCTAAGGAATATTTATTGTAGATAACCGCTCCATCATTATCTGTAGCAGCGCTTAAACCATTTCTATCTATTGGTACGATTTGATTATCTGGATATCCTCTTAAACCAATGGTTTCTCTCCCATCCATACTAAATGCACCAAGTCCAGATCCACCTAAGTAAAATCTTTCAAAAGGAGGAATTCCTCGATCATTATTATAGGCTCCTAAGAAACCGTATTCAGCCTTAGTTCTTAATACTAGGTTACTGTTACCACCAAAGTTGAAAAGAGTGTTGAACCATTCTGCAGAGAATTTCACTTTGTAATATTCTAGCCATTTGAATTTCTCTTGATCTATTTTAGTTTGATCTCCAACAGGTTCTTCTCCTGGTTTCAATCTTGTTCCGTCTGTTAGGATTAGATTTCCATTTTCGTCTTCTAATTGGAATTCTCTTTGATTAGCAAGGTCTGCATAATCTGTTCCGTTTATTAGTGAGTATGGAGGGGTAAGTTTTGCGGTAAAGCTAAATAATGAACCTCCGGTAGGGAAAATTGGATTAATTCTTCTGCTATCTCTGCTTAACCCAATTGTATAGGTTAAACTGTTTGAGAATCCATCTCCAAATGAGAATAGACCGGTGTTATAGTTGTTAAGGTCATAACGTTGGTAACCTACAGCTTGAGATAATGTAAAGTAATCATCTGGCCAGTTTAAACGTTTTGCAAGTCCAACATTTACACCTAAAATATCAAAACTTCTATCTCTATCTGCTTTTCTTCTTTGATAATCATAGAAGAATTGTCTTGTGTAAGAAAAGGAAGTAGACAAGCTCACTGGCTTTACACCACCTAACCATGGTTCTACGAAAGAAAGACTATAGGTCTGGTAGAAAATACTGGCCTGAGCTCTTAAAGACAAAGATTGACCATCTCCCATAGGAAGAGGCTTATAAGATTCTTTATCAAAAATTCCTGCAAGAGAAAAGTTGTTAAATGATAAACCTAAGGTACCAATAAAACCTCCTCCACCATAACCACCTTGTAGTTCAATTTGACTACCTCCGGCTTCAACCACAGAATACTCCATGTCTAAAGTACCATTATCTGGATCTACGTTCTGAAAGTTAGGATTGATAGATTCTGCGTCAAAGAAACCTAATTGTCCAAGTTCTCTTATAGTTCTAATTACGTTCTCCTGGCTATATTTCTGTCCTGGTTTTGTGTAAAGCTCTCTGTAGATTACATGATCTTTTGTATTATCGTTTCCAATAACACTAATATTATTAAAATAAGCTTCTTTCCCTTCAACTATTCTAATTTCAAAGTCTATAGTATCATTATAAACATTAGTCTCTACAGTATTGATATTGGCGAAAAGATATCCGTTATTTTTGTAAAGATTAGAAAGATCTTGTGCGTCTGGTTTAGAATCATCTGCAATTCTTTTCTTAAGCAATACTCCGTTATAAACATCTCCTTTTCTAAGACCAACTACTCTTCCAAGAAAATCATCTGTATATACCGTATTTCCTATAAAATCTATATTACCAATATAATATTTGTTTCCTTCTTCAAGGCTGATATTAAGAGCTACATTATCTGCGTCTTTTTTGATAAGGGTATCAGAAACTATTCTAGCATCTCTAAATCCATTCTCCTTATATTTATTTATTAAGCTGATCTTATCTGCTTCATAATCTGCTTCAATAAATTTAGAGCGCTTCCAAAATCTAAAGAAATTTTTCTCTTTAGTTTTTCCTAAAGCTCCTTTTAATTTTGAATCGCTAAATTTTTCATTACCAATAAATTCAATATCGGTGATCTTTACCTTTTGGCCTTTATCTATGTTAACAACCATGTTAACTTTATTTCCGCCGGTGGTATCTTTAACTTCGCTTGTGTTAATGGCAACTTTAGAGTTAAAATAACCCTCTTTTTTATACTTGTTCTCTATATAATTCTTGGTGGTAGTGGTTAGATTCTCTGTAACCTTAGTTCCGGGAGTAAGATTGCTCTCTTTTATAAGGTCTTCTTTATCAGACTTTCTTTTGATTCCTTGTACTCTTACTTCAGCAAGTTCAGGAACTTCCTGGATCTCCAGTTCCAGATCTGCCACATCTCCGTCTATGTTCGTAACATAAAAATTGATATCGCTAAATAGGCCAAGATCCCAAAGTTTCTTAAGCACTTTACTAAGTCTATCTCCGGGAATATAAAGTTCATCACCTTTCTTAAGGCCTGTGTAAGCTATAACGGTTTGCTCGTTATAAGTTACGGTACCGGTAACATTTATATTTCCTATGGTGTATTTCTTTCCGTCTGCCAGGGGTAAATCCTGGGCTTGAAATGACAGGGTAAATAAACAAAATGACAAAAGGATTAACCATTTTCTGGTCATTTCTGCACTAACTGATCTGCTCACTGGTTTTTCCAAATCTTCTTTCTCTGGTTTGATAATTATAAATGGCCTCGTATAAATTTTCTTTACGAAAATCGGGCCACAGTATATTTGTAAAATATAGTTCGGCGTAAGCTATTTGCCACAATAAAAAATTGCTTATCCGTTGCTCGCCACTAGTTCGGATAAGTAAATCTACGTCTGGTAAATTTTGGGTGTAAAGATGCTGATTTATAATTGATTCATCAATAGCATCGGGCATTAATTCATTGTTTTTTACTTTCTCGCTAATTTGTTTCACAACTTGAATTAGCTCTTCTCTAGAACCGTAACTAAGCGCTAAAGTAAGCGTCATACGCTCGTTTTCCTTAGTTTTCTCTATTACTTCGGTTAATTCTTTTTGAGCTTTTTTAGGGAGATTCCCAAGGTTACCAATAGCTTGTAGTTTAATATTATTCTTAACCAGAGTTTTGATCTCCTTCTTTAAAGAAGATACTAACAGTCTCATTAAGGTGTCTACTTCAATCTTAGGTCTATTCCAGTTTTCTGTGGAGAAAGCATAAAGTGTTAGATTCTCTACCCCAATTTCTGCACATCCTTCTACCACATCTCTTACGGCAATGGTTCCTTCTTCATGGCCAAGCGCTCTTAAAAAACCTTTTTGCTTAGCCCACCTACCATTACCATCCATGATTATGGAGATATGTTTAGGAAGGCTGTCAGGGTTTAATTTCTCTTTGAACATTATTTTCTTAATTGCAGTAACAGGGTTTTTGCCCGAACGTAAAGGTAAGGCTGATACCGGAAAAAATGTACCAGTCATTCGTGTTTTTATTCCCAAATTCTTTTGCAGGCTCTCTTCTTCCTAAAAGTTCTTGAGGATTACTTCCGTCTAAATTGTCTGTAAAGGTATATCTAGCACCCACCTCTATAGCTCCAATGATCTTTGATGTGATTGTTTGTTTATACCCAAAAATAATAGGTACAGAAAACTCCCAGTTTCCGCTAGATTCTCTTAGATTTCCTACAGTTGGTAGGCTAGTGGTTAGAATTTGATGGTTAGAATGGAAATAAGTTATTCCAGAATATAAGTATGGAGTTCCTTGTTGAACAGCATCTGTAAGGTCAAACTCCCAGAAATTGAATTCCAGACCTAAAGAAGCCTCAGCTATTTTATTGTCAAAAGTATAGCCTCTTTGTTGCCTTCTAATTTCATTAGATTTTGCATCATCTCCACTTACAAATCCATACATTATAGAGCCTCTAAAGCTATATCTTGGATGAGCATTCCATTTAGCAATACCTCCAACAACAAGGCCGCTCGGGTTAATGTAAGCAGTGCTTCCCACATCACCAATATAATTGGCGCCGCCAATAAATGGTCCTATTTCAAATCTTTGAGCGATTGCCGTGGAGCAGCAAGCAAACATAAAAACTAATACAATAAGGTGCCTCATAGAATTTCAAAAGTTTGCAAATATAACAATAATGTTTGCCCTACAATAATTTGTGTGGTTTTGTATATCTTATTAAACAATGTTTGGGGGAAATTATTGTTTAATTCCTTTTGTCTTCTCCCCATAAAAGCTTTTTTCTCAATGTTTTTAGAAAACTATCTGTATGAAGCTCTACCATGCTTATCTTAAATGGAGCTGTTTTAATGGTAATGGTTGTCTCATTGCTTAGGGTTGCAATGCGAGAATCCATAGATACAAGATAGAAATCTTCTCTTCCAGAGACCTTTAGGGTGATCTTGGTATTATCTTTAATTACAAGTGGTCTTGCATTTAAATTGTGTGGTGCAATTGGTGTAATAACCAATGCATCGGTATTGGGTACAATTACCGGGCCTCCGCAGCTTAATGAATAGCCGGTAGATCCTGTGGGTGTGGAAATAATTAAACCATCTGCCCAGTAGGAGGTTAAGTATTGGTCATTCAACCAAGTTTCTACAGTGATCATAGAAGTAGTGTTCTTTCTGCTAACCGCTATCTCATTTAGCGCAAAATCACTTTCTTCAATTTCACTGCTCTTAGGATCTGTTTCTATAGCAAGTACTGTTCTTTCTGAAATGCTGAATTTTTTTTCGAGTATGAAAGAAATCGTTTGTTCTATCTCTTCTTTCTGAATAGTAGCCAAAAATCCCAATCTTCCTGTATTAATACCTAAAATTGGAATATTTAGATCTTTTATGAAATTGATAGATTTTAGAATGGTACCGTCTCCACCTATACTAAAGAAAAGATCGTAGCTTTCATCCAATTCAGTAAAAGTGCTAAAATTGAGATACTCTTTTTGAAATGATTTATTTGCATTAATGATCTCCAAAAAGTTTTCTTCAATTACAACATTGATGTTTTGCTGCTCCAGAACGTCTAATAATTTTTCTATATAAATACCAGAGTCTTTATGGTAAAATTGACCGTAGATGCCGACTTTCATAATTAAATGTTTAAATATTTATCAAGATAGTCAGACCTGTCATCAAGATTCTTTTGAAAGCTATCTTCCTGATGTTCTGAAATAATTGAGTATCCATACCTTCTAAAAGTTTGAAGAATATCATTTAAAACAGAGGTGCTTAGCTTAATGGTTACCTGAGTGAGATCTGCAGATCTTGAAGATACAAACATACCTAAAAATGCTGCATTATGAGATTCTACAATTTGACTAATCTCACTAAAGGAAATATCTTTATTTAATTTTTCTATTACTAAAATTCCTCCTGGTTCATTTAAAAATGGAGTTTCATTAAAGAAGTTAATAATATCGCTCAGTTCCAAATAGCCAAGATATTTGTTTTCAGAATTTAGAACAGGCAGGATATTGGTTTGGTTTTGAGCAAATGTCTCTAAAGTATCTAGCCAATAATCTGTATCTCGAACAAAAAAACCTTCTAAAGAGTATTGATAATCTTTAATAGTTCTATCGGTCTCGAAACATCTAATATCATTTTCAGAAATGCTTCCCAGGTAAACGCCCTCATTTTGCACCGGCAAATGAGAGTACGTTAGTTTGTTAAATAATTTCTGTAATTCCTTAACTGAAGTGCCTAGATTTTGGATGCCTACATCGTTAATTATATGACTCTCAATACTCATAATTCCTCTTCATTTTTGTGCAAATTAATTAAAATAAAATTCAATAGGGCAGGCTCAACTTTGTATTTTTGTTAATCAAAGATAATTATAATGACTCATTTAAGCGTAAACATTAATAAAATAGCCACTTTGCGTAACGCACGTGGTGGGAACGTTCCAGATCTTTTACAATTTACTAAGGATATAGAAAAATTTGGAGCTCAAGGTATTACTGTACATCCAAGACCCGATGAAAGACATATTAGATATCAGGATTGTATAGATCTAAAGCCTATTGTTACTAAAGAATTTAATATGGAGGGGAATCCTGTTTCCTCATTTATAGATCTAGTTCTTAAAGTTAAGCCAGAGCAGGTGACACTTGTTCCGGATGCAGAAGATGCTATTACTTCTAACGCAGGTTGGGATACTTTAAAACATAAAGACTTTTTAACGGAGGTGATCTCAGAATTTAAGAGCAATGGGATAAGAACTTCCATTTTTATAGATCCAGATGTGGAGAAAATAAAAAATGCGGTGGCAACTGGCACAGACAGGGTAGAGTTATATACAGAAGCCTTTGCAGAACAATATGAAAAGGGGAATAAAGATGCGGTGAATATATATGCAGAATGTTCAAGATTGGCTACAAGTTTGGGCATGGGAGTAAATGCTGGTCATGATCTGTCTCTAAAGAACATTGAATATTTTGCGCAACAACTTCCAGATCTTTTAGAAGTCTCTATAGGGCATGCTTTAATTACAGAATCTTTATACTTCGGGTTAGAAACCACCATTCAGAAATATTTAAACCTTCTTAAACGATGATAGATTTAAAATCTACAATAATAGGTGAGGGGCAACCTCTTATCATATTGCACGGATTTTTGGGAATGAGCGATAACTGGAAAACTTTGGGGGGGAAATTTGCAGAGCAAGGATATCAGGTTCATCTTTTAGATCAAAGAAACCACGGTAGAAGTCCGCATACTGAAGAAATGAGTTATAGGGTGATGGCTCAGGATCTTAAAGAATATTGTGAAAAGAATGATCTCAAAAATATAATTCTATTGGGGCACTCTATGGGAGGGAAAGTGGCTATGAGGGCTGCTGGAGAATATCCAGTTCTTATAGAGAAACTCATAATTGTGGATATCGGACCAAAATATTATGCACCACATCATCAAGAGATTCTTGGTGGGTTGGATGCCTTAAGCAATCAAGTGCTTACCTCTAGAGGTGACGCTGAAGATTTTTTAGAAACCTATATTAAAGATAAAGGTACTAGATTGTTCTTGCTGAAAAATCTGTATTGGAAGACAAAAGAGAAGCTGGCTTTAAGAATGAACTTAGAGGTGCTCAAAGATGCTTCCGAAGAGATTGGAGAAGCTTTACCTGCAGGAATTAGGTTCAAAAAACAAACATTATTTATAAAAGGAGAGCGATCAAATTATATAACTTCTGAAGATGAGCCTCTAATATCTCTTCACTTTCCAAATAACGAAATCGTTGTAATTGCTAAGGCTGGGCACTGGGTGCACGCTGAAAACATGAAGGATTTTTATGCCAATGTAATGCGATTTTTACAGCCTTAGGGTGGATATATTATGTACGCATAATAAAAATGCCATATTTATTGCGTAATATGTATTTTATGCTAAATTTGAGGTGTACATTTTTCAAAAACGAAAACTAATCCAAATTAAATTATGAAAAAACTATTATTTCTAACGGTGTTTGTTTTGGCAACATCTGCCATCTACGCTGGAGGATATCGTGTGAGTTTGCAAGGACAGCGTGCCTTGGCAATGGGGCATACCGGTGTGGCCGTAGTTAACAGTGCAGAATTGGGCTTCTTTAATCCATCTGGTATTGTGTATCTAGAAAACAGATTAAATGTTTCTGCTGGGGTGAGTGGAGTATTCTCTAAAGTGGTATTTCAAAATGATGAATTTGGACAAACGTCAGAAACCGATAGTCCTGTTGGAACTCCTTTTTACCTTTATGCAACTTATAAAGTGAATGACTGGTTAGCAGTGGGGTTAAGTGCGTATACGCCTTACGGAAGTGCTGTAGATTGGGAACAGGATTGGGCAGGTTCACACTTAGTAAATAATATAGATTTAGCTGCTATTTATATTCAGCCTTTAGTATCTGTAAAATTATCAGAATACTTTAGCGTTGGAGGGGGACCTATTTTTGTAACTGGAAGCGTTAACTTTAATAGAAACCTGAACAGAACTGTTACAGATATTGATGGAAATAGAAGTAATGTAACTGTAGATGCTAGTGGTGTTACAAACTGGGGATGGTCTGCAAGTGCTATGTTCTCTCCAACAGAAAATTTAAGAGTAGGTTTTAACTATCGTTCTGAAATACTTTTAGAGGCAGAAGCTGGGGATGCAACATTTGAAAATGTTCCTAATTCTCCTTTAACTCCGTTCTCAGATACTAAATTTGATGCAACTTTACCTATGCCTGCAGAATTAACGGTTGGTCTATCTTATGAATTTATGGATAAGTGGTTATTTGCTTTTGATTATAATCAAACCTTATGGAGCGTTTATAACTCTTTAGATATAGACTTCGCAAATGCAACTCCAGATTCTACAAATCCTAGAAACTATAAGGATAGTTCTAACTATAGATTCGGACTTCAGTACGAAGCTACAGATTGGATTACTTTAAGAGCTGGTTACTATTTTGATGAGTCTCCTGTTCAGGAAGGATATTTTGCTCCGGAAACTCCTCGTAATGATTCAAACAACTTTACAGCAGGTCTTTCGCTTAACATAAGTGATCATTTTGCTATAGATGCAGCTTTCCTTTATTCAAGATTCAAAGAAGTTGACGCTTCTTATGATTATTACTTTGAAAATGGAGTGGCAGTACCTTTCTCTGGAACCTATAAATCTAGCGCTTTTATACCTGGATTAGGAATTACTTACAAACTATAATATTATAAACCAGTTTATAAAAATGAAAAATTATTTAAAATATTTACCGTTTCTAGCTCTTGGGGTAGTTTCATGCGAACCAGAATTAGACAATCCTATAGATGAACCTGGTTTTTACTCTAACGGAGATGCAGATTTTACAAATTATGTTGCTCTTGGTAATTCCCTTACTGCTGGATACGCAGATGGAGCACTTTATATTACGGGACAAGAAACCTCTTACCCAAACATTTTAGCGCAACAATTCTCATTGGTTCAGGAAACTTCAGAATTTAAGCAACCTCTAATGTCTGATAATCTTGGAGGATTATTGTTAGCTGGAAATCAAATTACTTCGAATAGAAGAGTTTTAGCTGTAGATGCGAATGGAAATCCTGCTCCCAGAGTTTTAGCAGGAACTTCTACTACAGATATTACTAACGTTTTGGCAGGTCCTTTTAATAATATGGGTGTGCCGGGTGCAAAAAGTTTTCATTTATTAGCTCCAGGATATGGAGATGTATCTGGAGTTGCAGTTGGAACAGCCAACCCATATTTTGTTAGATTTGCTTCAACACCAGGAACAACCGTTATTGCAGATGCAGTAGCACAAAATCCTACTTTCTTTTCATTGTTTATAGGGAATAATGATGTGTTGGCATACGCTACCTCTGGAGGAATAGGAGAAGATAGAACTGGAGATCAAAATTTTGCTGGATATGGAGCAAATGATATTACAGATCCTAGTGTATTTGGAGCGGTGTATTCTCAATTAGTTTCAGCTTTAACTGGAAATGGTGCAGATGGGGTGTTGTTGAATATTCCTGATGTAACTTCTGTTCCTTTCTTTACTACGGTTCCTAACAATGCCTTGGTATTAGATGCTGGTACAGCTGCTAGTTTAACTGGATTTTTTCAGGCTGTAACAGGAATCACTACTCAAAGCTTAATGTTAAAAGGAGTTCCTGGGCCACAAGCTCAAGCCCTAGCTGCACAATATGCAATTACATTTAATGCAGGTCCAAATAGATTTTTAATAGATGTGCCTAAATCAGATACCAATCCTTTAGGTTTCCGTCAGATGACAGATGATGAATTACTACTTCTTACTATCAATCAGGGTGCATTAGCGCAAGGTTACGGTTCTGTAGTATTATCTCCAGAGGTAATGCAAGTATTGGGAATTCTTCAAACTGGTGGTCAGCCAACTGCAGAACAAGCTCAGATGGTTATTGATGCAGTTAGCGGGATAGACGATAAAGATGCGTTAGATAGAGATGAGTTGCTTAATATTTCTACAGCTACAGCTAGTTATAATGCAACTATAAAAGGTCTTGCCGATGCTAATGGTTTAGCATATCTAGATACAAGAGCATTATTAACTAAGGTTGCTAATGGTGGCGTTACTTATGATGCTGGTATGGTTACTTCTACGTTTGCTACTGGTGGTGCTTTTTCTTTAGACGGAGTACATCCAACACCTCGTGGATACGCTCTTATTGCAAATAGAATTTTAGATGTAGTAAATGCTAAGTATGGTTCTACGGTTCCTAAAGTAAATATTGGTAACTATAATACTATAACTGTAAGTAATAACGTACAGTAAATAATACCTAGGATTTAAGGGGAAAATGTCTTAATTATAATTAAATCTTAAATTGTTAAAACGCCGGAACTTTTCCGGCGTTTTTTTTGCAATTTTGTTTCGAATCAATTCAAATAGAATTATTATGAAGTTCATTCTAAGAATATTACTTACTGCGGTGGCGGTAATTTTATTATCACAATTTTTACCTGGCGTAAGTGTAGCAGGATATGGCACTGCAATTATTGTAGCGATAGTGTTGGCGCTTTTAAATCTCATTGTAAAGCCAATCTTAGTACTCTTTACCCTGCCTGTAACTATTATAACCCTTGGGTTATTCCTACTTGTAATTAATGCAGTTATCATATTACTTGCAGATGGATTTATTACAGGCTTTGCAGTAGATGGTTTTTGGGTTGCATTAATTTTTAGCTTATTGCTTTCGCTATTTCAATCTGTACTTTATTCGTTATTAGGATCAGATTAAGCTAGCTGTAATTCAGCTATTTGAAACTTTGAGAAGAATCAAAAAATGTGTACTTTTGCACACCAATTTTTATAAAAAGTTAAGATGAATATTACCAGAGAGAATATTGATGAATTGAATGCGGTAGTTAAAGTAGAAATCGCAAAGGAAGACTATAACGAGAAAGTTGATAAGATTCTAAAAGATTACAGGAAAAATGCAAATATTCCTGGTTTTAGAAAAGGTCATGTTCCAATGGGAATGGTGAAAAAACAATATGGACAAGCCGTTCTGGTAGACGAGGTGAATAAGTTATTGCAAGATGCACTTAATAAATATTTAACCGAAGAAAAATTAGATGTTTTAGGAAATCCACTTCCAAAAGAACAGAAAAATTTTGATTGGAATAAAGATGATTATAGCTTTGAATTTGAATTAGGATTATCTCCTAAATTTGATTTAGATCTTAAGACTAAAGAGCCAATTACGCATTATAATATTGTAGCTGGGGAAGAGATGATAGACAATCAGGTAACCCAAATCCAAAAGCAATATGGAAAACTTGTTTCTAAAGAAGTTGCAGAAGAAAATGATATTCTTACCGGGACTTTTAAGAATGAAGAAGAAGGTATTGATAATGAAACTTCACTTCCATTAGAAAATTTAAAAGGAAAGAAAAACCTTAATAAATTTTTAGGAGCAAAGGTTGGAGATGTTATAAGCCTTAAAACTAAAGGTCTTTTTGAAGATGATAACCAATTGGTGGAACTACTTAAAGTAGAACACGATAAAGCTCATGATCTTGATGTTGCTGTAGAATTTACTATTAAAGAGATCAATAAGCAGGAATTAGCAGAATTGAATAAAGAATTGTTCGATAAGTTATTTGCGAACGAAGAAGTGAAATCTGTAGAAGATCTTAAAGAAAAGATCAAAGAAGATGCTGCAAAACAATTCAAGCAACAGAGCGATCAGCAATTGTTAAATGATGTTACTGAAGCATTAATTGAAAACAACAAATTTGACCTTCCAAAAGAATTCTTACAAAAATGGATTCAAACAGTTGGAGAAAAGCCACTAACTCAAGAGGAAGCGGTAGAAGAATATACCAAGAGCGAGCAAGGATTACGCTTTCAACTTATTGAAGGAAAATTAATTCAGGAGAACAAATTAGAAGTTAAATTTGAAGATCTTAAGGCCTTTACTGTAGAAAGAATTAAAGAACAAATGGCTCAGTTCGGTCAAACCGATCCTGCAGAAAAAGAATTGGATGACATTGCTGCTAGAGTTTTATCTAATCAAGATGAAGTAAAGCGTTTATCTGAGCAGATCATGAATGAAAAACTTCTTGGTTTCTACAAAGAGAATATCAAATTAAAAGAGAAAGAAGTAACTTATGAAGACTTTGTTAAAGAGATCTACAAGTAGTCTTTCTTGATATTTAATCATATCTTTAAGGCGTTAACCAATAAGGGTAACGCCTTATTTACTTAAAAAAAAGAACTTTAAAAGCTATGGATTACGGAAAAGAATTCGAGAAATATGCCATTAAGGATCGCGGTATAAATAGCAATTACTATAACCAAATAGTAAGTAGCATGATGCCGGTTGGTATGACTCCAAATATTATAGAAGAACGTCAAATGAATGCAGTAGCCATGGATGTATTTTCAAGGTTAATGATGGATAGAATTATATTTATGGGCACCGGGATCAATGACCAGGTAGCTAATATTATACAAGCTCAACTATTGTTCTTAGAGAGTACAGACGCATCCAAAGATATTCAGATTTATATTAACTCTCCGGGAGGAAGTGTATATGCAGGTTTAGGAATTTACGATACCATGCAGTTCATAAAGCCAGATGTTGCTACTATTTGTACAGGTATGGCTGCATCTATGGGAGCAGTATTATTATGTGCTGGTGCAAAAGGAAAAAGAAGTGGACTTCCACATTCTAGAGTTATGATTCATCAGCCTCTTGGTGGAGCGCAAGGACAGGCAAGTGATATTGAGATCACAGCGCGCGAGATCCTAACGCTTAAAAAAGAGTTGTATGATATCATTGCTAAGCACACTGGGCAACCTTATGAAAAGATCGCAGATGATAGTGATAGAGATTTCTGGATGAGAGCAGAAAAAGCTAAGGAGTACGGGATGATTGATGAAGTTTTAAAGAGAGAATCATAATACATATCTTAAATACCATCGCTAATAAGTTATGTAGTGATGGTATTTAAAATTTGAAAAGACAACCAATGGCGAAAGATGATTTAGAATGTTCCTTTTGTGGAAGGAAAAAACCAGAAACCAATCTATTAATTGCAGGACTGGATGCTCATATATGTGATAAATGTATAGAGCAGGCTCACGGTATTGTTATAGAAGAGTCTAAACAGGGTGAGGCTAAAGAATTGTCTGCAGATCTAATGTTAAGCAAGCCAAAAGCTATTAAAGCCTTTTTAGATGAATATATCATCGGTCAGGAAGCAACAAAGAAAGTAATGTCTGTAGCGGTTTATAATCACTACAAGCGTTTACTGCAGCCAAAGTCTGATGATGATATAGAGATCCAAAAAAGTAATATTATCATGGTAGGGGAGACCGGAACAGGAAAGACCCTTATGGCTAAGACAATTTCTAAGATGCTTAATGTTCCTTTAGCAATTGTAGATGCAACTGTACTTACAGAAGCAGGATATGTTGGGGAGGATGTAGAAGGAATTTTAACTAAGCTATTACAAGCTGCAGATTATAATTTAGAGAAAGCTCAACACGGAATTGTATTTATAGATGAGATAGATAAGATTGCGCGAAAAAGTGACAATCCTTCTATTACAAGAGATGTTTCTGGAGAAGGAGTGCAACAGGCACTTTTAAAACTTTTGGAAGGAACTACCGTTAATGTTCCACCAAAAGGAGGGCGTAAGCATCCAGATCAAAAGTTTATTGAAGTAGATACAGAAAATATCTTATTTATTGCTGGTGGTGCTTTTGATGGTATCGAAAGAAATATTAGTAAGCGTTTAAATATGCAAGCGGTAGGTTTTAGCGCGTCTAAAGGAGATGATGAGATAGAGCGTACCAACCTTTTAAAGTATATCATTCCTAAAGATCTTAAAGATTTTGGACTGATTCCTGAGATTATTGGTAGATTGCCGGCATTAACATATATGAATCCTTTAGATAAAGGAACTTTAAGAGCAATTCTTACGGAGCCTAAAAATGCTATTATCAAACAATATCAAAAGTTGTTTGAAATGGATGATATCGAGTTTGATATTACAGATGATGCCTTAGATTTTATCGTAGAGAAAGCAATAGAATATAAGTTAGGTGCTAGAGGGCTACGTTCATTATGTGAAGCTATTCTTACAGATGCTATGTTCGAACTTCCAGAAAGTGGAGAACATAAACTTAATGTTACAAAAGAGTATGCGGAGAATATGCTTAATAACTCAACCATTAATAAGTTGAAAGCAGTATCTTAAGATGTTCTTATAAAATAAAAAAAAGCCACTTTTAAAGGTGGCTTTTTTTATGGTGTGAACTTAAGTTTATTTCAGAGTGTTTAAATCTATTTTTAGATTCTCCGTTAGAAATTTTACAATCTCCTTTTCTACGATCTTTGTGTCTTTAGATTTTATCTCACTACCCACAAAATGAGTTTCCGGCGTTTTTAAAGCTACCAATTTCTTTTTAGAGCTTGGAGTAGATAATAGTTCATACATCTCCGGATAGACGCTTACTTCAACATGTTCATCTTTTTCAAAAGCATTTTTCTTATAAAATAATGTAAGTACGGGAGAATTAATTTTTTTGAAAGTTTTTGGTGTCATCGTACTTTCAACTAAAACCTGAAGATCTACCAGCGCTTTAGATGGATAAATAGTATCCCAATAATTTCTAGCAATTTCCTGTTCGTGTTCTATTTTTTTATTGGAGCCAAGAGAGATCAAATTGGCTATTTCATATCCCCAATGCGAATTTAATATAAAAGTTCCCGGCATATCATCTTCTACATTAGGCCCCATGTTTATTATGGCATAAACAGATTCTGGGTAGGTTGCAGCTAAATTCAAAGCTAAGGTTCCTCCGGTTGAGGTGCTCATAATAATTACTTTCTTTCCTATTGTTTTTCCTATTTCAAGCGCCTCTTTTGCAGACATCCAGGCATTATCTGGAGTAAAATCGTTTAAAGAATGCGGTGGTTTTAATCCATGGCCAGACCATCTTGCTAAATAGATGTTTGCATGTAAAGTATCTGCGATATTCACATTAACAGGAAAGCCATCCTGGTAGCTCCCCGCAAATCCATGGAGATACACTATACTATATTCTGATTTTTTTGGAATACTATCCTGCCAAATTATCCTAGCTTCATTATCCTCTCTAGTTTGAAACGAGGCTTCAGATGTTGCTATTTTCTCTTCTAACTCTTGTAGATTTTCGGGGTAAACAGGAGTCGTAGTGGAATATTTGGGAGTTGGTATTGTTGGTCCTGTAAAGTAAGTAATCGCTAGAATACCAATTAAAATAAGTAAGATCCAATACTGTCTATTCATATATAAAAATTCAAATTCTGATGTTTGATCTTCAGAAGTTAGCAAATTATAAAAAAAAATACCCGCTCTAAATAAATAAAGCGGGTATTGATAAAATATTTAGGGCTTATGATGATAGTCTTACATCATTCCTGGCATTCCGCCACCCATTCCGCCTGGCATACCACCACCGGCGCTATCTTCTTTTATATCTATTAAAGCACACTCTGTAGTTAAGATCATTCCAGCAACAGAAGCAGCATTTTCTAATGCAATTCTTGTTACTTTCTTAGGATCAATAATACCAGCTTTCATCATGTCTACGTAAGTATCTGTCTTAGCATCATAACCAAAGTTATCTTTTCCTTCAGAAACCTTGTTAATTACAACAGAACCTTCCCCGCCAGCATTTTCTACAATAGTTCTAAGTGGAGATTCTACAGCACGTCTAATGATCTGAATACCTGTGTTCTCGTCTGCATTTTCCGCTTTAATACTGTCTAAGGCAATTTTAGCTCTTACAAGAGCAACACCACCTCCGGCAACAATTCCTTCTTCAATAGCAGCGCGAGTTGCATTTAAAGCATCATCTACTCTGTCTTTCTTTTCTTTCATCTCCACTTCTGAAGCAGCACCTACATAAAGTACAGCAACACCACCAGAAAGTTTAGCTAAACGCTCTTGAAGTTTTTCTTTGTCGTAATCTGACGTTGTAGACTCAATTTGAGATTTAATTTGTCCAACACGTTCTTTGATCATAGCATTGTCTCCAGCACCATTTACAATTGTAGTGTTATCTTTATCTATAGCAACTTTTTCTGCAGTACCTAACATATCGATGGTTGCATTTTCTAGTGAAAATCCTCTTTCTTCAGAAATTACAGTACCACCCGTTAAGATTGCGATGTCTTCTAACATTGCTTTTCTTCTGTCTCCAAAACCTGGAGCTTTTACAGCAGCAATTTTAAGTGAACCTCTTAATTTATTCACTACTAAGGTAGCTAATGCTTCTCCATCAACATCTTCAGCAATAATCAATAATGGTTTTCCAGATTGAGCAACTGGCTCTAATACAGGAAGAAGATCTTTCATAGAAGATATTTTCTTATCATATAACAAGATATATGGATCTTCAAGATCTGAAGTCATTTTCTCACTATTGGTAACAAAATATGGAGAAAGATACCCGCGGTCAAACTGCATACCTTCCACAACATCTACATGAGTTTCTGTACCTTTCGCTTCTTCTACAGTAATTACACCATCTTTACCAACTTTTTGGAAAGCCTGTGCAATCAATTCCCCAATATGGTCATCGTTATTAGCAGAGATAGACGCTACTTGTTTTATTTTTTCAGAAGAGTTTCCAACTTCTTGAGATTGCTTAGCAAGATTCTCGGTTAAAGCTAATACAGCTTTATCGATCCCTCTTTTAAGATCCATTGGGTTTGCACCTGCAGCAACATTCTTTAAACCTTCTTTTACGATAGCTTGTGCAAGTACGGTAGCTGTAGTAGTACCATCTCCTGCAAGATCGTTGGTTTTAGAAGCAACTTCTTTTACCATTTGAGCTCCCATATTCTCTAACGGGTCCTCTAATTCTATTTCTTTAGCTACACTTACTCCATCTTTAGTAACTGTTGGAGCTCCAAAAGATTTACTAATAATTACGTTTCTTCCTTTTGGTCCTAATGTTACTTTTACTGCATCTGCTAAAGCATCTACACCACGCTTAATCCCATCACGGGCAGCTAGGTTAAATTTAATATCTTTTGCCATTTTCAATAATTTTTTGTTTTCCTGCGAAACAGGAAGCAATTAGTTAATTGTATTTTATTTGGTTTTTTTCATATCCAACTTATAACAGTGGTATGAATTTTTGTGAAGTTTACACAATTGCAAGAATATCGTCTTCTCGCATAATTAGATAATCTTTACCTTCTAGTTTTAGCTCGGTTCCAGCATATTTACCATAAAGTACTTCATCTCCAACCTTAACAGTCATTTCATGCTTTTTAGACCCTTTCCCAACAGCTACTACTTTACCTTTTTGAGGTTTTTCTTTTGCAGTTTCCGGAATGTAAATTCCTGAAGCGGTTTTGGTTTCGGCTGCAGCAGGCTCAATAAGAACTCTGTCTGAAAGCGGTTTAATGTTTAATGCCATGTGTAATTATTTTTATTTAATTAGTTTTTATCTCGTATTGCTATAACTGACTAAAATTATGCCACTACCATATTACTGACATATATAAACAAAAAATGCCAGCTTGTCATAAGCTGGCATTTTTTGTTTATAAAGCTTTTGAATGATCTACTGGTTGTCTTGCGCCTCCGTTTGTTGTTGAACAGGAGAAGCTGCAGGTGCAGTTTGGTTGGTTGCAGGAATTGCATTTTGTGCAGGTGCATTACCATCTATAATTCTAGATTCTGCAGTTCCATTACCATCTAAAATAGTAACATTAGAAAGTAAAATAAGAACCAATAATAATGTAGCTAAAGTCCATGTACTTTTATCTAAAAAGTCTGTAGTTTTCTTTACTCCTCCTAATTGCTGACCTCCGCCACCTCCAAAGGAAGATGAAAGTCCGCCACCTTTAGGATTTTGAACCATGATTACTACAACTAGTAAAAATGCTACAATAATAATCAATGCTAAAAAAATAGTGAATGTGCTCATCCTTGTCCTGTATTATTTTCTTGTAATTTCTTAATTGCCCGAATTTGGTCTGCAAAGAAACCACTTTTTTCGGGATTTTTCAAAATTAAAATTTTATAAGCCTGAATAGCCTTTTTATAATTTTTTTGTTCTAAGTAAACTCGAGCTAAAGTCTCTGTCATCAAGGCTTCAGGTGGTATGGTACGATCTAGGGCAATGTTGGTGGAAGTAGTAGATTTGTTAGGTTTTATCTTCGGACTTTTTGCAATAAAATCATCAATAAGCTCAAATTTACGGTCTCTGCTTTTAACATTTTCTTCTGATTCTCTTTCGATAGGTTTTGCTGAAGTTAAACGTAACCATTCTGAAAAGGAATGAGCTTCAGAATCATCAAAATTAAGCGGAGTTCCTAGCTCTGCAGGGGCTGCAGCTTCTTTAGGTTCTTCTATAATGTCTGTACCAACTTCTGTAGCATTAGATTCTGCTCTTTCAAAAAGAAATGGGTCCATAACCTTGTCAGACTCATCTTTCTTCATTTTAATGGCCTCATCTATGGCTATGCTTCTATGACCAAAAACTTCTTGAGGCTCAAAAACTGTGATATTGTTCAGAAAATCTTCTTGTTTCTTGATCTGCAGTGCAATTCTGTCTTGATTAAAATCTTTCGAAGTGATAAAATCAAAAAGCACGCTTCTGTCTACAGTATAGGCTGCCGTCTTTTTTAAGTTGGTATTATACGTTTCACTTTCTTTACTGTAAAGGCCCTTTAAATGAATTGCACGCGCCGCCTGAAAAAATGGGTATTTTTTTAAAATACTTTCCAGTTCAGTGGTGCTCTCGCGAGTAACAGAAGCAGAATTTTCCAGTAAATATGCAAGATCTTGTGAATTCATTACCAATTTGTTAATGAAGCATTGAATATATCCTGAGTGATTCTAGTAAAGATCTCGCTCAATGCGGTTTCTAGAACTGCTCCTTGTAATTGCGCATTAGCATCATAATCATAATAGAAAGAAAATCTTCTTTCAAAATCTTTCTCAGGGTCTATGGTATTAAAATACCTAACATTTACCGAAATTGTTAATCTGTTTTGTGCTGCAGTATTTTGTGCTGTTGCAGACATTGGAGCAATATAATAATCTATGATCTCTCCTTCATATACCAGATCCCCTCCAGAATTGGTAAGGCTCAAATTAGTCTGATTTTGAATAAGATCCTGTAATTCTAGAGTAAAAGTTCTATCTATTCCTGGTTCTACAAGATCTGCTGCGTTCTGAAAGTAATTTACCTGAAAGGTGGAAGCCCCACCTGTATCTGCTCCTGTAAAAGAGTAAATTCCGCAAGACTGAAAGCTCATCATAAAAATTATAGATAAAACCAGTATACTTAATCTTTTCATTGTAATAGAATTTTATTTAAATTTTAATGTCAAAGACTTACAAATCATATTGTTTTATCTTTCTATACAGGGTTCTTTCACTTATGCCTAATTCTTCTGCAGCATTCTTACGTTTACCGTTATGTCTTTCTAAAGATTTTTTTATTAGCTCCAATTCTTTATCCTGTAGCGAAAGGGTTTCTTCTTCTTCGATCTCTTCTGCAAAATAATATTTGTCTTCTCGTTCTCTTTCACTTTCTCGTTCTCTGGCTTGATGATCTTCTAGCTGAAGAACTTCCATTTTTTCTTCGCTAATATCTTCGGTCTCCTCTTTATCATCTTCTTCTCCGTAGATCTTTTCAATAAGTCCTTCGTGCTCTTCCTGAACTTTTTGATAGTTTCCACTTTCCATTAATTTCAAGGTTAGCTTTTTTAGATCATTAAGATCGCCTTTCATGTCAAAAAGAACCTTGTATAAGATCTCTCTTTCATTGCTGAAATCTGCATCGCTTTTTTTGTCTGAGATTACAGCAGGAAGGTTACTTCCAATATTAGGGAGATATCCTTTAAGCTTATTGCCGTTAATGCTTCTCTCTTGTTCTAAGACTGAAATTTGTTCCGCTATATTTCTTAACTGACGGATATTACCACCCCATTGATATTTCAGTAAAAGTTCTACCGCATCATCTTCCAACCTTATGGTAGGCATCTTATATTTAAGCGCAAAATCTGCAGCAAATTTTCTAAACAATAAGTGAATGTCTTCTTTCCTATCTCTAAGAGGTGGTAAGTTGATCTCTACCGTACTTAATCTATAATATAGATCTTCCCTAAATTTATTCTTTTTGATAGCTTCGAACATTTGCACGTTGGTTGCGGCAACAATTCTTACGTCTGTTTTCTGAACCTTTGATGATCCTACTTTTATGAACTCGCCATTTTCCAAAACCCGTAGTAATCTTACCTGAGTGGTTAAAGGAAGTTCTCCTACTTCATCTAAAAAAATAGTACCTCCGTCGGCAACTTCAAAATATCCATTTCTTGTTTGATTGGCTCCAGTAAAAGATCCTTTTTCGTGGCCAAATAATTCACTGTCTATAGTCCCTTCTGGAATTGCTCCGCAGTTAACAGCAATATATTTGCCATGCTTTCTATGAGATAGGGAATGGATGATCTTAGGAATACTTTCTTTTCCAACCCCACTTTCTCCGGTAACTAATACCGAAATATCTGTAGGAGCAACCTGAATTGCTTTTTCTACTGCGCGATTTAATTTGGGATCATTCCCAATAATTTCAAATCTTTGTTTTGTTGCCTGAACTGATTCCATATACAGTACTAAAGATCATTTTTTTAATTTCACTTTTAATTAAAGAGTTAAAAGTTTATTTAAATAAAATGAGTTTAAAAATTATTAATTATTTTCACTGTAACCCACTGCTTCTCCTTTTAAGGTAGCGCTGGTACAATCTTTTATTTTTACGTTTACAAGGTCTCCGATCTTATAATGGCCTTTTGGGAAAACAGCCACAATATTTTGTGGAGTTCTTCCGCTCCATTCCTGGTCAGACTTTTTAGATTCTCTTTCAATTAGCACTTCCAAGGTTTTTCCAATTTGCTCTTGAGTTCTAAGCAAACCATGTTTGCGCTGTAAAGCAACAATCTCCGCAAGTCTTCTTTTCTTGGTCTCTTCCGGTACATCATCTTCGTACTTCTTATCTGCTAAAGTTCCAGGTCTGGTGGAATAGGCATACATGTATCCAAAATGATATTTTACATGCTCCATAAGAGAAAGTGTGTCTTGGTGGTCTTCTTCGGTCTCGCCGCAAAATCCTGCAATCATATCCTGAGAGAAGCTGCAATCTGGAATTATTTTTTTGATATTATCTATCAGGTTAAAATATTCTTCTCGGGTATGTAATCTGTTCATCCTTTTCAATACGCGATCACTTCCGCTTTGTACCGGTAAATGAATATAGTTACAGATGTTATTATGAGCTGCTACTACTCGAATTACGTCCATGGTCATATCCTGCGGATTGGAAGTAGAAAATCTAATTCTCATTTTTGGCTGCGCTTCAGCAACCATTTTTAAAAGATCTGCAAAACCTGTAGCCGTGGCTTTTTGAATTTCAGAAGCATCTTTAAAATCTTTTTTAAGTCCGCCGCCATACCATAAATAACTGTCCACATTCTGTCCTAAAAGAGTGATCTCTCTAAACCCTTTTTCAGCCAGATCATTTACTTCTTCAATGATACTTTGTGGATCTCTACTGCGTTCTCTTCCTCTGGTAAAAGGAACAACACAAAAAGTGCACATATTATCGCAACCTCTGGTAATAGAAACATAAGCAGAAACACCGTTACTTTGCAATCTAACCGGAGAAATATCTCCATAAGTTTCTTCTTTAGATAGAATAACATTCACCGCATTTCTACCTTCTTCAACTTCACTTATTAGATTAGGAAGATCTTTATAAGCATCTGGGCCTACAACTAGATCTACTATCTTTTCTTCTTCTAAGAACTTACTTTTTAGACGTTCGGCCATGCAGCCAAGAACGCCCACCTTCATTTTAGGATTAATGCGTTTTACTGCATTATATTTTTCAAGACGTTTTCTTACTGTTTGTTCGGCTTTATCTCTAATTGAGCAAGTATTTACTAGAACTAGATCTGCGTCTTCAAGATTTTGAGTGGTATTAAATCCTTCTTTTTGAAGAATGGAAGCTACAATCTCACTATCGCTAAAATTCATAGCACAGCCGTAGCTTTCTATAAATAATTTGCGTTTATTTTCAGCTTTAGGTTCTAAAACAAGGGCATTTCCTTGTGATTTTTCATCTATTATCTTCTCCATAATTCCAACGGTACCTTAAAGTAGTTTAGCGTGCAAAGATAGCTTTTAGTTAAGATGTGACAAAGTGACAGATTAAAAAATATCTATCTATATTTAATGCTAAGATTATGGATTTTTGCTTAATTACTTAGCATATTTAAAATTTGCCCTACTTTTGCAACTAGAAAAAATAGATTTATGGCAAAGAATTTAGTGATTGTAGAGTCTCCAGCCAAGGCAAAAACCATTGAAAAATTTTTGGGTAAAGATTATACGGTAGCCTCCAGTTTTGGGCATATCGCAGATCTTCCTACCAAAGAATTAGGGGTGGATACCGAGGGAAATTTTACACCTAAATATATAGTATCGAAAGATAAAAAAGATGTAGTAAGCAAACTGAAGAAGTTAGCTAAAACCGCAGAGATGGTTTGGTTAGCAAGTGATGAAGACCGAGAGGGTGAGGCTATTGCCTGGCACTTGGCAGAAGAGCTACATTTAGATAAAGATAAGACTAAACGTATCGTTTTTCATGAGATCACCAAGACTGCAATTTTAAAGGCAATAGATAATCCAAGAAGTATAGATTACAATCTTGTAAATGCACAGCAGGCAAGACGTGTATTAGATAGATTAGTAGGGTATGAGCTTTCTCCAGTTCTATGGAGGAAGGTTAAAGGAGGGTTATCGGCCGGTAGAGTACAATCTGTTTCTGTAAGATTAATTGTAGAAAGAGAGCGTGAGATTCAGGATTTCACTGCGGAAGCTTCTTATAGAATAGATGCAGAATTCACAAATGAAGAAGGAAAAAGCTTTAAAGCAAAACTTCCGAAGAATTTCGATACCAAAGAAGAGGCAGAGAAATTCTTAAAAAAGAACATTAGTGCAAAATTTAAAGTTGCAGATCTTTCTACCAAACCAGCTAAGAAATCTCCAGCGCCACCATTTACAACTTCTACGTTGCAACAGGAAGCAGCAAGAAAATTATACTATTCTGTAAGTAAGACCATGACCATGGCGCAGCGTTTATATGAAGCGGGGCATATTACTTACATGAGAACAGATAGTGTAAATTTATCTGATGATGCTAGAAAAGGTGCTAAGAAAGAGATATCTAAAGCATATGGCGATAAATATTCAAAATCTCGCCAGTTTAAAGGTAAGAGTAAAGGAGCTCAAGAAGCTCACGAGGCAATAAGACCTACACATTTTGAAAATCATTCTGTAAATGCAGATAGAGATGAGCAACGTTTGTATGATCTTATCTGGAAAAGAGCCATAGCTTCTCAAATGAGTGATGCACAATTGGAACGTACCAATGTTAAGATAGAGGCAGATAAGCATGATAAAACTTTTACAGCTAATGGAGAGGTTTTGATCTTTGATGGTTTCTTAAAGGTATATCTTGAAGGAAGTGATGATGAAGATGAAGAGCAAGAAGGAATGCTGCCTGCACTTAAGGTAAATGAGCCTTTAGATAATGAATATATAACTGCAACCGAAAGATTTACGAGACCTCCATATAGATATACAGAGGCATCTTTGGTGAAGAAGTTAGAAGAATTGGGTATTGGTAGACCATCTACGTATGCACCAACTATTTCTACTATTCAAAATAGAAATTATATAGAAAAAGGTACTGTAGATGGGGTTGAGCGTAATTATGCTCAGCTTGTGCTTAAAAATGATAAGTTTTCAGAAAAAGCGCTTTCAGAAACAGTAGGAAGCGATAAAGGGAAATTAGTGCCAACCGCAGTCGGGCAAGTAGTAAATGACTTTTTAGTAATGCATTTTGCTAACATTCTGGATTATAACTTCACCGCAAAAGTGGAGCAGAGCTTTGATGATATAGCTGAAGGGAATGAAGAGTGGACTAAAATGATGAAGGATTTCTATTCAGAGTTTCATCCACAAGTTCTTGATGTTGCTAAGAATGCCGAGAGAGAAGTTGGGGAAAGGATATTGGGGGAAGATCCAGAAACCGGGAAACCTGTAAGTGTAAGGTTAGGTAAATTTGGACCGATGGTTCAGATAGGATCTGTAGAAGATGATGAAAAACCTCGTTTTGCAGGATTAAGTCCAGATCAAACTTTAGATTCTATTACCTATGAAGAGGCAATGGATCTTTTTCAGCTGCCTAAAGAAATAGGAGAGTGGGAAGGAGAAAAAGTTGAGGTAAATAACGGTAGATTTGGTCCTTATGTTCGTTACGGTAAAAAATATGTTTCTTTAGAAAAGGGAGAAGATCCGCTAAGTATAGATTTTGATAGAGCTTTAGAGCTTATAGAAGAAAAGGAAAAAGCAGATGCTCCGATATATCATTTTCAGGAGCTGCCTGTTCAAAAAGGAGTAGGGAGATTTGGACCTTATTTAAAATGGAATAGCATGTTCATTAACGTGAACAAGAAATATGATTTTGATAACCTTACAGACGGAGATATTGAAGAGCTTATTGAAGATAAGATCAGGAAAGAGAAAGAAAAGGTTCTTCATAATTGGGAAGAAGAGGGTATTAGAGTAGAAAAAGCGCGCTGGGGAAGATCTAACATTATAAAAGGAAAGACAAAAATTGAACTTCCAAAAACTGTAGATGCTACCAAATTAACTCTGGAAGAAGTAAAAGGAATTATAGAAAAGAATACTAAAAAGAAGCCTGCAAAGAAAAAAGCAGCACCTAAAAAAGCTGCTGCCAAGAAAACTACAGCTACAAAGAAAAAGACCCCTAAAAAGAAATAATTAATGGATTTTGAGTTTTTAAGTCCTGTTGATGCCTCTGTGCTCGAAGAGATTTCTAATTATAATGTGCATAGCCTTAAAGATAAAGTAAAGATCCACTCTTTAGAACATGGATTACCAGATCTTGAAGGAGTGAAAATTGCCATAGTTGGTGTAAGAGAAAACAGACTTGCAGAAGATCATGAAGATGAATACCTAAATTTTAATAAACTAAGATCTTCTTTCTATGGGCTTTTTCCTGGAAATTGGCATCTTAATATTGCAGATTTAGGCGATATTGTTAAGGGAGAATCTGTAGAAGATTCTTATTTTGCCTTACAAACTCTTGTTTTAGCCCTACTTAAAAAGAATATAATTCCATTAATTTTAGGAGGGAGTCAGGATCTAATATATGCTCAATACAGGGCTTATGATAGGTATGAGCAAATGGTGAATATTGTGAATATAGACAGCCGTTTTGATCTTGGAGATGCAGATAAACCTATAACCAACAGGTCTTATATTGGAAAGGCAGTGGTAAATGAACCATATAATCTTTTTAATTACTCCAATGTGGGCTATCAAACTTATTTTAATTCACAAGATGAGATAGAGTTGATGGAAAGATTATTTTTTGATGCTTATAGATTGGGAGAGGTTTCTAATAATTTGAAAGTTATAGAGCCTGTTATGCGAGGTGCTAATATTGTAGGATTAGATCTTGGTGCTATAAATGCAGCAGCAATAGGAGGTAATTATAGATCTCCAAACGGTTTTGATGGAAAGGAAATTTGTGCGCTAGCCCGTTATGCTGGGATAAGCGATAAAGTTTCATCTATGGGAATTTATGAATATCATTCTAATTATCCGGAAGCTGGTAATATGCTTTGTGCTCAGATCATATGGTATTTCATTGAAGGTGTGAATTATAGAACCAATGAGAACACTAAAGCTGCAAAACAGGATTTTATTAAATATTTAGTGCCAATTGAAGATGAAATTTTAGTATTTTTCAAAAGCCCTATTAGCGGACGATGGTGGATAGAAATTCCATTTGTTTCAAATTCTAATAATAAATTAAAAAGGCATACGTTATTACCTTGCAGCCAAGAAGATTATCTCGAGGCATGTAATCAGGTTATTCCTGAACGTTGGTATAAGACAAAAAGGAAAAACGAAATTTAATTATATTACCGGCATAAGCTTGATTTTAGCTATTTTTATTAAAACTATTGTTTTTTATAAATTATTTAGATAGGTTTACCGCTTAAATCAATTGTGTCATAACCCCGAGAGAATTATGAAGAAATTTATTTCGCTTGTTGCTGTTCTTGCATTACTTTCTAGCTGTAGCAGCGGTGATAGAGGCGAACTTGTAGGTGCGAAAGGAAAAAAATGGAATCCGGAGAAACCCTTTGGTATGACATTAATTCCTGGTGGAGCTTTTATTATGGGTAAATCTGATGATGATTTAGCCGATATGAAGAATGCCCCTACTAAAACAGTTACTGTTAGAACCTTTTATATGGATGAAACCGAGATCACTAACTCGGAATATCGCCAATTTACAAATTGGGTAAGAGATTCTATCGTAAGAATGAGATTAGCAATAGAAGCAGATCTAGAGGGTGCAACTCCTGGAGATGACGGTATTGGAGAATATGCATTTGTAGATGCCAATGAAGAAGATATGTCTGTATATGAAAAATACATGTATGACAATTACACTTCTTTTTCTGAAGATTATCAAGGGCGAAAACTGAATCATGATATAGATGTTATCTGGGATACTAGAGACTATCCGGATGAAGCTTATGCTAGAGTTATGGATTCTATGTACATTCCATTAGAAGAATCTTATAATGGTCAACGTACTATAGATGTTCAAAAACTTACTTTTAAGTATAGATGGATGGATATCCAAAAAGCTGCACGTTCTAAAACTCAAAAAAGAAGTGACTTTATAGTTACCGAAGAGGTAAAGATCTACCCTGATACCGCAGTATGGATAAAAGATTTTAATTACTCGTATAATGAGCCTATGCATAACGATTATTTCTGGCATACTGCTTTTGATGAGTATCCGGTAGTAGGAGTAACCTGGAAACAGGCTAAAGCTTTTACACAGTGGAGAACTCTTAATAAAAATGCTTACAGAAAGAGCAAGGGAGATCAAGATGTTCCATCATTTAGATTGCCAACAGAAGCAGAGTGGGAATATGCTGCCAGAGGTGGTTTACAATCTGCAACGTATCCTTGGGGTGGTCCTTATGCAAAAAATGACAGAGGTTGTTTTATGGCGAACTTTAAACCTTTAAGAGGAGATTACGCAGCAGATCAAGCTTTGTATACTGTAGAAGCAAAATCTTACGAGCCTAACGATTATAACTTGTATAATATGGCTGGTAATGTAGCAGAGTGGGTAAATTCTTCCTATGATCCTGCAGCTTATGAATATATGTCTTCTATGAACCCTACCGTTAACAATGAAGACGACCTTAGAAAGGTGGTTAGAGGTGGATCATGGAAAGATGTTGCTTACTTTTTACAGGTAAGTACCAGAGATTACGAATATGCAGATACAGCAAGAAGTTACATAGGTTTTAGAACTGTTCAGGATTATCTTGGTACAGATGTTACTTTAAATCAACCTGCTAAATAAGAACCCATTTTTATATAACCTATTCAATCAACTAAACAAAAACTAATCTTATTGTATTATGGCACAGTCAAAAACTAGAATGAAAATAATGAATATGGTGTATGGTCTAGGAGCCGCGGTAGTAATTATCGGAGCCCTTTTCAAAATCATGCACTGGCCTTTTGGAAATGAAATGTTAATTGTTGGTTTACTTACCGAGGCATTAGTATTTGTTGTTTCTGCATTTGAGCCGGTAGATGACGAACTTGATTGGTCTTTAGTTTACCCGGAATTAGCAGGAGCGCCAGCTTCAGCAAAAGAAAGAGCATTAGTAGCAGAAACTACAGAAACGGATGCATCTCTTTCTAAAAAATTAGACAATATGTTGAAAGAAGCAAAGATCGATGCTAACCTTATGGAAAGTCTTGGTTCTAGCATTCGTAACTTTGAAGGTGCAGCAAAAGGAATTGCACCTACAGTAGATGCTATGGCTTCTCAAAGAAAATATAGTGAAGAGCTTTCATTGGCTGCAGCACAAATGGAAACATTGAATAATCTTTATAAAGTTCAGGTAGAGAGTTCTGCTAAGCAAGCTCAAATTAATGAAGAAGTAGCAGAAAATGCTGGTAAGTTGAACCAACAAATGGGAAGTCTTGCAAATAATCTATCTTCATTAAATGGTGTTTATGGCGGTATGCTTACTGCTATGAATGGAAGACAATAGTTAATTAGTTGTGATGACGATTAAAAATATTAATAAGAAACTAAACTAATTATACATGGCGTCTGGAAAACAAACACCAAGACAGAAGATGATAAACCTAATGTACCTGGTTTTCATCGCAATGCTGGCTTTAAATATGTCTAAAGAAGTACTTACTGCTTTTGGACTAATGAATGAAAAATTAACCGAGTCTAATGCTACCACCTCTCAGCGTAATGCTGCATTTATGGCAAGCTTAGATGAAAAGGCAGGGGAGCAACCTGCAAAATATGCACCGTTAAAAGCGAAAGCTGAAAAGATAGATCAGCTATCTGCAAGCTTTAATAGTTATATCGAAAATCTAAAATCTGAACTTCTTGCTAATGTTGATGACAAGCAAGAATATGAAGAAATGGATAAATCTAATGATCTTGACGAAATGTTCTTCCAAAGTGGTAGAGTTGGTCCTAAAGGACAGGAATTCTTAGATCAGGTAAAAGCATATCGCGAAGGTGTAGTAAATGTGATTGGAGACGAAAAAGGTTTTGAATCTATTAAATCTAATATCCGAGATAAGTTTTCTACAGAAGAACAAAATGTAGATGGTGCAAAAGTTGAGTGGTTAAAATATAACTACGAAGGATTTCCTTTGGTTGCATCTATCACCAAGTTAACTCAAATACAATCAGATATTAAAACTACAGAAAGTGAAGTGCTTTCTGCAATGTTATCTGGTCAGTTAACAAGTGAAGTTTCTTTAACCAACTATGAAGCTATTGTAGTTCCTGAGAAAACAGCATTCTTCTCTGGAGAGAGCTTCAAAGGGAAAGTTGTTTTAGGGCGTGTAGATAAAACTTTAAAATTTGACAATGTAGTTGTTAATGGAAATAAAGTAAGCAGCAACGAAGCTGGGCAAGTTGTTCTTAATTTTCCTGCAGGAAATGTTGGAGAGCAGCAAATCAATGGGGAGATCCAGTTTAAAGAAGGAGACTCGGTTGTTAAAATTCCAATTAAAAGTTCATATGCTGTAATACCAAAACCTAATTCTGCCGTTATATCTGCAGATAAGATGAATGTGGTGTATCGTGGGGTTCAAAACCCAATGACTATCTCTATTCCTGGTGTTGGAAGTGTAAATGCAAATGCTCCAGGTTTAAGAGCTGCTGGAGGTGCTGGTAAATATGTTATGGATGTTACAACCGTTCAGGCACGTGAGGTAACTATTAATGTAAGCGGTAAACTTCCTGGTGGAGAAACAGTTTCAGACAGTAAGTCTTTTAGAATAAAAGATATCCCAACTCCAGTTGGTACAATTCGTGGAGAAGATGGTTCTGTGAAAATGCAAAGAAACAGTTTAGAAGCTTCTACTATTGGAGCATTACTTCCAGACTTCGATTTTGACCTTGCTTTAAGGGTTTCTGGATTTAGTTTTAAAGTTTCTGGGCAACCAACCATTCAGGTTAGAGGAAGTTCTTTAGACGCTTCTGCTAAAGCTGCATTAAGAAGAGCAGGTAGAGGAGAAACAGTGCAAATTTTTGAAATTCAAGCACAATTAGCTACAAACTCTGGATACAAGCTTAAAAAAGTATCTCCAGTATTTGTAGAGTTAACAAATTAATAAAAACAATACCATGAAGTGGAATCAATTTTTGCTAGGTACAGTTGGATTATTACTTTCTGCATCATCTTTTGGGCAATCAAATCTTTTGAATGCTACAACACCAGATGAAATAGGAAAATTATCTGCAGCCGAGCTTAAAGTAGCGAAGGAGAATAAACCATTAGATTATGGTTACGTTGATGATAGAGATGTACTATGGTCTAAAAATGTTTGGGAAATTATAGATCTTGATGAAAGAGTTAACTTTCCTTTATATTATCCAATAGACACCAATAACATCGGTGGGAATAGAAGATCACTTTATGATGTTTTAATGGGTGGTATTAAGGCTGGAAAGATCAAGAATATTTATGCAGATTCTTACTTTAATGAAAAGCGCACGCTTAATGATATTAGTGCAGCTATTTCTAAAGTAGATACTACAGATCTTGGTATAGAACAGTATAATGCCGGAGAACAAATAGAGGAACAATTTATTGATAGAAGAGATATTACTTCTGCAGATATAGCAGAGTATCATGTTCGTGGGATGTGGTATTTTGATAAGCGTCAGGCAGAGTTAAAATATAGAATCTTAGGAATTGCTCCTGTGGCTCCAGATGTTAACTTTATTGATGATGAAGAACCAGATCTAGTAGAATTGTTTTGGGTATGGTTTCCGGATGCTAGGCCATTGTTATTTGATAATGATGCCTTTAATGGAAGCAATACAGCCTCTTCCATTACCTTCGACCATCTCTTGAATGCTAGAAGATTTAATGCGGTTATTTATAAAGAAGATAACGTACAGGGAGATAGAACTGTTGATGATTATATAACAGATAATGCATTTATGCAGTTATTAGAATCTCAACGTATACAAGAGCAGATACGTAATTTTGAACAAGATATGTGGAATTATTAATAATTATTTCCATATTTAATTCCAAAAACGCTCCGATATTTCGGAGCGTTTTTTAATTTTATACCATGATAGATTATATAATTGTTGGAGCCGGTTTAAGTGGAATAGCAGTAGCAGAAGAATTGCTAAATGCAGGAAAGAAGATCAAAGTTTATGAGAATCATTCTCAAAAATCTTCTGTGGTAGCAGGGGGAATCTTTAATCCTGTTATTCTGAAAAGGTTCACACTAGCATGGAATGCCGATAGACAATTAGAAGTGGCACTTCCATTTTATAAAGAACTGGAAGAGAAGTTAAATGTCTCAATTATTAAAGAAATGCCAATCTATAGAAGATTTAACTCTGTAGAAGAGCAGAATAATTGGTTTGAGGCAACAGATAAGCCTTCATTATCAAAATTTTTAGACCCTAAGCTGGTATCTTCTATTAATTCATCTATACCTTCAGATCATTCATTCGGAAAAGTAAATCATACAGGAGTTATTAATACTGAATTGCTAATTAATCATTTCAGTAATTATATAAGATCTTTTGGAGCACTGGAATCTGAAGAGTTTGAACATGATCTTTTACATTTTAGAACGGGTGGTGTAGAATATAAAGGAATTCATGCAAAAGCTGTAATTTTTTGTGAAGGCTATGGAATGAAAGATAATCCATTTTTTAATTGCTTGCCATTGCATGGAAATAAAGGGGAATATATAATTATTAAAGCAGAAGATCTTAAAATGGAAGTTGCTGTTAAATCTTCTGTATTTATTCTTCCAATTGGAAATGATCATTATAAAGTGGGAGCAACTTATGATAACAACGATCATACTTCTGAACCTAAGGAGGCATCGAAAGAATATTTATTAAAGAAGCTAGATGCTTTTCTAAAGTGTGATTATACCATAGTAGACCAAATGGCAGGAATAAGGCCTGCAACTCCAGACAGAAAACCTATGGTAGGGAATCATCCAGACCACCCTACTATTTATTGCTGTAATGGTTTTGGAAGTAGAGGAGTTCTTATAGCGCCAACCATAGCAAAAGAGCTAGTGGGTCATTTACTAAATGATACCGATATTTCAGAAGAAGTGAATATCAGTAGATATTATAACTATTTTCCTTCATTATCTTCTTAAACAATTTTGAGGCAGTGAAATGTTTTAATTTATAATTGAGTTGCTGCGTTTGCTTAAGAATTGTCCATCTAAGATATATTTATGTAATTGCTGTTACTATAAACATAGTAGAGTTATGTATTGGTATTGTTTAAGTTGTTTCCAGCTACTTCTTTGATGCATTTTCTCAAGTGATTCTTATCTATTAAAAGGGACTTTTGATTTAAAGCGATATGAAAGTTGGTTCATTCTGAATATAACTGGATATATTTTGATAGCAGAAATTATCATTTATTTCAGTTCCTTGTAAGATTTTCATTTCCATTTTTTTAGCAATTTAAAAATAGGCATCTTTGCAAAAATATTAGAAGGATAACATGCTTAACATTCACAATTTATCGATATCATTTGGCGGGGAGTACTTGTTTGATGAAATTACTTTTAGGTTAGGAGCGGGAGACCGCGTAGGACTTATTGGTAAGAACGGAGCCGGAAAATCGACGATGCTCAAAATACTATCTGGAGAACAGGAGCCTGATACAGGTCAAATTGCTAAGGATAAAGAGCTTAAAATTGGATTTTTAAAGCAAGATATTGATTTTATTCAGGGTAGAACTGTTATTGACGAGGCGCAACAGGCCTTTGTGGAAATAAAGGTTATAGAGAAAAAGATAGCTCATATTAATGAACAGCTAGCCATCAGAACAGATTATGAAAGTGACGAGTATATGGATCTTATTCATGATCTAACTGAACTTACGCATCAATATGAGATCATAGGTGGGTATAACTATCAGGGTGATACCGAGAAAGTTTTAATGGGTCTTGGTTTTGACCGTGAAAAGTTCGACAAGCTAACAGATACCTTTTCGGGAGGATGGAGAATGAGAATTGAACTGGCAAAACTATTACTTCAAAGCAATGATATTTTGTTATTGGATGAGCCTACCAACCACCTCGATATAGAATCTATTATCTGGTTAGAACAATTCTTGAATAATTATACCGGTTGTGTGATCATTGTTTCTCACGATAAGATGTTCTTAGATAATGTTACCAATAGAACTATAGAGATATCTTTAGGGAAGATTTATGATTATAAGAAACCTTATTCTGAATACTTAGTCTTGCGCCAAGAATTAAGAGAACAACAATTAGCTTCTCAGAAAAATCAGGCAAAGCAGATAGAGCAAACAGAAAAGCTTATTGAAAAATTCCGTGCTAAGGCATCTAAAGCCTCTATGGCCCAATCTCTAATCAAAAAACTAGATAAAGTTGATAGAATAGAGGTAGATGAAGATGATAATGCAGTGATGAATTTGCGTTTTCCTATTTCTGTACAACCAGGTAAAATCGTCGTGGAGACAGAAGAAATAGGGAAGGCTTATGGGAAAGTACAGATTCTAGAAGATATAGACCTGCTTATTGAGCGCAGTAGTAAAATTGCCTTTGTTGGTCAAAACGGGCAAGGTAAAACTACATTGGCTAAGATAATAGTTGGGGAAATAGATCATACCGGGAATTTAAAACTCGGGCACAATGTACAATTGGGGTATTTTGCACAAAATCAGGCAGATGAGCTGGATGGTGAAAAAACGGTGCTAGATACTATGATTGATGCTGCCACAGAGTCTACCAGAAGTAAAGTTAGAGACATGCTTGGATCATTTCTTTTTAGAGGAGATGAAGTAAGCAAAAAAGTAAAAGTACTTTCTGGTGGAGAGCGAAATAGATTGGCGCTTTGTAAATTATTGCTTCAGCCCTTCAATGTGCTTATTATGGATGAGCCTACCAACCACTTAGATATAAAATCTAAGAACGTGCTTAAGGAAGCATTGAAAAGCTTTGAAGGGACTCTAATTATCGTTTCTCACGATAGAGATTTCTTACAGAATCTTACAAGCACTGTTTATGAATTTAAAGATAGACAGATAAAAGAATATTTAGGTGATATAGATTTTTATCTAGAGCAGCGAAATGTTGAGAATATGCGCGCTATAGAAAAGCGAGATAAGGTGGTGAAAGAAGACAACAAGAATAATGATAATAAGCAGGCTTATAATGATCAAAAGAAGTTCAAATCTCTTCAGAATAAATTAAGCAATACCGAGGCTAAGATCAACAAGTTGGAGAAGGAGCTGAAAGTTAAAGATTTGGAGATGGCAACAGATTATAATAAAGCCATTGCTAAACCTAATTTTTTAGAGAATTATAAAAAGAACAAAAAAGAATTAGAGTCATTAATGGCTTCATGGGAAAAGCTTCAGTCTGAACTTGAAACAATTTCTTAATATTTACGAGGTCGATTTTGTAGCATTTTAAAATCGACTTGTAATTAATAAAATTCTTTTCATTGTATAAAGGGTAATTAATTGTTTTAGAACAATTTGATTGCCTTTTTTTATGTCTGTTTTTTACAAGCAAATCAATTAACTTGGCTTATTTCTGTAATTTAGTAGCTTTATAAATTAAACGCTTTTTACTTTTGAGAGTCTAAAGGGTAATTAAAAGTAAAGCATGCGTAAAATTATACTATCAATTCTTGGAGTAGTACTGGTAATTGCAGCCATCTTTGTTGCAAAATCTATTATAGACAGTAATACCAAGGAAAGACCTCCTGCTAAAAAAGTAATTAAATCGGTATACGTTCAAAAAGTGGATAATGGTATGGTACCTATCGTTATTCCTGCTAATGGAACCGTTACAGCTCTACAAAAAACCAGTTTATTCTCTGAAGTAGAGGGTATATTTAGAAGCAGTTCTAAACCATTTAGACCCGGACAGGAATATAGCAAAGGTCAGGTGCTTTTAAGAATAGATGCGGTAGAATATGCAGCTAATGTTAGAGCTTCAAAAAGTGAGCTGTATAATAAAATTGCATCGGTGATGCCAGATCTAAGACTGGATTATCCAGATGATTTTAAGAAGTGGCAGACTTATTTAAATAATTTTGATGTTAATAGAAGCTTGGCTCCCTTACCAAAACCTTCATCAGATCAGGAAAATTATTTTATATCTGGTAGAGGTATAGTTTCCGGTTATTATAACATAAAGAATTTAGAAACCAGATTAAATAAGTTCACTATTGTTGCTCCTTATAACGGAGTGCTAACAGATGCAGTTGTAACAGAGGGTTCTTTGGTAAGACCGGGACAGCGATTAGGAGAATTTATAGATCCTTCTGCTTATGAGTTGGAAGTTGCAATTAGAAAATCATTTAGTGATCTTTTAAAAGTAGGAGAAGAAGTAGATTTAAAAAATTTAGAGGGAACTCAACAGTTTAAAGGGAAAGTTAGTAGAGTTAATAGTAAGATAGATGCAAATTCTCAAACGGTACAGGTCTTTATTAAGATTGAAGATGCTAAAGTTAAAGAGGGGATGTATTTAGAAGCTAGTGTAGCGGCAAGAAATGTAGAAAATGCTACATCTATTCCCAGAAATCTATTGGTCTCTCAAAACAAGGTTTATGTAGTGGAGAACAATGTGCTTCAACTTGCAGAAATCAATGTGGTTCATTTTACATCAGAGTCTGTAATTATCACGGGATTAGAAAATGGAACCGAACTTATTTCTGCTCCGGTACCTGGAGCATTCGTAGGTATGCCTGTAGAAATAAATAGTAATACCAACCTATCTAACATCAACTAGTTGTGAGAAAAATAATTAGTTATTTTATAAAATACGAGGTTGCAGTTAATATTTTGATCTTCGCTTTTGTGATCTTCGGAATAATTGGAGTTATGAACATGAAGTCTTCCTTCTTTCCATTGGTAGATTCTAAGATCATAACAATTAGTGTAGCTTATCCGGGATCTTCACCAGAAGAGATCGAAGAGGGAATTATTCTGAAGATTGAAGATAATCTTAAAGGATTGGTAGGTATAGATCGGGTAACTTCAACGGCTCGTGAGAGTGGAGGATCAATAACCGTAGAAATAGAAAAAGGTGAAAATATTGATGCTCTTCTAGCTGAAGTTAAGAATGCTGTAGATAGGGTTCCTAATTTTCCATCAGGAATGGAACCTTTGGTTGTTGCAAAACAGGAGCAAATTAGATCTACAATTAGTTTTTCGGTAAGTGGAGAAAATATTCCGCTAGCTACTTTAAAACAAATTAGCCAACAAATTGAGAACGACCTTAGAGGAATAGATGGTATTTCTCAAATTAGTATTTCCGGATTTCCTCAAGAAGAGATAGAGATAGCAGTAAGTCAAGAAGATCTTTTGGCCTATAATCTTTCATTTGAAGAAGTGGCTGCTACCGTTTCTAATGCGAACATTCTTTCTACCGGTGGTACCATTAAAACCAATGCAGAAGATTACTTAATACGTGCTAATAATAGATCTTACTATGGAGATGCTTTAAATGATCTAGTAGTAAGAGCTAGTGCCAGCGGCCAGACTGTTAGGTTAGGTGATATTGCAGAGATAAGAGATCGTTTTTCTGAGACTCCCAATGCTTCCTATTTTAATGGTAACAACTCAGTAAATATTCAAATTAGTAATACTAACAGTGAAGATCTTGTCTCTACGGCAGAGAACGTTCGTGAATACATAACAGCATTTAATGAGAAGAACACTAATGTAAGGTTGGATGTTGTGAGTGATTCTTCTATTACCTTAAATCAAAGAACCATGCTTTTGCTGGAAAATGGTTTTGTTGGTATATTATTGGTTTTATTCTTTCTCTCATTTTTCTTAAATACAAGATTGGCGTTTTGGGTGGCATTTGGTTTACCTGTAGCTTTTTTAGGGATGTTCATTTTTGCACAACAATTTGGAGTAACTATAAATGTTCTATCGCTTTTTGGGATGATTATCGTTATAGGAATTCTGGTAGATGATGGGATTGTTATTTCAGAAAATATCTATCAGCATTATGAAATGGGTAAAACTCCTATTAATGCAGCTATAGATGGTACTATGGAAGTAGTGCCACCAATTATTTCAGCAATAATAACTACGATACTAGCATTTGGTACTTTCTTATTCTTAGATAGTAGAATTGGAGAATTCTTTGGAGAAGTTTCTACAGTTGTTATTTTAACCTTAACTGTTTCTTTGGTTGAAGCTCTTATAATATTACCAGCGCATATAGCACATTCTAAAGCCTTAAAAAGGGATTCTGAAGTACTAAACGAGAAGAAAAAAGGCTTCGCTAAAATATTTGATAAGCTAAGAGGTTTTAATAGAACCGGAGATAGAATAATGTCTTATTTAAGAGATAGAATCTATAGCCCAGTGCTTAAGTTCGTACTAAGTCAGCAGATATTGAGCTTTTCCATTCTCTTGGTATTCTTTATACTTACTATAGGAGCAATTGGAGGAGGATGGATTAGAGTCACACTTTTCCCAAGTATAGCGAGTGATAGGGTTTCTATAGACCTTTTGATGGCGGAAGGTACTAATCCTGCCAAAACAGACTCTATTATTAGCATGGTAGAGGCTGCTGCATGGAGAGTGAATGAAGAATATTCTGCCAAGCAATCTGGAGATAAGCAAGTAGTAGAAAATATTATTAAGCAAGTGGGACCTGGTAATAATAAAGCCTCTTTGCAAGTAAATCTACTTCCGGGAGAAGAGAGAGATTTTGGATCTCCAGAGATAACAAATTCTATAAGAGAAGAAGTAGGACCTGTATTTGGCGTGGAAAGTCTCACCTTTGGTTCTGGAGGAAATTTTGGTGGAAGTCCGGTTTCTGTATCATTGCTGGGTAATAATATTTCAGAATTAGAAGCTGCTAAAGAAGAGCTTAAAGAAATTTTTGAGAACAACTCATTGCTTAAAGATGTTACAGACAGCGATCCAAAGGGAATTAAAGAAATAGACATTAAGTTAAAGAACAATGCCTATGCGCTAGGCTTGGATCTCAACAACGTAATGAGGCAGGTTAGAAATGCCTTTTTTGGAGCGCAAGCACAACGCTTTCAACGCGGACAGGATGAGATTAGAGTATGGGTACGCTATGATCTAGAAGCTCGATCTTCTATCACACAATTAGATGATTATAGGTTAATAACTCCGTCTGGAAATAGAGTTCCGTTTAGAGAGATCGCTACTTATGAGATCGTTAGAGGAACAGAATCTATAAGTCATTTAGAGGGGAAAAGAGAAATTCGGGTAAGCGCAGATATGGAAGATCCAAATGGATCTGCTACAGAGATTTTACAAGATATTGAGGATAATATCATGCCAGATATACTCGCACAATATCCTTCATTGTCTGTTTCTTATGAGGGACAAAATAGAGAGGCAAATAAATTAAGTGCATCTGCAAATAAAGTGTTACCAATTGTCTTATTCCTTATTTATGCCACCATCGCATTTACTTTTAGAAGTTACAGTCAGCCTTTACTTCTTATGATAATGATACCATTTAGTGTTATTGGAGTAGCGTGGGGGCATTGGATTCATGGGTTCCCAATAAACGTATTATCAGCACTGGGTATCATTGCTTTAATAGGGATCATGGTAAATGATGGATTGGTATTTATAGGAAAGTTCAATAGTTTTTTAGTGGAAGGAATGAAGTTTGAAAAGGCGCTTTATGAGGCCGGGCGCTCCAGATTTAGAGCTATATTTTTAACTTCTATCACCACCATAGCAGGATTAGCTCCTTTAATATTTGAAAAAAGTAGACAGGCCCAGTTCTTAAAACCAATGGCAATTTCTATTGCTTACGGAATTGGGATAGCAACCATCTTAACATTACTGCTTCTACCGCTATTTCTATCTATCAGTAATAATATAAAAGTGGGTAGTATTTGGTTGGCTACAGGAAAAAAAGTGAAAAATGAGGAAGTTGAAAGAGCTATTAAAGAACAAAGAGAAGAAGAAGTTCATGAGGCAAGTTAAACCTATCTTATCATTAATCTTGCTCATCTTCTGCGGAAATGTTTTTGCACAATCAACAGTGCTCACCAAGGAAGAAGCAATACAAAGAACCTTAGAAAATAATTTTGGGATTCAACGTTCTAATAATCTGGTTGAAATTGCAGATAACAATCAAGGAATTTTAAATTCTGGTTATTTGCCTAGTGTAACTGCCAATGCAGGTGCAAATTATAACAATGAAGATATTGAAGCTCAATTTCAGGAGGGAGAAGCTCGTAATTTGAATGGAGCAGAAACTAAGCGTTACAATGCCTCGCTTAACTTGAATTACACCTTGTTTGATGGCTTAGGTAGGTTCTATACCTATAAGCAGTTGAAGGAACAATATAGACTAACCAAATTAGAGGCAAGAGAGACCATAGAGAATACCATTTTGCAGCTTATGAGCGTGTATTTTGAAGTGGCAAGACTAACCGAAAATGTAGGCGTTCTCAATGAAACGTTAGAGATCTCTAAACAGCGTATTACCAGAGCCCAGTATCAATTTGATTATGGACAGACTTCTAGATTAGGAATCTTAAATGCGGAGGTAGATGTTAATAATGATAGTATTGCATTGTTAAACACAAAACAGCAACTAGAAAATACGAAACGAGATCTGCTGGTAATACTCAATGAGCCTCAAAAAGACTTAAGATCTATTGCTATAGATACCACAATCAATTTTTTATCTGAGTTAGAAATAGAGAATTTTATAAAGACCTCCAATCTTAACAATGTGAGCCTATTGCAGGCAGAAAGCAATCTCCAAATTACAGATTACGATATAAAAGTTAGTAGATCTGGATATCTTCCAAGTCTGGGGCTTACCGGTTCTTATGGTTGGAATAATAGTAATCTTCCTTCTACCTCTTTTGTGCAAACAAATACATCTAGAGGCTATTCTGCGGGCTTAAATTTAACATGGAATCTATTTGATAGTGGAAGAACTATAACGAACGTTAAGAACGCTTCAATTAGATTTGAGAATCAGCAATATCTAAAAGAACAAATTATTTTAGAGGTTAAACGAGATATAGCGAACTCATGGGGTAATTATCAAAATAAGCGATATATCTATGAAGTGCAGGAGAAGAATGTGATTACCAACGAAGACAATTTTAATAGATCTCAGGAGCAATTTAAATTAGGTCAGATCTCATCCATAGAATTTCGTCAGGCTCAAACCAATTTACTGAATGCCAGAACAAATAAGAATCTTGCAAAATACGATGCCAAACTTGCAGAATTACAGGTGTTGCAATTAACGGGGCAATTGTTAAACTTAGAGTTATAAGGTTTAAGATTTTGGACGGCTCAATTAATTTTAGGATTTATTTGTAAAAATTCTACTCGCTCTGCTGCGTTAAGATGCTTAATTTTATAGCTAATTAAGTATAAAACCTTTAATATGTTAGAACATTTTTTTCAATGCCCCTATTGCTGGGAGGATATTTCTATGTTACTGGATACCTCTGTGCCTAGACAAATTTATGTTGAAGACTGTGAGATATGTTGTAATCCTATAGAAATATCAGTCTCTTTCTCAGATAATGAACTTACTGGTTTTGAAATTAATAACCTGGAACAGTAACTAAATGTTAATGAATACACATTTATAAATCATTCTGTAATTAAATTACTATTTTTAAATTGAATTATAAATAGTATATATGATATCAAAATTTGAATTCTCAGAACAAGTAGTTGGAATTTTGGTAGATTCTGATATTGATACTAAAACTTTAGACGAGATTCATGAGGAGATCTTAAATAAACTAGATTCACATCCAACGATTAACTTATTTGTAGAAATAACCGAAGGACATTCAATTTCATTGATTAATATTTTAAAAGATCTAATATTTAAATTAGATCATGCAAAACATTTTTCTAAGATCGCAATGGTGTCTGATCTCAAAAGAATGACTAGCGCGATGATTTTTAAGGACTTAGTAATGAAGGCCGATGTGAGAGCATTTGAGAACGAAGAGAGGATGGAAGCGATGAACTGGATTTCTGAATAATTTTTTTTAAAAATGTTTGCATAAGTAGAAATGTGTTGTATATTTGCAGTCCGATAGCGTAGCAATAACGATGGAAACATCAACAACGAGATCGCAAAAATTGACATTTTGAAATTCACGATATATCGCGGGATAGAGCAGTAGGTAGCTCGTCGGGCTCATAACCCGAAGGTCACTGGTTCGAGTCCAGTTCCCGCTACTAGGAAAGACAAGGCTTCACAGAAATGTGGAGCCTTTCTTGTTTCTATTGGGTACAGAATAGGTACAGAATAATGTGATTTTAAAGACATAATTTTAATTGATGTTAAATCATTTTATTTGTCCTTAAATTTTATGAATTATTTAATTTTGCTATTAAAAAGATTCTTCTGCAGCGTTGGTATTTCTGTTATAAAACAGTTTAGTATTGACTCTTAATGCCTTTTCGCATACCTCTCAATGGTATGGAATGACTTAAATTCAAAGTTTTCGACTTTGTTATATCAATGTACCATTTTAGTTACTCCACAACTTTTGAGATAGGTCCTTTAAAAGTTTACTTAATTGTATCCTGAGCCCCAAACATTCAATCCATCTACTTAGGTAATTTTAAGTATATTTTTTAAAATTAAAATTAACTCCATTCAAAATTTCCTCTGTTACAATTGTTACTGTAGATCCCATTACATAATTCTAATTTTGTCTTGAATTTAAAAAACTAGTAGATGGAATTACTTGAGATATTTGGTTATATAAGTGCGATCATAATTGGAATATCACTTGGCTTAATAGGAGGGGGAGGATCTATTCTTGCCGTGCCAGTACTGGCATATTTATTCTCCATGGGTGAGAGGGTAGCTACGGCTTATTCATTATTTATAGTTGGAGCTAGTGCCCTAGTAGGTGGTATTCAACAACATTATAAAGGTTATGTGGACTGGAAAACTGCGATAATTTTCGGGATACCAGCTATAATCGGTGTAACTGTGGTGAGGCATTATGTAGTTCCGGCATTACCGGAAACCTTATTTTATATTCAGGACTTTGAATTTACTAGAAGGATGGCCATGTTTGGGTTATTTGCAGTGCTAATGATACCAGCTGCTTTTTCCATGTTACGTAAAAAAAGTAATGATGATCAAAACAATTCAGAGAAACAGGTTAAGTATAATTATCCGCTCATTTTGGCTGAAGGTCTTATCGTTGGTGCAATTACTGGAATGATTGGAGCGGGAGGCGGATTTCTAATCATCCCGGCGCTGGTAATTTTGGCTAATATTGAAATGAAGACTGCGGTTGGAACTTCGCTAATTATTATAGCCTTTAAATCCTTGTTAGGGTTTTTCCTTGGAGACGCACTGACTATGGAGGTTGACTGGACCTTTCTTGGAGTAATTGTAAGCCTTTCTTTTATAGGTATTTTCCTAGGATCCTACTTAAGTAATTACATCAACGGCGAACGTCTAAAAAAAGGTTTCGGTTACTTTATATTTCTTATGGCCGGATTTATTTTTTACATGGAATTTTTTGTCAAAAATCAAGAAACAATTTAAATTTTAAAGAAAATGGAAAACTTAAACAATAAAGATTTTGCACAAAAAATCAAAAAGGATGAAGATGCAATTATCCTTGATGTGCGAACTCCTGAGGAATGGAAAGAGGGTATAATACCAAATTCTTTATTGATCAATCTACTTGAACCTATCCTTTTTCAACAGGAAATTTCGAAATTAAATAAGGCTAAAAATTATTACATATACTGTCGTAGTGGGAACCGGAGCGGTCAGGCTTGCCTGTTAATGGATTCCAAAGGCTTCAATACCTATAACCTTGAAGGAGGTATTTTGCAATGGGAGGAAAAACTATTTGAACCGAGCTATTAATTTTATTCTAAAAAAATGAAAGGTAATTCAAAGGAATTTTGGGAAGAAAGATATAGTGATAATAATTACGTATATGGTGAAAATCCAAATATTTTCTTTCAAAACCAGTTAGAAAAAATATATCCTGCATCTATACTGCTTCCAGCCGAAGGTGAGGGTCGAAATGCTGTATTTGCAGCAAAAAGGGGTTGGCAGGTCACTGCGTTTGATAGCAGTAAAGCCGGAAACAACAAGGCTTTAAAGCTTGCACATAAGAATGATGTAGAAATAGATTATCAAGTTGCTACGGCAAAAGAATTTGAGAGTAACAAGAAGTTTGAAGCAATCGCACTGATTTATGCTCATTTTAATGCTGAAGAAAGGCCTGCTATTCATAAGCGCTTATTACAATTTTTAAAGCCCGGTGGAATTTTGATTTTTGAAGCTTTCTCGAAAAATCAACTGGATTATAGTTCAGGTGGGCCTAAAGATGTTAAAATGCTTTTTTCCAACGAAGAAATAAGGAGTGAATTTAAAGGACTCAATATAGAATATTTGGAAGAGCTAAAAATAGAACAGCAGGAGGGGAAATACCATCAGGGGGAAAGTAGTGTGCTGCAAATGCTGGGAAGGAAAAACTAATGCCATATGTATGAAGTAAGTAACAATTGTTACTGTAGGAATCAATAACATTGATCAATTTTACAAAAGAAAATAAGAAAATATAAAATTAATAATTATGAAAATAAAACAGTTTAAAGATGCTCCATTATCTCATTTTTCTTACGCTTTGGTAAGTAACGGAGAGATGGCACTTGTAGATCCCAGTAGGAACCCTGTTCCATATTATAAATATGCCGAAGAGGAAAATGCTAAAATAACAGCAGTTTTTGAAACTCACCCGCATGCAGATTTTGTGAGTGGTCACCTTCAAATAAGCAAGGAAACTGGTGCAACCATTTATATTAGTGAAAAAGTAGGGGTGAATTATCCGCATCAAAGTTTTGATGAAGGAGATAGTGTCAAAGTAGGAAATGTAACCATCAAACCTATATTTACCCCAGGCCATTCCCCAGATAGCTTAACTTTTCATGCTTTTGAAAATGATGAACATGTCTTATTTACCGGGGACACGTTATTTATTGGAGATGTAGGTCGTCCAGATTTAAGGGAAAATGCAGGGAATATGAAGGCTAAAAGGAAAGAGCTTGCCAAAATGATGTACAATTCTATTCAAAATAAATTTAAAGATCTTCCTAACGACGCTAAAGTTTATCCAGCCCACGGTGCAGGTTCTTTATGCGGAAAAAATATGAGTGACGCCGATAGCAGTACCCTGGGTAATGAACGTATAGGCAACTGGGCATTTAAAAATCAAACTGAAGAAGAATTTGTTTCAGAAATCTTAAAGGATCAACCATTTATCCCATCTTATTTTGGTTTTGATGTGGATTTAAACCGTGAAGGTGCAGATAATATTCAATCTGCCAAATATAGTATACCATTTAAATTAAATGTGAATAATATTGATAATGAATTGCTTATAGTAGATACAAGGGATGAGCAGCTTTTTAAAAAAGACCATCTGCCCAATAGCATTAATATCATGGCACGAGGAGAGAATGATAAATTTGAAACTTGGCTTGGGGCTATTATTGAACCAAATGAACAATTTAACTTAGTAATTGAGGGGATCGATAATATTGATGAAATTCTTGAAAGGGTCGCTAAAATTGGTTATGAAAAACAATTGAAAGGAATTTTTACCTTATCTGAAAAGATTTCCAATTCTTCAGAAGCGTTTGATTTACTAAGTTTTGATAAGAACAAAGAGAAATATACGATAATAGACATTCGAAATGCCAGTGAAGTTTTAGAGGGTAAAATCTTTGAAAATGCCCATAATATTCCACTAAATGAGTTACGAAAAAGGATAGATGAGCTTCCAAAAGATAAGCCTATGGTAGTGCACTGTGCAGGGGGTTATCGTAGTGCTGCGGGAAGTAGTATTTTAGAAAGCGAAATAGATAAAGTGCCCGTTTATGATTTAAGTGAGGATATAAAAAAGTATAAGTCCTAATGGACGTAAAACTAGGTTTAAAGGAAAACTGGAAACAGTTTTCCTTACTGGTTTTAATAAATGCTTTTGTTGGCGGAATGGTGGGGTTGGAGAGGAGTATTTTCCCCCAATATGCTAAGGAGATTTTTGGCATAGAATCCAACATTGCAATTCTTTCATTCATAACGGCCTTTGGAATTACCAAGGCAGTTACTAATTTATTGGCAGGCAGGTTTGCCAATAGGTTTGGGAGAAAAAGATTGTTGATTGTTGGATGGCTTTTCGCCATTCCCATTCCTTTTATTTTAATGAACGCGTCCAGTTGGAACTGGGTGATCTTTGCCAATGTTTTACTGGGTATTAACCAGGGTTTAACATGGAGTAGTACGGTGGTAATGAAAATTGATCTGGTAGGAGTAAAGAATCGTGGTCTGGCTATGGGTCTAAATGAATTTTCAGGTTACCTCGCAGTAGGTGTAGTGGCATTTCTGTCTGGATACATAGCTAATATCTATGGTATTACACCCTATCCTTTTTACATTGGTATTGGGATTTCTGTGGTGGGATTAATAATAAGCTATCTTTTCATAAAAGATACCCGAAGTTTTGTAACAATAGAGAAAGAAGTCAATGATACTTCTTCATTACAAAATATATTTCTGGACACTACATTTAAAAATAAAACTTTAAGTTCGGTTACCCAGGCTGGATTGGTTAATAATTTAAACGATGGGATGATATGGGGATTGTTGCCTGTTATGCTATTAAATATAAATTATGATGCTCAGGAAATTGGTATAATTGCGGCAGTTTACCCAACAGTATGGGGAATAGGTCAATTGTTCACCGGTAGAATGGCTGATATTTATTCAAAAAAGGCTTTGCTTTTTTGGGGAATGTTATTGCAGGGAATTGCTATTTTATTATTTCCCTTTTCAGATAATTTTATTTTCTTAGTTACCATTGCGTTTACATTAGGAATGGGCACAGCATTAGTTTATCCTACATTCTTATCTGTTATCGCAGCGTCAACAAATCCAGTCCAACGCGCAGAAAGTATTGGAGCCTTTAGATTTTGGCGTGATTCGGGTTATGCTATCGGTGCGATAATGTCTGGAATAATAGCAGATTCGCTTGGTGTTTCGGCTGCAATTATTATAATCGGGTTTATAACGTTGTCTTCAGCTGTAATCATTAAAATGCGAATGCCTGTTGAAAAGATTTTTGCGAAGGTCTAACCTGAAAAAATTGCTATTTTTTTATTTTAAGATACTGATGTATTTAAACTTAGATGAGCTCTTATTTGGTTTGTAACAAAGGTTACCGAGATAACACTGACTATTCAATATATTCGCATAAAATTATATAAAATGGAATGGATTTATGAACCTTGGCCTTGGTATTTCTCTGGCCCTCTCATTGCAGTAACTATGTTTGTACTGCTTTATACAGGAAAACAATTTGGAATGTCATCTAACCTGCGCACCATGTGCAGTATTGGAGGTGCTGGCAAAGCAGCTGACTTCTTCAAATTTGATTGGAAAAAAGAGCGTTGGAACCTTATGGTCGTACTAGGTGCTGTTTTGGGCGGTTTTTTTGCATCAACTTATCTGTCTAGTAACACGGTGGAAATAAATGAGCAAGTAGCCAATAAATTAAGCACTGAATATGGAATAAATAGTGCTGGGGAAGCTTATATGCCTACGGAAATATTTGCCTTAGAAAATCTTGGTAACCCATTGGTTCTTTTTGTGCTAATCGCAGGAGGTTTTATGGTGGGATTTGGTGCTCGATATGCTGGTGGTTGTACTTCAGGACATGCGATTTCTGGATTGAGCAACCTGCAACTCCCTTCACTAATTGCTGTGATAGGCTTTTTTATTGGTGGACTCATAATGATCCATTTGCTTTACCCATTAATATTTTAAATGATGAAATATATTACTTACGTCTTTATTGGTTTCTTTTTTGGAATTATCATGTACAAATCGGAAGCAGCTTCCTGGTTTAGAATTTACGAGATGTTCGAATTTGGTTCTTTTCATATGTACGGTATAATCGGTTCGGCTCTGCTAATCGGTGTTTTGGGCGTACAAATAATTAAAAGAAAAAATATAAAAGCCATGGGAGGGCAGGAAATGCAATTAAACCCGAAGGAAATGAGTATCCCGCGTTATTTGATTGGTGGTATTATCTTTGGTTTGGGATGGGCTCTTGCCGGTGCTTGTCCAGGGCCAATGTATGTACTTGCCGGTTCCGGTTACATTTCGATATTGGTGGTTATCGCTGCCGCTTTATTTGGCACTTTTGTATATGGTCTATTGAGGCATAAATTGCCGCATTAATGTGATTGTAGTGATAGTAGCCCTGTAAGTTTTCTATACTCTTATTTTTTAGACGAGTTAGCTCCTGAATGAAGTACCAGAGGTTTTGGCAAGCTAAAAAACATGCTTGATACTATGGACAGCGTTCTATCTTAAAATGGACATGTATTTTCTTTTATAGATAAAAGAAAAGGCTAAAGTTAACCAATATAAAATATTATAAATCAACCATAAGGAAATTTTCTACGTTATGCATAATTGCACCGTTTTCATTTCTAAGCTACTAAAAACTCCTGAATTGGAAAGTAAGAGTCCCAACATAGAAATAGTATAGTTGTAAATGAACTCTAATGGGGTGTTTTTGAACAAAATTTCAATTTTGTTATATATAAGAAAATTAAGGAGATTTTTATTAGTTCGTTAGACAAAACAAAACTGCCTATTAATATTTTTTGAAGGTCTGAAAAGACGTGTAACAAATGTTACGGTGAGAACTATTTTATTTCTTTAATTTTGGATTTCATGAATATAAGATCATACATATCAATATTTCTTGTTCTAATTATGGTGGGCAAGTTATTTGTCTTGGATTCAAATATCCTTGGTGAAATTGCTAGCACCTCAGAAATAAGCTATGTGAAGAAAAAGTGTGATGTTAATTCTCATAAGCAATCTGGAGACTTTCAATTTAATCAGGTTCACGAAGGAATTCAAATCACTTTTCTTTCCTTTTGTAATTCGGTTTTTCAACTTGAAAAGCCACTTGACGAAAAAAATATTATTCAATTAAGTTTCAAAAGTGACTTCTGGCATATTGTTGCCGATACAAAGGAATTTAGTTACAAATTTATTCCTCCTCCTAAATTATCTTAAGTTATTAACTAAGTTCAATTCTAAATTGAACTTTCTATTCTTTTCAAGAAAGCGGGTGTAATCTGCTTCCAATCCAAAATTAATAATTCAGTTAAAATCCCAGCGTACTGTGTTTTTTATAACATGTAACGCGCGTATGGGTTCGCTATAAATAACTTTAAGATGAATAAAAAAGCAAAAAAAAATCTCATAGAATATGGTATCACAGGAACTATCATTCTAACACTATTTTTAACCGGTTTGCATACTGAAGTTTTCGGCTTCGTACAACGAGGGATATTAAAAACAGGTTTAATGGATCCAGATGTGGAAGCCAAAGCTCCAACCACAGATAATTCTAAAAAAATTAAAGCCGACTTTAATATGAGTCTTATTAACTCTAAAGGGGAACGTGTGGAAATGGAAGAACTTCGAGGTAAAGTGATCTTCTTTAATATTTGGGCAACTTGGTGCCCTCCGTGTGTGGCAGAAATGCCTGGGATAAATAATTTGTACAATGATACAAAAGCTGAGGATGTTGCTTTTATTATGCTTTCAGTGGATAATGATTTTCAAAAAGCGATTGATTACAATAAAAGTAAAGGCTATCATTTTGAAGTGTATAAACTGGCAGGGAGTCTACCATCCATGTATGCATCACAGGCGATCCCTACCACCTATATAATAGATGCCGAAGGAAATTTGGCTTTGACTCATAAAGGCATGGGGGACTATGATAGTGAAGAATTTAAAGGGTTTTTAAATAATCTCAAATAAGTAACAGATTGTTATTTACAATTTGTTTTAAAATTTATTTAAAATCCCTTTTATGAGATCTATAAAATTTATTATCCTATTCTTTATAACTACTGTCGCTTCAATTTCAACATTTGGGCAGGTAATGGAACCACCAAACTGGGAGGTTTCAGTAGATAAAGAAAACCCCAAAATAGGGGATACGTTGGTAATTAGCTTTAAGGCTGAAATCCCTAGGGATTGGTATTTATATTCCAGTGACTTTGATCCCGATCTGGGGCCAATGCTTACAGAAATTGATTTTCAGGAAATTACAGATTATGCAATTTTAGGGGATCTAATCCCAATAGGTTCAAAAGAAAAGTATGATAATTTATGGGAGGGTGAATACACCTATTTCATAGGTACGGCTGAATTTCAACAAAGTGTTAAGCTTCTTAAAAACAACCCGGTAATTAAAGCTGTAGCTACTTATCAGATTTGTTCAGATGTAACGGGTCAATGTATTCCTTTTGAAACAGAGTTGGCATGGAATGGGAATGAAAAATTGGAAGTGGCCCAAAATGCAAAGACAGATAAAGCTGCTGGCAGTACACCAACCAAGGATTTGAAATCTTTTAAAAATAAGTTTAAAGTTGAAGAGAAGGAGGAAGGCGGAGCTTTCCTTCTAACCTTTTTTCTGCTCTCTTTTGGAGCGGGACTGGCAGCTTTGCTAACCCCTTGTGTTTTCCCCATGATTCCCATGACGGTTACTTATTTCACCAAGTCTAGTGGTACTCGTGCGAAAGGAATTAGTCATGCCCTATTATATGGCTTTTCGATTATTCTTATTTATACGCTAATAGGGACAGTTTTCTCTTTGTTTTTTGGAGCAGACTTCGCTAATTTTCTTAGTACCCATTGGCTTCCTAATCTATTCTTCTTTGCAATCTTTCTATTATTTGCATTGTCTTTTTTTGGTTTATTTGAGATTCGTTTGCCAAACTCTTTTGTAAATAAAATAGATGCTCAATCTAATAAAGGGGGTCTTTTAGGAATTTTCTTTATGGCCTTTACCTTGGTATTGGTTGGTTTTAGTTGTACCGGTCCTATTGCAGGCACAATTTTATTACAGGCTGCTAGTGGAGAAACGATTAAACCATTAGTAGGAATGTTGGGCTTCTCGCTAGCTTTTGCACTTCCCTTTACATTATTAGCCATCTTTCCGCAGTGGTTAAAATCTTTACCGAAAAGTGGAAGCTGGCTTAATACCGTTAAAGTAGTGTTAGGTTTTGTAGAACTGGCATTAGCTCTAAAATTTTTAAGTATAGTAGATCAGGTGTATCATTGGGATTTTCTAGATCGTGATATATACCTAGCACTTTGGATCGTGATTTTTTCATTTCTAGGATTTTACTTATTAGGTAAAATTCAATTTCCTCATGAAAAGAAAACAGAGAATGCTTCAGTATATAGGGTGATATCGGCCATATTAGTTTTTAGCTTTGTGGTTTATTTGATTCCCGGATTGTTTGGAGCTCCTCTAAAGCCATTAGCCGGCTATTTGCCGCCTTTGGGGAGCCAGAGTTTTAATATGCTATCATCAAATCTTGAAACGGTAGGTTTTAACCAAAATAATCTCTCAGATTGTGAGTCTCCTAAATATGGGGATTTATTAGAGCTGCCGCTTAATATCCAGGGATATTTTGATTATGACCAGGCATTGGAATGTGCCGAAAAACAAAACAAACCATTGTTTATAGACTTTACAGGACATGGGTGTGTGAATTGTAGGGAAATGGAAGCTACAGTTTGGAGTGATCCAGAAGTTTTAAAACGTCTTAAAAATGATTATGTGGTTGTAGCGCTCTATGTAGATGAAAAAACCGAATTACCAGAATCTGAATGGTATATCTCCGATTATGATGGAAAAACAAAAAAAACAATTGGGAAACAGAATTTGGATTTTATGATCCAGAAACTAAACGCCAATGCCCAGCCTTATTATACACTGGTAGATACTAAGGGCTCGTTATTAAGTACGCCAAAAGGCTATGATCTGAATATCGAAAATTTTATTGAATTCCTGGATAATGGCACGCAAGAATTTGTAGCAAGACAAGAAAAAAATAGTGTCTCTATGGAAATAGTGCAGCAAGAAAATGAATAAAAACATAGTATATTTAGTTGCCTAATAATTTAAAAATATTGGTCACGTAGAATGTTCTTAAAAAATCTATAATATGAAATTAAATATTTGTTTTATAAACGATGTGCACGGATACCTTGCTCCACATCCCGAGCTATTTTATAATGAAACCGGGGAAGTGGTGGAGAGTGCTGGTGGCTATGCACATATTGCCGGGTACATGGAGGAACTTCGTAAAGAAAATCCCAATACTCTGTTTTTTGATGGGGGAGATACCCTGCATGGCACCAAACCAGTAGTAGATTCCAGCGGTAAGGCTGTCGTACCTATTTTAAATGCTTTAAAACTGGATGCCCTTGTAGGTCATTGGGACTTTGCATATGGTCCCGATCGATTAAAAGAAATCGACAGCTTGTTGGATTTTCCAGTTTTGGGCTGTAATGTGTTTTCTGAAGATGGGTCAAACTTTTTACAACCCACTGCAATCTTTGAAAAGGCAGGACTTAAAATTGGGGTAATTGGTATGAGTGCAATGATTGTGGACAAAGTGATGCCCGAAAAAATGAGCAAAGGGCTTAAGTTCACTTCCGGACTGGATGAAATACCTAGACATATTAAAGATCTAAAAGTCAAAGGGGCAGATATGATAATCTTACTTTCCCATAATGGATTTCCTCAGGATGTTGAACTCCTGAAAAAAGTGGAAGGTATTGATATTTGCCTGAGCGCTCATACCCATAACAGAATTTATAAACCTATAGAGGTAAATGGGGCACGTATAATTCAGTGTGGTTGCCATGGTGCCTTTGTGGGCAGATTTATCCTTGAGGTGGAAGACAAAAAGATTAAGGCTTATAATTACGAACTGGTAAAAGTTGATGCTTCCTTGCCAAAAAGTACTGAAATAAATTCTATGGTTCAGGATATTTTAAAACCATATGGGGAAATGAGGACTGCTGCCATAGGTAGTACAACCGAAATTTTACATCGTTACAATACTATAAATTCAACATTAGACGAATTACTGCTTAATGCAATTGCCCACAGCACAAGTACAGATATTGCTTTTTCGAATGGATGGCGTTACGGCGCTCCAATTCCAAAAGGAAATATTACCGAAAATGACTTATATAACATTGCCCCAATGAATCCTCCCGTCTCCACTGTAGAGCTTACGGGAGCAGAGATCAAGGAGATGTTGGAGGAAAATCTGGAGCGTACCTTTTGCTGTGATCCTTTCGGCCAAATGGGCGGCTATGTAAAGCGTTGTTTTGGATTACAAGTAAATTTGCGCATTGAAAATCCTAAAGGACATCGCATACAGGAAATATACTATAAAGGGGTGCACATTGATTTTGAAAAAACCTACAAAGTAGGCTTTGTTACCACTCAGGGTGTTGCAAGTAAATATGGTAAAAACCGAAAGAACCACGATAAAAATGCTGTGGAGGCAATGAAGGACTTTTTAAAGAAATACCCAAATTTTACACCAAAGAAAATAAGAAGCTACAGGTTGGTTTAATTAGTGGGGATTGAGTGATTTATTTAACGATTTACAAATTAATAAAGTAGAGTAACTACGTTAAAATTTTAATATTATATAACTATAAAGAGGAGCAAATAGCTCCTCTTTATAGTTATTATGCTATCTCACTAAAATCTGAATATTAAGGGATTAAAGCATACCCTCTAAGCTGATAGTTTGATAAAACCGATATAGCTGAAAGCGCCAACTGAATAGATTCATTCATATCTTCCTGCGCTATGTTTCTGGCAGCTGTAGCTTGTCCACAAACAAAAATTTTCACCCCATTATCATTTAACAATTTCAATAGTTCTATGTTCGGGTTTGTCTTATTATATTTCTCTTGGTACTTTTCATTAGAAAGAACCAAATCGGTCGCTTCTCCATGGACCACTGCCACGATATCAATTTTTTCAGATAAAATTTTTCCTGATTCTAACATATTAAGGGCACGAGCAATTTTCAACAAACCTACATTTACTCCTTCTTTTTCTTTTCCATCTTTAATATCAAAAACCAATTTATAATTTAGAGTAGTGTCTGGTCGCTCCGCTGCATCTTCAAAATATTTAATTTTCCCATAACCCTCTATTTTAGAAGTTTGCCACTCTTGGGCTTGCATTTGGAAACTAAAAATGGATATTAAAACTATACTTATTATGTTTTTCATGTTTATGTATTTAAAATTAAAATTTAGTAAAAGTTAGATATTCAAGAAAGTAATTATTTATTAAGAATTACCTCTCCCATTCTTTTTGGAAAAGCCAGTTCATTTAAATCCCTAAGATGTTGTAATACAAATTCAGTAAGAATAATATCTGTTTTTTGAATATCTACACCCTTTCCAAATTCTTCATAATTATGAATTCCTCTAAGCATTCCTGTATGAGTAGCAATTTTATATCTTTTTTCAAGATCTAAATTTTCATCTTTTATTTTAATGTCAGATATTCTTTGCCCTACTGGATTATTAAAGTTTAAGTTATACTGGATGCCAGAAGATTGGATTAGCCCACCTACGGTATTCATTTTATCTGTAGGTTTAATATTAATCGCAGTTTGTTCTAGAGTTTTTCTAATTTGTTCTCCTGTAATCTCTAGGGTTACAATTTTAGCTGGATGTGGCAGTAATTTAAAAATATCTTCAGAAGTGATATCCCCTTCTAATGAAATCCCATATCCAACTCCCGGTAAAAATGCAGCTTCTACATTAAGCTCATCCATCATTAAGCTGGTTACAAATTTATCAAACGGACTTTCAGATTTATATTGTCTACCAATAATCGTGTTAGTCTTGGTGATTTTTTCTTCTAAACTAGATAAATATGGTGCTCTAAGATCTTTTACCATTTTCTGTATCTCCATATCTGGGGACATCTTATCATGCCATAAGTAATGATAATTTGAGTTAAGATTTACTATTTTTTTATCGCGAATTTGTATTTCAGTTTCTCCTAATATTGCAACATCAGAAAGTGCCTGTACAATATAAGTATTGTTTATTTTTATTGGAGGCGAAATAACATCATGGCTGTGTGCGCCTACTATAAGATCTACTCCTTCTATTTCTTCTGCGATTACCTTATCTACCGCCATTCCTTCATGGGATAATAGTACAATAATATCTGCCTTTTCCTTAAGGATAGGTAGATACTTATTAACTGCATCTACACCTATACCAAATTCCAAACCTTCAATGTTTTTAGAATTTCCAGTTAAAGGTGTATTTCTATAGCTTAAGGCAAGAATAGCAATTTTAACATCTCCCTTATTTAAAATTATGTAGGGCTCACCGAATATCGACTTCCCAGTTTCATTCACAGTAATGTTTGCTGCACGCATAGGGAAGTTAGCAAGTTGCTGCAATTCCTTAGTTCTATCAAGACCATAGTCAAAATCGTGATTTCCTAAAGCCATGAGATCATAATTCACTTCATTCATCAACTTGATCATGGCTTCTCCTTTCGTTAGATTGCCCAGTTGGTCATCACTAAAAGTATCTCCACCATCTAATAATATTACGCTGTCAACACCTTTGTTTTTTCTTACAGACTTTATAGCACTTGCCAGATATTCGAATCCACCAATTTTTGCTTTACGCTCAAACTTCATGTAATTGTCTATAGAATCTCCAGTTTGGGCTGTAGCGTTGCCTAAATTAGTTTCAAACGGCATATAAGATCCATGCATATCATTAGTATGAAGGATAGTAATGGAATGTACTTTTGGTGGGATTGGCTTATCCATTGATGCTGATTTTTTCGTTGAATTACAGCTTAAACTTAAAACTGAAGCTATCCCTAAAAATGGAATAAAGAATTTGGTATATGTCATTAAGTTAGATTTTTAAATTTTAAAATTAAGCTTCTCAGAGAAGTTTAAATGTAACATTTGTTACAGGAGATAAATATTGCACATTGTATATTGTGATTTTTATATTAGGAACATTATAATTTTTATTGTTTTGAAAAGAAGAGATTTCGTAAAAAAAACAACCTTAAGTTCTTTGGCCACTCTCATTGGTGCTGAAATCGTTTATGGATCCAATTTATTAGAAGGTTATAATCTATTAGTGCTACAAGATCCAGATCCCTTCAAAATGTTCAATAAGAACAAGGAAATGATCGTGCTTAACGATAAGCCTTGGAATATTGAAGCGCAAGCCCATTTACTGGACGATAAGATTACACCAAATTCTGCTATGTTCATTAGAAATAATGGGTTAATTCCAGAAGCAATTGATGCAAAAAAATGGACTCTTACCATTGATGGAGAATCTGTAGTACAACAAAAAACTTATACTCTAGAAGAATTAAAATCAAAATTCGAGCATCACACCTACCAATTAACATTGGAATGTGGTGGAAATGGAAGAAGCGAATTTAATCCTCCAGCAAAAGGAAACCAGTGGACAGTTGGTGCGGTGCATTGTGCTACCTGGACCGGTGTACGCTTACGTGACGTTTTAGAAGATGCAGGAATAAAAAATAATGCAGTTTATATTGGGTACCACTCAGCAGATCAACACTTAAGCGGAGATCCCAAAAAAGAACCAATTTCGAGAGGAACTCCTATGGTGAAGTCACTTCAAGACGAGACTTTATTAGCATTTAAAATGAATGGAAAGGATATTCCCTTAGCTCACGGGTATCCGTTGCGTTTAGTAGCAGGGGGTTGGCCGGCATCTGTTTCTGGGAAATGGGTAAATCGTATAAGTATTAGAAACAAAATACACGATGGCACTAAAATGATGGGGACAGCCTACCGTGTGCCATGCGAACCTGTGGCACCGGGAGAAAAGGTTAAAGATGAAGACATGTGCATTATAGAATCTATGCCTGTAAAATCATTAATAACATATCCTAAATCTGGTGCGGTTTTAAAAAATGGAACACCCTTAAAAATTAGAGGCCACGCTTGGGCAGGAGAATTAGAGGTTTCAAAAATGGAATTATCCATAGATTTTGGGGCAACCTGGAGAGAGTGCCCTATAGAGAAACCAGCAAATCGTTTAGCTTGGCAACATTTCTCAGCATCCATAGATTTCCCTAAAAAAGGCTACTATGAGGTTTGGGCAAAAGCAACCGACACTCAAGGTGTAGCCCAACCAATGTTGTTACCCGGCTGGAATCCAAAAGGTTATTTAAACAATGCCTGTCATAGAATTGCTATCAAAGTAACATAAATGACTAAAGAAGAGGAATTTAAAAAATACGCGAAGAAGGTGTATCATTTAATGATTTTAGCCTTCAGCATATTTATAATAGCAGGTGGGGCAACAATATATTATGTTAACGACCCGAATTTTTCGGCCTTTAAAAATAATACAGAAGCTTTAGTTATTACTCCAGAAGAGATAGACGAGAACCTAATAGAGAATGGAATCCATGTTCGTACAGGACTGGTTGATGGGGTAGGTTTAATGGCGGTTGTTAATAATTGTACCAATTGCCATTCCGCTAAATTAGTTACTCAAAATAAAATGAGCGCAGAGCGGTGGAATGAAACTATTAAATGGATGCAGGAAACTCAAAACCTATGGGATTTAGGCGATAACCAAGAAATAATCGTGAATTATCTTGTTACTAATTATCCAGTTACGGAAAAAGGGAGACGTGAAAATTTAACAAATATAGAATGGTATGATCTGGAGAATTAGTTTATTGTGTTGTTTGCTCGCATTTTCATCTTGTAAAGAAGAGAAAAAAAATAAAGTAGAGGTCACTAAAAATGAAGAAGTTAATCTAAATATTAGTGACAAAGATGATAGTAAAATTAACTATTTAATCGAAGTTGATGAGTTGCTGAAAATCGCTAATGAACCGAACATCAAAATTTTAGATTTTAGAAAATCTGAAATTTATGCAAATGAACATATCGAAGGTGCTATGAATATTTGGCGTACAGATATTGAAGATGCCTCCTATTCTTATAGAGGCATGATGGCTGGAAAAAAACAAATGGAGACTCTGTTTAGTAGTTTAGGAATTGATTCAAATGATATTTTAATCATTTATGACGATAATGGTTTAGTTGATTCTACAAGATTATGGTGGATATTGCAAAATTATGATTTTACAAATGTGAGATTATTACACGGAGGAATAACAGCTTGGAAAGCACAAAATGGTAATGTTTCATCAGAAATACCAGTAGTAATAAACAAGTCAGTATTTAAACTATCTAATACACCTTCGATGAAGTATTATGGCTCAAAAGAAGAAATGAAACAAGCAGTAAATAATAATACCTTAATAATAGATGCTCGAACAGACGATGAATATTCTGGAAAAAGACAAAAAGAGGGTGCGGCAAAAGGAGGGAGAATACCAAATAGTAAATCTATAGATTGGGCGAAATCTGTTAATTATAATGGTGATAAAAAAATGAAATCTACAGAAGATTTAGTTCAAATTTATAGTGAACTTGGAGCTTTAAAAAATGATAAAATTATTGCTTATTGCCATAGTGGAGTACGTTCAGCACACACAATATTTGTACTCACACAATTATTAGGTTATAAAAATGTGAAAAATTATGATGGATCTTGGACAGAATGGAGCCAGTTTGACGACTTATCATTTGACCAAGATAGTATAACAACAATAATAGAAAAATAAAATATGAATAAATATTTAGATGCATTTATTAATGCTTTTACCGGAACGGTAGATTGGACATGGCAATCTATATTATTTGAAGTACCTTGGTATACAAATTATTTTTGGGGGTTAATTGCTATTTCCCTTATTGTTTGGAGCCTGGAAATGATCTTTCCCTGGCGAAAGGAACAATCCATTTTCAGAAAGGATTTTTGGTTAGATGGCTTCTATATGTTTTTTAACTTTTTTATCTTCTCTATCGCCATAAGTGGATTTTATAAATTACTACAGCTTGGTTTTGAGGATCTAGGTATTTCAGAAAAATCATTAGCCTTGTTTGATCCTTCGGCATGGCCAATGTTATTGCAGTTATTCGTGTTTTTTATTATTCTGGATTTTGTACAATGGTTCACGCATACATTGTTACATAAATATCCATTCTTTTGGAAGTATCATAAAGTACATCACAGTGTAAAGGAAATGGGATTTGCAGCACATTTACGTTACCATTGGATGGAAAACATCTTGTATAAACCGCTTAAAACATTTGCGGTAATGATATTATTCGGATTTGAGCCAGAACAAGCATATATCGTTCATTTTATTGCTATAACTATTGGACATATCAACCACTCTAATATCAAAATAACTTGGGGGCCGCTAAAATATATTATCAATAATCCAGTAATGCATTTGTACCATCATGCATATGATTTACCAGATGGTAAATATGGAGTGAATTTTGGAATTAGTTTAAGTCTTTGGGATTATATATTTAAAACCAACTATGTTCCGGAAGATAGTGGAACCATTGAATTAGGGTTTCCGGGTGATGAAGAATTCCCTACAGATTTTATTCGTCAAAATACCTATGGGTTTAAAAAAGGGCAAGATTAATTAGGAACCTAAACCAAACACTCTTATTTTTTTCAGAATTGAAATGGATCTATACATTTTCCTAAAGTATCTAAACTTCCAATAGTTTTTAAGCTTTGTGTAGATTGCCTTTTCAATTAGGGATGGATATGGTTATATGCTCGTTGCGCGGTTAATAGATCTGTTTCGGTTGAAGAGAATATGCAGTTCTTGATCTGACCATTTGCCGTAAGACGTATGTGATTACAAATATTACAAAAAGGATTTATTTTTTTTCATCCTTATGGTGCGAAAGTGTTTTTATAGCCTTTTATTTGATAGTTTCTTGAATTATGGGAATGTCGATCAATTATTCTTTGAACATCCGTTTCTTCGAAAGTAGCATCAAAATAATTTAAAAACTCTTTACAAGAAACTAATCAAGACATATCATATTGATTGCCATCAAGAGACATTAATTCTAAAAATTGAATATGAATAGGCTGTATTTCTAAAAGTTTAATAAAATCCATAACTTCATCCTCATCAACCCCTATCATTAATGCTCATAGGTAGCGAATTTTTTGATGTATCTATTGCTGTTAGGTCTCTTTTAGCTGTTCGATAAACAAGCTTGAGATCAATGAAGTTTTAGACTTATTGATAATAGGTTGTCTGCTAAATTGCTTTTGTCCCTATATCGAGTTTTGTTGTAAAAACAAGATATAAACTAAAACGGGAAATCCGTATAGGAAATCCCGCGTTTCAAAAGTTTTATTGGACCCGAATGTAAAAAAATGTTACTTTTTATTTTCCGGCAGCAGCATTACTCAAATTTTCTAGAGCAGTAGAAATTTTATCTAAAATTTCTTTATTTCCTTCAATTACATGTCTTTCAGCAAGAAAATAAATATCATTATAGGACACTTTCACTTTTCCTTCCTCATCTTTCCAAACCAACATTTTTTGAGGAAGATCTAAGCCTATAGTTCGTTCATTCTGCATTAAAGGAGTACCAAGGTTCGGATTTCCAAAGATTATAAGTCTCGTTGGCCTCAAGTCCAATCCAACTCTCTCAGCATTAGCTTGGTGGTCTAATTCTGCTACTATTGAAAGATTAGGATTATTGACAATAGCATTTTTAAGAGTAGCATAAGAAGTTTCAAAGTCCTGATTGCTTTCCTTTGTGATAATACCCTCCATAAATTCCACATTTTGAATAGCAGATTCCATTACGGGACTTTTGGAAACATCAGAAACTAAATTTTCTAGTGCATTTGAAAGTTTATCTAAGGTTGCTACTCCATCTAAATTATGCCTCGATCTTAAATAGGACACACTATTATATAGCAAAATATCACTTTTGTTGTCAGTTCTGTAAAAAAGAACTTTCTGCGGAAGATCTAATCCTGCCAATTGATTCTCTTGCATTAAAGGAGTGCCTAAAGTTGGATTTCCAAAAAACACTATTCTAGTATAATCTAATTCCAGTCCTACAGAGTTAGCATTTTTCGAATGATCTACTTGCGCTACAATACTAATAGCATCGTTCTTTCTTAGTTTTTGAATAAACTGATTATATGCGCCTTGAATTGCAATTGCACTATTGGAATAATTGGTTCCTATTGGAAAATCTTCATTGTTTAAATTTTCTGTTGTCTTAAAATTAGTTTCTGAGATATTATCTATAGAAGAATCAATTTCATTTTGAGAGCAAGAATTTAAACCCAGTAATAAGCTGAAAAGTATAAGAGAATTTTTCATAAAAATGTGATTTACTGCAAATTAAGTCAAGAACCATAACGCTATAAATTATTTTAACTTTTTTTAACCATTATAAGTTAAGTGTTTCAAAAATAAAAAGAAGAATGGATTATATGGAATTTGTTTCCTCAATAGAATTCCATTTTACTAAGTGAGCCGAGATACAGGCTAAAGCCCGTGGTTTTAACCAAGTATTTTTTATTTATCAAGATAAAGCTCCTTAAGTTCTAACAGCCTTATTAAGTTATAATTTTTGTAGAACATATATGGGAATAAGCATTGTTCCCTTAAACATAAAAGACCACTACGAATCAAGAAATTAGACAAGAGATTTTATATTAATTAGCTGATTAACAGTGTAAATTTTCAGCATTATTTTATTAACAACATTTTTATGCTATAAATTTTCGCGTCAGGTGTCAGAAACAAATATTAAGGTAGGACTATTATAAATATTGTGTTAACTAAATTCAGTAAAAGTTTGACTGGAAATTAAATTAGGTTGGAAGCTCCAAGACCTTTTTTTATTTTTATAGATTGTTATTTTTATAGTCTAGAGATTCTTTTGAAAAATAGTTATAACCTAGTGTGAGCAATAATACAAAAACAGCTCCCGAAACACCCACAGCAATGCTTTCTAATACATCCAAGCTAAAGGAGATGCGTATAAAAATAGTAGCCAGAACGAATGCCGAGTATCTAAAAATAACATTATAAGCGGTAGAATATCTTAGTGCAATGAGTACTATTAAAATATCACAAAAAATAAGTATGGTATAAAATGATTCAAATGATTGACTATAAGTACCTGTTTTTATAAAATGAACTGTATCTGATATGCCAATAATAAAGAAACTTAACAGAAGAATTAGCGCCAATAATTTTTTTACAGCAATAAATGAAAGTTGCTCAGCCTTGTTAACGGTTATTTTTGTGTGTTTTTGGAACGAATATGTAATATTTGTAAGGGCATAAATAACTAAACCTCCTGCTCCATAGGCAAACATATGTATTACAGGTTCTGAGTTAATTGACCAGTCTGAAAGATTGTCTATGTGGCTAAATTCTTTAAATCCAGACCTTAAAAAAATTAGAGAAAGCACCTCATATTGTTTGCTGTTTGATCTGGCTACAGAACGAGGTAATGAGAATATTAAACTGAACAACTCAAATATCAACAATAATGTAAATGATATTTCAATAGCAAAAAAGGGATGAGTGAAAAAATCATTAGCAGGCAATAACCAACCGGCTTGTATACTTGCATAATAAAAAATTCCCAGAATAAAGCTTAGTACAAGAATGTTACTAACCCAGCGTTCAGCCCAGCTAGAAATCCAAACAGATTTTACCTTATCGTATAATTTTATTATTTGCTTAAGTAGTTGCCCCACAGTAGTAGTTTTGATTTCTAATATTTTTTTATTTATATTATTTCTATCTCTTTTTATCTAATGAAAGTCTTTTAAACTGGAAAACTGGAAAAAGTAAAAGACTTCTAAAATTGGAGGCAGCCAGAAGTGTTTTGTATGTCACTTTTAAGAATCGATATAATAATTACTAAACATACTTAGAATAAACTTCACCATTCTATATACTAATCTTTTTACACTGGTTTATCTGTAACATTTGTTACATGAATTAGAGATTTGAATTTTTAGATTTGTTTGTTTATCTCTAAATATTAAAAGAAATTTTGAAATAATATTTTTTTAAATGTATAATTATCAATCACTAGCTAAATATATCGTCTATATATTTAGCTCTCTTTTAGCCCTAACAATTATTATTTTCACTGGGCTTTATTTATATAATTCAGATCCATACCTATTTATTGAAAAAAAAATAAGTGCTGAAGATTGGCAGCCTAAAGATATTGAAGCAGAGCTTGATTTTGGGTTTATGGATCCTCAGGTGAAGTATGGGTATCAACTTATTTCAGAGTCTCCTAAGTACATGGGCCCTCAAGCTAAAGATCCCGCTATGCATTTTGCAGGTAATAATTTGGCGTGTATGAATTGCCATTTAAAAGCCGGAACCCAAGCAGGTTCTGCTTCTTGGGTAGGGGTAACAGAAAGATTTCCTCAATTTAGCGGTCGCTCCAATAGTAAAAGTACCATAGAGGGAAGAATTAATGGTTGTATGGAAAGGAGTATGGACGGAAAAAAGCTCCCAGTAGATTCTAAAGAAATGAATGCCATAGTAGCTTATATGGAATGGCTAGGGGAGGGGCTACCTCCAGAACGGGAAAAGGAATTTAAAGGTTATGCTACAATAAACCTTCCCGAAGTGGCGGTAGATCTTGAAAAGGGAAGCTCCTTATTTTCCAAAGAATGTGCAGTATGTCATGGAGAAAATGGGCAGGGAGTGAAATTAGCTGATTCTACTAAAGGCTATCAATACCCTCCACTTTGGGGTCAAGATAGTTATAATACTGGTGCAGGAATGCACCGTGTAATAACGTCTGCCGAATTTATTAAAAGTAATATGCCTTTTGGGGAAGCCACATGGGATAACCCGAAATTAACCGATGAAGAAGCGTATCATTTAGCAGGATATATAAACAGTTTTGATAGACCGGTAAAAAATAATACCCAAAATGATTATCCAGATATAAAATTAAAACCAATTTCAACTCCATATGGACCGTGGGCAGATAATTTTTCTGCCAACCAGCACAAGTATGGACCTTTTCCTCCTATTGTTAAGTATTATGAGGATAAATACAAAATCACTAAAAATAAATAATGAATTTTAAAAGTTTCCGCTATTTCCTTTTACTGTTCCCTTTTCTCAGTCTCGCTCAAGAATCAGAAAAACCAACTGCAAAGGGAAAATTATCCGGACAGTGGAGAACCTATTATATGAATACTTTTAATAAAGGTGATCTTAAGGACTTTACCGCATTGGCTACCGGTGGCCATATTAAATATGAACTCACACTCACAGAAAAATTAACTTTTGGAGGAGCAGTATATAATTCCAATAATTTAAATATACAAGATCTTAGGATTCCCGATAATGCAACTGGGAAATTGAGCCGGTATGAGGAAGGTTTGTTTGATCGAATTCATTTAGATAATAAATATATTTTCATTTTAGGGGAACTATATGCTAATTACAAGACTACTCAGCACGAATTTACTTTAGGAAGAATGAAAATTAAATCTCCTTTAGTAAATCCACAAGACGGTCGTATGATCCCAACCTTGGCTCAAGGTCTTTTGTATACTTACAACAGCCCTAAAAACAACAAGATACAAGCAGGGGTTTTTAATCAAATTGCGCCAAGATCCACAGGAGAGTTTTATTCTATCGGGGAGAGTATTGGCACTTATGGAGTGGGAAGGAATAACGAAGGGACGGAGAGTTTGTATGGAGGGAATACTCAATCAGATTATTTAGCTATCATCAATGCCGATTTTAATCTTACTCAAAGCACCTCTGTAGAATTCTGGAATTATTATACAGATAATGTTTCTAACACTTTATATATAAAACCTAAATATCAAGTTTCAAAAAGTTTCCATATTGAAGCGGAATGGTTGCATCAAAACAGAATTAACAATGGTGGAAATGCAATTGATTCCCTAAGTTATTTTCAGAGCAACTCTTCTGATAATTTTGGTATTAAAGCAGCCTACGATTGGAGCAACTCTTCTCTTTCATTATCATATAACCGAATCACCAAAAAAGGTCAGTTTGTTTTTCCAAGGGAATGGGGTAGGGAATTTCTTTTCAGTTTTCAAAAAAGAGAGCGAAGTGAGGGGACTGGGGATAATCACGCACTGGTACTTTACTATACTAATACATTAGCATTTGGAAAAGAAAAATTTAATTTAAAAACAATTTTTAGTGCTGGGCATCAATGGAAACCCTCAGTTTTGGATCCGATTCTTAATAAGTATGCCGTTCCAGATTACACACACATAAATCTAGATTTGTTTTTCGATATCAAAAAGTGGAAGAATTTAAAACCTGAACTTTTATTCGTAGGTAAATTTGCTAGTGGGGATTTTCCTGATAATCCTAATTTCTATTTGAATAAAACAGATTTATTTCATGTCGATTTAATTTTGAACTATAATTTTTAAAAAGGCTTAGGTCTTTAAGAAACCTAAACCTTCTGTTATCTGAAATTATTGTAAACTCTAAAAAACCTCTTTATTATTAATCACTAAGAGTTTTTTTTTGATTTTCAAATTCCTCTTTGGTTATTTCACCTTTTGCATATCTTTCTTTTAATATATTCATAGGGCTTTCACGTCTTTTTTCAACCGGCCTGTTTTTGTTTTTTCCGGTATAAAAGAATACCACTAAAGAAAGAAGGCCTAAACCTATTATCCACCACCATATCATCATCATAATTATTAGTGTTTATGATTTTCTGAATTAGATTTTTTTTCTTTCATCTTGGACATCATTTTTTCCTTCATTTCAGGATTGTTCATCATTTTTTCCATCATCTCTTCCATCATCTCTGGATTTTCTTTCATTTTTTGCATCATCTTTTCTTTCATTTCTTCTTTCATTTCTTCTTTCATGGTTTTGTCCTCGTGCATTTTGTCCATAAGCATTTTTCTGCCTTCCTGGCTTTTTAACATTTTTTCGATCATCATGGATTGCATTTTTGCTTTCATCTCTGGATCTTCCTCCATCATTTTCTGCATATGTGATTTCATCTTCTCCTTCATGTCAGAATTATTCTCCATCATCTCTTTCATTTTTCCCGATTCCATCATTTGCATATGGCTTTGCATCATTATCTTTCTTGCTTCCTCATCTTGCTGTGCTAGGTCTATAAATTCAGTTAAGTGGTTTGGATTTGAAATTATTTCCTGATATACAGCAGTACGATTGTTTTCAAGTCCCATTGTCTCTGTGGCATTAAAAGTTGATTTGCAGCTGATAACTGTACCCATTATACCAATAACCATTAGTGTTTTTAAAATTGTTTTCATCATTTCAATTATTTAGTTAAAAATTAGTTCAACGACCCTCCTCGTTTTTTTATCTATGGGAAAAGTCTTCATTTTAAATAAAATTTATTCCTGTTCTATGTGATTTTAAAGTTCCTCATCATCCCCATATCTTCGTGTTCTAAGTTATGACAGTGGTAAACGAAAAGACCTTTGAAATCTGAAAAGCGCATTATGATTTTGATTTTCATTCCCGGCATTAAAAGCACTGTATCCTGCCAGCCTTCATCAATAAAGCCATCCTTGATAGAATTCCAAACCATGACATCCATTTCGGAGGTATCATATTCCAAAATATTAAATTGTACCTGATGTATATGGATTGGATGTGGCATCTGCATCATATTCCCCATACCGCCACCTTCATTTCCTCGTCCCATCATCCCGCCGTCACCCATCATACCGCCACCGCCCATCATTTTACCTCCTTTATTGGAAAGCTGCCATATTTCGGTGGTATCTAATTTTACTGTTTCTTCTTTAGCTACTTCAGTAGGCTCCCAAGTTCTACCATTGATTGTCCATCGCATTCCTTGCATAAAAAAATTAAATTCCCTAGGGTTATTTCGGTTAACTGCGGTGGTTGGATCTAATTTATTATAAGGCACAAGGTTTTCAGGAAGTAGAAAATCATTCGACGCACTTTCGTTCATTTTAATTTTAAAAATACTGTATTCAGAACCTAAAGGCAAACGGGTATTGTTACCATTCATCATCCCTCCATTCATCATTCCGCTTTCAAATGCCAGACTTTTTAATTCAATTTCATCTCCTTGCTTTTTATTTTTTAAATCCAGCCATATGTCTATTCTTTTTGCGGGAGCCAGCATTACATAAGGCATTACTTTGGGTTGTTCCAAAATACTGCCATCAATTCCAATTACTTTAAGCGGCTCCCCATTATCCCAGGCAAGTTTATAAATTCGCGAATTCGAGCCATTAAGGAACCTAAGCCTGTAATTGCATCCTGCTTTTAGAGATAATTCTTGCTCTGGTCTACCGTTTATAAAGATTTTATCACCTAAAAACCCCATCATCCTGTCCATTCTTCCACCATCAAGATAAACCAGTTGATTATTATCATCTAAAGTGCGATCCTGAATTACCACCGGAAAATCAAATTCTCCAGTGGGGAGGTTTAAATTTCCCTCTTCCTTATCTGAAACTAGTAGCAAACCTGCAAGACCATTATAAACCTGCTCACCAGTGTTACCATGCGGATGGGGATGAAACCAATAGGTTCCGGCACGGTTCATTACTTCATATTCGTACACATAAGTTTGGCCATTAGATATAATGTCTGTTGGATGGCCGTCGTACTGCTCCGGCACATGCATTCCATGCCAATGCACAATACTTTCTTGTGGCAGTTCATTTTGAAAGCGTATTCGTATTTTTTGGCCTTTGTTCACTTTAATTATGGGACCCAGATAACTATCAGGAATTTGCTGAAGACTGCTGGAGTCTCCTAGTATCAATTCACTTTTAAAAGTCCAGCAGATTGTTTTTCTTCCTTCAAGTATAGAAATTTCCTGTTCTACCGCAGTCAGTTTAATATCCAGGTCGGGTTTAAAATCGGGATTCAGTCGTAATGGATCACTATTTTTATTTTCATTGGCACAGGACTGAAATAATGGCCAAGCGATAAGTATAGATGCGCCAGCACATCCAAGTTTTATGAAATTTCTTCTATCATGCTTTTGGATACTCATATCTTATTGTTGTTTACAATTTCATTCTCTGCTGATCAATTTCTGATAAAATTTGTTTAAGTGTTTCTGTAGTTTTTTTAGCTAATTCGCCTAATTCATTTGTATTTGACGAAGCCCAAGTAACGGTAGTGTCCTCAATAGAAACTTCAATGTTCCCCTGATCTACTTCTTTTACCGTTATGTTGCAGGGTAAAAAAACTCCGCTTTGAAGATCGGCAGTTAGTGCTTTAGCTGCGGTTCCAGAATTACATACGGATAGAATGACATGTGGTGGCATATCCTTTATATCCTTTTTTAAATATTTATCCAGAGCTAATTCCAAAAGGACATCAAAATCCCTTTTGGCCAATGCTTCTTTTATATTTTTTAGAATTTCAGAAAAAGTCTGGGAACCGTACCGCTGACTAATACAATAGGTCGTTCTACGGCTTTCAGTATAATTCTGATTACTGATTTCTTTTTTGGCTGGATTTTCTCTTTTCATTTTCTACAATTGAAAACTTAAACCTTGTCCATCACTTGTTTTAACTTATCTCCAATCTCCTTGGCGATGCTCTCTAAATCTTTATTTTTTACCGCCTGCATGGATGCCATTGGATTTACTGCGGCCACCTCTATTCTTCCATTTTCCAATTCTTGGACAATCACATTACAAGGTAACATAGTACCTATCTTATCTTCCGCTTTTAAAGCTTTGTGTGCATAGGGAGCGTTGCAGGCACCCAAAATTCGATATTTTTTAAAATCTACATCTAGTTTCTTTTTTAAGGTTGCCTTAATATCTATTTCCGTTAATACCCCAAAGCCTTCCTTTTCCAATTCATTTGTAACTTTTTTAATAACTTCTTCAAATTCTCCAGTTACCGTTTTAGCAAAATAATATTCCATAATTTTCTTTCTTTTTGATTATTACCTTTAAATATAAGGCTATTTGAATAGACATTCGGTAACCATTGTTACACAAGCTCCATGAATAATCTTTATGTAACAATAGTTACATGGAGTAGAGGTAAAATCATATATATTTGAAAACTTTTATGCTCGGAAAACAATATATAGCGATAGTTCTGGTGATGGTTTTTTCAGGAAAGCTGATCACGGTAGATTCTGATATAATAGGTTTAATACTGAAAACCGATGAGGTAGTTCTGCTTAATCCTTTCTGTGAAAAGAAAAATAATAGTTTGAATAAGACGGTCGACAATATAGAAACCTCCTCTCCAATTCAAATCTTGAAACTGGCCAGAATCTGTTCAAATAATTATCAGTATACAGAAGAAATTGAAATTCCTGAAACCCGAGACCTTGATTTTACGAAATTCGTATATATAAGGCCATTGGTTATAATTATACATCCCGGAAAATTATATCCTCCTCCAAAATATTCAGTAGTATAATACTTGATAAAAGGTTTGGAAATATTTGATTTTCCAGACAAATTTATTCACAATAACTATTGAATCTTATGAAAACAACTATTTCAGTTTCCTATAGATCGGTTCAGCTGTTCCGTATTTTATTGAGCGGTATATTTTTGGTGGCGAGTTTTAATCATATTTTAAACCTCGAAAAGACTATAAACCGAATTGACCAAGCTAGGTTTAAAGGAATTGCCTATTTTTTAGGCAATCCCGAATATTTAATAATCATCTCTGGAGTTATAATGATGATTGCAGGATTTTTGCTTTTAGTTGGTTATAAAACCAAATGGGCTGCAATGGCACTAGCGGCTGTTTTAGTTCCAATAACCTTGACCGTGCAGGTTGGACAAATACATACTTTAGGCCCTCTTTTTAAGAATATTGCAATTTTAGGGGGATTGCTATTTTTTATATTAAACGATATACAAACATTTCAAAAACAATAACTATGAAAAAGCTAATTTTAGGTTTAACTATTCTAGCACTAACATTTACCAGTTCTCTAAATGCACAAACTACTAAACAAGAACAGCATTCACATAATTATGTAGTGCTTACAAAAAAGATCCCTCAACTTCAGCCTATTATTTTAACAGCAGAGGCTCTAGCGGAAGAAGATGGAAAGAGTTTTGGCGATTTTCAAGCGATCATTTGTGGAAAAACTGTTGAAAACCTTACAGATAAAGAAATGATGAAAAGCTTTATAGAAAAAGCAGAAAAAGCCCATGTGAAAATTGTAGTATGCGGATTATCTTTAAAAAAATTCAAAGTCAATAAAGAAGATATTCCACATGAGTTAGAAGTAGTGGACAATGGCTTGTTGCATAATTTTCAACTTCAGAAAAAAGGCTATTTGAGTATTGAGCTTTAATAACAGATAACTAATTTGTAATCCCCCTGTGTATTAATAAATCAGAGGGGATTGCGAATAGTTAAAATTTTCGTACTTTAAATTTACCTAAAGTGTAAAAAAATTTCATAAATTCGCTGCTTTATCAAACAATTGCATTGAAGCTATTTAGAAATATACTGTTCTTTGCAGCAGCCTTCATTATGATAGGCCACGACATCGTGCCTCATATTGATGCTGAAGACGTTTCCACTGCTTCTGAAATAGGTTCTCAACAAATAGCTCAAGAACATCTAGAGCTTGGCCATATTTTTGAGCACTTTCAGCATTCTTTGAATGAAAGAAGCTTAAAGTATGTAACGGGCACCATTAAAAAGCTAGATGTAAAAATTAAAATTTTTCAAAACTCGCCTTTAAATGTTCACATTGACAATCAAGAAATTTGGTTCGCGAATTTTGAAAAGCAACGTTTTCGGGATTATCCTATAATTCCATATTTTTCGGCATTACCTTCCCATACCCTTCGGGGGCCACCTTCTTGTTAATTTCTGAAAGTGTTATATACACTCAAGCATTTTTGAGCTTGATGCTGCTTATATCACGATTTAGTTATGCAATATTCTTTTGTCATAGCTACCATTAATTATCTTTAGTTTAAAAACCATAGTCTTTTAAAAAACGTCTATGAAGTCAGCTCTTGGTGTTTCATATTTTCGTTTTCCATCTTAAAATTCTTCTACTATAATGTTAGATAAAATCATTCAATTTTCGATCAACAACAAACTTGTTGTCGGAATATTAACCTTGTTCCTTATAGGCTGGGGAGTTTATTCCCTAACAAAACTGCCCATAGATGCCGTACCCGATATTACGGACAATCAGGTAATGGTCATAACCGTTTCCCCTACCCTTGCAGCTCAGGAGGTAGAACAACTTGTAACATTTCCCGTTGAACAAACAATGGTAAGCATACCTGGGATAAAGGATATGCGTTCTTTTTCCCGCTTTGGGCTTTCCATTGTAACCATTGTATTTGAGGAAGATACCGACCTCTATTGGGCACGACAGCAAGTTCAAGAACGCTTGTCTTTGGCAGCTAAAAATATACCTGAGGGTGTGGGAGAGCCTGAAATGGCACCCGTAACCACTGGGCTGGGTGAAATATATCAATATGTGATTCATCCCAAAGAAGGATATGAGGACCAATACGATGCAACGGAGCTGCGCTCTATACAGGATTGGATTATCAAACGGCAGTTATTGGGAACGCCTGGTGTTGCTGAAGTCAGTGGTTTTGGAGGTTTTGTTAAGCAATATGAAATTGCGATAGACCCCGATAAACTTCAAAGTGTGAACGTTACTATCGAGGAGATTTTTACCGCCCTGGAAAAAAACAATCAAAATACTGGTGGGGCTTATATTGATAAGGGACCCAATGCCTATTTCATACGTAGTGAAGGCCTCGTGAATAATTTACAAGAGCTAGAGAAGATTGTTGTTAAAGTAAGTAATGGAACGCCAGTACTAATAAGGGATGTTGCCAAAGTACAGTTTGGTCACGGTGTACGCTACGGGGCTGCTACTCGAAATGGAGAAGGCGAAGTGGTCACGGGGATTGTAATGATGCTAAAAGGAGCAAACTCTTCCGCAGTTATTAATGCTGTAAAGGATAAAATTGAACAGATTAAGGAAACCTTGCCCGAAGGGGTGACCATTGAGCCGTACCTGGATAGGAAAAAATTGGTGGATCGTGCGATAGGAACGGTGACTACCAATCTTACGGAAGGGGCGTTGATTGTGATATTTGTACTGATTCTCTTTCTGGGAAATTTTAGGGGTGGATTGATAGTGGCTTCTGTTATACCGCTCTCAATGCTTTTTGCAATATCAATGATGAACCTCTTTGGGGTCTCGGGAAACTTGATGAGTTTGGGCGCAATAGATTTCGGTCTTATCGTAGATGGGGCGGTAATCATTGTTGAATCTGTGATGTTCGGGATTCATACCAGTAAAAAGAAGTATGCCGGAGTTGAAAAATTATCTTCTGAACAGATGGATACCGAAGTAAAACGATCTGCTGGTAAAATGATGAATTCCGCAGCATTTGGACAAATAATTATACTCATTGTGTATTTACCCATTATGGCTTTAAGCGGGGTAGCAGGAAAAATGTTCCACCCAATGGCCCAAACGGTTTCTTTCGCCATTTTGGGAGCATTGATTTTATCGCTTACGTATGTTCCGATGATGTCTGCCCTTGCTTTAGGCCGTAAGACGGAGCATAAAAGGAATTTTTCCGATAAGATGATGGATTTCTTTCAGCGTCTTTATAGACCTATTATAGAAGCCGCCCTTCATGCAAAGCTTTTGGTAATTGGATTGGCAATAGGATTATTCGTTATTACGCTGGTAGTGTTCGCCAATATGGGTGGTGAGTTTATTCCGCAGTTGGACGAAGGGGATTTCGCAGTGGAAACCCGAGTGCCCGTTGGGAGCTCTATTGACCAAATGATCGATGTTTCCCAAAAGGCCCAGACCATATTATTAAATGAATATCCAGATGAAGTAACGCAAGTAGTCAACAAGATTGGTTCAGGGGAAATACCAACAGACCCTATGCCTATTGAAGCAGGAGATATGATGGTAATCCTGAGTCCCAAAGAGGACTGGACAAGTGCAGAAGGAAGAGAAGGTTTGATAGAGAAAATGCAGGAATCCTTATCGGTTATTCCAAACGCTACTTTTAGTTTCCAGCAGCCTATACAAATGCGTTTCAATGAACTTTTGACAGGTGCAAAACAAGATGTTGTAATCAAAATTTATGGCGAGGATCTTAATATTCTTTCAGATCTAGCCAGCAATGTTGGTAGCAAAATAAAATCCGTAGAAGGTGTGGAAGATTTATATGTGGAGGAAATTACAGGTTTACCGCAGATAAATATTCAAATGGACCGTGATAAGATATCCCAGTATGGGATGAATATCGAGGATGTAAATAATGCTATCGAAACTGCGTTTGCGGGTACTTCTGCTGGACTTGTATATGAAGGAGAACGCCGTTTTGATCTAGTGGTTCGATTGGATAAGGACTACCGAACTGATATCACCGATGTACAGAATTTATATGTCAGCACTCCAGAGGGAAGGCAAATTCCGCTTAGTGAGGTAGCCAACGTTTCCTTTGAACCTGGACCTGTACAGATTCAACGTGATAATGCCAAAAGGCGTATTACCATAGGATTTAATGTGCGTGAAAGGGATGTTCAGAGCATAGTCGATGATATTAAACAGATTATGGGTGCTAATGTTGATATGCCGGCTGGCTATTATGTAACCTATGGCGGACAATTTCAGAACTTAAAAGAGGCAAATCAAAGATTGATGATCGCTTTACCAGTAGCCTTATTGCTTATTCTAATACTGCTCTATTTTGCCTTCGGTTCAATAAAACAAAGTTTGCTCATTTTTACCGCGATACCATTATCTGCCATTGGAGGTGTTTTTGCACTTCTGATACGAGACCTTCCCTTCAGTATATCGGCTGGGATTGGATTTATTGCATTATTTGGTGTGGCCGTTTTAAACGGTATCGTGCTGGTAGCTGAATTCAACAGGCTTGATAAAGAAGGCGTGACCGATATTTATGAACGTGTTCTTAAGGGTACGCGCGTGAGGTTGAGACCGGTATTGATGACCGCCACGGTAGCGGCCTTAGGTTTCTTGCCGATGGCATTGTCATCATCATCTGGTGCAGAGGTGCAGCGGCCACTGGCCACTGTGGTAATAGGTGGGCTGATTACAGCTACAGCGCTAACACTGATTGTTCTACCCGTCCTGTACATTTATTTTACGGAAGGCAAGGTCAAATTCAATTTTAGAAAAAAGAAAATAGCCACCACTTTAATTGTAATCGGTGGTATGTTTTTTCCAGCGACGCAACTTCAAGCACAGGAAACAAATCAAGCGCAGGAGCGTAAACTTACTTTAGAGCAAGCCATTGAAATTGCCCTTCAAAATAATAACCGCATTAAGATCGCGCAATATGAAATAGATGTTGAAAAAACGGGAAAATATGGCGCGATTACCATACCCCGAACAGAATTTTCCTATTCAAGAGGCGAATTTAATACACCTACGTTGAAAGACAACCTATATGGCGTTACTCAGCGAATTAATTTTCCCACGGTTTACACCAGTCAATTCAAGTTGGCGAAAGCCAGGGTCAATAGCAGTGAGCAACTCAAGATTATAGAGAAAAATGAACTGATTGCGGATGTTAAATCTGCCTATTTGAGGTATATGTTTCTAATGGAGAATGAACGTTTGTTGCAGCGTCAAGATAGTCTATACAGTAATCTTGACCGATCCAGTTCAATGCGTTATAAAACAGGAGAATCCACAAAGCTGGAAAGTGTGACCTCGGCCACACAATCGATGCAAATAAAAAATAAGCTTCAACAGAACGAAGCCGATTTGAGAATCGCCAAAAAACGCTTACAGGTAGTATTGAACACCAATGATAATATAAGTGTTACAGACACTGAACTTGTTCCTAACGAGATCGATTTGGATATTGAAAGTCAGTCGGTGGAACAAAGCCCCCCGTTCGTTTATTTAAAACAACAATTGGCCGTAAGAAAACGGGAGACCAACGTGGAGAGGAACAAAGTTTTACCCGATCTTATGTTCGGTTATAACAGTCAATCCTTTATAGGCGATCAATTTGTAAATGGCCAGGACATTCAATATGATAATGGTGATCGGTTTTCCTATTTTCAGGTAGGCATGGCTATCCCTATTTTTCCGGGAGGGCATCGTTCCAAGATAAAGGCGGCAAAAATCGAAGAGGATATCGCCCAATCCCAACTTGAGCTGAACCAAACCCAATTACAAGGAGAACTACAAAGTTTGTTACAAGAATACTATAAACTTCAAGGCACGCTCAATTACTATCAAAATGAAGCCCTGCCACAAGCAGAGCTTATTATTGACAATTCGGAAAAGAGCTTTAAAAGTGGGAACGTTTCCTATGCACAGTACTTGCAGAACCTCACTTTGGCGAATACCATCCAGACAGAATATCTAAACACCCTCTATCAATATAATCAGTCCATCATTGTAATAGAAGCCTTATTGGGCTTGTAAAAATCTTAATGATATTATATAAAATATAAAAAGATGAAAATTAAATTCAATACAAAATTCCCGTTGCTCATTTTATCAACCTTATTGATCGTAGCGTGTGGCAACAAGGATTCAGAAAAAGTGGAAACTTCCGCAGAAGCTTCTATGCCAAAAGAACAACCTGCTGCAAACGGGGCCAAACAGGTCACTTTTACAAAGGATCAATACAATCTTGCCGGAATAGAAACCGGACAGATAGAAATGAGAAATCTTAGCAATATTATTAAACTCAACGGTGTTATTGATGTGGAGCCCAAAAGTATGGCCTCTGTATCTGCACCTTTAGGAGGTTATTTAAAAACTGCCGGGAGACTGCCGGGGGAAGCGATTAAAAAAGGGCAGGTCTTGGCTACGATCGAAAATCCTGAATTTATCCAAATACAACAGGATTATTTGGAAAGTTTAAGCAGGCTACAATTTCTTGAAGAAGAATATAACCGCCAAAAACAATTGCGGGAAGAGGATATCAATTCGGCAAAAACCTTTCAACAGGTTTCCTCAGATTATAAAATAACGCAAGGTCGCGTTAAGGCATACGAACAACAGCTTGCGCTGGCGGGAATCAGTAGAAGTAATGTCCAAAATGGCAACATAACCCGAACTGCCAACCTTTATGCCCCTATTACAGGTTTTGTAAAAGCGAGCAATGTAAACATCGGTGATTATGTATCCCCACAAGATGTGCTTTTTGAAGTAGTTAATTTGGACGATATTCATCTGGCATTGAACGCCTTTGAAAAAGACCTGGGAAAAATTAAAGTAGGCCAAACCGTAAAATTCTCCCTTGCCAATGATAATAAATTCAACCGTACCGCCGAGGTTTTCTTAATAGGAAAAGCTACCGGAAGCGATCGTATCACACCAGTTTACAGCCATTTAAACAAAGAGGACAAAAAAGGATTATTACCGGGAATGTACGTGAAAGCTTGGATCGAAAGCGGTACAAATAAGCAGATGGCGATCCCTTCTGAAGCTATTGTTCAATATGAAGGGAAAGATTTTGTAATCTTTCAAACCGAAAATTCTGATAGCGGCTATACATTTAGATTGGAACAGGTTAAAAAAGGAATTGAGCAGGAAGGGTACACGGCCATAACTTTTGCTGAAAGTGCTGATGTCAACAGTTTTAAGCCTGTGACCAAAAATGCTTATTCCATCTTGTCTGCATTGAGAAATTCTGAAGAAGAAGAGTAGTCCCAATTTGAAAAATAATTTTAAGATATCAGGATAAAAATCGGCAAGGCTATATCCAAATTAATAGAACCCTTTCAAGCACTGCAAAATAAGCTGTTTGCGAAGGTATATCTCGCACAGACCATCAGCCTGTTGGGGGATGCCTTCACTTGGGTCGGTTTGGCATTATTGGCCTATCAATTTGGGGAAGGCAGGGCTGCGATAATTTTGGCCACTGCCCTCACATTGCGGGTAACCGCCTTTATCATCTTTTCACCTTTTGCAGGTGTACTAGCAGACCGGATAGATCGAAAAAAGATTCTGTACACGACCCACTTTATTAGGATGGGACTTGTCGCCTTGCTACCGTTCATTACCGCCGAATGGCAAATTTATGTCTTGGTATTCCTTATGAATGTTTTCAATGCTTTTTTTAGTCCTACTTATAGGTCTATAATTCCACAGATAGTTGACAAGAAATTATATCGGCAAGCTATTGGTCTATCGGCTGCCACGTATCAGTTATTGGGAGTTTTAGGGCCAGGATTGGCAGGTATCCTTGCAGTTTGGTTGGGTGCTCGCGAAATATTTTTGGTCGATGCGGCCACATTTATTGTCGCGGGCATTTTGCTTTTAACCCTTCCAAAAGATTTCTTGAATGTACCTAAGGAAGATATTTCGAAAAAACAACTTACAACTTGGCAAGATGTAACCAAAGGCATTCGACTTTTGTTTCAAAACAAATACATACGTTTTGCGCTTTTCATAGAACTGGTAACAGCGATGGCCGGAGCTTTTATATTGGTGAATACAATCATTCTTGTAAAAAGCGGATTGGATCTTACCGATAAGGATTATGGTTTAATTATGGCTGCCTTCGGTATTGGTGCAACAGTCGCTGCTTTCGTTTCTGGTGCTATAGATAAATCCAAATCGAGGCAGGTTTCCTTAGTATTGGGAGCATTAGTATTGGGTCTAGCAATTAGTGCCGCAAATTACCTGAATTTTTCCCTGCTCTTTGCATTTTGGATCGTTGCAGGTTTAGGGCAAAGTTTGGCGGAAATTCCTTCAGAAACCCTTATAGGAGAGAATATATCAGATAGTGAACAAGGAAAAGTATATGGCTCCCATTTTGCGTTTTCACATCTTTGGTGGGCATTCGCATATCCGATAGCCGGGTTTTTGGGAACCAATTTCCTCGAAAAGGAATTTCTCTATGGAGGAATTATCACTTTGTCGTTGTTGCTGATTGTATTTCTGTTTCTTAGACCAAAAGAAACTATTAGAAATTCAGATCAAATAAAATCGAAGGCAATTTTACATTAATATTTGCTATGAAAAATTTAGCATTAAAAATTGAGTGTTCATTATAAACAATAACATTATGGAAGATTCTAAAAATAATAAACCCGTCATTTATCAGTGTAACGGAGCAAACTGCCGAAAGAAAAAAGGAAAACGCTTAGAATACTATATAAAAAAATATAACCTAAAAGATAAAATGGAAGTTGAAAAAATGGATTGTAATGATAAATGCCAACAGGCTCCTGTGCTTCATCTTCATCCAAGTGATATATGGTTTTCGGAAAAAGATTTAGGAACAATTTTTAAAAGATATATTTTAAATAAAAAACACTAAAAATATTTTTATGAAAATAAATTAAAGAACATAGCTTAATAAATTTTAAACACTAATAACAAAAATCAATAAATCATGAAAAAAGTATTTTTTATTATAACAGTTGCATTAACCACCCTATTTGCATCTTGCAAGGAACCAAAAACGGAGGCACCTTCTCCAGATGTTTTAGAAAATGTTAACAACGAAAATAAAACAGAAAGATTAGAGAATCAGGATAGCATCCAAATGGCCCGCAAAATGAAAATGGATAGTATAGAGCAGGTTAAATCCCACGGGCACGCACATTAATAATTAAAATCCCATTGTGCCTCAAGTTGCAATGGGATTAAATCTAATTTATTATGAAAATAAAAAAGATAATATCCTTTCTGGTATTAACTGTTGTTTGCGCATTTTGCACTACCGCATTTGCGCACGGTGTCGATGAAAATACCCAAACATTTTTATTGGGAAATAATGGTGTTGCCTTCGGGCCATTTTTATACATAGGAGCTAAACATATGATTACAGGTTATGACCACCTATTATTTTTGGTAGGGGTTATATTCTTCCTTTACAAACCAAAAGAAGTTTTACTATATGTAAGCTTTTTTACCATTGGTCACAGTACCACCTTACTTTTAGGAGTTTTAGCCGATATCAACATTAATGCTTACTTAATCGATGCAATTATAGCGCTATCTATTGTCTACAAAGGATTCGATAATTTAGGCGGATTTAAGCAGTTCTTTGGTAAACAGCCCAATACAAAGGCAGCAGTTTTGATATTCGGTCTGTTTCACGGTTTTGGCCTTGCAAGTAAATTACAAGAATTCAAATTCGACCGAGAAGGCCTATTTACAAACTTAATTGGTTTCAATATAGGTGTAGAAATAGGACAATTTATTGCTTTAGCGGTAGTATTACTTCTTATCACGGTATGGAGAAGACAACCTAGTTTTATGAAATTTTCAACAATTACAAATACAGCACTTATGGCCGCTGGGTTTTTACTGCTCGGCTTTCAATTAACAGGCTACTTTACATCTTAAAAAAAATAACTATGTCAGAAATGAAGCATCCAATATTGGAAAAAAGTAAAATTATTAAAGCGACCCTAATTTCACTTCTTGTTGGTGCGCTGTTATTAGTAATAGCAGTATTACCAGCAGAATTTGGAATGGATCCTACAGGGGCTGGAGAACTGTTGGGATTTAGCAAGCTTTACGTTCCCGAAGAAGCCGAAACAAATAGTTTAGGAGTTATTGCCGCAAATCCTTCTACCCAAATAATCAAGCTAGAAAAAGCAGGTTCAGGGCCTACTGTGGAAAGACCTAAAGAGGCCGATAATCCTCCTCCAACTACTCAATTAAGTTTACAGGAAGATGAAACCAAAGTGGTTGTACCAGCAGGAAAAGGAATTGAATTTAAAATAAATATGCTTAAGCATGGAAAAATGAAATACGAGTGGACTACCACGAATGGGGAGATACTCTATTTCGATTTTCACGGGGAAGTAAAGCAAGAAAAAGAGGTAAAGGAAGTTTACTTTGAAAGTTACACCATTGCCAACTCCAATAATATGGTGGGTACTTTTTTTGCTCCTTATGAAGGAAAACATGGATGGTTTTTTAGAAATACCAGTGATGAGGATGTAGAGGTGAACTTAAGGTTAAAAGGGCAGTACGCATTATAATTTTAAGTCCTGCAAATGGAAGGTCAATTTCTAACCCCACTTGAAATAGCCTTCCATTTAGTAGGCACAAATTATGTTTATATAGATTCATAACAGATTCCTCATTGAAATTGAGATATATTATTAGTAATGATTTTATAATAATTTATCTAAATCACTATTTTCGGTTGTATTGTTTCCAAATTGAAACAAATAGGTTTTAAAGTACATAAGCATAAAGAACTTTATTTTGAATTTCAAAGCTCAATGGTTGTGGTTATTTTAGGTGGTTTGTTTTCCACTAAAGTTTTAAATTTGGTTGTAATTCCTTGTGTACTCAATTGGTAGTTCCTGAAAAATGCAATATAAATAAAGTCAGCCGTGCGACAAATATAAATACATTGAAATGGCAGTAAAAAATACACGAAAGAAACAAGCCAAACTGCTACGCAATACGCGAAAAATACATCGCATTATGGGTATTTTCCTATTCGTATTTTTTATTTTTATATCGGTATCTGGTGTATTATTGGGATGGAAGAAGCACAGCGGCGGGGTGTTGTTGCCGGCAACTACTAAGGGAACTTCTTCGAAATTGGTAGAATGGCTGCCTCTGGCAGATTTAGAGCAGAAAGCCTTTAAAGTGCTTCATGACTCTGTAGGAAAAACACTTTCCCTAGAACTGGACCGCATAGATATAAGAAAAGAAAAAGGCATTGTGAAATTCATTTTTGCAGAGCATCTCAACAGTATTCAACTGGATGGTACCACCGGAGATTTGTTGCAGATAGGAATTCGACGAGCCGACTTTGTAGAGCAGGTTCACGACGGCTCTATTCTGGACGATTATTTTAAAACGCCTAATGGAATCATAAAAGTGAGTTATACCAGCATTATGGGCGTTTCCCTTTTTCTGTTCTCAGTAACTGGTTTCTGGCTCTGGTATGGGCCAAAACGCATGAAAAACAAAGCGAGGAAATAAATTTATTGAGTTATACGTTTAGCGACTGTTTTATGCTTCCTTGAAATATTGGATTAGCGGCAACCATTCTTTCTATTGTTTGGTGAAAGATACTTTGTTTGCTCTTTGAGCGGTTTACCCTAAAACAGAACACATCAAAGTAAGATTGGATATGCCATTTATTTACTTACATGGTTCGGAATAGCCCTCAACTATGATTTCAATTGATTTCGGACTAAATTCAGGACAAGCATTTGCAGGAGTAACTGGGCCGTTGGTTGAAGTGCCTGCATTGATTTTATTGGTTCGAGTTTCATTTTGGCTACAGAAAAAAATATTATCAATAAAGAAAAAGTTCGTGAATTGATATTGATAGCTAATTTGCACAACCTGTGCATCGATAAATTTGTATATTTGTCAAACTTTATGAAAATACTTGTTTCCATATCGATGTCGTTTCTATTCTTTTTTCAAGGAATGGCTGCCAATATGGAAGTTTGTGAGCAAATTGAAGAAATTTCACATTTTATCGCGCATTATCAAGACCATAAAGAAAATGATGGACTTTCTTTTTTTGAATATTTTTATGAAGATTACATAAATGATGATGGCAAATTGGATAACCACCATCCAGATTCAGACCACGACAATGAGCCTGTGCATATAAGCCATCAATGTTGTCAACATTTTGTTTTCTTTGCCCCTTTTCAACTTGCGTTAATAAATACGCTTTCCCCCGAGGCTAAAAATCACTATAATCATTACACTTTCCAATTAAATTCCAGATATCTGGAATCTCTTTTCCAACCCCCAAGGGTTTAATGAATTACCTGCAAAGGCAGGTATCTTATAAATTATCGTGGCCCATTTTAATTGTGGTCAACTCACTACTATTTATAATTCATTAAACTCTTTCTATGATTAATAAAATCATTTCATTTTCCATCAATAATAAATTTATTATTGGGCTCTTTATAGTGGCACTTGTTGGTACAGGTATTTGGTCTATGGCCACTATAAACTTGGGTTCTGTACCCGACATAACAAACAACCAAGTACAGGTAATAACCGTGGCCCCAAACTTGGGGACGGAAGATATAGAACAATTTGTTACCTATCCCGTAGAATTGGCAATGGCAAATCTTCCTGATGTTATCGAACTGCGTTCGGTGTCTCGTTTTGGATTGTCAGTTGTTACCATTGTCTTTAAGGACGAGGCTGGCACTTATCTTCCTCGGCAATTGGTGCAAGAGAAATTAACCGAAGTTGCCGGAGAAATCCCCGAAGGCTTCGGCACGCCATTTATGGCACCAATAACTACAGGGCTTGGCGAAATCTACCAATACACCTTAAAATTAAAAGAGGGCTACGAAGATAAATACGATGCTATGGAGCTTCGTACCATACAAGATTGGATTGTAAAACGTCAAATGGCATTAGTACCCGGAGTTGTAGAGGTCAATGCTTTTGGTGGTTATGTAAAGCAGTATGAAGTTGCCATAAACCCTAATAAGCTGAAAAGTTTCGGTATTACAATGAATCAAGTCTTTGAAGCCTTGAAAGTGAACAATGCAAATACCGGTGGTGCTTACATTGAAAAAAACCACCAAGCAAATTTCATTCGTGGAGAAGGTTTGGCACGTAGCATTGAAGATTTGGAAAATACGGTTGTAACCACACAAAACGGAAGCCCTGTTTTAATCCGGGATGTCGCCGAAAAAGTAGGCTTTGGTAATCAGGTGCGTTATGGTGCGTTTACCCAAGATGGACACGAAACTGTTGGCGGACAAATTTTAATGCTGAAAGGCGAAAGCCCAGGCAACGTAGTCGAAAATGTGGAGAAGCGCATTGTAGAAATACAAAAATCCCTACCCGAAGGTGTTTACATAGATACATTTTTAAGTCGAAGTGAACTCATTGGAAGAACCACAAGCACCGTTGAAAAAAACCTTATTGAAGGTTCATTGATTGTGATTTTTGTGCTTGTCTTGCTTTTGGGAAGTTTCCGTGGTGGCTTGATTACAGCTTCTGTAATCCCTTTATCATTGCTTTTCGCATTTATATTGATGAAACAATTCGGAGTGTGGGCAAATTTAATGTCCTTGGGGGCAATCGATTTTGGAATCATCGTGGATGGCGCTGTAATTATAGTTGAAGGTATGGTATTCCACATTCATCAACGGATGAAGAAAACCACAACCGCCATTGGCCAACCTGAAATGGATGAAATAGCCTATGAATCGGCAAGCACGATGATGAATTCAGCATTTTTTGGTCAGTTAATTATCCTTATTGTATTTACACCAATTCTCTTTTTGACTGGTGTAGAAGGAAAAATGTTCCGTCCAATGGCATTTACTTTTGGATTTGCCGTTTTAGGAGCGATTATCCTTTGTCTTACTTATGTTCCAATGATTTCAGCACTATTCCTAAAACCTGCTAAAAATCAGAATAGTTGGTTTGCCAAATTTGAAAACAAGATTGATAGGTTCAGTGATAAAATAATGTCCGGTTTAAACAGAGGGTATGTACCATTGCTCAATTTTGCACTTCGCTTTCGAGCTGGTGTCGTAATTGGCGCAGTTGCTCTATTACTGATTGCAGGATTTATTTTCAGCAATATGGGTGGCGAATTCATACCTAAATTTGATGAGGGCGATATTGCGTTTCAAGCGTTAATAAAACCGGGGAGCAGTCTTACCGAGTCTATTGAGGCTTCAAAAAAACTTCAAAATTTAATCAATGAATTTCCCGAGGTAAAAACGGTAATTTCAAGGATTGGTGTGGCCGAAATACCAACAGACCCAATGCCTATGGACATTGCCGATAGTTACATTATTCTTGAAAAAGATAAGAGTAAATGGACTTCCGCAGATAGCAAAGAAGAACTCATAGAAAAAATTCAAGAAAAAATTTCAGTCGTTCCCGGCGTAAATTTCGTATTTACCCAACCTGTAGAACTTCGTTTTAATGAATTGCTTACAGGGGTTCGTGAGGACGTGGCAATTAAATTGTACGGCGAGGATTTAGAAGTGTTAGCCGACAAGGTACAGGAAATCGCAGCAGTCATCAGAACCGTTCCCGGAGCAGCTGACCTCAATGTGGAAGCTACAAGCGGTTTACCACAAATGACAGTGGTATATAACCGTGCAAAAATGGCACAATACGGTGTAACCGTTGACAAGCTGAATGATTATGTGAGTGCTTCATTTTCTGGAGAACAGGCAAGTGTGATTTTTGAAGGCGAAAAAAGGTTTGATGTGGTCATTCGTTTGGCGAAGGAATTTCGACAAGATATCAACAGTCTTAAAAATCTTTATATCGATTTACCAAACGGAGCGCAAGTGCCTTTAAAGGAGGTTGCAGATATCAGCTATAAGCCGGGACCAATGCAAATTTCAAGGGACAATACCTCTCGCCGTATTTCGGTTGGGGTCAATGTTCGTGGGCGCGATGTAAAATCGATGGTCGAGGAAATTCAGCAAAAATTGGAAACGGACGTGAAACTGCCACCAGGTTATTTTGTAACCTACGGAGGTTCGTTCGAAAACCTTCAACGTGCTTCAGACCGATTAATGATTGTAGTGCCTATTGCACTTTTCCTAATATTCATATTGCTCTATTTTGCCTTGAGTTCGTTCTCGCAGTCCTTAATGATTTATATGGCAGTGCCATTGGCGGCCATTGGCGGCGTGTTTGCACTTTGGATAAGAGGGATGCCTTTTAGTATTTCGGCGGGCGTTGGTTTTATAGTGCTCTTTGGAGTTGCCGTTTTAAACGGATTGGTACTGATAAACAAATTCAATGAACTAAAAGAAAGTGGAATGACAGACTTAAAAAAACGAATATACGAGGCAACACACGAACGCTTACGGCCAATTCTGCTTACGGCAACGGCGGCCATTATGGGCTTTATCCCAATGGCTATCTCTACCTCTGGCGGTGCAGAAGTGCAGCGTCCATTGGCAACCGTAGTTATTGGTGGGTTGATAACAGCAACATTTTTAACGCTTGTGGTCCTTCCTGTATTGTATTATTGGCTTGAATCCCGAAAAGAAAAGAAGGATAATGGTGGTGACGCAAGTTACATTAAGAAAGGCGCAACGGTTATTATTATATTATTGAGTTTGGGAGGTTTTTTAACCTCAAATTCCGCTACTGCGCAGAATAGCCAGATGGCCCAGACCATTACTTTGGATGAGGCTATTGCTATGGGCAGGGAAAACTATCCCACACTTAAGGAAGGGCAAGCGTTTATAGACAGGGAACAGGCGTTGAAGGGCACCAGCTTTGACCTGGGCAGCACTTTTTTATATGCCGGCAGGGAAGACCAAGGACTGAATCAGGGAAGACTGCGTACCTTTGGGGTACAACAGGGAAACATTGACCTGCTTTCCGGGTTTTCAAAATCCAGGTTCTATAAGGAACGCATAAAGCTGGGCGAGAAATTCTATGACCTTAGTGAGCAGCAGTTGGTACGTGATGTGATGCAGGCCTATTACCAGATCGCCTACAATAAGGCACGCCTGAAGCTCGCCGAGAGGTTGGACAGCATCTATGCCAATTTTGAAAGCGCGGCCAAATTAAGATACGATAGCGGGGAGACCGGAAAACTCGCCTACATTTCCGCCACCTCGGAGTACCAACAAATACAGGTGTTGCGGCAACAGGCCTATGACGATATCGAGATCGCCAAAAGGGCACTGAAGCAATATCTGGGGACAGACCGCCCCATCGAAACGATGGATGGGCCTTATGGAACCATAAACCTTATGCCCGTTACTGATAGTTTGGATATAGGGAACAACCCTTTGTTACAGTACGACCTGCAGAACGCAGAAGTGGGCAAGGCGAACGTGAAGGTCGAAAGATCCCAGTTCCTGCCCAAGTTCAGCCTTAGCTATGACAAGCTCAAGTACAATGATTTTACGGGGTTCAATGCATATCAGGCGGGCATCAGTATCCCCTTGTGGTTCCTTCCGCAAAAAAACAGGGTAAGGGCGGCCAAGGCAGATGCCTTAATCGCCGAAAACCAGTATTTGACACAAAAGGCGGTCACCCAAAGTCTTGTATCCCAACTGTACAAAGCACAGGACAAAACGCTGAAGACGCTGCAATACTACGAAGAAGCAGCATTGCCGCTGGCCGAGGAACAATTGACCACTGCCGAATTGGCAAACAAGGAAGGCGAGATAGACTACATTAGCTATATCACCATTCTCAACAGTGCCATCAACATCAAAATAAACCACTTGGATTTCATCAGCCAATACAATCAGCAAGCCATTGAGATACAATATCAATTGGGTAATCTATAACCTTAAAAAAAGAAAAATGAAGAATATACTATTAGTAAGTACCGTATTATTTACACTTATGTTTATGAGTTGTAATGATTCCCAAAAATCTGAACTTGGGCATAACGAAGCCGAAGGTGTATCAAAAACCAATGAAGCTGGGGAAGATGCACACGGCGAGGAAGGCCACAATGAAGGAGAAGAAGAAGGTCACAGCGAGGAAGAAGGCGTTGTGGAACTCACAAAGCAACAGGCCGAAACCATAGGTTTGGAAATGAAACCTTTGGAGGAACGTAATTTAGGGAACAACATTAAAGTAACAGGAACGCTGGAGCTTTTCCCACAGGACAAGGCGAACATAAGTCCTTTTGTTGGTGGAAATGTGAGTTCCATAAAAGTAATCCCTGGAGATAACGTAAAGAAAGGTCAGGTGTTGGCATATATAGAACACCCAGATATCATTGCAATGCAACAGGATTATCAGGAAAAAAATGACGAACTGGTCTTTTTGAAACAGGATTTTGAACGTAAGCAGACCCTTTATGATAAAGGTGTTTCTTCTGGCAAGGAATTTCAGATGGCACAGTCAAAATTTCGTTCTACAACATCCAGCGTCAATGGTTTGCGGTCCCAATTGAGACTGTTGGGCATTAACCCGGACAAAGTGGCGGAAGGCCAGATATATTCCGCTGTTCCCATTACCTCGCCTATAAGTGGGTATGTGGATGAAGTAATGATTAGCCTTGGCGATTACGTGGCACAACAATCTAAAATGTTCTCGATAAGCGACAATTCAAAAATCTATGTCAACTTCAAAGTATATGAAAAAGACATAAAGCAAATCAAGCAAGGGCAACAGATATATTTTTCCACGGCCTCTCGTCCAGATGAACTGCTTAAGGCAACCGTTCGGTCTGTAGGTAAAACTTTTGAGACAGACCCAAAAGCTCTGGAAGTTCTGGCAGATATTGAAAACAAGGATAAAAACCTATTGCCAGGTATGTACGTGGAAGGACGCATAGTGCAGGGCGAGAAAAAAGGTTTTGCCGTACCGGAAGCTGCCATTATAAAAGAAGGCGAGCAATCCTTTATTTTTATTTTGGATGAAGATGAAGAAATGGAAGCGGACAAAATAAAATTTAAAATGATACCCGTAACGGTTGGTATTACTGATTTAGGCTTTGTTGAAGTCAACCTGCCTGCCGAAGTTTCAAAGGACGCCAAAGTTGTCATAAACGGAGCGTATAACCTGTCTTCGGAAATGATCAAGGGCGAACTGGAACACGGACATTAATTCAATAACAATCAAAGATTTTGATTCCGAGTTTGTTTATCGTCTTAATTAGTTAGTTAAAAATTAGAAAATAAGCTCGGTTCAAAATCGATTAAAACATAAAAATATTTTTAAGATGAAAGAAATAAAAGCATTTGTAAAACCGAACCGAATCCAAAGAGTCATTGAAGCACTATCAGATAATGGATTTGAAAGTATGACCCTTTCACAAGCAGAAGGCACGGGCGCATTCAAGTCAAAAGGTGCAAGACCGTCACTGGATTTTCGTATTACCGATAGTCCTGTGGTTAAGCTGGAATTGGTCTGTCAAAATGAGGAAGCCCAAGCTGCTATTGAAATAATAATGGCCAATGGAAAAACCGAAGAGCCTGGAGACGGTATTATTTATCTATCTAATATTGAGGATGCCTTTCAAATAAAAACAGGCGATTCATTAAAAAGATACGACCTATAACCCCTTTTGTAGCGAATGGAAAAAATAGTAAAAAAGTTGGAAAGCAAAGGTATCCGCCCTACGGCAATGCGCCTGATGACCTATAAGCGGTTGGCGCAACTAAAAGTGGCCATTAGTCTGGGCGAGCTCGAAAAAAATTTTGAACGCTCAGAACGGAGCACGCTTTTCCGTACTATGAAAACATTTGAGGAAAAAGGAATCGTGCACCAAATTGAGGATGGTACCGGCATAATTAAATATGCCCTGTGCGAAGAAGACTGTGAATGCGAGGTCGGCAACGACCTTCATTTGCACTTTCATTGCAACAATTGTAATGAGACGGTCTGTTTAACAGAAAATAAAATCCCTCATATCAACTTGCCTGATGGTTATATTACCGAGGATATCAACTTGGTGGTAAAGGGTATCTGCGAAAGATGCAGTGGCAATTTGGATTAAACCTTTGGTTTTTAAATTCAATTATCATTTATAAATAATGAGCAATGATAACAATCTATAAAAAAGAGGCTACTGTATATATGGTAGCAGAGAAAAAGCTGGATGCCAAGGATTATGAAAACTTGATACCAGTCTTAACAGAACATATAACTGCCCATCCGGAAGTTTTCTGGTACATTGAGATGGAAAATTTTGAGGGATGGACCGCAAGTGCGTATTGGAAAGGTGTTGAGCTGAAACTTCCGAACGAGGAACGACTAAAACGGGTTGCATTAGTGGGTAACCCAAAATGGCAGGAACAGTTTACGGAAGTTTTGATACCCTTTACAAGGGCACATATTAAATTCTTCGGCCCAGATGAAAAAAAATGGGCCAAAGAATGGACAGAAAAAGAATAACATAAAAAACGGATATAATATTAATTTAAAAACAGCAACGCTATGATGGGCGATTGGTATTTAGGAGGAATACACTGGATTTGGTGGGGACTATGGATAATCCTCATCTTTTGGATATTTCTCATCCCATATCCCACCCCGGGACAAAAGCGGAAAAAAGACAGTGCAATGGAAATCCTGAGGGAACGTTGTTGCACGTGGTGAAATCGATGAAGAGGAAATTGAAAAACGCAAAAAAGTACTCGAGGCCGATAAAAAATAGGCTCGGCCAGAATGCCAGTCTATGTGAGCCAAGATGCAAGGTCACTTTATTTATATCCGTACGGGTAATGGTACGCTTGAACTCGATTTGCCAGAAGCAATATTACATATAGGAAAAAGAGAAGGCACTTTAAAATTAAAAAAGGAAAAGTAAGTGTAGGTCAACTTGATACTTGCCCTTCCATTGGAAGAAGATCAATATTAAATTTATCAGATGTTACAGATTACAGATATAAAAAGTAAAAACGTAATTACCACGATTGCCAGCGGTGAGCTCAACCAACAGGACTTTGAAAAAATACATCCGCTAATCCATAATATTCTTACAAAAAGATTAAAGGTACGATGGTATTTTGAGATGAACGATTTTCAAGGTTGGCACATAGAAGAACTATGGAAAGATTTCACTAAAGTTGTTGACCACGAAAAGGAATATGAAAAAATAGCATTGGTAGGTGAAAAAAAGTGGCAAAAGTGGGCATCAGAATTTATGAAACCGTTTTGCAATGCCGAAATTAAATATTTCGCTCCAGACCAAAAACAGGAAGCCAAAAAATGGATTGAAATTTAGTCAAAATGGAACCATCTATCGCTTTAAAATTCAAATAACAGTAATAATAATAGTAACGAAATATTATGGGGTTTTTAAAACATTTGTTAGGAGGAAAAGGCAGAGGAGGCCATCATTCAAGGAGGCATAACCGCAAACACGATTATGAAAACAGAGATGTTTATTCAGATTCACGGGTTAAGATTAGATGCCCAAAATGTGATGAGAAAAAAGAAGTAGGTGCGGCCTTTTGTCAAAAATGTGGTTCAGCATTGGGTAAGGGAAAATGTGACAATTGCGGGCAGGATATCCCTATGGATGCCAAGTTTTGCCCTAATTGTGGCATCAAGGTTTAAATAGAAGAGATTGCTGCATCTATGGGTTTATGTCAAAAGTTGATTAATAGCATTAAAAGCAAATGTAGAAGCTACTTTTTTTAAATTATACAAATAAAGAAGATATTATGAATGTTAAACATTTAATTTTAATAATCATATTGGTTAGTTATTATCAGACAAACGCCCAAAAAATTTATACAACGGAAGAAGGTCATATAATGATGATGACTTTGGTTGATGATAAACCTTTCAAAGCAGAAAGCCATAAGTTGGCCCTATATCTTGATTATGAATCCAAAGTGGTTAGCGGTGTACTAGACCTTAAGACTTTATCAACAGATATTCCTGAAATCAATTCCATTTTACAAGAACAGGAAAACCCTTTAATACTCCGGTTCACGGGCACTATTCCTTCTCAGGATTTTTTATCAAAACGCCACGACCCTATTGACTTTAATTGGCCGCTAGATATTAAATTTCAAGGAAGGACCTTTAAATCACAATTTAAAGCAACCATTACCCATATAGAACAGGGCATAAGTATGTCTTGCCTGATAAGTGCAACAGGACAGGTCTTATTGGCAGATACTGGTATGGCTTCCTTAATACAAGGTTTGGATAAGACCATACAAGTACAGTTTGCACAATTAGTATTGAAATTGGAATAACCTTTTAAAAAAATAAAAAATGGACCTTCAAACTGAACTACTGTTATTGCCAAGATTAGGGTTGGCAGTTTTATTGGGGATTTTGATTGGCATCGACAGGGAAACTGATGGCCACGACGCCGGTATCAGAACATATGCAGCTGTATGTCTGGGAGCCGCACTTTTAACAATCATCAATACGCATATTGATGTGGCAGACCAAACTCGGATTGTTGCCAATATCGTTTCCGGCATTGGTTTTCTGGGGGCCGGTATTATTTTTAAGGACAATTCAACCAACTCTATAGTGGGGTTGACCACGGCAGCTACCGTATGGGCAACTGCAGGGGTAGGTATTGCGTTGGGGTTCGGGATGTACTTACTTAGTATTACAAGCACATTACTTATAATCCTATTGCTGATCGCCCGAAAATTGCCCTATTTTAAAATAAGAAAAAATTTCAAGAATAAAACTTAAATCTATAAAACAATCTACATATAAAGCGGGTAATATATCGAATAACCTTTTAAACAATAAAAATGCTACTGAACAAACGTATTTCAATTTTCCACTTCCTCAATACCATAAAATATGATGTATTATTTTTAGGTAGCTACGCAATTCTCGTGGGTTATATGGACCAATATGGCTTTTTAGCAAAAATCTCGATTCCCATTTCGTTAACTGGGGTTTTTGGTACCGCTGTAGCATTATTATTGGGTTTTCGTACTAATCAAGCCTATGAGCGCTGGTGGGAAGCCCGTATTATATGGGGCGCCATTGTCAATGATTCCCGTACATTAATCAGGCAGACAATTTCCTTTTATGACAAGGTAGATGAGCAATATTTGCATAATGTAAAAGAAACGGTAAACCGTCAAATAATCTGGTGCTATGCCCTGGGTGAATCTTTAAGAAACCTCCCGTTTTCGCCCAATGTTGCCGGTTACATAAAATTTGAAGATATCTCTGACCAAAATGTCCCCAATGCAATTCTTTTGAAACATTCACAGGCATTGACCAATGCAAGAAGCGAAAAAACAGTGAACGAGTTTCAACAAATTCAACTAGATAGCACGATAGTAAGGCTCTGCGATTCTATGGGCAAATGCGAACGAATAAAAAACACGGTTTTCCCGAAAGCACATAGCCTATTAATCCATTTGATCATCTATGTATTCGCCACAATGTTGCCATTTGGACTGGATGATAAGAACGTGGTTGTTGAAATCGCTATTACCTTTTTTATACCGATCATTTTTGTTGCCATTGAAAAAACATCCACTTTGATGCAGGATCCTTTTGAAAACCAACCTATGGATACCCCGGTAACCGATTTGGCAACAACCATTGAAATAAATCTCAAACAAATGATTAATAGCGAAGAGGTTCCTAAAAGAGAGAAGTCGAACGAATACTATATACTCTAAAATATCAGTATAATGAAAAAACTACAGTTAAAAATCCCAGTAATCCTTCCGCAAGTTCCTAACGAAAAAGATACTTGTGTTGAACGGCTTATCAATGAACTACAGGCCAAAGAAGGTATTGAAAAAGTGCACGTTGCAGATACAATGGAAGATGCCACGCCACAGCTCTGTTTTCATTATGACCCCGATATCATTTCTATAGACCGCATTCAATCCCTCGCCGAACGGACTGGTGCCGAGATTACCAAAAAATACGGGCATTTGCTCATTGAGGTTAAAGGAATCAGACATACAAGGCAAGCACGCACCATAGAGAAAAGCCTTTTGGCAATCGATGGGGTTTTGGAGGCTTCCGTTTCGCCCTCTGGAATGGTTCGCCTTGAGTTTGATAAAAAGCAAACAAATTTTGATGAAATAAGTAAACAGATTGAAAAGGAAGGCCTTCAGGTTCTGCGGAGTTCTTCAAACGAAAATGATTACACCGAAGCATCCAGAAAAAAACAGGAGCGTTCGAATAAGGAAGAGACTAAAGAGCAAACTTCCACAGAGGGGCACGAGCATAAAGAGGGCGATACCCACGAGGAAGGAGAAGGGCACGCCCATGGTGGGATTTTTGGAAAAAACACCGAACTTATTTTCTCGATTATCTGTGGGGCACTCCTCGGGATAGGCTTTGGGTTCTCGTATGTGGATTCCATCCCTGATTGGGTTAGCCTTGTTCTGTATATTGGCGCGTACTTCTTTGGAGGATTTTTTACCACTAAGGAAGCCGTTCAGACCGTGGCAAAAGGGGGCTTTGAGATTGACTTTTTAATGTTGGTCGCGGCCATTGGTGCCGCCATTTTGGGTGAATGGGCTGAAGGTGCGCTTTTATTGTTTCTTTTTAGTTTGGGACACGCACTTGAACATTATGCAATGAACAAGGCCAGAAAATCCATTGCCGCGCTTGCAGACCTTGCACCAAAAACAGCATTGCTTAAAAAAGATGGAAAGACAGAGGAAGTCGGGATAGAAAAATTGGGCATTGGCGATATTATAGTAGTTAAGCCTAATAGTAAAATATCCGCAGATGGTGTCGTGGTAAATGGAAAAAGTAGTGTCAACCAAGCCCCAATTACAGGGGAAAGCGTGCCAGTGGATAAAGTTCCCGTAGAAGACACAAGCAAGGAATATTCTCAGGATGATGAGATTAAAGATGAAAACCGTGTTTTTGCTGGAACTATCAACGGTAATAACACGCTAGAAGTAAAAGTCATCAAGGAAGCAAAGGATTCTACCCTGTCGCGATTGGTCAAACTGGTCAACGAGGCACAAACACAAAAATCCCCGACTCAGTTGCTTACCGATAAGTTTGAAAAGTACTTTGTGCCTTCTGTACTTATTCTCGTAGGTATTTTACTTTTTGCTTTTTTGGTAATCGATGAGCCATTTAGTGCAAGCTTCTACAGGGCTATGGCAGTATTGGTTGCTGCAAGTCCTTGTGCACTGGCAATTTCCACCCCGAGCGCAGTTCTAAGTGGTGTGGCACGGGCAGCACGTGGCGGCGTGCTTATCAAAGGCGGGCGACCACTTGAGGATTTAGGGGTCATTACCGCCTTGGCTTTTGATAAAACAGGCACGCTTACAGAAGGCAAGCCCAAACTTACGGAAGTAGTACCATTGGGGGATATTGAAGAAAATGAACTGTTGAAGATAGCCGTTGCCGTTGAAAACCTGAGCGACCACCCTTTGGCCAAAGCTGTCGTAAGGGATGGGAAAGAGCGTCTGAAAGGTACTGATATTACCGATGCGTCCGATTTGGAAGCCGTTCTCGGAAAAGGTATCAAAGCTTCTTTGGGCAAGGATAAAATCTATATTGGGAACCTTGACTTGTACGATGACCTAGATGAGGCAAAACCATCCGAAGAAATATCGAATAAAGTAAAAGAACTTGAAGGTGGCGGAAATACCACGATGCTCATAAGAAGAAACAAAGAATATATCGGTATCATCGCCCTAATGGACACCCCACGGGAAGCGGCCAAGGAAACCCTTAAAAAATTAAAGGAAATCGGTATCAAGCGGATGGTAATGCTAACCGGGGACAATCAAAAGGTTGCCGATGCCGTTGCCAAAGAAATTGGATTGACCGATGCCTGGGGTAGTTTATTACCCGAAGAAAAGGTAGAGGCTATCAAAAAATTAAAAGAACAGGAATCCAAAGTCGCCATGGTAGGAGATGGAGTAAACGATGCCCCTGCAATGGCAAACAGTACTGTGGGAATCGCAATGGGCGCGGCGGGCAGTGATGTGGCGTTGGAAACTGCTGATATTGCCCTAATGGCCGATAAGCTGGAAACCCTGCCCTTTGCCATAGGTTTAAGCAGGAAGGCAAAGTCCATTATCAAGCAAAACCTTTGGGTCAGTCTCGGTATTGTTGCTTTACTTATTCCAGCCACTATTTCTGGCTTTGCCAATATTGGTATTGCAGTACTAGTTCACGAAGGTTCTACATTATTGGTGGTGGGCAATGCTTTGAGATTGTTGGCGTATAAGAAATAAAAGATGGCTTAATAAAAAAAATATTGCGAATTATCCGCCTTATCGTCGGAGCAAGTGGGAATTGGAGAACATTTGATTTTGTCTCAAAAATGAATGAAAGATAATACTGGAAAAGGATATTTATTGTCAATCTGGGTAGAAATAGTTCTACATATAATTTAAATCTATTTAATTATGAAAAATGAAAATCATGAACAACTCGTTCAAACCTTGCTAAACTGTGCTTTAGCTTGTGAAAACTGCGCTGCTCAAAGCTTAGCAGAAGGAGAAACCAGAATGATGGAAAGATGCATTCCGTTGGACATTGACTGTGCTGACATTTGTATACAAGCAGCTAGGTTGCTACAGAGAAATTCTGCGCTTGCGCATGAATATCTTTTAATCTGTGAAAAGGCTTGCAGGATGTGTGCTGAGGAATGTGCAAAACACGATCATGAGCATTGTAAGAAATGTGCTCAAGCATGTAATGAATGTGCGGAAGCATGCCATAGGCATCATGGCGATGTGCAGTTAAGCTAATGTAACGAAAAGTATGCGGTGTTTAAGGCATCGCATATTTTCCTTAATGAAAAAACAAAAAAAAATGAAGTGTTAGAAGAGAAATAGAGGGCGAACCAAATTTAAAATATAATATTAAGTCCTGTAAAAGAAATTCTAAAAACTGTTTGTCTGAAATCAAGGATTTCCTTCAGGCACAATTATTTAAACTCAATATAAATAATAGATTTTTTTTATTAAACGTTCATGGTTAAGAATGATTGTCTAAAGTAGATTTTATAATTTAAAACAAGAAAATTATGTCAGAATTCAAGGTAAAATTAGAATGGAAACTCGATTCGGAGGATTTCTCCTATAAGAATTATAACCGTACCCATCAATGGATTTTTGGAGGAGGCTCTGAAATCACTGCATCTGCAGCTCCGGAGTATTTGGGGAAAGCTGAATTTGTCAATCCTGAAGAAGCCTTCGCTGCTTCCCTTTCCAGCTGCCATTTATTGACTTTTCTAGCTATTGCCTCTTTTAAAAAGTATATTATAAAGAGTTATAAGGATGAAACCGTTGCTGTGGTTGAGAAAAATAAGGAAAGTAAACAGGCTGTGACCAGGGTGTTTTTACGACCTAAAGTAGAATTCTCCGGCGAACATATACCTGATGAAGAAGAAATGAAAAAAATGCACCATAAAGCACATGCTGAATGTTTTATCTCCAACTCTGTATTAACAGAGGTAATAGTGGAACCAGTTTTATAATTTCCTTCGGGGAGGTTTAAAGATTTAAGAAACATTAGAACACAGGCGATAAAACATAATCTACATGAAAAATATTATGGTTACCCCCTCCATTCAACAGCTATTTTAACGAGTGATCGTGCTCAAATTAAGGATATACGGGTAAGGAAACTCGCTGATGAAATTATCAAGGCGCAACGTAGGTAAATTATGGAAATGCAATGGTCGATCAACGATATCAGGGAAAATGGTACGGTCGAAACAGAAGAGGAAAAGAAACAGGCCCTTGCCTGAGTTTGAAGGCTTGCTTGAAGAAGAAACACGAAATCTGAATGAATAATTGAATCAATTAATACTAATTTCTAAGTTCGCTAGTAAACATTGGGAGGTGTCTTGTGCTTTTGTTACTAACTTTTAATGTCAAAATAATACTATATATGAAAACATCTCAATTGACTTTTTTTGCCTTGCTGCTTGCCTTAGTATTACAAGCCCAAACCGAAAAATCCGTAGAAGGAAACGTAGACAATTTACCTGTGCGGGAATACACGTTGACCTTGCGGGAAGAACAGGTCAACAAGGCCGGCAAGCCAGTTATGGGTATGACCGTAAACGGTCAGATACCCGGACCCACATTAGATTTTAATGATGGGGAATATGCCATAATTTATGTGAAGAATGAAATGAGCGTGGAGACATCCATCCATTGGCACGGCTTGTTGTTGCCCAATTTTTATGATGGGGTACCCTACCTTTCTACACCGCCCATAGAACCCGGCAAAACCTTGAAATATGAATTTGCAATAAAACAATCCGGCACCTATTGGTACCATTCCCATACCATGTTACAAGAACAAAGTGGGGTTTTTGGCCCTTTGGTCATCCAGCCCAAAGAAAAAACTTTGGAATATGATAAGGAACTGGTATTGATACTATCTGACTGGACCAATGAAAAGCCCCGGGATGTAATGCGGTTTTTAAAACGGGGCACCGAATGGTACAATATAAGAAAAGGAACCGCCACACCGCTTAACCAGGTTATTGCCAGGGGGGCGCTGGGCGCGCAATTTGAGTTTTGGAGACAACGTATGGAAAGTGCGGATATAGCAGATATTTACTATCCTGCCTTTCTCATCAACGGAGAGGAAAAAGTGGATTATCCTGAATTCAAACCCGGGGAAAAAGTCCGTCTCCGTATCATTGATGGCTCTGCCTCCACTTCGTTCTGGATGACATTTGGCGGCCCGGACCCTTTGCTTGTCTCGGCAGATGGGTTGGATGTTGTTCCCGTAAAAAAGAACAAAACATTCATTGCGGTTGCGGAAACCTACGATTTCATCGTGACCATACCGGAGAATGGCAAACTTGAATTTAAAATTATGGCCCAGGATGGCTCCGGTACCGCAACTGCTTATTTGGGTAAAGGCCCGATCATTGATGCACCGGACGTTCCCAAGCCCGATAAGATAGGAATGATGCAGCAAATGGCCAAAATGAAGATGAGAATGGGCGCACCCGGCTTAAAATTTAGGCCTAATAAGGTAGATCCTTATAAAATGGCTGAGGATTGGGGTATGCAAAAGGTCGATTATATGCAGATGGAAGGAATGAAGGAAATGGATATGGGCACAATGAATAAGGACGAGTCCAAAATGAAGGGTATGGCAATGAAAAAGGATTCAATCCAGATGGATCCTTCCAAAATAGCAAAGATGGACACCAAAAAGGATTCCGATATGAAAGAGCCTGTTCAAATGGATGATATGAATCAAATGAAAATGAACGAAAAAGACGGAATGCAGGGAATGGATATGTTTTCGCAATACAACTATGACTACCTGAAGTCGGCAGAAAAGACCAGCTATGATCCCGATGTGCCCGTAACCGAAATCCTATTGAACCTTACCGGGAATATGCAACGCTATATTTGGAGTATGAACGGTGTTCCTCTATCTGAAGCAGATAAAATAAAGATCAAGGGAGACGAGGTAACCAGGATTACCTTCAACAATTTGACTATGATGCACCACCCGATGCACCTTCACGGCCACTTTTTCAGGGTGATCAACGAGAATGGGGAATATTCCCCTCTAAAGCACACGGTCAATGTTCCTCCAATGCAACAGGTAACCATTGAATTCTATGGCAATGAATACGGCGATTGGTTTTTCCATTGCCATATCCTTTACCATTTAGTAAGTGGTATGGCACGCATTGTAAGCTATGACACCCCTAGGGATCCAAGGCTAGAAGAATATCCGGTCTCCAAGCTTCTGGATGAGACCGATCAGTATTATTCCTATGGAATGATAGATGCAGCATCACATATGACCACATTGAACCTTATTTCATCCAATATTCGTAACCAATTTAGTTTCAGGGGAGAATACGGGTGGAACAAAAATATGGAGGTAGAAGCTGCTTATGATAGATACCTTTATGATTATTTGACTGTTTTTGGCGGTATAAATGTCGAAAATGAAATGGAGGATAGCCTCGATGAGATAACAACAACGGCAATAGCAGGGGTACGATATCTTACGCCCTACTTATTTACATTGGATGTGAGGATGGATAGTAAGCTACGCCCGCAGATTAGCTTGAGCCGTGCAATCAGTATTTTTCCACGAACAATATTGTTCGGAATGTACGAGTACCAGGCAGATTTTGGGTGGGTAGATGAACTGCCTCAAGGAGATAATTTCAAAAAAGAGATTACTTGGAGCACAGGTATTGAATATTTTTTATCCAAGAATTTTTCCCTGATGGGAAGTTATGATAACCGCTTTGGTGCCGGTGGAGGACTCTCTCTAAGGTTTTGATACTGTAAAATTTCGATGACCAAAACGGAAAAAATATTATCAAATTACGGTATTCGACCTACTAAAATGCGGTCGAAGATATACAAGTTCCTAAAAAGGAAACAAAGTGCCGTGTCCTTTTCCGATTTGAAAAAGGCCTTTGTTCAAAAGAGCGATACAAATAAGACAGCAAACAGAACTACCTTTTATCGCAGCCTCAAGACTTTTGAGGATAAAGGGCTCATTCATCAGATCAACGATGGGACAGGAGTGGCAAAATTTGCGATTTCCGGAGAAAATGCCAAAGGTAATCACGGTACAGATTTACATATGCACTTTCATTGTACCGATTGTAGGAAAACAATCTGTTTACCAAATAAGATACCGGAAGAAAGCTTGCCGGACGAATATGAGGTAAACAATGTGAATTTAGTCTTAATAGGGATATGTAAAAAATGCAGGGAGAAATAACAGGTGGAGGACTAGAACTTTAAACCCTTGCGCCTAATGATTAGGTTCAGGTTTCTTGTACCTTCTCTAACTTAAACAACATTATGTAACTATGGAAAAATTTGATGTAACTATTATAGGATCTGGTCCGGGTGGGTATGTAAGTGCCATCCGTTGCGCCCAGTTAGGTTTAAAAGTGGCCATTGTTGAAAGGTATAGCACCCTGGGAGGAACCTGCTTAAATGTGGGCTGTATCCCATCAAAAGCCTGGCTGGAAGCTTCTGAACATTATTACAAACTCAAGCATCAATTTGAAAATTTTGGGATTGATGTAAAAGAAGCAAATGTCGATATTATAAAAATGAACCAAAGGGTTCAGGACGTCGTAAAGGAAATCATCAATGGCGTTGACTATCTGATGAAAAAAAACAAGGTTACCGTTTATGAAGGCCACGGCACTATCAAGGACAAAAACACGATTGAGATTAAGGGCGAAGATAAAACGGAAACCATAGAAACCGATAAAATCATTATTGCCACCGGGTCCAAACCCGCTTCATTGCCCAATATTAAAATCGACAAAAAGCGCATTATCTCTTCTACCGAAGCCCTTGCCCTACGGGAAATCCCCAAGCATTTAATGGTCGTTGGCGGTGGCGTTATCGGTGTTGAGATAGGTTCCATATTCGCCCGTTTGGGCTCAAAGGTTTCCATAGTAGAATATTTTGATAGCCTCATCGCCACTATGGATGGTGCGCTGGGACATCAATTGCACCGTTCCCTAAGAAAACAGGGAATTGATTTTTATCTACAGCATAAGGTGACGGATGCAACAGCAACGGATAACAAAGTGGAGTTGAAAGCGGAAAACCTTTCCGATAAAGAAGAAATGGGTTTAGATGGCGATTATTGCCTTATGGCCATTGGCCGAAGACCGTACACCGCAAATTTAGGACTTGAAAATATAGGAGTGGAAACCAACGAAAAGGGACAGATAACGGTGGATGAGAACCTCGAAACCAACGTCAAGGGAGTTTATGCCATAGGGGATGTAATCCGCGGGGCAATGCTTGCCCATAAAGCCAGTGAAGAAGGTGTTTTTGTAGCCGAAACGATTGTTGGCCAAAAGCCCCACATTAATTATTCGCTCATCCCAAATATCGTGTACACCCAGCCCGAGGTCGCCGGCGTAGGCTTGACGGAAGAAGAATTGAAAAAGGCCAATAGAAATATAAAAATAGGCTCTTTCCCTTATAAGGCAAACGCACGGGCAAAGATAAGTATGGATACCGATGGTTTTATAAAGGTAATCGCAGATAAGCGGACCGATGAAATATTGGGGGTGCATATGATAGGCCCACGCATTGCAGACAGTTATACCGAAGCGGTGGTAGCGATGGAATTTAGGGCATCTGCCGAAGACATTGCAAGAATGTCACACGGGCATCCCACATTTTCAGAGACCTTTAAAGAGGCGTGTCTGGCCGCTACAGATGATAGGGCATTGCATATTTAATATATACAATAACTGGCACAATAAAGAATATAAAAGATGAAGAAACTTCAGCAATTGACCAAGGAAATTAACGAATTGACATTGAGAATTGAGCAGGACTACCCTGAACTATACCAATATCTCGATGAAAATCCTATTACAATCCCTGATTGCGAAACACGGGAGCTTTCCGTCAGCTCGTTCGTGGAATATTTGGATAGCTTGAAGTCAATTTTTGAAAGATATATAGAATCACATAAATAAATAAATGAAGAACGGATGGAAGATTTTAAAATAAGGTTCAACAAGCTCTTGGTCAATAAATTTGGAAGATATCCAAACCTATTGAGACCGGAAGCAAATTTTAGGGAAGACCTGGGAGCCGATATTTTGGATATGGTGGAATTGATGCTGGAGTTTGAAAATGAGTTCAATATAACCATCTCAGATGATGAAGCCGACAAAATAACTACCCTAGGCGAAGCCGAGACATATATTAAAGATAAAATTAAAAATAGTAAATCTTAACAAAAGTGGAGCAAACTTGAATATTTCAAACACCAAGTAATCAAGCTTTAAATTAAATAATCCAGTAGCATATATAAATGAATAAGAGCACTTTTATAATAACTAAAATGGACTGTCCCTCGGAAGAGCAGATGCTCCGGATGAAGTTGGAGACTTACACCCAAGTTAAATACCTGGATTTTGATATACCCAACAGAAAGTTGGAAGTGTACCATATAGATACGATCGAAGAGATACGTTCATCAATTGCAGAATTAAAGTTCAATGAAAAACTTCAGGGAACCGAAGAAGCCGAACCTCCTGTAATGGAAGACCAATCCAAACAAAAAAAGATTCTTTGGTGGGTCTTGGGAATCAATTTTGGCTTTTTCGTTATCGAAATGACCACGGGGTGGATCTCTTCTTCTATGGGCCTTATTGCAGATTCACTGGATATGCTGGCAGATTCGATAGTATATGCGCTAAGTTTATTTGCAGTAGGTGGTGCCATTTCCAGAAAAAAGAAAGTTGCAAAGTTTAGCGGGTATTTTCAGATGGCCTTGGCAACACTGGGGTTTATGGAGGTATTGAGAAGGTTTTTCAGTGAAAGTGAAACTCCATTATTTCAATGGATGATCATTGTTTCCATTTTTGCCCTACTAGGAAATCTCATTTCACTTTGGTTGATCAACAAGGCCAAAAGTAAGGAGGCGCATATGCAGGCCAGTGCTATTTTTACTTCAAATGATATCATCGTAAACGGAGGGGTAATACTGGCCGGTGTTTTGGTCTATTTTCTGAATAGCAAATGGCCTGATTTGGTAATTGGCGGAATCGTTTTCACGTTTGTGATGCGGGGCGCCATAAGGATATTGAAACTTTCGAAATAATTAAATATGTGATACACAATATGTATAGGTAACAACAACAAGATGATTATGAATAAACGAAATGTAGCATTATTGATTTTACTGTTGTTGGTAATAGACCAGGCCATAAAGATTTATGTGAAGACCCATTTTTATTATGGCGAGGAGTACTACGTATTTGGCCTGGATTGGTTTCGCTTGCATTTTTTGGAAAATTCAGGAATGGCCTGGGGCTTTAAATTTGGGCAGGGATATCTGGCCAAATTTGTTTTAATACTATTTCGTTTCGTAGCCGTTATTTGGGGGACTTTTTACATCAAAAAGATGATACGCGAGGGATATGCAAAGGTCTTTATAGTCTGTGCAGCATTTATATACGCAGGTGCATTGGGTAATTTGATTGACGGTGCATTTTACGGACTGATTTTTGAAAAAAGTGATCCGGCATTACAGAACATTGCAGAAATATTCCCATCAGGCGGTGGTTATGCTGGATTTTTAAATGGCAATGTGGTGGATATGTGGTTCTTTCCAATTATTGATACAAGGCTTCCGGAATGGCTGCCATTATTGGGAGGCAATGAATTTACTTTTTTCGACCCTGTATTCAATACCGCAGATGTTTGGATTAGCACGGGGGTTATTTTACTCCTGATCTTTCAAAACAAACAAAGAAAAGACCAGAAAATATCGGATAAGAAAAAGTTGAAATATACTGAAGGTTACAGAACAATTATAAAAATAGATTAGTTATGAACGTCTGGCTTTGGGTAGTAGTATTGGGGTTGGCAGCTTGGGCTGCTCATTGGGGTGCGGACCAACTCCTGACGCCTTTAAAGATGCTCCGCAAACAATGGGGCCTGACGGCTTCAGCAGGAGCCGCTTTTCTTGCTATTGTAACGGCGAGCCCCGAAGTGGCCATAAACATTACCAGTGCGGCACGAGGTGTTTCGGATATTGGCCTGGGCAACCTATTGGGCTCAAATATCATTTCCATTCCGTTAATGGTTACCATAGCCTATTTCGCTTCGCGAAAGCGTTTCAAGAACAATGATGAGCATCAAAAACACCTAGATAATAAGGTACTATCCTTGAACAAACGTTCTGTTTCGGTATTATCTATCCCCTATCTGGCAATTATCGGTTTGGTGGCTATATTAACGCTTCCCAAAGCCTGGCGTGGCCTTCAGCCCATTGACGGTTGGATTATGCTCGCGGCCTATGCCGCCTTTCTGGCCCACGCCATCATAAGAGGCAGGGAAAAGGGAAAAAAAGTGGAGTGGGACAAAAAACAGATTTGGTTATCGATTGCCGGAGCTATGGCGATAGCGGTAGGAGCTTTTTTCATCGTAAAGGCCACTGAAAATATTGTTTCGGCCCTAAGCATCTCTGAAATCGTTGGCGGATTGTTCATCACGGGTATAATGACCACCGCGCCTGAAATATTCAAGACCTGGAGCGTGGTAAAGGGTGGCGAGGTAACAGCGGGCACCACCAGCGTGATTGCGGATAATGCCGTTACGATGACGGTGGCATTTTTCCCGTTGGCACTGGTAACCACCCCTATCGAGGATTTCCAGTTGTTCTGGGTCAATCTCGCATTCGTGGGCCTTATGCCACTTTTGTATTCCCTATTTATTCATCAAAGCAAAGAACTTCACGGTTTTAACAGATGGCAGATATTCGTGTTCGATGCGGCGTATATAATTTATCTATTGACGATGGTGTTTTTTGTTCTAAAACTATTTTAAAATGAAGGATGACCTGTTCAGTGATTACCAAGAAAGGCTCAATGTGCTGGATGAAAATATTAGAGCATTAGCATTAAAATATGCGACGGATTTCCATTTGAACAACAAATGCTCTAAAGACGAGGCTATTGAGCGTGGCATCGTAAAGGCAGAGATGGAAAAAAGAAATTTAAAATAATCGAATGGAAAATAAAATACATATAAAATGGCAGAATTAAAAAAATCATTAGGTACCCTTCGACTCACTTTTTATGGTGTAGGAACAATTGTGGGTGCAGGTATTTATACAGTTATAGGCGCAGCAGCTGGACAAGCGGGCACAGACCTTTGGTTGAGCTTTATTTTTGCTGCGATTGCTGCTGGTATATCGGCTATGTCCTATGCCGAATTATCTTCAACTTATCCTAATGCAGGAGCAGAATTCATATTTGTAAGAAAAGCTTTTCCAAAGGTGGATATACCCTCATTTCTCACTGGGTGGACAATTGCTTTTCATAGCTCGGCTACAATTGCAGCAGTACTATTGGCTTTTGCTGGATATTTCAATACATTTTTTAGTGTACCCTCTCTATTGATTAGTTATGGCATTTTAATATTGCTCTCATTGGTAAGTATTACGGGCATTAAAAAATCATCTACAGCAAATATTATAATGGTCAGCATTCAACTATTGGGGTTGTTGTTATTGATAGTGTTTGGACTTATGGAAACTGGTCCACCCAAGGCAGAGTTTTTTAAAGTAGAATCAATTTCCGGTACTTTGGCAGCTACGGCTACATTATTCTTTATATATACAGGATTTGAACATATGGCAGCTTTAGGTTCAGAAGTTAAAAATCCTGGGAAGACAATTCCTCGTGCTTTTTTATTGACTATGGTAATTACCACAATCATTTACTTGTTTATTGCATTTACGGTTTTAAATATCGCAGATCCTTCTGCTTTGGCAGGAGTGGATTCGCCATTATCACTTGCGGCATCTAACCTAAACAGTTGGTTGCCTATCGTCTTAGCAATTGCTGCACTTTTTGCCACAGCTAATGCTGCTTTTAGCGGTATTATTTCAATAAGCAGGTTGCTTTTTGGAATGGCAAGTGTTGGAGAGCTACCAAAGTTTATGACCAAAACAAATGCCCAAAAGGTCCCTTGGGTTACAACCCTCGTGGTTATGGCGACAGTTGCTGGGTTTTTACTCTTGGGCGATATTAAAATTGTAGCAGGTATGTCTTCCTTAGGTGCTTTGCTTGTATTTGTAGCCGTAAATATTGCACTTATTGTACTACGGTTTAAAGCACCTGAGCAAGAACGACCTTTTAAAGTCCCTGTAGCTATAGGTAGAGTACCAATATTACCCATTGTGGCGATACTTATAAGTCTTTCCTTAATAATCCAATTCAATTGGCAAGTTTACACCGCTTTCGTAGGTGCCATAATTGTGGGTATTGTACTGGATTATTTTTTGGATAAAAAATCAAAAGAAAACATAGATCCTGAAAAGGAAAAAGAATTGTTCAATCATTAAATAAAAATATATGGATTGGATGTTCGAAGATTTTAAAATAGACCTAGATTCCCTTAATCCGATGATAAGGAAAAAAGCAATTGAAATTGCTAAGCAGTTGGTTATAGAAAAAAAATACACAGATAAGAAAGCCATTGCTGAGGCTATTGTGCAAGCTGAAGAATGGTTTTACGATTTGGAAGGATAAGAATTAAAACTAAAATTATGTTACAAATATTAGAACTAACAAAGAATAATATTATGGCCACAAGGGCTGAAGGGAAACTGACCGATATGGATATCGAAAAAATCCATCCGCTTATTCACGCTATTTTGGATAGGAAAATGAAAGTACGATGGTATTTTGAGATGGAAAATTTTACGGGATGGGATTTACCTGGGCTTTGGGAGGACCTGAAAATGGATACTGCTCACGCCAATGACTATGAAAAAATAGCAATGGTAGGTGAAAAAAAATGGCAAGACTGGATTACCCAATTTATGAAACCTTTTACAAAAGCAGAAATAAAATATTTTGATTTAACCCAGCGAGATGAAGCAAAAAATTGGATTGGAAGCAATTAAAAGTTAATTATTTTCAATAATAATGATACATAAAAAGAACTTATTAATTACCATTTTAGTAGGCTTTGCGATTGGCCTATTTATTATCCAGCCTTTGGGTATCACACTATTCAAATATAACATTGAAGGAAATTTTGATATATGGTGGCAAGCACTAAAAGATACTTTTAACCAAATTATTGAGTTTGAAGATTATGAACAGATTATAATAAATATTCTATTTGGTTTTTTAGGTTCTGCTCTTACTATGATGTATTATTTGGGGTTAAAACGAAAATAGTTTTTTTGGAAATTTGATTTATGAATAAACAGGTGTTACATTTTATTAAACACATGTTAGAAACTAAGAATGAGAGCGTTCTCGCAAAAAAATCACTAAGAAAGATAAAAAGTAGACATATATTTTAAAATGCTTGATATTCATGGTTATGATTTTAAGCAAATCTTAAAGTAAATGCTTCTTATATTTGTGATTAAGGAAAAATGGCATTTGTTTACAAAAAGAAATGGGAGGAATGGGTAATTAAGGTAATTGATTTTTTTACAAATTATTAAGTAAGATGTTTCCATTTAAAGAATAAAGTATTTTTAAATTTTAACAACATTGAAGTTCTATCTGAAACCGACAACATTGCCGAGTTAATTGTTATGGTTTCTATTGAAGATAAATTTGTTGGATATGTAATCTTTGCAGATTTAGGTGTGGCTTTGTTGAACATACTTTATACCGTGAGGCTATAGAAGAGGAAGTGGTTAATATGCATTGTAAAAAACTATATTTTTATGAGTAATTACGGGAACTTCTGAGGCAGAAATTATTCAAATTGGAGATCCAAAAGACAAAATTGATTTTAGCACTGTGACATAGCAATCACTAAAAATAAAATTGATGGAGAAGGCGCACGTACATTAAAAAGTAATGAGATGACACAAAATATTGAAGATTTTCTAGAAACTAAATACATAAGGCCAACGGCCATGCGGATACTTACTTTTAAATTTCTGGATGGGCAACAAGTAGCGACCAGCCTTACAGATATTGAGCAAGCTTTTAATAGATCTGAAAGAACGACTCTTTATAGAACTCTAAAAACTTTTGAGGAACATGGAGTGGTTCATAAAATTGATGATGGATCAGGAGTTACAAAATATGCACTTTGTGAAGAAAATTGCCGGTGCGATGTAGATACAGATCTTCACCTTCATTTTCATTGTAATAATTGTGGGGAAACAGTGTGTTTGACCAATCATAAAATACCACAAATAAATTTACCAGAAGGATATTTAGCTGAGGATGTTAATTTGGTAGTAAAAGGCATTTGCGAAAAGTGTAACAGGTTTTAATGCACTACAATTGCAGTGCTATGAGCTGTATTTTTGTAAAGAATAAACTTAAACACAGCCTACATGTCAAATAAAAAGATTGTTTTAGAAGATACAACCCAAGGTTGTTGCGGATCCTGTGAATCCACTTCTGAAAAATCAAAATTCAGCATTTATCTTCCTGCCCTATTCAGCTTTCTAATGCTAACTATAGGGTTAATAATCGATAATTTTCTGAAAACCAGTTTCTTTAGAGGATGGTATAGAATTGGTTGGTATTCTTTAGCCTATCTCCCTGTAGGATACCCTGTATTGATGCTTGCGATAAAAAACATTCTTAAAGGAAGTTTTTTCACAGAATTTTTCCTAATGTCCATCGCTGCTATTGGAGCTTTTGCCATTGGAGAATATCCGGAAGGGGTTGCAGTAATGTTATTTTATGCAGTTGGCGAATTGTTTCAAGAGTCTGCGGTAAAAAGCGCAAAATCTAATATTAAAGCACTCTTAGACGTTCGGCCAGACATTGCGTCTGTATGGCGAGATGGAGCATATTTACAAGTACATCCAGAAGATGTTAAAGTAGGAGAATTAATTCAAATTAAAACAGGTGAAAGAATCCCATTGGATGGAAAATTAATATCAGGAAAAGCTGAATTGAATACCTCGGCACTTACCGGAGAAAGTAAACCTTTAATTGTTAAAAAAGGAGAAACCGTTTTAAGTGGATCTATAAATTTAAATGGAGTAATTGAAGCTGAAACCACAAAAATATTTAATGAAAGTTCTGTTGCCAGAATCATTGAGTTGGTTCAAAATGCGAGTTCCAGAAAAGCTAAAACAGAACTGTTCATTAGAAAATTTGCTAAGGTGTACACTCCTTTTGTGGTGATCTCGGCAACTTTGCTAACATTTATTCCCTATTTTATAATAGATAATTATGTTTTTTCAGAATGGCTGTATAGAGCACTTATTTTTCTTGTAATTTCTTGCCCTTGTGCCCTTGTGATCTCTGTACCCCTAGGATATTTTGGCGGATTGGGAGCAGCCTCAAAAAAAGGGATCTTATTCAAAGGAGCTTCTTACCTAGATGAAATCACTAAGATCAATACCCTGGTGATGGATAAAACTGGAACGGTTACCAAAGGGGTTTTTAAAGTACAAGAGATTGAAACAAATGGGACAGAAAAAGAAGAATTTCTGAATTATCTAGTTGCACTAGAGAAGAAATCGACACATCCTATAGCTCGAGCGATTGCGGAAGGAATTTCAGCGACCCAAAATTTTTCAACAAAAGAAATTAAGGAGATTTCCGGTATGGGATTAACGGGGGTAGTGAATAATAAAAAAGTGCTTGTAGGGAATGCTGGTTTATTAGATAAATATAAAGTGGAGTTTCCAGCTTCCATCCATTCTATCGTAGACACAGTATTATTAGTTGCAATCGATGGGTTATATGCTGGTTTTGTAACTGTTGCAGATGAATTAAAGGAAGATGCAAATAAAACTATTCTGGAATTAAAGAAATTCGGGATAAATAAGATCGTGATGCTGTCTGGGGATAAAGACACTATTACTCAGAAAGTTGCACAAGATCTTGGGATCTCTGAAGCTAAAGGTGAGTTGATGCCAGAGGACAAACTGAATGAAGTTGAAGAACTAAAAAAACAATTGGGCAGAAAAGTTGCCTTTGTAGGGGATGGAATAAACGATGCCCCGGTTTTAGCTGTGAGTGATGTTGGCATTGCTATGGGAGGCTTAGGTAGCGATGTTGCTATTGAAACGGCAGATATAGTAATACAAACTGACCAGCTTTCAAGGATATTAACAGGTATACGAATAGGGCGATCAACCAGAAATGTGGTTTGGCAGAACATAGGTCTTGCTTTTGGAGTGAAGGCCCTAGTGTTAATTTTAGGTACAGTAGGAATGGCAACTATGTGGGGAGCTGTTTTTGCTGATGTTGGGGTTGCTTTGTTGGCGATACTAAATGCTGTACGGTTGCAGAAAATGAAATGGGTATAAAAGAATATAATACGAATTTGAAATTAGATAATAATAAAAACAGAAAAATGAAAATTATTTTTAAAACTATTGTTCTACTGTTTATTGTAGGAAGTATTCAGAGCTGCTCACTTTTAGGTGCGGCAGGAATCTTAAGCCAAGGGCAACCAATAAAGAGGATTGAAGGCAAATTAGTCTCTACAACCGCAAACTCTTCTGTGAATGTTGACCATACGATTTGGGATAATTTGTTAAGGAAGTACGTTAGCAATGAAGGTCTTGTTGATTACAAAGGTTTCAAGAAAGATTTTGAGACTTTGGAAGATTATCTGAGAATTCTTGCCACACAAGAACCAAGGGACGATTGGTCTATACAGGAATTGCTTGCCTACTACATCAACTCTTATAATGCTTACACGGTAAAACTAATTGTAGAAAACTATCCCGTGAATAGCATCAAGGATATTGATGGACCCTGGACAAAACCTTACGTGCCAATTGATGGTCGGGAAATAACCTTGGCGACTATTGAGAATGGTGTGCTTCGTAAAATGAACGAGCCTCGAATCCATTTTGCTATTGCCTGCGCATCTATTTCTTGTCCACCATTATTAAACGAGGCCTACACTGCTGGTAAAATAAATGAGCAGTTAGAGCGTGTAACAAGGGATTTCATTAATAATGAAAAATTTAATGAGATTTCAGCTACCAACCCAAAAGTATCAATGATTTTCAAATGGTATGAAAAGGACTATACCGTTAATGATAAAAAAGATGTCATTGGTTTTATCAATAATTATGCAGACACGAAGATTAACGCTAATGCTACCCTGCAATATCAAAATTATAACTGGGACTTGAACGAGCAGAAATAATTTCTCTAAATCTCACAGGTTTTGAAAACTCGGTCGAATTATTAAATTGGGTAAACTTTCCCGCTAACTTAAAAGAAGATGCCCATAATGACCACGAAGCGGGAATAATTTATCTTTTATTGCGATAGCTTTCATCCCTAATTTCTGAATAATAGCCTGACAACTTATAAGATTTAGCATGCTGAGTTTGTTTAACAAAAGATAAGTTAAGGTTCAGCATATAAGGTGTTTTATGATGTTGAACTATGACCGATTTAGTTTCATCATAGTTTGTAACGGGATCATAATATTTCAATTCCAGTTTCTTTTGATTTTTGAATTTGGTGGAATTTTCCAGCAATTGTTCAAAATGAAAGTCAGTTACATTGTTTGTGGAATACAAAACTTTATTTGCATATAAACAGGTTAAAAGATTTAAAACTCCAACATCTTTTTCATTTATTACAATCTGACTGAATTGTTTTCTATTTCCCACTTTATATATTTTGGGGTCGTACATTAATAGCATCAAATCTGGAGCTAATGGATATAGAATCTGTAAACCTTTGCTTGCCATACCATTGTGTCCAAAAGGAAATTTTCGGGATTCTAAGAATTGATTGTATTTGGAAACCGGGTTGTCACTGGTTATAATTTCTTCAGTAGTTTTATTAAGAAGTAGCTTTATTTGCATATCTCTCATCATTGGCAGGCTCTTAAGTAAAATGTCCATTGTTTTTTCAATTGCATCATCGTAAGCAAAGAAATATTTGTCATATTCAAAATCTTTGAATTGAGATTCAAATTTCATTGCAGTTTTCATTGTTTTATCAATTATATCATTGAACTCATCTGCATGTGCTCGCGTGCGATAGGCTTGAAGTAAAATAAATAGCCAAATCCAATAGTAGTCATCGGAGTTATTTTTAGGTAAAGTTTTTGTTTTAACTACTTCCTTTAGAATAATAGAGGTGGTATCCTCAATGGTTCCAAACCATTTTTCTCTTTCTAAATCCTTACCATAAAAATATGATTCTTGTGCTTGGCTCGCTAAATCTGCTTGATGAATAATTTCACCGGATTTTTTTAAACATAATTTTATGTGTTTTTGATTATGCTTAATACTGAAAAATTTCAAATAAAATTTTGGAACATAATGTTGTTTCTTTTTTTCGGACATAAAAATCTTAATAGATCACCAATTTAAATATTCTTAATCTTTTCATCCTTTTTGATATGAATATTTTTCCCATTCGATTCCACTCAGCCCATTCCTCTACATTCCGCAGAAAAAGCTACATTGTGGGAAAAGAGCTTCATTACAAAAGTCTTGGGCAAAACTCCAAAGCTTCCATTTCCATTACGTTTATCCTGCCGCGAAAAAAGCAGCAACGCTTCATTCCTAATCAACACTTTTATTGTTTAGTCTGCTTTAAACAACATTTCTATCGATGGTTTTAGTTATTGTTTTTTTCAAAGATAGTATTAATAATTTCAAATATTTACCACTTTATTCATATAGTGGTAATAATTAGTTTTCAAATATTCGCCACTTTTTTGTATTTTTGGTAAAGTTTTGATATAGAGATTATGCCAAAGATTGTAGAAAATAAGCTTATAGAAGCATTTAAGGAACGTGGTTCTTTTGATAGGGACGAACTATTTCAGTTCTATCTGGACTTTGAACCAGATTTGAAGGAAAGCACCTTTAGTTGGCGAATTTATGACCTGAAGAAAAAGGACATCATCAAAACTATTGGACGTGGATTGTATGTTATATCATATAAACCCAAGTATAAGCCAGTATTGTCCGATAACGTTCTAAAAATAGTACGTAAGACCAATGAACGTTTCGAGCAAATCCATTATGCTATATGGGAAAACCAATGGCTCAATGAATTTACACAGCATCAAGTATCCAATCAAATGATTGTAGTGGAAGTGGAAAAGGAATTTACAGAATCACTTTACTATTATCTAAATGATTCCTTGAAAATGGATTTTTTCTTGAATCCAGATGAAAAGGAAATTGAGTTTTACATTTCTGAAAGTTCTGTTCCAATAGTTGTAAAACATCTTGTTACAAGAGCACCAATAAGTAAGCTGAAAGACAAAAAAAATGTAGTGCCCGTTGCAACACTTGAAAAAATAATGGTGGATTTGTTTGCGGACGAAAACCTATTTCATTTTTATCAAGGCTCTGAACTCATAAATATCTATGAAAAGATACTTGATAGGTACAGCATTAATTTTACGAAGCTCTTTAGTTATGCGAAAAGGCGTAAAAGGGAACAGGAAATCAAGCAGTTTATCAATAACCACATACCGAATATTTTAGAGAATATAATCAATGATTGAAAACAAAAGCTTCACAAAGGAATGGTTGGATATTTTCCGGTCAAAAAAAGAACATAAAGGCATTAACGTAACCATTCTAGAAAAAATGGTTCACGCATTTTCTTTATTAGAACATCTAAAGATAGAAGGGCTTGATTTTGTCTTTAAAGGCGGCACATCACTCGTGCTTTTACTTGAAGAAGGCAATCGGTTTTCAATAGATATCGATATTATTTCGAGTGTAGAGCGTGACCCATTGGAAAAAATTCTTGATGCGGTTGTTGCCAACTCACATTTTAAAAGCCACACTTTGAATAAACGTCGAAGCTACAAAGAAGGCGTTCCAAAGGCACATTATACTTTTGAATTTGATTCAGATTACAACCCGAATGTTCCAGGAACTATTCTTTTGGATGTTCTTTTTGACAGTCCACATTACCCAGAACTTATAGAATCTTCGGTTGAGATTTCGTGGCTATCGATTGCTAAACCTATAATATCAATTGCCACACCTTCGGTAAATTCCATCTGTGGCGATAAGCTTACTGCTTTTGCACCAGAAACCATCGGTATTCCTTATTATAAGGGCGACCAGTTATTTACAATGGAAATCTGTAAGCAATTGTTCGATTTAGGGAAGTTGTTTGAAAACATTACGGATATGTCTATCGTTAAAGCAAGTTTTTCCGCTTTCTCAAAAGCAGAACTATCCTATCGGAGTTCCGATAAAGATTTCAGCAAAAGAAACCTCAAAGAAACAGATGTGCTTTGGGATAGCATAAACACCTGTGCCATCATCGCAAAAAGGGAACGTAATCCAACCAAGGAAACAAAAAAGAGGTTTGAGGAATTAAACCGTGGTATACACAGCTTTGGAAGTGCTTTTCTTATGACAGGAAATTTCAGGATAGAAGAAGCCCTTGCAGCTTCGGCGAGAGTAGCTTATTTGAATGCACTTTTATTACAGCCCGAAATTACTGAAATTGAATATTATGAAGGACAGGATATATCTACACTTACTATAGAAAAAAAGGATTGGTTATTCTTGAACAAATTAAAACGACAACCAGATAAAACCATCTTTTATTATTGGTACAAGGCAGTGGAATTATTATAAGTATAAAAAAAAGGAGGCTAATCAGATCATAGTATTGTAAGCCTTCCTAAAACATACCACACCTAACTAAACAAAAAACTTAAGGAACAGGATTAATTAAGATATAATGACACCTTCAGAAAAATACGTAGCGAATTTATGTAAGAAGTCTTTTTTACCATTTTGGAGTTTTCCAAATCCGTTGGGCAAGAAAGACAAAGAGTTATGTGATGTTCTTGTTGTATGCGGTAACACAATCATTTTGATATCTGTTAAAGATATCCAAGTATCAAATCATAAAGATAAAAGTGTTCAGAATACAAGGTGGATTAAAAAGGCTGTGGACGATTCAATTCAACAGCTTTATGGAGCAGAAAGGTTTTTGAAAAATATTAAAGAAATAAAATTAAAAAACCGTATTACAAAGGTTAAGCTACCAGATAAAAAATTGCAAACCATTTATAGAATTGCAATTGCCTTTGGAAGTGATTATGATTTTCCGTTACCAATGGGAATAAATAAGAGGGGTTTTATACACGTATTTGACGAAAAGTCAACAGCAACTATTATAAGTGAACTTGATACAATAACTGATTTTACAAGATACCTGGAAGTAAAGGAAAGTTTTCTTTCTTCGAATCATATGTTACTTCCAGAAGAAACCGATTTTTTTGCCCTTTATATCCAAACAGGGCTTGAATTTGATTATCCAGTTGATGCAGTAGCTGGTTCAGGTGGACTTTGGGAAAGTTATATTAAGTCAGAAGATTATAGTGATTGGAGAAAACGTATTATACCGAGTTTTATTTGGGATTATATGATAACCCAAATACACGAATATCATATAAATAAAACAACAAATAGCCAGCAAATTCAAGATTTAGAAAATGCAATCCGAATAATAAACCAAGAGGACAGAATACACAGAACTGAACTAGGTTTAGCCCTTGATAATGCCATTAAAAAGAAATCAATTGGTAGAATGCTTCTTCCACAGCCAGGTGCTAAACATATGTATGTATTTATGCCTCTAACCCAAAAAAATTGGGAGGGAAAAGAGAAAGAGTTAGAGTTGAGATGTATTGTTGCACGATATTTAAATCCCTCCGTAGAAACAATTATTGGAATAGGTATTGGTTCAAACGGTAAAGATGAAAGTGTGTATGATATCTGCTATCACTACATTCCTGAAATCACTGATGAATTTATAAAAAATGCAAAAGAAATACAGCAGAAGCTAGGATATTTTAAAAATCCAACACAATCCCATAATTCCGAATATTCAGTTGAAAACTTTAATGGATTTGGAATTAACAATCCATAATTTCCAAATTATAAATTGATAATCTGTCGTCATAATGGTGCTTTGACTTTAACAATATTGATTGTTCAAATCAACATTCAGCCCATTCCCCTACATTCCACAGAAAAAGCTACATTTCGGGAAAAGCGCTTCATTATAAAAGTCTCGGGCAAAACTCCAAAGCTTCCGATTTGTATTCCACTTGTCCTCTTGTTCCCGAGAAAAGGCGGGAAGCGGTCAAACTCCATTCCAATCTACATGATTGAAGTCAAGTCCACTTTAGTTCCTACTTAACACGATTAATCCATTTTCAAAACCCGGTCAGCACATTGCCGCTGTATTTCGCGAAAAGCTACATTCCGGGAAAAGAGCTTCCCTACATAGGGCTGGGGCACACTTCATAGACTTAGATCTTCTTTTCATTTATTCTATTCAAATATATACAGAGGCTGCAATCCCTTTTTATTCTTTTAAAAAAAGTTATAAAAAAAGAAAAAACTTCCTTGCCAAATTAAAATTAGGCATATATATTTGTCACTATTTTTAATAAATCTAAATAAGAATAATGAAATATTTTACTTTATCAGCTTTGATGCTTCTTAGTGTATGTGCATTTTCCCAATCTACTTTACAAGGTGAAATCAAAAATGAATTGAACATACCTCTAGCTGGAGCCACAATCTATCTACAGGAATTACAAAAAGGAACTACTACAAATTTTGACGGATTATATACCTTAAAAGATATTCCTGAAGGAACTTGGACAGTAACAGTGAGAATGTTAGGGTATCAAACCAGCAAAGCAAAGATGGAATTTACCAACAATAATTTAGAAACTTATAGTACCACATTAAAGGAAGATTACGGTAATCTGGACGAGGTAGTGATTTCAGCAAGCCGAAATCCAGAATATCTTTCTGAAATTCCTGCTTCCATCACTGTTGTTAATTCTGCGAAACTTAAAGAATTCACCAAATTAACATCCAATATTAATGAAATTTTAGCGTATACAGTGCCAGGACTTGCTGTGAGCACTGGAACTTCCTCCAATTGGGGGCAAACTTTAAGAGGCCGGTCCTTACTGGTAATGGTAGATGGAATTCCTCAATCTACCCCATTACGAAATGGACTATTAGGAATTAAAAGTATAAATCCTAATGATATAAACAGGGTTGAAGTCATTAAAGGGGCAACTTCGATATTCGGAAATGGTGGTAATGGAGGCTTTATTAACTATATCACTAAGAGCCCGACTACTATTGAGAAAATAAGCGGAACGACCGAAATTTGGGGAACCTCCCAACTTTCTAATTCAGAAAATGCGCTGGGATACGGTGTTTATCAATCCTTTACTGGCCAGCTTAATAAATTTAATTATTATGTTAGTGGAAGTATAGAACAAACTGGAAATAAATATGATGCAGAAGGAGTGCCTCTTCTTCCAACGTATGGTCTTGATAATACAAATATTTATAGTACCTATGCTAAGCTTGAGTATTTGCTTTCTGAAAATCAAAAATTGACTATAAACGGAAATCTTTATAAATCGCTCCAAGACTCCCCTTTTATCCCAGTATTTGCAGAGGTTCAGGTATTTAATGAAGATGGAGACTATGCCTTGCAGCCAGGCTTCGGTATCGAAGGTTCAATTCCAGAAGAGCAACCTACAGGTTCCCAATTAATAAATGGGAGATTAAAATATAATTTGAACTCAATTTTCTCAGGGACTACCGATTTTGAAACCGACCTGTATTATTCGAAAGCCAAGAGTATTTTCTTTTATTCTGATAAATTTGAAAATGGCGGACAATCTGTTATCAATTCAGAAAAATATGGTTTAAGACCTAATTTCAATACTCGAATCAATTTATTTAATGGTACTGATATCTCATTTATATATGGTCTGGATCTATTAAGGGATAAAACTAATCAGGGTTTGATAGATGGAAGATTGTGGGTGCCAAATATTGAACTTATGAGTGTTGCACCATATTTACAGACTACTTTAAAATTGGACAAAAAGTGGGCGTTTAAAGCAGGAATACGTTATGATGATTTGAAAATGGATATTGCCAATTATAACACTCTTCCGTATTCGCCTAAGGGAGATGGTAATTTTAATCCTTCGGTTTCAGTTGAAGGAGGGGAGCTTGCATTCGATAATCTTGCATTTAATTTAGGCCTAAGATATATTGAACACGATGAATTTATTCCATATATAAGTTATTCTCAAGGATTTTCTATCGCCGATTTAGGTTCTATTTTAAGATCTGCGAGAGCTGAAAGTATAGACAATATTCAACTAGAACCAGCGGTTACCAATAATTATGAATTCGGATTTATTTCGAAATTTAATAATCTTCGTCTAGAGGCTGTGGGATACTACAGTACCTCAAATTTAGGCACCGGAGTTGTATTTAGTGATGAGGTAAATTCATTTATACCGTCAGAACAACCTCAAAAAATATTCGGTGGGGAGCTAGCAGTAGACTATGCTTTTCCAAACAATAAATTAATTTTGGGAGCTTCGTATTCTTATGTGGAAGGACTTAAAAACCCTAAAGACGATAAAAATAACTTAAGTTATGTTGGTGGCGATGTTATTTCTGCTCCCAAATTAACAGCTTATGTCACTTGGAGCCCAACTGAAAAGATAAGTACTTCCTTGAGGGTTTTAAATTTGGGAGATCGAAAAAGGTTTGATCCGTTTCAGGATGCAGAAGGTAATTTTGCTTTTAGACATACGGAGTTTCCAGTTAATGGGTATACGATAGTTAATCTATCGGCTACTTATCAGATAAAGAGCAATATTGATGTTTCCTTAGGAATAAACAACCTTTTAAACGAGTATTATTTGCCCGCAAGATCGCAGTGGGCTGCTCCATTAAGATCTTTTAGTGTAGTAGGAGAAGGAGCTAATGCCCGTCTTGGTGTAACTTATAATTTTTAAATATTGGATTGCCTTTGTTTATGAATTTCAATTCATAAACAAAGGCAATCCAACTTCACAAACAAAATTATTACTTGATGCTTTTCTCAAAAATAGTTAAGAAATTTCATCTTTATTTAGGATTGTCTTGCGGTATTTTAGCTTCCATATCTGGTCTCACCGGTTCTATGTATGTATGGCAGCCAGAGATAACAGCCGCTTTAAATCCAAATGTATTGAAGGTAGATTCTATAGAAAACATTTCGGAAGAAGCACTTCTAAAAACTTCCTTGACTCTATATGAAAATCAAAAGGATACAGTAGCTAAAATATTCCTTCCTTATCGAGAACAGCAGACTATTTCTATTGCTTATAATAATGGCCAAACTCTTTATTATCATCCAGAAAATGGAAAGGTTCTAGGCCAAAAATCAGCTTCCATATCATTTTTCGAGGATTTATTGAATATTCATCGCACCCTTGGGATTCCTAAAATTGGTAAATACATTGTAGGTGGAAGTGCGCTTTTGTTTTTCCTTTTTCTCTTAACATCTGGAATGTTTTTATGGTGGAAAAAGTACAAGTTTAATTTTAATAAAGGGATTAAGATTAAATGGAAACGAAATAGAAAAAGATTTAACTACGATGTTCATAAAACACTTGGCTTCCTCTTTTTCTTGCCTTTACTTATTATGGCCTTTTCTGGTGGGTATTTTACTTATAACACCTATTATAAAGAGGGTTTTAAGTTGGTAGATACTATTAGCGCAAACAACACACTTAAAAAAAGGATTGAAATAGGAAGTGCTTTAGATGTAAAGGACTTATTGAAGAATCCAGACAAACAATATTCACTGCGAGCAATTTATTTCCCTAAAGATCCAAATGATGCATATCAATTTAGGTACATAAAAGATCGGTTTATTGTTCCCGGTCTTAGAAAAACCAAGGAATTAAAAGTAGATCAAAATGATAAAGTTATTAATGAGACCTCCTTTGACAGCGACCCCATTAGTGAACAAATCGCAGCACAAATGTATCCGATTCATCTTGGAGAGATCGCAGGCTTGCTGGGAAGGATTTTGGTCTTTATCTCTGGATTTGTTCCTATAATTCTATTTATTACCGGTCTGAGATTTTACTACTTTAGAGCGTATAAAAAGAACAATGGCCGTTAGCCATAATATTATAGTTACGATTCTTTATATTTTGTATTTAACACCCTTAACATCCGGATTTCAATTATTTTTTTTAATCTGTTAATAACTTAATTTTCATAACCCGTTCAGCCCATTCCCCTACATTGCGCAAAACGCTCCATTCCGGGAAAAGAGCTTCCCTACCCAGGTTTTGGACACAACTTCAAAGCTTCCGATTTCCATTCCACTTGTCCGCTAATTCCCGAAAAAGTCAGAAAGCGGACAAACTCCATTCCATCTCCATCTTTGAAGTCAAGTCCGCTTTAAATCCTACTTAACAAGATTAATCCATTTTCAAAACCCGGTCAGCACATTCCCCTCATTTCGCGAAAAGCTACATTCCGGGAAAAGAGCTTCCCTACACAGGTCTTGGACACAATCCCCAATTTCTACTTTCCATTCCACTAACCCGATCCGCTATGCTGGAACGGGATGCTTCATTCCCAATCCGAAATCGTGAATAGCGTCCGCTTTATTTGAATTCCATTTAAAGATTTGGTACAGCTTCCTATGTTTTTGTACTTCACATAAACCTTTAGACCTACATCCGCACCCTCATTGTTATACCCTTTTTTTGACAGCAAAATACCAACATTTGGAAGTTGAACGGACTGCATAAACCGCTACGCTGTGCTTCTCTCTTTATAAGTCCTTATCAATTCCAAATATTTCAACTGTATCAGCAACAAAAAAAGGTAACAGCGAGGGCGCTATGGAAAGTAAATCTAAAATGAATCTTATGAAATCTTACAAAAACAGCAAAAAGAAAGCGGCACCAAAAAAAACAAAAAAGGAAAACGCTCCAGATATAATAAGTAAATCACTTCAAAAAAATATAAACGCAAACTGTCTGAATAGTTCAGATAGATTTTAATTAATCTTTAAATATTTTATTATGAGTACTTTAAAAAATCACGTACAGTTAATCGGAAATGTTGGACAAGAACCAACCATTACAAACCTTGAAAGCGGTAAGAAAGTAGCCCGTTTTTCACTCGCCACGAATGAATTTTATAAAAATGACAAAGGAGAGAAAACACAGACAACAGATTGGCACACCGTTGTAGCTTGGGGAAAGACAGCCGAAATTATCGAAAGATATGTAGGTAAGGGTAAAGAGGTAGGAGTTACAGGTAAACTTAAATCTCGTAACTATGAGGATAACGATGGTATAAAAAGATACGTTACCGAAATAGAAGCAAATGAAATCCTTTTACTTGGAAGTAAAAGCGATAGCTAATCATTAAAATTAAAGAGGGCATTTCGTCGAAAGATGCGCCCTCTTTTTATTATTAACTCCTTAACAAAAAACAAAATGAAAGCACAAGTTAACGATATAAAAGAAGGATTACAACATTTTCACGGATCGGAAACGATATTTCAAATCCCATTATTGAGAACTCGATACACCAACGGACTAAAATATTTGGCGGAAGCTGCCGAATGTTTTTGGCTTATTACAGACACTTCCGTAATTGCAAAAAGTCTAATGGATCGAAGCGAATTTATTACCATAGATTTTAAAAGATTGTCCGAGGAAAAACAAGAATTTACAGGTTACGAAGCTGAAATTATTTATACGGATGGCAACGATACTATTTTGGAAAAACACGGGTATCGAGTAACTGATTTTCCGCTCGATGAATTACGGTTATTTTTTGTAAATGATACACTGATGTTACCTAGTGAATATTAAAATTTGAAGCTATGGTATATCTAAATTTTACAGACCTGAACGAGGAAGCTCAGAACCGACTTTTGGAAAATTCAAAGAAGGACGTGGAACGAAAATTTGGCGATAGCATTCGTAAATATGTAAGGGAAAATTATACCTGTTTTGAAACGACAATAGAGGAAGAAGCATTGAGAAATCTATATTCGTATACCTTCATATTCAACGTCTAATTTTTTAAAAATAATAATAAAACACCTCTGAACTTTCGGAGGTGTTTGTCATTTAATCAAGTCGTGAAAAACAGTAATACAAGTGTAAGCATCAAATAACGCACTATGCGTATTTTGTAAAAAAAGGGAAAATTCGCTGTTACCTGATTTTTCCCTTTATTTCAGGTCGGAGGGAATGACCTGTAGATTAAAGTTAAAAACTTTTTTGATTATTCAAAATATTTTATGGCAATTAATGTAGAATTCGTATTTAAATAAAAAAATATGTATCTTTAAATAGCTGAAATTCAGCTTTTAATTTTATGTACGGTTATCCATTTTCTGACTTTCGCCGATAACCATACCCATCAAAAAAATAACATATCGGAAATTTATTTCCCTGAAATGGCAATTGGCTTTTAGCCAGATTGTACGAAATTTTTGTCCCGCTTGGCGGGACGAAAAGGAGTAGCAAGAGGGTAACACGCTACGCGATGTTAAGCACTCCTTTTCGTTTTCAAAACACTGATAATCAGTCACTTGAAAAATATATAATTTCTTGACCTTCAGCAATTTGCGACAAATGGCCTGTATGCCTTCATTTTTAGGGAAAGATTTGCGACAAATCGGCGAATTATGGACTCATTTATCGGAATTAGATTTAAAAAGGAAACAGCCAAACGTTTTCAGGAATTCTCACGTACACACTTCAAATCACACACCGAGGCAATGTCCACGATGCTCGATTTCTTCTTCTATAACGAAATCTCGCCAAAGGAAAAACTAGGTCCGACCGGAAGAACCATCGAAGCCAAATTGCTTAAAAGAATCAATGCAGTTATTGCCATAATGCGAGATGTCGAAAAGACCCAAACCAAGCCGACAGTTGCGATGATAGAATCTCTTTTTCAGACAGAAACACCAGCAAAAAAACCTTTGATTTTGGAGAAGAAATTTATCGAGGAAAAGAAGGAAGTACGCTTTCAAGAGAAGCGAAATCACAACAACGAACTTTAAATTTTTGAGCTATGTATATCACAATTACACCTCAAAAATTAGGAGGCACCTACTCACAAAGTTCAGCGGATTTTGTAGGATATCTGGAGAAAGAAAATCAAGGTTTGGAACAGGAAGAAATGGAAAACTTTTTCAATCAATATGGCGATGAGATTTCAGCAGAAGTAGTGGTAAAAGATATTGATGGAAATGGTGCCAAACTCAAAAAGACGGAACCGAAATTTTATTCGATTACTGTTAGTCCTTCAAAATATGAACTGAACAGATTACAGAACAGCAGCGAAGATCTTAAAAAGTACACGCGCGAGCTGATGAAGGATTATGTTGCTTCCTTTAACCGGGAAATTAACGGACGCCCAATTAACATCGATGATATAAAATACTATGCAAAAATTGAACATCAAAGAACCTTTAAAGGAACTGACATACAGATAAGAGAAAATCAACCCTATGCTACGAAAATACTTCAGCTCAAAACGGAGATCCGAAATGTCAAGGAAGGTAGAAAATTTGGAAATATAAAGGAGATGCAAAGTAAGCTTGCAAAACTAGAAAAAGAAGCCCCTCATCAACAAGATGGAAAACGGATCGTGCAGGGAATGCCAAAGGTTGGAAACCAGAGTCATATACATATCATCGTTAGTAGAAAGGATGCTTCAAATTCGGTGAGTCTTTCCCCAGGAAGTAAGCATAAAGCATCCGAAGTTGAAATGCATGGTAAGAATGTAAAACGTGGTTTTGACCGTGATAAATTTTTTGAGAGTGCTGAGAAAAGTTTTGATAAAACATTCGGCTACCAAAGAAATTTTGCAGAAACCTATAAGGCGAGAAAGGATTTTATTAAGAATCCCAAAGTCTATTTCGCGTCCCTGATGAAATTACCCACTAATGAAAAAGCATTAGCATTCAAATTAATGGGTAAGGCTGGCATTCCGATGATGTCAAGTATTCCAGTCACGCAAGCACAATTGGCAATGAAAATTTTTAACAGGCTACGTCGAGGTGTCGAAGTGGCTATTAAATCAAGTTCCATAGGAATTTGACGAGATAATTAACTAAAAATTAAATATTATGAAAACAAAAAATTTCATTCTCTGTATTCTTTATTATAGTTTCAAATACTATCTCCTGATTACCAATATTTCTATTTTGCTAATGATATTTCTTTTTAGCTATACCATAAATTCTGTATTAAGAGGAATGGTCTATCTAGCATGTCCACTAATGTTTTTGAATACTGTGGCATATGCATATTATTTTGATGGAAAGTTGATAGAAACAGTTCCAGAGAAATATAAGGTTCGATTCAAAACCGCAAACAAAAGTTTTCAAATTGAAAATATCAGGAGGGGTGTTTCAGTTATTGGCTCTGCTGGAAGTGGAAAGACTGAAAGTGTTGTCTATGGATTTCTGAAACACTTCCGGAAAGAAAGATTTTGCGGAATAATCCACGATTATAAAGATTTTGAACTTACTGAAATGGCGTATCCACTTTTTAAAGATGGAAACATTCCTTTTAAGGTTATTTCCTTTGATAAAATCATCCATAGGGTAAATCCTATTGCGCCAACGTATTTGGAGAACGAAGAAAGCGTAAACGAGGTTTCACGGGTATTGATTGAAAACCTTTTGGAGCAACGAGAATCTGGTACTTCAGGAACGACAAAATTTTTCAACGATGCCGCCGAGGGATTAATTGGCGGTTTAATTTGGAAACTGAAAACAACCTATCCCCAATTCTGTACGTTACCACATTTAATAGCGATCTACCAATTTCTTGATACGGACAGCCTTATACAGTTTTTGGAAACCAATACTACCTCACGAGCAATGGCAGATGCGTTTATAAGTGGGAAAGATTCTGAACGGCAGACCGCAGGTGTTAAAAGCACCTTGGCCAATGCGCTGAAGCGAATAAGTACACAGCGTATTTTTATGGCGCTGTCCGCAGACGAGGTGCCACTAGATATAAATAACCCTGAAAATCCATGCGTGATTTCAATCGTAAACAATCCAAAATTTGACACTTCTTATTCGCCTGTGATTGCAACAATCATACACACTATTACAAAGCAAATGAGTGTTCGGGATTCCAAACCATCTTTCCTACTGATGGAAGAGGCGCCCACCATTCGTTTGTTGAACATGCACCGTATTCCCGCAACATTGCGAAGTTATGACATCGCAACGATTTACGTGATGCAGGACAAGATTCAGAACGACATGATGTATGGCGACAAAGCAAGTAAAGCCATTTTAAGCAATCTTTCTTATCAGTTTTTTGGAAAGGTCAACGATCCGGACACCGCGAAATATTACGAACGATTCTTTGAGATAGTTAAAGATCCGACCAAAAGTGTAAGTCGAGGTTATAACCTAGATTTTGATACGCGCGTAACAACGGGAGAGAAGGAAGTCCCTAAAATAAGAGCTGATGTTTTCTTTCGTTTAAAGCAAGGTGAATTTATTACCTATGCGGATGGGAAGGATAAAAAAGTTCAATTTAAGTTGCAGAAGATTGAGAGAGAACTTCCACGGGGTGCAAAAGAATTTTCTAATGCAGATTTGGAAGCTAATTTTGAAAGGGTTTATGAGGAGGCTAGGTCTATATTTAAATAACGTTAAATACCTTAATTCATTGGGCTAAATCGTTAATAAGTGACAATCTTAAAATTATCTCAACCTTTTTTTGCAACTTGAATTTATACCAATATCTTTAACACTTATTTTTACCACCAAATGACAGAATTAAGCCAAAGAGAAAAGAACTATTTAATAGAAAAATTACAAAAGGGCGAGCAATTGCCCGACGACTTCAAATATAAGTTATTTCCCACTACTCAAAAGGAATACGAGCTTGTTTACGCTGGTAAAATGCGTAAAGAGGATATTCTTGCAGATGAAGATGGCGTAACGGCTGCACCCTTACAAATTGAAAGAACTTATAATGGCGACCGTGAATCTTATCCTGACGGTTGGAAAAATATGATTGTCTTTGGCGACAACCTTCAATTTCTCAAAACCATTTACAAAAATGAAGACCCACTCATAAAAGATAAGGTTAAAGGAAAGGTAAAATTAATTTACATAGACCCACCATTTGCTACTGCCTCTGATTTTAGTGGTTCTGAGGGTCAAAAGGCATATTCTGATAAAACTAAAGATGCTGAATTTGTTGAATTTTTGCGTAAAAGGCTAATAGTAGCGAGAGAAATTCTTGCAACAGATGGTAGCATTATGGTTCATCTTGACTATAAGAAAGTACATTATATCAAGGTATTAATGGATGAAGTCTTTGGAGAAAGGAATTTACGTAATGAGATAATTTGGCAACGAACAACAAATACAGGAAGTAGTAAAGCCAGAGCGAGAAAATTTAGTGCAGATACTGATACAATTCTTTATTACTCAAAATCCACAGAATTTCAATTCAATAAATTATTCCGTGAGTATTCAGAAAAATATTTAAAACGATTTAAGTATAAAGATAAAAGTGGGTATTACCGCTGGTCAGCACTTAAGACGTATTCGAAGGAAAAGTATGAATATCTCAAAAAAAAGGATATGCTTAGATGGAGCGACGGTTCTAAGTATCCAGAAATGAAACAATATTTAAAAAAGTCTAAAGGTGTTCCGATGAATAACTTATGGGCAGATATTAATCACGTAAACCCTATGGCAAAAGAAAGGGTTGGTTATCCAACTCAAAAACCTGAAAGACTCATTCAAAGGATAATTGAAGCTACAACTTTTGAGGGCGATTTGGTTTTAGATTTCTTTGCAGGAAGTGCTACTACATCCGCGGTTGCTGAAAAATTAAATCGTAAATGGATAAGTTGTGATATTGGTAAATTTAGTTTCTACACAGCTCAAAAACGGATTTTGACTTTGGAAACTACAAATTCCTTAGTTGAGGAAAATGAAAGTCATAAGGGGAAGGCTAAAGCTTTTATAACTGTAAACACAGGTTTTTATGATATCGAAAAACTCTTTTCACTACAACATAAAGAATATCAAGATTTCGTATTAAATCTTTTTGAGGTAAGCCCAAAATCTAAAAAGATAGCGGGAATCGAATTCCAAGGCGAGCGTAAGGATGGATATGACGTTTTGATTTGGAAATATTGGGAGCATAAAGATGCAGCGGTTGATGAAGATTATTTGGAAATTCTTCACAAGAATATTGGTAAAAAAATTGGCGACCGTGTTTACATTATTGCACCTGCAAATTCTGTTCAGTTCATTGATGATTATTATGAGATAGGTAATGTACGTTACTATTTTCTAAAAGTACCTTATCAAATCATACAAGAATTGCATAAGGAGAAATTCAAGAAGTTCAGGCAACCTAAAAGTTCGAGCAATGTCAATTCACTTGAAAATGCAGTTGGTTTTCATTTCATTAGACAACCAGAAGTCAGGTCTTCGTTTAATAATGGTGTCATTATAATAGAGGCTTTCAAAGCCTACTATCCTGACGAAGACACTTTAGAGGATATTCCAGGTCTGGAAGCCTTGGCGATGGTCGTTGTAGATAAAAACTACAATGGAAATGAGTTTTTAATGTCAGATGTTTTTTTTGCAGCAGATATTATTGACGAAGATGGTCAAGCTCAGGTTTCTATAGAAGGTTGTGGTTCTAAAGTAAGTGCGGTTTATATCGATATTTATGGCAATGAATTCCGTGAGGTATTTACAAATAAAAATACGAAGGGATGATTCAGGAAAAAAAGCGATACGACACAAAAGATTTAATATTAAAAGTAAATCAATTTTATAACCAAAGCGAGCTACCACTTCCTTATTGGGATAGGTTCTTGGATGCACTTTGTGGAACAAGGGAGTATCAAAAGGAAGCCATAAGAAGTTCAGTTATTTACTTGGCATCCAAAGAATATACTAATATTCAAGATTTGGTTTCTAAAAATCACTACCAAAATCCTCAATTACGAGAAAGATATCCTGAGCTTGCAGATTACCACCGTAAGATTCAACTTCCTTCAAAGTTATCTGCAACAATAGACCTTGCTACAGGGACCGGAAAAAGTTATGTGATGTACGGAATAGCGCAAATTTTATTGGGCTTAGGCTTGGTTAAAAGAGTACTCATTTTGTGCCCATCTACTACAATTGAAAAAGAACTACATAAGAAGTTTTTAGCATTGGTTTCTGACCCAATTCTAAAAGAAACAATTCCGCCATCCTCAATAATTAAAAATCCGAGTATTGTTGATGGAAGTGTTACCGTGGACGAAGGTGCAATTTGTATTGAAAATGTCCACGCTGTTTATGACAGAACAGGTTCATCAATAGAAGATAGTTTTGGTTTCAAAAGAGGTTTTGACACGGTAGTTTTGAATGATGAAACCCATCACATTTATAATAAGATTTCTGGTAATACTACGGAGGCAAGAGGGTTAAAAATTTGGAAGAAGTTTTTATTGGACGATGGTTATAATTTTAAATATATGCTTGGTTTTACAGGTACAGCATATATAGGAAATGATTATTTCAATGACGTAATCTACAGGTATTCTTTAAGAGAAGCTGTTGATGAAAAATTTGTAAAGAAAATTAATTACGTATCTGAAGATGATAGTATAAATGAAGACCAAAGATTCCAGAAAATATATCAGAACCATAGCAAAAATAAAGTCACTTACAAAAATGTAAAACCCTTAACAATTCTGGTAACAAACAATATTACCAATGCCAAAAGACTCGAAACGCGATGGGTTGAGTTTTTAATGCTGGAAGAAGGTTTGGAAGAGCAAGAAGTTCGTGACAAGCTGGTTATGACGGTAACTTCTGATAAGATGCACAAACATAATGTTATTCGTTTGGAAGAAGTGGATATGCAGGATTCAACAGTAGAATGGATTGTCTCTGTTTCAATGCTTACTGAGGGTTGGGATGTCAAAAATGTGTTTCAAATCGTCCCTATGGAAGAAAGAGCTTTCAATTCAAAATTATTGATTTCTCAGGTATTGGGTAGAGGTCTGAGAGTACCACCTGAATATATAAATAATGCAGAGGTAACTATTTTTAACCATTCTTCTTGGGGGTCAAAAATTAAAGGACTGGTAGATGAAGTACTGGAGTTAGAAATGCGATTGGAGAGCTCTAACTTAATCGATGCCGATAGGAGTAAATTTCATTTTGAACTATACAATATAGATTACGACAAAATTGAAAAAGCAGTAGAAAACAATAGTAAAGAGAAAGAGTTTAATTATAAGGGCATCATAACTTTAGAATCTTCGGTTGACCAGGTAAACCAAGAGACTACCTACACCAATCTCGCAAGCGATTATATACCTGTTGAGTACAAGATTAAAAATAGAATGACACCAATTAAGGAAATCGTCGATAAAATCTATCACGAGTTTCAGACGAGAGAATGGGAAGGTGTTACACTCAATTTGCAAGAAGGTCAATACACAAAAAACAACCTTCCACCCAAAGAAGAAATTACAAAGTTAATAAGGCGTTCAATGGATAAAGTTGGTCTCGAAGGGGATGAATTGAATGAAAAGAATAAACGGAATATTTTTTCTTCGTTCAATACGCTTCTAAGACGAAAAAACAAATCGCTCGAATTAGTCAGAATAGCGCAAAAGCCCTTTGTTATCTCAACTAAAGAAAGAATAAAGGAAACATTGTCAATAGGGAATTTACGGCATAATTCTACGGTTATGTATTCAAATAATTACAATGAAGAAGTTAAAGACACAGACGTCTTAAACTTTTTGCAGGAAGTAATTGATGATGGAACTTTTCCTCGTAATGCTACTTTGCAGGCAAATAGTTATGATTTCAAAACACCAGTAGATTTAGCATTTCTAAACGCAACACCTGAAAGAAAATTTGCTGAAAAATTGGTTAGGAATGAAAATTCCAAAGCCTTGGATGCTTGGCTAAAATCAACTAATCAAAGCTTCTATACAATTGAATACTCACTATCAAGTAAATCTGGAAATCACACAAAACAAGGTAAATTCAATCCGGATTTTTTTGTTAAAACTTCGGACGAGGAAATGGAATATATTACCGTTGTAGAAATTAAAGATGACCAAGACTATTCAGATTTAAATAGAGCAAAATTTAAATGGGCGACCATTCATTTTCAGGAATTAAACAAACAACTTGAAGAAAATAATGTGAATCAACGATATAATTTTCATTTCTTAAGTCCTGAAAATTATGATGATTTCTTTGAATATTTAAGAAATGGTAAATTGGTTCAAGGTCTATTTACGAGTAATTTAGATAAAGAATTGAGTACATAGAACTAAAAGAAGATGTCTGTTGAAAATGTAAAAAAAGCTATTGCTTTATTGGAGGCGATAAATCCAGAAAATGAGTACGCTTACGAAAAAGCGGTTTTAGCCTATTTAACAATAGGAAGGCTTCCAGTTTTACAATATGAGATTCCTGCCAAATCAGTATTTTTCAGAACACGCACCCACGAAGACAATGATTTATTTCCATTAATATCTGATATCTCAATAACACCGAATCAATTTGTCAAAGATTTTGCGAGATGTAATCGACCATTTCAGTCTAAATTCTATTGTTCAGAAAACAGACCTACTTCATTTGCCGAGTTAGTCGAGTATTGGTCTGATACAAAAGACTATGGCGACAAAGTTTATGTAACCATTGGGCGTTGGCAACTAAAAAAACCCTTAATCGGAATTATAGTAACGACACCCGACAAGGAACATAGAATTTCGGAGTTCGACAAAGAACACGGAGCAGCTATGGAAACTTTCATCGAACAAAGTGACCCAGAAATAAGAGAGGCTACAATCTTGTTTTATAGATTTCTCTTCGAGAAGTTTAGAAAATCTGCAAAAACTGACCGAAAAACATATATCATAACAACAGCATATTGCAACGTTGCTCTTGCCCTTTCCGAAGGTAAAGTAGATGGAATTTATTATCCGAGCGTACCTTTTGGCGAGCAAGGAATCAATTTTGCTATTAATTCAGATTATATTTTAGGAAATAATCTTGAACTCACACATATCCTCAGAAATGAGTTGACCGTTTCCAAAAATGAAAATGGAAAACACGGATTTACAGAAACTGGAAAAGTAGAAGCTTCAGTATTTGATATCGAAAATAATTTAATAAGCTGGTAAAAAATAATATAAAACAAATGCCAGTTAAATAATACAAGCTAAAACCAACCAAGAAATTTATGTCATTTCAAACCCCTATAACTATTTCTGATGCAATTGAAAAAATAGACTCAAATCAGTTTTTACTTCCAGCTATACAACGAGAATTCATTTGGAATCACTCTAAAATTGAATGGCTTTTCGATTCAATAATGAGGAATTATCCAATCAGCTCTTTTCTATTTTGGAAAGTGGAAGAAACCACCTCGAAAGGATATCGATTCTACAAGTTCATAAATGAGTATCGCGAACGGTATAAAACCCACAATGAGGAAATTTCAACAAATGGTATCAGTTCCTTTAATGGGGTCTTAGATGGCCAACAGAGGTTGACTTCTTTATATCTTGGGTTAAAAGGGAGTTTCGGTTACAAAGAGTACCGTAGAAAATGGGAAGATACAGAATGGAGTATTCCAACGCGCCATTTGTATTTGAACATCTCTAATGAACTTCAAGATGAGGAAGATGGCAGAATCTACGAATTTAGTTTTCTTGAAAAATCTGAAACAGAAGAATCTGAAATTTACAAAGCAAACGAACAAAAGTGGTTTAAGGTTGGCGCAATTCTAAATTATACAGAAGATGAAGTTTTTGATGAGTTTGTAGAAGAATTTGAAAGTAGCTTTTCCCGGAAAGCAATTAGACAGCTGAGGCGAACCATAATGGAAAAGCCTATAATTAATTATTTCCTTGAAAAGGACCAAAGTTTAGATAAGGCTTTAAACATTTTTATCAGGATAAATAGTGGTGGTGAACCTTTAAATTTTTCAGATTTATTAATGTCTATTGCAGTTGCAAACTGGACAAAAAAAGATGCACGTAAAGAAATTCACAAGCTTGTAGATAGCATAAGGGACAAAGGTTTTTCAATATCCAAAGACCTAATATTAAAATCCTTTCTTTATTTGTACAGTCGAGATATTAAGTTTAGGGTTACTAATTTTTCAAAAGGCAACGCGAAGGATTTTGAAACAGAATGGGAAAAAATTAGAGATTCAATCCTATCAACATTTGATTTGATAAAAACCTTCGGATTTACAGATTACACATTGACTTCCAAGAACTCTGTAATTCCAATCATTTATTATCTATATCATAAGAATATTTATAGAGATTATTCAATAAAAATCGAATTTAAAGAAGACCGAGAATCAATAAAAAAATGGCTTCACATAGTGTTGATTAAGAGGGTTTTTGGTGGAACATCAGATTCAGTTTTATCTCAAATAAGAAGGACTTTCACGAACAATGTAGTTGAAATGAAAATTAAGCCAGAGATTACCTCTTTTCCTGTCAATTCTATTTTTAATCATATAAGAAAGGATACGAGCGTTGGCGATGAATTTATAGAAGAAGTACTTTTCACACAGAAAGACAATCAGTATGCTTTTTCTATTCTCTCTCTATTATATCCGGATTTAGATTATAGAAATAATAATTTTCATAAAGACCATATCCATTCAGCATTTGAGTTTGATAATCTTGAAGCTTCCGACAAAGAAAGCTATAGGTGGCACACTTACAATTCCATCTATAACCTTCAAATGTTAGATGCTAATGAGAATATGTCCAAGAGTAATATGAATCTGTTGGATTGGGTTGAGAAAGAAACAAATGAAAATAATAGAACCCAATTTTTGAACGCTCATTTAATTCCGGATGTCGATTTGAGTTTGAATGAATATGGAAATTTCCACGAAAAAAGGAAGGCACTATTATTGTATAAAATGAAAACCTTGCTAAGCGAAAAAACTGTTAGCGTATAGTTATCTTTATTTCCAAATTGCCAATTTATTTAATTAATGACCGAAACAAACCGCATAGAATATAAAAGAGAACTGTCCGATGGGCTTGAAAAAGAGGTTATCGCATTCCTAAACTACCGTGAAGGTGGTATTATCTATATTGGTATTGATAAGGAAGGGAACACTTATGGTTTGGCAGATGCAGATGGCGACCAACTGAAGATTAAGGATAGATTAAAGAATAATATCCGTCCTTCAGCTCTTGGTTTGTTCGATATTGTGAGTGAGGAAAGGGACGGCAAGAACATTCTGAAAATCATAGTGGCCAGCGGTCCAGAAAAACCTTATCATCTTAAAAAATACGGGATGAGTGAAAGGGGTTGTTTTATTCGTTTGGGTTCAGCAGCTGAACCGATGCCGCAAAAAATGATTGACGAGCTTTTTGCTTCTCGTACCCGTAATTCTATTGGAATTATAAAAGCGCATCGCCAAGACCTAAACTTTGAACAGCTTCGCATTTATTATCAAGAAAAGCAAAAGCCACTCAATAAACAATTCAGAAAAAACTTAGAGCTTACAACCACAAACGGGGATCTAAATTATGCGGCTTATTTGTTGGCCGATGAAAATAACGTTTCTGTAAAAGTAGCTAAGTATAAAGGTGAAACGCGTGTAGATTTAATAGAAAGCAATGAATACGGTTACTGCTCGCTGATAAAGGCAACTAAAAGTGTGTTGGACAAAATAAATTTAGAAAACCGTACAATCACTCAAATCACGCCAAAAGAACGAAAAGAGCAGCGTCTTTGGAATGCTATTGCTTTAAGAGAGGCGATTATAAATGCTTTTGTTCATAATGATTTTACTCGTGAGATAGCACCAAAATTTGAGATTTTTAGGGATCGATTAGAAATTACATCTGCAGGATCTTTACCAGATGGACTAAGTAAAAGTGAGTTTTTTGAAGGCTACTCTATCCCTAGGAATAAAGAATTAATGCGCGTATATAAAGATTTGGACCTTGTGGAACAACTGGGTTCTGGGATACCTAGAATACTGGAGCATTATGATAAAGATAGCTTTCATTTTTCCGATAATTTTCTACGAATGGTGTTGCCTTCGGCAGAATCTGTTTATGCAACCGAGCAAGTACCCACCAAGTACCCCGCAAGTATCCCCCAAGTCACCCCCCAAGTACGCGAACTTTTAAATGCTTTTAATTCCGAACACAATAGAACTGAATTGCAAAATCACTTAGGGCTTACGGATAGAAAAAATTTTAGAATTAATTATTTGGTGCCGGCAATAGAAAATGATCTCGTAGAACTTACAATCCCAGATAAACCGAGGAGTAGTAAGCAGCAGTATAGACTTACCGAAAAAGGGAAAAAAGCAAGGAAAGGATGAAATTTACCGAAGGACACTTGGAAACCGTTATTGCGAGCAATTAGAACAAGAAGGCTATACCCACCAATTAGAGAGAAAATTTTAAGAAAAATCGTCGTTCTTAGAAAGGCCCTCTATCTCTTGGGCCATTATGAGTAACCTTCCATTGACCATCTTCCTGAACAAGTTTAAAAACACCAGGTTTTGGGTCGTAAGCTGTGGAATATTTTATCCATGCGACTTTGTCTTCCATAGCTTCATCAACTATTTTGAAATTGGAGTCTGAGCTTTTGTCTTGAGCAAACATTTCCTGAATACTTGAAAGGTTTGCATAGCCTTCCTCAGTGGTATGTTTTTTTAATGTTGCTTCATCACCGTGATAAAAACTTTCGGCAACAACTTTGGCGGTTTCTGTAGGGCTTAGTTTTTTATTCTGAGAACAGGAAATAAATAAAATTACTAGCGAGCATATAACTATATGTTTCATAATATTTTCAATTTGGATTATTAATATATCTATGCGATATTTTCAGTTCTATATTACGTTCGCCATTCTTTTCATTCAACTCTAAAATTGCCTTACGGTCATTAGATAATGAAAACTTGGGCAACACATACACCAATCTCACCGCTTCGTTTTCACTAATTCGGGAAGGTACATTATATCGAAACTGAGGTTCTTTATTTAGTCGTTGCAATGATTTCCTTTTCCCTTTTTGTCTTGTTTCAATCGAGAGGTTTAAGAAATTCAAATCGTAATCCAAGCTAGATTTATTCTCAATCTGAATAACGAAGTAGAGTTCCTCTTTATCAAAAACAACATTCTCAACGCTCAAAACAATTCCTTCATTTTGCTTCTTAATCCGACCAATATGCTGTTGTCTTTCAAGAAGATGAGAAGAGAATTTTTGATAATAATACGTTTTATTATCTATACTTTCTTCATAAGTTATTGCCTCAATTGAGTCGGCTACCAATGGCTTTTCATTCCCGATTCTACTTGATATGGGAATGAAATAATTGAGCTTTGAAAGCTGCTCTTTATACCTTACAATATACGAAAAAATTGAGCCATCTTTATTGATAATCAACAGATTACTTTCTTTTCCAGGCTTTGCCTGAAGTAATCCAAAATATTGTTCTTTCTCACGGTTGTACGTAAATACAAAATTCTCTGTACCAGTAATCCCTTGTCGTATAGGCTCCGGAAAAAACAGCGCCACATTTTTAGTGTCATTGGCATATATAGTGTCCAGAACTATAGATGTTTGCTCTGTAATTTGTGCCGTGCAAAGAAGAGGTGCAAAATTGCAAGTAGCTAAAAAAATTGAAGTTATTATATATCTTTTCATAAGAGTAAATTTTAAAAACACATTATGTGTTTATAGTTTTGGTTTTAGAATAAGTTTGTAATTGTTCAGAACGGTCACTTTCAGACTTCGGTTATTGCGCTTTAGAACTTTGGTAATTCCACCAACTTGAGGAACACTCGGAATATTGATATCGCCAATAATGTCATCCAATACTTCATTGGTAACTTCTGCCCGAAAGTTGTTTTCCACATAGATGCCCTCGCTACCGTCTTGCAAATCGAAGGCTTTGAGCTTCGTTGGATGATGTTTGATATTCTCGATTTCTATTAAAGCACGATTGGGTTGAAAACTGATAAATCCAAAAACAGGGGTGTTTTTTGGCATTTGCCTGTTGTTGATCATTGCAGCTTTTGAAAGTCGCATTCTCAATCGGCTATTTACTTTAACAACTTGATCGCCATCGACAACTACATAGATTGTTTCATCTGTATTTCCGATAATTGAAATGTCGTTGGGTTTGGGCGAGGCGGCAAAGAAAAGTTGATGTTCCAAACCTAATTCCTGGGTTTCAATCTTCTGTTCCCTTTTTATTTCTTCAGAATCTATTTCTTGAATTTTATTGGGAACTGTTTTTCCTGCCCCAAGATTCTGATAGGTCGATTCAGAATATTTGATTTTCCCAGCGGAATAGATGCTGTCCACGATGCGCTCTTTTTCACGTTCCGGCAAATCTGGATCATAATAACCAAGGGAATCAATCAGTTTTTCATCATAAATACTCGGTGCATTGTTCTCACGGACTTCCTTTAAATCATTGATGGCATCCAATTTAGAATCGTACTCTTTTTGGTTTTCTTCTAAATTGGGCACCAAGGTCTGCTCAAGGTTTTCATTTTCACTTTCATCATCGCCCATTACCATCAGGGAATAGGAAATCAGGAATATAAAAATTACAGCCAATACTGCTGCGAAGACAATTTTATTCTTTTCTATTTTCATTTGTTGCTGTTTATTTATTTTTCGTTTGTCAGATGTAATTCGCCAATCAATATTCCGGTTAATACCCCAAATTTTTATGGCTCATTTCATTAGAGTGATTTTTTAAATGCCGATTATCGGCTCTATTTTCATTGTTTAATTTTTTTAAGATGTTCTCGAAATAGTCTGTAATCAATAATCCGTGTGGATTGTTAGGGAAGTTTCGGTCAACCATAATTAGGCTTCCTGTGGAAACCAGTTCGTAGGTGTCTATTATAGAGCCTCTATTGATTTCGAAAATGGTTGTGGTTGTGAAACTGTATGAGCCATTACTTTCGGTTAACCTCGAATCGATACTCTGTACCTTTTGAACCAATGAATATTGCAATAGACGATTATAAACGCCATCCGCTTTCTTTTGACGGTACAGATTGTCTACCGAACTATTGCCCAACCATAGTGCCTTTTCTAAGTTGCGTTCATAATTGCTTGCATCGATATTGTAGAAATAGGTATGGAACAACTCTAAATGCGCCAAAGCTTCCACCCTGAAATTCTCCTTTTGGGTAATAAGTTTTAGCGGAATAATACTGCCATCTGTATTGATTGCAAAAGCACTGTTCAGCGCCCTTTTATTCGTGCTAAATGCCATCCATAAAGAAAATATGCTGAATAAAAAAGCAAAAATTACGACCGCTAGCACGATGAACCGGTTTAATTTTAAGATGTTGTAAATGTTGTTATAAGGTGCTTTCATTCTGATTGGAATTAGTTGGTGAATAATCTGAGCGTAAAAGACGTTGCACGTCTGTACAATTTGAATTTTAAGAAGACGATAAAACCTACTGAACCGAGTTGTACTACAGGTGCAAAAAAGCCTTGGCCAGTATCGGTTCCGAATAAGTTGGTCCAGAAATTTGTATTGATTTCTGTATAAAGAGCATTGATAAATACATTGACTAGAAAGAACGCCGGTACAAGCATATAAACCGCGGCATACAATTTAAAAAAGGTATAGGCTAAGGATCGGAATTTCTCAAATACTGCTAAGCTTATAACCAAAGGAAAAAAGGCTTGCATGATGCCCAAAAGGAAATAACGTTCAGCAAGAAAGAGGGGATAAATAAACAAGTCCAAAATCCAAAGGAATATGCTTATAATAAAAGCAAATATTTTAAAACCATAGAGAGGGGTTACCAAGGCTTCATAAAGCAATGTCATAGCATTTTTTGCAACATCTATAAGATTAACATCCTCTTCAATAGGAATATCCTGCATTTGCAAAGGCATAAGAGCAGGTGCTGTGCCGCGATATTGCCCTTCTATGGAAACTAGAATGCTATCGAAGAATCCTAAAATCTGTGTTGAAAAAATAACCAATAGTACTACCGCAAAATTTTTAGCAAGTTCTCCTGGGCTCAATCCCCAAGTATATCCGTCCTTATCTGAAATACCTTCATTATATTTTTTAAGAATATTAACCAGAAAGAATAGCACGGCAAGCGTTTTCATTCCAGCAATAGTATATTGCGAGAAGCTGCTGTCCTGTATGGTCTGGAATACCGTGTCTATATATTCCAGTCCTATCCCTAAAATAATAGTTGCGGTCATTTTCTAAAAATCAGTTTCACGGTTATTAATTTTATCCTGCATTTTTCGGAAAGAAATAATATCCTTGTATCGTTTAGTTTTGACTTTGATATTGGAAACCATTTCCTTTGATTCTAATTCCTTTTGTTTAAGGATTTCAGCACGTTCGGCATCGCTCATTTTTAGGTAATCACTGGATAATATTTCATCGATGAAGTCCATTGTTTCTATAGAATTTTCTACAATGGCAGTAAACGATTGTGAAACTCTGGTTACCTCACCGGGTTGGATATAAGGACTATCAAGAATATCCCTTAAATCGTTTTGCATCATTTGGATAAGACGTTGGTTGTTTCTTCCTATTTCGCGAACAGCATTTAATTGCCTAACCACATCGTTGACCTTTTCAATGTTTTCTTGTTGGGTTTTTAAGAACTGAACGGTCTTGATAATGTTTGCGGTTTGCTTCCCTGATTCTATCAGTTGTTTTACCAAGCTGATAAAATTGGTATTGTCATAAGTGGGCATTCCCTGGGCGGTAGCACCGCCAGGCAATAAAAGGGCAATCGAAAGGATTAGACCTAATGAGATTGTTTTGATTTTAGTCTTCATAGTATTATATTTTAGATGTGAATTTTATTATTGATTGTTCCATATTTTGGGTTCTTTTATAAATGGCCATTATGGCTTCGTTTTCCTCTCCGTCCGTCAGGTAAGCGGCATAAACTTCTTTGGGAACTTCAAGCCTAAAAATGTTGCTTTCCTTTCCAATCTTGATAAACATTTCGGTGTATTTCCTTGGACCAGAAAGATTGTTCTTGATGGATTTTAATTGGTTCAGGTCGTGACCGGAAAGGTTGAGCCGATGGGCCAATTCTGCATAGCCTTTTTCATTGTTGAGGCTGTAGATAACTTGGGTGTTTTCTAAAATACTTGCTGAAGTTGAATTGTTCGGTAGCTGATTGATAGACTGAAGAATTATGCCAATGGCACCATTTTGTTTACGAATAGCTTGATAATAGAATTCTACGCTTTCCAATACATTTTCAAACTTTAGTTGCTTGGCAAACTCATCAAAAAGGATAATTCCCTTTTCTGCGCGGTTTTTCCAAATCGTTCGTTGGATGGCTGATTTGATCAGCTTCAACATTACCGACAGAATTTCCTTATTGTCCTTCACTTCATCCAATTCAAAAACAATCAATCGTTTGTCTTCGATTTTATAGGTCTGGTCTTCGCTTACTTCGAACAGAAAACTATATAGACCATCGCCGACGTATTCTGACATTACGTGCAAGAAGTTTGTAACATTGAAGTAGTCGGGATGGATTTTAAGCGTATCCAGAAGATCATTCTGATTACTTTCTATAAAGTTATAGAAGCCTTCGAGCGAATGACTTTCTGAAGTGCTATCGTAATAATGGCGAAGGATTTTCTTGACAGAAACCGATTGTGCCTTGGTCACTTTCAAGTCTGATGCAAACAATTCAAATATGAAGACCGATAAATCTTCAAGTCGTTCTGGTGTCAGGTCATTTTGATTGCTGATATAAAATGGATTGATTCCCAAGTTTTTTCCACTTTCATAACGTAGTACGGAATATTGTTTAGGATAGAGTTTTGCGAATTTGGTATATGAACCACCTAAGTCAATTATTACCAAGCGAACGCCACTTTCGAAATATTGGCGTAGAATGTTATTGGCCAAAAAAGACTTACCCTCGCCTGTAGGTGCGAAAATGGCAAAGTTCCGTGCCTTGATACGTTTCTTTCTTTCGTCCCAGACGTCTTTTAGAACGGGGATGTTATGTTCCCTATCGTTAAAGATAATTCCGGTAGCATCCGATTTGTAATTTGTGTTGTTGATGAACAGGCAAAGCGCATGTTTTAAATCGGTTACGTACAGATCGTCATTAGAAAAATTGGGAGAAAAGCAGCAGTAACTGTTCAGTATATAATTCTTCCGCTCCTCCCCTCTCGGATAATATGGTATGATATCCAGTTCCTTGAATTCAGTCTTTATCTTTGAGGTAATTTTATCCAAGTCTTTGGCTTCCTTAGCCCAATACACAATGTTGAGATGTCCACGAATGATCCTTGCATTATCATCTGCATTTATTTGATCCAGAATGTGCTGGATCTTCCCAAGCACTACCTTGTTTTGTGAACCGAAATTGGAACTTTTGCTAAGCTCCTCTATTTTCTTATTGAGCAACTTGCGCCACTTATGTTTATCATCCAAATACAGGATCTGATTTACAATGTGGTTTTCATTAAGCGTAAGCCCTAGACCATCAATAAACCCCTGATGAAACACAAAATCGTCAGAAGTGAATTTCTCATTGGTCTTGCTACTCTGTACACTTTCGCCAAAGCACAATTCGCTATTGATAGCCAGGGCATCAAAATGGTTTTCGCCAATATTGACGCTTTTCTTATCCAGTAAAATATCGGTATCAAAGCCCACATTAAATCCATTGAAATAGGTCTCTGTGAGACCGACAATTTCTTTTTCTTTTAATGGTGTGAGAGACACTTTCCGGCTGTTATTTATAAATGAAGCAGAATCGCTTACCGAGTTGACGAAGCTTTTAATGGTGTCATCCATTTCCTGTACAATACCCTTGGAAATCTTTCGAAAGGGATTAACGTATTTTGGGTTGTTGAGTGCCTTGTTTTTTGTCAGTATAAAGAACAAATAGCAGTTGTGTTCGATATGTCCACGTCCTTTAAAATGTTTGTGTGTAGCCTTTTCGAGAAAGGTCGTATTCGGAAGCTCTTCTGAAGTATATGATTTTTTAAGATAGATATCCTGTTTATGGACTACAGTGCCAACTGGTAACGATTTCAAAGCCTGAAACCAAGCACCGTGCATATCCTCAAAATCCTTTTCCGACAGAGAATAGATTTCTGGTAAGTTAGCTTCATAGCACAAAATCACGTTGCCATTATTGGCAAAGAGGATATTTTCCTGAATATCTGCAATGGGCTGATATACCGATAAGTTAATCTTGTTCATAATAGAAGTTTGAATTTCTTTTATTACTTATAATTTTTGGGAAAGCCTTAGCCGTTTGAAAAATCTGTGGGTTGTGGGTAATTTTTGTCAATACCACATAGAGCGCAGCGTTAAAAACCAGAACACCTATTATCATCCCGAAACTGAAAGAGAAAATAATGACCAAAAGCGAAGCAAGAATGGAAACCATCATCAAAGCAAACAGGGAAATGGGCAGCCCAAAAATGACTGCTCGTTTTCTGATATTTTTATAAATCTCGAACTTTTTCATAAGTACTGTTTGTATTAAAATGCCTCTTAGAGGCTTAGACTACGATTCCTATTAGGTAGGTAAAAATGCCTACTACTGCCCCAGCGATTAAAACAAATACAAGTACCCTTGTAATTCCTTTTTTGAGGTCTGTATTTTCTCCAAAGAAGTGTCCTGCATTAAACAGGAAACCAATTAGGAAAATTACCCCTAGAATGATGGGGAAAATGGTTCGAATGGTGTTTGATACATCATTAACCGAATTCTCAATACCACCAATTTGAGCAAAAAGTGATGTTGAGAGGAAGGCCAGGAGAGTCGCTAAATAGATTGATTTTTTCATAATGTAACAGTTTAAAATTATGTCTTGTTTTCGTTATTGGAAATTTACATATATTTGATTATAAATAACTGATAATCAAGTAATTGTGAATAAAATATTATTTAGTTTCGTTTAAATTCCGTTGCTATTATTTGGTATCAAATTCTATGAATTTTTGAAAGGAGGTTGTTAATAACCCAAAAATTGAAAATGAAAAAAGTCTTCAAAAACGTCAGTTTTGTCCTTTTGCTTCTAAAAATGTGTATCATTTTTGGACAGGAAACAGTAGCTCAAAAACGAATTGTAATTGATGTTGGACATGGTGGAAAAGATTCTGGTGCAATCGGAATAAATGGGATCCAAGAAAAGGATGTAGTATTGAATATTGCTCAGGAAATTTTGAGTCTTAACGAAAAGTCAGAAACACCAATGGATATCTATTTGACTAGATATAGTGATACACTTATTTCTTTATTGGATAGGACTAAATTGGCCAAATCCTTGGATGCAGATTTGTTTATTTCGCTGCATTGCAACCATTCCGATAATCAGAATGCTAGAGGAATTGAAGTATATGTATCTAATAATGAATCACATTATTTAGATGATTCAACTTGGTTGGCTTTTCAATTGCAAGCTGCGCTTAATAAGGAATTGGGATTTGAAAGTAGGGGAGTGAAGTTTGGGAATTTTCAGGTGCTAAGGGAAACTGCTGATTTTTGTCCGTCTGTACTTTTGGAAATGGGGTTTTTGAGTAATTGGGATGAAAGTAAATATTACCAAAAGTCTAAAAATTTAGTGATTACATCAAGGGTGCTATTGGAATGTTTAATGAAAAATTTTACAAAATATGGAAACTCTAGGAATCGAGATAATTAAAGTGATAAAAGAAATAATGATCATCACTTTGAAGGCAGCACTTTTAGTGTTTAGAAATCTAAAACATTAAATCTTAATTTTTTGGCAAAGTATAGCTCGTCAAAGTACCGCTGCAGTAGAGGGTCGGTCACAACGTAATCGCTACTTTCACATATTTTTTTGAAATTTGATGGATTTTTTAGATACATCGCACAAACATCCAATTCATCCCTTGAAAATATTCTTTCATTCAATAACTCTCGATATTCTAAAAATTCCGCGAATCTTCTAGTGGGGTTATTAAATTCTAAATTTAATGTTTTCAGAAATATTTCTAAATCATCAATGCTTATTGACCAAGGATAAAGGTCTTCTGGATTCGCCTTATTCAGAAGGTAACCTAAATCGGATTGAATAGTTGCAAATCTTTCAGATGTCACTACAATACTGAATACATCATTAATGTAGGAAGTATCAAGGTCTTGTTCTAAATTGTTGCTCTTAATTGAAAGATTCGGACAATTGAAAATTAGTTGTTCCACCTGATAACATTGTTCATACCCTTTTTGAATGCAATCCTTAAAATCTGATTTTATCCTTTGAAAACCTTGGTTTGAATCCCTAAAAGGCTCCCTATTCCGGGAGGATTTACACTCGATTACAAAAGCATTTCCGTTAGCAATTATTAGCAAATCTTTTTCTTCCTTGTTTTTGTTGACATAGTAATTGCTAAATACTTTTAGGTGCTTCGATTTTTTAAAAAGCCTTTCAAATATTTCTCTGGTATGGTTTTCTAAAATTACTTTGCCTCGTCTTAAGTTTACTTGTTCCGTTTCTTTACCTGTTGCTGTGAGTGTAGTGTACAATAGATTGTATAGAGCAGTAGGCAATTGTTTTTGATAGATATTGAGATATTCGGTATCATTAATTTTTATTATTGGTTTGGAGCTTAAAGGGTTTGGTTGTGAATAGAATAAGATATCATAAACGCCATCCATTGGAAGTGAAAAAAGGTTACAAAATATATCTACATCATCTTTCTCAAACTCCTCGTAATAATCTGATTTTGTAAATAAAAGACAGCTATACGGTCTTTCATTATAATTTAAAAAATCATTCTGAATATTTTCTGGTAGATGAAAGAACTCATTTGAAAATTCTTTATTTAGTTTTGTGTCTTTAAAGGATTTTTTAGCAAATTCTTTATATTCCTTTTTTAAAAAAAAGGATTTATACTTTATTGACTTTTTGATGTAATCATCTTCAGAATATTGACAGATATCAATCAGACTTCTTAAATCAATTCCTAATCTTTCCTTTATTTTTATCTTGATACGGATGAAATAATCGAATTACTTTATTTAACTCCTGTTCCCTGTAATTCAAAACACCATTTTGAAAATAGTCCTTGAATGCCATCTCGTGAATAAAAGCCTTATGTTTTTCATCTTTGATTTCATCAAAATCTTTTGAATAAATATCTCCAAGATAAAAATCCACTATTTGTAAAAGGATGTCAGCTACCAATTGAAGATTTTTATCAACCTCTTCAGAATAAATCAAAACTTGTTCTCCATCTATTGGAGAGGATAGTCTTAACATTATCAAATAAATGGAATCCTTTAGCTTGGACTTCAGTTTTTTTGAAAAACCTAATTCACCTCTTTCTGGATTATGCCTAATAAAATCCGCAAAAAAACATACAAAGCTCTCCTTTGTGTATAGTGAAATGATATCCTGAATTTCAAGGGATTTTTTTCGTATATCTAATGTTTCCAATTTATAAGTTTTGCATTTGCAGGAAGGTCAGTTTCAAAGTTAAGTGTAGATTTTGATTGGAAGAGAATTTAAGGCTGTATAGAAATATCAATTTGATTCAATACAGGTGTATATAAATCTATGTTATTATCAGGGGAGTCAATAGTTATTATCAAGCTATATCGAGCAGCATTATTATAGCGTTCCAGTTTTTTTCTTGTTTTCCACCAACCGTTTACAGGATTGATTGCTATGACATTTCGGGTAGCAAGTTCTGCGGCACTACCTTTCCAAATATCCTTATGTATAGATCCTTTGTCTCGTATTTGAGCACCTACAATCCAAGATTCGCCAGGATAAGAACCGTTGCTATCCTCGTCCCTTGCCTCTCTGTTAACTCTTTCACGAAAGTTCTCAAAAGATTCTCCTGCACCAATCATTTTGAATCTTAAGCCGTGGGACTGATAGTAGTAGGATTGTGTATATTGTTTGTTTCCGGGATTGGGTTCAATAAAATAGCACAGCGTAATCGTAAGACTAACCTCGTTGTCAAAAAGTTCGGTTAAAACTTCTCCAGGCCAAGGTAATTCGTGCAAGTGCATATCGTTAGTCTTGACAGTACTCCCGTCAAGTCTATAAGGTGTCAAGGATTCTTGGGCAATTAGTGTCAAAGAATTATTAGCACTTCTGACTGCTTTTTGAAAATCGGGAACTCCATACCCATATATTCTTAATAACTCTTTTAGTTCTGTTTTGGGCAATTCATTAATATTGCGATTTCCCAACATTTCAGGAGTCCAGTTTGCGGAGTGAACTAAAAGCCCTTTTATAGTTTCAGGCCATAATGTGGGATATTGGGAAGTTAACAATGCAGCATATCTTGATGCCATTGCAGTTGCACCACTTGTGTCTCCAAAGCTATACAATGGGTCTGTCCTAAAGTTTTTTCCGAGTGAAAGCAGGCGTAGCGAATCAGGGTCAATAAGTCCCTTGTTATGGATGCCATAATTACCGCCTTCCATAACCAATTCAGGTTTAACTGCCCAACCATTATCCCAAGAGAGTGAAGTACTATTGCTTGGAGACATACCACCTGCATTAACTAAAGGGGTTGCGCCTCTAAATATATTTTGGTCAATTACAGTTTTTAGCGTGTAAGCACCTATCGTAAGCACATTAAATGCTTGCCCTGGGTCGTGTATTGATTCTTCAAAATTCTTATTTGGATATTCAGTAACATCATTAATTACGGTATTTCCACCGGAAACGCAGAAAGTGGATTTATCATTCGATGTACCTTCCTCGCCAAAAGCTATTTTATCTACCGCACTTGACCAAGAGGATGGCTTACCTCTATCTCGACCATCGGTTGCTGTAATGGCCATGGTAATAATTCTCCTATTTGAAGGATTCAATATAATTGCCCTCGCAACTGCTTCTTCGGTAACAGCACCGTATAATTCAGGTTGATGTGGATTATTGGGATGAATAAGTTTAACAGATTCAAGACGATGGAAAATTTCAATATTCGAAGAATCTTGAATGATATCTGTAAGGTCACCATAAAGGATTGACCCAGCCATTGGAGTACCGTGACCGTGGCTGTGCGTATCGGCTGTACCCCATTCCGATTTAATAGAATCCATATTATCTTCAGGAAGAAAATCTTCTAAAAGTGGATGCCCTCTATTAACACCAGTATCTAAAATGCATACGATTACTGAATCGTCCGTGGTTCTATTTATGGTACGGTTTTTAAGATCCTGAACCCAATCATTGGCATCTTCACTTTCAAGACCTGTGAAAAAGTCTGCCGCTTCTTTTGGCTTTCTTAACTCTGCTAGTTGATCTGAATATAGAACTGTAGTAGAAAGTGTTCTCGCTGTAGTACGCACCATACGTACAATATGTTCAGGAAACAACAATCTACGTTCAGCAACTTCCATAAGTTGATCCAAGAAGGTATTTATAATACCTTCATCCTCACGAACATCATTATGAGTATCTTCTCTTCTCAACCAAATTTCCCACCAAACCTCTTGATCTTCATCTGGAAATTCAATCTCATCCTCTTGCCAAAAACTTGCTAAAGTCGCTTGCTGTATTGTGGCAATATTATTCAGCAGTTTTGTATTTCTTGGATTACCTAATGGACTATCCTTATCAGGATTTAAATAAGCTTCAATTTTATTGAGAAATTTCGAAATTCCGTTGGTGTTTAAATAAACACAAGCTCTGTATAATTTGTGTTCTTGACCATCAATTATAACCTTTTCCAATTTTGAAGAAACGAATCTATAGTCACCACTTCTGCCATCTTCAAAACTATCAAATGCGAGTAAGCAATCCCTTTCGGAAATAAACTCCAAATAAACAAAATCATTGTCGGAATGTTGCCTAAACGACGTAACAGCCATACCCAATTGCCTCATTAGGGCATTACCATGGGAGTTTCTATTTCTATCAATGGGATTTACCCGGTCGCGACCCGTATTTGGACTTGTATATTGCTCTGTAGATACATACCCAGAAATAATTATGTGTTCTAAATTTCTTGGCATTTATCTTTTAATACGGATTTTTTTTGTTCTTAATGAATTTAAGAAGGGTGGTAGACGAAACATTTTTTGAATTATGGACAATCATTTCTTTGATAGCATCTTTACAGGCATTTGAAATATCGGCAAAACTTAAACCTACTGCCTCTTTAGCGATTTCGTTTATAGATTTACCTTTTTCAATGGAGTAGCCTTTGAGTTGTACTGCAATTAATTGCGCTATTTCTTTATCATTTGGAAGGGGATATTGTATTATATCGTCAAACCTTCTAAATAAAGCTTTATCGAGTGATTCAGGTATATTAGTAGCAGCAATTAATAAACTGTTTGACTTGTCTTTCTCAATGTTCATCAGGAAACTATTTAGAACTCTTTTTATTTCCCCAACTTCATTTCCGTAGCTTCGATTAGATCCAATAGAATCAAATTCATCGAATAGATAAACCGCTCTATGTTGATACATAGAGTCAAATATTAATTTTAGTTTCGAGATTGATTCTCCCATATATCTGGAAATTAATCCATCCAAACGAATTATAAATAGAGGAATTTCTAAATCTCCAGCAATTGCCTTGGCTGTCATTGTTTTTCCGCAACCCGGAGGCCCGACAAGCATTAACTTTCTTCTCGGCTCTAAATTGTGTTGTAAAAGTTGGTCAAATTTCTGCTGTTCTGAAAGGATTCGTTTAATTGCTTCCGAAACTTGCTCGGTCAAAACCATATCCTTGGTCTTGATATGAGGACGATATACTTCAAGTAAATCTTTTAATTCTCTTTGGGCTTCATTTATTGGAAGAATTCTTGTTTTGGTAACTGAATCTATATTTCGTTTAGACTTGATTTTTTCAATAAGTCCTTTCAGTTCTTCGGCAAGTTTGGTGTGTCCTTTTTTAGCTTCAGCAGCGGCAATCTGCATTGCGGTGGTGTAAAAACGGTTTGCGTCCTCATCACCATAGCTTTGTAATAATGCCTTTATTTTTTCTGCTGCTGCCAATTATTTTTTATCAAATGTAGTGAATTTAAAAAATTATTAGATGTGAAAATTTGTAATCCTTATAAAAGTTGGTTTCGAATTAAGCTTTGCATAATAATTACCTATTTTCTTTTATCCCCAGCCCCTTCATCAAACGCAATCAAATTAAACAATTCACGCATTCGGCTACGAACACGATTCCCATAGCGTTCCTCCAATTCTTCAGCGTTAAGATTGGTGGTAGCGTGTGTTTTTATTTTATGTTTTGTTTGAAGGTAAAGCTCATATCGTGACAGAAGCACTTCTCCCATTACATTGAGATCCTTGCCATAAAATCTTCCAGGGGGCTCTATGCCCAGATCGTCGAAACAGAAGAATTTAGTATTCCCATATTCCTCGATGGTTTTATAACCGAGGTGATTAAAGCTAAAAGTAACATTCCTGCATGGAATCATCTCGTAGGATCGTTGCATCGGTACGATATGTCGCAGTAATTTCATTAAACTGGTTTTACCACATCCCACGGGACCGGAAAGCAGTAGACCTTTTTCTGTATCAATTCCAAATTTATGACAGTTCTCCTTATCCTTAATGAAGTAGGAGCATAGCTGAAGTAAGATCGCTTTATCCTCCTTATAAATTTTAAATTTTTCCCCAAAGAGTAATTTTCCCTTAGCATTGAGGTAGATCAAAATCTTATCAAAATCGTAGAGAACGGTTTTACCATCAAACTTCCCAAGTGAATATTCCACGCCACCTTCGATAATTTTAGAGGGGTTGTCCATAGTCCTTATTTTTAGTGGTTCGCAAGTTGTCCTTGATTTGGGATGCTTGTTTTTTATTTGGTTTGTTTTCCTCGGTGAATAATTCGGTTCTATCCATCCAGTTCGTGGCCAAGGCACGCCAATCTCGAATTTCATTTCCATCGCTCGTTTGCCAATTCCGTGTTTCATAATGCTCGAAGAATTTTTTTCCTTCATCAGCATTAAAACTTCTTTCAATAAAAAAATTAATAACGGCCTGCCAGCCCTTTGGTTGTTTTATATTGTTTACTAGTTTGGTATTGTTTATAGTAGATACCAGTGCTTGTCCACTGATGGGACGGTGCGGGTCCAGAGCTTGTCCATTTATGGGATGGTGCTGGTTCACTACTGGTTCACATACGGGACGGTACTGTTCCGCAAGCTGTTCTAATATGGGATCGTAGTGTCCCGTAACCGGTTCATCACTTGTCCCAATAATGGCCATCTTGATTTTGCTGCCTTTGTATGGATTGTTTGAAGGGAAATAGGATAGATATACCCAGGAATCTAGATCGGTAATACATCTGTGGTAGGTGGATTTTGAACCTATTTTTGAGGCGATCATTAAATCCCTCCGGTTTACGTAAAACTCATCTGCAAAGCGGCTGCTGTTCCATTCCTGGAACAGCGCCATATACAGACTGATATGGGTAGGGTTAAGGCGGTCATCAAAAAAGAACTTTTCAAAAGCCGCATTTAGTAGCTTTATATAATTCATAACCATTTAATCAAATGTGTTCTGGATGCGATTTTTATTCATAAGCTTGTGGATTTCTTCAGAATCATAATAAATAATTCCACCAACCTTTGAATAGGGAAGCGTACCATTAATTCTAAGGTTTTGTAAAGTACCTGGGCTCAATTGAAGTAATTCCATAACTTCGGACGACTTCAAGTAGCGCTTTAAATTTCCAGAAGTTTGTTTGGTAAGTAGCTTTCTAATGTCTTGGAGCAGTTCAATTTTGAAATCTCGAAGATCGTCTGTGGTAATAATACTTGTTGGCATAGTAAAACGGTTTTTAAAAACCCCGCTGCAGGTTATACGTTTTAAAGCAGCGGGATTAGGTTAATTTGACTTTCGTTTTACAAATTTGTGTTAGAACAATGGAGTTCTTTCCCTATACCTATCGTAGTTACGAAAAAGTTTAACAATAATAATATTTGAAGATATATAGTTTATTTTGATAGTTTCAAAAATAAAAATAAAGCTCTTAGGAGTTATTAAGCGTAGTAAATTAGTGGAATACTTAAAAACGTAATTACGATTTCATTCGAAAACTATTTTGCATCATCACGTCTCATTTTACTTTCCAATTTCAAAATTAATCGATTTAGGTATTTTGTTCTGTCACCTTTCCTAGCTTTAATTTCAGAATAGGTCTTGTATCCTTGGTCTAATTTAGTATTGAAGAAATCCTCAAAAGATGATATAATAGTACTTATTTCTACATTCCCATGATTTAATGCTCCATCGGCGTATAAGGAATAAATAAGTTCTACCAGAGCCGTTTTAGATCCTGACCATAACAGTAATTTAGGCTGCTTTTCTGCATAAAGAACTTTATTATCGGGTTGTAATTTGTGAAGTTTATCACGGATATAATGGATGAATTTATACATAGCCTGAACCATTGCCCAAAGCATATCGTGTGAGGTGGAGAATTCAGGATATTGATAATAATTGATGGTAGGTGCAAATGGAAAATTATCGAGATTATTTCTAGTAAAGAATTGTGGATCCATATAATTATGAGATTGCTCCATATAGTTCACAAAATCTTTATTCTGAGAAAAGAACTTATTGATTTTTTTTACTTCCTTTTCCAAAAACCTGACCTTTGGGCTACTTCCTGCCTTGGGTATACTATTTTCGCAGTTCCTTACCTCGCTAAAATAAATTAAATAGCTCATGGGTAAAGATTTTATATTTCTGAAAAAGTTAATTTCAGAAGCTGAATCTTCAAAATCCTCCTTTTCTACCATATGTTGCAGTTCAGATAGGGTACTATTGCAAAGCCGGATTCCCAATTCGGCCTTTTTAAGTGATGAACTTTCCGAATTGATGATCTGGTTTACTTGATCAGTAAACATAAACATTGCTTTCTCGAACATGAGATTAGTATTTAAGGAAAATAAATAATACCGTTGTTGCGCTATTTTCAATTGGTTTGCTTAAGGGTATACATTAAAAACTATACTTCATAGGGGGAGTATTAATCTTTTCTTAACCAGTCTAAGGCTTCAAGGCTAAAGTTATCATCGGCCTGAACATAGGCTAACTTTGGAATCAATGTTGCTCCTAATTTTCTTTTTTCAAAACTAGCGCTAAGTCCTAAATCGACTTTGGTAAAGCCGAGTTCATTTGCTCTTTGGATTGTTTTATAAAGTAATTGTCGGTAAGTATTAAATTTCTCATTTTGATCATAATCCATTCCTATTAAACTTGGGATATAAGTATCACCTGAATTAGTACAAAACATGACCCCTATGGCATTGTCAGAGTTCTTAGCTTCTGCTTTTAGACTTAGGACTAAAAATTCCCATTTTGGATCTTTACCCATTTCAATAAATAACTTTTTTGGAAATTTAAAAGTGTTAATTCCTAAGTTATTATTCCAAACCTGTTCAAATAATGAATAGAAGTGATCAATTTGAGCTAGGGTAGGGTCTTCAACTATTGAGAACATAAAATAACTTTCATATGCTTTTACTTCTTTTCTAAAATGCTTTTTAGAACGTTTACTGAGAGTATTCAAATATGCATCTTCATCATTCCAATTGAGGTTAGTAAGTTCACACGCATCAGGCATATCTATGGAAATGAAACCTTGCTCGTGAAGGAAAGTGTTTAAAGTATTTGTTTTTTCAAAATCCCTTAAAATGATAAGTTTTGCTCCAACCTGAGTCTTTATCTGATCAAGTTTTTCTAGAAATAACCGTATTGATTTAATATGTAGCGGATTATTTTCATCTAGAAACAAATGAGCTCCCTCTGAAAAAACTGAGCCTGATGATAATACGACATCGGTCATATAATAGGGATTCTCTTCACGCATTTTTTCAATGATTTTTGAGGTATTTACATTAGAAAGCATGTCATTTTTTAATAGCGCACTGGTAAGAGATACTGCCAAAACCATTTTGCCTTCTTTATCCTTTATCGTAATATAATAGAAATCCCAATTATGCTCTTGTAAATTATTATTGGTGAAGACTTTCTCTATAAAATTAAGACCATCCCAATCAAATGTACCTTTTCCAGAAAAACAAGTATCCCATTCATTTTTATCCATTTGTTGAATGGTTGTAGTATATTTCATATTTAATTCAATAATTTGAGAATCTAGAGCATTATTTTTTTCAGCTTTCTGAATTCCAAATGAGTGGTATATTTTGGTTAAATCAGTGTGGGTTTCTTCCATAGCATGAGGAAAGTAATAGCTCATAGCATCTACCAATGCTTTTATATCCATCAATTCATTATGTCTGGAAATCGTTATTCTAACCCCTGTATTCTTAACCGGCACGGCCGGGAATAATCCAAGGTTTACAAAAAACCCGGCATTCATCATTTTGCTTACAAAATTATAACCTGTGGCTGGGAGTCCAGTGCCTATGTAAAATACCGGAGAATCATTTTTATGTACCAATGGCAAATCTGTTAACTCTAGTAATTGATTGAAATAATTTATTTTTAGCTCCAAATCTGATTGTAAATCATAGATCTCCGGCGATAAATGAATATCTGCGGAAGCAATTGCAGCAGCCACGGAGGCAGGTTCCAACTGGGCTGAAAATGTAAGTGGCCCTCCGAAATTTTTAATCTTTTTATGTAATTTTTCATTAGGGCAAATCAAAACGGCACCACTAGCACCGAAAGTTTTACTCAATGTTCCAAATAATAATATATTTTGTGGAAGCTCTTTTAATACAGACATCACATACCCGGAACCGTGTTTTCCTCTCCAGCTCATTCCATGGACATCATCTATGTAAAGGTGTAATTGGGGATACTTTTGGGATAACTCCATAAGGTCTTGTAAAGGGGCAAAATCACCGTACATAGAATAAACCCCATCTGCCATGTACCAAATTTTATTGACCTTATTTCTTAAGTCTTTGATATAATGTTCCAGCATTTCCATATTACTATGTCTGATCATCCTTACCGTTACACCTTTCGATTTCAAAACCTCGGTAGCACTTTGTACACTCCAGTGCACCTGGTGGTCTAAAATCACAGCATCTCCCTCCCTTACAGCAGTCGGGATAACAGCTAAATGCCCAAGAGTACTATTTTTTGTAATGAGTACGGGATGCTCGTACATTTTAAAAATTTTCTCTTCTAAAGGCGCATAAAGCGGATGTGAAATATATGTTTTAGATAAAGGAAACTGGGTTCCATATTTTTGAATAGCATTTATTGCTGCCTTTTTAAGCCTTTTATCCTGTTCAAGCCCTAAATATCCTGTGGTTCCGAAATGATATAAAGAATTACCATTAACAGTTATTCGTCGTCCATTTAATTCATCACCTTCTGCATGAAGATGGATTACTCCGGCATTGGTTGCATTAGTAATTACTTCATCAACCGTATCCAGAAAATTATTGTGTTTAACCTTAGCCATAATTTTTGATATGAAAATTCCCTTTTCAAGCTAGGATAAATATCCATTATAATTCTAACCGTTATAAAAAAAAGTCTTTTCAGAACAGTTATTCGGCTTTTCGTTCAAATGCCATTAAATCCTATGAGAATAACTTTATATGATAGCATGTAAAATCAAGAATGATGTTCTGGTAAGACGTATTGAAATTTTATTCTATATTAGTGATATCCAAATTATTACGGGATGGTTGTGGATGGTACTTATGCAAAAATGTGGATTTCCAAGGGGATCTTATACTTTGTCTATAAAGAAATTTATGAGATCAATAGGAGTATGGCCAAACAGATCGTCAGCCAACGGTTACAACTGCAAAATGAAAATTCATATCCTATATTTTGCGATCTAAGAGCGGTTACAAATGCACAAAAACAAGCCAGAGATTATTTGGCTATTGAGGGCGCCTATATGACTACAGCACTTGCACTGCTAGTGGAAGATGAGCACGCCATGGTGATCACTCAGCTATATATAAAAACAAGCAGCCCGGTTTATCCTACTCAGGTATTTACTAATAAGGAAGAAGCGCTTTCGTTCTTGCAAGACTATAAAAAAAGTAACCATTAATAAAATAATAATTATGGAAAAGGAAATTAGCCGCGAAGAGAAAATAAGATTAAATTCTTTGTATCAACAAATCATTGAAATTGCCTGTGGTAATTTTATGTTTCGTCAAGAACCCTCGGGTCGCAGAGATCCTATAGATACTATTGCAGTATTACTAAACATGATGTCCGAAGAGATTAATTATTCCTGTTTTAACGCTCAGCATTGGGAAGAACATCCAGAATTTCATTTTTCAATATTTCTAAATTCACATTATCACATAACATCATATTCTTCTGGAACCTCAAAAATTTTAAAATGGGATGATAAAAATTTAAATAGACCTGTTTCAGTAATCCTTTCAAATAATTCGTTAAAAGCGTTAAAAGAGGAACTTGGATCAAATAAAAATCAAACATATCAGCGATTAATTCCTTTAGATTTTCTAACAGAAAATAAAAGCCTATATAGGGTGCCTTGCACCATTCAGAGGATGACAGGCATTATTTCAGATTGTTCTTATATAATTACAGCTTTCCGCTTCGGACATAAAAATGAAGACGAGGAAGTGGAAGAAAATAATACCAGTGACCCTTCAAAATTAGAAAAAAAAGAAAGTGCCGCAACCAAACTGCTGCTAAAACAAGTTCGTCTCTATATTCTGCGAAATCTGCATACGGAACTGCCCTCCCTAAAGCAATTAGGACTTATTCATCGTACAAATAAAACTAAGCTTAAAGAAGAATTCAAGAAAATTTACGGCACTACGATCCCTCGGTTTCATATGGAAAAAAGACTCGAAAAAGGTGCGCTATTAATCCGAAGCACTGAATTACCGATCTCCATAATTACCCAGAAATGCGGTTTCAAGGATCACTCTCATTTTTCTAAAAATTTTCGGCGTCACTATGGTCAGACCCCTTCGCTTTACAGAATGGAAAATGCCTGGTCAATTCAATAACAGAATAGTATTACGTCTTTAGCGACCATTTTCTTTGAGGTTATTTGATGAAATTTACTATTGTAAATGATAAAGTAGCCAGAAGCTTATACTACTTTCAATTTTCAGTAATGCACTGGAATATTTACACCATAAAAGAAACGTTACAAATCTTTTTGCGCAGAAAGTAGGAGAAGCCGAAAATCCTTCAAAGAGTAGGTATATATTAAAACTTTATATTATGAAAAAGTTATTTTTAATTCCAGCAATGGCGCTTCTTGTTGTTCTAGGCATGTCCTTTACAAGTTTGGGAAGTGAAACAGAAGTTCAACTGGAAGCGGTTGCGAATGATTATGTATTGGATAATGGTAACTGGCGAGCAGTCCCGGAACAAAATTGTACGGGAGGTACACAAACTTGTCAGGTTCAATTTGGTGCAAATGGACCAATTTATGATCTATATGATGAAATGGATCAATTTACCAAGAAAAACCAAAGTGATGGAACTATAATTGTTCTTTAATAGGTTTAATTTAGAATAGCCTACTGATTAGTTTCAGTAGGCTATTTCATTATTAACCTGAATGATTTCATCATGTAATTTACTCGGGTAGCACCAGAAAGTTCTGTAAATTGTCTTTTACAATATAATTATCGATGGCATCATTGACATCTTTTAGGCTAATAAAATTTTCTATTATTCCGGGATATTCTAAAATATATTCCTCATAATCGCTTCTATCTTCCAATCGACTCTTTAAAAATTGTGGCCAAAAATTAAAGTAACCGAATGAATTTATTCGAGAACTAAATCTTATAGATGCATACTTAATATGAGATGCCAACCAATCATCATCCACACCAATTGTTTTGAGTTTTTCGATTTCCTTCATCGAATTTGCAAACATACTGCCTTCGTTTCCTAGTGTACTACTGAAGTTTATCTGGAAGGTGTATAAACTATCATTTAATTTGATCCACTGCCCGCCTGCACCGGGAGCATAACAATCTAATCGTAAAACCTTAACAAGTCTTTCATGAAAAGCATTATTAACAAGATCTAAAATAATCTGATTTTTAATTGTTGGGTCTATCTTAACCGGAAAGTATATTTCAGAAAATGATTGGTCAATACCCTTGTAGCGTAAAGTATCACTTCGTCTCTCTAGTCTTTTACTCCATTTTTTAATTTTTTCTCCTTCACGACCTCCTGAAACAGGTAAGCCTGATAAATAAGGTGCAATTTCTTCTATAAGTTCCAAGGACTGAAAATCACCTGTGACAATGAATGTATATTCATCAAAGTTTGAAAAATGTTGTTTAAAGGTATGTAACATATCTTTTTGACTCAGTTCATTTAAAATTTTTTCATCAAAGGAAGGGTGTTTTGGATTCCAGATCTTTTCGATCTTTTCTTTAAAAAAGCCAGTTCCCCCTTTTATTCGGTAAGGGCTAAAACGTTCCTTCATTGTTTTCTTCCAGTATTTAAATGCGTGAACATCATCATTAGGTGCCTTAATGTATTGAATCAAAAGATTAAAGAAATTATGTATATTCTTTCTCTCAAAATTCCCCTCAATAAGAAAATTTTCCTGATCTGTTCCAAAGTTCATCTGCATATTATGATCTCTCAGGAATTCTTCAGTTTGAAAATGAGTATGCCAATCTGTGCCAGCAATTGTGGAGTAATTGTGAGCTAATAGATTTTTATTATAAAGTTCCGAATTCCCGTTAAAACGTATGGGTTGGAAACCTAAAACTTCAATTCGATTTTTAAAACTTGGAGATTGAGGTTTTGTAGGCTTCAACACAACTTTAATATTATTTCCGAAAGTAACTGTAGTTACATTTACAGTATTCTTAACTATATTCATTTTAGGAATAATATTTTTATCTACTACGCTTTTAATCGAATAAATTTTCTTTGATGGGGAACGATATTTTGCAATGGGAGTATCATACGCCTTTGTAATAACCTTTTCAATTTTATAATCTTTCGGAATGTAGATTTTTGGTACATTAACAAAGATAAAATCAGTATTCTCCAGCAAATTTCTTCTTTCATTTGCAAACTTTTGTAATTCCGAAAGAGAGATTTTCTCGACAAGGTTTGCTAATTTTTTCCGCACACTATCAGATGGCGCTGCATTCTGATACACAAAATGATTCTCATATTCCCTTGAAAGTTCCTTGGAACTTGGTGAGGAAATTATCATTGTTGATTTTAATCTGTCTTTAGCTTCCTGCAAATCTTGCTGTGTAAAATTGGAGTGCATAATCAAATCTGCCTTGACAGCTTCAAAGATTTTATCTTCTATAGAAGCAAATTTTTGATCTAAATCAACACTCAGAAGTCCAATACTTATTTGGTTACTCGCCAATCCATTAGTAAAATATCTAGTCGAGTACCTCGAAAATGGAGGTTCGTATTGCCTTTCATATTCTGTTTTCCTTTTTGTTATGATAGATTCATATAAATTTTGAAGAATACCAAAGTAAATGTCTTTTACCGACCTAAATCTGAATTCATAATTGGTTCTTTTGGAAAAAATATCAAGTCGCCAATTAGTGTTCAAAGTATCTTTAATAGATTCGTACTGGTTTTCTCCAGTTAATTGATATTCAAACTTTTTAATAGCCTGGGATGGATTTCTAATTGTTGATGGCTTAATTAATTTGGAAAACTTGTTTTTAATGATATTTTCAAGACTGTCAAGATTAAAGGATCCTACCACTATAGCAGCTTGTAAATCTGGTCGATACCAGTCCTGATAAAAATTCTTTAAACGGTCAATATTAATATTTTTTACAGCTTCAATACTTTTATTTATGTCTTTGGAAGGAAAGGAGGTATTTCGAAGAATAATATCTCCTTCTTTATTGTATAACCAATTACTATATGCATCCGTAGGTCGTAATTCACCGAGTATGCTTCCTTGGTGCATATCAAGGCGTGATGAATCAATTAGAATACTTCCAGCCCATTGTTCCAAAACAGTTAAACCAAGTTGGAGTTTCTCCTTATTACTATTAGGAATGAACAAATAATAACTAGTGGAAAGTCTGCTGGTGTGAGCTCTGTGATCAATTCCTTGAAGACTAAGCATCGTTACCAGATCTCTATATTTCTCTACGTCCCGAACAGCCAAGTGTTCTAAAAGATGAGCGTACTCGGATTGATCTTCATCTTCATGAAATCTTCCTGCTTTAACGATCATTTTCATAATTACTTCTCCTTTTGGATCATCATTATTCTTTAGGTAATAAGTAAAACCATTATCAAGTTTACCAAATCTCACGGTACTATCTAGTGTAATAGGCCTATCTGAAAGTCTTGTCTTTGAGACTTGTCCGTAGGAAAAAAATGTACTTAAAATAAAGCTTATTGAGTAAATTAATTGTCGATTAATAACCATCATTCTGAATTAGATTTGGATTTTTGGAAATTTCTTCGCTCGGAATAGGATAAAAGCCATCGGTTATTTCCCAGGTTGGACTATTATTAAAAATAGTATCTATGTAACCATTTCTTTTTAGATCAAACCAACGATGACCCCATTCTGTAAATAATTCCTCACGGCGTTGGGTATAAATTTCTTTCAGTAATGCCTCGCCAGAAATGGTGGGATTAATTTCTGCTACTAAGGGTAAATTTGCTCGCTTACGAATCACATCAAGATCCTCGACTGCCTCCTGAGTTTTATCCATTTTTAACCTGGCCTCAGCGCGAATCAGGTATTGCTCTGCTAATCTTAAGACCATTGAATACTCCTGGATAGGAAATTGGGAACTTGCACTGATTTTATATTTATGGCTGAAATATGCATTTAAAGATGCATTATACCCAATCCATTTTTCCCGACGAAGATCATTCTCATTGAATTCTGCAACTAGAGATTCATCAAGTTTTAGCGTAGAAAAGAAAGAAAAAAATGGATCGATAACGAACATACTACCATCATTCGTATTGGAAGCAATACCACCACCTCCAATCGGTGAGATTTGCCATATGGCCTCACGACTATTAGCAAGGAAGACATCGTCAAGGTTTTCCAGAATTTCGTAGGAAGCCGTCTCCTGTATGACTTCAGTACTCAATCTTTCGGTCTCTTGCCACTCTCCCAGAAACAAATACACTCTTGCTAGAAATGCCTTGGCCACAAATTTATTCACGCTGGTCTTTTCAGAATTTCGATAAGATGTATTTAATATTTCAGATGAGAACTGGAGATCATTTTCAATTTGAGTATAAATCTCTTCTTTTTCTACCTGTGGTTTAAGTGCATTGACTCTATAATCTGTATTTAGAATGAGTGGAACTTTATCATATAGATTAACTAAGTAGAAATAGGTAAAAGCTCTTACAAATCTTGCCTCTCCTTCCAATTGTTGTTGTAACTCTACATCAATGGAAGTAGAATTTGTCAGACCCTCGATAAAAGAATTGCACAAATAAATAATGTTATAAGCACTTGACCAAAGGTCCAAGTTTCCGGGATTAGTAGGGGCAATTTCGTGATCCTGGAATTCCATCATATTGAGATTCACAGAATTGAAATACTGAACATTATCTGATGATAATCCAGCCAATACCGTGACGCTGGATCTAGAACCACTTGAGAAATCTGCCTGATATAGTTCATTATAAATGCCATTCATGGCACTGATTGCGGTTTGATCATTGCTAAAAACTTCAGTTCTCACTAATTTATCTGTAGGAGCATCTATGGATACCTGATCCTCACAGGAAAAGTTAAAGCTAAGAAGTAGTAGAATGAAAGTTTGAATAATTATCCTGTTGATTTTCATTGTTATTATTTTAAAAGTTGATTTGAGCTCCAGCGGTAACGGTTCGAAGATTGCCTATGAAATTGCCATCGTAAGAATTTTCGGGATCCATTCCACCATACGATGTTATAGTCCAAAGGTTTTGCCCATGTAAAAACATATTAAACTTCTGTATTCCTATGGTTTGAAGGAACTTTCCTGGAATATCATAGCTAACTGTTAGGGTTTTTAAGCGAACAAAAGACCCATCTTCAATAAAACGCGAACTATTAATAGCATTGGAAAATGCTAAATTTCCCTGATAAGACTGGGTTGGAGTTTGGTAGTCATCTGAAGAATAATTTGAGAGGATGTTTTGTGCTCTCCCTGCATTGTAGTAAATCAGCTTCCCATTTTGCTTTACGAATTCCCACAAAAATTGTAAAGAGAAGCCTCGATAGGAAAAATTATTGTTCAAACCTCCAAAGAATTCTCGGGTACGATCTTCTACAATGGTTCTGTCCTGAAAGTCTAGCCTGTCATCTCCATTCACATCCGTGAAGGAATAGTAGCCGGTTTCTGAATCTATTCCGGTGTAGTCATAATTCAATGAAATGTTGAGTGGTTCTCCCTCACGGTAAGTATTGGCATAGGAAGACTGCTCAATACCGGGATAACTCAGGAGTTCATTTTCAGGAAGACTTATATTGAAAGAAGTCTGCCATCTAAAGTTTTTATTGTTAAAATTGATACTATTGAACTCCAGCTCAAATCCCCTGTTTTCTACAGTAGCAGGTAAATTAGCCTGCACAGACCCGAAACCTGTAATGGCCGGAAGTGGATATCCTACTAGCTGATTTGAAGAACGGTTACGATACCAGCTTAAACCAACATTCATCCTATTTTTCCAAAAAGCAAGGTCAAGACCCACCTCCATTTTCTTATTAACCTCCCAGGAATAATCTGGGTTTGCAAGTGAGGTAGGGTATAAGCCTCCAGGACCTCTGGTTGCTTCATAGGCATCGAGGTATCCATAATCTCCTATTTGGTCATTACCCGTGCTTCCATAACTCGCTCTTAACTTACCTAAAGAGATAAAGGGAAATACGTTATTAAAGAAATCTTCCTCAGAGAAGATCCAGGCTGTTCCAATGGCACCGAAATTGGCGAACCGGTTATTGGGACCAAATCTGCTCGACCCATCCCTTCTTCCTGTTAAATTGAGATAATATTTTTTGTCCCAGTTCATCCCAATACGGGCAAATACCGCCGCATATTTATATTGGATGTTTGAGCTTTTGGCATTAAGAATATCCTGCGCAGCAGCAAGGTTGCCAATGAGTGCCTCAGAGGCATAATTGCTTCCTTGTAAACTTTGACGTGAACTGTTGTTTTCCTGAAAAGTGGCACCAAGTATGGAATTTACTTCAATTTTGCCAATATTGGTATGATAGGATAATTGTGGCTCTATGATCCAAGATTTTCTTACAGAACTTAAATGGGCAGACCTATTTACTGGATTTCCAGCTGGATTATAAGATCTTGAAGGCAATCTCCATAATTCATTGCTATCATACCGTGTGTATCCAAAACCTGATTTTATTTCGAACCCCGGTAACATCTCGTAAGAAATACTTGTACTTGTAATCAGGTTATTAGTACCGATATCATTACTATTGAAATATCCTTCTAAGGGGTTTGCAAGTCCTGCTTCTGCCCATTCAGACCAGTTTAGCGTTCCGTTGGGATTAAGTAAAGCTGGTGCATTGGGTGGAAGCAGATTTAGCCTGCTGAGTTTAAGATCTCCGGTAATCTCATTCCTATCTATACCATAATTTAAGGAAGCTGTAATTTTGAACTTCCCATCTTCAGAAAAATGATTCAGACTCATATTTCCTGTGATTTTTTGGTATTGATAATCTCCGGGATAGACAGTTCCTTGTGAAAACCATGAACCACCCAATCTGAAAGACGTTTTATCATTCCCGCCACTAAAAGTCAAATTAGCATTGGTAACTTCAGCATTTCCTCCAAATGCATATTCCTGCCAGTTTGTATATCGTTCTGGGTCCCAAAGCACAAGATCATATGCATTTCTTTGAGTAGGTTCAACACCGTCATTTTCAAAAGCGGTTTTTCTGATAGCCAGGTATTCTGCCGTTCGAAGTAGATCCAATTTTTTAGGTACTGAAGATATCCCGGTATAGGTGCGTATTTCCAGACCGGTTCCCGCCTGCGCACCGATTTTGGTAGTAATAAGAACCACTCCATTAGCTCCTCTGGAGCCGTAAATAGCCGTTGCATCTGCATCTTTTAAGACTTCAATACTTTTAATATTTGAAGGATTCAGGTTGTTTAAAGGGTCAAGCCCTGAATTGCCCAAAAGTGAGTTAGTTTCTACAGGCTCTGCGCTAATAGGCACCCCATCAATAATATATAATGGATAATTTCCTTCTGTTCTAAGACTATTAATGCCTCTGATACGAATTGTGGAAGCCGCTCCAGGGTTGGCTCCTCCTGATGTTATCTCAACACCCGCCATTCTGCCTTGGAGTGCTTGTAAAGGACTCACTACTGGCTGTAATTCTATTTCCTCAGCTGTTACTCTAGAGATATTACCTGTACTTTCCCTACGGCTGGTGTTATAATACCCAGCATTTATTTGCACCTCGCCAAGCGTGGCGATATCTTCCTCTAATTGTACATTAATTACAGCTTGGTTACTTACCTGCTCTTCGTGACTTTTGTACCCAATAAAAGAGAAAACCAATATGGCATTCTCGCTGGCAATAATACTATAATCTCCGTCTAGGTTTGTGAGCGTACCTCTTGAAGTACCTTTTAAGGTAACGGTGACGCCTGGAATTGCAATGCCGTTATGATCTATTACTTTTCCTGAGACTTCCTGTTGGAGAAGATGTGGTGACCTAAGATTTGCTGCCGTAGCAACTTGTGCTAGAAATAAAAGCATTCCAGCAATAATAATTAGCGCCACCCATTTGAGGCGCGTATACTTATTTTCCATAATATTGTAATGTGTTAAATGAAACAATTGTTTTATTTAAGCTATAGCCTTCCCTGTTCGACTCCAATCTTACTTAAGGGAAGGCTTTTTGCTTTTACCCGCTAAAACGGATCTTTCATTTTTCAATCCTCATAGATTTTTAATTTATTTAATTAGGCTAAAACAAATTTTGAATACTATTAATTACCTCCTAATATTTAACCCAAGCCATTAGTTGCCGTATTAAGACACAGACTTATCCCACCCAACTACAGTTGCAACTTTTAGGGAATGCAACAGTAACCCACGGGATTATTCGCTTTTCTTGTTCCCGCCAAACAAGCTTATTAAAATTCACTCCATACCGGAATGCCGGCCGCTTTGACCTATAATTAGGATGTAGGGGTAGTAGATTATAAAATGCGAGACTTATTTAATATGGAAGAAACAAAAGCTTTAGAATATATAAGAAGAGAAATAGCCAGAATACAAAAAAGGGCGCAAAACTCAACTTATTGAACCGCGGTACTGGTTACCTTGTACACAATAAGTGAGCTCACACCCCGGGTTGTGAGCACTTCACCTATCATCTCGTGTACTAAAAATTACCAGTTTTCGATTCGAGATTCAAAGCGAATGCTTCTAATATTTTACTTTAAGAAGTATCGCAAATATATTTAAAAAGTATCTATTTACTAAGATACAATCCAAATATAAAATAAAATATCGGTACGGCAAAGCGTACCGATATTTTATTTGTTAAATAGTTAATTGCATAGATGAAAAAGGTATTAATGGATGGAATGGATATCAAAATTGCAATAAGCTTAAATAAACTTTTGGTTGCCAGTAAAATATTTAAAAAAATTGATGATAAATTAGATCCAATTGCTACAAGCTATAATAAAATAGCTTTGGATGCAGATATTAGAAAAGCAACAGTTTCCGATACATTTAACTCAAAATCTATCCCTAGATCCACTACATTAATTTTAATCGTTGAAGCAATGGGTTATAAATTATATGATTTTGCAAAAATCTATGATTCAATTACAAATGATGAAATTCTTGAGTTCGAAAAATCAATAACTAAGCATTAAGAATATTTTAAAGTCAGAAACTAACTTCCTTAAGTTTAATATTTTTTTTAAAAACTTGCCACTATCTTTTCAATCTTTCTATAATGAAAGATTACTATATAAATCTAATTTCTCCCCTGAAATAAAACTTACTTTATTATACTATTGCTCTTGACGTCATATTCTACCTCAATGAAGAATTTATTTAAGGTGTTAAGTGCAAACCTGCTATTTGATTTTAAACGATAAGTCAAAAAAACACCTTATTAAAAATCAAATCTTATTGCTCTTGATCTGATATAAGTTTGCAATTTCGATTCTATATTCCTGATTTCTTTTGTTAATTACTATACTTATTCGTCTTTAAAATATACTTTCTAATTCTAAACGGCTCAATGATTTTTCGCATTACACAAGCTACCGTATCATAAAGCTTTTGTGAATTTAATTATTAATTGTAATATTGCAATTAAATAATTAAGAAAATGGGATTAGCCAAAACAGAAATATTTACCGACCTGCAAAATGAGATTGCCTTATTCGCTAAAGTATTTGGTCATCCAGCAAGGGTTGCTATTCTAGAACAACTCTTTAAAATAAACACTTGTTATTGTGGCGATCTGGTAAAGGAAATAGGACTTGCTCAACCCACCATTTCTCAACACTTAAAAGAATTAAGACATTTGGGATTAATTAAAGGAAATGTAGAAGGAACAAGTGTTTGCTATTGCATTAACACCGAAAATTGGACTAAAATGAAAGAAACAATGTCACAATTTCTAAATCAAGATATTTCTACAAAAGAAGAGTGCTGCTAAAATATTTTACACTAATCAATTGTATAATCGCAATAAACAAATATTCTATATGACTTCACATAGAACTCCACTATATAAAAAAATAGAAATCACTATAAATTCATTGAATGTAGAAAACATATCGGAAGAACGAAAAGAAACCTTGCAACCACTAATTCAATTTATCAGAACAAAAGTCAATAACGCTCAAGAAATTAGAATAAACTTCATTTGCACACACAATTCACGTAGAAGTCATTTCTCCCAAGTTTGGGCACAAACAATGGCTCACTATTTTGATATTAAAAATGTTTTTTGTTATTCAGGAGGAACTGAATCTACCGCTCTTTTCCCAATGGTTGCAGAAACTTTGGAAAATTCAGGCTTTGAAGTCAAAATAATTTCAGAAGGAAATAATCCTATTTACAGTATTAAATATGCTGAAAATGAACATCCTATTATTGGGTTTTCAAAAACATTGGACGATAATTTTAACCCAAAATCAAAATTCGCAGCTATTATGACTTGCTCACAAGCTGATGGAGGTTGTCCTTTTATTGCGGGGGCGGAAAAACGTATTCCAATAACTTTTGTAGACCCAAAAGCATTTGATAATACACCACAACAGAAAGAAAAATACAATGAAAGAAGTCTGCAAATTGCAACTGAATTATTTTACGTTTTCTCTCAAATCCAATCTTTAAAATGACTATAAAAAAATTAAGCTATCTGGACAAAAACCTGACTTTGTGGATATTTGTAGCAATGTCTGTTGGAGTAGGACTTGGGTATTTTATACCAACATTTCCCAATATTATAAACTCATTTAGTAGCGGAACAACAAACATCCCGATTGCAATTGGTTTGATATTAATGATGTATCCACCCTTGGCAAAAGTCAATTATTCACTTTTACCAAAAGTTTTTAGAAACACTAAAATCCTTTCTATTTCACTTATTCTCAATTGGATAATTGGACCCATTTTGATGTTTGTATTGGCAATCACTTTTTTAAGAGATTATCCGGAATATATGGTCGGACTAATTTTAATTGGTCTGGCACGCTGTATCGCAATGGTTTTGGTCTGGAACGATCTCGCAGAAGGAAGTAGTGAATATGGAGCAGGTTTAGTTGCTTTGAACAGTATTTTTCAAGTCTTTGCATATAGTTTTTATGCGTGGATTTTTATAACAGTGCTTCCTCCATATTTTGAATTTGAAGGTTCTATTGTGGGTATTTCAATTGGCACAATTGCAGAAAGTGTCGCTATTTATTTAGGCATTCCGTTTGTAATGGGAATTTTAAGCAGATTAATATTGGTAAAACTTAAAGGAGAGGATTGGTACACAAAAAAATTCATTCCGACAATTTCGCCAATAACTTTAATTGCGCTTTTATTTACGATTGTGGTAATGTTCTCGCTAAAAGGAGAATTGATTGTGGAAATACCAATGGACGTTGTGATTATTGCAGTTCCTTTGCTTATTTACTTTACGTTAATGTTTATCATTGGATTTTTCGTTACTAAAGCATCAGGAGCAGAATATGATAAAACGACAGCTGTAGCATTTACAGCAGCCGGGAATAATTTTGAATTGGCGATTGCAGTTGCCATTGCTGTTTTCGGACTGAATTCAGGGCAAGCATTTGCAGGGGTAATTGGTCCATTGGTTGAAGTTCCTGCATTGATTTTATTAGTTCGAGTTTCCTTTTGGTTGCGAAAAAAATATTACGGAAAAGCCAACTCTTAAAGCCATACACATTTGCTGTTAGAATCAAGCCTCTGCTACACCAAAAACGTAAAAGATTATCCATAAGCAGAAAAGCCTAACTTGCATTAGAAACAATTGTTTTAACCCACAAACCTTACTGTAGAGCAAAGGAATCTAATTCTTTCGGCTTTTTAAATTTAATACTTAAGTATTTGCTTAAATAAACATTTAATGATATATTTGCATATATAATATATAAATCATGAAAAAGAATCTTGAAATTCTATGTACCCGAAGTGAGGCCAATCACGAGCAAATTTTTACTTGTCAAAGTGAAATTGCCAAAAGAGAAGATGATTTTTCTTTTATGAGCAAGGTTTTGATGATTGCAGGAAATAAGGTAAGGCTTAAAATTTTGTTTTTACTTGAAATGGAAGGTGAACTATGTCCCTGTGATATTGCCGATATCTTAGAAATGAGTGTGCCGGCTATTTCTCAACACATTCGTAAAATCAAGGATGCCGGAATTATCTCTTCTCGCCGGGATGGGCAAACCCTTTATTATTCCTTGAATGATGGTGAAGAGCATATTCTCGCCGATATTTTCCGAAGTATAAAAACAAATAAAATTGCGGTTTAAACTGGATGATAATCATTCCCAAATAAAAAAATTAAAATAAGTTCAAAATAATGAAAACAATTTCAAAATCTACACAAAAGAACGAATCCAGCAAGCTTTTGGGAGCTGGGCTACTTACGGCTGCAGCCGCCTCTCTTTGTTGTATAACGCCCGTATTGGCATTAATTTCCGGGACTACCGGTCTTGCTTCCACTTTTTCTTGGATGGAACCTTTTAGGCCTTATTTAATTGGGATCACGGTTTTAGTGTTGGCTTTCGCTTGGTATCAAAAACTAAAACCAAAAACTCAAGAAGAGATAGACTGCGCTTGTGATGAAGACGAAAAACCTTCTTTTTTTAAGTCCAAAACATTCCTTGGCTTGGTGACAATATTCTCGGTATTAATGTTGGCTTTCCCGTATTATTCAAAAATCTTTTATCCGGAGAATAAAAAGGATATTGTGATTGTAAGTCAATCAGATATTCAAACTGTAAACTTTGATGTCAAGGGAATGACCTGTACGTCTTGTGAAGAACACATAAAGCATGCTGTAAATGAATTAGAAGGTATTGTACATGTAGAGGTATCCTATGAAAACGAGAAGGCAGAAGTGAAATTTGACGATACAAAAACCTCAAAGGAAGATATAGAAAAAGCAATTAATTCCACAGGCTATAAAGTTGTAAATAAATAAACACAAAAAGAATATTATGAAAAATCTATTAGTAATCGTTGTTTTAGCTTTATCATTAACCTCATTTCAGGCTAGAGCACAATGTTGTACTGCTTCAAAAAGCGACAAAACAGGAGAAATAAACAACAATCTACAAACAGCAAAAACAGTTAAGTTTAAAATTACCGGAATTACTTGTGCTGGCTGCTCAAATACAATTTACAGTGCCCTTAAAGAAGTTGATGGTGTTTTGGAACATTCAGTTGAATATCCCGGTGATATAGCCATTATCGAGTTTGATGATTCAAAAACAAATATTGAAGCCTTGAAAAAAGTAATTGAAAAGAAAGGATATAAAGTTGAATTATTAAAAGAGAACATTAAAGGAAAGGTTTAATTTTTTTAGGTTTCAATAAAATGAATTAGATAAATATGAAGAATATATTTAAAAAGAAATAAGCTATGCCAACAACTAAAGAATCCGTAACATTAAAAATTAACGGAATGACTTGTTCTGGTTGTTCATCACATATCGAAAAAGATTTGAATAAAACTACTGGCGTTTTTAATAGTTCAGTAAACCACGAAACTGGAAAAGGAGAGTTTACCATCGATACCACCAAAATGACTAAAGAAGCATTGATTAATGCCGTAAATGGGGTTGGTAGTTATTCGGTTGTTAATGGTGTTGAAAAAGAGGATTGCTGTGCTTCAGATACTATAGAAACCACGAATAAAGAAGCATCTATTACTAAAGGGAAATACAATTATGATATAATTGTTATAGGTGGTGGTTCTGCAGCATTTTCAGCAGCCATCAAGGCGGAAAGTTTAGGACTCACAACACTAATGGTAAATGGAGGTTTAGATTTTGGGGGCACTTGTGTAAATGTTGGCTGTGTACCTTCAAAAAACTTAATTAGAGCTGCCGAAACAGCATATCACGCTACACATTCCAATTTTGAAGGTATTAAGCCCCAAGGTGTTGAGATTGATTTTACACAAGTTATCAAAGACAAGAAAGCATTGGTTGCTGCTCTTCAACAACAGAAATATATGGATGTGGTCAGTGATTTTAAAAACCTGACCATGTTAAAAGGATGGGCTGAATTCGTAGATAATAAAACCATTCTTGTGGATGGAAAAGACACATACTCCGCAACTAACATTGTTATAGCTACAGGGGCAACAACAAACATCCCAAACATTGAAGGTTTGAAAGAGGTTGGTTATTTAACCAATGTTTCGCTATTCGATTTAGAAGAAAAACCTGAAAGCCTAACCATTATGGGTGCTGGTTATATCGGGCTGGAAATTGCCATGGCATACAATCGATTAGGTGTCAAGGTGCGCATCATAGAATTTACCGATAGGCCTTTAAGAAGCCAGACCAAGGACATTACAGATGTATTGGAAGTGCAAATGAAGAAGGAAGGGATCGAAATCTTGCCCAATTTCAGGGCGTTTAAATTTGAAAAACAGGGAACAGATACCATTATTCACTGTAACTGTCCCGACGGTACTACAACTCAAATCGTTGAAAAGGGACATATTGTTGTCGCTACTGGAACAAAACCTAATACGTCTAAATTAGGTCTTGAAAACATTGACATTAGCTTAAGCAAAAGTGGACATGTTATAGTTAATGAAAAAATGGAAACTAATGTTTCTAATATTTATGCAGCAGGTGATGTAGCAAATACCCCACCCTTTGTTTATACTGCAGCTAAAGAAGGGAGCACAGCAATAAACAATGCATTTTCTTTATCAAAAAATAAATTAAATTATTCTTCATTGCCTTGGGTGGTATTTACAGACCCTCAAATTGCAGGAGCAGGATTGGATGAAGTAGAAGCAGAATTAGCAGGCATTCCTTTTGAAGTATCGAAATTGGATCTAACCCATGTGCCTAGAGCATTAGCAGCACAAGATACGAGGGGTTTCATAAAATTGATTCGCAATACTGAAACCGATAAGCTGATAGGGGCCAGGGTAATCGCACCTGAAGGAGGCGAATTGATACAACAATTAAGTATGGCTATTAAATTTGGTATTACAGTAAAAGATTTGGCAGAAAGTTTTTACCCATACTTAACACTGGGCGAAGGTATAAAATTAGCAGCGATTACCTTTGGAAAAGATGTTTCTAAATTAAGCTGTTGTGCAAGTTAATATTACACTATCTTAAAATTTCTAAATTATGAAAACTATTATTTGTTCTACCTGTGGTTGTTCCCTAGTAAGATTGGGAGTAAGTAAAAATAAAGCTAGCACTACCATTTATAATGGGAATGAACTTTATTTTTGTTGTGATGGTTGTACCGATTTGTTTAAAGAAAATCCTGAAAAATATATTGAGGAAACCAAAGATTTGATAGTATGTCCAACATGTTTAGCAGAAAAACCTCGCGCCTTTGCAACAATGCAAAATATTAATGAGCAGGACATATATTTTTGTCATTGCCCACACTGCATGAATCTATATAAAAAAGACCCTGAATTTTATATTGATCGTCTAAAAGGAAACACACCTAGTCCAGGCATATTAGGCCATGATGGCTGCTGCATTGCTCCCGATTAATAAATTAACTGAAATATTATTACTTATTCACACTTGGATAAATTCCCCTTAGCAACAATTATTTTAAGAAATGAAGTTTTTAATAAGTTGTATATAAAGTGATAAAATATTGATTTACGATAAATTAAAATAGCTTAAACAATTAAATTATGAAAAAATATGATGTATTTGTAATTGGTTCCGGAATGTCTGGTATGACCGTTGCCAACAAATGTGCTTCCAAAGGCCTTAAGGTTGGGATAACAGATGAATTACCATATGGCGGCACCTGTGCTTTAAGAGGTTGCGACCCTAAAAAAATAATTATTGGCGCAACAGAGGTTCGCGATTTTGCCCAAAGGCTTAAGGGAAATGGAATAGACACTATACCCAAGGTTAATTGGGAGGATATCATGGCATTTAAACAGTCTTTTGTGGATGCCATGCCACCTAAAATAGAAAAAGGATACAAAAATAAGGATATAGACACCTATCACACTTCTGCTCAATTTTTATCGGACAATACCTTGCAGATAGGTGATGAGGTTATTGAAGCAGATAAAATTGTGATTGCTTCTGGAGCAAAACCAAGAATACTTGATTTTGAAGGTAGTGAACACGCCCTTTCGAGCACTGATTTTCTCAATCTTAAAGAACTGCCACAATCTTTGCTGTTTATAGGTGGAGGATATATTGCCTTTGAGTTTGCACATATCGCTGCCCGTGCTGGCGCCGAAGTAACCATAGTACATCGTGGTGAAAATCCTTTGGAAAACTTTGAGCAGGATATTGTAAAACATCTGGTAGAAGCAACAAAAGATTTAGGGATTCATTTAATTTTAGAAACTGAAGTCACCAGCATAGAAAAAACCGAAAAAGGTTATAATGTGAAAGGAATTAAAAATGGCAAAGAAATCACTTTCACCACAAAGACGGTTTTTAATTCTGCTGGCAGGCCACCTGCTATTTTTGACCTTGATTTGGAAAAAGCAAATATCTCATATTCAAAAAAGGGAATTGAGGTGAACATGTATTTACAAAGCACTTCCAATTCTAGCGTTTATGCAGCAGGAGATGCGGCAGATACACACGGACTTCCTTTAACACCCGTTGCGGTCTTGGAAGGACATGTTTTGGCATCCAACATTATTAAAGGAAATAAAAAAGAAGTGAGTTATCCGCCAATGCCAACAGTTGTTTTTGCTTTACCCACTATGGCTTCCGTTGGCTTAACTGAAAAGCAGGTAAAAGAGGAGGGAATAAAATATAAAGTGAACTATAAATCTGCGGAAGATTGGTTTAATGCAAAGCGATTGAACGTTCCGGAATATGCATTTAAAACTATTATTGACGAAGAGACTCAAACAATTTTGGGCGCTCATTTAATTGGACCCAATGCAGAGGAAGTCATTAATATTTTTGCGATGGCCATAAAGACTAAAATGAAATTGAATGAGATTAGAGCCATGATATTTACGTATCCAACAATGGCATCTGATATTCCTCATATGCTCTAATTAAAGTATCAATCGATCAATTACGGAAGTATAATTATTATCGGCCATTAGCAGTGTCAATTGCTGACATACGAATGATGAGTAAGTACCGGTAAAGGTTTATCCATTCTTTTACAAGTGTGAGAATTGTAAACCGGTTCTGACACCAATCAAGGGAGATCGTTGTCCTTATCGTTCTTACGGAGGAGTTACTTATCCGTCTAAAGTTGTTGCTAAAAAGCCCTTGCTAAAAGACATACACATTTGCTATTCGCGCCAGCCATGGCTACACCAAAAATTGCAAAAGAGTATGTCTTTGCCTACGCTGAAAACCAAGCTGAACGGAAAAAGCCAGTGGGTAACATTGGTTAAGCGCAAATAGTTCACAAAAGAATTAAAACTGCTTTTTTAGAGACCGAGTAAAAAACAATTAAGCCGACAAGATGCCTTCCCTAATATCACTTTTAGGGATGAACTAAATTTGTCGAACTTTCTAAACACCAAATTTTATAAATTGATATTCGATTACATACCTTGAAAAATTTCGGAATACAAAATTCTCCGAGATTGAAATTTGGTGTTGTCAAAATCAGGAAATGATATGGATCATTTTATATTGAGTAATCACAAACTGCTGACTTTAGTCAGATTTAAAAATCTATTGTAGTTTAGTTCATAGTGATTTAATTAATTTTCTTTGTTCGTAATCGCAAAGCGTTAATAATTACTGAGACCGAACTAAAACTCATTGCCAAGGCTGCAATCATTGGGGAAAGCAATAGCCCGAAAAAGGGATACAATACTCCTGCGGCTATAGGGATTCCCACCGTGTTATATATAAATGCAAAAAACAAATTCTGTTTGATGTTTCTCATTACGGCTTCACTCAGATTCCTTGCTTTAACTATACCGTGTAAATCCCCTTTGACCAAGGTTATAGCTGCACTTTCAATTGCTACGTCAGTTCCAGTTCCCATTGCTATACCTACATCGCTTTTTGCCAATGCTGGAGCATCGTTTATGCCATCACCAGCCATTGCTACCACCTTTCCTTTTTCCTGTAATTTTTTGACTTCTTCTAACTTATCTTGTGGTAGCATTCCTGCTTTGAAGTCGGCAAGAGCAAGATCACCCGCAACAGCCTGAGCGGTATCGTGGTTATCGCCCGTCATCATAATCACTGCAATACCTTTGGCTTGGAGCTCTTTGATTGCTTTGGCACTGGTCTCTTTTATCTTATCGCCGATTACTACAAAGCCTGAGACTTTGCCGTCAACGGACAAAAAGGAAACTGTTTTTCCTCGTTTTTGATAGGATTGTGCTTCGGTTTCCATTTGTGATGAAATAGTTGCATTGGCGTGCTCCATCATTTTAGCATTTCCTAAATCGAGTTTTTTACCATCAACTGTTCCTTCAACTCCTTTACCTGTGACTGCACTAAAGTTCTCAGTTTTTGAGATTTCGGTATTCTGTTCTTTTCCATATTTCAAAGTAGCTTCAGCAAGTGGATGTTCACTTGAACTATTAAGCGATGCGATAAAATGTAGTATTTCGTTTTCGCGAAAGCCATCTCCAAAAACTCCTATTTTTTCAACCGCTGGTTTCCCTTCAGTAATAGTACCTGTTTTATCCACGATAAGTGTATCTACCTTGTCCATTTTTTCAAGAGCTTCGGCATTCTTTATAAGCACCCCATTCTGAGCGCCCTTACCTACACCTACCATTATAGACATTGGCGTGGCAAGACCCAATGCACAGGGGCATGCTATAATCAAAACAGCAATAGCATTAACCAAAGCATATACATAAGCTGGTTCTGGACCCCATATTGCCCAAACGGCAAATGTAATCACGGAAATAAGAACCACAATTGGCACAAAATAACTGGAAAATGTATCTGCTAGTTTTTGAATTGGCGCACGACTGCGACTCGCATCATTAACCATTTGAATGATTTGGGAGAGTAGGGTATCTGCTCCCACTTTTTCGGCCTTCATCAAAAAAGACTGGTTACCATTTATTGTTCCACTACTAACTTTATCTCCTTCGGCCTTACTTACCGGAATCGGTTCGCCGGTAATCATCGATTCATCAATAGAAGTTTGCCCTTCTGATAAAACTCCGTCAACTGGAATTTTATCGCCTGGTTTTACCCGAAGTATATCACCAATTTCAATATCATCAATAGCAACCTCTTGTTCTTCCCCATCGATGACTTTAATGGCTTTATTTGGCGCCAGTTTCAAGAGTTCCTTTACCGCAGAATTGGTTTTACTATGTGCACGTGCTTCTAAAACCTGCCCCAACATAACTAATGTCAGAATAACCGTCGTGGCCTCATAATAAACAAAAACGGTTCCAGCATCTGTCTTAAACTGGGCTGGAAAAAAATCTGGAAAAAACATCCCAAATACGCTAAATAACCAAGCAACCCCTGTACCTATACCAATGAGCGTGAACATATTTAAATTCCACGTTATAATACTACGATACGCACGTTCAAAAAACATCCAGGTGGCATAAAATACAACCGGCAGAGATAGTGCTAATTGAATCCAATTCCAATATTCAACTTTTAAAATGGAAACTAAGGGATTGTTATTGAGCAAATCTGACATTGCAATAATCAAAATGGGCAATGTAAATCCTACGGCAATCCAGAACTTTTTAATAAGTTTTTTGTAGCTCTTCTCTTCTGCGGAAAGGTCAGGTTCCATCGGCACAAGATCCATCCCACAAATAGGACAGCTGCCTGACTGGTCTTTAACTATTTGAGGATGCATAGGACAGGTCCATTGTCCAGATGGAGTGGCTGTGAGTTTTTGCTCTTTAACCAAATCCATGCCGCATACAGGACAATCGCCCGACTTATCGTAGGTTTTGTCTCCCTCACAATGCATAGGGCAATAAAATGTACCTGTGCCTTGACCTTTTGATTTTTCCGATTTTTTTTCTGAAGTATGTTTGTGCTCGCCCGGTTTGTGGATGGAATATGTACCGCCATCATTTTTAAGGGCATCTTGAAATTTTTCAATGGGGATATGTGATTCCATTTCTATGGAGGCCTCTTCCTTTTCCAAATTGACCGATGTACTGGTTACACCTTCTACATTAGAAAGCGTTTTTTCGACGTGCGTTCGGCAACCGTCGCAGGTCATTCCGTGTATGTGATAGGTATGTTTCATTTTTTTTCTAAATTATATTAAAATTATTTTTTTTGGTTCTAAAATCGGCCTACATCTTTAATTAACATGGTATTGCCTGTAAACATTGTAATTTGCCCTTGCAACAACTACATCCATTCTTCTGTTATACTTTCTATTTTGTACAGTAAATAATCCATGAGTGGTTTTGCTTGATTTTCATCTATTACTTCAAAATAAATATCTCCCGCCGCTGAATGGAAAACCAAATCTGCGAGACCTTGTTTTTTATACCAGAGTGGCTGTATTATTGAAACAGATTGTAGTTTCCACATTTCCAGATGCTGCTGCTTTCTTCTCCACACGCCAGAATACTTTACGATAAATCCTTCAGAAATAGACAGCTTTAAAGAACGAAAAAAGAGAAATTGATACCCCGCCAAAAGAATAGTATAACCCGCTATCCCAAGAATTATCCATTCTAATCTGAGATTAAGTTCATAATATCCTATGAGTAAAGGAAGCAGCAACAAAGGAAAGAGACCACGAATAATTTTTCTAAATATCAACATCCTATTCGGAACGATTTGAGAAATTTGCTTGATTTGGGTGTTATGGATGTGGTCCTTAATCCTTGAAATAAATTTTTGTGATATACCGGGAATTGTAATTACACTTTTTTCCGAATCATCTGCACTGGTTGCTAGAAAGATTTTTAACTTATTAAGGTCAAGCCGTTGTTGAATTGGATTGCTGGAAATTTCTATTGACTGTACTCTTTTCGCTTTCAGGCTCACCTTTTTATTCTTTCGAAGTCCCATTTCCACCTGCAGCCCCAGATCTGTTTTTTTTAAATGAAGATTAAAATATTTTATAAAAGTATCAGCTACAGTAACAATCAATACCGCTAATAACATCAGTAGAATCGTCCAAGGGGTAAAGGTAAAACCGTTATTACCCACCACACTTATTTCATCTGGAAAGACTTGTCTCAAAAAAATCTGATCTTTCAGAGTGAGATAAAAAGTGAGCAATAATAGCAGTCCACGGAGGTAGTTGCTGCTTAACCCGAGTTTTAAAAGCTGGAGAACGTTTAAAGAATATTGCCAATCTGTAGTAGTTTCCACTTGTTCATCTTCAGGAATTGTTCGATCTATTTTTGTTTTGATATGGCTCATCAGAAGTTCGGAGAGTTGCTCCGCTTTTACCTTAGAAAGAGCTTTAATCTCGACCTCTTTTTCTTTACTCCCAGCAGTTTCAATCAAAATGCTATAAACACCAATTATTCGCTGAAGCAGGTTTCTCTTGAAATTAACTTGCTGTATTTTATCAAAAGGGACACTTATAGTTTCTGAGCTAAAAACCCCTTTTTGGAGTACAAATTCTTCTCTTTCCCGGTCAATGAAAAAAATAAATTTTAAATAGTAAAGGATACTATAGCATAGAGCAAGAACAAGAAAGATTGCAGCTCCAACAATAGAAATCATCATCATTTGAGCATCCAGTTCTTCCATGAAAAAGTAAACCCCCAGAAACCATAAATTTCTAACAAGATGATAAAGGCTGCTGCCAAAAACAAGTATAACCCCTGTTTTTGATTGTCGGTTCGGCTCATAAAAGTTGCTGCTAATCATGAGAAGATGTTCTTTTCGAAATTTCTTCCTTTAAGCCACTCGTAATTTTTGGAAGCAAACCAGGAATTCCGATATCGCTTCCTGAACCCCCGGCCGTAAAAACCCGTAAAGTTGAAATTCCTAAAAATTTGTCCAATATATCCCTGCCCGTAGAAACATGTTGCACTCGGTTAAAAGGTACTACTGTAGTTTTTTTGTAAATAAAGCCCCGTTTGAAGATTATATCCCTTTCCCGGATTGCATAGCCGTTTCTTTTCTGCAATTGAAAGTTACGATAGTAAGAGCCAAAGAAAATTAGCAAAAACAGGATCGCCAAAAATGCCAATAAGCCTCTATAGTTTTCCACAAGCACATATCCTGCACCAAGCCCTACCAAAAATATCAAGGCACCAGCAGTTGTGATTATATTTAGTTTAACGAGATATTTCGGATTAAGTGAAGAAAACTTCACTTCTCCATATCTGGGTAGTGAATCTATATCCAGTTGCTTATTTTCAAAAATTGCCTTACTTAAAGAATCCATTTTCCATCAAATTAAATTTTCACTTCCCCATTTTAATCTTTGTCATAACATTATTTTTATACGTCGCTTTTCATCTTTGATTATGCTTAGTGTTATTCCCTAGAATGAATGTGAACCTAGCCATTTTCTTTTAAAATTACATGTTGGTCTCACATAAGAAATTCTTTCAATCCTCTTCTTAAATTAGCTTTACAAGGGAAGAATTGTAGCTTAAATAACTAATTAAATCAAAACAACTCCCCCTTTAAAGCATTTGCTTTTTCCTGTTTAAGCTGGGATTAAATTCCAGACTTTTTCAGTCATCATCCTAAGACAGGCTTTTCCTAATAAAAATTACTTTTTAAGCAAGGATGTTAATTTCAACAAAGGTCACAATGAAATAAAGTATTTCCTCACCAGATCAGTGCATTTAAAATTAATAATTGTTAAGCAATATGGGAATATCCTCAATCAGCTTATCGACTTCTTCTGTGTTGGTCCCATCATAATACCCGCGAATCCTTTTTTGTTTGTCAATTAATATAAACGCACCACTATGAATTGCTCCGCCAGGGGCAGAAGGATCTTCTTGGGCACTTACCATATAGTGGTTTTCGGCTATAGCAAAGATTTCTTCTCTATTACCAGTAACAAAGTGCCACTGACCATTATTAATATCAAGATCTTCTGCATATGTTTTTAATACTGGTACGCTATCGTGAGATGGGTCAATACTGTGAGATAGGAAAGCTACATTTTTATTTCCCTTAAATTTCTCATATACCCGTTGCATTTGGTTTTTCATTATTGGGCAGATGGTGGGGCAGGATGTAAAGAAGAAATCTGCTACATAAATTTTATCTGTAAATGTGTTGGACGTAATTGTAAGACTATCCTGATCTATAAAGCTAAAATTGGGGATATTGTGATAAATTGTATCTTCCTCATTGTTGGCTACTTCCTTATTTCCAAGAATAGGCAAATGTCTATTTTGATCTTCACAAGACGTAAGCAAACCCATTATTATTAAAAGAATAAGTTGAAATTTCACAGTCATATTTTTATCTCCATATAAGTATTGACAATTCTATATTTGTTCTGTTTTTTGGTTCTTCTTTTCCCTGATCATAAAAGTTTTTGCATTGTGAGTTGTATTGAAATAATATATTGAAGAGTCATTATCTACTTTTCGTAGGATTATTGCCATAGATTTATCTACCTCTACTTCTGTTATAGGATCTATTGCATATCGCTCTTCTGGATTTTTTAATAACCGATCTGTGCAGCTATTACAGCAACCAAAATAGGCGTGCTTTCCTATTAAAACAAATGGAATCGCTTCTGTTCTATACGTGTTGTTTAACATACACACTTCATTATTGGGCACAATTTGATAAGCCAAGTTATTATCTGCTTGATGAATTTCAGAAGGGTTAATAAACATCATTCTGTAGGCAAAAAAAGCGGCTGCTAAAAAAATTCCAAGAAAAGAGATTAGTGCAATTATTGTATCCCTTTTGGTAATTTTATTTTTTTGAGATATCTCCTTTTTTACATTTTTATTTCTATATGCTCTTTTTTGATACACTTTATAAAGTTTTAAATTATTTAAATTGTCTGTTTGAAATTATTCTTCCAACAAGAAAAATAACAATAGGGAGAATAGTGAACTGTAATAGGGGAGTGAGTCCAACCTCGATCCAAGGAACTATTGGCATATTTTCGGCATACGTCCAATGTCCCTCAGCTATATGCCAACGTTCCAATAAAATGGTACCGGTTCCGCCCGTAATTATTACGAGAATTATCTTGCTCAATTTTAATTTTCGAATCCAAAAAATATTTTCATAAAAAAGACCAAACCCATACAACATAATCAGAGTAGTCAACATATCTGTAAAAGCCGCCATTAGGCAAATCGATATATGCTCCCAGTCGTATTGGTAACCTTTATATAATGGGCCATGCAACAATTCCCAGATAGTATTGAAAACGAGTGCAATAAGAGCAATGGAAACCACATAATAGTTATATACCCATTTATCTTTAATTTTTTTTCTAAAATACCAATACATCAAAAGAACTCCGATTATAGAAAATCCGGGTAAAATAAGGACGGCCAAATTGAATTCCTCCATATTAATGCTTCTTGTTTTTTTTCGCTAGACGATAGATTAAATATATGACCAAGGCCACTAATAGTATTCCACCTGTCCACATGGCAGCACACATCCAGCAGAAGCCATCCATTTCCATATCCATAATTTTTAATTTAAGTTACTATTCTATTTTATAGTTCCGCATCATGCCCATATCCTCGTGCTCCAAATTATGGCAGTGATAAAGGAACAAGCCCTTAAAGTCCTCAAAACGCATGATGATCTTTATTTTCATTCCGGGCATTAGCAATACCGTATCCTGCCAGCCGTCATCTATAAATCCCTCCCTTACGGAATTCCACACCTCGGGATCCATATCCGATGTATCCCTTTCCAGAATATTGAATTGAACCTGATGTATATGAATGGGATGGGGCATTTGCATCATACCGCCATTCATCATGCCGCCGTTTCCCATCATTCCTTTTCCGCCCATCATACCACCATTACCCATCATGCCACCACCACTATTTACCAACTGCCATATTTCGGTGGTATTTAATTTTACGATTTCTTCACCTGCCACCTCTGTTTCCTCCCAGGTCCTACCATTGATGGTCCATTGCATGCGTTGCATAAAAAATTTGAAGGTTCTTGGATTTTTCGCATTTATGGCTTCGGAAGGATCTATTTTATTAAAAACAATGAGTTTTTCAGGAAGTATAAAACTGTTGTTTCCCGATTCATCCAAAGAAATCGTTAATACATCATATTCACTGCCCAGCGGAAGGTTACTTCTCATTTGACCCATCATGCCCATGCTCATCATCCCTGCCGAAAAGGACAGGCTTTTCAAAGTCAGTTCGGTTCCTTTAGGTTTATCTTTTAAATCCAGCCATATATCCACACGTTCAGCCACTCCCAACATCATATAGGGCATCGATCGTGGCTTTTCCAAAAGACTGCCGTCAATCCCGATCACGGTAAGCGGTGTTCCATCAGACCAACCGAGTTTATAAAAACGTGAATTTGATGCATTAAGTAGTCTTAACCGATATATAGAACCGGATTTTAAGGATAATGTTTTATCTGGCCTTCCATTAATAAAAATTTGGTTTCCTAAAAAGCCCATCATTTTATCCATTCGCCCCCTGTTCAGATATAGGAGCTGATTATCCTCATCAAATGCCCTGTCCTGAATGACAATGGGAATATCAAATTTACCTTTGGGCAGGTTCAGTTTCTCTTCCTCATCGTCACTAACTATAAGCATTCCTGCCAGTCCATTGTAGACCTGTGGACCTGTGCGCCCGTGTGGATGTGGGTGAAACCAATACGTGCCCGCACGGTTCATAATCTCAAATTCATAAATATAGGTTTCCCCATTTTCTATAACATCTTTGGGATGGCCGTCATATTTTTCCGGTACGTGCATACCGTGCCAATGCACAATACTTTTTTCAGGCAACTGGTTTTTAAAACGGATCCTTAACTTTTGGCCTTTCTGCACACGCAGTATTGGGCCTAGATAACTACCGTCTAGGTGTTGAACCGCATTGGGGTCGCCGGTATTCAATTTGGCCTCAAACATCCAAACATTTGTGGAACTTCCTTGAAAAAAGGGTACTTGACTTTCCTTGGCGGTAAGATCAATATCCAGATCTGGTTCGAAATTAGGATCTGAACTTTCATTTTTTTTAGATGAAAGTCCTTCGCAAGCATTTAGAAAGGGCCACGAGAGGAGAACAGCGGCTCCCGTACTGCCCAATTTTATAAATTTTCTACGATCAAGCTCTTCAATATCCATATTGTTTTAATTTTTCTACTTAATATACTTATCCCATAAGCCATATTTTTCCCTAATAGTGCCTTTGGAAAAAGAAAGCAACATAATAATAAGACCACTTATACTGCTACTTACGTTGAGTGACATGTTTCCGTCATCAATAAACCAAGGCAATAAAATCAGTGCTAAGCCCAACAGCACATTCAGATAGCGGAAGGTTCTCAAGACCTCTGCCATAGCAACTACTGCCATTACCACAACCAAGGCACCACCTAAATGATTTAGGTCTGCCGCGTGGGTTTCTATTCCCACACCAAACACAGTCGGGGAAAACATCAACCATAGTCCCAGGAGTGTGGCGACGGTCAATTGCCAAGGAGCAGTCATTCCCCAAATAGAGGATTTAAATACCTTCCAGGGGCTTTCGTGGAGTTCAACAAGTCCGGGAGAACGTTCATCCATTTTTGTTGTTATTGCATCCCCTCCTTTCCAGAAGACCTTCCATAAAGAATCTCCCTTGCGTTTTCTTTGTACCATATGCTGCCACATGGCGATCACTTCATCGATCTGCAATGGAATCATGGGCAGCATTACCGCTGCGGTAAATAGGCAAAGTGCGCACCAAGCTCCCACCGTTAAGGGCTGGGATACCACTAAAAAAATACTGACAAATCCTAGTGGAATAACCAAAATACCGAAAAAAGTGACCATCCACGGCATTGTACGCCATCGAGAAGTGGCTCCCATAAAGCCCATTAAAAATTCCAAGGTGTATGCAAAAGATCCCAAAGCGGCATCCGATACCGGCCAGGAATGTGACATATCTGAATTTAGAACATTTAAAGTGCCATCACCGAAGAATGGGTCCCAGGCGTAATCCACGTAGCCTAACTGAAATGCCGCCAAATAACGGGCGGCTATCCAACCCATAAATGCAAGAACGATCATAATCCATCGTTGTGGCCAACTCGAAGGATTATAAGACCAACCTGTGGGCAAATCACCTCCCATTTTCATAAACATAATCATATTGGGCATTCCAGGGATAAGAATGGTTAGGGCGATTACCAAAGCACCAATCATGGTTCCATTATAATAGGCTATAGCCGTAGGGGCCCAAAAAATCAATGGCGCCATGCTTATCCATATTCCTACAAAACAGGCAATCCAGACGCTATAAGGTCTATTCGGTTTTAGGGAGCGCCAGCCAAAAAATATAAGTAAAAAACCACTTATGATATCGCTCCAGCGCATTGCCGCAATACGGTCTGCAAGGGAAAGCCAAACATCCCTTCCGCCACTAGGAGATACCACATTATTTCCGTAGTCAAAAGTAAGCGGAGAAAAAATCATCCATACCCCTAAAAGTATAACCACCCAATACACCCAAAGAGTCTGTTTATGGTGTGCGATCAACATCTCTTTCCGTTGCCCAGAATCCATCATCATTTCATTCCCTCCATCCATTTTCATATCAGACATTGGCCGAGTGACTCCTCGTTTTCCCATTTTCCCGTGTTTCTTTTCTGTCTTTTGGGGATTCTGATTACTTGGGTTCTGTTTTTCAGTTGCCATAATGGTTTTTTTTGGTGGGTTAATTTTATATCATTTTTCGGACTGCTTTTCTTTTAAATCGGAAGGAGGTTTAAGGTCATTTTCCTTGTACCATTTTAGAGGATCTGACTTTAAGTTATCTATTATCTTCGGAAGCGTAGTGCTCAAACGATGTTTTGGCTCCCAATCCAGCATTTTATTTGCACGCGAAATATCGAGTTCCATGTGGTCATCCGTCAAATCGACCATCCAGGGTTTGATAAAGGAATCACCAAAGAGGCCCTGAACCCATGCACCAGTTTTTGCTACGAATTTTGGAATCTTATAAGTTTTCCATTCTTTATTAAAAAGCAAACGTGCAATTTCATTCTGTAGCTCAATAAAGCTCATTGTTTCGGGTTCGCCCAGGTTAATGGTGGTCATCCCTGAGAATTCTTTCCTTTTTTCTATAGCTTTAATTAAACCTGTAATAAGATCATCAAGGTGAACATAGGGGTTTCCACGGTCAAATTTACCGGGGTAAAAATGACTGGTCAACTGGTTTTCGTATATACGCTGAATTTGGTTGGTAATAGGGATCGAATCACCCTCGTTGCTGTAAACTCCGGCTATCCTCAAATTCATGACCGAAATTTTACCTCTTTTGGAACGGAGTATTTTCTCGGTATCAACTTTAGATTGAGGGTAATCCCATTTTGGGTTCACCGGGGATTCTTCTGTAATATCTATGCCGGGTTTAGTAGAATCATACACCAGTAGGCTACTGGAAAATACAAATTGCTCAACTTCAAACCCCTGTAAAACTCTTAAGAGGCGTTCTGTGCCTTCCACCGTGATTTTTTGATAGAGTGGGCTTGGTTCACCTGAAAAATCATAATATGCAGCCAAATGCACTACGGATGCAATTCTATTTCCATAAGCGAACCGGATACGCTCAAAGGCGTTTTCCATACTTTTATCTGAAGTGATATCGATACAAACACATTCGGCCGTAATAGGAGGAAAGGGATAACCTATGTTATCTAGTCCTATAACCAAATAATTCTTTGACAATTCATTTATGAGCGTGGTTCCTATTAATCCACTGCTACCACTTACTACGATAATATCTTTTTTGGTTTTTATAGCTGGTTCTTCCATATATTTATTGTTCTATATCTTCTTTGCTTAACTTGCCCGTTCTTACTTTGTAGATTTCCAGCACTTCAGAAACATAAATAAGGCCTTCGCCTTTTTCGCCCTTCCCGCTATGTTGGTGAATTACTTGAACTATGCTTTCCACATCTTCTTTCTTACATACAATTTCCAATTTGGACATTTTACTGTGAGTCAACGGAAACCGAAGTGAAGGGGAGTCACTTTTTTTAGTATAGTTTCCGGTACCTTCCGCTTCGGAAATCGTTAAGCTCTTAAAACCTTCAGTACGTAAAGCTTGCATGACTTCGTTTGCCCTTTTTTCGCGTATAAATGCTTTAACTTCCCTCATGATTATCGTTATTTTCGTTTTTCCGTTTCATCAAAAGCATCGGTAGCAGGCAAACTAGGAATATCAATCCAAAGAATAGCCAGCTACCATAGCCCTGAATACCTAAAAATGGCCAAATAAAAGAAAGGACCAGCACCGATATGCAACCTATAATCATCCATTTCATCATTTGGTTCATTTTCATTAGTTATCGTTTTTATGCATTTCCATATTATGCCCTTTTTTTATGGATTTATCATTTTTGTTCTTGGGGGCCATCGATTTCTCGTCTTTCATCTTGTCCATCATATTCATCATCTTATCATTGTCCATCATCATCATGCACATCTTCTTGCACATCCCATCATCCTCTGAGGCTCCGTCCATCATTTCTCCCATCATCATATCCTTCATATGGCCATCCTTCATCATCATATCCCCCATCATTTTACAAGATGTCGAATCTTTTTTGGCATCCTTCATCATTCGTTGCATCATCTCCTTTTTTAATTCAGGATTCTCCATTATCGCTGTGTAGACCTGTTCTTTCTTTTGGTTGTCTTGCATCATCATCTTCATAGCTGAATCTTTCTCTTGAGCTTGAAGTCCTATTGTACCCAGCATAACTATGCCAAGTACAAACATTGTTTTAATTGCATTTTTCATGATAATTTTTTTTATATTAAATTAATAGTAGTGCCTACATAAAGAGCTTGATAAAACCTAACCAATTTTACACAGCTCTTTTGCAGGGCTTTTTTTATTTATTGTTTAAAGTTTCTTTTACAGATCCACAACCTGGCATTTTTTGACCCATATAAGGATTGCGGATCTTTTCGTTCATGCTTAACCAATTGGCACCATTACCGTCATTCGCCATTGGACAATAGTTCCAATACAGGGTGTTCTCAAGATTTTTGTCCTTGGCTTTTGCATAGAGAGCAGTGGACATTTTACTGAAATTTTTACGTTGCTCCATTAAATCGTTGGAACCAGCTATTGCATTGGCAAAAGATGCAATGTCACTATCCATTTTAGCCATTTTCTTCGCCGCTGACTGAGCAGCTTCGGAATCATCGGAAACCAAGGCATCCTTAATTTCAAGATAGGATGATATTATCATGGAAAATTCATCTTGTTGTTCTGAACTCCCCATTTCCTCATTTTCGCCCATCATTGTACCCATCGAACTATTATCCATTGTTTCATCCATCATGTGTTTATCATTTTTATTTCCCATTTGATTACAGGAAGTTGTAAAACTGAACAATCCAAATGCCACCACAGCAGCTATACTTATTTTTACTATTTTCATAATTCTTTCGTTTTTAATTATTATCTAAATTACTGTTAATTAATTAATTACATTTCTATAATTTTGGGAAATGTTTATAGAATTCGGTTTAATGGATTCCTAATATTTGATCCTATAGTCTTATATTCTGATAGACTCATTCCTGTCTCGGTTTTAAATTGTCCGCTAAGATGCCCAAGATTACTGTAGCCCAACAAATGTGATAGTTCCGTAAAATTATGTTCTTGGGAAGGAATCAACTCTTTAACTTTTTCTATTTTGAGTTTAATAAAGTATTTTTCGATTGTAATTTGTTGATTAAATGAAAACAATTTACTCAGCGTGAAATAATCTTGATTCAACCTGTCCTTGAGATAATCTGATAATTTTATGTCCCTATATTCAGGAATCAAGGGGATGAGTTCGATAAGCGCTATTTTCACGCGCTCTACCAGTTTATCCTCTGGACTTTCAATAAGGTCAAAATCATTAGTCCTTAAAACTTCAATAAGTTGTTTTTTGGTTTCTAGGACATTTTCTGTGTCGATAACGACTTTTCCCAATTCAATTTCAGTAATGCACAAGTTCTTTTTTTGAAGCGCATCCCTGATTATTTTAATACAGCTGCGACAAACCATATTTTTAATATAAAATTCTTTTTTCATCCTTGGTCGATTATGTGGTTAGATGGACTATTTATTCGAAGTTATTTCCTGCTTCACCTCTCCACAGCTTCTCATATCGGCGGCCATAAACGGATTTTGAATTTCCTGATCTGCACTTAGCCAGAAAGCACCTTTGTTATTGTTGGCCATTGGGCAAAAATCGACATAAAGTTTTTCATCTCCCGGGCCATATGCCTCAACCACTTTTATTAAGGGCTGGGACAAGTAAATAAAGTTCTCTCGTTTTCCAGCAATGGTAGAAGCCTCTTTGCAAAGCTTCGCGTGTTGCATCAAAAAGCTTTTCTTTTCTTCCCAAAATGCCTTGGCATCACCTTTAAGTACATTGCCGTCAACGTTTTGCAGTGCTTTCAACAATTCGCTGCTGTATTTGGATGTAGCTTTTTCATCGGCCTGTACCAAACCGTCTTTTAAAGAAAGGTATGCATGGATCACTGCATCCAATTGTTGTCTAAACGCTTTCGGAGTGTCTTTACGAAAATCATAAACTTTGCCTTCCAAAAATTTCTTCGTACTTACCTGACCTTGCTTGATTTGTTCATCGTCCGTTTTGGTATTGGATGCACCTCCCATATTCATACCGGGCATTCCAGGCATAGTATTGGCGCTGCCGCCTTCTGGACTCATCATTGATTTTTTGCCTTTTAATTGTGCAGCAGCATCTACCGTAAAGGTACCTTGGGTTACAATTTGCTCCCCATTCTGTAAACCTTCAAGTATTTCATATTGATCGCCACGGGATTTCCCAAGCTTTACCTTCCTGAGTTCAAAAACGGGTGCATTATCATTAGACTTTACATAAACTACAGAGCGTTCCCCGGTCCACATTACCGCGCTTTGCGGAACAACTATAGTCTCATTTCCATCATTGGTAAGTCCCTTGACCTTTCCTTGAAGAAACATCCCGGGTTTAAAGAGATCTTCGTTATTGGGCAGTACGGCACGAATTTTCACTGTTCGCGATGCCGTATTTAAAACGGGATCTATAAAGGATATCTTGGCGGTAAATTCCTTGGCGGGATAAGCATTTGTGGCAATCTGGATTTCTTGACCTTCCTGTAAACTGGAAATCTGATTTTCATAAGCGTCAAACATTGCCCACACAGAACTTAAATCTGTTATTTTATACAGAGGTTGTCCTTGTTTAATATAATCACCTTCCTGCGCCATTTTATCCGTTACTGTTCCTGATACGGTTGCATAGACCGGGAAATTTTCTTTTACTTGACCAGAAGATTCAATACTATTTATTTGTTTTTCTGAAAGTTTCCAAAGCTTTAATTTGTTTCTAACAGCCTTGTATAGACCAGGCTGTGATTCTTTTAAAGAAGCCGTGGTTAAAAGTTCTTGTTGTGCTGAAACTAATTCTGGCGAATATATTGTCGCCAAAAGTTGACCCCTATTTACCTGTTCGCCAGTAAAATTAATATAGAGTTTTTCTATCCTTCCAGCAAAGTAAGATACTTGTACTGCATTTAATTCTTCATTTTCCATTACTTTACCAGAAAGTACGAGGGTATTGTCTTCTAGGCCTGAACCACCTACCAAAGTTGTTTGAATGTTGGCCAATGCCAATGCATTTTCCGTCATTTTAAATTGGTCTGCTGTCAACCCCCCAGCACTTTGTTCCGCAGGAATTAGATCCATTCCACAAATTGGACAATCCCCAGGTTCAGGTAGCATAATTTGTGGATGCATGGAACAGGTCCACATTTGCGGTTCCCCATTTTCCGTTCCATGACCATGCTCGTCAGCTATTTCAGCCATCTCATCACTATTCATGGTTTCATTTGATGAACCTGTGCCGAATATTACATATCCCAGCACTAATCCACCAATCAATATCCCTATGTATATACCGTATTTTTTCATTTTGTTCTATATTATTAATCCTAAAAGATTAGTTATTGTTACTTAAATAATTGATAATGGCCATTTGTACATAATAATTCTTGACAGACTCAATACTACTGATCTGAAATTTTAATTGTAATTCCTGAACATCCAGCACATCATTAAAATCGATACTGCCACTTTCATAACTTTTAATCAAAATTTCCTCGGCATCATTCGCTTGTTGCAAATTATCTAATTGCGTTCTATAACTTATTCGAGAAGCCTCTCGGGTACTTATAGCTGTTACCAATATTGTTTCCAGCTTATTCCTACGATCATTCTTTTGTGCTGCAAGTTCCTGTTGTCTCAACTTATTTTGCTTTGTGATGGATTTATATCTATTGTTGAAAATGGGGATAGATATAGATACCATGGGCATCAAAATATCTTTACCATTATCATTAAAATCCATATTGGGACGTTCAGTCACCGCAATATAGTCCACTCCCAAACCAAGATCGGGCAGGGACTCTTTTTGATTAAGCAGTTCAGCCTGTTCTACAGATTGGTATAGCTCATCATATTTTAACAATTCTGGGTGGATGTTCAAAGCGTTTAATGGAACCATAGGATCTACGGAAGGAAGATCCAAAGTATCATATACAACGACTTCTATATTGTCATCCCGGTTTAAAAGTTGGTTGAAAACACTTTGTTCCGCTATAACATCCTGTTCTAACACATCCTTACGCTCCACAAGTTCGTTTTGCCGTATTTGTAGGCGTAGAACATCTACTGCGGAAGCTTTTCCAACTTCAAGGGAGGTCAGGGCGAGCTTCTCATAAGTGTCCAAAAGTGCTATGTTTTCTTCCAGTACACGTTGCCTTGCTTTGATGGAGTATAAGCGGTAATAGGATTGTGACACGGAAAGAGCCAATTTTCTTTTTGCGATGGTGATTTCTAAATATTCGGCTTCTGCCAAGGAGGTCGCGTAATTTTCACGTGCCGTAATGGTTCCAAACCAAGGAATCATCTGCTTAACAGATAATTTGGCTGTCTGAGCACCCGTTCGGGTTTCAGGCTCACTAACAAAATATCCACCACTAACCTCAGAGTTGGGCAAGGTATTAACTTCATTCACCTTTTCTTCTGCTATCTCATATCGAAGTTCAAAAGCTTGTATTTCAGGGTTATTCGATTCCGCTTCCTGAATGTACGGCTGTAATTCTTGTGCCTGTGCCTGAAGGAAAAATAACACGGTGACTATTAAAATTATATTTCTCATTTGTTTCTTCTTTTAAGTGCAAATTCTTTTTTCCAACTAAACAATACTGGTACTACAAAGAGTGTCATCAAAGCGATAAGCATTCCCCCAAAACTTGGTATAGCCATAGGTATCATAATATCACTACCGCGACCCGTGGAGGTAAGGATTGGTAACAATGCCAATATCGTGGTTGCCGTGGTCATTAAACAAGGGCGTATCCTTTTTTCCCCGGCTTCGACTATAGAATCCCTAATTTCTTCCTTGTTATCAGGTTCATTCCTGTCAAAGGTTTGCGTTAAATAAGTGGCCATAACTACCCCGTCATCTGTAGCAATACCAAACAGAGCAATAAAACCGACCCAGACTGCGACACTCAAATTGATGGGATGGATCTGGAATAGATCACGCATATTTTCTCCAAAAAAACCAAAGTTTAGGAACCAGTCCTGCCCATAAAACCAAATCATCAAAAAACCTCCGGCAAATGCAACCGCAATACCTGTAAATACCATTAAGGAGGTAGAAACAGATTTAAATTGGAAATACAGTATCAAAAAGATGATGACCAAAGCTAATGGCACTACGATGGAAAGCGTCTTTTCTGCTCGCAGCTGGTTCTCATAAGTACCTGTGAATTTATAAGTAATCCCTTTTGGCACGACCAGTTCGCCTGAATCTATTTTTCCTTGGATTACTGCCTGTGCGTTTTCTACGACATTTACCTCTGCAAAACCGTCTATTTTATCGAACAGTACATAACCAATTAAAAAGGTGTCTTCACTTTTTATGATTTGAGGTCCCTGTTCATAACGTATTTCTACCAATTCGCCCAAGGGTACAGGATTTCCTTTTTCTACAGGAACATAAATGTCCTTTATATCCTGAGGGTTCTCACGAAGTTCCCGGGGGTATCTAATACGAACACCATATCTCTCCCGTCCCTCAACGGTTTCGGTGATTTGCATACCACCAATGGCGACTTTTAGCGTTTGTTGAACGTCTGCTATGGAGATGCCGTAGCGTTCTAATCGCTCCCTTTTGATATCTATAAGAAGATAGGGTTTTCCAACGATACGATCAGCAAATACAGCTTCATCTTTTACACCATCTGCCTCTTTTATTATTTCTTCGAGTTTGAGGCCGAAAGCTTCGATTTCCCTTAGATCCTGACCTTTTACTTTAATCCCCATAGGGGCACGCATTCCTGTTTGCAACATTACCAGTCGGGTTTCTATAGGCTGCAATTTAGGTGCCGATGTGATGCCTGGTATTTTGGTAACCCTAACTATTTCATTCCATATATCATCAGGAGATTCAATCTCAGGGCGCCAGTTCCTATAATACTCGCCATCTTCGTCCATTATAAGATCATCTCGTTTGACCAAGGAAGGATCCTTGAAGTCATCCGCAGAATAATCGGATTGTTCTTTATCCAGTTCGGAATTAGGGTTCATGACCAATTTGCCGTCTTTTAAAACAAACATTCCATCATCATTGACCTTGTACCGTTGCCATTCTCTTTCATCATTCAGCATATACTCTGATTTATACTGAATAATATTTTCATACATGGAGAGTGGAGCAGAATCCAAGGCAGATTCTGTTCTACCGGCCTTACCTACTACCGTTTTGACTTCTGGAATACTAGCTACTGCCATATCCAGTTGCCTAAGTATGCGTTTGTTTTCTTCTACACCTGCATGGGGCATAGAAGTGGGCATTAGTAGAAAAGACCCCTCATTAAGGGAGGGCATAAATTCCTTACCAGTATTCTGCATTATAAGCACCCCTAAAATCACAATAACGGTAGGTACAGATAAGAACAATATTTTGTTCCGAAGTGCCCATCGTAATATTCTTGTATAATATTTTTTAAACAAAGCGAATATTCCTAATAAACCAAATGCTATAATACTTACAAAAATAAGGTTAAAGAAAACACTCCTTTCAAGCCCTAATGGTCGCCAGTATTCAGCCAATAGATAAACTATAGTAATAACTGATATAATGATATTGATTAAATTTGAACGTTTTGGAGAAATTTTCTTTTTCAATAATAAAATCCCTGTGATACCAAAAGCGATTAGTACCAAGCCTAGAACATAACCAAAAAAGAGCGCTGCAATACCAAGCGCCACTATTATAGAACTAACAGTATATCCCGCAACGCTCTTAATATTTCTTTTCTTAAAAAAGATAGCGGCGAAGGGAGGTATTAAAAAGAGGGCGACTACCAAGGATGCAGTAAGGGCCATAGTCTTGGTAAAGGCTAGTGGTCGGAACAATTTTCCTTCGGCACCAATCATAGTGAACACGGGGATAAAACTAATAATCGTCGTTAAAACTGCTGTGAGTATGGCACCTGAAACCTCTGCCGTAGCATTGTATACGATTTCATTTATAGATAATTCACCTTCGTCCTCATCCAGATGCCTGATAATGTTTTCGGAAAGTATGACGCCCACATCTACCATTGTCCCAATAGCGATTGCAATTCCCGATAAGGCTACTATATTGGCAGGGACGCCGAAAAGCTTCATCGAGATAAAGACCATTAATACAGCCACGGGCAAGAGACCAGATATAAGAATGGATGCCCGAAGATTGAAGACCATTACAATTATCACCAAGACCGTGATAAGTATCTCAAGCGTCAAGGCCTCGTTGAGTGTACCAAGAGTTTCTTGAATCAATTCTGTACGATCATAAAAAGGTACAATAGTTACTTGCGACGTTCTGCCATCGCTTAATTCTTTTGAAGGTAGTCCAGCACTTATCTCCTGTATTTTTTCTTTAACATTGTTAATAACCTCCAAGGGATTGGCTCCATACCTAGCAACTACAACTCCACCTACAACTTCTGCTCCTTCCTTATCTAATATTCCTCGACGTGTTTTAGGACCAAGGTTCACTTTTGCAATATCCTTTATACGTATAGAAGTAAAATTTTCAGACGTAACTACGGTATTCTCAATATCCTCAAGAGACCTTATATAACCCAATCCGCGAACAAGATATTCTGCCTTATTGATTTCCAAGGTTTGAGCACCAATATCCTCATTGCTTTGTCGGGTTGCTTTAACAACTTGCTGAAGGCTAATGTTATATTGTTTCATTAGTTCCGGATCCACATCTATCTGATACTCTTGAACGAACCCGCCGACGGAAGCAACTTCGGACACTCCACTAGCACCTGATAGTGCATATTTTACATAAAAATCCTGAATGCTCCTTAATTCGTTTAAATCCCATCCTCCGGTTACATTGCCATTCTGGTCCCTTCCTTCAAGTGTGTACCAAAATATCTGACCAAGGCCAGTGGCATCTGGTCCCAATGAGGGGTTTACATCGTCTGGTAATAAACCAGAGGGCAATGAGTTTAGTTTTTCGAGTATGCGACTTCGGCTCCAGTAAAATTCTATATCTTCTTCAAAAATGATATAAATAGCAGAGAAACCGAACATGGAGGAACTCCTAATTGTTTTAACACCCGGTATACCAAGCAGGGATGTAGTTAAAGGATATGTTATTTGATCTTCTATATCCTGTGGGGAACGACCGTCCCATTTTGTATAAACAATTTGTTGATTTTCACCAATATCTGGAATAGCATCAACCGCCACAGGGTCACTAGGTAAGATTCCGTTATCCCATCCAAACGGGGCAACAACTATTCCCCAGCCAACGAATAATGCAAGTAACAGTACTGCTACCAACTTATTCTCAATTAAAAATTTAATACTTTTATTTAACATATTATCGATTATTAAGCAATTACAGTAGGAGCGCTTAGAATTATAAGCACAAAAAAATTAGCCCAGAACAGAGGATTCTGTTGGGCGTACGGTATAATTACTTAAAAATCAAATTAGGAAGGTCTGGTCAAGCAAAAGAATATCCCTGACCAGGAGCGGTGGATTATAATTGGCAAAAGGAATTGTTTCTTTATCAAGATCTTCAAAAAGACCTAGATAAGAATAGGTAAACGTAGCAACAAATAGTTGTTGATCGAAAGTTAATTGTTCAAAAGATGACTTCTGTAGTTCATCCATACCTTCAACTACAATTTGATCACTACTACAGCAAGACATCTCTGAAATATCACAAACCTTAGAGAATGTATCATCCTGCAAATCATGACACCAAGATGCATTATCAAAAAAAGAAAAATCCACTAAATCATCCGCACAATAATTGCTTACCACAGTAAAAGACATTGTGGAAAAAAAGACAATTAGCGCTAGACTAAGGGATAATATTTTTTGGAAACCTTTTTTCATTATTAAATGAAAATATACATATAACTGGTGTTTAATCAAAAATTTAGACGAGCATCTTTGTTAAACCTTTCAAAAAACTTTTTCAAATTCACGAATAATATAATAAAACTATATTATATTGAAATAAATATAACGGTTGTATGAAAAAAGCAAAGGAATCTATATGGTTGATTGCAGGGTTTAGGACACCTTTCGCAAAAGTTGATAAGGAGCTTAAGGATAAAGATGCCCTTCAATTATCCATTCCCATTGTTCAAGAAATGATGAAAAGGGATGCTATTTCTCCCAATCTTTTTATATGGGGTTCGGTAGCGCCAAATCTTGGCTACAGTAACCTAGCGCGCGAGATACTTATGGATGCAGCATTGGATCAAAGTATTCCGGCTTTTACCACGATTATGGCCTGTAGTACCAGTATGATGGCAGCTATTGAAGCTGCTGGATTGATAACCGAAGAGGAGGTTGCTTTAGTGGGAGGTGTAGAAAGTATGAGTAAGGTTCAGTTAGGTCTGAACCAGAATTTTTCCGACTGGTTGCGTAGGATGTTCCAAAGCAAGACACTTGCCGATAAATTTTCAAAATTAAAAGATTTGAGTTTTGGGGAAATTAAATTGTTTATCCCAAGTGTTACCAACAGAACAACTGGTTTGAGTATGGGCGAGCATTCCGAAATTACCACAAAACGCCTTCAAATAGATAGAAGCCGACAAGACGAGATAGCCCTTAACAGCCATCAAAATTATATTAAAGGAAGAAATAATGGATTTTTTGATGATTTGATTTTACCGTTCGATGGTGATAAAGAGGATACGATTCCCAGAGAAAATACTAGTTTGGAGCAGTTATCCAAACTCAATCCTGTATTCGATAAGGAGTCGGGGAACGGTTCATTAACTGCGGGTAATTCTTCTTTATTGACCGATGGTGCTGCAGGATTATGGGTTTGCGGCTCAAAAGCAAAAGAGAAATTTCCTGACAACTCTTATGCTACTCAATTAGTAGACTGGGAAATCGCCGCCGTAAATATTGAAAAAGAAGGGCTGTTGATGGCTACTACTTTTGCTATTCCCAGATTGTTGGAAAGACATAAACTTCGATATGATGAAATTGACCTATGGGAAATACACGAAGCATTCGGAGCACAGGTGATGGCTAACATCAAATTGCTTGAAGATAAAATGCACCTTAAAAAAGTGGGGGTTTCATTTGAGTTCGGGTTATTTCCTTGGGAAAACCTTAATCCTAACGGTGGGAGTATTGCCATTGGTCACCCTTTCGGAGCAACTGGTGCAAGAATTATTAACCAGGCAATCAAGGAACTGGCACAAATGGGACCTGGTAAAAAAGCGGTAGTTAGTGTTTGTGCCGATGGTGGACTGGGAACGGTAATGCTATTGGAATCCTAAGGTATGTTTTTGAACTATTTCGGCGTATAAAGAGTAATTGAATTCTCCTTAAAATTTGTGATGTACAATTTATTATCATCGAATAAAACATCCGTAGGATAGTTGATATTGGCGGTAAGGGTTTGCTGTAATGTTCCGTCCAGGTCGTAAATTAGTACCCTACTGTTTTCTTGGTCGGTCACAGCAAAGCCATTTTTATTGAATGCTATGGCCGAAGCTACATTTAAGCCATCTGCTTTTCCGATTACGTTTAACGCTTTTCCATCAAAATCGAAGACCTGTATCCTGTTGTTGTACGCATCGGCAACATAGACTTTGTCACCCTTGATTTTCACATCTATGGGATAATAGAGTTCTCCATTGTCGTGACCTTCTTTTCCTATAAATGTAACCTGTCCTTTTATTTGAAGGATAACCCGATGATTATAAAAATCGGCAACCGCAATGGTATCGCCTTTTACGTTGAGTCCTGCAGGTGCTTCAGGTTTAGCATTAAGGGATAATGATGATTTTTTTCCGTCTTCAAAAACCCAAATGGAATCTGTTAAAAATTCTGGCACATATAACTTCCCTTTATTAAAATCGATGTTCATCGGGCGCTTGATGTCTACAATGGAATCCAGCACCTTACCGCTTCTGTCTATTTTAAGCAACCTAAATTGTTCCGGATCCGAAAACCAGAAATCGTCACCGGTTTTCACTAAGGCAAGGGGACGGGCTATTTCGGGTAGTTCTATTTTACTTTTAAAAGCCCATTCCTTAACTTCTTCATCTTCTTTTTCTTCTTTACAGCTGAAAAGCAACAAGGAGAAAACGAATACTAATAAAAATTTATTCATCGCTTTCTTTTTTTATGGTGCCTGGGGTAAAGCCTGCTTCTTTTATCTTTTCACGGACAGTGTTTTCTGAGATTTGTTTTCCCTTTGCAATTGTTAGAAGTGCAGTTCCTTCGTTAATAACTATTTCAATGCCTTCAACTCCATCTATTTCTTTAAGGTTTTTTTCTAGGCCATAAGCACAATAGGGGCAGGCCAGGCCATCTACTTCAATTGTAATTTTACCCTCTAATGGGGATTTGTCCGTTTGTGCATTTGTTGTCATAGAACCAAGTCCTATTAACAGTAATATCAATAACTTTTTCATTTTTTCTATTTTTAAAAAATTAATATTCTAGTTCCTATTCTTAAAATGTAATTTGTTTGTTGACCCCTTGGAGAAGCATCTGCCAAAGGAATTTGAATACCCGATTCAAAGAGTAATTTTCTTCCCGCTATATATTGAATGCCTGGGGACAAAAATAAATTGTTTCCAACATCATCGAATACATAATTCCCATTAAGCTCCAAAAAAACATTCAATTGGTTGGGTGGATACTTTTGTGGTAAAAGCGGGTAGCCAAAAGCGATATTGTATATCAGGTTATCTGGTAAACCATTTCCAGCAAGATTGTAGCCCACTTCTCCATAAACACCATATTTAGTGGTTACATACCCATTAACTAAGCTTAAAGTTGTCTGGTATGCGCCAGACCCCAGCGCAGGCATTTTGCTTGTATTTCCCGTAGGAAATGTTTCGGTTAATTTAATTAGACCTCTTAGAGTAGTACCTTTGCCATCTTTTTGATATAACTGGTATTTTGTAAATAATTTTAAATCTCCAAAACCAGATTGGGAATCCCCAGCGTCTGGAGAAATAGATAAATATGGCACTACCGCATCTACCTGCCATTTGCTGGTAATGTTATAGGGCACAACCAAAACCTGGGCATAAGCATTCGCATTCTCTTTGGATATAATATTGCCAAAAGTGCGCACTCCACGTCCTTGCACACCCAACATTATTGGGGTATCCGTGAAAATGGGAGGGCCTTGTGCCTTCATTTTCAAACCCAATAGCAGCATTAGGATGATTAGAAATATCTTACTCGTAATCCGCTGATAAGCCATTAATCGAGGAGAAAATTTATAACAATCATTATGAATACCAAAAAAGTTGTTGTCCATAATATCCATTTATTTTTAGTTGAATTTAGAGCACTTTTCTTACAACCACATTCACTTACATCTTTATTTTCTCCTGAACTTTTTGCTTTGGAAGTCCCATAAGTATTGTAAAATGCAAAGCCTAAGGATAGAAAGGATACTCCATATAAATATGGCCTGATGGGATGTAACCATTCAAAATTGGAGGACATGCCCGTAAAACCTGCAATGCCAATTAAAACAGCAGGGGTCCAACAACACAAAAAGGGGACTCCTGCCGTTAAAAGGCTCGTGCCCAAAAGCGCGTTTTTCTTTAGCATTCTCAAATATTAAAGAATCTCGGTTAGTTTAATTTTCCAATGTCCTGATAAATTACCATCTTCCTCATCTTGAACGATCCCTTTTAGCTTTACCGTTCCTGCCTTCAACTTTGAATTTAAATCGTCTGAAGCACCAGTAACGATACTATAGGTTTCCGTGCCGGTTTCCAGTTCATAACCACTATTTTTATTTATCAGTTTTCCCTCTATGACCACTTCCGCTTGTTTAGCGGAGAAACCATTCTTCTTTACTTCCTCTTGGATTTGTCTCAGACTTAAACTGTTATTTTTAGAAAGTTCCAGATAGGCTTTCCCATCATTAAGGCTCACCCTTACATTTTGCAGACCGTCCATTTTTTTAAGGCCACGTTCAAGGCCATACGCACAAGGCGCACAATCCATCCCAAAAACTTCCTGATCTACTTTTTGGATTTGAGCATTGGAGCTAAAAGTTCCTAATACTGCCATTATCATAATCAATACTACTTTTTTCATCTTTTTAATTATTAAAATTTATTTCTATTATAACCAGTAACTCAAATTAATCGCGACTCTGTAATTTTCCTTTACCGCACTTGGGGTCAAATCCTGTACCACCGGAAACAAAGCTCCAAAGGAAATTCCCCAAGCTCCGTACAATCCTAAAAAGGAAGGCCCCACTAGAACTTTTTTGCTTCTTGAATCGGTAAAATCCTGCTGTCCCAGATAGCGGTTGTCCCCTGGAAATTCAGCAAGGCTTTCTACAAAGACCCTCCAATCGGGTTTGGGATAATCTCCCTTAAAAATATCTGGGCGATATCCAACAACAGCACTGGCATAAGGGAGGTCACCAAGCTGCTCCTGGTCCCGTTCAAAATAATACTGATATCCACCACCCAGCCACGCATACCAGGTACGGGAGGCATAACCGGTAGATATAGCTCCGTGAATTGAATTCCCCACATTCACCTGACCCCGAACATCATCGGTAGGAGCTGATACCCCTAAAATGGCTGTAGATTCAAAGCGTTTCCCCACCCCAAAGGCATTGGAAAAAAACCGGTACCATAAAGAAGCTTCAATATCACCATTGGCTGGCATATTGCTATTTCCACGTGTTCTGGAAGGATTATCCAAACGCTCGATCATTGTAGGAGTGGTAAGGTTGATCTGCAAATCTTCGGTTATACCATAAGAAAATAGGTAACGCATCATATAAGAGGTTTCGTTCTCTGTACTTAGGCTCATCCCGGCGACATTTAAATTCACGCCACCCTTTGCAAGGGTTGGTGTCGGGACACCATACAAGGGCCCGTGGCCTTGAGCATTTATGGTTGAAATTGCAAATACATTTATAATGCTAATAAAAATAATTTTGAAAATCGGATTGGGAATAGCCATACTTTTCACGTTCTCAAAGGTTAAGCTGCCATTTTTTTACAGCTTTCTGTACACTCTCTACATTTTTCTGCACATTGCTGGCATACTTCGCTATCAAATTTTGCACATTCATCGGCACAGGCTTTACATAAATCTGCACAAATGGCGCAAACACGTTGTGAGTAATCGGACTGGCTGGCCAATAGTTGTACACAGGCAGTGCATAGTGCAATGCAATCCAGGCAAAACTGGTGGCATTCTTTCATATCGGATTCACCCAAGTGCTGATCCAGGCAAATTCTTGCCGCTGTAATACAGGCGTTGCAATCATCGATACATTTTTGTAATTCTGAACTTAATGGTTTCATAATAATATTGGTTTTAGTTAATCCCTGTCTATACGGAAACAGAGACTTAAGTTAAAAAGGCCGTATCCTATTTCTTTATGCCTGTCCTATTCCGGCTTCTATCAATTTTTCTTTGGTTATGGCCGAATCCTTACAGCAATCCAGCAATTTTCCATTTACCGCCACGGCAGGGATCTTCGTGATATTGTATTCCTTCATTTTGCTAAGACAGGATTTATCATCGCATTGTTTTACAAGGTCATAAATTTGCACTTCGCAATTCTCACAGGCCAGTTCTTTGACCATATTTACAACGGGATCACATACTGGGCAACCAGCTGTGAATATTTCTATTTGTCTTTTCATAATAATTCAGTTTAAATTTTAAATTTATTTTAATACTTCAAAAGTACTACCCAACCCCGGGTGGTCACCAAATAAAAAAAGGCCTAATTTTCATTAAGCCTATTATTCTGGAATTGATATTAAAATGTGTGGTACGTTATGAAGTTTCCGTGGTGTCGGTGTTAATTCGCTTTCTAAGAGCATCAATCTCTTTCATTTGAGAGGTTAGTGTATCGAGTTCCAAATTTGGGAACTGTTTTCGTATAAACTCAATGCGGTCTTCATTACCACAATCGCCGGGACAGGCTTCTACGGTTTCAGAGATTTTTATGGCTAGGGCCTTTCTATAAGTTTCATCCAGTAAAAGAAAATGAGCCTTATCCAATCCTTTTTGAGCTGCTTTAAATTGAAGAAGGATTTTATCGGGATCTACCTCTTCATCAAGCATTTTTATGAGTCCGCCTATTTGCCCATTTATACTTTGTAACCTTGTTTTGATGTCTCTACTTAAGTCTTTTGGTATCATCATTTATTTTTTAGAATAGCAAATGTAAAGGTCCTCCTCGGGTGGTCTCCAAAAATTTAAGTAGGTATTTGCTTAAAAATAATCATTTTTTACTTTCGGCAATTCCAAAATATATTCATTATTAATACTTTATCACCAGATTGGATTTAATAATTAAGGTTCAATCCAACCCCAAATCCCATATCGCTATCGTAATGTGTGGTGATTCCCATATTTCGCGTCGCTATATATCGTAATCCTCCCATATATTCCTTGTCCGTATTCCACATTAGATTCATACGCAACCTTGAAGTTATAGGAATGTCATTACGTTCAAATTGCAGTCTGACGTTGCCATCTGAAAATATTTCGGCTTGTGCCATTACAAGCATTGGCAAGGTATAATTGACCCCTAGACTTAATAGAGAACGTTTGTCTTTTGTGTTTTTTTGACCGAAAAGATTTTCCTCTATTTCATTATGGGCCAATTTTCTATAACGCCAATCAAAGCCAACAAATGGCATCAGCCATTGCATTTTCCCTATATATCTCCCTATATGGGTTTCTGTTTCGTATCCGTGCATATCATTATAACCTAAACGCCATTCGGTTCCTAAACTCCATCGCGTACTTTGAGCCATTAACTCGCCATCATTCCCATTGGTTGCAAAATCGTTTTCTGCCATCCAGTGAAAGGTTCTGTCATCACCCTTTAATTTCTTTAATGCCAATTCTGGATTTGGAATCAATGGATTGGGTTCCTGGTTTTCATAGCTAAAAACCCTGCCCATACCACTCATCATATGGTAAAGGATGTGGCAGTGGAAAAACCAATCGCCTTCTACATTTGCCTCAAACTCGATAACGTCGGTTTCCATAGGCATAATATCCACCACGTTTTTAAGGGGCGCGTACTCTCCTGGGCCGTTGAGCAACCTAAAGTCGTGACCATGCAAGTGCATCGGGTGGCGCATCATAGAATTGTTGTACATGGTAATCCTCACTTTTTCGCCCTTTTTTATTAGGATTTTATCGCTTTCAGAAATTACCTTGTTGTCCATGCTCCAAACGTAACGGTTCATATTTCCCGTAAGTGTAAAATGCAGTTCCTTTACAGGTGCGTCCTCGGGAAGTGTAGTAACTGTAGGTGACTTCAACATGGCGTAGTTGAGCGTGGTGATGTCTGAAAGTTCATTGCTTTTGTACATTTCCCCATCCATTCCTGCCCGTCCGGCAGGCGGGTTCATTCCCTCCATCCCATCCATTTGTTCCATATTGTGGGCTGGAAGTTTTTCGGTCTTCATTTCCATTTTCTTATTTTTTCCTTTAGCTGCTTCGCCTGTTATTTCAGGATACATCACCACATTCATATCCATTTGCTGCATACTCATTTTCATCCCCATTTGGTCCAAATCGCCATTCATTTTCATCATTCCGTTCATCATTTCCATACCTTCAAAGTATTTCAATTTTGGTAGTGGCGAAGTGAGCTGTTTAATTCCACTTCCCAAATAAATAGAGGCTGATTTTGTTCGGTCTTCAGGGGTTGCCAGAAATTCAAATGCTGTATTATCAGCAGGAATAGTGATAACGACATCATAAGTTTCAGACACTGCAATGAGCATTCTATCAACCTCCACGGGCTCCACATCATTCCCATCATTGGCAATCACGGTTATTTTTCCGCCGGCATACGTAAGCCAAAAATAGCTCGAAGCACCTCCGTTTGAAATTCGAAGCCGTACCTTATCTCCTGCTTTTAAGTCTTTCAGGGACGTATCCTCATTTTCACTTTTGCCATTGATGAAAAATTTATCATAATAAACGTCGCTCACGTCCATAGCGTTCATACGTTTCCATTCGTTGTGAAGTTTTGTTTTTAGGTGTCCCTTTTTTATGGCCTCTGCATAGCTTTGGGTCGTACCTTTTTTAATTGCAAACCAGTCGGACGCGTTGTGAAGCATTCTATGTACATTTTCTGGTTTCAAATCTGTCCATTCGCTCAAAACTATGGGAATGGTGGGCAAATCGTCAATGCCTTTTCTGAAGGTTTTGTCGTCTGGTCTTTTATTCAGAATCATAGAACCATACATTCCAATCTGTTCCTGAAGCCCAAAATGGCTGTGGTACCAATGGGTACCGTGTTGTATGATGGGGAAGGTGTATTTATGGACAGTGTGTGGTGGTATGGGCATCTGTGTGAGATACGGAACACCATCTTCCTTATTGGGCAAAAATAGGCCGTGCCAATGCAGGGAAGTTTCTTCATCCAACTCATTGTGAACATAAATTTCGGCGATGTCGCCTTCGGTAAACGTGAGTGTTGGCATAGGTATTTGCCCATTGACCGCAATGGCGCGTTTTTCCCTGCCCGTAAAATTGACAATGGTATCGCGCACATAAAGATCATAGCGCACTATATTTTGTGCTTGTAGGGAGAGAGTCCCCAGAAATAAAAGCACGAAGATTATTTTTTTCATTACGTTATCGAAAAATTATATTTTTGGATTATTTCAATTTTTATTATCAATGGTTTCCACAGTGGAGCCACAGCTTAACATTTGTGAACCGTAATACGGATTTTTAATGGTCTTGTCCTTGCTTAACCAATTGGCATCCTGCATTGGGCAGTATTGATAGTAAAGGGTTTCTTTGGAGCTGTAAAATGGTATGATTTCATGCATATTTTTTGACAGAGCCTTAAATTTTTCCCGTTGCTTACCGATGTCCTTTGTTTCCGAAATACTTTTTGCAGCATCCATTATTGACGGCATTACTTTGATCACAGCGTTTTGTTCTTCCGTTTTAAGCGATTCTATTTTCAGGGCTTTTATTGCGTTCAAGAGTTCTGCCGCCTTTGCAGTTGCTGTAGTGGCATTGCTTTTTATTAAGGCATCGTTTATTGCAAAATAATTATCGAATACTGCATCCAGTGCGTTAGGCTTCATCATTTCGGGCATCGCCATATCTGTATGGTTTTCAGAAGATGGCATATCCATTTCCATCTTGGTTTCGGGCATTTCCATACCTACCCGTCCGGCAGGCGGGTCCATTTTAGTGTGGTCCATAACCATTGCAGGTGCTTTATTCAACCTTTCATATTTGCAACATTCCGGAAGTTGTGCATAGGCATTGTCTGGAGCCAGAAATTGGTCATTGTCATAACCTGCCAGAGCAATACGTTTTAATATTTCGTCCCGATTTGTTTTTTGGGAATCGTAGGTTATTTCCGCCATTTGGGTGTCTTTGTACCAATTAACGTTAGCCGTATTTTTATTGTTTCCAGCATTTTCTATTGCAGTCTTACACATATCGCAGTTACCGAAAATCTTTACAGTTTCGGTTTGTGGATTTTTAATTTGGGCGTGGCCCGAAGTAACTGATAGCACTACCGATAGTACTATCAATATATTGAACATTGATTTCATTTTAAAAAATTTTAGATTATTGAAAAAGCTAAAGAATACAAGCAAAGTACTGTATTCAAAAAACGACAGCCTAAGTACTACTGTCAAAGAAAAGGATTAGCTTATTTCTGGCGGTTGCCAGATGGAGAGATATACTTTATTTGGAGTGTTCTGAATGTAGGTTTGGTCAACTTTCGACACATACATTAACTTAGTACTTACCTGTTCAGAATCATTGATATAGAAATGAGTACTGATCGAACTTGGAAAATGGCAATAATTGATGTTACACAATCCCACACAACCATTATCATCATTATCACAGCATGATTTCTTTTCAGAATGCGTGTCTTGGTTTGAACAAATATGTTCTTCAGTTTTAGAAGCCTTTGATAAATTTCCTAATACTAAAACTGTACTGGTGGGAAACACCAATAACAGGATAAATAAGGCAATTATGGAAGTTTTGTTTTTCATCTTATTTCTATCTCAAAGATAGTTATATTAAATCAGATGTTGTTAAATATTATTTGCAAGAAACTATCGAATACTAAACATTTCTTATGGGGTAAAATTGTAAGTGTCACAACTCGGTTTTCATCTGCTTCACACTTTAGATATGTTATTAAAATTGGTACTTTATCATTTTTTATTACTAAAACATAAAAAATACATTCTCATTCCAATTTCAGCACTAATTGGGCAAACTGCACATCGATACTCTTATCCAAACCTTGTATTAAAGAATCCAAACCCGTATTTGAAACCAAAACCTGTCCTGTTGCACTTAATAGGCAAGACATACTTAATCCTTGTTCTATATGGGTAATGGTTGCTTTAAATTGTGACTTATAGGTTTTTCCTTGATATGTGACATCTACCAACCAATTAAAATTGATAGGTTCATGCCGGTTTGATAAAAAATCCACGGATGGAATAGTACCCGTAAACCGAAGGATTAACGGATCCTTCTGCTCTTTTAGAGTCGTATTTATTTCAGGAACATTGGTTGATAAGGTTTTAAGGTCCAGAATCCCCTTTACCACTTTAGTATCATAATCAAGATATAATACCAGGTTATGGCTTTCTGCTTTGATAGATTTACTGTCAGCCAAAGTCATCATCTCAATATGGCCATCTTCAGTTTTATAAATCTTTTGGGCCGCAACCTCATAAAATGTTATTAAAAGTACTGTGAATATTAATAGTTTGGTTTTCATAATGCTTGTTGCTACTAATTGTTTTCTACCTAGTTAAGAGCTTCTACTATTTGGATTATATTGAACTATTTGGTTCCGGGAACACTTTAATATTCCTCAGTACGCCAATTTTTTTTGATTCTACTTTCGAAAAACCATTCGGCTATTAAACCCAAATAGTTTAGAAAGTTTTTGCTTTTAACGTCCTCGATAATTTGAAAACACTTCTACGAATGAACCTAAATGCTTTCAATCTTTGGTTATTGTCAACAACCCAAGTATTGTAAACACTTTCTGTGTCAATTTTATATTGATGGATTAATTAAGGAAAATTGCTCATTGTTGCTGTCATTTCGTGTTTCTTGAAGACGTATGTGTTTTGATGATTTTCCATTTGCCATCCATCTTTTTTAAGATAGAAGTTGCCACTCCTTTTTTCTTTATCGTTCTTGAATCGCCTTTCTCATCTGCTTTGAGGACGATGGTATAAATATAGATCTCGGTAGTAAATGCATAAGGTGCATCTACCTGTACATCAATTTCATAATCTGAAAATTCAAATTTTTTGAAATGTCCCAATTCCGGCCCTAAATGGTGTTCTATATAGTTTGCATAAGAACCCTCCACACCTCCTGATTCGAAGACTTGGGAATCCTCGGTAAAAAGATTGAACGTGCCTTCGGTTTTCAAATTTTGAATGGCATCCTTGTAGTTTTTCATCACAGTGATAACCGCTTCGGTATCTGTTTGTGCTTTTGTTTCCTGTGCATTGGATAAGCTGAAAGTTGCAATGAGAATTATTACGAGTGTAATTGTTTTAATTGTTTTCATAATTTTAGTTTTAAATGGTTATTTATTATCAACGTGTATTCTATTAATGTTGGCAATGCCAAAGACCAGCACCAAAAAGCTCAAGAAAATCTCCATCATTACCAATAGCTTGCCCGCAATGGATACTGGAACCATATCGCCATAACCAACGGACGAAAAAGTGATCAAGCTGAAATACGAAAAATCAAAGAATTGCAGTAAAACGGAACTACTAATTAATGTAGCGGTTTTAAAATTTTCAGAATTCAAAACATATAAAGCTTGATAATCTTCCGAAAACGAAAGGATAATTAAAAAAATTAATACACTGAATAAAGTGAGCACGTGTGTAAGCTGGTGACTTTCCCCGATTATTTTACTTAACTGTATTAAAGTGAGTCTAACGATATAAAACGTTTTAATCAAAGCCAAACAAACAATTAAAAGAGATAGAACAAGGTTATCAGAATTCGCATCAACCCATAGTGTATAACTTAAGGATAGCACAATAACTGTGCTTACAGTAAGTAATACCTTTTTAAACAGTTGTTTATAAAAACCTGTTTTTCTAGAGGTATCGTCATTGTTTTCAATAACCATTTTATCTTATTCTTTTAACTAAATATTTGAAACACTAAAGTCCCAATAATTACGGCGGCTAAAATTGCATACATAATGTAATTAAACCATTTTTTGAAGCCTCCTTGCTTCTGATCCTTTTCGATACCTGTTTTGCAACAATCTTTCATCGGATTCTTTTTTTTCTTTTTTTTAGTGCCTAAGCAAGAGAAAAGTCTTTACTAACCAAACAATGAAAAAAGTTTCCCTTTCTCTCTATTAGGACTTTAATTTGTGCCTGGCACGGGAAGGAATTAACACTAACCTTTAATATTGTTTTCCTTCCCATGATAGGGCTTTAGAACTATTCATATATTCTTATCATATTACCTCCTTCTATAAACTAATAAACCAGGATAGTTAAAAGATTTTTAAGGAAGGGTTTATCTAATTAATAGTCTTTTGAACTTTCCCACATGTAGGCATTTTGCTTCCGTAATATGGATTTTTCACTTCATTGCTTGTGCTCAACCAAGCACTTCCTTTATCATACATTGGGCAAAACTGTTCGTAAAGCGTGTTTTTTGTTCCTGTAATGGCAACCATATCTGTTATGTCCATACTTAAGATCTTAAAATGCTCACGTTGGTGGTCTATCGCACTTTTAATGATATGCTCGGCATGCTCGGTAGCATCTTCAATGATATCGGCCAGCTCTTTTTGGTTTTCTTTTGAATAGCTGCTGGCATTAAAAGCCTTTAGGGAAGCTACCAATTTGGATCCTTCTTGGGCTGCTTTTTTGGTGTCATCTGCCACCAAAGTATTCTTTAAGTTGAAATAGTCACTTAAAATCGCCTCTGCCTTTGCATCACTTTTCATATTCGCCATTTTACTATGATCCATTTTCATGTCTCCTTTCATATCTCCGTGTTCGTGATTCATCTTTTCCTGTGCATTTGCAAAAGAAACTGCCATCAATAACATTGCTGCTATACTCATTTTTAGATTTTTCATTTTCTTGTTTTTAATGTTATAAACTATTTTTCAACTGGGCCATATACGCTATAATTTCAGATTTTTCATCTTCGGAAAATTTTGCATCCGCATGAATAATTGTATAAGAGTCCAGTGGCATTTCATCATCTTCAATTTGACTGATAATTGACCTTAGCTTGCTGTTTTTTCTTCGGTCTGAATATTCATCCCATTCATTAAAATTTAACTCAGCCTTTCCTTCTTTTATATGATCTTCCAGAAACCAGGCAACCGGTTGTACTTTATTGTACCAAGGGTAAGCGGTATTGTTGCTATGACAGTCATAACAGGAGACCTGAATTTTGTTCTCTATGTTGGCTGGCACATTGTTAACAACCATAAAATCGGTGTGAGGGACAACGTTGCTTTGGTTGCGACTGGTAGGGAAAAATTGGATGGCTATAAAAGCTACCAATAGAATAAATGCTATGATTTTTGGAATCTTCATCGAAATATTCAATTAAACCTACAAGTATTCCCCTGAAGGGCGAGGAATACCTTATAGGTTATGATTAATTAATCTCTTTTTGAACTTCTCCACAATTCATCATTTTGCTTCCAAAGAACGGGTTTTTGATTTCTTCTGTACTGCTAAGCCATTGAGCCCCTTTCTTGTTATTATACATTGGGCAAAAATCCTGGTACAACTTCTTATCGGTTCCAGTAATAGCAATCATATCGATAACATCCTTGCTGAGAATATCAAAATGCTCTCGTTGATGATCCATAGGACTTTCTGAAATATGTTCGGCTTGTTCCTTTGCATCTTCAATAATATCGGTCAATTCTTTTTGCTCCTCAGAAGAATACGAAGTTTTATCAAATTTTTCAAAATCCGATATCAACAGACCCCCAGCTTTGGCAGCTTCCTCTTGATTATCTGCAACCAGGGCATTTTTAATTTTGAGGTAATTATCAATAATAGCTTCGGAAGCACTGTTGCCTGAATTGTTTGCCATTAACCTTTCTGAATCACCATTATTAGTTCCATCTTCCAGCTGCATTTCGCTTGACATTGGTATGGGAGCTTCCTCCTTATTCCCATCTTTACAGGATATTGTGGTGAGCGCTAACACAGCCATGGTTAAGATTCCCATTTTTATACTTGTCTTTTTCATTTTTGATCTATTTTAAATTGATTATTGTTTATTTTAAAAATTTTCTTTCGATTGAAAATTTGTTTCTTATTAGAGATTTTATAGGACTTTGTTCCAAATATTCTTTTATTCTGATTTCTACTTTGAAAAACCTTTCATACAGAATTTTCAAGACAGCCTTGCGCTTTTTTTGGTTTTTTTGCCCGGTGCAAAAAACATACAGTATTATAATTCCTAATTAAAATCAACCAATCCCTTTCGTTTATTATACTATTTAATTTTAAAACCTTTCGAAAACCCAAAATGTGGGTCAATGTTCCTGAAAAAATATTTAACGAAATAGGATAGTTAAAAACTTTAATCGAAATTTAGGGAGAATGGAAAAGAAATCTTTTAATAATTATGGATCATATTTATATAATTTGATATGGATAATCTCTTTATTTTATAAAGTGAATCCAAAACCGGAGATTTCACAGGGCAGAATTTCCCATATTTCAAACTTTGGGATGGGGTACTGCTGTGTTAGATCAAATTAAATACGTCTCGTGTAGTTTTTGCACATCCCGTATGAGAAAGGGCGGCGAGTAATTTTTGAAAGGGATGACATTTTCATCAAGTCCCTCAAATAAATTGATATATGTATAGAAGAAAGTAGCAACAAATGTTTGTTGCTCAAAAGTAAATTTATTGAATGATGACTTCAAATCATCATGACCATCAACCGCTATTTGCTTATCCGAACAACAGGACTTTTTAGAAAAACCCTTTTCGCAACTTTTTTTGGATTGTTGTTTTTCCATTCCGCAGGTCTGGACATTTTGCACTAAAGAAAAATCAACCAGTGCCTTTCCACAGAAGTGCATATCAACTGTGAATGACGTGGTAGTAAATAGAACTCCAAGCGCCATACAAACAGACAATACTCTATGAAAGTTGTTCTTCATAAATGTAAAATTAGGTAATATAAACTTATAAGAGTGTCTTTTAGTGAAATTTTGATCTTAAGATCAAGAATTTTAACAGTCCCATTAAATATTTTAAAGCTCTTTCATTTATAGAATGTTGAGAGTGTTTAAAGTATAGTGAAGCTCATACTATTGACCACGTAATCTGAAAGCGATGAAAGTGTAAATTAGGTTTCTTGAGTGTTAATTGAAAACTTATTGGATTAAAGGGAATCCGACACTACTTGAATAACCAAGTTCTTTTACGATTCTTCGGAAAATTTTTTTTGGTGGATTGATAATAAAACTAAAAACGTAGTTTGCTAATTTTTGTAATCTTCCGCATCTAATATTCCCATTCTAATTAAAAAATTTAGAAAGTACAGGGTATTGCGTATTTGGCAAATAAAAATGCGATTTGCACATAACCCCTAAATTTAAAAGGTCATTTCATCCTATAAATAAATATTCTTTATCAAAGGTGGTTGCGCTGGAAATGGTTTCTTGGATAAATGTTACTTTAGTAACGACTTTTCTGACTTCAACTATACAAGCCTGAGATATAGATTTTAGGTGCGAGGTAAAGTATCATTAATCTTACATGCAAAGTTTGATTTAATTCAAACTTTTTAACATCGGTAATTTCACAAAAGTCATCCCGGATTGGTTCTGAATCCAAAGCGTATATAAATCCGAATGGTGTATGATAGATTATTTCTCCCAAATTATAAGTTGTGTTACCAGAATTTATCTTACCCTTTAATTTTCGGACTTTTTTAGAAATCGTATGATACATAAATATCCTGATATTTAAAGGTAGGCCTTTAGAAAACTTGTTCAAATTCTATTTGTCAAGGCATTGTATCCATATAGGCGTACTGTATAACCGCCTCAATACCATCTGTGGTATGACGGTTGCAAGAGTTGCCTAAATAATAATGGCCTCCACCTAGTTTGCTCCGTATACGTTTGCCATATAAAGAATTTTTCTTTTCGTGAAGGTGCACCGACTTTTAAAAAATTCAGGGTTAGGATTGAATGATCCGTAAGGCAGTAGCGAGAAGACCTCAAATGTAAGTTCTCTTTATTTGTAATATATAATACAAATTCCAAATTTCTCCAAGCCTTTTTTAGTAATAATTTCAAGTACAAATAAAACTAAAAATTCACAACACTATCCAAAGCATCATCTGCATCTCTATGGACAAAATTTGCCTGATAATTCAAGGTAGTTTTTAAATCACTATGTCTATATAGTTTCTGAAGCATCAATGGATGGATTCGGTCACCAGCAATATTTCCGAAACTGTGTCGCGCGATGTGATTAGATAAATTTTTGTCAATGTTGCATTCTGTAGCGATGCACTTCAAATACTTATTAAAGAGTTTAGTAGCATTTCTTGTTTTCTTAAATATATCCTCAATATTAGATATCTCTACAGATCTAAGAAATGGAAAAACATAACCATTGTTTTCATCCTTACCTTTTTTGTATAGATTTAAGATTTTAATTGCTTTTTGAGGTATTTTTAAACTAACGGGCTTTTCATTTTTGTGCATCACATAAAGAAGTCTGTCATCTTTAAAATCTGACCATCTTAGTTGAACAGCATCGGAAATTCTAATACCTGCAAAATAAAACGCAATTAGCCACACGTTTTTGGTATGCCAAATAGAAGTATTTGGTTCTAATTTTAAGATTTCAATTTTTTCAATTTCTTTAGAAGTAAGACCAATTTTATGGCTTGAACCTATACGTATTTTTTCTTTTTCTCCACCAAAGGGATAGAACTTCGCATCAACAACCCCAGTTTTGATAGCTTTGTTAAATAAGGTACGAATGAAGATAAGTTGATTTGTAATCGTACGAGTTTTTTGTCCTAAATAAACCAGACAGAAGTCTTTGTATTTATCTAGGAAAGCTTCGTTTATATCCTGAAATTTTAGGGATTTATTCTTTTTGAATTGCTCTATGGAATCTATAAATGAATGGTTGCCTTTTCGTCCATTGCTAACTCGCTCTTTTCTGCGAAGCTTTATTTCTTGAATGCTGATTTCTTTTCCCTTGGCTATGTTAAAGTTTAAAAACTCTTGTAAGTTGTAAAGAATAGATAGTTCAGATTTTACTACAGAAAATGTGCCCCGCTCATATTTGTTTTTTATTCTATCTGTAGCGACAGCGAAGAATGATTTAGAACCTCCTGCACCTTTTAATTTTTGTTTGACTTGATTAGTTGTGAGTTCTATCTTAGAATCGAAATATATATCATTGGCCTCAGTTAACTTTTTCAACAGGAAATTGTTTAGCTTCTGGGAATAAGGATGTGTTCTTTTTACTTTTCCTGCGTTTTTATCCCAATCCTTTTCCAATACATATTGTCCGATAAATTTATAGCTAGTTTTGTAATTGTCGCTAATTCTCAAAGTGAGAGGGGCAGTGCCGTCCTTTCTTTCTTTATTTTTCCTTCGAACAATTTTTATACTAGCCATAATATTATATATAGTTGTATAAAGATAATCAAAAGAATAAAAAGGGGTACAGAATAGGTACAGAATAATTTGGTTTTAAACCATTTCTATTGAATATATAAAATATTTTAAACACTGGTAATCATTGTATTTGCTGGGTTTTGATATATTTTAATATATACTAACTTCAATCTCATAACCCGAAGGTCACTGGTTCGAGTCCAGTTCCCGCTACTAGGAAAGAAAGGCTTCACAAAAATGTGAAGCCTTTCTTGTTTCTAATTGGTACAGAATATACAGCTTTTTAAATAACTCGGTATAACAGGTATTTATCGGGTTTAACAGTTTTATATCTTGTCGTAAAAATTCACTTTCTTTCGTCGATTCCAATAAAAGAGCATTTCATTTTTTTCTTTAAGCCTTTTATACGCTAAGCTTTTTGGCTAATCTCCACATTCATTAAGTTTATTCATTATAATTTTTTTTCAGAAAAACTATATACAATAGTCCTTGTGTTACATTCGTGAATATATACGGTTTTATCTTCATTCCAATTTGGAGAATACTGATCTTTATACACTGGATTTATCAATTTAATATTGATAATTTTTTTCCATCCTTAATTAAGCCTTGATACTTTCTAAAATAAGAGGGATACCGATTTTCACTTCTCTCAAGATAGTTTTCTAATTCATAAACTTCTTTAAAAGATAAGTTGTAAATATTATAAGTTTCTCGATATCTTAAAGAGAAATATTCCTCACAAAGAATAACTCCTTCTATTCCTTTGTAATTAATTTCAATATATTCTTCAGAGTAAGAATGATTGAAATAAAAAACAATAAGCAAAATATATAATTTATTGATTATCAAAATTTCTATGGTTTTTTGATGTAGTGAAATAAGTTACTTTAATTCTAATACTATTTTCAAAAGCAACTTAGATTCATGATTTTATAAATACTTTATCTGTCAAGATATTATAAACATTTCATCTTATCTGAAATATTGGATCCAAATCTTATTATCTTTTTCCCATTAGGTTTATATTATTGATCTAAAGTTTGAGGTGTTTTAATTGAAATATGTTTTTGATCTACTTTTACAATCCATACTTATTTTCTAAAATGGGCATTATGAAGTGCCCTAGATCTTTTAGTTTTACATAGAATTTATATAATTCTGGATTTTTCATTTTTAAATAGATCTCCACTGTTTTCATGCGATTACTTTATTGCTTCCATTTCTAATAAATTGAGGTTCAATTTCTTCCAATTTTAATTAGCGTAGTAATATTGTTTCTTCAGATTAAATGCATAACTGATATTCATCATGTTTTGGCGCTTAGCCTTCCTATAACTTAGCTGTACGTAAATCACTGAATATCAATTATTAAAGAATAGCTGAGAGATGTCTAATAAAATGTTATCAAAAGATAAAATCCATTCCAATAATTCTTCTACTCTTAAAAAAACTATGAAAGGTCTTGTATATGGTGGTCCTGGGAAAATATCTTACAAAGAGGTTTTAAAACCCGAGATAAAATTACCAACAGATGCTATAGTAAAGATACTTAAGACAACTATTTGTGGAACAGATTTAGGAATTTTTACACGGCAAAACTCCAAGCGTAAAACCTGGCACCACCTTAGGGCATGAAGGTGTAGGTGTGATAGAGGAAGTAGGTGCTGGTGTGGTTAATTTCAAGAAAGGGGATAAGGTGATCATTTCATGTATCACCGCCTGTGGTACCTGTGAATATTGCAAAAAACAAATGTATGCTCATTGTAAAGACGGCGGATGGATATTGGGGAATCTAATTAATGGTACGCAAGCAGAATATGTTAGGATCCCACATGCGGATAATAGCCTTTATGAAGCCCCAAATGAGGTGGATGATGAAGCTTTGGTTATGCTTAGTGACATACTTCCTACGGGTCATGAAATAGGAGTAATAAATGGATGTGTTAAACCAGGTGATACGATCGCCATAATAGGTGCGGGTCCAATTGGAATGTCTGCTCTGCTAACAGCTCAGTTCTATTCTCCTTCCAAAATATTTATGATAGATCTGGATGAAAATCGTCTGGAATTGGCAAAAAAATGGGGAGCAACAGAAACTATTAATTCTGGTTCAGAAGATGCCATTAAAAAAATATTGACTGAAACTGTTGAGGGTGTAGATGTGGCCATAGAAGCCGTAGGTGCTCCTGCAACTTTTGATATCTGCCAGCAGATCGTTAAACCAGGAGGGCATATCGCCAACATTGGCGTACATGGAAAAAGCGTTGAGCTAAAAATTCAGGATTTATGGATTCAGAATATTACCATCACCATGGGGCTTGTAAATACAAATACAACTCCCATGCTTCTCAAAACGATCATTTCAGATAGAATCCAACCTCAGAAATTAATTACCCACCACTTTAAGCTAGAAGAAATTATGAAAGCTTATGAAGTGTTTGGTAATGCTGAATTAGAAAAAGCCTTAAAAATTATACTGATCAATTAGAAATAAGAGTATAGTAAACGCGGGTTAAAGCATTTGAAAGTTTTAAATGTCAGTCTAAAGGGAAGTTGTAACTCAAATAAAACGTATTAATGATGAGCGAAATTTTTCTGATTCCCACGATTGTAATTCATGATGAAACCTATTGAGGCAAAGCGGTACGAGTTTTTAAAAAAAAATCTAAAAATTTGTGTCTGATGGCCAATTTTATCTAATCTTATATCAGAATGGAAATAACCATAAACGTGGAACCAATATTAATCCAAAGAATAATAAAAAACTTGGATTACAACCGTATATAATACATCATTGCAGCCTTTTTGATATTGTTAATTCTGCAATGAGTCTTCAAAATATTCAAGCTGAGGTTACAACTAGCGATCTATATAAGAATCTAGTTTTTTATCAGCTCAGTTACCGGCCTTAAAATGCTGCTCGAAAAACAATTTTAAAAAACATCAAATTATGTTCACAGCACCACACATACATGCTATGGTTATTCATTTTCCCATCGCCTTATTATTAGCGGGATTTCTATTTGAATTATTAAGCCTTTTAAGCAAGAGTCATTTTGTTAAAAAAGCATCATTTTGCTTATTGCTATTAGGAGCAATTGGGGCAATTGTAGCCTATGTGAGTGGTAGTTATGCTGGAGATGGAATGACAGACGGTATTCTTCAGGAACCATTGGAAATACATGAAGAAGCAGCAACTATTACCCTTTGGTTGGCAATTATCACCGCGCTAATTAGAGCTAGTATGTATTTTTTTAATTATCAAAGAACTTGGTTGAAATGGTCAACTTTTCTTTTGTTTCTCGTGTTGGTAGCCTCTGTTGCCAGAACGGGATATCTGGGTGGCGAATTAGTATTTAAACATGGTGCAGGCATATAATTGGAACTTCCAGATTTTGGGGATCCATCAGCGGAATAAAAAAGGTCTATAATAATCGTTATCTGAAATATAATTTCAAAATAATTTTAATAATAATAATACCATGAAAAAATCAATTTTAGTATTCTTAGTAGCAGCGTTCTCTCTTACAACATTATTTCAATCTTGTAATGAGAAAATCGAAAAGAAAACGGATTCCAGCGAAATTGCGGAAGCAGAAGCAAGTTCAAACTCAACAATAGATGAAAAGAGTCAAGATCCGCAACAATTAACTATAACAAACATGCATGATGCATATAAAGGCGAAACCACAGCACATTTTAAATATGCGGCTTATAGTAAAAAGGCAGCAGAAGAAGGACATCCCGAAATAGCATTGTTATTTAAAGCAGCGTCTGGTGCAGAGCTTATTCATGCAAATAACCATAAAGTGGTTTTGCTAAGAATGGGAGAATCCATTCCTGAGATCACTCCTGAATTCTCAGTAAACACCACTGCAGAAAATCTGAAAGAAGCCATTGAAGGAGAAAGTTATGAATTCAATACCATGTATCCTAACTTTATAAAAGACGCCAATGCTGCTGGTAATTATATGGCTCAAATTAGTCTTACTTATGCCTATAAAGTGGAACAAAAACATCGTGACTTTTATATTGAAGCCTTGAAGGCTTTGGAAGCAGGAACAGATAATACCTTAGCAACAGTTTACTATTTATGTCCGACCTGTGGGAATACCTACGCAACTGTAGCACCTGCAAGGTGTGAAATTTCTATGACAGATTCTAAACTTTTTATCAAGGTTACAAGTTCATCACCCACTAGTTAACTGTATAAAATTACCTAAAAAAAACCCTTTCAGGAAACTGAGAGGATTTTTTAGTTTTGCGTTGATTCAATTTTCTTTAGTCTATGGTGAGCAGGATCTTACCAATATGCTCGCTGCTTTCCATTAGCTTATGTGCTTCTGCAGCTTTTTCTAAAGGAAACTTTTTATAAATAATAGTTTTGATCTTTTCTGAACTAAAAAGTGGCCATATATTCTTTTCCACCTCTTCGGCTATTTTGGTTTTTACTGATGCATCTTGAGGCTTAAGAAAGCTTCCTGTCATAGTAAGATTTTTACTCATTATAGTTCGTAAATTGATATTTACGTCATTACTCTTCATCCCATTAATATTTATAAGTCTCCCTTTTTTATTAAGAATATCAAGATTCTTTTGAGTGTAATCTCCTCCAACCATATCTAAGATCACATCTATCTTTTCGTCTTTTAAAACTTCTTCAAAAGCTTCTTTTTTATAGTTGATAGCTTTTCCCACATTCATATTATTTAAAAATTCGATCTTTTCGTCGCTCCCTGCAGTAGTAAAAGTTTTAGAACCCATAGCTTTTGCCATTTGCAAGCCCATAGTGCCTATTCCGCTGGTTCCTCCATGAATTAATAATTTCTCTCCTGGTTGGAGATTCCCTAACTGAAATACATTAAACCAAACCGTAAAGATAGTTTCCGGTAGTGATGCTGCATTTATAAGACTCACACCTTCTGGAATTGGAAGACAATGTGAACTTTTTACTGCAACGTATTCTGCATAACCTCCGCTAGCAATTAATGCGCAAACTTTATCACCAATTTTCTTATTATGTACATTTTCACCAATCTCCGCTATTTCTCCAGATACTTCCAACCCTGGAATTAACGCTTCCGTAACTCCTTTTCCGTAAGCTTTGGTATTCTTTCTGGTAATAACATCACTACGATTAACTCCCGCTGCCTTTACCTTTATAAGAACTTCATCTTTTTCTATACTAGGTTTAGGAGTTTCTCTTATTTGTAAAACTTCCGGACCTCCAGATTTTGTTATATGTATTGCTTTCATTGTGTTTATAATTTCATTTAGCCTTAAGAAACAAAAAAATTTATAGCTCTGTTATAAATAAAACTTAAGGTTTTTATTTAACTGATCTTATTTTTTAAATAGTTATCAAGCTTCTTATATAAAGATCTTACACGTGCTGCTTTTACTTAAATTTATAAAAAAAAAAGACAGAACCTTGGGGAGGGCTCCGTCTTAAATTTCTGATCTTCTAATAAAATAAAGTTGAGGCTATTGATTACCTTTCAGAGTTCGATCTAGATATTTAGCAGTTTTACTTTGCTTATTTTTTGCTACATTTTGAGGGATACCTTCTGCTACAATTTTCCCTCCTTCATCTCCTGCACCTGGACCAATATCTATTACCCAATCACTTCCGGCAATAATTTGCATATCGTGTTCTACAACAATTACCGTATTTCCAGAATCTACTAACCTTGCTAATTGCAATTGTAGCTTTTCAACATCTGTAGGGTGAAGTCCTGTAGTAGGCTCATCTAACACATATAGTGTGTTTGCTCTATTTACACGCTGAAGTTCTTTAGACAGTTTTATTCTCTGCGCTTCTCCACCGGAGAGTTCTGTAGCTGGTTGCCCCAATCTTAGATAGCCTAGTCCTACATCTTTTAAAACTTTAAGAGTACGATAAACTCTATCTTCATTTTCAAAGAATATTAAAGCCTCATTAACGGTCATGCTTAAAACGTCTGCAATATTCTTACCCTGATATTCTACTTCCAAAGTTTCTTCATTATATCTAGTACCATTACAAACCGGGCATGGAGCATAAACACTAGGTAGGAATAATAGTTCTACCATAACAAAACCTTCTCCATCACAATTTGGGCATCTCCCTTTTCCTACATTAAATGAAAATCTTCCAGCATTATATTTACGAGATTTCGCCAACTTTGTAGAGGCGAATAATTTTCTAACTACATCAAATAATCCTGTATAGGTTGCTAAATTAGATCGAGGAGTTCTTCCAATTGGTTTTTGATTCACCACTACCATTCTTTTAATATGCTCAGACCCTTCCGAAATTTCACCACCCAAAGTTTCGATAGTTTCGTTTTGAAGTTCATCCTCTACCTCATCTTCTATCACGGGAGATTTCCCTAAATGATTAGCGATCAATTCTACTAAAACCTGACTTACCAAACTGCTTTTTCCGGAACCAGATATTCCAGTAACGCTTGTTAAAACTCCTATTGGGAAAGAGACATTTAGATTTTCTAAATTATTTCTTGTAACTCCTTTCAGTTTTAACCATCCAGAGGGTTCTCGAGCGGTAAGTTGTTTAAATGGAAGCTCATTAAACAAATGTTCTCTGGTCTTAGATCTAGCAACTTCTTTTAATCCCTTAGGAGCGCCACTATATAATATTTCTCCACCACCTTCTCCGGCTTCTGGACCAACATCTACTATCCAATCTGCGTGGCGTATAACATCTAATTCATGTTCCACTATAAATAAAGAGTTCCCTGTGGCTTTAAGGCCATCTAATGTTTTTAATAATGCTTCGGTATCTGCGGGGTGAAGTCCGGCAGATGGTTCATCTAAAACGTATACTACTCCAAATAAATTACTGCGTACTTGAGTTGCAAGACGCAACCTTTGGTGTTCCCCAGGAGAAAGGCTAGGCGTATTACGCTCTAAAGACAAATACCCAAGTCCTAATTCTATTAATACATTTACGCGAGCAACAAGATCTTCTGCAATGCGTTGCGCTACCATTCCTTTTTCCTGATGTTTTTTAATTAATTGTATTAATGCAGGAGCAGTACCATTACTATAAGGTGTAAAGATTGAAAGTAATTTTTTTAAAGGTAGTCTTGATATATCTGCAATATCATATCCTTCAAAAGTTACAGATAGCGATTCTTTACGTAGTCGCTTACCATGGCAACTAGGACATTCACTACTAAGCATATATTTTGATACTCGCTTTTTCATTAATGCGCTTTGCGAATTTGAAAACGTATGGAGTATATGTTTTTTAGCACCAATATAGGTTCCCATATAACTTGGCTCCATCTTATTTTTTATTGCTTTCTTAACTTCTTCTTTCCCAAGATCTCTATACACAGGAACTTGTGGCTGTTCATCTGTAAATAAGATCCAGTCTCGGTCTTTTTTAGGAAGATCTTTCCAAGGCACATCTACATCGTATCCTAGCGTAACTAAAATATCTCGAAGATTTTTACCCTGCCATGCTGTTGGCCATGCATCTATAGCTCGTTCTCTTATTGTTAAGGTATCATCTGGAACCATACTGCTCTCGGTAACCTCATAAACTCTACCAAGACCATGACAAACAGGACACGCACCTTCTGGGGTATTTGTAGAAAATGAATCTGCATATAATAGTGATTGTCCCTGTGGATAATCTCCTGCCCGAGAATATAACATTCTAAGTAAATTAGATAGCGTGGTTACAGATCCTACAGAAGATCGTGTAGATCCAGAACTTCGTTGTTGCTGTAATGCTACTGCTGGAGGTAAGCCTTCAATTTGATCTACTTCTGGAATAGGCATTTGATGAAATAGTCTTCTTGCATAAGGTGAGACAGATTCAAGATATCTTCTTTGAGCTTCGGCATATAAAGTACCAAATGCTAGAGAAGATTTTCCGGAACCAGAAACTCCTGTGAAAACGACTAATGCATCTCTGGGTATATCTAAAGAAACATTTTTTAGATTATTTTGTCTAGCACCTATAATTTCAACAAATCCTTCTTTGTTCGTCTTATTGTCATGTATATAATCCATAGTAACGATTGGACAATAAATATACCAAGCCCCTTTAAATTTGAGCTATCCCATATCTTTTAGTAAAGTTTAACGAATTCTAATGTTTGGGGATGTTTTAATTTGAAGATGATTTAATAAAACCAATTTTGATCTTATAACAGCTAATTTTTGAACTATGCATTTTTAAGAAAATCTCGATTTGACCTTGATCTGGTCAAACCATTTTATGATTTTAAAACTTTTCGTACCATTAAGAGCACTTTACATTAATTAACTAATAATCTTTAATTTATGTGAAAATTTTACCAAATAGTCTTACTCTAAACACTACTTCTGATAATTTTGTAGACCTGAACGTTCTTTCTCCTTTATGAAGGCGTTCAGTGAATTACAATTCGTTAAAAACATAATTTCAGGTCTAGCGCTTTGCTAATATCTATTAATCTTAAACATATAAATATGAAAAAGTTCTTCAGAATATTTACAGTTGCTCAGGTAATTTATCAAGGCTATAGAATGTATAAGGAAAGAAAAGAGAAAAAGCAGGAGGAAAGGTATGATAGGAAACATGGCACTTTATAACTTATAAAGTTCATCTATTTTAGATAATTATTTTTGTCTATTAAATTTATTCATTCAATGCAGATATGTCATGCTTTGAGTACTTATAAACTGTTTTCAATCCCAATTAGTAGCAATATTCAATTCACATAATAATGCAGCATTCAGAGGTTATACATAATTCAACTTTAAAAAATGTTATTGACAGCATTGGGAATACACCATTAATAGAGTTGAACAGGGTTTTTGCAGCTTCTAATTTTAAGGTGTATGGAAAGATGGAAGCGGCAAATCCAAGCGGAAGTTTGAAAGATAGAACTTCTGTTAATATTTTAAAAGAGGCATTACTTTTAGGTTATATAAAGCCTGGAGATACCATAATCGAGTCTAGTTCTGGAAATATGGCTCTTGGTTTGGCACAGGCTTGCTTATATTTTAAATTGAAATTGATCGTGGTAGTAGATCCTAAAATCAATTCTCATACAAAGAAGTTACTTAATGCTTACGGAGCAAAAATAGAATATGTTACCAAACCCGATCCGGAAAAGGGATTTCTGGGAGCAAGACTACAAAGAGTTCATGAGCTTTTAGAAAATATCCCTAATAGTTTTTGGACCAATCAATATGGGAATAAGAAAAATCCAGAGGCCCATCTGGTTACTATGAAAGAGATGTTTGGAGCACTGGAAGATCCTCTAGATTATCTATTTGTGACGGTTAGTACTTGTGGAACATTAATGGGGTGTGCAGATTATATCTCACAGAACCGCCTTAAAACAAAACTTATTGCAGTAGATGCTTTAGGAAGTATTTTATTTGGTGATGAAAAATCCAACAGGCTAATTCCTGGTCATGGTTCTAGTGTAAAGTCTAATTTCTTAGATAAGAATTTTGTTCATGATGCTGTAAAAGTAAGTGATCTAGAATGTGTAAAAGGGTGTTGGTCTTTACTAAAGAACGAAGGTATTCTTGCCGGTGGTTCTACAGGTGGAGCCATCTCTGCTATAAATAAATATGCAGACTCAATTCCTAAAGGCAGTTCTTGCGGTATGATTATTTGTGATAGGGGAGAGCGATATCTAGATACAATATATAGTAGCGATTGGATCTTAGATAATTTTAATTCTAAAGATAATAACCTTTCATTTCTTAATAATGAATAGTGGTTATATAGATATAAAAAAAGAAATTTATAAAGTTGCTATCATTGGATTTGGGCCTAAAGGGCTTTATGGCTTGGAAAGATTGCTCGCAGAAATCAATGATAAGATACCTGAGCAGCGTATTGAAATTCACATCTATAATAGAACTAAGTTTTTTGGATCTGGTGATGTTTATAGGAATGATCAGCCTCAGTTTCTTTTGATGAATTATGAAGATAAGAATATTGATATCAATATCGAGAAAGCTCCAAAAATGATTGCTAATATTGAAAGTTTTAGCAGCTGGAAAGCTTCTGCAAACAGTTTTCAATTAGCTTCCAATTCCATTCCCTATTATTCCCCACGCGCTCTGGTTGGTTCTTACTTAGAGCATAGTTATCTTGAATTAACCAAAGCTTGTTCTAAAAATATCACTATCATACCACACATAGATACAATTGTAGATCTTAAAGTTGTAGGTACTAATTATGCTATTAAAACTGAAAATGAAGATTGGGGAATGGATAGATTTTCCAAAATTTTACTTACTACAGGGCATTTTTGGTTTAGACCTGCTGTTTCTAAAGCTAGTAACAGAAATCAAATAGAATTTATTTATCCGGTTACTAAGAATCTAAAAATTATAAATGCAGATACTGCTGTTTGTATAAAAGGATTTGGTTTAACATTTATAGATACCGTACTAGAACTTTCTGAGGGGAGAGGGGGTATTTTTAAAACTAAACAAAATGGAGATCTAGAATATATTCCTTCTGGGCAAGAACCATCTAAAATTGCTGTTATTACCAGAACCGGCTTGCCTATGATACCCAGAAAAGGGAACAAAGAAAATACTACGCAGCTTCGATATTTCACGCAATCTTTTATAAACAAACTATTATCTAAGCATAATATAAACTTTGAAAAAGAAGTTCTGCCGATGGTACTAAAAGATATGTATTATTCATATTACGAGCAATTGTTTGCTAGATATAATAATGAGCTGAGGTTTAATGATGATTTTAAATTAGTTGAAAAACAAGTTTTAGATTTTCATGTAAATAATGATGTACTTGCTTTTGATTGGAAAAAGATCGAGAATTGCTTTTATGATAAATCAATGCTTACTTCAGGAGATATCATAGAAAAAATTAGGCAGGATATTTTTGATGTAGAAAAGAATACGCCTATTTGTGCAGTTTATAATTGCTGGTCTAGGATCAGCCCGATGTTCAATGAGCTATATGTAGCCGGGGTATTAGCGTCATACTCAAAACATAAGTTCGATTCTTATTATTTTGGACTATTTAACAGGCTTTCTTATGGTCCTCCATTATATAATATGAAAAAGGTTTTAGCACTGGCAGAAGCTGGTATTATAAATTTTGATCATATTAAAAATTCAAAATATCATTTTGATGAGAATTTAAGCAAGCATATTTTAAAGACAGGTTCAATTTCTTCAGAATTTGATATGCTTATAAATGCTACCATCCCTAGAGGTGATTCTAAAAAAAATAGATCTCAACTTTTCACAAATTTAATTACAAGAGGGATTATAACAGAATGCATAGAAAATGAAAATGATGAAAAGTCTTCAAAGATAAAAATGAACACCTTCGGAAATCCTATAAATATCGATGGGATTACTCTTAAGGATATTACATTTTATGGAACCCCCACAGAAGGCAACACCTTTGATAATGATACATTGTCTAGAACACGAAATAATTATGCCTCCTCATGGGCGCGATCTGTAGTTCTGGATATTTTAAAAATGAAAAAAATTGAAACAATATAATGGAATATAGTAAAGGAAATATTGAAAGTGGATTAACTCCTATTACATCCCCATGGATGGATAATTTATTTAATAAAGGAGCTTTGTTAACAGATTTGCTAGAAAAGTATGGTTCACCCATTAATATTCATCAGTTGCAATCTTTTTCAACTAATATTTCAATCTTTAGAGAAGCCTTAGATAACTTAGATCTTTCCTATCAAATCTATTATGCCCGAAAGGCAAATAAATGTACGAGTCTTGTAAAACGTGCATTCCATGATAAAATTGGGGTAGATACTGCGAGCTTTAAAGAGTTACAGCAATGTATTCAGTTAGGTGGAAATTCAGAAAATGTAGTGCTGACCTCTGCTATAAAAACTTCAGACCAAATTGAGCTGGCCATAGAGCATCAGATTCCTATAATTTTAGATAATTGGGATGAAATACTGCTCACTATTAAGACTGCTCGTAAGCTAGGAAAAAAAGCGAATATTGGTTTAAGAATTAGTGGTTTTACTGTAGCCGGAGAAAAATTGTATAGCAGATTTGGATTTGATATAGATAGTATTAGAGATCTTATATTTAAAGATCTTAAGCAATTAGAAGCTGAAGATGCTTTTGATATTAATGGTTTACATTTTCACTTAGACGGTTATTCCACTTCACAAAGAGGCAAGGCTTTAAGCGATAGTTTAGAATTAGCTGAGGATCTAGCGCAGCAAGACATACATATAAAATTTATAGATATTGGTGGTGGGATCACAATGAATTATTTAAAAGATGAAGACGAGTGGAACTCTTTTCAGTATAAATTGAAAGATGCAGTTCTACAAAATAATAATACAGAAACCTTCAATAATAATGGCTTAGGTTTTGAAAATATTGATGGTGTACTAAAGGGAAAACTTAATACATATCCATTTTTTAATAAAGTAAATGGAGTAACATTTTTGGAGGAGGTGTTGCATTTTAAAAATGAAGCTAATCTTTCTAACGCTTCTAGGTTAAAATCTCAAAACATCCAATTTAGAATGGAACCGGGTAGATCTTTGCTAAATCAGGTTGGAATGACGGTAGCAAAAGTTGTGCATCGTAAAAGAGACGCTAAGGGACAGTGGTTGGTAGGTTTAGATATGAATATGAGCCAGATGATGAGTTCTAGTGCAGATTTTTTATTAGATCCCTTTGTGATCTTTAAGGAGGAGGCTTCAGGGCCAGAAGTAGATGTATTTTTTACCGGGGCTTATTGCTTGGAGCGAGATGTATTATTAAAAAGGAAAATAACATTACCCAATTTACCTGCAATAGATGATATTGTAATATTTGTTAATACTGCAGGGTATATGATGCACTTTTTTGAGACAGAAGCACATCTTTTTGATCTCTCAACCAATTTAAGCACCTCTAAGGATTCATCTTTAAACTTGGTGGATTTTGAAGAGGATGCGATGTGAAATGATTAGTTGCTCCACACTTGTAATTACTACTAAAAGCTCAAATTGAAACGTCTATGAAAAGAGGTTTGGTATGGTTTAAAAATGATCTAAGATTGCATGATAATGAATCTTTGTGCCAGGCAATTTCACAATGCGATGAGCTAGTGTTCTGTTTTTGTGTGGAGCAAGATCTATTTCAAAATTTAGATCTTGGCTTTAGAAAAGCAGATATCAATAGATTTAAATTTTTAGAACAATCTGTTTTAACGTTGAAAAAGAATTTAGAATTTCTTGGAGCACCCCTAATCATTTGTTCAGGTATTGCTGCAGAGCAAATTCCTAAAATAGTTAATGAGTATAACATCAATTTTATTTTTGGAGAGGAAGAATATGCTTCGGAAGAGTTGAAAATAGTTGTTGATGTACAAGATCAACTTCCAAAAATAGATTTTCAATTTTATTGGGGTAAAACTTTATACCATAAAGACGATATCCCTTTTGAGATAGAGAATATACCTTTAACCAGTAAAGCATATAGAATTCCAGCCTCTAAAGAAAGTACCCCTAGAGTGGTCTTTAAAACTCCAACCGCTTTAAATGCAGTTGCAAACGTAAAAAATACCAATTTCCCATCTTATAAATTATTCGGATTTTCTGAAGAGGAGTATAATAATGCTATTCCTTTTGTAGAAGGTGGAGAAGATGCAGGTTTAGAAAGGCTACATTATTATACGTTTGAATCTGAATTGTTGACAGGCTACAGGTGGACAAGAAATAGATCTGAAGGCTTAGATTATAGCTCTAAGTTTTCGCCTTATTTAGCCTTAGGATGTATATCTCCTAGAGAGATTTATTGGGTAGTTAAAAAATATGAAGAACGCATAAAGAAAAATCAAAGCACCTGGTGGTTGGTTTTTGAACTGGTATGGAGAGATTATTTTACGTTTAAAGGAATGCGATTTGGAGATAAGATCTTTAAAACGGAGGGGTTTAAAAATAAGGACGTAGCTTTTGAAAATAATGAGACCATCTTTAACAGATGGTGTGATGGAAACACAGGAATTCCTTTTATAGATGCGCATATGAGACAATTGAATAAAGTTGGATTTATGAGCAATCGTGGACGTGTAAATTGCGCAAGTTATTTAGTACACGATCTTAAAATAGATTGGACCTGGGGAGCGGCTTATTTTGAAAGTAAGCTTATAGATTATTATGTAAGTGCAAATTGGTTGAATTGGCATGTGCAGGCATATGAGATCTACTATACCAATCCTGTTAACCAATCAAATAAATACAAGGCACAGGAATTTATAAGAACCTGGATTCCGGAGTTATCAGATCTTAATAATTTACAAGTGCTAATTCCTTGGGAATATGATATTACAAATTATCCTAAACCCATTGAGCTTTACAGGAAATGGGAAAGATCTATCAACAAGATCAAAAAAGATCTGGGTTAATTTAATACGTCAATAATTCAAATTATCGAACTGCCATTAGAACACATTTCCTTAAAAGCAGGTTGTTATAATTAATGATAATTCTAATCTGCGTATATTTGCTGACTTTAAAAAAATCTGAACTTTTAGTTTTGAAAAAGCAGTTTAGCTATTAAATTTATTGTAGAATCCCTACACCATCATTATGAGAAAGCTTCTATTTTTATCTCTTCTTTTTTTAAGTAATTTGGCGATTGCACAAAATGACAATTTTCTTCCAGATCGTTCTGATGCTACCTTATGGCAAGATTTCACGTATGACATGGGGAATGTTTTTCAGGGTGCTGGTTTTGCTTTTACAAGACCTTTGCATTGGAATGGGGATGATTTTGTAAAGTTGGGAGGGGTTGCAGCTGGAACGGGGCTTATGTATATTTTTGATGACAACATTCAGCGAGAAGCTCAAAATCATAAAGATGAGGTACCAGATGTTCTTTTAGATTATGGCTGGTATGCAGGTAGTCCTCAAAATAATTACGGTTTCACAGGTGCGGTATATCTTACCGGGCTGTTTACTAGAAATGAGAAGTGGCGAAGAATGGGTGTTTTGTTAATCTCTTCTGCAACTGCCACAGGTTTTATTCAGCAAGTTTCCAAATCTGCCGTAGGTAGAGCTCGACCAAAAACAGGTTACGGTAAAAATCATTTTAAACCTTTTGGAGGCAGTGCAGACTACAGATCTTTTCCATCGGGCCATGGAGTATTAACTTTTACCAATGCTCATGTTATTGCTAAACAATTTAAAAATCCATATGTAAAAGCAGGTATCTATGCTGTAGGATTAGTTCCCGGAATTTCTAGGATCTATGCAGATGCCCACTGGGCAAGTGATGTTATTTTGAGTTGGGCTATGAGCTATTTTGTGGTTGAAGCTATAGATTTCTATTTGGATAGAAAATACAACGAAAAATTTAATGATAGCGCTAGTAGAACATCACTTACCTTAACATTTACCGGTAATGGAATTGGTGGAAGATTAAGTTTTTAAGTAAACTAAATAGGAATTGTTCTTTCTTAACTATTCATTAATTTCTAGTATAGAACCATCCCTAAGATCTAATAATTGTATAATATGCTATTTATCATTCCATTTGAAATATCTCTTCTATAGACTTTTTAAAAAGATTTGAGATCTTAAAGGCCAACGGTAAACTTGGGTCAAATTTCCCTTTTTCTATGGCATTAATGGTTTGCCTGGATACCTGCACTTTATCAGCGAGATCTGCTTGTGTAAAGTTATATTCTGCTCGAAGTATTTTTATGCAATTTTTCATTGATATCTTCTAGTTCCAAGAAAGGTTGCTACTAGGTATGTAATTCCAATAAGGATCACAAGATGAGAGATGTCTGCATCATAGTTAATGATGTTAGATTGATCTAATAAGGAATAAGCCAAACCTAAGACTACCGCCAACCCTAATGTTATTGCCATTGCTTCTAGCTGAATTTTACGCTGCAATTCATCTAAATGCTCAAAATAATTTCTGTTTACTAAGATCATTACTATTCCCAGTATTACATTTAAACCGATAGCCAAAAGTGTTAAGATAGAATTATCCTCCCATAAAAATAACGGTCCTAAACTAGCCAGTGCCATAGATGCTACCCAAGCAAAGGTCCAAATGGCCAGTTGCGGAATACCTTTTTTAGAACAGTCTCGAATTGATGTTTCTTCTTGTTTCATAATATATGTTTTGTAAAGTTTGTTTTACAAATGTAGTTGAATATTTTAAATAGACAAGTAGTTTTTACAAAAAGTAAAGTTTTATATACATTTAGAAATGATTTAATAAGCTTAAGCGGCAGTGTTTTGCTACCTATTTACTAATAGAAATAGTTTCAAAGATTTTATAAATAACATATAATTAGAATAAAATGAGATTTTTATACTTCAATTTCATTCTTGTTTATGGTACCCTTGTCTTTAATAAAATAATGTAATAATGAAAAATCTATTTAAATTAAGTCTGATCCTTTTAGTATTATCAACAACGCTAAATGGACGTAATAAAGATGACTCAGCGAGTTTGCTAAGTGAAAAGTTTTTAATTTCTTTGATAGATGGGGGTAGATTTGAAAATTAATAGAGATGCAGGTATTATCTCTTGCGTGAGAATTATAACTAGGAGAGGGGTAGTAAATCTCTACATTAAAGTTATAGATGTAAATGGAGGTTTTAAAGGATTCTAATTACTGTATGAGTGCGCGTATTTCTGTTAATAATTAGCCAATCTAATTATGCAGTTATTTTATTTCAGTTTTAAAACTGTAATTTTAAAAGCTGTTTAAAATTCAAACCCAAACCATGGAAAATTCTTTTGACGATAATATTGAAATTAAATTACCAATTAGAATAGAAGCCAAAGCTGTAGAAAAGCTTATTCAAACTAAAATGATCGGTGAAAATATCAAGTCTGAAAAAGATGGGGAGGTTACTCATTATGCAGAGGTATTAGATATTCATTTAAGTAAGAGTGAAGACCCAAATTTTGACCTGGCGTTAGATCTTAAATTAAGAACGCTTACTACATTTTTTAAAAATAAAGAATTAGATCTTAGAGTTTACTTATCTCTCGGATTTTCTGAAGAAGAGCAACAAATGTTTATTCAGGATTATAAGATTGATGGGGAAACAGACAATTGGTTAGTAGATAAATTTATTCAAACAGTTGCTAATAACGTATTGTACTCTAAAGTTAAGAGCAAAATGAATTTTAAAATTCAGCCGTTAATAGAAAAGCAACTTTTAGAGCTTAATGAAAAATTAAGAAACAAGTTAGAGGCACGAGATGGAATATATTTGTTAGGGGCACTAAGTACGTTAAGAGTTTCAAATCTTACTATGGATGAGGTACATTTTTACTTAGACATTCTTGTAAAAGGTTCTGCATTAGTGGAGATCACAAAACTAGATGCGCCTGCGTAGGAATGAGACATTAGCAAAATATTTTAGGTATAATTCAGAGTTTTAGTAGCGCCTATTTTAATAATTGAAATTAATTATAGAAACCTAAGATTTAGGATTCATGTTAATACTAAGAACCGGATAGTTAAAGGTACTTAGCAAGCTTTCCGTAATACTAGGGCTAAAAAGATTATTAATTACAGATCTTCCATGGGTTATTGTAGCAATTAGATCTGGCTTTTCCTTAGCTAGATATATTGCAATTCCACGTTTCTCATTTAAAGCATCAACAATAAAAGTTTCTACCCTATCTACAACTTTATTTTCCATAAATTTTTGAATAGATAATTCTATCTCCGGAGTTTCTTTAAAGTTATAAGGAACGTTTATATAGAGAAGTTTTACTCTAAGTTTTATAGACAGTGCAAATTTAAATAATAGGTCAAAAGTGGGTTTACTATCTTCTTGAAAATCTGAAGCAATAATAATTTCATTCAGCAATCTACAATCATTATTTTCTCTTACCGCTAATACAGGAATGCTAGAATGCTTAAGGGTATTGAAAGTGTTGGACCCAAAAATTTGTTCCATTCCCACTTCCCCGTTAGTACCCATCACAATTAGTTGATAGATATCTGCATTTATATATTTGTGCAATTCTCCAATTTCAGAATCATAAATAAGAGAGTAGCTGGCATCTATACCACTCTTGGTAATATCCATTACCATTCTATTCAATGTGTCTTTTGCAGAATTTAGTTGTGATCTTACTTCAGGGTAAAGATCTTCATTCTTTAGAGAAATTTCTTTCCATGAAATTGGAGTGGAAATAAGATGTATAAGAACGAGTTCTGCATTTAAGCGTTTTCCAATCTCAACTGCATATTTCACAGCATTCCTAGAGATATTAGAGAAATCTACAGGGATCAATATTTTTCGCATCATCTTTATTTTAAAATAAAGATACGAGGAAGAATATTCTGAAATAATGATTAAAATCATATTCCAGAATATTAGCCAATTGATTGATAATTTGTGCGTTTGCTTTAAAAAAAAATTAGAACTGAAATATAATTTACAGATCGCTTTTTTCCTGAAACAGATGTCTATCTTGTATTAATTGAGCTGTGTTTTGAGGTAATTTATCTTCCCATCCAGCTTCTCCGTTAATAATTTTATGATACACTTCGCGAGCGTCTATATCTAAAGTTTCTGGGTCATAATCTACAATATCTACCACCCTTCCGTTCTGTTTGAAATATTTATAAAGCTCCTTCATTCTAGGGTGAAGTTTTAAATTTTCACTCGTAGTGATCTCTCCTGTTTCTTTATCTTTAAGAGGATACAGGTAGATCTTCAAGCTTTTAAAGAACAATTTACCAAACGCCTCTAGAATTCCACCGCTTAACTGTCTATAGTAGCTATCATCAAAAATATCGAGAAAGGTTTTCACCCCCATGGTTAATCCCATTCGTTCTTTGGTATATTGTGCAAAGTATTCTACCACTTTATAATATTCCTGAAAATTAGAGATCATCACGGTTTGACCCAAAGAGCATAATAAAATGGCTCTATCCATAAAATCTTTTTCATCTATCTCCCCTTCAGCTCTAAGATTTGAGAGGGTAATCTCAAAAATAACGATGGTATTTTCTTCTTCCACCTTCTTTTCATTGAGAAACATCTTTAATGATTTCTCGTACATGCTCATATTCACTTTAGTCACAGGTCTAAAACTACCTCTAAGTGTAAGGATATTCTTTTTATAAAGGGCATTGGCGGGTAGAATATTGGTACCATCTGGCGCGAACATTACCGCATCTGTCATCCCATTTTTTACGAGGACTAAACTCATAAGTCTGTTGTCTACTTCTTCAAAAACAGGTCCTGTAAAATTAATAGTGTCTATTTCTATTCTGTCTTTGGAAATATGATCATAAAGATGAAGCAGTAATTCTTTTGGATTGTCATGAAAATAGTAAGCACCATAAATAAGATTGACTCCCATAGTTCCCAAGGTAATCTGTTGTAAGGCAGCATTGGTCTCGTGAAATTGTATATGGATGATTATCTCACTATATTCTTCTTTGGGTTTGGTTTGAAATCTAATTCCTAGCCAGCCATGACCTTTATATTTTTTTGCAAAATCTATGGTGGCTACGGTGTTAGCATAACTAAAAAAAAGCTTATCTGGATGCTTCTCTCTAGAAACTCGTTCTTCAATTAGCCCGGTTTCATAAGCCATCATGCTTTTAAGACGAGTTTCTGTTACATACCTACCATCTTCTTCAATACCATAAATAGCATCGCTAAAATCCTTGTCATAAGCACTCATTGTCTTTGCAATAGTGCTTGAAGCATCTCCAACTCTAAAAAAATTTCGAACAGTTTCTTGTCCAGCGCCAATTTCAGCAAAGGTTCCGTAGATATTCTCATTCATATTGATTCTCATCACTTTGTTCTGAATAGAGAGCGTTTGTTCAAATTCTTTATCTCCTTTTATACGATATGGCATAGCTATAATTCTTAGTTGGTTTAAATTTAAGAAGATAAAATTATATCAGTACCAACTTTATCATAATGATGTGTCTAAAAAATGGGCTGCTATACAATTCACTAATTTTGAAGAATCTAATTTGATGCTCGCGATCGATCGAATTAAGTTACAATGGTTAGAGGGTACAGTAATTCTTTGTGCAAATAGCTAATTTCAATTAGTTGGAAAAGAAATCTATAAAATTAAAGAGAATTTAATGGCTGAAGAATTTAGAAAGCCCACAAGAAAAGACTCGAGTTCTTAAGATTTATATATTGAGAAATATCTTAAAAAAAGATTTAAAGAAAGTTAGACTAAGGGGCTTGAAGGCTAGTAATTAAAAAGGCCATTCCTTATTGAATGGCCTTGCTAATTTAATTTTCATCTACAACTACTTTGTAAGTAGGATCTTCTAAGATATTTACATCTATAATATCATTCGCATTGCTCAGTAATCTTCTACAGTCTTTACTAAGGTGTCTTAAATGAACTTTTTTACCCACTTTTTGATAGCGTTGTGTTAATACGTTTAGCGCTTCTATAGCAGACATATCAGAAACACGACTGTCTTTAAAATCTATAATTATTACATCTGGATCATTAGCTACATCAAATTTCTCTGCAAAGTTTGTAGTAGAGGCAAAAAATAACGGTCCGTATATTTCGTAATGTTTCACACCATCTTTATCAATAAATTTTCTAGCTCTAATTCTTTTAGCACTCTCCCAGGCAAAGAACAATGCAGAAAGTATTACACCTACTAGTACAGCTAATGCCAGATTATGTAAGATTACAGTTATGGCAGCTACTATAATTACCAAAAAAATATCCTTTTTAGGAACCTTGTTAAATATCTTTAAACTTACCCATTCAAAAGTACCTATGGCAACCATGATCATTACTCCCACCAAAGCAGCCATTGGTAATTTTTCTATTACCGGTGCTCCAAATAAGATTATTACAAGTATGGTTAAGGATGCGATAATTCCAGATAAACGCGCTCTAGATCCTGCAGATAGGTTTACTAAGGTTTGAGCGATCATTGGGCAACCACCCATTCCGAAGAAAAAACCATTTAAAATGTTAGAACCTCCCTGAGCAATGCATTCTCTATTTCCATTTCCTTTAGTTTCAGTAATTTCATCAACCAGGTTTAAGGTTAATAAGCCTTCAGTTAAACCTACCGCAGCCATTATCATGGAGTACGGAGCTATCAACTTCAATGTTTCCCAGTTCAATGGAATGTTGGGAATATGAAAAGGTGGAAATCCACCACTTACAGAGGCGATATCTTTTACCGTTTTAGTATCTATTCCTAAGAAATAAACCAAAACAAACACTACTATAATAGCAACTAAAGAAGATGGAACCGCTTTGGTAATAATAGGTAATAACACTACTATAGCAATTGTTAAGCCAACCAAACCTGCCATAATGTAAAGTGCAGTTCCAGACAACCAAGTAACATCTCCATTTACAACTGTTTTAAATTGCTCTAATTGAGACATAAAAATGATTATAGCCAGTCCATTTACAAATCCGAACATTACAGGGTGCGGAACTAACCGTATAAATTTACCTAGTTTAAATATTCCTATTAATAATTGAAATACTCCAGCTAAAGCCACTGCAGCAAGTACATACTCTAGTCCGTCTGAATTCATCAAGGCGATCAATACTATAACTGTAGCACCGGCTCCACCAGAGATCATTCCTGGTCTACCTCCAAAAATGGCAGTTACTAAACCAGCTATAAAAGACGCATATAATCCCATTAATGGAGGGAAACCTGCTAGAATAGCAAACGATAAGGACTCAGGTATCATGGTCATAGCCACCGTTAAACCTGCTAAAACTTCGGTCTTATAATTTACCTTTTGAGAAAAATCAAATAAATTGATAACCTGCTTCATAAAATTCTGATTAAAATATTGGGGGTGTAGTGATAAAAGATGAGTAGTGGCAATGCCTCTACATTAAAGAAAAGTTTTCATCTCCCATTTAGGGTGGGGTAATGGGAGATGATATTAAATGCTTTGCCTGTTTCATAAGAGCGTGCAAAAATAGAATTTTTATTTTGAAACCACTAAGCAAGCGTTTAATTTGTTGATTAACATTGTAATACATTCATACATTCTTATTGCTTCTCCAAATACATGAAAATCAATTGGATCAAGTTCTGCATCTTTCAATTTGAGAAAATCAGAAAAAGTTAGGAAGCCCATACTAAATAAAATATCTTTGCAAAAATGATTTATTATGGCACATAAGGCAGGATTTGTAAATATTATTGGAAACCCTAACGTAGGAAAATCTACTTTGATGAATGCTTTTGTTGGAGAAAGACTTTCTATTATTACTTCAAAAGCGCAAACTACGCGTCACAGAATCTTAGGAATTGTGAATGGGGAGGATTTTCAAGTGATATTAAGTGATACTCCGGGTATTATTAAACCTGCGTATGATTTGCAACAATCTATGATGGATTTTGTAAAATCTGCTTTTGAAGATGCCGATGTGCTTGTTTATATGGTGGAGATTGGAGAACAAGCTCTTAAAGATGAAGCGTTTTTTAATAAGATCATCCATGCTAAAATTCCGGTGCTTTTATTATTGAATAAGATAGATGTTTCTAATCAGGAACAACTAGAATCACAAGTTCAATACTGGACAGAAAAAGTACCTAATGCAGAGATCTATCCTATTTCTGCACTTCAGGGATTCAATGTTTCAGAAGTATTTAATAGAGTAGTAGAACTTATTCCTGAATCTCCTGCATATTATCCAAAAGATACCTTAACAGACAAGCCAGAACGATTTTTTGTAAACGAGATCATTCGTGAAAAGATCTTAATGCATTATAAAAAAGAAATTCCATATTCTGTAGAAATCGACACCGAAGAATTTTTTGAAGATCCTGAGATCATCAGAATGCGAAGTATAATTATGGTAGAACGTGAGACCCAAAAAGGGATTATCATCGGTCATAAAGGAGCTGCACTAAAAAGAGTAGGGGTAGAAGCAAGAAAAGACTTGGAAAAATTCTTTGGGAAGCAAGTGCATTTAGAGCTATATGTAAAAGTTAATAAGAACTGGAGAAATGATTCTAAACAGTTAAAACGTTTCGGATATAATAAATAGACTGTAATTTCTATTTGAAAATAGATTTAAAAACCCGATAATCAGAAGATTATCGGGTTTTTTTGCTTTTAATCGTGTGTTTTAACGATTATATCTGCGTTTTATCGATTTCTCAATCATAACTAGTTTAAGATAAAATGTTAGTTATGAGCGTTTTAGCTATTATTTTTGTTTTTAGTCGATTTATAAGGGTGTTTTCCCCCTCTTCTTAATAGTTTAATTCTGATATCTTTGGGATTTCATTAACAACTATTTAATAGAACGTTAAATAATTTAACAGTTCACTTGGTGTAAAGGAAAATTAGCTAAGATATAACTTGGCTATCTCGGCTTTATTTTATCTAAAAATTTGTCCCTATTTCTCAATGGATATTAATAATAAGTTTTCTGTTGTTTTGTCTAATAAAGCAAAGAACCACTCGAAAAAGATTTCTTTTCATGAGAGGCTTTTTTCATTCTCAATACTAATATTTTAAAACTACCGAATATATAATCCAATCTTTATGAAACAAAACTACTTTTTAAAATTCATTTCTTTAATCCGCTTATGCCTCACAGGAATGGCTTCCATTGCCAAAATACTTTTGTCATCTTCAACAACAAAAGTTCTTCATGCAATTATAGAAGTAATATACAGCTATATTCAATTCGCTAAAGTAGATGGTAAAATCGATCAGGATCTATTAATTATTAAATAAATACAATCTTCTTCCAAAATAGTTTTTAATTCTACAAAACTTAATACAATCAATTAATTTATATATGAAAAGAATAATACTATTAACAGCATTCTTGCTAATGAGTTTAGCAAGTTATGCGCATGCTGTACAAACATTTTGGGAACTCCGTGATGATGGTACGATACGCTTTTGGTTAGAACATTGGCATGGAGATGTTAATGCAAATACTATGATGAGTTATTACATCGTAGTAGATCAAGGTAATGGTCAGGAAAATATAGCAGCTTCTGGATATTATAATAATACAGATTTTTCCAATCTAGACGTTCAAGGCGCTGTAAATAATAGATTTCAATGTGGAAGTGCTAATGGTTATGGCGATTGGGTATATTATGATTTTTATCCAAGTAAATGTAATGAAACCGTAACAATAAGCTTTGTAGGAGCACCACCTTCAGAAACGACTCCAGAATGTCCAGGATTATACGGTTACTCTATTACACAAACTTTTTATGATAAGTCTGCACCTATTGTAAATGCAAATGATCTTGATGTCTCTGTAAATCAGAAAAGCTGTACATATTCAGCTGGATCATTCAGTAATGTAACAATTACAGATAATTGTGATAGTGATCCAAGTGTAATTTATTCAGTCTCTGGATCTGCTATTGATCCTGCTTCATACAGTTTTCCTATTGGGAGTACAATTGTTACAGTTAAAGCAACAGATAATACAGGATATCCTAATAATTATACTACGACCCAGACTTTTAAGGTAAATGTTTCTGATTTGGAACCACCAGCTTTCAATTTATATGGCGATGGTTCTATAGATAATCCTTTTATTACTTTACAATCAGAAGTGGTTGGGAAGGTTGCTAGTGGAACCTATTATTTTAAATTCAACAATAGTACTTTTCAAGGAGTCTTAGATAATGATACTGCCGGAGGAGGATGGTTAATGATATTGAATTACGTGCATCAAGGCGGAACCAATCCAAACCTAAATGTTAGAAATTCAAACCTACCTTTATTGGGAAGTTCTACTCTTGGTGATAATGAAGCAGCTAGCTCAACTTGGGGTCACTTTGGTAATACTTTAGCAGCAGCTTTAGATTTTGAAGAGGTGCGTTTTTATGGACAAACATCTCTTACTACTAGCGGTATCGTTAATTTTACTACTAAATACTCTGCAGCAATAAATTATATTAAAACAGGAACAGGTTCATTTGCAGGTATTAATAATACCGCAAATTATACATTGCTTGGAAATCATTCTGCGACTATTCCAGCAAATGCACCCGACGTATATAGTGATCAAGGTGATTTAGCTCTCACTAATTTTCCTTTTTGGAGACAAGCTCAAGCTCATTGGGGTATTAAAGGAGATGGAATACGTTGGGAAGTTGATGGATATCCTAATAATTTTAATAATAGCACTATCCATAGAGTATGGGTAAGAGGTGATCTTTCACCAGCAGAATCAGAAGTTAAAACTGAAATCACTATTGAGTTAGATGAAAATGGAAGTACAAGTATTTCTGCATCAGATTTTAATATAACTGCTTTAGATAATTGTGGTTCGGTAACTTATAGTTTGAGCCAGACAGATTTTGATTGTTCAAATATTGGAGCTAATACCATCCAATATATAGCGACAGATGAAAAGGGTAACAATTCGAGTATAGATGTAGTTGTTAATGTAGAAGATAAAACTGCTCCAACAATTACCTGTCCTGGAAATATGGAATTAGATAATGATCCAGGTATAGATTTCGCTGTTGCAACATATAATGTGCTGGTATCAGATAATTGTGAAATTCCACAACCTGAAAAAACAGATTTTACGACTTTAGGATCGTTTGAAGGTAAATTTTATTATTTATCTAATGCTAGCTTCTTACCGGGAGATGCTTTTACTCATGCAGATCTAAATGGTGGAAATATTGTTTCTATTAATAATGCTGCTGAAAACAAGTTCCTAGACGATGCTGTAAGTATAAATAATGTATTGATTGGGCTTACAGATTTAGAGGTGGAAGGTAAGTTTGTTTGGGAAAATGGAGAAGCTCTAACCTATACAAATTGGAATCCTAACGAACCTAATAATAGTGGAAATGAAGACTACACCGAATTATATGGAGGCGGTAAGTGGAATGATATGCTTGGAACAGATATCAGACAATATATTTTAGAAGTAACCATGGCAACTCAAACTGCTGGTCTCTCAAGCGGAAGTGAATTTCCTATAGGAACTACTACCAACACATTTGAAGTAACCGATGCTTCAGGAAACAAATCTACGTGTAGTTTTGATGTTGTTGTGAAAGATGTAGAAGCACCTAAAGGTTATACGGTAAGTATAGATCAGGCTGATATAGATGACACTAACGAAACAGCGGTAAGTTTTACATTTGCAGCTGCTGAAGTTGGAACTACTTACAATTATACTTTTAGTAGTGAAAATGGAGGTACAGATGTTTCTGGCACAGGAACAATTTCAACTGCAACAGACCAGATTACTGGAATAGACCTTAGCAGATTGGAAGACGGAACTATTATGCTTTCAGTAACACTTACCGACGAAGCTGAAAATGAGGGGATTGCTGTTACAGATACTAAAGTTAAAAATACCAATGAAGCTCCGGTAGCAGTTTGTAAAGCGTTTACAGCTCAATTGGATGCTTCTGGAAAGGTAACGATTACTGCAGTAAATGTAGATGGTGGTTCTAGCGATGAGAAAGAAGGATTTACCTTATCTCTGGATAAAGACACATTTACTTGTTCAGATCTTGGGGAAAAACAAGTAGAATTAACTATCACAGATAGTGATGGAGCTAAATCTAGCTGTTTTGCTACGGTAAAAGTGGAAGATAATATAGCACCTGTGATAACTAGTATTGAAGATATCGAGGTTGATACTGATACTGCAATATGTGGTGCTGTAGTAGATTATGATATTACTGCTTTAGATAATTGCGAGATTCCTCAGCCTGTTAAGCCTAATTTCACAGCTTTAGGATCATATAACGGAAAGTTCTATTATTTATCAAATTCGATGTTCAATCCAGAAAGTGCATTCTTAGATGCAAAATCTAATGGAGGTTATGTTGTAGCAATAAATGATGCTTCTGAAAATCAATTTCTAGCTGAGGTTGTACTTGTTAATAATGTGATGATCGGGCTTACAGATAGAGAGGTTGAAGGTCAATATGTTTGGGAAAACGGGCAAGCTGTTACCTATACAAATTGGTACGCTGGCGAACCTAATAATAGTGGGAATGAAGACTACGCTGAATTGTATTTAGGAGGTAAGTGGAATGATATGCTTGCTACAAATAGCAGACAATATATTTTAGAAGTATCCATGGCAACTCAAACTGCTGGTCTTGCTTCTGGAAGTGTTTTTCCTGAAGGAACTACAACAAATACTTTTCAAGCAACAGACGCAAGTGGTAATAAAACTACTTATAGTTTTGATGTTAGAGTTACAGATAATGAGAGCCCTAAAGCTGTTTCAAAAAACATAACCGTAGAATTAGATGAAACGGGAAGTGTAACGATAGAGCCTTCACAGATTGATGATAATTCAACCGATAATTGCTCAATTTCTTCACTTAATTTTGGAGGAGATAACTCTCTTTATGCAGAAGTAAACGAAGGTCAAGATTTATTTATCACACTACCTCAAGATAAGGTGGTAACTTCAGTAGAATTTGCAAGCTATGGAACTCCTACAGGTACTGCTGGGAATTATGAAATTGGAACTTGTAATGCAACAAATTCAAAATCTATTCTAGAGGGGTATGCCTTAGGAAAAAATAGCTTTACAATTCCTGCTACCAATGCTGTATTTGGAGATCCTTGCAGCGGTACATACAAAAGGCTATATGTTATAGTTAGTTATGAAAATTTAGAAAGCACTCAAACATTTACATGTAGCGATGTTGGTGATAATACGGTGACGTTGGTTGTAACCGATGTAAATGGTAATGTTTCGATAGAAACTGCTATAGTGAAAGTTGAAGATAAAGTTGCAGCAATAGCAGTTGCAAAAGACATCACAGTTCAATTAGACGATACTGGAAATGTTGCAATTACTGCTGAAGATGTTGATAACGGATCTTCTGATGCTTGTGGAATTGCTTCAATGAGCGTTTCACCAAACAGTTTCACTTGTGCTGAGGTTGGAGAGAACTCAGTTACTTTAACTGTTATTGACAAAAACGGAAATGAATCTACCACTACTTCAACAGTAACAGTAGAAGATAAAGTTGCTGCATTAGCAATTGCAAAAGACATCACGGTTCAATTAGATGAAACAGGAAATGTTGCAATCACTGCTGCCGATGTTGATAACGGATCTTCGGATGCTTGTGGAATTGCTTCAATGAGCGTTTCGCCAAACAACTTCACTTGTGCTAATGTTGGAGAGAACACTGTTACTTTAACTGTTATCGATAATAACGGAAATGTAGCTACCACAACGTCAACAGTAACAGTAGAAGATAAAGTTGCTGCAATAGCAGTTGCGAAAGACATCACGGTTGAATTAGATGAAACTGGAAACGTTGCAATTACTGCTGCAGATGTAGAAAATGGATCTTCTGATGCTTGTGGAATTGCTTCAATGAGCGTTTCGCCAAATAGCTTCACGTGTGCTGAGGTTGGAGAAAACACTGTTACATTAACGGTGATTGATAACAACGGAAATGTAGCTACCACAACGTCAACAGTAACAGTAGAAGACAACGTTGCTGCAATAGCAGCTGCAAAAGACATCACGGTTCAATTAGATGATACTGGAAATGTTGCAATTACTTCTGCAGATGTTGATAATGGTTCTTCTGATGCTTGTGGAATTGCTTCAATGAGCGTTTCGCCAAACAGCTTCACTTGTGCTAATGTTGGAGAGAACACAGTTACTTTAACTGTTGTCGATAATAACGGAAATGTAGCTACAACCACCTCAATAGTTACCGTAGAAGATATAGTTGCTGCAGTTGCTGTTGCAAAAGATATCACTGTTCAGTTAGATGAGACTGGAAATGTTGTAATTACTGCTGCAGATGTTGATAATGGATCTTCTGATGCTTGTGGAATTGCCTCGATGAGCGTTTCACCAAATAGCTTCACATGTGCTGAGGTTGGAGAAAACACTGTCACATTAACGGTGATTGATAACAACGGAAATGAATCTTCAACTACTTCAACAGTAACAGTAGAAGATAAAGTTGCTGCAGTTGCTGTTGCAAAAAGCATTACGCTTCAATTAGATGAGACTGGAAAAGTTGCAATTACTGCAGCAGATGTTGATAATGGTTCTTCTGATGCTTGTGGAATTGCTTCAATGAGCGTTTCGCCAAATAGCTTCACGTGTGCTGAGGTTGGAGAAAACACTGTTACATTAACTGTTATCGATGTTAACGGAAATGTAGCTACAACAACGTCAACAGTAACCGTTGAAGATAAAGTTGCTGCAGTTGCTGTTGCAAAAGATATCAATGTTCAGTTAAATGAGACTGGAAAAGTTGCAATTACTGCAGCAGATGTTGATAATGGTTCTTCGGATGCTTGTGGAATTGCTTCAATGAGCGTTTCGCCAAATAGCTTCACATGTGCTGAGGTTGGAGAGAACACGGTTACTTTAACGGTTATTGACAAAAACGGAAATGTAGCTACAACTACCTCAACAGTAACCGTAGAAGATATAGTTGCTGCAGTTGCTGTTGCAAAAGATATCACTGTTCAGTTAGATGAGACTGGAAAAGTTGCAATTACTGCAGCAGATGTAGACAATGGATCTTCTGATGCATGTGGAATTGCTTCAATGAGCGTTTCGCCAAACAGCTTCACTTGTGCCGAGGTTGGAGAGAATACAGTTACTTTAACTGTTATTGACAAAAACGGAAATGAATCTACCACAACTTCAATAGTAATCGTAGAAGATAAATTTGCTGCTATTGCAGTTGCTAAAAACATCACGGTTCAATTAGACGAAACCGGAAAGGTCGCAATTACTGCAGCAGATGTAGATAACGGATCTTCTGATGCTTGTGGAATTGCTTCAATGAGCGTTTCGCCAAATAGCTTCACATGTGCTGAAGTTGGAGAGAATACAGTTACTTTAACTGTTATCGATAACAACGGAAATGTAGCTACAAGCACTTCAACACTAACAGTAGAAGATAACATCAAGCCTGTACCTTCAATATCAATATTAGAAGATATCACGGCAGAGTGTAGTGTAGAGCAAGCAGATGTTCAAGTTCCTACCGCTAAAGATAATTGCAATGGTGCAGTGAAGGTGACAAACAATGTGACTTTCCCTATCACTGCTAGCGGACTTACTACAATTACTTGGAGTTTTGAGGATGCAAGCGGAAATGTGACTACTCAAACTCAAAAAGTTACTATTAAAGATGAAACTGCTCCGGTACCGGATGCAGCTGAATTATCTGATGTAGTAGTAGAGTGTTCTATTGAGAATATAGAAGTTCCAACGGCTACTGATAATTGCAGTGGAGTTATTACTGCTGTTACAAACGATGCTTTGTCTTATTCTGATGCAGGTGAGTATATGATCTTATGGGAATTTACCGATGCAAGTGGTAATACGTCTACTCAAGAGCAGTGGATTACTGTTAAAGATGTTACTACGCCAGAAATGAATACTAAAGATATTACAGTGAGTATGTTTCAAAATGAGCCGGTAGTGATTTCTCCGGAAGATATTGATGCTGGAAGCAGTGATAATTGTAGTGAAGTTACTCTTAGTCTAGATAAAGATACTTTTAATGAGCCTGGAGAATATTTGGTTACTTTAAGCGGAACAGATGCAGCAGGAAACATTGGCAGTGCTACTGCTTTAGTAACTGTGAAGAGAGATGTGCCAGATGCTAAAGGAGAGATGCACGTAGTGCCATCTATTTTAACTGGAACTACAATGACTAAAGTGATCGCTCCGTTAAATTCTCAGATCTATAGCGTTCAGATTTTAGAAACTGAAACCAATAAATACAAAACCATCTCTGGGAACAAACAGCAAACTATGATGATAGATGTTGCTCCAATGAGAGGAACACTATTGGTTAGAATTACCGACCAGACAGGAAAAGTACATCTTAAAAAAATAATCGTATTGTAATTGAATCACTATGAACATTAAAAATATATTAGTAAGTCTAACTATTTTACTAGCTGGAATTTCAGCTGAAAGCCAAGAACTAGTGCGCCCCGTAATTACGGGGGCACCATTTCTTCAAATTGTTCCAGATGCACGTGCAGGAGGAATGGGTGAAGTTGGGGTATCTAGTTTGCCAGATGCTTTCTCACAATTCCATAATCCGGCTAAATTTCTTTTTATGGAAGAAGGAGCACAAGGAATTGGATTATCGTATATCCCAAAATTTATTGGGTATGCAGATGATATTTTCTATGCCAATGCAGGATATTTCAATAAGTTGAATGATAGATCTGCCATTAGTGCCTCCTTAACTTATTTTAGTTTTGGAAGTGTAGATATGGAAGAAGAAATGGGCGGCGAGATCATTTCTAAAGGGAGTTTTGTTCCGAACGAATTAGCCTTAGAAGGTGCTTATAGCTTAAAATTGAATGAGAAATTTGGTATGTCTGTAACTGGAAGATACATTAGATCTGATATTTCGGACAATCAGGCGAATGCAATGGTGAGTTTAAAAACCGGACAGGCAGTAAGTGTAGATGTTGCTGGTTATTATACTTCTGCTCCTTTTGATCTTCACCAAAATAGATGGACTTTAGGTTTTAACCTTAAAAATGTAGGTTCTAAATTGAAGTATTCTGACGAGACTGGATATGACTATCCGCTTCCTACTTATTTAAAAATTGGAGGTGGTTACCATGTAGCAAGTTCAAAAACAGATTACATTTCTTTCTATGCAGAAGCTATGAAGTTTCTAGTTCCTGCAACAGATGATAACCGTAATCTACCTACCGATAGTGCTATTGGAGGAATATTTAATTCTTTTACAGATGCCCAAGATGGTTTTTCTGAAGAGCTTAAAGAAGTAATACTTTCTTTAGGTGCTGAAGTGAGTTTCAATGACAATTTTTCTTTTAGAACAGGGTATGTAACTCAGAATAAGGAAAAAGGATTTAGAAATCATATCACGGTTGGAGCAGGGTTGAAGTTAAATCAGTTTATGTTCGATTTTGCTTATCAAAGTCCTATTTCAGATAATGTAGTGTTTGATAATGATAAAGTTTTAAAGCTTTCAATCAGCTTTAAATTTAATAATAGTAATAGAAAACAAGTAACGGAACCTACAGAGGTAGATGCTGCTTTGTAGAACAATTCGTTTTAATATTAAAAGAAAAAAAGATCCTATTTAAGGATCTTTTTTCTTTTTTACTGTAGTAAGATAAGTGCTTGGAGATAAATCTCTAAATCTTATAGTTCTAAAATATCTTCTGAAGTTTGCTTTCCAGACATACTTAGTAATTCTTCAACATAAGTTCTAGAATTAGAAAGTCTTGGTATTTTATGCTGCCCACCCACTTTATCATGTTTCTTTAACCAATCATAAAACAGCTTTTCTCGAGCCTGATGCACGGTTGGTAGATTAAGGGTCATGTTGTTATATCGCTTCGCCTCATAATCACTATTGATCTCTTGCAATGCTTTATCCAATTCAATTTTAAAATGCTCCATATTGTTGGGAGGTGTTTTGAATTCGATAATCCACTCATGTGCACCTTTTTCTTTTCCCTCCATAAATATTGGAGCCGCAGTATAGTCTACAATTTCGCAATTGTTCAGATTTGCTGCTTTTTTAAGTGCAATTTCTGCATTTTCAATGATTAGTTCTTCTCCAAAAGCATTAATATGATGTTTAGTTCTTCCTGAAACTTTTATTCTATACGGGCTAGTAGAAGTAAACCTAACGGTATCTCCTATCTTATAACGCCAAAGTCCTGCGTTGGTTGTAATTACAATGGCGTAGTTAACTCCTGTGCTAACTTCGCTTAGCGGAATGATCTTCTCATCTTCAGAGCCATAAGTATCCATTGGGATGAATTCATAGAAGATGCCGTAATCTAACATTAACAGCAGTTCTTTTGAGCTATTCTGATCCTGACAAGCAAAAAATCCTTCAGAGGCATTGTAGATCTCATAATATCTGAAGTTATCTCTTGGCAACAGTTTTTGATATTGCTGAGTATAAGGTTCAAAATTTACACCACCATGAAAGTAAACTTCCAGATTTGGCCAAACTTCAAATAGATTAGTGGCTTTAGTTGTTTCCAAAACATTATTCAGCAAGGCCAACATCCAAGAAGGAACACCGGCTAAACTTGAAACCTTTTCGTTGATGGTTTCATTTACAATAGCTTGCATTTTTATCTCCCAATCGTTCATTAAAGAAACTTCATTTCTGGGAGTACTGCTAAATTCTGCCCAAAAAGGCATATTATCTATCAAAATTGCAGATAGATCTCCATAAGAAGTACCATTATTTCTATAGATCTCCTTACTTCCTCCAAGTCTTAAACTTTTTCCTGTAAAGAGTTGAGACTGCGGATTATTGTTGAGATACATACATAAAAGGTCTTTTCCTGCAGCATAATGACAATCTTCTAAAGAATCGTCGCTTACAGGAATAAACTTACTTTTAGCATTGGTGGTACCACTAGACTTTGCGAACCATTTTATTGGCGAAGGCCAGAAAATGTTAGTTTCACCTTTTCGGCTTCGTTCTATATCTGCTTCGTAATCTTCGTATTTTTTAACAGGAACCCGCTCTGCAAAAGTTTTATAATTATGAATACTACTAAAATCGTAGCGTTTGCCAACTTCTGTATTCTTTGCTGTAGCTATAAGATTCCGTAAAAGTTCTGATTGAACTTCGTTAGGATATTTCATAAATAATTCCATCTGATGGATACGCTTCTTTAGAAACCAGGAAGCAATGGAATTGACTAGCGGAATTGGCATTTTTTCTTTTTATATTTATGCACTTAACAAGGTTAAGATGCGTGATTGGCTGGCTAAAATTAAACTAAACTTTGAAGCTTGCAAAAAAAATCATTTCAGTTAAAATAAAGAAAATATATGAGATATGAAGGGGTGCTGACAAAAATGAGCACCGAACTTAAAGAAACCGTTCAGTATTATTTAATATTTGAGTCAGACTTCTTGAACGTCAATCAGATACTGGATAAAAAGATCAGTATTAATTTTTTAAGATATCAATGTTTAAATTGTGGTTTGGAGAAAAAAATATTCAGACAAGGTTTTTGTTATGATTGTTTTACATCTATTCCTCAAGCGGGAGATTGGATCATGAATCCAGAATTGAGCAAAGCGCATTTAGAGGAAGAAGATAGAGACCTAGAATATGAAAAGAAAGTTCAGCTAAAGCCGCACATTGTTTACTTGGCAAATTCTAGCAATTTAAAAGTTGGAGTGACAAGGAAAACTCAAATTCCAACCAGATGGATAGATCAAGGTGCGCATGAAGCTATTGAAATTGTAGAAGTTCCAAATCGATATTTGGCAGGAATTACCGAGGTTGCTCTAAAAGGCCATGTGGCAGATAAAACAAATTGGCGTAAAATGTTAACCAATGATATTGAAGATGTAGACTTGGTTGCAGAACGTGAAAAAATAAAGCATCTTATTCCAGAAGAAGCTATAGAATATTTTATAGAAAATAATAAAGAGACTGAAATTCACTTTCCGGTACTCGAATTTCCAAAAAAAGTAAAAACGCTGAATCTTGGAAAAAATCCTTTTTATGAAGGAATTTTAAAAGGCATTAAAGGTCAATATTTACTATTTCATGATGGGACGGTTTTTAATGTTCGCGGTCATGAAGGATTTGTAGTTGATCTGAATGTGATGTAGACATTAAATGACTCATAAAAAAAAGACCGCTAACTAGTAAAGTTATCGGTCTTTTTTGAAATTAGGAAAGAAGCTGAAATATATTCAGCTTAACAAGTAAATCTAATAAGTATTATCTACTTATTAGATTGCACTGTGGTAGTGTCTTTTTTCTTCTTCGTATTAAAAATCCCTTTTAAAATATTGGTAGCAGCGTCTTTAACCTGAGTTTGCTGTTCTGTCTTCAAAGAATCTTTTTTAGTTTGTGCGGGCGTTACCTGAGTAGAATCTGCGGTAGTTGTTGGTTTATTATTCTTATTATTACCCATCAAGATATTACCTAAAGCATCCACCCCTTTTTGAGTTAATTCCTTTTTCTGCTCAGCTACAATCTTTTGAGTAAGACTGGATAGCGCTTGTTGCATATTTAAATTGATCTGCGGACTTTGAAAAGTTCCTGTTAACCCAATTGGCACCGCAACCGTCATTGTATTGAGATCTGTAGCACTAAGCTTAGATAGAGTATTTCCAATTTCGCTTCCTAACATCTTTGCTGGAACATCTAAACTAAGATTATAATTCATATTCATATCGAACCCATGACTTCCGGCAACGGTAACTTTAATTCCTTTTACATTAAAATCGAACGGAGCAACTTCAACATTACCATTGTTAAAGGTTAATTTACTTTTAAGATCATCTAAATTGATGTCTTTCAAATTGATAAATTTTAATCGCTCATCTAACTTAGAAAGGAGTGCAAAATTTTCTGGATTTACCTTAGCTGTTAAGATCTCAGATAATGCTTGTCCTGCCAACGTATTTAGCTGTGGTGTAAGATCATCATTCAAGTTCCCTTTTAAGTTTACTTTGGTTTGTAATTTTCCTTGTAAGGCTGTTGCTATAGGAGCTAAGCCTTGTAAAAGATCGAGACCTTTAAAAGATTTAGCAATATCTATTGCGTTTAGAGCAAGATCCATTGTGAACGTTGGAGTTGCATTTTTAGTAGAAACATTACCGTTTAGTGCTATAGAACCATCAAAAACATTGGTAGTCATATTCTTAATGGTTGCCGTTTCATCTTTAATAATAATGGTCCCTTTTGCATTATTCAAATTAAGATCATCATAAAGCAAAGTGGTTACGGCAAAATCTATTTCAGTATTTAAGAAAGATGGAACTTTTATAGACTCTTTTCCTGTGGCTACCGTTTTTGTTTTTACCGGTGTACCGTCTGCATTTTTAGCTTCCGAAACTTCTTTGGTTTCTGCGACCATAAAATCATTTACAGAAAATGTATTTGAGCTTAACTGAAAATTTCCTTTTAGCTGCTGATCTGTGAATAGATAACCCATAAAGTTTTGAATACTTCCGGAAGCATTGATATCGGTCTTCCCTGTGGTCATATACAATACAGGAACTTTTACATTTCCTTGATTGAAAATTAGATTGGCGCTGGAAATTTTTACTTCATTAGGGATCTCTGGAGATTTGTAGCTAAAATTCTTAATGCTAGCAATCCCTTTACTACTCACATTTTGATATTGTTCTTTTTCAATAGAGTTCATATCAAAACTAGTGCTTACATCTGCGGTTAGAATTCCGTTTAGATCTTGATCTAATTCTAATGGATAAGCTTTTTCAAGATTTGCAAGGTTAATAGTTCCTTTCATATTGAGATTCACCAGCATATTCCCTAATAGGTTTTTTACATCTCCATTGGCCGAAAATTTATCTTGATCTATTCTGAAAGTCACATTATCAAAAGTGATGTAAGTTTCTTCTGCAATTCCAGTGGTGTTTAAAATTGCAGCATCTATATTGATGTCTTGAACGCTCTTTGGAAGATCTGGATACTTAAAAGAAGCATTATTAGAGCTTATTTTAATATCTAAATGAGGAATATAGGTACTATCTACAATACCTTTGATGTCTCCGCTAACTATAAAGTCTCCACTTGTTTCTACATTTTCTATATTCTTAGCATAAACTTCAGGAATCACGGCCAAGAAATTTTTGAAAGAAGAGGAAGGTGTTTTAAAAGATAGATCTATCTCATTATTATCATCATTTACCTTTACAAAACCGTCAAAGGTTAATGGTAATTGATTTACAATCATCTGGTTTTTCAAAAATGTATATTTCATATTATCAAGATCCATTTGGATGACGGCATCTAGAGCAACTTTATTTTTATTTAAATAGTTTACACCATCAAAATCAAAAGAAACCAACGATGTTGTTTTGGTGTCTAATTCAGATTGAGCTAAAGAAAAATCACCCGTACCGCTGTGATTCAAATTTTCCATTAGCAATGCGATATTATTGCTTTCGTCTATATATTTCAGTTTAGAATTATTGATCTCGTAATGTTTAAGATCTAATTTAAAGGGAGTAGCAGAAGAAGTGTCTGCTGCAGAAGAATCTTTTACGGCAATATCGTAATTGTTGTTTCCTAAAGAGTCTACTTTAATGTTGAGGTAGGTGTTATTAAGCAATAGCTCATCAACTTTTTTAGGCTCGTCGCTTCCTTTAAAAAGTTCTTTAACAGACATTTTTAATAAGATCTCTTCGCTTACTACTAAAGTATCTCCTTTGAAAGGTGCTTTGTTAATTACAGAAACGTCTTTTAAAACCAGCGTAGCTTCAGGAAAACTTCTAAATAAAGATAAGTTGAGATCGCTAAATTCAACATCTGCATTTACATTTTTATTGATAGTAGATTTCACCAGATCTTTTAGCTGAGCTTCAAAGATAAAGGGTGCGGCTATCAACGCTACGATCAAGATAGCGAGTATAATTCCTATAATTTTAAATGCTTTCTTCATATGTTACATTTTCGAGATTCAACTCGTCGTTAGGTTTAAGATCAAATTTTTTGCGCATATAATAAACTCCTAGATATAAAAATGGAGTATCACAGGCAGCTATAAGAACTTTAAACAGAAATCCGCTAAGTAAAAGTCCTCCAAAGAGCTGCCAGTCTATTTTGTTAAAGGTACATAACAAAAATAGCACCGCAAAGGTGTCTACAAATTGTGAAAGAAATGTGGAAAAATTATTTCTGAGCCATAGGTGTTTCCCTATGGTGAGTTTTTTCCAAAAATGAAAGATTTGGATATCTATATATTGCGCCAATAAATAGGCAGCCATAGAAGCGCCAACTGCTATTGCCGTAGCGCCAAATACTCTTGAGAAAAGTGGATTGCCAATAGGAGACCAGCTTGTGGCGGGAACATAATCTGCTGCATAGATAATTAGTAACGAAAATAAGGAAGCAAAAATACCTGTGGTAACTACTTGGTTTGCTTTTCTTTTTCCGTAGATCTCACTAATTAAATCTGTAATAAGAAATGTTATTGGATAGGGTAGAATACCTACAGAGATCTCAAAGGTGTATAAGCCGAAGAAATCCCATATAAAGAACTTTTGAAATATTAGATTAGATACAACCAAAGAGGTTATAAAGAGCGCCGCAAGTATGAGGTAGATATTGTGAGCCAGGAATATCTTTTTAGGGGTATAAGAATTCAAATTATTTTTTTTAACTCTTACTAACAAAGTTAAGTCTATGTAAGATTGTTTTACTTAATTTGCTGTGAAATTAAATAATTCTCCTCTAAACATTTCATAAAATTAAGTTGATTCCTTCTAAAATATATTATTTAGCCTTGGGTAGTAACGAGGGTAATCGTCTGCAAATATTGCAATTAGCTATAGATAGTATCTATAAAGAAGTTGGTGATATTCATCAAATTGCTCGAATTTATGAGACGCCAGCTTGGGGATTCGACGGACATTCTTTTTTGAATACTTGTATAAAAATTGGTTCTAGATTTTCTCCTGATGTTGTTTTAGAAAAATTGCTGAATATTGAAACTGAATTGGGTAGAGTTAGAGGTAAGTCTAATTCTTATAGTAATAGAAATATAGATCTAGATATTATCTTAATGGAGGATGAGATGGTGGCCTCTTCAAATTTGAGCATACCTCACCCGGAAATGCAAAATCGAAAATTTGTGTTGGCGCCATTGGCAGATATTGCTAATAAGGAGATTCATCCAGTTTTAAAAAGATCTATAGCTGTGCTTTTAGCTGAAACAAATGATACTTCAGAAATTAATGTCACAGAAGATACGTTGAAGAATCCAGTCAAGAAATACAATTTTACTTCTTGTAATTATATTGCTATTGAAGGAAACATAGGAGCAGGAAAAACCAGTTTATCTACCATGATTTCTGAAGATTTTAATGCAAAGCTGATCTTGGAAAGATTTAAGGATAATCCTTTTTTGCCGAAATTTTATGAAGATCAGCATAGATATGCATTTCCATTAGAAATGTCTTTTCTAGCAGATAGATATCAGCAACTTTCAGATGATTTAGCACAATATGATCTTTTTACAGATTTTGTAGTCTCAGATTACGATGTTTTTAAATCGCTCATTTTTGCAAAGATCACTTTAGCTGAAGATGAATATGCTTTATATAATAAGCTCTTCGGAATTATGTATAAAGAATTGGTGAAGCCGGATCTTTATGTGTATCTCTATCAAAATACCGATAGGTTATTGGAAAATATCAAGAAGCGAGGTAGAGATTATGAGCAAAACATTCAGCCGGATTATTTAATGGAGATCAATCAAAGTTATCTGGCTTTTATTAAATCTCAAACTAATATAAAAGTACAGATCATAGATATTTCAGATTATGATTTTGTGAATAATAGAGCTCATTATTTAGAAATATTAGACAAAATTTCAGGTGAATTTTAATAAAACTCTTTTAGCTTTTATATAATAAACAAGGCTCACTTATTAGGTGAGCCTTGCTTATTATAATAATTAAATCTTTCAAAAGATTTGGGTATTAATAGAAGTTCTTTATGTGTTAAGCTTCAGAAACTGCAGCTTTAATTCTTTTTAATGCTTCTTCGATTTGAGATTCACTAGCAGCATAAGAAAATCTTATACAGTTTGGATTTCCAAAGGCATCACCAGTAACGGTGGCTACTAAAGCTTCCTCTAATAGGAACATTGAAAAATCTGTAGCATCTTTAATTAAATGACCTTTGATCGTTTTTCCGAAGAAATAGGAGATGTCTGGAAATACATAAAAAGCGCCTTCTGGTTCTGTAGTTTTAAATCCTTCAATCTTATCTAAAAGTGAGATAATAAGTTTTCGACGTTCTTTAAACTTATCTACCATGAATTGGATCTTACTCACTGGAGCTTCTAGCGCTGTAATTACGGCTCTTTGAGCAATACAGTTAGCGCCACTGGTAATCTGACCTTGCATTTTGTTACAAGCTCTAGCTATCCATTCCGGAGCTCCAATGTAACCAATTCTCCAACCCGTCATGGCAAATGCTTTAGAAACACCATTTACGGTAACTACGCGGTCATACATATCGTCAAACTGAGCCATAGAGGCATGCTCCCCAATAAAGTTGATATGCTCATATATTTCATCACTTACTATAATAATGTCTGGATATTTCACCAAAACATCTGCAAGTGCTCTTAATTCTTTCTCGCTATAAACCATCCCACTTGGGTTACAAGGGGAGCTGTACCAAAGCATTCTTGTCTTAGGGGTAATTGCTGCCTCTAATTGTTCTGGAGTAATTTTAAAATTACTTTCTACGCTAGTTGGAACCTCTACAGGAACTCCTTCTGCCAGTTTTACAATTTCTGCGTAGCTCACCCAATAAGGACATGGAAGTAATACTTCATCTCCAGGATTTAAAATAACCAATGCTGCATTGGCTAAAGATTGCTTAGCACCGGTAGAAACCACAATTTGAGATCTATTATAAGTAAGATTATTATCTCTCTTAAATTTTGTGATAACAGCATCTTTAAGCTCTACGTAACCATCTACAGGGGTATAAGAATTGTAATTATCATTTATAGCCTGTATCGCAGCCTCTTTAATGAAATCTGGAGTATTAAAATCTGGTTCTCCAAGGCTTAAACCTATAATATCTTTTCCTTCCTCTCTTAACTCGCGAGTCTTAGCTGCCATAGCCAAAGTTTGCGAAGTTGCTAGATTATTAATCCTGTCAGATAATTTGTGTTGCATAAATATTTATGAGTTTTATTTTAAGCAGAAATGGTTGGTTTAGCACCCATCTCTTTTAAATGTTTAAAGTGAGCTATTATTGCGCCTCTTGTAGTTTTAAATTCATTGTAAGGCAAATTACATTCTTTAGCAGTCTCCTTAACGATCTCTGCTATCTTAGTGTAATGTATGTGGCTAATGTTTGGAAAAATATGATGTTCCACCTGATGATTTAAGCCACCGGTAAACCAGTTTACAAGTCTGTTTTTAGTGGCAAAATTTACCGTTGTGAATAATTGATGTATCGCCCATGTGTTTTTCATAGATCCGGTCTCATCTGGAACAGGCATTTCAGTTTCTTTTACAACATGCGCTAATTGAAATACGATACTTAATATCAATCCGGCGGTATAGTGCATTACAAAAAATCCTATTAATATTTTCCACCAAGAGATTGAAAGTATAAGCATAGGAATAACTATCCAAATGCTTACATATATAAGTTTTGTTATTGCAATTATACTCCATTGTTTTGCAGGAGAAGGAAGTTTACCATAAGATAATTTACGCTTCAAATATCTTTTTGTCTGTTTAAAATCTGTAGTTAAAGCCCAATTGAAAGTAAGTAGCCCGTATAAGAAAACAGAATAATAATGCTGGAATTTATGAAATCTAGACCACTCTGCGTGTTTAGAAAATCTAATAATCCTTCCGGCATCAAGATCTTCATCATGTCCATGGATATTAGTGTAGGTGTGGTGCAATACGTTGTGCTGAACCTGCCAATTGTAAACATTTCCGGCAAGAATATATATAGTTCCTCCCATAAATTTATTGATCCATTTCTTAGATGAATAAGAACCGTGGTTACCATCATGCATAATGTTCATTCCAACTCCTGCCATACCCGCTCCCATAACTACGGTAAGTAATAGCATCCACCATTGTGAAATATCCAAAGTTAAAATTAAGAAATAAGGAGCCAAAAATAGGGAAAACATGACAATGGCTTTGATGTGGAGCTTCCAATTACCAGTCTTCGAAATGTCATTATCTTTAAAATAGGCATTCACACGTTTGTTTAGGGTCCGAAAAAATTTCCCCGAATCTATTCTAGAAAAGCGTACGTTATCTTTATTTTCTTGCATAATTTATTCTGATTACCCAAAGGTAAAACTTTTAAAAAGGAACCTATACATATTGGGGAAAATTAACGTGTCAAATTTGATTACTTTAGCAAAAAAAATAAGGTTTTGGAATTAATTAAAAAATACTTCCCAGATTTAACTCAAGAGCAGCAAGATCAATTTACTGCTATGCAAGAGTTATATAAAGATTGGAACTTAAAGATCAATGTGGTATCAAGAAAAGATATAGATGAGCTTTATCTACGTCATGTTTTGCACTCATTGGGAATAGCTAAGGTTCAAAGTTTTAAGCCAGATGCTAAGATATTAGATGTTGGAACCGGTGGAGGGTTTCCTGGAATTCCTTTAGCTATATTATTTCCCGAAACTCAATTTCACTTGGTAGATTCTATTGGTAAGAAGATTAAGGTGGTAGAAGAAGTTGTTGCAGGATTGGAGCTTCAGAATGTGAAATTTACTAATTCTAGAGTAGAAGATATAGACGGCCAATATGACTTTATAGTAAGTAGAGCAGTGGCAGCAATGCCAACTTTTGTGCACTGGGTAAAAGGTAAGATCGCAAAGAAGAACAACCATGAATTAAAGAATGGGATTCTTTATTTAAAAGGAGGAGACCTATCTGAAGAATTAGAACAATATACTTCAGCCAAAATTTACTCACTCCCAGATTATTTTGAAGAGGAATTCTTCGAGACAAAGAAAGTTGTTCATCTACCTATGAAATTTAAAGGTTAGGATTCTAAGAATGTCTTATAGCAAAAAGGGATGAACTATCATCCCTTTTTTTTGTATTACTAATTTATCAGTTCTTACAGGAAAAAATTTTATTCCTCACAATATTATTTTGCAATTAATAGCTCCATAAAAACTTTTGCTATCCCAATTATCTTTCAAACAATATTGTTTTAGAGGCTGTTCCAATAGCAGATCTCACTTTAACAACATAGGTAGCTTTAGGGTAATCTTTCAGAGGAACATCGATAGAGTTTTCTTCAGACATGGAAGTGAACATCATTAAACGTTGTCCAACCATATTATACAGTTCTACAGTTTCAACCATTATCTCTGAAGGATTAAGAACTCTCAACATTTTATCGTCCATAGAATAGACCACATCAATTTCAGCCAAAGCATCTAGATCTTCAGGTTTTTCTATAGGAGTTCCGTCTGTTCCACCATCTGTATCTTCATCGGTATCTCCACCATCATCTGGATCTTCCTCTTCAGGATCTATTTCTTCACCTGTATCAGGATCTGTAGGCTCCGGTTTCTGGAAGACGATGGCATATTTAGAATCATAAGTACCACCTTCTAGAGTAGCTACAAAGTGTGATGCTCGAAGATCATGATAGGTGCTATCTGCTGCATCTCTTATAAAAATTTCTACATCATTTTTGATGTTTTCTAATTCATTGATCTTAATTGTTAACTCTCCTTTTTCTTTTAATTTTACTCCTAAAGGAAGCACTTGATCTTTATTGAAATTAGGTACTCCTTGAATTACAAAAGCATTTTGGTTAATTACCCAATACATGTCTTCAGCATTATTGTCATTCAACATAGCATCATACCCTAGATCAAATCCATTGGTAGTATTCTCATCTGCTGTAACCAAAATTTGTCTGTTAAATCCTTTTGGAGATTCATACACCAATCTGATCTTAGGTCTTACGTCGGTTTGTTTTTCTTGTCCTTTGGTTTTTGGTTTCTCCTGACTTAAAAATTGAGAGTCGGATTTTGTCTCTTTAGCAAAAGCACGTTGCCCATTATTAAATAGAACGTCTCCACCGTCTACAGTGATATTTCCTGAGATCTTAGGATCTAAAACAGTGTTCACAAAGAAACCTTGAGCTACAGGAATATATTTTTGGGGGATCTTAGCATTATTACCAAAGTACACTTCACTACTTTCTCCCGTATTATTTATGCGTTCATCTGTAGCTACGGCAGGTACTCCACCAGAAAGATTATAGGTGGCATAACCTCCAATATATTCTGCAAGGTTGTGCGTTTTTCCAGCAAAATGATCCCAGAAATATAAAGCACCATTAAAGATATTTCCCGATGTGTTATTACCTCCGCTAGAGGTTTTTAAGTTGTCTTTTATAAATTGATCTGCATTTAAAGCTGATGGGTATGGATTACCAAGTAAATAATTCTGGTTTTTACCAATATTTAAAGAGATATCTCCATTATTAGGCTTTCCTTTGAATGTATAATTCTGTCTGTCTTTTATAGCAGCATTTCCAGAGGTGCCTTTCATTGTAAATCCTTCGCCGGCAAGTAAAGCTCCGTTCTTTCCAACATATTTCCATTCACTATAAATACTAGCTGTTCCTCTAAACTTATATAGCCAATATGTTGTAATGTTTACCGCTGCATCATCTGCTGCATAGGCACCATCTACAAAGGTCATTGGAATTGGTTTACTTAAATCTGTACCATTTAGCATAACGCTAGAAATAGTATATCCAGAGTTAGTACCAGCGTTCTGAAGTGATACAGGTGAACTCCAATAATTATAATTAAAACTATTGGCAGTTCCTTGTTGATCTCTTTCAATATATCCGGCACTGGTTTTCTCTAAAATACTTCCTTGAGTTTGCACAAGTTGAGATTCCCCGTTAAGATCGATTTTACCATCAAGGTCTAGATAGTGCGTAATTGTCAATCCGCTACCGCTATTTTCATTACTTCCTTCCATATTAAGACTTCCACTTTCATCCAGAAGCGCTAATAACTGAATATCATTTCCTGCTGGGTTCTTAACAGATTTACCATTAAGCTGAACTATATTCCAATTTATCTTTTCTCCATTGATCCCAATACTGTTAGGAGCATCCCAAACATCAACTAATTGAAAATCTTTTGAGATTCCATTAAAATCTATTGGCAATTTCCAAGTTGCTTTAGTAAACCAATTACTATTTTCAGAATTTAAGATATATGGTAATGGTGCAGTATTATCTTGCATAAGTTGGATATTCTTTAGAACACCATCTGCAATATTTCCATCAGCCCCGTTATTAGGAGTTTTACCAGAATCTATTGAACCTCCTCTAGCAATTAGTGGATAATAGCCTTTTAGATCATTAAAATCTGTAAGTGTAGGAGCATTTGGTAAATTAAGATCTTGATCTAAGATCTCACCATCTACTTTAGTTCCAACTTTTATTAACCTTTGATTCATGAAAAATCTAATATGTTCTATAGATAAAGGTTTTCTCCATACTCTCACTTCTTCTATGAATCCATTAAAGTGTTGTTTAGTTAGTTTTGTTTCTAAAGGAGCATGAGTAGCTCCAATTAAGAAGAGTGCGTCGAAGTTTCCTGAACCATTCGGAATATTATTTGTGTTATTCTGAACTTCAATACCGTCTACATACAAACTAATTTTTGAACTGGTATAAACGCCAGCAATATGGTACCATCTATCTGTTCTTACTACTTTAGTGCTAGAAACAGATCTGTCTCTAACTCTAAATGTAGGAGCTCCATTATTTAAAAATAGATCATAACCCTTGTTCGATTCACCATCTGTTCTTCTAGAGATTACGGTGTTCACTCCTGAAATGGCATTTGGTTTTATCCATGCTTCAATCGTGAAATCATCGGGACCCATTGCAAAATTATTACCAGCGTCTACATAATCATCTACTCCATCAAAATTTAATTTACTACATGCTTCAGGTAAAATGACATTTATGGTATCAATAATTTCAGGACAAGCTGCAATAGATGGCTTTACGATCCACGCTAATTCATAGGTTATTCCAGATTCTCCATTAAAGACTGTATTATTCTGAAGGTTATTTTCAAATGAAACATTTGTCGCTCCAGAAGGAGCTAATACTTCCCATCTTCCTTCACCTAGCGTTGGGTCTACTAGAATTGCACTGAGTGTAACTCTTGTAATTCCGCATTCTAAAGGATTAATGTCTTCCCCAGCATCAACAATAATTTCTAGGGGTTGGTCTATAACAACATTTTCAGTAAGTAAACTACAACCATTAATTGTATTAGCGGTAAAAGTGTAAACACCAGCCTTGAGGTTCTCTATTAATAATGATCCAGATTCATTTGAATTTTCAATTACAATTTCATTTCCTTCTAAATCTAATAGACTTAATACATATAGCGAAGTATCTGTAGTAATGAATCCACCAGATACCTTTATAGTAGCAGAACCATCTTGGCCACCAAAACAGGTGACATTCGTATTAGTAATTTCATCAATTTGAAGAGCAGAAGGCTCTTCGATAGCTCCGGAAATAACAGTTGTAGAACATCCGTTAGAATCTGTAACAATTACACTATAGCCATCTGGATTCGGAGCAAGTCCTGTGGCTGTTTGCGTAGTTTGATTAATAGAAGTGTCTCCGTTTTTCCATTCATAGGTAAAAGGTGCTGTTCCTGTATTCTGCTCAATATTAACAGTGGCTGAACCATCGTTAGCGCCAAAACATGTAACTGGAGTTATGCTGACTTCTGCTACCGGAGCTATATTAAAAGATATGGATACCTCATCACTACAAGTTGCATCAGTAGCATTGGATGTTAATGTAAGAATGATAGAGGATAACGTTAGGTCTTGCATACTTGGCGTATAGATTGCTTCAAGATCTGTATTACTAGAAAAGCTTCCACTTCCATTAGTAGACCAGGTTCCACCTGCATTAGAGCCAGATATAGCACCCGTTAATTGAACACCCGTTCCGTTAGAACAAACAACTTGGTCTGCTCCTGCATCAACTTTTTGAATGTTAACTTCAATTGATTTACTTTCATTATTACAACCATAAAAATCGGTAATAACTAAACTATATAGGCCATTATTGGCAGTTGTGGCATTGGGTATTACCGGATTTTCTTCAGTCGAGGTATAACCGTTTGGACCGGTCCATTTAAAAGTTATAGGATCTCTTCCGCCTTCTAAATTTGCATATAGATTGAGATTTGAATCCTCACAAATAGGATCGTAAGTTGGTGCGAAATCAAAACTTACTGAGCTAATTTCGGCAAATGAAATGTCATCAATACCAAAATCATTTCCATCTCTAACGGTATTTTCATTGATAATTCTAATTTTTACTTTAGTATTATCTCCTGAATTCCATAATTGTGGATTAAAAAATTCTACCCATTTCCCAACAGGTTGAAATGTAAGGTCACCTAAATTAGATTCTGCAACGGGTGTATTATTTCCAGGTACTAATATTTGAAGTCTTAATCTAGCGTATTTATTTGCTTCATTTCTGTATACAAGGTTTGTAGTCCATGCCCCAAAATAATAATTTTTATTTGGCAGAACATCTAAAAATCCATTAGTCTCCCAGACAGTCTGCCCTAGATTAGGATCCCCATTAATGATCATAAAATTACCATCCCCTGTAGTATGATCTCCATTATCATTAAATGCAGAATGATATGGATTTGAGCGTTTATCTACAGTGTATAGACCTTCTGGAACCAATTCGTTCCTTACTGAGGGATTATTAGTTCTATACCCGTATTGAGTTATAAAACCAGTATTACCTTGCTCAAAATCTCCATTTATAATTAAATTTCTAGAAATGTCTATAGATGCAGATCCTTCACAGCCATCTTTAGTTACACGAACAGTGTATCCCTGAGCTTTAGTCACAATAATTTCCCTTCCACCATTTATTTGCTCGCCTGAACTATTCCATTGGTAGGTATCAAAATTACCTTCCACGTAAAGTCTAATCTTATTGGGATCTTCAGGGAAAGCACAGTAATCAGCTATAATTTTTGGTTGTGGTGGTTGTCGAACTACAACTTCTATAGAAGCTCTTCCAGGGCATTCCAAATCTGGGTCTGTATATTTTACAGTATAAACCGTAGTTCCGCTAGGTGTAACGTTTGTAGGATTTTGCTCGTTAGAAGTCCAGTTTTCATCGGTACTGGATGTCCATTCTACTTCTGGAGTACTTTGTATCTCTCCAGTTATAGTAACGTCATCAATAGCCCAACTATAAGCTCTCGAATCATTTCCTTGATTTAGAAAGCGAAACCTAATTCTCACTTGATCATGTCCTATTATCTCACTAATTGGATTATTAAAACTTGCAAAAGCATTAGGACTGCCCTGGGTATTATTAAAGAAGGTATAAACATTCCACGAAGCGCCATTGTTTATGGAATAATCAATTACTGCAAAATCTCCCCAGTTCTCGCTAACGTCACGATAAAAATGTCGAAAATTAAGCGTTAAAGAGGTGTAGCCTTGTGTTGAAAATGCTGGCGTGATATAGTTAGCTTCTCTATTGTTGGAATTAGCATTCAAATTAAACTTACTGGAAACAGCAAAACTTCCATTCCCAGAATTTATAGTGCCCCCGCCTTCAGGAGGATTATAATTATTTTGTCTTGACCAAGTAGCAGATCCAGCATTATTGGGGCTCCAATTGGTGCCAGAATTAAAATCTTCAGACAATAAAGTTTCTTTGATGTCTTGAACAAGTTCTGTTGAAGAAAATAGATCGATACTTTCTCCAGGGCAAATTTCTATTCTTGAAGCACTGGCCTCCACTTGAAAAGTAGGTAATACGGTTACTGACACGCTAAATTCTTCAGGATTTGAGCATAAACTATTACTCAATTTATAGTAATAGGTAAAAACTATATTGTTCTCTGTATCATTATTTAATCTTTCTGATATTGATCCACTACCAGATGATTGGACACTTCCATTGGCACTACGCCTTTCCCACGTAAAATTAGTACCCCCCAAAGTACTTTGTGGAATATATTCGAATAAATCTCCACTACAAAGCTCAGATCCATAATCCTGATCTTGAAGCTCTGGAGTTGGTTTCACGTTTACTTTAACCGTTTGAGTATTGATGCATTCTCCCTGGGATTTTAAAGTATATACATATGTAACTTCAATACTATTAGTAGTAGTATTATTTAAAATTTCATTTGGGTTATTTTTATTTTCTTCTGTAGAGGAAGCTTCTGGATTACTAATTCCATTTACAGCGGCTCTCGTCCAGCTGTATGTTGTCCCATCTATGTTACTTTCTGGGCTATAATTAAATACAGTATTTGAGCAAATATCTGGCGGAGTTATAGAACTTGTTAGAACTGGTTTTATATTATCTACTATTACTTCTTTTATAATAAAACATCCTGATGAGGTTGTTCCTTTTATATAATATGTTCCCAATCCTACATCTGAAGGATTTTGCAATTGGGTAGTAGCTTCTGGATTTTGCCAATATGTATACGTTAATCCAGATAAGGTTGTTGTTTTAATAGAAGGATCTGTAAGGTTTACAGATTCTAAACATTCTGGAATAGTAATTTCGAAATCTGGTAGTGGATTAACAGTTACTGCAACCGTAATTGGAGTACCTGAACATCCATTTGCTTCAGGAGTTATCTTGTATTTAACTACTTGCGGTTGTGTGCCAGAATTGGTGAGAGTTTGAGCAATAGAAGTTCCACTACCTTCTACAGCGCCTGTAATTTTACTACCAACTTCTGCAAGTGTCCAACTATAAGATTGTCCGCTTCCACTTAAATTAATAGCTGTTACTCCACCAGAGCATATTGCCTGGGTGGCAGGATTGGCAGAAAGTGAGGGTGTAGGATTCACTAATACAGTGTAAGTAGCGGGGATACCCAGACAACCATTGGCAACAGGAGTTATAGTTATAGTTGCATTTCCAGCTTTTGCACTAAAACTAGGAATCTCTTTAATATTTGTTCTATTTGCCAATCCAATCGCGCTTCCTCCTGTAATATTATAGGTGGTACCCGAAACTCCAGACTGTAAGGGTATAATATCAGTAGACTTTCCATTACAATAAGTCTTATTTTCTAGCGTAGCACTAATTGCAGGTTTTGGTTTTACAGTGATTGTAAAACTTTGAGCGATTCCTTCACAATTATTTGCAGAAGGAGTAGTGGTGATAGTGGCAATTACATTTTCATTACTATCATTTGAAGCTATAAATGCTTTTATATTTCCATTTCCCACAGCTGCTAGGCCTATTGAAGTGTTATTGTTAGTCCATGAAATACTAGAATTAGAAACAGAGAATATCCTATCAGGAAATGATATTTGATTAATCTGTTCTCCAGAACAAACAACAATATCATCAGGTCTTGTCATTGTAGGAGTCGGTTTAATACTAAAAGTAAACGTTATTGGAATTCCTTTACAGCTGTTTCCAAAAGGTGTGACTGTAAATTCAACATTAATAATCTCGCTACCATTATTTTTTGCTGTAAATTCTGGTATATTTCCTGTACCACTGTTAGGTAACCCTATGTTTAAACTACTGCTATTATTAGCTTTATAAGACCAATCATATCTCTTATTGCTTAGTGTATTTCCAGTAAAATTTACACCGGGAACAGTGCTCTCATTACAAAACTCATTTCCATTAATTGAAGGAATGTCAACTGTAGGTTCTGGGATAATGATTGTTTGATTAGCAGTTGTACTATTATATGCATTATCTGTAAAAGTCCATGTAATTGTATATTCACCGAAACCTTCGTATACCAGCGGATCGGTAGTTGTACCAGTTATTTCTCCTGCACAGTTGTCTATAGTGGTAGGGAAATTTGTGATCTCCTTTCCACAACTCCAGTTCTCTATATTGGATAAAGTAGGTGTTGATGGAGCCTGCTTATCTTCAACTATAACCTTTTGAGTAACAGTTTGAGTATTATCTGAATTATCAGTCACTGTCCAGGTGATTGTAGTCTCTCCCAAAGGAAAAGTTGCTGGTGCATTATTTGTTACGCTCTTTATTCCACAGTTATCTGCAGTAGTGGGAATTCCTAAATTTAATCCTGAAGCAGTACATTTATTGTTATCTGCACTTACAGTTTTGTCGGCTGGAGCTGTAATAGTTGGGTTAATATTATCTGTTACAGTTACTAATTGAGTAGCGGTTGCAGTATTGTTGGCTGCATCTTTCACTGTCCAAGTAACTGTAGTGTTACCAATAGGGAAAGCAGATGGCGCATTATTGGTTACAGTCAAATTATCTTTAGCGGTACAATTGTCTGCTACTACTGGTGAACCTAAATTGACATTGGTGGAAGTACATGCAACATTGGTGGTTCCCGAAGCAGCTGCTGGAGCTGTTATTGTTGGATTGATATTATCTGTAACGGTTACTATTTGAGTAGCGGTTGCAATATTGTTGGCTGCATCTTTTACCGTCCAAGTAACTGTAGTGTTTCCAATAGGGAATGCAGAAGGTGCATTATTAGTTACAGTCAAATTAGCTTTAGCAGTACAATTATCTGCTATTACTGGTGAGCCTAAATTGACATTGGTGGAAGTGCACGCAACATTGGTTGTTCCCGAAGCATTTGCTGGAGCTGTAATAGTTGGGTTAATATTATCTGTAACTGTTACTATTTGAGTGGCGGTTGCAGTATTGTTGGCTGCATCTTTCACTGTCCAAGTAACTGTAGTGTTACCAATAGGGAAAGCAGAAGGTGCATTATTGGTTACAGTTAAATTGGCTTTAGCTGTACAATTGTCTGCTACTGCTGGTGAACCTAAATTGACATTGGTGGAAGTACATGCAACATTGGTGGTTCCCGAAGCAGCTGCTGGAGCCGATATGGTAGGTTTTTGACTATCTTCTATTCTTATAGTTATTGTTCTGTCATCTCCTTTGGCCGCATTACTTACAAAAAATGTAGCAGTATATGTTCCATAAGGTACATTTGAAGGAACTACTATACTTATGTTTCCTGCCCCTGATGAAAACGGATGAGATTTTGCTGAAACGTCATTAAATCCCAAATTTTTATCGTTGGTAGAAAATACTATGGAATATTTATTTGGAGAATTAGAAGTTGCGCTATATGGAAGTATTGCAGTAGTAGTTCCTTTACAAAGTGCAGATATTTCTCCAAGTGTTATGGAAGGTTTTAAAAACAAATTAAGAGCATAATTGCTTTCTAATCGCGCAGTTCTGTTTACTATATTTTCAACGACTGCTAATTCAATTTTCAAGATTCTATCTGAAAAATCTTTTTTTAAAGAATAAGATTCCAATTTATTCTGTAGTCTTTCCGAAAAACTAGTGTCGAATGTTGAATTTAGCTCTACTTTTTTAAATAAGGCAAAAGAAGCTTTGTCCCCAGTTTTGAAGCTGGAAAAAGAAGTAGTAATATTATTAGCAATTAAGTTTAAAGTAGAACCTGCAACAAATAAGATAAGAAGTAGGATTCTTACTTTTTGAGTAATTTTCTTCATTCAGAACATTTTGGGACAATGTTCAAAATTAGCATAAAATTATATAAATTAAGAACTTAGCGAATTTTAATTTGGTAAAAAACGGCGTTTATCGATGAAATACATCTTTTTAATCAACTCTCTTTAAGAAAATCTAAAAATTATTATAGAACTTTCAACCGGTAAAATTGTGATTTCAACTAAATAAGGCTCTTTTTTAATATAACTCTACATCTAATCTAGAGATGCATTTATAAAAGATCTATAATTATTTAGTGTTAAATCAGAAGTTAACTTGGAGAATATCTATTTAAGTAATAGCATTAATAAGAATTAAGATTTAAGGACTTGCTAATAGTTCATAAAAAAAGCTCGTAGAATAACTACGAGCTTTTTGATGTTGATTTATGGAGAGCCAATTATTCTCCCATAAATGGATATCTGTAATCTTTAGCAGCTACAAAAGTTTCTTTTATCAATCTAGGTGAAACCCATCTTAATAAATTCAGTTTAGAACCTGCTTTGTCATTGGTTCCACTTGCTCTTGCTCCTCCAAAAGGTTGTTGCCCAACAACGGCTCCTGTTGGTTTATCATTTATGTAGAAGTTACCTGCAGCATTTTGAAGTGCTTTAGTTGCCTGGGTAGCAGCATATCTGTCTCCAGAAAGTACAGCACCAGTAAGGGCGTAAATACTTGTTTCATCTACTAGCTTAAGTGTTTCTTCCCATTTGTTATCATCATAAACATAAATGGTTACAACGGGTCCAAAAAGTTCTGTTTCCATTGTAGTATATTTTGGATCTGTTGTTAAGATAACCGTAGGCTCTATAAAATATCCTTTAGATTTATCATAACTACCTCCCACAACAATTTCTGCATCTTTATCTTCTTTAGCCTTGTCTATGTATTTAGCCAGTTTATCAAAGGATCCTTCATGAATTACAGAAGTTATGAAGTTACTCATATCTTGAGGTGAACCCATTTTAAAAGATTTTACATCTTCAACAACGTAATCCTTAACTTCCTTCCACATACTTTTTGGAATGTAAACTCTAGAAGCCGCGCTACATTTTTGTCCTTGGAATTCAAAAGCCCCTCTAGAGATAGCGGTTGCAACCTGCTTAGCATTTGCTGTAGGGTGCGCTAAGATGAAATCCTTTCCACCGGTTTCTCCAACTATTCGAGGGTAAGTTTTATATTTATCTATATTCTGACCGATTTTAGCCCAAATACCTTTAAACACATCTGTACTTCCGGTAAAGTGTATACCAGCAAAATCTGGACTAGCTAATACCGCATCGGTGATCATTACAGGATCTCCCATTACCATATTAATTACTCCATCTGGCACTCCAGCTTCTTTAAACACTTCCATGATTACTTGTGCAGAAAATACCTGACTATCACTTGGCTTCCAAATAACAGTATTCCCCATTAAAGCAGCGCTTGCAGGAAGGTTACCGGCAATAGCAGTAAAGTTAAATGGAGTAATTGCATATACAAAGCCTTCTAAAGGTCTATATTCAATTCTGTTCCAAGCTCCAGCAGAAGATTCTGGTTGCTCTTCATAGATTTGAGACATATATTCCACATTAAATCTTAAGAAATCTATGAGTTCACATGCAGAATCTATCTCGGCTTGATAAATAGTTTTAGACTGTCCAATCATCGTGGCAGCATTTATTCTAGCTCTATACGGACCAGCAATAAGATCTGCAGCCTTTAAAAATACCGCGGCACGTTGTTCCCAATCTAGGTCTGCCCATTGCTGTCTTGCCTCTAAGGAAGTAGAAATAGCTTTCTCAATATGCTTTTTTTCAGCTAAGTGAAATGATCCTAAATCATGTTTATGGTCATGCGGTGGGCGCATTCCCATAGTGTCTCCAGTTTTAATTTCTTCGGATCCTATATAAAGTGGTACATCCATTTTGGTGTTCCACATTTCTTTATAAGTATTTAATACTTCTTCTCGTTCAGGAGTTCCAGGAGCATATGATTTGATTGGCTCATTTATAGCTGTTGGAACTTGAAAAAATCCTTTTCCCATAATTATTTATACTTTTTTTGATGTTTTCTATTTATAAGGCTAAAGGTAAAAAAATTAAGTCGTTTAACCTGAGACCTGTAAACAGACTCCTTAGGTTTAACGTATTTTTGTAATGAAGTTAAAATCTAAATTTTAGTATATCTATGTGCACCGTTACTCTTAGCCGGAATTTTTTGAAAAATAATGATTTTGTTTTAACATCTAATAGGGATGAGGCTGCAGGGAGATCTACATTTATTCCGATGAAATACACTGAAGATAATGTAACCATACTTTACCCCAAAGATGCAGAAGCAGGAGGAACTTGGATAGGGCTTAGCGATAATTGTAGAGTAATATGTTTGTTGAATGGAGAATTTAAATCACACATTAGAAAGGATAAATATAGAATTAGTAGGGGAGTGGTGGTTAAAGATTTTTTAAAGGCTAAGAATCTTGTTGAGTTGCTAAATAATTATGATCTAGAAAATATCGAACCATTCACTTTAATTGCAGGAGATTGGAATATGGATCTAAAATTTATAGAACTAGTTTGGGATGGAGAAAGAAAACATGTGAGGGAAATAAAAGAAGAACTTATAATATGGTCTTCTTCACCACTTTATTCAGAGGAGATGAAATCAGAACGGATTAGTTGGTTGAAAGACTTTAGCGTTAATAATGAAATAGATGCAAATTCATTATGGAAATTTCATCATGCGGCAGGAAATGGTGATAAGAATACTGATGTAATAATGGATAGAGGTTTTGTTAAAACCAAAAGCATAACTCAAATTATAAAGCAATCTAATGCCATAGAAATGATATATGAAGATCTAGAAATAACAAAATTGGTAAGAACAAAATTTTAATTGAGCGCAAAAGCAGCACTTAATTTGAATGATGGAATGGAAACTTTGAATTTCTTAGTAGTTGTAAAATTTACCATGTTATAATAACCACTCATAGCTCCAAAAGGAGATGTTAATAAGCAACCACTGCTATACGTATGAGATTCGCCGGGTTTTAAAACCGGTTTTTTTCCAATTACTCCTTCCCCTTGTACGATCTCTGTTTTATTTAGAGCGTCTTTGATCTTCCAAAATCTGGATGTTAATTGAACGGAATCTTTACTTTGATTCTCTATCGTAATTTGATAGCCAAACGCAAAGTGAATTTTATAATTCTTATAAAAAGTGCCTTCAAAATTAGTTTCTACGGAAATTTTTATGCCGCTAGTTACTTGTTGTATCATAATTAATAGATAGCAAAGGATGCAAAAAGAGTAATTAAGGTTGCTATAACAGCTAAAATAAGAAATATAGTGTTTATAATCAGAAATTTAACAATAGTTTTGAATCTACTCTGCTCATAAAAATTTCGCATTGCTTTATAGAGATAGAACAGAAATAGTAAGGTAGCTAAAGGTGTAAAAAAGTCTATATTAAAGATCTCTTTGAGCAAAAGGCTTAATCCTAGAAGTACAAAGAACACGCTTTGAACATGAAAGATAAACACCAGATGCTCCATATAATTAAAATTACGTCTCCAGTATAATAACCAATTGAATAATGCTACAACAGGTAAGAAGAAGAATATGATTAGAGGCATTTTTCCTAATATATAATTTAGGAAGATCTTCGGGTTCTCCGTCATAAAATTATAATCTATGGTTTTCTTATAAAGCCATTCGTTATAATTTGTTTTGTTATGATGTAAGCTATCCAGAGCTACTGTGGAAGATGTAATTTTTGTCTCTTCGTGAAATGCATTATAAAGTTCTAATCGTTTTGAAGTAGCTTCAAAGAAAGAAAGGCTATCTACTTTATTTTGTGTTATATATTTAGTCTTATAACTTTTTGTAGTAACGGTATCTCTTAAATTCTGAAGCGCAATTAAGGTATCTAAATTGACCTTTACATTGCCAGGAAGTTCATTTAGGTCTTGCTGCAGGTCCTCCAATTCTTTATCCGTAAGTTCGTTTTTTACCGTATCTGGGTCGCTTTCTGTTATTCCTTCATAATTATTTGAAAATCCGAAAATGATAAAAAATATTATTGATACACTAAGATAAAATCTAAAGGGATTTGCATATCGCATTCTCTTTCCGTTCACATAATCTTTTGTGATCTTACCGGGTCTAAATAGCAAGGTGAAAAGTGTAAGATTCACTCTGGAATCATAGGAGAAAACCCCTGCAAAATATTCGTTTACGTAGTCTTTAAATGATAATTTTTTAATGCTATTATTTTGTCCGCAATTTGCGCAGTAGTTATCGCTAATATCTAAAGGATGATTGCAATTGAGGCAGGTGGTCCCTCTGTACTTTTTAATAGTATTATTATCTTTCATAGAATGAGATACGCCGTAGATTCTTATAGTTTGCTAATTTGTGATATTTATGGAGTTTGCATTTCCAAGACCAATAATTTTGTCATACCGAGCTCCCAGATCTCTAAAGTATACCAAAACCTGATAGAAATTCTCGGTTTCATCAAAATTCCCACTTATAAAACCTTCATCTAAACTTCCGTCTTTTTGTACTAGAACATATTTGTAATTATAAAAGCCTTGTTTAAAGAGTCTGGCATTTTCATAAAGTCCTTTTTCTTTACTGTATTTCATCAATGTAGAGTTATCTACCTCAAAGTTGTTGAAAGCACCGTATATGTGAAGTTCTCCTCCGCTTAAATTTTCAAAATTCTGAAGACTGAAGTGGGTCCAGATATATTCAGCTTCGGTGTTGGAGTCTTCGCCTTGAAGTGTTCTCACTACAAACTGTCCATTGATGTCTGGATTATATGTGTAGGGCTGTGTGTCTCTAGACGAGTTGGTAAAAAGGTAATGATGATAAAGTGCATCTAGTTCTATTCTGCTAATATTTAAAGTTGGAGATCTCAAGTCTTTGCTATCAAATTGAAGATATTCGTTGCCCGCCCAAAAAGAGGTGGGACTATCATATTTATATATAAGGCTATTTCCAATGGTATATTGGGGTTTTATGTTTCTAATTGCCTGTTTTAGGTTTTGATTTTGAAGTATTAAGATATTTACGGTGCTCTCCGGATTTCTAATAAGTAGATCTTGAGAATTGATCTCAATATTTACTATTTGTTTTGTGTTGATATATTGCAAGTCTCTAGATCTTTTTATTGCGACAGCAACTTTGGATAGATTTTCATATATCATGAACTTTCTGGAAAATACAATTTCTTTGGAGCTGTTAAAGATGCTTATAATGTAGTTTCCAGATACTTTTAGTTGTTTTATGTCATTATTGGGTATGTTCAATTCGTAGTGCGTATATGGCTGTAGGGTATTGTAGGAATTGCTGTAATTAAATATTCTTACATTGTCTATGCCATCTAAATATTCAGATTTAACTAAGTTGGAAGGAGACCAATCGTAATTAAAATGCTCTATAGTATAATAGTAGTCTGCTTCGTCTCCTATAATATCATCAAATGCCAAAGATAAATTTTCACCCAGTTGAATAATTGGATTCCCACTGTAATCTGAATTACCAGTGAACTCTATACTTCTAATAAAGGCAGGGGGTGTAACCTCCAAACGCTCTTGTGAAAAAGCGCTTAAACTGAGAATTGATAATACCAGATAATAAACGTGTTTCATGTGCTTAAAATTAAATTACAAGGAATTACAAATTTTATAATCATATTCTTCCTAAGCTACTTTAACAAGAATAGAACCGAAAATTATCTGATTTGTTTGGTAGTTGTAGGGTTAAAATTAGTAAATTTGCACACTATAAAAAATAAATTTTAATATACACTCCATCCTATGTCAAAAGACATTCGAATTAAAAGAGGGCTTACTCTACGATTAAAAGGGGAGGCGGAAAAACTAGTTGTTGATGCCCCAAGGTCTAAGACCTATGCGATCAAACCTCCAGATTTTCATGCAGTAGTACCAAAAATGGTTGTTAAAGAAGGCGCTAAGATCCTTGCCGGAGACGAGCTTTTCTTTTCAAAATATACAGAAGAAATTAGATTTACTTCTCCTGTTAGTGGTACTGTGGCTGAGATAAAACGAGGTGATAAGCGTCGTATTCTTGAGATCATTATTGAGGCAGATCCTACCGACTCCTATAAAAACTTTGGTCAATTAAACGCTGCTACGGCAGATGCTGAATCTGTAAAGAACAGGATCTTAAAAAGTGGTTGTGGTGCTTTTATAAAGCAAAGACCTTATGATATTGTAGCAGACCCTAAAGATTCTCCAAAATCAATATTTGTATCTGTAGTGTCTACCGCTCCTTTGGCGGCAGATTTAGGCTTTGTTCTTAAAGATAAAGTTGCTGCTTTTCAAGAAGGAATTTATGCATTGCAAAAGTTAACTTCAGGAAAAGTACATGTATCTGTAGATGAAAGTTCTGCTTCAATTCTTAAAGGGATTAAAGGCGCAGAGATACATGTTGTAAACGGTCCGCACCCTGCAGGAAATGTTGGTGTTCAGATCCAAAAATTAGATCCTATTAATAGAGGAGAGCGTGTTTGGTGTGTTGGTGCAGAAGATGTGGCAATTATCGGAAACGTATTCTTAACTGGAGAATATCGTGCTAACAGAACTATTGCAGTTACTGGTAGTGAGGCAAAAGATAGAAAGTATTACAATACTAAAATTGGAGCCAATTCTGCTGATCTAGTAGGTGCTGTTTCAGAGAATGTTAGATTGATCTCTGGAGATGTACTTACAGGATTAAAATTATCGAGTAATCAATATATAGGTTTTTATCCTAATTCTTTAACCTTGATCCCAGAAGGGAATAGTTATAGAATCTTTGGATGGTTACCTTTTACTTATAACAATATTCATTCTAATTCAAAAACCTCTTTGTCTTGGTTAATGCCAAATAAGAAGTTTGAACCTACAACCAATTTAAATGGTGAGGAAAGAGCTTTAGTGGTAACTGGAGAAATGGAAGAAGTAATGCCTATGGATATTTATCCTATGCAACTTCTGAAAGCTTGTATGGCTGGAGATATTGAAAAAATGGAAAATCTAGGGATCTACGAGGTAGCTCCAGAAGATTTTGCATTAATAGATTATGTTAACACTTCAAAAATTGAAGCTCAGGAAATTATACGTCTTGGGTTGGATTTAATGCTTACCGAAGTAGGTTAAAAAGTTTTAAATATGGAATGGATAAGACAAAAATTAGATAAATTTAAAGAACCTTTTAATAAGGGGAATAAATTAGAGAAGTACGCTCCAGCATATAATGCTTTAGATACTTTTCTTTTTACACCAAATCATACTACCCAAAGCGGTGCGCATGTTAGAGATGCAGTAGATCTTAAGAGAACTATGATTACTGTAGTTCTTGCGTTAGTACCTGCGTTAATCTTTGGAATGTGGAATGGTGGTTACCAATATTTATCTCAAATTCAAACTGAGGTTGGTTTTTGGGAAGCTTTAGGACACGGAGCATGGAAGATCTTACCAATGATAGCAGTTTCTTACGGAGTTGGTCTTGGTTTAGAATTTGCTTTTGCTGTAATGCGTGGTCATGAAGTGAATGAAGGGTATTTGGTTACCGGACTTTTGATACCGATGATCATGCCAATAGATATTCCACTATGGATGGTAGCAATATCTGTTGTATTTGCAGTTGTTATTGGTAAAGAAGCTTTTGGAGGAACAGGAATGAATATTCTTAATCCTGCTCTAACGGCTAGGGTTTTTGCATTTTTTGCATATCCTACTTATATGTCTGGTAATACCGTTTGGGTAAGTGAAGCTTCAAATATAGATGGAGTTTCTGGAGAAACTATTCTTGGATCTTTAGCCTCTGGAAATACGGTAAATTACAGTTTCTTAGATATGTTCTCTGGAGTTATTCCTGGTTCTATATCAGAAACTTCTACCTTGTGTATCTTGGTTGGAGCTTTAATTTTAATATTAACTAAAGTTGGTAGTTGGAGAATAATAATAAGTGGATTTATGGGTGCAGCAGTAATGGCACTTATATTTAATGCTTTACCTTCTATGGGATTAGAAGGGAATGATCTAACAAATTTTCCATGGTATCAGCATCTAGTAATTGGAGGTTTAGCATTTGGTGTTGTTTTTATGGCAACAGATCCTGTATCTGCAGCTCAAACCATGAAAGGAAAGTGGATCTATGGATTCCTTATTGGATTATTTGCAGTGATGATTAGAGTTTTTAACCCTGCATATCCTGAGGGAATCATGTTAGCAATTCTTTTAATGAACGTATTTGCACCGGTTATAGATCACTATGTGATAGAATCTCATGTAAAACGCAGAAAGAAAAGATTAGCAAATACGGCAGCCTCAATTAAAACAGCAGTATAGTTATGGAAGAGAAATCGGTTAATAAAACAAATAGTAACGGGTATACCTTTATTTTCGCCATTATCATGGTGGTTGTGGTAGCCAGTGTACTAGCCTTTGCAGCAACATCTTTGCAACCTTTGCAAAATGAAAATGTTAGAAAGGAAAAGATGCAGAATATTTTAGCAACTATCGGTATTGAAACTGATAGAGACGGTGCAGAAGAATTATACAATAAGTATATTACAGAAACTATCGCGTTAAAAGAAGATGGATCTGTAGATGAAACTGCAGATGCTTTTACTGTAGATCTTGCAAAAGAACTTAAGAAGCCAGTAAATGAACAAATCTACCCGCTTTATGAAGCAAATGTAGATGGAGCTAAGTACTATATAGTTCCATTAAGAGGTAAAGGTCTTTGGGATGCTATCTGGGGATATGTGTCTTTAAAAGACGATGTAAATACTATAAAAGGAGCAGTCTTCGATCATAAAGGGGAAACTCCAGGTTTGGGTGGAGAAATTACTCAGGTTTGGTTTCAACAAAGATTTGCAGATGAAAAGATCTTTGATGGGAGTGGTAATCTTATAGGTGTTTCTGTTGTTAAAGGAAACGTTGGTCCATCTAATAAAGATGATAATAAAGTAGATGCTATTTCTGGTGCAACAATTACTGGTAACGGTATTTCTGATATGATTTCAGAAAGATTGATTCATTATCTACCTTATTTCAAAAAACAAAAGGATATTAAAGTAGCAGTACATTAATTATGGCAAAAGATATCAAATCAGCTTCAGAAGCAAAGAAAAAAGAAATGATTTTGTTCTTGTCTAATTCAGAAGAAAAAGAGCATTTCCTTTCTAAGAACAATAGAAAATTATTGAGTGATCCTTTAAACGACAATAACCCAATTACCGTTCAGGTATTAGGTATATGTTCTGCTTTAGCGATTACCGTCCAATTAGAACCTGCAATTGTTATGGCGGTTGCGGTTATGGTTGTAATTGCTTTTTCTAACGTTATTGTATCTCTTATGAGAAATCTGATCCCTAATAGGATTAGGATTATAGTTCAATTGGTTATTGTAGCCTCTTTGGTAATTTTAGTAGATCAGGTACTTAAAGCATATGCTTACGATGTAAGTAAGCAGTTATCTGTATTTGTTGGATTGATTATTACCAACTGTATCGTGATGGGTCGTTTGGAAGCTTTTGCATTAGGTAATGGTGTATACAAATCATTTCTTGATGGAATTGGAAACGGAGCCGGATATGGATTGATCTTGGTAATTGTGGCTTTCTTTAGAGAATTATTAGGTTCTGGTAAACTACTAGGGTTTGAAGTTCTAGGTCACAAAGCAGCTACAATGGCAGAATCTACCGGTTTATATGCGGTAGGGTATGAAAATAACGGTTTGATGTTATTATCTCCAATGGCTCTTATTGTAGTTGGGATAATTATATGGGTACAACGTGCTAGAAACCGTAAACTGATTGAACAACATTAATAGCGCAACAGCGAAAAAGTATTACAATGGAATATGTAAATTTATTTGTCCGAAGTATTTTTATAGAAAATATGATTTTTGCCTACTTTTTAGGGATGTGTTCCTATTTAGCAGTGTCAAAAACAGTTAAAACAGCTGTTGGTTTAGGTGCAGCGGTAGTATTCGTACTTACCATTACGGTGCCTATCAACTTTTTGTTAGATCAGTACTTATTAAGACCAGGAGCTTTGGCTTGGTTAGATCCTGAATACGCAAGTGTAGATCTTAGTTTCTTAAGTTTTATCATGTTCATTGCAGTAATAGCATCTATGGTGCAACTGGTGGAGATGATCGTAGAGAAATTTGCTCCAGCTCTTTATGGTGCATTAGGTATCTTTCTTCCTCTTATTGCAGTAAACTGTGCAATTTTAGGTGGATCTTTATTTATGCAACAAAAAGATTTTAGTGCCGTTTCTGAAGCTATCACTTATGGGTTAGGTAGTGGAGTTGGATGGTTCTTAGCAATTTTAGCTATTGCAGCAATCCGTGAAAAAATAACATATTCTAATGTGCCAGCACCATTAAAAGGATTAGGGATCACTTTTATTATCACCGGTTTAATGGCATTAGGTTTCATGAGTTTTATGGGTATTAAATTATAATCGAAAAACAAAAACAATGGCAGTTATTATAGCAAGTGTAGTTGTATTCTTAGCATTGATCTTATTGCTCGTTTCTATTCTGTTAGGAGCTAAAGCAAAACTGGTTCCTTCTGGTCCGGTTACTATAAGTGTTAATGGAGAGAAGAATTTGGAAGTTGGTTCTGGAGGAACTTTGCTTTCTACTTTAGGAGAAAATAAATTGTTCTTACCTTCAGCTTGTGGTGGTGGTGGAACATGTTTACAATGTAAATGTATCGTTCAAGATGGAGGAGGAACAATTCTTCCAACAGAAGAGCCTCATTTTACTAGAAAAGAGATCGCTAATGGATGGCGTCTTGGATGTCAGGTAAAAGTTAAGCAAGACATGAAGATCCAAATTCCTGAAGAGGTTTTTGGAATTAAGAAATGGGAAGCTACGGTGGTTAGGAATTACAACGTTGCATCTTTTATTAAAGAATTTGTAGTTCAACTTCCTGAAGATATGGATTACAAAGCTGGTGGATATATCCAAATTGAGATCCCTAAATGTGAAGTGAAATTTTCAGATATGGATATTACTGCTCACCCAGATGAGCACCCGGGAGAACCAGAGAAATTTAAAGATGAGTGGGACAAGTTTAAACTATGGCCACTTCAAATGAAGAATAATGAAACTGTAGAGCGTGCATATTCAATGGCTTCTTATCCTGCAGAAGGAAGAGAGATCATGTTGAACGTACGTGTTGCTACTCCACCTTTTGACAGAGCTAAGAACGGATGGATGGACGTTAATCCAGGTATTGCTTCTTCCTATATCTTTTCAAGAAAGAAAGGTGATAAAGTTGTGATTTCAGGACCTTACGGTGAATTCTTTATTAATGAGAGTGAATCAGAAATGCTTTATGTAGGTGGTGGAGCCGGTATGGCACCAATGAGATCTCATTTATATCACTTATTCCGTACTATTAAAACTGGAAGAAAAGTTACCTATTGGTATGGAGGTCGTTCTAAAAGAGAATTGTTCTACACAGAACACTTTAGAGCCTTAGAACGTGATTTCCCTAACTTTAAATTTTACTTAGCATTATCTGAACCTATGGAAGAAGATAATTGGAAAGTTAAGAAAAGTATAGACGATGAAGGAGATGGGTTTGTAGGTTTCATTCACCAAGTAGTAATAGATAATTACTTACAGTATCATGAAGAGCCAGAAGATATAGAATTCTATTTCTGTGGACCACCATTAATGAACAAGGCTGTTGAGAAAATGACAGATGATTTTGGTGTACCACCAGAAAATGTAAGATTTGATGATTTTGGAGGGTAATTCTCTTCCAATATATATAAAAAGCCATCCTTTTAAGGGTGGCTTTTTTTTTAAGTTGAATAATATTTTAGCATCGATTTTCTTTATTGAAATACCTTAAGTTGTATTTTTGATGTTGTTATGAAAAATGAACTCGATAAGCAGGAACTTCACAATTTAGCAATGAATATTGTAGGTGAGGATTTGGAAAAACAAGGCTTTGAATTTTTAGGTATCAAAAGTGAACTTAAATCTAATCCGCAATTTGTTGCTTTAAAGAATAAGAAGCTACATTTTGTAATAGTTAGAGCCATCACATATCCTGAAGATCCCAAGGAATATGACCATATATTTATGCAAAGTATGAAGGAGCATGCATTAAAATTTAATGCGTCAACGTTCTATGCAGGCGTTGGTTTAGCCAACTCCACGAATTACGAAAAACCTATTTCAAGAGAAGAAGATTATATAGTTAATTATGACGGGATACAAGAAATATAGAACTTGGCTAGGGCTTTTAATAGTATTCATATCATTGAATAGTTGTAATAATGCCAAGAATGGAGAACATAGCTTGGAAGGAGCAGCATTAGGAACTTCCTATCATATTAAATACTTTGGTGATCTTTCTGAAGAACAAGCAGAAAAGGGATTGGATTCTATTTTTAAAGTGATTAATAAATCTATGAGTACCTATCAATCAGACTCAGATATCTCTAAGATCAATTCTGGAGATCCAGATATAATTGTAGATGATAATTTTCAAGAAGTTTTTAATACTTCAGATAAGATATATAAGGAAAGCAATGGGTATTTTGATCCTACGGTAGGTAGTTTGGTAAATGCTTATGGATTTGGTCCAGATCATACATTAGACAGTGTCCAACAGATAGAGATAGATTCTATGTTACAATATGTAGGATTTAATAAAGTAAAACTTACCTCTCAAAATAAGATAGAAAAACAGCATCCTGAAATTTACATAGATTTTAATGCTATTGCCAAGGGGTATACTATAGATGCAATTGGACGTTATTTCACTTCTAAGAACATAAAAGATTATCTTATAGAATTAGGAGGGGAACTTGTGGCAAGTGGCTCTAATACAGTTAAGAATTCTAATTGGGTTGTGGCAATAGATGATCCTATGCAAGAGGAAGGTGTAAGAACTTTTGAAGCTACCTTAGAACTACAAAATAAGGCCATGGCAACCTCAGGAAATTATAGGAAATTTAGAAAAGACCCAAAGACTGGGCAGGTTTTTGTTCATACTATAGATCCGCTTACGGGTAGATCTGAAAAGAGCAATCTCTTAAGTGCTTCTGTTTTGGCAAAAAACTGTACGTTGGCAGATGGGTATGCTACCGCTTTTATGGCATTGGGTTTAGAAAGATCTAAGCAGATGCTTAATATGTTGGATAATATAGATGTTTATTTAATTTATACTGAAAGCGATGGAAGTATTAAGGTTTTTAAAACAACAGGATTTGATAGCGCTCTCATAAAAAATTAGGCGTACTTATTTACAGCAAACAGGTATAATTTCGCCAACAGCAATACGGTATTTGTCTACCTCTGCTGGTGTTAACTTTGAGGTATAGTCTACTTCCTTTACCTCAAAACCAACGCTTCTCAATTTAGCGAAATAATCTCTTCCATATATTCTAACGTGATCATATTGGCCAAAAATCTTGGCTCTTTCTTTAGGATCTGTAATGCTATCGTCTTGAAATGTTTCTGCTCTACTTAATTCTTGCGGAATTTGAAGTATTGCAGTACCACCGGGTTTCAAAACTCTAAATAGTTCCTCCATAGCTTTAGTGTCATTTGGAATATGTTCTAAAACATGATTGCAAAGTATAAAATCGTATTCATTATCTTTAAAAGGTAAGTTGCATATATCAGCTTTTACATCAGCTAAAGGAGAATTGAGATCTGTAGTGGTATAGTCCAGATTTTTTAACTTTCTAAATCTTTTGTAAAACGCTTGTTCTGGAGCAAAATGTAACACTTTTATCGTACTCTTGAAAAAGCTAGTTTCTTCCTTTAAATAGAGCCACAGAAGCCTATGGCGTTCTAAAGATAGCGTAGAAGGAGATAATACATTCTCTCTCTGATTTTCATATCCGTAGGGAAGAAATTTTTTAAATTCTTTTCCATCTATTGGGTCTTGATAACGATGACCCTTTAAAACGATCTCTAGAATAGGTTTGGCTAAATAACTAAGTCTTATTAGTAGAGGCCTTGGAATTGTATTAAGGGTAAATTTGAATATGCTGCGTATCATACTTCAATATCACCCCAGTTTTCTCCAGATTTTATTCTATATAATTGCATCTCAGAAACTCCAAATTGTTTCGCTAGAACTCTAATTCTAGTTTTTCTGTTAGGATCTAATAACTTTTTCTTTAAGATAACGGCTTGTGCATAAGAAAGTTTAGAGTACGATGTGATCTTTCTTAGCTTTCGCTTAACTTTAGTTTCCTTAACATTGGGATTTCCATATTGATGTTGAACCCATTCATCTTTTGTAGCCCAATCCAGATTAGAAACTTCGTTATCATGTTTTTTGTAGTTCTTATGGATTACAAATTCCTGATTCTCTTTTCTCTCTATAAACAGTTCTGCAACAATTCTGTGAAAATAATAGTTCTTCTTTTTACCATCTTTTAGATTCACAACAAAAGATAGATAACCGGCAGTTCTCCCGCCATTTAGAAGCTCTCCCTCTGGATTTTTCACAAAACTAATAACACGTCCGTAATTGGAAATTTTGTACACAAATCTATCCTGCCAGATATCTTTATGCAAGGTTTTCCATTGCTCTTGTCTGAAATTCTTAATCATAAACTTTGGACCTAAAAGGTTCTTCTTCTGCACTAACAATACCTAAAGCTTCGTAGATGTATTTAAATGTTGAAAGTAATTCTGGCTTACCATCTACAATTGCTACATCATGTTCAAAATGTGCACTAGGTTTGTTATCTGCTGTTAATATAGTCCAACCATCTTTTAGCTGGTTAATTCTTTTTGTACCCAAATTTATCATTGGCTCTATGGCAACTACCATTCCTTCTACCAACTTCTTTCCGCGGCCTCTTTGTCCATAATTAGGCATTTCTGGATCTTCGTGCATTTTTTTACCAAGACCATGCCCAACTAATTCTCTAACTACTCCGTACCCACGATCTTCACAGTATTTCTGAATAGCGTAGCCAACATCGCCAACTCTATTCCCAACCTTAAGTTCGCTTATACCAGCGTATAGAGATTCTTTGGTGACTTTTAATAAATCTTTGGTGTCTTCTGCAATTTCTCCTACAGCAAAAGTGTATGCATGATCTCCGTAATAATCATTCTTTACAGCTCCGCAGTCTATAGAAATTATATCTCCTTCTTGTAAAGGCGTGTTATTCGGAATACCGTGAACCACCTGAGCATTTGGACTCATGCACAGTGTATTAGGAAAATCATACATTCCTAAAAAACCAGGAATTGCATTTTGTTCTCTAATATACTCTTCTGCCATTTTATCAAGTTGAAGAGTGGTAACTCCAGGTTTTATTTCTGCAGCTAACATCCCTAAAGTTCTAGAAACTACTAATGCACTTTCACGCATTAATTCTATTTCTTCTCTTGATTTTATAATAATCATAATTTAGGTTTTAAAAAGTTAAGAATCCCGTTTCTGGCTTTCTTCTTTTTATTTTTAATTTTCTTGGTAGCGTAAATGTTTTCTTTTCCTAAGGTTTGATAGATCTCACCCCAACCTACTAAACCTCCAATATTTCTATCATCGATAAAAATATCTGCCTGAATTTTCCTGCTTTGAGTCTCCTCGAAAACTTCTTCAGGATAACTTTTATTTACTGCGTAAAAATGTAATCCATTTTTTTTACAGAATATTACGGCTTCATCTAGCTCTTTTCCAAATCTATACGTCCATAGAATTAATAAATGACCTTCTTCTTGAAGCTTTTTTAGAGTTTCTAAAGCAAATATAATTGGTTTGCCTATTTCAGGATATTTATTCTCTACTATAGTGCCGTCAAAATCCACGGCAATGGTTAGTCCATCTATCACAGCTCCAAAATTACTAAGAATGTTGTTACTACTAACTTATAGGTATAAAGCAAATTCTTTTCTTATTGAGCGTAAGAATCGTTATACTCTTTACCGCTAACTATTTTGGCAATATCAGCTTCAATAGATTCTTTAGGATATTCAACAAATCTATTAACTTCTTTACCGTCTTTTATAAAAATAAAAGTAGGAACTCGCTTTACATTCCACTTTTCTTCAGTTTTTCCTTCTGTTGTCTTGCTACGATCTACTCCGTAAATAGTTAGTTTAGAAAGGTCATATCCAGACTCATCTAAAATTTTGAATAATTTGGGAGTTTCTCTTTTACTATCTGGGCACCAAGTTCCCATATATGCTACGATCTCATAATCTGAAATGTTTTCTTTAATGGTTTTAAGTGCTTCTGCATTTGGAGAATAGTTGTTATAACCATTATTAAACCAAGTAGCAAAAGGTTCTTTTTGAAGATCTTCTTTAGTGAATTCTCCCAATAACATACCTTGTTGAACTACTGCAGTATTAGATGCATCTGCTGTAACTTCAGTCTGGTCATTTTGAGGTTTAGTTGTTTCATTAGTATTACCACAAGCTGTTGCAAGTGATAAGATCATAATTAGAAAGCTCATTTTCATAGAATTTAAATTAAGGATTTTTGAGTCATTAGTTCGGGTTTAGTGATCCCCATCAATTCTAAGATAGTCGGTGCTATATCTCCTAGCTTACCATCTTTAATAGATTTTATATCTTTATCTACCATTATAAAAGGTACCGGATTGGTAGTGTGCGAAGTATTTGGACTTCCATCAGGGTTAATCATAACTTCACTATTACCATGATCTGCAATTACAATAACTGTGTAATCATTTTCTATTGCTGCTTCTACAACATCTTTAGCGCATTCATCTACCACTTCACAAGCCTTTATCGCTGCTTCCATGACACCGGTGTGACCTACCATATCTGGGTTGGCAAAATTAAGACAAATAAAATCCGGATCTCCAGAATTTATTTCCGGAATGATCTTATCTCGAATTTCATAAGCGCTCATTTCGGGCTGAAGGTCGTATGTTGCTACTTTTGGAGAATTTACCATAATTCTTTTTTCCCCTTTGAAAGGTTTTTCACGACCACCATTAAAGAAAAACGTTACGTGAGGATATTTCTCTGTTTCAGCAATTCTAATTTGTGATTTTCCGGTATATTCAAGCACTTCTCCTAATGTAGTTTTTATATTGTCTTTGCTAAAAACCACATTTATATTATTGAAGGTATCATCATACTTGGTTAATGTTACAAAGTATAATGGCATTGTCTTCATCTCATATTCAGAATAATCTTCTTGAGTTAAAGCTTCTGTAAGTTGTCTTCCTCGATCTGTTCTAAAGTTAAAGAAAATTACAACCTCATCATCTTTCAAAGTCGCAACAGGATTCCCATTAGAATCTGTAAGAACTATTGGTTCGATAAACTCGTCTGTTACGTCCTTATCATAACTATTTTGAATAGCCTGTAGAGCATCTTGAGTTTTTTCTCCTTCTCCTTTTACAATAAGATCATAGGCTTTCTCAACACGTTCCCATCTATTATCTCTATCCATAGCAAAATATCTTCCTATTATAGAGGCTAGTTTGCTGTTGGTCTTATTTAGATGATCATCTAAATCTGCAATAAATCCTTTTCCAGATCTTGGGTCTACATCTCTACCATCCGTAAAAGCATGAACGTATTTTTCTTTAACTCCAAATTTCTCTGCCGCAGATAGTAATCCTTTCAAATGATTGATGTGAGAATGAACTCCTCCATCGCTCAACAATCCCATAAAGTGAATAGGTTTGTTGTTGGTTTTAGCATAATTAAAAGCTTGTTCTAGAACAGGCTCTTCTATTAAACTATTATTCTTTACAGCTAGATTTATTTTTGCTAGATCTTGATATACAATTCTACCCGCTCCTAAATTCATGTGTCCAACTTCACTATTTCCCATTTGGCCTTCAGGAAGACCTACATTCATACCGTGAGTTAATAATTCACCATTAGGATATTTTTCTAATAAAGAATTGAAGAAAGGAGTTTTTGCTTGAGCAACTGCAGATATTTTTGGGTCTTGGGTAACACCCCAGCCATCCAATATCATAAGGATTACTTTTTTGTTCATGCTAGAAATATATATAAGGGGTAAAGATAAGCACTAAATATTGGTGCTATAATCTTACTTTATTAATATTTTATTAAATTATAAATATCTGTTGTCCTAACAACAGATATAATGGTAGTTACTCCAAAATTAAAGACATATTCATCATTATTTTCTTCAGAGCAGGTATGTTAAAATTAATAATTAGCATTCATTAAATAATTCTTAAAAATTTTATTTTGCCCTCTATATAATAATACAACATATTATACGTTTTAGAAAAAGTGTTCATTATAAATTAAGACGCAAAAGGCTTATTTACAATATTGTGACGGCTAGAAATGTTAAATAAGCTATATTAATCATCAAATAAAGAATTTAAATATAATTTTTTGTAAGTTGGTATTCTCTTTGCATTTAATTAACATATAACCATAAAACCCAAATTATATGACCTACAAAATCTTGACTGTATTTGCCGCTTTAGCTACTTCTTTCGCATTTACAACCTTAGATGGCCATAATAACACAAACGTTACTATTCCTACAACAACTTTAGAAACATCTCCAACTGCAAAATCTGCTACTTTAACTTTTGATGAAAAAGTAAATGTGATGTATAATGAGTTTGTAGAAAATAACACTAGCGTCCCTAATTTGGAAAGCTTTAAATATGGAGTGATGGGATATTCTAAATTAGAAGATAAAGCATTAATAAAAAAGGAGATCTTAACTATTATAGATTTTACACTTTCCTCTACTCAAAAAAGAATGTGGGTGTTGGATATGAAAAATCATACCGTTCTTTTCAATACCCTTGTTGCTCATGGTAAGAATACAGGGGGAGAATTTGCTAGTAAATTTTCAAACAAAGTAAACTCATTACAGTCATCACTTGGGTTCTATGTAACCGGAGAGACCTATTATGGTAAAAATGGACTATCAATGTTCATAGATGGGCAGGAGGAAAAATTTAACTCTAATGCGAGAGATAGATATGTAGTTGTTCATGGAGCAGATTATGCTACTAAAGATTTTATTGATCGTGCAGGTAGATTAGGAAGAAGTTATGGTTGTCCTGCAGTTCCTGCAGCTCTTACCAAAGATATTATTGAAACCATTAAAGATAGATCTGTAATGTTTATATATTCTGCGGATAACAATTATAACAGCAATTCTGCAATGATCAAAGCTTAGTGAATGATATTCAGAGCTTTAAGTATCTTTTCATCATCATTATATATATCATGGGTAAAATGGGTTTTACCATTTTCTCTCCATGCGGTCCAATAGAAAATATAGATCTTTACGGGAGTAGTTAGTTTGATATATCTTGTCTTGCCAGAAGCTAACAATTCATCTACTTTATCTGAGTTGTATTGTTTCTGATCGCTTAATAATTCTTTAGCCAGATCTATAACTCCTTCTACTCTTACGCAGCCAGAACTGTTGGATCTAGCGTTATTACTGAATAACGATTTTGAATTGGTGTCATGTAAATAGATCAAGTGTTTGTTTGGGAAATTGATCTTTACCTGTCCTAATGGATTTGCGCTTCCGGGATCTTGTTTAAACCTATAGCTATAAACCTCCTTAGAATTCCAGTTTACATTAAGAGGGTCTAAGCGTTCGCCGCTTTGGGAAATAACATTTAAATGTTTCTTATTTATATAGTTAGGGTCTTTTCTTGCGCCTGGAATTACATCTTTAGTTTTAATGGTAGGGGGAATATACCAGGATGGATTTAAAACTATGTTTTCTATCTCATCAGAAAATACCGGGGTTGCCCTAGATGGTAGTCCAACTACAATTTTATGCTCGTCTTTAAATTTACCGTTTTTTATGAACTCTAGCTTAAAGTCTGCTACATTCACTAATATATAATCTGATCCTAGTTCTCTTGGGTACCATCTCCATCGCTCTAGATTTACTTGAAGAATATTATACCAATCTTTAGCTGATTTGTTTAAATTGTATAGCGTTGCGTTCCCTATAATTCCATCTATCATAAGCCCATGATCTTGTTGAAAAGCTTTAATAGCCCTTTCTGATGTTTTAGAATTTACGCTAGACGTGTCTGCATCTTTTAAATAGCCAAGTTGTTGTAGTCTTGCTTTTATTCTTGGCATTCTTGGATCTGAACTTTCTGGTTTTATGGTTTTTCCTATTTCAATCTTCATGATTTTTGAAGAATCCTTCTCCATTAAAATAGATTGTTCTTTAGCAGCTAAAATCAGTTCGTTGTAAATTGGATTGATAGGACCTAATTTCTTTATAGCAAAGGATAGATCATTCTTATCAATAGATTCATTTAGGAGTTTGGAGATCGAGATTTTTTTGCGAGTAAGATCCCATATTTCGTGTAGTTTCTTAGGATTGGTCTTTCCATACCAGAGCTGTTTGCCATATTTGAAGAAAGCGTCTGTTAAATAAATATCTAGAGCACTTATTTCTTCTGAAGATCTATCTTGTAAATTTTTGGTGAGATTTTCAATTTCATTTCCATGGAAATCTTGAAACAAAAAGCCTTGATATTTAGCATTTTTTAAGGTGTCTAAAAACGCATTTCTAAATTGAGTATCGCTCCATACCGGCTTATTTGCTCGAGCCTTATAAAAGGTTTTTATAGAATCTCTCTCAAATAGGCTAGTGCTATCTTTTTCTTGCAATACTCTTAAAATAGCTTCAGGTGTTCCTTCAGCTATCTCTTCTACTGGAGATTGTGGGTTGTAGCTATCGCCATTAACATTATTATTGGCCTGGTTATTACATGAAATTATAAATAATAAGAATACTATAAATACACCTTTTTTAAAAGACCTTTCAAAATTCATAATGTGATGATAGAGTAGCATAAATGTCAATTTAAGGTAGCGCTATAGTTTTTTAAACATTACTATATGTTTACAAACTTCAGGAATCTCAAATTCTTCTCCCTTTATTTGATAATCGTATTTCGCATAGAAACCTACGGCTGTTGTGCGTGCGTTAAACCATAATGTGGGTTCCTCTAAGATTGAACAGATTTTAGATTCACCAGTTTTTAGGAGCTGTGCTCCTATACCTTGTTTTTTGAATGACTCTAAAATAGCCATTCCTCTTAGTTGGTATTGATTGTGAGGAGAAAATGAGGGGTTGCTGTTTTTCATAAAACTTGCAACCCCTATTAGTTTATCTTGAAAAAACGCTCCTAAATGGAATGTATCTAAGGCTTGATCACCTTCAAAACAACATTGTATTACAGGCTTTCCGGGTCTTAGAACTTTTTGTCTTATAACAAAAGTTTCTTCGGAAGAGATTTCGTGAATCTCAACGTTTTTATTCAAAGAAATGGTCATTTTTTTAATTGACTCTAACTTCCTGGTATTCTTTATTCTTATCGAATTCTTCTTCTGCAAATGGGCAAACAGGATCTATCATCAGATCATTTTTCTTAGCATAAGAAACACTCTCTTTTACGAGTTTAGTAGCCAATCCTTCGCCTTTTCTTTGTTCTACAGTTTCAGTATGGTCTAAAGCCATTATCCCGTTATTTTGAATAGAATAGGTAAGCTGAGAGATTATACCATTATCATCTTCAATAAAAAACATTCCTTGACCGTCTGCTTCTTTATGATTGATCTTGTTACTCATAATTATTATTGCTTAAAAATTCCGTCAACAATTCCGTAGTCTACAGATTCCTGAGCATCCATCCAGTAATCTCTATTAAAATCTTTTAAAACTTTTTCAATTTTCTGACCGCAATTTTCAGAAAGAATTTGTGCGCTAATATCTCTAATTTTCAAGATCTCTGCAGCCTGAATTTCGATATTAGAAGCCTGACCTCTGGCACCTCCACTTGGTTGGTGTATCATTACTTTAGCTAAAGGTTGAATAAATCTTCTTCCTTTGGTTCCTCCAGAAAGGAGAATGGATCCCATAGAAGCAGCCAGTCCTGAACAAATTGTTGAAATAGGGCTTCTTAAAGATTTCATGGTGTCATACATTGCAAAGCCATCAGTAACGAAACCTCCCGGACTATTTATGAACAGCTGAATTTCTTCATTAGATACTGAATCAAGATATAAAAGATGGTCTATAACGTGTTTAGCCGTTTTTCCATCTACTTGTCCCCAAAGAAAAACTTTTCGTTGCTCTAAAAAATTTGCATCTATAAGGTCTTGAATTTTTCCTGGTTTATTTTTCATAAGTATGTAAAATCAAATTATTATCAATAGCTAAAATTATGACTATTTTCGCAGAAAACGGTAGGATGGAATTGGCATTTAACAAGATTTTAAAGAACCAATTAGATTTGGTGCTCCCATTAATTCAAAAACTAGGTGAATATCAGGTGGATGAAGAAATTCTACGTGCTAGATTTGAAGAAATGTTCGATCAGAATTATGAATGTTTTGGTATCTATTTAGATGAAAAGTTAGTGGGGGTGTTCGGACTTTGGTTTATGACTAGACATTATTGCGGAAAATCTTGTGAAGTAGATCATGTTTATATTAATTCTGAGTTGCAAAATACAGGTATTGGAAAAAAACTTTTCAATTTTATTTTCCATTATGCCAAAGAGCGAGGTTGTGAAACTTCAGAGTTAAACTCTTACGTTCAGAACTTTAGGTCTCATAAATTTTATATGAATCTAGATTATGTGATTAAAGGATATCATTTTTTAAAAAAGCTGTAGATTTTTTTGGAATTTTTAAAGATTTCAGATTATATTTGCAGAGTCTTGCGAAAGTAGCTCAGTTGGTAGAGCGTCAGCCTTCCAAGCTGAATGTCGCCGGTTCGAACCCGGTCTTTCGCTCAAAAGCCTTCCTGTATCAGGAAGGCTTTTTTATTACTTACTAATAAGATGTAAGATTGATAATGGAAGAGGTGAAGTCTTATACTAAATAAATGCTACAAGCTATTGGCTGACTAATTTTATAAATATCTAAAAAATAGAAAGTCCCGTTAGTGTGGTTAGCTTTTCTAATGCAGCCATCCCTAATTCAGAATTTCCTTTTTCATTTAAAATAGGGCTCCAAACAGCTACAGAATATCTTGAAGGATGTATTGCTATAATTCCGCCTCCAACACCACTTTTACCAGGTAAGCCAACTTCAAAGCTAAATTCTCCTGCTTCATCATAAAAACCACAGGTTTGCATCAAAGCGTTAATTCTTTTATTCTTCGTTTTTGATAAGATCTTTTCATCGGTATCTAATATTCTACCCTTATTTGCAAAGATCATAAAAGCTGTAGCAAGTTCTGCGCAAGACATTGCTAAGGAACATTGATGAAAATAGAAGTCTACAATGGTGTCTACATCATTTTTGATATTTCCTAGAGCTTTCATATAATTTACTAGTGCATAATTTCTGTAACCTGTAGATTTTTCTGAAGCAGCCACCGTGTAATCATAATCTATACTCTCTTTGCCAGTAATCTTTCTTACAAATTGCAAAAGATCTTCTTTTGGATTATCCAAATTAGAGATCAGAATATCTGCAATTACTAGGGCGCCAGAATTAATAAAAGGATTTCTAGGTACCCCGCTTTCGTATTCCAGTTGTGTTAAGGAGTTAAATGGATCTCCAGATGGCTCAACATCTACTCTGTCCCAAAGATCTTCTCCTAGAATATTCATGGCCATAGTTAAGGTAAATACCTTCGAAATACTCTGAATGGAGAATTTCTCGTCACTATCTCCAACACTGTAATGTTGAGAATCTGTTCCATAGAGATGCATACCAAATTTCTTGGGATCTATTTTTGCCAATTCTGGAATGTAAGAGGCTACATTTCCAAAAGCATCATAATGAGATAGATCCTCTTGAATGGTATTAAGTATTTTCTGAAAGTCCATTTAATTGATATTATTTAATGTACTGTTAGTTTCTAATTCTATAGGATTTTTTCCTGGCATAAATATTCTTGCTGTTAGGTTTCCTCGTAGCGTAATGTCATTATTATTTACTTCTAACCAGCTTCCTTCTCTTAAACCAATCACTGGCTGAGTGTTAATTTTATGGAACTCTTTGATACGCGTCTCTCTGGTCTCTCCTTTATGGGTAGAATTTGGATCTGGATCTAAATAATGTGGATTCAAATTAAAAGGTACAATACCAAGAGTTTTAAAACTTGGAGGATAGATAATAGGCATATCATTGCTGGTTTGCATAGTAAGGCCTGTAATATTTGTTCCTGCACTTGTTCCTAGATACGGAGTGCCGTTCAAGATTGCCTCTTTTAAAGTTTGCATAACCTTATTACGATAGAGCTTATCTACAAGCATAAAAGTATTACCGCCTCCGGTAAATATTGCTCGAGCATTTTTTATAGCTTCAATTGGATCTTCAAATTCGTGAATGCCTTTCACGCTAAAATGAAGTTCTTTGGTAGCTTCTTTAACTAAAGATGTATATTCATCATGCGATATACCACCAGGCCTGGCGTATGGAATAAAAAGTAATTCTTGAGCATTCTTAAATAACTTGGATAGCTCCGGTAATAGATATGCAAGATATTTCTCGCCATGTAAGGTAGAGGTACTTGCTAAAATAGCATTTCTCATATTATTTTTTTGTAAATTTAAGTATTGTGGTGGTTTAACAAAAGTTTAGGCGATGCTTATTATTTTTATTAGAAATGGATTTGTTTCTTTATTCAAATTAAATTTATGAAAAGAATAGTACTCACTGTAATGGTGATTTTTTTTGGAATTTCTGCCTTTGCACAAGTTGATGATAGAACTGAAGTTAACGGTACCATTCACGTACCTAAGCAAGATGACCCTGAAGGGGTAAGCATTTATAATGTAAGTTCTAATAAAGGAACTATTTCAGATATCAAAGGAGATTTTAAATTAGAGGTAAGCGCTAAAGATACTATTAGAGTTACCTCCGTTCAGTTTGAGGCTTTTACTGTTTTAATAGGGGAAACCGTAGTAGCATCAAAAAATTTAGATATTTATTTAAATGAAGTTATTAACGCATTACCAGAAGTAGTGGTATCTCCTTATGATCTTTCTGGAAATATAAATGTAGACGTACAAAGATTAGAATCAGTAGATTACGCCAAAGATCTAAGATCTGTTGATGTTATGAATTCTAATGCAGATGTTGCTTATAGCGCACCTCAAAATAGAGCCCCAAGAAATACAGCAATGCTCATGGGTAATACAAGATTAGTTAATGGCATTAATTTTGTTAACATTTTTAAAGAGTTATTGATCAATAACAAAGAGAAGGAAATTCGTAATCCCTACAGTACTATTCCAAATGCCGAAGTAGATAACGAGATCAGGAAACTTTATAATGATAATTTCTTCCAAGAGAATCTAGATATTCAAATGGAGAACATTAATGATTTTATATATTTTGCTGACGATAATGGCTTAAGTGAACAAATGTTGAAGAAAGGAAATGAGCTAGATCTTATAGATTTCCTTGTAGAGCAAAGTAAAAAATACAAGAAACAACAAGCCAGAAATTAAGATAATTACTGGTTTTAAGATCAGTAATATGAAATATTCTTTTTTAGCATGTATTCTATTCTTTGCAATTACCGCAACTGCACAAGAATCTATTCTTCTTAAGGGGGCTATTGAGGCTCAGGATCTGGAGGGAACTTCTATAAATATTATTAACACCAATCTAAGAACTGGTACTACGAGTTCTAGAAATGGGGATTTTGAAATTCGCGTTAGAGAAGGTGATACCTTATTATTCTCTTCAATTCTTTATGAAAACCTGAAAATGGAGATCACTTCTAAGATCTATAATAATGAGTTTTTAAGTGTTTCGCTAAAAGAAGATGTAAATGAACTAGCTACAGTAAATTTAAATAACTATCATCTTACAGGAAATCTTGCTGTAGATAGTGAAGCGATGGAAACTTATAGTTTTCCTGTATTAAGTTGGAAATTTGAAGATGTTAAGAATGCTAGATTTGATTCTGATATTAATGATACTCAATCTAAACCTACCAACATTGCATTGGGAGAGTCTACCCAAGTAGATGGTTCGATCAATATTTTTAATTTGTTGGCTGCTGCTATAGATCTTACAGGAATTGCAGGTAAGTCAGTAGAAACTGTTGCGCCAATGCCTAGAAGTAACCCGAGTGAGATGCGGAAGTTATACGGGGATGTTTTTTTTACTGAAACCCTTCAAATTGATTACGATTATATAAATGATTTTATTTTCTATGCCTATGACAATGGCCTTGGTGCTTTAGTCCAAGAGAATAAGAATGATCTGGAGTTAATAGAGTTTTTTATGCTTCAAAGTAAAAATTACCGAAAGCTTAAAGAGCAAAATTAGATAAAGATTTTTTCCATTACTCTTAACTAACTCTATGTATAAATTATTATTTCTGATCTTATCATTTTTTTTATTTATAGGTATTGGTTACGCGCAAAATGATGTTCTTTTAAAAGGTAAGATCAATAACCAGACTTTAGGTGAGATCTCTGTAAATATTATTAATATTACTCAGCAGACAGGAACAATAAATACTGAAAATGGAGGATTTGAGATCGCGGTAGCAGAGAATGATACCTTACTTTTTTCTTCTATTCCTTATAAGAGATTAGAGATAAAGATCGATAAAGAAATAATTGGTTCCGGATATCTTGAAGTTACTTTACAAGATAATGTAAATGAGCTGGATGCTGTTAATATTAATAATTATCGCCTCTCTGGAAATTTAAGTCAGGACACTAAAGATATCAAAACAATTACAGCCTTTAGTGTAGGTCTTCCAGTTTCTAAAAAACCGCCCTTAACTCAAGCCGAGAGGAGAATTTATTCAGCTACTCATTCTAGTAGTGGATTGCCTGTAGATTATTTAATTAATCTAATTTCTGGCAGATTGAAAGAGCTAAAAAAAATAAAGGAAAATCAAGATCTTTCTATTTTAGTGAATAAAACCATAGAAACTTTCCCATCAGAATTCTTTGCGGAGCATCTAAAAATTTCAGAAGATCTCATATATAGATTTATCTATTATGCTGCAGAAGAGCGGAACTTAAAATATGTTGTAGAAACCGGTAATGAACTGGATCTTATTCAGTATTTCGAAAAGATTGCTGAAGATTTTTTACAACTCCAAAAATAATTATTGCAGCTATTTTAAATTATTTACTACTATGATCTACGATAATGAAATATTGCTGGAATACTATTTGAGTTATTATAATTACGATTAAACTATTTTTGATTTAATAAGTCTAACCTTTACAGCACTTCATTATGAAATATAAAATGTTATTACTTTTCTTAATTGGTCTTTCTTCGTTTAAGGCGAATCATAAATTCTATGTAAGTGTTACAGATGTAAAGTACAATGAAAAGGAAAAGAGCCTTCAGATTATATCTCGAATTTTTGTAGATGATCTGGAAGATCTTCTTCAGAAAAGGTATGATACATCTATTTTGCTTTCTAAGAAAACAGATGACGCTAAAGTATTTGGGTATATAAAGAAATACTTAGAGCAAAAGATAGAAGTTGAAGTAGACGGGAAGAAATATAAGGTGAATTACCTTGGGAAGGAATATGATGATGATACGGCAATTGCTTATCTAGAAGTTTTAAATGTACCGGAATTTTCGAGTATCAAAATTCAAAATGCTGTTTTAGCAGATCTTTTTCCAGAACAGAAGAACCTAGTCCATGTAGCGTATAAAGGACAAATGAAGAGTATGGTTCTGGCTGATGGAAAATTGGAAGAGGTGTTAAATTTCAACGATTAAAGTGTAAAATTTTTATAATTACCTATTTTTAGCAATCTTAAAATTAATATTTAAATAATGAGAAAAATTAAATCAACCCTTTTGGTTTGTTTTTTGTTTTTGTCTGCTGGTGTATTTGCTCAGGATGAGCAGGCAACTAAGGAGGAAACAGTTCAAGCCGGACACACTAATCAAAACAAATTTAGACAACTGTATCAGGAGTTCTCAACTCCAAATCAATATCGTACAGGGGCAGGTGCTCCGGGAGAAGCCTATTATCAAAATCAGGCAGATTACAAGATGGATATTGAGTTAGATGATAAAAATCAAAAACTGTCAGGGTACGAGACAATTACATATCATAACAATTCTCCAGATGCTTTAGAGTATTTATGGGTGCAATTAGATCAAAATATTAGAACGAAAGATTCTGAGGCTAAGCTTAAGGATGGGAATGGGATTTCTCCAGTAACTCAAAGCAGTACTTTTGTAAATGATTTTATGGAAGAACCTTTTGATGGTGGATTTCATATAGAAGAAGTATCTTCTAAAGACGGGAAGTCATTGCCACATACTATCAATTTTACAATGATGAGAGTAGATCTACCACAGCCTTTAAAAGCTGGCGAGAGTTATTCTTTCAACATAAAATGGTGGTACAACATTAATAATCATGTAACAGATAGAGCTAGATCTGGATACGAGCATTTTCCTGAAGATGGGAACAATGTATATGTAATTGCTCAATTCTTCCCAAGAATGGGGGTTTATAATGATGTAGAAGGATGGCAAAATATGCAATTCTGGGGTAGTGGAGAGTTTGCTCTTCCATTTGGAAGCTATGAAGTGAATATTACGGTTCCTGCAGATCATATTTTAGATGGAACGGGAGAGCTTCAGAATAGAAAAGACGTTTATTCCAGAGAAATGATGAAACGTTATGAGCAGGCGAAAAAATCTTATGATAAGCCAGTAGTTATTGTAACTCAGGAAGAAGCAGAAGCTGCAGAAAAAGGTTTTTCAGATAAAAAGAAAACTTGGAAGTTAAAAGCTGAAATGGTTAGAGATTTTGCTTTTGCTACTTCACGTAAATTCATTGTAGATATGATGAATGTAAAAGTGATGGGTAAAGATGTAATGGCAGAATCTTTATATCCTAAAGAAGGGAATCCGCTATGGGGAGATTATTCTACGAAAGTGGTAGCTAGTACTGTGAAATCTTATTCAGATCATACTTTTCAATATCCATATAGTAAAGCGATATCTGTACATGCAAAAAACCAGGGGATGGAATATCCTATGATCTGTTGGAATTATGGTCGTCCTGAAAAGGATGGAACTTATACAGACCGAGTAAAATTTGGAATGATGAGTGTTATCATTCACGAAGTAGGGCATAACTTTTTCCCAATGATCGTGAATAGTGATGAGCGCCAATGGGGTTGGATGGATGAAGGTATAAATACCTTTATGCAGTATTTAGCAGAACAAGAATTTGCGAGAGAATATCCCCAAGCTATTAGTCCGGAAGAAGTTTATCCTTCTAGAAGAGGAATTCCTTCCAAAATAGTTCCTTATATGAAAGGAGATCAATCTTATATTGCTCCAATCATGTCTAATCCAGAGAATGTTTTTCAATTAGGTAATAACGCTTACGGTAAGCCTGCCACTGCTTTAAATATTTTAAGAGAGACCGTAATGGGTCATGATCTTTTTGATTACTCTTTTAAAACTTATGCAAATAGATGGATGTTTAAACATCCTACTCCAGAAGACTTCTTTAGAACTATGGAAGATGCATCCGGTGTGGATCTAGACTGGTTTTGGAGAGGTTGGTTCTATGGAACAGATAATGTTGATATTGGAATTAAAGAAGTTAAGAAATTTCAGATCACAGATAAAGTTACCAAAGAAGGTAAAGCCTTACTTGAGAGATATAATGTTGAAGATCCTGCAAGTATAGATGCAGTTTATGTTGTTGAAGAAGGAAGTGATGAATATAATGCAGAATCAAAAGGAAAGACTTCTTTAGAGAACGCTCCAAAATTGAATGAGTACCTAATGGATAATTTTACGCCTGAGGAAAGAGCGAAGCTCAAAAATCCTAAGTTTTTCTATCAGGTTACTTTTAACAAACCAGGAGGTTTGGTAATGCCACTTATTGTGGAGTACACCTATGCAGATGGTACTACCAATAATGTGAAATATCCTGCTCAGATCTGGAGAAAGAATGATAAAGAAGTGAGCAAGGCTATTGCATCAGATAAGGAAATCACTAAGATTACAGTAGATCCTAATTTAGAGACTGCAGATGTTAATTTAGACAATAATAGCTGGCCTCAAAATGCCAAAGAAGATAAGTTTCAGAATTTCAAGAAAGAAGCTAGCAACTAATTGAAATTTATTTCTAAAAATTAAGCCGACTTTAACGAGTCGGCTTCTTTTTTAAAATAAATTTGTCATTATCTTTGTTCTTATGATAACACTTCCATTATTTATTAGTGGTGCTGAAATTGGCTTTATAATATTTATATTAGTCATGGTATTTGGCGCCGATAAGATTCCTGAAATAGCCCGCGGATTGGGGAAAGGTATGAGAACTGTTCGAAATGCCACCAATGATATTAAGGGTGAGATTACAAAAAGTGCAGAAAAACAGGGTATAGATTCTAATATCTCGAATGATGTTAGAAATGAGATCAGTAAGGTGAAAGAAGATATTGAAGAAATTACAGGTTCTGTAAGAAGAAGATTGTAGGCGATATGCTGGAGCGTTTAAATGAATGGGACGGAAAATTGTTCGTATTCTTAAACAATTTGGGAGTTGAGCAGTATGATAATTTCTGGATCTTTGTTACCAACATTAAACACTGGATCCCGTTATATATTTTTTTCTTCGTTCTATATTTTATAACCTTTCATTGGAAAAAAGCCCTTCTTAGTTCCACGTTTCTTCTACTTACCTTTTATGTAACTTTTGTTTTTACCAATTTAATTAAGAATTATTCTTCCAGATTAAGGCCAAATAACAATCCGGATCTTTCGGATATTATTAGGATCCTTCAAACCCCAGACAACTATAGTTTTTTCTCCGGACACGCATCTGTATCTTTCGCTGTAACCACATTTTTTGTGCTTAGTTTAAAGAGTAGCTACAAGTGGATCTACCTGTTTTATTTATGGCCATTTATCTTTGTAACCAGTAGAATATATGTTGGAGTTCACTATCCTTCAGATATTATAGTGGGCACTATGATAGGAATTATATTCGGTTTCTTAGGTTTTAAGATCTTTAAAAAAATCAGCAGAAAATAAGATCATCTATTTCTTAACTCTACTTAGGCTTATTCCATCCCTAATAGGTAATAGAATAGTCTCTATTCTCTCATCATTGGCAATCATCTTATTAAACTTTAATAGGGCCTTGGTAGAAATATCATCTTCTCTTACTTTTTCTATAACCTTTCCGCTCCATAGTACATTGTCTGTAAGGATAAGCGCTCCAGGATTAACTTTATCCATTATAAGATCAAAATAAGCTGGGTAGTTAGGCTTGTCTGCATCTAAAAATATAAGATCGAACTTTTGATGGAGTTGAGGTATTATATCTAATGCGCTCCCTAGATGCTGAAAGATCTGAGATGAATATGGAGAACTATCAAAATAACGTCTTTGAAAATCTACTAGCTCCTCATTTACATCTATAGTATGTAACTCTCCTTTATCCTGAATACCTTCAGCCAGGCATAATGCAGAATATCCTGTATAAGTTCCTAATTCCAAGATATTCTGAGGACTATGTATCTTTGAGATCAAGCTAAGTAATCTTCCTTGAAAATGACCACTAAGCATTCTGGGTTGTAAGATCTTTTGATAGGTTTCTCGGGTGAGTTCAGCTAATAATTCTGGTTCTGCCTGCGTATGATCTACTGCGTATTGGTCTAATGCTTCTGGGATAAAATGCATGTATTCTGAATTTTTTGTCAAATTTAAGCATATCTAATATTCTAATAGATTTTTGAGGATACAAAAGCTTGCATTGTACTTTTTGAACCTAAAATTTAGTGGTATTTTTACGTAAAACTAGTTTCTATGAAATTTGAAAATACCAGAGAATTCGCAAGGTCCTTGGATAGTGAAGATCATTTGGCAGCGTATAAAGAAGAGTTTATATTTCCGAAGGTGAATGGAAAAGATGTAATTTACTTTACCGGGAATTCTCTTGGTTTACAGCCAAGATCTGCAAAAAAATATGTAGATGAGATCATGACAGATTGGGCTAATCTTGCTGTAGAAGGACATTTCTATTCAGATAAGCCATGGTGGGATTATCATGAACGTTTTTCTGCAAAGCTTGCAAAGGTGGTTGGAGCATTACCAGAAGAGGTAACAGTAATGAATACTCTTACTGTGAACCTGCACCTTTTAATGGTGTCATTTTACCGTCCGGATAAAAAAAGATATAAGATCATATGCGAAGAGAAAGCTTTTCCAAGCGATCAATACATGATTGCTTCTCAGGTTAAATTTCATGGTTTGAATCCTAAAGATGCTATTGTAGAAATTAAAAAGCGAGAGGGAGAACAAAATTTTAGAACAGAAGATATTCTAGATACCATCAAGGAAGTTGGAGCGGAGTGTGCTTTGGTGTTAATAGGAGGTGTTAATTACTATACAGGCCAGGTTATGGATATGGAGATGATAACCAAAGCTGGTCATGAGGTAGGTGCTAAAGTAGGTTGGGATCTTGCACATGCTGCAGGGAATATTCATTTAGATCTTCATAAATGGGATGTTGATTTTGCAGCCTGGTGTAGTTATAAATATATGAATTCTGGTCCTGGTAATGCGTCTGGATGCTTTATTAACAAGAAATATCACAATTTAAAAGATATACCAAGGTTTGAAGGCTGGTGGGGACATAACAAAGAGAGAAGATTCTTAATGGAACCAGAATTTCAGCCAGAACCCAATGCACACGCATGGCAGATAAGTAATGCCCCAATTCTTGCGTTAGCACCTTATTTAGCTTCTTTAGAAATGTTTGAGAAGGTTGGTATGGAAGCTCTAATTATAAAGCGAGATAAGATCGTAGCTTATTTGGAATTTATTCTTCACGAAATTGATAGAGAAGTAGAGGGTAATTTTGAAATTATTACACCTGCAGATCAGAAAGAAAGAGGCACGCAACTATCTGTATTTCTTCATGGGGAAGGTAAAGAGTTGTTCAATTATTTGATGGAAAATGGAGTGATAACAGATTGGAGAGAGCCAAACGTTATTCGTTTAGCTCCAGCTCCATTTTACTGTTCTTTTGAAGATATGTATGAGTTTGGACAAATCCTTAAAAAAGGAATTGAAACCACCTAATATCCTTATTTTACGCTGATGTCTGTAAAGTAAAGTTGGAAAGATCCATCTTCAGATTTATGCATTTTTGATATTTTAAGATCTTTAAAAGTTTCATAGTCTTCCCAGGTGTTAGCCATTTCTCTACCACCTCCGGCGGCTTTGTAAACCCATTCTTTTATCATAAAGTCATCGTCGTAATAAACATCATAAGTATCTCCAGGGGTATAACCACCATCTGCATTGTAGGATACTATAAGTTTATTCATCTTCTCTTTGCTTATAGGTGCAATAGCATTTTTTTCTTCTTTAAAATTAGCATCAGACCATACTAATTGATAAGGAAATAGCAACCAATACGAATCATTAACAAATTTAGAATCTAATGCTTTATCTTCTTCAGAAAGATTATTACTTCCTTTAATGTAAGTAGCGGTAGAATCATTTTCTGTCATAGCTACTTTATTCTGTTTTGGATTCCACGTCCATGCTCTAGAAGATCTTAATGAGTCTCCTACCTTAACGTTAAAAGTAAAGTTGATCTCTTCTACAGAATCAAAATTCTCAAATCCATTAGCATTAGCGATTTTTTCACTTGTCGTTAAATTGTTTTCAACTACAGAGGTTTCTTGGCTGTCTTCAGATTTTGTTTCATTCTTACAGCTCAACAATGTTGCTGTAAAAGCTAGAAGTAATAATGTTTTTTTCATAGGGTTCAATTTTTAATAAATATAACAAATCTAGAAGTTTAAATGGCATTAATGCTCATTCCACCATCTGCAATAATATTTTGACCGGTGATGTAAGAAGATTTCTCCATTGCAAGAAATGAAATGATAGACGCCATTTCTTCTGCCTCTGCAACTCTTTTTAAAGGTGTTCTTTCGATAATTGGCCTCATACGTTCTTCCTGGCCAAGCAAACCTTTGGTAAGTGAAGTTTTAGTGAACCATGGTGAAACAGCATTTACTCTTATACCCATTTCTGCCCATTCTACGGCTAAACTCCTTGTTTGCTGAAGTAATCCTGCCTTTGCCATTGCATAAGGTGTTCCTGTTCCTACATCTTGAGATCCTGCAACAGAACCTATATTTATAACGGTGGCATTCTTAGAATTTATTAGAAATGGTTGCAATAATCTACTTAGTTGAAAGGGAGCATACAAATTGATGTTTAAGACTTTTTGCACCTCCTCTTCAGAATAATCCATTGCTTTTTTTCTAATGTTTACTCCCGCATTATTCACTAATATGTCTAAAGTATTCCAGTTTTCTTCAATCCAATCCTTTAAATGCATTCTATCTTCAGCAATCGAGACATCAGATACTAAACCTGTAGCATTTAGATTTTGAGCTTTTAATTCATTTTCAAATTCTATTATGTCATCTTCATTTCTTGCGGTAAATAAAACTTTAGCACCCAAATTTAAGAATTCAAGCACGGTAGCTCTACCTATTCCTTTAGTTCCGCCAGTTATTAAAGCGGTCTTATCTGTTAAATTCCACATCTCTATAATTTTTATCTAAATTTATTATAATAAAAAAGCCCTAAGATATCTCAAAGGGCTTTTTATAATTTTATTCTGACTGTTACAGTCTTCTTCCAGTAAGTAGTTTATAAACAATTAAAATTACAGCTACTACAAGTAAGATGTGGATAATGCTTCCTAGATCTGGAAAAGCAAAAAATCCTACAAGCCATCCAATTACTAATAAAACTACGATAAGCCAAACTAAATCTCTCATATTATTGGTTTTTAATGCAACTTGCGTTGCTAATTAATGATTCTTAGTTTTTTAATAATAATAACAGCAATCTCTTTAGGATACTATTAATTACTACAGAAAACCTTGAACCTGGTTAGTTAATTTGATACGAATTTATATAATCTGTTAGCTACCCTTATACAATTTAACTAGTGTTTAACTTAAATACTAAATAAAATGACAAAATTCTTGAACTTTATTTATTCTTATGCTTTGTGAATCAGTACATTAGTATATTGTTCAATAAAACTTGTTGATTTGAATTTGAAGAAAGAATGTGCTTATATTTATTTTTTAATTGATTTAACTTCCTGTTCCGGACGAGCATAATTAAATCGGTCTATAAGTTTAGGTTTGGAATATGCATCTAATCCAGTAATGGCAATGCTATTAGCTTTTTCCAGATCTAACCAACCGTCTTCTAGAATTATATTCTCCTTTAAATAAAGATGTTCTATACTACCCAAAACAAGGATGGTGTCATTTTCCTTAATAAGATATTCATTTAAATACCTGCAGCCCAATTGTATAATTGAATTCTGAACAAACGGTGCTTCAAAACCATCTCGATACTCTTGCTTTAAGTTTGATTTATCAAATTCAGAGATAGTATCATCATATTTGGCTGCGGTGTGATGAGCTTGTTTAATAAAATCTTCTGAAATACTATTAATTGAAAAAATGCCGGTATCTTTTATATTGGTATAGGTATTTCTGGAAACCGTAGTTGGTCTAAATAAAATCGAAAGAATGGGAGGGTTGCTCCCAATGTGACTAACCGAGTTAAACACAGCTACATTTTCTATTCCTGCTACAGATTTTGTAGCTATAAGATTTGCAGATTTGTATCCTGTACAGCTATTAATAAGGTTTCCTCTAAACAACTTATCCAGCTTTATTAATTCTTGCTGATTGTAATATGTCATAATTAAAAAAAGGTCAGTATAAAACTGACCTATTATTTAGATTTATAGAACTGAAATTATAAATATTGATATTATAATATAGCTATTCAGCTTTTACATTTTTTTTCTCATCTTCATATCTAGGATAATCAGTGTATCCTTTCTCCCCTGGAGTATAGAAGGTATCTTCATCCCATTCTGCCATAGGTGCATTATTTGCAAATCTAGCTGGAAGATCTGGATTAGAAATAAATAGTTTTCCAAATGCAACCATATCTGCTTTTCCTTCTTCAATGAACTTATTACCTTTTTCTTGAGTAAATCCAGCATTGATCATTAAGTTACCCTTGTAAATAGGTCTATAATGCTCTGCAATATTAGATTCTAAATAATCTATATCAGAAACATCTGTAAATGGTTCTGAAAGGTGTAGATAAGAAAGATCATAAGCATTTAACTTTTTTATAATATAGTCAAAAGTAGGAATCGTCTCTTCTGTAGCTGTAATTCCAAAAACATCGTTAAGAGATGGATTTAATCGTACACCAATTCTGTTCTCCTGCCAAACTTCTATACAAGCATCTATGATCTCAAAAAAGAATCTAGCTCTATTTTGAATGCTTCCTCCGTAATCATCATCTCTTAAATTTGCCTTTTTATTGAAGAACTGATGAATAAGATATCCGTTAGAAGAATGTATTTCAATACCATCAAATCCCGCATCTTTCGCGTTTTGTGCTGCTCTCTTAAATTCTTGTACCGTTTCTTTGATTTCTGCAAGGCTCATAGCTTGTGGCTCTACAGTATCTTCAAAACCATCTTGAGTGTACGATTGTGCATTTGGATTTACAGCACTTGGTGCTAATGGTTTCTCTCCTTTGTGAAATTTTGGATGAGACATTCTTCCGCAGTGCCATAATTGTATAAATATCTTACCGTCTTCTTCGTGAACAGCAGAGGTTACCTTCTTCCATCCTTCAATTTGTGCATCCGTATGAATTCCGGGAGTGTTGATATAACCTACAGCACGTTCAGAAATTTGTGAACCTTCTGTTATTATTAAGCCAGCACCACTTCTTTGGCGGTAATATTTAGCGTGTAAGCTAGTTGGTGCTTTTTCTTTATTATCTGCTCTATTTCTGGTCATTGGAGCCATCACTACTCTGTTTTTTAAAGTAAGATCGCCTAATTGATATGATTGCAATAGGGGTTGGTCCTCTGTCATTTCTGTATTTTTTTTAATTGTTAATAAAGTTACATTGTGATATGGCCAACGTTTGTTAAACAAATGGTAAATGAGCTTTATTTTAACTTAATTTAAGAATCTTCAAAATAGATTCCTTGTAATTGCAGCTTTTCTATAATTTATTAATGCCTCGGTAGACATCTAAATACAAATGGTATTCTACATATTCCCGGGAATTCTGTATGTTTGTTAACAAAATATACCAATCAAGTCCAACTTAGAATTTTGGATATTGTTGAAATAAAGTAAAAAATTACAGCGCTATAATCTAAATGAACGGAATGCAGACAAAAAAAAATATTGCGATCATAGGATCTGGATTGGTAGGATCACTTCTTGCAATCTATTTAAAAAAGCGGGGGCATGATGTTACTGTTTTTGACAGAAGACGTGATGTGCGCACTGTAGAATTTTCTGGTAGATCCATAAATTTAGCAATGTCTAATAGAGGCTGGGAAGCTTTACGCAAGGTTGGTGTAGAAGATGAAATTAGAGAAATTGCTTTACCATTAGACAAACGTGCTATGCACGTAAATGAAAAGCCGCTATACTTCCAGAAATATGGAAAAGAAGGAGAGGCTATCTATTCTATTTCTCGCGGAATTCTAAATAGAAAAATGATAGATCTTGCTGAAAATGCAGGTGTTGTTTTCAAGTTTGAAGAGAAAGTTTGGGATATAGACCTTGGAGAAGCTAAAATTTTTACTGGTGAAAGTGAAAGAAGCGAATGGAAATCTTACAAATATGATCTAGTTTTTGGGGCAGATGGCGCTTTTTCTCGAGTAAGACATAAAATGCAGAGACAGAGTAGGTTTAACTACTCTCAACATTTTATAGATGTAGGTTATAAAGAATTAACCATTCCTGCTAATGCAGACGGGAGTCATAAATTAGATAATGCTTCTTTTCATATATGGCCACGTGGAGAATTTATGCTCATTGCTATGCCTAATTTAGATGGAAGTTTTACCTGTACTCTTTTCATGCCGTTTGAGGGAGAGGTATCTTTTGAAACTATAGGGACCGAGGCGGCTGCAGAATCTTTCTTTAGTGAATACTTTCCAGATATAAAGGATGATATTTCCAATTTAACTAACGATTTTTTTAAGAATCCTACTAGTGCTATGGTTACAATGAAATGCTTTCCATGGACCTATCAAAATACAGTAGCTTTAGTAGGAGACTCTGCACATGCTATAGTTCCATTTTATGGGCAAGGAATGAACGCTGGTTTCGAAGATATCTCTGTGCTAGATTCACTTATTGAAAAATATGGAGATGATTGGGAGCGTATATTTAAAGAATATCAAAATAGTAGAAAACCTAACGCAGATGCAATTGCAGAACTTAGTTATAGAAATTTGGTAGAAATGAGCAGTAAAACTGCTAATCCTAAATTTTTACTTCAGAAAAAAATTGAAAAAAAATTCTCAGAGAAGCACCCAGATAAATGGTTGCCTTTGTATTCCAGAGTTACATTTTCAGACAGGCCTTATGCAGAAGCGCTTGCTATAGGGGATGAACAAAGAACTATCATGGAAAAGATTATGAAAATTGACGATATTGAAGAGATTTGGGATGGTGAAGAAGTAGAAAATAAAATACTTAAAGCGCTTAATAAAAGCGAATTGAGTTTTAAATAGATTTAATTTAGAGGAATAAAAAAAGGAGATCTTGTATAGATCTCCTTTTTTGTTCTTTAATGCTAGTGATTTCCTTTTTTTAATAATTCAGGAAATTTCTTTTGGAATCTATTTATTCTTGGGATAGAAACATTTTGAATGTATGGATTTTCCGGGTGTAGTTTTTCATAGTTCTGGTGGTAGTCCTCGGCTTTCCAGAATTTTAAAAATGGAAGTACTTCAGCAGCAATAGGTTTATCGTAGTTTTTACCTACTTCCTCTTTTACCTTTTCAATAATCTGTTTTTGCTGCGGGTTCTGATAAAATATTATGGATCTGTAATGCACTCCATTATCTGGTCCTTGTCCATTTACTTGAATGGGATCTTGTGAACCAAAATAAACATTTACCAAGGTTTCATAATCTACTTTATTTGGATCATAGATCACTTCCACAGTTTCAGCATGTTTGCCACTATTCTCATAAGTAGGATTTTGCATTTCTCCTCCTGCATATCCAGATACAGCTTCCTGCACACCTTCTACACTTTCATATACTGCTTCCACACACCAAAAGCAACCACTAGCAAAGTATGCATGAGCCATTCCGTCCTTATTTGGTACTTCTATAGGTTCTGCAGTAGTTAAAGCTTCTGATGTGCTTGATCGATTCTGAGTATTTCCATTGCCGCAAGAAAAGAACAATGCAGTAAGTGAAATTAATAAGGGTAATTTCATAGTTATTTAATTTTGTATTTTCCTTCTAATGTTTTTTTGCCATAAATGGCGTAATCTTTAGCTAGGTCTCCATTTATTTTAAAATTTAACCAATCTAGCTCAAATGTATTGCCATCAATATTTGTTATATTAGCTATAGGTGAATCTGTATCGAAATCGTTCCATGGAATTTCTTTTCCCTGCTTGTTTCTATCAGATACATCTATAAAATATACGTCTGTACTTCCACTTTGGTTTTGAACAAATTTTACATTGATATACATTTCATTCTGAACTAAACAGAAAGTAGATATGTCTGAGTAATTTATACTAATGCAGTAGCAATTGCAATTACTATCTGTTTCTTCCCCAACCTTAATATAATTTCCTAGAGGAAAAGATTCCTTTAATTTTTCCGATGCTTCATTTATCTCAGAGTTGGTAGTAGAGTTACTTAAATTTAAAGAATCTTTAGATTGTCTATTTCTTTCAGATTTACCAGAAATAGAATATGAGGTATTAGAATTTGCAGAACTGTCGTATTCCTGATCAGATTGATCATTCTTACAGCCTAATAGCGTTAATAATAAGATTGCAGTACCCAATAGGTTCTTCATATAAATATGGTTCAGAATTTTAAATAAAGTTAGAGCTTAAAAAGTTTAAAAATGTAAAATACATGTTAATCCAATAAATCCGAAAAAAAGAGACCTATAAAAAGCTACTAACTTTTTATAGGTCTCTTAAAATAATTTTTGAGAAGTATTAGAACTTAGTAAAAAATGCTTCCATTTTTTCTTGCTCTTCTTTCGCTAGATCTTCATCTACCAAAATTCTACCACTGTGCTCATCTGTAATAATTTTTCTTCTTCCAGCAATCTCTACAATAACTTGTGGTGGGATAGTAAAGTAAGATCCTCCAGAAGCTCCACGTTCTACAGCAACAACAGCTAAACCATTTTTAACATTGGTTCTAATTCTCTTGTAAGCGCTTATTAGTCTCTCTTCAATTTGCTCTTGAAAATCGTTAGATTTTTTAACAAGCATTTCTTCTTCTTTTTGAGTCTCCGCAAGAATAGCATCCAATTCTCCCTTTTTGTGGGTTAAATGCTTATCTCTATCCGTCAAACGTTCTTTTGTTTGAGTGATCACTTCTTTTTTCTGCTCAATTTGAGCTCTATATTCTTTGATATGCTTTTCTGCAAGTTCGATCTCCAATTCCTGGAACTCAACCTCTTTGCTTAATGCATTAAATTCACGATTGTTACGAACATTCTTTTGTTGCTCGCTGTATTTCTTTATTGCAGTCTTAGATTCTTCAATAAGGCTTTTCTTAGTCTTAATGTCATTATCTATAACCTCTAAATCAGAATCCAGTTTTTGAATACGTGTGTTTAATCCGGCTACTTCATCTTCTAAATCTTCTACCTCCAATGGAAGTTCACCTCGCACATTTCTAATTTCATCGATTCTAGAATCAATTAGTTGAAGATCGTACAACGCTCTTAACTTCTCTTCTACAGTAACATCGGTTTTTTTTGCCATAGTTAATAATACTTGATAGGATTGGTTTTTGTATTCGCTAAAATAAGTGCAAAATTACTAATTTTTTTACTAAGATACGAATGTAAAAGATTTTTTGTGTACTGCTCACTTTCGTAGTGTCCAATATCTGCTAGAACCAGTGATTCCTCGGCTCTGTAGAAATCGTGATATTTAAGATCTGCAGTTACAAAGAAGTCTGCGCCAGCACGTTTTGCATTCTCTATTGCAAAACTTCCACTGCCTCCTAAAACAGCAACTTTAAATACTGGTTTTTCGAGAAGGTTAGAATGTCTTATACATGCCGTTCCAAAGACATTTTTTAAATGTTCCAAAAATTCTATTTCCGTTTTGCTTTTTTCAAATTCCCCGATCATACCCATACCCATATTTTGATGTGCATTATCTAGAGTTACAACCTCATAAGCAACTTCCTCATAAGGATGATTTTTAAATAAGCTTTTTAAGATCTTACCTTCTAAATGTGCAGGAAATGTGATGCCTATTTGTGTTTCTTCTTCAATATGTAATTTTCCACGTTCTCCAATTACTGGAGAAGCATTAGAATTTGGTTTAAAACTTCCTTTGCCTTCAATATTAAAGCTGCATTCATCATAATTCCCAATGGAGCCTGCGCCAGCCTTAAATAATTCTTCCCTAAGTTCTTCTGCTTTCTTTGAAGGAATATAAGTAGTGAGCTTTTTGATGCTATTCTTCTTTGGGATTAAGATCTTGGTATTTATCAATCCTATTTGGTCACACATCATTTTATTAACTCCTAAATGATGATTGTCCAAAGCGGTATGTATGGCATAAATGGCAATATCATTTTTTATAGCTTTAATTACAGTTCGTTCCACATAATTAGAGCCGTTCAGCTTTTTTAAGCCAGAAAAGATAATTGGATGAAAGCTCACTATTAAATTACAATCCTTCTCGATAGCTTCATCTACAGTTTCCTCTAAAGTGTCTAGGGTGATAAGAATGCCTGAAACCTTTGTTTTTGTATCACCAACTAATAAGCCAACATTGTCAAAATCTTCTGCGGTTGCAATGGGAGCAAATTCTTCTAAATGTTCAATAACTTCTGCAATAATCATGTGCTATAATTTTAAATCAAATATAAATATTATACTTTCGTCTCAATGAGTATCCTTAGAAAATTACTTTTCCCCTTCGCTATACTTTACGGAATCATCATTCGCGTAAGAAACTATTTATATGATGAAGATGTGCTTAAATCTAGCTCATATACCATCCCTGTGATCTGCGTTGGAAACTTAAGTGTGGGAGGTACTGGTAAATCTCCAATGATAGAGTATCTACTTAATTTATTAGTTCCACACTCTAAAGTAGCTACTTTAAGCAGAGGTTATGGCAGAACAACCAAAGGTTTTATTTTGTTGAACGGATTGGAAAATGCTAGTGAAGTAGGGGATGAGCCTCTTCAGTTTAAGACCAAATTTAAAGATGTGCTTATTGCTGTAGATGAAAATAGACAACACGGAATACAAGTTTTAAAGGATGAAAATAATGCTGAGGTGATACTTCTAGATGATGCATTTCAACATAGAAAAGTGAAAGCAGGATTGAACATTGTTCTCACAAAATTTGACAGTTTGTATATAGATGATCTTATGTTGCCGGCCGGAGATCTTAGAGAGCCTATTGCTGGTGTTGAAAGAGCGCAGATTATTGTAGTTACTAAATGTCCAAAACTGCTCAGCGAGCAGGATGCGAAAAAGATCTGTGAGAAACTAAAACTGAAAAATTATCAGAAGTTGTTTTTTAGCTACATAGACTATAGCCAAATGGTAATTAGTTCTAGTGGTTCCAAATCTATAACATCTTTTGAGGGAACTAAAATAACGCTGGTTACAGGAATTGCAAATCCAAAATCTTTACTTCATTATTTAGATGAAATAGATATTAAATACGATCATTTAAATTATCCCGATCATCATAATTTTAGCAAGGCCGAATTAGAGCAGATCGCTCAGGCTGCAATTATAATAACTACTGAAAAAGATTATATGAGGCTGAAGGATAAGATAGTGCATCCAGACCTCTATTATTTACCCATAAAAATGAAATTCATTTCAAACACATCAGAATTCGACGGAATGGTAAGGAAGTTTATAAAATAAAAAAAGGGATGCACGATGCATCCCTTTTTATTTTTGGCTAATTCAAACTATATAATATGCTTTCGGTATATAATTTTGATAGCTCATTGTTTTCAAACAGCGTGCCAAAACTAAACTTGAACGTTGCTACTTGATAAATGATAATTTATTTTACTGAAGAACTCTTCTGTTTTATAAGGTTTAGGGATGATATCTGTAAAGCCATTTAAATAAAATTCGTCTAGATTTTCATCTAGAGTTACAGCTGTTAGCGCAACTATTGGAATTTGAGTATCAAACTTTCTAATTTCAATGGTAGCTTCAATCCCACTAATTCCAGGCATATGAATGTCCATTAGTATTAGATCGAACGGATTGCTCTTCACTTTATCTATGGCAATTGTCCCATTATCAGCAACATCACAAATAACTTTATGTTTTTCTAATATCTTTCTGGTGATCATTTGGTTGATCTTATTATCTTCTACAATTAAGATCCTCTTATTATGCATAATATCATTAGAAAGCGGAACAGAAAATTGTGCGCCAGACTGTGGAAGGTTATCTGTAGCGAAAGGAGATTCAAATGCTTCAAATTTTAGATCAAAAGTAAATGAAGATCCTTTACCAAGTTCACTTCTTAAATGAACATCACTGTTCATTAAATTCAATAAATTCTTCACAATAGAAAGACCAAGTCCAGTACCACCAAACTTACGGTTGATCTGCGTAGATCCTTGTGTAAAATTATCGAATATGCTGCTTTGTTTCTCTTTTGAGATCCCTTCTCCATTATCTTCAATTTCAAAATGAAGATAGGCAAATTGATCTTGCTGTTTGGTCTTATTAACCCGAATCCAAATATCTCCGTTTTCTGTAAATTTAATGGAGTTACCAATTAGGTTAATCAAGATCTGAGAGATCTTCAGCGGATCACCTTTTAATTTCTTAGGTATTTCCTTATCAAATTCTAAGTGAAATTTAGTGTTCTTATTATCGGCAGAATTTTTTAATGCAATTAATACATCAGAAATTCTTTTTTCTAAATTAAATGATGTTTCTAAAACCTCAACTTTCTTAGCTTCAAGTTTGTTAAGATCTAATATATTATTAATTAGAGATAAAAGATACTCACCGGAAAATTTAAGTGAATTTAAGTGCTCTTTTTGATTTTCAGTTGGACTTTCTTCTAACAATAAATGTGTTAAACCTGTTACCGCATATAGCGGTGTTCTTAGTTCATGGGTAATTGTTGATAAGAATTGTGCTTTTGCCAGAGAAGCTTTTTCGGCATTCTCTTTTGCAATAGTAAGCTCGTCGTTCTTTTTCTGAAGAAGATCATTGGCTCTTGCACGCAAGTTATTATTCTTATATAAAGAAAGAGTTAGTAGGGATAATATGGTGATTAAGGCAACACTTAAAATAGTGGTTAGCTTATTCACTTTTAAAGAGCGTTCTTGTTCAGCATTTTTGAAAGTGAGGTCTGTTACATTAGCTTTCATGGCATCTACACCATATTTGGTGTTTGCATCTTGAGCTAATGCCTCTTTGTTCAAATTAAAAATAGAATCTCTTGCCTCATTACTTTGTTTCAAATAAACGAGTGAGGCTTTATAGTTACCTCTTTCTTCATTTATCTGACTTAAAATATGATTACTGCTCATAATCATGCTTCCAAAACCAAACTTTTTACCTAATTCAAAAGATTTCTCAGCTTCAGCCTGAGCAAGATCATATTTCTTCTGCGTTGTATAGATCCTACTTTGAAAATAGTGAAGTCTGGCAACCTCATATTTATTATTAGAATCTCTTAAGTACTCTTCTGCTTCTTTTAATTCTTCTAAAGCCTCTTGTAACGATGCAGAATTAGAGTTTTCTCTTAGTTTTACAATTCCCCTATTGAGCTTAACTAAGCTAAGGCTTTCGTTATCCTCGGTTTGCTTGTAGTACCGCTCTGCCAAATTTAGATATTTGTACGCCTGAGCTGCGTCATTTTGTAAACTTAAGATCTTGGAATACGTTATGTAACTATATGCTAAGCCGCTTTTATCATCTATATCTCTTTGAATGGCAATGGCTCTTAAGATTTCTGTGCTCGCACGTTTAAGATCGTGACGTATATAGAAAAGTTCTGATAGGATACTGCTCGAGAGAGCAATGTATTTTTGATTGTTGACTTCTTTAGATAATGCCAGTGCAGAATTTAGTTCTGTTAAAGCTTTTTCAAAATCTAGAACATTCACAGAAATCTCGGCATCTGTAAGTAGATTTCGAATCTTTAAATTAACCTCGGAGGTGTCAATTTTACGTTCTTGCTGAAAAGCAACGATATCAGAAAAGTAAAAAAGACACAAAAGGGCAAAAAGTAAGTTCTTCATTGGGGAAATTACCGTTTCATAAGCGTTAAATATAGTTATTCTTTTGAAACGAATGAAATTAAATCAATCAACCTGCTGGAATATCCTATTTCATTATCATACCAACCAATAAGCTTTATAAGATCGCCTCCAATTACAGAAGTCATTTGTGAGTCGAAAATGCAAGAATGAGGATCTCCATTAATGTCTATAGAAACCAGCGGTTCTTCTGTGTAACTAAGGTAATTTTTAAGATATGTGTTCGATGCTTCCTTAAATACTTTGTTTACTTCCTCTATAGATGTAGCTTTATTAACATTTAAAGTCATGTCTGTAAGAGATCCGTTAGGAACAGGCACTCGAATTCCGCATCCACCAATAACATCTTTTAGCTCTGGAAAGATCTTGGTTAGAGCTTTTGCGGCTCCAGTAGTGGTGGGAACAATAGATTGAGTTGCTGCACGAGCTCTTCTTAGATCTTTATGAGGCCTATCATGCAAGGTTTGATCTGATGTATAAGAATGTATAGTAGAAATGTAGGCATGTTTTACTCCAAAATTCTTGTTGATCACATCCAGCATTGGTGCTGCATTATTTGTTGTGCAAGAAGCATTTGAAATAATATTTTCAGATCCATCTAAAATTGCTTCATTTACTCCAAGAACTACCATTTTAATAGTGTCATCTTCAGGCGGTACAGATAAAATTACCTTTTTAACCCCTGTCTGTAAGTGAGATTCTAGATCCTTACGCTTCTTAAATTTACCGGTAGCTTCTACGATGTAATCAACATTATATTCAGGCCAGTTAATATCTTTAGGATGTTCAGCATTTAGAACAGGGATTCTCTTTCCGTTTATCAAAATATTAGAATCCTCTGCAGTTACCTCTTCATTCAGTTTGCCATGAATACTGTCGTATTTTAATAGATGTGCGAGGGTTTTAGCATCCGCAAGATCATTAATAGCTACAACTTCTATTTCTGTATTTTGAATTAATAGCCTGAAAAGATTTCTTCCAATTCTACCAAACCCATTAATTCCAATCTTTAATTTATCTGACATTGAAAATCCTAAAAAGGAATTAAGTTAAATGCTTTTGAGCTTTGTAAGAAGATCTTACCAAGGCTCCGCTTTCTACGTGTCTAAATCCTAATTCAAGGCCTATTGTCTCGTATTTCTTAAATTGATCTGGAGTAATAAATTGCTTTACAGGTAAGTGCTTTTTACTTGGTTGTAAATATTGTCCTATAGTTACAATATCAAGATTTACAGCTCTAAGATCTTTTAAAGTTTGAATAACTTCATCTTCTTGTTCTCCAAGTCCCAGCATAATACCAGATTTAGTTCTGGCAATTCCTTGGTCTTTAAGGTATCTAAGAACTTCTAAGCTGCGCTCATATTTTGCTTGAATTCTAACTTCTCTGGTAAGCCTTTTTACAGTTTCCATATTATGAGAAACTACTTCAGGTCTTACCTCAATAATTCTATCTATGTTGCGCTCATTTCCTTGAAAATCTGGAATCAATGTTTCCAGCGTAGTTTCAGGATTCATTCTTCTAATAGCCTTTACGGTTTCTGCCCATAGAATAGATCCCATATCTTTAAGATCATCTCTATCTACACTTGTTATAACCGCATGCTTAATCTGCATTAGCTTAATAGATCTAGCAACCTTTTCCGGTTCATCCCAATCTACCGTATCTGGTCTCCCTGTTTTTACACCGCAGAAACCGCAAGATCTGGTACATGTATTACCTAAGATCATGAAAGTTGCTGTTCCTTCACTCCAGCATTCTCCCATATTTGGGCAACTACCAGAGGTGCAAATGGTGTGAAGATCATATTTATCTACTAAACCTCTAAGTTCTGTATATTTCTTTCCGGTTGGAAGTTTTACACGTAACCATTTAGGTTTTGGAGTTCGAGTTTGTGGAGCTATAGTATCTGTTGTCATATCAAAATTCTATGCGGTAAAGATACAATAATATGATGAATTGTATAGGGGTAGTAAAGCAGAGTTTAAGCTGATGTTTAGCTTTTTCGAGCTTCGATAATTTGAGCTAAAAGTTTCTTAGCTCTAAGGAGTTTTACCTTAACATTGTTCATAGGCTCTTTAAGGTAAGTGGCAATTTCTTTATAAGATTTCTCTTGAAAATATCTAAGATTTATTACCTCTTGATAATGCGGTTTCAGTTGCTTAATGTCGCTTAAAAGCTGTGCAAGATGTTGCTCATTAATTAAAATATCTTCAATGCTTGGAGTCTCATCTGGTATTCTATTTACATTTTCTGATGGCTCATCTGCCGTATTAGCTCTTATGGAAGATTTACTTTTTCTTAAAAGATCTATGTGAATGTTCTTGGAAATAGTAATAAGCCAGGTTTTAAAGCTGTATTTTTCATCAAAAGTCTCTAATTTATCAAAGGCCTTGGAAAAAGTTTGAATTGTAATTTCTTCAGCATCATATTCATTGCGCACTCTTTTCATTTGAAAAGCGTATACTTCCATCCAATATGAATCAAGCAAAAATTTAAAAGCCTGCTGCTGCCCTTCTTTTGCCTGTTTAATATGCTTTAGAAGCGTTGCAGTATTTATTTCCAATTAGTTGGTTTTGAAAAAAGATTAAGACTAAAGATACCAAATTGTATACAGATAAGAAAAATCTCCAAAATTGGAGTAAGCCATACAAGATCTAACTCATCTAATTTCTTTGCAGATTTCCATATAACTACAAATTGCAAAATCAGTCTTATAACTAATATTCCAAGAACTAACTGCCAGTGAATAAGAAAGCTCAGCAAAAATATAGCTAAGATCCAAAAGGCAAATTGAGAAAAATAAAATAAGCCTAGTAAAGCTTTATGCTTTTTCTTGTAATATTTGGCAGTGGAGATATGTCTGCGTTTTTGTGTGATCCATGATTTATAACTAGTCTTTGGGCAGCTACGGGTAATAGCATCTTTGTCTAAGCAAATGCTGGTGTTCTCTTTGGTTGCCGCCTGATTTACAAAAAGATCGTCATCTCCAGATTTTAAATGGAGGTGGGTGGCATAGCCATTCTGATTGTAGAATTCTGAAGAGGTGTAGGCTAAATTTCTGCCAACCCCCATATAGGGTATACCCCAATTTGCATAAGAGAAATATTGAACAGCAGTGAGTAGCGTTTCAAACCGAATCATTTTATTGAGAAAAGAAGACTTGTTTTTAAAATAACCTCCATAACCAAGGATGATTGATTTTTCTTGTGCAAAACCTGAAGCCATCTTTTGAATCCAGAATTTACTTTCTGGAGCGCAATCTGCATCTGTAAATAAAAGATATGGATTGCTTGCTTTTTTAATTCCTAGAGTGAGTGCATATTTCTTCTTTCCCCAAAAAGCCTCGTTATTCTCAACGTTTACCAATTTAACTCTTGGGTCATATAGAAAGCTCTCCATAACTTCTAGAGTTTCATCAAAAGAAGCATCATTAATAAGAACAACTTCAAAATTAGAATAATTCTGATCTAGGATGCTTGGGATAAATTGCTTTAGATTTTCTGCTTCATTTTTTGCGCAGATAATTACCGAGATTGGTAGATCTGAATTGTTAGTGACGGTATTTGGGATTGAGGTAAAATTTAAATAGCCAATATAATATGCAATATTAACTATAGCAAAAACTATAAATAGGGAGAATAAAAATGTTATCATGTATATTAATTGCTCTTAGTAGTGTCTGAGCAATCTTTCATTTCTTCTGGAGATTTACCGCAAAAACTACAAGATTCTCCTTCAGTATTTAAGAACGGACTTTGACTAGCGCAGGTTCCGGCGAATTTACCGTCTTTTTTTGCCCAAATTTTTATAGCAATTCCGGCGAAAGCTAAACCTAATAATACGATTGTAATAAGTAGTAATTCCATAACCTTTTTTCTTAGTGCAAAAGTAATAATAAAAACCCTGCTTGGAAAATGTAGTCGCTAATTAATATAACCTTTACAATATTTAACTAAACTTTAATTTAATAATATGCAACATATCAGCAAACGGTGCTAAATTGCGTCAAATAATTAACATAAAAACCAAATTATGAAATTAAGAAAATTAACGATAGTTGCTGTATTATCAGCGCTTGCTTTTACATCTTGTGATGATAATAAAAAGAAAGAGCAAGAAGAAAAAGACAAAATGGAAATGCAGGAAATGGAGGCTGAAAGAGAAGCTGAAATGAAAGCAAATGAAGACCGTATGCAAATGGAGTCTAATAGTATAGCTTCTAAAGCTATGGCTACTGCGGAACTAAGTACTTTAGTTAGCGCATTACAGGCTGCTGAATTGGCACAAATGATGAAAGAAGAAGAAGGACCTTTTACAGTATTTGCACCAACAGATGATGCTTTTGCAAAAGTGCCTAAAGCTACTTTGGACGAATTGATGATGCCAGAGAATAAAGAAAAATTACAAACTGTGCTTAAATATCACGTAGTTCAGGATAGTATTACTTCTGATATGTTAGCAAAGTGGATATCAGAAAATGACGGTTCTTATGCTATGAAAACTGTAGACGGAGCAGATCTTACCGCTATGATGGACGGTGATAAAATTGTTCTTAAAGATGGTAATGGTAAAACTTCTACCGTAGTTAAGGCAGATATTCAAGCTTCTAATGGAGTTGTTCACGAAATTGATGCTGTTGTAATGAAGAAGTCATAATTGACTACAACATACATACAATGAAATTAAAAATCCCGCTAAAAGCGGGATTTTTTTATGCTTTAAAATGTATTTAAAAAACGTTTACTTCTGCTTCTAACTTGATATTAAATAGGTCATAAACTTTTTCTTGCACTTTTGCAGCAAGAGACCAAATTTCAGATCCAGTAGCGTTTCCATAATTCACTAAAACCAAAGCCTGGTTTATGTGTATTCCGGCGTCACCTTCTCTAAATCCTTTAAGACCGGCAGTGTCTATTAGCCAGCCGGCAGGAATCTTTACTTCATTATCTGATATTTGATAAGAAGGCATTTTTGGAAATTTCAGCTTAAGAGTATCGAATTCTTGGGCGCTTATAACTGGATTTTTGAAGAAACTACCGCTATTTCCTAAAATCTTAGGGTCTGGAAGTTTCTCCTGTCTAATCTTAATTACAGCTTTTGAGACGTCTTGAATTGTAGGATTGTCAATACCCATTTCCTCCAAAGCAGTATCAATGGCCCCGTAATTAGTTTGTATTAAATGATCTTTCTTTTTTAATTTAAAGGTCACGCTAGTAATCACATATTTACCCTTAACATCATTCTTAAATATTGAGTTTCTGTAACCAAAGCCACATTCTTCCAAACTGAATTTTCGTTCTTCTAAGGTCTGTATATTTAAAGCGGTACAAGTATAAAAAGTATCTTTTAACTCCACTCCGTAAGCTCCAATGTTTTGAATTGGAGCAGTACCAATATTTCCGGGTATAAGAGAAAGATTTTCGAGTCCGCCCCAATTATTTTCTATGGTATGAAGTACAAACTGATGCCAGTTTTCACCTGCCTCTGCTCTAATAAGAACGTATTCTTCAGTCTCTCTTGTAATTTCTGTTCCTTTTAGGTCTAAATGAACCACGGTGGCATCTATATCTTTTGTAAGCAACATATTGCTACCACCACCCAAAATAAATAATTGATCTGAATAGGTTTGTTTTAAAACCGTCTTTAGATCATCTATGGACGTAACAGAAATAAACTTTCTAGCCTTTACGTCTATTCCGAAGGTATTATAAGCTTTTAAAGAAAAATTCTCAAACACTTTCATTCAACTATTTGTTGTATTCTTTTAATGCAGCTCTAAGAATTTCTATGGCTCTTTCTAAATTCTCTTTTTTAAGGACGTAAGCAATTCTTACCTGATTTAATCCTGTGTTTGGAGTAGAGTAAAAACCTGCAGCCGGGGCAACCATAATGGTTTCATTATCTAATTGAAAATCTTCTAGCAACCATCTTGCAAAGTCGTCTGCACTTTCTACCGGCAATTCGGCGATACAATAAAATGCACCTTTAGGTTCTGCAACCTTAACACCCTCTATAGAATTTAAACCCTTAATAAGAATGTTTCTTCTATTGGTATATTCTTTTATTACTTCATCAAAATAACTTTGTGGAGTATCTAAAGCAGCTTCACTAGCAATCTGTTCAAATGTTGGAGGACTCAATCTAGCCTGGGCAAACTTCATAGCAGTTTGTATAACCTCTTTGTTCTTCGATACAAGACATCCAATTCTAGCGCCACACATACTGTATCGCTTAGATACAGAATCTATCATAATAGCATGGTTTTTTAATTCTGGAAGGCTCATTATAGAGAAATGTTCAGCACCATCGTAGGTGAATTCTCTATAAACTTCATCAGAAACTAAGAAAATATCATGCTTTAATGCAACATCTGCTAGTTGCTTTATCTCTTCCTGAGTATATAAATAACCGGTAGGATTTCCAGGATTACAAATTAATATTGCCTTGGTTTTAGGAGTTATTAATTTTTCAAATTCTGAAATTGGAGGAAGTGCAAAATTGTTTTCTATTTTAGATTCTACAGGAACGATGGTAACGCCTGAAGCTGTAGCAAATCCGTTGTAATTAGCGTAGAATGGTTCGGGTATGATAATTTCATCCCCCGTATCTGCAATACTACCCATAGCGAACATCAAAGCTTCTGAACCTCCGGTAGATATGATAATATCATCGCCATCTACGGCAATATTTTTGCCGGTATAATATTTTGCAAGCTTATCTCTATATTCTGCAAAACCTGCAGAATGACTGTAAGATAATACTTCAATATTATGGTTTCTAACAGCATCTAAAGCCACCTGTGGGGTTTTAATATCTGGCTGTCCTATGTTTAACTGGTATATCTTTTTACCTTTTTTGGTTGCGGCTTCTGCATAAGGTACTAATTTTCTTATTGGGGATTCTGGCATAGAATGACCCTTATCTGAAATTTTAGGCATAGAATATTATTTTTTCTATGCAAAAGTGCAAAATTTAATGCAGATTCTATTCCTTATAAATCTCAATTATTCTCAATTATTTTGTAATTTGAAATAAAAATTGAAAAAAGCAATAGGTCTTTTGATGATTTTTTTAATGCTTCACCATATTGCTAGTTCTCAAGGAAATTTTAGAATTGAAGATGATAAATCTAAATTTGAGTTGCCTTTTCAGCTAGTTAGTGATCTGGTTATAATCCCTTTAGAGTTAAATGGAGTAAAACTATCTTTTTTGCTCGATACCGGTGTAGATTCTACTATTTTATTCAGCTTAGATAAAGAAGATTCTATAGATGTAAAAGATGCGAGTATTATTTATTTACGAGGCATAGGGGAGGAAGAGCCAATTAGAGCGCTAAAATCTACAGGGAATAGCATTAAGATTGGAAATTCTTTTTCCAACGACCTTTCCATTTATATCTCTTTTGATAATAGCATGAATCTCTCCAGCAGATTGGGAATACCTGTAAATGGCATTATTGGTAACGATTTTTTTAAAGATTTTGTTCTAGATTTTAATTATTTAAAAAAGAAGTTGATTGTCTATAATAAAGATCGCTACAGTTCTAAAAAATGCAATCGATGTGAGGTATTGCCTCTAACATTTTCTAATAATAAACCATACATAGAGGCGATATCTAAAATAAACGGAAAGGAGCTTACACTGAACTTTTTAATAGATAGCGGTTCTGGAGATGCTATTTGGGTATTTGAAGAAGAATCTGCAGGAGTAAGTTTGCCGGAAGTCCATTTTGATGACTTTTTAGGTTATGGTATGAGTGGTAGTGTTTACGGAGCTAGGAGCAGGGTTGAAAGTATAAAACTTGGAAAGTTTGTACTAAATGATGTTACCGCCAGTTTTCCAGATAAAACTTATATAGATGGGCTTAAGACTTACGATACTAAGAACGGAAGTATTGGAGCTAAAATTTTAAGAAGGTTCCAGGTGATCTTTGATTATTCCAGAAAAAGTGTAAGCTTAAGACCAAATAGGCTTTATTTAGAGCCTTTTGAATACGACATGAGTGGTATTGTAATAGCGCATGATGGACAAATGATCGTGAAGGAGCTAGATCACAGCAGTACCAATGGAATTAATAATTTGAATACTACAGAAGGTGCTGGTAGTGTTATTTATGAAAGCACTACTTCTGTGAAATTTAAATTACAACCTTTGTATAAGATTGTGGAAGTGCGTCCAGAATCCCCAGCAGAAAAGGTAGGTTTACAGAAAGGTGATATTCTATTAGAAATAAATAATAAGCCTGCTTATAGATTCTCCCTTTCTGGGTTACAAAAGATTTTAAGTTCAAAAGATGGAAAAAGGATAAAGTTAAAAATTGAAAGAGGTCTAGATAAGACTACGATAGATTTTAGATTGAAAAAGATACTGTAAAAAAAAACTCCCTAAAAGGGAGTTGTAATTGAGTCTAATTGATAGGTTCCATAACCCGTCCTTTAATTTTTATTGCTTTTGGAGATTCATCTGCGTTAGAATAGATAGTGATGGTTCTTCTAATAGGTCCTACGATATCTGTGTCATACTTTACTTTTATCTCTCCGCTTTTTCCCGGAGCAACAGCAGACTTTGTCCATGTAGGTACTGTGCATCCACAGCTAGAATACACATTTTCTATATTTAAAGGGGAATCCCCAATATTCTTAAAAGTGAATATTTGAGTTCCATCGCTTCCTTTCTGTATATCGCCGTAATCTATAACTTCCGCTTTAAATTCAAACTTTGCAGCGTTCTGTGCTGTAATGGTTCCAAGACCAGCCAGCATAAATATTATTATTGAAATGTAGGTTTTCATAATTATCAGATTTTGTTTAGTAAAGGTAAAGGGTTTAGGTCTAACTCAAAAATATATAAGCAAAACTACTTCTTTTATAATCCTCAACTTATAAGTACTTTTGCTCATATTTTCAAAAATTAGACCAAAGATGGCAATATCTCAGAAATACGATGCAAAGCAGGTTGAAGACAAATGGTATAAATACTGGATGGATAATGGGTATTTTCATTCTGAAGTAGATGAAAGAACACCATATACCATTGTAATTCCACCACCAAATGTTACGGGAGTATTGCACATGGGCCATATGTTAAATAATACGTTGCAAGATGTTCTAATTAGAAGAGCCAGACTTAAAGGTTTCAATGCTTGTTGGGTACCAGGAACAGACCATGCTTCTATAGCTACAGAAGCAAAGGTGGTTGCTAAATTAAAATCTGAGGGAATAGACAAGAATGATCTTAATAGAGAAGAGTTCTTAACGCATGCTTGGGATTGGACGCATAAGCATGGAGGTATTATTTTAGAACAGCTAAAGAAATTAGGAGCTTCTTGTGATTGGGAGCGTACTAAATTTACTATGGATGAGAATATGTCTGCCTCTGTAATAAAAGTCTTTGTAGATCTTTATGAAAAGGGTATGATCTATAGAGGGTATCGTATGGTTAACTGGGATCCAGAAGCTAAAACTACCCTTTCTGATGAAGAGGTGATCTATCAGGAAAAACAAGGAAATTTATATTATCTGCAATATAGGGTAGAAGGTAGCGATGAACTAGTTACTATAGCTACCACAAGACCAGAAACTATTTTAGGTGATTCTGCTATTTGTATCAATCCTAATGATGAGCGTTTTGCACATCTAAGAGGGAAGAAAGCTATCGTGCCATTGGTAAATAGAATAATTCCTATTATTGAAGATGAATATGTAGATATAGAGTTTGGAACTGGTTGCTTAAAGGTTACTCCGGCACACGATATGAATGATAAGGTGTTGGGAGAAAAACATAATCTTGAGGTGATAGATATCCTAAATGATGATGCTACTCTAAATTCCAACGCTATGCATTATCAAGGTATGGATAGGTTTGATGCTAGAAAAGCTATTGTAATAGAATTAGAAAACTTAGGTGTTTTGGTGAAGACCGAAACTCATATTAATAAAGTGGGTACCAGTGAAAGAACTGGTGCGGTTATAGAACCAAAATTAAGTGATCAATGGTTCTTAAAGATGAAAGACTTAGCACAACCTGCATTAGATGCAGTGCTGGAAAAAGAAGTGAATCTTGTGCCGGAGAAGTTTATAAATACTTATAGACATTGGATGGAGAATGTGCGAGATTGGAATATCTCTCGTCAATTATGGTGGGGACAGCAAATTCCTGCATTTTTCTATGGAGATGGAAAAGAAGATTTTGTAGTTGCAGAAACTATACAAGGCGCTTTAGAAAAAGCTATAGAGAAAACTGGAAATTCTGAATTGAAGATCTCAGATCTTAAGCAGGACGAGGATGCTTTAGATACTTGGTTTTCTTCATGGTTATGGCCAATGAGCGTTTTTAACGGTATACTAGAGCCAGATAATAAAGAGATCAATTACTATTATCCAACCAACGATCTTGTTACTGCACCAGAAATCTTATTTTTCTGGGTGGCAAGAATGATCATTGCCGGTTATGAGTATAGAGGGGAGAAACCTTTTACGAATGTGTATCTAACCGGTATTGTAAGAGATAAGCAAAGGCGTAAGATGTCTAAATCTCTAGGAAACTCACCAGATCCACTAGATCTAATTGGGCAATATGGTGCAGATGGTGTAAGAGTTGGGATGTTATTAAGTTCTCCTGCTGGAAATGACCTTATGTTCGATGAGGATCTATGTAAGCAGGGAAGTGGGTTTGTAAATAAAATATGGAACTCTTATAAATTAATCAATAGTTGGGAAATAGATGCTGAGAAAGAGCAAAATGAAGCTTCTAAAGTAGCTGTAAGCTGGTATAGATCTAAGTTTGCAAAAGTACTTTCAGAAATTGAAGATCATTATTCTAAATATAGAATTAGTGATGCTCTTATGGCTACCTATAAGTTAATCTGGGATGATTACTGTTCTTGGTTACTAGAAATGGTGAAGCCAACATTTGGGGAAGCTATAGACAAGAAAACTTATGATGAGGTTATTACTATTTTAGAAGATAATTTAAAAGTTCTTCATCCTTTTGTTCCCTTTATTTCTGAAGAGATCTGGCAGCATCTAAATAATAGAAGCAAAGAAGAAGCTTTAATAATATCTAAGTGGCCAGAAGCTGCAGAAGTTGATCAGAATATCATAAATGAATTTGCTGTTGCTTCAGAAGTTATAGCCGGAATCAGAAATATTAGGAAAGATAAGAATATCTCTTTCAAAGATCAAATAGCTTTAGATATACTAAACAACGAAAATAGTTCAGATACATTCAATGCAGTAATTCAGAAAATGGGAAATGTTTCTACACTAAAGTATGTGGAGAAGCAAGTGGAAGGTACCTTATCATTTAGAGTAAGATCTAATGAATATTTTATTCCAATAGAAGGTGCTATAGATGTTAATGCAGAAATTAAAAAACTAGAGGAAGAGCTTAAGTATACTCAAGGCTTCTTAAAATCTGTAGAAAAGAAGCTCTCTAATGAACGTTTTGTAAGTAATGCGCCAGATAGTGTGGTAGCGGTAGAAAAAGCCAAGCAAGCAGATGCTCAGGCAAAAATAGAGACTATTAAAGCAAGTCTTCGGGCATTAAAATAATCTTTGAAAGTAACATATCGATTTAAAAATATATAGGGGAAGTTAAACTTCCCCTATATATTTTTCTACCATTTCTATATATTTTGCCTTTGCTTCAGTATCTGAAAGATCTTCCACTTGTAACATGGCATTTGCCTTAAAACCGCTCCGGATGTCTTCATCTTCTCTTGGAACATAGAAACCATCTTTTTGGGTGGCTCTTTTATAATATGCATAAAAATGCAACATAATATCTGGTGGCAATTTAAGCGTAGTGTTACAGGCAATTTCGTAAGCCTTCAGGAATCTTTTATCTAAAATGTCAGACATTATATTGTATTAAATTGAGGCAATAATAGATACTCCTCCTTTAACTTTATCGTTAAGTTTTACATCTATTTTGGTGTTCAAAGGTAAGAACACATCTACACGAGATCCAAACTTAATAAAACCACTATCACTTCCTTGTACAACTTCTTCTCCTTCTTGAGCATAGTTTACAATTCTCTTAGCCATAGCTCCCGCAATTTGTCTGTAAAGAACTTCTCCAAATACTGGATTCTCTACAACTACAGTAGTTCTTTCATTCTCTTCGCTAGATTTTGGATGCCAAGCTACCAAGAATTTCCCGGGATGATATTTGCTAAATTTTACAGTTCCTCCCACTGGGTGTCTGGTAACGTGAACATTTAACGGAGACATGAATATAGAAACCTGTAAACGTTTATCTTTAAAGTATTCTTTTTCAAACACTTCTTCTATAACTACTACTTTTCCATCTACTGGAGACACAACATTTGCGTTATCTAAAATAGTTGGGCGAGCAGGATTTCTAAAAAATTGTATCACTAATAAGAATAATAGTATACTCACAGCGAGTATAGCGAACTTTATCCAATAAGTGTTTATGGAAAGGTATGACACCACATTAACCGCAATAAATAAAATTGCAGCAATCGTCATTATTTTAAATCCTTCTTTATGAAACATGATTAATTATTAATAAATAAGCATACACAAAAGGGCTAGAGAAAATTATGCTATCCAGTCTATCAAATAAACCACCATGACCGGGCATTAACTTACCGCTATCTTTTACTCCTGCTTGTCTTTTAAACTTAGATTGGATTAGATCTCCTAAGGTTCCAAAAATACTCAATATAATGGCTAATCCCAACCAGAATTGAAAATTGAGGTAATGTGTAAAGTAAAAAATACAATATCCACCCACAGCACTAAACACCATTCCGCCTATAAAACCTTCTACAGTTTTGTTGGGTGAAATTCTTTCATACAGTTTATTTTTTCCAAAATTTTTCCCTGTAATATAGGCAAAGGTATCGTTTGTCCATATAAGTACAAATACTCCAACAATAATCTGTGGATTAAAAATTCCTGTATACGTAGGGATAAGGGTTAAAAATATGATGGAAGAAGATAGGTAGAATATTAAAATGATATATTTCTTCTTTTCAAAAACAGGAATTGTCCTTATAAAAAGAAGATCTTTAATGAGGAAAAGATTTACGAATATTGTGATGCAAAGCAAGAGCAGAGTCGCGTTTGCATTAAACTTCAAATAGCTAAAAAGATAGAATATCAATGCGTGAATTGCATAGATGGCATAACTTTTAAGGTGTAATAATTTTTCAAGTTCTAAAAGACATACAAAGCCCAGAACGAAGAATAGAGAAATAAAGACAAGCTCTGAAGAGAGTATGGAAACTACCAACATGGATATGTACAACAACCCAGATACAGTGCGAATAATAGATTCCTTCATAAATTACAGGTCTTCCCTAAGCAGCAAATATAGGTTTTTTGTGCTACTTCCATAGCTCATAAAATCTTCTTCTGTTTGAGTTTCAAAACTTTTTATAGTAGTGATGTTGGTAGGAATACGTTCTTTATTGTTGAACTTGATCCCTCTTAGACCTTCTCCGATAGTGTCAACTAGCTGACTTGTAGAGGCTAAGATGATAAAATTTGATGGAAGATCATTAAGTTTAGCTTCTTTTATCTGATTAGAAGAAATAAGAATTGATCCATCATTAGCAATAAGATATTCACAAGTAGACAGAAAAAAAGAAGAATTTCCTGATCTATTGAATTCAAGATTGAATTGATCGAACTTATTAATTAAGTTTTCGTCAAAACAGCAAGATTCTTGTTCATACCAATCGTTCTCCAATAATATATTATCAAATGCCTGCAACACTTCTTCATCATTCTCGCAATACAAGAATTTTCCACCGTTATTTTTAAAGTTGAGCATAAATCGCTCATCGGTTGGTAGCTTAACATCAGGCATATATTTCCCACGATCAGCATTCTCTGGAATGTCCTGACCTTTGTCTGATTTAGATTTAGGATTTAGAAATTTTCTAAATAGACTCATATTGAGTTTTAGGGATTATTTATGGCACGTTAACCAAAGGTAAAAAATCTTAATTTAACGTTACATCAAATTAAGACTTTTTACTTTATATAATAAAATTAATTATTGATAGAAGAATCTGTTGGTATTTCTGATTCTTCTGAAGGGAATGTTTCGTCCGTAGCTTTCTTAGCAATCAATGGAACTTCTTCCTTTTCAGGGAAAGGTCTATTTCCGAAAATCTTTTGTAGATCATCTTTAAAGATCACTTCTTTCTCTAATAAAATATCTGCTAATTGAGATAGCTTATCTTTATTGGTTTCCAAAAGGTCTATAGCTCTTTGGTATTGTGTTTCAATTAGATTTGAAACTTCCTGGTCTATAAGCTCAGCAGTTTTTTCACTGTAAGGTTTGCTGAAGTTATATTCGTTTTGTCCACTGGAATCATAAAAAGTTAGGTTTCCTATCTTATCATTCAACCCATAGATAGTTACCATAGCACGAGCTTGTTTTGTTACTTTCTCAAGATCGCTTAATGCACCGGTAGAAATACGATTAAAAATAACTTTTTCTGCAGCTCTACCTCCTAATGCAGCACACATTTCATCTAACATCTGTTCTGGATGAACAATTAGTCTTTCTTCTGGTAAATACCATGCCGCTCCAAGAGATTGACCTCTAGGTACTATAGTTACTTTTACTAATGGAGCTGCGTGTTCTAGCATCCAACTTGCAGTAGCATGTCCAGCTTCGTGATAAGCAATTGCTTTTTTCTCATCTGGAGTAATGATCTTATTTTTCTTCTCAAGACCACCAACTATTCTATCTACAGCATCTAGGAAATCTTGTTTCCCTACAGCTTTATTACCTTTTCTCGCAGCAATAAGTGCAGCTTCATTACAAACATTTGCAATATCTGCTCCAGAAAATCCAGGAGTTTGTTTAGCAAGGAAATCGATATCTAGCTCGTCTGCCACTTTTTTAATTGGACGAAGATGAACTTCAAAGATCTCTTTACGCTCTCTAACATCTGGAAGATCTACGTAAATCTGACGGTCAAAACGTCCGGCACGCATTAATGCTTTATCTAAAACATCGGCACGGTTCGTAGCAGCAATTACTATAACATTAGTATTGGTTCCAAAACCATCCATTTCTGTCAACAGCTGGTTTAGTGTATTTTCTCGCTCATCATTAGATCCAGACATATTGCTTTTTCCACGAGCTCTACCTATTGCATCTATTTCATCTATAAAAATAATAGATGGCGATTTGTCTTTAGCTTGCTTGAATAGATCACGTACTCTAGAAGCACCAACCCCAACAAACATCTCGACGAAATCTGAACCTGATAGAGAGAAAAACGGAACTTTCGCTTCTCCTGCAACTGCTTTTGCTAATAAGGTCTTACCCGTTCCCGGAGGACCTACTAATAAGGCTCCTTTTGGAATTTTACCTCCCAAAGCAGTGTATTTTTCTGGAGTTTTTAGAAAATCTACAATTTCCTGTATCTCCTCTTTTGCACCTTCTAATCCAGCAACATCTTTAAAAGATGTCTTTACATCGGTATTTTGATCAAATAATTTGGCTTTAGATTTTCCAATATTGAAGATCTGTCCGCCAGGACCTCCACCTCCACCAGAACTCATCTTTTTCATGATGAATATCCAGATACCAATTATTAAAATAAAAGGTAATAAGGTTATTAATATATCTCCCCAAACATTGGTTTGAGTATTATAAGTAACAATGGTATCTAAATTATATTCACTCTTTAAACCTTGAATCTTATTTTCGAAATTTTGAAGATCTCCAAATTCAAAACTATAGGCTGGAGTTTCACCAGTTTCAAAAAGCTCATTTTCTGTAGCTTTTTTATGAACATCTTTATTTTGAGCCTCTTTAGTTAAATAAACATTAGCTTGATTTCTGTTTACTATTACTACTTTCTTAACATCACCATCTTTCAAGAAAGTTTCAAACTCTGCAGGATTTGTCTTTGATGGTTCAGAGAATCCTCCTCCTCCAAAATAGTTAAGACCTATAAAGATTATAATGATAGCTGCATAAATCCAATAAGCACTAAATTTAGGCTTCTTAGGTTCTGCTTTACTTGGTTGCTTCTTCGCCATTCTTACTTAATTAATTTTTAATAATTTGTTTGAATTGAGGTTACCTTAGCATCACCCCATAGACTTTCAATGTCATAGTATTCTCTTATGTGTTTTTGGAAAACATGTACCACAACATTAACATAGTCCATCAAAACCCATTCTGCATTATCACTTCCTTCAATATGCCATGGTTTGTCTTGTAGCGCCTTACTAACGGTTTTCTGTACGGAGTTTACTATGGCGTTTACCTGTGTATTGGAAGTACCATTACAGATAATAAAATAGTCACAAACTGTATTTTCAATTTCTCTTAAATCTAGAATATCAATGTTATTTCCTTTAACCTCTTCAATTCCTTTTAATATTTGAGCGATAAGTTGATCGTTGTTCGTTTCTTTATTTGCCATTAAATTTATTTCTTTACGCAAAGTTATTACTTTTTAGTCTTTTTAAGGGACTGTTAACAGAACATTTAACTCCTAAATCTAGTCCACTTACGTATATGCGTATTATCAAAGTTAGTGCCACCCAATCTACCAATTCTTTAGCAAGGGAATGGTATCAATCTAATAAAAATGAAGAAGCAGTTTGTATCACAGCTTTTGAACAGTCTGCGGGTAGGGGCCAACGTGGTGCCGGATGGGTTTCTAATGCGGGTGAGAATCTTACTTTTAGCGTAATATTTCCTAATCCTCCAATAGATGTTGCAGCGCAGTTTGCACTAAGTGCCGCAGTTGGTTTAGCGCTTCTAGACGCCTTAAAGAAGTTGAATATTTTTTCACTTAAATTAAAATGGCCCAACGACATATTGGCAGGCAATTATAAGATTGGCGGTATTCTTATAGAAAACATCTTAGTAAATGGCAGCATTGGAGCATCTATAATAGGAATTGGACTTAATGTGAATCAAACTTTTTTTCAGGATCTTCCACAAGCGTCCTCCTTAAAATTAATAGCTGGGAATGATTTTCCAACCGATGAAGTTCTTAAATATATCTTGGTAGAATTGGAACAAATGCTAGAAGATCTTAAATCTCAATCTCATATAGAAATCTTGAGAAAATATGAAGGAGAGTTGTTCAGAAAAGATAAGGTGTCCACTTTTCTATTGCCTTCTGGAGATTATTTAACGGGAATAATTTTGGGTATAACCTCCACCGGACTATTAAAAGTTAAAGTGGAGGATGAAGTAGTTCAAACCTTTGAGCTGAAACAACTCAAATTGCTATATTAAAGCTTGCTAATATTTTCTGATAGCACGTTAATGAATTTTGTTAGTGGCCCTTTAACCATCATTGCCATCATTGCATTGAATTTGCCATTGAATTGAAGTTGAACATTACTTCCATCTGCAGCTGGTTCTATATTTGCCTCCAAGGTAAAATCAAATTTATCTGAAGTAGAACCAAGCACTACCAATTCTGGCTCTTTAGTTTCTTTTATCTTTAGAGCAATGTCTGGCATTCCTTTTAAAGAAAATAGAAAAGTATCTGAAGATTTTACTTCAAACTTCTGCATATTTTCTGGCATTATTTGCTCATAATTTTCAACATTACTCAAAAAGTCAAACATTTCTTGCTGACTTTTTCTAGTACTTACTTTTGGGCTTTCTAAATTCATTTTATGGTTTCCAGTTGCCAGGATCTTGACGCCAAGTCTTTAAAGTTTCGGCTTCCGTAGCGTTAATATAATTTGTTTTTAATGCGGTATCAATCAAATAATCATAACTGCTTAGAGAATAAAATTCTATATTTTCTCTTTTGAAGTTTTCTTCAGCAATAGCAAATCCATACGTAAAAATAGAGAGCATTCCTTTAATGGTAACTTTTGCTTCTTTAAGTGCCTTAACAGCATTCAAGCTGCTGTTTCCGGTACTTACCAGATCTTCTATTACAACTACCGTTTGGCCACTTTCTAACTGACCTTCAATCTGATTTTTTCTGCCATGACCTTTTGCTTCTGGCCTAACATATACAAAAGGAAGATTCATGATCTCTGCCACCAACATTCCAATTCCAATAGCACCGGTTGCTACACCAGCAATAACATCGGGTTTGCCATATAACTCTTCAATCTGTCTGGCAAAATTTTCTCTAATGTAATTTCTGATGGGAGGGTAGGAGAGCACAATTCTATTATCACAATAGATTGGAGACTTCCAACCACTAGCCCAAGTAAAAGGTTGTTGTGGTTCTAATTTAATTGCTTTAATTTGCAAAAGCAATTCGGCAGTTTTAATTGCTGTTTCTTTATTTAAAATCATACTGCAAATGTATAAAGTTTTTGTAAATGATATTCCAATAATTCTATCTACTAAAAAGGATATTGGTGAAAATTATTCTTCTTTTCCCATTAAAACGGTGAAATTGAAATCTATAATTGAGAAAATTAGTGATGGCGAACTGTTGTATGTAAATCTCTATCACGACAACGAAGAAAAACTTCTGAAACATCTTCTTAAAAAATTACCGGTAGTTACTGCTGCGGGTGGAATGGTGTTTAATGATAATAAGGAAATTCTCTTTATTTACAGAAACAAGCGTTGGGATCTTCCTAAGGGAAAAACTGAAAAGAATGAAACTTTAGAAGAGTCTGCTATTCGAGAAGTAATGGAAGAAACCGGTGTTCAAGATCTAGAGATTACCAGATTTTTGCGTAAAACCTATCACATTTTTAAACGTAAAGAAAAATATAAGCTAAAAGTTACCCACTGGTACGAAATGCATTCATCTTTTAAAGGAGAGCTAATTCCAGAAAATGAAGAAGGTATTAAGAAAGTGAAATGGAAGAACTTTGCAAAATCTCAAAAAGCACTCACTAAATCTTACGCTAATATTAAGTTGTTGTTTCCTAAAGAATATTTAACGACCCACCCTAAAGACAGGGTAGCTTAAATGTGAAGATTCATAATTACTAGATTTTTTATGCAACCAGTCTAATTGCATCATACTGTCTTGGGCAAATTCCTTGTCGGATTTTTGCTTTTGAATAAATTCTTCTTTTAGGCTTGGATTGCTTTCTAATAGGTCTTTGGCGATATCTTCAAATACATACGGCGAAAATCCTTCTTTCTGCTGAAGGATACTATCAAAGAAATTCCAATTGAAGAAAGAATCTACTGTAGTTGGTTCTAATGTTTCTATTAAATACCTCACTGCAGGTTGAAAAGTGCTGATGTAAATATCACCCTTTCTAAATCTTACGCTATCTGTTACGCTAGAGACTGTTGTGTTGGAATGGGGGTAATGCCCTTCATAAGCATTGCTATAGGTTTTATAATCTTCTATTCTATATTTTTCAACGTAAATGGTAGTGTCTTTAGGCAATTTCAGTATTTCTACATTGTTGCTCTTTAATATATCAATAACATTCCACCAACCTTGGGGTATTACATATGCTCTGGGGATCTCTATCTTTTCTGTAGCTACATAATTGTTATAGTAATCTATTTCTTTTGTAAATGGTTTCTTTCTATCGTACTGCAATCTCTTTCCATTAGTTACTTCACTTTCGATAGTATTTCCTTCATAACCTTTAAACTGTAGTTTAGAAATCTTGGTACTATCAACTTTAAAATTTGTGGGATACCATCTTTCTGTAAGATATTTTCTATCAGCTTTATCTCTAAGATCTTTAATTTGAGCTCGGTCTCTTTCTGCGATGTCTATAATAGATTGAAGTGCTCTATAAGTTCCTGTAACCCTTTTTTTATAAGGTTTAAGCATATGCGTTTCGATCATAAGACCTAAAGTATTCCATAACGTAGCGTAACCTGTAGAATATCTTGGACTGTCCATAAATTGTGTAAATCCTTTTTCTGGCACTTCATTATAAACATTTACATACGGTGTAATATCCCAGTCATGTTCCCATAAAGATGCTTCTAATGATGGCATCATACTCTCATGTAAATAGGCTCCTAATTCTCCGCCTAATTTATCATGTTGTGTAAATAAATGAGTTAGGGTGTATTGATAGTCTGCACCATTACTTACGTGAGTATCTACAAAAATATCAGGATTTATTGCGTGGAATATCTCTGCAAAGCTTCTGGTGTTCTTTGTATCAGATTTGATGAAATCTCTATTAAGGTCGAAATTACGAGCATTTCCTCTAAAACCATAAGATAAAGGTCCGTTTTGATTGGTTCTGCTTGTAGTATTTCTATTTAATGCACCTCCAATATTATACACAGGAATGGTGGCGAGTACTGTATTTTTAGGAACCTGAATAGAGTCTTGAGCAAGATCTCTAAATAACATCATTGTGGCATCTATACCATCACTTTCCCCTGGGTGAATACCATTGTTTATAAGTATGATTGTATTATTAGCTCTTAAATTGTCGATATCAAAATCTTCAGATGGGCTAAATAATACCAATCTTAAAGGTTCTCCGCTATCTGTAGTTCCATATTCTTTTACTTGAATAGAAGGGTAAGCTTCTTGTAACTGATCATAAAAGGCAATAACCTCTGAGTAAGTAGCAGTTTCTGTGCCTTTAGATTTTTCAAATCTGGTTTCTAGATCGTATTCTTTTACCAATTTATATTTTGATAAGTCACAAGATGCCAAGCAAAAAATTGCAATTAGTGCTATAAGTGTATTTCTCATAAAAGACATGCCAATTAAGGGTGTAAACTTACTCAAAACTGATAAGGTCGCCAAAACAAATAAAATTCAAAATTTTGGTTAGCAAATAGTTAAAGTAAACCCAATCTAATATTAATATTTTCAGTAGCCTTTCTTAACGATTATATTTATCAAAAAATTTAATTTCTATGAGAAAGATCATATTAAGCAGTCTTCTTGTTGCATCTGTATTTCAGATGAATGCACAGGTGAAAGAGCTATCTGAAGACAGAAAAGCAGCATTGGGAAAGCAGCCTGGAGATAAGGTAATTACACAAATTGGGACGTTAGAGTTGCCAGCTCCATATGCATCTAAATCTGTAGCCAAGGTAAGTAAGCTTGTAAATTGGCCAGAAGGTACTACCCCAAAAGCGCCTGAAGGTTTTAAAGTAGAGCGATTTGCAGATGGATTTAAAAGTCCTAGGTGGACCTATGTAGCTCCAAATAATGATATTTTCGTGGTAGAGAGCGATACTAAGAATAGCGCAAATAGAATAACTATCCTAAGAGATAAAGATCAAGATGGGGTTCCAGATACGCGTGGCATTTTTATGGAAGATCTTAATTCTCCATTTGGAATGTTAGTGATAGATAATTATTTTTATGTGGCTAATACAGACGGACTTTATAGATATCCGTATAATGAAGGGGATACCAAGATCACCAAAAAAGGAGAAAAGTTAGTGGGATTGCCGGCTGGAGGTTATAATAATCATTGGACTCGAAATATTATTACTAAAAAAGATAAATCTAAAATTTATATATCTGTAGGTTCTGCCAGTAATGCAGGAGAGTATGGAATGGATAAAGAGGTGCGTAGAGCTAATATTTTAGAGGTGAATTTAGATGGCTCTGGTGAGAAAATATATGCTAGTGGAATAAGAAATCCGGTTGGAATGGATTGGAATCCCATTACCGGAGAACTGTGGACAGCTGTAAATGAAAGAGATAAACTAGGAAATAATCTGGTTCCAGACTACGTAACCAGTGTAAAAGAAGGCGGATGGTATGGATGGCCTTATTCCTATTTTGGCTCTATAAAAGATCCAAGGTGGGAAGATGATCCGCATACAGATCTTGTAAATGCCGCTATAATTCCAGATGTACCCGTTGGGCCTCATACTGCATCTTTAGGATTCACTTTTTATAATGGTAAACAATTTCCTGAAAAATATATAAACGGAGCTTTTGTAGGGCAACATGGGTCTTGGAATAGACAACCTTTTTCTGGATATAAAGTGGTTTTCATTCCTTTCGAAAATGGTAAACCTGGACAACCAGAAGATTTCCTTACCGGTTTCATTGCAGATGATGCTAATGAAGAAGTTTATGGTAGACCTGTAGGAGTAACTACGCTGCCAGATGGGTCACTTTTAGTAAATGATGACGACTCTGGAATTGTTTGGAGAGTATCTGTACAAAATTAGAAATTTGAAGAAACATCTTATTCTATTCGTATTTTTGCTGTTTAGTATAGCTATTCAAGCTCAAAAAATAGAATTCAAAATTTTAGATAATAATACGTCTAAGCCTATTAAGAACGCTACAGTTTTTAATAGGCTTGATTCTTTAATTGCAAATACGAATGCCAATGGTATCTTTTTTATTGAAGAGGAAGCGTTACCATTATTAGTAACCATTAACGCTCTAAATTATAATGATCTTCAAACAAAATTGTCGAAAGATGATAAAAGTAATATTCTCTATTTAAGTTCAGCAGCCGAAATGCTAGTGGAAGTATTGGTGCGCAGCTCATTAATTGAGACTAAGACCTTAAACTTTCCAGGTGCAGTAGATGTGATTTCTTCTAAAGATCTAGAAAGAGTAGATGCCTCAAATCTCGTTCAAATTTTCAATACGATTCCTGGAGTATATGCCAATCAAGGTGCTTTGAATACCAACAAATTAAACATTCGTGGTATTGGAAGCAGATCACAGTATAGTACTAATAGAATTCAGGCTTATTTTGAGGGGATTCCACTTACTACGGGAGAGGGAGAGCTCACTTTAGATGATTTTGATGCAGAGACCATTTCAAGTATCGAAATTATAAAAGGTCCGGCCTCAAGTTTATATGGAGCAGGCTTGGGAGGTGCAATCAATCTGTATGGTAAAAGTATTGGTGAGGAGTATTCGAACCTCAAGGTAGAGAGTCTTTTTGGTAGTTATAACTTAAATAAGAACACTATATCTGCGGGAATAGGGTCTAAAAGGTCATCAATATTTGTAAATTTTAGCGATCTAAGGTCTGATGGATACCGAGATAATGGAAAATATAGGAGGAGCTCCGGATTTTTAAATTACGGATTGAAGATTACCGAAAATGACCATCTGAATATTCTTGCAAATTTCACACAACTAAAAGCATTTATTCCAAGTTCTATAAATTATTCAGATTATCTTAACAACCCAACTTCTGCTGCCTTTACATGGAAAGCCTCACAGGGTTACGAATCATACGATCGAGGGATGTTTGGAGTGTCTTACGAACATTCATTTTCTCAAAATCTAAAGAATACTTCTAGTGTTTTTGTAAATTTTAGAGACGCCTATGAACCTCGTCCTTTTGATATTTTAGAGGAAAATAGAATTGCTACCGGATTCAGGACCAAGTTTAACTTTGAGTCTGAAATCTTTAAACTTCCATCTGAACTTAGCTTTGGAATTGCTTATTATAAAGAATGGTATGAGATCTCTAATTATCAGAATTTATATAGAGATTTTGAAAATTTGGGTAGCATTCAGGGTGTGGTTATTAATAAGAATGATCAGGATAGGCAATACGCCAATTTTTTTGCTCAGCTTAATTTAGAGCTTTCTGATAGATGGAACTTAGAATCTGGTTTTAATTTAAATACTACTAATTATAAACTTACAGATCTTTTCGAGGGAGACACTGTAGACCAAACAGGAGATTATAGTTTTAAAACAATTTTTTCTCCCAGAGTGGCAGTTCTATTTGAATTGAACAGCAATAAGAATCTTTATGCTTCTATTAGTCATGGATTTTCTAACCCAACTGTGGCTGAAACCTTGACGCCAGATGGCGCTATAAACACAGATCTTCAACCAGAAACCGGTGTAAATTATGAGATTGGTTTTAAAGGGAATTGGCTGAAGAACAGGTTGTATACGCAAATAAGTTTTTACTCCATACAAGTGGAAGATCTACTGGTGGCAGAGCGCGTAGCAGAAGATAGATATGTTGGTGCAAATGTTGGAAAAACAGATCATAACGGAATTGAATTTCAAGCGAATTATAGAATAGATCTTAAAAGGGATATTACTGTAAATCCATATCTAAATGGTAGTTTAAATTTTTTCAGATTTGATAAGTTTATTGATTCTGATATAGAGTATTCAGGAAATAGATTGCCTGGAGTTCCAAAAAGCACCGTTAATCTTGGGGTAGATCTACTTTATAAGAAAAGCTTAAGTATTCATGCAAATTATTTAGCGGTAGGAGAAATTCCCCTGAATGATGCTAATTCTGATTACTCAGACAATTATCAACTTCTAAATTTTAAAGCGAGCTATAATTTTATGATTGCTAATAATTGGAATATTTCTTTTAATGCAGGGGTCAATAATATCTTAGATGAGAAATATGCTTCCAGCATATTACCGAATGCAGTAGGTTTTGGAGGACAAGCTCCAAGATCTTACTATCCGGGTAATCCGAGAAATTATTTTGGTGGATTAGGTTTTAAATATCAGTTTTAGAAAGAAATTCAGTGTTTTTTAATTTTCTATTCAACGGCTTCGGGAACCATAAAAGAATAATCCCCTCCATTCTTTCTGATGTCTCTCACTACGCTGGAGGATATAAATCCTTTTCCAGATGAGGAGATCAGAAAGAGGGTTTCAATACCAGACATTTTAAAATTTGCCTGGCCTATAGTTTTTTCAAATTCCATGTCTACTGTATTTCTAAGTCCTCTTAAAATAAAAGCAGCATTTTCAGCTTTACAAAAGTCTACAGTAAGCCCTTTGTACGTTTTTACTTTTATTTTAGGTTCATTCTTATAAGTGTTTTCTAAGAATTTAACTCGGTCTTCTAAAGAGAACATATATTTTTTATCGGCATTTACACCAATAGCAAGAATAATCTCATCAAAAAGCGGCAAGGCTCTATCTATAATATCTGTATGTCCTAAAGTAACAGGATCAAAAGATCCAGGAAAGACCGCTTTTTTCATCGCTTAAGATTTATTATTTCTTATTTTAACTGACACATCAAAAAATGAAGTGCACCCGAGTTTACTCAAATATAATGAAATTAAGATTTTAGTGCCGTTTCTATAGCGCTTCCAAAAAGCTCTTTTAAACTAATACCCGCTTTTTCTGCTTGTTGAGGTAAAATACTGGCTTCACTTAATCCCGGCGTAGTATTCATTTCAATAAAATGAGGTTCATTGTTATGAAAAATAAATTCTGATCTCGTAAAACCTTTCATTTTTAATTTTCGGTAAATATGCTTAGCGAGCTCTTGTACTTTTTCTGTCTGCTCGTCTGATATTCTTGCAGGTGTAATTTCTTCAGATTTCCCCAAATATTTAGCTTCATAATCAAAGAACTCGTTTTCTGAGACGATCTCCGTAACCGGTAATGCCAAGATCTCACCTTTGTATGTAATTACTCCAACAGAAACTTCTGTACCATCTAGAAAAGATTCTATAATGATCTCATCATCTTCTTTGAAAGCAGTTTGAATAGCCTGCTCTATTTCATTTTCATGTTTTACCTTTGTAATCCCAAAACTGCTTCCAGCTTTATTAGCTTTTACAAAACAAGGTAGCCCTACTGCCTCAATGATCTCGTTTGTATCAACATCATCACCTTTATTCAGAAAATAATTGGCAGCAGTATCTATTCCGTAGGGTTTAATAACGCTAATAAGGTCTCTTTTATTAAAAGTAAGAGCAGCCTGATAGAAATCACAAGAAGTTTGTGGAATTCCTACAAGTTCTAAATAGGCCTGTAGCAATCCATTTTCACCCGGAGTTCCATGAATTGTGTTAAAAACGCAATCAAAAGCAATGGTAGTATCATTAATTTTTACAGTAAAGTCGCTGCGGTTTATGGGGTAAGGAGTATCGTTATCTGCAATTACAAACCATTCATTTTGCATGATATGAACGCGATAAGGTTCATATAAATTACGATCCAGATTTTTGTAAACTACATTTCCACTGTTAATAGAAATACGATATTCACTCGAAAACCCGCCCATAGCGATGGCAACTTTTTTCTTCATATTAAATAATACTGCTTGATTTACGTTTACAAAAATATGACTATTCCAGAGTGCTACCAAAACCGTGGCGTTTTTATATCTTTGCGTATTATTAAGAATCTATGGGCCTATTTAAATTTATCTTCAGCAAGACCTTTGTAATTCAATTGGTGCTTGCCGTAATAGTACTTGTGGTACTAGCTTTTCTAACTATGAAATGGTTAGACCTATCTACAAATCAAGATCAGCGAATCGAGGTTCCGGATCTTGCAAAGTTATCTTTGGATAAGGTAGAAACTAAATTAGAAGAATTAGATCTTCGTTATGAGATCTTAGATTCTGCTAACTTTAACCCAGATTATCCTAGGTACTCTGTAATAGACCAAGTGCCCCTTGCAGGAAAGTTTGTAAAGGAAAATAGAAAGATCTATATAAATTTGAATCCTTCGGGGTATAGAAAAATTGAGGTGCCAGATCTTATTAGAAGAACCAGACGCCAAGCAGAACCTACTTTAAGATCTTTAGGTTTTACCATAGGAGATGTAACATATAAGCCAGACATCGCTAAAGATGCTGTTCTAGAATTAAGACATAAGGGAGCATTGCTAAAACCAGGTACAGAATTAATGAAAACTTCTGTAATAGATCTGGTTCTTGGAGATGGCTCTGGATATTATTCAGGTTCTACTGATGAAGATGATACTTTAAACGTGGAAGAACCTGCAACACAAATAGATGAAAATGACGAATTCTAATACAGATCCAGAATTAGAAACTCAGGACGATGATCTTTACGAACATCATAAATTTACTGCAGACAAGGGGCAACAACCTTTACGCGTAGATAAATATTTGATGAATTACATCGAGAATGCTACCAGAAATAAAATTCAGAAGGCGGCGAAAGATGGAAATATCTATGTGAACAGCGTAGTAGTAAAATCAAATTACAAAGTAAAACCGGGAGATGTAGTGCAGGTAATGTTCGAGCATCCTCCATATGAATTTTTACTTACTCCAGAAGATATTCCTCTAAACATAGTTTACGAAGATGATTCTTTAATGGTGATTAATAAACCAGCAGGAATGGTGGTGCATCCAGGTCACGGAAATTATAGTGGCACCCTTATTAATGCCTTGATTTTTCATATAGATAATCTGCCTAATAACAGTAGCGAAAGACCTGGTTTGGTGCACAGAATAGATAAAGATACCAGCGGACTTTTGGTTATTGCTAAAACAGAAACAGCGATGACGCATCTTGCCAAGCAGTTCTTTAAGAAAACGAGTTCTAGAGAATACGTGGCATTGGTATGGGGTAATATCGAGGAAGAAGAAGGAGTTATAGAAGGAAATATTGGAAGGCATCCAAAGAATAGATTACAAAACACAGTTTATATAGGAGACCAGGAAAACGAAGGAAAACCTGCAGTTACTCACTTTAAAGTGTTGGAACGTTTTGGTTACGTAACCTTGGTTTCTTGTAAGTTAGAAACCGGTAGGACTCACCAGATAAGAGTGCACATGAAATTTATTGGGCACACCTTATTTAATGATGAGCGCTATGGGGGCGAGAGAATTCTGAAGGGTACTACCTTTACAAAATATAAACAGTTTGTAGATAATTGTTTCAAGATCTTACCTCGCCAGGCACTACATGCAAAAACTTTGGGCTTTGTTCATCCTGTTACACAAGAATGGATGAGTTTTGATTCTGAAATACCAGAAGATATGACAAAGTGCATAGAGAAATGGCGTAATTATTCTAAGAATCAGAAAGATTTTATAGACGAGGAGTAGGGCGTGCCCCCAATAAAAATTGGGGTCGGGTTTTCGGCAGTCGCTTCCCGATATAAGATCGGTAGAGCTCCAACAAAGCCTCAATCCCTCACGCAAATAACTTTCATCAATAGCCGTATTGAAAATGAATAAATTTCAGGCTTGAAAACTTACTATTACAATGCTATTTTTGTGCAACGCATATTAATAGCATTTTTTTTATTTAAAAGCATTCTATGAAAATTGTACTATCACCCGCTAAAAGTCTAGATTTTGAAAGTAAACTCCCAACTACAAGAGGAACGCAACCTCAGTTTTTGGATACCACTATTAAGATTAATAAAAAGCTATCTCGCCAAACCAAAAATGAGTTGATGGACTTGATGAGCATCAGTGAGAAACTGGCAGATCTAAATTATGGCAGATATAAAGATTTTCAAGAAGATCATACCAAAGAAAATTCCCGCCCCGCAATGTATGCTTTTGATGGTGATGTGTATTCAGGTTTAGATGCATATACCATCCCATCAGAGAAGTTAGATGCATTACAAAATAAATTAAGAATTCTTTCTGGGCTATATGGTATCTTAAGACCGCTAGATCTTATGCAACCTTATAGACTGGAGATGGGAACTTCTATTGGAATAGAAAGAAATGATACTCTTTATGAAGTATGGCAGACTAAAATTACAGATAGTTTAAATAAGGAGATGGAGGAGAATGAGCTTTTTATAAATCTTGCTAGTAATGAATATTTTAAAGCGGTAGCTGCTAAAAAATTAAAGGCAGAAGTTATTACGCCTGTTTTTAAAGATCTTAAGAATGGAAAGTTGAAGATCATTAGTTTTTTTGCAAAGAAAGCAAGAGGAGCTATGGTTAGATATATTATAGATAAAGATGTAGAAACCATAGAGCAGCTAAAATCTTTTGATTATGAAGGGTATAGATATAGCGAGAATGAATCTCCAAATGATAAAGAGTTAGTCTTTACTAGATAAGATAATTTTAATTTTAGATTTTAAAACCACCATTTTGGTGGTTTTTTTATTTTAACAATTTAATAGGTGTAAAGCCCTATAAATATTATTGTATCAGCTATTATTTTAATAACTTTCAAAATCTTATTTTTTTAACATAAATAGTCATCTTATAATGAAAATAAAAAAGGTTTTAGTAGCGAATAGAGGAGAAATTGCCATCAGAATATTTAGGGCTTGTACAGAAATTGGTCTTAAAACTGTTGGTGTTTATACCTTTGAAGACAGATATTCTCTCCATCGCTATAAAGCAGATGAATCTTACCAGATTGGTGAAGACAACGATCCGCTTAAACCTTATTTAAATATAAAGGCAATTGTTCAAATTGCTAAAAAGAATGGTGTAGATGCCATTCATCCCGGATACGGTTTTTTATCAGAAAATGCTGAATTCGCTCAAGCCTGTGAAGATAACGACATCATTTTTATCGGACCAAAAGTTTCAGTTTTAAAATCTTTAGGAGATAAAGTAAAAGCCAAAGAGGTGGCGGTTGCCAATAATGTTCCAATTATAGAAAGCAATAAAGAAGAGCTTAATAATATTGAAACCGCGGTAATAGAAGCCAAAAGAATTGGATATCCTGTAATGCTAAAAGCTGCTTCCGGAGGTGGAGGTAGAGGAATGCGTGTTATTAGAGATGAAGAGCAATTAAGATCTGCTTTTCCAGAATCTAAAAGAGAAGCTGGAAATGCCTTTGGAGATGATACCGTATTTATTGAGAAATTTGTTGAAAATCCAAAGCATATAGAAATTCAAATTGTTGCAGATAATCATGGTAACATGGTGCACCTATTTGAGCGGGATTGTTCGGTGCAACGCAGGTATCAAAAAGTAATAGAATTTGCTCCTTCTTTAGGCTTAGATCAGGATACTAAAGAGAAGTTATATGATTATGCATTAAAAATATGCGGCGCAGTAAACTATAATAATATAGGAACTGTGGAATTTTTAGTGGAAGATGGACAGATCTTCTTTATCGAGGTAAATCCAAGAATTCAAGTAGAGCATACCGTTACAGAGATCATTACCAATATTGATCTTGTAAAAACTCAAGTATTCATTGCGGGAGGATATAAATTAAGCGATGAACAAATAAAAATTGGAAATCAGGATAGCGTAAAAATCAATGGATATGCGCTTCAATGTAGAATAACCACAGAAGATCCAAGCAACGATTTTAAACCAGATTATGGTACCATAACCACGTATAGAAGTGCCTCCGGATTCGGAATTAGATTAGATGCGGGTAGTGTTTATCAAGGGGTTACTATTTCTCCATTTTTCGATTCTATGCTAGTAAAAGTTTCAGCTAGTAGTAGAACTTTAGACGGTGCTTGCAGAAAAATGAGACGAGCGCTGGCAGAATTTAGAGTGCGAGGGGTAATGACCAATATGGCTTTTCTAGACAATATTCTAGCACATCCAACTTTTCGAGAAGGGAAGGTTACCGTTAATTTTATAAAAGACAATCCGGAGCTTTTCAAAATAAAAGAAACTAGGAATAGAGCTACTAAACTAGTGAACTTCTTAGGCGATATCACTGTAAATGGAAATCCGGATGTAAAGGTAGTAGATCACAATAAAAAGTTCTTAATTCCGAAAGTTCCAAAGTTCGATGAATATGGAGCATATCCAAAAGGAACAAAAGATCTTCTTACAGAATATGGTCCTGAAAAATTCTCACGTTGGTTAAGGCATCAAAATGAAGTGAAATTCACAGACACTACCATGAGAGATGCGCATCAAAGTTTATTGGCAACCAGAATGCGAACTCATGATATGATGAAGGTTGCAGAAGGTTTCGCAAAAAATCATTCCAACATTTTTAGTATGGAAGTTTGGGGCGGTGCTACATTTGACGTTTGCTTAAGATTTTTAAAAGAAAATCCTTGGGAGCGATTAAGAATGCTTCGAGAAGCAATGCCAAATGTATTGTTGCAAATGTTGTTAAGAGGTTCTAATGGTGTTGGTTATACCGCTTATCCAGATAATTTAATTGAAAGATTTGTTACCGAATCTTGGGAAAATGGCGTAGATGTTTTTAGAATTTTCGATTCTTTGAACTGGATGAAATCTATAGAACCATGCATTAAATATGTAAGAGAAACTACAGGAGGATTAGCAGAGGCTTCTATATGTTATACAGGAGACATTTTAGATATTAGTAATACTAAATATACTTTAGAGTATTATGTGTCTTTAGCAAAACAAATGGAAGATGCCGGTGCTCATATTCTTGGAATTAAAGATATGGCTGGTATTTTAAAACCTTATGCAGCAGAAGAATTGATCTACGCGTTAAAATCAAGGATCAATATACCTATACACCTTCACACACACGATACTTCATCCATTCAGGCGGCAACATATCTAAAAGCTATAGAAGCGGGCGTAGATGTAGTAGATGTTGCTTTAGGTGGACTTTCCGGCTTAACATCGCAGCCAAATTTCAACTCTATAGTAGAAATGATGAAATTCCAGAGTCGCGCTGCAGATTTTGATATGGACAAACTAAACGAATATTCTCATTATTGGGAAGCTACCAGAAGTTATTATTATCCTTTTGAAAGCGGACTTAAAGCTGGATCTGCCGATGTTTATAAAAATGAAATTCCCGGCGGACAGTATTCTAATTTGAAACCACAGGCTGAATCTTTAGGACTTTCAGATAGATTCTATGAGATCACCCAAATGTATTCTAAGGTGAATGATCTTTTTGGCGATATTATTAAAGTTACACCAAGCTCAAAAGTGGTTGGAGATATGGCGCAATATCTTGTGAGTAATAATCTTACTATTGAAGATGTATTGGAAAGAGGTGAAAATATTTCTTTTCCACAATCTGTGAAGAGTTTCTTTAAAGGAGATCTTGGGCAACCTGTAGGTGGTTTTCCGGAGAAGATTCAGAAGATCGTTCTAAAAGATGAAAAACCATATACAGAACGACCAAATGCGCATATGGAACCTATAAATTTCGAAGAAGAATTTAAAGAATTCGAAAATACTTTTGGTGAGGGAATGGGTAGAAAACTAGATATTACAGATTTCCTTTCTTATAAATTATATCCAAAGGTATATACAGATGCTTATAATCATCACAAAGAATACGGAAATGTGCTTAGCATTCCAACTAAAAATTTCTTCTATGGGTTAGAGCCTGGTGAGGAGATCATCGTAGAAATGGATAAAGGAAAAACCTTATTGATTCAGTTATTATCTGCTGGAGAAGCTAATAGCGATGGTATGGTAGATGTTTTCTTCAAGGTAAACGGACAAACAAGAGCTGTTCAAGTTCAGGATAAATCTATTAAAGTAGAAAAGGTTGTTCATCAAAAAATAGATAAGAATAACGAAAAGGAAATAGGTGCCCCATTACAGGGATCACTTTCTACAATTTTGGTAAAACCTGGTCAGAAGGTTAAAAAGAACGAGCCTTTATTTATTATTGAAGCTATGAAAATGGAAACTACTATTACTGCTCATTCAGAAGGAGAAGTGAGTCATGTAGTGCTAAAAGAAGGATTAATGGTATTCTCGGATGATCTGGTAGTGGTTATGAAATAAACTTTAGTGAGTAGAATTGAAGATATGAAGAAGGAGGAAATGTTTCATCATCAACATCCTTACGGAAAATTTATTCCGAAGGGAGCCAAAAAATTAATAGTTGGAACCTTACCACCACCAAGATTCACAACTGGAGAACTTAAAGAAGGAGATGTAGATTTTTGCTATGGCAGCAGAGATGGTCTCCTTTGGCCAATTCTGAATAAATTATTCGATCTTGATCTTAAATTTGAAAATACTGCTGAAGCTGTTTTGCAAAGAAAAGAATTCTTGAATAGAGAAAAGATTGGTATATGCGATGTTGTAGAAAGTAGTAGGAGAGATAAAATAGACGCATCAGATCTCGGAATGCAATATCCGGAACTTAGAGATATGATAAGTATTTTAAGAGAAAATAAAAATGTTGAAACCCTCTTATTTACAGGAGGAAATAGCAAGAACGGACCCGAATATTTCTTTAGAAGACATTTAAAAGATAGTTACCCAGATATTAAGTTAAAATTCATTTCTAAAGAAGTACCGAGAATTCATCAATTCTTGCTGGATGGAAGATTGATAAATACAGTTTCTTTAACCGCTCCTTCAGGTTCTGCAAATAGAGCAGTTGGCGGAATGGATCTTTATAAAAAGATGAAAAAGCAAAACCCTGAATTCAATACTATTGATTTCAGGGTTTTACAATATAAAGGGTACTTTTAATAGAAAAGAACTTTAAAACTATTGAAGTTCTCTTTTATCCTGATCTGCAAGCGTAGTAGGTTTTACTTTAAATTTTTTTCTTTTTGGTCTCAATTTTCCGTGAGTTCCAAGTGCAATTTTTCCACGTTTCGTTTTCTTATCGCCTCTACCCATTATTATTTTTTATTTTGTTGTTCTTTGATGGTTTTATCATCAATATCAACTTTATTTGTTTCGATATTTCTATTTCCGGTTAGATTCGTAGGATTTTTTTGTTCCTCTTTTCTTTCAAATTTCTTTTCCATAACTAGTTGAGTTTATTATTCTTTATAAAGTTAAGAGTAATGTCTCTTAATTTCTATTAAAGCGGTGTTACAATTAGGTTAAAGGTCTTATTGAAGAAACAAAATCAGAAATATGCTCTGTACCATTCTTATCGAAATGTTTTATAAAGGCGCTTCCAATAATTGCACCTTTCGCAAATTTTGTAGCTTGAGAAAAGGTTTCATGATCGCTAATTCCAAATCCAACTATTTGTGGATTCTCTAAATTCATTTTTGAAATTCTTTCGAAATATTTGGTGGTTTCTTCACCAAATCCTTTGCTAGAACCGGTAACGCTCGCGCTACTTACCATATAAATAAAGCCGTTAGAAACAGAATCTATAAATCTAATTCGCTCTTCTGAAGTTTGAGGAGTGATCAGGAAGATATTAATAAGTCCGTATTTTTCAAAAATAGCTTTGTATTTTTCTGAATACACATCTACCGGAAGGTCTGGAATGATCAAACCATCAACCCCCACTTCTTTACACTTTTTGCAGAATTCTTCAATCCCGTACTGTAAGATCGGATTGAAATATCCCATGATGATCAATGGAATTTCAACAGAACTTCTAATGTTTTTTATCTGACTGAAAAGTTTTTGAGTGGTCATTCCATTCTTTAAAGCTTTAGTGGAGCTTTCTTGAATGGTGGGCCCATCAGCTAAAGGATCACTAAAAGGAAGTCCGATCTCTATAAAATCTACTCCGCTTTTCTCCAGATCTTGAATGATCTGAACAGAATCTTCTAATTCTGGGTAACCTGCACTAAAATATATAGATAGAAGTTTTTTATCTTCTTTTAATTTTTGATTAATTCGATTCATGTGGTTTGTTTAAATTCTTTAAATATTGAAGTTTAAGGAGTGCTTTCTATAAATTGAAATAATCTATATAAGTACTAAGATCTTTATCTCCTCTACCCGAAAGATTCACTACAACAATATCATCTTCTTTAAATTTTCGAGTTTCAAAGATCGCTAAAGCGTGTGATGTTTCTATAGCCGGAATAATTCCTTCTAACTTAGCAAGTTCAATTCCTGCTTTCATTGCATCATCATCGGTAATAGAAATAAATTCACCTCTTCCTGTTCTGAACAAATTAGCATGCATAGGGCCAACTCCTGGATAATCTAAGCCAGCTGAAATTGAATATGGCTCTGTGATCTGTCCATCATCGGTTTGCATCAACAAAGTTTTACTTCCATGAATAATACCTTCTTTTCCCAAAGCTGAGGTTGCAGCACTTTCTCCTGTGTAAATTCCTTTTCCTGCTGCTTCTACGGCGATAATTCCAACCTCCGGATTGTCTAAATAATGAAAATAGATCCCTGCGGCATTACTTCCACCACCAACACACGCCACTACATAATCTGGAGCTTCTCTATCTTCTTTTTCTTTTAGCTGAACTTTAATTTCTTCCGAGATCACGCTCTGAAACCGTGCAACCATATCCGGATAAGGATGAGGTCCCACTACAGAACCAATAATATAATGCGTGTCTACCGGATTATTAATCCAATCTCGTATCGCTTCATTGGTAGCATCTTTCAGTGTTTTACTTCCAGATTTTGCAGGAATTACTGTAGCGCCTAGCATCTTCATTCTGGCAACATTAGGAGCTTGGCGAGCAATATCTACTTCTCCCATATACACAATACATTCAATTCCCATCAACGCACAAACCGTAGCAGTTGCTACACCATGCTGACCAGCGCCTGTTTCTGCAATAATTCTATTTTTTCCCAATCTCTTTGCCATTAAGATCTGGCCAATGGTATTATTAACCTTGTGCGCTCCGGTATGACAAAGATCTTCACGTTTTAGATAGATCTTTGTCTTGTATTTTTTACTCAATCTCTCTGCGAAATAGAGTGGAGTAGGACGACCCACATAATCTTTCAGCAAAGCTTTGAATTCTTTCTGAAAAGATTCTTCTTTCATGATCTCTAAATATCTAGATCTAAGTTCTTCCACGTTTGGATACAGCATTTCCGGGATGTATGCACCACCAAAATCACCGTAATATCCTTTTTCATTAGCTTGATATGTCATTTTTCTTGATCTTTTTCTTTTTGAACTTTTATTTTATTTGCTGAAGCTGTTTTTGAAATTCAAATACCTGTTCAGCATTTTTATTTCCAGGTGAATTTTCAAATTTGCTATTCACATCTACTGCGTATAACAATTCTGATTTATTCTCCTTCTGAAAATAAGTATGTAATGATCGTATTTCTTCAATCTCTTCCAACCCAATTCCGCCGCTTAAGAAAAATGGCGTTTGAGAAGGATATTCTTTCAGTACATTCCAATTGAAAACCATTCCGTTGCCACCTTTGTTCTTTCCTTTGGTATCAAATAAAAAGAAATCTACAATGCCTTCATAAGATGCTAATTCTTCAAAATTGAAGCTTTCTTTTATGGAAAACACCTTTATTATTTCTATTTCATTATTCAATGCCGACTTTAATTCTTTACAAAATACTGAAGATTCTTCTCCGTGTAATTGAATCGCTTTTAGTTTATAATCGTGAGCTTTTTTAAGAATGAAATCTAATGTTGCATTTACAAAAACGCCTGTTCTTTTAATTTCTGAAGCAATATCCGGAATATCATTTTCTACAAATCTTGGTGATTTTTCATAAAATATCAAACCCATATAATCGGGTTTCAAATTTGAAACGTCAAGAATATTCTCAGTTTCCCGCATTCCGCATACCTTGAGTTTCATCTTATTGATTTAAAGTATTGATAAAACTTGTTGCGGCTTCGCCTGGATCGTTTGTTTTCATAAAATTCTCGCCTATTAGAAAACCTTGATATCCATAATTTTTTAGATCTTGAATAGCTTCTACAGAACTAATTCCGCTTTCCGAAACCTTTACAAAATCTGATGGAATTTTTTCTGACAGACTTTTGCTGATATCGGTGCTTACCTCAAAAGTTTTAAGGTTTCTATTATTCACACCCAACATATCTAAGCTCGGCATGATAGATTTCTCTAACTCTTCTAAATTATGAACTTCTAACAATACGTCCAATTCTAAACTCTTGGCCAATTCTGAAAGGTTTTTGATCTCCTCGCGAGATAATATGGCAGCGATTAACAAAATTACATCGGCACCATGAGCTTTTGCTTCTAAGATCTGATATTCATCTATGATAAACTCTTTTCTTAAAAGAGGCATTTTAACCGATGCTCTAGCTAAAATAAGATCGTCTAAAGAGCCTCCAAAATATTTTGAATCGGTTAAAACAGACATTCCGCAAACTCCTGCATTTTCATAGCCTCTTGCAACATCCTGCACATTCAGATCTTGATTGATGACAGATTTTGAAGGGGATCTTCTTTTATGCTCTGCAATAATCCCAGATTTGCTGTTCTTTAAAGCGGTTGCAAGAGAATTGGTATTTCTATTGAATAGCGGATACTTTGTAAGTTGACTGGAAGTGATAAGTTGCTTTTTTAAAGCTACTTCTTGTCTTTTATCTGCTATGATTTTATCTAAAATATTCATGATGCAATTTTAATTAAAACTTAGAATGTTCACTTAAAGCTTGAAGTTTTTTGAGTGCTTCTAATCCTTTTCCGTTTAATAAAGATTCTTTTGCCAGCTCAAATCCTTCTCTTGGAGATAGATCTTTAGATGTTGCAATGGCCATTCCTGCATTAGCACAAACCACATTATTTTGAGCTTCTGTCCCTTTACCTTTCAAAATATTGGTAAATATAATTGCTGAACTTTCTATAGAGCCACCACCGGCAATTTCATTTGCTTTTAATTGAGAAACCCCAAAATCTGATGCTTCTAACATTCTTTCTGAATTATTGGAAATTACTTTAGTAGCTCCTGTAAGCGAGATCTCGTCATATCCATCTAAAGAGTGTAGAATAGTAAAATTCTTATCGGTGTTCTGATATAGGTACCCGTACATTCTTGCTAATTCTAAATTGAAAACTCCCACCAATTGATTCTTCGGAAATGCAGGATTTACCATAGGGCCTAGCATATTAAAGAATGTTTTTACGGCTAATGATTTTCTGATTGGCGCAACATTTTTCATTGCCGGGTGAAATAAAGGAGCGTGTAAAACACAAATTCCGGCTTCTGCAATACACTTTTCTAAGAATTCTGAGTTGCTGCTAAATTTAATGCCTAAATATTCCATGACGTTAGAACTTCCGCTTACAGAAGAAACTCCGTAATTACCGTGTTTTGCAACATTCACTCCGGCACCAGCGGTTATAAAGGATGAAAGCGTAGAAATATTAAATGAATCTTTTCCATCGCCCCCGGTTCCGCAAAGGTCTATTGGGTTATATGCTTTAAGATCTACCGAAAGGCAAAGATCTAAAAGCGCATCTCTAAAGCCTTCCAGTTCTTCTATGGTAATACTGCGCATCATATACACCGTTAAAAAAGCAGCGATCTGACTTTCGTTGTATTCTCCATTCGAGATGTTCACCAAAGCTTTTCTGGCTTCTTCTTTAGAAATGGTTTCGTGATTTATAAGTCTGTTTAAAAGTTCTTTCATGATATTTTATATTATAGACCCCTCAACTCCGCTCGGGGTGGCATCTTAAATTGGTACGTTATGCTAAATTTGTTTCACCAACTCTTGATATGCTAACTATTAACCCAATTCTTGATCATCTTTTTTCCATCTGGCGTTAAAACCGATTCTGGATGAAATTGTACTCCTTTTACATCAAAATCTCTGTGACGTAAAGACATTACTTGTCCGTTCTCATCATACGAAGTTGCAATTAAACAATCTGGCAGGTTAGGAGCCACCACCCAAGAATGATATCTCCCTACTAAAAACTCTTTATCTAAACCGGCAAACAAGATCTCATCATCTACACAAGTTTTGATCTTTGTGGCAATACCGTGATAAACAGCATCTAAATTGATTAAACTACCACCAAATACCTCACCAATTGCTTGTTGCCCAAGGCAAACGCCCAAAATACTTTTGGTAGGTGCATATTTTTCTACAATAGCTTTTAGCAAACCGGCTTCATCTGGAATTCCGGGACCTGGAGAAAGTAAGATCTTATCATAATCTTCAGCATCTTCCAAGCTTAATTCGTTATTTCGAAGCACGGTTACTTCGCAGTCTAATTCTTCCAGATAATGCACCAAATTGTACACAAAAGAATCATAATTATCTATGACCAATATTTTTTTCATTTCTTTCTTTTTGCGTTAGGGATTGAGGTTTTGCGGAGCTCTACCGGTGTTAACCGGGAAGCGACTACCGAAAGCCCGACCCAAAGGGGAACGCCCTAATTATATTTCTTCTGCTAATTCTAAGGCTTTAGACAATGCGCCTAATTTGTTATACACTTCTTGCAATTCATTTTCTTCTTTAGATTCTGACACGATTCCTGCGCCAGCCTGATAATGAAGTTGATGATTTTTACTCACGAAGGATCTGATGATTATGGCATGGTTGAAATCTCCATTGAAATCCATAAACCCAATGGCACCACCGTAGGCACTTCTATTTACATTTTCATATTTTTCTATAAGCGTCATGGCGCTGTGTTTTGGAGCACCACTCAAAGTTCCTGCAGGAAAGGTGTCTGCAACCAACTGCATGGTTGCGGTATCTTTATTTTTAACACCTGTAACTTTGCTTACCAAATGAATAACGTGCGAAAAGAATTGAACTTCTCTATATTTTTCCACTTTTACGCCACTGCTATGGCGACTAAGATCGTTTCTGGCAAGATCTACCAACATTACATGCTCTGCATTCTCTTTTTCATCTGCGGCCAACTCTTTAGCTAAAATGGCATCTTGCTCATCATTTCCGGTTCTTTTAAAGGTTCCTGCAATTGGATGAATTTCTGCCTGACCATTATTTACCACTAATTGCGCTTCTGGAGAACTTCCGAAGATCTTGAAATTACCATAGTCAAAATAAAACAAGTAAGGAGAAGGATTTACATTTCTAAGCGCACGATATACATTGAATTCATCGCCTTTAAATTTTTGAGAAAATCTTCTGGAAAGCACTAATTGGAATACATCTCCACGCTGACAATGCTTTTTACCCAGTTTTACATTCTCGATAAACTCATCATCGGTAAGATTGGAAGTTGGCTCTTCTTGTCGGGTGAAATTATAGGTTGCAAAATTCTTTACTTTAAGCAGTTGCTCGATTTCTTCTAAATTGCTTTCAGTATCATAATTATGATCGAAAATGTAAGCCTCGTTCTTAAAGTGATTGATGGCAATGATGTTCTGATAAACCGCGTAATAAATATCAGGTATCTCTAAATTCCTTTTTTTCTTGCTGATTTTGACATCTTCAAAATATTGAACTCCGTCATAAGCGATGTATCCAAAAAGTCCATTATTTATAAATTTGAAATCTGATCTTTCAGCCTTAAAATTTTGAGAGAACGCTTGAATTACTTCCGGAATATTTGTGTTGGATTCTATATTTTCCGAAGTAGTGCTGCCATCAGGAAAGGTTCTAAAAATAGTATTATTTTCTACTTTTATGGATGCAATTGGGTTACAGCAGATATAGGAAAAGCTATTATCGTTAGCGTGATAATCGCTACTTTCCAGTAAGAGACTATTAGGATATTTATCTCGAATCTTTAAATAGATGCTTACTGGCGTAATGGTATCTGCAAGTAACTTTTTATAGGTAGTATTTAATTGAAACATATTTTTTGAAAATTAGGAATAAAAAAAAGGCTTGTCGTGAGACAAGCCTTTTTGTATATAATATTATACTATAGGAGTGTTAGTTCACGACGTTTTGACGTAAATTATTCCACCACCAAGTATGTACAGTTAAATTTTTCATTTCGCCAAATATAAGTATGATATTTTTAATGACAAAGAATTTTAAGTTTTTGATTTAAAGAAATTAAAAACCGACTAAAGTACAGTAGACGGTTTTCATTTTTATTCTCTTGAAACTTAGAATTTAAGATCTACATCAAGATCAAAATTATCATAGATGGTTTTATCTCCTAAATTATCAAAGAAACTTCCAGAACCATAACGTACATCATATTTAGATCTATCTATAGATAGGGTAGTAGATGCAGCATCTTCAGAATATTTAAGATCGAAAGTTATTGGGTGTGTTTCGTTTTTGATGGTAAGATTACCAACAACTCCATACATTCCATTTCCTTTTGAAGCAACGCTAGTAAAAACTAATTTAGAAGTTGGGTATTTTTCAATTCCGAAAAAATCTTCAGATTTTAAATGCCCTTCTAATTTTTGTTTGCTTTCTCCTTCAAGGTCGGTATTTTTTAGGGAGGTCATATCGATAGTGAATTCACCACCCACAAGTTTTCCATCTTCAACCATAAGATGTCCCTCTTTAAATTGAAGAGTTCCGCTATGCTCACCAGTAACTTTCTTTCCTGTCCAAACTACAGTACTAGATTTTACATCGATTTGTTTTTTAATGCTGGTAAAAGCAACGGTACTTAATACGATTACTGAAGCTAAAGCTCCTTTTAATAAATTCTTTTTCATAACAATTTTTATATTTTTGGTTTATACAGTAGTAAATAAATCTTCCTTACTTTTTCTAACTTTTGCCGCAAATTGAGTTTGATCTTCAGCACTTCTAAATCCTACGGTAGCAATAGTAGCCGCAGTTAGATTTTTTTCTTTTAGACCTAAGATCTCATCAAATTCTGAAGCATCAAATCCTTCCATAGGACACACGTCTATTTTAAAATTTGCAGCTGCAGAGAGCAGGTTACCTAAAGCTATATAAGATTGTTTAGCAGCCCATTGAGATTGTTCTTCAGAACTAAGTTGCAATATGGTATTTTTGATCATGTCTTTAAACCCACTAAGGTCTTCTACATTGATATTTCTGGTATCAGCAATATTCTTCATATAGGCATCAACATAGTTTTCATCTACGCTTGTCATATTAGCAAAAACCAATACATGTGAAGCATCTGTTAATTGTGATTGATTCCAAGCTGATGCTTTTAATTTTTCCTGAACTTCAGGATTGTCTACCACGATAACCTCGTAAGGTTGTAGTCCGTATGATGAAGCTGAAAGCTGAATGGCTTCTAGAAGAAAGTCTAATTCTTCTTGAGATATTCTTTTATTCGCATCAAACTGTTTTGTGGCATAACGCCAGTTTAAATTTTCAATATAATTTTTCATAGCAATTTTTTTATTTTCTTAATTTTTCAAGCAATATTGTAAGAGTTTCAATTTCTGAAGCGCTTAGATTGTCCGTAGAAGTTTCCTCAGATATTACAACTACAGGATCAATTTCGGCCAATAATGCTAAGCCTCTATCTGTAATTGTGATTTCTACCTTTCTTCTGTTCTTTTTACACGTAATCCTTTCTACCAACCCTTTTGTAATTAATTTATCTACTAATCGGGTAGTATTACTCATTTTACTTACCATCTTATTCTGAATAGTACTCAAGTTTGCAGGTTTGCCCTTTTGTCCGCGTAGAATTCTCAGAACATTGAACTGAGGAATACTCAATCCAAATGGTTTTAAGGTCTCCGCAACTTCTTCATTAAGTTGATTGGCTGTCATCAATAAACTTAGAATCACTCTGCGAGCCGCAGGAGAATTTTTTAGCGTATTGATATCTTCTTGTTTCATAATTGTTTGTACAACATTTGTATGTACAAATATATATTTAAATATGAGTTAAAAGCTAAAAGCTTTGTTAAATTTTGAGAGCAAGCCTTTGGAAAGTAGTTAAGTATACCAATTGCCAAGAGAACTGAGAGAAATTCAGCAATTTTTAAAAGTTCTTAATGGTAGCTTAAGATCTTTATTTTAATGCTAAAATCTTATATTTACTTTAAATTAGAACAATTAACAAAATAAAATATAGATGAAGAATTTAACTCAAGATCAATGGAAAGAGGCATTGGATAGTGATCAAAATGCTCAAATATTAGATGTTAGAACAGAGGAAGAATTTATTGAAGGTTACATTCCTAATGCGAAGAATATTGATATTTATAAGGGTCAGGAATTTTTAGATGATATTAATAAATTAGATAAGTCTAAGAACTATTATGTGTATTGCAGATCTGGAGCGAGAAGTGCTCAGGCATGTGCTCTTATGAATGAGAATGGAATAGAAAATGCTTACAATCTGATGGGTGGAATTACCGATTGGGAAGGCGATATTAAGAAATAATTTATTTATGCCCTCTACTCTTGTTGAAAATTCTAAAGATTAGAGGGCTTTTTTATGCGAGAAATCTAGGGGATACTTCATTTTGATATAATTTTTTTAAGTTTAGATCGTTATTTGATAATAAATAAGAGGTAAATAATGACAGAAATAATATATTTACCCCTTTCATTTTAATAGAAACAACCCCATTTATGAATAAAAAAATACTTAGCCTATTTATAGGTTTAATGGCCCTAACCGTTTCAACCTCACAAGCTCAAGAGTTTAAGTTAGGATTAAAAGGAGGTATAAATAGATCCTTTGGTGGTGAAATTGATGCAAATGATTCTAATAATCCGGGCAGATATACAGATGAAACGTTTACCCCAGATGGCAAGATCGGGTTTCATGTGGGAGGATGGGCGCAAGTTAATTTCGGGAAATTTTTTGTAAGACCAGAATTGGTTTATTCTGAAGTGAAATCTGAATATGTATTTCCCGGAAGCACTTCTCTTTATGAAGTTACAGAATTTAGTGTTCCTTTACTAGTTGGTTATAATGTTTGGGGGCCTTTAGATATTTATGCGGGCCCGGCATATAAGAATATTATAGATGCTACGATGGAAAAGTTAGAACCTGTTAATGATCCACCTCAAGTGGTTGTACAAAATACTCCCTTTACTGCTCAGGTAGGTGCTAAAGTAGAATTTGGAAGTTTTGGTTTAGATGTACGATATGAAAAATCTTTATCTAGTGCAGATATTCAAGGTGTAGATTTTTTGAATGATGGAGTTATTGGAGGTATAAATAGAGCAGATATTACAGATGGAAGGTATGATCAATTAATTGTGAGTTTGACCTTTAAGTTATTTGATACAGCCAATAAAAATAAGCGAAGAAGAAGAGGTGGAAGTTGTTACTTCTAGATTTCTTAAATGTATTGTATAAAAAAAAGGATCATTAAATTAATGGTCCTTTTTTTTGTGCAATAAGTTCAAATTATTTTGAACTATTTTTGATATTTTTCTGAAGTTATCTCGGCTATTTTTACAATAACCGCCATTGCCTTTTGCATGCTTTCTACAGGAACATATTCAAATCTACCATGAAAATTATGTCCACCAGCAAAAATATTTGGACAAGGTAAACCCATAAAACTTAATTGAGAACCATCTGTTCCACCTCGTATAGGTTTAATAAGCGGTGCTATGTCTAAAGCTTTCATTGCTTCTTCTGCAATATCTACTATATGCATTACAGGTTGAATTTTCTCACTCATGTTGAAATATTGATCCTTAATTTCAACTTTAATGATCTCATCTTCATGTTGAATATTGATCTCTTCTACAAGATCCTGTATCATTTCTTTTCTAGCCTCGAAGTGGGCTTTGTCATGATCTCTAATGATATATTTTAATTTGGTTTCTTCCACATCTCCTTTAATATCGGTAAGGTGAAAAAATCCTTGTCTATCCTCAGTATGCTCAGGTGTTTCTAGTCTTGGTAAAGAGTTGATGAAATCTTGAGCTATATACATGCTATTGATCATCTTATCTTTTGCATAACCAGGATGAACTATTTTACCTTTTATAGTAACTACCGCTCCGGCAGCATTAAAATTCTCATATTCTAATTCGCCAATCTGACTGCCATCCATGGTATATGCCCATTCAGCTCCAAATTTTTCAACATCAAATTTATGAGCACCTCTACCTATTTCTTCATCTGGCGTAAAACCAATTCGTATTTTACCATGTGGGATCTGCGGATTATTTACCAAATATTCCATTGCTGAAACTATCTCGGTTATTCCAGCTTTATCATCGGCTCCTAACAATGTTGTACCATCTGTGGTGATTATCGTCTGCCCTTTATATTGTAAAAGATCTTCAAAATAATCTGGAGAAAGTATGATGTCTAGCTCCTTATTTAAAACAATGTCTTTCCCCTCATAATCTTCTATGATCTGAGGTTTTACATTGGTACCGGTAAAATCTGGTGACGTATCAAAATGTGAAATAAAACCAATAACCGGAACTTCAAAATTTACATTAGAAGGTAAGGTTGCCATGATATATGCATGTTCATCTATTTCCACATCCTGTAAACCTATTAGCTTTAATTCTTCTACTAGCTTATTTGCAAGGTCCCATTGTTTTTTTGTGCTTGGAGTACTATCACTTTCGTGATCACTTTGAGTATCTACAGTAACGTAGCTAACAAATCTGTCTATTATTTTATTTTTAGAAATCATTGTTTCTGTAAGTTTTTTTATTTATTTGAAATTGTATTTTGAATTAAACACTTCATACCACAAAAGTCATTTCAAAAATAACAACTTAAAAAGAGATTCTAGGTAAGGAGCGTTTATTTTTTAAAGCTGAGTCCAAATTATCTAGCATCAAGCTTTAAGAATAATAGTGTAGCGCCTAATAAAAATTTAATAGCTATTAAACTATTACATCAGAATGATAAGTGTTTTTCAAATTAATCTATTTTTGCACAAACCTATCTGTTATGTATAAGTCGGTTATAAGACCTTTGCTTTTTCAATTTGATCCTGAAAAGGTTCACTATTTTACTTTTGATGCACTAAGAATTCTAGCCAAGATCCCGGGAATATCTTCTTTCCTGAAAAATAAATTTCAGCGAGAGGATAAAAGATTAGAGCGAGAAGTCTTCGGTATAAAATTTAAAAATCCGGTTGGACTCGCTGCAGGTTTTGATAAAGATGCCAAATTATATAAAGAATTGGATTCTCTAGGATTTGGATTTATTGAAATAGGAACTGTTACTCCAAAAGCTCAATCTGGAAATGAGAAAACAAGATTGTTTAGATTGAAGGAAGACAATGCCATTATAAATAGGATGGGTTTTAATAATGAAGGTGTAAAAGCTGCAGTTTCCAGATTAAGAAAGAATAAAGATGTACTTATTGGTGGAAATATAGGCAAGAATAAAATTACTCCAAATGAAGATGCTGTAAATGATTATGTGATATGTTTTGATGCGTTATTTGATCATGTAGATTATTTTGTTGTAAATGTAAGTTCCCCAAATACTCCAAATTTACGAGCGCTTCAGGATAAAGAGCCATTAAAAAAGCTATTGAATACACTTCAGATAAAGAATAAGAGTCGGGAAAATTCTAAACCTATACTTTTAAAGATAGCTCCAGATCTTACAGAAGAGCAGCTTTTAGATATCATTGAAATTGTAAACGAAACAGGGATTGCTGGAGTAATAGCTACTAATACTACCATATCTCGAGAAGGTCTTACTTCTGAAAATAAGAAAGAGATGGGTGGAATGAGTGGGAAACCTTTAAAAAATAGGTCTACCGAAGTGATTAGATTTTTGTCTCAAAATAGCAATCAATCCTTTCCGATAATTGGGGTGGGAGGAATACATTCTGCTAAAGATGCTGTAGAAAAAATAGAAGCAGGTGCTTCTTTAGTACAGCTTTATACAGGATTTATTTACGAAGGCCCGGCGCTTATAAAAAGTATTAACGAGGCTATTTTAGCTAAAGGTCTATAAAATCTATATAATTTTGCTTTTACAGATCATACCTTTTTTAACTGCATCTATCTTGCTCACTCTTTCTCCGGGACCAGATATAATTTATGTATTGGTACAGAGCATGACTAATGGTAAAAAAGCGGGTATTATGACAGCTTTAGGTTTAGTATCTGGTATTTTGATACATACCAGCTTAGTTGCTTTTGGAGTTTCTGCGATTATAAAAGAATCTGAAACTCTTTTTTGGATCATCAAAATATTTGGAGCCGGTTATTTATTCTATCTAGCCTATAAAGTTTACGGCAGTGACGGAGGTATTAAAATAGAGTCTTCAAAAAAGTTACCAACTAGGAAAATTGCTTTGCTAAAACAAGGTTTTATAATGAATGTTTTAAATCCGAAAGTAACTATTTTCTTTCTTGCATTCTTTCCGGGGTTTCTGTGGGATACGGAGGGAAATACTGTTCTTCAATTCTATATTCTAGGCTTTTTATTTATGATTCAAGCAATGATCATCTTTGGGTTAATAGCATTGATATCGGGGAAGATCTCAAAATATCTTTTACAGCATCCTAGATCTGGAGTAATTTTAAAATGGATACAAGTTGTTGTTTTTATAGCAATTGGTGTCTTGATTTTAATATAAAACAGTTTGAATCTACGTATAGTGAGTATCTAATTCTATAGTTGAATTCAGATATCTTCATTTTTCCTATCCTATTTTTATATAATACCTAAAATACTATCTTTGAAGTATGGATAAAATAAAACTTATAGAATGTCCGCGAGATGCCATGCAAGGCATTAAATCATTCATTCCAACAAAGACTAAGATTCAATATATTCAGGCATTGTTAAGATGTGGATTTGATACCTTAGATTTTGGAAGTTTTGTTTCTCCTAAAGCAATTCCGCAAATGGTAGACACTGCTGAGGTTCTTGCAGGTTTAGATCTTTCTAAGACCCAAAGTAAACTTCTTGCAATTATAGCAAATACACGAGGTGCAGTGGATGCAGCATCTCATAAAGAAATAAAATATTTGGGCTATCCTTTCTCCATTTCAGAGAATTTCCAAATGCGGAACACCCATAAAACTATAGCAGAATCTGTAGAAACTCTAAAGGAAATTTTAGATATCGCTCATAAAAATGATAAAGAGGTAGTAGCTTATCTCTCTATGGGATTTGGTAATCCATATGGCGATCCTTGGAATGTGGAGATCGTTGCAGAGTGGACGGAAAAAATGGCGGCTATGGGTGTGAGTATTCTTTCGCTCTCAGATACTGTAGGTACCAGCACTCCAGATATCATCTCGTATCTATTTTCTAACCTCATTCCTGCATACCCAAACATAGAATTTGGTGCTCACTTACATACCACACCAACTACATGGCATGAGAAAATAGATGCAGCTTATATGGCAGGATGCCATAGATTTGATGGAGCTATCCAAGGCTTTGGAGGTTGCCCTATGGCTAAAGATGATCTTACAGGAAATATGCCTACAGAGAAAATGCTCTCTTACTTTAATGCTAAAAAGGCCGACTCTAACGTGAGAATGGGAAGTTTTGAGTCTGCTTATAATGAAGCTACCAAGATTTTTACGGTGCATCATTAATATTCTCTATTTACTACTTATCTCAAATAGATTTATATTATTTAAATTAAGTCTAAATAATATTTGCAGAATAGAAATTCGAGCTTATCTTTGCGGCTGAAAATCAATTTTATTTTTAATCAGTCTTAATAAGCTTTCATGAAAAAATTCGCCCTAATAGCATTTGCAGCAGGTTTAACATTAAGCTCGTGCAGTTCAGATGATGATGTAGCTGTAACTACAGAGAACCCAATAATTATTCCACAGAATTATACCTTTGAAAGAGGTACTTCTTCAACCGTAAATTATGAAGGACAAACAACCAGACTAGAGATGTCTGCAGAGTTGTTAGCATCCTTCAATGATTTTGATAATGCTTCTGAGCAGACATTAGCTAATATGTTTTCCAATGAAAATGCTCCTTTTTCTTCTGCGGCGTTAAATGCTTCTTCAAAAAGCATCAAATCTAAAGTAGCGGCATCAACTTTATATTTTTCTGCAAATACTGTAGAGAGCGCTATGATCAAAAATGATTTTGATGGGTTTATTCAAGAGCAAATGAACGTTGTAAAGAGTAATAAAGATCAATTAGCAGAACCGGGAAAAGCCGGTCAGGTAGCATCCGGGTCTAAGGAGCGTTATGTAAATGGGAAAGGTCTTGAATTAAATCAGGCTTTTGCAAAAAGTTTAATTGGAGGTTTAGTTCTAGATCAGATACTTAATAATTACTTATCTACAGGTGTTTTAGATGAGGGAGATAACAGGATGAATAATAAGGCAGAAATTGTAGAAGAGGGAACCAATTATACCACTATGGAGCATAAATGGGATGAAGCTTATGGGTATCTATATGGAAATCCATCCATACCAAGTTCAGATCCAAATTCAGTTTTGAATGAAAGTGATGATCATTTGTTATTCAATTATTTGGGAGAAGTTGATGGCGATGAAGATTTTTCAGGTTTAGCTAGCAGTACGTTTGAAGCTTTCAAAAAAGGGAGAGCTGCAATTGTTGCTGAAGATTATGCGCAGAGAGATCTTCAGGCAGAGATTATTAAAGAGAATCTGTCTAAAGTTATAGCGGTTAGAGCAGTTCATTATTTACAAGGTGGTAAAAATGATCTAGCGGAGCAAAACTATGGTTCTGCATTTCATGCCCTTTCTGAAGGATACGGATTTATCTACAGCTTAAGATTTACGAATAATCCTGTTACCAACATGCCATATATCACAAAGGCTCAAGTAGATTCTTATAAGGAGCAATTATTGGCTGGAAATGGATTTTGGGATGTAAATGCAGCTACGTTAGATACCATATCAGAAGAAATAGCTTCAGCATTTGGATTTAGTGTAATGGAAGCCGCTGAATAATAACAATTCTCTGGCACGAAAGTTTTAAGGTTCCAGAACTAAAATTTATATAATAATGAAAATTTCAAGACTATTATTTTTAAGCTTATTCATATTTGCAGCTTGTTCTACAGATGATAATGAAGCTAACGAAGAAACAGGAGGTGAATCTAATTCTTTTGATCGCAAAGCAATGTTAGCAAATTGGGCAGATAATATTATTATTCCTGCATTTGATAATTTTGAAAATTCTACACAAGACCTTCAAGATAAAACAGCCAATTTCACCAGCAATCCTTCAGAAGATAATCTAATAGAATTAAGAGCTTCTTTTGAAAAGGCTTATATAGATTTTCAAACTGTTTCTATGTTTGAAATAGGAAAGGCTGAAGAATTAAATTATAGAAACTTCTTAAATACCTACCCTACAGATGTTATTTCTATTGAACCTAAAATTACAGGAGGAACTTACAATTTGGCACTACCAAGTGCTTACAAAGAACAAGGTTTTCCTGCGCTAGACTATTTATTGAACGGTGTTGCAGAGAACGATGCAGCAATTGTTGAGGTTTATGCTAAGGATGAATATAAAAACTACCTTTCTGATGTTTCAAAAAGAATTAATGATCTTACAAAAGAAGTAAACTCTTCTTGGCAGCGTACATATAGAGACAATTTTGTGAACAATACAAGCTCTTCTAGTACAGGTTCTGTAGATAAATTTACCAATGATTATGTGCTGTATTTTGAAAAATTCTTAAGATCTGGTAAGATCGGTTTTCCGGCAGGAGTTTTTACCGGAGAACCTTCTCCTAAAAATGTGGAAGCTTTATATTCTGAAGATCTTTCAAGAAAATTATATATACAATCTTTAAAAAGTGTTCAGGACTTCTTTAACGGTAAATCTTTTAATGGTGTACAAACAGGGGTTAGTTATAAGCAATATCTAGATTATTTAGATTCTATGAAAGGTGGTGAGCAGTTAAGTGGTTTAATTAATAACCAGTTTGATGAGATCTTAGATCATGCTACAGATCTAGATGCAAACTTAAAAGTGCAAGTTCAAACTGATAATACTGTAATGCTACAAGCATTTGATGAGTTGCAAAAAGAGATCATCTTACTTAAGGTTGATATGATGCAGGCACTTTCAATTAGTGTAGATTATGTAGATTCTGATGGGGATTAGCCTAAATTTTTAAATGAAACATCAAATAAACAGATATTTGCATTCTTATACGGAAGCTGCTCCTTTGGCAGTCTTCCGTTTATTGTTTGGTTTAATGATGTTATTTAGTATTATTAGATTCTGGCTTAACGGTTGGATAGAAAAACTTTATATAGATCCTAAATTCTTTTTCTCTTACTATGGATTTGAATGGGTGAAGCCTCTGGGTAATTTTACATATTTAATTTTTATAGTTTGTGGAATTTCTGCATTATTCGTGAGCCTTGGCTATAAATATAAGATAGCTATCATCAGCTTCTTTTTGAGTTTTACTTATATCGAGTTGATGGATAAGACAACTTATTTAAATCATTATTACTTTATAAGTATTCTTAGTTTTTTAATGATATTTCTTCCTGCCAATGCTTATTATTCTATAGATGCATGGAGAGATTCTAAGAAAGCTTTTCAGAAAATACCTTCATGGAGCATAGACGCTATTAAGCTTCTTCTTGCTATCGTTTATTTTTACGCAGGTCTGGCCAAATTAAATTCAGATTGGTTGCTTAGAGCCATGCCATTAAAAATATGGCTGCCGTCAAAATACGATCTTCCCTTTTTAGGAGATCTTATGCAGCAGGAATGGGTTCATTACGCATTTAGTTGGAGCGGTATGGTATACGATCTTAGCATACCCTTTCTTTTACTTTATAGAAGAACAAGATTTGCTGCATTCCTAATGGTGATTATATTTCATGTTTTAACAAGAGTGTTATTTCCTATTGGGATGTTTCCTTATATAATGATTGTTAGTGCTCTTATCTTTTTTGATGCTGAAGTTCACCATAAAATTCTCTCTAAGATCTCTTCCATATTTAGGCTCGATTTGCTGAAATTTGATAATGGACGTAATCTTATCTTTTCACCTATAAAGAGAAAGGTTTCTCTCTTTATATTAACATTTTTTTTTACAGTGCAACTTCTACTTCCATGGAGATATTTATTATATCCGGGAGAATTATTTTGGACTGAAGAAGGATATAGGTTTTCTTGGAGAGTAATGCTCATGGAAAAAGCGGGTTATACTCAATTTAAGATCGTAGATGCGGAAAGTGGAAGAAGATTCTATGTAGATAATTCAGATTTTTTAACGCCTTTCCAAGAAAAGCAAATGTCCTTTCAGCCAGATTTTATTTTACAATATGCTCACTTTCTAGCAGAGCATTTTAGAAAAGATGGTCACAAGAACATAGAAATTTATGTAGAAAATTATGTAGCGCTTAATGGCAGAAAAAGCGCTCCCTATATAGATCCAAAAGTAAATCTGCTCAATTTCAATGATTCACTTAAACATAAATCTTTTTTATTACCATTTCAAGATGAAATTAAAGGTCTTTAGTATATTTTTTCTCATATCAATGTATGTTCAAGCGCAATATTCTATTAGCGGTAAAATAACATCTGCAACAACAGGAGTGCCTGTATCTAATGCAGAGATTTGGAATAAAGCTACCGGTACAATGGTCGCAGCAAATGAAAATGGTGAGTTTGTTATGAATGGTTTAAAAGAAGGTGAATATCTTTTTGCTGTTTTTAGCTATGATTATGAGATTCAAGAAAAGCAACTTACTATCAATTCTAACACCCGTATAGATTTTCAACTAAACCCCTTGGCCGAAAGTCTTAGTGAAGTTGTTCTTACCAATAGAAGAGAGCAGATCTTTGCTTTAAGAAAACTTAGAAAGGTAGAGGGAACAGCCATTTATGCTGGTAAAAAGAGTGAAGTGGTATTGCTAGATAAGGTTACAGGAAATCTTGCAGCTAATAATGCGCGACAGATCTATAGCCAGGTGGTAGGACTCAATATTTATGATAATGGAGATGCAGGACTGCAGCTTAATATTGGTGGGAGAGGACTGGATCCCAATAGAACACAAAATTTTAATACTAGGCAGAATGGATATGATATTTCTGCTGACGTTCTAGGGTATCCGGAAAGTTATTACACTCCACCACCAGAAGCTTTAAAAGAGATACAAGTAGTTAGAGGTGCTGCATCTTTACAATATGGAACTCAATTTGGAGGTTTAATCAATTTTAAATTCAAAGAACCAGTAGCAGATAAAAAAATAGAGCTTATTTCCAGACAATCTTTGGGATCCTATAATATGTTCACGAGCTTTAATAGTCTAAGTGGTACCGTAGGGAACTTTAGTTATTACACGTATTATAATTATAAAGAGGGAAATGGATTTAGGCAGAATTCTGGATATGAATCTCACAATGCCTTTGCACATTTAGGATGGAAGTTTAATCACAAAACAAATATAAGTTTTGAATATACCTATTTAGATTATTTGGCACAACAACCAGGTGGGCTTACCGATACTCAGTTTTACCAAAATCCTGATTTTAGCAATCGAGAACGTAATTGGTTTGATGTGAATTGGAATCTTTTTGCATTAAAACTAGAGCATAAGCTATCCAACAATACAGATATTAGCTTAAATGTATTTGGACTTGATGCTAGTAGAAAAGCAGTTGGATTTAGAGAAAATAGAGTTTCTCAGGCAGATGATCCTTTAGCTCCCAGAGAGTTGCTAATAGATAATTTTTCTAATTGGGGTGCAGAAGCAAGAATATTAACTAGATATGATCTTTTTGGAGAGCAATCTGTATTATTATTGGGTAGTAAATACTACAATGCAAATAACGATCAACGTCAGGGGCCTGGAAGCGCATCTGCTACGGCAGATTTTAATTTTGCTTCAGATCAATTTCCTAACTACACAAGGCAGTCTGAGTTTCAATTTCCTAATAATAACCTTGCATTCTTTGGAGAGAACATTTTTAATATTACTAATAATTTTTCAATCACTCCGGGATTTAGATATGAGTATATTAAGACAGAAGCAGAAGGCGAATATATATTCATTTTGCAGGATCTGGCAGAGAATGTTTTAGTGAATGAAACGATTCCAGATAATAGAAAATTTGATAGAAGCTTTTTATTACTGGGAGTTGGGAGTAGTTATAACTTGAACCCTACCAATGAACTTTATGCCAATTTTTCTCAAAACTATAGATCTGTAACCTTTAATGATATTAGAGTTATAAATCCTGTTTTTCAGGTAGATCCAAATATTAATGATGAAGAAGGATTTACATCAGATCTTGGAATTCGAGGAAGATTTAAAGATGTACTATCTTACGATTTGAGCGTTTTTGCGTTGAAATATAATGATCGAATTGGTGAAGTATTAAAACCTGAAGTTAGAGAGAATGCCCAGGGTGTTATAAGTGAGACAGGTAGAATTGTTAGATTCAGAGGAAATATTGGTGATGCTTTTATCTATGGATTGGAAACTTTTGCAGAATGGAATCTTAGAAATACTTTCTTCAAAGCAAAAAAAGATCATATACTTAGCACTTTTTTAAACGTTGCCTTTACACAATCTGAATATACCAATTCTGAAGAAGTGAACGTTAAAGGCAATGAAGTAGAATTTATTCCAAAGGTAAATTTAAAGACAGGATTGAATTTTGGTTACAAAAACTTTTTAGCAGGATTACAGTACACGTATCTATCAGAACAATATACAGATGCTTCAAATGCACCGCAAGATATTAATGATAATCAGCGTGGAATTGAAGGGAAAATCCCCGCATATGGTATTATGGATCTTTCTGCATCCTATGCATTAGGAAGATTTAGATTAGAAGCAGGCGTAAATAACCTGTTAGATAATTCCTATTTTACAAGAAGAGCTACCGGCTATCCCGGTCCTGGAATTTTACCAGCCCAACCAATTACATGGTACACATCATTACAATTCAAATTATAATAGAATATAAAGTGTTTAATGCCTAAATTTTAATTCTGGGTATAATCTTAGATATCAACATTGAAAAGATTATTCCCAGTTTTTAATCGTATATTTGCACGCAATTAAATCTTTAATTGCTATGACTGCACACGAATCCAAAATTGTTGGGGAAGGACTTACTTACGATGACGTACTTTTAGTTCCTGCTTTTTCTGAAGTTCTACCCAGAGAAGTAAACATCCAAACAAAATTCACTAAGAATATCACTATCAATGTTCCGATAGTATCTGCCGCTATGGATACTGTTACAGAAAGTAAAATGGCAATCGCCATAGCGCGTGAAGGAGGAATAGGAGTTTTGCACAAAAATATGACTATTGAAGCGCAAGCTTTAAAAGTTAGAAAAGTAAAACGTGCAGAGAGTGGAATGATCATAGATCCGGTTACACTACCAATAACTGCAAAGGTGTTAGATGCTAAAAGTAACATGAAGGAGCACAGTATTGGAGGAATTCCTATTATTGATGATCAAGGAAAACTTTTGGGTATAGTTACAAATAGAGATCTTAGATTTGAAAAGAATGATAGTAGACCTATTTCTGAAGTTATGACTTCAGAAAATCTGGTAACTGTTTCTGAAGGAACTTCATTAGATGAAGCTGAGGTTATCTTACAGCAGAATAAAATAGAAAAATTACCCGTAGTAAATTCTGAAGATAAATTAGTAGGACTAATAACTTTTAGAGATATCACTAAGCTCACTCAGAAGCCAAATGCTAATAAAGATAGCTATGGTAGGTTGAGAGTGGCGGCAGCAATTGGCGTAACAGCAGATTCTCTAGAGCGAGCAACTGCTTTGGTTAATGCAGGAGTAGATGCTATAATTATAGATACAGCTCATGGTCATACCAAAGGAGTTGTGAGTATTTTAAAAGATGTGAAAAATAAATTTCCAGATCTTGAAGTGGTTGTAGGTAATATTGCAACTGCAGAGGCGGCTAAATACTTGGCAGAAGCCGGTGCAGATGCTGTTAAAGTAGGAATTGGACCTGGTTCTATCTGTACAACAAGAGTTGTTGCCGGAGTTGGATTTCCTCAATTCTCTGCAGTGCTAGAAGTAGCGGCAGCTCTAAAAGGAACTGGTGTTCCTGTTATAGCCGATGGAGGAATTAGGTATACCGGAGATATTCCAAAGGCTATTGCCGCAGGAGCAGATTGCGTAATGCTAGGTTCTTTACTTGCAGGAACCAAAGAATCTCCGGGAGAAACGATCATCTACGAGGGTAGAAAATTTAAGTCATATAGAGGAATGGGGTCTGTAGAAGCTATGAAGCAAGGTTCTAAAGACAGGTACTTTCAAGATGTAGAAGATGATATTAAGAAATTAGTACCGGAAGGTATTGTAGGTAGAGTTCCTTATAAAGGTGAGTTGGAAGAAAGTATTCATCAATTTGTTGGAGGTTTAAGAGCTGGAATGGGGTATTGTGGAGCAAAAGATATAGAGACACTCAAGGAGAATGGTAGGTTTGTGAAAATAACATCTTCCGGTATTCATGAAAGTCATCCTCATGATGTAACTATTACCAATGAATCTCCTAATTATAGTAGATAAGTAGTTTTATAAAATAGAAAAGCCGGTTTAGATAATTCTAGACCGGCTTTTCTATATAAACGTATTGATATTTTATTCTGTTGCTTTTATTGTGATACCCAATTTGCTCAATACTGCATCTGTAATGTCGAATCTTGGATCTGCATAAGCAAGTCCATTCGTACTTGCATTTAGAATTTGAGTATATTTTTGAGCCTCAATGACTTGTTTCATAGCAGCATCTATTTTAGCATAGAGAGGCTGAGTAAGTTCATTCTTTTTCATTTGCAGCATCATCGAAGCTTTTTGCTTAAAAGTTTTCAGGTCATTTTCTACAGTAATAATCTCCTGTTGCTTTGTCTTTAATTGTTCTTCAGAAAAAGATTCATTTTTAGCTTTGTATTCTGAGATAAGAGAATCATACTTTTTTACGCTTTCTTCCATTTGAGATTGCAGATTTGCGCTATAGGTTTGTAAACCTTGTTCTACAGAAGCCATTTCTGGCATATTCCCTAGAATATAATCTGCATCTATAGTTCCTACTTTAGTCTGAGCTTGAGAAAAAAGAACGGTTGTGAAAACCGCAATGCTTAAGATAAAATTTTTCATGTTTATTTGATTTTCAGCAAATATAATAGAGCTAACCAATTATTAATCAAATTTTCAATCAAAAATTATTCTTCATACCATGTTGCACGATGAGGTTTTAAGATCTCTCTAAATTTTTGCATCTGGGATTCGGGTACTACCCAATAAGCGGCATTATGCATTTCACTGTATTTATCTATTCCCGTAATTTGCCATTCTTCTAATTTTTCTGCAGCTATATAATCTTTTAAATGGATCTCATGATGATTGGCTGTTTGCAATGACTGGGGACCTCTAAAATCCCATATAAGTTTAACTCTTTTTTCCATATTTAATTTTCTACACTTTTACCTTCTTCTGCAAAAGTCTTAAAATCTTTCATAAATTGATAGGATTGTTTCTTAAACATTCCGGGCATGAGTTTTCCAATAACGTTCATAAAACCGGAGAATTCAAATTGATTATCAGAAATCCAACGGGTGGAGTTTTCAGATTCTTCTTTAAAATAATTCTTCTGAGTGTTAAAAACTCCTTTAGATTTATAAGTGGTATGTAGTTCATAAGGAAGATTATTCTTTTCTATACACTCTATCATTTCAATTTCTCTGTTACTAATTCTAAATTTTAATTTAGCACGGGCACCTTCTTCACCCGGAGAACCGCTAATGTGATTGTAGCTTATAAAACCTTTTTGCCAAAATTTAAAATTTTCTGGTTTTTCCATCTTACTAATTACCTCTTCTCGTGGAAGATCAATAATTATTTCTTCTGAATATTTCATAATGGTTCCATATTTGTTCTTCTTCCAAGGTAAAACAGAAATTTTAATTTTTTATATAATTTGTAGTATTTAGAATCGTTAATGGTTTGTGTTGTAAAAGCTTTCAGATTTCATATTTTTGCGGAGAAATTTAGTTGCCTTTATATTTTTAAGGTAATAAAACAACATTCCAATAAATTTATAAGCTTGATAGGTAAGAAAATTTTTAAGATCTCTTTGATCTCCTCTTTATTGATCACGGTAACTAGTTGTAACTATTTTAGTAGTGAAGTAGAAAAAGAACCTATTGCTAGAGTAAATCAAAGTTATTTGTATAAGGAAGATATTATTCCATTAATTGGAGAAAATGTTTCTCCAGAAGATAGTACCCTTATAGTTTCGAATTTCATAACACGATGGGCTACACAGCAATTGCTCATAGATAGGGCTATGTATAATTTAAGTAGTGAGCAACAAAAGGAATTTGATGAGTTGGTTAAGAATTATAAGAATGAATTATATACCAAAGCCTATGCAGATGCTTTAGTAGATAAGAGGCTAGATACTACCCTGCAAGATCTTCAGGTAGTAGACTACTATAAAAGTCATTTAGAGAATTTTAGACTTAATGAAGATCTGGTTAAGCTAAGATTTATCAATTTGAATAAGAACAGTTTGGATTTTTCTGATGTTAAGAAAAATTTTATCAGATTTAATGAGAAAGACAGAGCGAATTTAGATAAGATCGCATTGCAGTTTAAGGCATATTCATTTAATGATTCTGTATGGGTAAGTTCTAAATCTGTATTTGATAAAATAGGTCCTCTAAACGATGCAAATAAAGCGCAATTACTAAAAAAATCTAATTTTCTTGAACTCGAAGATTCATTAGAGGTATATTTGGTGTATGTTAACGATGTTTTGTTAAGAAATGAGCAAGCACCCATAGAGTACGCAAGGTCTACCATAAAACAGATCATTTTAAACAGGCGTAAAGCCGATTTGGTTAAAGAATTAGAAAAAGACATAACAAAAGATGCAATTGAAAACAAACAATTTGAAATTTATAATTAACGGTATTGCAGGTGTATGCCTGCTATTTGGAGCTACTCAAGATATAATGGCTCAGGAAGTAGTAGTTACAGATAGTACTGCTATTCAACCTAAAGTAGAGGTAAAGAAAGCTCAGGCTCCTGCCGGAGAATTTCAGAAATATAAAGTAGATGGTATTGCTGCCGTAGTGGGAGAATATGTTGTTCTAGACAGCGATGTAGATATGATGCTTAAAGATCTAAAAAGTCAAGGTGTATCTACAGCAGATGTTACAGACTGCCAATTAATTGGAAGTCTTCTTGAAAATAAACTTTATGCACATCATGCCGTTCAGGATAGTATCATTATTGCAGATTCTGAGATAAGCAGTTATGTAGATCAGCAAATCAATCAATTGGTTGGGCAAACAGGATCTATGGAGAAAGTTTTAAAATTTTATAAAAGAGATTCTGAAGCAGATTTTAGAAAAGAACTTTTTGAGATCAATAAGCAAAGAGAGTTATCTAACCGTATGCAAAAGAATATTATAGATGATGTGGAAATTACTCCAGAAGAAGTAAGAAGTTATTTCGAAAAAATAGATGTTGAAGAAAGGCCAATTTTTGGTGACGAAGTAGAGATCTCTCAGATCATTATTAAACCAGAGATTCCTCAGTCTGAAAAGCAAAAGGTTATTGATAGGTTAGCTCAATTTAGAGAAGACGTTCTAGATAACGATGCAAGTTTTGCCACAAAAGCAGTATTATACTCACAGGATCCAGGTTCTAGTAGAGATGGTGGTAGAATGGTAATTTCCAGAAAAGATCCTTTAGACAAAGATTTTAAGGACACTGCTTTTAGTTTACAAGAGGGTGAAGTTAGTGAACCTTTTGAATCTGCTTTTGGATACCATATTATTAAAGTTGATAAGGTCTTAGGTCAAAATTTGGAGATAAGACATATTTTATTAATTCCAGATGTAACCAATGCTACTGTAGAAGCTGCTAAATCTGAAATTGACAGTATTAGAACTCAGATAAAAGATGGTAATCTTAAATTTGCTGTAGCGGCTAAGAGATTTTCAGATGAAGAAGAAACTGCTGCTAATAATGGTAAATTAATCAATCCTACAAGTGGAGATACAAGATTTGAGCAAACAAAAATAGATCCTGAAATTTATGATCAGGTTGTAAATCTTCAGGAAGGCGATGTTTCTTTGGTACTTACAGATCAGGATAGAACAGGAAGAGTATTTTATAAACTTATTACTGTAGATAAAAGATATAAAGAGCACAAAGCAGAATTTGCTAAAGATTATTTAAAGATTAAAGAACTAGCCTTAAGAGATAAGCGAATTGATGTTATTGAAGAATGGCAGAAAGAGAAAATTGCAGATACTTATGTAAAGATCAACGGGAAATATAGATCTTGTGATTACGCTAGTGATTGGTTGAAAAAATAAATCAATACTATGTCTAACGTTGCTGCTGCAGAATCTTTAGTAAAGAAACACCAACAATTAAAGCAAGAGATTGCAAGAGTTATTGTAGGGCAGGAGCAGGTTATAGAACAAATATTACTTTCCATTTATGCGGGCGGGCATGCGCTTTTAATAGGGGTGCCCGGCCTTGCAAAAACCCTTATGGTAAATACCATTTCTCAGGCTTTAGGGTTAGAATTTAAAAGAATTCAATTTACTCCAGATCTTATGCCTAGTGATATTTTAGGATCTGAGATACTTGATGAGAATAGACATTTTAAATTCGTTAAAGGTCCTGTATTTTCAAATATTGTACTTGCAGATGAGATTAACAGAACTCCCCCAAAAACACAGGCAGCAATGTTGGAAGCAATGCAAGAACGAAGCGTTACCGTTAGCGGACAAAATTACGGTTTAGATCTACCTTATTTTGTGCTTGCCACACAAAACCCAATAGAGCAGGAGGGAACCTATCCCTTACCAGAGGCACAACTAGATCGATTTATGTTTGCTGTACATTTAGATTACCCAAGTTTTGAGGAAGAAGTGGCGGTAGTTAAGAGTACGACGAATAATGAAAAAATTAAAGTTTCAGCATTATTTAATGCAAAAGAAATTATTGAGATTCAGCAATTAGTTAGAATGGTTCCTGTTCCAGACAATGTAATAGAATATGCAGTAAGGTTAGTTGGAAAGACAAGACCACAAGGAGATTCTGCTCCCACCATAATAAAGAATTATGTAGATTGGGGAGCAGGCCCAAGAGCTTCACAAAATTTAATACTAGCAGCTAAGGCACATGCATTGGTAAATTCAAAGTTCTCTCCAGATATAGAAGATGTACAAGCCGTTGCTGTGGGCATATTAAGGCATAGAATAATTAAGAATTACAAAGCAGAGGCAGAAGGATTATCAGAAGCATTTATTATTAAAGAGCTATTTTGATCTTTTTCCATTAAGAGAGCTTTCAGCCTCGTTTTCTTCGAATTTCTAATCGATACTATACAGAATTAATTTAGAGATACCTCTAATAGAATTTATTGAATTCGTAAATTTATATTATAAAAATACGTTTTCATCAAAATTTATAAGTCCATTCTGTCATAAAATGAATAATCTATACTTATTTACGAAGATTGATTGTGATTTTTAAAATCGTAGTAAAATTCGTAATTTCGCAAGACTTTTTAGAACATAAAAACACTCACAGATATGGCATACGATATTGACATGATCAAAAAGGTGTACAGCCAAATGGCAGACCGTGTAAATAAAGCACGTGAAGTTGTTGGAAAGCCTTTAACACTTTCAGAAAAAATACTTTATTCTCATTTATGGGACGGAGAAGCTAATACTGCTTACCAAAGAGGTAAGGATTATGTAGATTTTGCTCCAGATAGAATTGCTTGTCAGGATGCAACAGCACAAATGGCATTATTGCAATTCATGCAAGCTGGAAAAGATAATGTTGCAGTACCAACTACGGTTCACTGTGATCATTTAATTCAAGCTAAAATGGGTGCTGCTATAGATTTAAAAGCGGCAAATACAAGTAGTCATGAAGTATTTGAATTTCTAGAATCTGTATCTAACAAATACGGTATCGGATTTTGGAAACCGGGAGCAGGGATCATTCATCAAGTGGTATTAGAAAACTATGCATTTCCTGGTGGAATGATGATTGGAACAGATTCTCATACTGTTAATGCCGGTGGTCTAGGAATGGTAGCTATTGGAGTTGGTGGAGCAGATGCTGTAGATGTTATGGCAGGAATGGCTTGGGAATTAAAATTCCCTAAATTAATTGGAGTTAAGTTAACTGGAAAACTTTCTGGATGGACCGCTCCTAAAGATGTGATTTTAAAAGTTGCTGGTATCCTTACTGTAAAAGGTGGAACTGGAGCAATTATAGAATATTTTGGAGAAGGTGCTACTTCTATGTCTTGTACTGGTAAAGGTACAATTTGTAATATGGGTGCAGAAGTTGGTGCTACCACTTCTACTTTTGGATATGACGATTCTATGGAGCGTTATCTAAGAGCTACCAATAGAGCAGATGTTGCAGATGCTGCAAATGGAGTTAGAGAGCATTTAACCGGTGATGATGAGGTATATGCTAATCCAGAACAGTATTTTGATGAAGTTATAGAGATCAATTTATCTGAATTAAGACCTCATTTAAATGGACCTTTTACTCCAGATTTAGCGACTCCTATTTCTGAAATGGGTAAAAAAGCTAAAGAAAATGACTGGCCAATTAAAGTAGATTGGGGACTAATAGGTTCTTGTACCAACTCTTCTTATGAAGATTTAACAAGAGCAGCCTCTATCGCAAAGCAAGCAGTAGATAAGAAAGTTAAAGCAAAATCTGATTTTGGTATTAACCCAGGTTCAGAAACTATTCGCTTTACAGCAGAGAGAGATGGTTTGTTGCAGATATTTGAAGATCTAGATGCAACAATCTTTACGAACGCATGTGGTCCTTGTATTGGGCAATGGGATCGTTCAGACAGAAAAGGAGATGAAAAGAATACAATCGTTCACTCATTTAACCGTAACTTTTCTAAAAGAGCAGATGGTAATCCAAATACACACGCTTTTGTAGGTTCTCCAGAAATGGTGGCTGCAATAGCAATTTCGGGTAGATTAGATTTTGATCCTACCAGAGATACTTTAATGAATGAAGATGGGGTTGAAGTAATGTTGGACGAACCAACAGGAATTGAGCTTCCTCCAAAAGGATTTGATGTTAAAGATCCAGGATATGTAGCTCCCTCTCCAGATGGAAGTGAGATTGAAGTTAAAGTTGCTAAAGACAGCGAGCGTTTACAATTATTGGAACCGTTTAAACCTTGGGATGGTAAGAATCTTACGGGTGCAAAACTTTTAATAAAAGCATTTGGTAAATGTACTACAGATCATATTTCTATGGCGGGACCTTGGTTGCGTTATAGAGGGCATTTAGATAACATTTCTAACAATATGCTTATTGGTGCCATTAATGCTTTTAACAAGAAAACCAACTTTGTTAAAAGCCAGATCACCGGAGAATATGATGGTGTACCAGCGGTAGCTAGAGCATATAAAGCAGCAGGAATTCCTTCTGTAGTAGTTGGAGATCATAATTATGGGGAAGGTTCTTCTAGAGAGCATGCAGCTATGGAGCCAAGACATCTTGGAGTTAAAGTTGTTTTAGTAAAATCTTTTGCTCGTATTCATGAAACAAACCTTAAGAAACAAGGGATGTTAGGAATCACATTCCAGAATGAAGAAGATTACGATCTTTTCCAGGAAGATGATACGATCAACTTTATAGATCTTGAAAATTTTGCACCAGATACACCACTTACGATAGAATTGGTACATGCAGATGGAAGTAAAGACACTTTTAAAGCTAATCATACTTATAACCAACCTCAGATAGAATGGTATAAGCATGGTTCTGCATTAAATCTTATAAAACTCGAGAACGCTAAATAATCTCATTTTGTAGATTAACTTATATAGCCCGATCACATTGTAAATTCAATGTAGATCGGGCTTTTTGCATGAGCAGCATTTGTAAAAATAAATAACCCTGAAGATTTTCTTCAGGGTTATTTTAACCTATCTACCATTCCCTACAAAGGTAGACACGTTAGTTTTTTGATATAGTTTATATTCTATTCCAAATTATACAGTCTAATACAGTATGTGAATAGAAAGATGGCATTTAAATTATATAGATATTCTTAAAAAATTGATTTTAAGTATATTATTTTAAAATTAATGCTAAAATGATAAGAGTATTGCCATTATTACTAATTAATATTAACACAAATACTTTTATTTTTAAGTGCTCTGCTTCCTTTTATAGATATTTTAAATTAAACTTTTCTACCGCTGTTAAGATTATACTGTATTTTCGTCTAAAATTAAAACGATAATTAAATGAAGATTTTCAAGAATCAATGGTCTAATATTATAATGGTCATCATTATCTTAGCCATGATTATTCCTGGTACAAGAAAGCCTATTGCTGTCTTTGTAAATAAGCTGATCTCTTTTAGTCCCTCTGTAACTTCAGAAGAAGAAAGACCTAAAATAGCATCGTACAATTGGGTTTTAGAAAAGAATAATAAAGATCGTGTAGAATTTTCAGATCATAAGGGTAGAGTAGTGCTTGTAAATTTCTGGGCTACCTGGTGTCCCCCATGTATTGCAGAAATGCCTAGTTTTCAGAAATTATATGAAGATTATAGTGATAGGGTTGATTTTTTCTTTGTTTCAAATGAAGATCATCAAACGGTTCGCAATTTCATGAATAGAAAGAATTTTACATTACCGGCTTATCGCCCCAAAAGCGAACTTCCAGAACCGTTAAATAGTAATACCTTACCAACTACTTACTTAATAGACAAGCAGGGAAATATTGTTATAGAAAAGGTTGGTTCTGCAGCTTGGGATAGTGAAAAAACAAGAAAAACCTTAGATGAACTTTTAGCTAAATAGCGTTTATATTCCTTTTCTAAAAAAGGACTTTATAAATTCCACATCAAATAGGGAGAACATAATTTTGAGATCTTCTGATAGTGATGTTTCCTCATCTAAATATTTTAAAATATTTTTAGTTGAGTTTTTACTGTAAAATTTACTGAAGATCTCTTCGCCCATTTCATTGTTTCTAGTAAGAACATCAAGAAAAATTGCATCATACCATCTAAATCTAGAATTCAGCAGTTCATAAGATGGTTCTTTTCCAGCTTTGATATTCTCAAGGATCTTAGCTGTTTTCTTTTCTGTATGTTTAAAAGAATAACCCGTAGACCCCTTAACCCAGGATCCTGCTGTTCCTATTTTAGTAATGGATGGAGTGTTATCTTTATGGAAGGGAAAATCTGTCATAGGTATAACACCTATTTCAGTCTCTGAAATATGAAATTGATCTACCCCGAGATATTCCTTAATATAACTCATCAGCATTTCATCATAAACGCTTTCTTCGGTAAGATATGGGGTAAAAAAGGTGAATTCTATTAAGGCTTTAGTTCTTGAAAGGGGTAGCATATAAGTGAAGCTGGTACTATTATTATGCTTCAACCTATAATCCATCATAGTGAATTGATCCGGATCAAAAATATTGCTATCTGTTTCAATTATCCATCCTTTAAAATGCTGATAGAGTAAGGAGGATTTTTTATCTTTTAGGTAGCTAGGATTTATTCTACTATCAAAAAAATGAGTTGCTTGATACTGTTTAGCTCCATGAGCGATCATTGTAGTTTCATCTATTTCAGAAATACTATCCTTAATAAAATGAAAATTATTTAAACTTTGAAGCCTATCTTTTGCTAAGGAGTAAAAATCCTCAGAGCGAATCATTTTGTATTTATAGGGTTCAAGCTGAAATTTTAAATATTTCGATGAAGTTAGAAATCTTCCGCTTTCCCAGGATTTATAAATTATAGACTCCCAATTACCTTTTCCTTTTTCCCAAAAGCACCAAGTTTTATCGTTTTCGGTTTTATCTGAAGGATCTATTATTGCAAATTGCTTATTATTAAAATAAGGGTCTTCTGCAAATCTCAGTGCCAGTTGTAGGCCAGCTAAGCCACCGCCAATAATTATATAGTCGAAGCTATCTGGCATTGAGTTATAAGATATAAGAAATTAGAATTATTTTCTGAAGTATTTGAATGGCACCCATAACATCCCAAAACACTCTCCATGATCTTTACCTAAATGTTTATGGTGCATTTTATGAGCTCTTCGTACCCCTTTAGCATATTTGTTATTGGCATTTCTAAAGATCTTAAACCTTTGGTGGATAAAGATATCATGAACTGTGAAATAGGCGATTCCGTATGCTAATATTCCTAATCCTATAGGTAAGCCAATCCATAGATCGTTATATCTCGATAATAAAAAGAAGGTGATACTTACAAACGCGTAAAAAACAAAAAATAGATCGTTGCGTTCCCACCAGCTACTATGGTCTTTTCTATGATGATCTGCATGAAGTTTCCATAGAAAGCCGTGCATAATGTATTTATGAGTAAACCATGCCATGCCCTCCATAATTAAGAAGGTTCCTAAAAAAACAACTAACCAGAGTAAAATGTTCATTACAATAAATTTAATCGGTATGAAATATATGATTTTGCCAGTAGACCGGCTTTTTGATAATTTGGAACGCTAATTCTTCTGTTTTTAATTTCTAAAGAAGGTACGTTCTTTAATTTATGGAGCAATTTTCTGTAATATATATATGCTGTATAAACGCCAAATTTAGCTTCTACTGGTAATTTAGCAATACCATGCAATCCTTTTTTGAAATCAGCTTCAATCTCATCAATTATTCGTTGCTTACTTTCTTCATCTAGCGCTTCTAAATTGGTATCTGGAAAATAACTTCTACTAAGGTCTTCAAAATCTGCTTTTAGATCTCTAAGGAAATTCACCTTTTGAAATGCAGACCCTAAGCTCATTGCAGATTCTCTTAATTCATCATACTTGATCTGATCTCCACCTACAAAAACTTTTAAGCACATAAGACCAACTACATCTGCACTTCCATAAATGTATTCTTTATATTCAGCTTGAGTTAGATAATCAGATTTATGAAGATCTAGTCTCATGCTCTTTAAAAAGGCTTTATAAAGGGATGGATCAATCTCATATTTATGTACAGTTTCCTGAAAAGAATTAAGGATAGGATTCAGACTAATTTTTTGATCTATAGCTTTGTAAAGATCTGCGGTAAAATCATCAAGTAAATTTTCTTTATTGTAGTCGTGAAAAGAATCTACAATTTCATCTGCCAATCTAACAAAACCATAAATATTATAAATGTCCTGCCTTATGGATGGAGCTAGCATTTTTGTAGCTAGAGAAAATGATGTACTATAAGCGTTAGTAACTTCTTTGCTGCAGCTTCTAGAAACCTTGTCGTAAATGGATTTCATCTTAGTTGTCTTTTTGAATGAGTCCGGAAACAAGTTTTCCAGAAATTAAGGATGGAGGCACACCTGGACCAGGTACGGTAAGCTGTCCGGTAAAATACAAACCTTCTACTTTACTACTTTTTAATTTAGGCCTAAGAAAAGCGGTTTGTAATAGTGTATTTGCCATACCATATGCATTGCCTTTATAGCTGTTGTAATCTTTAATAAAATCCTTCACGCAAAAAGACTCCTTAAAAATAACGTTATTTTTTACAGATTGATGAGTTAATTCCTCAAATCTGTTCATGATCTTTTCAAAATAAATTGATCTTAATTCTTCTGTATCCTCCAAACCTGGAGCAATAGGCACTAGAAAGAATCCGTTTTCACAATTTTCTGGTGCGGTACTCGCGTCTGTGAGAGAGGTGAAATTAGCGTAAAACAGAGGATTTTCAGGCCATTTTGGTTTATCGTAAATATCCTTTGCGTGCGCATCAAAATCTACATCAAAGAATAAGTTATGATGATTTACGTTTTTCAATTTCTTATCAAATCCTACATAGAAGAGAAGTGAAGATGGAGCAAAGGTCTTCTTATCCCAATAACTTTCAGAATATTGTCTGTTTTTCGCATCCAGTAAAGTTTCGCTATGATGATAATCTGCACCGGTCACTACTAAGCTGGTTGGAATAATTTCTCCATTCACAAGAATAGAAGTTATTTTTTTATCTGTTGTATTAATCTTATCTATACTACAATTTGTGTTTATTTTCACTCCCAGACTTAGCGCTAAAGCTTCCATAGCTTTAATTACCATGAACATTCCACCTTTTGGATGCCAAGTACCAAGTCCAAAATCTGCATAGTTCATAAAACTATAAAAAGAAGGAGTATCGCTGGGTTTTGCGCCTAAGAAAAGCACAGGGAATTCTAAAATTTGAATAAGTTTTTTATTTTTAAATTCTTTGCGAACATCTTTTGAGATGGTGCTAAAAAATTGTCCGACCCTTTTAATGGTCTCGGGAGTAACTAATTCTAATGGTGATACACCCGGTCTATATACAAGATCTTTAATAGCTATCTCATAATTGTTCTGAGCATTGGAAATAAACTTTTGTAACTTTTTTGAACTTCCTTTTTCCTCCGCTTCAAAGGCAGCGTAGATCTTCTCTAAAGTATCTTCAATTTGAATGCTTTTATCATTTCCGAAGAAAACGGTATAAGCCGGATTCAATTTATCTAAATGATAGTAATCTGAAGGTTTTTTATTGAAGTCTTTGAAAAACTGCTCAAATACATCTGGCATCCAATACCAAGAAGGTCCCATATCAAAGGTAAATCCGTCTTTTTTAAATTGTCTTGCTCTTCCTCCAATACTATCATTTTTTTCGTAAATAGTAACATCATATCCATCGCGTGCTAAGTAACATGCAGCAGATAAAGATGCAAACCCAGATCCAATAACGCTTACTTTGTTCTTCATCATTAATCTAATTGATTTGCAAATTCTGTAATAGACTTATATATTCTGATATTTTCCGGATAATTGTTAGGATCTAAATTCTGTATTTTTGCTCCAAATAAGCTAATGTCTAAGGTTTTTTCTGTGCATAGTTCTCTTTGAAATTCTTCCAAGAAACTATCCATTTCCAGCGGTGCGATTGTAAGATAACTCATAAACTTTAAATCTTTATGAATTTCCAGTAAGTACTTCATATCTTTTAAAGGCATACTAGGGCCAAGGTAGATAGTTCTTTTTCCATGAAAATTCAATTCAAAATTTAGGTAGAGGATACCAAGATCATGAATTTCATTTTCTGGTAAGAAGAGCACATATAGATCATCCTCATTTTCATTGGTGGCATCTCCATACTTAGAAATGTTTAAATATAATTTCTGCTTAATTAAATTAACAAGAAAATGTTCATGAACGGGATTTATAGTATCTGTTTGCCATAATAGACCTATTTCATCTAAAAGAGGAATAAAGATCTCCAAAAAGATCTCTCTAAATTCCTTCTTCTCAATAAGCATATTATAGGTTTTATTAAACAACACCTCATCAAAATTGATCATAGCTATTTTAAACGAATTAATTGCTCGATTCTTAACACTCGCGCTAGCCGCTACATTTTTAACCATTGTAGAGATCTCAACATCGGTAAGTTTCGCTATTCTAGATATCTTATAGCCATGTTCATTTAAGAAAGTTACATTGAGTATCTTCTGTAAATTTTCTAGATCGTAGGTTCTTATGTTAGTATCTGTGCGCTCTGGTGATAAGATATTGTAGCGTTTTTCCCAGATTCGGATAGTGTGCGCTTTTATTCCACTTAAATGCTCTAGATCTTTTATGCTGAAATTCTGTTTAACGTTTTCCATAGGTGTTAATAGATAAACAAATCTAAACAAATTTGTAGTTTCACTTTTATATCAAAATGTTAAATGTTTAATCTTGTAGATATAATGTTAAACAAAATTGATGTAGGGAATACTTCTTCTAAATACCTATATACGGAATTACTTAATTCTGGGTTTGCATTTTTAAGCTGAATTTACGGAAGTAGTAAACGCTAGTTCGCTTCGTAGAGTTATAAATAATATGGTAAAGGAGATAGCTGTGTGATTTTGATCCTATCAAGACTTTTAAAAAGGATAGTATTAAATGTTAATAGAAAATATAGAGATACTTTGTGAAGTTTATAGCATTCGAAGTGCAATAGATCTAATAGTTGAACATGTTAAAAATACAGTATTACTAATACGATAAAGTAAAAGCGAAAGAAAAATATGAAATAAATGTGGAGTGAAGTTTATTTGTACCCGGAGCGGGACTTGAACCCGCACGCCCTAATGAACACATGGCCCTCAACCATGCCTGTCTACCAATTCCAGCACCCGGGCAAATGCGCTATTAGAAAAAGATTTCCTAAAGGGCAATTTAATTTCAAAATAAATACTTTAAAAGTTCTTAAAGTATGGAACTTAAAAATAGTGATCTGGCTGGGGCTCGAACCCAGGACCCTCTCCTTAAAAGGGAGATGCTCTACCAACTGAGCTACCAAATCTAAAATGTTAATGAGCGTTGAGGATAACCTCTAATTCTTAGTGATCTGGCTGGGGCTCGAACCCAGGACCCTCTCCTTAAAAGGGAGATGCTCTACCAACTGAGCTACCAAATCTTGCTTCACATTATTTTGCGATTGCGGGTGCAAATATACTATGATTTATTTATTTTTCAAGAGGAAATTGATATAAATTTGCAAATGTTTTTAAAAAAATTCTAAACACCTCAAAATCAGTATGAAAATTTTTCTCTCAGGTTACATGGGATCGGGTAAATCTCTAATTGCAGACTATATTTCTCAAAAAATGAGATTACCACTTGTAGATCTGGATGATCAAATAACGTTAATAGAAGAACTAACAGTTTCTGAGATCTTTGCTACCAAAGGGGAGCTATATTTTCGAAAATTAGAAACTAAGGTGCTGGAAGATGTTTTAGAAGAACCTATAGATATGATAGTTGCACTAGGAGGAGGAACTCCTTGTTATGGTATAAATATGGATCTCATTAAAAGCCATACTGAAGCTAATCTTGTTTATCTTAAAGCATCTGTAGACTTTTTAATTAATAGGTTATTTCAGGAAAAGGAAACTAGACCAGTTATTAGTCATTTAGCAACTAAGGATCTTCTCGAAGATTTTATACGAAAACATCTCTTTGAACGCAGCTATTATTACAACCAAGCAGATATTGTGGTAAATGTGGAAAATAGAAAAGCAGATGAAATTGGATATGAAATTATTCAGAAGTTAAAGTAGCTCCACCTTGTCTTTGCCTTTGGAGAAATGTACCTGTACAGTCTCATTCATAGAAGTTGATAAAGAAATTCCTTTAAAATCTGCTTTCACAGGAAATTTTTTGTGACTTCTATCTACAAGCACTACGGTTTTAAACTGTTTTAAGGGAACTTCCAAAAAGTGTTTAACACCGTAGATCAAGGTAGCTCCAGAGTTTAGAACATCATCTATCAATACCACAGATTTATCTTTGTAAGAAGATGGAGGGAGGGAGGTTTCTATGGCATTTAAAGGATTTTTCTTGTCTATTCTAACCTCACATAACTCTATCGTAATATCTGAGATTTCTTCTAGCACCGTCTTTAAGCGTTGTGTAAACTGATATCCGCTCTTAGATATTCCTGCCAATATTAAATGAGATTCATCTACATTACTTTCATAGATCTGATAGGCAATGCGCTTTATCTTATGCTTTATTTGTTCGTTGTTCAAAATGATGGTAGATGCCGGCATATGGTTAATTTTTTATGAATATAAAGAACAATTCTTTTCCTTTTCTCGGAGCTATAGAATTATAGCTAGAGGCTAAGATCTTAATTTTAAAGAACGGACTAAAATAAGTTAAATATTCTAGTTTACTACCTCCAAAAGGAGGACCTTCCTTTTCAAATTCTGTGTCAAATAAAAGCCCACACAATTTTCCTTGTGGCTCTAATAACTCAGCCATTTTAATTGCATAATCTCCTCTCCTATTAGGTGGTAGCGCGCAGAAGAAAGTTTGTTCGAGTATTAGGTCAAAATTGTTCTGAAGCTCAAAAAAATCACCTTGAATAAGATGTGACTTTGGGAATGTTGGATTTCGTTGAAGCAAATTGTGCAAAGGTTCTAAAGCTAGATCTATTACATAGACATTCTTAAAACCTTGAAGATGTAAATATTCTGCTTCATAAGAATTGCCACCACCAGGAATAAGGATCTTTAAATTCTTATTTTCTAGTTGATCTATGTATGCTTTTAGAGGTGGAGAAACTTTTCCTAGATCCCAGCCTGTAGTATTACTTTGATATCTAGAACTCCAATATTCTTTGTCTAATCTCATTCTTTCGCTTCTTTGGTTTCTTCATCTGGATCTTCAAACCAATCATCTATATCTCTACGATCTTTTTTGGTAGGTCTTCCGGTTCCTCTTTTTCTATAATAGTCTTTAGAATACTTCAAAAGCTCTAATTTTTCGAATTCTTCTTTAGGAGTAATATCATTAACATAAAGATTTGCAATCTTAGCTCCAACTCTACTGGTGGGAATGTCTAATACTTCTATTTGATAATCGATCTGATTTTTTCTAACCTGAATCTTATCTGTAGGATATACCTCTCTAGAAGCTTTTACATTATCTCCTAAGATCTTTACTTTCCCTTGTCTGCAAGCTTGGGTGGCAAGACTTCTTGTTTTGAAATACCGCACACACCATAAATATTTATCAACTCTCATATTTGGTTCTTAAAACTGTGTAAATCTTAAGCAAAAATACAAGATTATTGTATCTTGCCGCCTTAAATTGAGCTAATGATGAAATTGAACAAATTGTTTTTTATTACCGTGCTAGCTAGCACAATGTTTATAAGTTGCAACAAAGATGATGATGAAACCTCCATTACACCCCCAAGAGATCGTGGAGAACAAGCTATTGAAGATGATGAAGCGCTAGTTTCTTATTTAAAGACACATTTCTATAATTATGAAGAATTTGAGTCTCCTGCAGCAGACTTTGATTATACAGTTCGATTTGATACAATTGCTGGATCTAATGCTGAAAAGATCTCCATTTTTGAATCTGATCTTTTATCTACCAAAACTATTACCAGAGATGAAGTAGATTACAATCTATATGTTTTGAAGGTGAGAGAAGGGGAAGGGATGCAACCTAAATTTGCAGATTCTACGTTTGTTACTTACTCCGGGAAACTTTTAACAGGAACTACATTTGATAATACGCTTACTCCTGTTTGGTTTGACCTTACACAATTAATAGATGGTTTTACTCAGGGTATTGTTGAATTTAAATCTGCTTCAGGATACGAGGTAAAAGAAGATAATTCTGTAGTATTTAATAATGATTATGGAATAGGTTCTATTTTCTTACCTTCTGGATTAGGATATTTTGCTTCAACTCAACCTCTAATTCCTTCCTATAGTCCAATAATATTTAATGTGAACCTCTTTATCGCTAATGAGGCAGATCATGATAATGATGGAATTCCAAGTTATATGGAAGATCTAAATGGAGATGAGATTATCACTAATGATGATACCGATGAGGATGGTGCGCCAAATTACGCAGATACAGATGATGATGGTGATGGAACTCCAACAAAAGAAGAAATAACATTCAATATAGATGGTTCTATAATCTTTACAGATAAGAATAGCGATGGGATCCCAGATTATCTAGATCCTGAAACGTATTTCTAGAAAATTAAATATACTAGTAATTAGTAAAAAAAAATCCGCAACCTTGGTTGCGGATTTTTTTGTTATTAAAATATAGCCTTAATTAAAAGTATAGGTTAGGCCGAAGATCCATTGTGACGGTCTGGAGTCAATTTTAAAGTTCCTGTCTGCAGCCATATTACCAAAAGCATTGTTCTCATTAAATGCCCCTTCATAGCGTACATCAAAGCCTAATCTTCCAAGATCTAATCCGGCACCCAATTGATATCCTAAAGTAATTTCATTATCAACGTCTGAAATTTCGAAATCTGAGTTCTCAAGATCATTATTCAATACATATTGAAAAGAAGGTCCTGCTTTAATATTTATTGGTCCGAAAACGTTCAAGCCTAAAAGTATAGGTGCATCTATTTTATTCATTCTATAATCGAATGTTTTATATTCTGTCTTTAAAGAAGTGTATACTAATTCCGGTTGAAGAAATATTCCAAGAAATTCAAACTTTGCAAAAGCACCTAAATGATATCCTGTGCTTTCTTTTCCGTTTTCTACGGTAGAAACATCTCCTGCAACTTGAGAAAAGTTTTCGTAATCTCCGGTAGCACCATAATTTAGACCACCTTTAATTCCATAAGAAGTTTGAGCCATTGCCACTCCTCCGAAAGTAAGGCATGCTAATAAAAATAATTTTTTCATAAGTTTTGATTTAAGATGAGATGGGTATAACGCAGTAAATGTGCCAATTATTTTCACACAAGATTGAAAAACCCTTCAAACGTTGACGTTGAAGGGTTTAAAATAATATATAAAGAAGAATATTACTTTCTTTTGATCACTTTTTGAGTAGCTTTTACGATTGCTTCAGCATTTAATCCATATTTCTCCATTAATTGCTCCGGAGTTCCACTCTCACCAAAAGTATCCATGGTAGCTACATATTCTTGAGGTGTAGGTGCATTTAAAGATAATGTACGAGCTACGCTTTCTCCAAGACCACCTAGTATATTGTGTTCTTCGGCAGTTACTACGCATCTGGTTTTCTTAGCAGATTTTATAATGGCTTCTTCATCCAAAGGTTTAATAGTGTGAATATTTATTACCTCTGCACTAATTCCTTTAGCTTCCAATTCTTGCGCTGCTTCTAAAGCTTCCCACACCAGGTGACCTGTAGCTATTATAGTAACATCTGTTCCTTCGGTAAGTTGTACCGCTTTTCCTATTTCAAAGTTTTGATCTTCTGGAGTAAAATTGGCAACTTTTGGTCTTCCAAATCTTAAATATACCGGGCCATCCAATTCAGCAATAGCCATAGTAGCTGCTTTAGTCTGATTGTAGTCACACGTATTTATAACGGTCATTCCAGGTAACATCTTCATTAATCCTAGATCTTCTAATATCTGGTGAGTTGCTCCATCTTCACCTAAAGTTAGGCCAGCATGAGATGCACAAATTTTTACGTTTTTACCGGAGTAAGCAACACTTTGGCGAATTTGGTCATAAACTCTACCGGTAGAAAAGTTAGCAAAGGTTCCCGTAAATGGTATTTTACCACCAATGGTCATTCCTGCAGCCATTCCTATCATATTAGCTTCTGCAATTCCAACTTGGAAAAATCTTTCAGGATTTTCTGCTTTAAATTCGTCCATCTTTAAAGAGCCGGTAAGATCGGCACAAAGAGCAACTACATTTTCATTAGTTCTTCCTAATTCAGCCAAACCTGCTCCAAAACCTGAACGTGTATCTTTATTTCCTGTATTTGTATATTTTTTCATTCTAATGTCTTTTTCTGAGATTCAAGATCTTATCAATAGCTATTAATGATAAGTATTGAAGTCTATTAATAATCTCCTAAGGTTTCAGGGTTTTGAGATAATGCTTCTGCAAGTTGCTCATCATTTGGAGCAACACCATGCCATTTATGAGTATGCATCATAAAATCTACACCGTTACCCATAATAGTATGTAACAAGATACAAACAGGCTTTCCATTTCCCGTTAGTTCTTTTGCTTTCTTTAAACCTTCATTGATCTTTGTTATATCATTTCCTTCTTTCACCTCTAGAACTTCCCATCCAAAAGCTTCAAACTTAGCTTTGATGTTCCCCATTGGTAGTACCTGATCTGTTGCTCCATCTATTTGCTGGCCGTTAACATCTATGGTAGATATAATATTATCTATCTTGTTTCCGGCAGCATACATAATTGCTTCCCAATTCTGACCTTCTTGCAATTCACCATCACCATGAAGTGTGTAAATTAAGTGATCATCATTATTCAATTTTTTAGTTTCTGCAGCTCCAAGTGCTACACTCATTCCTTGGCCAAGAGATCCAGAGGCAATTCTAATACCTGGAAGCCCTTCATGTGTAGTTGGGTGTCCTTGTAAGCGAGAGTTAATAAGTCTAAAAGTATTTAATTCTTCTACAGGAAAAAATCCACTTCTAGCCAGCACGCTGTAAAACACTGGAGAAATATGACCGTTAGATAAAAAGAAAAGGTCTTCTCCAATTCCATCCATCTTAAAATCTGTGCTATAATCCATCACTTCTTGATAAAGAGCTGTAAAGAATTCTGCGCAGCCTAAAGATCCTCCCGGATGCCCAGAATTTACTTTGTGTACCTGTCTTACAATGTCTCTTCTAACCTGAGAAACAAAATCTTCTAATTGTTGTGTGTTCGGCATTGTTGTGTTGTTATTTTTAAGTGTTGCAAAAATATGTTTTTAAATAGGAAGCTCAAAGTTAGAAATTAGCAGTTATCAACGATTTGAAGTATTTAACTAACATTTTTTAAATTCTACGTTCTGTGATATGTAGATTAGTTAAGTATCTTTGCAGCTACTTAAATGAAACTATGAATTTTGAACTTTTAACTACCGATGTAGGTAGCAAAGCAAGAGCAGGAAAGATCACAACAGATCATGGAGTTATAGAAACTCCTATTTTTATGCCAGTGGGAACCGTTGGTACAGTAAAAGGAGTGCATCAAAGAGAATTAAAAGAAGAAATAAACCCTGATATAATCTTAGGAAATACCTATCATTTATATCTAAGGCCACAGGTTGAGATCTTAAAGAAAGCCGGTGGCTTGCATAAATTCATGAATTGGGATAGAAATATTCTTACCGATAGTGGTGGGTTTCAGGTTTATTCTCTTTCAGACAGAAGAAAGATCAAAGAAGAAGGCGTTAAGTTTAAATCTCATATAGATGGATCTTATCACACCTTTACTCCAGAGAATGTTATGGAGATCCAAAGAGCAATTGGAGCAGATATAATTATGGCTTTTGATGAGTGTACACCGTATCCTTGCGATTATAGATATGCCAAAAGATCTATGCATATGACGCATAGATGGTTAGATAGATGTATAAGTCATCTGGAAAAAACACCTTACTTATACGATTATTCTCAGGCCTTTTTTCCTATAGTTCAGGGAAGTACTTACAAAGATCTCAGAAAGCAATCTGCAGAATATATTGCATCTGTAGGGGCAGAAGGAAATGCAATTGGAGGATTGTCTGTAGGAGAGCCAGCAGAAGAAATGTATGCAATGACAGAAGTTGTTACAGAAATCCTTCCTGAAGATAAGCCTCGTTATTTAATGGGTGTTGGAACCCCAATAAACATATTGGAGAATATTGCTCTTGGAATTGATATGTTTGATTGTGTAATGCCTACCAGAAATGCTAGAAACGGAATGCTATTCACAGCCCATGGTACCATCAATATTAAGAATAAGAAATGGGAAGATGACTTTTCTGCGATAGATGATATGAATATTACTTGGGTAGATACCGAATATACTAAAGCTTATTTAAGACACTTATTTAGTGTAAATGAATTATTAGGCAAGCAAATTGCTACCATTCATAATCTAGGGTTCTACCTTTGGTTGACACGTGAGGCAAGAAAGCATATCTTAGCTGGTGATTTTACAACCTGGAAGAACATGATGGTAAAGCAAATGGATAAGCGCTTATAATTTGAAAATACTAGACTGGTACATATTAAAACGTTATCTAGGTACTTTTACCATGATGCTATTAATGTTCATTCCTATTGGAATTACCATTAATCTTGCAGAAAAAATAGATAAGATCTTAGAGAATGAAGTTCCCTTTATAGAGGTGGCTGCTTATTATTTAGATTTTACTGTTTATTTCGCAAACCTTTTATTTCCACTATTTCTATTTTTATCTGTAATTTGGTTTACTTCAAAATTAGCTAATAACACAGAGATCATTGCTTTCTTAAGTAGTGGAGTGTCTTATTGGAGATTTTTGAGACCTTATTTAATAGGAGCTTCCATTGTATGTGCAGGTGCACTTGTTTTAAGTATGTATTTGGCTCCTCAAGCTAGTAAGGGTTTTAACGAGTTTAAATATCAGTATTTGAAAAAAGGAGCTGAAGTGCAGGAAACCAATGATGTGTATAGGCAGATTAATGATTCTGAATATATTTATGCCAGTAACTTCCAGCCTAAAACTTATACTGCACGTAATTTCACCCTAGAGCATTTTGAAGGCAATAAGCTAAAATTTAAATTAAGTGCTTCTAAATTAGTCTTCAATACCGTAGACAGTACTTATACTCTTACAAATTTAGATAAGCGAATAATTGGTGAAAGAGAAGATGTTATTATTCATGAAAGAGTTTTGGATACGGTATTGCCCTTTGAGTTCGACCAGCTTACTCCTGTGAAATATATTGCTGAAACACTTACATATAACGAGCTGAATGATTTTATAGATCAAGAAAAGCGTCGTGGTTCAGCAAATATGAATAGATATTTAGTGGTAGCCTATAAAAGATGGAGCTTACCGGTATCTGCTTTTATATTAACGATCATTGCTGTAGCAGTATCGTCTGTAAAGAGAAGAGGAGGAATGGGGGTAAATTTGGCCTTAGGGATCACTCTTGCTTTTATATTTATATTTTTTGATAAGGTTTTTGGAACTATTGCAGAACAATCTACATTCTCGCCTTTAATAGGTGTTTGGTTTCCAAATTTCACATTTGGAATTCTAGCTATTTACTTGCTCTTTAATGCTAAACGATAAACTTAAAAGCTACCTCTTTTTTCACGTTATCGTGTTAATTTGGGGTTTTACTGCAGTTTTAGGCGCTTTAATATCCCTAGATGCTATTCCTCTGGTTTGGTATAGAATGTTATCTGCATGTGGCTTTATACTAATCTGGATATTATGGAAGCGCAAAAGTCTTAAACTTCCTCCTAAGAAATTAAGACTTCTAATTATTGCGGGATTAGTAATAGCTCTTCATTGGTTAACATTTTTTGGTGCTATTAAGGAAGCCAATGTTTCAATAACTTTAGCACTACTATCTACTGGTGCGTTCTTTACTTCTATCTTAGAACCAATATTCTATAAAAGAAAATTTGTTTGGTATGAGGTGTTCTTTGGATTGATAGTTATGCTTGGGCTGTATATAATATTTAATGTAGAAACCGAGCATTATTTAGGAATTGTCCTCGCCTTAATTTCTGCATTTCTATCGGCAGTTTTTACGCTTATGAACGGAAAGCTTGTAAAACATGCGGCTCCTTCGGTTATTTCATTCTATGAGTTGCTTACGGGAGCTGTAGCTATTTCAATATACCTAATCATTAAAACGTGGATTACTGGTGGTGAAAGTGGTTTCAATTCAGAATTCTTCAATCTTCAATCTTCAGATTGGCTCTATTTATTCATCCTGTCCTCAATTTGTACAGCGTTTGCCTTTATATCTGCTGTGGCTGTAATGAAACATCTTAGTCCATATACCGTAATGCTAACTACAAATTTAGAACCTGTCTATGGCATCATTTTAGCATTTCTAATATTCGGAAATAAGGAGCAAATGCATCCACAATTCTACTACGGCACCCTAATAATCCTTTCTACCGTAGTACTTAACGGATATCTTAAAACAAAAAGAAAAATTAATAAGCCTTCTTAGGAATTCTTCCTTTCAAAGTTTGTTATATTTGTAGGCTAATTAAAAACACCATAACTTCATATGGAATATTTGGATTTTGAATTACCCATTAAAGAGTTAGAAGAACAATACAAGAAAGCTTGTAACATAGGTTCAGAAAGCAATGTAGATGTAACAGCTACTTGTAAACAGATAGAGAAGAAATTGGTAGCTACCAAAAAAGAGATCTATAAGAATCTTACAGCATGGCAACGTGTACAACTTTCAAGACACCCTAACAGACCTTATACTTTAGATTATATTAAAGCTATTTGTGGAGATACCTTTTTGGAGCTTCATGGAGATCGTACTGTAAAAGATGATAAAGCCATGATTGGTGGTCTTGGAAAGATTGGAGATCAAAGTTTTATGTTGGTAGGTCAACAAAAAGGTTTTAACACCAAGACAAGACAATATAGAAATTTTGGAATGGCGAATCCGGAAGGATATCGCAAAGCGCTAAGGTTGATGAAATCTGCAGAGAAATTTGGAGTTCCTGTAGTGACATTCGTGGATACTCCTGGAGCATTTCCTGGTTTAGAAGCAGAAGAACGCGGACAAGGTGAGGCTATTGCTAGAAATATTTTAGAAATGACTCGCTTAAAAGTGCCAATCATTGTTGTTATTATTGGTGAAGGTGCTAGTGGTGGAGCTTTAGGGATTGGAGTAGGAGATAAGGTAATGATGCTAGAGAATACATGGTACTCTGTAATATCTCCAGAATCATGTTCTTCTATCTTATGGAGAAGCTGGGAATACAAGGAAATTGCGGCAGATGCTTTAAAACTAACCGCTACAGATATGAAAAAACAAAAGTTGATTGATGAGATCATAAAAGAACCTCTTGGCGGTGCACATAGCAATCGTGAAGAAACTTTTGAAACGGTTAAAACTTCAATTTTATCTGCTTACGATGAGTTCAAAAACTTATCATCAGCAGAATTGGTAAATAAGCGTATGGATAAATACTCAAATATGGGAGTGTTTAAAGATTAACATACCTAGTATAAAGACGTTAAGAAAATATCCGGAGTTTTACTTCGGATTTTTTTGGCCTTATTAACAAAAAACATAAGTTATTAACAGGTAAATTGTTCATTACCGGTTAATTAACTTACGAGGTAATCGTTAAGATTGCTTTAACATTTTTTTACATTCGTACTATGGAAAAAGCCACCGCCCCAAAAAATATAAAATATAACTCTGGAAATGTTATTAATTTAGAACGCGGGAAAATACCGCCGCAAGCTGTTGATTTAGAGGAAGTTGTACTAGGTGCAATGATGATCGATAAAAAAGGTGTCGATGAAATTATCGATATCTTACACTCAGATGTGTTCTATAAAACTGCCCATAAGCATATCTATGATGCTATCTATAAGCTATTTGAAAATACAGAGGCAATAGACTTATTAACAGTATCCAATCAATTAAGAAAAGAAGGTCTGTTAGAAAAGGTGGGTGGAGAATATTATCTTATTCAACTTACTCAAAAAGTAGCGTCTTCAGCCCATATAGAATTTCATGCTCGTATCATTCTTCAGAAATATATTCAAAGAAGTCTAATTAAGATCTCTAGTGAAATAATTGAAGAATCTTATGATGAAGCTACAGATGTATTTGATCTTTTAGATTCAGCAGAAACAAAACTTTATGAAGTTACGCAGGGGAATATAAAGCGTTCTACAGAAACAGCTCATAGCTTGGTTATTCAGGCTAAGAACAGAATTCAGGAGATCTCTAACAAGGAAGGATTAAGTGGAGTTCCTTCTGGCTTTGATAAATTAGATAAATTAACTTCCGGATGGCAACCTAGTGATTTAGTAATTATTGCAGCTCGTCCTGGTATGGGTAAAACAGCACTTACTCTCTCTATGGCGAGAAATATGGCTGTTGGTCATAACATACCTGTGGCATTTTTCTCTTTGGAGATGTCTGCCGTACAGCTTATAACCCGTCTTATTTCATCAGAAACAGGATTATCTTCTGAAAAATTAAGAACAGGAAACCTCGAAACTCATGAATGGGAACAATTGAATGTGAAGGTTAAAGATCTTGAAAAAGCTCCATTATTTATAGATGATACTCCATCCTTATCAATTTTTGACCTTAGAGCTAAAGCAAGGCGACTTTCCTCACAGTTTGGGATTAAAATGGTAGTTGTAGATTACCTCCAATTAATGACGGCGGGAAGTGCGAGCAAAGGAGGAAATCGTGAACAGGAAATATCTACTATTTCTCGTAACTTGAAGGCACTAGCAAAAGAATTAAGTATACCGGTGATAGCACTTTCACAGCTATCCCGTGCTGTAGAAACTAGAGGTGGAAGCAAAAGACCATTATTAAGTGATTTGAGGGAATCCGGTGCAATTGAGCAGGATGCAGATATTGTATCATTTATTTATAGGCCAGAATATTATAAAATAGATGAGTGGGATGATGAAGAGCGCTCTCCTACTGCAGGGCAGGGAGAATTCATTGTCGCTAAACACCGTAATGGTGGTTTAGAAAACATTCGTTTGAAATTTGTTGGACATTTAGGTAAATTCGATAACTTAGATGACTTTGACTCTCCTTTTGAATTTCATTCTAAAATGAACGACGGTGAAGGGGAAGATGCATTTAGAACTCCCGGTTTACCAAGTCCAAGTGCAGATGAAGCTTTTGGAAGCTCAATGAATAATGATTTTAATGATGACGATAGCGACGTACCTTTTTAATTATACAAAAAATCTGAATAAAATATTTGAAGAAATTAATTCTAGCGTTGAATCTTCAGAGATAAATAAATTTAAAAAGAGCATTAGAACCTTGGTTTTGATGCTCTTTTTATTTGTTATAAGCCTACCTGTCCATAGCTCATCTTTGTTAATCCCTATGGATGCAGATAGCCAAACCAATCACCTCAAAGCTTATGGAATTACATATTTTGCTCTTCAAAATAGGCTAAGAGTGCAATGGCTCCTAAATTACAAAGGAGGCTCTTTTCTAATCTCAGATACAGAAGAATTACAGAAGGAATGTAAAATTAGAGGCGTCTCCTATGAAGAATTAAGCGATGCAAAAACTATTGCCTTATTGGAAGAGATATCAAGTCCTTCCAAAAATATGGAGGCTGTAATTCTAGAGAAAGCACCTAAAATTGCCGTATATGCACCCTCAGGAAATAAACCATGGGATGATGCTGTAACTATGGTCTTGTCTTATGCAGAAATTCCATATGAAACTATTTATGATGAGGAGGTGTTAAGTGATGTTTTGCTTTTATATGATTGGTTGCATTTGCATCATGAAGATTTTACAGGTCAATATGGAAAATTTTATCGAAATTATAGAACTACACCCTGGTATATAAAAGAGAAAAAAGAGGCCGAAGCTTTAGCTTTAAATTTAGGATATAAAAAGGTTTCTCAGGAAAAACTGGCAGTAGCTTTAAAAATTAGAAATTATGTTGTAGGTGGTGGTTTTATGTTTGCAATGTGTAGTGCTACAGATAGTTTTGACATTTCCTTAGCAGCAGAAGGCTTAGATATAGTAGAGCCAATGTTTGATGGGGATGCTAGCGATGCAGGGTATCAATCTAAGATAGATTTTAATGCAACCTTTGCGTTTACAAATTTTCTTTTAGAGAGAGATCCTATGAAGTACGAGTTCTCATCTATAGATATGACGGAGAAGAGATCAGTATCTGTAGAAACAGATTATTTTACATTGATGGATTTTTCTGCTAAATGGGATCCCATTCCAGCCATGTTGAATCAAAATCATACGGCACTGGTTAAAGGTTTTATGGGACAGACCACAGCCTTTGATCCTGAATTTTTAAAATCTAAGATTTTAGTATTAGGAGAAAATAAAATAAATGGAGAGGCAAGGTATATTCATGGAATCAAAGGAAAAGGATTTTTTACTTTTTATGGGGGTCATGATCCGGAAGATTTTCAGCATAGGGTAGGAGATCCTAAAACAGAATTATCACTGCATCCTAACTCACCGGGTTATAGGTTAATTCTAAACAATATTCTCTTTCCAGCAGCTAAGAAGAAAAAAATCAAGACTTAGATTCTTGAAAATAAAAAAAAGTCTCACTAATTAAAGTGAGACTTTTTTAATAAGAACGTTAATCTGTATATAATTTATTTTACTTTGTCTACTAAAGCTTTAAACGCTTCTGGCTGATTCATAGCTAAATCTGCAAGAACTTTTCTGTTCAAACCGATACTGTTAGCTTTCATTCCACCCATAAATTGAGAATAAGACATTCCATGTAATCTGGCTGCAGCGTTAATACGCATAATCCATAATGAACGGAAATTTCTCTTCTTAACCTTACGGTCTCTGTAAGCATAAAGCATTGCTTTATCAACCGCGTTTTTAGCTACAGTCCAAACGTTTTTACGACGTCCAAAGTAACCTTTTGCTTGCTTTAAAACCTTTTTTCTTCTGGCTCTTTTAGCAACTGAATTTACTGATCTTGGCATATTTTAAATTGTTTTTGTAGTAGGCGGTTTTTCAACACTTCTAAAAGATGTATTTAAATTCTCTTAGCCTATCTCCAGGGTTTTTAAATTGATTAAACCATCAAGTGGTTCAACTTATTTTAATCTAAGTTGAAGTTTGATATTACTTTTATCTGCATCATGTACTAATGTACTATGAGTTAAAGCTAATTTACGTTTTTTAGACTTCTTTGTTAAGATGTGACTTTTAAACGCGTGCTTTCTTTTTATTTTACCAGTACCGGTAAGCTTAAAACGCTTTTTGGCACTAGATTTAGTCTTCATTTTAGGCATGCTCTTATAATTTTATAATTAACGTTCTTATTTTCTTATTTAGATTTCTTAGGAGAAAGAAACATAGTCATACGTTTTCCTTCCAATTTAGGCATCTGTTCTACCTTCCCTAATTCTTCAAGATCTTGTGCCAATCTTAATAACAAAATTTGTCCTTGATCTTTAAATACAATAGAACGTCCTTTAAAGAATACAAATGCCTTTAACTTGGCACCATCCTTTAAGAATTTCTCTGCATTTTTTTTCTTGAACTCGTAATCATGATCATCTGTTTGAGGTCCAAAACGAATCTCTTTAACAACCACCTTACTGGCTTTTGCTTTTAAAACTTTCTCTCTTTTCTTCTGCTCATATAGAAATTTCTTGTAGTCCATTACTTTGGCTACAGGCGGTTTGGCATTAGGAGAAATTTCTACTAAATCCAAACCTTGCTCTTCAGAAATCTCTAAAGCTTTTCTAATAGGATAAACGCCCATTTCAACGTTTTCACCCACAAGACGAACTTCATCTGAGCGAATTTTACCGTTAATACGGTGCTGGTCTTCTTTAATTTCTCTAAGCGGTCGCTTCGATCTTTTTCTACGTATTGCTATGGCTATATAATTTTAATTAAACTTTAAACGTTTTTAGCGTTTTCTTTATTTCGTTGTTTACTAATTCTGCGAAGTCTTCTATAGACATTGTTCCAATGTCACCTTCTCCGTGTTTACGTACAGAAACCGTACCATCCTTCTCTTCCTGCTCCCCAACAATTAACATATAAGGGATCTTACTCATCTCGGCATCACGAATCTTCTTACCAATGGTGTCATTTCTATGATTAGCCAAGGCGCGAATTTCGTCATTTTCTAACAAACTTAAAACTTTTTGTGAGTATTTTTCATATTTCTCACTGAGAGAGAGAATAATAGCTTGTTCTGGCATTAACCATAGAGGAAAATTTCCTCCTGCATTTTCAAGCAATACAGCAATGAAGCGCTCCATGCTGCCAAAAGGGGCACGGTGAATCATTACAGGTCTGTGAGTTTCATTGTCACTCCCTTTATAAGTAAGATCGAATCTTTCAGGTAAATTGTAGTCTACTTGAATGGTTCCTAACTGCCAACTTCTTCCTAAAGCATCTTTAACCATGAAATCTAACTTCGGACCATAAAAAGCAGCTTCCCCTTTTTCAATGACATAGTTCAAACCTTTTTCTTTTGCTGCTGAAATTATGGCAGATTCTGCCTTTTCCCAAACATCATCACTACCAATATATTTCTCCTTATTGTCAGGGTCTCTTAAAGATACCTGAGCTGTAAAATCTTTAAAGCCTAAAGAATCGAATACATATAAAGTAAGATCTATCACTTTTTTAAATTCAGAATCTAGCTGATCTGGAGTACAGAAAATATGAGCATCATCTTGAGTAAAGCCACGAACTCTTGTTAATCCATGTAGTTCTCCACTTTGTTCATATCTATAGACCGTACCAAATTCTGCAAATCTCTTCGGAAGATCTCTATAACTCCACGGTGAAGAATTATATATTTCACAATGGTGTGGGCAGTTCATAGGTTTCAATAAAAATTCTTCCCCCTCGTTTGGAGTGTGAATTGGCTGAAAGCTATCTGCTCCATATTTAGCATAATGTCCGGAAGTAACATAAAGTTCTTTTTGTCCAATATGCGGAGTTACTACCATTTCATAACCGGCGGTCTTCTGCGCTTTCTTTAAAAAGTTTTCTAAACGCTCTCTAAGTGCAGCTCCTTTAGGTAACCATAATGGTAAACCTTGTCCTACCTTTTGTGAAAAAGTAAAAAGTTCTAATTCCTTTCCTAATTTTCTATGATCTCTTTTCTTAGCCTCTTCAAGTAATTCAAGGTATTCCTTTAGATCTTTCTGTTTAGGGAAAGAGGTTCCGTAAACCCTAGTAAGTTGTGGCTTGTTTTCATCCCCTCTCCAGTAAGCGCCGGCAACACTCATTAATTTTACTGCTTTAATTATTCCTGTATTTGGAATATGGCCACCTCTACATAAATCTGTAAAGGTATCATGGTCACAAAAAGTAATAGTTCCATCTTCCAGGTTTTCTATTAATTCTACCTTAAAAGGATTCTCCTGATCTTTATAATAAGACAAAGCTTCTTCTTTAGAAACAGAGCGCATTGAGAAATCATGTTTTCCTCTTGCAATTTCCAACATCTTATCCTCGATCTTTTTAAAGTCGTTCTCAGATATCTTTTGCTCACCAAAATCTACATCATAATAAAATCCATTTTCAATAGCTGGTCCTATAGTAAGCTTAGATCCAGGGTATAGAGCTTCAATAGCTTGAGCCATTACATGAGAGGTAGAATGCCAAAAAGCTTTTTTACCTTCCTTGTCATTCCATGTGTATAAAGTAAGGCTTCCGTCGCTAGTAAGTGGAGTAGTAGTTTCAATCACGGTATCATCGTATTTGGCAGAAATTACATTTCTCGCAAATCCTTCACTTATACTTCTGGCAACGTCCATAGGAGTAGCGCCACTTTCAAATTCTTTAATAGTGCCATCCGGCAAGCTTATCTTTATCATTTCCTCTAATATTATATAGCAAAGATAATAGGATAAATGCGGTTGCACAATATACCTATGTATATATTCCTTTTTTCTTGGGTGTTGCCGGTGGAAAGACACAGGCCGGGCTATTCGCTCTATCTTTTGGTTTCTCTTATCTTATTTTTTAAGCAAGAATGCAGTGAATAGTCATAGAGTATATGGTAATTACACGACAGGGATCCAAAAGGATGTCACTGCTATCCCTAACACAAATTGTAATATCTTTTTTAGTGTATGTATAATAAGGTAACTGGTATGCTATTAAAAGTGTTCCTTTTGAAAAAAAATATAAATTCTAATCTTTAAAGAATCAATAGTTTATAAACTATTTTTGTTTTGGATTGGACAAAACTGGATAAATAACTTGCAGGTTTATTTATCCTAACTATATTTGCACCCGCTTAGGAGGAAACGAGAGGCGAAAGTTCTTTAAAATATTTTGTAATTGATTTGTTTGATTGTAAAAAAAGATTGTATTTTTATAACCCATTTTTTATTATTGGCTTTTAAAAAAAACATTCGAAATATTTTTCAAATAAGTTTGCTGGTTAGAGAAAAAGAGTTGTACATTTGCATCCGCTTTGAGAATGACATGAAGGTGTTGTTTGAGGAGTAAGAAAGTTCTTTACTAGTGTGGGTTGCGGCGGTTTTTACTTCTTACTAAGGGGTCAAAAAAAACTTCAAAAAACTTTAAAATAAAGTTTGGAAGTTAAAGAAAAAGCGTTGTATATTTGCAGCCGCTTACACAGCGGATACGATCACTACAAAATACTGAATTGAAATCCCGGGATAGGGTAGTAAAAAAAAGAAGGTTCAACTCCTTTAATTTCACAATGAGCTCTTCGTTAAGAGGAGATCAACTAAGTTCATTGATATATTGAATTGACAGCGCGTTTCAAATGTTGTTCGCAAGAATGGCAGAAGAAACCAAAAGAATACGAATCAAGACTAGAATAGAATTTTGAGCTGTTATTATCTTTTCGGAGATAGTAATAGAAGAAGACCTTGTAATTGTTATATTATTTAAAGATTAACGATGAAGAGTTTGATCCTGGCTCAGGATGAACGCTAGCGGCAGGCTTAACACATGCAAGTCGAGGGGTAACGGGGTGCTTGCACCGCCGACGACCGGCGCACGGGTGCGTAACGCGTATACAACCTACCTTATAGAGGGGAATAGCCCAGAGAAATTTGGATTAATGCCCCATAGTATTATCGATTAGCATTAATTGATGATTAAACATTTATGGCTATAAGATGGGTATGCGTTCTATTAGCTAGATGGTAAGGTAACGGCTTACCATGGCTACGATAGATAGGGGTCCTGAGAGGGAGATCCCCCACACTGGTACTGAGACACGGACCAGACTCCTACGGGAGGCAGCAGTGAGGAATATTGGACAATGGGCGAGAGCCTGATCCAGCCATGCCGCGTGCAGGAAGACGGCCCTATGGGTTGTAAACTGCTTTTATACAGGAAGAAACACTCCCTTGCGAGGGAGCTTGACGGTACTGTACGAATAAGGATCGGCTAACTCCGTGCCAGCAGCCGCGGTAATACGGAGGATCCAAGCGTTATCCGGAATCATTGGGTTTAAAGGGTCCGTAGGCGGGACAATCAGTCAGCGGTGAAAGTCTGTGGCTCAACCATAGAATTGCCATTGATACTGTTGTTCTTGAATACTTATGAAGTGGTTGGAATATGTAGTGTAGCGGTGAAATGCATAGATATTACATAGAACACCGATTGCGAAGGCAGATCACTAATAATTTATTGACGCTGATGGACGAAAGCGTGGGTAGCGAACAGGATTAGATACCCTGGTAGTCCACGCCGTAAACGATGGTTACTAGCTGTTCGGTCGCAAGACTGAGTGGCTAAGCGAAAGTGATAAGTAACCCACCTGGGGAGTACGTTCGCAAGAATGAAACTCAAAGGAATTGACGGGGGCCCGCACAAGCGGTGGAGCATGTGGTTTAATTCGATGATACGCGAGGAACCTTACCAGGGCTTAAATGTAGATTGACAGGGGTGGAAACACCTTTTCCTTCGGGCAATTTACAAGGTGCTGCATGGTTGTCGTCAGCTCGTGCCGTGAGGTGTCAGGTTAAGTCCTATAACGAGCGCAACCCCTGTTGTTAGTTGCCAGCGAGTCAAGTCGGGAACTCTAACAAGACTGCCAGTGCAAACTGTGAGGAAGGTGGGGATGACGTCAAATCATCACGGCCCTTACGTCCTGGGCCACACACGTGCTACAATGGTAGGGACAGAGAGCAGCCACTGCGCAAGCAGGAGCGAATCTATAAACCCTATCTCAGTTCGGATCGGAGTCTGCAACTCGACTCCGTGAAGCTGGAATCGCTAGTAATCGCATATCAGCCATGATGCGGTGAATACGTTCCCGGGCCTTGTACACACCGCCCGTCAAGCCATGGAAGCTGGAAGCACCTGAAGTCCGTCACCGTAAGGAGCGGCCTAGGGTGAAGCTGGTAACTGGGGCTAAGTCGTAACAAGGTAGCCGTACCGGAAGGTGCGGCTGGAACACCTCCTTTCTAGAGTATTGCTTATTAAAGAGCAATCGCAGTTACAAAGCAGATCTCTTAAGATTTTGTTTTTGTCTTGATTCCTGTCAATTTAATTATTAAAGAATAAAGGGAGACCTTGAGAAATGTCTCTTAAATTAGACAGTCTCATAGCTCAGCTGGTTAGAGCGCTACACTGATAATGTAGAGGTCGGCAGTTCGAGTCTGCCTGAGACTACTTTTTATAGCGAGAGTTGTAAAAGATGTTCATTAAAATTATAGGAAATTTTAGAAGTTGAGAATTCTAATCATTTTAATTCTGAATTCATAGTTCTGAATTTCGAAAATGGGGGATTAGCTCAGCTGGCTAGAGCGCCTGCCTTGCACGCAGGAGGTCATCGGTTCGACTCCGATATTCTCCACTATTCCTAGATCTTTTGGGTATAGGTAATTCAAACAACCAGGATACATTAGTATACTTCGTTTGGTTACCATCGAAAAGGGGTCGTTATAAGGGAAAAACGTTCATTGACATATTGGGAAATAAAGAATACGAGAAACATTAGGTGCTTACAATTACATTGTAAGTGCAAAAGAATAAATAATAATCGTTGTTATTAGAACTGCTGCACGGCGTTTTAATAATAACAGAGCAAATTAGGTAAAAGCACATAAGCTAAATAAGGGCGTATGGGGAATGCCTAGGCTCTCAGAGGCGATGAAGGACGTGATAAGCTGCGAAAAGCTGCGGGGATTGGCACACACAAATTGATCCGCAGATATCCGAATGGGGCAACCCAGTACATTGAAGATGTATTATCCGCAAGGAGGCGAACCCGGGGAACTGAAACATCTAAGTACCCGGAGGAGAAGAAAACAATAGTGATTGCGCAAGTAGCGGCGAGCGAACGCGCATTAGCCCAAACCAATGAGTTTACGGACTTATTGGGGTTGTAGGACCACGATATTTGATGCGTAATGAATTAGAACACTTTGGAAAGAGTGACCATAGAGGGTGATAGTCCCGTATAGGTAAAGAGCGTTATTGATAGTGGTATCCTGAGTAGTGCGGGGCACGAGAAACCCTGTATGAATTTGGCGGGACCATCCGCTAAGGCTAAATACTCCTGAGAGACCGATAGTGAACCAGTACCGTGAGGGAAAGGTGAAAAGAACCGTGAATAACGGAGTGAAATAGATCCTGAAACCATACGCTTACAAGCGGTCGGAGCCTTTAGGGGTGACGGCGTGCCTTTTGCATAATGAGCCTACGAGTTACCGTTGCCAGCAAGGTTAAGCCTTTAAGAGGTGGAGCCGTAGCGAAAGCGAGTCTTAATAGGGCGCTGTAGTTGGTAGTGGTAGACGCGAAACCGTGTGATCTACCCTTGGGCAGGTTGAAGCTGTGGTAACACATAGTGGAGGACCGAACCCGTTGACGTTGAAAAGTCTTGGGATGACCTGAGGGTAGGGGTGAAAGGCCAATCAAACTCGGAAATAGCTCGTACTCCCCGAAATGCATTTAGGTGCAGCGATAATTTAGTTTTATAGAGGTAGAGCTACTGATTGGATGCGGGGGCTTCACCGCCTACCAATTCCTGACAAACTCCGAATGCTATAAAATGATTTTTATCAGTGAGGGCATGGGTGCTAAGGTCCATGTCCGAGAGGGAAAGAACCCAGACCATCAGCTAAGGTCCCCAAATGTATATTAAGTTGAAAAAACGCGGTTGAACTGCCCAGACAGCTAGGATGTTGGCTTGGAAGCAGCCATTCATTTAAAGAGTGCGTAACAGCTCACTAGTCGAGCGGTTCGGCATGGATAATAATCGGGCATAAATATACTACCGAAGCTATGGATTTACAGATTACTGTAAGTGGTAGGGGAGCATTCTAATAGGGTTGAAGGTGTACTGCGAGGTATGCTGGACTAATTAGAAAAGAAAATGTAGGCATAAGTAACGATAATGCGGGCGAGAAACCCGCACACCGAAAGACTAAGGTTTCCTCAGCTATGCTAATCAGCTGAGGGTTAGTCGGGACCTAACGCGACCCCGAATGGGTTAGTGGATGGACAACAGATTAATATTTCTGTACCTGCCCCACGTTAAACGTGACGGAGGCGAAAAGTTAGTGCGTACTGACGGAATAGTACGTTGAAGCCAGTGGTAACACGGCGATAGTACACAAAAGCTTCGGCCGGCGTGATAATCTAGCAAATCGACTTCCAAGAAAAGCAAGTGGTGGCAGCCCGTACCGTAAACCGACACAGGTAGTTGGGATGAGAATTCTAAGGTGCTCGAGAGATTCATGGTTAAGGAACTAGGCAAAATCGACCCGTAACTTCGGGAGAAGGGTCGCCCATCTTCGGATGGGCCGCAGTGAAGAGGTCCAGGCGACTGTTTATCAAAAACACAGGGCTCTGCTAAATCGAAAGATGACGTATAGGGCCTGACACCTGCCCGGTGCTGGAAGGTTAAGAGGAGATGTTAGCTTCGGCGACGCATTGAATTGAAGCCCCAGTAAACGGCGGCCGTAACTATAACGGTCCTAAGGTAGCGAAATTCCTTGTCGGGTAAGTTCCGACCTGCACGAATGGTGCAACGATCTGGACACTGTCTCAACCATGAGCTCGGTGAAATTGTAGTATCGGTGAAGATGCCGATTACCCGCTGTGGGACGAAAAGACCCCGTGCACCTTTACTATAGCTTAGTATTGACTTTGGACAAGTGATGTGTAGGATAGGTGGGAGACGTTGAAGCTGCATCGCTAGGTGTGGTGGAGTCATTGTTGAAATACCACCCTTTACTTGTTTGAAGCCTAACTTCCAATGGAAGGACAATGCTTGGTGGGTAGTTTGACTGGGGTGGTCGCCTCCAAAAGAGTAACGGAGGCTTCTAAAGGTTCCCTCAGCACGCTTGGTAACCGTGCGTAGAGTGCAATGGCATAAGGGAGCTTGACTGAGAGACATACAGGTCGATCAGGTACGAAAGTAGAGCATAGTGATCCGGTGGTTCCGCATGGAAGGGCCATCGCTCAAAGGATAAAAGGTACGCCGGGGATAACAGGCTGATCTCCCCCAAGAGCTCACATCGACGGGGGGGTTTGGCACCTCGATGTCGGCTCGTCACATCCTGGGGCTGGAGAAGGTCCCAAGGGTTGGGCTGTTCGCCCATTAAAGTGGCACGCGAGCTGGGTTCAGAACGTCGTGAGACAGTTCGGTCTCTATCTACAGTGGGCGTTAGAAATTTGAGTGGATCTGACTCTAGTACGAGAGGACCGAGTTGGACGAACCTCTGGTGCACCAGTTGTCACGCCAGTGGCATTGCTGGGTAGCTACGTTCGGAAGGGATAAGCGCTGAAAGCATATAAGCGCGAAACCCACCACAAGATGAGATTTCTTTAAAGGACCGTGGGAGACTACCACGTTGATAGGCCATAGGTGTAAAGGCAGTAATGTCATAGCCGAGTGGTACTAATAATCCGTAAAGCTTAGTGCAGTTCCCATCCTAGTAATAGGATGGGAGCGAAAAACCTATCTAATTGCATTGTTATTTATCTAATTTTCTTCTATTGTTTATTTCCTATATATGTTATGTTATTAGAAGTTAGTTATACACTTTGGAGTGTATCACTGCTTAAAGATTTAAGGTGGCTATTGCATCGGGGCTCACCTCTTCCCATTCCGAACAGAGAAGTTAAGCCCGTTAGCGCAGATGGTACTGCTGTATTGTGGGAGAGTATGTCGTCGCCTTGTTTTTGAAAACCCCTTCATCACCAGATGAAGGGGTTTTTTTATACCCTATACTCAAATAGGAAAAATAGGAACAACCCAGCGTTAAACATCATAAAACCCCTTCCGGATAACGATATCCCGGAAAGGGTGTTGTTGTTTTATATACCCAATTCGCAACACTTCAGTTCCTATATAAAATACACAACCCCATCTGGAGATTACCTCCAGATGGGGTGGTGTGTTTTTATATTAGAATTTGATGCTGACTCTGCCAGGGATTGTAGCAAGCTACCACGTAGCGCGAAAAGCCCGGCGATAAACCATCCGGTTTAGCGGGACGCACTAATCGAATAGAGATACTACTATTATATTGCTAAAGTATTATGTTCTCTAACGTGCTATATATAACTTGAGGAGTAGATTTTACTGAGTGTTATAAAGTATAGATCTAAAAAAAGCAGCCCTAAGGCTGCTTCAAAATATATATTAAGATAATTGCTATTTATTTAAAATACTTCGGGAAATTACGATCTTCTGAATTTCTGAGGTTCCTTCATAGATCTGCGTAATTTTAGCATCACGCATTAAACGTTCTACATGATATTCTTTTACATATCCGTTCCCACCATGCACTTGAACAGCTTCTACAGAAACATCCATAGCAACTTGAGATGCATATAGTTTAGCAATGGCTCCTGAAAGGTCATAATCACCACCATTATCTTTATCACAAGCTGCTTTCATCACCAAATGTCTTGCAGCTTCTATAGAAACGTGCATATCTGCTAATTTAAACGCTATAGCCTGGTGATTGCAAATCTCAGTACCAAATGCTTTTCTAACCTTTGAGTATTCTAAAGCCAATTCATAAGCTCCAGCAGCAATTCCTAATGCTTGCGCTGCAATACCTATTCTTCCACCCGCTAGAGTTTTCATCGCAAATTTAAACCCAAATCCATCTTCTCCTATTCTATTTTCTTTTGGAACTTTAACATCGTTAAAAATAAGGGAATGTGTATCACTACCTCTAATTCCTAATTTTTGTTCTTTGGGTCCTATCTCAAATCCTTCCCAGGTTTTTTCTACTATAAAGGCATTGATACCTTTGTGCTTTTTCTCCTTGTCTGTTTGTGCTATAACTAAATAAAAGTCTGCAGAACTACCGTTAGTAATCCAGTTTTTAGTTCCGTTTAAAACGTAGTGATCTCCTTTGTCTATTGCTGTAGTTCTTTGAGAAGTTGCATCACTTCCTGCTTCCGGTTCAGATAAACAAAAAGCTCCTATAGATTCTCCAGTAGTAAGTTTAGTAAGATATTTCTTTTTTTGCTCTTCAGATCCAAAAGTATCCAGTCCCCAACATACTAAAGAGTTATTTACAGACATTACTACAGATGCAGATGCATCTATTTTAGAAATTTCCTCCATTGCAAGAACGTAAGATACAGTGTCCATTCCACCACCGCCATATTCTGGAGATGCCATCATTCCAAGAAATCCTAATTCTCCCATTTTTTTGATCTGAGAGGATGGGAATTCCTGTTTTTCATCACGCTCAATCACCCCTGGTAACAGTTCAGATTTTGCAAAATCTCTTGCTGCATCCCGAATCATTATATGCTCTTCTGTAAGTTTAAAATCCATATGGTCAATTTATTTTAAAAATTCAATTTTTTGTCAGCAAAGATAAGATTTTGACCCCTATTATTCAATAAAGAATAATTATTTTTACGAATATGAAAAAAAATAGGTTTAAAGTTTTGGGGGTAATGTCTGGAACATCTCTAGATGGAATCGACATTGCTCTTGTTACATTTACTAGGTCTAAATCTTGGAGTTTCTCCATAGAAAATGCTACCACTTATTCGTACTCTGCTATATGGAAGACTAGACTGTCAAATGCAATTCATTTTAATGACGAACAATTAGCTGTTTTAAATAATGATTATACTGCTTATTTAGCTGCACAAATAAATAAATTCAAAGAAGAGAATGGTGTCAACAACTTAGATGCTGTATGTATTCACGGGCATACTATTAAGCATGAACCTGAAAATAATTATACGCTCCAAATTGGCAATCTTCCTGAATTGACAACTTTAATAAAAGAGAATGTGGTTTGTGATTTTAGGGTAGGTGATGTTGCATTGGGAGGTCAAGGTGCACCCTTAGTTCCAATTGGAGATGATCTGTTGTTTCATGAATATAACTATTGCTTAAACTTGGGTGGGTTCGCAAATATTTCTACAGAGAATATCACTAGAATTGCCTACGACATTTGCCCTGTGAACACCGTTTTAAATTTTTATGCTGAAAAGTTAGGTTATGATTATGATGATGAAGGAAAGATTGCTAGAGCTGGCCAATTGAATATAGAACTTTTAGAAGAACTTCAAAATTTAGATTTCTATAAAAAAAATCCACCTAAATCTTTAGGAATAGAATGGGTGAATGAAAATGTTTTTCCTATTCTTCAGAAGTATGAAGAGAATATTCCTTCTATTTTATGCACGTTTACACACCATGTTGCGCTTCAGATTACAAAAAATCTCGATAATTTAACATCATCTAAAGTACTGATTACTGGAGGAGGAAGTTTTAATACTTTTTTGATAGAATTAATTCAGAAGCGAACCAAGACTAAGATTGAAATTCCTTCAGCAACTATTATCAACTATAAAGAAGCTCTAATTTTTGGGTTCTTAGGAGTGTTAAAATTACTTGGTGAAAATAATGTGTTAAGTTCTGTTACCGGAGCCGCTCATGACCACTCTTCTGGCGTGATATTTGAACTTTAAATTTTTAGAAAATCCAACTTAACCGCATATTTGTTTTTTATATTTGCGATCAAACTGAATTATATATGAAAGAATTACTTAAGATATACGAAGATAAAGCTCCTGAAATAGTATTTAACTGGAAAGACCGTGAAACTGAGGCTGAAGGCTGGACAGTGATCAACTCTTTAAGAGGTGGTGCTGCAGGTGGAGGAACCAGAATGAGACAAGGTCTTGATATGAATGAAGTGCTTTCTTTGGCAAAAACCATGGAAGTGAAATTTACCGTTTCCGGGCCTGCTATTGGTGGAGCAAAATCAGGAATTAATTTTGATCCAAATGATCCTCGTAAAAAAGGAGTTTTAGAACGTTGGTATAAAGCTGTTTCTCCTTTATTGAAAAGTTACTATGGAACCGGTGGAGATCTTAACGTAGATGAAATACATGAAGTAATTCCAATTACCGAGGATTGTGGTGTATGGCATCCTCAAGAAGGTGTTTTTAACGGACATTTTCAACCATCAGAAGCAGATAAGATCAATAGAATTGGTCAATTACGTCACGGGGTAATTAAAGTATTAGAAAATGAAGATTTTTCTCCAGATGTGAGTAGGAAATATACTGTAGCAGATATGATCACCGGTTATGGAGTTGCAGAGGCTGTTCATCATTATTACGATATTTATGGTGGAGATCTTAAAGGAAAGAAAGCAATTGTTCAAGGTTTTGGAAATGTAGGTTCTGCAGCAGCTTATTATCTTTCTCAAATTGGAGTGAAGGTTATTGGAATTATTGACCGTGTAGGAGGTTTAATAAATGAAGAAGGTTTCACTTTTGAAGAAATGAAAGCACTTTTCTTGAATAAAGATGGAAATACGTTAAAGCACGATAATCTAATTCCGTTTGAAGAGATCAATGAGAAGATATGGAATTTGAATGCTGATATTTTTGCACCGTGTGCAGCTTCTAGATTAGTTACTCAAAACCAAATTGATAATCTTATTAAAGGTGGGTTAGAAGTAATTTCTAGTGGTGCTAATGTTCCTTTTGCAGATAAAGAGATCTTCTTTGGATCTATTATGGAGCATACCGACGAGAAAGTAAGTGTAATTCCAGATTTTATTGCAAACTGTGGTATGGCTAGAGTTTTTGCCTATTTTATGGAAGGAAGAGTGCAGATGACAGATGAGTCTATATTTAATGATACTTCTGCAACTATTAGAAATGCAATTCAGAATACGTATAACTCAGATAATTCAAAAACAAATATTAGTAGAACCGCTTTTGAAATTGCGTTAAAGCAATTGGTTTAATGATATCTTTACAATTAAAATACTAATCTCACGTTACATTAAAAAACCTATACTTATTTATGATGTACTTTTTCCAAGAAGGTGACCTGGCACAAGCTGCCCAAGATGTGGAACCGGTTGTAGAAGAAAAAACCCTGTCGTTATTTGATCTAATGCTAAGTGGTGGCGTGGGAGGCCAGATAATTATCGGGATACTTTTTATCCTTTTATTTGCCGCCGTTTATATCTATTTTGAAAGGTTGTTTGCTATAAAAGCAGCTACCGAAGTTGATAAGAATTTTATGCTTCAAATTAAAGATAGTGTACTTAACGGTAATATAGAATCTGCAAAAATAAGATGCGCGCAAACCAATACTCCGGTAGCAAGATTAACTGAAAAAGGAATTTCTAGAATTGGAAGTCCGTTAGAAGATATCAATACTGCTATTGAGAATGCAGGTAGGTTAGAGGTTTATAAATTAGAAAAGAATGTAAGTATTTTGGCAACCATTGCCGGTGCAGCACCAATGATTGGATTCTTAGGAACTGTAATAGGAATGGTGTTAGCTTTTCATACCCTAGCTACAAGCAGTGGACAGGCGGAGATGGGATTATTAGCAGAAGGTATATATACTGCAATGACCACTACAGTTGCTGGTTTAATTGTGGGTATTATTGCATATATAGGTTATAATCACTTAGTGGTAAAAACAGATAAAGTGGTTCATCAAATGGAGGCAACAGCTGTAGATTTTCTTGATCTATTAAATGAACCAGCTTAATTATGAATTTAAGAAGTAGAAATAAAGTAAGCGCAGATTTTAGCATGAGCTCAATGACAGATATTGTATTCTTGTTATTGATATTTTTCATGCTAACCTCTCCGGCAATTACTCCAGAAGCTTTAGATCTAATTTTGCCTAAAGCTAAAGGAAAGACCACAAATACTTCCAGTTTATCTGTAAGTATTACAAAAGATCTACAAGTATATATTGATAATGACAGGGTAAGTCAAAGTGCGCTGGAAAGCACTTTGATATCTAAACTTACAGGAGTAGAAGATCCAACTATTATCTTAAGAGCAGAAGAAGGTGTGCCAATTGAAAAAGCAGTAAATGTGATGGATATTGCTAACAGAAATAGATATAAGATCGTATTAGCTGTGAAGCCAGAAAGTGAGAAAAATTAGAAGCAAAATAGAACTATAAGTAAATATGCTTAAAACTAAACACGAAAAGAAATCTCTTACCATCACGGTAGTATTACACGTGTTGCTTCTATTGATATTAATTTTCTTCGGATTAACGTTTTTAGATCCTCCCCCAGAAAATGGGATTGCTATTAATTTTGGAACTTCTGATGTTGGCTCTGGAGAAAAACAGCCTACAGAAGCTATTAAATCTGCTCCAAAGCAAGCTTCACAACCTGTTGTTTCACAACCAAAGCCTGTGGTAGAGGAAGTTGTAACTCAGGAAAATGTAGAGGCACCTGTTATTGAAAAGAAGGTAGAAAAAAAACCTGTAGTTAAACAAAAACCAATAGTTCCCCCTAAAAAAGTAGAGCCTGCAAAAAAACCAGATCCAACGCCAGATAAATCTACTACAGATGCTATGAGTAGCATTTTAAATGGACCTAGAAGTGATGGTACAGCCTCTGGAGGCGAAGGAAACGATAATGTTGCAGGAGACAAAGGAAGTAGAGATGGTGATCCAAATGCCAGTTCTTATTATGGTAATGGAAAAGGACTTGATGGTGATGGCAATTACAAATTAGGAGGTCGTAGAGCGCTTAATAAGGAGAGATTCGTGCAAGATTGTAATGAGTCTGGAATTGTTGTGGTTCAAATTGAGGTTAATCAGAACGGTCAGGTTACAAAAGCCATCCCCGGTGTTAAAGGTACTACCAATAACGCAACCTGTTTAACAGACCCTGCAAGAAGAGCAGCAATGGCTACTAAGTTTAATAGTGACGCTAAAGCACCTTCAAAGCAAGTTGGTGTAATTATCTATAACTTCAAATTATCTGAATAAGTGCTTAACTATTCTCAAACTGTTGATTGGATGTTTCAGCAGTTGCCTATGTTTCAAAGAGTAGGCACTACCGCATTCAAAAAAGATCTCACCAATATAATTTTGCTTTCTGAGCATTTAAAAAACCCTGAAAGACAGTTTAAATCTATTCACGTTGGTGGTACTAACGGAAAGGGATCTACCAGTCATATGCTGGCTTCTATCTTTCAAGAGGCGGGTTATAAGGTTGGTTTATATACTTCTCCTCATTTAAAAGATTACAGAGAGCGCATAAAGATTAACGGAAAGGAAATACCGGAAGAGAAGGTGGTTCACTTCATTTCTGAGAATATGGAATTTCTTGAGAAGAATCAGCTTTCATTTTTTGAAATGAGTGTGGGAATGGCCTTCAATTATTTCGCTGAAGAGAAAGTAGATATCGCTATAATAGAAGTTGGATTAGGAGGAAGGTTAGATTCTACGAATATTATTACTCCAGAACTTTCTGTGATCACCAATATTGGTTTAGATCATACCGCAATGTTAGGGGAAACTTTAGAAGTAATTGCAGGAGAAAAAGCAGGAATTATTAAGAAAAACATTCCCATAGTAATTGGCGAAAATCAACCGGAGACAAAACCAGTGTTTCAACAAAAAGCAGCTAACTTAAATGCGAAAATTATTTTTGCTGAAGATGAGTTGCAAACAGATCTTACTTCAGATCTAAAGGGTTCTTATCAACAACATAATATTCAAACTGTAGTTACAGCACTAGGAATACTTAATAGTACTGGTTGGAAAATAAGTTACAAAGATGTAGAAAACGGACTTTTAAATGTAATTGTAAATACGGGTTTGCGTGGAAGGTGGGATGTCCTTCAGGATTCTCCAAAGGTTATTTGCGATACCGCTCATAACGCTGAAGGATTAACTTATGTGATGAAGCAGTTAGAACTAGAGCCCTATAAGAAACTACATATAGTGTTAGGGGTGGTTAATGATAAAGATCTAAGCAAAGTGCTACCGTTATTTCCAAAGAAAGCTATCTATTACTTTTGTAGACCTAATATACCAAGAGGTTTGGATGCGCATTTATTACAGAAAAGTGCCAATGTATGTGAGTTAACAGGACAAGTCTATTCTTCTGTAAATGTAGCTTATGCTACTGCACTAGAAAGCGCCGATGCATCTGACGTTATTTTTGTTGGTGGTAGTACATTTGTAGTCGCAGAGGTACTCTAAACATAGTTTTTAGAGTCTATTTTCTGCATTTTAATCAGATAGAATAATATTTTAACGTTTTACTCGGGCGACATTTCTCTAAGGATAATCACTATAGCTTCTTATAAATATTTGATATTAAGCGTCTTGTGTAAGGCTAGGTTAAGACGGTGATAGAGCATAAAAGTTGACTTGAAAAAAATATATTGTTTTTTTAATTTATTGTTTGCGAAATAGAAAATCTGGACTATATTTGCATCCGCAATCACGCGAAAGCGGGCAATTAGCTCAGTTGGTTCAGAGCACCTCGTTTACACCGAGGGGGTCGGGGGTTCGAATCCCTCATTGCCCACACAAAAGGAGCGCAAATTTTAGTAGTGCTTTGGTTAAAATTTACTGTTATACCTTTGCTTAAAAGCATCGGGCAATTAGCTCAGTTGGTTCAGAGCACCTCGTTTACACCGAGGGGGTCGGGGGTTCGAATCCCTCATTGCCCACGAAAAAAGGCTTCCATTATATGGGAGCCTTTTTTTATTGCTAATTTTTATTGAAGTTTAAGATTTGTGATTAATTTGTAATTTTTGTCATAGCTGTACATATCAGTATTAATAGGTTTAATTTTAAAAACTCTTTTAAAAAAATGGCCTCTAGAATTAGAAGCCAATTATAAACCCTATCCATAATTTAACTCTTGGCCTTAAGTAGGTCCAGTACTCTTTCCAATGCCATTCCTCTAGATCCTTTTATAAGTATGTGCGTGTCTTTAAATTCTTCTTTTTTTATAGTATCAGCTAGCTCTTCAAAATCTTTAAACTTATAAAGATTGGTTGCTTTGTTATTCGTATTGAAGAAGTGCTTTCCTACTAAGAAATTTCTATTGAAGTTCAATTTTTTTAAAAGCTCAATAATTTGTTCATGCTCTAATTTTGAACTATCTCCAAGCTCAAACATATCTCCTAAAATAACCATCTTATTAGCTGTAGGTAAATTTTTGAAACTCTCTACTGCGGCAGTCATACTTGTAGGATTCGCATTGTAAGCATCCATAATTACCGTGCAATCCTTAAGGTTTACAATCTGCGATCTGTTATTTTCTGATTTATATTCTGCAATTGCTTTTTTTATGCTCTCTACAGGGACTTTGAAGTATTTTCCAATAGTTACTGCTGCAGCTATATTTATAGAGTTATAAGATCCGGTAAGGCTAGATATGTAGGATTGATTGTCTGCTTTAATTGCAGCTACCTTATTGTTCTCTACATAATCAATTTGTACGTTGGAATTAGAATTTTTTCCAAAAGTGTAGTGATTCGTGTCTAAGGTTTGATTTAATTGGTTAGGGTCGTCTAAATTCAGAAATAACAGTTTATTATTAGCTCTTAGAAATTCATATAATTCACTTTTAGCTTTTATTACACCTTCTAAGCTTCCAAAACCTTCTAAATGTGCTTTTCCAAAATTAGTTATATAACCATAATCTGGTTCTGCAATTTTGCAAAGACTTGCAATCTCCTTGGCATGATTAGCGCCCATTTCTACAATACCAAACTCTGTAGTGCTTTTCATTGAAAGCAAGGTTAGTGGCACGCCAATATGGTTATTTAGATTCCCTTGAGTTGCTACGGTTTCAAATTTACGCTTTAGTACTGCGTTTATTAGTTCTTTACTCGTGGTCTTTCCATTGCTTCCGGTAATTGCTAGAATTGGAATTTTGAGATAATTTCTATGATAGTTAGCCAGTTGTTGTAATGTTGTGAGAACATCATTTACAACAATGAGTTGTTCATTATCGCTTGAGGTTTCCAATTCGTCTATAACAGCATAGGAAGCTCCTTTTCTAATGGCATCTCTAGCAAATTTGTTACCATTAAAGTTATCTCCTTTTAGCGCTAAGAAAAGTTGATCTTTCTTCACATTCCTAGTATCCGTAGTTATTCCGCTGCTTTCAAGAAAAATTTGGTGTAATTGAGCTATTTTCATCTATAAATTTAAAAAGAAAAACGGTTTAAAAAGATTCATTTTTGTCAATTTAAAATCTTCTATTAGATTCTTAAATTAGAATCTATACTAGATCAATTATAACAAATTTGAAAACTTTTTAAACCGTCTTTATAAAGAGGTTATAAGAATTTAATTTCTTGCTGTTTTGTTTTTATTTTGTGATTTAGATCCAACTCTAGACATTGCATTGCGAAAACCTATAAAGTCTGTTGCCATATCTTGTGGGAAATATCTTCTTTGCGCCGGGTCTAACCAGTATGCTCTATCTCTCCAAGATCCACCTTTGTAAACTCTAACTTCATTACTTACTAAAGTAGTTCTTTCAGAGTCGTCATACTTAGGTTTTACATTTCCTAAACTATCTGAAGAGGTTGCAAAATTAGGAGAGTTATACATTCTCTTAGATGGGCTTGAAATTTCGTTAAAAGGCTCATAGTATCTAGATGAGCTCTTATCTCCATCTCTATAGTCTCTGTTATCGCTTTCAGAAAAATTGGTTCTTAAATAAGTGTCCATTTCTGTAATAGGCTCTTGAGCAATTTCTCCTGGTAACCCTCTCGCTACGATCTTCCCGTTGCTTAAAGTGTCAAATTGAACTCCGTCTGGAGCTACTATTTTTACCGAACCGTCCTCATTAATTGAATTCTTAGTATAGACGTTTCCTCTATAATAGTTAAAATCGTTAAATTCATCATCTACAATAGGTCTGTATACATCTGCTACCCATTCTGCAACGTTTCCTGCCATATCATACAAACCGTAATCATTAGGTTCATAAGATTTAACTTCCGCAGTAATATCTGCGCCATCATCGCTCCATCCTGCAATTCCACCATAATCTCCGCTTCCTTGTTTAAAGTTGGCTAGTTGATCTCCTTGGCTTTGAGCTTCTCCAGAACGTGTGTATTGTCCGTCCCATGGATATTTCTTTCTTCCGCGGTAAGCGTTGTAATTTCTAATTCCAACCATTCCAAGAGCAGCGTATTCCCATTCAGCTTCAGTAGGAAGTCTGTACTCTGGTAATAACACTCCATCTTTACGTTGTACATAGATATTTTTCGCTCCGCTTCCAGGTTCTCCATCTACGCCGGTTTCAGCTGCAGTTCCTAATTTATCAGCATTTTTACCACCACGAGTAACTTCATCATTACCACCGTAAACTTTGCTAGGTGCATTCAAATAAGTTTCTGTATCAAAAGTAGAACCAGCGCTAATGTCTGTAAATCTGGCTCCTTCTTTACTGAAACCTTCTTTCTCTAACATTAATTCATTCACACGGTTTGTTCTCCACTTGCTAAATTCTACAGCTTGTATCCAGTTTACGCCAACCACGGGATAGTTACCATAAGCAGGGTGGCGAAGGTAGTTATTCACCATAGTTTCGTTAAAACCAAGGCGGTTTCTCCAAACTAAAGTATCTGGTACAGCACCTGTGTAAATATTTCTATAATTGGCCTCTTCTGGTGGGAATACATTTTTCAACCAGTCTAGATACTCCATATACATCATATTGGTAACTTCTGTCTCATCCATATAGAAAGACTGAATATGCTGTTGAGTTGGCGTATTATTCCAATCGTGCATTGGGTCATCTTGAACTTTACCCATAGTAAAGGTTCCTCCTTCTACAAAAATAAGACCCGGACCAGCTTCCTGCTCCTTATAGTCTGTCTTATATTGAAAACCACCGTCTTTAGAATTGATATCCCAGCCGGTTGCTCTCGAGTTATTTTTGTAATCTTTGGAATTGTTACAACTGAATAAGCTAGCGCCTAACGCGATAGCAAATAGTGTTTTAAAGGCAACATTAGTCCTCATATTTTTGTTCTCTTTATGTAGTAATTTAGGCTTTGCAATATAGTAATTAACGCGAAAATTACAAGATTATTTTAATAGATTCAAAATACCCTAATCTCCTAGTATTCTTGTTGGTGTGCATTTTGAAATTTGCTGTAAATATTGAACTTTGATCTTAATATATGTTATATTTCCGAATAATTTTAAGTATTATTGAATATATTACATTTTGTAAAAGCAATATATGTACCACATATTAGTTATAAATGAACATATAATATTGAAATGAAACTGAGTAAACTTCAACAATAAAGACAAAAGGGAGTTAGCTTAACAAGAATAAAAATATATATTTGTTAAACATTTATTGAAGTGATGAGAAAAATTACGATTCTATTTCTTGGTGTTGCCTTTTTATCTACTATGCAAGGTTATTCTCAAGATGAAAGAGATAGGGTAATTACAACTGCAGTTCCCTTTTTACTAATTGCTGCAGATGCTAGGGCCGCCGGTATGGGAGATCAGGGGGTTGCCACTTCTGCAGATGCCTTTTCGCAACAATGGAATCCGGCAAAATATGCATTCTCAGAATCACAACAAGGAGTAGGTGTGTCTTATACTCCGTACCTAAGCAATATTGTAAATGATATATTTCTAGGGAATCTTACTTATTTCAATAAGTTAGATGATAGAAGTGCTGTAGCCGCAAGTTTAAGATATTTTAGTTTAGGATCTATTGAGGCACAAGGAGGTTTTGATGAATCTCCATTAGTTTTAAGTCCTAACGAAATGACTTTAGATCTATCTTACTCTTTAAAATTAAATGAAAATTTCTCTATGGCAGTAGCGGGTAGATATTTAAGGTCTGATCTTAAACTTTCTGTAAATACGGAAGATGCCACTGCAGCTTCAAGTTTTGGAGTGGACGTAGCAGCATTCTATCAAAGCGAACCTATAGTGCTATCAAATTTTGATGGTAGAATTAGAGCAGGAGCTAATCTTTCCAACATAGGTCCGAAGATAAAGTATGATGAAGTAGGGCAGGAAAATTTTATTCCTACCAATTTAAAAGTTGGGGGAGGTTTTGATTTTATTTTTGATGCAGACAATAGGCTAGGAACTTATGTTGAGTTTAATAAGTTGTTGGTACCTACTCCAAAAGATTTTAATAATGACGGAAAGATAGATAGTTTTGATGAAGAAGAATACAATAATATTGGAGCCATAGAAGGTATATTCAAATCTTTTGGGGACGCTCCAGATGGTTTTTCTGAAGAATTGAGAGAAGTAACCTGGGCATTTGGGGGTGAGTATGTTTACAGAGATGCATTTTCACTGAGATCTGGATATTTTAATGAAAGCGATACTAAAGGTTCTAGAAAATTTGTAGCTATAGGAGCCGGTTTTAAATACGCTCCAGTAATTATAGATGTTTCCTATCTATTCTCCACTTCCAAAGTGGTGAGCCCATTAGAAGGTACTTTGAGATTTGGCCTCACGTTTAATTTTGGGGAGGCTTACACAAATAACTAGATTATATTATACTTTTTGATCTTAAATAGTTTTAAAAAAAAATGGCTGCAGTTATGCGGCCTTTAAAATTTTATTATAAAATGAAATCTATTTCAATTACCTCAAATTTGGAGGTTTATGACTCTTTTGAAGAGTTGCCATCAGATATTCAAGCGCTAATGCACAGTGCATTTGAAGTTAGGGATAATGCATACGCTCCATACTCTAAATTTAAAGTTGGAGCTGCCATACTTTTAGATAATGAAGAGGTGGTAGTAGGTTCTAACCAGGAGAATGCATCATATCCATCTGGACTTTGCGCAGAGAGAACTGCTATTTATTATGCAGGAGCTAAATATCCGCAAGCAAAGATTTTAAAAATGGCGCTTTCTGCTAAGTCTATGAATCATAGAGTTGTAAGTCCTATTGCGCCTTGTGGAGCATGCAGGCAGGCTATTGCAGAATATGAAGTGAAACAGGATGCTCCTATAGAGATCTATTTTATGGGCGAATCTGGGAAAGTGGTAAAAGCACATTCATTAAAGGAGCTTTTACCCTTATTATTTGATAATGCATATCTATAACGATTTCGTTATTTTTTAATATTAAAACTGTTTTCAATTCTTATTGAAAATAGTATTTTTGTTATCCGCTAGGCAAAAACCACTGTCCGGCCTTAAATTAATTTGTAGATGAAGAAAATTACCAAAGCCACCTATTTGAAGTGGTACGAGGATATGCTATTCTGGCGTAAGTTTGAAGATAAACTGGCACAAGTTTATATTCAGCAAAAAGTGAGAGGTTTCCTGCATTTATATAATGGTCAAGAGGCAATCCTTGCTGGATCTTTACATGCAATGGATCTTACAAAAGATAAAATGATTACTGCTTATAGAAATCACGTTCAGCCTATTGGTATGGGTGTAGATCCTAAAAGAGTAATGGCAGAACTTTATGGAAAGAAGACCGGTACTTCTCAAGGTTTGGGAGGTTCTATGCATATATTTTCTAAAGAGCACCGTTTTTATGGAGGTCACGGAATTGTTGGTGGTCAGATTCCATTAGGGGCGGGTCTAGCATTTGCAGATAAATATTTTAAAAGAGATGCTGTAACGTTAACTTTTATGGGAGATGGCGCTATGCGTCAAGGTTCTCTTCATGAAACCCTAACGATGGCTGTAAACTGGAATTTACCAGTAGTTTTCTGTGTAGAGAATAATGGATATGCAATGGGAACATCTGTAGCCAGAACTTCTAAAAGTACAGATATCTGGAAAATGGGATTAGCGTATGATATGCCATGTGGACCTGTAGATGCTATGAATCCTATTAAAGTTGCAGAAGCTATGTCTGAAGCTATCGATAGAGCTCGTTCTGGTAACGGACCAACGTTTCTGGAATTAAAAACTTATAGGTATAGAGGTCACTCAATGAGTGATGCTCAAAAATATAGAACTAAAGACGAAGTTGCAGAATATCAAAAGATAGATCCAATTACTCAGGTTTTGGATATTATTAAAGATAAAAAGTATGCTACCGAAAAAGAGATTAAAGCTATAGATAAGCGCGTTAAGGATTTAGTTACTGAATGTGAACAATTTGCTGAAGAATCTGATTATCCAGATAAGAGCTTAATGTACGATGCTGTTTATGAGCAAAAAGATTATCCATTCCTATCAAATAAAGTAGAGTAGATTATGGCTGAAGTAATAAATATGCCACGTTTGAGCGACACCATGGAAGAAGGTGTTGTTGCAAAATGGCTAAAAAAAGAAGGTGAAAAGGTTGAAGAAGGCGATATACTTGCTGAAATTGAAACCGATAAAGCTACTATGGAATTTGAATCCTTTTATGAAGGGACATTATTGCATATTGGAATTGCTGAAGGGGAAACGGCACCTGTAGATACTTTACTGGCTATTATTGGTGAAGAGGGTGAAGATATTTCAGAGCTTTTAAAAGGTGGTTCAGATTCTTCTAAAGAATCTAAAGATTCCTCAAAAGAAAAAGAAGTTAAGAAAGAAGATTCTTCAGAAAAAGAAACTAAAGAATCTGAAGAGACTAAAGAAGAGGAGTCTTCTGAAGACAATTCTAATGAAGGAGAATTGCCAGAGGGTGTGGAGATTATTACCATGCCAAGGTTGAGTGATACCATGGAAGAAGGGACTGTTGCTCAATGGTTGAAAAAAGAAGGAGATAAAGTTGAAGAAGGAGATATACTTGCTGAAATAGAAACCGATAAGGCTACTATGGAATTTGAATCTTTCTATGAAGGAACTTTATTAAAAATAGGAATTGCTGAAGGCGAAACAGCTAAGGTAGATAGCTTGCTGGCAATTATAGGACCTAAAGGAACTGATGTTTCTGGAATTGGTTCTGGTAAAACTGCCGCTCCAAAGAAAAAGTCATCTTCTTCAGATAGTGATTCTAAAGAAGAACAAACAGAAGAAACGTCTTCAAATGAAGATAGTTCATCTAAAACGCATTCAGACGGGAAGAGAATATTTGTTTCTCCTCTTGCCAAGAAAATGGCAGAAGATAAAGGAATTGACCTTTCTGCGGTTGAAGGTAGTGGTGAAAATGGGCGTATTGTAAAGAAAGATATAGAATCTTTTAAAGCATCAGATAAGCCAGATGCAAAAGCAAAAGATTCTGCTAGCCCTGCTTCAGAAGAAAGTAAAGGCGGAGCTCGCCCTTACGTTCCGGCAGGAGAAGAAAGTTTTGAAGAGGTTAAAAACTCTCAAATGCGCAAGACCATAGCTAAACGTTTAGGAGAATCTAAATTTACAGCTCCACATTACTATCTAACTATAGAGGTGAATATGGAAGTGGCAATGGCATCAAGAAAACAAATTAATGAGCTTCCAGATGTGAAGGTTTCATTTAATGATATGGTGATCAAAGCTTCTGCAATGGCACTTAGAAAACATCCTAGAGTTAATTCTCAATGGACGGGAGATTCTACTAAGATTGCAAGTCATATCCACATGGGTGTTGCTGTAGCAGTAGAAGATGGTCTTGTTGTTCCGGTTATTAAATTTGCAGACCAAATGTCTATGACGCAAATTGGTGGTAACGTAAAAGAACTAGCAGGTAAAGCTCGAAATAAAAAATTACAACCTTCAGAAATGGAAGGAAGTACTTTTACAGTTTCAAATCTTGGGATGTTTGGTATTACAGAATTTACAAGTATCATAAATCAGCCTAATTCAGCGATTCTATCTGTTGGAGCAATTGTAGAAAAACCAGTTGTTAAGGATGGTCAGATCGTTGTTGGAAACACAATGAAGGTTACCTTAGCGTGTGATCATAGAACCGTAGATGGTGCAACAGGCGCTGCTTTCTTACAAACATTGAAAAGCTATTTAGAAAATCCTGTTACAATGTTGGCATAGATCAACAAATAATGTAATATAATAAATCAAAATCCCGCGTAATAGCGGGATTTTTTTATCTTTAGATATATGAGAAAATTTGATATCAATTATTGCTTGTTGTTTTTATTTTTGGGCTTTGCCTCTTGTAATACAACCCAGAAATCATCAGAAACTATTAAAACAGAACAAACAGTAGTTTCGGCTACGGCCAATTACCAAGTTTCCGCAGTCGCTTTGAAAGAAAAGCTTAGCGTTTTAGCTGCAGATTCTTTAATGGGTAGAGCTACAGGAAGTAAAGGTGAAGGCATAGCTGCAGATTATATAGAAGCAAATTTCAGAAAAAATAATATCCAACCATATTTTGAAACGTATAGAGACCCTTTCGAGGTGGATAGTCTTACGGGATATAATATTGTAGGGGTAATTGAAGGTAGTGATCCTGTTCTTAAAGATCAGTATGTTGTTTTAGGGGCTCATTATGATCACATAGGTATGGGGAAAAAAGCGGGTAATGATTCTATTGCAAATGGAGCAAATGATGACGCTTCCGGGACAGTAGCAGTTATGGAAATTGCAGAGCAATTATCTAAAAACGGGAGTAATAAGAGAAGTGTGATCTTCGCGCTTTTCTCTGGGGAGGAGTTGGGACTAAAAGGGTCTAAGCACTTAGCCTCACGATTAAGAAAAGATGGTTTGGATGTTTATGTAATGTTCAATTTTGAAATGATAGGCGTTCCAATGAAGGATAAGAGCTACCAAGCTTATCTTACCGGATTTGAACGTTCTAACCTCGCAGAAAAATTCAATGAATATTCCAATGAAGAAGTTTTAGGATTCTTGCCGCAAGCAAAGAATTATAATCTCTTTATGAGAAGCGATAACTATTCATTTTTTACTGAATTTAATATACCTGCTCAGGCCTTGAGTACTTTTGATTTTACTAATTATGATTACTACCATCATGTTTTAGATGAAGCCTCACAAATGGATTATGATCATATGGCTAGCTTTATTGAATCTGTACTTCCCGGGATAAAGCACATGTTGAACTCTTCAGAAAAAGAAATAAAATTAAATTAAGGATGAAGCATATAGTTATTACTGGAACTAGTAGAGGAATTGGTCTAGAAATGGTGAAATCATTTTCTAAACTTGGGCATAAAGTGTTAGCAATTTCTAGAAATGATGAGCCTGTAAAATCTTTAGATCTTAAGAATGTAGAAACTTTAGCTTTTGATATCACTTCAGAAAAAGACCTTGATACGCTTGCTGAGTATTTGTCTAGGAACTGGCAGAAGGTAGATGTGCTAATTAATAATGCAGGAGCTATTTTAAATAAGCCTTTTAAAGATTCTTCGTTAAGTGAATTTAAAAAAGTATATGATATCAATGTATTTGGAGTTGTTGGAGTAACACAGAAGGTGATTCCTTTTATGGATAAAGATTCCCATGTAGTTAGTATTAGCAGTATGGGAGGAGTTCAAGGAAGTGTGAAATTTCCTGGTCTCTCTGCTTATAGTTCTAGCAAAGGTGCGGTAATTACATTAACAGAATTATTAGCAGAAGAATATAAAGAAAATGGACCTAGCTTTAATGTGTTAGCATTGGGGGCTGTACAAACAGAGATGTTAGAAGAAGCTTTTCCTGGATATATGGCGCCACTGTCTGCTGCAGAAATGTCTGAGTATATTGTAGATTTCAGTTTAAAGGGTCATAAATATTACAATGGTAAAATGTTACAGGTGTCTAATAGTACCCCGTAAGTAGAAGGAGTATGTCAGATATTTTACAGAAATACCTCCCAAGTCATTCCGTGACTCCAATATTCAAATTGATAGAGGAGAATAGGGTTCATTTAAAAATTGTAAATGAGCGAGTGACAAGGCATGGGGATTATAGGAGAATGGCAGATGGTACGCATCAAATAACAGTGAATGCTAATCTAAATAAATATAGATTTCTAATTACATTGGTCCATGAGATTGCTCATTTGGTCGCCTTTGAACACTTCGGTCGTCGAATAAAACCTCATGGACAGGAATGGAAGCTTACCTTTAAAAACTTAATGTTGCCATTTATAAGAACAGAAATATTTCCTAAAGATCTGTTGCCGTTAATAGCAAATCATTTTAAGAATCCTAAGGCGAGTAGTGACACAGATGCAAGACTTTCTGTAGCTCTAAAGAATTTTGATTCTGAGAACGATAAAAACTATATTTTTGAGATCCCTCAGGGAGGTATTTTTAGAATATATAATGGTAAAGTCTTTAAGCGAGGTTCTAAACTAAGAAAGAGATATGAGTGTCTGGAAGTGGCAACGGGTAAAGTATATCTATTTCAACCCAATGCAGAGGTAGAACTTGTTGCGGGTTAATTAAAAAAATCTAAGTATGACTACTATTTACAATCAGAATTATTACGCAGTGATTATGGCAGGTGGAGTTGGGTCTCGTTTCTGGCCTGTAAGCACTTCAAAATTTCCAAAACAGTTTCATGATATGTTGGGAGTGGGAAACAGTTTACTCCAGAAAACATTTAATAGACTCGCTAAGATCGTTCCTTACGAGAATATTCTAATTCTAACTAATGATGAGTATGTAGATCTTGTAATTGAGCAATTGCCAGAAATAGATAAAGATAAGATCATTGCAGAGCCTGCTATGAGAAATACCGCACCCTGTATTTTGTTAGCAGCAATGAAGATCAAAAAAATGAATTCTAATGGAGTTATGCTTGTAGCACCATCAGACCACTGGATAAAAGAAGAAGAGAAGTTTGAGAGTGATATCTGTAAAGCTTTTAAAGCAGCATCAGAACAGGATATTCTTATCACATTAGGTATCAAGCCAACTGGACCTAATACTGGATTTGGATATATTAAGTATGAAACTTCGGAAGGACAGGGTTTAAATAAAGTTGAAAAATTTACTGAAAAACCATCCTTAAGAAACGCAAAGAAGTTTTTGGAAGAAGGTAACTACGCATGGAATGCTGGGATATTTGTTTGGAAAGCCTCATATATTGTAGATTCGTTTAAAGAGCATTGTTCTGAAATGTTTCAGCTATTTGATAAAGGTTCAGAAATATTAAATACATCTAAAGAGCTAGAATTTATTGAAGAAGCTTATCCGGAAGCGCAAAACATTTCTATAGATTATGCTATTCTAGAAAAATCTGATCAGGTTTATGTAATTCCTGCAAATTTTGATTGGAATGATCTTGGAACCTGGGGAGCTTTATATACAGAACTTGCGAAAGATGATCATAACAACGCGATTGTAGGGGCACAGTTAATACCTTTAGAAGCAAAAGACAATATGATCTACACTCATAAACAAAAAGTGGTTGTGGTAGATGGTTTGGAAGATTATATTATTGTAGACGAAGAAAATGTTTTAGTGATCGTTCCAAAAGAAAAGGAGCAGGAAATAAAAGAAATTAGAGCAAATGTTATTCAAAAATTTGGAGATAACTTCGGATAAGAATGGAAAATAAGGAAAATATAGGAAGTAACCCTCCGGTAGAAAATATAGACAAAACAGATTTTTCTCAGGCAGGAGGGATCTGGAAAGGAATAAAAGATTTTATTTCTGAACTTCTTGATATTAGAGATGATACTGATAGGGAATCTACTGTAGAAGCCATTAAGAAAGATATATCTTTTAAGGGGCATAATGCATGGATTCTTATATTTTCAATTTTTGTAGCCTCTATTGGACTAAATGTAAGTAGTACAGCTGTTGTTATAGGGGCGATGCTTATTTCTCCCTTAATGGGTCCTATAGTGGGTATAGGTCTTTCTGTAGCTATTAATGATGTAGATACCTTACGCAAATCTTTTATTAACTTGGGTGTGATGGTAGGGCTAAGTGTTCTAACTGCTTACACCTATTTTCTCATATCGCCTGTTAAGGAGGAAACACCAGAACTAATTGCCAGAACCTACCCTACCATCTTAGATGTACTTGTAGCTATTTTTGGTGGACTTGCTCTTATTGTTGCCAAGACTAAACGAGGAACTATTGCCAGTGTTATTTTTGGAGTTGCTATTGCTACCGCGTTAATGCCTCCTTTATGTACTGTTGGTTATGGATTGGCTATAGGGAAATGGTCTTATGCAGGCGGTGCGCTCTATTTATTTTCTATAAATGCCGTTTTTATAGCATTATCAACTTTTGTGGTATCTAAACTTTTAGGATTTCCATTAGTGAGATATGCTAATAGTAAGCGAAGAAAGCGAATTGCTCAATTGGCCTCTATAATTGCTATTATTGTAATGATCCCAAGTGTTATTTTATTTGTGAATTTACTAAATAAGCAGGTGTATGAGAGTAAAGCTAGAGAGTTTCTAAGTGAAGTGGTGCGCTATAGTGGAGCAGAATCTGTAAAATCCAATCAGGATTATGCAAAGAAAAGGCTTGAGGTTTATTTAATTGGAGTGCCGGTGCCAGAACCTACTTTAGCTTCCTGGAGAGAACAGTTAGCGGAGAACGAAGTTCTTAAAGATTCAAAATTGATAGTTCACCAAGGGGTTTCTACTAGTGGTGATATGGCTTCTATCTCGAGTCAGGTTAAAAGTGGTATTTTGGAAGATCTTTATGTGAAGAATCAGGAAGTATTAGAAAATAAGGATGCTAAGATACAGCTGCTGGAAAATGAACTCATGAAATATAAATCTAGCGGATTTTCATTCAAAGATATAAGTGAGGAGATAAAAGTTAATTACAACAAGGTGGAAAGTCTAAGCTATGCAAATACGATCTCTACAAATTTTTCAAAAATAGATACCATTCCAACATTTAATGTGAGCTGGAAGAAGAATACCTCTAAATCTGAACAAAGAACAGAATTGGTTAAAATTCAGAAGTGGCTAGGCTTAAGATTAAAGTTGGATACTGTTTTGGTGAGAACTTATAATTAAAGAAATCTTTTAATGTCCCTGTAATTGGGCATCTCTTACTTTCTTAAATAGATTAGAAGAATACACAAAATCTGTTACGGTTTCATCTTCGGTCTTAAAGATCTGAGATTTATCTCCTTTCCATGCTAAAACTCCATCTTTTAGAAATGCGATATTCTCTCCAATTTCCAGAACAGAGTTCATATCGTGAGTAATGATCACTGTAGTGATGTCATACTCCTTGGTTAGATCATGAATAAGATTATCTATAACAGTGGCCGTTTTCGGATCTAACCCCGAGTTTGGTTCATCACAAAACAAATATTTAGGTTTGTTAACAATAGCTCTAGCTATAGAAACCCTTTTTTGCATTCCACCACTAATTTCTGAAGGGAGTTTGTTTTCTGAACCTTCTAGGTTTACTCTTTTTAAAACTTCAGCTACACGATCTTTCAAATCTCTTTTGCGAGATTTCGTAAACATTCTTAAAGGAAACATCACATTCTCCTCTACGGTCATAGAATCGAAAAGTGCGCCGCCTTGAAAAACCATCCCTATCTCTTTACGTAATTCTCTTTTCTCCTCATCACTAAAATTAGAGTAAGGTTTTCCGTCATATTCTATGGTTCCTTCATCAGGAATAAAAAGTCCGAGCATAGATTTAAGTAAAACACTCTTTCCTGATCCTGATTGGCCGATAATAAGGTTCGTCTTTCCGGTCTCGAAAACAAAATCAATACCTTTTAGGATCTTTTCACCATCAAAACCTTTATGTAGATTCTTTACTTCTATCATTAGCTAAGTAATAATTGAGTTACTATGTAATTGGTAATAATTAAAACCACACTTGTCCATACAAAAGAGGTGGTACTTGCTTTTCCAACCTCTAAAGAGCCACCTTTCATATAGTATCCATGATAAGCTGGTATGGTGGCTAAGATCATCGCAAATAAGAATGTCTTAATAAAAGCATATACCAAGTGGAAACTTATAAAGCTATCCTGTAATCCTGTTATAAAAGTATCTGCGCCTACAAATCCTCCAAGAACTGCTGCTGCAAAAGCTCCCATAATTCCTAAGAACATCGCAATTGCTATTACAAATGGGTATGTAGCCATGGCAATGATCTTTGGAAATATCAAGTAATTTAGGGAGTTTATTCCCATAACCTCTAACGCATCTATTTGCTCTGTTACTCGCATAGATCCAATACTAGAGGTAATAAAAGATCCAACTTTTCCTGCCATAATTATGGAAATAAAGGTTGGAGCAAATTCTAATATGATAGATTGACGTGCAGCAAAAGCAATTAGTGTCTTTGGAATAAGCGGATTGTTTAAGTTTAAGGCGGTTTGTATGGCCACAACTCCTCCAATAAAAAAGGAAATAAAAGCAACTATCCCAAGGGAGCCTATTATTAATTCATCAATTTCTTTGAAGATCAATTCTTTAAGTACAGAGCGTTTGGTCATTCGTCCAAACACGCCTTTAATCATTATAAAGTATTCACCAATGGAATGAAGGTAGCTCATTAAGCAATTTTTGTAAAGCTAAAATACTATTTTTTATCAGGAAACTATTTAACTAAGAATTAATCTTTAAGCGGATAGACTTTCTTAATTTTGGATCTTATAATAATTTCACAATTCAAGATGAAAAGACTTATTTTTTGCTTATTTATTGCAATTCAATCCTTATCAGGAACGGCACAAACTCCCAACCAGCATCCTCTTAATCCAGATAAACCAAAGTTGGTTGTTGGAGTAGTGGTAGATCAAATGAGGTATGATTATCTTACAAGGTTCTGGGATAAATTTGGTGAAGATGGCTTTAAAAGATTAATTAGGGAAGGTTATAATTTTAAGAATAATAATTTTAACTATGTTCCCACCTATACTGCTCCCGGACATACATCAATATATACTGGAACAACTCCAGAAAATCATGGTATAATTAGTAATGGGTGGTATGATAAATATGAAAAATCAGAGGTTTATTGTACAGAAGATGCTAGTGTTAATTCAATAGGGACTCAGTCTACGGCAGGTAAAATGTCTCCTCATAGAATGAATGCTACTACCGTTGCAGATGAAAATAGACTGTTTACACAGCTTAAAGGTAAAACTATTGGTATCTCTTTAAAAGATAGAGGAGCTATACTTCCAGCTGGGCATACTGCAAATGCTGCATATTGGTTTAATGGTAGAACAGAAGGTAAGTTCATTTCTAGTTCTTACTATATGGAAGAGCTTCCGGAGTGGGTGACAAAATTTAATTCTTCAAACAAAGTCAGATCTTATCTAAAGGAATGGAATACGATTAAAGATATTACTACTTATACAGAAAGTGGAAGTGATAAAAATACTTTTGAAGGTGGATTTGTTGGGCAAGAAACTGCCACTTTTCCTTATGATCTTAAGAAGTTAAGTTCAAAAAACGGGGATCTAGATATTTTGAAATCTACTCCTTACGGTAATTCTATCCTTGCAGATTTTGCAATTGCTACTTTGGAAGAGGAAGATCTTGGTGAAGATGAGTTTACAGATTTTTTTACAATTAGTTTTTCTAGCACAGATTATATAGGTCATAATTTTGGAGTAGATTCTAAGGAGGTGGAAGATGCCTATATTAGACTAGATGTAGACCTTTCAAGAATACTTAGATCTTTAGATGAAAAAGTAGGAGAAGGAAATTATACACTTTTTTTAACGGCAGATCATGGCGGTGGAGATGTACCATCTTATCTACAATCTGTTAGGGTGCCGGGAGGATATTTTGATGAGCTGGTTTTTGAAAATGATTTAAAAGAGTTTTTAAAAGTTAATTATAAGAACGAAAAGCTTATTGAAAGTGTTTCTAATTATCAGGTATTCTTCAATTATCAAGAAGTTTTAGATGCAGATATTTCTTTTGCTGATTTGGAGCAAGTTATTGCTCGTTATGCAATAAACTACAAACAGGTGAATAGAGTTTTTACTAGAACAAACTTAGAAGGAGCAAATTTTATGTCTGGATTAGCGGGTTTGGTTCAAAAAGGATTTAATCAGAAAAGAAGTGGAGATGTTGTTTTGGTTTTAGACCCAGCAACTATTACCTATTCTGTAACCGGTTCTACCCATGGTAGCGGTTATTCTTATGATACGCATGCGCCGCTTATCTTTTTTGGTAAAGGAATTCCGCATGGCAGCACAACAAAACCAAATGAAATTGTAGATATAGCTCCAACAATATCAACTTTATTAGGTATTCCAATGCCTAATTCTACTACAGGAAAACCACTCTATGAAATGTTAGACGCTTCAAAGAACTAAAATAATTTTTCGCTCATTTTTTTCCAGCGCAAATTTCTAATAAAGCGGCCTTCTTCTTCAGAAACAAGAAAGGGCTGCTTTTCTTTTTTAGCTTTATAATATCCGGCTATGTAATCTAAAAGGAGTGATGGTCTTTTCTTTAAAAGCGCCAATTTAGTGGATGCTATAATAGTTATAGGCAGTCCATAGCGTAATCTATAAAATGCTTTGCCTTGCTTATATTTTGAAGTTGAGGTATAAGTAGTTCCTGTTGGTTTTAGATGCTTGACAAGTAAAGAAGTGTCTGTTTTAATTTTCCAGCCGTGATATTGCGCTAATAGCTCATCTACCGTGTCCCATCCCATTGCGACTTTTAGTTTGCCAATTTCTTTGAAACACTCTTTTCTATAAGCTTTTATAGCACCACGAATGTGATCTTTTCCCGTCAGATTTTCTACTACCCACTCATCCTTACTTAAAATACTACAAAAACCTCCTGCCATACCAATTTCAGGATCGGATTGAAAATGGGAGACAATGGTTTCAATATAATTTAGAGGGAAAATAAGGTCTGCATCAAACTTGCAAATGATATTGTAGTCTTCATCAAGAGTTTCTAGGCCAGAGTTAAAAGCTTTTATAACCTTACTTCCGGGGGCGTGTTCTCCTTCTTTTAAAGTTGTTATAAAGGAAATATTATCATATTGGTCTTCAAATTCTTTAAGAATGTTCTCTGTATCATCTGTAGATCTATCATTTACAACTACAATTTTATGCGCTTTTAAGGTTTGATCAACTAAAGATTGAAGTGTTTTACTAAGAAATTGCGCTTCGTTATAAGCAGGTATTACAATATATACTTTCAATGAAATCAGTTGAGGATTACTAAAGAACTAATACGAAGATATAGAAAATCAGAATAGAAAATTAAGCATATTGAACTGTAGAGATATGTCTTTCTATCTTCTTTCTGCAAAGACAGCGTAATATCTGGGAGTAACTTTTCTAAGTAATGGTCTAACACCAATTTTACCCACCGGATTAGTCCACTTTAAAGTTTTTTTAATTTCCCATCCAGCCTTTTCTAGTAACCAGTTAAACTGCCAATCTTCAAATTCATGAAAATGTCTGTCTCTAAGATCATTCTTATTTTGATAGGCATCTGCAAACCATAATTTAAGTGGTACAGTAGCAATTAATTTTGTAGCCTGAATATCTCTCAATACGTTAAATGGGGCAACTAGATGTTCAAATATTTCGAAGGCGGTTACAGCATCATACTCACTAGATTTTACAGCATCTGTAACAAGGTCTAGATCTTCTCCATTGGTATTTTCAACTTGATAATTATGATCTTTCATGATCTTGGAAAATGGATTTTCCACTCCAAGATCTAAGATTTTTGCAGGAGGTGAAACCACATCTTCTAAGAACTCTATAGTTTTTTTGAAACGTTTATTCGGAAAAGTATTTTCGTACATTTTAATATTGGTAAACTACCGCATTGATATTCATTCCTGCTCCAACACTTGCAAGAATAATCACATCATCTTTATGAAGTTCCTGATCTTTTATTTTTCCTTTAACTACTAAATCTAAAAGAGTTGGTACAGTAGCAACACTGCTATTTCCAAGCTCGTGAATACTCATAGGCATCACGTTTTCAGGAACCGGTAATTTGTGAAGTTTGTAGAATCTTTTTATGATAGCGTCATCCATTTTTTCATTGGCCTGATGAATAAAGATCTTCTTTACATCTTCAATAGTTTTTCCGCTCTTATCTAAGCAAGATTTCATTGCTTTTGGAACTTCCGTTAAGGCAAATTCGTAGATCTTTCTACCATTCATTTTAATATATCTGGTATTCTCATCGGCGGCCTCATTGTTAGATTTACCAAAGAAAATATGATGAGCTTCCTGATATGCAAAAGTGGCTGTTTCATGAGCTAAAAGGCCACCTTCTTTATCATTGGTAAGTTCAAATATTGCAGCACCGGCTCCATCCGAAAATATCATCGAGTCTCTATCAAATTTATCTACTACACGAGACAAAGCCTCTGCGCCAATAACTAAACATTTTTGAGCCATTCCAGCTTTCATAAAAGCTTGGGCTTGTATAATAGACTCAATCCAGCCTGGACATCCAAAGAGCACGTCGTAGCCAACACACTTTGGATTCTTAATCTTTAGGTTATGTTTTACTCTTGTAGCGATGCTAGGTACGGTATCACTTTGTGTGCTACCAAATTTTACATCTCCGTAGTTATGAGCAACAATAATATAATCTAACGTCTCTGCATCTATCCCAGAATCTTCAATAGCCCTTTGTGCAGCTACAGTAGCCATATCAGATGTGCTAAGCTCATCTTCTAGATACCTTCTTTCTTCTATTCCTGTAATGGCTTTAAATTTTGCAATGGTAACATCGTTATCATGAGGAAACTCAGAACCATCAATATTCAGAAATTCATGATTTAAAAAGTCTGAATTCTTTCTTTTCAAGTTTGGAATAAAACTTCCTATTCCAGTCATTTTTATGCTCATCTTCAGCTTGAAGTTTGGGATTGATTAACTAAATTAATAAATACAATCTTAGTATTGAATGTGAAAATTCAATATTTCTACGGATTTATTAATTTGATATTTTAAGTGGATTAAAATATTGATTTGATATTTAAAACATATAAAAATTGAGAATAACAAAAGGCGCAATTCACGCCTTTTGTTATTTCAAAGAAGCTATGCTTCCATGTATTCTTCTATTGGGTCACAAGTACAGATCAAATTTCTATCCCCGTAAGCGTCATCTACTCTTCTAACGGTTGGCCAAAATTTATTGTCTGCAACATATTCTAATGGAAATGCAGCTTGCTCTCTTGTGTATGGGAATTCCCATGTGTCTGAGGTAAGCATTGCCATAGTATGTGGTGCATTCTTAAGTATATTATTTTCATCTTCTGTACTAGAATCACTAATTTCTTTTCTAATAGAGATCAAGGCATCACAAAATCTGTCTAACTCCGCTTTACTTTCACTTTCTGTAGGCTCGATCATAAGTGTACCTGCTACAGGGAAAGAAACAGTAGGGGCATGGAAGCCATAATCCATCAATCTTTTTGCAATATCTACCACCTCAATTCCATTAGTTTTAAAAGGTCTGCAATCTATTATCATTTCATGTGCAGCTCTTCCTCTTTCTCCGGAATATAAGGTTTGATAATGTTCTTTAAGTCTGAATTTTATATAGTTAGCATTTAGAATTGCATATTCTGTAGATTGTTGTAGTCCTTTGCTTCCTAACATAGTAATATATCCATAAGATATTAAACATACCAAAGAAGAACCCCAAGGGGCAGAAGATATAGCAGTTATAGCTTGTTCTCCACCGGTTTTTATTACCGGGTTTCCTGGTAAGAACGGAAGCAATTGTTTTGCAACACAAATTGGTCCAACTCCAGGTCCACCTCCTCCGTGAGGAATTGCAAAAGTTTTATGTAGATTTAAGTGACATACATCTGCTCCAATATTCCCAGGATTAGTTAATCCAACCTGAGCATTCATATTGGCACCGTCCATATATACCTGTCCACCATTATCATGAATAAGTTTAGTGATCTCCTTAATAGAAGATTCAAAAACCCCATGAGTAGAAGGATAAGTTACCATTAAAGCGGCAAGATTATCTTTATGTTTGAGTGTTTTTTCTCTAAGATCGTCTAAATCTATATTTCCTTCTTTAGTAGCTTTAGTAACCACAACCTTCATTCCTGCCATAACCGCAGAAGCTGGGTTCGTTCCATGAGCAGAAGATGGAATAAGACATATGTTTCTATGAGAATCTCCTCTAGATTCGTGATAAGCTCTAATCACCATTAAACCTGCATATTCACCTTGAGCTCCAGAGTTTGGTTGAAGTGATGTGCCTGCAAAACCGGTAATTTCTGTAAGTTGATCTTCAAGGCGTTTTAATACTATTTGATAACCTTCAGCTTGCTCTACAGGAACAAATGGGTGAATATTACCCCACTTTGGATTGCTCAATGGGAGCATTTCTGAAGCTGCATTCAGTTTCATTGTACAAGATCCAAGAGCTATCATAGAGTGGTTCAATGAAAGATCCTTGCGTTCTAACTTTTTGATATAACGCATCAATTCTGTTTCTGAATGATAAGAATTGAAAACTTCATTTGTTAGAAAATCTGTTTTTCTTGAAAGATCTGTAGTAATTGTGGTATCGCATCTCAATTCTGAAATTACGCTAACTTCTTTTTTCGATACTTCAGCGAAAATTGAAATTATAGCATTAAGATCTGCTACAGTGGTAGTTTCGTTTAAAGCAATAACCACGGTCTCAGCATCCGGATAATAGAAATTAATCTCTTTAGAATCTGCTAATTGCTGAATTTTGGCAGCATCAGCTTTAATGCTAATAGTGTCAAAATAGGTTTTGTTAAGTTGTTGGTATCCTAAGCTTTCTAATTGATGAGATAGAGTTACAGCAGAATTATGTACGGTATTAGCTATGTATTCCAATCCTTTAGGACCATGATAAACAGCATACATTCCTGCCATTACAGCAAGTAATACCTGAGCTGTACATATATTTGATGTTGCTTTATCTCTTTTTATATGTTGCTCCCTAGTTTGAAGTGCCATACGTAATGCACGGTTACCATTGGTGTCTTTAGTAACGCCAATAATTCTTCCTGGGATGCTTCTTTTATATTCTTCTCTAGTTGCGAAATATGCAGCGTGTGGTCCTCCATATCCTAATGGAATTCCAAAGCGTTGTGTGGTTCCAACTACAACATCTACACCTAATTCTCCGGGAGCTTGCAGTTTTACTAAACTCAAAATATCTGCAGCAACTACAGTCTTAATCTGAGCTTTCTTACAATTAGCTACAAATTCTCCATAGTTAAAAACTTCTCCAGATTTTCCTGGATATTGTAGCATAGCTCCAAAGTATTCTTCAGAAAAATCAAATGTTGTGTGATCTCCAATTACTAATTCTATGCCTAATGGTGTTGCTCTGGTTTGAAGTAGAGATATGGTTTGTGGTAATACTTCTTCTGATATAAAGTATTTAACAACTTCATTCTTCTTTTGGTCTTTCTCTCTAATAGCAAAAAGAAGCGCCATTGCCTCTGCGGCTGAAGTAGATTCATCTAATAAAGATGCATTTGCTAATTCCATTCCCGTAAGATCACTTACCATGGTCTGGAAATTTAAAAGCGCCTCAAGTCTACCCTGAGCGATCTCTGCCTGATAAGGAGTATAGGCAGTATACCATCCCGGATTTTCAAGTATATTGCGCTGTATTACTGCAGGCAAAATAGCTTGATGATAACCCAGACCAATATAAGTTTTAAAAACCTTGTTCTTGGCTGCAAGTTTCCCAATGTGTTCTGCGAACTCATTTTCACTTAAAGCTGATGGTAGGTTTAGAGGAGATTTTAATCTAATCTCGTCTGGGATAGTCTCGTAAATTAACTGGTCTAATGAATCAACACCAACCGTAGCTAGCATCTCTTGTATATCACTTTCTTTAGGGCCAATATGTCTTAGAGCAAATGAATCTGTTCTCATTAAAATAAAGTTGTGTTTCAAGCGGCAAAATTACATATTTTAAACGTAAATTTTTACAATTTAAGACCTTAGACATGTTAAGATTTTTCAGGAACTTGTTTTCTTTTAAAAAGTTGATATGAATGTATTAAAAAATATATTCAATTTTTATATTAATAGCAGTATTCATGTAGCTTTAGCTGTAGTTTCATTAACGGCTATTAGCACGTTGCAATTTAATGTTGAATGTGATTTTACGCTATTAAGTTTTATTTTTCTAGCAACTATCACTGGATACAATTTTGTGAAATATGCGGGGATAGCAAAACTCCATCATTTAAGCCTAGCTAAAAATCTGCGACTCATTCAGATATTTTCTTTACTTGCCTTTATAGGACTAGTCTTTCTTGTTTTTCAATTAAATATTACAGCGCTAATAGTTTCTGCAATTTTAGGGATATTCACAATTCTTTACGCATTACCGGTATTTGGAAACCAGACTAATTTGAGAGGAGTGTCTGGAATTAAGATCTTTATTATTGCAATGGTTTGGTCTGGAGTAACAGTTTTGCTCCCGGTATTGAACAACTATAGTATTTACAATGTGGATGTAATCCTGGGGTTCATACAAAGATTTTTTTTTGTGATTGTAATTACCTTGCCCTTTGAAATTAGAGATCTTAAGTTTGATATGGCAAGATTAGGTACTATCCCTCAAATTTATGGAATTAGAAAAACAAGAATTATAGGTTTTCTAATGCTGGGCATTTTTATTTTGTTAGAATTCCTTAAAGTTGATACTAACATTGGTAATGTAATAGGTGTGATTTTAGTTGCTGTGATGTGTAGCTATTGTTTATCAAGATCAACCATAACCCAGTCTAAATATTTCTCTTCATTTTGGGTTGAAGGCATTCCTATAATATGGCTGTTTATACTTTTAGCTCTATGTGAGATCAATTAGAGATCTCTTTATCGATCTTTTCTTGCCACTGCTTTTTCTGCTCTTCTGTACAGGTCTTAAGCTCAGATTTTTCAATTAGCTCTGTAAGCTTATGGTTTTTGGTGGTGTATTTTTTACAAGGCCCGCAAATCGCAATATGTATTCTGATCTTTAGTTTTTCAAAAAAAGTTGCTTCATCGTATTGAGCCTTGTCACAACAATTAGTTGCTTCGGTACAGTTCACAAATAATGATCTTCTTTTACTCATATTAAAACCAGTTTTTTTCTAAGCACTCGGAAAGGGTTACTCGAGCTCGGTGAATTATCACCCACAAATTAGACGGAGTGATATCAAATTCATTACAAATGGTGTCTGTATCAAAACCATCTATAGTTTTCATCTTAAATATCTTAGCTTGCTTTTCTGTTAAGTTATCCATACAACTTAATATGGCCAGGCCAAGTTCTTCATTTTCCATAACATCTTCAGCAGTCTTGTCAAACCTATCTGGAGCTTGTTCTTCCAGCCAGTCTCCATCATTTCCATCTTCAGAATAGTTGATCTTAACTTCAGCCTTTCCTTTTTTGGAATTTATTCTTCTATAATGGTCTATGATCTTTCTTTTTAAAATTGAGATGAGCCAAGTGCGCTCTGTAGCCTCTCCTTTAAAATTTTTCATAGACTTCAGTCCGGCTAAAAATGTCTCAGAAATAAGGTCGTTAGCAACCTCTCTATCATTTACCCTTACTATAGTGTAATTGAAGAGATAATCTGAATACTTATCTACCCATTTAGTAGCGTCTATTTTATTTGTTGACATAAGCTATTGGTATGCATTCAAAAATAGGGAAAAGTATGTATGAAACCTTAAATGTGAGGGATAGATTTAAGATTTCATACATGCCTTAAATTTATTCTTTTAAAAGTCCAGCTCTTTTTAGAAGTGCATCTGGTCTTGGTTCTTTCCCTCTAAAACGTTTATAAAGCGTCATTGGATGCTCTGTACCTCCCTTAGAGAGTATATTTTCTTTAAATTTTAAAGCAATCTCTTTGCTAAAAATACCTTCACTCTCAAAATATTCAAAAGTATCTGCATCCAAGACCTCAGCCCATTTATAAGAATAATACCCGGCAGAATATCCGCCCTGAAAGATGTGAGAAAATGCGGTACTCATACAATTCTCTTTTACTTCCGGATACAGTTTCGTGTCTTCAAAAGCTTTTTCTTCATGAACTTTTACATTAGAAACATTAGTTGGGTCTATACTATGCCAGCTCATATCTAATTTTCCGAAACTTATTTGGCGTATGGTAGCCATTCCTTCGTGAAAGTTTGCTGCTTTTTTGATCTTTTCTATTAATTCTAGCGGAATGATCTCTCCTGTTTTATAATGCTTTGCAAACAATTCTAAGGCTTCTTTTTGATAACACCAGTTTTCTAAAACCTGACTAGGTAGTTCTACAAAATCCCAAAACACACTAGTTCCGGAAAGGCTTGGGTATGTAGTATTTGCTAACATGCCATGTAATGCATGTCCAAATTCATGAAATAACGTAGTTACCTCGTTAAATGTTAAGAGTGAAGGAGTAGATTTTGAAGGTTTTGTAAAATTGCAAACTATGGATATGTGAGGTCTGTTGTTTACGCCGTCTTTAATTTTTTGAGAACGATAAACCGTCATCCATGCCCCATCACGCTTCCCTGGTCTAGGGTGAAAGTCTGCGTAAAAAAGGGCTATATTTTTTCCTGCAGTATCTGTAACGTTGTAGGTTTTAACATCTTCATGATATTTATCTACATTTTGAATTTCTTCAAAATTAAGATCGTAAAGTTTATTTGCAACCTGAAAAACTCCAGAGATCACATTTTCCAGCTGAAAATAAGGTTTTAGTTTTTCATCATCCAGATCAAACTTCTTTTGCTTCAGCTTTTCTCCATAATAAGCAGCATCCCATTTTTCCAACGTAGAAATACCATCAAGTTCTTTTGCATATGTAGCTAACTCTTCATATTCGGCTATAGCTGCAGGTTTAGATTTGGCTAAAAGTTCTTCTAGAAAATCTTTAACTTTTTCAGGAGTTTCTGCCATTCTTTCTTCAAGAACAAAATCTGCATGCGTTTTATACCCTAGAAGATTGGCTCTCTCAAATCTATAATTTGCAATGTCCAGCACATTTTGTTGATTATCCAGATCATCATTATGGAAACCTTTAGCGCCAAAAGCCAAGGCCATCTTTTTTCTAAGTATTCTGTTGGCAGAATATTTCATAAAGGGAATGTAGCTTGGATATTCCATGGTAAAAATCCATCCCTCTTTTTGTTTGGCTTCAGCGGTTTCTTTAGCTTCTTCCTTAACAGCATTTGGCAGTCCTTCCAGATCTTTTTCATCTGTAATTAATAACTCAAATCTATTGGTTTCTGCTAGCACGTTTTCTCCAAATTTTAAGCTCAATGAAGAAAGCTGTTTGTCAATTTCTCGCAATCTTTTCTTTTTATCTTCAGATAGATTTGCGCCGTTTCTTGTAAATGCTTTATATTTTTGATCTAACAGCATTTCCTGCTCCGTAGAAAGTTCTAGCTCCTCCTTTTTATCATAAACAGCTTTTACACGCTTAAAAAGCTCCTTATTTAGAATAATGTCATTTTTAAAATCAGATAATAGAGGAGAGACCTCTTGTGCTATTTTCTGAATCTCATCATTGGTTTCTGCTGAATTTAGATTGAAGAATATGCTGGTAACAAGATCTAAATGCTCTCCAGAAAATTCTAATGCTTCTATAGTATTTGTAAAATTTGGATGGTCTTTTTGAGAAGTGATGGCCTCAATTTCTGACTTTGCCTCTTCTATACCTTGTAAAATTGCAGGTTTAAAATGCTCGTTCTTAATCTGTGAAAAAGGAGCTTTATCGAATTTATGTAAGAGTGGATTTTCTGTATTCATATGCTATATTGATTAATGGGATAGGATTTTGAGCCTATTCGTTGATTATTTAGATATAATTAACGATACTTTTCAATTAAATCCCTTAAATTTCAGTTTGAAAAAATAAAACACTTTATTTGCTAAGATTTTGGTAGTCGCTATATAGTTTAGATTAATATATTTAGAATGGTTAATAAATGATATTTTTGAGCGAAAAGTACTACTGTAAAGGCCACGTTCTGCGTGGCTTTTTTTAGTTGTTTATATTCTTAGCTCCATCAAGAACCTTCTGTTTTAATCCTTCTTTATAAAAAATAATTTTATCCTGAACACATTTGTCTGAAGCACCAATAATCTGTGCTGCTAGAATCCCTGCATTTTTTGCGCCATTTAAAGCTACTGTTGCTACAGGAACTCCACCGGGCATCTGCAAAATAGATAAAATAGAATCCCATCCATCTATAGAGTTGCTAGATTTTACAGGTACTCCAATAACGGGAAGAGGAGACATAGATGCAACCATTCCAGGTAAGTGTGCCGCGCCACCAGCTCCGGCAATTATTACTTTTATGCCACGAGTGTGTGCATTCTTACTAAAATCAAAAAGTTTTTCGGGTGTTCTATGAGCAGAAACAATATCTACTTCTACTTCCAGATCAAATCCTTTTAAAATATCTATAGCTTCCTGCATTACCGGCATATCGCTGGTACTACCCATAATAACTGCAACTTTACTCATATTCTATATTTAATAGTTCTACAACTGTTATGAACTAATTTAAATTATTCTGAAATTACTCTAATGGTAATTTTAACTTCTTCGGCAATCTTTCTTGCTTCTACTAGATCTTGGTTCACAATTGTAACATGTCCCATTTTTCTAAAAGGCCTAGTTATTTTTTTACCATAAATATGAGGCGTAACACCTGGAAGTTTCATAATATTTCCAATGTTCTCGTACACCACATTTCCTTCAAAACCTTCTTCTCCAGAAAGATTTACCATGATCCCTCCAACTTTACTAGAGGTATCTCCCAATGGAAGGTCTAAGATAGCACGTAAATGTTGTTCAAATTGATTGGTGTAACTAGCCTCTATACTATAATGCCCGCTATTATGGGGTCTAGGTGCTACTTCGTTAACTATGATTTCATCATCCTCCGTCTGAAACATTTCAACAGCAAGTAAGCCTACATGTTGAAAAGCCTCAGAAACTTTTTCAGCTAATTTTCTGGCCTTATCGGCGACAGTCTTATCAATTCTGGCAGGACAAATAACATATTCTACCTGATTGGCAGTTGGATGAAATTCCATCTCTACTACGGGGAAAGTTTTCATTTCTCCGGAAGGATTTCTAGCTACAATTACCGCTAGCTCATTTTTAAAGGGTATAAGCTCTTCTACTATGCATTCGCCTTCAGAAATATTGCTAAGTTTATCTTCAGAATTAATAACCATCACACCTTTGCCATCATATCCTCCTGTAGCACTTTTCCATACAAATGGAAGATTAAGGCTCTTTTTTTCTACAGCGTTTATCAATTCAGCTTTATTTTTAAACACTGAAAAGTTTGCTGTTGGTATATGGTTGGATCTATAGAATTTTTTCTGAATTGCCTTATTTTGAATTTTTTCTAAGGTGCCAGAACTGGGATAAACTAAAATACCTTCTTTTTCTAATTGCTTTAGAGCTTCAAGATTTACCGATTCTATTTCAAAAGTTAGCAGATCCACCTTTCTTCCAAATTCCAATACCGTATCATAATCCATAAGATCACCTTGCACAAAATGATTAGCAGAAATCTTACATGGCGCTTCTAGGCTTGGGTCTAGAACATTGGTATGAATATCATATTTTCGGGTCTCATAAAGCAACATTTTACCAAGTTGCCCTCCACCCAAAATTCCTAATTTATAATCTGAAGAAAAGTAGTTGATCATAACTTTTGAAGAGTTTAGGCAAAATTAAATTTTTAGGATGGATTGACCGAAGTATTCTGTATTAAATCCGTAAGATACATTCATATAGTAATAGTTTAGAATCCTTATCTTTGCTCCTTTAAAAAACTAAGCATTGATTCAATTACACGACCTTAAGTTTGAGCCATTTATTTCTGAAGAGAGAATAATTAAGGCCATAGAGCAGATCAGCAATAAAATTAATACCGAGTATAATGGTAAAAACCCTGTTTTTCTTGGGGTTTTGAATGGTGCTTTTTTAGTGGCATCAGAAATTATAAAACGTTTTGAAGGAGATTGTGAAGTTTCTTTTGTGAAATTAGGTTCTTATCTAGGAACTGAAACCTCTGGAAATGTTCAAACGCTTTTAGGATTAACACAGTCTTTAAAAGATAGACATGTAATTGTAATAGAAGATATTGTAGATACAGGGAATACCTTAGAAGCTTTAAATACTATTTTAGTAGAGAAAGAGGTTAAGGATTTTAAAATTGCCAGTCTTTTTTTTAAGCCTGAAGCGTATAAAAAGAAGCATCCTGTAGATTATATAGGAATGGAAATTCCGAACGATTTTATTGTAGGATTTGGATTGGATTATGACGGCCTGGGGAGAAACTTGACTCAGGTTTATAAACTTAAAAAACAAAAAATGACAAATTTAGTATTGTTTGGGCCTCCGGGAGCCGGAAAAGGAACTCAGGCAAACGTTTTGAAAGATAAATACAAGCTTATACATATCTCTACTGGTGATGTTTTTAGGTATAACATTAAAAATGAAACGGAATTAGGAGTTCACGCAAAATCTTTTATGGATCAGGGAAAACTTGTTCCAGATGATGTAACTATAGCAATGTTAGCTGCCGAGGTTGACAAGAATGCTGGAGTAAACGGTTTTATCTTTGATGGATTTCCAAGAACCGCTGCTCAGGCAGAAGCACTTTCTATTTTATTGAAAGATAAGGGGACAGATGTATCTGCAATGATAGCTTTAGAAGTAGATGATGAAATTTTAGTGCAGAGATTGTTAGAACGTGGAAAAACCTCAGGAAGACCAGATGATGCAGATGAATCTATTATTAGAAATAGAATTAAGGTTTATTACGAAGAAACTGCAATTTTAAAGCAATTCTATCTTAAAGAAGATAAGTATTTTGGAGTTGATGGTGTGGGTACCATAGAAGAAATCACCCATAGAATAAGTAGTGTTATAGATTCTCTATAATATTTTTGAATTAAGAGACCAAGTAGGTTAAAATAGATTGATATGACAGAGGGGAATTTTGTAGATTATGTAAAAGTTCATGTATCATCCGGAAAGGGTGGGCAGGGTTCTGCGCATTTACGTAGAGAAAAATATATTGCCAAAGGTGGACCTGATGGAGGTGATGGTGGCCGTGGAGGGCATATTATCATTAAGGGAAATAAGAATTTATGGACCTTGTATCATCTAAAATTCAAAAGACATCTTAGAGCAGAACATGGGGAGCATGGTTCTAAACAAAGAAGTACCGGTGCAGATGGAGCAGATCAATATATTGAAGTTCCTTTGGGTACTGTAATTCGAGATACCGAAACTCAAAAGATCCTTTATGAAGTAACCGATGATGAACAAGAGATCATTGTAGCTGAAGGTGGAAAAGGAGGTCAAGGTAACTGGCATTTTAAAAGTTCTACAAATCAAACACCTCGATATGCACAGCCTGGTATAGATGGGCAAGAGGTGGACGTTACTTTAGAATTAAAAATTCTTGCAGATGTTGGTTTAGTTGGTTTTCCAAATGCAGGAAAATCTACGTTGTTATCGGTAATTACAGCCGCTAAACCTAAGATCGCAGATTATGAATTTACAACGCTAAAGCCTAATTTAGGAATAGTAGAGTATCGAGAATTTAAAACATTTGTTGTTGCAGATATTCCCGGTATTATTGAGGGTGCTGCGGAAGGAAAGGGTATTGGTCATAGATTCTTAAGACATATAGAACGTAACTCTACGTTATTATTCTTAGTTCCTGCAGATGCTCCGGATATTCCTAAGCAATATGAGATCTTATTAGATGAATTAAGAAGGTACAATCCGGAAATGCTGGATAAAGATAGGTTGGTAGCTATTTCTAAAAGTGATATGCTAGATGCAGAGTTAAAAGCAGAAATGAAAGTAGTATTAGATAAAGATTTAAATGCTCCATATATGTTTATTTCATCTGTAGCCCAGCAAGGATTGGTGGAATTAAAAGATAAATTATGGGAAATGCTAAATAAGCAGGTAGATTAAATTCTAATTCCTTTATAAAATTCATGGGATGATTTTTGCTAATTTTAGTAAAAATCATCCCATGAAACATTTAAAATACCTTCTATTATTATTGGTTGTAACATCTTGTAATGCACTTAGAGCAAGTTTTGATTATGATCCACAGGTTTCTTTTTCTCAATTTCAAACGTATAAGATCTATCCAGATCTGGTTTCAAAAATGAGTCAGCTAGATGAGCAGCGGGTACTCTCAATTTTAGATTCTGAACTAAATAGCAAAGGTTTTACCACTTCTGAGAATCCTGATGTATACATTAATTTTTATAGCTCCGAGTACCAATCTGATAGTAGGAATACTTTAGGAATTGGAGTAGGAGGTGGTGGAGGGAATATGGGAGTGGGAGTTTCTGGAGGAATTCCAATTGGTGGTCCACAAACTAATATGAGGTTAACTATAGATTTTATTACAGTAGAGAATGATGCTTTAATCTGGCAAGCTGTAATAGATAGTCAGTTTAACTTTAATGCTTCTCCTGAAGTTAGGGAGGCTAAGTTGAGAAAAATGATTCAGGAAGCTTTAAAGGGCTATCCACCTAAGAAAAATTAAAACTCTTTTCGGTCTCATATTTAAAACTACTATTTTACTTATAGGTTAATAAATAAAAAAAGCCCCGTTAATACGGGGCTTTTTGTTGGTTAGTTAGTTGTATTTATTAATTCATTATAGTAAACTCACTACGTCTGTTCTTAGCATATTGTGCATTGGTACATCCGGTTGGTTTAGTACAATCGTTTAATGGCATACTTTCACCATATCCTTTAGAAGTAAGTCTAGACTTATCAATTCCTTTGCTTACTAAGTAATCCAGGGTTGAAGCAGCACGTCTTTCAGATAATGACATATTGTATTTATCAGAACCTCTTGCATCTGCATGAGATCCAACTTCAATCTCTAAAGAAGGGTATTTATTCATGATAGCAACTACTTTATCTAAAGTAACTTCAGACTCTTTCTTGATAGTAGCTTTGTCAAAATCGAAATAGATATTGCCTACATCTTTTAATTGTTGTCTACCAGTTTCAGAGTTAGTTTCTCTATCATTCATTTCAACAACAGGAGGTGTATAGTCTTCTCTTGTGAAATTGTAAAGGTTATCCGTTCCTCGTCTATTAGATGCAAACCATCCTATGTTTTGATCTTCTTTAATAATGAAAGCGAAATCATCAAAAGAGCTGTTTGCAGATTCACCTAAGTTCTTAGCTTCAGAAAAATCACCCTCAGATTGATAGATGTCAAGGTTACCAAAACCTTCATGTCCATCAGAAGCGAAATAAAGAACGCCTTCTTCACTAATAAATGGAAACTGTTCTCTGTGAGCAGTGTTAATTCCTGTTCCTAAGTTTTGAGGTGTTCCATAAGTTCCATCTTCATTTACATCAACTACATAAATGTCAAAAGAACCATTACTTCCTGGCATATCACTAGCAAAATATAATTTGCTACCATCTGCGTTAAGGCTTGGGTGCTCTACAGAATAATCTTCACTAGAAAAAGGAAGTTTTTCAATGTTAGACCATTTGCCATCTACCATCTTAGCGCTATAAATGCTAATGTTAGCTACTTTCTCGTCATTTTCATTCTTAACTCTCTTATCATTGGTACGATCAAAATACATGGTCATTCCATCTTTGCTAAAAGTTGCAGAACTTTCATGAGCATCTGTATTGATATCTCCAGGGAAAAGTACAAGTTCGCTTAAAGCTCCCTCATCATCAACACTAGCCGTATAAAGGTCTAAAGTTGGTCTCTTATCCCATGGATAAATTGGACGCTCTTGATTTCTAGTAGAAGCAAAAGTTACTTTATCTCCATAATAAGAAATTCCAAAATCTGCAGAAGCTGCATTGTTCATTACCTGTTTGGAGGTGTAAACATGAGTTACCGTTGTATCAAGATTTTTTCTAAACTTTTCAAAGTCATATTCTTTTCCATAAAATTCAGAAAAGTATTTATCTGCTTCTTTAAAGTTATTCGTTGCCATGGCTGCATGAGCATATCTAAATTTATAATCTGCAGCAACCTCTGGTCCGAATTTCAAGAATAAATTCTTGTATACCTCAGACGCATTTTGCATCTGATTTGTAAAGAAATAAGCATCTCCTAAATTTTGAAGAACTTCTTGATCTTTATTATTTACCTTTTCATAGGCATCGGCAGCATCGATATACGCTCTTTGAGCAAAAAATCGATCTCCTTTTTTGATATCCGAGCCTTGGGCAAAGCTTGAAAAACCTATTAGGATTATTAAAATTGAACTATATAATTTTTTCATGTGTTTCTGGTTTTTAGAAGAATCTTGGTGATTTATCATATCCTTTAGATAATCCGAATAGATCAAAGTCAAATAATAACATGATCTCGTGACTTCCATCGTTGTAATCTCCAAGGTTAGAAGTTGTACGGTCATAAGCGTAACCCACCTTAATTTGTGGAGTTACTGCAAAATTGATCAATCCTGTTACAGAGTCATCAATTCTATAACCAACACCAGCTTCTAGTCTATTAAACATAAGAACATTGGCAGTGATATCTACAGAAAGTGGAGAACCTTGTACTCCTCTAGCCATAAATGCAGGTTTCAATTTAAAGTTTTCGTTAAGATCAAATACATATCCACCAGTAAGGTAGTAGTGTACATTCTCTTCACCATACTTTACTAAACCTTGTCTGTTCTCTAAGTGTTTAGAAGTAAACAAGTTTGGAGCAGAAGCACCTAAATAATAGTTATCGCCAAACCAGTATGCACCAACTCCAAATACTGGAAACACTTCATTTATATTTTGAAATGCAGGGTCATTTTGCTGATTAGTTTCTAATCCAGTTAGATTAGAGTCAAAGGTGGTTAATCCACCTTTAACTCCAAAAGATAACTTGTTAGACTCGTTCATAGGAATTACATATGCGAAATCTGCAGTGATGTTATTTTCTTTCTGAACTCCTCCAATCTCGTCATGGATAACAGATAAGCCAACTTCAATACGTTCGCTTACCGGAGTATGAGCAAAGAAACTAAAGGTTTCTGGTGCACCATCTATTCCTACCCATTGTGATCTATAAATACCACCCAAATTAAGCATGCCAGGATTATCTGTAGCATAGGCTGGGTTAATTACACTCATGTTATACATATATTGAGTGAAGAGCGGATCTTGCTGAGCTATACCTTTAAGTGAAAAAAGGATAATGCTCGTGAAGATTAAGTAATTTATTATTTTATTTTTCATTTCTTTCTAGTGTTTATCCTTTAGTTATCTACTTAAGTATAATTTTCCTTGCACTGGAGATGTAACTCCATCATTGTATTTCAGGATATAGAAGTAAACTCCCGCAGGTAATACATCGTTTCCTAGAGTTGTTTTTCTGTTAGAAATACCATCCCAGTCTCCTGTAGAAGCGTTTCCTTCAAAAACTACTTGACCCCATCTGTTAAATATCTCGATAGTATAGTTTGGATAATCTGTAGCGATATCTGGTATTACAAACTTATCATTGATCTGATCTCCGTTTGGAGAGAATCCTTCAGGAATTCCACAGAAACCAACTTTAACAACAATTGCAAGTCTTTCAGTGCTTTCACATCCAAAATCGCTATCTGTTGAAGTTGCATAGTACGTAATTCCATTTTGTAAAGTAGTAGAGGCTGCAAGAGCAGTTCCTCCATCTTCAGAACTGTAAATAGATACATTGGTACCATTTACATTCTCCACAAGATCCTGAACCGTTGGATTATCTTGTCTGCAGAACTCATTTCCTTCTAATTGAAGAGTAGGAGCATCAGAATCATTAATTGTTACATTAACCATTACTGCTATAGATCCACAAGAGTTTTCATCTGCAGTTGCAACTGCGTAGTAGTCTTCTCCAGTAACTAATGGATCAGTACTTTCTGCGACAATTGTAAGTGTAGCATCTTCATACCATACTATGTTAGATCCGGTAGCAGAAAGATCTGCAACTGTTGGGTTGTTAATAAAACAGAATGTTTGATCTGCATCTGCAACAGGTGCATCAGAAATTCCATTTACAGTAATTGTAATAGTAGCTTCATCTGTTCCTATTGCACAATCCTCAGCTCCGTTAAGAGAGTATGTAAGAGTAACAACTCCTTCACCTGCAGCAGATGGATTAAATATACCATCTTGGTAAGGTGCACTAAAAGAACCTCTGTTTCTGTTAGCTTCAGGAAGTAAACTTCTTAAATCAACATCTTCAGTTTGGTCTACACAATAGCTGGCTGCTATATCATCGCCAGCGTCTGCAGTTTGTGGCTCCGTAACTGTAATTGTAAAAGTTGCAGTTTCTGTTCCAGTAGTACACTCATTATTATCATTTGAATAATCGACAACATATGTAAAAGTAGTAGTACCTACATTGTCCGCCGGATTAAATATACCATCTTCAAATCCTTCGAAAACACCAACTGTTAGTGCGTCGTCATTTAGATAATCAACAAGTGCAAAGCTGCTTTCTGTAGAACAGAAGTTCAAGGTTACATCTTCACCTGCATTAGCCGTTAGAGATTCTTTAACCGTAATAGTAAGATCAGCAGAATCAGTACAAGCTCCATTACCAACAGTGTATGTTGTAGTAAATGATGCAATTTTGTTAGACTGATATTGAGCAATGATTTCGCTGATAGTTGGATTGAATGTACCATTTCTATCAACCCCTTCTTCTAACAACCCTAAATAGAATCTTCTAACTTGAGTTGTATTAAAATTATCTACTTCAGCTTGGCAAACTTCTACGCTGTTATCAGCGCCAGCATTTGCATTACCTTCTGTGACATTGATTATAAATTGAGTAGAATCTGTTCCAATCAAACATGTGGTTGGATCATTTTCCGATACAGTGTAAGTAATATTTATGATACCAGCTGTAGTTACATCTAAAAGTCCATTATTAATCGATCCATTATCACTTGTAAATGTTCCACCAGCAATATTAGCAGAGGTAAGTAAACTTGAAAGATCTAATGTTCCTTGAGCGGTACATGCAGTTGCATCATCAATTGTTCCTGCATTAGCATTTTGAACTTCGTTAACATTAATAGTTATAGTTGCTTCATCAGAACCGATAGCACAATCTGCAGCTCCATTAATAGAATACGTAATAGTAAATTCACCAACACCTACTGTAGAAGGGTTAAAGAGTCCATCTTCAAAAGGAGCACTAAAAGTCCCTCTTGTTGAATTTTGAATAGAAAGTAAGGTTCTTAAATCAATATTCTCATTCTGGTCTTCACAATAATTAATTGCGATATTTTCTCCAGCATTAGCTTCAACAACTTGGTTTACTGTTATAGTAAATTGAGTAGAATCTGTTCCAATCAAACATGTGGTTGGATCATTTTCCGATACAGTATACGTAATATTGAAAACTCCAGCTGTAGTAACATCTAAAAGTCCATTATTAATCGATCCATTATCACTTGTAAATGTTCCACCAGCAATATTAGCAGAGGTAAGTAAACTTGAAAGATCTAATGTTCCTTGAGCAGTACATGCAGTTGCATCATCAATTGTTCCTGCATTAGCATTTTGAACTTCGTTAACATTAATAGTTATAGTTGCTTCATCAGAACCGATAGCACAATCTGCAGCTCCATTAATAGAATACGTAATAGTAAATTCACCAACACCTACTGTAGAAGGGTTAAAGAGTCCATCTTCAAAAGGAGCACTAAAAGTTCCTCTTGTTGAATTTTGAATAGAAAGTAAGGTTCTTAAATCAATATTCTCATTCTGGTCTTCACAATAATTAACTACGATATTTTCTCCAGCATTTGCTTCAATGAGTTCATTTACGGTTATAGAAAAATTTGTAGAACTTGTTCCGCTTAAGCATGTAGTTAAATCGCTAGCTGTGACAGTATAAGTTATATCGAAGACACCAGCATTAGAGATGTCTAAAATGCCATTAGTAATAGTTCCATTTGAATTAGAGAAAGTACCTCCAATAGTATTTGCACTAGTTAAAAGGTTAAATAAATTGAAGCCTTCTTGATTAGTACATACAATTTCATTAGCGATGTCACCTACGTTAGCAACTACACTTGGAACAACAGTAACAGTTAAAGAAATATTGTTGCAAGATCCGTTACCGTATGTATAGGTCGTAGTGAAATCTCCTAATCCATCAGCATCATTTTGATACATTTGAGATATTTCTCTAGGTGTAGGATTAAAAGTTCCGTTTCTAGGCGTACCCTGAGGTAATAGATTAAGATAGTATTTTCTAATCTCATCAAAGCTAGGGAAAAGTGCATCAACATTACTTTCGCATACGATAGATGGTTCTGGAGAAGGTAAAGTTGTACCCTCGGATACAGTTACTGTAAATTCTTCTGTATCTTCACCTTCAAGGCAAGATTCAATGTCATTTTCGCTTACAGTATAAATTATGGTGAAAGTTCCAGTGCTAGATATATCTAAAACTCCGTTCGTAATTGGTGCGCCGTTTATAGTAAATGTTCCTCCTGGGGGATTACCAGAATTTAGAATACTATTCAAGTTCAAACTTGATTGAGAAGTACATGCTATCACATCTTCAATATTTCCTGCATTTGCTGGAGTTGTATCGGTGATTGTTAAGCTTATTGGTAATGAACTTACTCCACAGCTATTAGTAACATTGTAAGTTGTTACGAAAGTTGCCGAAGGAGCTCGGTTTTCGTTAGCTAAATAATTCAAAATTTGACCTCCCACTTCTTGTAAGCTAGGAGTAAAAGTTCCACTTAAATCTGTAATACCTCTTTCAGCTAATGCGTCATTATATAAAGCTATTGCAGCAGCAGGGTTTGTTAAGAAACCTGCAACTTCAGTAATACATTCTTCTAAAGCTATTGGAGCTCCTAGATCTGTTCCTTGTACAGTTATGGTGAAAGTAGTAGAATCTGAAGTTCCAGGAGTAGTGCATGCCTGTCCATCACCAACTGAATAGGTTATTGTATATGTTCCTGCTCCTATAGCTGGATCAAAATTACCATCATTATTAACACCAATACCAGTAAATGTACCATTAGGAGTTGCACCCTGACTTAATAATGAATTGTCAAGTATAACTATTTCTGTGGATTCACATGGCAATGTAATATTCGCTATAGATCCTGCATTTGCATCTTGAACTGGTACAACAGATACAGTAAGAATTACTGAAGATTGGCAATCACCTGTACCTAAAGTGTAAGTAGTAAGGTAGTCACCAACTTTATCAATATTATTCTGATACATTTCAGATAATTCTCTAGGGGTAGGATCGAATGTTCCATTTCTAGGAGTTCCAGGCGCTAAAAGGTTTAAATAATATTTTCTTATTTCATCAAAGCTTGGAAATAGCGCATCTACATCAGATTCGCAAACAATACCAGTTGTAGGAGTTCCGAAATCTACAGAATTACTTCCTACAGTTATAGTGAAAGTAGTAGAATCTGAGGTTCCAGGTGTAGTACAAAGAGAACCATCACCTACCGAATAAGTAATTGTATATGTTCCAGGTCCTATAGAAGGATCAAAATTACCATCTGCGTTAATTCCTGTTCCAGTGAATTTTCCATCAACAGTAGCATTGGAACTTAAAATATCGTTGTTAAGAATTACAAGATTTGTATTTCCACAATCAACAATTATATCTTCAATGGTGCCTGCATTTGCATCCTGAACAGGGACTACACTAATAGTCAGATTTACAGAAGTCTCACAGCTTCCTTCACCTACCGTATAAGTAGTAGTAAAGTCACCAAGACCATCTGCATCGTTTTGATAAATTTGAGCTATTTGACCCGCATCTGGACTAAAAGTACCATTTCTTGGAACTCCAGATTCTAATAAACCTAAGTAAAAATTACGAATAGCATCTTCACTAGGAAACATAGCATCTACATCAGTTTCACAAACAATTCCTGGAGCTGGAGTATTAATTACAATAGGATCGGTTAATTCTACGAAAACTGGAGCTCTATCACCAGCAGAAGTTTCACAAGGAGGTGTGATACTACCTCTAGCGTTTACTACTTGGGCAGCGAAATATGTTTGCCCATTGATAAGTTGAGTGTTAGAAGCTAATGGAGAATTTGCAGTTTGAGATCTGTACCATCTTATTGCTTGAGTGTTATTGTAAGTTCCTTGAGCAATAAGATCTGCAACAGTTGCATTTTCACAAAATGTCTGTGTTGTTTCTACATTTGGAGCTACAATTTGATTAGGATTAAAACCAACTGCTACTCTAAACGAAGGACAGGAACCAGCTGCTGCGGTATTTGTTGGCACTTGACCAACAAAATAACTAGATCCAGCATTTAGTGTTGCACCAATTAATGGAGTAGTTGATTCTTCGGAGCCATAAACTTCAATACGGTAGTTGGTTTGTGGAACGAATAAATTTGCTAAATTATCAGAATTAAAGCTAGCTGGAGTACACGTGGTAAACTCAAATCCACTTACAATGCTGTTGGTTATTCTATTTGAAGGTCGCGGCGCATTTGTTACCGTAACAGATAAAGGAGATCTACAATCTCCAGTTGAATTGTTAACAAAATAAATTGCTCCATTTGTTAATAATTCATCTCCAGGAATAGCTTGAGTATCACCTTCTGTATCCGATGTTTGGAAAACCGGAAAACCGTCGGTATCAAGATCATCTATCGTTTGCAGATAGCAGAATGTTTGAGAAGCAGGAAAATCTCCTGGTTCAGGGCACGTTTGCCCAAATGAGGGCGAACTTCCAATTAATAAAATAAAGGCAAAAAAGAGCATAGAAATCCCCTTCTTTCCTAAAGTAAAATTTTGCATAGGCTAGGTGTTAAATTTGACATTAAATGATCGTTAATAATTACGGGTATTAAAACCGTCACAAATATTGCAATAAATTTCAACAATAAAGGCTCATTTAAGTATAATTTTAACAACAGCTTTAAAATACGTTAATGTTTTGTTAACCTGCTAATTGTCATTAGTTTTGGCGTAAGATTTTCTAGTGTAATTTCCGTTATATTCGATATATGAAAACAATCTTAATATTATTAGGTATCATAGTTACTCAAAGTTGCTATTCTCAAAATATTTCTAAAGAAATTAGCTCAAATATTCATAACGGTGAAGTAGGTAAAGCTGTAGAATTGTTGGAGGGAAATATTAAACATAATCCTAATGATATTTCTTCCATCAATATTCTGGGGGATATTTATAGTTACCAAAAAAAATGGGATGAAGCCATAGATTGCTATAAAAAACTTCTTGTCTTGGAAACGAATAATGCAGAGTATAATTTTAAATATGGAGGTGCTTTAGGAATGAAAGCTCTTTCAGTATCTAAAGTGCAAGCCGTAGTCTATATTTCTGATATTAAAACTTATTTGGAAAGAACTTTAGAACTTCAGCCTACTCATATAGAGGCGAGAAGGGCTTTAATAGAGCTTTATATTAAGCTCCCTGGGTTTTTAGGGGGTGATCATGAGCGCGCTGTTACCTTATCTCAAGAACTGTTTTATTTAAGTAAAGTAGATTCTTATTTGGCTAAAGCGTTTATTCTTAAAGAAGATAGTGATATTGCCGAGGCGAAAGTTTACTACAATAAAGCGTTTGTTTTATACAATCAGTTACCGGAGGGCAAAAGGAGGAATTCCTTAAATTATGAACTAGGAAAGATCGCTGCGGAGATGGATCTACAGTCATCTTTCGGTCTAAAATTATTGGATATATATATTCAAAAATATAATTACAAAGATATTTATTCTCTCGAATGGGCTTTTCTCAGAAAAGCTCAAATTCAGGCAGATCAAAAGAACAAACAAGAAGCTTACCTAGCAATAAATAAAGCTTTATCCATTAATAGTCAGTTCAAAGAGGGACATCAAGAAAGAAAAAGAATACAGAATCTATAACGTATTTACTATAATTCTGGCATAGAGGTTTGTTAATGAAATAAGTATATTTGCGAAAATTTCAGTTTATGAACTTACATTTTATTGCTATAGGTGGGAGCGCTATGCACAATCTAGCGCTTGCATTACATCATAAAGGCTACAAGGTTACTGGAAGTGACGATGCTATTTTTGAGCCTTCTAAATCTCGATTAGATAAATTTGGATTGTTGCCTCCCGAATTTGGATGGTTCCCGGAAAAGATAACCACTAATTTAGATGCAGTCATTTTAGGGATGCATGCTAAAGAGAATAATCCTGAACTGCTAAAAGCCAAAGAGTTAAATATACCTATTTACTCTTATCCTGAATTCTTATACGAGCAATCAAAAAATAAAACACGAGTTGTTATTGGTGGTTCTCATGGGAAAACTACCATAACCTCCATGGTCTTACATGTAATGCATTATCATGATAAGGAAGTAGATTATATGGTGGGAGCTCAGCTAGAAGGTTTTGATACGATGGTGAACCTCACCGAGGATAATGACTTTATAGTATTAGAAGGAGACGAATATCTTTCTTCTCCTATAGATAGAAGACCAAAATTTCATTTATATAAACCGAATATTGCACTGCTAAGCGGAATTGCTTGGGATCATATTAACGTGTTTCCAACATATGATAATTATCTAGAACAATTTAAAATATTTGTAGATTCTATTATTAGTGGCGGAGTTATAGTTTTCAATGAAGAAGATAAAGATTTGAAAGAGGTTGTAAGCAATTCTGATAATCAAATTAGAAAGCATGCATATGTTACTCCAGAATATAGGGTTGAAAATGGTATAACTATCTTAGATACTCCTGAAGGAGAATTGCCAATAGAGATTTTTGGTGCTCATAATCTAAATAATCTTGCCGGTGCGAAATGGATCTGCCAACATATGGGTATAGATGAAGATGATTTCTATGAAGCAATAAGTACATTTAAAGGGGCATCAAAGAGATTAGAGCAAATTGTAGCTTTAGATAGAACAGTAGTTTTTAAAGATTTTGCACATAGCCCATCCAAGGTTTCTGCTACCACAAAAGCTGTCAAGGGTCAGTTTGTAGATAAAGAAGTTATAGCTTGTTTAGAATTACATACTTATAGCAGCCTTACTCCAGAATTTTTAAAACAATATAAAGACAGTCTAAATCCGGCCAATAAAGCGGTGGTATTTTATTCTCCGGAGGCACTAGAGATTAAAAAGCTTAATCCTATTTCTAAGGAACAGATCATAACTGCTTTTGGTAGGGAGGATCTTATTGTTTATACCAATGCTATAGAATTTCAAAATTATTTGGAGACGCTAGATTATAAAAATAAAGCAGTTTTACTTATGAGCAGCGGGAATTACGGCGGACTTAACTTTGATGATATTAAGAATTGGGCAAAATAGCATGGGTTAAATTACAGTGCTGAAATTCAATTGTTTATATATTAAAATGTTCTTTGTTTTTTTATCTTTAATAAAAGAGATAAAATGAGCAAAGAACATTCTTCTTTTAGTATTAAAAATTGGGCGCTAGATGATCGCCCGCGAGAGAAATTACTACAAAAAGGCAAAACGAGTTTGAGTGATGCAGAACTGATCGCTATTTTAATTGGTTCTGGTAATTCTAAAGACAGCGCGGTAGAGCTAAGTAAGAAGATCTTATCTCATTGTAATAATAGCCTGAATTATTTAGGGAAATTATCTGTGCAACAACTCACACAATTTAGAGGTATTGGTGATGCTAAAGCTATCACTATTATTGCTGCAATGGAGCTTTCTCGTAGAAGGAGGTATGAAGAAGCATTAGAGCTTGTAAAGATCTCAAGCAGCAATTCGGTTTTCGAGATTCTTCAACCAGTTATTGGGGAATTACAACATGAAGAATTTTGGATCTTATATCTAAATAATTCAAATAAGGTGATAGAGCAGTTTCAAATTAGTAAAGGAGGTATTACCGGAACCTTAGTAGATGTTAGAATTACTCTTAGAAAAGCATTGGAATTAGGTGCAGTTTCTCTAATTCTAGCGCATAACCATCCTTCCGGAAACTTAAATCCCAGTGAGGCAGACAAGCAGCTAACATCAAAACTAAAAACTGCAGCTGAAAGTCTTGATATTAAGATTCTAGATCATGTTATTGTTACTGAGAAAAGTTACTTTAGCTTTGCAGATGAAGGAATGCTCTAAGCTAAATATGCAATGCTCTTAATTTATACTCAAAAAATAACACCCAGAATAATTTATATTTTCAAGCATATATGTACTCACGTGCTAGGTTTGGACATTAAATTCACTACCAAAATAGAAGAATTTATTGCGCATCAAGGCATGAAGTTCTCTTATGGGAAGAAAAGGCTAGGAAATGAGCTATTTATTCAAAGTACAGAACTTCTATTAGAACAGGGTTTAAGCGATGTAGAGGTAAAGGTTCAGAAATGGGAGCAGACAAAGTGCTTCTTTGCTGTTTCAGATAATAGCGATCTACCTTTCGATATTTTCGCTTCGTCTTTTTACCTGCTCTCCAGGTATGAAGAATATCTTCCTCATGTAAAAGATGAATCGGGGAGATTTCCGGCATCAGAAAGTTTAGCTTATAAAAAATCTTTTATAAAAAGTCCGGTAGTAGATATTTGGGCTTATAAGTTTAAAGATCTTTTAGAACTCAGATTTCCAGACATAGAGATAAGAAAAAGGGACTATGTGGCTACAACAATCATTTCTGTAAGTCATGTTTTTAATTTTAAGAACAAAGGTTTTCTAAGAACCTTAACTGGAACTATAAAAGATATAAGCCGACTTAAATTTACAAGGGTTTCAGATAGGATCAAGGTATTATTAAGGTTAAAAAAAGATCCTTATAATGTTTTTGAAGACCTAATTAGTTTTATAAAGAGACATAAGGCTAAGATGGTATTTATGTTTCAATTAAGCGATTACAATGTGTATGACAGAAATATTAATCATAATAGACTTAATTATAAATCTATTATAAAATATATGGCAGACTATTCAAAAGTTGGATTAAGGCTTGGATATTTTGCTGTAAAAGAATTAAAAGCTCTTAAATCTGAAAAGAAACGTTTTGAAAATATAATTCATGGGCCTTTACAAAATGTGCTAAATAGTAAATATAATTTAATGCTTCCGGAGCATTACAGCTATCTAAACGAACTAGAGATCACTAATGACTATTCTATGGGCTATCCACAAACTCCGGGATTTAGAGCAGGAACTACTACGCCGTACTTATTTTTTGATATTAATATGGAGGTAACAACCCCGCTAACAGTGCATCCTTACATTTTTCACTCACAAATATGTCAATCTAAAAATCAGGCAGAGTTAGAAATTATTATAGATGATATGGCAGAACAACTTAAAGCGGTAGGAGCTCCATTTATCTCCGTTTTTAAAAATCGAGATTTTTCAGAATATTCAGATAAGAATTTACATTATTCACTATTAGAACGTATCCATGAAATTTGATAATATTCAACATGTTTATTTTGATTTAGACCATACTCTATGGGATTTTGATAAAAATTCTGCCTTAACATTTGAGATGATCCTGAAACAAGAACGTATAGATATCGATTTATCTGAATTCTTAGATGTCTATATTCCTATAAATAGCAATTATTGGGAATTGTATCGTAAAGACCAGATCTCTAAAGAATCTCTAAGGTCTGGCAGGTTAAAGGATAGTTTTGAGCAACTAAAAATGAATATACCTCTAGAAACTGTTGATAGTCTTGCCACAAAATATTTAGAATACTTACCACAGAATAATCATTTGCTAGAAGATACCATGGAGATTTTAGAGTATTTGAATCCCAATTATAAGTTACATATTATTACCAATGGTTTTGAAGAGGTACAGAATGATAAATTAAATAATTCTAAAATATCTAAATTCTTTACCACAATAACTACTTCGGAAGAGGCCGGGGTTAAAAAACCGAATACTAAGATCTTTAATTTAGCTTTAGAAAAAGCATCGGCATACCCGGAAAATAGTATTATGATTGGAGATAATTTTGAAGCTGATATCTTAGGTGCTAAGAATGCAGGAATGAAATTTCTATACTTTGACTATTATCAAAAGCGCGAAGTTTTAGAATGTCTTCAAATTCAAAAGTTAAAAGAGATATACGAGTATCTATAGCAATAAAGAATTCCTATATTCGTTTTATTACCCAAATCTTAAACCGAATGTACCTCCAGAAACTTTTATATAAGGTCCTGCTATTTTCCTTGATTATTATTGGTGCTATTTCGTGTGTTAAAGATGTAGATCTCGATCAAACCGATGAAATATCTCTTCAGCCAAAAATGCAAGTAGATCTATTGATATTTGATGTAGATGAAGTAGATTTTATAGATCCTGAAACTACTGCTTTAAGAACAGTTATTAAAGATACTGTAAGGCTTGAATTTCTAGATGATAGTTACATTCAAGATGATCTGGATAAAGTGGAATTTAGCTTTAAATATAGTAACGCCTTCCCTCAAGATTTTAATACTACTATCTATCTACTTTCAGAAAATGACAGAACACAGAGAAAAATAGATCTTACAGTGAAGGGAGGTTCTTCAACCTCTCCAGAAATTACAGAAATAATAGATTTTGTAGATACAGCTGAAATTGATATGATTAAGAGATCTATTAAAATGGTAGTTGAGGTTGCTGTAGTTCCTAATACAGAACCTTTTGTGGGGGAGCTTAAATTTCAATCTAAAGGCTTATTTTATTTTGTTTTTTAAGTTATGAGAATAGTCATAAGCATTATATTATTTCTGTGTTTTTCTGTGCTCACGGCTCAGAACAAGCAGTTGTTGTATAATGTTAGTGCGCTACCACAAACCCTAATGTCCAATCCTGGAGCCAATATTAATTTTGATGGACATATAGGTATTCCCTTTCTTTCTCAAATTAGTTTTGCTGTGGGTTCTTCTGGCGTAGATATGCACGATATCTTTAAAACTTCGAGCAATGGGATAAATTCAAGAATTACTAATACAATACAGCGCCTTACCAATCAAGACTACTTTATGGTGAATGAGCAAATTGAGATCTTGTCACTAGGCTGGAGAATTAATAAAGATAATTATCTCTCGGCAGGGGTGTATCAAGAAACAGATCTGTTTGCATATTTTCCTAAGGATCCTATGGTCTTAATTAATGAAGGGAATAATGATTATCTCAATGTTCCTTTTAAATTTGAGGATGTGAGTTTTACAGGAGAAGTGCTCACCGTTTATCATTTGGGTTGGAACAAAAGAATGGATAATAAACTTACGCTAGGGGCAAGGCTAAAGTTATATTCTGGAATTTTTAATGTGGAAAGTACAGACAATTCAGGAACTTTTACAACGCGCGAAACTCCAGAGGGTTTAAATTATTATAGACATTTCGCATCCGGTATAGATATAAGAGTAAATACCTCTGGGTATGCTTCTCTTAAAGATGATAGTAAAACTGTACAAGAAGCCTCCAAAGAATTATTAAAGCGATCTTTTTTTGGAGGTAATGTAGGTGCGGGTATAGATCTAGGCGCTACCTATAAAATAGATCAAAATTTTGTGGTAACAGGAGCTATACAGGATTTTGGTTTGATGTATCAAAGAGAAGATGTTGAAAATTATCTTTACTACGGAACTTATGAAACCAGTGGTATAGAACCACTTTTTCCAGAAGTGGCTCCCGGAGGAAAAGCAATTCCTTATTGGGATATTTTTGAAGATGAAGTAGACGCAAATTTGAAAGATGAAACTATTCAGGAGTCCTACATTACTTGGAGACCATTAAAGATAAATACAAGTTTGCAATATGGTTTTGGAGAGACCGTTGGCCCATGCAACTATCTAAGACCATTAAAAAGAAGATTTGAGAACATATTTGGGATACAACTATTTGGTGTAAAGAGGCCAAGAGGTCTAAAATATGCTTTTACGATGTTCTATGATAGGAAATTCACTCCAGATCTAAGAATGAAAATAACATATACGCTAGACGATTTTTCTTATGCAAACGTAGGATTAATGGTTTCAAAGAAAATTAATAATTTTAATCTCTATCTTGCGGCAGATAATCTTTTTGGATATATCAATTTAGCCAGATCACAACATCAGGCGCTACAAATGGGACTTCAATTTATATTTATTAAATAATGAAAAACATAATTTATACCGTAATATTTATAGTACTAGGTACACTTTCAAGTTTTGCTCAAGTCAATGCATACAAGTATGTAATCGTACCAAACGAATTTGAATTTTTAAGAGAAGCAGATCAATATCAATTGAATTCTCTCACTAAGTTTCTTTTTGAAAAATATGGGTTTACCGCCTTTTTAGAAGGAGAACAACTACCTTTAGAATTAGCAGGAAATAGATGTAAAGCGCTTACTGCATTTGTAAAGAATGAGTCTGGAATTTTTTCAACTAAATTCTACGTCGGATTAAAAGATTGTAATAATAAAGAGATCTTTATTTCTAAGGAAGGTACCAGTAGAACTAAAGAATACAAAGTAGCTTATCACGAAGCTCTAAGAGATGCATTTCAATCTGTAGCAGCGTTAAACTATAGCTACAATAATTCTGAGGCTCTAAAATCAACAGATAGTACAAGTAAAAAAGAAGATATTGCTGTTGTTGAGGTAGTGGCAGTTCCAGCTGCAATTAATAGGAAGGACGAGCGTATAACAGGTAATAAATCTATGAAACAGCCTTCAGAAGATAGGGTAGATGCCAAGATCTCTGGTAATTTATCTTTCGAAATGAAGGGGAATACCTTTATTCTAAAAAGATCTGACAATGGTTATAAATTTTTTCAGAATGGAATGACTGAACCTTTTGCTGCGCTTATAGCTTCAAATAAAGAAAATAGTTTTATTTACTCTTCAGTCACTAATCAGGGTATGGCTTATTTTAACAAAGATGGAGATCTTCTGATCGAAATACTAGACAGAGCTACAAATTCTATTAATACGCTTGTCTACAAATTAAAGAACTAATATCCATATTTGCCCTTCCAACGTTTTTTTAAAAAATCGCGTTGAGCATTTTCTCGCTGATTATTTCCTGGTTCGTAAAAGGTGGTATCTTTTACCTGATCTGGTAGAAATTCTGCGGCTGCAAAGTTGTTTTCATAATTATGAGCATATTGATAGTTATCACCGTAGCCAAGGTCTTTCATAAGTTTGGTAGGTGCATTTCTAATAGATAAAGGAACAGGAAGATTTCCGGTTTGTTTTACCAAACTTTGCGCTTTATTAATAGCCATATAGGAAGCATTGCTTTTAGCTGAAGTAGCGAGATAGATTACACACTGACTTAGAATAATTCGGGATTCAGGAAATCCAATAGTGGTTACCGCCTGAAATGTATTATTTGCCATGATAAGCGCCGTGGGATTGGCATTTCCAATATCTTCACTAGCAAGTATCAGCAATCTACGTGCTATGAATTTAACATCTTCACCGCCTTCAATCATACGTGCTAACCAATATACAGCCGCATTGGGATCACTGCCCCTTATAGATTTTATAAAAGCTGAAATGATGTCATAATGTTGCTCCCCAGTCTTATCGTAGAGAACGGTATTCTGTTGTACTTTGTTCATCACCATGTCATTGGTAATTTCTACCGGGGATTCTCCCGTGCTTACAAGAAGTTCAAATATGTTGAGAAGTTTTCTGGCATCGCCACCGCTTAATCTTAAGAGAGCTTCGGTTTCTGTTAGCTTAACATTCTTTTTATTGATAATAGGATCTTCTCTCATTGCCCGCTCTAATAGTGCAATAAGTTCTTCTTTCCCAAATGGTTGTAAAACATAGATCTGGCACCTAGAAAGTAGTGCAGAGATCACCTCGAAACTTGGATTTTCTGTAGTGGCGCCTATTAAAGTTACCCATCCTTTTTCTACTGCAGCTAATAACGAATCTTGTTGAGATTTACTAAACCTATGAATCTCATCTATAAACAAGATAGGATTCTTAGTTGTAAATAGTCCTTCCCCTTTTTTAGCCCTTTCAATAACTTCTCTTATATCCTTAACCCCGCTATTTATAGCGCTAAGAGTATAAAAAGGTCTTTTGCTCTCCTGAGCTATTATATTAGCCAGGGTAGTTTTTCCAACTCCTGGAGGTCCCCATAAAATTAAAGAAGGAATCATTCCCTGTTTAATTTGCTGACTTAAGGCGCCTTTTTCTCCTACTAGGTGCTGCTGGCTTAAGTAATCTGCTAATTTCTTTGGTCTTAATCTCTCTGCTAAGGGTTCATTCATAATGCAAAGGTACTAATTAGACTCAAACCTAGATTATCTATATTGTTAAACGGGGATAGACATTTTGTCAAAAAAGTAATTTAAGCATGAGATTTGATTTAAAAAGATAGCGAGAAGAGAAACCATTCAAGATGGTTTTTAATTCTTAATTTTAAATATCAAATCACGTAATCATTGAAAGATCGTAATCCATTTAAATTTTCCACTAGAGTAATAGGGTATCCTTTACTTTTTGTACTTCTTATTTGGACGGTGTTTTGGGTGGAAATAAGATTTGGTTTAGATTTTAATTATTTAGGGATAAGACCTCGAGAAATTGTAGGTTTAAGAGGGGTGTTGTTATCGCCATTTATTCATGCAGATATAAAACACCTCTTTAATAATTCTATACCGCTACTTATATTAAGTTTGGCGCTATTTTATTTTTATCGAGAGCTTAGTTGGAAGATCTTGATCTATGGAATATTGCTTACCGGTATTCTCACTTGGTTAATTGGTAGGCCGGCAAATCATATTGGTGCCAGTGGATTGATCTACTTGTTAGCTTCCTTTCTATTTTTTAAGGGTATATTCTCTAAATTCTATAGGCTGATGGCCTTATCATTTATCGTAGTTTTTTCTTATGGGGGAATGATGTGGTTTGTAATGCCAGTAGATCCTAGTATATCCTGGGAAGGGCATTTATCTGGATTTGTAGTAGGTCTTGTTTTCTCTTTTATTTATAAAAAGGAAATAGTTGAACCTCCAAAATATGAATGGGAGCAGCCAGATTACAGCGAGGAAAATGACTTATTCATGCAGCATTTTGATGCTGATGGGAATTTTGTGGAACGCAAAGAAGAACCTGAATACCAAGAACCCGAATATCACTATATTTTTAAAAAATCTGAAGAAGAATAAATTAGAGACGTTGCCTTACAATTTCATATAAGAAAGCTCCACATGCTACAGATACATTTAGAGATCCAATTGTACCGAACATAGGTAGTTTTGCTCTATCGTTCACTATCTTTAAAACTGAAGGATTGATACCTCTTCCTTCACTTCCCATTACTAGCGCGGTAGGCTGATTTAAATTAGTGTCATATAACGTTGTATCACTTTTTTCTGTTGCTGCTACCACATTTACACCAGATCCCTGTAAGTAATATATGGCGTCTTTAATATGATTCACTTTACAAATAGGAATGTTGAATACTGCGCCGGCAGAGGTCTTCACAGTATCTGCATTTACTGGAGCTCCACCTTTATTTTGAACAATAATGGCATGGACACCTGTACATTCTGCAGTTCTTATAATTGCTCCAAAATTTCTAGCATCTGTAATTTGGTCTAACAATAGAAATAGAGGAGTAGTATCAGTATCTTCTAATACCTTTTGCACAACATCTTCCATTTCTGGAAACTCGATAGGAGAGATCTTTGCAACAACACCTTGATGGTTTCCTTGAGTAAGTTTTTGAAGTTTCTCTACAGGAACATAAGAAATGTTGAAGCCTTTTTTGTTCAATAACGTTAGAAGCTCTTGAAACAATGAATTATTAAGTCCTTTTTGAATATAGATCTTGTCTATATTCTTTTCACTTTGTATTGCTTCAATAACTGTTCTTATTCCAAAAATTGTAGTAGTATCTTCCATAAGGGCAAAGATAGGTTTTTCTTAAATCTTCTAAATAAAAAAAGCTGCCCAATTGGGCAGCTTTTAATTACTAATATTAAGTATTCTAATTACTCAGTACCACCATCATAAGTTGATTGGTCTGGGCTAGATACATCCCAGAAAACTGGAGTTTGTGCATCATCACCACCAATAGCTGTAGCAGCATCAATGTAATTAGCATTGTTCAAGTTCTGCTCATCTACAGGATATGTATATCTAAGAGGAACAAATGTTCCGCTATCTGTTGGTAAATTCAATGCAGGTGCATCATATAATCTCCAAACAGACCATCCTTGGAATGGGTTGTCAAACATTGCAATCCAGTATTGAGTTGCATATTGTTCAACAGAACCATCATAAGCTACAGAAGATTGTCCAAGATAAGCGTCTATAGCATCGCTTGAAATTCCCCAGTACTCTAAAGATGCAGTGATAGCAGCGTTGTAATGAGATTCTGCATCTCCACCAACGTTGTATCCAAGATCTGCAGCTTTAGAAAGGTTGAATTCAACCTCTGCGTAGTCTATTAATATTCCCTCTCTAGTAGGATCTAAGAATGGATCTCCAATATGGGTAAAAGACCCAAAGTTGTTACTTCCACCATAATCACCACCAACATATCCACTAGCGATGTTCTCATCAAAGAAAACTTCTCTTCTTGGATCTTCAAGAGCGTTCATGTAATCTACAATAGTTTCTGAAGCTAAGAAATCTGAACGACCACTCTGTACAAAATCTTCCCAAAGTGGGTTTGTGTTTGGATCGTTAGACTGATACTCTAAAGTTACGTTATCATCGTTAGATGTTAAAACTCCATCAGCAACTGCAGATTCTACAGTAGATTGAGAAAGACTTGGGTTTACATCTGCAAGTCTCATTCCTAATCTAAGTTTAAGGGAATTGGCAAATTTTACCCATTTACCCATATCTCCTTTAAAGATAACATCTGCACTAGTGTACCCTTGTCCAGCATTAAGTAAAGCATTTACGCTATTTAATCTTGAAACAAGATCTTCGTAGATTGCCATATCATCATCAAACTTAGGCTGAGGAAAAGCATCTGCTTGAACTGCTTCAGTGTAAGGGATGTCTCCAAAAGAATCCACTAAAACATGCCATGCGTAAACTTCAACTACTTCTAGTTGACCTAAACGTGCATCAATTTCTGCTTGTTCAAGTTCTCCGTTTTCTCTTACTACTCTTTTAGCATCCTGAAGATCAAAGATCACATCTCTGTAAAATTCTGACCATACTGCATCTGGATTTTGACGAGCTGTAAAATCATAATTTGGTTCATCTAAGTACGTAGTAGTAGTTAGATATTGCCCGAAGAATCTAAATAAAGGTTCGTTAACGTTTGGGCTAGCCATATAATCCTCTAGACTTACCGTAGCATTCGTGAATAAAAAGTCTGAAGCTACCTCTGTTGGATTTTTAGGATCCCTGTTATAATTCTCATATTTCTCATCACTCTGACAGGACCAAAGCATTGCGAGCGCTGAAACAGCAACAATATATTTTTTCATATTTTTTTAATTAAAAGTTAAGTTTAACACTTGCACCAATCTCTCTCATTGTTGGATAAGCACCAGACTGATATCCTTGTACGTTTCCAGAACTTAAACCAGCTTCAGGATCAGAGTAAGGAATGTTCTTGTCTATGATCCAAAGGTTACGTCCAATTAATGCGATAGAACCGCTAGTAAATGGAGTTGAATCTAAGATCTTATCTCCAAAAGTATAGGTTACGTTCGCTTCTCTTAATTTTACGAATCCAGCGTCATACACATGCTCTGCACTAGGAGCTCTAGCGTACCCGTAAGGGTTTGCATATGTAGAAGCATCTGCTCTAACAGTGTTTGGAGAAGTATTAGTTACTTGGTAAGATCCATCAGGATTAAATGTAACCTGTCCTTGAACTCCGTCTAAAAGAACTCCACCAGAATTAGCAGCGTATGTTCCATCTTCATTTCTAACTACAGCATCTCTTACAGGATTACCTAAGTTATTGTCACCTACACTACTTGCATAGATACCAGTTGCTCTACCATACCAAGAATCAAGAGAGAAAATATCTCCACCTTTTTGGATATCGATTAGGAATCCTAAAGATAGGTTCTTGTATGCTAAAGTGTTTTGAATACCTCCAGTCCAATCTGGTTGGAAATCTCCGATAATGTAGTTTGAATTTGGAGTTTTTACGTAGTAACCACTAGCGTTAATTAATTTATTTCCGTCATTGTCATAAACAAAGTCAGAACCTCTAATAGTACCGTAAGGTTGTCCAGGAACAGCATTAATAGAAATTCCACCTTGAGGAGAAGCTAATTGAAGGTTATCAATACCATCTGTTAACTCAAGTACAGTACTTTCGTTTTTAGCCCAGTTGATAGTCATATTCCAGTTAAAGTTCTCTGTTCTAATTGGGTTAAGATTTAAAGAAACTTCAAAACCTTTGTTCTCAATAGTACCTGCGTTCAACAATTTAGAAGTAAATCCTGTTGCAGTAGAAACTGGTACCGGAGTAATTTGATCTTCAGTTTGGTTGTTGTAGTAAGATACATCAAATCCAACTCTTCTGTTGAAGAAATCTGCCTCTAAACCAAATTCGTAAGAATTAGTACGCTCAGGTTTTAAAGCTGGATTCTTTAAACTTCCGTTGTTACTCGCTACACCTGCACCATCAAAAGGAGCATATACAGTGTAAGTATTAAATACATTGTAAGGATCTGTGTCATTACCAACTTCAGCGTAGTTAGCTCTTAATTTCGCAAAGTTTAACCACTCTCCATCAATAATGTTAGAAAGAATAATACTTGTAGAAACAGAAGGGTAATAGAATACGTTATTATTGTCCTCTATAGGAAGCGTAGAAGAACGGTCTCTACGGATAGTTCCTTCTAGGTAGTAAGTATTTAAATATCCTACTCCACCTCTTGCATAGATACCATCTAGCATTCTAGTGTTTTCGTACTCTAATGGAGGATTCATTGGGCTTGCACTGTTGCTTAAAGCGTAGAAACCTGGAGCGTTAAGACCACCATTTGTGGATGCTCTAATAGAATTTCTATCATTTCTTCTTAAGTTGAAACCAATGTTACCATCTAAGTTAAGATCTTCTGTAATGTCCTTGTTAATGTTAAGGATAAGATCATAGTTATATTCTGCAGCTCTGTTGTTGTAACGCTCGTATTTAGCGATATCTGCACTTCCTACGTTAATTCTTTCTTCTTGAAGTTCATCATAAGTATCAAAAGAGAATCTACCTAATAAGCTAAATACATCGTTGAATTCATAAGAAAGGTTTACGTTTCCAAAATATCTTGTACGAGTATCAGTTTGATAGTTTTCGTAGAATGTCCAGTAAGGGTTGTCTGAATATATTGGGGATAGGTCACTTGGACTGTTTGGGTTCCATGTAATGTTCTCTCCAGTAGCTTCATAAGCTCTTCTTTGTTCTTGCCAGTCTACGTTGGTTTGAAACCATTGTCTAAACTGTTGCATGATGTTTAAAGAACTGTATCCAGTACCATAACGACCTTTACCATTTGTTTTAGTAAAAGTAATGTTGGTTTGAGCGCTAAATTTATCTGTGAAATCGTGAGATCCACTAAATTTCAATGTATTTCTCTTAATGTTAGAGTTAGGTAAGTTACCTTCTTGATTTAAGTGAGTTCCACTAATTCTAAAAGAACTCTTGTCTGTTCCACCATCTAAAGCTACAGAGCTTATTGCAGTAAAACCAGTTTGCCAGATCGAGTTTGGATCATTAGCTCCTGCAACCCAAGGAGTTGCTTGCTGGTAGGTATCCAATTGTGGATAAATAGAATTCCACTGGTAGATGTTTCTATTTGGGTCAAAAGCTGCACCAAAAGAAGCATCTTCAGTAAATGGAGTAGACTCATCTAAGATACCATCACCATCTACATCGTATAGGTTGAAATATCCATCTTCAGAATCATAATATGGTCCGTATCCAGCACCATATTGTTTTTGATATTCAGGAAGTGTTTCCATATCTGCATTGCTCACAGTAAGTGAAGATTGTACAGATACTCCAATTCCTTTTCCTTTTTTACCTTTTTTAGTCTCAATAATAACAACACCGTTAGCTGCTCTTGCTCCGTATAATGCAGTTGCCGCAGCACCTTTTAATACGTTAATAGATGCAATGTCATTCGGGTTGATATCTGAAGCAGCGTTACCATAATCGTAACCACCTCCACCACCACGTTGTGTAGCGTCGTTGGTGTTTATGTTACTAACAGGAGTACCGTCAATAACGAAAAGAGCTTGGTTGTCTCCAGTTAAAGAAGAACTACCACGAATTACAACGTTGGTAGACCCACCCATTGTTCCAGAGCTTTTAACGTTTAGACCTGCAACTTTACCAGAAAGTGAGTTAACAAAGTTTTGACTTGGATTGTCTGAAACTTCATCACCACTAACTTCTTGTGTGGCATAACCAAGAGACTTTTTCTCTCTTTTAATACCCAAGGCGGTAACAACTACCTCATCTAGTTGAGCAGAATCTGCTTCTAGAGTTACATCTACAGTTGCTGAATCTCCAACAGGATACTCTGCTTTTTTCAATCCGATGAAAGAGAAAACCAATACATCACCTCTAGAGGCCTGGATTGAGTAATTTCCGTCAAAATCAGACTGAACACCATTAGTTGTACCTTTTACAATAATGTTCACACCCGGAATCGGAACTCCGGATTCATCGACAACGGTACCCGTTATCGGTTGTTGCTGCGCAAAGGTTACTTGCACAACAAACGCTAGTAATAGCGTCAAAATTTTACTAAATTTTGTTTTCATTGTTAATTTGTTTTGAATTAGCCAGTTCCAAAAGTCCTAATAAAAGGCATAGTATGCAAACTAATGCACTAAAAATATTAAATTAGGATTAAAATATTGTTAATAATATTCTTTATTATACTCTACTACAACCGCTTATCTCAATAAATAGGGTTGGAGCTCTAAAATAATTTAACATATTGGCGATTAAGATTCTCTCTAAATGTTAAATATATTTGCGGAATTGCTATTGTTAATCTCATAATTGCATCTTCTTTTAGGAATGAATAATGTAAATAAGACAAGGCTGCTGAAAATAAACACCTTAACATTTGAATTATTAGTTTTTATTGCTACCTTTGCAGACCCTAAAAAGTAGGGAAGGTAATTTTTAACAATAATTAGTGTAAAAGAAATTATGCCAACAATTTCACAATTAGTACGAAAAGGAAGAGCCAAAATAACCAAGAAGAGTAAATCGGCTGCTTTAGATTCGTGCCCTCAAAGAAGAGGTGTTTGTACGCGTGTTTATACCACTACTCCTAAGAAACCAAACTCTGCAATGCGTAAAGTTGCAAGGGTAAGGTTGACTAACGGAAAAGAGGTAAACGCATACATCCCTGGAGAAGGACACAATCTACAAGAGCACTCGATAGTATTGGTTAGAGGTGGAAGGGTAAAAGATTTGCCAGGAGTTAGATATCACATCGTTCGTGGTGCCTTAGATACCGCAGGTGTTGCAGGTAGAACTCAGCGTAGATCTAAATACGGAGCAAAACGCCCTAAGAAGTAATTAAAAACTTTTAATGTAAAGACATGAGAAAAAGACAGGCAAAAAAACGGCCTCTTTTACCAGATCCAAAATTTAATGATCAGTTAGTAACTCGTTTTGTTAACATGATGATGTGGGATGGTAAAAAATCGGTTTCCTTTAAAGTTTTCTACGATGCAATTGCAATAGTAGATGAGAAAAAACAAGATGAAGAGAAAACCGCTCTAGAAATTTGGAAAGATGCACTTTCTAATGTAATGCCACATGTTGAGGTGAGAAGCCGTCGTGTAGGTGGTGCAACATTTCAAATTCCAATGCAAATTAGACCAGATCGTAAAGTTTCAACTGCAATGAAGTGGTTGATCTCTTATTCGAGAAAACGTAACGAAAAATCTATGGCTCAGAGATTGGCTGGAGAGATTATTGCGGCGTCTAAAGAAGAAGGTGCTGCCGTTAAAAAACGTGTAGACACTCATAAAATGGCTGAAGCTAACAAAGCATTCTCTCACTTTAGATTCTAAAAAAAAATGGCACAAAGAGATTTAAAATTCACAAGAAATATAGGTATTGCTGCGCATATTGATGCAGGTAAAACCACTACAACAGAACGTGTATTGTTCTACACCGGAGTTAGTCACAAGATTGGGGAAGTTCATGACGGTGCAGCAACTATGGACTGGATGGAGCAAGAGCAGGAGAGAGGTATTACAATTACTTCTGCTGCTACTCACTGTAAGTGGATGTATCGCGATCAGGAATATACTGTAAATATTATTGATACTCCAGGTCACGTAGATTTTACCGTAGAGGTAGAGCGTTCTTTACGTGTACTTGATGGTATGGTAGCTTTATTCAGTGCGGTTGATGGTGTTGAGCCACAATCTGAAACTGTGTGGAGACAAGCAGATAAATATAGAGTACCACGTTTAGGATTTGTAAACAAAATGGACCGTCAGGGATCTGACTTCTTTAATGTTTGTAATCAAGTAAGAGAAATGCTAGGTGGAAACCCAGTGCCTCTTCAAATTCCTATTGGTGAAGAAAATGATTTTAAAGGTGTTGTAGATTTAATATCTAAAACAGCTCTTGTTTGGAATGAAGAAGATTTTGGAATGACCTATGAAACCATAGATATTCCAGCTGAATTGATGGATGATGTAAACAAGTACAGAACTTTATTGGTGGAAGCAGTAGCAGAATATGATGAAGCTTTAATGGAGAAATTCTTTGAAGACGAAAGTTCTATTACTGAAGATGAGATTATTGCTGCTCTTAGAGCTGCAACTATCGATATGTCTATCATTCCAATGATGTGTGGTTCTGCCTTTAAGAACAAAGGTGTTCAAATGATGTTAGATGCGGTTATGCGTTACCTTCCATCTCCTGTTGATATTGATGCTATTATTGGTGTTAATCCAGATACAGAAGAAGAAGAGTCTCGTAAGCCTCATGTAGATTCTCCATTCTCTGCTTTAGCTTTTAAAATTGCTACAGATCCTTTCGTAGGTCGTTTAGCTTTCTTTAGAGTGTATTCTGGTGCTTTAGATGCAGGTTCTTACGTATTGAACAATCGTTCAGGTAAGAAAGAACGTATCTCTCGTATCTATCAGATGCATGCTAATAAGCAAGAGCCTATAGATAGAATTGAAGCTGGAGATATTGGAGCTGCAGTTGGTTTTAAAGATATTAAAACTGGAGATTCTCTTACAGATGAGAAACACCCAATTACTTTAGAATCTATGTCTTTCCCTAACCCGGTAATTGGTATTGCTGTAGAGCCTAAGACCAAAGCCGATGTTGATAAGATGGGTATGGCTTTAGCTAAATTAGCTGAAGAGGATCCAACTTTCCAAGTTAAGACAGATGAAGCCTCTGGACAAACTATTATCTCTGGAATGGGTGAATTACACCTTGAAATTCTTGTAGATCGTTTGAAAAGAGAATTCAAAGTAGAAGTTAATGAGGGTCAACCTCAAGTTGAATACAAGGAAACTATTACTAGAAGTGCAGATCATAGAGAAACTTATAAAAAGCAATCTGGTGGTCGTGGTAAATTTGGTGATATCGTTTTTGAAATGTCTCCTGCAGATGAGGACTTTAAAGGTCCAGGTCTCCAGTTTGTAGACGAAGTAAAAGGTGGACGTATTCCTAAAGAATTTATTCCTTCAGTAGAGAAAGGATTTAAAGAAGCTATGAAATCTGGTCCATTAGCTGGATTTAAGATGGATAGTTTGAAAGTTATCTTAAAAGATGGATCTTTCCACCCTGTGGATTCTGATCAACTTTCTTTTGAATTGGCTGCAAAAATGGGATATAAAGTTGCTGCTAAAAAAGCTGGAGCTGTTATTCTTGAGCCAATCATGAAAGTAGAAGTTGTAACTCCAGAAGAAAACATGGGAGATATCGTAGGTGACCTTAACAGAAGAAGAGGGCAGGTAAACGATATGTCAGATAGATCTGGTGCTAAAGTAATTAAAGCAGAAGTGCCGCTTTCAGAAATGTTTGGATATGTTACTACATTAAGAACATTATCTTCAGGTAGAGCAACCTCTACAATGGAATTTTCTCATTATGCTGAAACTCCTTCCAATGTTTCGGAAAGTGTTATAAAAGCAGCTAAGGGTACATCAAACGAATAATATTAGGGATATGAGTCAGAAAATCAGAATAAAACTAAAATCCTACGATCATAACTTGGTTGACAAGTCTGCAGAGAAGATCGTAAAGACCGTAAAAACTACGGGTGCTGTAGTAACGGGGCCAATCCCTTTACCTACTCACAAAAAAATATTTACTGTATTGCGTTCTCCTCACGTGAATAAAAAAGCGAGAGAACAATTTCAATTAAGCTCTTATAAAAGATTGTTGGACATCTATAGTTCATCATCTAAAACTATTGATGCTTTAATGAAATTGGAATTACCAAGCGGAGTAGAAGTAGAGATTAAAGTGTGATAAATGTTTTATCAATACTTCTTAATTGAGGAAAAGATAAAAGATTTTAGCATGAAAGCATAAGCTTTCAATACATGTCCTGAGCGATTGGCGAGGGAAAAACGGAGAAAAATACATTCAGGATTGGAGTATTTTCAATCCTGAATATTTTTAATAAATAATTTAATTTAATTAATAATTATGTCTGGGTTAATAGGAAAAAAAATAGGCATGACCAGCATTTTTGACGAGAACGGGAAAAATATTCCTTGTACCGTTATTCAAGCTGGACCATGTGTTATCACCCAAGTCAGAACCAATGAGGTTGACGGGTACGAAGCACTTCAACTTGGTTTCGATGACAAAAAGACTGCTAATAAGGCTGCCACTGGGCACGCTAAAAAGGCCGGTTCTGCAGCAATGCGTAAAGTCGTTGAATTCCAAGGATTTGAAGGAGAATACAAATTAGGAGACTCTATTACTGTTGATCAATTCGTGGAAGGCGAATTTGTTGACATTGCTGGTATCAGTAAAGGTAAAGGTTTTCAAGGTGTTGTTAAAAGACACGGTTTTGGTGGTGTAGGTCAAGCTACTCACGGACAACATAACCGTTTAAGAGCTCCAGGTTCTATTGGTGCAGCGTCATATCCTGCAAGAGTATTTAAGGGTATGCGTATGGCCGGTCGTATGGGAGGTGAAAAAGTGAAAGTAGAAAACTTAAGAGTTTTAAAAGTAGTTGCAGATAAAAATCTACTTGTTGTAAAAGGATGTGTTCCTGGTCACAAAAACTCATATGTAATCATTCAGAAGTAATGGAAGTAGCAGTTTTAGATATTAAAGGAAAAGAAACAGGTAGAAAGGTTAGTCTTTCTGACTCTGTTTTTGCAATAGAACCTAATAATCACGCAGTATATCTTGATGTAAAGCAATACTTGGCTAACCAACGCCAAGGAACGCATAAAGCAAAAGAGCGTGCGGAGATTACAGGAAGTACTCGTAAGATTAAGAAACAAAAAGGTACAGGTACTGCTCGTGCAGGAAGTATTAAATCTCCAGTTTTTAGAGGTGGAGGTAGAGTTTTTGGACCACGTCCAAGAAATTACGGGTTTAAATTGAACAAGAACCTTAAAAGATTGGCAAGAAAATCTGCTCTTTCTTTAAAGGCAAATGATAAGAATATTATCGTAGTAGAAGATTTCCAATTTGATACACCAAAAACCAAAAACTTCATCGATGTTTTGAAAGGTTTAGGGGTAGATAAGAAAAAATCTCTTATAGTCTTGGGTGACGCGAATAAAAATGTATATTTGTCGTCACGCAATTTAAAAGGCACCGAAGTTGTAAGTAGCTCAGAATTAAGCACTTACAAAATCCTTAACGCAACAAGTCTTGTGTTTATGGAGGGGTCTTTAGAAGGAATTGAGTCGAATTTAAGTAAATAAATGCTATGAGTATCTTAATAAAACCTATTATTACAGAAAAAGCAACTGCAGATAGTGAGTTAATTAACCGCTATTCTTTCGTTGTTAATAATAAGGCGAATAAGATTGAAATCAAGAATGCAGTAGAATCTGCTTATGGTGTTTCAGTTACTAAAGTTCGCACAATTAATGTCCGTCCAGATCGTAAATCCCGTTTTACAAAAACAGGAGTGATCACTGGTAAAACAAGTGCTTATAAAAAAGCATATGTACAGGTGGCGGAAGGTGAAACTATTGATTTATACAGTAATCTTTAAGATTAAACAATGTCAGTTAGAAAATTAAAACCAATCACCCCTGGTCAGCGTTTTAGAGTAGTTAATGGTTTTGACGCCATTACTACTGATAAGCCGGAGAAGAGTTTAATAGCTCCGATTAAAAAATCAGGTGGTAGAAACAGTCAAGGAAAAATGACCATGCGCTATAAAGGTGGTGGTCACAAAAGACGTTACAGAGTAATAGACTTTAAGCGCGATAAGCATGGTATTCCTGCTACAGTTGCGACTATAGAATATGACCCGAACAGAACTGCTTTTATTGCACTTTTGAATTATCAAGATGGTGAAAAAAGATATGTTGTAGCTCAAAATGGATTGCAGGTAGGTCAGAACATCGTTTCTGACGCTGAATCTGCAGCACCGGAAATTGGAAATGCTATGCCTTTGAGCAGCATTCCATTGGGTACTATTATTTCTTGTATTGAATTACGTCCTGGACAAGGAGCTGTTATGGCTCGTAGTGCTGGAGCTTTTGCTCAATTAGTAGCGAGAGAAGGGAAGTATGCTACAATTAAACTTCCTTCTGGGGAGATCAGAAGAATTCTTGTGACTTGTGTTGCAACTATCGGTGCTATTTCAAATAGCGATCACCAACTTATCGTTTCCGGTAAGGCTGGTAGAAGTAGATGGTTGGGAAGAAGACCAAGAACAAGACCGGTTGCGATGAACCCTGTAGATCACCCAATGGGTGGTGGTGAAGGTCGTGCATCTGGAGGTCACCCACGTTCTAGAAAAGGTTTACCTGCTAAAGGATTCAGAACCAGATCTAAAACAAAAGCGAGTAATAAATATATTGTAGAACGTAGAAAGAAATAATAAGATATGGCACGTTCATTAAAAAAGGGACCTTACGTTCACTATAAGTTAGATAAAAAGATTTCTCAAAACGTAGAATCTGGTAAAAAAGCAGTTATCAAGACATGGTCTAGAGCTTCTATGATTACACCAGATTTCGTTGGGCAAACTATTGCAGTTCATAACGGAAAACAATTTGTTCCTGTTTATGTTACTGAAAATATGGTAGGTCATAAATTAGGAGAGTTCTCACCGACTAGATCTTTTAGAGGTCACGTAGGTGCGAAAAACAAAGGTAAAAGATAATTGAAGCTATGGGAGTTCGTAAAAGAGAAAAAGCAGAGCAAACTAAGGAAGCTAAAAAGCAGATAGCATTTGCAAAACTGAATAACTGCCCTAGTTCGCCAAGAAAAATGCGACTAGTTGCAGATTTAGTACGAGGTGAACAAGTAGAGAGAGCGCTTCATATTTTAAAATTTAGCTCTAAGGATGCATCTCGCAAATTAGAAAAGTTATTACTTTCTGCGATTGCTAACTGGCAAGCTAAAAATGAAGATGCAAGTATCGAAGATGCTGAATTATTCGTAAAAGAAATACGCGTAGACGGTGGAAGTATGTTGAAGAGACTTCGTCCTGCTCCACAAGGTCGCGCTCACAGAATTAGAAAACGTTCCAACCACGTTACATTAGTGCTTGGAGACAACAATAATACACAAAGCTAAGAGTATGGGACAGAAAACAAATCCAATCGGGAATCGCCTTGGTATCATTAGAGGATGGGAATCCAACTGGTACGGAGGAAATGACTACGGCGATAAATTAGCCGAAGACGATAAGATTAGAAAATACATCCATGCTCGTTTATCAAAAGCGAGTGTATCTAGAGTGATCATTGAGCGTACTCTAAAACTTGTAACCGTTACTATCACTACTGCTAGACCTGGTATCATTATCGGGAAAGGTGGACAAGAGGTAGACAAGTTAAAAGAAGAGCTTAAGAAGATCACAGACAAGGAAGTTCAAATCAACATCTTTGAAATTAAAAGACCTGAATTGGATGCGCATTTAGTAGCTTCTAGTGTTGCAAGACAAATTGAGAATCGTATCTCTTACCGTCGTGCAATTAAGATGGCTATTGCTGCAGCAATGAGAATGAATGCTGAAGGTATCAAAATTCAAATCTCTGGTAGATTGAATGGTGCTGAAATGGCTCGTTCTGAAGGTTACAAAGATGGAAGAATTCCATTGTCAACTTTTAGAGCCGATATTGATTATGCTTTAGTTGAGGCGCACACTACTTATGGTAGATTGGGTGTTAAAGTATGGATCATGAAAGGTGAGGTTTACGGTAAAAGAGAACTTTCACCGCTTGTTGGCATGGCTAAGAAGCAAGGTGGAAAAACCGGAGGAGCCGCACGAGGTGGTAACAACAAATCACGTCGTAGAAAGTAATTTTTTAAAGTAAAGAAAAATGTTACAGCCTAAAAGAACAAAATATCGCAAAATGCAAAAGGGCCGTATGAAAGGTGTTTCTCAAAGAGGACACAGACTTTCAAACGGTACATTTGGGATTAAGTCATTAGACTCAAATTTCCTTACTGCACGTCAAATTGAAGCAGCGCGTATTGCCGCGACTCGTTATATGAAAAGAGAAGGTTCATTGTGGATTAAAATATTTCCAGATAAGCCTATTACAAAGAAACCTCTTGAAGTACGTATGGGTAAAGGTAAAGGTGCCGTTGAATATTGGGCAGCAGTTGTAAAACCAGGAAGAATCCTTTTCGAAATAGGAGGGGTACCTTACGATGTTGCAAAAGAGGCGTTACGTCTTGCAGCTCAAAAGCTTCCGGTTAAAACTAAGTTTATTGTAGCTAGAGATTTCGAAGCTTAATTAAGACACGTTATGAAACAATCAGAAGTAAGAGAATTATCTGTAGCTGAATTACAAGAAGAACTTGGTAAAACAAGAAAAGCATATGCAGATTTAAAAATGGCTCACGCAGTATCGCCATTAGAGAACCCAATACAGTTACGTACTGTAAGAAGATCTATAGCGAGATTAGCTACGGAGTTAACTAAAAGAGAACAACAATAAGTGTTATTCTGCTGAAAGATGGAAAAAAGAAATTTAAGAAAAGAACGTATAGGTGTAGTTACCAGTAATAAAATGCAGAAATCCATAGTGGTTGCTGAAGTTAAAAAGGTAAAACACCCTATGTATGGAAAGTTCGTTTTAAAAACGAAGAAATACGTAGCACACGACGAGACAAATGACTGCAACATTGGAGATACAGTAAAAATAATGGAAACACGTCCATTGAGTAAATCTAAATGTTGGAGATTAGTAGAAATTATAGAAAGAGCTAAATAAGATGGTACAACAAGAGTCTAGATTAAAAGTAGCAGACAATACCGGGGCAAAAGAAGTTTTGACCATTCGTGTATTAGGGGGTACAAAAAGAAGATACGCTTCTGTTGGAGACAAAATAGTTGTCAGTGTAAAAGAAGCTACACCTAATGGAAACATTAAAAAAGGTGCAGTTTCTACGGCAGTTGTTGTTCGTACCAAAAAAGAAGTGCGTAGACCAGACGGATCATATATCCGTTTTGATGATAACGCATGTGTTCTTTTGAATCCGGCTGGAGAAATGCGCGGTACTCGTGTATTTGGACCAGTAGCAAGAGAACTTCGTGATAAACAATTCATGAAGATTGTATCATTAGCACCAGAGGTGCTTTAATACATACATAAGATGACAAAGCTTAAAATAAAATCTGGAGATACCGTAAGAGTGAATGCTGGAGACCATAAAGGTCAAGAAGGTAAAGTTCAGAAGGTTCTTCGTGAGAAAAATAAAGCAATTGTGGAAGGTGTTAATATGGTTTCTAAACATGAGAAGCCAAGCGCATCTAATCCACAAGGAGGAATAGTAAAAAAGGAAGCACCAGTTCATATTTCTAATTTATCTCTAGTAGATAAAAAAGGAGACACTACACGTGTAGGTTATAGAACGGAAGATGGTAAGAAGGTGAGATTTTCCAAAAAATCTAATGAAGTAATATAGTTATGGCATACGTACCAAGACTTAAACAAGAATATAGAGATAAAATTATCTCTTCTCTTACAGAAGAATTCAGTTACTCTAACGTAATGCAGGTTCCAAAACTACAAAAGATAGTTTTAAGCCGCGGAGTTGGAGCAGCTGTAGCAGACAAAAAATTGATCGATCATGCAGTTGATGAATTAACTGCAATTACCGGTCAAAAAGCCGTATCTACAATGTCTAAGAAAGATGTTGCTTCATTCAAATTACGTAAAGGGATGCCAATTGGTGCCAAAGTTACGTTACGTGGAGATAGAATGTATGAATTCTTAGATCGTTTAATCACTTCAGCGCTACCTCGTGTACGTGACTTTAGTGGTATTAAAGCTACTGGTTTTGATGGTAGAGGAAATTACAATTTAGGTATTACAGAGCAAATTATATTCCCTGAGATCGATATCGATAAGGTGAATAGAATTAGCGGTATGGATATTACCTTTGTAACTTCTGCTCCTACAGATAAAGAAGCAAAATCATTGTTAACTGAACTAGGATTACCTTTTAAAAAGAATTAATTATGGCTAAAGAATCAATGAAAGCCCGTGAGGTGAAGAGACAAGAAACGGTAAAGAAATATGCTGAAAAACGTGAGGCTTTAAAAGCAGCTGGCGATTTTGAAGGTTTACAGAAATTACCAAAGAATGCCTCTCCAGTTCGTTTGCACAACCGTTGTAAATTAACCGGAAGACCTAAAGGGTATATGAGACAATTTGGTGTTTCTCGTGTTATGTTCAGAGAAATGGCAAATCAGGGATTAATTCCAGGTGTAAGAAAAGCAAGTTGGTAAATTTATAAATAGGTTTTAGGTTCGTCCCGGTAATTACCGGGTTCGAAAACCATTACCGCAAATCAAGTATATGACTACAGATCCTATTGCAGATTATTTAACAAGAATTAGAAACGCCGTAGCTGCCAACCACCGTGTTGTTGAGATACCGGCTTCTAATCTTAAAAAGGAGATCACTAAAATATTATTCGATCAAGGATATATTCTTAGTTACAAATTTGAAGATAATTCCACACAAGGAATTATTAAAATAGCTCTTAAGTATGACAAATTAACTAAAGAGCCAGTAATAAAAGAAATTCAACGAATAAGTAAACCCGGTTTACGTAAGTATGCTGGAGCTAACGAGCTACCTAGAATCTTAAACGGTCTTGGAGTTGCTATTGTTTCTACTTCTCACGGAGTAATGACAGGGAAGCAAGCCAAAGCTGAAAAAGTTGGTGGTGAAGTGTTGTGTTACGTTTACTAATACTTAAAGACTTAAGAAATGTCAAGAATAGGTAAAAGCCCAATCACAATTCCAGATGGCGTTACAGTAGACGTAAAGGACGGGATAGTGACGGTTAAAGGAAAATTAGGAGAGTTAAAGCAAGAATTTAGCGATATCGAGATCAAGATCGAAGATGGAGTTATTACATTCGAGCGTTTCTCTGACAAGAAAGACCAGAAATCAAAACACGGTTTATACCGTGCGTTGGTAAATAATATGATTGAAGGAGTTTCAAATGGCTTTAGTAAGCAATTGGAATTGGTAGGTGTAGGTTATCGTGCATCTAACCAGGGAAATAAATTGGATTTAGCAATTGGATTCTCTCACAATATTGTATTTGAAGTGGCTCCAGAGGTTACTGTGGAAACAGTTTCAGATAAGGGTAAAAACCCAATCGTGAAATTAACTTCACATGATAAGCAATTGGTAGGCCAAATAGCATCTAAAATTCGTTCCTTCAGAGCTCCAGAGCCTTACAAAGGAAAAGGAATTAAGTTTGTAGGAGAACAATTAAGAAGAAAAGCAGGTAAATCAGCTTAATAAGAGTTTAGATATGGCATTTTCAAAACAAGATAGAAGAAATAAGATTAAGAAGAGGATTCGTAAGGACATTACGGGTACCCAAAGTCGTCCAAGATTGGCAGTATTTAGAAGTAATAAAGAAATTTATGCTCAGATAGTTGACGATGTGGAAGGAAAAACTTTGGTTGCAGCTTCTTCTAGAGATAAAGACGTATCATCAGCAGAAGGCAATAAAATCGACAAAGCTACTTTAGTCGGAAAAAGCCTTGCTGAAAGAGCGCTAAAAGCCGGAATAGAAACTATTTCTTTTGATAGAGGTGGTTATTTATATCACGGAAGAGTTAAATCATTGGCAGATGGTGCCCGTGAAGGCGGACTAAAATTCTAATAAGATATGTATCAAGATTATAAAAATGTAGAACTTGTAAAGCCAGCCGGTCTTGAATTGAAAGATCGTTTGGTGGGAGTACAACGTGTTACAAAAGTTACTAAAGGTGGTAGAGCATTTGGTTTTTCTGCTATTGTAGTAGTAGGTGATGAAAACGGAGTTGTTGGTCAAGGTTTAGGTAAATCTAAAGAGGTTGCCGATGCTATTGCTAAAGCCGTGGAAGACGCAAAGAAAAACTTAGTGAGAATTCCTTTGAATAAAGGAACGATACCTCATGAGCAAAAAGGGAAATACGGAGGAGCAAGAATTTTGCTTATACCAGCAGCTACCGGTACTGGAGTTATAGCAGGTGGAGCAATTCGTGCCGTATTAGAATCTGTAGGAGTACATGATGTACTTTCTAAGAATCAAGGTTCTTCTAACCCTCATAACGTAGTTAAAGCCACTTTTGATGCATTATTGCAATTAAGAAGTGCTCAAACTGTAGCTAAGCAACGTGGAGTTACATTAGATAAAGTATTTAAAGGTTAATTCAAGGATAAAATGGGAAAGATAAAAGTAACACAGGTTAAAAGTGCGATCAAACGTACAGCAAACCAAAAACGTACTTTGGAAGCACTTGGTCTTAGAAAACTAAACCAAACTGTAGAGCACGAAAACACACCAAATATCCTTGGTATGGTAAATAAAGTTTCACACTTAGTTTCTTTTGAAGAAACAAAATAATAAATCACATGGATTTAAGTAACTTAAAACCTGCAGAAGGTTCAGTTCAAAGTAACAGCAAGCGTGTAGGACGTGGAGAAGGATCCGGTAAAGGTGGTACTGCCACTCGTGGTCACAAAGGTGCAAAATCTCGCTCTGGTTACTCAAAGAAGATTGGTTTTGAAGGTGGGCAAATGCCACTTCAAAGACGTGTACCGAAGTTTGGTTTTACAAACAGAAATCGTAAAGTATACCAAGGGATCAATTTAGATACCTTACAAACACTTGTAGATAATGGAAACGTAACAGATTCTGTTGATATGAATGTTTTGGTAGAAAACGGTCTTGTTAGAAAAAACGAGCAAGTTAAGATATTAGGTAGAGGAGAATTAAAAGCAAAGTTGAAAATATCTGTTCATAAATTTACTGCCTCAGCAAAGGATGCTATAGAAGCTGCCGGAGGTGAAGTAGTTACTTTATAATAGATAAACTATGAAATTTATCAATACTATTAAGAATATCTGGAAAATCGAGGAGCTAAAAAATAGAATTTTAGTTACCCTAGGTCTATTGTTAGTTTACAGGTTTGGAGCCCAGGTTGTATTACCTGGGATCGATGCTGCACAGTTATCGAATCTTGCTAGTCAAACAGATAGTGGGCTTTTGGGTCTTCTTAATGCCTTTACTGGAGGAGCATTTTCAAATGCTTCCGTATTCGCATTAGGGATCATGCCTTATATTTCTGCTTCTATTGTAGTGCAGTTAATGGGAATTGCGGTTCCTTACCTGCAAAAGCTTCAAAAAGAAGGAGAGAGTGGAAGAAGAAGAATTAATCAAATTACAAGATGGTTAACGATTGCAATTACCTTGGTTCAAGGTCCTGGTTATATCTATAACCTTTTTGCTACGTTACCTCAAAGTGCATTCTTATTAGGGGATAACATTACCTTCATAGTTTCTTCAGTAATTATACTTACAACAGGTACCATCTTCGCGATGTGGCTTGGGGAGCGTATTACAGATAAAGGAATTGGTAACGGAATCTCATTATTAATTATGGTTGGTATCATCGCTCGTTTGCCTTTGGCTTTCGTTCAAGAATTCGCATCTCGCGTATTTGAATCTAACGGTGGTTTGATAATGATCTTAATAGAATTGGTGATTTGGTTTGCTATTATCTTTGCGTCTATCATGCTAGTAATGGCAGTAAGACAGATTCCAGTACAATATGCAAGAAGAAGTGCAACTGGTGGGTATGAGAAGAATGTATTTGGATCAAGACAGTATATTCCTCTTAAATTAAACGCATCTGGGGTAATGCCTATCATCTTTGCTCAGGCAATTATGTTTATTCCGGCAGCCGTTGCAGGTTTATCTGATGGGGAAACCTCTCAGGGGATCGCAGCTGCTTTCAGTAATATCTTCGGGTTCTGGTATAACCTTGTATTTGCTTTGTTAATCATTGTATTTACATACTTCTATACAGCTATAACAGTTCCAACTAATAAAATGGCAGATGATCTTAAGAGAAGTGGTGGTTTTATTCCAGGGATTCGTCCAGGAGGAGAAACTGCAGAATTTCTTGATAGAGTAATGTCTCAAATTACCCTTCCAGGGTCAGTTTTCCTAGCATTGATTGCAGTGTTCCCTGCTATCGTAATGCAATTGTTGGGTGTGCAGCAAAGTTGGGCATTGTTCTTTGGAGGTACTTCACTATTAATTTTAGTGGGGGTTGCGATTGATACTATGCAACAGGTAAACTCATATTTGCTTAATAGGCATTATGATGGCTTGATGAAAACAGGTAAAAATAGAAAAGCAGTAGCGTAACTATGGCAAAACAATCAGCAATAGAACAAGATGGTACTATAATCGAAGCGTTGTCTAATGCAATGTTTCGAGTAGAACTTGAAAACGGTCACGTTGTGACAGCTCATATCTCTGGAAAGATGCGTATGCATTACATTAAATTGTTACCAGGAGATAAAGTAAAATTGGAAATGAGCCCTTATGATTTATCTAAGGCTCGAATAACATACAGATACTAAAAACAAATTCAGGTAATTGCAAAATTTTTAATACTTTTGCAGTCTGAAAAATTTGTGATAGTAAAATGCTTAATCGCGGTTTTATTAATTACGATTAGGAAATACATAAACCTATAGAGATGAAAGTTAGAGCATCAGTTAAAAAAAGGAGTGCCGAGTGCAAGATTGTGCGAAGAAAAGGCAGACTTTACGTTATTAACAAAAAGAATCCTAGATTTAAACAAAGACAAGGCTAATTATGGCAAGAATTGCAGGGGTTGATATACCAAAACAAAAGCGAGGAGTTATAGCGTTAACCTATATCTTCGGAATTGGCAAAAGCAGATCTCAAGAGATCTTGAAAGAAGCCAAGGTAGATGAGAGCACCAAAGTTTCAGATTGGTCCGATGATGAAATCGGAAGAATTCGTGAAGCTGTGGGAACTTATAAAATTGAAGGTGAACTACGTTCAGAAGTACAAATGAGCATTAAACGTCTTATGGATATAGGATGTTACCGTGGTGTTCGTCATAGATCAGGACTTCCATTAAGAGGTCAACGTACCAAGAACAATTCACGTACCAGAAAAGGTAGAAGAAAAACAGTTGCTAATAAGAAGAAAGCAACTAAATAATAAGTAAGATGGCAAAAACTCAAAAAGCAGCTCAAAAGAAACGTAAAGTAATCGTTGAGTCTAATGGAGAAGCGCATGTTACTGCTTCTTTTAACAATATCATTATTTCTTTAACTAACAAGAAAGGGGATTTAATCTCTTGGTCTTCTGCCGGTAAAATGGGCTTTAGAGGGTCTAAGAAGAATACTCCTTACGCTGCACAATTAGCTGCAGAAGATTGTTCTAAAGTAGCTCATGAAGCTGGTTTGCGTAAAGTTAAGGTGTTTGTTAAAGGACCAGGAAATGGTAGAGAATCTGCAATCCGTTCTATTCACAATGCAGGAATTGAAGTAACAGAAATTATTGATGTTACTCCATTACCGCACAACGGATGTAGACCTCCAAAAAGACGTAGAGTTTAATTATTAAGTATAAACAAAGAAAGCACTATAGATTATCGAAGGACAGTGACCTTAATTCATAATCGCTTTTTTTTTAAAAACAATTTTCAATGGCAAGATATACTGGTCCAAAGACTAAGATAGCACGTAAATTTGGCGAGGCTATATTCGGAGACGATAAGTCTTTCGAAAAAAGAAACTATCCTCCGGGACAACACGGTAATAACCGTAGAAGAGGGAAAAAATCTGAATATGCAATCCAATTAATGGAGAAGCAAAAGGCTAAATATACTTATGGTGTATTAGAGCGTCAATTCAGAAACATGTTTGAAAAAGCTACACGTTCACAAGGTATTACCGGTGAAGTACTTTTACAATTATGTGAGTCTCGTTTGGATAATGTTGTTTACAGAATGGGAATTTCTCCATCAAGACCTGGTGCGAGACAATTGGTTTCTCACAGACACATTACTGTAAACGGTGAAGTGATGAATATTCCTTCTTACCAGTTAAAGCCTGGAGATGTTGTAGGGGTAAGAGAAAAATCAAAATCTTTGGATGCAATTCAAAGTTCACTTTCTAATTCAAGTGCTACTTACGAGTGGATCACTTGGAACAATGATACTAAATTGGGAACTTATGTTTCCGTTCCTGGAAGAGTTCAAATTCCAGAAAATATAAATGAACAATTCATCGTCGAATTATATTCGAAATAATAATTCACAGAAGTCGTAATATGGCAATACTAAATTTTCAGAAGCCCGATAAAGTTATAATGATTGATTCAACCGATTTCGAAGGGAAATTTGAATTTCGCCCTTTGGAACCAGGATATGGATTGACTGTTGGTAACGCTTTAAGAAGAGTACTGTTATCATCATTAGAAGGATTTGCAATAACTTCAGTTCGCATTGAAGGTGTTGATCATGAATTCTCTACAATCCCTGGCGTGGTAGAAGATGTAACAGAAATTATATTGAACCTGAAACAAGTAAGGTTTAAAAGGCAAATTGATGAAATAGACAATGAAGCCGTTACAATTTCTGTTTCCGGTCAAGAACAGCTTACTGCTGGTCATTTCCAGAAATTTATCTCAGGTTTTCAAATTCTAAATCCAGATTTAGTTATTTGTAATTTAGATAAAAAAGTAAGTTTCAATATGGAACTTACCGTGGAAAAAGGAAGAGGTTATGTTCCTGCAGAAGAGAACAAAAAAGCCAATGCTCCTTTAGGAACTATCTTTACAGATTCGGTATATACACCAATAAAAAATGTAAAGTATAGTATAGAGAATTACCGTGTTGAACAAAAAACTGATTATGAGAAATTGGTATTTGAGATCAGCAGTGATGGTTCTATTCATCCTAAGGATGCCTTAACTGAGGCAGCTAAGACCTTGATACACCACTTTATGTTGTTCTCTGATGAGCGTATAACTCTAGAGGCTGATGAAATTGCGCAAACTGAAACTTATGATGAAGAATCCCTTCATATGAGACAGTTGCTTAAAACCAAATTGGTAGATATGGATCTTTCTGTTAGAGCACTTAACTGTTTAAAGGCAGCTGAAGTTGATACCTTGGGAGATTTAGTATCTTACAATAAAAATGACTTAATGAAGTTCCGTAACTTCGGTAAGAAATCTTTAACCGAGCTTGAAGAGCTTGTGAATAATAAAGGTTTAAACTTTGGTATGGATCTATCAAAATATAAATTGGATAAAGACTAGTTTCCAGTTTCTGGATAATAGGTCTAAAAGAGAATAGTAATGAGACACGGAAAGAAAATAAATCACTTAGGAAGAAAAACGGCGCACCGTAAGTCTATGTTAGCAAACATGGCTTGTTCCCTAATTGAGCATAAGCGTATTAACACTACTGTTGCTAAAGCTAAAGCTTTAAAGCAGTTTGTTGAGCCTTTGGTTACCAAATCTAAAGAAGATACTACACACAATAGAAGATTAGTTTTTGCTAAACTTCGTCAAAAAGAATTCGTTGCAGAATTGTTTCGTGATGTAGCACCTAAGATTGGAGACCGTCCAGGAGGTTATACAAGAATTATAAAACTAGGTAATCGTTTAGGAGATAATGCTGATATGGCAATGATCGAATTTGTAGATTACAATGAAGTTTATAATCTTACTAAGCCAGAGAAGAAAAAATCTACTCGTAGAGCAGGTAAGAAAAAAGATGCTGATGCGGCTGCAGCTCCGGCTAAAGCAGAAAGCAAAAGCACAGAGAAAAAAGACGATAAAAAAGAAGAGTAGTAATGATTCTTCTAAATCAATTTAATAAAAAGGATAAGCCATTTAGGTTTATCCTTTTTTTTTGCTTTGTAGAGAAATCCTCGTCAAATTATCCTTATTAAAAAATCTTTAATATCTATCATGGCAAATTATTATTTAACAACTCTACAAGTGATATTGTAAAGATGTTTAAATTTGCCGCAACTTTGTAAACTAAGACATGAAATACCAATCTAGAAAAAAAGCGATTATCTTATTAGCAGACGGGACCATTTTTCATGGTAAATCTGTAGGAGATAAGGATGGAAGTGCCGTAGGTGAAGTTTGTTTCAATACGGGAATGACCGGTTATCAGGAGATCTTTACAGATCCATCTTATTTTGGGCAATTAATGGTGACAACCAATGCTCATATTGGTAATTATGGTACTATAGGGGAAGAAAATGAATCTGATAAAGCAAAAATATCAGGTTTGATCTGTAAGAATTTTAGTTACAACTATTCAAGACCTAGGGCAGAAGCTTCTTTAGAATCATTTTTAAACGATAGTAATCTATTTGCCATTTCGGATGTTGATACCAGAGCATTGGTTACTTATATCCGTGAGAATGGAGCTATGAATGCAATTATTTCTACAGACGTAGACAACATAGAGGGGCTTAAGGCTCAACTGGAAAAAGTTCCAGATATGAATGGTCTCGAATTAGCTTCTAAAGTTTCTACGAAGGAGCCCTATTATTTTGGTAATGAAAATGCCACCTATAAAATAGCAGCGCTAGATATAGGTATCAAAAAGAATATTTTAAGAAATCTTGCTGATAGAGATGCATATATAAAGGTGTTCCCATATAATGCTACTTATGAAGATTTAAGCAAATGGAAACCAGATGGTTACTTTCTGTCTAATGGCCCGGGAGATCCTAAACCATTATCAGATGCTATAGCTCTTACCAAAACTATTATAGAGAATAATCACCCTTTATTTGGAATATGTCTTGGTCATCAGATCATTGCAATTGCCAATGGTATATCAACATATAAAATGCACCATGGGCATAGAGGTATTAATCATCCTGTAAAAAATCTTAAAACCGGGAAAGGGGAGATCACATCTCAAAATCATGGTTTTGCAGTAGACAGAAAAGAGGCTGAGGCAAATCCCGATATTAGCATCACTCATATTTGTTTAAATGACGATACTATTGGAGGATTAGAAATGACCAATAAAAATTGTTTTTCTGTACAATATCACCCCGAGGCGAGCCCTGGGCCGCACGATGCCAGTTATCTTTTTGACGAATTTATAGACAGAATTAAAGCGACAAAATAAACTTTGTAATTAATATTATATAAAACTCGGGGTGTAAGCCTCGGGTTTTCTTATTTATATTCATTTTAAGCGTTAATTATGTAAAGATATTGTAATTAAAAATTAGATTTGCGGATAACCATCAATCAAAAACTAATTTAATGAAACAATTTTTTACTACACTATGCCTATTAATGGGGGTACTATCTTATTCTCAAAATTCAACTCAAAATCAATTCTCTTTAAATTTTTTAATTCCTTCTTTAGAATATGAAATTGCCGTAACTAAGAATACCACTGTAGATGCAGTATTAGGGATGGGATTTGGCTATCACGATGCTTCTTATCTAGATAATCCTGAATATGGCATTTATCCTCAATTCGAAACTCAATATAGATATTATTACAATCTTGATAAAAGAATGGAGAAAGGTAAAAAGACATCAGAAAACAGTGGGAATTATCTTGCTGCTGTAGGGCTTATTGCTAGTGGTGATCCTATTTTAGGAGATATGCAATTAAATAATGATTATAGTGGTTTTGTTGGGCCGGCTTGGGGATTGCAACGGGTTTACAGCGGAAATTTCAAGTTGAATTTGACTCTAGGATTAGGTTTAGGTTTTAATAATGTTGATAATGCCTATTTGGCCTCTCAAATATCCTTTCAGCTTGGGTTTAAGTTGGGGAAAGAAAACCCTGAGCGTAAATAGACGAAATTTTTATTATAAGAATTACAAATTGCGCTGATTGTTAAGTTTCCATACTAAATTTCATCTCTATCTATATAATAGCTATCAAATAAATATTCTTCATGAAAATCAATTTAATTTCAATTATTACATTTTTTTTAATATCAACATGTTATGCTCAAGTTAAATTTGAGAAGGGTTATTATATAGATGTTTCAGGAAATAGAATTTCGGGTTACATAGAAAATCAGGACTGGAATGATAATCCAGAAAGTTTCAACTTCAAGATCAATGAAAACTCAGAACCTGAATTCAAAACAATAGATAACATATTAGAATTTGGAGTTGCAAATTCAAGGTTTTTAAAGGCTAAGGTTCAAGTAGATCTTTCACGCAATCTGGTAAGAGAGTTAACTGAAAATCGAAGTCCAGAATTTACCACACGAGTTGTGTTACTAAGCTATTTGATAGACGGGCAGGCCGATCTTTTTCTATATAGAAAGAATGGTGTGCTTCGTTATTTCTTCAGAGAAGATAATAATATTCCGGAACAACTCATCTACAAAAGATATTTGATCTCGGGGAAGATAGCAATCAATAATTACTTTCAGCAACAACTGTTTGTGATGCTAAATTGCAGCAATAGAGATGTAGCAGATTATAAGAAGATTTCTTATAGCAAAAGTGATCTTGAAAATTATTTTATAGATTACAATAAATGTAGTGATGCCGCTATCTCTAATTATGGCAAGTATAATTCATCGGGCAAATTAAATATAAAAGCATTGGTAGGAGCAGATTTTACTAATATGGATATCGAAAATGGTCTTAATGCTACAGGTATTTCTTTAGCTAATGAAATCTCTATTCGGGTTGGTGCAGAAATAGAATACGTTTTACCTTTTAATAAAAATAAATGGGCTGTTTTTGCGCAACCAGTCTATAGAAGTTTTAAGGCAGAAAAACATCTTACCAAAAGTTATGAATCAGATTTTTCAATAAACAGTAGGTCTGTAGAATTAGCTATTGGAGTTAGACATTATTTCTTCTTAAGTTCTACAACTAAGTTATTTGTAAACGCCGTTGTAAGTGCAGATCTTCCTGTAAATACAGAGGTTGCCTTTGCAAATACATTTATGAACGAAGATCCGTTTTTAGATGAATTTAAATCGGGATCGAGTTTTGGAGTAGGTGCTGGAGCTACTTTGTTCAACAAACTAGCGGTGGAATTTCGTTACAATTCTTCTCGAGACCTAAATGGTTCTAGGTTTGTTGATGGCACCTATAATTTAGATTTTGTGTCATCGTATGGCACTGCTTCGCTCATATTCACATATTCATTTTTGTAAATATCTACAGTATTAATCCTATTTCTATAGGCTTATTTACTAAAACGATGTAGTGAAAATTCCTTCTAAAACTTTCTGAATTCTTAAAAAATTGAGCTTCAATTTGTATCTTGTCATCTGATTACTATATAAAAACAAAATATAATATTATGAGTATAATTATCAATATTCACGCACGTCAGATATTTGATTCAAGAGGGAACCCTACTGTAGAAGTAGATGTAATTACAGAAAACGGAATTTTAGGTAGAGCAGCAGTACCTTCTGGAGCTTCTACAGGAGAGCATGAAGCTGTAGAGTTAAGAGACGGTGGAAAGGAATTCATGGGGAAAGGAGTTTCTAAGGCTGTAGATAATGTTAATTCTGTTCTTGCTGAAGAATTGTTAGGTTACTCTGTTTTTGATCAGAATTTGATAGATCAGGCAATGATTGAACTAGATGGTACCCCAAATAAAGCGAAGCTTGGTGCTAACGCTATTTTAGGAGTTTCTCTTGCGGTTGCTAAAGCGGCAGCGAATGAGTTAAATATGCCGTTATATAGATATATTGGAGGAGTAAGTGCAAATACACTTCCAGTACCTATGATGAATATCATTAACGGTGGTTCTCATAGTGATGCTCCAATCGCATTTCAAGAATTTATGATCATGCCTGTGAAAGCAAAAACTTTCTCTCATGCTTTGCAAATGGGAACTGAGATCTTCCATAATCTTAAGAAAGTGTTACATGACAGAGGTTTAAGTACTGCTGTTGGTGATGAAGGTGGATTTGCTCCAACCTTAGATGGTACTGAGGATGCATTAGAAACTATTTTATTAGCAATTAAGAAAGCAGGGTATAAAGGAGGAGATGAAGTAATGATAGCTTTAGATTGTGCTGCAGCAGAATTCTATGAGAATGGTAAATACGATTATAAGAAATTTGAAGGTGAAGGTGGAGTAACAAGAAGCAGCGAAGAACAAGCAGATTATTTAGCAGAACTTGCTTCTAAATATCCAATCATCTCTATTGAAGATGGAATGGATGAAAATGACTGGGAAGGATGGAAATATCTTACAGATAAAATTGGAGATAAAGTTCAATTAGTAGGAGACGATCTTTTTGTAACTAATGTAGAAAGACTTTCTAGAGGTATAAATGAAGGAATTGCGAATTCAATTCTTATTAAAGTAAATCAGATAGGAACACTTACCGAAACCATTGCGGCTGTAAACATGGCTAAAAATGCAGGGTATACAAGTGTGATCTCTCATAGATCTGGAGAAACGGAAGATAATACAATAGCAGATCTTGCGGTAGCTTTAAACACAGGACAAATTAAAACAGGTTCTGCTTCAAGAAGTGATAGAATGGCCAAGTACAATCAACTTTTACGAATAGAAGAAGAACTAGGAAGTGTAGCTTATTTTCCGCAGATGAAAGCTTTTAAGATCTAATAAGAAAGCGTTATTTATATATTAAATCCTCATCAATACCTGATGGGGATTTTTTTATCTTCATTTTTCCAAAAATATTGCTAAAGTTATTAGTGATATGGTAAATTACGATGGGTATTACGTGTCTTTTAGACACTATTTTTGTATTTTAGCTATCCGAAAAATTAATCAGAAAAAGTTATAATTATATGTCAAAAGTTGCTACGCTAGAGATCGATGGGAAGAAATATGAGTTCCCTATAACCATTGGAACTGAAAATGAAGTTGCCATTGATATTAAGAGTTTAAGAGGGGATGCGGGAGTGATTACTCTTGATCCTGGTTTTAAAAATACTGGAAGTTGTGAAAGTGCCATTACTTTTCTTGATGGTGAAAAAGGAATTTTAAGATATCGAGGATATTCTATAGAAGAACTTGCTGAAAAAGCAGATTTTCTAGAGGTTGTTTTCTTGTTGATCTTTGGAGAACTTCCAAGCAAGCAAGAGTTAGATAAATTTAAAGCTGATATCAAAGATCAGAGCGAGGTAAATCATGATATGAAAACTGTAATAAACGGTTTTCCACCTTCTGCTCACCCAATGGGGATGTTGTCTTCTTTAACTAGTGCTCTTATCGCCTTCAACCCAAAATCTGTAAATGTAGATTCTGAAGAAGATATGTACAAGGCAATCGTTAAGTTGTTGGCTAAATTCCCAACACTTGCAGCATGGACATTGCGTAAGAGAAATGATATGTCTATGGATAATAGAGATAACAATCTTGGGTATGTAGAAAGTTTGCTTAAAATGATGTTCGCTAAATCTGGTGAAGATTATAAATTAGATCAAACGGTAGTAGATGCTTTAGATAAATTATTAATTCTTCATGCAGATCATGAGCAAAACTGTTCAACATCTACTGTAAGAATAGTTGGTTCTTCTCATGCAGGATTATTTGCTTCAATATCAGCAGGAGTTTCTGCACTTTGGGGACCACTTCATGGTGGAGCTAACCAAGCTGTAATAGAAATGTTGGAAGAGATTAAAGCTGATGGTGGAGATACTTCAAAATTCTTAGATAAGGCTAAAGATAAAGATGATCCATTTAGATTAATGGGCTTTGGGCATAGAGTTTACAAAAACTTTGATCCACGCGCCAAGATCATTAAAAAAGCTGCCGATGAGGTTTTAGAAGCTTTAGGAGTAGACGATCCAATTTTGGATATCGCTAAGAGTTTGGAGAAAGCTGCTTTAGAAGATCCATATTTTGTAGAAAGAAAATTATATCCAAACGTAGATTTCTATTCAGGAATTATTTACCGTGCTATGGGGATTCCAACAGAGATGTTTACAGTAATGTTTGCAGTAGGACGTCTTCCAGGATGGATCGCACAATGGAGAGAAATGCGTTTAGGGAAAGAACCAATTGGTAGACCAAGACAAGTTTATATTGGAGAAAGCTTACGTGATTTTCAAGATATAGAAAAGAGATAATTATTATAAATATCTATATAAAAAAAGCTTCATTGTACAATGAAGCTTTTTTTATATTTGCTAAAAACCCACTAAAATGTTGAAATTGAACATCACCAGTGAAACTGCTCCTTTAAAGGCCGTAGTTTTAGGAACTGCTGTAAGTAATGGACCAACTCCAGAGCTTATAGATGCTTATGATCCCAAATCGGCTGAATTTATTGCTGCCGGCACCTATCCATTAGAAAAAGATATGGTTGCAGAGATGGAGGCTGTAGCTGCAGTTTTTGAAAAATACAAGATTCAGGTATTCAGACCTAAGATCATAGAAGATTACAATCAGATATTTACCAGAGATATTGCATTTGTTATAGATGATAAATTTATTAAGGCCAACATCTTACCAGATAGAGATGAGGAGATAGAGGCTATAAATCATGTTATCTCTCAAATAGATCCTTCTAAGGTTCTTACCATGCCAGAAGATGCTCATATGGAAGGTGGAGATGTAATGCCTTTTAAGAACTATATTTTGGTAGGAACTTATAAAGGAGAAGATTATAAAGATTTTATAACTGCCAGAACAAATATGAAAGGTGTGCAGTGGCTTCAGGAAGTTTTCCCTAATAGAAAAGTGAAATCCTTCAGTCTTAAAAAATCGAATACGATAGCTAAAGATAATGCCTTGCATTTAGATTGCTGTTTTCAACCGGTAGGAAAAGATAAAGCGATCATTTACAAAGGAGGATTCTTAATTGAAGAAGAATATGAATGGTTGGTTCGATTATTCGGAAAGGAAAATGTATTTGAGATCACTAGAGATGAAATGTACTATATGAATTCTAATGTGTTTTCAATTTCTGAAGAGGTAGTTATCTCAGAAAAGAATTTTACCAGACTAAATACATGGTTAAGAGAACAGAATATTACGGTAGAGGAGGTTCCTTATGCAGAAATTTCTAAACAGGAAGGTTTGCTAAGATGTTCAACATTACCATTAATTAGAGAATAGAAAGTAAATGAAGATGGAACAAATTACAAATACCGTTTTAATGGTACGCCCTGTTAATTTCAGGATGAATGAAGAAACTGCAGTAAATAATTATTTTCAGGAAGATCTTAAGTTAAAAAATGAAGAGATAAACAAACAGGCACAATCTGAATTTGATGCCTTTGTAGAAAAATTAATGAAGGTTGGGGTGAATGTTGTTGTGGTAGACGATGTTAAAGAACAAGATACTCCGGACTCTATATTTCCAAATAACTGGGTTTCTTTTCATCAAAGCGGAAGAGTTGGAATTTATCCAATGTTTGCAGAGAATAGAAGAAGAGAACGCCGAATGGAATTCTTTGAGCAATTAGAATCTCGTGGTTTTAAAATTGAAGATGTTATAGATTATACTGAGGCTGAAGATGAAGACATCTTTTTAGAAGGTACAGGAAGTTTGATCTTAGACCGTGTAAATAGAAAAGCATATTGCGCACTTTCTCCAAGAGCAGATGAAGAATTATTCATAGAATTTTGTGAAGATTTTGAGTTTACTCCTGTCATTTTTACAGCAAATCAAGATGTAGATGGAAAGAGAATGCCTATTTATCATACCAATGTGATGATGTGTATTGCTGAAGATTTTGCAGTGATATGTGCAGATAGTATTGATGATGCTAAAGAAAAAAAGAATGTTCTGAAACATCTTAAAGAAGATGGGAAAGAGATCATTAGAATTTCAGAAGCACAAATTCATGAATTTGCGGGTAATATGTTACAAGTTAAAGGCGCAAATGATAAAAAGTATTTAGTAATGAGTGCTACGGCTCATAAAGCTTTAAATAAAGGTCAGGTTAATGCTATAGAGAAACATTGCGAAATTTTGAGTGCAGATCTTAATACCATAGAAACTTGTGGTGGTGGTAGTGCACGTTGCATGTTAGCTGAAGTTTTCTTACCTAAAAAATAAATTAAGAGGAAGTTTTTTTTACTACTTCCGCTTTCTTAAAAAGAGTTCTGGTAAGTAGTATAATTACTACTGCGGTAAAGAATGCAAAAGGGAGTGATCCTATTATTAGAAATTTTTGCATTGCTGTAAGTACGTCGCTGTCTGGTTTTATAGAGCCAAGAACTACAATAGCTTCAGAAAATATAAAAATGATTAAAGCCCAAATGAGTCGGAATTTCTTTTTCGGCTCTTTGTCTTTTTTGGAAGAAAACATGCTTAATACATAGATGGCAGAATCTACCGATGTAACCAAAAAACTAATCAGTAACAATACCACCAGCAAATTCACTATTACAGATAAAGGATAATTCTGTAAGAATATGAAAAGTGAGGTAAATACATTTCCAAATTCATTGTTATACGTTCCCCATTGTTCTATCAAATTAAATGCTGAAGATCCAAAAACACTGAACCAAAAGAAAGTTCCTAAAGAAGGAATAATCAATACGCCTAATATCATTTCTCTTATGGTTCTTCCCTTTGAAATTCGAGCAATAAAGATTCCAGTAAAAGGAGCCCAAGCCAACCAAAACGCCCAATAATAATAGGTCCAATTGGTTAGAAACTCTTTCCCGGGATCGTAACTTCCATAAGCAATACTCAGCGGAATAAAATCTATAATATAATGATAAGTAGCGGAGAGGAAATTGGAGAAGATCAACGACATATCGCTTTGTACAAATACAAAGAATAGTAAAATCAAGGTGAGATAAATATTCCAATTGGATATTCTCTTAATTCCTTTTTGCATTCCTTGCCAAGCAGATAAGAATGCGACTGCGCAAATTGCGAACACTAATATCAGAGTAGTTATTAGATCTCCTGATGGTTTAGAAAGTAAATGACTTATGCCTCCTTCTATTTGAGTAGTCCCTAGGCCAATAGCAGCTACCAGTCCTATTACGGTAGTAAGTATTGTAAGAATGTCTATACTATTTGGTAGATATTTAATTCGATTAAAATATGGCAAACTAGTGCCAAGTCTTATGTTATCTTTTTTGATGAAAATAGCATAGCCAACCAACAGAGCGAAAATTGCATAGAACGCCCATGCAGTAAAACCCCATTGGTAAAAGGTATATTCCAAAGCAATTACTTGGGGAGAACTTCCATTTTGTATAGGGTTATTCTGTAACATATAAACAGGTTCCTGCACACTTCGTAAAAGAATACCTGCTCCCATTCCTGCGCTATATAGCATTGCTATCCAAGACCATCTATTAAATTCTGGAGGAGAATTCCCTAATCTTAGGGCTCCAATTTTAGAGATTGCAATTGCTAATAGAAATAATACACAAATTAATCCTAGCCATAAATAAAATCCTCCAAACCATTCTCTTACCCAAATAGAGCCCACCTCAATAAAGTTGTAAAATGTGTTAGTAGCGAAGAAAATAAAAAGTGCTGTGAACAGTAATATTCCTGTAGAAAAAAGGAGTATTGAATTTTTGCTTATAAATGAATCGTTCTTCAAAAAATCTTAATTAATTATCGCCTTTAGCAATTCTATTGATCATACCATCAAAGATAAAATAATGAAATGGAAGCATAGTGTACCAGTACAATCTACCCCAAATTCCTTTTGGTCTGAAAGTAGCAGTTTGATGAAGAATGTTGTTTTCATCTATTTCAAATTCTAACCAGGCTTCTCCGGGAACTTTCATTTCTGCGAATAGAAGCAATCTCTTTTCCTCTTTATCTGCAAGGAGCACTCGCCAGAAATCTAAAGAATCTCCAGCAGCTATTTGGGTGGGATGCGTTCTTCCTCTTCTAAGTCCAACTCCGCCAAAAAGTTTATCCATATAGCCTCTAATTTTCCATAGCCAATTTCCATAATACCACCCTCGCTGACCACCAATTGCCCAAATTCTTTCTAGAACTTCTTCTGGATTTTCCACTTTTATAGATTGTTCATCTTTTACACAACCAAAAGTTGGTACCTGAATATATTGATTGAGATCTTTTCTAAATCTCCCACTGCTCATAGAATCTTTCCAGCTAGATACAACTTGATTCTGTTCAATTTTGAAGAAGGCAAGTTTTATAGCTTCTTTATATGAAATAGGATGCAGATCTAAGATCTCCTGTAATCTCTTGTCATTAGAGATCACTTCTATTCTCATACTGTCTACTAAATTAAGTGCAAGTTTGTATGAGGTAGAGGTAACAAAATATAACCAATACGATGAGATCTTTGGCGATAGAAAAGGAACATCTATAATCCATAAATTAAGCTCTCTTACTTCAGCATATTGTTGCATCATCTTTTTATAAGATAGAATGTCTGGGCCTCCAATATCAAAAGATTTATTATAGCATTGATCATTGCCTATAACTCCTGTTAAAAACTGAAGAACATCTCTAATTGCTATAGGTTGGCATTTGGTCTTTACCCAAGTAGGAGTAACCATAACCGGTAGTTTTTCGCATAGATCTCTAATGATCTCAAAGGAAGAGCTTCCAGATCCTACAATTATTGCAGCCCTAAGAACGGTGGTGTTATAATTGCCTTTATAAAGAATGTCTTCTACCTTTTTTCTTGATTTTAAATGTTTGGAAAGCTTTTCTTCATTTACAATACCGCTGAGGTAGATCACCTGTTTTACACTAGTGCCTTCCATTATAGTATTGAAATTCTTTGCTGCCTGAGATTCCTGACTATCAAAATCTTTTGTAGATCCTGTCATGGAGTGGATGAGATAATAAGCAATATCTATATTTTTTATAGATTCTGGAATTACTGGTTTTTCCAGAAAATCGATCTCCACAACCTCGATCTTCTTTCTTAATTCTTTGTTTACGGCGAGACGATTCTTGTCTCTTACGGCGCAGATAACTTCATGACCCAGCTCCAGTAATTGCGGTAAAAGTCTGAGTCCTATGTATCCATTGGCACCCGTAAGTAATATCCTCATTTGTATGTTTTATATTTTATAATTTAGGAATTAAATGATTACTTTCACTCCTATTAATAAATATTTATAAAATGAATAACACCCTAAAAATCGTTTTACTTATTTTAGGTTTTGGCTTGGTAGGATATGGACTCTACACATTATTTACTCCTGAAGTTTCTTTGCAGGCAGGACCTCTAAAAGTAGAGGCTCAGGGAGATAATACGCAATCTTATGCAATGATTGGTTTAGGAATTCTATCCTTAATTGGTGGATTGGCTTTTAGAAAACGGTAAACACTTCTTAACTAAAACACTTTATTGATAACAGTTATCACAGAAGAACTAATATATTCCACCCCAATTGCAATTACAATAAATCCTATAATCCTGGAGATAGCATTAATTCCGGAGGCACCAAGCATTTTTACGATGTAATGCGAGCTTTTTAGAACAAGAAAAGTTGCGAGGCAAACTGCAAGTATGGCTAACACGGTAATTATCCGTTCCGAAAAAACCTGATATTCCTCATACATTCCAATAAGCATAGAAATAGAGCCTGGCCCTGCTAACATGGGAATTGCCAAGGGAGTTAAGGAAACACCTTCCCGCTGGTATGCGTCATCTTTTACACGCTTGTCCATACCTTTATGTTTGGAAAAAGATCCCGTTAATAAGGCAAATCCTGAGGTTACAATAATAAGTCCGCCGGCAATTCTTAAAGATTCTATGCTAATTCCAAAAAATTGAAGTAAATATCTTCCAGTGAAAAATGAAATCACTAAGATCACAAAAATATTTATCGCGGTAAGAAATGAAGTTTTAGATCGTTCCTTAGAAGAATCGTCTTGAGTTAATCCAACAAAAATAGGTACTGTTCCTAAAGGGTTAATAACAGAGAATAATGCTGCAAATACATATATAAATAATTCCATGTGTTTTTGAGGCAAAGTTGCGTAGTTAATCTCAATTCAAAATCACTAGAAATTTAAGCTTGTATTATCTAAAAGCTTTTAAAGTGGAGCTTTGTAAAGTAAAAGTTATCTTAGATCTTCTAAATGGGTAGGAGAATTATCATTTCGATAATTTAAGATCTTCATCATATATTTATGAATCTGTGGGGTGTTTGCTTTCACCTTTATAAAATATTGGTCTTTATAAATGGAATATTCCTCTGCTTTACCTTTATAAAGATTTAGTTTATAATATGGTATAATAAGCGCATAAGTATCTAGCAGCGCTCTAAACATTACAATAATTCCCTTTGGTCTCATTTCTACATTGCAGATGTTGGTATTATTATCTAAGATTAATAGGTTATGGATATCTATACTGGTGCTTGTAATGTTTAATTTGGGAGATCCGGTTCCGTTAAGTTTAAAACGCTCTACCAACGTAAATGGTGGTCCAACTTCCGCATTAATCTTTTCCTTAATTTCTGGTCTGTTATAGCTTATATTCAATAACATAATCGCTTTTTTATAAAGATATGAAATTGAGCTTAAAGCGTTATAGCGTGCCATTAAAATCTATTATCTTTGCGGCTTATCACGCATTAAAAGAGAAAAGATCTAAAGAATGAGTATTCAGGAAAGCATAGAACAAGAGGTAAAAAGTGCATTATTGCAAGAATATGGGGTAAGCCTTGAAAATATTGAGTTTCAGCCTACCCGTAAAGATTTTGAAGGAGATATAACCATTGTAACTTTTCCTATGCTTAGGCAGATTAAAACGAACCCAGTTCAACTAGGGCAGTTTATAGGTGAAAGTTTAGTAAAATCTGTAGCTGTAATTTCAGGTTTTAATGTGGTGAAAGGATTCTTGAATCTTGTTTTAAGTGATTCATTTTATCTAGATTTCTTTGAAAAAGTTTCTTCTGAAGAAGATTTTGGTAAAGTGAAAATAACCGATAGTTCTAAAACTATTATGGTTGAATATTCTTCTCCTAATACAAATAAGCCATTGCACTTAGGCCACGTTAGAAATAATTTGCTAGGATACTCTGTTGCAGAGATCTTAAAGGCTAGCGGTAATAATGTATATAAGACTCAGATCATCAACGATCGTGGTATACATATTTGTAAATCTATGTTGGCTTGGAAAAAATTCGGAAATGAAGAAACTCCGGAGTCTACAGGATTAAAAGGCGATAAATTGGTAGGGAACTACTATGTAAAGTTCGACCAAGAGTATAAAAAGGAAATTTCAGAACTAGTTGCTCAAGGCAAAACGGAGGAGGAAGCAAAAGCTGAAGCACCAATCTTTGTGGAAGCTAAAAATATGTTGCTGAAGTGGGAAGATGGTGATACAGAGACCGTAGCACTATGGGAAAAAATGAATACGTGGGTTTATAATGGTTTTGAAAAGACCTATGATGCCATGGGTGTAGATTTTGATAAGAATTACTACGAAAGTGAAACCTATTTATTAGGAAAAGATGTAGTAGCTCAAGGTCTTGAAAAAGGTGTTTTCTATAAGAAAGAAGATGGCAGTGTTTGGATAGATCTTACAGAAGATGGTTTGGATGAAAAAATAGTTCTGAGAAGTGATGGAACTGCGGTGTATATGACCCAAGATATTGGTACCGCTATACAGCGAGTTAAAGATTTTGATATCGATGGAATGGTTTATACCGTGGGTAATGAACAGGATTATCATTTTAAAGTGTTGTTCTTGATCTTGAAAAAACTTGGTTTTGAATGGGCGAACTACTTATACCATTTAAGTTATGGAATGGTAGATCTTCCTTCAGGTAAAATGAAGAGTAGGGAAGGTACTGTGGTAGATGCAGATGAGTTGATGGAACAAATGACTACTACAGCCAGAGAAATTTCAGAAGAATTAGGCAAGCTAGATGATTACTCACCAGAGGAGAAAGCAGATCTATATAAAATGATAGGACTTGGAGCGCTTAAATATTATATTCTGAAAGTAGATCCTAAGAAGCGAATTTTATTCAATCCGGAAGAGTCTGTAGATTTTCAAGGTAACACAGGTCCATTTATTCAATATACCTATGCAAGAATACAATCTATCCTTAGAAAGGCAGAATTTGATCTTAACAAGAAGATAGAAATTGCTTCAGATTATGAGTTGCATGATAAAGAGCGTGCTCTAATAAAACAATTGCAATCTTATCCTGAAACAATTCAACTTGCTGCAGAGAATCATAGTCCGGCATTAATTGCAAACTATACTTACGATCTTGTAAAAGAATTCAATTCTTTCTACCAGAATGTAACCATTCTAGGAACAGAAGATATTTCAGAAAAAATGTTTAGAGTACAGCTTTCTAAGGTGGTTGGAGATGTAATAAAATCTGCATTCCAATTATTAGGAATACAGGTTCCAGAGAGAATGTAGATTTTTAATAGTATAAAAGATAATAAATAATTAGCAAGTTTAGGCTGAGGTTAGTTTGTTAGAACATTGTTTCTAAATAAATGTTTTCACTTCAGTCTCAAATCATTAAATTTGCGATTCGCGGTAAAAGGCGGAAAACTTAAATCAGAAGAAAGAATTATGTTTGATAATTTAAGCGATAAGTTAGATAATGCCTTACACATATTAAAGGGGCACGGGCAAATTACGGAGGTAAACGTTGCAGAAACTTTGAAAGAGGTAAGAAGAGCGTTGGTAGATGCCGATGTTAATTATAAAATAGCCAAAGATTTTACCAGTGTTGTAAAGGAAAAAGCTTTAGGACAGGACGTGCTTACAGCTTTAAAGCCGGGCCAGTTAATGGTGAAGTTGGTTAAAGACGAGCTTACTGAATTGATGGGTGGCGACGCTGAAGGTATTAATTTATCAGGGAATCCATCTATTATCTTAATGTCTGGATTGCAGGGTAGTGGTAAAACTACCTTTTCCGGGAAGCTTGCAAATTATCTTAAAACAAAAAAGACAAAGAATCCATTATTGGTTGCCTGTGATGTCTATAGACCTGCAGCGGTAAATCAATTACATGTAGTTGGAGACCAGATTGGGGTTGAGGTCTATAGTGATGAAGGAAATCAAGATCCGGTTAAGATTGCACAAGATGCAATTGCACATGCAAAGAAAAATGGAAATAATGTTGTAATTATAGATACTGCAGGTCGTTTAGCAGTAGATGAGGCTATGATGATCGAGATAGCTAATATTCATGCAGCTATACAGCCACAAGAAACACTTTTTGTGGTAGATTCTATGACAGGGCAGGATGCGGTAAATACTGCAAAAGCCTTTAATGAGAAATTAAATTTTGACGGAGTTATACTTACCAAATTAGATGGTGATACCAGAGGTGGTGCAGCTATCTCTATTAAATCTGTAGTAAATAAACCAATTAAATTTATTGGTACAGGGGAGAAAATGGATGCAATAGATGTATTCTATCCTTCTCGTATGGCAGAGAGAATTCTTGGGATGGGAGATGTTATATCTCTTGTAGAGCGTGCTCAAGAACAGTATGATGAAGAAGAGGCTAGAAAACTTCAAAAGAAGATCGCTAAGAATCAATTTGGTTTCGATGATTTCTTAAACCAATTACAGCAAATCAAGAAAATGGGATCTATGAAAGATCTTATGGGAATGATCCCAGGTGCAGGAAAGATGCTTAAAGATGTAGATATAGATGATGATGCCTTTAAACATGTAGAGGCTATTATCTACTCTATGACTTTAGAAGAAAGAACTACACCAACAGTTATAAATGCCAACCGTAAAAGAAGAATTGCTAAAGGATCCGGAACTTCAGTTCAGCAGGTAAATCAATTATTAAAGCAATTCAACCAGATGGGGAAGATGATGAAGATGATGCAAGGTGGTGGCGGTAAAAAAATGATGCAGATGATGAAAGGGATGAAATAATCCTTTTTTTCATTTCTGAATAGCTAGATAGAATTTCAACAACACAAACAACACAACAACCAAATGACAATTCTCGACGGTAAGAAAGTTAGCAATGATATTAAAGATGAAATTGCTGCTGAGGTTACTAAATTTAAAAATCGTGGTGAGAAGGTTCCTCATCTAGCGGCTATAATAGTAGGAAAAGATGGAGCTAGTCTTACGTACGTTAATAGTAAAGTTAAGGCATGTGAAAGAGTTGGATTTGAGTCTTCTCTTTACAGGTTGCCACATACAGTAAGTGAACTGGAGCTGCTTGCAAAAATTGAGGAGCTTAATCAAAATGACGATATTGATGGCTTTATTGTGCAGTTGCCTTTGCCTTCACAAATAAATACCCAAAAAGTTTTAAACGCTGTAGATCCAGATAAAGATGTAGATGGTTTTCATCCTACAAATTTTGGAAAAATGGCTTTAGATATGACTACTTTTATACCTGCTACTCCATTTGGAATATTAGAATTACTAGAGCGTTATGATATTCCAACAAAAGGAAAGCACACGGTTGTAATTGGAAGAAGTTATATAGTAGGAAGGCCTATGAGCATTCTTATGGGGCGTAGTGGATTTCCCGGCAACTCTACAGTTACATTAACTCATGAATTCACTAAAAATATTACGCAGGTAACTTCACAGGCAGATATCATAATCATAGCAGTTGGAATACCAGATTTTCTAAAGGCAGAAATGATTAAAGATGATGCGGTAATTATAGATGTGGGGATTACTCGTGTGCCAGATGATTCTGAAAAAGGCTATGTGATAAAGGGAGACGTAGATTTTGAGAATGTAAGTAAAAGAGCTTCTTTTATAACTCCGGTACCCGGAGGAGTGGGGCCAATGACGGTTTCTATGTTATTAAAGAATACGTTACTTGCCAGAGAACGGCATAATGTAAGAGCGCTAGAAGCTAAAAAATCATAAAAAAAAAGAGGGAATTAATTATTAATTCCCTCTTTTTTTTTATATCTAGTTTCTTATGCTTCAACTTCAGAAGCCCCTTCTTCCAACTTCCAGTCTAAGTAATTGTGAAGGTCAGATTCTATAAATCGTAATCCAAATGAAAGTACCGCTAGATCATCTATATATCCCAATCCTGGAATAAAATCTGGAATAATATCAAAAGGATTCAATACATATAAAAGTGAAAAAGCAATAGCGGCTATTGTAAACCAGGGTACATTGCTGTAAACCCCTTTTCTATAATCTTGTAACATCCCGATCATGATCTTTCCAAGTTCAGTATATTTTTTAAGAGTGTTAGAATTCAATAATTTCTCTGAGATCTCTTTTTGATTGTTCATTACAACATCTACATCACCTTCATTCATTTTGGTGATCTCTCCACTCACGTAATCTTCGTTTATTAATTTTTTATTGCTGTTAAACATATTGGTTTTTTTTAGTTGTTATTTTATAAATTATCATATTCATTTCCATATTCTTTCTTGTAGATCTTCAGTATAAGTAAAAATAAAGAGATTAGCAAAGGTCCAAATATCAATCCTATAAATCCAAAGAGAGGAACTCCTACAACTACTCCAAATAGCGTTATTAATGGATGTACGCTAGAAAGTTTCTCTAAAATATAAAGTCTTACAAGGTTATCTGTAGCACCTACTATGGTAAATCCATAAATAAGTATTGCAATTGCTTGCCAGTCCTGCCCTTGTGAAAACATTAAAACTGTTACGGGTATAATTCCTAAAGCAGTTCCTATAAACGGGATCATAGATCCAATAATGGTAATCACAAACCAAAATAATGGGTCTGGAGCACCAAATATTAAATATCCAATTAATGCTATAAAGCCTTGAATAATAGCAACTAAAGGAATTCCAATAGCATTTGATCTTACAGAAATATCGCTTTCTTCTCCAATTAGCAATACATTTTCTTTATCTAAGGGGATATACTCTTCTACATGAGCCTGCATTTCTTTTCTATTGATAAGCATGTAGTAGAGTAAAAAGTACATAATTCCTATAGCAATAGTTGCATTAAAAGTACCTCCCGCCAAACTTTGTAAATTTGAAGAGATCCAGGATGTAATGGAAGAGCTATCTATATTATCACTAAAACTATATCCTAAGTAATGCTCTAATTTATCTGCTTGTCCTTTTACAGCCTCAACAACTTTTTCTGAATTAGAAACTGCCTGCCCTATTTTAGAAGAGAGCATCACCACAATTAGAACAATTGGTATTAATATTCCAACAAAGGAGCCTAACATAAGAACAGATGCCGCCAATGATTTCTTCCAACCTCTATTCACAAGCTTCTCCATCCACTTGCGCATTAACACGTATAGCGTAATTGCACCTAGAACTCCGGAAAGGTAAGGAGCTATTTCTTTAAAAATCAAAACGCCCAAAAATACAATGAGTAGAAGTACAAAAAGCTGTCGTACAAGATTGGGTTTAAGTAAATTCATTTACGTATTATTTGGCAAAAAGTTGATTCATATCTTTAAATGCTTTGAACTCTAATGCATTTCCAGATGGATCTTTAAAGAACATGGTAGATTGCTCTCCTGTTTTACCTTTAAACCTTACATATGGTTCTATTATAAAAGTTATATTTTTCTCCTTGAGCCTTTGTGCAAAGGTTTCGAAATCTTTCCATTGCAAAACTACACCAAAATGAGGAATAGGTACATCTTTTCCATCTACAGGATTTCCCTTAGAAGTTAGTTTTGGTTGAATTTCTTGCTCATGCAATACCAATTGATGTCCAAAAAAGTCGAAATCTACCCAATGCTCACTACTTCTTCCTTCTTCACAGCCTAGAGTATCTCTATAAAAAACTCTGTTTTCTTCAAGATTATTTACAGGGATTGCTAAATGGAAAGGTTGAATAGTGCTCATAATTTTAATTGTTTCTTAATGCGTGAATAAGTTCAGATTTGGTCATTTTAGATCTACCTGCTATCTCTACTTCCTTAGCTTTTTTATAAAGCTCCTTTTTGGTTCGATCTTCGTAATTTTTAGATTTACCACCTTTAACTCCGGCGTTTGAAGTATTTGCAATTCTGGCAGATTTCTCTTTACTATAGCCTTTATCTCTTAAAGCTTCGTATTGATCTTCATTTTTTACGCTATTATCACCAGATGCCATTTTTATTTTAAAAATATAAAGATATCTTTAAAGAGGAGTTATCCCTACAGCTAATAATCTGTTAATATTTGTAGGGTGAATTAAAGTATGAAAGGGGTTATTTTCTTCTTGAAATTCTTTTGTCAAAAGATGTGCGCTCTTTTCTTTCTTTAGGTTCTTGCGACTTCTTATCTAACTTTTTGTTGGTATCTGCTTCATGAGTTTTTGCAGATGAAGAAACCATCTTATTAATAGTGTCAATTTCTTCTGGCGTTATATCTCTCCATTCTCCAGTAGGAATGTCTAAAGAAACATTCATGATTCTCACTCTCTTAAGGTTGACAACCTCGTATCCAAGATATTCGCACATTCTTCGAATCTGCCGATTTAAACCCTGTGTAAGTACTATTCTAAAATCAAATTTCCCAAGACGTTCCACTTCACATTTTTTGGTCATGGTGTCTAATATTGGAATTCCCATTCCCATTCTTTCTACAAAATTGGAGGTAACGGGACGATCTACGGTAACAATATATTCCTTCTCATGATTATTGCGAGCACGGAGGATCTTGTTTACTATATCTCCATCATCGGTTAGAAAGATTAAACCTTCACTCGCTTTATCCAATCTGCCTATTGGAAAAATGCGTTTTGGATAATTTATGTATTCTATAATATTATCCTTTTCAACACCAGTATCTGTAGTGCAAACAATACCTACTGGTTTATTAAAAGCCAGATAAACTGGTTTTTCGTTTTTGTTCTCTATGGTCTTCCCATCAACTCTAACAATATCCCCTTGAGCGATCTTCGTACCCATTTCTGGAACTTCCCCATTCAATGTTACTCTTCCTTGCTCAATTAATTTATCTGCCTCTCTTCTGGAACAGTAACCCGCTTCGCTTAAATATTTATTGATTCTGGTGAGTTGCATAGGATATAATAAATTAGGGTAGCAAAGATAAAGATTCAAATGCTAGTAAATAAGCAGATGACTTTTTAATAATTGCTACCCTGATAAAATATTGTAATTATTGAGCTTTTCTATTCTCAACAGCCACTTCATCTGTATCTTTTCTGTACTTAAGCATGGAAATACCGGCAATAAAGAAGATAAATCCAAGAATGGCCAAGGCCCAAGGATTCATCATTAAAGCTACACTTCCAAAAACACCTAAAACACCCATGATAAGTGCAATTGCTCCACCTATTAACATGATAACTGCTAAAATCTTAATCATAATGTAAATTATTGGTTAGAGGATAAAGGTAAATAAAGAAATTAATAAGAATTTCTAATTAACATTTTATAAACATTACAATCATTAAAGCTTATATGATAATCTCAGCATTTAAAGTGTTTTTAATAGATTACCAGCTTATCATAAAATACTTGATCTTAGCATTATCAGGAATTTGCGAAGCTGTGATTCTAGTATCCGTATCGTATCTTAGGCTAGTTGGAAGCTCTTTTTTATCTATGGTGAGGTAAAGATTAAGTTCATCAATAAAGACCACTGCAGAATTTAGTGTATTCTCTATTCTGGAAATTCCGTAGTTCTTTACAACATCTCCAAAGGTGCTATTAATATTTAGGCCTTTGGAAGTTTCATAGCGCGCATCTAAGATCTGAATATATCCAACAGTACTGGTAGAATCAAATTGCTGCACAGGTTCTAAGATCAAAATTGGAGAGCCATCTTTATCGTAAATCTCTATATCATTAGCATTGCTAGAATATCCGTCATCTGCATTATTTCTTACGATAGAATCATTCTTAAAGATAGAGTCTAATTGGTTAATTCTTATCTCTTTTGTTAGAGTGCCAACTCTGCTGGCATCGATAAGGTAGGGATCAGAATCTTTATTACAAGAAATAATGGTAAAGGCTATTAGTATTAAAATTGATATTTTTTTCATGGTGTTATTTAAGTTCTTCAATTTATTTAAATGCTTTATTTAGAATGCTCATTACTCCTCTTATAAAGGTAGCGCTGGTGAGAACCTTGATAATAGCACTTTGAGGATCGCTCCTTCTTCTGCTAGATCTTGAGGTAGTTCTTTCTACTACTTGTCGCTCTTTCTTGGCTTTATCTTTTAGTTCTTCTTTTTGTGCCTGTTCTATTTTTTTGTTCAGGATCTCATAAGCACTTTCCCTGTCTATATCTATATTATACTTAGAAATTAAGCTAGATCTTTTTATAAGCTCATCAATCTCTGAATTAGATAATATGTCCATTCTGCTCATTGGTGCTCTAAGCATTGTTGCAGCCAATGGCGTTGGACGTCCTTTTTCATCTAATGCCGAGATAAGCGCCTCTCCAATTCCTAACGATGTAAGTACAGATTTGGTATCATAAAATTTAGATATAGGATAATTCTCAGCAGTTAATTTGATCGCTTTTCTATCATTTGCAGTAAATGCTCTTAGTGAATGCTGAATTTTAAGGCCTAACTGACTTAGTATTTCTTTTGGAACATCGGTTGGATTCTGCGTAACAAAATAGATGCCAATTCCTTTAGATCTTATCAACTTAATAATACTTTCAATTTGATCTAGTAGTGCATCTGAAGCTTCTTTAAATATAAGATGAGCTTCATCGATAAATAATATGAGTTCTGGCGCTTCACTATCTCCCTTTTCTGGAAAGGTAGAATAGATCTCTGCTAGTAAGCTTAACATGAATGTGGAAAATAACTTAGGCTTATCTTGAATGTCATTCAGCCTTATAATATTAACATAGCCTTTCCCTTCGGGAGTTATTCTTACTAGATCATTAACTTCAAAAGAAGGTTCTCCAAAAAATCTGTCACCCCCTTGTTGTTCTAAAGCTACAATCTTACGAAGAATAGCTCCAGTGGAAGATTTAGACATACTTCCATAATTTTCTTGAAATTCTTCCTTCCCATCTTCCGTAGCATAAAAAATGATCTTTTTTAGATCTTTAAGATCTAAAAGAGGAAGCATATTATCATCACAATATTTAAAGACTATAGATAAAATACCTGTTTGTGTTTCTGTAAGATCTAAAATTCTTGATAGAAGTACAGGTCCAAATTCGCTTACCGTAGCCTTTAATTTCACACCTTTTTGTTCTGAAAGGCTAAGAATTTCTACCGGTGAGGCTTGAGGTGTAAAGTTTATACCAATAAGATTGTGTCTGGCTGTAATTTTTTCATGACCAGGAGATGGTTTGGCAATGCCGCTAAGGTCTCCCTTTAAGTCCATCATTAAAACCGGAATCCCTTTTTCAGATAGATTTTCGGCAAGTATTTGCAAGGTCTTTGTTTTTCCTGTTCCCGTAGCTCCCGCTATGAGTCCGTGGCGGTTTAGTGTTTTAAGGGGGATTTTTACTTGAGCGTCAGAAAAGGTTTCTCCATCCAACATTGCTGCGCCTATAACTATTGAGTCTCCTTTGGTGTTATAGCCGTTTTGGATACTTTGTATGAATTCTTCAGATCTTTCCATAATACTAAGTTATCATAAAAAAGGGAAAGGACTTTATATCAATCTCAAATCTCTATACTTATTGACCTCCTATTTTACAGCCGGACTTAACATTCGTAAAGTTCCTGTATCTGCGTTCATGCTAACCTTCAGTCCGTTAGGTAACGTAGAGTTGTCATCAATATGCCCAAACATAGCGCCAGAATATGCTGGAATATTTAATGGTTTTATATAATGATCTATCACTTCTTCAAAAGTTAAAGAGCCATATCCGCTGCCACCAGCATCACAGCCTGTACATTTACCAAAAACAAATCCGGAGATCTTGTCTAGTACTCCACCTAGCTGAAGTTGAGACATCATTCTATCTACAGCATATATCTCTTCACCTACATCTTCCAAGTATATTATTTTTCCATTCCAATCTTGAGGGAAGTATGGAGAGCCCATAATGCCGGTTAAAACAGAAAGATTTCCGCCCACTAGTATTCCTTCTGCAGTTCCAGGAGCGATTGTACGTGTTCTATTTTTTACCTGAGTAAGATTATCACCAATATCTTTTGGGTTTTCATAAGTAACTGCTTCCCCTTTAAAAATGATATTTTTAAATATCGAGTAACTAAAATTATTCCACGTAGAAACTGCTAACGGCCCGTGGAAAGTAACAAGACCGGTTTTGGTATATATCGCAAGATGCAATGCAGTAATGTCGCTATAGCCTATAAATACTTTCGGGTTCTTAGCAATAACATCATAGTTCAATTTGTCTAGAATTCTCGCGGCTCCAGAGCCTCCTCTTAAAGCTACAATTCCTTTTATTTCTGGATTGGCAAACATGTCGTTTAATTCTGAAGCGCGCTCCTCATCGGTTCCGGCAAGATGGCCATACCTGCTTTTTACATATTTTCCAAGCTTCACTTTTAGACCCATTGCTTCAAAATTTTCGACAGCGATCTCGTATGGTTCAGAATCGAAAATTGCAGAAGAAGGACTCACAATTCCTATAGTGTCACCTTCAGATAAATGCTTTGAAAGTAGAAATTTTGGATCTTTAGAATTGATATCATCTTTAGCTAAGAAGGGAGATGTAAAAGAGGCTAATGAAACTCCTAATCCGCCAATACCAATATTTCTTAAAAAATTTCTTCTTTCCATTTTTATATGTTTTTCCTGAATTTAATTGAATGTTGAGCTATCTCTAAAAGCTTAATATTTTCAAACTTAATATTTCTCGTAGATATTTTTAAAGATTGGTTCTAATTGTTTTCTTATCTCTGAAGCGGGGCGTAAATAATTATTTTCCATAAAACTAAAGATTAATATTTTACCAGATTTTGCTTTAATATAGCCACTCAATGCCTGATTGTTACTTAACGTACCTGTTTTTGCGAATATATAAGCAGGCTCATTTACGAAATAATCTTTAAGAGTTCCAGACTTTCCTCCGGCGGGTAGCATTTTAAGTAATCTTTCTTGAGGCACTTCTTTTCTTATTTTTTTAAGCAATAAGACAATAGATCTTGGACTGAAGAGATTGTATCTTGATAACCCAGAACCGTCTATCCATTTTGTTTCCGGCAAATCTTTGAGGTAATTTCTTTTCATAAAGTCAATAGCTTTTTCTGGCGCAAGTGTATCAGATATCTTTAGCGATGCCATTAATAAGATTTGCTCTGCAATAAAGTTATCGCTGTCTTGGAGCATTTTATAGTAAATACTGTCTGATGGGAGGCTGTACAAGATGCGATCTAGCTTCTGATTGCTATTTGTAATATTCAACACTTCAACCTTTTTATGTAGCGTATCACTTAGAAGTTGAGCGAAAAGTTGAGGTGAAGTTTTAAAAGGAATTATTTGTTCATTTTTTGAAGGTTTCCAATTGTCTGTATAAACCAGTTCATTCTTCTCAAGAACTCTTTTTACTTTTGAACTCGAGTGGTCTTCATTAGACTTTATCAAGATTTTCTGAAAATATGAGGGATATGTTCTAGGGGTGTTTTCAAGATAAGACTCACTTATACTAACCACATTACCATATATTGGGAATTCTGAACGCTCTGCCGAGTAATAATCGTTATAATCATCCCAAGCCCAGCCGGGACCAAAACCTGAAGTAGTTATGCTATGGGGCTGGTAATATAAATTCTGTTTACTTTCTTTTAGGAAGTTTAATACTTTAGATTCTGGTAAATTCTTGTATAACAGAGAAGGATCTCCTGTTCCTCTAAAAATCAAAGAATCACCTGAAATTCGGTATTGAAGCGCAGGAACAGAATCTCCTAGAATTTTTAGTCCAGTGTAAAAAGTAAATAATTTAGTGTTAGATGCCGGAATAAAATACTTGTCTGCATTATAAGTATAGATCATTTTTTGACTATCAACATCATACAAAGCAAAACCGGTAAATCCCAATTGTAATACTTTAGAGTCTTTTAGATCTCTATTTAATTGCTTCTGTATAGAACAAGACTGAAGAAGACTTAAAAATATAACTATGCAGATTAATTTTAATACGTAAGCTATGAAGGTGTTCACGATTTGTTTTTTAAAAGGAGTGTGTAAGTTAGAATAATTAGCAAAATATAAGTTTAAGTTCTAGATCTTTTGAAGTGAATTAAAATCTGATATATTAGGTCTTAAAGTTTCCTTATCTTTGCCGGCTATGATTACAGAAGAAACTAAAGCATTGGTAGATAAAGGTATAATGCTTCCGCTTATGGAGGAATTTTACACTATTCAGGGAGAAGGATTTCATAAAGGAACAGCTGCATATTTTATCCGAATTGGTGGTTGTGATGTGGGATGCCACTGGTGTGACGTTAAAGAAAGTTGGGATGCTGGATTGCATCCGCCAACGCATGTAGGCGAAATTGTTGAAAAAGCAATTGCTCAAAGTAAAACCATTGTTATAACTGGAGGTGAACCGCTTACTTGGGATATGACTGCTCTTACAAATAACCTTAAGGCGAACGATTGCCAGATACATATTGAAACTTCTGGTGCCTATAAACTTTCAGGTGCCTGGGATTGGATTTGTCTTTCTCCTAAAAAGATTAAATTACCTACAGAGGAGATCTATCCGCTAGCAAATGAATTAAAAGTGATAATTTTTAATAAGCACGATTTAATTTTCGCTGAAGAACAAGCTGCTAAAGTTAGTGAAGATTGTATATTATATCTTCAACCAGAGTGGAGTAATAGAGATAAAGTTATACCGTTAATAGTAGATTATGTTATGAATAATCCAAAATGGAAAGTTTCTCTACAAACACATAAATATCTTAATATCCCATAATAAAAAAGAGCTTGATAAATTATCAAGCTCTTTTTAGTTTTGTTAAGTTGTAATTACTTCGCTTTAGTAAAAGGTACCTCTACGAATTTATTATCCCAACCTGCTAACAATGAAGCGCCATCTTCTGTTGGCTCAAATGCCATAGAAAAGGATTCAATACTGGTAGGAGATTGCTTAACAGGTACAGTAATTCTTACCATATCTTTTTTATCGGTATACTCATAAGCTCCCCATGTGTGAACGCTATTATTTAAAATGATGGTCCATTCATTTTCCTGCGGAATAGTATAAATGGTATAAGTTCCTGCCTTAACCAAGTTGTTGGCGATCTTTACATCTTTGTACAATGTTAGTTCTGTAGATTCATTAGCTCCCGTTCTCCAAACCTCTCCATAAGGAACTAGGTTTCCAAATACCTGACGGTCTCTCTTTTGTGGTCTGCTATAAATTATTCTTGCAACAACTTCTTTATCTTTTGTTTTATACTCAATAAGATCCATTGGGCTGGCATCTAGTTTTGCAAAATTAGGCCCTTGTGTAGCACTCGCAGAAGTAGAATCTTGTGCAAAGCTAAGTGTACTGGTTAGTGATAGAAATCCTACCGCAGTAAAAAGAATTATTTTTTTCATAATACAATTTTCAAATTTGTTTTAAAGTTACAATTTAGATGCGATAGCCATTGTTAATGACATACTTAAACTTTGTTAAAATTAGAGGGTACTTACTAATTGAAAGTTTTTCATAAGAAATTTTACGTAATGACTTATTTTTTATATCTAATAAGCTTAAAAATGTATTTAAAAATAATCAATTAAAGATATTAGGTTTTAATATGTAACTAAAGTATTCATATTTGTTACATATTAAAATCAAAGTTATGTGTGGAATATTAGCCATTATTGGAAGAAAAGAAGAAAAAGTAGAAAGTATTCAAGCTCTTTCTAAGAGAATGAGTCACCGTGGACCGGATGAAAGTGATATGCATATTACAGAATCTGGCGCTATTTTAAGTCATGAGCGTCTAGCGATCATAGATATAAATACCGGGATACAACCAATTCAAGGAACTTCAAAAGCTTGGATGATCCATAATGGTGAAATATATAATTACAAGGCACTTAAAGAGAATGATTTGAAAGGGCACACTTTTAGAACTACTAGTGATTCTGAAGTTATTGTTCATCTATACGAAAAGTATGGTTATAGCTTTGTAGATAAGTTAGATGGAGACTTCGCTTTTGTGGTGGTAGATGGAAAAGATTTTATTGCAGCCAGAGATCCAATAGGGGTGAAACCATTGTATTATGGAACAGATGAGTTTGGTGCTATGTGGTTCTCAAGTGAAATGAAAGTTCTTGCAGATCAATGCGAAACTTTTGAAGCCTTTCCTCCGGGATATTACTATACTCCAGATACGGGCTTTGTGCAATATTACAAGCCAAAATGGTACAGACCAGAGAGAAGTGTGGAAGATGCAGATCTTACAAAGCTCAGAGAAGCGTTAATTACTGCAACCAGCAAACGATTAATGGCAGATGTGCCTTTGGGAGTATTGTTAAGCGGAGGTCTAGATTCATCGCTAACCTCTTCTATAGCGGCAAGAATTTTAGCGCAAAGCGGAAAAAAATTGCATTCATTTTCTATAGGTTTAGATAGTTCTGCACCAGACCTAATAGCTGCGCGAAAAGTGGCGGATTTCTTAAAAACAGAACATCACGAAATTCATTTTACTGTTGAAGAAGGTATAGAGATCATTAAAAAATTAATATGGCATTTAGAAACGTATGATGTAACTTCAATTCGAGCAAGTACGCCTATGTATTTCCTTTCTAAAGCGATCACCGAAAAGGGAATTAAAGTAGTACTATCTGGTGAAGGTGCAGACGAGATTTTTGGCGGATATCTATACTTCAAAAATGCCCCTTCTGCTGAAGAATTTCAAAAGGAAACCGTAAGAAGAGTAAAAAGGTTGTCTACAGCAGATTGTTTAAGAGCAGATAAATCTACAATGGCTCATGGCTTAGAAGCCAGAGTACCTTTCTTAGATAAAGCATTTTTGCAGACCGCTATGGAAATTGCTCCAGAATTTAAGATGCCATCTAGCCATGGAGGCGTAGAAAAATTTATTCTTAGAAAAGCATTTGATACGCCAGAACAACCATTTTTACCAGATGAAGTATTGTGGAGACAAAAAGAGCAATTTAGCGATGGAGTTGGATATAGTTGGATAGATAGTTTAATAGCATATGCATCTTCTAAAGTGAGTGATGTAGAGATGGAAACTGCCAAGAGTAAATATCCTGTAAATACGCCATCTACTAAAGAAGCATATTTTTACAGAGAGATATTTCATGGCTATTTTCCTCAGGATTGTGCAGCCAAATCTGTTAAAAGATGGATTCCTAAATGGCAAGCAGATTTAGACCCAAGTGGTAGAGCAAATACAACGCATATAGCCAAGGCAGATATGTCTAAAGTAGGGCAGAAAGTGTAGTGTTAAAATAGGGTTTTTCACAAAAATTGTTAATAACTTAAACGTATTGCGGTACGCTTCAAGCTAATAGCAACAAGGGTTTTGTTATATTTGTCTGTTATAAAAATAGACAAATTTTAACAGAATTATATATGAGCGAAGAAGCGAAAAAACACATTTATTCGGCGGATAGTATTCAGGCGCTGGAAGGAATGGAGCATGTACGCATGCGTCCTTCTATGTATATAGGAGATACCGGAGTACGTGGTTTGCACCATTTGGTTTACGAAGTAGTTGATAATTCTATTGATGAGGCCTTAGCGGGTCATTGTGACAAGATAAAAGTTACTATAGGTAAAGATGGAACAGTTACTACCGAAGATAACGGTAGGGGTATTCCGGTAGATCTACATAAAAAAGAAAACGTTTCTGCATTACAAGTTGTAATGACCAAAATTGGTGCAGGAGGTAAGTTTGATAAAGACTCATATAAAGTATCTGGTGGTTTGCACGGGGTAGGTGTGAGTTGTGTAAATGCACTTTCAGATGAATTAAAAGCTACAGTATACCGCGATGGTGTAATATGGCAACAAGAATATGAAAGAGGGAAGCCTCTTTATCCTGTGAAATCTGTTGGAGAAACAGAATTAACTGGAACGGTTGTTACATTTAGACCAGATCCTACAATTTTTCAGCAAACTACAGAATTTAACTATGATACTTTGGCAAGTAGAATGCGTGAGCTTTCCTATTTGAATAAAGGAATCACCATTATTCTTGAAGATGAAAGAGTTACTACTGAAGATGGGTCGGTTTTTTCTGAAGTGTTTCATTCTGATGAAGGGTTAAAGGAATTTATAAAATATCTTGATGGAAACCGTGAGCCTATCATAGGAGATGTAATTTCTATGGAAGGTGAGAAGAATGATATTCCTGTTGAGGTTGCTATGGTGTATAACACTTCTTTCAATGAAAATCTACACTCATATGTAAACAACATTAACACCCATGAAGGAGGAACGCATTTATCTGGATTTAGAAGAGGTTTAACAACCACTTTAAAGAAATATGCAGATGCTTCTGGAATGTTGGATAAATTGAAATTCGAGATCGCTGGAGATGATTTCCGTGAAGGATTAACGGCAATTATTTCGGTAAAGGTATCAGAACCACAATTTGAAGGTCAGACAAAAACTAAATTAGGTAACCGTGAGGTTACCGCAGCAGTATCTCAGGCAGTTTCTGAAATGTTAGAAAACTATTTGGAAGAGAATCCTGGAGATGCTAAGATAATTGTAGAAAAAGTGATCCTTGCCGCTCAGGCACGTCATGCCGCTAAGAAAGCGCGTGAAATGGTGCAGCGTAAAACGGTGATGAGCATTGGAGGTTTACCTGGGAAATTATCAGATTGTTCAGAGCAAGATCCTGCAAAATGCGAAGTGTACCTTGTGGAGGGAGATTCTGCAGGTGGAACTGCAAAGCAAGGACGAGATAGAAACTTTCAAGCAATTTTGCCTTTAAGAGGTAAGATCTTGAATGTGGAAAAAGCAATGACTCATCGTGTGTTTGATAACGAAGAGATCAAGAATATTTATACTGCTCTTGGTGTAACTATTGGAACAGAAGAAGATAGTAAGGCTTTAAATTTATCTAAGCTGAGGTATCATAAAGTAGTGATAATGTGTGATGCCGACGTGGATGGTAGCCACATTGAGACGCTAATTCTTACATTCTTCTTCAGATACATGAAAGAATTAATAGAAAACGGACATATTTATATTGCAACTCCACCGCTTTATTTGGTTAAAAAAGGTCAGAAAAAGCAATATGCTTGGAGTGAAAAAGAGCGTGATGCGGTAGCAGAAAGCTTTAATGGTAGTGTTCAGATCCAACGATATAAAGGTCTTGGAGAAATGAACGCAGAACAATTATGGGATACCACTATGGATCCTGCTTTTAGAAAACTGCGTCAGGTTAATATAGACAATAGTAGTGAAGCAGATAGGATCTTTTCTATGTTGATGGGGGATGAAGTTCCACCAAGACGAGAATTTATAGAGAAAAATGCAGTCTATGCTAATATAGATATCTAATAAATATTTAAAGTCCACTTTTTAAAGTGGACTTTTTTTTGCCTTATCATAAACTTTTTAAGTTTCTTTCACAAAGCTTAAATTTTACTATTTTTACCTCGAACAATAAACCTACACCCCTTGAAAAAAATACACCTCTCTATTCTGGTAGCTGCCACACTATTAGGATTTTCTACCGTAAAAGCTCAAAGTGATCAAGATCTACTTGTAGATGATATGCTATTAATTGCAGAAAATTTTGCGACCCCTGGCGCTGAGGCTGCTTCTGTACAATCTTCTGCAGGTTGGTTTAACTCTGCACAAGATTTAGGTAAATGGAAAATTGATATTTCTATTCATGGAAATGCCTTATTCGTTCCAGGAAGTAAGCAAACTAAATTAGTGCAGAATGGAGATTTTAATATACTAAATGTGCAGGGAGGCTCCAATCTTTTAGCTCCAACCGTTTTTGGTAAAGATTCTGAAGGGGTTTATGAAGGTCAATTTTTAGGGCAAGATTTTACATTGGATGCTTTAGATGGTCTGGATAAAAAAATAGTGATCCACCCATTTCCACAATTAACGGTAGGCTTGCCTTATGGTACAGAGATAGCCGTTAGATATGTGCCGGAAGTAACACTCAATAATGTTGGAGTAAGTACTGCGGGAGCTGCAATCAAGCATAATTTTTCACAATATATTAAACGTTATAGAGAAGAAGACTTTAGTATTTCTGGAGTAGTGGCATATAGTACCATCAATATCAATTACGAGTATGATCCAATTCAAATAAATGCAAATGGTTTGAACGTGCTAAACCTTAACGAAATTGAGGTTGATGCTAATATATGGATGGCTCAAGCCTTGGCTTCTAAATTATATGATAGTTTTGAAGTTTTTGGTGCTGTTGGAATTACTAATTCTAACTTTGATTATACATTAGGTGGAGGCGGACAGATATTGCCGCAATTAAATAGAGAATTGGGAGCGCTTGGAGGAACTGATGTCAATTTTAAGGCAGATCTTGGATTCAACCTATATTTTGAGGATTTTCAGTTTTCAACAATGTTAACTGCAGGAAGTTTTTTTAATGCGAATGTAGGCTTGCATTATCGCTTTAATTAACAGCACATTTAACCAATCCTTATTATAAGTCTTCTCTTAAATTTGTATTTTCGTAAAAAATAAATTTAATAACATAAAATACTTAAAATGAAAGTTACTATCGTAGGTGCTGGAGCAGTAGGTGCCAGTTGTGCTGAATATATTGCAATTAAAGACTTTGCTTCAGAAATAGTTTTATTAGATATCAAAGAAGGTGTTGCTGAAGGTAAGGCGATGGATTTAATGCAAACTGCAACTCTTAATGGATTTGATTCGAAAGTTACAGGTGCTACCAACGATTATTCTAAAACTGCAGGTAGTGATGTTGTTGTAATTACAAGTGGTATTCCTAGAAAACCGGGAATGACAAGAGAAGAATTAATAGGTATCAATGCAAACATCGTAAAAGAAGTTTCTTCTAACCTAATTCAGCATTCTCCAGATGCAATAATAATAGTGGTAAGTAATCCTATGGATACTATGACTTACCTTGTACATAAAACTACCGGACTTCCAAAAAATAGAATTATTGGAATGGGTGGAGCTTTAGATAGCGCACGTTTTAAATACCGTTTGAGTGAAGCATTAGATTGCCCTCCTTCTGATGTAGATGGAATGGTAATAGGTGGACATAGCGATACAGGGATGGTGCCACTTACAAGATTGGCTACTAGAAATAGTATTCCTGTGAAAGCATTTTTATCTGAAGAACGCCTTACGCAGGTGTCTGAAGATACTAAAGTTGGTGGAGCAACGCTAACTAAGTTATTAGGAACAAGTGCATGGTATGCGCCAGGAGCAGCAGTATCTGCAATGGTTCAGGCTATTGGGTGTGATACTAAAAAGATGTTCCCTTGTTCTGCTTTATTAGAGGGTGAATACGGGTTAAATGATCTTTGTATTGGAGTTCCAGCAATTTTAGGTAAAAATGGTCTTGAAAAGATCGTTGAAATCGAACTTGATTCAGCTGAAAAAGCAAAAATCAAAGAAAGTGCAGAAGGAGTTAAAAAAACAAATGAATTATTAGAATTGTAATTCAATCATTATTAGCGGTTTAAGCTGATAAATATTTATAAAAAAGGTCGCTTTATAAGCGGCCTTTTCTTTGTTTAAAAGTTAAATTTTTCAAAAAAAAATAATTGGGATTTGAATATTGAAGTCCTATATTTGTCCGTTTTAAAAATTGATACTAAATTTTAAGGAATAATGCAGAATAAAGGACTGATTAAGATTTTTGCTATTTTGTTCGCTTTGGTATGTATATACCAATTATCATTTACCTTCATCTCTACAGGTGTTGAAAGTGACGCAGAAGAATTTGCAACTCAGAAGATTAACACAAACGTTGAAGACTATTCAGCAAAGAGAGATCTGGCGGAACAGAGGTATTTAGATTCTATTGGGAATGAAAGTATCTTTGCCGGAATTACTTATAATTCAGCTAAAGATAAAGAGTTGAATAAAGGTCTTGACCTTAAAGGAGGAATTAACGTGATACTTCAAATTTCTGTTAAAGATATTATAAGAGGTTTAGCAAATGATAGTAAAGACCCTGTTTTTAATAAAGCTATTGCTGAAGCAGATGCTGCACAAAAAGACAGTCAGGAAAGTTATATAGATCTATTCTTCGAAAAGTTCAATGAAAATGCAGGTGCTAAATTAGCTTCTCCAGATATTTTTGCGAACAAAACCCTTAGCGATCAGATCAACTATGAAATGTCTAATGGGGAAGTAGAACCTATTATTCGTGAAAAGGTAGATCAGTCAATTCTTTCTGCTTTTGAAGTATTAAGAAAAAGGATCGATAAGTTTGGGGTAACCCAGCCAAACATTCAGCGTTTAGGAAATTCTGGGCGTATTTTAGTTGAGCTTCCGGGAGCTAAAGATATTAATCGTGTAAAAGGTTTATTACAAAGCACTGCTCAATTAGAATTCTGGTATGTTTATAAGAATACAGATTTTGGTAATTTCTTGGTAAATGCAGATAGGGTTCTTGCAGAATCTATAACTAAAAATGAGACCAAGCCTGATACAAGTGCAGATACTACTACTGCTGCTATTACTGATGCAGATAAAGAGATCGAAGATCTTTTAGCTAGTGCAGAAGATACTACTGCGGAGGCTGTAACGGGTAACAATCCATTATTAGAATTATTAGTTGCTCCAGGAGGTCAAGGTAGCCCGGTGCTTGCAACATTCAATACTGCAGATACTTCTAAAGTACGTGAGTACTTAAATATGCCACAGGTTAGATCTTTACTACCTAATCAATTAAGATATGCTGAATTTGCTTGGGGTGTGCCAAGTGATAATTTCGTAGAATTATATGCATTAAAAGGAAATAGAGAAAATACTCCTAGCTTAACAGGAGATGTGATAACAGATGCGCAGCAATCTTACGATCAATTGGGTAGAGTTACGGTTTCTATGCAAATGAATGGAAAAGGAGCTAAAGTTTGGGAAGATATGACTGGTAAGGCTTACCAGGAACAAAGTAACATTGCAATTGTATTAGATAAAGTGGTGTATTCTGCACCAGGAGTTACTACTGGACCTATTTCTGGTGGTAGAAGTGAGATCTCAGGAGATTTTGATATTACAGAAGGTCAGGATTTAGCAAATGTGTTAAGAGCTGGTAAGTTACCTGCTTCTGCAGATATTATTCAAAGTGAAGTTGTAGGACCGTCTTTAGGTCAAGAAGCTATTGATAGTGGTATCAATTCATTCCTAATTGCATTAGCGTTAGTATTAATATGGATGATCTTTTACTACGGTAAAGCCGGATGGTATGCAGATATCGCATTAGCGGTAAACATTCTTTTCATCTTTGGAATATTGGCTGGATTAGGTGCTGTTCTTACTTTACCTGGTATTGCTGGTATCGTATTAACCATAGGTATGTCTGTAGATGCAAACGTTCTTATATTTGAAAGGATTAAAGAAGAATTAGAGAAAGGAAAATCACAAGCGGAAGCTATTAAGGATGGTTTTGGAAATGCACTTTCTTCTATTTTAGATGCAAACATAACCACAGGTCTTACCGGATTAATTTTACTTGTATTAGGTACAGGTCCAATTAAAGGATTTGCTACTACCTTACTTATTGGTATTGCTACATCACTTTTTACTGCCATCTTTATTACAAGATTGTTGATTGACGGATATGGTAAGAATGGTAAATCTTTATTGTTCTCTACGTCTTTAACTAAGAACTTATTCAAGAACATGAATTTTGATTTCTTAGCAAAAAGAAAGATCGCTTTCATATTCTCCGGGATATTAGTTACCATTAGTATTATATCATTCTTAACTAATGGACTTAATCAGGGAGTAGATTTTATTGGAGGTAGAACTTACACAGTAAGGTTTGCGGAAGATGTGAATGCCACAGATGTTCAAAAAGATTTGGTAGCTACTTTTGGAAGTGCAGAAGCAAAAACATTTGGAGCAGATAATCAATTAAAGATTACCACAAAATATAAAGTAGAGGATGAAGGTGAAGCTGTAGATACAGAAATTCAGAATAAATTATATACCTCACTTAAGCCATACTTACCGGCAGATGTAACTTTTGAAGACTTTACTGTTGGTTCTAAAGATAGAGCGATAGGAATCATGTCTTCTTTGAAGGTAGGACCAACCATTGCAGATGATATTAAAAATGATTCATTCTGGGCTGTTATTGGATCTTTAGTAGTGGTATTCTTATACATCTTACTAAGATTTAGAAAATGGCAATACAGTTTAGGAGCTGTGGTTGCAGTTTTCCATGATGTGGTAATTGTGTTGGGTATTTTCTCTCTAACATACAATATCATGCCATTTAGCATGGAGATAGATCAAGCCTTTATTGCCGCGATCTTAACGGTAATTGGATACTCGCTGAATGATACAGTGGTAGTGTTTGATAGAATTAGAGAATTCTTTAATGAGCACACTACATGGCCAATGGCACGTACTGTAAACTCTGCGCTTAATAGTACATTAGGTAGAACCTTGAATACCTCATTAACTACATTAGTGGTTTTAATTGCGATCTTTATCTTTGGAGGAGAAAGCTTAAGAGGATTTATGTTCGCAATGATCGTAGGGATTATAGTAGGTACTTATTCGTCATTATTCATAGCGACACCAGTAATGTTTGATAGTGTTAGAAAGAAAGCATTAGAAAGAAAACCTGTTACTGAAGAATAGTAATTAGGTATCTATAAATAAAAAGTCCGTCTTAATTAAGACGGACTTTTTATTTATATAATTTTCTTAGTTATGTGCTTTAATAGAATAGTATTAGAAACTTAAACGTTAGAATTAATGTATTCTTTATTTCTGTTCTGAAAGTGGATAGAAATCTATCTTATCACCTACCTCTATATTTAGATGTTGAATCTCTCCTGCATTTAATTCCAATACAAATTTCGCAGGGGCTTTAGAAGGTAAGCTTGTCTCATCTAAAGGTTTTGCATTCTCTACATAGCTAACTACAGTGCTATCTTTAGAATAGTATATAATATCTAGTGGTATATATGTATTCTTCATATAGAAGGATCTTATATTTTCATCCTGAAAGATAAAAAGCATCCCTTCATTCTTCTTCATACTCTTTCTGTACATCAAACCAGTTTGCTGCTCATAAGAATTATCTGCAATCTCTATATCTATCTTTTCTATAGTATCTGCTGCCTTAAGTAAATAAAGCTCTCCTTCCTTCTTAAATTCAATTTCCGGAGTTTCTACTTTAATGTCTTTTTGCTCCTCATTTCCGCAGGAAATTAAAATGGTAGCGATTAAAGCATAGGTTAGATGTCTTAAGTTCTTCTTCATGCCTTTGTAGTTGTTTTTGAAGCTTGTGGTCTAAACATAAAATAGAATCCAGCAATTATAAATGGTACGCTAAGCCATTGGCCAGTATTTAGTAACCAGGTACCTCTTTCTTCAACCTGAGCTTCTTTCATGAATTCTATAAAGAATCTAACCGTCCAAAGTAATACTAAGAAAAGTCCAAAAATATATCCTAAACGATCTTTTTTGTCAGTCTTCCAATATAAGAACCATAATAATAGAAATATCAACAGGTAGCAAAATGATTCGTAAAGTTGTGCAGGGTGTCTAGGGAAGGTTTCTCCAAGATTTTCGAAGATCACTCCATAGTCAGAATTTGTTGGTTTTCCAATGATCTCAGAATTCATAAAATTACCAATTCTAACAAAGATACCTCCGCTTGCAACAGGTATTACAATTCTATCTAATATCCATAAAACAGGTTTGTCTAAAACACGTTTTCTGTACAAATACATTGCTACTATAATTCCAATAGCTGCACCATGACTTGCTAAACCTCTAAAGCCTGTAAATTCAAATTCAGGCTTAAATTTAACAGGTAAAAAGATTTCTAACAGATTGTGTTGAAAATACTCCCAGTCATAGAATAGCACATGGCCCAATCTAGCGCCAATGAGAGTTGCTAATACTGTGTATACAAAAAGTGAATCTAATTTTTCAATAGGAATACCCTCTCTAACATATATACTTTTCATTATGTACCATCCCAGTCCAAAGGCAATTAAGAACATTAGGCTATAATAGTGAAGGGTAAAAAAACCAAGTTCTAAACCTTCTGAAGGACTCCAGGTAATTGCATTAAAAAGCATGTTGTAAATATTTTAATTAGGTTGGTAAATATACATATTTGCATGGTTTTGTAACTTAAAGCATGCAAATATTGAACAATGCATTAGGGAACAGGATCGTATCCAGAGCCACCCCACGGGTGACAGCTAAATATCCTTTTTAAACTAAGTTTGCCGCCTTTAAATAACCCGTGCTTCTTAAGTGCTACCAATGTATATTGAGAACATGTAGGGGTATACCTGCAGGCTGCAGGAGTTAAAGGCGATATTACTTTCTGGTAGAATCTTACCAGAAGAATAAACGGATATGCTAATTGGTTTTTGATCATAGATCAACAATTAGTAGTTAACTTATAGAAAAAGTTGTTCCTTCTTTTCCGTCTTTTAATTGAATTCCAAGATCTAGGAGCTTATCTCTTATTTGGTCGCTTGTAGCAAAGTCTTTATTATTCCTTGCTTGAGCTCTCATTTCAATAAGCATCTCAACAATTCCAGATAATTTTTCAGAACTATCTTTATTAGCAATAGCTACATCAATAAGGCCCAATACATCAAAAATAAATTCGTGCATGGTGGTTTTAAGAGTGTCTCTATCTTCTGTGCTTATTTTCTCTTCACCATCTTTAATTCCATTTACTAACTTTACGGCCTCAAATAGATTAGCAATTAATATAGGACTGTTAAAATCATCGTTCATAGCGTCATAACAACGCTGTTTCCATTCACTTACTGAAAAAGAAGAAGTTTCAGAAGTAGGTAACTCAGAAATACTTCTAAATGAATCCATCAATCTATTGAATCCTTTTTCACTTGCTAACAGGGCATCATTAGAAAAATCTAATATGCTTCTGTAATTAGCTTGGAGCATAAAGAACCGTGCAACAGATGGAGAAAAGCCTTTACTTAAATTTGAATTATCGCCACTAAATATTTCTGTAGGAAGTATATTATTTCCAGTAGATTTTGCCATTTTCTTACCATTTAAGGTAAGCATGTTTGCGTGCATCCAATAATTCACCGGAATTTTCCCTGTAGAGGCTTCCCCTTGAGCAATCTCACATTCATGATGAGGAAACTTTAGGTCCATTCCACCTCCGTGAATATCGAATTCTTCACCAAGATATTTCGTGCTCATTACGGTACACTCTAAGTGCCAACCTGGAAAACCGTCGCTCCATGGAGATGGCCATCTCATAATATGTTGGGGTTCTGCTTTTTTCCAAAGAGCGAAATCCTGTGGATTTTTCTTGTCACTTTGTGCGGCAAGTTCTCTGGTATTAGCGATCATATCCTCAATATTTCTTCCGCTTAATTTGCCATAATGATGATCTTCATTAAATTTTATCACATCAAAATATACAGAGCCGTTCACCTCATAGGCCAATCCTTTTTCTATAATAGTTTTGATGGTTTCAATTTGCTCCACAATATGTCCCGTAGCGGTAGGCTCTATACTTGGTGGCAGATTATTAAACTTCTCAAGAATGTTATGAAAATCTACGGTGTAGCGTTGCACTACTTCCATCGGTTCTATCTGTTCTAAACGTGCTTTTTTGGCTATTCGGTCTTCCCCGGTTTCTGCATCATTTTCTAAATGGCCAGCATCGGTTATGTTTCTAACGTAACGAACTTTATATCCTAAATGCTTTAGATATCTAAACACAAGGTCGAAAGAGATAAAGGTGCGACAATTTCCTAAATGAACATTGCTGTAAACGGTAGGTCCACAAACATACATTCCTATATGCCCTTCATTAATGGGGGTGAAAATTTCCTTTTCTCCCGTCATTGAATTATATATTTTTAAGCTCTGCTCTTTATATAGCGCCATAAAAATCTCTCTCTTTTAAATATTTATATCAAATAGGTTTAGAATGAAGTATCTAGCTTTATGTAGTCTAAGAATTCTCTCTTAGTGCCTGCATCTTTAAAAGCGCCTCCAAATTCACTGGTTACCGTGCTGCTTTCAATATCTCTAATACCTCTACTATTTACGCATAAATGTTTAGCGTCTATAACACACGCAACGTCATCTGTACCTAAAGCTTTTTGAAGTTCTTCAACAATTTGCATAGTAAGTCTTTCCTGAACTTGTGGTCTTTTTGCGAAATAATCCACAATTCTGTTCATTTTAGATAATCCTATTACAGAACCCTTAGAAATGTATGCTACGTGAGCCCTTCCAACAATTGGAAGCAAATGGTGTTCACACGTAGAATAAATGGTAATATTCTTTTCCACTAACATCTCACCATATTTATACTTATTCTCAAAAGTAGAAGCTTTAGGTTTATTGTCTGGTTGCAATCCAGAGAAGATCTCATTAACGAACATCTTAGCAACCCTTTGTGGTGTTCCCTTAAGACTATCATCGGTAAGATCCATACCTAGAGTATGCAGAATATGCTCAACATCTTTATTGATAATAGCAATCTTTTCTTGATTGCTTAACTCAAATGCATCATCTCTGATAGGATTTTCTGAATTTGAAGAAGCATGCGCATCTCCAATTTCTGTAATCTCGTTCTCTATATTGTCTATCTTCATAGTACTTTTTTGTATAGTAGTCGTAATCTCTTTAATTCGCTTGCAAAGATACATATTTTAAAGTTTTTTAAGCGAAAGTTTATTAAGAGCTACTGTCTATACTGACATGAAATTTGTTATTTTGTAGGTTCTTGGGAAAATGAATTATGAAGTCTGTTTTGAATTGTCTTTTTTTTATCTTTTTTACGCTATTCTGTGTAAGCAACTCTTTTGCTCAAGGTGATAGGTGTGAACGCATAAAACCGTTTTGTGCGGGAGATACGCAATTCGTATTTCCTAATTCCAATAAATTAAATAGTGATATTGCTAATGCTGAAGCAGGTCCGGATTATTCTTGCCTTGAGGAGCAATCTTATCCTGCATGGTTCTTTATGAAAATAGGAAAACCGGGAGATTTAAATTTTGAAATCACTCAAACTATAAATGCAGATGGATCTGGCTTAACACTAGATGTAGATTATGCAGCATGGGGGCCGTTTAGAGAAGGCGAAGATTTTTGCAGTGATAGTGCGTTGAGCGATGCGAATGCGGCGGGATGTAGTTACTCACCTGCGCCTATAGAGAACTTTAATCTTAAAGGTGCTAGAACCGGTGACATCTATGTGGTTCTAATTACAAACTTTTCTCAAGCGGAAGGTTATATCAGTTTAAAACAAGTAAATACGGCAAGCCCAAATGCAGGGAATACAGATTGCTCGATAATTAGCTTGCTGGGTGAAGATCAAAATGTATGTGGATTAGATAGTGTAGAATTAAAGTTAGAAAATCTTTATGCTGATGTTTTTACCTGGTATAAAAAAGATGCTTCAACAGGAATATACGTCGAAATTCTTAATGAGACCACTTCTAAATATTCGGCTAATTCTTCAGGAGATTATAGAGTAGTGGCTATTAATGCCCTTACAAATACACAAGTTTCAGATGATGTATCTATTCAATTTAACGATGCGCCCATTGCACAAAAGCCAGAAGATCTTTCGAGTTGTAGTATCAATAATACTGCTAAGTTTAATCTGTCTTCTTTAACTCCGCAATTAAGCGCGAATTATATTGATACTATTGATAGTTTTTCAGCAACTTTCTACAAATCTCAGGCAGATCTAAATAATGATATTTCTATTGAGAATGCAAACGTTTATGAGGGTGTAGATGGGCAAATTCTCCTTGCAACCATCACCAATAATAGGACAGGTTGTATTTCAAAACCTGTAAGTTTCCAGCTAAAGATTGAAGACTCCTTAGAAATTGATTGGAACGATAGTATTTCAACTTGTGTTGATGCTAATGGGAAGCTGCTTAATTCTTTTAGTATTGGCCAGGATCTTGGAGATGATTATATTTATAATTGGACACCAGATAACGATCCGGATGGTGATGGTGTAGAAAATGCAATTTTTGTTGTTGATGAGATTGATGCTTCTAAAGGGTATTCTGTGGAAATTTCGAGTTTGTCTTCAGGTTGTACAGCCATTTTCAATACTACTGTTTTAAGTTATACCGTACCTACCTCAATTGAGGTAAACACTTCCGGGAACGACTTTGATGATGGATATCTGGTAGAAGTTTCGGTAATAAAGGGTGTAGGGGATGAGCCTCCTCTAGAATATAGATTGGATGATGGTATTTGGCAACAAAGTAATAACTTTAATGATGTTCCTGCCGGATTTCATACCGTTTCAGCAAGAGTTGTTGGTGGCTGTGGAAGTATCACTTCTGAAGAATTCGTTTTGATTGGCTACCCCAGGTTTTTTACACCTAATGGCGATGGCTACAATGATAGATGGAATGTAATAAATGACGAGAAAGTTTCTTACGTACGTTTATTCATTTATGATAGATTTGGAAAATTACTAAAACAACTCAACCCTAATGTAGGAGGTTGGAATGGTACTTACAACGGAAAAAATCTGCCATCAGACGATTATTGGTTTGTAGTAGAACTTCAAGATGCTTCTAGATCAATTAAACAATTCAAGGGGCATTTCACTCTAAAAAGATAGATCCGGAAATTCGAAGTGGAAGATCCGGATCGTTTGACTTTTAATTCAATATTTTTAGATTCCAAAACTCACAGATAGTACAACATTAGAGAAATCTCGTTCAATACGAGAGGTGTTAGTTAATCCAACCTGATAGAATTGTGGGTTGTCTATTCTAGAAGCATGATCATAAGCAACATCTAACTTTATATTTCCAAAATTATAACCTAATCCGGCAGAATAACCATCTAGATTTCCAATAGTAGACTCGTTTTTATAGGGACTTTGCTCATATCTATAGCCTCCTCTTAGGCTCCAGTCTTCAATTCTATATTCTCCACCAACCTTAAAACTTGAGGTGGCTTGAAGATTACTGCTGATCAATTCATTCTGAAAATTAAATTCTGGATCGCTACTTGGAGTAAATTTAGTCTTAGAATAATCTTTATAAGTGTAATCGAAACTAATTAAACCTTTGCTTCCAAACAATACTGCCAAGCTTCCTGTTAAGTTACCAGGTGTTCTTAAAGTATAATCTGGGTAAACATTTACAACGTTGGTAATTACATTTACTACTTCATCTGTATTAGCGCTATAAGATTGTATAGCCTGAGAAGATTCTTCTTGAATGTTGTACCAGGTTGGGGATTCATAAGAAACACCTAATCGTACATAATCGTTAACTTTAGCAATAGTTCCAAGTTGAAAGGAAAATCCATCTCCGGTAGTGCTTAAATTATTTCTGAATACGATCTCATTAATTTCGCTATTAGAATTCGTATTGAATTCGCTATACCTTGTTGATTTATCATAGTTAATAAAATGAGCATTTAGGTTAGCTCCAAAGTAAAGAAAATCCTTATAAGTAGTGGCTGCGTTAAATGTGAACTTACCGTTTAATCCTGTAGAAGCTAAAGCAAATTGCTGATCGAAATTTCCTGGTGCAATCGCAGAAGAATAAGAAGTATTGTCTAGATCGTTAGAATTTGGGTTGATAACAAATGCTTGATACCCTAAAAATGCCTGTTGTGCTCCAAACCCAATATTCTCACCAAGATAGCGGTAAAGATCTGCAATTGTCTCTCCATCTACGGTTTCTAGATTATCTAAAGGAACTCCATTAGCATAGCCTAGAAAATACTGATCTATAGAATTGCTGCTTATTCCGGTAGCTACATAATCATCTTTAAAGTTATTGGTAAGAGAATAATTAAAGCCTAAAGTTAATTTTTTCCAACTGTTTTCGGGATCATTACTGTTAAAAACCAAAACTGCACCGGCTTGCGAGAAATTAAAATCTGAATCGTCTGAGCTTGTGGTTCTATTACCGTAGCGGGTATCATTATTTCTACTGTTGTATTCTAATGAAACAGTACTGTAACTATTATTAAAAATAGCAGATCCAGCCGGGTTAATCTTCATTGCAGAAAGATCACCTCCCAGCGCTCCAAACGCACCGCTTAAAGCTTTAAATCTAGCCGTGCCGTATAATTGGGATGTAGAATATCTAACCGCATCTGTAATGTCTTGTGCTTGTGAAAAGGTCACAGCCAAAAGTGCTATGACCAATAAAAATATTCTTTTCATGAATTTTTCTTTGAAAAATTAATTTTAATTATTTCTTCCTCTTGAAGATGATCTAGAGCTTCCTCCAGAACTTCTAGTAGTTCCAGAACTGCGGGATGAACCACTATTACTTCTTACGGTACCACTACTTCTTCTAGTAGTTGATGAAGAAGATCTTGTGCTACTGCTATTACTGCTTCTTGTTGATCTATAAACCGGAGAATTTGTAGAGCTTCGGTTCGATCTTGAATAACCATCGTAAGAACCAGATCTAGTATTGTAAGAATTAGATGATCTTCTACTTATACCATAATCGTCATTTGAATTTCTAATATTTCTTATACTTCTAGAATAACTAGAGTTTCTCCCACGATTTCCTAAGCTTGTAGCATTTCTAAGATCTGAAGATCTATTGCTACGGTAGGTCGAGGTAGAGTTTCTTCTTCCGGTGTTATAAGCTATGTTGTTCTGGTTGTAATAAGTATATCTATTTCCATAGTAGTTGTATGGATTGTACCATCCGCCTGCTCCATATAAAAATGGGTGCACAGCGTATCCATAACCATATCTATTTCCGTAGAATCCTCCATATCCAAAACCGTAAGGAAATCCCCAGTTACCTGGTCCATAATATCCAGGGCCCCATGGGTCAAAAATTCCTCCTGCCCAATATGGGCTATAAAATCCTCCATAAAACCCATTACCATAAAACCCATTGTTAATGATATTTATAGAGTAAGAATCTGGATTTGTGCCCCAGGCAGCATTACCGCCTTGGTAGTTGTATTCAATATCTCCTTCATAATCTCCATCACTAGAAGAGTAGTTCTCTACATCTGTAAAAACTGCTCCTTCGGCTAAGACATCGCCATATAATGCGGCTTCTTCTTCAAAAAGATTTTGATAATAATTTTTATTGCTTTCTTGATTTTCCATCTGTTCTGTCTCGCCATAAGTACGAGAAGAATCTCCGTAAACACTATCATTCTCATATCCAGAATAATGGTAGGAGCCACAAGAAGTAAACAAAAACAATGTTACAGGAGCTATGAAAAAAAGTATTTTCTTAGAAATGCTAGTATAAAGTTTCATAAGCTATGTATTTAATTGTTGAACATTACAAAATTAGTTAGTTTTGCGCTAACAGATCGTGGTTTTAACAAAACACGCGACATAGCTATAAATCCTCAATTTTTATGCCAAATACAAGTAATGAGTAAGAAACTAACTACACGCCACGATAACTATTCTAAATGGTATAACGAGCTGGTTGTCAATGCCAATCTAGCCGAGAACTCAGCAGTGAGAGGTTGTATGGTCATTAAACCCTATGGATATGCTATATGGGAAAAAATGCAGGCAGAATTAGATTCAAAGTTTAAAGAAACTGGTCATGAAAATGCCTATTTCCCACTTTTTGTCCCTAAAAGTTTATTTGAAGCAGAAGAGAAAAATGCAGAAGGATTTGCTAAAGAGTGCGCAGTAGTAACTCACTACAGGCTTAAAACCGATCCTGAAAATAGTTCTAAATTAATTGTAGATCCAGATGCTAAGCTCGAAGAAGAACTTATTGTAAGGCCAACTTCAGAAGCAATTATATGGAATACCTATAAGGGATGGATCCAGTCTTATAGAGATCTGCCAATTTTGATCAATCAATGGGCTAACGTTGTGAGATGGGAAATGCGAACCAGATTGTTCTTAAGAACTGCAGAGTTTTTATGGCAAGAAGGGCATACAGCGCATGCAACAAAAGCCGAAGCCATAGCAGAGGCAGAGCAAATGAATGATGTTTATGCAGAATTTGCAGAAAAGTTTATGGCTATTCCTGTTATTAAGGGAACTAAGTCTGAGAATGAACGTTTTGCAGGTGCAGAAGAAACCTATTGTATAGAGGCCTTAATGCAAGATGGAAAAGCTTTACAAGCAGGTACATCTCACTTTTTAGGTCAGAATTTTGCTAAAGCTTTCGATGTTAAATTTGCATCTAAAGAGGGGAAACTAGATTATGTTTGGGCAACTTCTTGGGGAGTATCAACCAGATTAATGGGGGCATTGATAATGACTCATAGTGATGATCAAGGCTTGGTGCTACCTCCAAACTTAGCTCCAATACAAGTGGTAATTGTACCTATTTATAAAGGAGATGAGCAATTAGCACAAATTTCTGAGGTGGCCAATAAATTGGTAAAAGATCTTAGGGCAGTAGGGGTTTCTGTGAAGTTTGATGACAGAGATACTCAAAAGCCGGGATGGAAATTTGCTCAATATGAATTGCAAGGAGTTCCAGTACGTTTAGCAATTGGTCCTAAAGATCTTGAAAAGGGAAGTGTTGAACTTGCCAGAAGAGATACTCTTACCAAAGAAACTGTTTCGCAGGAAGATGTGGTAGATAAGATTAAAGGTTTGATGACCGAAATACAGGACAGCCTTTTTGAGAAAGCTTTAAAATTTAGAGATTCACATATTACAGAAGTGGAAACTTTTGAAGCTTTTAAAGATGTTCTAGAAAATAAGGGAGGTTTTATTTCTGCTCACTGGGATGGAACTTCTGAAACTGAATTAAAGATAAAAGAGCTTACTAAAGCCACGATTAGGTGTATTCCTATAGATGGTAGTAAAGAAGCCGGGAAATGCGTTCTTACAGGGGAGTACTCTAATCAAAGAGTGTTATTTGCGAAGGCATATTAAAAGGGTTTAAGGGGAAAGCTTACTTAGCAATGGTTAAGTATTTCTCTTTGTTATTTGAAATAGTGGGTCAAAGAAATAATTTTGAAAAGTTTTTTTCAAATGTAAATTGCTGTATTTCTGAAGCTAAAGAATTAATTTGAAAATAATTCAGAAAAAATTACTTCAGCGTTTGTACGATTGAAAAATAGTTGTATTTTTGCATCCGCATTAAAACAAATAATGGTCCGTTCGTCTAGGGGTTAGGACGCATGGTTTTCATCCATGTAACAGGGGTTCGATTCCCCTACGGACTACTAAGCAATTTTAAATTGCTAACATGTTCAGGTAAGAAGTTGAGTAGATTTTTTACAAGTTCAAATTGAAATAAATAATGGTCCGTTCGTCTAGGGGTTAGGACGCATGGTTTTCATCCATGTAACAGGGGTTCGATTCCCCTACGGACTACAATAAAAAATTAATTAAATAGTATTTGTAATGGCAAATCATAAGTCAGCGTTAAAGAGAATCCGTAGCAATGAGGCCAAGCGTCTTAGAAACCGCTACCAACATAAAACTACTAGAAACGCTATCAAGAAATTGAAAGAGGCTGATAAGAAAGATGCAGAGACTTTATATCCATCTGTTATCTCTATGATCGATAAATTAGCTAAGAAAAATATCATTCATGATAATAAAGCTTCTAATTTAAAGTCTAAATTAGCTAAACACGTAGCAGCGCTTTAAGAAAGTCCTGTTGTAATAAGTATATTAACTGTTGTAAATATTTATTTGCAACAGTTTTTTTGTTATCTAAATTTTTAGAAATAGAAATCACTAAAGCGTTTGCTATGGTGATTTTTTAATTTTAAAATAGGGTGATGTGTAAATGGAGGTTCTAGTTTCGTAGAAACTGAGTATTGATATTATCGATATAATTTAGAACTTCTTCTTGCCCAAGACCATTCTCGGAGGAGGTAACAAAGTATTCTGGCATTTCTGTCCAGGTCTCCAGCATTTTGGCTTTATAGTTTTCTACATTGCGATCTAAGGCGTTTGGCTTTAATTTGTCTGCCTTCGTAAAGATGATGCAAAATGGAATTCCATGCTCACCCAGATATTGCATAAATTCCATATCTATAGGTTGAGGTTCATGTCTGCTATCAATTAGCACAAATGCACAGATCATTTGTTCGCGTTGCTCGAAATAAGCAGTAATAAATTTTTGAAATGTCTTTTTGATACTTTTGGAAACTCTGGCATATCCATAGCCTGGAAGGTCTACCAAATGCCAATCTCCATTGATGAGGAAGTGATTTATAAGCTGCGTTTTTCCGGGTCTCCCGGAAGTTTTAGCTAAGCTTTTTCTGCTGGTGATCATATTGATCAATGAAGACTTTCCAACATTACTTCTACCAATAAATGCATATTCCGGCAGGGAACTATTTGGGCATCTTGCAACCTCGCTGTTGCTTATTACAAATTCAGCGGTTTTAATCTTCATCTTTGGTAATCTTAAAATTCTCTTTTCTGAAGCCAGTCAAAGAATAATTCATTAAATAAATCTGGATGCTCCATCATAGCGGCATGTCCGCATTTGTCTATCCAGTAAAGGTCTGAGTCTGGTAAGAGTTTGTTGAAATCTTCTGCAACTTCTGGTGGAGTTACATTATCGTTCTTTCCCCATATTATACAAGTTGGAGTAGGCATATTTGGGAGATCTTTTGCCATGTTGTGTCTAATAGCGCTTTTCGCTATAGCTAGCGTTTTGATCAACTTATTTCTGTCTGTAACAGTAGTATAAACTTCGTCTACAATTTCTTTTGTGGCTACTTCAGGATCGTAAAATACGTTTTGAGCTTTCTTCTTGATGAATTCATAATCTCCCCTACGTGGATAACTTTCACCCATTGCATTTTCATACAATCCAGAGCTTCCTGTTATAACCAGAGCTTTAACTAGTTCAGGATACATTTTTGTGCAAAGTAAAGCTATGTGTCCTCCTAAAGAATTACCAAGAAGTATCACTTCTTTATATCCTTTAAAATCTAAAAATTCTTTTATGAATTTCGCGAAATTCTGTACGCTAGTTTTAAGAAGTGGTCTGGAATATAATGGTAATTCTGGAATTAAAATCTTATATCCTTTCTCTGGGAAAAAGTCTACTACTCCATCAAAATTACTCAATCCGCCCATAAGTCCATGCAAAATAACTATCGGAGTACCTTCCCCTTTTTCTAGGTAGGTAAATTTCCCTTCTTGCTGTAAATTATGTTTCATTGATGCCCTTTGCGGTTAGCAATCGCAAATATAGCGATTTCAGTACAAGTATAATCATTTTTACTTAATACAACGGAGTTTCTCTAAAGCTTTTAATCGTGAAAATCTTATAAAAAAATGTGAAAATCGAAGCTAAAATATTCAATTCTAGCAAGGTGCTGAATCCGAACCGAATACATCTATTAAGAAGTGTTTCAGCTGAATAGGTGGTAAAACTTATCAACAAAGTGGTGAAAAGTGGTAAAATGTGGTAATATTTTCGATATATTTGAATCTATAAAGATTTGAAGTGGTAAACCTAATTGGAACTTACGAATGCAAGGTTGATGCAAAGGGCAGATTAATGATGCCGTCTGCATTAAAGAAGCAATTGTCTTCAGTTTTGCAGGAGGGTTTTGTGTTGAAGCGTTCTGTTTTTCAGTCTTGTTTGGAATTATATCCTATGCATGAGTGGAATTTGATGATGGAAAAGATCAATGATCTAAATAGGTTCGTGAAAAAGAATGATGACTTTATTAGAAGATTTACCGCTGGTGTTAAAATAGTGGAAGTTGATGCAAATGGAAGATTGTTGATTCCTAAAGACCTTATTGGATTTGCTAAAATAGATAAAGAGATCGTTTTGTCCTCTGCAATCAAAATAATTGAGATCTGGGATAAAGATAAATATGAAAATACCCTTGATGAATCTGCAGAAGATTTTGCAAGCCTGGCTGAAGAAGTAATGGGAAATTTAAATGGAAATGGAATATCATAATCCGGTATTATTAAATGAGTCTGTAGATGGTTTAAATATTAAGCCAGACGGAGTTTATGTAGATGTGACTTTTGGTGGTGGCGGACATTCTGCTGAAATTTTGAGCAGATTAGGTGAAAAGGGAAAATTATTTGGATTTGATCAAGATCCAGATGCTTTGGCTAATAAGTTAGACGATTCAAGATTTACCTTAATCCCGGAGAACTTTAGGTTTATAAAGAGATTTTTAAGATTTCATGGTATTAAACAGGTGGATGGAATTTTAGGAGATTTTGGCGTGTCTTCTCATCAGTTCAATGTGGCAGAACGCGGCTTTTCTACCCGTTTTGATTCTAAGTTGGACATGAGAATGAATCAAAAAAGCGTTTTGAGTGCATATGAGGTGGTAAATGATTATGAGCAGGATCAATTGAAGAAGCTTTTCTATGAATATGCAGATCTTCGAATAGCCCCAAAATTAGCGGCAGAGATCGTTAAGGCTAGAGAAGAAGCTCCTATAGATAGCAGTGAGCGTTTAAAAGAGGTTTTAAAACCTTTCTTATTTAAAGAAAAAGAGCATAAGATTTTAGCTCAGATCTATCAGGCTATAAGAATAGAAGTGAATCAGGAATTGGATGTGCTAAAAGAATTTTTAATACAAACTCCAGATCTGCTTAAAAAAGGAGGTAGGTTGAGTTTGATCTCTTATCATTCTTTAGAAGATAGATTGGTGAAAAGATACATAAGAAGTGGACTTTTTGAGGGCGAGCCGGAAAAAGATTTCTTCGGAAATATTTCTGTTCCACTTAAAAAAGTAGGAGGGTTGATTGTGCCTTCTTCAGAAGAGATCGCTTTAAATAATAGAGCGAGAAGTGCTAAGCTTAGAATAGCTAAAAGATTATAAGAGAAAAAAATAGTAATGCTTTCTGTAAAGAATTGAAGATGACGAAAAAGGAGATGAATAATGGAGTGTATGGTATTTTAAAAGCCAATTTTTTAATAAGCAGTGATGCGGTTAAGAATTGGAGGTTCATAGTTTTTTGTACACTCTTGGCTATTATAATGATCGCCTGTTCTCACAGCGCAGAAAGTAAAGTTCATCAAATTGCCAAATTAAGTGACGAGGTTAGAGCGCTAAGAAGTGAGTTTGTAGACAATCGTTCTTCCTTAATGAAGCTAAAGATGGAATCTAATATTATTAGAAGAATGGCAGATAGGGGTATTGAAACTTCTGAAATGCCACCATACAAAATTAAAATTAACATTACAGACTAACCCAAATAAACTGTGGCTACTACAGAGAAGCACATACTAAATAGATTATACATTATAGCGGGACTCATGTTTGTCTTTGCTGTGGCTATTGGGGTGCAGTTAATTAAAATACAGTTTGTTGAAGGTGATAAGTATAGAAAATTAGCAGAAGACGGGGTATTTAAGAATTTTAAAATTCCTGCCAATAGAGGCAATCTATATGATGTAAATGGAAATTTACTGGCTACGTCGGTTCCAAAATACGACATCCGTTTTGACGCTGTAACCGTTTCTGATGAACACTTTGAAGAAAACGTCGTGCCTCTTTCTAAAAAGCTTGCAGCTATGTTCGGCAAAACATCTGCACAATGGTCTAAAGCTTTAAGAACAGCTAGGGTAAATAAGCACAGATACTTTTTGGTGGCTAAAAACCTTGGTTATTCAGACTATATGAGGGTGAAGGGCTTCCCGATGTTTAATTTGGGAGCGTATAAAGGTGGGATCATTGTGGAGCAACGTACCGTGAGAGAGCATCCTTTAGGGCTTATGGCAGCAAGAACTGTTGGTTACGAGCGCAAAGACGATCAGGGTTACTATACCAGAGTTGGTTTAGAAGGCGCTTTTGGGCCTTTCTTAGACGGAACAGATGGGCATAGATTAAAACAAAAGATTGCAAAAGGGCAATGGAAGCCTATTAGCGATAACAATGAAATAGAACCGCAAGATGGTTATGATGTAATATCTACTATAGATGTTAATATTCAGGATATAGCACATCATGCATTGCTCGCTCAATTAGAAAAATATCAGGCAGATCATGGAACTGTGGTGGTTATGGAAACCAAGACAGGAGAGATTAAGGCAATTTCTAATCTAGGTAGAACAGAAGATGGTTCTTATTATGAAAAATTGAATTATGCTGTTGGTGAAACTCATGAGCCAGGATCTACTTTTAAATTAATGTCTTTAGTTGTTGCTTTGGAAGATAAGGTAATAGATACCGGAACAGTGGTAGACACAGAGCAGGGAGTTTTCAAGGTTAAGGGGTATAAGGTAAGAGATTCTCACAGGGGAGGTTATGGTAAAATAAGTGCAGCTCGTGCTTTTGAGCTTTCTTCAAATGTTGGGGTGGTTAAATTAATTTATGACAATTATAAAGACCAGCCGCAAAAATTTGTAGATGGTCTTAATCGTATGAATCTTAATGAAAAATTAGATCTTTCTATTAAAGGAGAAGGTGCTCCTTACATCCCGAGTCCGGGAGATAAAAAATGGTCTGGATTATCTCTAGCATGGATGGCATATGGATATGGGAGTGTGCAGATATCACCTTTACAAACACTAACCTTTTATAATGCTATTGCCAACAATGGCGAAATGGTGAAGCCTAGATTTATTAGAGAGATCAAAGAGTGGGATAAAACCATTCTTAAGAATGATAGAAAAGTGATTAATCCTTCTATTTGTTCTATAGAGACCGTAAATAAAGTGAAGGCAATGATGGAGAATGTAGTTGTTAGAGGAACTGCAAAAAGTTTGTACTCACCAAACTTCTCTATGGCAGGAAAGACAGGAACTGCTCAAACAGAATATTGGATGAAAGACTGGAATTCTAATCCAAGATATATTTCATCTTTTGTAGGTTATTTCCCTGCAGACAATCCAAAATATACAAGTATCGTAATTATACACAAGCCTAATAACAGAGTAGGGTATTACGGTGCAGATGTTAGCGGGCCCGTTTTTAAAAGGATCGCTCAAAAAATTTATACAGATACTCCTTTAGAAGATACGATAGAATCTCTAGAGGTGGATAAGAAAGTAATTACTAAAGATTTCGAAAAGTATTTTTCTGAAGCTCAAAATAAGAAGGATGTTATGCCTAATGTTACAGGAATGCCTGTAATGGATGCTATTCCTTTATTAGAAAATCTTGGGTTAAATGTAATTATCGAAGGTAACGGAGTAGTGAAGAGACAATCTGTAGCTCCGGGAAAAAAGATCAAAGCAAATCAAAACGTAGCATTAAGTTTAAGTTGAAGAATTTAAAAGACATATTATATAAAGTTTCTATGGAAGCCGTAGTAGGTAAAACTGCTATTACTATAAATTCCATTCAGTTTGATTCTAGAAAAGTAGAGTTGAATGATGTTTTTGTAGCCATTAGAGGAACCTTATCCGATGGACACGAGTTTATTAAAAAAGCGGTAGCTCAAGGAGCTTTGGCAGTAGTTTGCGAAGAATTGCCAGAAGATGTTGTAAATGGTGTTACCTATGTTCAGGTAGAGAATTCCCATTCTGCACTGGCCATTATGGCTGCAAATTATTATGATAATCCTTCTGAGAATTTAAAGTTGGTGGGAGTTACCGGAACAAATGGTAAAACTACGATTGCCACCTTGCTTTATAATCTTTTTACTAAAGCCGGATACAAGGTTGGATTACTATCTACGGTTAAAGTGATGATCGCAGATACAGAATTTTCTGCCACACATACCACCCCAGATTCTTTAACGATAAATTCTTATCTAAGAAAGATGAATGCTGAAGGGTTGGAGTATTGCTTTATGGAAGTGAGTTCTCATGGAATTGCTCAGCATAGAACTACAGCATTACAATTTGCCGGTGGAATTTTTACCAATTTATCTCACGATCATTTAGACTATCATTCCAGTTTTGCGGAATATAGAGATGTAAAAAAGTCATTTTTTGACCACCTACCAGCCTCCGCTTTTGCTTTGGCTAATGTAGATGATAAAAATGGCCAAATAATGCTTCAGAATACAAAAGCAAAGAAGTATACCTATGCTTTAAAATCTTACGCAGATTATAGCGCACAGATTCTGGAAAATCAATTTAGTGGATTATTGCTGAAATTAAATGGAAATGAAGTTTGGTCTAGACTTATAGGAAACTTTAATGCTTATAATATTCTGGCAATTTATGCAGCTGCAGAGCTATTAGGCTTAGAAACTCAGGAATCTCTCAGAATTATTAGTGAATTGAATTCGGTAAGTGGAAGATTTCAGTATATAGTTTCTAAAGAAAAGATTACTGCTATAGTTGATTATGCACATACTCCAGATGCACTTCAAAATGTATTGGAAACCATCAATTCTATTAGAACAAAAAATGAAGAATTAATCACGGTTGTAGGCTGTGGAGGAGATAGAGATAGAACCAAGCGCCCAATTATGGGTAGGATAGCCGGAGCGCTAAGCACCAAAGTAGTTTTAACTAGTGATAATCCAAGAACTGAAGATCCAGAAAAGATCTTAGAAGAAGTTGAAGCAGGAGTGGAACCTCAGAATTTTAAAAAGATCATAGCTGTGGTGAATAGAAAACAAGCTATTAAAACTGCTTGTCAGCTTGCTAAACCCAATGATATCATTCTAATTGCAGGAAAAGGCCATGAGACCTATCAAGAGGTGAATGGTGTAAGATCAGATTTTGATGATCTTAAAATAGTAACAGAATTTCTAAGTCAGCTAAATAAGTAACCTCCTTTATTTTCGAGGAACTGTAAACCAAACTATGTTATACTATTTATTCAATTTTCTAGATAAAAATTACCAAGTGCCGGGAGCCGGTTTGTTTGAATTTATATCATTCAGATCTGCAATGGCTATTATTTTGTCTTTGGCAATTTCTACTATCTACGGAAAGAAGATCATAAATTATCTTCAGAAGAAGCAAATAGGAGAGAGTGTTAGAGATCTTGGGTTAAAGGGGCAGAATGCCAAAGCTGGAACTCCTACTATGGGTGGTTTAATAATTATCATAGCCACATTAATTCCTGTTTTCTTATTTGCAAAACTTGAAAATATATATGTCATCCTTTTAATAATTACTACAATTTGGATGGGGGTTATTGGGTTTATAGATGATTATATTAAAACCTTTAAGAAGAATAAAGAAGGTCTTGAAGGTAAATTTAAGGTGCTTGGGCAAATTGGTTTAGGATTAATTGTAGGGTGCACTATCTATTTTCACCCGGGAATAACTGTAAAAGAAGATGTTCAGATCACTAATAACGATCAAACAATGATGGTTGCGGCTGAAGATATTTCATCTGGAGCAGAGATCAAGAGCACTACGACCACTATTCCGTTTTTTAAGAATAATGAATTTAATTACTCTAGTTTGATATCATGGATAGATCCAGATTTAGCCAATTATGCGTGGTTGATCTTTATTCCTATTGTAATCTTTATTGTTACCGCAGTTTCTAATGGAGCCAATTTAACCGATGGTATAGATGGCCTCGCGGCCGGTACCTCTGCTATTATAGTAGTAACTCTGGCGATTTTCGCGTGGGTTTCGGGTAACATCATATTCTCAGAATATCTCAATATCATGTATATACCAAGATCTGGGGAAATGACCATTTTTATCATGGCATTTGCTGGAGCTTTGGTTGGATTTTTATGGTATAACACCTTTCCTGCTCAGGTATTTATGGGAGATACAGGAAGCTTAACCATAGGAGGAATTATTGCGGTATTAGCAATCGCTACCAGAAAAGAATTAATGATCCCGGTATTATGTGGAATCTTTTTAATAGAAAACCTTTCTGTTGTTCTGCAGGTTGGTTGGTTCAAGATCACGAAAAAGAGATATGGAGAAGGAAGAAGAATATTTTTAATGTCTCCATTACATCATCACTATCAAAAGTTAGGAATGCATGAAAGTAAGATCGTAGTGAGATTTTGGATTGTTGGAATTTTCTTGGCGATTGTAACGGTAGTGACCTTAAAATTAAGATAACCAAAATTAACTGATGTCTGATAAAACTAAAATAGCAATTCTTGGAGCCGGCGAAAGTGGGGTTGGGACAGCTATATTGGCTAAAAAGCAGGGTTTTGATGTCTTTGTATCCGACTTCGGAAAGATAAAAGCTAAATACAAAGCTGCTCTGGAAATACTTGGTGTAGACTGGGAAGAAGCCGGTCATGATATACCAAGAATTTTAGATGCAGATGTGGTGATGAAGAGTCCTGGTATTCCAGAATCTGTAGCAATCGTTAAACAGCTTATAGAAAAAGGAGTGCCTGTAATTTCTGAAATTGAATTTGCAGCTACATATACCGATGCTAAGATCATAGGTATTACTGGAAGTAACGGTAAGACAACAGTTACAAAGTGGATCTATCATGTATTGAAGGCGGGTGGAATTTCTGTAGGAATGGCCGGTAATGTTGGGGATAGTTTTGCCAAGCAAGTTGCTGAAACTACTCCAGACTGGTATGTACTAGAACTTAGTAGCTTTCAGTTAGATGGTATTATAGATTTTAAGCCACATATTTCAGTTTTAACCAATATCACCCCAGATCATTTAGATAGATACAATTATAATTTAGATGAATATGTAGCTTCTAAATTCAGAATTACTGAAAATCAAACAGAACAAGATTATTTTATATACGATGCAGACGATCAAATTATTTCAGAATGGCTTAAAGATCATCCTGTAATAGCTCAGCAACTGCCATTTTCGCTTAAAGAAAAGCTTAAGAATGGTGCTTATGAAGAAGACAACAACATTAAAGTAAATATCAATAACTCCCAATTTATTATGCCGACAAAATCATTATCTCTAGAAGGTAAACACAACACTAAAAATGCAATGGCGGCTTCTACCGTATCGCAATTATTAAGAATTAGAAAAGAAACCATACGTGCAAGTATGGAGAATTTTCAAGGAGTAGAACACAGGCTGGAAAATGTTCTAAAGATCAATAACGTGCAATATATTAATGATTCTAAAGCTACAAATGTGAATGCTACCTATTATGCCTTAGAAAGCATGAAGGCAGAAACCGTTTGGATTGTTGGAGGAGTTGATAAGGGTAATAATTATGCAGAGTTACTACCTCTTGTAAATGAGAAAGTAAAAGCAATTATTTGTTTAGGAATAGACAATGCTAAGATCTTTGAATCTTTTGGGAATTGTGTAGATGTGATTGCAGAAACACAATCTATGGCAGAAGCTGTGAAAATGGCTTATTCTATAGCAGAAAGTTCAAATGTAGTGTTGTTATCTCCAGCTTGCGCAAGTTTTGATCTCTTCGAAAATTATGAAGATAGAGGAAGACAGTTTAAAGATGCAGTAAGAAATTTATAAGCAATATTAAGAATGACCTACGGGTTTAAAGATTAAAATGAACAACATCTTTTCAAATATTAAAGGAGATAAAGTTATTTGGGCCATCACCGGACTGTTGGCAATATTTTCATTTATTCCGGTGTATAGCGCAAGTAGTAATATTGCTTATTTGTATGGTGATGGGAGTACATTTAGTTATCTAATTGTTCATTTTTTTCATCTGTTGTTAGGTTTTTGCTTATTGTTTGCTATTCATAAGATTCCATATCATTACTTTAAAGGCTTGTCCATTTTAATGTTACCGGTAATTATATTGCTCTTACTTTATACTATTGCTCAGGGAACCACCATAGATGGTGCTTATGCTAGTAGATGGATACAAATACCTGTACTGGGAGTTACATTTCAAACATCTACTATGGCATCTGTAGTGTTAATGATTTACGTAGCCAGATATTTATCAAGAATAAAAGACAAGACCGTTACATTTAAGGAGTCTATTTTACCTCTTTGGATGCCGGTGTTTCTAGTATTGGCGCTTATTCTTCCGGCTAACTTTTCTACTACGGCAATTATTTTTACAATGGTGCTCATGTTGGTATTTCTAGGAGGATATCCTTTAAGATATATAGGGGTTATTATTGGAGCAGGAATTTTAGTGTTCAGTTTGTTTATTCTTACAGCAAAAGCATTTCCGGGTCTTCTTCCAAATAGGATAGATACATGGACAAGCAGAATTGAGAATTTTGCGAGTGATGAAGATACAGATGCAGATTATCAGATAGAAAAAGCTAAAATAGCAATTGCTAGAGGCGGTATTGCTGGAACCGGTATTGGAAAAAGTGTTCAAAGAAATTTTCTGCCGCAATCTTCTTCAGATTTTATCTATGCTATAATTGTTGAAGAAATGGGCCTAATAGGAGGCTTTCTGGTAATGTTAGCTTATTTGTTCCTGTTGTTTAGAATTGTAATTGTTGCCACTAAAGCAAATTCTGTTTTTGGGCAATTGGTTGTGATGGGAGTAGGTTTGCCTATAGTTTTTCAGGCATTGGTAAATATGGCAGTTGCTACAGAATTGTTTCCGGTTACTGGGCAAACCTTGCCTTTAATAAGTAATGGTGGTTCTTCTATTTGGATGACGTGTATGGCGTTGGGAATAGTACTAAGTGTAAGCGCTAAGCGTGAAGAGGAGAAAATGACAGAAGATAGCATAGATGAAGAGAATCCGTTAGATATTTTAAGCGAAGCGATATGAGAGATCAGTTAAGAGTTATAATATCTGGAGGAGGGACAGGAGGACATATTTATCCTGCAATTTCTATTGCAGATGAGATACGAAGACGTCACCCAAATGCAGAGATCTTATTTGTAGGAGCACAGGATAGAATGGAAATGGTTAAAGTACCGGATGCCGGATATAGAATTGAAGGTTTATGGATCTCCGGACTTGACAGGCAGCAATTACTTAAGAATCTTGATTTTCCATTTAAGCTTATAAGCAGCTTATGGAAAGCTGGAAAAATTATAAAAAAATTTAAGCCAGATGTAGTAATTGGAACTGGTGGATTTGCCAGCGGACCTTTACTAAAAATGGCTAATATCAAGAAGATTCCAACTCTAATACAAGAGCAGAACTCATATCCTGGTATTACCAATAAATTATTAGGCAAAGATGCTTCAGTTATTTGTACCGCCTATGATAATCTAGAGCGATTCTTCCCTTTAGATAAAATAGTGAAAACAGGAAATCCTGTTAGGCAAGATATTATAGATGTTTCTACTAAAAGAGAAGAGGCTTTAAATTTTTTCGGTCTTCAAAAAAATAAAAAAACCTTACTTGTTCTTGGAGGTAGTTTGGGGGCAAGAAGGATCAATCAATTAATGGAAGCGTTTAAAGATTGGTTAGTAGAAAAAGATCTTCAGATCATCTGGCAAACGGGTTCACTATATAATGAGGAATATAAAAAGTTAGATTCAGAATTTGTGCATACCCATGCCTATCTAAATAGAATGGATCTGGCTTACGCTGCCGCAGATATTATTATTTCTAGAGCTGGAGCGGGAAGTGTATCAGAATTGTGTCTGGTTGGAAAACCGGTGCTTTTTATTCCATCTCCAAATGTAGCCGAAAATCATCAGGCTAAAAACGCATTGGCTGTGGCTAATAAAAATGCAGCTTTGGTTCTTGATGAACAAGATCTAGCAAAAAGATTTGAAGAAACAATATCCATCTTATTAGATTCAGAAGAAGTAAGAATGGAGTTTTCAGAAAATATAAAGCAATTGGCACTGCCTTTAGCAACATCTGCCATTGTAAATGAAATTGAAAAATTAAAAATCATTAAATAGCTCTTTTGCAAATTGCTGAAAGAAATATATACATGGATCAATTCAAAGACATACAAAATCTATATTTTATCGGGGTCGGCGGTATAGGAATGAGCGCTTTGGCGAGATATTTCAATTCGTTAGGTAAGAAAGTTGCCGGTTATGATAAAACTTCTTCAGCGCTAACAAGAACGTTGGAAGCAGAAGGAATAGAGGTGAATTATGAAGATGAGTTAGATACCATTCCAGAAGTGTTTAAAGATGTAAAACGGTCTTTAATTGTATATACTCCTGCAATTCCAAAAAACCATGAGCAGTATAATTATTTTCTCAAAGAACATTATCTTATAAAGAAAAGAGCGGTGGTGTTAGGGATGATCACTAAGGGTGTATTTACTCTAGCAGTTGCAGGAACTCATGGAAAGACTACTACAACAGCAATTTTAGCTCATTTACTAAAAGAAACAGGTGCTAAAGTTACCGCTTTCTTAGGTGGAATTAGTGAAGACATTCAGAGTAATATTATTTTGAACGGTCATGAAGTTATGGTGGTAGAAGCTGATGAGTTTGATAGGTCTTTTCTTAACCTATCTCCAAACATTGCGGCTATAACCTCTATGGATGCAGATCATTTGGATATTTATGGAGATGCAGAGCAACTTACAAACTCTTTTCTAGAGTTTGCAGCTCTAGTGCCAGAAGATGGAAAATTATTTTTTGTAAATGGATTACCTCTAACAGGAACCACTCTTGGTATAGAAGATGATTCAGATTATAGAGCTATTAATGTTAAAGTGGAGAACGGTGCATATCATTTTGATATGCATACTCCAACACAAGTTATAAAAGATTTAAAATGCAATCTACCCGGCAAACATAATTTGCAGAATGCTATAACAGCTCTGGCAATGGCGCTTCAATTTGGAACCCCACCCAATGAGTTATCCAGAGCTTTATATACTTTTAACGGGGTTAGACGAAGATTTACCTATAGAATTAATACGGAAGAGCTTGTTCTAATTGATGATTATGCACATCATCCATCAGAAATAGCTGCAGTGTATCAGGCAGTTAGAGAAATGCATGCAGGGAAAAAAGTCTTAGCTATTTTTCAGCCTCATCTTTTTTCCAGAACTAGAGATTTTGCTGAGGATTTTGCTAATAGTCTTAGTAAATTTGATGCTGTTAGATTAATGGATATTTATCCGGCGAGGGAGTTGCCTATGGAGGGAATTACTTCAAAATGGCTGTTGGAAAAGATCGAGAATAGGAATAAAGCTATGATCTCTAAAGATGAACTTTTGGAAGAGATCAAAAATACAGATTGTGAAGTAGTGGTAATGATGGGTGCAGGTAATATTGGAGAAGCGATATTAGAAGTTGAAAAATCTTTGAAAAAATGAAGATTAATTTTAACTACATAAAAGCAATATTGGTTTTAGCACTCGTTGTGTTCTTGTACGGATTTGCAGAGAAGCGAAATAATACAAGAAAACTAAAGGAAGTTGAGGTGAAATTCACTCAAAATGAGAACTTGTATATCACTGAGACAGCGGTTAATAAATTGTTAATACAAAATAGGTTAGCGCTTACGGGGGAAGGTAAAGAAACTTTAGATTTGAATAAGGTGGAGACTGTTTTAAATAGTCAACCTATGATCGAGAATGCTGAAGTATTCTTAACATTGGATGGGACCCTAAAAACGAACATCCAACAAAGAAGACCTATAGGTAGAGTGCTTGGGAATAGTACATATTATATTGATAGGCTGGGAGCTAAGATGCCATTGTCTTCTTACTATTCTGCCAGGGTACCAATATTAAATGACATTAGTGATAATAGCATTGAAGAGGTGTATCCACTGTTAAAATATATAAGTGAAGATCCTTTTTATAGTGAACTTGTTACACAAATTAGCAGAGAGAACGGCGGTTTGTACAAATTAGAGTTAAGAAGGATAGATTTTAGTCTTTTCTTTGGGTCTGTAGACAGGGTAGAAGAAAAGATGAATAATTTCAAAGCTTTTTATAAGAAAGCTTTAAAAGATGATAAATTAAGTACTTACAAAATGGTGGACCTTCAATTTGGAAATCAGGTGGTGTGCACTAAAAAATAAGTTATGGAAGAGAACGATATTGCAGTAGGACTGGATATAGGAACCACAAAGATTGTGGCAATGATTGGGCGTAAGAATGAATATGGTAAGATGGAGATCATTGGGATTGGGAAATCCAAAAGTATGGGAGTTCATCGAGGGGTTGTAAATAATATTACTCAAACCATTCAATCTATTCAGCAGGCAATTCAGGAAGCAGAAGCAGATTCTGGATTAAAGATAAAAGAAGTAGTGGTTGGAATTGCCGGCCAGCATATTAGAAGCTTACAACACAGCGATTATATTACACGTCCAAATCCAGATGAGGTAATAGATTCTAGTGATATAGCAACGCTATGTAATCAGGTTCATAAATTGGTGATGCTTCCCGGAGAAGAGATCATTCATGTATTACCTCAAGAATTTAAGGTAGATGGGCAAGCAGAGATCAAGGAACCTATAGGAATGTATGGTGGAAGATTAGAAGCTAACTTTCATGTAGTAGTTGGGCAGGTTTCTTCTATCAGAAATATTGGTAGATGTGTGAAAAGCGCCGGGTTGGAGCTTTCTGCAGTAACCTTAGAGCCTTTGGCGTCTGCAAATGCAGTATTGAGTCAGGAAGAAAAAGAAGCCGGAGTTGCACTTATAGATATAGGAGGTGGAACTACAGATCTTGCCATTTTTAAAGATGGTATTATTAGACATACGGCGGTGATTCCTTTTGGAGGAAATGTGATTACCGAAGATATTAAGGAAGGTTGTTCTATAATAGAAAAACAGGCAGAGTTATTGAAGATCAAATTTGGATCTGCTTGGCCTGGAGAAAATAAAGATAATGAGATTGTTTCTATTCCTGGATTAAGAGGAAGAGAACCTAAAGAGATCACTCTAAAGAATCTTTCTAAAATTATTCATGCCAGAGTGGTAGAGATCATTGAGCAGGTGTATTTAGAGATCAAGAATTATGGTCATGAAGAGCAAAAGAAAAAACTAATTGCAGGAATGGTGCTTACCGGTGGAGGAGCACAGTTAAAACATTTAAAGCAGTTAGCAGAATATATTACCGGTATGGATACTAGAATTGGATATCCCAATGAGCATTTAGCCGGAAATAGTGATAAAGAAACTACTAGCCCCTTATACGCAACCGCAGTGGGATTGGTATTGAATAGTTTAGAACAAAAGAATGCCAAATTTCAGGAGCAGGTAAGATTTACCGAGCCAGAGAAAGTAAATGAGGACTTAACGCCTACTTCAGAAAAATTCAAGACTGAAAATTCAGATTTAGAAGATGATTATGAAGAAGAGGAAATACAGGAGAGCAGTGCAAGAGCAGCGAAGAAAAGTATTTTTGATAAGTGGGCAGAGAAGTTTAAAGATTTTTTAGATAACGCAGAGTAAGAATATATAGAACCAGTAAAATAGGATTTATGAGCAGTACAGAATTCGAAAATATCGCATTCGATTTACCTAAAAACCAATCGAACGTCATCAAGGTTATTGGTGTTGGAGGTGGTGGAAGTAACGCGATCAATCACATGTTCATGCAAGGAATAAAAGGGGTTGATTTTGTTATTTGTAACACAGATTCCCAGGCCTTGGAAAACAGCACGGTTCCCAATAAAATTCAGTTAGGTGTAAGCCTTACAGAAGGATTAGGGGCTGGAGCAAACCCAGATGTAGGAGAGCAAGCCGCAATAGAGAGCTTTGAGGAGATTAAGCGCATGCTAGATACCAATACAAAAATGGTATTTATCACTGCCGGAATGGGTGGAGGTACTGGAACTGGTGCTGCGCCAATTATAGCCAAGCAAGCCAAAGAAATGGATATACTTACCGTAGGTATTGTAACCATTCCTTTTCAGTTTGAAGGTAAAATGAGAAATGAACAAGCTCAAAGAGGAGTTGAAAAACTAAGAGCGCAAGTAGATTCTCTTATCGTTATTAATAATAATAAGCTTAGAGAAGTCTATGGAAATCTTGGTTTTAAAGCCGGTTTCTCTAAAGCTGATGAAGTATTAGCAACGGCATCTCGTGGTATTGCAGAGGTAATTACACATCACTACACTCAAAACATCGATTTACGTGATGCTAAAACCGTACTTAGTAATAGTGGTACTGCTATAATGGGATCTGCTACAGCTGCTGGGGCTAGTAGAGCAAATGATGCTATTACCAAAGCGCTGGATTCTCCGTTATTAAATGATAATAAAATTAAAGGTGCCAAAAACGTTTTACTGCTTATTGTTTCTGGTGGCGAAGAGATCACTATCGATGAGATAGGAGAGATCAATGATCATATTCAGGCAGAAGCCGGACACAGCGCTAACATCATTATGGGAGTTGGTGAGGATGAAAGTCTGGAAGATGCTATTGCGGTGACTATTATTGCTACTGGTTTTAATGTAGAGCAACAAAATGAGATCGTTAATACAGAAACTAAAAAGATAATTCATACGCTAGAAGACGAGCAAAGAGCTGAACATAACTTTGGTCAGAAAAGATTTGATGCTGGACATGGATTTGCACAGGAAAAGAAAGAAGTAATTGCTCCAAAAATAGTACATACGCTAGATGAGGAAGAGGATTTCGAGATTCAGGAAGTAAAGCAAGAGGTGAAGAAGGAAGTAAGAGAAGATCTTAGAACTCCTCCTAGTGCAAGAATTATGAACGTGGAGTACGAGGAAGTTAATTATCATTCTGAAGAAGATTTTATAATTACAGATTCTCAAGAAGAGGAAGTAGATGAAGATTTTCAATCTACTATGGGGGATACTTCAAAAGATGAAGATCAATTTATGTTCACTTTCGACTTTCCAATAAATAATGGAAAAGAAGAACAAAGAATTCCGGAGAGAAATCAATCTTCTCCATCTTCAGAAAATAGAAGACAAGAAAATCCGCAGTCACCACAAGCACCCAAGACACCTCAGAACAATAGAATTGTACATTCATTAAATGAGGATACAAAAAAGATGGAAGTTAATGAGCCTATAGAAATTATTCCTGTTACAGAAAGTTCTGCTACCGGAGTAAAAAGATATAGCTTAGATGACTATATGGAGGTTGAGCAAATGCTTAAAAAATCCAAACCGGCTCCTAAAATGGTAGAAGAAGAAGAGGTAGTTTTTGAGAAGAAGACCATAGCGCCGCAACCTTCACAAAATCCATCTAGAGGTAATGAATTAGACCCTTTTGATAATCCTATTTCTGAATCTTTAATAGAACGTGCAGCAGAGAGAAGAGCTAAAATGAAGGAGTTCAATTACAAGTTTAGAAGTAATGCTGCTCAAATAGATGAGATAGAAAAGCAACCAGCTTACAAACGCGCAGGAGTTGATCTAGACAGTTCCAGACATGGAGAAGAAAAGTTGTCCCGTACCACTTTAGGGAATGGTGATAATGATGAACTTCGCTTTAGAAGTAACAATTCTTTTTTGCACGATAATGTAGACTAATAACATATCTGCCCAGCAGAAAACCCAAAATTCCCTTACCGAATTTTGGGTTTTTATTTTTATCTTCGTCCCATAATTAAAATCAAAGAAATGAGTTTACAAGAGCGTATAATGACCGAGATGAAAGCCGCAATGCGTGCTAAAGACAGCCTTAAATTAGAAGCATTACGAGCAATAAAGGGAGGTATCTTGTTAGCTCAGACAGAAAGCGGATCTAAGGAAGCTATAACGGAAGATGCAGAATTAAAATTGCTTCAGAAACTAGTTAAGCAACGTAAAGACAGCGCCGTAATCTATAAAGAACAAGGCAGAGAAGATCTTGCGCAACCAGAATTAGACCAAGCAGCTGTTATTGAAGAATTTTTACCGGAACAACTAAGTGTTGTAGAGGTAGAAGCTAAAGTGGATGCTATTATTGCTGAAACCGGTGCAGAAGGAATGAAAGATATGGGGAAAGTTATGGGTGCTGCTTCGCAAGAACTTGCGGGAAAAGCAGATGGAAAAACCATTTCTATGATCGTAAAGCAGAAATTAAGCTAACTATCTAAATAAATTACCAATTAGTAATTATAGCATTAATAAAATCTTATGATTTCTAATTGAAAAGGCTCCGTGGCGCAACTGAATAGCGCATCAGATTTCGGCTCTGAGGGTTGCAGGTTTGAATCCTGCCGGGGTCACTTTTAGAGAATTCAAATTAAACCAAAACCCTGTAAATACTATGATTTACAGGGTTTTATGTTTTATTAGACTTTTGTTTGGGAATCTTTTATTATATTTATTTTCTCACAAATCGTCAACATAATTTTAATTCTGTCAACATGTTGACACTTTGAAAATCTGAGACTAAAATTTTTGTGATTTGACTTTCGTCTTTACTGAGTAATAATTTAAGACGATACTAATGCGCACTTCAAAAACATTTTCCATCTTATTCTGGGTATATTCTTCCAGAGTAAAAAACAATCAAACAAACCTTTATGTTCGTATTTCAATTGATAGCCATAGAGTAAATATTAGTTTGAAAGCTAAAATTCCATTCGATCTATGGGATGCTTCCGCACAACGTGTAAATGGTAATTCTAAGGAAGCAAGAGAATCAAATAAGCTAATTGCAGAAACACGAACAAAAATTTTTCAAAATTATCAGGATTTAAGATTTCAGAATAAAAAAGTAACACCTGAATTTTTAAAAGCGGATTTTTTAGGAGAAGGACCTAAAGATAAATCTCTGTTGGATATTTTCGAGTATCACAGAGAAAAGATTGAGAAAACGTTAACCGATGGTACTATTCGTAATTTCAAGGTTACCGAGAAATACGTCATTCGGTTTTTGAGAGAAGAACTAAAAACAAATTCTGTTTATTTGAATGAGCTCAATTATAAATTCATAAATGATTTTTCCAATTTTCTTTTTACCTGTTGGCCCAAAGGTCATGTGAATGCAATGAGTCATAATACAGTGATGAAGCATTTACAAAGACTTCGTAAAATAACTACCCTTGCTTTTCATTTGGAATGGGTGGAGAAGGATCCGTTTATACGTTGGAAACCTACTTTTGAAAAAAAGGAAAGAGACTTTCTAAATCCCAATGAATTAAAATTAATCGAAGATTTTAATTTTTATAATGATCGTTTGGATAGAGTTAGAGATTTATTTGTCTTTAGCTGTTATACAGGAATCAGTTTTTCAGATATTAATGATCTAAATAATAATAATATCAGGACTGGCTTGGACGGGCAGAAATGGATATTCACTTCAAGAAACAAGACTAAAACGAAAGTTAAAATCCCTTTACTGGATAAAGCTTTAGAGATCCTTCAAAAGTATGACGGACATCCTATGACTGAAATAACCCAAAGTCTTTTACCTGTTATCACCAATGTTAAGGTAAATCTTTATTTAAAAGAAGTAGCTGATCTGTGTGATATCAAGAAGAATTTAACCTTTCATATGGCCAGGCATACATTTGCTACTACGATTACCCTTTCTAATGGTGTTCCAATAGAGACTGTGTCTAAACTTTTAGGACATACGAAAATAGCAACGACCCAAATATATGCGCGAGTACTTGAAGATAAATTAAGTCTGGATATGTCTGAATTAAGTAGAAAACTTAGGGATAGAAAAGAATAATTTAATTTCAAAGTTTATTTATTGGAATTTCTTAATTCGCGATTCGCGAATTAAGAAATTCCAATAAAATTTATAAATATCGTGTATCGCAATATGCAATAAAATTCCAATCGCGTTAGAATTTCAGATTTTTACAATCTTCATTACAACGGTTCGCCATAATTTTTATTCCTACTAGTACGCAAGTTGTCTCTATTTTGGGACGGCTCACTAGACCTTTGGTAATTTTTCATTTCATCAGCTTTAATCATCCAATTTCGGGCACAGGCTTTCCAATCTGTTATCGGATTTTTACCGTTTAGTTTCCAGCCAATGGATTCATAAAAATTGAAGAATTTTTTAGCCTCTATAGTGCTTCTTTTTTCAGATTTAAAATATGCTATAACCACTTGTTCATTTTTTGGACATGTTTGTTTAAAAGAGTTTATAATATGTTTACTCTTATGTTTAATAATAAATACCAATTTTTGGACAGGTGCCTGTTCAGAAATTGGATAAGTCCTATCAATTTTTTGATCAGGGTGAGTATCAAATTTGAACATCTCCACGAGTGATCCCATTTGGGGACTAGTGGAGGGATGTTATTGAAGATATCCCCAGTTGGTTAGCTCCCGAAGTAATTTGTGGTAAGTTGTCCTGGCATCGTTTTTTAATGGTTATGTATTTTTATAAATAACATCCATTGAATCCTCAGGTGATAAATTGATAAATCTTTTCATAGAATTATAGTCTATTCCTTATCGTTCTGCAAAGATTCGGAAATTGATTTCTTTAAATTCATCAACTCATTCTTTTGTTCATCAATTAGACTTTCAAGTTCATTGAAAATAAAATTAAATTTTTCCTTTTTAGAACTCTTTTCAATAGCATTGGTATCTATAGAACTGGTCTTCTTCAATTGTATCATCATGTCCAGATGGCTAATTATTTTCTTTTCTTCTTTGGAAAGAAACTCACCATATTCATTGTACCATTCTTTCTCTTGGAATATAATTTCTTCATTAAAATTGGCATTCATGCATTGATTGAAAATTTTCTCAGAATTATTTTTGACCAGATCTACAAAACCAGCCCATTTATTATTACGTGGAAGTGCTCTATATTCAAGCCAACGAGGAGAAATTGAAAAATCCTGTTCTTTGAATACTTCCAAAATTTCTAGTACTGGATTTACATTTTGTAAAGGCTTCTTCATTGGAAGAAATTCTCTATTTTGCCATAGTTCTAATATTGTTTCACAGCATTCTTTTCGCAATTGTTCTTTTCTTTTTCCTGGTGGGGTCCTATCTGTCTTTTCAATTAGCTCAGATATATAGTGAATCATCCATCTGACTAATGTATTCCCTGTATGCTCTAGCTCTAATTCTTTAATTATTTTTTCACCCAATTTTAAAATTGCGTCCTCTGAGTGTTTTAACTTTTCCATCTGGTCGTATAAGATAAATTTTTGTATTGTTCGCTAATCCTAAGTCTCGTTTTTCTAAACCATACACTTTTTTACTTAGCTGTCTTTCAATCTCACATTCAAGGATCAAGCACATATTCATCTGCTTTAAAAAATTTAAAATAAAATGAATATTAACTTTGAAAATTACACCGCTGCTTTCAACTTTATCGTGATATTTATATTCCGTAGTTTCGTTCCATTGCCTGTATTCTGAAACCACCTTACCTTCAAAGTATGCTTCTTTATGGTATTCACTGTATGAAATATCAAATATGCTTTCAACTTGTTTTCCAAAACAGATATAATCTCTTCCAATATCTTTCTTAAAGGGATCCTTAACGTCCAATCCTTCATAATCTGAGGATGGATTACTTAACCATCCAATATATTGAAAACCATTTACATCAATTTCAAAATTGTATTCATCTTTTTCAAAAGGTATTGCGTAGTCATGGGAATCTTTAGATGACTGAAACGCTCTTAACAAGGCTTCTGAACCCTTACTAGAAACCAAAGCCGACCGAATAGATATAGATTCATAATTCTCCCCAAAATTCCGACGTACGGATGAAAATGCCATGATCTGATTATTATCAAAAAAATGATCGAACCCCACTTCAGTATCATATTTTTCATCTTCTATTATTCTTCTCCAATTTTCGTCAAATTTTTCAAACTCATTGTTCCAATATTTATCTTCTAATGGAACAGTATCCGCAGCATCAGATAGCCAATAATTTTCCCAGGTGTTTGCTTTAGATTTTATCCAATAATCCCAAGTGCCCCATTGGTCTTGATATTCAGGTTCCACGGTTGGCTGAAATTCCAATAACTGATTTACCGCACAAAACATAGCATGATATTCAAAATAAGTTTCCAAATCCTCAACAACAGGGTCACTTCCCTGTCTTTTACTCATCAAATGGTAATCCCTATCACTCATTTGATTTCTTATATAATCGTCTTTATTAGGGTTACCTGTATAGCCCCATTTGTAGGTTATGAAATAATCAGCAATATTGGCGATATCACTCTCTAAAAGGTTAAAAGGTCGAGCGGCCCCACTATACCAATAAGGGATCGTATCCATAGAATCAAAACGAAAACTCCTTTCACTAGAAAATGAAATTTTTGAATTTAATTCGGCATTTTCTCCGTAGTTGTTTTGAATCGTCTCCAACCCACTTACCAAAGAGTTATCAATATTTGTTTTTTCTTCTAGGGTGTAGATTGAAGTGTCGTACTCATATAGGTTAATACAGACTTTTTTAATGAAGAATTTTATTAGAGCATGTGGTAAGTTTTGGTTTAAAAGCTCTTGGTATATTTCATCCTTTAACACAATTAATTTTGAAGGAGATTCTTGGCTGGTTCTTTCAATCGCAATCCACAAGTAAAGTTTGGCTGACATCCAATAAAACATATATTTCTTGTCCTGAAAAGGGAAACAATCCTTATGATTTTGGAACTCAAAGAGCTTTTTTATTATACCTATTTCTCCAAAATTCACAAGTCTTCGTATACAATGCACAGCTCTCCATCTTAATCTTTTGTCGGGATGACCAAGTATGAATCTTAATACATCGCATACAATTTGTTCAGGATTAGAGGGGGGAATAAGGTTATCAAACCATAAACCATCGCCAGCCTCTTTTTCAATTTTAGATGTCCATCTTTCTAAAGCCCAAAAAATTAGACTTTCATTTTCATCGATAGTTAGGCGATTATTTATCATCAAACTCAATCCATAGAGTGACTCATCTGTAAGTTGCTCTATTTTATCCGGAATAACATGGACTAGAGCATCGAACAAAACATCATCAGAAACCGAGAAAATCCTTGATAAACTTCTGACATGAGATAAAAAAAGGTAGTCATCTTCATTTAATTTACTAAACCATTTATTTAGAACATATTTGAACTTTTCTTGACTCCATTTTCTAACTCCGGGGTGGATACTCCATTCCTTTAATCTTTCTTCAAGTGCTCTTTCTAAAGAATAATAGTTCAACAGTTCATTCGAAATATCAACCAGGGCATTTAAATGTCCGACGTATCCTTGTGGGATACAATTTGTTTTAATATCCGAAAGAAAGTTTTCTATTTCCCACCTCTGTTGATAGTCATCATCACTGCCTATAATATTCCTTATAGCTACTTCAAGGTCTTTTGAGGAACTTAAATCAATGTTGTCCAAGTTGATCTCATGGGCGTAATCCTTTTTAGAAAAATTGTTAATGTATTTGGACTCATTTTTCCCCTTACTAAATGTTCTGAACTCAATAAATTCTTTTAATTGGCTTAGATGCTCTTTGGCAATAATTTTACAATTATTTAATTCTGAATACAATGCTTTTATGTGTTCCAAATTTTGCTCTAATAATAAATCTCTTGAGACTATTTTGACAAAATACTTTAGGTTTTCAGAATCTCCATTTGAATTGAATTTTGAAACTGCGGTCTTATACAATTCCATTATATCTTCATGGTAATAATGACTATTTAAAGGAAGTAGTGAACTGGCAATCTTATGGTTTATGATATTGTTTTCTAATGTTGCTTTTAATAAAATAGGAATATATTTATTTAAGCTTATGACATCTCGATGGTGCCAACGGCAAACAGTTGAAAAAACTGAGGCAGAATCCAGATTGAAAATACCTTTTATTCCTTCTCCATAGGGAAAATGTTTTTTATCATAATAGCTAAGCTTTTCATCCGCATATTCCAAAAATTGCGCTAATCTGTAGGACATTTGTGGATTACTTTGAGTAATCCCCATTTCACTTAGTTCTGAAACACATCTAATCTGATAAAACGCTTCATAGTCCACATCAGAGACAGCTTCAATAGCTTTATCAAAATAATATTTTCCAGTTTCCCGATCAATTTTGGAACCCTTTATTGAACACTTGATATATAGTTCAGTGGTTTCGAAAGCAGACATCTTACTCTCGATAATAAAATTATCTATTTCATTAAGCAGCTTAAGACATAAAGCATGTTCATCCCTTCGATTAATTAATTTCTCCAAAGCTGTCAATCTAATCGAGATGCGATTCGAATTTTTGTTGGAGAATGAATCCAATATCAAGTCAATTTGATTATCGGAAAACTTGTTTAACATTAAAATTTCAACAGCTATGGAAGCCAAAAAGTTGAGTTGATCATTTGCCCAATGGGAATAATATCTTAAATCCCAATCGTCTTTAATATTTTTACAAACAAGTTTAAATTTGGAAGTAAAATCTTTTTCATTTAACCTTGAGGTGAACACATCAGCCCTTAATTTGTAAATAGGCACAGCATGTTTAAAGAACCTTTTAAATTCCCTTTTTTCGTCATCAAGACTTCTCCTCTTCTTTGGATCATTAGATTTTTCCGCTTCTATAAATTCCCTTGGATAAATATCCTCTACAGTCATTTCTTTATCGTTGATTGACTGTATTAATGTTTCTACCTTAAGACTCAAATGCATTTCCAATTCAGAGGACTTATCAAAATTGTTATTGGAAAAATGAGGCACCCTGGTTGGCAAAGGATATGCTATTTTACTAAGTACCGCAAGAATTTCTTTTTTCGAGAAAAGATTTCGAAAAACCAATATTTCAATGAAATCAACAATAAGAAGGTAAAGTGAGCTGTTAAATTTGTTTTTGCCAGAAATGACTTTGGACAAGTATTCTATATTTTGTTTGAAATCAAAACTATCCGTATCAAAGTTGGCCTTGAACAATTTATTGACCAAAAAAATTTGAACTAATTTTGGGAGTTTCAAATCTATTAACCATTCTTTTACCTGATCTTTTGACGAGCGAAGCAAAACATTGTCCACTAGGTAATTCCCAGCGGTATATCGCACGCTTTTAGGTTTCCATCTAGAAATCGACTGATATGACTTATATGGCCCTATTAATCTGAGTATTGCTTCCGTTTCAAATGCAATATCCAAACTACTAATAGGATATCTATCCAAGTTTTCATCATCCTGGATTTTATGCCTCCAATTCAACCACTCATTGGCCGTTTTCAGATGTTTTTTAGATATTTCTATTGTTGATTTCTCCCTTGAATATATTCCTGATAATTTTAGATGGAAAGAACCACCCCATGTCTTTCTATTTGATACGGCATTAAGCTTAGTTAATGATGCTTCATCTCCAAATTGTATGACCAAATCAGGATTCCCTATTAATAAATCGTTTAAGGCTTTGTACGTTTTGGATTGTTCCGCTGCAATAAACAATAATTTAAAAAATGTGAGATTATCTGTCTCTCGGTGCGTCATCTTCATAGCTAACTTAGCACGCTCAACATAAACCTCTTTATTTCTTATAGGATCTAGGGGATATTTCCTTAGTTTTTCATTTAATACAATATCCTTTAGCTCCTTTCCGAGATGTGCCTCAAACAATATGCTCCCAAGATTAATAGAAGCATAATCTTCTTTATCTGCCTTTGAAAAAAAGAGATTCGCAATCTTTGCTATTTGATGGTCATTGGCCCGGTATTTCTTTCTAATATGATTCTCAAAATCCTCATCCCTAAAACTAAGGTTTTCGTTTGACAAAATCAATCCATGCCATATATCAGAGGCAAGATCTTTTATTAGATTTTCATCCGTTTTTAAAAGCTCTGCCAAATACGACACTGGAACTGGACGGGGCAATGTTATTAAGTTTATAAATAGATCATCTACCAATTTCCAACCATTATTGCCAATTTTGTGTACTGCTTCCGAAATTCTTTCATCAATTAAATCTTCAACAGTTTTTCCATTCGGCCGCAGATAATTGATGACTTCTTGAACCCCTTCTTTTTTGAGATCAATTGAATAAGATTGAACTCTTGGAATACCTTGGGTAAGGTCATGAAAGTCGAGCGCCTCTTTTGTAGAACTCTCAGGAAAAAAGTGCTTTAAGTGTTGTTCACTTTCTTCCTCTGTAAAGGGGTGCAATAGAATATCCAAGTGATTCTTAGGCAATAGTAGCGAATCTATCCTATAAGTCCTGGTTGTTACTATTAATTTGAATTCAGGAGGAAATGGCTCTTCTAATAAATTATGTATAAAGGAAGTTTCGTTTCGTTTATTTGCGGCAGTTATACTATTGTCGGCTGCATCAATGATTAGTACTAAATATGCATTCTCATTTCTTTTTTTTAGAATCTCTATCGCATCTAAAACCCTTCTCTTAAATTCTTTAATGTAAACATCCTCTGAATCCTCTTTAAAGACTAAAAAGTTTACACCTATTCGTTTTGCAATTTCATTGGATAATTGAACCAAAGCATTCTTATGTAAATGTCTTCTGTCTGTGGGATCCAGATATGATCCATTTCCATAGCAATCAAAAGTGATACATTCACAGTAATCAGGTATAGAATTTCTAATTTGCATTGATATTGTAGACTTTCCAATACCTGCAGGACCATGAATACACACTGCGTTATCCATACTTTTTTCTATAATCTGAAGTATCGCTCCTAATTGCTCTCTTGGGACGCTTTTTGGTAACTTTTCAAAGTTTTGCGGCACAGGGAATAAATTCTCAAGACTTCCATTATTAAACCCCAGAGTAGCAATGACATCGGTTAGTGTTATACTGATATTAGCTTTAGATTCGGGCATCATTTTATCCAAAATAAGCCTTGTTAAACCATTAAATTGGTTCCTAGATACAACACTAGTATTGCTTATAGCTTGAATTAACTCTTTCCTTAATATATCTCTTGAGTTTGATCCACAGTCTTCAAAATCTAGCAATTCTATAAAATCTGAAAATTCTGTAACCTTTAAACCAGAAGCTTCCATTAATTTCTGAAAAGCCCCTAAATATTTTCTGTTTTCTTTTAAAAATTGGTTAAAGCTTACTTTCTTTCCAATGAGCCGTAATTCCTTTTGTATTTCTTGAATAGCACTTAAATGGTCAGGATTGAAATTTCGATTACTAACTAACTTTATCTTAATCTTTTTTTGAACCAAGTCTCTTTCATAATTTTGACGAAATGCTTTGTAGATATTAGCCAACCTATGGATTATAGATCCTTGCGATGATTTAGCTTTTTTTCCTTTATAAAGACTATAAAAAGTAAGATTCTTATTGGCATTTCGAGTACTATATTTTAATTGGGATATAATTACTCGGCTAGCTTTTTCGAAATTATCAGAAGAATAATATTCAATTAAATCTATTCCCAATAGTTTCTCCCCACTTGGATCAATTCTACGAGAAAGTGAAGCCTCAATTCCCTCTATTAGAACCGTTTTCAAACCATGTTCATTAAAATTCAAGAGATCTAAAGATTTTTGAATAGCCCATAATATATGGTAATCATCTCCAGCATTGGATAGATCAGCATCCGGTATAGTGGTTTTGTTATTCATCTATTTTGATGTGATAAGTGCATAATTCGCTGAAAGCGGACAGGTGTTCCGTATCAAAACGGACACTTTTCTTCTAAAATTTGGGTTAAGTTAATTAAAATTTTTTTGCTCCTATTTTCTAAATTTTCTCTTCGATTCTTCCTCTCGAAGTAGTTATTGTAGGTCGTTTTAGAAAATATTTTACCCAGTCCGATCAAATATTTGCTGTTCATCCTGATGGTTCTTAGGAAATGTTACTGATTCCATAATTTGAAAAAGCAAGATATACACTACGGTGAGAGGACGAGATCTTCTTGTCATCAGCGAAATTTCGTAATATTCCGTAAAGCTGGCTAATATAATTGACGGCTTTCATTTTTTTAGTTTTCAGATTTAAACAAGGCTAAATATTAGTAAAAACTTCCCTTGTTCGGAGTAGAAGTTAAATTTTACTCTTATTGTTAATTTATCAGCTCATTTCAATTTTAGCAATTTTTGAATTTAAATCCATTAAACTTTAAAAGCTATAGATTCTAAAAGGTAATTCTATTTACAATGGCTCCCCATAATTTTTATTCTTACTAGTACGCAAGTTGTCCCTATTTTGGGATGGCTCACTAAACTTTTGGTTATTTTTCATTTCATCAGCTTTAATCATCCAATTTCGGGCACAGGCTTTCCAATCTATTATCGGATTTTTACCATTTAATTTCCAGCCAATGGATTCATAAAAATTGAAGAATTTTTTTGCTTCCAAGGAGCTTCTTTTTTCAGATTTAAAATATGCTAAAACCACTTGTTCATTTTTTGGACATGTTTGTTTAAAAGAGTTTATAGTATGTTTATTCTTATGTTTATTAATAGTAACCAATTTTTGGACAAGTACCTGTTCAGAAATTGAACAACTCTTGTCCATTTTTTGAACAACTGTTGTATCAAATCTGAACATCTCTATGAAGGAACCAATCTTAGGATTATTGGAAGAATGGTAATGTAGATATTCCCAAGTTTTTAAATCTTGCAACAGTTTGAGATAGGTTGTTCTGGAACGTACTTTTGCAAGTCCCATTACCTGCTTGCTGTTTACCATAAATGTTTGTGGAAAGTGTTTCTGGTTCCAAAGTTCAAAAAAGGCCAGATAAAGACTTCGGTGGGAAGACGTAATTCGATCGTCCTGGGCAAACTTACGCAAGACTGCATTTAGATGAAGTATGTAATTCACTTCGCTCACTTTTTAATATTTTAAAATTTATATCCCTTTGGATAGATCTTACTTTGAAAACAGCTATTAAACAGCATAACAGATGATTTTAATAGCCAATAGAACTTGCTTTTATGCTCGCTTCAATTATTTTTTTTAGTTGTTTAAAAACGATCCCAGCTGTACTGGTAGGGAGATGTAATACTGGCAATTGCAATCCTGTTTCCCGGATCATCTTAAAGGCGATCTTTTTCTCATTGACCCCTAGACTTCTTAAACTTAAAAAATATTGTTTTGGATCTTTGCTGAGCATTTTCCGAGCAGTATAGCTTTCCACATAATTGCGGTTATACTGAAACATCTTATCAAATGCTTTTTCTGAATGCTGAAAGAAACGATCCCTTTCAAAACCTCGCTTTATAATTTTGCCGTGCATTTCCACTTCTGAAGCTTTGTATTTGCTGCCTGGAGATAGACTGTAAGAATTAGAGGCGTCTTTTCTGCTAACGATAATATGGATATGGCTCTGCAAGCCTTCTTTTTTCATTCCCGGTTCAATCACCTGTCCTTGAAATTTATACGGAGCATCCCTGACCAGCTTCTGGATATCATTTTCTAGTTGACGGATATTCCCGGAAATTTCTCCGCGCTCTACTTTCCGCATTTCATTTTTTAGATGCGCTATTTGATTGCTGTAGGGTTTATTTTCCCGAATTGCTATATCATTACTTTTATAAGTTCGTTCCTGTTCAATTTTCGCGAAATATTTAATATCATCTACGCCTATGGGTTTCCCATTAATTTCTCTGTTGAAAGAATCAGCATACTCTTTCATGGCCTCCCGGACAAACTCCCGGAGTTTTTCTGGATTGTTATGAATGTGTTTTAATTCGTATTTACTTGGATTAATGGTGATAGAATAATATTTAGGTTCCTTGAGTTTTAATTTGGAAGTATTTTCATCGATCTCTTTGATTACCTGATATGGATGGATTTTATCTTCGTATTGATCAAAAAAGTATTCCTTATCCATAAGGCTTTTTCCCTGATTTTCTTTTTCCAGATAGCTCACAAAATCTCCTGCACTTTGTGAATAAGCGCCACCTAGTTTCTGAGCAGAGATTGTGATATACATTTATGATTTACGTTTTATAGTTATTTTAAACTTTTCAAATTCTGTGGGAGAGATGTTTAGTTTTAGATAATCTGACCCAAACGTGTTCGCCTTTATCTCCACATTTTGTAGCAGGTATTCCAGATCTTGTTTGGTTGCTTTTAATTCATTCTGGAGTTGGGTGATTTCCAATTCTAATTGTTCCGGACTTTTCCCGTTGGAAGAGGAAATCTTTTTCTTTTCAACTAATATGGGTTTTGAAATGGAGCGTCCCTCCATGAGTAATTCCAACATGAGAAAACCAGGTTTGGTTTGGGTCTTTTCAATATTTTTTAGAATAGCAATCACAGCATCGATCCTTTTTTTGATTAGGGTTTCCAGGCTCACTTTTGAAGGGGCTAAAGTCTCAAAAGGAGACAGGTTATTTTTCTCAAAAAAGTCTAGAATCAGATCTAAAGTTTGTGACTGATTGCTGTTGTTTTTCTTAGAAAACTCCCGGAATCTATTTGCGGTTTTTGATTGTATCTGAAGTCTGGATTTTGTTGTCATGGATACTATTTTAATAATTACTGGCTATAGTCTTTCTTGTTTTATAGGTCTTTTCAAAGGGCGGTATCCAGTAGGGTGGATACTTTTGAGTTTCACTACTCTATAAATCGCCCAAAAACAGGGGTTTTAAAAGGAAAAGAAATCGAATAACACCGCCTGGCGTGTTATCCTCTTGCTATTCGATTTCGTCCCGCAGGCGGGACAAAATTTTCATACCCGTTGGTTAAAACCAACTGCCTTTTTAAAGGATTTCAAAAACCTATTTTCATTGCTTTGGATGCTCCTCACTCAAATTTAAATTATGAGATTACCCTATTTCGAACAGGAGAAATCAAGCCTTTTTAAATTACGAATTATCCCTATTCGTTTTAAATGAGTAAATCATTAAAACTGGTTTCATTTGTTCTTAATTACCATCAATTCATACAATTATTAGAAATTGAAAAATTTCAAACGGCAGATTTTCAAGTTTTGCAGCCATAACTTGTTCAAAATTTAAGGTATCGGATAACTGAAAAATTGGAAAATGAAAAAAGGTGATCTAATGAGACCACCTATGAAAATGGTGACAAGAAAAGTTTAAAGTATTCCTTCATCTGCGAAGGAAAAATAATCGCCATCGGGGGTAAGTATCAAATGATCTAATAGTTTTATATCTAAAAGGCTACCTGCATCCTTAATTTTTTGGGTCAGGCATTTATCGGCTTCACTAGGTTTAAGATTACCTGATGGATGATTATGCACTAAAATTACCGCGGTAGTCAAGGATTTAAGGATCACTGCAAATAAGATGCGAACATCAACCAGCGTTCCGGTAATTCCTCCATTGGACACTTCAAAAATCCCTTTTACCTTATTGGAATTGTTTAAAAGCAACACCCTTAAAACATTCCTGCAAGCCTATACGGTCTTTATCCCAACGGCTAAATAATAGCGTACTTGCACTAAGGGAAGAGCTGATTTTAGGAGCATCTTTCATTTTGAAATTGCCCTGATATTTTATTGAAATTTCATTAACTTTCGTGTTCATGATTAATCATTTTATAGGGTTAATAATGAAAAGAGGGCGATACTTTGAACGGGGCGCCCTCTTTGTTTTTAGGTGTTAGGCATTAGCAAGATTTTTGATTTCGGGAGTATTTCCTAAATCCCCCATTAGCTGAACTTTGTTTTTGATCATACTCATAATGTTAAGTGTTATGGTCGTTTGACAGACCTGATTAATAATTGAATTACTTTTTATATCCGGAGCTTTCCTTTTTTGATCTTTTGTTCTGATTGAGGATATGTATCTATGTATTGATCTCATGATATTCTTAATTGATTTACTTCTTACAGAGCCGTATGCTATTTCCTTTTTTGATGCAGATACAGATTCAGGATATAGAATTAGAGAGGGCTTATAAAAGGGAGGGCGTAGCCGACCGGCTTATGCAGCCCGGCTAACTTCTATATCCTGGTATTTTGCATATAGAAAAAAGGATAAGTTGCGGTGGAGTAGAAGCACAGGAAGGGAAATGATAAATAAATATAAATCTTGCTAAAATCAGAATATGATAAAGATGTCCATATTTACAGGAATGCCGTGTGATGGTAAGTTGAATTTAATTTAGATCCATCCTCTAATTATTTATTTTATGAATTCTCTATATTCAAATCCCATCCGTTCATAACAAAATCAAGATTTGGATCTGAATTAGGCGAACTCCATTAAAAATCTTTGAATTGGAATGAAGCGTTCCGATATTTTCTTCGGATTAGCGTAAGGGAGATCGAAATTTTTGTTGGTGTTCAAGATCTTTTTAGAGAAGCGCTTTTCCCGGAATGAAGCTTTTGCATAATGAAGCGGGAATGTGCTGAACGGTTACTTATTATTGCTATTGAATGGGAGTCTTTACAATATCTCCATAAAAACTTTCTCTAAAGAAAATAGATGAATTATATGTATGCATGGATTCATTTCACTCCATTTAAAATGTAGTATGATCTTTAAATTATATTTAATCACTCTACAATACGGTTTTACCGTTATCGGTTTTTGGAAATATTAATTATAAGTTTCACTCACGCGTTGTATATGCTAAGCGCATTTAGTGAGTGTGCAATTCACCTCACCTTACGGGTGTACAAGCACCCTCGATAATTAATTCTTAATCTATGATAAGTTCTAAACCGGCTTTTTCTGCTTTGTATTTTATCTTGGTCATGAGATCATAATAACTCCAGTTCCTAAGTACAAATGCTTCCTCTTTAGCTATTTCTAATTTTTCTTGTTGATTCAATAAAATAAGAGTTCCTGCCTTATGTTTTATACAGAAGTCGATTAGCTTTCTGCTATAAACATGCAGTCTATTATGAACATAATTCCGTTCTGTATCACAAAATCTTGCTAAAGCTTTGGTCTTTCTTATACGACCTTTTCCCGATTTGGAATAGGTAACTCCTTCTCGGGTTCTTTTTTGGGCAGCTTGTATAGCCAGCCTTCGGTAGAGGAATTCTTCCTTTGTTCCTATAGTGAGTTTAGCACTGCCAATTTTCACGGCAATTGGATATTCAAGGGACAACGAGGCTTCGGCGATCACTTCTGGTTTAAGGATGTGTTCTTCTTTTTGAAATTCGAACACTGCAAGCATAAAGATTTTTCCATCTTTTAATTTGATATGAGAAGTTCGTATTTTGGTTTCTCCATTTGCAACCCGCTGCATCAGTTTTCTCTTGTCATAATAATCTTTTCCTAAATAGGTTTTCATAGGAATGGAAAAGAACCGAAAGCAAAAAGCATTCTTTTGGGAATTGTATTTTAATCCGCATACTCCTTCCATATCAAAGGGAAATGCCATATCTCTCCTAAAGTTATTTATAGAACGTTCCCCGCACCAGTATTCCTGTCTGTTTTTCTTAAAAGAACTCAGGATGGTACTATTCAGGTTGGTTAGAATGTTAGTAGGAATTTCCCCCTTAAAGCGATCGGAAATCATTCTATAGGTGCAATTGATCCGGGAGCGGTTTAGAATTCCCTGTTCATCTTTTTTTTGATCTACTAGTTTATACTTGATTTCTTCGGTTAAATAAAAGAAGTCTTCTACCATCTCCTGAACGTACAAATGAGAAACAATTAGGTTGGCTGCCCGATAACAACGGTTACGCCAGAGATAGAGTTTATCCATCGCCTCCTTTCGTTCTTCGCTTGTAGGCAGGTCGATAAGGAGTTGGATCTTTCGAGTTAATTTTATCATATCTTTTGCCATCTCAAACAGGTTCTAATTGGTGTTCCTGTACCTCTTGCATTAGCTTATAAGCTTGGGTAAATGCTGTATGTACTTCCTTTTGAGAAATATTAAGCTCATTGGCAATAGAGGCAAAGGAATAGTTGTGTTTACATCGCAGCTCTAAAACCTTTTGTTGTTCTTGGGTAACCTGAACCTTGTTATCATAATTTAATATAGATGGCTGATGTAACTCAAGGACATTATTTTGGTTGATGATGTTTTTAAGATCTAGGATAGCTTTGTTTACCTCATTACGGGTCTCAGTTATACCCATTCCCATTAGCTTAGCTATTATTTTATAGCGGAATTCATATTTTAAACAGAGTTCAATCAGTCGTTTTCTTTCTGGTTGGAGTAGGGGTAATACCTGAATAATTTGATCAAAATCTTCCTGTTGATTTTCCTGATCTTTCCAGTTTTGTGCATCTTCTTTAGGATCATAGCCTGCTAAATAATCCTGGTAGTTATCATAGCTTTCTAAGGAATTTATATTCTTAAAAAATTTATGTTTCGGATTGGTATAATAGGAATAACATTCCCTTTTCATCACCATCCGAAGAAAGAAAAAGAGATGTTTTTCAGATTCGATCTTATCGCGATTCGCCCATAACTTTAAGAAGGTATCCTGTACTAAAGATTCTACTACAAAATCATCACTGATGATTCTTTTTCCCACCCAATAGACCATCCGGCTATATCGGGCATGAATATGTACCAGCGCTGATGAATCATTTACTTTTAATAGTTCATAGTTATTATCCCGCATAATAGAACTCTTTTAAATTATGACATAATCATTAAAATTTAATTGCACAGGTTTTCACCTGCCATTACAGCATTATGTAGGGAATGAAGCTGTAGCTATTATGACAAATCCAGAAATGGATATACCCAATAGCTATGCGAGTTCTAAAATTTTTAAAAAGAAGAAGCTTTGAAATTATGTTGAGAAGAAGTGCCTTTTTCTACAAGTAAAAAGGCGTGGAACTCAACTTATTGCGCAGGCGGTACTGGTATACCTTTGGAACAATAAGAGAGCCCACGCCCCGGGTCGTGAGCATCTTGCTTATTCTCTCGTTCCATTTAAAAATTACCAGTTTTCCAGCACGAGATTCAAAGCGAATGCTTCTAATATTTACTTAAAGAAGTTTCGCAAATATAATAATATGAGGTAAATATAATTAAAAAGTTTTAATGAGAGCGAACACTCTCATTAAAATTTCTGATAATCTTTTCATTTGTATTAATGACAAAGAAAAACATGCATCTCGGGAAAGTTTATTTATCAAATAAATACGTTTGTAAATATATTAGTGAAGAATGGTTGACATCAAATGATATAAGTACTAGAAAATACGGTAAAATGTATGGCGTTAATTATCATATTATAGAAAAAATTCAGCAGGAAGATGGCTATAACATGCCCTTGTCAACATTAAGTACAATTTGTTTTAATCGCGGAATTAAATTATCCGATTTTTTCAAATTGGTAGAGAAACGCTATGGAAAATATTTGAATGATAGTTTCAAATATTAAACTTGATTTTAATCATTTTATTATATACTAACTAGTATTGCGCTTATCTTGGAATATTTTAGAATATATAAGTATTTTGGTTTGCATATAACCAGTTGGCAACAATGCTTTTATAGAATTTGCTACAATGAAGAAAAATCAATAGATCCCTCTTGATAACCTCTGTAGATTATTAAATCAAGGTCTTCAGGAATAATAGTTATTATAAAAGCTACACCTTGAGGTTTATATATCTTTTCTAATTTAACTTCGGCCGTACCTTTCTTATGATCATATGAATTTATATACCGCCAATTAAAATTATAGATTTCTTTTTTATAATTATCTAACGATTCTTTGATCTCTTTTTGCTTAATGTTATAAATTCTTCCAGAACTCTGAGAGTTACTTTTTGACCAAACATTTGCCATAAGAACTTTCTCATCGGTTTTGTATAAAACAACAAAAGCATTTTCACTAAGAATCTGAGGTGTTACATCCACTCCATTATGAGAAGCATCTTTAATTATAAATTTAGCTATAACATCCTCTTTTGTTTCCTGACAAAAAGAAATATTGAAAAAAAGAAGAAATAGCAGAAAGGTGATTTTTTTCATAATTTAATTATCAACACCATAAACTTCGATTATTTGACCAGCATCGTTAAACTTGTAGCGAACTTCACTTTCCACACTTTTCTGCTCTCCAGTTTTATCAAGGACATAGTAAAATTTTGTGTTCAGAATATAATTGTAGTCATTTATTTTCTCCACATAAACATCTTCATTTCTAGAAGAACGAACAGTTTCCCAAGAATCTAGGTATTGCTTATGAATTTCATCCTTCGTAGGATAATTTATATTCCAATATCTCTTTATATTCTTAGAAAAATGACTATAAATTTTATCAAAATTTCGATCCTTTTCCGCAGTTAATAAAGACTTTATATTATTAGAGTAGTCCACTTTTGTTGAATTTTCACTACTATTCCTTGATACTATCCTTTCATCTTGATTAATAGCTGGGGTATTATCATTTTCGATCGGTAAATCATTATAAAGCTTCACTAAATTCCGAATGGGAATGCCTAAACTAAAACCTTGATAATCGTAGGTTTTGGCATAATTAACAGCAATTAAATCTCCCCACTTATTAATTATTGGACTACCACTAGAGCCTGGTAAGGTAGGAACTGAATATAAAATTCTATCACTATCAGGATCCTGACTAACATTTCCAGAAGTAAATTGAGACTTTACACCTTCTTTGGTTATTGCTAAATCAAATCCATGATTGTAACCGATCATATATACTTCATCATTTAATTTTATTGGATTGGTTTCTTCCAGATTAGGTAGAGATAACAAATTATTAATATGTGAGGGGGTTCTTTTGTTCTTTAATTGGATAATGGCTAAATCAATATTTTCATTTTCGGATTTTCGAATTGCCACGCAATCTGCAAAGTCATCACTATTTTCTATAAATGTGTTATCATATGCAACTCCTAACTTAGTCCTAACAAGATTAATTTGAACCTTATCTTTTTCATAATTAAGCAGTCCAATTAAATCATTATAATTTTCATTTTTAGCTTGAATATTTGAATATGTCTCTTTAAATTTTTCTATCTCCGAATTAGAGAGATAATCATAATTATCATTATAATACTCCTTAATCCAACTTAAAGTATCTTTATTAGCCTGGATATCCAAATTAATATTTTGCTTTAAATTCGTATAAAAATTATCAAGCTCACCAAATACAGAATTTTTATCATATTCGGGATAAATTACATGTCTGTTTGTTGCAATCTTACCTTCCTTATCAATTAAAAAACCGGTTCCAAATGATACATCGGCATTTCTAAAAGCTTCTTCTTTATCCTGATATAAGCGAAAGTTGTCACCCGATCCTGTAAAATAAAAACTGATATCCTCAGCAACTTGTATTTCATGATAATAATCACTTTTTATAAGAACTACACTTTCTCTATATTTATCATACAATTCATCCGGAGATGGAGGTTCTTTTTTACAGCTTATTACTAAAAATGAAAAAAGTAATAGTAAAATTCTATTTTTCATAAGTATTTAAGTTAGTGTAGGGTCTGTTAAAAATATAAAAAATTCTTTAAAACTAATGTAATCTAACAAATCCATTCACATCTAACAGATAAAAATTAAAAAGAACAAAGCACAGTTGCCAACAACGGTTATCACAAATAACGGGTATTGTCGAAAAAGTGTATTTTAGTATCCTAACAAAAAACAACTAAGCCGACAAATTAGCGTCCCTACTCCCGCAACTTGTGTTAACCGAGACCGTTAGGTTTCATGTGAAAAACACTCTACACTAAACAATAATTTAAATGAAAATTAAAAAAATTGAGGTTAAAAATTTCCGTCTATTAGAGAATCTAGAATGTAACTTAGAGGATGATATCACTTTAATTGTGGGAAAGAATAATACAGGAAAAACTTCTTTTTTTGAAGCAATAAAATTAGCAACTTCTAATGATGGAAAGTTTATTTTCGAAGATTTTGCACAAAGCTCATATGCAATTTTCATTACTGTTCATAGCAATTATTTAAAATCTAAGAAAGAAGGAATTAAAGAAGAAGAGCGTGAAGAACTTGAAAAACAAATAATAGTTGAAATTCCAAAAATTAAAATCAATTTTGAAATTGAGTACAATACAGAGAATAATGAATCATTAATAGAGCTAAGTGAATTTATAACAGACCTAGAAAATGTAAGAAATGATGCTACAATCTGTATTTCTTTTGAACCAAGAAATACTTTAAAACTATTTCAATCATTTGAAAACAGAGAAGATAAAGCCATCGGCTTAATAAAATATCTTCACGAGAACATTAAGATTTTATACGATACTGTTTGCTATGCCCTTGATAAAGATTCTGATTATACTAGAATAATTGAGGATAGTTTTAAAACCAAAATTCAAAAAGTAGTACTTTTTGAAAGTATAAAAGCAATGAGAATTTTAGATGATACAAAAGGTGATTCTACTAATGCATTGTCAATCGGTTTTTCTAATTACTATAAACAAAGGGATAAAACTAACAATCAAGATGTTAAAGATTTAGAAGAGACACTGAAAGGAGTTTCTAAAGAATTGAAAATCAAATATGAAAAAGTTTTAGAAGGCATAATGTCCAAACTAGAAAAATTTGGAGCAAAAACACCAATTACAATCCCTCCAATAGGAATAAATTCAAAATTTGATTCTGAAAAAGTTATAAAAAACAACATTCAATATCTTTACAAACAAGACGAAATTGATTTGCCAGAAAGTTATAATGGACTTGGTTACAGCAATCTAATTTATATGATTCTAGAATTAGCAAGTTTCATTGAGAAGTTTAAAAATTCCAAAGAAGAAAAACTATCAAATTTTCTTGTTGTTCTTATTGAAGAGCCTGAAGCTCATATGCATCCTCAGATGCAACAAATATTTATCAGTCAAGTTTCAGAAGTTGTAAAAGATGCTAAAAAAGATACCGATATACAAATTCAAGTAATCGTCACAACACATTCTTCTCATATTCTTTCAGAATCTGGAATTGAGACTGAAAGAGGGTTTAATAGAATCAGATATTTTAATAGGTTGGCTACTGATTCTGGGTATAAAATTACAAATCAAGATTTCAATAATTTAGAAATTAAAGATGATAAACGAACTTTTAGATTTTTAAGACAATATTTAACGCTACATAAATCTGATTTATTTTTTGCTGATAAAGTTATTTTGGTTGAAGGTACTACCGAACGTATGCTTTTACCCCAAATGATTAAGAAATCTGCAATTTCATTATGTAATGAATATGTTTCAATACTTGAAGTTGGTGGAGCTTACGCACATTCTTTCAAGGAAATGTTAGAGTTCATTAATGTAAGAACATTAATAATTACAGATATTGATTCTGCTCATAAACACACTAAAGATGGTAAAGAAAAAACGGGAAAATGTAAAGTTGATATTGGCGAATTTACCACAAACCATACTTTAACTAAATGGTTACCCAAAAAAACAACTATATCAGAATTAATAAGTTGTAAAGTTGAAGAAAAAATAAAGAATAATATTTGTGTTGCTTATCAAATAAATGAAAATGGTTTTAACGCAAGAAGTTTTGAAGATGCTTTTATAAATGCAAACAAAGAGTTTTTTATATCTGAACATATTGAGGAAGGAGAAGAAAATCTTATTATTAAAAATGCGTTTTCATACCTAAAAAAGAAAGATATTTCTAAGGAAATACCGGATAATATTACATCTAAACAAAAAACGGAATTCGCATTTGATATTATGTCATTTGATGAAGAGAAATATGGAAAATGGAAAGTTCCAGAATATATAAATGAAGGTTTGATTTGGTTAGCTAAAAACGATTAGAATGATAGCTATTGAACAAATAATAAAACATATAGAAGAAAACAAAAGCTATGTGCTTGAAGCTGGTGCAGGTTCAGGAAAAACATATACTTTAATTCAAACCATAAATTACGTTTTAGAAACTAGAGGAGAAAGCATCAAATTAAACAATCAAAAAATTATTTGTATAACTTACACCAATGTTGCAAAAAATGAAATCATTGAAAGACTTGAAAATAATCCGTTAGTCATTGTTTCAACCATTCACGAATTTTTATGGGATTGTATCAAAAGGTTCAACAAACAGTTAATAATCGAATTAGATGTATTGAATGAAGCTCTCCCTACTGATAAATCTTACAAGAGCGAAACAGGACTAAAGAATAGAATTACACAAGTTACTTATGATGATAGAGGTTATAGAGATTTTGAACAAGGAAGTCTGCATCATGATGATGTAATAACTTTGTCTTTACAAATACTTAAAAACTATATTTTCTTAACGCATATTCTAGGTCAAAAATATCCATACATATTTATAGATGAATATCAAGATACCGCAAGTGAAACAGTTGATGCTATTGTAAATTATCTACTTGAAAGAAATAAAACAAAATTACTAGTTGGTTTCTATGGAGATTCATATCAAAAAATTTATGATGAAGGGATTGGTTCACTTCAATCTTATATTGATTCAAACAAACTTGAACTTGTAACTAAAGATGATAATTATCGATCTTCCGTAAGTGTGGTAAATCTATTAAACGAAATTCGAGATAATATAACTCAAACAATACCTAAAAGTAAAGTTAGTATTGATGGAAGTGTTCAATTCATTAATTGTACAAATGCTCCTATGAATCCAAAAGAAAAAGTCACACCTTATCGAGCAAGAATTGCAACAAAAAAAGATTCAGATTACAATAGTATTGTGTCAAATTTAGAAACAAATGGATGGGATTTTTCAGAGATTGGGATTGATAAAATTTTAATAATTGCAAATAGTAAAGTTGCGGAAAGAGCAGGTTTCGGAAACCTATACAAAACCTATTCTAAAAGATTTTTTGACCCCAAAGCTGAATTATTAAATAGAGAAAATCAATTTGCTTCTTATTTCTTTGGTTCTAAAGACAAAAAAACCTCTAAAGAACGAGAAACAGGAATTGAACATTTAGTTTCTTTTTGGGAGGACAAAAATTATAATGGAGTTATAAAATATTTAAAACTACAAGGTGTTTTTAGTTCTCTAACTAAACATTCTGACAAACAAGAAATAGAAAGTAAATTAAAAGAATTGACAATTTTAAGAACGACTGGAACAGTTCAAGATGTTTTTGATTTTTGCCAAGTAAACCAGTTGTCATTACCGTCTAACAAATTGCAAAAATTCATAGAACAGCTAAATAAAGATATTACTCGTATTATTGACGAAAAAGAAAAGAAAACTGCAATTAAAAATAAAGAATTCTACAACTCATTAATGCAAACTGATTATAATGAGATAATTTATGCCTTTAAACACATTCAAGAACAAACTTCATATTCCACTAAGCACGGAACGAAAGGAGAAGAATATAGAAATGTTTTGGTTATTATTGATGATACGAGTTGGCCTAGTCAATATAATTTCGAAAAATTCTTTAATGACACTGATGATAAGGAACATAGGAAATTAAGAACTAAAAATTTGTTTTATGTTTCTTGTTCTAGAGCTAAAGAAAACTTAGTTGTTTTAGCTCTTTCTCAAATGGGAGATTCAGCAATGAATAAAATAACTGAATGGTTTGGTTCTAAAAACATAAAAACACAATAAAAAAGCACGAAAACCTACCAATGTATATAAAAATAGGCGAAATAGTAATAAAATCAAGGCTTTTGGCTCGTATCAAAGTAAGTGCCTAACCGAAAGTTTCGTGCTTCGAAATCGCCTACTTTTCATATACTAATCGTTGTGTGTAATAAAAGAAAAATCGATGTCCAAAAGAAACTTTAAAACTGGAAATGATGTTGGAGATGAATTATATAATTTAGAAACAAAAGAATATGTTTGTTCTCAACATATTAAAAACGCCTTCATCGAAAAGTATATAAAGGACAAAGGAACAAAAGGTATATGTGACTATTGTGATAAAAAAATTAATATTGTTGAATTAAACGTAGTTCTCGAACTTTTAATAACTGGTATTGACTATCTATTTGAAAATCCTAACGAATCAAGATATTTGAATAAAGATGGACTTCACGGTTTGGATGGAAATACATTTGATTTTTATGATTTATGGTATGAAGATTACCTAGACTTAAGAATTAATGATACAACTCTATTTGAAGATATTTATAATTATTTAAGTAATGAAAATCTTTATTGTTATAAAGATGAATATGGTTCTGAAACTGATTTTTTAAATGACTCTTGGTCTCATTTCAAAAAAATTGTAAAACATAAAGCTAGATTTGTCTTTCATTACAAAGATGTGTTTTCTAATTATAACCTTGTTGACCCAATATCATTACTTGATAAAGTTCAAAATTCAATCATAAAATTTAATTTAATCACTGAATTAAAAAAGAACACTGCATTGTATAGATGTCGTCATCATAAAACTAAAAAGGAAGTTAAACTCGCAAAGCATTTAGCTTCTGCACCAGAAAATTTATCTAAAGCAAATGGAAGAATGAATCCAGTTGGAATATCAATGTTTTATTCTAGTAAGTCAAAAGAATTAACTATTAAAGAGGTTGTTGATTATTCGGACAAGTCTAAACCTTTTTATACAACTGGAATTTTTAGGACTAATGAAACTCTTAAACTTGTTGACTTAACGGATTTACCAATTGCAGGAAGTATTTTTGATTCTACAGCTAATGATGATATTGATACAATCGCATTTTTAAATGGATTCATAGAAGATATAACAAAGCCAATTAATTATTCAGACACGATAATTGAATATATTCCAACACAAATTGTTACAGAATACATAAGGTTTAATCCAAATCTAAATGTTGACGGAATTATTTATCCTTCATCAAAAGAAAATAGTCTAAAAAATATTGTTTTATTTTACGACCACGAAGAATCAATAGAAAATTTGACATTTAGTAAATCCAGTTTAAAAACAAAAGTAGTATAATTACTACACACAACAACGGTTATCACAAATAACGGGTAGCATTTAAAAGAAAATAATTAAATTAACCAACCAACAGGTCTAAGTCGATAATGTCGCATTACCCACTCCACCAACTTCGATAACCGAGACCGTTGTGGCAATTAATTTAAAGAGAATTTAGAAATATAAAATGTTTGTATATAAATATAGAAGTGGAGAAAAATATGATTTTGATTCATTAAAGCATAATCAATTTTGGGCTTCCACTTCCAAAGAATTAAACGATCCTTGCGAGGGAATTGTTAATTCAAAATATATAAAGTTTGGTCTTAATTTACTAGGAAAGCTTTTTGGAATTGATTCTGTAGAGGAAAGAAAATTTATTGAACAGAATGCAGTCGATGTTCTTTCTTTTAATCTTGAGAAAGGAATTTATTCATTATCTAAAACTCCACTTGATGAACTTCTTTGGGCTCATTATTCTAATTCACATAAAGGATTTTGTATCCAATACGATTTAGATAAATTACTGCAAACGGATGGAATTTTAATCTCTGATTCAGTTCGCTATTCGGATGATCCACCTGAAATACCCTATACCGATATTTTACCAAAAAATTCAGACTCCCATATGAAAAAATCAGGATTTTTTAAATCTAAAAGATGGGAATACGAAGAAGAATATAGAATAATTACTGACAAGTTTGGATTAAATACATATTCTCAAGATGCAATTAAAGGAATCTATTTTGGTTTGAAGATGAGCACAAATCATATCAATCAAATTTTAGAGATTTTTAAAGGAAAGAAAATTGATTTTTATAAAATTGCTTTAGAACAGAATAGCTATAAACTGAAATCTGTAAAATTAGAAAATCTAAAAATGTTTAGCACACCAAATTAATGGTTAATACAAATACGGGTATCATTTAAAAGAAAATAATTAAATTAACCACAATTAAAATCTCATCCGACAAGTTCGCGTCCCTGCTTCCGCAACTTGTGTTAACCGAGACCGTTAGCTAAAATCATTTTATAAAAAATTAGATATATAATTATGAATGGAAGAATCTGAAAATTTTAATAGTGCAAAAAGGGCATTTTCAAATTCCTTATTAGAAATTTGTCCTGATTTGGCAGAAAAAGAATTAGAATTTATATTAAAGAAAGTTTCCCTTACTCAAATAAGAAGTAAAACATTTTATCTAAAAGCTGGAATAGTTCAAGAAAGCTTAGGATTCGTTTATAGCGGTCTTTTAAGAAGTTACTATTTGACCGCTGATGGAAAGGAAGTTACCACAGCTTTTCTAAGTGAAAATAGCACAGCCACGGACTATCGTTCATTCATACAACAAATACCTTCAAAATTTTATATTAAAACTTTAGAACCTTGTATCTTCATTAATCTATCATACAATTCAATTCAAGAATGCTATTCCAGGTTTAAAAATTTTGAAAAATATGGTCGACTGATCGCTGAATATTTATTAATTAAACGCCAAAATAGAATTGAAAGTTTTTTATTTGAAAATGCAGAGCAAAGATATCTCAATTTCTTAAAAAATAATCCGAGGCTAATAAATCGAATAACTTTAACCCATCTATCTTCATTTCTTGGAATTGAAAGACAATCACTAACCAGAATTAGAAAAAATCTTTAAAAAATAAAAATTGACACAAATGTGTCAGTACGCTCTATTCTTAATTAAATACTTTCGTGAGATTAATAATAAATAAGCCAAGTTAAATAATTATGAGAAAGTTTACTGCCATTTTAATAATGCTACTATCAACACTAACCTATTCACAAGAAAATTTAGTAAATAAAACGAGTATTCCATTTACATTGACTCAATACGGACATATAATAATTCCAGTTAAAATTAATGGTGTAGAAGGAAGATTTATATTTGATACTGGAGCAGGAATAAATATAATTTTTAAAAATTTTGAAGATAAAATTGAAAATCTACAACAAACGGACAATTTCTATACAGGACATAGAGCTACAGGTGAAGAATTGCAAGTTGATCTATATAATCTAGAATCTTTATCATTAGGCAGTTTTAATGTCAAGAATGTAATTACTGGAGTTTACGATATAGATTTTGAATATGACGGATTAATCTCCCTAACTTTATTCAGGAAGACACCAATAAGTATAGATTTTAAGAATAAAGTCATTACAATTGAATCCGAATCGTCCATGCAAGATTTAATTAAAGATAAAGATTTCGAAATGCCTATTCAAATAACTAATGACAGGAATATAGATGTAAGTATATCTACTAACATTAAACTAAACAATAAATTAAACTTGAATGTAGGATTAGATAGTGGTGCAGGATTTGACGTTTATAGGTTTAATTCGAGATATCTAACAGCTTTTAAAATTGATTCAACATTAATAAAAAAGGTTTATAAAAAAAGTTATTTTAAAGAAGGTGAGGGTAACAATTTTTTTATCACGAAAATACCCGAATTAATAGATGATAATAACAATGCATCAGTTAAAGATTTCGACGCTATTTTTATTGAAGGCCTTATATATGAAGGTATAATGGGAATTAATTGGATTGGAGAAAAATTAACAATTGATATTGCTAACCAAAGAATATTAGTGCAAAAATAACATTTGCTAACAACGGTTATCACAAATAACGGGTTGCTTTTCAAAGAAAATAATTAAATTAATCAACAATTAAAACCTAAGGCATCAAGTTCGCATCCTTACTGCCTTAGGTTATGTAATTGAGACCATTAGGCTCAATTTTAATAAGCATCGTAACGACCAAAAGAATTCATCGGATTTTAAAAAAAGCATTCATAAACCAATCAAAATGAAATATCCACAACTTCTAGTTCTATTTGTAATTATGTATTTCAATTTAGGTGCACAGAATAATCAACAAATTGAAAATAAAGATCTAGCAAATAATATTTACATAATTAAAAACGTCAATATCATTCCTATGACCACAGATAATGAAATCATTGGAAATGCAACAATCGTAATTGAAAAAAAAATTTTATCTATTAACAGTGATTCAATTCCAACGAATGGAAAGATTATAGACGGAACTGGAAAATGGTTAATTCCTGGTCTTATAGATATGCATGTACATACTAATTCTGATGTTAATTTCAGAGGAAATTCACCTACTCAAGGTGCTACATTTTTTATGGACACACAGGATATTATGACACCATATATTGCTAACGGTGTTACAACCATATTTGACCTTGGAGGAAGAGTCGAGCATTTTGGGCAAAGAAACGAAATTGCTAAGGGAAAGGTTATTGGTCCACGAATGGCAATTGCGGCAATGATAAATGGTGGAGACCCAAATAATGGGGGAAGAATCGTAAATACAGCCTCAGATGCACGACAAGCTGTTAGAAGTGCAAAAGCTGAAGGTTACAATTTTATAAAAGCATATTCTAATTTAAATATTGAATCTTTTAAAGCACTCGTAGATGAAGCTGAAAAACAAGGACTAAAAGTTGTCGGACATATTCCAGATGCTTATAAAGGTAAAACAGAAGAAGCTTTTATTCCACATTTTGGTTTAGTCGCCCATGCAGAAGAATTTTCTAAGCAAATAAGAAATCAAGATAAGACAAAGAAAGACGCTCAATATTTTGCTCAATTAGCAAAAGAAAATGATACTTGGTTAATCCCTAATTTGATAGCTATAGTCAAGATAAGAGATCAAGTTCAATCTCTCGATTCGATTCGACAAATGGAAACTTTAAAGTATGTACATCCACTTTTACAAGATAAATGGTTAACATCGAACAATTACAACAAGCATTCAAGTCCAGAATTTATTGATTATTTAGACAGTTTAATTACATTTCATAAAGAAATAGTAGTAGCTTTTAATGACGCTGGAGTACCAATGGTTGCAGGAACCGATGCAGGAACTTCCGGCGTAGTAACAGGTTTCTCACTTCACGACGAGTTGGAGTTATTAGTCGATGCAGGTTTAACAAATGAAGAAACACTGATTTCTGCTACTCGTTTGCCAGCTAAATGGTTAGGCATCGACAAAGAAGTTGGTACTGTAGAAATAGGAAAATATGCGGATCTTATTTTACTAGATGCCAATCCTCTAGAAGATATAAAAAATACACGAAAAATTTCTGGTGTATTTGTGAATGGTCGATGGCTTGGCAAAGCTAAGCTTGATAAAATGCTTTTGGAATTAGAACAAAAAAACAACGCAGAAAAAGATAAATATGAATGGAAGAAAAGACGAGAATATTAGAGGATAAAACTGTGCCTAAAATCGATTAAGAGCAAACGGAGGATTTTTAAAACCTTTTAAAAAAAACTAAGTCGGCAAAACCATAACCCTATTTCAATCTACTTTCCTTTAGCAAAACAGTTACCTGCAATTTTCATGAAAACCCACCTTAAATACATATTACTTATTCTGATAATTACTTCATGTAGAACTACTAAAAATTGGTATAGTGATCAGAATGACAAATCTTACACCGCATCTTATGACGATTTTAATGGAAAAGAAAAAATTGAACTCAAACGAAATTTAAACCAAATTGCTTACCTCAGTTATTTAACAATTAATAATAAAGGAAATTTAAACTTAGATGTCAACCGAAAAGGCTTCCATTATATTCCCAATAAAATAGAGCACTTAAAGTTTGATCTAAACAATCCTTTAATTATTCAAATCAAAGGTGAAGATGCTAAAGGAAAATTTAATTTAGAATATCCGACCTACAAAAGGAAAGAAATCCAAGTACAATACAATTCCAACTTTGAGCTTTTAAGTTTGGCTTATTTCTTATCAAATATGTACTCAGGTTTAAAAGAGAGCAACAACACCTTTGACTATAATGGTAGTAAAGTAAAAGTCGCTGACTTATTTAGTTTAAATTTAAAAATTGGAGATAGGTTTAAGACTTATCAAAATTCTGAAAATCTAAAAATTTTAAAAGATTTTTTCAAAAAACATTGGTATTTAGATTACACGAAATTCGTTATTAATTTATCCAACTTTCCAAATGCAAAACATAAACAAGGGGACTCTTTTTTGCATACCCTTTTCGATTCGAAAAAAGATGAAGAACAATTTATTTTAGCATTGAATAATTTTTATAACGAGATAAAATTTGATGAGTTTTTACTAGAGTATAAGCCCTACTATAATAAAATGATTGAAGAGGTAAAAAACAATTTACCAGATGAAAATTTTATTACAGAAATGGAACATCTATATAATAAAGAAGCAAGTGAATATTTTTTAAATGCAAGTTTAACAATGCCATTTAGTCAAGGTTATGCAGTTTCTGAAAATGATAATATAGGATATGTATTTGGTTCGTTTACTTTACCATCTGAAATAGATGATTTAAATAATTTATCTCTTGGTTATGCAAATGCTTTACAATTGAGAAATATTTCTGTTCACGAGTTTGGGCATTCATTTGTAAATCCCGTAGTTGATAAAGTGGGTGATTCAATAATAAATAATAAAGAATTTCTATTCGAGCCAATTAAAAAGAAAATGTCTGAGCAAGCATATTCAAAATGGAAATATACATTATATGAACATTTCGTTAGAGCAGGAGAAATATTTATAGCAAAACAATTAAATGATGAAATAACTGCTCAAAAACTCTCACATGATTATATAGAAAATAGAGAGTTTATATATTTAAGACAAATCATTCCGGCAATGGAAAAATGGTATAATAAAAAATATTTTACCCACACATATTCGGATTTCGTAAAAGAAACAATTGAAAATCTAAAGTTGGAAAAGTAAAAAACTGCAGGCAATAATGATCATGATAAATAACGGGTATTATCAAAAAAGTGTAATTTAGTATCCTAAGTAAAAAAATACCTTAACTGCAAAGATAGCATCCCTACTACCGCTACTTTTGTTACTGATACCGTTACCAACAAACTTTATAAAATTCAGATGCAAGGAAAACGACTAACTAAACTAATTATCGGTTTACTATTAATAATCTCTAATATTAGTTGTGATCAAATCACTAAAAAAGAGGTTCGAGATAATATAGAATCAAATGAAAGAATTCAGGTAGTAAAAGATAATTTCATTTTAACTAAAGTTGAAAATACTGGTGCTGCATTAAGTTTTGGATCCGATTTTCCTCCTATAATTAAATTATTCATTTTTCAAATAATGCCAATTGTAGTTTTGTTTTATCTATTCTACTTTTTATATAAAAGAGAAGATGTTTCAAAAACAAATTTTGTTGCTTTCACATTTTTCATTGGTGGAGGAATTGGTAATATTATCGATCGTATTCTTTACAATTCCGTTACCGACTTCATGTATTTAGAAGTTGGATCAATTCATACTGGAGTTTTTAATATGGCAGATGTTTCAGTTACAATAGCAGCAATTCTACTTGCGTATAGTTCCCTCTTTAGTAAAAGAAAGATTCCGTTAAAACCAGTTTATAACGACAATTATCACAAATAAAGGATTGATTCACAGAGAAAATAATTAACTTAACCAACAATTAAAATTTACGCCACAAATTCGCATCCCTACTCTGGCTACTTGTCCTAAACTTTACCGTTAGGTAAAATATCTCTAATGGAGATTTTACTAAAAAGATTAAATGTTGAATACACCGATTTTAAAATATTTTTGGGAAATAAATAGTTTTAATATTCCGCTTGCTATTGTTATTGGAATTTCCTCGGGATTAATTTATGGTTTAATATTGTTTTGTAGTGCTGGTATCTTATTTGGCCTTTTTGGTTTTAATTATTTCAAAAACAATGAATATTATACCTATTATAATCTAGGATACTCAAAACTTAATTTGATTAAAAAAGTTTTCTTTTCAAATATTATTATTGCATCTGGATTATTGCTCATTATAACAATTATTAGATGAGTCTCCAGGTAAAGAACATAGAGAAATCCTTTGGAAAAAATATCATTCTCAAGGACGTTTCAATGACCTGCCAAAAAGGTGAAATATTAGGAATATTTGGTAGAAATGGAACTGGAAAGTCTTCTCTTATGAAGATTATTTTTGGAATATTAAAACATGATAAAGGAACAATAGAAATAGACCAAAAATCATATTATCAAAACGAGATTATTCCAAACCAAGAAATTTCATATCTACCTCAAGACACATTCTTACCTAAGAATATAAAAGTAAGGAATATAATTCCTTTCTTTTTTCAAGATGGTTGTGATCAAGATAAAATTTTCTATTCAAAAGGAGTTGGAAATTTTACACAAAGAAAAATTAAAGAACTTTCACTAGGACAGCTTAGATATCTTGAAATCCTTCTAATAGGTCATTTAAATCATTCTTACATGCTATTAGATGAACCTTTTTCTATGATTGAGCCCATTTATAAGGACTTTATTAAAGAGTTATTATTAAAGCTTAAAAATCAAAAGGGAATAATTTTAACTGATCATTACTATAGCGACGTTCTGGAAATATCAGACAAAAACTATTTAATAAAAGATGGATCAATCTTAAAAATTCAGAATAAAAATGATTTGATAAAAAGTGAATATTTAAATAAAAAATGACCAAAGAGATACATTGCCTAACAAGGGTTATCACAAATAGCGGGTATTGTCGAAAAATTGTATTTTAGTATCCTAGGTAAGAAAATACTTAAACCGACAAGTCCAAGTCCCTACTCCCACTACTTGCGTTGAACAAGACCGTTATAACATTATTAACTAACAAACACTATAGATAATGATTCCGATAATATTTGGTCTTATTGTTTTTGCTGCAATTTTTTATTCGATAAAAGCAAATGATGAAAAAAAATTGAGAGAAAAGCAAGAAATAGAACTAAGACAACTTAAATTTCAAAATGAATATTCCAGTAAAAAACAGAGGGAAGAAGAGAAAATTAAAGAATTAATATCTAGCATAAAGGAATTGGAAAAACCTAAATATGTTGATGATGAAAGAAAATTGGAGAAAGTTAGAAAGTTTATACCTGAATTTTCTGAATTTCAAAATGTTGACTACTATTATACACGTTTAGAATCCGAATATGATAATATGAGAAAAGTGATAAGTATTCTGGAATATGATTCACCTTTAAATTTTTTGGAAATACGATTTACTATAACAAAACTTACTCCATATCAGGAGATATTTGATAAGATTGAATTTAAAAATCACCACACTATAGAAAATAAAAAAATACTCAACTCTTATAAAGCAATGAAGTCAATAATTGATTTATAAATCGGGGATTTTTTATAAAAGTCTAAACGGAAAAATAACGTGTTACAAAATCGCTTATAGTATATAATGGACTTATCCGAATAAATGTAATTTAGAATCCTAAGAAAAAAAATATTTAAACCGATAAGTTCGCATTCCGACTCCCGCTACTTTGTGTAGCCCGACACGTTGGGTGCAAGTATAAACGAAACTTTAGTAAATGACATTTAGATATGCAAGACATACAAACGACTTAGACAGAATTGAAAAATTTTATACGGAAATAGTTGGTCTTGAAAAATTAGGCGGCTTTAAAAATCATAACAATTATAATGGTCTATTTTTAGGAGGTGAAAATTTAGATTGGCATCTAGAATTTACAACTTCAAAGGAAAAACGAAAGAGTAATTTTGATGAAGATGATATACTTGTTTTTTACGTAAACTCTCAAATTGAATTAGATATAATTGAGAATATCATCAAAAATAAAAACATTAAAATTAAAATTCCTAAAAATCCATATTGGGAACAAAATGGAATGATGATTACTGATCCTGATGGATATAACATCGTATTATCAATTAAACATTTGGAATTAAATTCAGATGATTATTTGACTCAATTGGTGAGAAGCAAAAACATTAATAATTGGAGTGATTTAATAGAATTAATTAAAAATCTTCCGTACGGACGGAATCACAATAGAGATGATTTTTCACTAGTTCTGAAAGAAGAGAAAGGAACTTGTAGTTCCAAACATTCATTTCTAAAAAAAATTGCGGAATTAAACGAGTTTCAAAATATAAAACTTGTTTTAGGAATCTATAGAATGAACCACTTAAACACACCAAAAATTGAAAAAACAATTATAAACAGTGGTTTAGAATATATTCCAGAAGCGCATTGTTATTTGAGAATTAATCAACAACGAATAGATATCACCAATAGAGATTCCGACATTGACAATTTCGAGAAATACATAATCGAGGAAGTTGAAATCGCACCAGAGCAAGTAAGCATTTTTAAGGTTGAATATCATAAAAATTATTTGAAGAAATGGATTGAAGAAAATCATATTAAAAAGACTTTGGAAGAAATTTGGGACATTAGAGAAGAATGTATAAAAAAACTAGAAGTACAAATACCTGCACCCAATAACCATCATCACAAATAACGGGTAGTATTACAAAGAAAATAATTAAAATAACGAACAATTAAAACCTAAGCCGACAAGTCCGTGTCCCAACTCCCGCAATTTGTGTGAACCGAGACCAATGGCAAACATTTGAAATGAAAATACGTAATTACATTGTAATTTTGGTTTTAACCATAGGCTTTTCATCTTGCAAGGATGAAAAAAAAGAAAATAGAACTGATGAAATAAATGAAAATATTTCATCGAATTTACAGGTTGACCATTTCAATATTTGGGTTGAAAATCCCAAAACTGCTAAAGAAAAATTGAACGAAATTGGATTTAACTCTGTTCCCGATTCACTTTCGGAAGTTCATAAAGGACAAGGAACAGCAGGAAGATATTTCAATTTTTTAAATGGCTACCTCGAACTAATTTTTGTTTATGACCAAAACGAATTAGAGGAAAATAACAAGAAAAACAAAGATTTAGATTTTACGAAAAGAGCAAATTTCAAAAAGAATGGTGCTTTACCTTTTAGCATAGCTCTGAGAATAAAAGATTACGATATAGGAAAAATTCCATTTGAAAAAGTGAGTTACCACCAAGATTGGATGGAGGAAAATGCCAATATATATTCAGCTAAAAATTCCAAAACGCATCTTCAAGAACCTTCTATTTTTGTCGTTTATCCAGAAATTGAATCGGACACATTTGAAACCATATCAGACCTAAAAAATATTCCAGATGAATACGCATTTGCAAGAGAATTTTATAAGCATCCAAATGGAGCGAAAAAAATCACGAATATAGTAATCACATCAACTGATTTAGATTTAAAAACAGAAACGATAAAAGCAGTTAATGGAATTTCACACTTAGCTGTAAAAAATGGAAAAGAACATTTAATGGAACTATATTTTGATAATAATATTCAGGAAAAAACATTTGATTTAAGACCTGAATTACCATTAATTATATATTTGTGACGTTCAACAAACGTTTGCTAATAATGGTTATCACAAATAAAGGGTAGCTTTTCAAAGAAAATAATTAAATTAACCAAGAAATAAAGTCTAAGCCGACAAGTCTGCATCTCTACTCCCGCAACTTATGTTGACCGAGACCGTTGTACAACATTATGACTCGTCCTGAATAAAGGCTACATAATTCTAAACAGTTATGTATAAAAATGACAGAGTAACCAGACGTTATAGTGAACCATTCAAATTAAAAATTTTATCAGAACTTAGTACTGGAAAATATTCTAAGTATGAACTAGGTAAACTCTATGGGATTGCTCCCTCAACCATCAATGAATGGATTAGGAAGTATGAGCGTAAAGACCTAATGAACACAAGGGTTATGGTAGAAACAAAGGATGAAATAACACGGATCAAAGCACTCCAAAAAGAAATTGAACAGCTTAAAAAACTACTCCTTAAAAAAGATATGGATCAACTGGTCGATGATGCATACTTGGAAGTAGCTGCCCAAAAATTAGGCTACAAAAGTGTCTTGGAACTTAAAAAAAAACTAAATATCAAGCCTTAATCATAGCAAAGGAAAAAGCCAAGGGATTTGCTTCGTTATCCAAGATATGTGATTGTTTTGAACTAAAACGTGACGCTTATTATAAGTACAAATGCAGAGCTGATAAACGAAAAGAGATCGAACAACATATAGTTGCTATCGTAAAAAGAAAACGCAAATCCCTTCCGCGAGAAGGCGTGCGCAAGCTTATGAAATCCTTGAGCCAGGACTTTGAAAAGCAGCAGTTAAAAGTAGGTAGGGACACATTATTCAATGTACTAAGAGAACATAAAATGTTGACATTAAGAAAAAAGTACAGTGCCAGAACAACCAATTCGTATCACAGGTTTTATAAGTACAATAACATTATAAAAGATCTAAAAGTAAACCGATCTAATCAAGTTTGGGTATCGGACATTACGTATATCAGAACTCTAAAAGGATTTTGTTACCTAGCACTCATTACAGATATGCATTCCAGAAAGATTGTGGGTTATGACCTTAGTGATAGCCTAGAACTTAAAGGATGCGTGAGAGCACTTAATAAAGCGATTTACCAAGCCAAAGACATCAAAGGGCTCATACACCATTCAGACAGAGGGATACAATATTGCAGCAATGTGTATACTCAAATCCTTAAAAGAAAAAAGATAGCTATCAGTATGGCTGAAGAAAATCACTGTTACGAAAATGCAATGGCAGAACGCGTAAATGGGATCCTGAAAGATGAATTCTATCTCGATCAGGTCTTCACAAATAAGGAACACGCTAAAAGAGCTGCAAAAAACGCCATTAAATTATATAATGAAATAAGATTACATTTATCTTTAGACTATCAAACACCAAATATGGTATATAAATTAACAGCGTAAAATCAATTTTAACCTGTAGCCATATTTCAGGACAAGACATTAACAAATCAATTCTGTGGCAAAACATCAAAAATCTAAATCAGATAAAACTGTAGAATATTACATTCACTCTTTAATAACCCTCTAATTAACCAACAAGTTTTTATGAAGAAAATCTTATTAATGGCTGTAATGCTATTTACTTTTATTGCCGTTAAGGCACAAAACAACTCTGATAATCACTATGATAAAAAAAATGAATTAAAAGTCGATGTGATCCAACCATTAATTGGAGGGTCTATTGAAGCAATTTATGAAAGGAATTTAAACAATAAATCCTCATTAGGAATTTCGGGTCTTTATATGTTTTCTGAGAAATTTGATGAGGATATGAATTACTCCATCACACCCTACTACAGAAGGTTCTTAGGTAAGAAGTATGCCGTAGGTTTTTTTGTTGAAGGCTTTGGAATGTTCAGTTCAATTGACGGGAAAAAAATATATGAAACAGAGGAGAAGCTAAATTTTACAGAAGGTTCTGATGTTTATGATTTATCTCTTGGGTTAGGTTTGGGTAGTAAATGGGTCACCAAAAACGGTTTTATCTTTGAAATTAATGCTGGTTATGGAAAACAATTATTCAATGCAGATAAAACAGATCACAACCAGGTAATACGTTATGGTATTAAATTCGGTTATCGATTTTAAACACAAAATTCGAAAGAAACGTTGTACAACATCGGTTCATCGCAAATAACGGGTATTATCGAAAAAGTGTAATTTAGTATCCTAGATAAGAAAATACTTAAACCGACAAGTTTGCATCCCTACTCCCGCAAACTTGTGTTAACCGGGACCGCTGTACACCATTTTATACAAAAATTTCAATGAAGAATATCCTTTCTATTTTCATACTTATTTCACCCTTTCTTTTATTTTCTCAAAAACAAGAAACACTAAATTCGATTACAAATAATTCGATAGAAATTGAGGATGCCAATCCTGATTCTGAATTAAAGATTTTTGAACAAAACACACCTAATAAATTTTCCAGAGCCAAGATTTATGGTTTTGGAGAAGCGTCACATAACACAAAAGAATTTTTTGACCTAAAAGCCAAGTTCTTCAAATATTTGGTAAAAAATCAAGGTGTAAAAACATTTATAATGGAGGAATCTTACCAAGCTGAATCTGGAATAAATGAATGGATAAGTGGAGGCAAAGGAGATATCAAAACGATTGCTGAAAATTTTAATATTAAATTTTGGCATACGAAAGAAATTGTTAATCTCCTGCAATGGATGAGAGAATACAATAGAGGCAAATCCCAAGAAGAGCAAATTAAGTTTTATGGTATGGATATTCAAGTCGGTAGACAACTAAATCAAGAGATACGAGAGTTTGTTGATAGCACTAAAATCTCAATAGACAAAAATCTTTTGGCTATTGCTGATAGTTCTGCAAATAAAGAAATAGACTATGCTAAAGAAGATACTTGGTGGCAAAACCAGCTTTCGAAATTAAACGAACTTAAGCAACAAGTAATTAGATCTAATCTAGAAAGAGAGAAGTACAAAAATGTTATAAGAAGTTTAGATTACTTGATAAGTTATACGGAATATGCTTCTTTGGTTAGAGATGAATATCCTAAGAGCACGGAATTCAGAGATTTAAAAATGTTCGAAAATGTTAAATATATTGTGGCAAATCTATCTACAAATGGTAAAGCATTTATATGGGCTCACAATGAACACATTAATAAAAAAGAAATGTACAGTACAGATAGTAATATTATTAACCTGGGCCGTAATTTAAAGGATCATTATGGTGACGAATATTATGCAGTAGGATTCGATTTTGGAATTGGTAAAATAAACGGTTTAATAACTGATCACAAAAAAGGCAATTATTGGAAAACTTACGATATAAAAAAGCCGTTTAGGAAAACTTATGCGAAAACCTTGATGTCAGTAGACAAAGAAATTTATTTTATTCAATTCGATAAAAATTTAAAATTCTTCAATGAAAAGTCCAAGCATTTACTAATTGCAGGAGGTGGATACCAACCAAAACCTTTACATAGAATACTAATTAATAAAGTATATGCAGATACTTATGACGCTTTAATTTTTGTGAAAAAAATCTCGGTGCCAGATTATAATTTAAATTAGGTAATAAAACGGTGTACAACAACGGCTCATCGCAAATAACGGATTTTGCCGAAAAAGTGTTATTTTAGAGACCAAGTAATAAAACAACAAAACCGACAAGTTCGCGTCCATTCTCCAGCAACTTGTGTTAGGTACTGTGTTATAAAACAAGTAATTTTGAGAAAATTTTTAGGAAGAAGTCAATGTTAAATTGCTTCTATCTTGTGCAGCAAGGACTTCGGTTCTTGCTGTCTTTTTTTGCTCATGTTCTGGATCGTAATCTATTTCATTTTTCCATAAACTATACATTAATACCAATAGCTTTCGCTCTACTGCTACTAAGGCTATCATTGGTTTGACTTTAGTGGGGTGGACTCGTTCGTAAAATTTTCTCAAGGTTGGATTCCATTGTATGGCGCTCATCGCTGGCATATATAGTGCACTGCGAATATGTTTATTCCCTTTCTTACTGATTCTCGTCTTTCCCTTATAAGCACCAGATTCTTTCAAGACCACATCAAATCCTGCATAGCTGGTCAATTGTTTAGCATTAGTAAAACCGGTAAAACCCAAAGTTTCACCTACTACGGTCGCTGCAGATTTAAAAGAGATCCCGGGGATACTTTCCAAGTGCTTCATTCTTTGATGCATCTGTGGATCATTCTTAACTAGAATTTCCATCTCCTTTTCTATTTCTATCAACTGCTTTTCAATCAATTTTAACCGCTGTCCATAACGCCTTAGCTCTGGTTTACTCTTATAAACCGAGTGCTCTACAGCATGAAGCCTATTTTGCTCGATCTGCTTCTCCTTTAATAGAAAGGATCGTTCCCGACTAAGTCCTTTTAACTGACGAAACAGAGGGTCTGGAGGGGTCCACAAGGTCAACTCCCTTTCACATCCAAGCATGGCCAGCATACGGCTATCTAAAGCATCGGTCTTGGAGCGTTGGTCCAAACTTTGGGCATAACGCTTTACCCGTCCTGATTGCATAACACTTACAGGAAATCCTTCCCCATAGAGATGGTATACCAAAGCTTCATGATAAATACCTGTCGATTCCATAACGACAACTATATCCTCTGGAGAACTGGCATTTTTAAGTAACCACTTTACCAACTTTTTAAAACCTGGTAAATCATTACTAACCTCAAATGGATCTTCAAACTCCTTTGTAAGTCTAGCCGTTAGACGGCACAAACAAACAGCCAAAGTCTCTTTTGAGACATCTATTCCTAAGGAGAGTTTCAAAATTTCATCATTCATAATAATGTTGATTTTTTAAACTCTATTCTCCATCACTTTTGCTCGCTTTTGATACGATCTCTATTATAGGATCTAGGTACTGTTCAAGTTCTCAGAGAAATTAATAGAAGGGTGGAATTTCTAACACACGATATCATGGATTAAATGTATCTACCGAGACCTCCCTATCCCTTCTATGGAGTTTAATAATTAATTCCTATTTTTAGCTAAATTACAATCTCAAATCTAACATACGAAACGAGACCGTTGGCAGCAAGGCAAAAAAAAAGTCAGTAAAGAACAAAATAAAAATCATGATAAAAAGTGTTGAATCTTTTTTCGAGGAAAGTAAGAAATGGAAGAAAGAATATGCTTTTCTGAGAATGATTATTTTGGAGACTGATTTAAAAGAAGATTTTAAATGGGGAAAGCCTTGTTATACTTTCCACGGTAATAATATTGTTCTCATCCACGGATTTAAAGATTATTGTGCATTACTTTTTAATAAAGGTGCACTTCTAAAGGATGATAAAAATGTTTTAGTTCAACAAACAAAAAATGTTCAAGCTGCTCGTCAGATTCGGTTTACGGATAATGAAGAAATAAAGAAAATTGAAAGCGTTATAAAAACATATATTTTCGAGGCAATTGAGGTTGAAAAACAAGGTTTGGATGTGAAAATGAAAAAAACTTCTGATTTTGAAATGCCGAATGAATTTAAACAAGAATTGGAGAAAAATTCTGATTTGAAAAAAGCTTTCAATTTATTAACTCCAGGAAGACAACGAGGATATCTTTTATATTTTTCTGGTGCAAAACAATCTAATACAAGATCAAACAGAATAGAAAAATTCAAGGAAAAAATACACAGTGGAAAAGGTTTAAATGACTAATTCATTATAGCAATTGAGAAAGCCCAGCTGCCAACAACGGTTATCACAAATAACGGGTAGATTTTCAAAGAAAATAATTAACCAACAATTAAAACCTAATCCGACAAGTTCGTGCTATCCTTTCCATGGAGTTTGTTAGCAAATTCTTATTTTTAGCTTAATTACAATCTCAAATCTAACATACGAACAGAGGCCGCTACCTGCAATATTTTTAAAAAAAATCGTCAATGAACAAAAATTCACTCGCTCTTATATTTTTCTTAATTCTGTTTTCAACAGGATTTTTACAAGCCCAAGAAATACTTGGAAATATATCTGATGAAAAAAATAATGAACCTCTACCTTATGTAAATATTGGAATTCCTAATAAAAATTTTGGAACAGTTTCAGATGAAAATGGGAACTTTAAATTAAAATTGAATTCAGAAATTGAAGAAAATGACACTATATTTTTTTCATATATTGGATACAATACCATAAAAAAATTAGTGTCAGAATTGAAAATTCAAAGTAATGCACTTATGATGACTCCGGACGACAATAAATTAGATGCAGTAGTTTTCAAAACGAATAAATTAAAAGAAAAGAGATTAGGTAGAACAAACAAAGGTCTCGGACTTATGCATTGGAATTTTTATTCATCTAAAGAAAAAGATGTCGATGATCGACTTAGTAAGGAAGTAGGAATGAATTTTAAACTTCGAAAAAACTGCAGATTAGAAAAATTTAATTTTGCAATAACATCAAATGAATTTAAAAGCTTAAAATTTAGAATTAATATTTACAATTCAAAAAATGATAAACCTGATTCTTTGATAATATCGGAGAATATAATATTTGAGCTAAAAGATCAAATACTTGGTTGGAATTCAATTGACTTGAATCCATATAATATATATTTAAAACAAGATCTTGAAGAGTTCATATTAACTATTCAATGGGTTGAAAGTAAAAAAGAAACAGAAAAGAGTAAATTTTTCGCTATTCCTGCGAGTACTTCACCATTTCATAAAATTTATTATAGAGATAAGGCCATGGATGATTTTGAATCCCAGACAGGAAGTTTAAGTATGTATTTAGATGCCAAATGTTCTAACTAAAAAAAACTGCAGGTAACAACGGTTATCTCATATAACGGATGGTATTTCAAAGATAATAATTATATTAACCAACAATTAAAGTCTGAGCTGACAAGTCTGCGTAACTTAATCCAACAACTAGAGAGAACAGATACCTTCGTTTCTATGTATGGAATTTAAAATGATAGATGTACGCTAGAAGACTTTAACAATTATTCAATCGAACAAGGGTATAGTGAATTTACGCTATCAGGAAATCCATCTACCGTTTAAGATCATGTAAAATGAGTTGAAAAGATATATGAAAGAGAAAGTATTACGGTTAAAAGGTTAGCTGAAAATATCAGTATCTTTAGATAATTAAGGGCCTACCGGTTATTAAGGTGAATGTGGAAGAAAAAGTCATAACGCTTATTTAAGTGCTCCAAGAAAATTTTAGGATTTTGTGAAATAGGTATCGATTATAATAATAGCCTTCACCGAACACCATGTCAAAACTGCCCTTGAACCTCCCAAATGGAAATTCTATTTCTATCAGTATCTAATAATCTACTCATACTTTCTTTCATTTTTGAGGTAATTATTTATCAAAACTATCTCTGGATTGAGTTAAAATCCGGTTCTGGAATTCCTTATTAATATTAAGTAAATCCTCCTAGAATACAAAATTCTTATTCCAATATGCGGCGGCTAAAAAGGATTGCATGAGTTATATCTAAAAAGTAATTAATAACTATTTTAATAAAGAGGTGATTAATAAAGTGAATAGAGACTTAAAGCCACATACTACATTAACTAAAATTATTTTAACTACAATTTTAATGATAGAGGTAGTTTTACTATTCTATTCCCCACTTTTTAATAATATTTTCAAGTGCTGTAGATTGTTTATCACTTAGTTTTCCATTGCGTTCAAAACTTTTCTTTAATGAATTAATAAATGTTCTATCAAAAGATTCATTTTGTTCAGACCATTTTAATACCAAATTAATCCTTGATAAAGAAGAATTTGATTCATAACTTGTGAAAGTTATAAGCTTTTTGTTTATTCTCTTCCGAATCTCCAATTGTTTAGAAGACATTTTTCTTTTTCTGATTGTGTCTGAATAAAATTTATTTTCAAAATCCGTAATCACCTTTTTTCTAAACAAATAATCAAGTACTTCGGGACTCATACTTTTTTCAGGATCTATTTTTAATCTTTTAATCGACACGAAAATTTTATTCCCTTCTTCAATACCAAGAAATTTATTTACGCAACAATTTCCTACTTCTGTACTGTTTTTATTGATCGTGTTTTCTATTACACAAATATTTTTAATGGGGTAATGCCCACAAAGGCAAGTTTGTAAATCTTCACTTTGGTAAGCATATTCAAAATTCCATTCCATTTTCGCACTATTCCATAGATCGGATTCACTTAATTTAATTATTTCATCGGTTAATTTGAAGTGCATAAATAAATAGATTTTATGATATAATGGTAGAGCTAAGAAAATAGTGAAATCATGAATACTTTATTTAAGTAATCTAAGTATTAGCTATTCAATCGGAATGGGTTAAAATTCATTCTCCATTTAAATTCTATTTAGATTTAAGTGTATCTCTCTCGAAATCAATTAACAATTCCACTTGTTTCTTTATGAATGGATCATGCCAGTGTTATTCTCTAATTTTAAGTTTTGTTTTTTAAACTCATTTATAAAACAATTTAAATTAATTTGATTGAATGCCACAGTAAGGACAAAAATCGAATCTTTCTTCAATTTTAGATTCACAACCATTACATAACTTTACTGTTTCTACTATTGTAGATAGTGCTTTTCCAAGTTTATGAATCAAGGAGTCTGGTATTTCATTAAGAAAGCGAGATTCATTTCCTTTTTCAGTAATAAGGTATAGATCGTTTTGCGCTCTTGTAAGAGCTACATAAAAAAGTCTTCTTTCTTCTTCAAGAAGTTTATCGTGCTCAGATTCTTTTAAAACTTGAAAAAGTCTATCACTTAACCAAACATCTGGAAAACCACCAGAACCATCAGTTAAACCTATTATAAAAACAGCTTTTGCTTCTAATCCTTTTGAAGCATGAATAGTTTTTGCAGAAACTTTTATTCCCTCATTTTTGAATCTCTTTTTGTATTCGGAATACATGCTAGTTCTTCTATATAAAAAGAGAATATCTTCTTTCGAGTAGTTTTTTTCCTCTTTCAGAAGTTTAATCTGATTCACTGCAAAATCTACATTTTCTAATTCCGTAATTCCTTTGTGAACGTAAACTTTACTTCCAGATTTATTAGAAGCTTGAACTTCCTTTTTCATTTGGAATTTGTTATGCTTAATTACTTCATTACTTGCTCCAACGATATTTTCACTACTTCTATAATTTAGATTAAGTTTTATAATCTTTGAATTATGGAAATGATCTTCAAAGTTTACTATAAAATCTACATTAGAGCCCCTAAAGCCATAAATACTTTGCCAATCATCTCCAACACAGAACAATTGACTTTCTTCCTTTAAAAGCAGCCTAATTAGATCTACTTGAAGATTGTTAACATCCTGAAACTCATCAACAAGTAAATATTTAAACTGATCACGAAACCTATCCTTAATTGCAGAGTTATTTTCAAAAAGTGATATAGTCTTAGTAATTAAGTCATTGAAATCTAGATATGATTTATTTGTACAATAGGCTTGGTAATCACTAATTAAAGGTAGAACAAGTCTATAAAATTCTCTTACTCTCTCATGTTGATCTTCCTTAGCTCGTCTTGCAACAGATTCAGTGGATAGGTTTTCAACCTTTATCATATCAACAACTTTCAAAGTATCAAAAAGAAATTTGGCTATATTTTTCTTATAGTAATTAAACTCTTCCTCAAATGATAGATTTTGAGTATACTGATAATCTGTGGGCAACCTGTTTTTTATTGCATTTTCTAAAAACTGATTAAAAGTGGCAGAATTTCTAGTTTGCTCTTCATGAGTTTTTACTAAAGTAAGATTTGCTTTTTTGAATTGTTCTTCTTTCCCTTTTGTTGGGTGACTTCTATCGCTAACATGTTCAATGTAAATATTTGCGGATGGTAAGAAAAAATCAGGTTTAAATGAGAAATCACCGAAGTTAACTACACGTTCATATTCAAAAGGAATACTATGTCTATAAAGCCAATCTGAGATAAATTGTTCAGATTTCGATCTTACTTTTGTACCATTTAAAGTTGTATAATATTTCCCTTCTGGATAAAATTTTAGATTATCCTCTTTTTGATGAATTTTATCGACGAGATAATCCAGCACATATTTTTTTAAGTCTAGAAGATAATCCCGGTCTTGCTTACATCTTTCAATTATGCATTTATTTAAAGCTTCAAATGTGGTCTCATCAGCCGAATTGAAAGCTTGCTCAGGATCTTGCTTATTATCTGCAATCAAGCGAAATTGATTGTCGAATTCTGTAACACCATACTCACGTAAAATCCCATAGCAAAGGCTATGAAAGGTTTTTATTTTTAAATTATTAATCCAGTTGAATTTTTTGGTAAAAACAATTCTCTCTTGATCAATTTGAGCTTTGGAAATATATTTATCTGAAATAATCTTTTTATAATCTCCAGTTTCATCAGCACTCAATATTAACCTATCAATCATCTCATTGGCTGCATTTTTAGTAAATGTTATTCCCAAGATATTATTAGAGTTAATATTTTTTTCTTCAATGAGATAGATAATTTTTTGAAGCAATGTTTTAGTTTTTCCAGAACCCGCACCTGCTAGCACTAATAGTCTTTTAGATTCACTGGTTACTGCTTCCTTTTGCTTATCGTTTAACTGACTTAATAAACTATTTTGAATTTCCTGCATAATTATTTTTTTCTTCCATAATCGGCTGGAATTTCACCCCAGGCTTTTGTTTCCCATTTGAGAATTTGATTATCATATGTGTTTTCTGATAACCATTTTAAAGCTCTGGTTATAAGTTTAAACGTTTCTTTATTATTTTCGGTTTCCTCTAAATTCGTGTTGCATATACCTTTTTTTACCCAACCCATCGCAATTGTACTATCTGAGTAAATAGGTCTCTTGTCGTTACGCCGTTTTAATTCCGCCAGAGCATGAACTATAGCCAAAAATTCTCCCATATTTACGGTGGAATATTCAAATGGACCTTGCTTGAATATTACCTCTTTAGTTTCGGTGATTACTCCTTGATATTCAAGCCTCCCTGGATTACCGCTGCAAGCTGCATCAACAGATATACTATCTGATATTGGTTGTCCAATTAGTAATAATTGCTCTTTAGATAATTCGGGAGTGAACTTTTCTTTTACATCTTTACCTGCATAATCCCAGTAACTTTCAGAAAAAGCTTTTTCAGCTGCTTCCAAAGTCAGAAAAGATTTGAATTTAGCTTTAGGATAACCTTTTGTATTTGCTAGGCATTCATTCCATGTATGGAAAATACCTGTTTCTACTCCTTCCCAAATAACATAAATTTTTTTCTTCTTCTTACTCATTTTATACCTGAGTTTTCTTTTTATTTTAGTATATTAAATATCCTCTGTTTTGCTGAAATCACTTTAATTTCTCCTATGATTTGAAGTTTATTAGCAATAATTCGGACTCAGGAATCAATCTCCTTCAAAAAAGTCGTTATCAACCTCTTTTACTTCATAAACGGTTTTAATTTGAATACCTACGTTGTATTGATGCATGAGATCTACAAGTTTAGCACCATCAACTAAAATAATAGAGTGATGGGCTTCTTTAGCTTTTCTAATAGCTGCGTCATCAAATGTTGATGTCGTAATAAAAACACCCTTACTAGTATCTCCGCTCATGGCGCCAATAAAGTTCCGAATGTCCTTTTCTCTCACTTTATTCTCGTTATAGCGTTTTGCTTGCGTATAGATTTTTTCTAGACCTAGTTTATCTTCGTTAATAATACCATCTATCCCACCATCACCAGATTTAGAGGTTTCCACAAAGTCACCATAACCCATTTTTTTAAGAAGGATAAGAATAACTTTTTCAAAATAGTAAGGATCAATTTCTTTTAGTCTTTCTAGGAGTTCGGTTTTCACTTCTGTTTCTATAGAATTGAAACCAGAATCAATCAAATCTTGCGGTGAGGCATTTTCTACTTTTACATTTTCAAGTGTAACTTCATTGTCTTTTTTATCATTTACAGATTCTCTATGTTCAATATAATCTTTATCATTGTGAAGTTCCTCTACTGTTAAATGACCTCTTTCTAATACTCTTCTCCCTTTTTCAGTTATCTGTACCATTCCTCTTTTTGGATAAGAGGCAAATTTTGCCATTTTTAGATAAGATTTCCCCCAAAGAATTCTGTCAACTAAAGTATTTGCACCAGAACTTGTTTTCTGATTCAATAAATTCTCAGGCAAGTGAGCGTAATATTTATCTCGCACCTTGATAGCTAAATCTCTACTATTCATAGGTTCACCAGAACTTAAGATTTCTAAAAGAGGAATAAAGGATTCATGATATTTTGGTAATTCCATAATTTATATTTTAATGTGTCCGGAAGGTATTGTGTTCAGTATTATATTTTACTGAAACAAAAACTTCAAATAGATAGAGCATTATTTCTTCCTTGTGCTGATGCATATTATTTTTACTATGTTCCTCCTTATTTTGATCATAGAATTTTATTAAAGAAACATCACAAGTCATTAATTCATTACGCTCTGAATCAAAAGCTTGATGATATTGTTGATCCGTTGCCTTAGCTTTAGCAATTCTATGTGCTAAAGTAGCCATTGAACTTGTTGGACCTTTTTGATGATCTAAAATTCTCTTAATTACATTTCTTGAAATTCCGCAATAAAAGGGTTTTCCATTTCTTGAAAATAGATAAAGTCCTGCAAAATCTTGAGTTATATCAATATGCTTCATTTCACTATAATCAAATATATTAGTTCTCAATTTTTCTATCGCAGTTGCAGGGCCTATACCTTTTAATGTTCCTTTATTATTTGCAAATGTCTTGAAAGAAATTTTATTTTCTATAGGATCCCATTTTTCGCAAAGCAATTGAAGATCCCTAAAATATTTAATGAGGTTTTCTGAATCTAATGTTTCCAAAATTATAATTTAACTATTTTCAACTATTTTAATTTCCTCATCCGTTAAGCCATAAAGCTCATATACCATTTGGTCTATCTCTCTATCGGTATCGGCTATTTGTTGCTGAAGTACTACTGCCTTTTTCTTATTTTCTTCAAACAATTCCATCCACTCAAACTCGTCTCTTTTGGTGAGGGCTTCGACAAGCTCAGCTATACAGCCAGAATCTTTTGCAGCTTTTTCGCGTACTTTATTACTCACTTTGATTGCTTTATTTAATTCTTTGATAAATTCTCCAAATTTCAATTCATGCCAGTTTTGGAGTTTTTTTGATATGTTTTGTTGAAGTGCAAATTTTGAAGAAATAAAAGAATTAAATTTAATTATCAGATAATTAAAGTTTCTGTATAATTCAATATTTTTTATTGAATATTTATCAATATCAGAGTTCCTAATTTGATCAATTTTGGGTAAGGGAAAAGGGTTTAAATAAGTTGTGTTAAACGCAAAATATCCACCTCGATAAACTGAACTTGTGTTTTTGATAAAAAACCATAACACCTTTGAATTCAAAATTCCAAGAAGATGGATTAGATTTAATTCTGTGCGTTCATCTATTTTAATACAATAACCTCCAGCATCTGTTAGAGCTTTTGTGGTGTCAATTGTAAAATTAGGATAATTTTGTATTGTTGCGGAGACAATCTTTGGAGAATTAAATATATCTAATTCTCTTGATCTATGTAGACTATACCAATAATCTGGATTTGTTTTGTAACGAATTTTCTTTTCAATTAAAAAATCTTTAAACTCAATTAAATAATTATAAGTTTTTGGAAAATTCTCCTTTAAAATATTTTCGGGAAGGGGAACAGTTTTATTCTCCTTCTGATAGTGAGTATAGATCTGATAATAATTTATATCTAATTTTTGGTATCTTTTAATATCTTTTCCCTTCGCCAATGGTTTCATGATTGCTGCCTCTAGATGAACTTCTTTATTTAATTGATCCGAGAATCCTATAAACTCATTCCCGTGAAAGCTTCCTCTCATCATAAAAATTTTATCAGTAGTATTCTTAATTCCCTGTGAAATATTATCTAGAATATTTTCTAATTTTAATTTATTTTTTTGAAGTTTTTGAAGAACACCGCTAGAGAGCTTATCATGCAAATTCCATTTTTCAGAACTGAGTGAATCTAGATTTATAATTCCGAAATTTATAGGTTCCAACAGTTGAGAAGAATCAATTTCTAAATATTTAAAGTTTTCATTTTCCTTGGATAATTTGAGAATACAAGTGTAAGTTGAGGCATCCTTAAAAATTAATTCTGCTCCGAAACTTATAATTTCTTCAACGAATTTTTTTCGCTTTAAAAAATCTCTAATTCCAAAACCGAAATCAGCAATTAGAAATTTGTGTGGCAGAATAAAACTAACTTTACCATTGTTCTTGATTAGATAAAATGATTTTTCAATAAAAAGAACAAAGAGATCGTATCTTCGGGTTGCGGTTTCATACTTCTTTTCCAGCTCGAAACTTTCTTTATTAATAGAGTCTTTAATTGTTTGAACTCTTACATAAGGTGGATTTCCAATAACTACATCAAAACCACCATTTTTAAAGACTTCGGGAAATTCTTCTTTCCAATTAAAAGCTTTATCTCCGGCTACTTTTTTATCGTCTATTAAAGAATTTCCGCATTTTATGGTACTGCTTAAATCATTGAGTTTTCTTCGTGGTTGTGCAGTTCGCAACCAAAGTGAAAGTTTAGCAATCTCTACACTTTCTTCATTTATATCTACCCCGTAAATATTGTTTTCTAGAATGGTGTTTTCTATATCGCTAAAAACAAGTCCGCCACCCAATAACTTGGCTTTTAGCTCATCTATATAGCGATGTTCTTTTATAAGAAAATCTAAAGCCTGGTTTAAAAATGCGCCGGAGCCACAGGCTGGATCGCAAATGGTGAGTTTTAGTAACCATGCTCTGTAATCATCCAGAATTTTTACGAGTGCTTCTAAAGTATCCTTTTGTCGGCGTTTTCTTCCCCGATAATATTCTTCTTCTTTAAACCCAAGCTCAATCTTCTTTTCTTCACATAGTTTGCTTACTGTATTTTCTACTATGTATTTGGTGATGTATTTAGGCGTGTAAAAAACGCCATCTTTTTTACGCTTACTTTTTTGCTTATCAAAATCATCGCCTTCAATTTCAGCATTTACACTCTCGATTTCATTGAGAGAATTTTCAAAAATATGACCGAGAATATTAACGTCAACCTGGCTTTCAAAATCGTATTTAGCGAGTTGTGCCGTGTGTTTATGTAATAATTCATCATCTATCTCCAACGCATCCAGAATTGCATCGGGTTTAAAAAGCCCTCCATTATAAGCAAATATTTCTGCTGCAGTATCACTGATTTTTCTACCGGTATCTAAATAATTAAAGTATTGTTTAAACCTATCATATAAAGGCACTTGAGCATCCAGTTCTTTTAACTTATTCCAATCGGCTAAAATTTTATGGATAGAATTGGGTGGAAGCAAGCCACGATCTTCAGCAAAAAATATAAACAGAAACCTATCTATTAGCTTTTGTGACTTTTTAAATAAGTTGAGCTTTACATTTTTCTCTAACCTGTTTACATCATTTTGAAGCTCGGGATGCTCTAAAGATTCTGAGGCAATTTCAGAAGAGCGGAAGGTTTTTAGATGTTTGGCATTTTTGCGCACCAGATCTCTATAAAGCTCTCTTTTAAAAATAGAATAATCTTTATAAAACTCCTTGGTAATGGCTTCTTCTACCACTAAAGAATCTTCCTTGATTTTTAACGGAAGTTCTCTGCTAATATTTTCCTTTTGAAGACATAACCATAACAAAGAAAAATCATAACGGTTAAGTTCAAAAAGATCGAATTCTAAAAATTCGGTAGCATCATTAATATAGAAACGCAGCTTTTCAAAGTTGGAAGTAATTACATAAACACATCCTTTTTGATTGGCTTTATAATCAAAGGCTTGTTGTCTTATTCCCTCTAAATGCTTGGTGTTCGTCCCTTTTAATTCAATTACTCCAATTGCGGTACCATCGTTCAAGATAGCGCCATCTGCCTTTCGTGCATTCTTCTCGTTCTTATACTCTGTAGTAAGATTATAACTAGGATTTGGATTCATGGTATAACCCAGAATCTTTACAAACAATTCATTTAAAAATGTAGCCTGAAATTGCTCTTCTTTGGAGCTTCTTATATTCTCCTGTATTTCAGGATGCTGAAAGTAGTTGGTGAATTTTTTATAAGCTTTATCAATGATGTGGTCATCTTGAAGCTTGAGGTATTTCTTTAATACAGAAACCTGAAATAAGGCCATAAATTGGATAGTTATTGTTACAAACTGCAATACTAACTAGTAGGGTAGGAGTAGTGGCAGATATTAGGGTAGTAAAGCTATAAAAATATCTTAAAACTATGCTAAATAACTAACTCATTATTATCACCAACATATATTTCTGAAATTATAGCTACTTCATTTTATTAATAATATTATCAATAAAATTTCTTTTTGCGAACCCAAGTTAAGATTTAAGTATCTTATTTTGGACATACTATGTGGGAAGCACAACATTAATATGAGAGCTGAGAATTAAATGATCCAATCTAATGGAAGGTATATTTCATAAATAGTAATTAAAGCCTTACACTACTATTAATTTTGATAATGGTTTGATTCATTTGATCACTTGTTATAATCTAAAATCTTTCTTTTAATTTTCTTTATAACTAAAGGATAATTAATATCTTTATACAAGACGATATAAATGACATCAAAATTTTGGTTCACAAATCGTCAACATTAAAAATAAGTTATTAGTATTTACGGGCTATTTGAGAGATCGGTGAATCCTGCCGGGGTCACGAATAAATGGAACGTCCTAATTGCAAAAGAGTCTACTCGAATTTGCAATTAGGACGTTCTGTTTTCAAAGCGGAGCTTTGAGGATGCGCGCAGCGAATCCTTCGTGACTTTCACAGTTTTGATAAATCAAATCTTCAAACCGAGTTTACTGGAATTTTAAATTAAAAAAATCCGTAGAGTACTATAAAGTTCTCTACGAATTTTTTTAATTTTTACTTTAAAGGAAAATGTTTCCTTTGAAAGTATGTAAGGCTAGATCTGATCTACAAATTTCTTAAAAACTTTTTTGTGAAGTTCCAGATCAAGATCTGGAGAAACAGAAACACGAGCTATGTAATCTTTGTCACCTTCTTTTGTTGTTCCCTGAGTAGAGGTTGCTGGTATCGTCCAGTAACAACCTTTTAACTGACCATAGCTTACACAATACTTACTCTCGCTTGGAATTTCAGTAATCATTAAATTGATCAACTTCAGGTTTAGTTCTCTTTTATACGCTTCTTTTTCTTCTGCATTAGCCCCTTTTGTAGGAAGGTCTAGTGAAAATACCGAAGGTGTAAATCCTTCTGCTGCTAATTCTTCAGAAACAAAATTGATCTTGGCTTCCGGTAATGTTTCTTTAATAAAATTTACAAACTCTCGAGTATTCTTATAGGCGTCAAAAATCCTTTTATTCATTGACGGCAGCTGTTTAGCTAATATTTTATACTGAAGATCGGTAGCTTCGTTATCACATATACTAAGATGTAATGCTATTTTCTCCATCAATGCATCTGTTTTGTCATTTCCAACACAATACCCAGCGGTACATTGGCCACCACTAGGAAATTTAGAACCACTAGCATAGGAGATTGTTCTCACGGTAGATAAAATTTCACCTTCTCCTAAAAAATGAAGATTAGGACAAAATGTTTGATCTAATATAAAAACCGGATCTATGGCAGTATCACCATTTGATGTTTTACGAACCGCGCTTAAAGCTTCTTTCAATTTCTGAAGATCTGGAACCTCTACTCTTGGATTTGTAGGTATTTCTGCAATAATATAAGGTACTGCATCTTCTTTAGCTACTGTATCTAGAATGGTATTTATACTTTGTACCATCTCGTTATCTCCGTCTACCGGCAAATCTACCACTTCCACATTCTCAAGACAAGCTGCCACTCTTCTTGCCTGATCATTGGTACCACCATAGCAGTTTGGCGGAACTATGAATTTTACAGCCTTTCCAGGGTGATTTATGTAAGCATCGTGAACAAGACCCATCATAATAGCATATTGAATAGAGAGTCCGCTAGAAGCTACAATAGGATCTATATTAGTGCCTGTAATGACTTTTATAGATTTTAAAACACTGTTTTTATCTGCTTCATCTATATTTTTAAATTCTAAAGTTGAATGTTCTACCATCGCTTTAAGTGCGGTGAATGAATCTGCTGGAGTCATTGCTATGGTCTCTCTCCTTCTTACATGTTGAATGTCGGAAATATAATCTTCATTTTCTTCTCCGTTAACAATCATCACGCTTCCCAAAGAAGTATGAAAATTAACTAAGAAATCTATTCCTAAAGATTTAGATACTAATTCTGTATCTATATTTCCAACTTCTTTTTGTTCTGAAAGGTATATGGTAGTAGCTTCGGAGTTGAGCTTACTCAAATTTGGAATTTCTTTTTTGTCTTCTATCTTCTGAAGATCGAACTTATAGTCATATATATTCTGTACTATTTCAGCATTAAAATGTAAGGGAAGATCTCCGGAATAGAAAATCTGAGTTTTTTTACGCTCCAAAGAATTTTTTCTAAGAATAGCTAGAATAGGCGTTGTTCTTGAAGAAAAACTAATTACATTATCTGCTTTGATATTGTTTAATTTTGCAATGCTCCATTCTAATAATGAGGATAAAGGATGTCCCAATCTTATATAATCATAAGCAGTAGGTAATATCTTTAGAGCTGCGGTGCTAGAATTGTTGCTATGGTATAAAATTTCAAACTGATCTAAAAATTGAATTTTAGCCAATTTTTCATCATAAATATCTAATCGATGCGTTGTTAGATTCAACCAGTCTTTTGGCATATTTTCTAATACATCTTCTATATACTTCAATATTTTATCTTCTTTCATAATTTGATGCTTTGATAGCGGATAATATACATTAATTAGGATTTTTTAGACGTAATACTAACTAATTTCTTGCATAGTGAAATAGACTTTACTTATGCTTGAGACATTTAAAATAAATAACAGAAAGAAATCTTTATTACATGCAGACTGTAACGTGCTGAATATATTGAAATAACAAGGATAGAAATAGAAAACCACTATCAACAAATAGTTTCTAGTGGTTTTGTAATTAAATTTTAGAGATATCGCATATACTATTGCATACAAGAACATATTAAATCCCTACATAAAATATATCCTTCAGTAGCAATGGTAACTAAAATAGTAGCAGGCACCTCTAATTTTTTGTAAATCTATAACTCTAGAGAAGTATAAAATTAGTCATTTAGTAAACGTGCTAGATTTCTTAGTAATCGTTAGGCTTAAGTTGCAGAGTAACAATAGTACCAGAATTTTGCTTTGAATTAATTTTTACTGCCGTATCGGTATCATAGCCCAACAATGATAATCGCTCTTTTACCAAAATAATTCCTTTGGAGACATGCAATTTATTATCTGAGATCTTCGAGATCCCAATCCCATTATCTTTAATTTTACATTCCAACGTCTTGTCGGGCAGTAATTTAAAAGACACTTTTAATGTAGGTTCAGAAATACTAGGGGGGAAGGCATGAATAAAAACATTCTCTACAAACGTTTGAAGTAGCATAGTTGGAATTTCTACATCATATACATCTATCTTGGAATCTACCGCTATATTTACATGGATCTTATTATTGAATCTTGTATTTTCAACCCGCATATATAGCTTAAGGTACTCTATTTCTTCTACCAGTAAGATGCATTGCTTAGTGCAATGATCTAAGTTTAACCTAATTAGTTTGGCAAAATCTCCCAGAAAGCTTGTAGCATTGTCTATATCTCTGTCTACGATGTAACTTTGTATTGAATTCATAGCGTTGAATATGAAATGGGGATTCATTTGCGCTAATAGTGCTTCCATCTTAGTTTCTTCCAAACGCTTTTGGATCATACCTTTTTGCTCTTCAAAATTTTTATTTTGTCTAATTTGAATTTTGTATAAGGTATATACCATCATAGAAATTATTGCGAAGATCAAAAACATAAACCACCATGTTTTCCAAAATGGTGGTTGTATTGCTAATTTAATTAAAGACTGAGTATAACTTAAACCTGTGCTTCTATCTAATACTCTTACTGTAATGTTGTAGTCTTTGGTGGGTAAGAATGGTAAGAAAATTTCTGGTTTAGATGATGGCGGACTCCAGTCCTCTTGTTCAGTTAATCTATATTGATAGGTTAATTTATGAGGGTAAGGATGAGCATTGGTACTAAATTTTAAGAGAATAGTGTTTTCGTTATAAGACAATACTATTTGCTCCTTTTGATTTTTCTCTTTAAAATTAAATTTGCGATTATTAATTAATACCTCTTTTAACCATATTTCATCTATTAACGATCTTAAAGTATTTACACTCTTTAGATCTATACTATAATATCCATTATCACTACCAACAAATAAATTATCATCAAATATAGTTGCGCTTAACAGTGGCTGCTGTAATCCTTGCTCTTCATCTAAAAAGATAAACTTGTTATTTTTATAAATTGTTATTCCCTTTTCGGTGCCTATTATCAACGCTCTATTATGACCTTTCAGAAATGAGATAGAATTACCAAGGATCTTTGCTCGAGGTATTTTCCTTAACAGTTGAAAAGTATCTTCATCATTTATAATAAAAACATCTCCGAATTCATTCGAAACTGCTAGATCATTTTCGATTGAAGTAATATGTTTTAATTTTTTTTCGCTCCATATATTTTCTTTAAAAAAAGACTTGAATTTATTGTTCTCCCAACTATAAAGACCTGAAAAGATGGATATGAGATAGGTTTTACTAGCTTGCTGAAAACTATTTACCACCATGGTGGGCGTATTAGAATCTGCTGGATTATAATAAGTGTTTTCTAATTTGTCTAGATCATTAAATATCCTAAGTCCGCCATATGGGTTTGTTTCTATGAGATCTCCTTTTGTCGTAAAGTTGATCTCTTCGGAATGTAAGGGAAGGTATTTTGCCAGGTCTCCGGCAGGTGTAATAGCAAATATTCCAATATTTGTGTTAAGCCAGAATTTATTGGCAGAGACCTTAATATCATAAAAATTAATTGCTTCTGCTCTAATATTGTAATCTAATTCGTAAAAATCGTCTTGATGTTTTGGTAATGGAATTCTAGTAGTACGAATGTAATTCTCTTGCCATTCTTTAAATTGGGAAACTGATATAGTTAGCTCTTTTATCTCCTTAGATAGAATAAGATCTTTATTTGATAATATTGCGGTTGTACTGTCAGTTTTGGCAAAGCCAAGGATTCGATGTTCTGGAAGACTATGAAATTTAATTTTATTGTTCAATTTGATCTCATAGTAGCCGGAATCTTTGGTTCCAACAAATAATTTATCAAATTTTTTACTGTAAGCTAAAGAAATAATCTGATTGCTTGAGACACTAAAATCTGAAGCTCTAGATACCATTTTATGGTTTATAATTTCATAGATCCCTCCATTACTATCATATATCCCCCAAGCGGCAGCAAAAATTTTATTATCCTTGGTCTTAACATAATCCCATATAATAGATTCTCCAACTTTTATTTTTGGATTGGGGCTATTACTTAAGTATTCAGAGATTTTGCCCTTTGTGTAAAAGCCCTTATTGCTACTGTAGATACTATCATTATTCTTTAAAATGGAATAATTATACTTATGGTTATTTACCTTAATTAATTTTTTTTGTTCATTCTCTGTAACAATTTTAAAGACGCCGGAATTGTAGGTGATCACAAACAACTCATTTTGATATTCCAAGAAATCCTGCACTCTAAATAGCGTAGTAGATGTTGCTGGTTTTAAAGATGATATTTTGAGAGTGTTTACATCAATAATCGAAACACCATCACTGGTACCTACCAACATAGAATTTCTATAAGAATATAGCTTAGTGATCTCGTTATTTACTAAGCCATCTTGCTCTGAGATCACTTTAAATTCTGTTCCGTTGTAAATGCTAATTCCCTCCCCGTAACTACCAAACCAGAGCCTATATTTTTTATCTTCAGCTATGGCCCAACAACTATTTAGCGCTAAACCATCTTCTACAAAAAAATTAGTAAAAATATCATTCTCTTTTTTTACCAACCCATTCTCAGTACCAATCCAAAGAACGTCTTTATTATCTATAAATAATGACCTAACGGTGTTGTTTGGTAATTCATTTGCCGCTGTATAATTTTTACTGGGAAAATTTTGCGCTACAGCAATTTGAACCCATAATAATAGGAGTGGGAGAAGTTTAATTATTCTGAAGTATTGCATTTATAAAATCTTCTTCTTTTCTAAAAGAAACCGGAAGTTTCTCCCCATTGGTTAATTCTACCTCTTTGTTTGCTTTGTGGTATCTAACCAAGTAATTCATATTGATTACATAGGATTTATGTATTCTTTTAAATGAAGTATCCGGAAGGATCTCCTCTACATATTTCAATGTTTTAGTTACGGTCTTACTTATGCCATCTATCTTTTTAATAAACGTATAATTGCTTTCTGCTTTACAATATAAGATTTGATTGGCATGAATAAGCTCATAACCCTCATTAGTAGGAAAAGCTAATTTGCTAACATTCTGGTCATTCACATTTAAATTTTCTAGTAACAGTGCCAGCTTCTTTTGTGCAAAGCTTCCTTGATTCTTATCTTCAAATCTTTTGATGGCCGGGGCAAGATCTACATGATTAATAGGTTTTAATAAATAATCCAGAGCACTCCGTTTTATAGCTTTTATAGCGAATTGATTATAGGCAGTAATAAAAATGACCTGAAATTTTATAACCTCAAAATATTTGAAAAGCTCAAATCCATTCTTTTCCGGCATTTGAATATCTAAAAATACCAGCTCCGGTTCATGATCTTTTATTGCTATCACACCTTCATCTACAGAATTGCATTTCTGTACTATATTAAACTTATTTGGGAAGTACCTTTCCAGGGTTTTTTCAAGTAAACTTTGAGCGTTAAGTTCATCGTCTATAATAACTGCTTTTATCATAAAATAAAACTACTAATAAATCCTGAATTAGTCTCTTTTTAACTCTCAAAGCTTATAGATAGTAGCTATTTTTGATATTTTCAGAGATTCAAAATATCTTATTTTTGGAAAAATATTAGAATTCAAGTTAGTGGTTTATTAATTTGATCACATTGTATATCTAAAAATAATACTTCAGCCACTAATTTGTATTTTGAAACAACATTTTCAAAAGAGGTGTATAACTATATTGATAATGGATAATTTTATAATATTGGCAGGTAATCCAATATTCTTTTATGAAACAGAGAACAGATAATCCTAAGAAAGAAAAGAAAGCTTGGCCTACTAAAGATGCTATGGCACAGATCTATGAGAAGAATCTTTGGGGTTCTAATCAATCTGAATTCTATTCTGGGTTAGGATCTCACGATCCTGAAATTATAGACCCATATTTAGAAGTAGTAAGCTCTTTTCTATCAACTTTTAATCCTCGATTAACAGTTTGTGATCTGGGTTGTGGCGATTTTAATGTTGGTAGTAAGTTAATTGATTTTACTAAAAAATATTATGCGATAGATATAGTAGAATCTCTAATTGAATACAATAAAACAAGGTTTAAGGAAGAAGATCTAAAATTTTTATGTTTAGATATTGCGGAAGATAGTTTGCCGGTAGCAGATTGTGTTATAGTCAGACAGGTTTTGCAACATCTGTCTAATGCTGAGGTGGCGCGTGTTGTGAAAAAATTAATAGATTTTAAATATGTTATTTTAACAGAACACCTTCCCGATAAAAATTTTGAGCCCAATATGGATATAATTTCCGGGCAGGGAATACGGTTGAAAAAGAATAGTGGCATTAATTTGTTGGCTTCGCCTTTCAACTTAGAAGTTTATAGGCAAAGAGAACTTTTGTCGGTTAGATCTCTAAATTTTAAAGGCTTGATAGTAACAACTTTATATCAGCTTTTCTAAGTACTATTTTAGTGCTTATTAAATGAGAAATGTTAAAAAATCATCATGTTTTTGTGGAAGCGTGGAATAATTATTCATCATCCTGTTTAAATTTTAACCAGGTTTCAAGAAGAAAAATTTCTATCCTTCCTTTATTATTAGAATCAATGATTTCTTGAACATTTTCTTCTTCAGCAGCTAGATAGATTAGTCTTCCTATTTGTTTTTCGGATAAGCCAATAGCGTTCTGTAAAAAATCACGATGTCCTTCTAAGATGCCAATGTTTTTTATTTTTCGTTCTAATTTAATGTTCTTTTTTAATTGCTTTGTTCTACCATTAATAGCATTTAGAATTGGATCTACCTCCAACGAACCGCCTAGAAGCCCAAGAAGATGTATCCATTTGAAATCTCCTGCGGTTTCTAGTCTTCTTTCATATTGTGTGTAAGATCTAATCTCTTTAGGTATTATGCCCAGACTTACTGCGTTTATTTTAGAAACATCAGTAATATTAACTTCTTCTAATTGATTAGTAATATTTGTCATACTTATAATGAGGTTGTTATTCTCGATATTTTTAGCATCCACAAATTCAATGTGATCTTTCATTCCTATATGGGAGAAAATAAGAGTATCTCCCAGTTTGGTGAGAAGAGAGAATTCTCCATTCATATCTGTAATTAAAGATCTGCCGGTAGATATATTTTTGAGATATACATTCTCCAGAATACTAAGATTATTCAGCACTCGGCCATCTAGCATAGTTCGTTCCTGCGCATTTGTACATAGCGTAAAAAAGCAAACGCAAAGTGCATAAAAAATTTTTGATCTTCCCATTTTTGGTTTGCAGACTAAAGTTTTTCTGAATTAGAACTACATCAGAATTTCTTGTGGCCCAATATACTATTTAATACAGAGGGTAATTATATGAAATTTATAGAATATTGCTAGATATTGTGATGGCTTATAAAGGAGAAGAAGATTATACTGAAGGTATCTAGTTTAAAATGTAGAACAAATTCATAATCATTATTAATACAGATATAATAGAAAAAAACCTTCCAAAATAGTGGAAGGTTTTTTCATTTTTAAATAGAATAATTTAAAGTAGTTAAGATATAACCTCTTATTTACTCCATGCATATGGTTGAAATCCTTTATCTAAAGGAGTTTGAGCTACACGATTAGTATAGTTGCTTATCACCTTTTGAGACAATCCAAGAATAATTTCTAATAAGTGTCTCTGATTATATCCTGCAGCGTAGAATGCATCTATTTCTTCTTGAGAAATATTACCTCGGTTTCTAGTTAAGGATAAAGTTGCGTTGTGTAGCGCTTGAAGCTTATCTGATGGTAACTCTGTTCTATTTCTTAGAGCGTCAGATATTGCATCATCTACTTTCATTGCTTTTGAAATACCTGTATGTGCAGGTACGCAGTAATGGCATTCGTGTTCTACATTTATAGTTTGCCATACAACGGTAAGTTCGTCATTATTGAATGATGAATTTACAAATAGCTCATGCAGGTTTTGGTAAGCTTCTAATAATTCTGGAGCTTCTGCCAATACACCATGTAAATTTGGAACATAGCCATAAGCTTTTTGGGATTTTTCCAGTAAAGACTTACTCTTCTCCGGAGCTGTTTCTAAAGTGTGAACTTTTAAATTTTCATTTTTTGAAGTACTCATAATTGTAAATATTTGAATTAATTATTATTATTGTTAAATCTTCTTTTTTTAGCCTTCTAGTAATCCCAGTTATTAGCGAGATTTACCATATACTGATTAACCGTTGCTTTTTTGAATTTCTTGTAAAGTGAATCTGTTTGACGTTGAGAGAAGTAGGCGGTAAGCCCAGGGTTTCTATTAGTAAGATTCAAATTAAATTCAGAGGAATTCGCAGATTTTTTCGCTGTTCTTCTAAGAAGTTTGGTTAGGTCTGCTTTAGAGAAACTCTCCTCTCCAATAGGGTAATTAACATTTGATTCTTTAGCAGATCTAAGAAAAGATCTATAGCTAAAATTTTCTTCAGATAAGACATCAGCGGTATAGCTTATTGTTGTGTTATCAACAGATAAAGCTTGTTCTTCCGATCTTAGATTTTCATAGCTTCTATAGTCCATTTGTGCAGTGGTAGAAATTGAATATAAAATCAAGGTGAGCGTTATATATAAATTTTTCATGACTGTGATTTTATAACTAACCAATCGGTTAGTTTGTGATTAAAAAAAATGTTATAGGTCTTTAAAGACATTTTCAATATAATTCTCTAGTTGTTTATTTGTAAAGATTCGTGTAGCAGAAGACAAACCAAACATTGCTATTGTTAGAAAATCAGCTTGCTGCTCTATTACAGAGATGTTTTCATTTTCTTCAACTTTTAAAGTATTGAGAAATAGCTGTTTTACTTCATCCATAAAGTCAGTTAAGACTTGTTTAATATTTTCATCTGCATCGGTCCCTATTTCATTCGCGGTATTTGTTACTAAACAACCTTTACCAAACTCGGTCTCTCTGGTGAACTCAATAAAATCGTAAAAATATTGCTTGATTCCTGCAACTCCACTTGGAGCATCCTTTAGCTTTTGGAGTATAAGATTTAATTTTTGTTTATAGCATTTTAAGCTTTCCAAGAAAACACCATTTTTACTTCCAAAGCTAGAGTATATAGAAAACTTATTGATGCCCATTTCTTTTTCCAGCATATGCATAGAAGTAGTTTCATACCCATTGCGCCAGAAAAGGTTCATAGCCTTTTCAATAACTTCTTCTTCTATATATTCTTTTTTTCTAGCCATATTTCTAATTACAGTACAAAGCTAAACGATTAGTTAGTAATGGCAAAACATTTTAGATAACTTTAATACTTAACCTGTATTTCCTAAAATATATTGCTGTTATTTGATGATCTCACTACTTCCTATTTTAAGATCTTCTACCAATAATTTTTCTTGTTGTGCGATCTCTTCTCTAGCTTGGAATATATATTTTTTGTCGTCTTTAGGGGTAGCAGCTAGTCTTTTAAGACTTTCAGTATCTAATTTTATAAACTTATCTGCTTGTTCTTTGGTTGCACCAGCATCAAAACCCATATAGAACAAAAGATCGCTAGCCATTTTTACAGAGGTGTCTAGAGATTCTCTGTAAATATCATCTATTCCTATATTATGTAACTTATATGCATCGTCTCTATTTCTAGCGCGAACCATGAGTTTAAGATCTGGGTATTTACTCTTTAATTTTTTCATTAAACCGGGTGTTAGATCTGGGTTGTCTAAAGCCGAAATAAGAAAATCTGCCTCTGCTATTCCTGCAGATTCTAGAAGATCTAATCTGGATACATCTCCATAGTAAACCTCGAATCCCATTTTTCTTAGAAAATCTACTCTGTTAGAATTTTGCTCAATTACCGTAGTTTTTACTCCGTGTGCCCTAAGAAACCTACCTATGGTACTTCCAAAGTGTCCGAAGCCTAATAAAATTACCTTATGTTTCTGCTCTATAGAATCCATAGGTCTCTTAATAGATTCTATGGTTCCAATTTTAGGGAGCACTAATCGTTCATTAATAATCCAAAGAATAGGTGTAAGTGTCATGGTAAGCGCCGTAACTACTAATAAAATATCCATTTGATCTTGGTTGAAAATATTAAGCTGAAACGCAAAGGATATCAACACAAAAGCAAATTCTCCAATTTGCGCCAATCCTACAGTTAGTAATAATCTTTGGTCTAATTTCAATTTAAATATTAAGCCAACAATATATAGAATGCTTGCCTTTACTACTATCACCCCTATTACCAACGCAGCAATTAATAATGGTTCTTCTGCAATTACTCTAAAATTAATGGAAGCGCCTACGGCCATAAAGAATAATCCTAAAAGCAGGCCTTTAAAAGGGTCTAAGGTGCTTTCCAGCTCATGCTTAAATTCACTAGTTGCAAGTACCACCCCGCCAAGGAAAGCTCCCAGAGCAGGACTCAACCCAACCAAACCCATAACATAAGATATACCTACAACTATTAATAAAGCTGCAGCTACCAGAAGTTCTCGAACTTCAGTTTTAGCAACCAATCTTAACATAGGAACAATTAAATATCTACCGGTAAATATTATCAGTACCACAGAAGATATAATAGATAATGCCTGCAATCCTATTGGTAGGTTGTCAAGAAGATTTTCATGCGCTTTGCTCGCATCTACAACGGGAGTATCTGCTGTAGATATTTCTGATAATAAAGGGAGTAATCCAAGCATTATAATGACTATAATATCCTGAAAAAGTAAGATTGAAAAAGAGGAAGCACCGTAGGAAGTATTCATCAAACCCTTCTCTTTGTTAGTTTGCAATGTTATGGCAGTAGAAGAAAGCGCTACCGCCATGGCAATAGTGAGCGATATATGCCATTCTAGATTCAGAGCATAAAATATTAGATAGGTGAGGAGCATGGTACCAAAAACTTGAGTGAATCCCATCCCCAAGATTATCTTTCGCATCTTCCAAAAATTGCTAGGTTGAATCTCCAAACCTATAAGGAAAAGCATCATAACCACTCCAAATTCTGCAAATTCTAAAATGTCTTCTCCTTCGTGACCAATAAAACCAAAAATGTAGGGGCCAATAAGAATTCCAGCAAGTAGATATCCAATAACAGAACTTAATCCTAACTTTTTTACCAACGGAACACAAATAATAGCTGCGGCAAGAAAGACTATAGCTTCAAAAAGAATACTTCCACTCATTGGTTTTGTTTATATATAAATTGATGTATAAGAAGCTTTAAAGTTAATCAATATGATATATATCTGATACTCTAATAGCTAAAGCTCCTAAAGTCGGCTTAAGCAATTAAGAATTACATGAAACATAAAAAAGCTTATCTAATTTACAACTACCAAATTTTTGCTCTAATTGAAGAATTTGACTAAAAGGAGGTTATTGAAAGAACAAGGAACCATAAAGATGTTAAAAATTTGTTGAGATGTACCTTGGAAAAGTTGAAGAAAGTGTGTGCAATATTTAAAGGAAAAATACCAGCCTAAGAGTTGCAAATAGTCCCTACCCAATTTGCAGCTTCTTATTGACTGGCATTTTATAGCTTTTTTAGGTATCTAAAATAGTATCCTAGATATCTATTTTTATTCTCCTTCAAATGTAGTATTTCTCTTACTTCTAATTTTACGGTTTTCCGTACAATGAAGATATTTTCATTAAAATTTAATATGTGCAATTTTCTTTTATAGCTGGTAGATCATTAATGAGGAACGTTTATGGTAACGCAAAGATCTCTAAAACTGCTAATTTAGTATCTTTAACGTACGTTCGTTTAAAAAATGAACAGACCATAAATCCTTAAATAATGTCGAAAATGTGTTTTAAAGATATGTTCGATTTTCTCAATCGATTAGAAAAGAATAATCATAAAGAATGGATGGATGAGCATAGGAATGAATATCACCAGATTCGAGATTGGTATATAGAATGGCTTAATAAGCTAGATATTAAACTTTCTATGGTAGATTCAAATTATACACATACTACCGGGAAACAGGCAATTAATAGAATTAATAATAATCTGCTTTTTCATCCTAATAAACCGGTATACAAAGATCATTTTGGAGCTGCGTTAGATAAAACAAAAGGTTTGGGAGATTTTTATATTCACTTAGGTATTCATGGCAGTTTTGTTGCGGGTGGAATTCACAATCCTAAAAATGATATTTTAAAAAGTTTAAGAGGAGCATTAGATTATGATGGTGAAGAATTTGTGAAGATCTTAAACAAACCTTCCTTTAAAAGGAACTTTGGCGCAATGATGGAAAGCGATATGCTTAAAACTGCTCCTAAAGGATATTCACAAGATCATAGATTCATAGATCTTATGAGATATAAAAGCTTTTCCATAAAATATGATTTGGATCCTCAGGAAATCATGGCATCTAACTTTCAAGATAAGCTTATTGACATATATAAAGAAATGCTCCCTTTTAGAAGATATCTGAATCATGCACTTACGGTTTAGAAAAGTTCGCTCTAATTGACTCTCGTATAGTTAGATGTCTATTACTTGAAATTCAATATTTTTAGTGTAAATGCTATTTTGATAGAGTTATTGAATGCTTTTTGTAGAATTTTTTGATATATTTATGTTAATGCGTTAAACCTATTCTAATTTTGAATTCCCGTTGAGTGGTTTTTTTAATTTTACCCTTGTTAATTTGAAAAAATAAATTCATCATGGTAGCATACTATAATCAAAGACAGATAAAGACCGAAATGAAAGCTCTTATTCAGGATTATCTGAAATCCTGCTCTAACTGTGAAGAGTTGCCGGCAGATTTAGTTGATCTTATAAAACATAATTTTTTAGCTAAATATGTATCTTATAATTCTGAACTTCATTCTATAGAAATTGGAGTGGAAGTATCAGATAAACCATCTTCTCTAATTAGTTATCCTCAAATAGAAGTGTATCAATTTCCAATAGATGATAAAAAAAATAAATGGCTGAAAAAGTCACTAAAAACTTCTAAAACAGATCTTGCGTTCTACGGAAGACTTCTAAATAAAAGAAGTACCATATATAAAAATGCAGATGTAGTAGTAATGTAATTATTAATAATCTCAGATATTAAAAAGCAGCTTAAATTTTAAGCTGCTTTTTTTATTTGCTTCTATTAGTTTGTATCACTCCCATAATTAACTAAAATTTTCCGCATATCTCTACATACATGATTTTAGTCAGTATCGTAAAAAGTCTTTCTTTTTAGATTTGAATCAAGCTTCATTTTTCAATTATTATTATAGCTATTAAGATAGAAATGAAGCAATCTTAGATCTATTAAATATTTTAAAACTGTTGGCTTTGGTAACGTCTGTTACTGTATAACTGCAGATCTAAGCATAATTTTGAATTATAAATCTTGCATTCGCAGCTGAGCAAATAATCTTTAAGCGATTGCATAAAAACTTAATTATTATGAAAGTAGAACAGATTTACACAGGATGTTTAGCGCATGCAGCATATTATATTGAAAGTAATGGTGAGGCTGCTATTTTCGATCCTTTAAGAGAAGTAGAACCTTATTTAGAGCGAGCTAAAAGTGATAAGGCAATAATAAAGTATGTTTTTGAAACCCATTTTCATGCAGATTTTGTAAGTGGACATTTGGATTTACAGAAAAAAGCAGGAGCAGAGATCGTATTTGGTCCCGGTGCTGCTCCTGCTTATGAAGCAACCATTGCAAAGGATGAAGAAATTTTCTCGGTTGGAAACTACAAGGTAAAAGTTATTCATACTCCCGGACATACCATGGAGAGTACCACTTATTTGCTTATAGACGAAAATGATAAAGAACATGGAATTATAACCGGAGATACTTTGTTTATAGGAGATGTAGGTAGGCCAGATCTTGCACAACATGTTGTTTCAGATCTTACGGAGGAGAAGTTAGCCGGACATCTCTTTGATTCTTTACGTAATAAGATCATGCCTTTAAGCGATGATCTTATTGTTTATCCAAATCATGGTGCGGGTTCTGCTTGTGGTAAAATGATGAGTAAAGAGACTACAGACACTTTAGGGAACCAAAAGAAATTTAATTACGCATTACGCCCAGATATGACTAAGGAGGAATTTATTAAAGAGCTTCTTACCGGTCTTACAGCACCTCCCGTATATTTTCCTCAAAATGTTCTATTGAATATTAAAGGATATGAAAGTCTAGACAAAGTTAGAGAGCGTGCTAACATTCCATTATCCACACAAGATTTTGAAGCCGTAGCTAATGAATCTGGTGCGCTAATGTTGGATACAAGAGATGCTGAGGTTTTTGCTAAAGGATTTGTGCCTAATAGTATTAATATTGGACTAGATGGAAGTTTTGCACAATGGGTGGGAGAATTGATACCAGATGTAAAACAGCAAATTTTACTTATTACAAATCCGGGAAATCAGGAGGAAACCATAACAAGATTATCTCGTGTAGGGTATGACAATACTATTGGCTTTCTAAAAGGAGGGTTTGATGAATGGAAAAAGGATGGGAAACCTGTTAATTCTGTAAACCGTATAGATGCAACAGAATTTGCGGTACTAAATAAAGATAACTCGGTGACCTTTGATGTTCGTAAAAAGAGCGAATTCGATTCTGAACATCTCTTGGAGGCAGAGAATATTCCTCTAAATGAGATAAATAAGCATCTCTCAGAAATTCCAAAGGATAAGAAAGTTTATTTACATTGTGCTGGTGGATATAGAAGTATGATCGCATCCTCTATATTAAAGCAAAGAGGATGGGATAATATTACAGACATTCGAGGAGGGTTTAAAGCACTTGCAGAAACCAAGATTCCAAAATCTAAATATGTATGTCCTTCAACCTTATTATAGTTTATATATAAATAAAAAAAACGGTTCGAATATTTCGAACCGTTTTTTTTATGTGCTATCGTCAAGCTTAGTTGCTTTTAACAATATTATCTAAGATCATCTTAGCATGAATTCTGGAATTTTCTATGAACCATTTGTGAGTTTCCATACCGCCACAAATAACTCCGGCAAGATAAATACCAGGAACATTAGTTTCCATGGTATTCTCATCATATTCCGGAATTTTCCGCCCATCATCTGATAGATCTATACCAATATCTTTCAAAAATTTGAAGTTCGGTCTATATCCGGTTAGTAAAAGCACAAAGTCATTTTCTATAGTTACATCCCCATCTTCCGTAGATATAATTACTTCATTTTCTTTAATATCTGAAAGCGATGAATTAAAATAAGCTTTAATACTTCCTTCTTCGATCCTATTTATAATGTCGGGTCTAACCCAATATTTAACGCGGTTACCAATTTCTTCTTTTCTCACTATCATAGTAACTTCTCCGCCTTTTCTATAAATCTCTAAAGCAGCATCTACAGCAGAGTTACTAGCTCCAACAACTATTGTTTTTTGAGTAGCAAAATAATGCGGATCGTTGTAATAGTGATTTACTTTTGGTAGATTTTCTCCCGGAATGTTCAAATAATTTGGAATGTCATAAAAACCAGTTGCCACCACCACATTCTTAGCGGTATAGGCATTTTTACTTGTTTTAACAACATGGGCATCTTCATTTTTTGAATCTACAGCTATAACCGTCTCAAAAAGATGAATATTAAGAGAATTATTAGAGACAATTCTTCGGTAATATTCTAAGGCTTCTGCCCTTTTAGGTTTAGCATTGGTACTAATAAATGGGATATTGTCTAACTCTAACTTTTCTGAAGAAGAAAAGAAAGACATATTTGTAGGGTAGTGGTAGAGAGAATTTACAAGACATCCTTTCTCGATAATAAGATAGGAAAGTCCATTTTTTTCTGCCTCCAAGGCGCAGGCAATTCCTATAGGACCACCACCAATAATTATAATTTCGTACTCTTTAGTTTGAATTTGCAATTTCTTTAAGTCCTTTAATAGTTTCAAGTTGATCTTCCGCCTTAAAAACATAGCTTCCTGCTACTAATACATCTGCACCAGCTTTTGTAAGCCCAGCTGCATTTTTGTCTGTAACACCCCCATCAACTTCAATAAGTGTTTGCGCGCCCGCTTCTTCTATGATTTGCTTTAAGTGTTTTACCTTATTATAAGTATTTTCAATAAAACTCTGACCACCAAACCCCGGGTTAACGCTCATTACTAGAACTAAGTCGATATCTTTTATAATATCTTTCAAAAGATCTACATTGGTATGAGGATTAATGGCTACTCCAGCTTTCATGCCTTCAGCTTTTATTGCCTGAATAGTTCTATGTAGATGAGTGCAGGCCTCGTAATGAACCGTAAGTATATCAGACCCTAACGCTGCAAACTCTTTAATGTATCTATCTGGATCTACGATCATTAAATGTACATCGATGGTTTTCTTAGCATGTTTTGCAATAGCCTTTAGAACAGGCATTCCGTAAGAAATGTTCGGGACAAAAACACCATCCATGATATCTATGTGAAACCAATCTGCCTCACTATTATTAATCATTTCTAGATCTCGTTGCAGATTCCCAAAATCTGCAGCTAAGACAGATGGTGCAATTAATTTTGTGCTCATAATTTTATGTTGTGTTGTTTCTGCGCACAAAAATAAGAAGAATAAAACGTAATCTGTTTAATTTACAAAGGCGTTGAGCATGGTTTGAACAACTTTTTGCGAACCTTGATCTAAAGTTTGAATATTATTTAAATACCTGCTTAAAGTCTCTTCATCGTACTTTCGATGTTCAGATAAAAAATCACTTTTATAATCATCAAAACTCCCTGCGGCTATCTCTTTTCCAAAGATCTTTATAATATTATGATGCCGTGGGTCTTTTTTAATTCCCTCAAATAATTTTAAGATTATTTCTTTATTACCCTCTATTACTTGTAGGAAATTTCCATCAGAATATAATAATAAGCCTTTTATGTGATGTGTATTATTCCAGTTTTCACTCCAACTAAGTACCTCATCTATTTGTTCCGAAGTTAGGTTAATGTCTGCAGTGCTAACATAACTTATTGCGTAATTCATTCCAGTCATTTAGTGTTTCATATAAAAATAATGAAAAATTATGAGTTGTTTAATTAGATCCATACCGTAAAAAGTAAATTTTTTATATTAAAAAACCCCGGTCATCACTCCGGGGTTCATTCATCAATCAAAAAACGAACAGTTACCCCCGATAGATATCGGGACTATACTGTTGTCATCGTCTATGGGATGATTATCCCAAATATGTTTTTAATATTTTACTTCTAGAAGTATGTTTTAATCTTCTAATCGCTTTCTCTTTAATTTGTCTTACACGTTCTCTAGTAAGGTCAAAAGTTTCACCAATTTCTTCCAAGGTCATCGGGTGTTGATCTCCCAATCCAAAGTAAAGACGAATCACATCGGCCTCACGTGGAGTTAAAGTTTCAAGAGCACGTTCTATCTCAGTACGTAAAGATTCATGTAATAATTCTCTGTCTGGGTTTGGAGATTCTCCAGAACGCAATACATCGTAAAGGTTAGAATCTTCCCCTTCTACCAAAGGAGCATCCATAGACACGTGACGTCCAGAGTTCTTCATAGACTCTTTTACGTCATTAATGGTCATATCTAGTTCCTTCGCAATTTCTTCTGCACTTGGTGGACGCTCGTGAGATTGTTCCAAGAAAGCAAAAGTTTTATTGATCTTGTTAATAGATCCAATTTTGTTAAGCGGTAAACGTACAATTCTAGATTGCTCAGCCAAAGCTTGCAAAATAGACTGACGGATCCACCATACAGCGTAAGATATAAATTTGAAACCACGAGTTTCATCAAAACGTTTTGCTGCTTTGATCAAACCTAAGTTACCTTCGTTAATTAGATCGGGAAGAGTTAATCCCTGATTTTGATATTGTTTAGCTACAGATACCACAAAACGTAAATTCGCCTTTGTGAGTTTCTCCAAAGCTCGGTCATCACCCGCTTTAATTCGTTGCGCTAATTCTACCTCTTCATCGGCAGTAATCAGGTCAACTTTACCAATTTCTTGCAAATACTTATCTAGCGAAGCAGTCTCACGGTTGGTAACCTGCTTCGTAATCTTAAGTTGTCTCATCTATCTTCTCCTTGGATTTTTAATTATGAATAGCTCCTGTATTAAGTTATACGTAAAGAGAGCTTGAAATGTTACAAAACTCTTATTATTTTTTATTTGGGCGTTTCCCTACGGGTCGGGCTATGCGCTTCAAGTCCTCGCTCCCTGCAGTCGCTGCGGGCTTTTCGCTGCTATCCCTAACGCAAAAATTAAACAAAAAAAATGCTCTGAAATTTTCAGAGCATTTAATATATTAGAGAAGAAACTAATTAATCGTTTCTGTTTTCTCTTGGTTTTCTGTCATCACGACCTCGGTTGTCTCTAGAACCACCTCTGTTGTCACGACCTCTATCATTTCTATCATTTTCTCTTGGTGGTCTTGGTTGGTAACCTTCTGGTTTTTCCAATAAAGCCTTACGAGAAACTTTTTCTTTGCGTGTTTTTGGATCTACTCCAAAGTATTTAACATCCATAACGTCTCCAATATTTACAATATCAGTTACATTATCGGTACGTTCCCAAGCTAACTCAGAAATGTGTAATAATACTTCGTTTCCTGGTGCATCTATATATTCTACTACCGCTCCAAAATCAAGAACTTTAATAACTTTCACTTCGTAAACGCTACCTTTTTCTGGTTTGAAGGTAATAGATTCTATTTTAGCAAGAACTTTATTGATTCCTTCTTGTCCAGTTCCTAAGATCTCAACAACTCCTTCTTCGGTAACAGGATCTTCGTTAATAACGATAGTTGTTCCTGTAGATTTTTGAAGTTCTTGAATCACTTTTCCTCCTGGTCCAATTAAAGCACCAATAAATTCATTCTTAATACGAACAGATACCATTTTAGGAGCATATTCTTTCACATCTTCGCGTGGAGCAGAGATGGTTTCAGTTAATTTCTCAAGAATGTGTAAACGTCCATCTCTTGCTTGTTTTAATGCACTTACAAGAATTTCGTAAGAAAGTCCTTTTACTTTAATATCCATCTGGCAAGCGGTAATTCCATCTGCCGTTCCGGTTACTTTAAAGTCCATATCTCCTAAGTGATCTTCATCCCCAAGAATATCAGAAAGCACTGCATATTTCCCAGAGTCACCATCAGAAATTAATCCCATTGCAATACCAGAAACAGGTTTCTTCATTTGGATACCTGCATCCATCAATGCCATTGTTCCGGCACAAACAGTTGCCATAGAAGAAGAACCGTTAGATTCTAATACCTCAGAAACAACTCTTACAGTATAAGGACAATCTGAAGGTATCATTCCTTTTAATGCACGTTGAGCTAAATTTCCGTGTCCAACTTCTCTACGGGAAGTACCTCTAATTGGGCGAGCTTCTCCAGTTGAAAAAGGAGGGAAGTTATAATGTAAATAGAATGTTTCTTCACCTTCAAAAGATGGCATATCTATTTGGTTTGCTTCTCTAGAAGTTCCTAAAGTTACCGTAGCCAAAGCTTGAGTTTCCCCACGTGTAAAAATAGAAGATCCGTGTACAGAAGGTAAGTAATCTACTTCACACCAAATTGGTCTAACATCTGTAGTTTTTCTACCATCTAAACGTAATCCTTCATTTAAAGTAAGATCTCTTACCGCAGCCTTTTCAGCTTTGTAATAATATTTAGAAACCATCCCACCATATTCTGAAAGTTCTTCTTCAGAAAATGTTGCTTTGATCTCTTCTTTTATAGTATCGAATGCTGCGCTACGTTCGTGCTTAGCAGAACCTGCTTGAGCTACTGCATAAACTTTATCATAAGCCATATCATGGATCTTTTTCTTAAGATCTTCATTCTCTGGCTCTGCGTCGTATTCTCTAGTTGCTTTTTTACCAACTGCTTCTGCTAATCTTACTTGAGCTGCGCATTGAACTTTAATAGCTTCGTGTGCTGCTTTGATAGCTTCCGTCATTTCTTCTTCAGAAATTTCGTTCATCTCACCTTCAACCATCATAACTGAATCTGCAGATGCACCAATAACCATTTCCAAGTCAGATTCTGCTAGTTGCGCTCTAGATGGGTTAATGATGAATTCACCATTTACTCTACCTACACGTACTTCAGAAATTGGGCATTCAAAAGGAAAGTCTGAAAGTTGAATAGCTGCAGATGCTGCTAATCCTGCCATTGCATCCGGCATCACGTCATCGTCATGAGACATAAGTTGGATCATCACTTGAGTTTCTGCGTGATAATCTTTAGGGAATAATGGTCTTAAAACACGGTCTACTAAACGCATTGTTAAAACTTCACCATCACTAGGGCGTGCTTCTCTCTTAAAGAAACCACCAGGATAACGACCTGCTGCCGCAAATTTTTCGCGATAATCTACCGTTAATGGAAGAAAATCTACATCGCTTTGTTTGTAGTTTGAAACTACAGTACATAACAACATACATTTTCCAGATTGCACAACTACTGAACCATGTGCCTGTTTTGCTAATTTACCGGTTTCGATAGAGATCTCTCTACCATCACCAAGGTCAATAACCTCTTTAAATGTTTTTGGAATCATAATGTTTTTGAATTCTACACCTGTAATAATAAACAGGGATTGTTAAACAAAGGTCTCCCGTGAACTGTCTCATCGGGATTGTGTTGTGTTGTTGTTGTAGTGTTGGTTGACCAATGAAAAACTACTCTTATTCTAATCTAAGAGCGACAATTTTAAGAAAGAACATTAAGCAAATCTACGTGCTTATTATATATAAAAAAAGGGGGCATGAGCCCCCTTTAAAATTTATTTTCTCAATCCTAATTCCTTAACAATAGCACGATATCTCATGATATCTTTTTTCATTAAGTAATCAAGGAGTCTTCTTCTTTTACCTACTAGTAATACTAGAGATCTTTCTGTGTTATAATCTTTACGATTAGTTCTCAGGTGATCTGATAGGTGGGAAATACGGTGAGTAAATAATGCGATTTGCCCTTCAGCAGAACCGGTATCATTTTTACCTTTACCGTGTTTAGCGAATAGATCTTGTTTTTCTTCTATGGATAAATACATTCCAATATTAATTTTAATGATTTTTATGTATAAACAGATTTTCTGTCAAGCGGCAAAGATACTATATTTTTCTTATAAATTATTCTCAAGTCAAATTTTAATATTTCAGCCTTTCTATAGATAGCATTCTGATATATTATTTTCTAACCGGTTGATTAAGAACCAAGTCTAAGTATAAGTTAATCTTATCTTTTAATTCTGATCTTGGAGTTATAAAATCTAAAAATCCATGCTCTTTTAAATACTCTGCAGTCTGAAAATCCTTTGGTAGATCTTGACCTGTAGTATCTTTTACAATCCTTGGTCCAGCAAATCCAATAAGTGCTCCAGGTTCAGAAATATTAATATCTCCTAGCATTGCGAAAGAAGCCGTGGTTCCTCCTGTTGTTGGATCTGTGCATAAAGAAATGTAAGGAATGTTAGCATCTGCCAATTGTGCTAATTTTACAGATGTTTTAGCCATTTGCATTAAAGATAGTGCAGCTTCCATCATTCTTGCCCCTCCAGATTTAGAGATCATCATAAATGGCAATTTGCGTTCTAAAGCATAATCTGCCGCACGAGCAATCTTTTCTCCTACTACAGATCCCATAGAACCTCCAATAAAGCTAAAATCCATACAAGCTATCACTATATCTTTACCTTTAGATTTTCCAACCGCGGTACGAACAGCATCTTTCAATCCGGTTTTTTCTTGTGCTTCTTTTAACCTATCTGTATATTTTTTAGTATCCTCAAAATTTAAGGGATCTTTAGAAGAAATGTTTTTATCTAATTCCTTGAACTTGTTATCATCAAAAAGAATTTTAAAATATTCTACACTTCCAATTCTAACGTGATAACCATCTTCCGGGCTTACATAGAAATTGTTCTCCAGTTGCTCTGCATCTACAATTTTACCTGTTGGAGATTTATACCATAATCCTTTTGGTACATCTTTCTTTTCTTCGGTAGGGGTTTGTATACCTTTTTGAGTTCTTTTAAACCAGGCCATAGTCTTAATTATTTTAAATTTCTTGAGTATATCTAAAAGAGAGATAACTTAATCAAGAAACCTATTAGAAAGAGAACAGCCGGAATAGTATATATTCCAGCTGTCAATAATTTGTTTATTATAAAGTGTTTACGTTATTAAGGTCTTCAAAAGCTTGCTTTAATCTAGCTTTAAAAGTTAATTCGCCTTCACGTAACCATACTCGTGGGTCGTAATGTTTTTTATTTGGTACTTCTGCACCATCAGGATTTCCAATTTGAGCTTTTAAATAATCTTTTTTGTCGCCCATATAATTGCGTATACCTTCTGTAAAAGCATATTGAAGATCTGTATCAATATTCATTTTAATAACTCCGTAACCAATAGCTTCACGAATTTCTTCTAAAGTAGATCCACTACCTCCATGAAATACAAAATCTATGTGGTTTTCTTCAAGGTTATGTTTTTCACTCAAAAATTCCTGAGAGTTTTTCAGAATCTTTGGAGTAAGTTTTACGTTTCCTGGCTTGTAAACTCCATGAACATTTCCAAAAGCAGCAGCAATTGTAAATTGGTCACTTACTTTACTTAATTCTTCGAAAGCATAAGCAACTTCTTCTGGCTGGGTATATAATTTAGAATCGTCTACATCAGAATTGTCTACACCATCTTCTTCACCACCGGTAATTCCCAATTCAATTTCTAAGGTCATTCCCATTTTTTTCATTCTCTCTAAATATTTCTTAGAGATCTCTATGTTCTCTTCAATAGGTTCTTCAGAAAGATCTATCATATGAGAGCTGAATAAAGGAAATCCAAACTGTTCAAAATTCTTTTCACTTGCATCTAGTAAACCATCAATCCAAGGTAAAAGTTTTTTTGCGCAATGGTCTGTATGTAAGATCACAGTAGCACCGTAAACTTTTGCTAATTCATGAATATGTTTAGCTCCTGCAACGCCACCAGCAATTGCAGCTTGTTGATTTTCGTTAGACAGACCTTTCCCTGCATTAAATTGAGCTCCTCCATTTGAGAACTGTATAATTACCGGAGCGTTCAATTCTGCCGCTGTTTCAAGTACAGCATTTATTGTATTAGATCCTGTAACGTTTACTGCGGGTAAAGCAAAACCTTTACTTTTTGCGTATTTAAAGATCTCTTGAACTTCTTTTCCTGTGGCTACACCGGGTTTTATATTGTGACTCATAATATTGTATATCAAATTAAGGTTTACAAAAATAAGAAAATAACTTTGGTTAGAACGGATAATTGATACCTACATTATAAACAGCATGGCTAAAATTATAATTTCTAAACCATCTATTTCCAAGGTCTTGTTCTGGATCATACGTTTTAAAACCTACATCAAACCTTAGAACAAAAAAGTTAAAATCATATCTTAATCCAGCGCCAGATCCTACTGCAATATCTCTAAGATCTGAGAATGATGTGAACGTTGCGGCAGGATCTGTAACTACATCTTCCACATTCCAGATATTTCCTACATCTATAAAAAATGCTGAATTTAGAGCGCCAAATAAGTTGTATCTATATTCTGCATTAAAAGCCAACTTCATGTTTGCTTCATTAAATTCATTTCTTCCACCTGTACTTCCAGGTCCTAGATCGTATGCTTGCCACGCTCTGTTATCATTAGGTCCCCCAGCAAAGAAACTTCTAATAAAAGGGATACTATTGGCATTTCCAAAGGGTACAGCAATACCTCCAAATGCTCGAACGGCAAAAATATTTTTATTTCCAAGGTCCCAATGTTTGATATAATCTATTTCTGTTTTTAGGTATTGTGAGAAATTTACGCCCACTATGCTATAAACTCCATTTTCATCCTTTTGGGCGCCAGATAGTTCTGATAGAGCCCATAAAAAGTTTCCTGCAGACTCAATTTTAAATCGAAATCTTGAGAAATCATTATCGTATAAATTCTCTTTGTTATTGTTGATGTAAGTGAAATTAGTAGCAAAGATCAAATTATTCTCCGTAAGTCTATTTTTTCTCTCGTTGATATTATCGATCTCTTGAATTTGATCTGAATTTAATCCGGTGGTAGAAGAATTCTCTGAGGTAACATCTTTCAAGAAATTATCTGCACCATTAGGGATGCTCAAATTCCCATCACTATTTAAATAATTTGGATTAGTGCTAACCCCAGGAGTATTTATTATTTCATTTAAATTGATGTAAGAATTCTGATACACATTAAAGTAATTATCAGTATTTAAATTCCGAACATATTGAATGTTTAGCAAGTCTAATTTGTCTGAAATATTCTTGGATGGATTCCAGCTATAATTTAAGATCCCATTTAAATTACGTTTGTCTAATCCTATATTATTCTGTGTACTAACTCCCAAACTTAAGCTGGTAAATGGCGACATATATTTTGGAATGATCCTATCTGTTTTTATCGGTAAGAAAATTCTAGGGATTACTAATTTAATGTCTGCTCCCAATTCAGAGATATTGAAGAATTGATCTCTTGAACTTCCCTGTGCTGCATCTGTAGAAGAACCTACACTTCCTCTTCCCGAGATCTCGAAAGTTTCTGCACCTTTAAAGATATTTCGAATAAGCAGGGAACCTCCAAAGCCAATTCCAAAATCTTGAATATTACTTTGAGAAATATCAAAATCAAAGCTCAGTGAATACTTTTGTTGGGGAGTAAGAAAAATATTAGCTACTAGATCTGTATTTGTGCTATCTGTAGGATCTGGAACGTACTCAATATTTGGGTATTTAAAGATTCGTAAAGAACTCATTCGGTTATAAGTTCGGGTTCTATCGGTATCTTTAAAGATCTCGCCGGGTTTTATGAAAATAGCATCTGTAATTGCCTGCGGTTTATAATTTAGTTCATCAAAACTATAGATCTTATACCCCTTATATGAGGCACTATCTGTTACCGGTTTATATCTGTTCTCAAACGTATAATCTGTGAAAACATTTACCTTGCTTATCTTATGAATTTTAAAAGGTACGCGAGAAGTAGTATCGCCACGTTCTACCATTCTATCTTTTACAATGATGGTCGTATTAACTTTATGATCTGTACCAACAGTATCTGCTTCAAAACTCAAATATTCCTGATCAAAATAATACACTCCATTATTTCTGAAAATAGTATTAAGCCTGTCTCTTTCAGCATTATAATCTAAAGTTCTGTATTGAACTCCAGATACAATTTTAGATTCATCCGTATGTAGATTGTATAATGAATCAATAACTTTTGATTGCATTCTTTGTTTGATAGAATCTACAATGTAAGGGTCGTGGCTATTTACAAAAAACTCGATCTCACCTCGTTTTCTATCTTTTGGATTAATGGTGAAATCTGTCTCTGCATTAAACCAACCATTATTGAAATACCAAGATTTTAATCTATTGCTAGATTTTTTGGCAAGTTCTTTATTAATAATAACTGGAGCTTCTCCTGTGTTCTCTATCCATTTATTAATTCCAACATAAGATTCTCGCATGCGCTGAACCTGTTTCTTAGAATAAATGGAATTCAATGTTTCAATTCTATTCGGTTTTTTATTCAACCAATCTATAAATACAGAGTCGGGGTCTGGTTTCGCTAAATTGTAAAAATGGAGCCTTAGAGGTACTCCTAATAATTTTGCGTTAGGTTCTTGATACAGCTGACTGTAGATTCTTGAGTCTTTTGATTTCTCACCATTCAGGAAAATAGTGTTCTCTGTAAGAAGTAATTCATTAGCGTCAACCCTTTTTACCGCGTTGCACGAAACTATTATAACCAGGATTAAAATAAATAACGATATTTTTGCAAGCAAGCGTTTCAATAAGGCAGAATTAAGAATTCAAAAATAGATTATTTGTATGGTAAGCAAAAGCCAAATTAAGTTAATAACAAGTCTTGAGCAAAAAAAAAACCGAACTAAAAATGGCTTATTTGTAGTTGAAGGTAAAAAAGGAATTAACGAGCTTTTAAAATCTAATGTAGCGTTAGATTCTTTATTTACAACAGAATCTATTTTTAATGCTCCAAAGGTTAAAACGCATTTAATTAGCGAGCAAGAACTACAGAAGATTAGTAGACTTAAAACTGCTCAAACAGCGGTAGCCTTGTTTAAAATTCCTGTAGAAATCTCAATTAATTTAGAGGGTCTTGTAGTTGCATTAGATGGGGTAAGAGATCCAGGTAATTTGGGGACAATAATAAGACTTTGCGATTGGTTTGGAATAGAACAGCTGATTTGTTCTGTAGATACGGTAGACTGTTATAATTCAAAAGTAGTGCAAGCCACAATGGGAAGTATTGCAAGAGTAGCTATTTCTTATGTAAATCTTGAAGAATTTTTGAAGGAGCAGAACTCTTCACAGGTGTTGGGTGCTTTTCTAGAGGGAAGAAATATTTATGAAACTAAACTTCCTAAAAAAGGAATTGTAGTATTGGGAAATGAAGCTAATGGAATTTCTTCAGATATAGAAAATCTGGTAACTCAAAAAATTAATATTCCTCAATACGGAAAATCTGAAGAAACTGAAAGTTTGAATGTGGCAACTGCAACGGCTATACTGCTAGGCGAATTTAGACGACAGGAGAATTATTGAAAAGTGAAATTTAAAAATATACCTCTAGACCTCATTTTATCTACATTTCCTGTAAATATACTATTTGGATCTGAATCTCTAACCAGTTCATCATTTATAGCGAAAACACCACGTAGTGAAGGTGAAAGTTTAAAATAATAGAAATAAAGGTCTATGCCAATTCCAACTTCATAGTAGTATGTAAGAGTTTTCATTCTAAACTGTCCTACACTATTATCGTCAGGATTATTTTCATTACTAGAAAGGTTTAAAGATGATGATAATCCTCCCACTACAAATGGTTTGAAATTGTACATCCTATCTGCAGAGAATTTTAGCAATAAAGGAACATGAACATAAGTTGCGTTTATTTCTCTTATGGTATTTTGATCTGCTTTTAAAAGTTGAAAATTTCTACGGTTAAAGCTAACTCCAGGTTCAAGTCTAAGATCTAAATTGTTGTTCAATTTAAGATTTCCAATTAGTCCAACATTAAAACCTATAGTACGTTCTACATTATAGCCTTTATCTTGAAAAGGTTTATTAGGTTGAAACTCTTTAAGGTCAAAATCCAGGTCATACGTGTTAAAACCTAAAAAATATCCCCAGGACCATCTCTTATTATCAAAATTCTCATTATTGATAAGTCCATCAGAAAAGATCTGAGCGTTCCCTTGCAAACTGTATAAGAACAGCGCTATAATGGCAAAAAAATTTTTCATATTAATTTTTAGAAGCAGTGTAAATTGTGGCAACTCCAAATGTTTGAGGTCTATCTTCTACATTTATAAACCCAATTTTGCGCAAAATATTGTTGAACTTTTCACCATATGGAAAAGCGGCAGCACTCTCACTTAGATAAGAATAAGCTACTTTGTCTTTAGAAAATAATTTTCCGATTGCAGGGAGCATAACAGTAGAGTGGAATTTATAGCCTTGTTTGAAAGGAAATTTTGTTGGAACAGAAGTTTCTAGAACCACAAAGATTCCTTTTGGTTTTAGTACTCTATATATTTCTGTGAGCCCTTTTTCAAGATTTTCAAAATTCCTAACCCCAAAGGCTACAGTAATGGCGTCAAAACTATTATCTTCAAATGGTAAAGCTTCAGAATCTGCCTGTACCATTTTAATTTTATCAGATAATTTCTCTGAAGCGATCTTTTTCCTTCCAACAGAGAGCATTCCTTCAGAAATATCTAAGCCTATAATTTCGGTTGCACCAGTTTTTGCTAAGCTTATAGCGAGGTCTCCAGTTCCTGTGGCAATATCTAGTGCAGATTTTGGTTTTGTAGCCTCAACGAGTTTTATCACCTTTTTTCTCCATTTAACATCTATTCCAAAAGAAATAACGCGGTTAAGGCCGTCATAATTCTCAGAAATATTATCAAACATCTGCTCTACTTGCTCTTTTTTGTTGAGGGAAGAACCTTTATAAGGGGTGATTTTTTTTTCCATTGGGGCAAATTTAGCTCAAAGATAATGGATAAGAAATAATTGTACAGATAACTTTCTAACTTTCTTACATCTACAAAGTATAAAAAAATCTAAACATAAGGTATAAATTGATAATACGGTTTTTTCCTCTTCAGAATTAGTTCGTACTAAAAGTCATTTTAGAAAATAGATCCCAAATAACAATTCCAGTACTTACAGAAATATTTAAAGAATGTTTACTACCTAATTGTGGGATCTCAATTACTCCATCACAAAGATTTACCACTTTTTGTTGAACACCTTTTACCTCATTTCCAAACACAATAGCATATTTACTATTAAGATCTGTCTTAAAATTATGTAGCATAGTGGAATTTTCTGCCTGCTCTATGGCATATACTTTTATTCCTTCTTCTTTCAGCTTAAAAATAACATCTAACGTATCTTCAGCATAGCTCCAACTTACGGTTTCGGTTGCTCCAAGTGCTGTTTTGTGAATATCTTTATGAGGAGGTTGTGCCGTTATGCCACACAAATATATTTTCTCAATTAGAAATGCATCAGAAGTTCTAAAAACAGATCCAATATTATTTAAACTTCTAATGTTGTCTAAAATTACGATGATTGGAGTTTTTTTAGCTTCTTTAAATTCAGAAATACTTTTCCTGTCTAACTCGCTATTTTTAAGCTTTCTCTTTTCCATAAGAGCAAAAGTAACAATTATCATTTCAATTTTTCAGAGCAATATCTGCTTTATGATAGTATCGATTATTTAAATTTGATACTACTATATAAAGTGATAATAATCTTATATTTAGGCAACTTTAATCAGCCATACAATGAAGAAATATTATTTTATACTTAGCATTTTGATGCTTACTTCCAACTTAATTTTTGCTCAATCAGAAAAAGAGAAAACTCAACAAACGGTAAATAAAAATGTTATTAAAGGGCATATCTATTTTTTAACAGATGATCTATTAAGAGGTAGGGAAACAGGTACTTCAGAAAATAAAATTGCAGCTTCTTATTTGGCGAACGTGCTAAGAGGTTATGGTGCAAAGCCAAATCCGTTAACCGGAACTTATTATCAAGACGTTATTCTGAAAAAGACAGAAGCACCTATATCTTTTGCTGTTTCTTTAAATAATATGGATAGGAAGGATGCTATTGCATTAGTGCCTGCAAAGCTGGATTTTAACGGTAGAGGTATATATGTAGGACATGGGCTGGAAGAGGATTATAAAGATCTTGATGTAAAAGGGAAGTTGGTTGTTTTGCTCTCCGGAAATTCAAAAAATAATGAATTAAGGACTGCGTTTGGCTTAACATCACAAAAGACAGATTTAGCTAAAGAGGCAGGTGCTATTGGAATTGTAGAAATGGTTAGTAATGGAGAGGATGATTGGAGTGCTATAGCTCATCATTTCAATGCTGATAAATTAGAGAATATTAAGAAAAATGATACCTTAGAAAGGTCTAACGATATACCTTATGTTTGGATCAAAGAATCTGGAGGAGTGCCTTCAGATTTAAAAATTGGGCAAGAGATCGCTGTTAAATTAGAAATAAATGCTCCTAAAGAGACTGAAGTACATTCTCAAAATGTAATTGGGATCATAGAAGGAACAGATCCAAAGTTAAAAAATGAGTACATTATTTATTCTGCACATTATGATCATGTAGGGATTGGTGAGCCAGATGCCACAGGAGATACTATTTATAACGGTGCCAGAGATAACGCTGTAGGTACCACAACCGTTTTAAGTGTTGCAGAAAATCTATCAAAACATCCAACCAAACGTTCCGCTCTGTTTATTTTGTTTACTGGGGAAGAAAAGGGGTTGTTAGGTAGTTCTTACTACACAGAAAATCCGGTTTTACCTTTAAAACAAATGGTATACTGTTTTAATAGTGATAATGGAGGTTATAATGATACTTCTATTGCCACCATTGTTGGTCTGGAAAGAACTACTGCTAATAAAAATATTAAGCAAGCCGCTAAAGAATTTGGACTAACCGCAATAGACGATCCAGCTCCGGAGCAGAATTTATTTGATAGAAGTGATAATGTAAATTTTGCTAAAAAGGGAATTCCTGCTCCAACCTATTCGTTAGGATTTAGATCTTTTGATGGGGAGGTTACTAAATATTATCATCAGGCTGGAGATGAGGCAGAGAGTTTGGACTATGAATATTTACTTAAGTTCTTTCAATCCTATGTTTTATCTGCGAGATTGATTGCTAATGATCCTAAGACACCGTTTTGGATATCGGGAGATAAATATGAAAATGCAGGCAAAGCTCTTTATATTGAATAAAAATGATCGAAATAAAACTTTTTACCTTTTATATCTACATGCTTTTAAAATAAATTTATGAGAAAAATTCTACTAACTTTTGCTCTAATTGGTTTTTCATTTCCTTCAATTAACGCACAGGATAAAACTGTGAGAGAAGTAACCAAAGATGATTATGAAAGAGCTACAAAATATCTCGGAGCCAGTGTAAGAGATCTAGTAACTCATGGAGGTGTAAATCCAAATTGGTTAAAGAATGGAAATTTTTGGTATAATGTGAATACGGCAGATGGAACACAGTATATATTCGTAAATGCTAATAATGGAAAAAAATCTAGTTATAATTCTGTAGAATCGCTCTTAAAAGTCCATTCTCAATCTAAGGAGGAAAAGTCAACGACTGCATCTTATTATGATGTGGTTTCACCAGATGGTACGAAAGCAGCTTTTATAAGAGATTGGAATTTATGGATAAAAGATCTGAATTCAGATGAAGAATTTCAATTAACCACAGATGGAGTTGAAAACTTTGGATATGCTACAGACAATGCCGGATGGCGTAAAAGTGATAGGCCAGTTTTGCTTTGGTCTCCAGATTCAAAGAAAATAGCTACTTATCGGCAAGATCAAAGACATGTGAGCGATATGTATTTGGTTTCTACAAATGTTGGAGCCCCTAAGCTACAGCAATGGAAATACCCAATAGCGGAAGATTCTGCAGTTATTCAGATAAAACGTGTAATTATAGATGTAGAAAATTCCACCATAATACCTTTAAAAGTGGAAAACGATCCTAGAAGAGGAAGTTTATGTGATGATATTTCTTGCTCAGGATCTTTTGATGATAATGAATGGAGTGCAGATTCTAAGCAGCTAGCCTTTGTTTCAACTTCTAGAGATCATAAAATAGCAAAACTAAGAATAGCCAATGCCGCCACAGGAGAAGTACGTGATATTTTTGAAGAAACGGTAGCTACGCAATATGAGTCTGGTCAAGGTGCAATTAATTGGAAATTCTTACCAAAATCAAACGAGATCATCTGGTATTCTGAACGTGATGATTGGGGGCATCTATATTTATATGATGCTAGATCTGGCGAATTAAAAAATCAGATTACCAAGGGAGATTATGTGGTAACAAAGGTTTTAAAGGTAGATACAGATAAACGTGAGATCTATTTTGAAGCTAATGGAAGAGAGAAGGATTCAGATCCATATTTCAGTCATTTCTATAAGATAGATTTTAAAGGTGAAAATTTAAAACTATTAACTCCGGAAAATTCAAATCATTCTATCTCTATTTCTCCTGAAGCACGGTTTTTTGTCGATAATTATTCAACTCCTTCAAAACCAAATACAGCGGTTCTTAGGGACATGAATGGAAAGCTAATTTCTAACTTAGAAAAGGAAGATATTTCTAGTTTAAAGCAAATTGGATGGAAAGCTCCAACACAGATCACTGTAAGATCTAAAAATGATAAATGGGATCTTTATGGATTGATGTTTACTCCATCAGATCTGGATAGTACAAAAACATATCCGGTGGTGAATTATATCTATCCCGGACCGCAAGGAGGCGGAGTTGGAAGTAGATCTTTTTCAGTTTCCAGAAGTGATCATCAAGCTTTAGCCGAGTTGGGTTTTGTGGTAGTAATAATCGATGGAGCCTGTAATCCGGGTAGATCTAAATCTTTTCATGATGCTTGTTATGGTAATATGGCAGATAATACTTTAGAAGATCAAATCTCAGGAATCAAACAATTAGCTAAAAAATATTCATTTTTAGATCTCAATAGCGTTGGAATTTGGGGGCATTCTGGTGGAGGTTTCGCTACTGCAGCCGCAATGTTCAAATATCCTGAATTTTATAAAGTGGGGATTTCAGAATCTGGAAATCATGATAGCAGAAATTATGAAGATGACTGGGGAGAAAGATATATTGGGCTTTTAACTAAGGATGAAGCAGGGAATTCTAATTATGATGATCAGGCTAACGCTAAATTTGCGGAAAATTTAAAAGGGAAATTGTTACTGGCGCATGGGGGATTAGATGATAATGTTCCTCCTTACAACACCTATCTGGTTGTTGATGCTTTGGTAAAAGCTAATAAAGATTTTGATCTGATAATTTTTCCTAATGCCAGACATGGGTTTGGGAAAGATAGCTACTATATGATGCGTAGAAGATGGGATTATTTTGTAGAAAATTTAATGGGGGCAAAACATCCAACTGAATTTAAAATAGAGCCAAATAAAAAATAGAAATTTTCAACAAGTAAGTTTCTGACGATTTCTCGTCTTAATTTTCATTAGATAGGGTGAGAATCAATACTTTTCATCCTATCCTTAATTAAATTAATTCCATTTGCCAAGACAAAAATTATCCATGCAGCCAAATAAGATCAATCTTCGGGAGAGTTTTGCTTCCCTGAAGTTTGTGCCTAGATTCTTTAAAGAGATAAGAAGAGTTAATCCGGGCTTGTTCTATATCAACATCCTATGCAGATTTATCAATGCGATTTTACCGCTAATTTTATTATGGATAGGTAAAATTATTATTGACGAAGTAGTGGTGCAAATGGCTGCTGATCTTAAAGATTATGATAGACTGTGGCTTTTTGTTGGAGCCGAATTTGGCTTAGCAATACTCTCAGATTTAATGAGCAGAGCTATCAATTTAACAGACGCTTTGCTTGGAGACCAATATTCTATTGATACTTCGGTAAGGATCATAAAGAAAACTGCAGAGCTGAATTTAGATCAGTTAGAAGATTCAGAATTCTATGATAAACTGGAAAGGGCACGTCAACAAACTACTGGTCGAGTAGGGTTGATGTCTAATATTCTAACCCAAGCAGAAGATGTGATTGTGATAATCTCATTATTGGGTGGGGTAGTAGTTTTTGAACCTTGGCTGCTCATTCTGCTGGTGGTTTCCATCATTCCAACCATTATCAATGAAATTAAATTCAGCGGAACAAGTTATTCGCTTGCTAGAAGCTGGACACAGGAACGTAGAGAATTAGATTATTTAAGATATGCAGGTGCGAGTGATGTAACTGCCAAAGAGGTGAAATTATTCGGACTTTCGGGATATCTGGCGGAAAGGTTTAAAGAATTATCAGATAAATATTACAAAGAAAGTAAGAAGCTTGCAAAACAACGCGCTAGTTGGGGTTCTATGTTCAACGTAATTGGAACCGGAGCTTATTATGGTGCGTATGTATTTATAGTTTTTAGAACGGTAGCAGGATTTCTAACCTTGGGTGATCTTACTTTCCTTTCCGGATCTTTCAACAGGCTTCGTGCAAAATTACAAGGCTTCTTTACCAGATTTACTGCGATTACGGAAAGTGCCCTTTATCTTCAAGATTACTTCGAATTCTTAGATCTTCAATATGAAGAAAATCAGGTTGATGAAGCTTTGCCTCTTCCGAAGAAGATTCAAAAAGGATTTGAATTCAAAAATGTAGGTTTTAAATATCCAAAGTCTGAAAGATGGGTGGTTAGAAATATTAATTTTGACTTAAGAGCTGGTGAGAAATTAGCTTTTGTAGGTGAAAATGGAGCCGGGAAAACTACATTAATAAAATTGTTGCTTAGATTCTATGAACCTACCGAAGGTGAAATTCTGTTAGATGGAGTTCCAATCAACAAATATCATCAGGCACAATATCAGCAATACTTTGGAGTGATCTTTCAGGATTTTGTAAAATTTGAACTGACCTTGAGAGAGAATATCGCTATGGGAGAGATTTCAGAAATTGGCGATCAGAGTAGGATTGATGGCGCTGCCCAGAAAAGTTTGGCAGATGAGGTGGTTTCAGAATTACCTGGAGGTTATGATCAGCAACTTGGAAAACGGTTCAAGAATGGTAAAGATCTTTCCGGCGGACAGTGGCAAAAGATCGCTATTGCCAGAGCTTACATGAAGAATTCTGAAATTCTTATTCTCGACGAGCCTACTTCAGCCTTAGATGCAAGAGCAGAAACCGAAGCTTTTGACAGATTCATTAAGCTAACCGAAGGAAAAACGGCCGTTATTATTTCGCATAGATTTAGTACGGTGAGAATTGCAGATAGAATTATGGTACTTAAACACGGGGAAGTTCTTGAAATTGGAACTCACGAAGAGTTGATGAAGAATGATAAGCTGTACGCAGAATTATTTAATCTTCAAGCGGCAGGATATCAGTAAAACACATCAGAATTTTATGTAATTTAAAGGAATGGTATTTTATAAATCAATCCTTTACTTAGATATGAAAATTTTAAGCCTTCCGAAGTTATTAGTATTGCTAATTCTTTGTTCTACCACTGTTTTTTCTCAGAACAAATCCGATAGTAAATTAGATTCGAAAACCAGCGATTATCTTACGTATACAGATCCTGAGATAAAATTTACTGGAGGCATCAAGATGATCTCTATCACTACAGATCAAGGCACTTTTAATGTGTATACCAAACAAGTTGGTAATAATCCCACTATGAAAGTGTTGCTGCTTCATGGAGGCCCGGGTGGGACTCATGAATTCTTTGAAAGTTTTGATGGCTTTTTACCTGCAGAAGGAATTGAGTATTTTTATTACGATCAGTTAGGATCTTATTATAGCGATCAGCCTTCAGATAAAAGCCTTTGGACTAATGAAAGATTTGTGGATGAGGTAGAGCAAGTTAGAAAAGCTTTGGGTCTTGATGAGGATAATTTTTATTTGTTCGGACAGTCTTGGGGTGGAATTCTTGCAATGGAATATGCTTTAAAATATCAAGATCATTTAAAAGGACTTATAATTTCCAATATGATGGCCAGTGCGCCGGCGTATAATAAATATTCGGAAGATGTTATAGGGCCACAAATGGATCCTAAAGTTTTAGCTGAAGTGAAAGAGCTAGAAGCGAAAGGAGACTTCGAAAATCCGCGATATATGGAATTGCTTTTAAAACATCATTATGCAGAACACCTGTTAAGAATGCCTATTGAAAAATGGCCAAATTCTATCAACAGAGCTTTTGATCATTTAAATCCGGAAGTGTATGTTTATATGCAGGGTCCGAGTGAATTTGGTATTGCCGGGGATGCTACCTTAAAAGATTGGGATGTATCCAAGAGATTGAAAGAAATTAAAGTACCCACCTTAGTTATTGGTGCAAAATATGACACTATGGATCCTGAGTATATGAAATGGATGTCTATTGAAGTTCAAAATGGGCGTTATTTATATTGTCCCAATGGAAGTCATCTTTCTCAATATGACGATCAAGAACATTTCTTTCCGGGCTTGATAAAATTCATCAAGGATGTAGATTATGGAAACTTCGGTAAATAATTAAATCGTGTAAATTTCCGAAGAGGTGTTCATGGAAAATAAGCGAAAATTTTATAGATGTCAGGTTGAGTATTTCGACTTCGCTCAATACAGGCTATAGTCGAAACCTAAATCTTTACTACCAAATAGTTCTCGACTTCGCTCGAACTGACAATGAAAGATTTACTTTAAAGTTTAAACGAACCTTTTTGTGCATAATTTTAATATAAATGCTTCCGCTTAAATTTCAATTAAAAAATGGAATAAGTACTTTAGCAGCAAATTAATTCATTAGATTTTGGCAGCCAAAAAAGCAAAAGAAACCACCCCGTTAATGAAACAATATAATAGCATCAAGGATAAATATCCCGATGCCTTGCTGTTGTTTCGCGTAGGAGATTTTTATGAAACTTTTGGAGAAGATGCAGTTAAAACCGCTCGTATCTTAAATATAGTTCTTACTAAAAGAGGTAATGGGAGCGAAGTGGAAACCGCTTTGGCAGGATTTCCACATCATGCTTTGAATACTTATTTGCCAAAACTGGTAAAAGCAGGTTTACGTGTGGCCATTTGCGATCAATTAGAAGATCCAAAAATGACCAAAACCATTGTAAAACGTGGTGTTACCGAATTGATCACTCCCGGTGTTTCCATGAATGATGAGGTGTTGAACAGCAAGACCAATAATTTTTTGTGTGCTATTCACTACGGTAAGAAGATCATGGGAATTTCATTTCTTGATGTTTCTACCGGTGAATTCTTAACTGCTCAGGGGAATGCAGAATATATAGATAAGTTGCTTCAAAATTTTGGTCCGAGTGAGGTGCTTGTTCAGAAAAATCATAAGAAAGATTTTACAAAGACCTTCGGAGATTCCTTTCACTGTTTTTATTTGGAAGACTGGATCTTTAAATTGGATTATGCCTATGAATCTTTAAATGAACATTTTCAGACCAAATCTTTAAAAGGTTTTGGAATAGATCATTTAGCGGAAGGCATCATAGCTTCCGGAGCTATTTTATATTATCTAGGAGAAACTCAGCATCACAAACTTCAACATATTGCTTCCATCACAAGAATTGCGGAAGAAGAATATGTATGGATGGATAGATTCACCATCAGAAACTTAGAATTATATCATTCCAACGCCCAAAATGCGGTTACTTTATTAGATGTTATAGACAAGACTATTTCCCCAATGGGAGGGAGAATGATGAAACGCTGGCTGGCACTTCCGCTTAAAAACGTTCAGAAGATAAAGGCAAGGCACAAAGTTGTTGCGCATCTTATAGAGAATAGGGCGGAGCTGGATAATATTCAGAAAAATATTAAAAAGATCAGTGATCTGGAACGTTTGATCTCTAAAGTTGCTACAGGAAAGATCTGTCCGCGGGAAGTACTTCACCTTAAAAATTCATTAGACGCTATTGCTCCGGTAAAAGAGCTGGCTATGAATAGCAATGAAGAAGCTCTAAAAGTTTTAGGAGATAGGTTGCAAAGTTGCGAAGTGCTGAGAAATAAGATTGAAGAAACCTTACATGAAGATGCTCCTGTAAATATTGTAAAAGGAAATGTGGTTGCTAAAGGTTTCCATGAAGAGTTAGATAATTTAAGAAATCTTGCTTTCTCCGGGAAAGATTATTTAGATGGAATGTTGCAAAGAGAAAGTAAGGAAACCGGAATTACTTCTCTTAAAATTGGAAGCAACAATGTTTATGGATATTATATAGAAGTTAGAAATTCTCATAAAGATAAAGTTCCTGAAGCTTGGATACGCAAGCAAACTTTGGTGAATGCCGAAAGATATATCACCGAAGAATTAAAAGAATATGAAGGGAAAATTCTGGGGGCAGAAGAAAAGATCCTTCAGTTAGAACAACAAATATTTGGAGAGCTTGTAACTTGGTTGGCAGATTATATTCAGCCGGTACAACAAAATGCACGATTGATAGGGGAGTTGGATTGTTTGTGTTCTTTTGCTATACATGCAATTACCGAGAAATATTCAAAACCTGAAATTGAAGATTCTTTTGAACTTGACATTAAAGAAGGAAGACATCCGGTTATAGAAAAGCAGTTGCCACACGGGGAAACTTATGTTACCAATAATGTTTTTTTAGACAGAGATGCCCAACAGATCATTATGATCACCGGGCCAAACATGAGTGGTAAGTCTGCTATATTAAGACAAACTGCATTGATAGTGCTTTTGGCTCAAATGGGAAGTTTTGTGCCGGCAGAATCGGCTAGAATTGGTTTGGTAGATAAGATCTTTACCAGAGTAGGAGCCAGCGATAATATTTCTATGGGAGAATCTACGTTTATGGTGGAGATGAATGAGACTGCAAGTATCTTGAATAATATTTCTGAAAGAAGTTTAGTGCTACTTGATGAAATTGGTCGTGGAACTAGTACTTATGATGGAATTTCGATTGCTTGGGCAATCACAGAATATTTACATGAGCATCCTGCACATCCAAAAACTTTATTTGCTACTCATTATCATGAATTGAATGAGATGGGAGAAATCTTTAAGCGGATCAAGAATTATAATGTTTCTGTAAAAGAGTTAAAAGACAATGTTCTTTTTCTAAGAAAATTGACTCCGGGAGGAAGTGAGCATAGTTTTGGAATTCATGTAGCTAAAATGGCGGGAATGCCACAGCAGGTATTGAACAGGGCAAATAAGATCATGAAAAAACTAGAAAAATCTCATCAGATGCAAGATTCGGGAGAAATTTTAAAAAATTCTGCAGAAAAAGATATGCAGTTGAGCTTTTTTAATTTGGACGACCCATTGCTTCAAGATCTTAAAGAAGAATTGTTGCATATTGATATTGATACACTTACGCCTGTGGAAGCTTTAATGAAGCTAAGTGAAATTAAACGCATGCTTACCAGCAAACAAAAAACGAAGGCCTAAAAGTGTATTTTTTTTAAAAAATCCTTTGGTAATACAAGAATTGTATTAAATTTGCAACCGCAATACGCCACAAGGCATTGCGCTCTCAGGGTTATTGAGAGTATGTTCTTACAAATCGCGAAAATAGCTCAGTTGGTAGAGCGCCACCTTGCCAAGGTGGAGGTCGCGGGTTCGAATCCCGTTTTTCGCTCGGAAAGTAGCGAAAAAAGAAAAATTTTCGCAACATATAATATCCACGCTCGGATGGTGGAATTGGTAGACACGTTGGACTTAAAATCCAATGATCAGCAACGGTCGTGCGGGTTCAAGTCCCGCTCCGAGTACTTTAAGCCTTGACAATCTCTTGATTATCAAGGCTTTTTTGTTTTTATAGACCTTCTTTCCCCATATCTTCCCGACTTCTTAAATATTTACTGTTTAATCGTCTTTATTAGCGACATCTCTTGTCTCCTCCATTTTTGATCTTTGAGTATCAAAATTAGGAAGATGAGAAAATCAGAGATCAACCTCACCGAAGAGCAATACCAACACATTGTAGAAGAACGAAGTTACGGCAGCCGTACGAATCTTGCAGGAGAAACCTTTGGGGGTTATGAAATATGCTTGCATGTGCGCTGTCTGGAGGTGTTTCTAGCTACTCTCGAAATAAAAATGATCAACACCATAGATCTGGGAGAAGTGGAATGGGAAATTATTGAATTAAGCTAAGAATGGGACTTAAAGATTTCGCATTTTTTAGAGGCTTGAATAAAACAGGGGCTTTTGCTAGGCTTTCCGAATTTACGGTCAAAGAATGTGTTCTAGCCTGTGTATTGGAAGATTTCGATAATGAATCATTTGTTGTTGAAAACCATCAAGATAAGTGTGTGACATATTCCAATTCAGAAAATTTGATCTTTGTCCTTGTTGAAAAAAATAGGGCTGTTCTTATAGAAATAAATAAAGCTGTTAAAGAGATAAAACATCTCAACACAATTGTAATCCTAATTGAACAGGAAGTAAATGTAGAGATGCCTAAAAATTATTATTGTTTAACGGTGCCGGATATTATAGCTGGCGCTGTAAAAAGAAATATTACCACAAGAAATTTATTCTTGAGTTTTCTTAAAGGGCTTTTTGATTATCCATTTCCTTAAGTTTTATGGGAAACCTCAAATCCCTAAGGAAGATTGCATTATTTTGCACTATATATTTTCAAAGCTTTAAGAAAACATTTAGATTTACTTTCTAAGTGAATTAATACCTGAACCTCCCTACTTCTCAGTTATATTCTCGATACTTCTTTGAAGAATAATAATGCCCCACATTAACATATAACTGTTTATCAGCTATGAAGAAATTTTTTATTATTTATTTATTGATCATAACGAGCATTTCATGTAGTACGAATGATGATACTTCCGCAGCAAAAACTTCAATAAACCCACCAGATTGGATTCACGGTAGTTGGAAGGTCGAAAACGTTACTAATAATACTTCAGGGTTTCAATTTACTTCAAATGACATCATCCTATTATCCGGTTCTGTAAATATTAGCCATAAAGAGCAGATTGCCACCTATTCCAATATAGATTATGATATAAGTGTGAAGGAGTGGATTTCTAATGATGACTATTCAGTAGACTTTAATTATCCTCAAGGGATGAGTGTTATTATTCCTTCTCTAAGATCGATGGTCAGACTATTCAATGGAATAACGCCAGTCTTGGTCCTGTCCTCCTAATAAAACAATAAAATAAAATAGAATTAATATTATTTGTAATGAATCAACAAGTACACAATAAACTCGTTTCTTTTATCTGGTCTATTGCAGACGATTGCTTACGTGATGTCTATGTCCGTGGGAAATACCGCGATGTAATTCTACCAATGGTAGTACTACGCAGATTAGACGCTTTACTGGAACCTACTAAAGATGCCGTGATGGAGGAGCTTGCATTTCAAAGAGATGAAGCGGGTTTTACCGAGTGGGACGAAAGCGGACTAAGAGAAGCATCAGGTTATGTGTTTTACAATACCAGTAAATGGACGCTTCAAAAATTACATGATACTGCTACCAATAGTCAGCAGATATTACAAGCTAACTTCGAGGATTATCTTAATGGTTTCAGCCCGAATGTAAAGGAGATCATAGATAAATTCAAACTGCGAAGTCAAGTGCGGCATATGGCTGCGAAAGATGTGTTATTAAATGTTTTGGAAAAATTCACCTCCTCCTATATAAATGTTACGCCTTTTGAAAAAGAAGATCCTGAAGGCAGAAAACTCCCAGCCCTTACTAATTTAGGGATGGGATATGTTTTTGAGGAATTAATTAGAAAATTTAACGAAGAAAATAACGAAGAAGCAGGAGAACATTTTACACCGCGAGAGGTGATCGATCTGATGACGCATATTATCTTCGATCCTATTAAAGACAACTTGCCGCCGGTAATGACCATTTACGATCCAGCTTGTGGAAGTGGTGGAATGCTTACCGAATCTCAGAATTTTATTAAAGATGAAGAAGGGGTTATTAAAGCCTTGGGAGATGTGTACCTCTACGGAAAAGAGATAAACGATGAGACTTACGCTATCTGTAAGAGTGATATGATGATCAAGGGGAATGATCCTGAAAATATCAGGGTAGGTTCTACGCTTTCTACAGATGAATTTGCCGGAACTACATTCGATTTTATGCTCTCCAATCCACCGTATGGGAAATCCTGGAGCAGCGAACAAAAATATATCAAGGACGGGAAAGATGTAATCGATTCTCGCTTTCAAATTAAACTGAAGAATTATTGGGGTGTGGAAGAAGACGCAGATGCCATTCCAAGATCTTCAGATGGTCAATTATTATTCTTAATGGAGATGGTTTCTAAGATGAAACCCTTAACCCAAAGTGCCTCCGGAACACGTATCGCTTCTGTACATAATGGGTCTAGTTTATTTACAGGAGATGCCGGAGGAGGAGAAAGCAATATTCGCCGTTATATCATAGAAAACGATTGGCTGGAAGCTATTGTACAATTGCCAAACAACCTGTTTTACAATACAGGAATTACCACCTATATCTGGATTCTAAGCAACAATAAACCGGCTAATAGAAAAGGCAAGGTGCAATTAATAGATGCCGGACAGTTGTACAGAAAATTGCGTAAAAATTTAGGAAACAAGAATTGTGAGTTTTCACCCAAACATATTACAACAATAGTAAAAGCATACACCGAGATGAGTGTAGAAGATCGCGAAGGGGATCAAGGTATTTCTGCGCAAGTATTTGATAATAGCGATTTTGGATATTATAAGGCCACTATAGAACGCCCAAAACGTTTAAAAGCACAATTCACGCCAGAGCGAATAGAAATACTGCGTTTCGACAAAACCTTGCAAGAGCCAATGCAATATGCTTTTGAAACTTTTGGAGAAAGTATCTACACCAACATCAAAGAACACGAAAAGGAATTGTTAGATTGGTGTGAGAAAAACGAATTAAATCTTTCTTCTGCCAACAAAAAGAAACTGACTAAAAAGGAAACCTGGCAAAAACATTTACAATTAGTAAAAACAGGAACCACCTTATTAAACACCATTGGAGAAGAAGAATACAGTGACTTTAATAAATTTATAGTTTTAGTAGATGTCGAAATTAAAAAGCTAAAACTATCTGTAAGTGCCAGCGATAAAAAAGCAATTTTAAATGCGGTAAGTTGGTATGATGCGGATGCTGAAAAAGTGATTAAAAAAGTAGAAAAACTAACAGGCGATAAACTAACTAAGCTATTACAACACTTAGATTGCAAAGTTGAAGATTTACCAGATTTCGGTTATTTTCCTAAAGGTCATTCTGAGCTTGTCGAAGAATCTGTCAAAGGATCTTTAAAGAACGGAGAATATATAACCTACGAAACCGAAAGCGATCTTCGCGACACCGAAAATGTCCCTTTAAAAGAAAATATCCATAATTACTTTTTACGTGAAGTACAACCCCATGTTCCAGAAGCTTGGATAAATCTTGATAATACTAAAATTGGCTACGAAATTAGCTTTAATAAATACTTTTACAAGCATACACCTTTACGCAACATAGAAGAAGTGACGGCAGATATTTTAGAGCTGGAAACATTAAGCGATGGTCTAATTGCTGAAATTTTAAATCTAGCTTAATGGTAGAAATAGAAAACAAAGTACAGCGTTACGAAACTTATAAAGATTCTGGTGTGGAATGGTTGGGAGAGATTCCTGAGCATTGGGATTTAACTCGGTTAGGAACTAGGTTTGAACAAAGAAAAACTAAAGTTTCTGATAAAGATTATCCGGCATTATCGGTAACTAAAAATGGAACAATTCCACAATTAGCAAGCGCAGCAAAATCTAACGATGGTGATAATAGAAAGTTAGTTAAAAAAGGGGATTTTGTAATCAATAGTCGATCGGATAGAAAAGGTTCAAGCGGAATAGCTTACCAAGACGGGTCTGTATCATTGATTTACATTGTAATGGAGCCTTTAAATATTCACCCTATTTATTGTAATTATCTCTTAAAATCATACAATTTTATTGAAGAGTTTTACAGAATGGGACATGGAATAGTTGCGGATTTATGGACAACTCGTTATGATGAAATGAAAGCCATTATGGTTGGTATTCCCCCCCTTCAAGAACAAACCGCTATCGCTCAATTTTTGGACGATAAAGCCACAAAAATAGACGAAGCCATTACAATAAAAGAGCAACAAATAAGCTTGCTTAAAGAACGCAAACAAATACTCATACACAAAGCCGTAACGCAAGGTTTAAACCCTAATATAAAATTAAAAGATTCTGGTGTGGAGTGGATAGGGGAGATTCCGGAGCATTGGGAGGTGAAAAAAATAAAACACGTTACAAGTAAAATTGGAAGTGGAATTACACCTTCTGGCGGTGGAACAACATATTTAGAAGAAGGAATACCATTATTAAGAAGTCAGAATATATTTTTTGATAAAATAGAATTAGATGGAGTTGCTTTTATATCTGATAAAGTTCATCAATCTATGAGCAATAGTAAAGTATTTAAAGGAGATGTGCTTTTAAATATTACAGGTGGTTCTATTGGTAGATGTTATTTTGTTAATTCTGATATTCCTTTAAATGTAAATCAACACGTTTGCATATTAAGACCAAATAAAAAAATAACTACACTTTATTTAAATAGATTAATTGCATCACAAGTTGGTCAAAACCAAATTTGGTTTCATCAACAAGGGGGAGGAAGAGAAGGTTTAAATTTTCAAGCTTTAAAGAATTTTATTATACCATTTCCATCACTTTCAGAACAAAAAGAAATTTCAGCATACATAGAAACTGCTTCGCGAAAAATAGAAACTGCCATTCGCTTAAAGCAGCAAGAAATCGCAAAGTTAAAAGAGTATAAAAGCAGTTTAATAAATAGCGTGGTAACGGGGAAGATAAAGGTGTGTTAATCAAATTAATTTTATGAAACCAATAATAGAAAAATACATAGGTAAAAAATCTTTTGAAGAAAAAGTTGAAAAGTTTACTGGAAATATGGAGTATGAGGAAGTTTTCACCTCCTTCTTAGCCAACTTTCTAAAAGATTTGGAAGAAGAAAATGCAATTGAAAACGATGATACTTCCGCTACCTTACTTCAAGTTCCAAACAGTTATATAGATTGTTATATAGATTGTAGACAGAACGGATTTAGCAAGATTTGGTGTACAACACGAGCAAAATTAAGGATAATGCATGATAATAATAACACGGTTATTAGATGCTATGAAAATGTTGCCGAAGTAAATAAAGAGGAGGCTCTAAAAGATCTACATGTCTTTTGCAACCTTCAGAACGGAGATAAACGCTACAGAGATTTTTTGGTTGACTACGTGATCAATAAAGGTTATTCAGAAAGACCTATTGAAGAACTGGCAGCTGATTTTTTCAAAATTTACAAGAAGCAATTAGAAATCGGAAAATCAGAGATCTATGCAAATACATATGCGAGTTTGATAGCTGAAGATCATTATCATGAAATTTATTGTGAAGATTATGCTTTGATATATGATCAATCGCTCACACTTGGTAAAAGTGAAGAATATGCTGAGCAATATGCAAAAAAATATGCCAGCGAACTGGTGGATGTAAAAAGAAGGGCTGGAATTCATGATGATGAAGAAAGTCTTGAATTCGCAAGGGATACAGCCAGAGCCCACATTAATGGATGGGATTACGCAACTCAAAATAATATTAAGGAGAAGGATGCATTTATTGATTGCTATAGCAACTCTTATTTAAATGCCTTGTATTCAGATGAGTTTACAAAACAGGAGCAGTTTGACGAAAAAGTCTTGAAAGTGGCATTGGAGAAGTTTGAGAAACATAGAACCCAAACCCTAAAGAAAACTAAGTTAAATTAAAATTGGGTTGCAACCAGAGTATGTGAGAAGTAATAATCCGTATAAACATTAAGGACAGATGAGTTATAAACAGAAATCTAGAGAAGCAAATTTTAAACAACATTCAAATAAAATTTTTACAGCAATAAGAGAAATAGAACCTCCATATGCTGAAAAAAGAGCTATCTGGGAGTTGTTCCAAAATGCCCTTGATATTGTAGAAAATACAGGTGTCATAAGAATTAAAGAAACGGATATAGGCTTCAAGTTCGAACATAATGGGAGACCTTTTAATGATGGAAACTTAACTGCACTCATCAAGCAATCAAGTGATGGTAAAAAATATGGTTCCAATGAAGAAGAAACTGGGCAGTATGGAACAGGGTTTTTAAGCACCCATGTATATGGTAAAAGAATTTTAATCAATGGAAGCGTTTCTATTGATGGTAGTCTTATAAAGGAGCTTAAAGACTTTGAAATAGATAGAAATGCAGATTCTCCAGAGATGCTTAGTATTAAAATTCAAAAGCAAGATTTGAATGCCGAAAATATTTGCGACGAACCAGGCAATGAATTATCTGAACATAAAGAATTTACCTCTTTTGAATATATAGCTAATAAGGATTCAAGAAATCCTATTCAAAACATGTTCGACTATCTTCCTTCAATACTTCCTTTTGTTTTTGCCTTTAATTCGAAGCTAAACAGAGTCGAAGTTGAAAATAAAAATAAAAAGGTGATATTTCAAAAATCTGAATCAAGTACTTCTGAATCTTTAGTTCTAAATATTAATGAAGAAATTCATGAATTTCAATTACTTAATATTGAGTCAGATGGTGTGAAGATTATATTGCCTCAAAATGAACTGAATTTTGTAGATATTCCAAAAATGTTTTTGTTTTACCCCTTAATGAAAACAGCAGACTCAGGAATAAATTTTTTGATCCATGCCAAGGAACTCAAACCGAATAAGGAACGCGATTATCTATTCTTAGAATCATCAAATTTAGAGTTGAAAAATGATGTTGATACGAATCATACGCTTTTAAGTAAAGCTTTCAAATTAGTAATTGATAAGATATCTTTAGATGATACAGTAGATTTTCTACCTGTGATCGATATTGAGTTCAAAAAAGATGAAGCCTCGTTTTTATACGAAAAAAAGTTAGAATTAGTACTTGCCTTAAAAGACCTGAAGCGAATAAAAGTAAAGGATGATTTTAGGTCTCTAAAAAATATCTCCTACTTGCATGAAGATATTTTAATCCAAGGAGTTGAATGTTTAGAAGATATCTATAAGGTAGTATCTCAATTTTATGAAGTTCCGGAATTCGAAGATTACATTTATTTATCTGAAAGAATAAATAATTGGCAAATTGAGGACTTTACAATCATTAATTATCGGCAAATATTTAATGAAATTGGGAACCAAACCAATAATAATTATTCAAAAGTTAACTTTCAAAAGGGTTATATATTTCTGGTAAAATTGGCTTGTAATAAACCTAACCTTATAAATGAGATAAAAGCTCTTCCTAATATTCATAATGAGTTTAAGACTCAAGGTGAATTAACTAAGTGGGAAATTATTGAGGAGCCATTAATTAGAACAATGGATGAAATCAATGGTGCGGTCAGTAGTTCCTATTTACATCCCGAGTTTTATTTTTTAGAAGGTGTTGGTAATTATTCCAGAGAGGATTTCAAAGATGATTTGAATAAGTTTAATAATTCATTTATAATTGAGTTAGAGAAGTCAGGTGATGTCTGGAAAACTGATTTCGTGAAACCTCATTCTCTGATAAGTACGTTAACCTATTATGTCGGATTAAATAAGACTACTAAAATCAACAAGGAATTTGTTGATTTTTTCAGGTCAGAGTTTGATCTGGAAATTAAAAACAATGACCTTATAGATAAACCGACAGTCGACTTACAATATGATTCATCATTTAAGTTATTAGCCAGATTATATATAATACTACTTAGAGCAGAAGGAAAAGAGTATATTAAAGATAACCTTGGCAAATTGGAAAGTCTAGTCTCTACCCTTTATATGAGTTCCGAACTAAGGAAAAACCTTCTTGATAAACTATCCTGTTTTCCTAATCAATCGTATCAGCTTCGGAGTCAAAATGGTTTAAAATTGGATCATATAAAGGATGAAGAATTTAAGACTACATATTTTAATATACTTAAGGTAGAAATACGTGATCAGTTGCTACTTCCTACTTTTGAAAAATTCATTGATCACAATAATTCGATTTCCGGATTGAGTATAGGAAGCGAAATAGAAACCAAACTAAATGGTAAAAGGGAATTTCTACCACCTCCAGAGAGCCATGAAGAATTCCAGCTTCTTATTAAATTAATAGGCAATATATCTAAAAATGGTTCTAGATGGGGAGAATGGCTGCCTAACATTAGTAAAGTTAAAGAAGAATTACTAATGTCCCGATTCACTTCTGAGAAAACAAGATCAAGTTTGTTTAAGATCCTTTCTGGTGATGATGAAAAGGTAAATATCCTTGGAGAATTATCTGAGATATCAGACTTAACAGCTTTTATTAATGCAGGAAAAGAAAAACAGAAAGAAGAAGCTAGGCAAAAGCATCATTTGATACATATTAATGAAATTGGCTTAAAAATTCAAGATCTTATTCAGGATCAATTAGATTCATCTCTTTCAGAAACCATTAAAATTGCAGAATCTCGATTTGATGAGGAACTGACTACAGAAGAAGAACAAGATGGGCAGGATTTCATTATTTATAAATCCGGATCGCCTATTTATTATATAGAAGTGAAGTCCAGATGGGATCCAAGAGGAATTGTAGCTTTAAGTAAGCGGCAAACAGAATGCTGTGCAAGTAACAAAGAAAATTATGCTGTGATTACTGTTAATGTTGCTGATTATAAGTCAAGAAATAATGTCGTAGACGAAAATATTTCATTTGATGATTTATCTGAAGACGTATATGTAAATACAGACTTAGGAGATAATTTCGAACTTTTGATAAAAGAAAATAAGGAGTTTGAAGCTATTAAGGAAAATACTAAACTTATTGATTTTAGAGGTCATATACCACAAGAAAGGATAAAATTAACTGGAATATCATTTGAAAATTTTATCGATCATTTGAAGAAAATTATTTTACAGAAAAAAGTATATGCATAGTCAAACCAACGAGCAAGCATTAGAAGCAGCAATTGAAAAGCACTTAACTGGCACTTGCCTGGAAGAATTAAAGACTGAAGGTAATAATGATGTGGCAGTAGCAGAGCACAATGTATTTTACCAAACAGGAAAAGGTTATTTTATTGGACAGCCCTCTAATTTTAGTACCCAATTTGCTCTGGATGAACAGTTTTTTTGGAACTTTTTGGAAAGTACCCAAAAAGAAGAATTAGAAAAAATACAAAAACAGAACGACTGGAAGTTAAAGATCCTAAATCGTTTTGACCGGATGATCAAGAAGTATGGAGTATTGCATTTACTGCGTAAAGGTTTAGAAGTTGATGATGCGAATTTTACCTTATTTTATCAGCTTCCATTAGCAAGCAGCAGCAAAACGGTAAAAGATAGTTTTGAGAAAAATAGGTTTAGCATTACCAGACAATTAAGATATTCTATAGACAATCCACGAGAAGAAATAGATCTGGTTCTATTTATAAATGGATTACCGGTTGTAACCATGGAATTAAAAAACCCTTGGACAGGGCAAAATGCTAAAGTTCACGGACAACATCAATACAAGACTCAACGTGATATAAAACAACCTTTATTGCAATTTGCACGTTGTATGGTTCATTTCGCAGTAGATACAGATGAGGCTTACATGACCACCAAACTAAATGGGATGGACACTTTTTTCTTGCCATTTAATAAAGGAAACAAACACGGTAAGGGAAACCCTGAAATTGGTGCTGGGGAATCTGGACACAGGACTAATTATTTATGGGATGAGGTGTTTACAAGGGAAAGTTTAGCCAATATAATTCAACACTTCGTGCGTTTGGATGGAAAAAAGAAAGATCCATTACAAGCTAAAACATTATTCTTTCCGCGATATCACCAAATGGATGTGGTTCGTAAAATAATAGATCATGCCAGTGAAAAGGGAGTAGGACAAACCTATTTAATTCAGCATTCGGCAGGTTCAGGGAAGTCTAACTCCATAACCTGGGCAGCCTATCAATTAATTGAAACCTACCCTAGAAATAATAAGACCCCGGGAAGTAAGAACTTAGAACAGCCTTTATTCGATTCGGTAATTGTAGTTACAGACAGGCGTTTGTTAGACAAGCAAATACGTGAAAACATTGCAGATTTTTCTGAAGTCAAAAATATTGTAGCTCCGGCTTATTCATCCAAGGAATTAAGGGAGAGTTTAGAGCAAGGCAAAAAAATAATTATCACTACAATCCAGAAATTCCCTTTTATTATTGATGGGATTGCAGATCTAAGTGACAAGCGTTTCGCGGTGATAATAGATGAAGCTCACAGTAGTCAAAGTGGATCTGCTCACGATAGCATGAACAGCGCAATGGGGCAGCAGATTACAGACCCCGATGAAATGGATGCTCAAGATAAGATCGTAATGGCAATGCAAGCTCGCAAAATGCGTGGGAATGCATCTTATTTAGCCTTTACAGCGACTCCTAAGCCCATAACCTTAGAAAAGTTTGGTGTTAAACAAGAAGATGGAAAGTTTAAGCCTTTTCATCTCTACTCTATGAAACAAGCCATAGAGGAAGGATTTATACTAGATGTCCTTGCCAATTACACCACCCTTAAAAGCTATTATGAGATAGAAAAATCTATTGAAGATAATCCTTTGTTTGATTCAGTTAAAGCACAAAAAAAATTACGGGCTTATGTGGAGCAGCATCAGGAAACCATACATACCAAGGCAGAAATTATACTAGACCACTTTATTCCTAAAATAGTAAATCAAAAAAAGCTAAAAGGGAAAGCAAAGGCAATGGTGATAACTCAGAGCATAGAATCTGCTATAAATTACTATAAGGCATTAAAGGTAATTCTTAAAGATAAAGGGAACCCATTTAAAATAGCTATCGCTTTTTCTGGAGAGAAAGAATTAAAGGGTATCAAGTATTCTGAAGTTGGATTAAATGGTTTTTCAGAAAAAGAGACAAGCACAAAGTTTAATGAAGATGAATACAGGATATTGGTAGTCGCCAATAAATACCTAACTGGTTTTGATCAGCCGAAATTATGTGCCATGTATGTAGATAAAAAGCTGCAAGGTGTTATGGCAGTTCAAGCATTATCCAGGTTAAACAGAGCTGCAGATAAATTAGGCAAGAAAACTGAAGATATTTTTGTGTTGGATTTTTTTAATTCTACCGATGATATTAAAGCATCTTTTGACCCCTTTTATACAGCAACTTCCTTAAGTGAAGCCACAGATGTTAATGTATTGCATGAGTTAAAACAAGTGTTGGACGATGTAGGTGTATACGAATGGGATGAAGTAGAAGACTTTACCACAAAGTTTTTTAATAAGGAAAATGCACAAGTATTAAGCCCTATCATTGAAAGAGCTGCAGAACGATTTATTAACGAGCTGGAACTAGAAGATGATGATAAAGCCGATTTTAAAATTAAAGCAAAACAGTTTGTGAAAATATATGGCCAGATGGCTTCCATTTTAACTTTTGAGGTTGTGAAGTGGGAGAAGTTATTTTGGTTCTTGAAATTCTTGATCCCTAAGCTGCCTATTAAAGATCCTACTTTAGATGGACTTGATGAATTGTTAGAATCTGTAGATCTATCTACCTATGGCTTAGAGCGAGTTAAATTAAATGAGGTAATTGGATTAGATGATTCTGAAACGGATGTTGATCCACTAAACCCAAACCCTCGTGGTGCTCACGGGACAGATGAGGAGAAAGATCCTTTAGATCTAATTATAAATAGTTTTAATGAACGTTGGTTTCAAGGTTGGGAAGCTACTCCGGAAGAGCAAAGGGTTATGTTTGTGAAGGTGGCAAAATCTATACAGGCCCATAAAGATTTTGATTTTAAAGTCGCAAGAAATTCTGATGAACAAAACAGGAATTTAGCATTTCAAAAAATCTTAGATGAGGTAATTTCAAAAAATCGTAAACAAGGCCTTGATTTCTATCGTTTGTACACAAAAGATGATCCTTTTAAGCAAGCATTTATAGATTCAATGAGGAGGATGGTAAGTCTCTCAAGTAAACAATTGTAGTTATTATTTAAAACGATAAAACCCGCAACAGCGGGTTTTTTAATTTTTTTAGAATTTAATTGAGTGAAATTAAGTTGTATTCTTCTTGAATAAATTCTGGAGAATATTGCTTTTCAAGTCTTTTAACAATAAAATGACCTCTTGCCATATCTTGGAAATGATCAATGAAAAGAAGATTTAAGGTTGCACCAGTAGCTGCTCCAATTACAGGTACTGCCTGAGCAGCAACTTTTTCTGTTACCTGTATTCCAAATCTACTTGCCACGGTTGTAAAAAATTTGACCAAAGCGGGTGCGCCCTCCTTACTTAATCCATTTTTTGCAATATACTCTGCTGCAAAAGTAAGTTGTTGAGTTAATAATGCTCTAGTTATATAATATCCACTTTCGGTACCATCATCGGACTCAGATTTACCTCCTAATGCTAAAACCTCAACGCAAGCTAGTTTGGTTTCAGCATCATCTAGGTTTTGGTTTTCAGATCTTGCTATATCCGCAATAGATCTCATCATTATAGTTGTAGATACCGGTAATTCAACTGCTAAACCAGCAAAGCCAAAAAAACCTCCTGCAACTCCAGATAGTGCAACAGTTGTTTTATGCCAGATGTTAGATGATTTTTCACCTGGTTTATTTTTCATGGTGAACAATGCAGCATCAGCGGATTTAGTAATAGCTTTATGGGTAAGTTTTACAATTTTACTATTCCAGTCATCTGGAAGCAATTCGAAACCTTTTTCTAAAGGCATACCTATATAATTTGTGATCTTGGCAGCCAAACCAGGGTTTTCCAGTAATTTCTTTGCTTCTGTTAATTCTTGAAGATCGGAGTCATGTAATTTCATTGAGTATTTTGGTTAAGTTTAATTTGAAATATTTTTTTAAATCTAAATTTTACTTTGAAGCAAAAAACAATGGTTTAGTTACCGTGCCAATTTAGGAAGTTATCGTTGTACTTATAGATCAATACCATTCAGTCTAAACATTTAAAGTTGCCAGAAAAAAAACATATTTTTTTTACTGAAGACTAATATTTAGGGGAAATGAGTGAAGTGTAAAAAACAGAGATTTATCATTTATTAATTTATTCAATTTTCACAGAGATTAGGAATTTATCTGCATGAGTTATTTACACACTTCTCTAAAATATTCATAGATCATCACCATGGCCAAAGTGTCTAATTCACAATAGCGCAATAAACCATTTCTTATAGCTTCTCTTTCTTCTTGCTTTACATCTGGGAATTGTAATTTTCCATAAGCGAACAATGCAGCTCCTCCATCGTTAATTTCCGAAAGACTATCGGCGATTTGTTCCAGTTGTTCATTATCCCAACCTTCAAAAATGGGAGGTAGGGCTTTGTATGGACTTATTGGAACTCCATTCTCCATTGTCAGAAACACATGAGATGCTTCAAAATTCTTACTTGTAAGATTTAAGTTTGCCAATTGCTGTTGGTATTTCTCCTGAAGATAGTCGCTTGAATATAATACCGCAGGAAGAATCGCTTTGATGGAATTTGATCCATTGGTTATTGGATCGTAATAATAATTCACAACGGTTTTTTGAAGATCTATCATATCCCTCTCACCACACCAAACCTTTGCGTATTTTCCAGTATTATGACTGATTGTTTCTATAAAATCTAAAAGCTCCTGTTTGTCTGCTTCATTAGAATTCCGCAGTTGGTCATAGATCACATTCACAATGGTATTCTCATGATTGTGATACCTGAAAATACTTCCATCATTAATAGAAAGAGAATCTTTTAAAGCTCTGATAAAATCAAAATTGGGAAACACACCAATTCCTGTATTCAAATATTCATTATAATGCTCCACGCGACCGTCTTCAAAAACGATATGATGACTGAATTGAAAAGCTAATTGTTCATATGGGTGCATTCCAGTCATAAATGGAATTGCAACGGCAGTAGTTTCAAAGTCTATAAAGTTGAGAGGGAATTGCCAGGATGCCAGTTCCTCCCGTAAATTGTCCAAGTCGAAATGAGGAGATTGATCTTTATTTATCGTTTTTTCAATTTGCAACCATTGCCGTTCAGACCTGCTTATTTTTCCTGCCTCCGGGCGAATGTTGAGGTCGTTCTCTGATAATTCATGCATAAAGAACCTCCCTTCTTCCAATACTTTTTTAGCAGGATTAAACCAGACATCATATACTTTAGGCTGATTAATTTCCGAAACAGAAAGTTGCAATTGTGAGGTCCAGCATTCATGGAAACCACTCTTTTCTTCTGTGGTTGGATTGTCTTGTTTGAATTCGCATCCTCTACAATGGGAACCAATTTCAGTAAATATTTTGGTGTCGCTTTGATAATGCTTCCGAAAATAATTCATCAATTCAGGGAACGATCTGGTTTCATCTGTCGGATTTTGAGATAGAATTAAGTCTATTTCTTCATCCACATTTATAGTACATAAAATGGAGTCTCCCAGATCTTCTCTTTTAAGTCCTTCTTTCTTAGAGATCCCCGTTCTTAAGTCGGAACTTGAAACTATTTTAAAACAGGTATGCAACCCATCAACACTGGTGGTGGCATCTTTGTCTACAAGTTTCAATGAGGAAGTTATCTCCCATTCCGGATAACATAGCTGCATCACATATTTTTGAAAAGCGATATCATATAAATAACTATTCCAACCACCACCCAGATTGCCTTTGGAGTTTATAAATGAATTATGTGAGTTGCTACTAATAGACTTCGCCTTGACTTCCAGTAGTTGTATTCGATTTCCTTTTTTTACCAAAATATCCACCCGAATGAAAAGCCCATCGATTAGAAAAGCAGGCTCAAAAATTGTTACGTTTTCTTGTTTTAATAGCTCCAAAGTCCTGTTGACTACTATTTGGTAGTTATAGTCGTCTCCAGTGATCGCAATCCCATTAGGATGTTCCATTCTAGCTAATTCCTCTACTTGAAATCCACCTTGCGCCAAACCTTCCAAAAAAGAATCGGTATTACTCTGATTCTCATACTCACTCTTACGGGTATAGTAGAGCTTGGTTGGGCAATCTAAGGCAAGTTTAAAGCGGGATTTGGTAAGGAGACGTGGGTTTTTCAAAGTAGGTGCTGTTTGGATTATTTCAATTTAAATACTTTGTAAGGATCATTACAATTCAAAATATTATTGAGTTAAAACTATGCATAATTTGAATTTTATGATAATATAAAACAAGAAACTACCTTGACAGTATTTCCTTTACTTTCTTCTGAATTCCTTTATCAGCTTCAGCTATAACATTTTTAGTTAATTCAAAGTTTATTCCGTTTTTAGAACAATTCATGGGGTTTGATATCCAATCTTCCATTCTCATTTTTCCTTTCGACTGATTAATAATACGTAAAGTGACTGCTACATTTTCAGGGCAATTTACTACCTCTGCAATTTCCAAATTACTTAAGCGATCGCGAAGTGACACAAATATTGCTTCAGAAGAGCGGATATGTTCATAATCATAGCGATCACCACCACGTAATATTTTTCCTGTGTAGCAATCAGTGTATAACGCTTTACCATCTCCACTTCTCTCCAGGGCTTTTTGATGCATTTTCGCTTTAGCCTTAGTGAATAATAAGTCTATCTCTGCACGATGGTAGGGGCGGTTTAGGTTATGCATTTAAAATATTATAATTTGAAGTTCAGATTGCAACTTATTTATTTTACGCCTCAACAAAAGTTCTTCTAGCTGTGTTCCCAATTATATTTGTAGTGACACTATCAAAAGTTAAACCAATAATACCACCAATTAAAGGTACTGCTCGACCTAGATTTATTGCTCCTTTTTGTCCAAATTTAGTTAGTAATCTAAAACCTAACTTTTGATTGATTGCAGATATAGTTTTACCTGAAATATTCGATATCATTCTTTGCGTTAATTTTTGTCCAACAACAATACCTATATCCTTTAAAATATCTTTAGCTCCGTTTCCAGCCATACAAACAAACACAAGTGACTTTACTCTATCGTCTCTTAAGTCATGTCCACCCATATACGCTATCGCGGCAATCATCCTTATTTGCACATACATAACACTTGCTAAATTTGCCGGAATCGCTACAGGCATTGTTATAAGCCCTCCCAAACCTGTTAGAAATCCACTTGTTCCGGCTTTAGTATTTTGCCATCTAATTAACGAATCACAATTTTTATTTTGATCATTACAATTACTCATATAGTTCTCGGCCATTTCCTGTGCTGAATCAAAACCTGGAATTCCGTTTATAGCTTTATCATAAGCATAATCTAATGCTTTCATAATCATTCCTTGATCTATTTTTTTAGATTTTGTTTTTAGTTCCATAATTTGGGTTTAAAGCAATTAATTGTTTTATAAGATTATTAAAAAATCACAACTATAATTTTTATTAAATGTAAATTTTATGTTAAACCAATTAGAAGTCGTTTAGTAAACGTAGGAATTTGATTAGTAAACGTTAAAATTTAAAGTGTGGTTCAGCATATTATCTCACAAATTTTTAGATAAAACATTTCAGAATTGGATAATATCTAAAGTTAGATTGGCTCTTACTCTTAAGAGAAAATCAGTATTCCATCATGAAGAAGTAAAGAGTCCTAGAAATCAAAAAAAATCTCAGCTTAATTATCGAAAATTGGATTTGCATCAGAGTATTGATCTCCTAGTATTTTCGCAAACTCATAGCCTTATTATTTAATAATGTTTGTGACAATCATGAGCGTCATGCCTTGTCATCCGTGTTGTTTATTATTGCTGTAAATAATAGTAGAATGAATACACATTTCGAAAATCACACACTATATAATATTTCTGAAGTATACAATACTTCGGTGAAAAGTAAATTGTCCGCTCAGGTCTTTCAAAAGATAGATGGAGAGTTAAAATATCTTTCAAGCAAACTTAAGCTATCAAAAGAGGAAGCTTTTATATTTTCTATGATCTTCACTCTAAATTTGGAAGATTCAACTGCATCTTTCTCTTCAATTAGCAAAGTTTTAAAATGTAATGTAATCGATTTGATGCCCTATGCTAGCTTCTTTAAATCGTTACAGGAAAAGCAGTTGATAATTGAAAAAAAAGAAAAGGGAAATTTTGGTAAGACCTTTCATCAATTTATTATTTCAGATGCTATCCAAGAGGCAGTAATAAATAATGAATTCCCATTAAAGCCCCAGATAAATGTAATAAAAAGTGCTATTGAGGTATTGGAAAAAATCTATGAATTTTCTGCACAGCATAATCAAGAAGAAATATCAAGTTTTGAACTATTCATGAGAACTGATGAATTGCTTGAAAGGTATGGTGATTTCCCAATTATAAAAAACATTGACGAGTTCAAATTAAGTAACATCGACAAAGGAATATTACTTTATGTATTATGGAAAACTATAACAGGATCTGAAACAGTATTTATGTCTGTAGCTTTGGAAGGTATTATAAAAAATACCCCATATAGAATCCAATTTAGTCAGAAATTAATTTCAGGCGATAATGAATTGATTAAGAAAAACTTAATAGAACTTGAAAAAGCCACGTTCTTTAATGATTCAGATTTGAAACTTTCAGAAAAGGGTAGAGGTCTTCTTGAAAAAGAGGGGATAAAAATAGGTGAGATTGATAAAAAGGATATTGTGAGCTGTGAGAAAATACGTAGCAAATCACTATACTATAATGAGAAAGAAAACCAAAGTATAAGCTTACTTTCCAAAGCTCTTGAAGCAAAAAGGTTTCACGAAATTCAGGATTTATTGGAGTCTAAAAGTCTGCCTATTGGATTAAATTGTATTTTTTATGGACCACCTGGAACCGGTAAAACGGAGGGGGTTTTACAAATGGCAAAAACTACTGGAAGGGATCTTATGAGGGTTGATATAAGCGAGACAAAATCTAAATGGTTTGGAGATAGTGAGAAACTAATAAAGAAAATTTTCACGAGGTACGAAGGGATACGGACTTCACAGGAAATGACTCCAATATTACTGTTTAACGAAGCAGACGCGATATTATCAAGGCGAACTGGAAATTCAGATTCTAATGTAGATCAAACAAAGAACACCATTCAAAATATACTTCTGGAAGAGCTTGAAAATTTTAAAGGCATTTTTATAGCGACCACCAATTTGATAGAAAATCTTGATTCCGCTTTTGAGAGAAGATTTTTGTTTAAAATTCAGATAGAAAGTCCAGGATTAATCGCGAGAGAGAAAATTTGGCAGCAAAAGTTAGATTTCCTGTCTCCAAATCAATACTTGGAATTAGCACAAAGTTTTCAGTTATCTGGTGGTGAAATAGATAATATAACCCGTAAGATTTTAATGCATGAAATCCTTAACGATGAAAAAATTGAATTCAAAAAGATTCTGGAGTTTTGTAATCAGGAAAAGTTTGAATTTAATTCAGAAACGAATTTTAAAGGGAAGAAAAATACAATCCGAGGATTCCGAAATAATAAAAATGAAAGAACTTCTATGGCTCGATGATATACGAGACCCATTAGAACTTAAGTTAGATTGGCTGGCTTATAGTCCTATTGGAAAAGAGGTAGAAGTAAGCTGGGTAAAAAACAAGAAAGATTTTGTTTGCTGGATTCAAAAAAATGGATTGCCAGATGCTATTTGTTTTGATCATGACCTAGGGGAAAACGAGCCTACTGGATATGATTGCGCCAAATGGTTAGTTGAATACTGCTTAGATCATAAAGTATTACCTCCAATATGGGGATGTCAGAGCGCAAACCCGGTTGGTAAGGTTAATATCAATGGATTGTTACGAAACTTTATGATAAGATTTCAAAAGACCTATTGTTAATAGAGGTTTAAGGCATTTTCTAAGTTTTCCATTATAGTTTGTTTCAGACTTACGGGCTGGATTACTTTTACTTGATCTCCATAAGAAAGTAGCTCCATTTTAAAATCATAAGTAGGTTTTATATAATAGCTATATCTAATCTCCTCCTTATTTTCAAGGATTATTTTTTGACTGTCATGAAGGGGTAGAGATTTAATATATCTTCCTTGTTGTAACGAAAAGGATAATATTACCTCAATTGCCTTTTCATCAGTTCCGTTGATAATCCCAAAACTTTCTTTGAACTCTTTGTGAGCATTATAGTTTACAGGTTTAAATTTGAGAAGCGTGATATTTAGTTCCTGAATGCGGTCTAAAGAAAAGTTTTTGATAGTACCATCCTTTTCATCCATAGCTATCAAATACCAGCGATTCCTTGCTTCTTTCAATGATAGCGGTTTTACTTTTCTAATGCTATGAGATCCATCCCAAAATTTGTGGTAATTAAACTCTACAAAAATGTTATTTTGAATAGCATGGATCAAACCGGCCATGTGCTCTGTCCCTAGGTGTCTTCGGTTTTCGAAAATTAATGTATTTCCAAAACCTTTAGACATTTTTATGGCGTTAACGATCTCAAAATTTTCTCGAAGTCTTTTCGTTTGTATATCTTCAATATCATCTTTGATGTAATACTTATTGCTGGAAGAATCTGATTCAATCTCTATTTCATAAATAGAAGCAATTGCTTTGATATCTCTTTGTAAGGTACGTTGAGAGGTTTGTAATTTCTCTTCTATTGCATCCGGATCATTCAACATTTCATCCTGAATTTCTTGAAAACTCATTGGTCTTCTTCTTAAAAGTGAAATGATCTTTGTATATCTTTTTATTGTTTGGCGTACGGACATGATTTTATATTTTAAAAGCAGAGTTTAGAGAAGAAGATTTTGGTTTGTTCCTTATATAATTGCAATGGGATTCTGTGACCTAGTTTAGGGTCTATATGGATGTCTATTTCTTCTTTACTCGTATTGTTACTTAAGAATGATAAAGTCTCTTTAGGATCTACTATATCATCAACTCCACCAAGCGCAAGCTGTTTAAAAGAATTCCCTTTAATGTAATTAGTCTGGAATTTATGATCTCCTTCGTGTTTAGATAAAGGTGGATTAAATAATAAGCATGGCCGACCAATTACATCTGAAATTATGTAAGAATTAAGTGCTCCCATACTACTTCCGATAACTACATTAATCTCAGTTTCTTTTACCTTTTCAAGTATGAGCTCTGGTAGGATGTGCTTTAGATTGTAGTCCAAATCTGGTGCATAAACGGTTCCATACTTTTCAAGTACTTGTCTTTTTTGATCGCTCAGTTTGCTCTTAAGGCCATGTAGATATAGAATATTCATTCCGTAATTTATTGATTAATGGCTAATAGACAAAAATTAAGCGACAAAATATGTCGTTTTACGGATGAGTATAAAATTTGTGTTAATAGCTCTTATTTTCCCGATCTGCTTCAATAGAAGACCTTAGTCTGATAAATATAGCATATGGAAATAAATTTATATTATTTGGGATCTGCAGGGAATCTAAATGTGACCATAATTGTCTGTAATCCTTTCCTTTTGTGAACTCTTTTAAGTCACCTTTAGTTAAAACTAAGCCAGTTTGGAAAACTTCTTCTAGCTGATCAAGGTTTTTGAATGAGCCATCTTTATCCTTGAAATGCTTTAATACAAAATTGTTCCATATATTTAGGTATTCCATGAGATTAAACTTTTTCTTAAAGGTGTTATCTTCATTTTTACTAAGATTTAAATTAAAGAATTTGAGCCACTTTTTAAATGTTCGATTATCTCTCATTTCTAATTCCTCTCTTGTATCTTTTATGGAAAATGTAATTTGAGGTGCAATGTTATTAATTATTTTATTTAGATCGAAAATACCTGAAGATTCAAAATCTTCACCAGATATATTTCGTATTTCTAGATCAAAATTTTTATATATCTTATAAAGAGTATTGATCTCATTTGTTGTTAGACCAGTTTTAAACGAACCATTTTTAATTTCATTGATTCTTCTGAAGAGTTCAGAAACAGAATCTATACCTTCAAAAACTGTGAGAAACTTCTTTATAGTATGATAACTTAAACTTTTTTTGATTTGCTGTTCTCTTTGTTTATCGGTACTGTTTTCTCTTATGATTTCTTGGATGAAATTTTCTGCTTTTTTTCTACTACCAAACACGGCAATTAGAAAGATATCAGTTATTTTAGTGATTGTTTTATCAGATTGTCTTTTTAAATAAGCATTTATTCCAATAAGTAGTTTTCCTGTCATAGTATAAAATTATAAAAAAAAGGGCAATGATTTCATTGCCCTTTTTTCTAATCTTCTCTCGAATGCCAATATTCATCATTGTTAGGATTTAATTGATTAGAATGATTGTCTAAATCTGCTTGGTTAGAATCTTCTCTTTTGTTTTTCATCACATTTAAAATTATAATTGTCTATGTTTCCAGGTCTAGACTTTTACCTTGAGTAGACAAATTTAAATAGTTAGATTTTAATTGATGTAAATGAATGCAGTATAGAGGAAGATATTGAAAACATTTTATTTTACTGGAAAATATAAAACATTTCGAGTAGTTGAGTCAAAGAATGGTCGCTCTCCACGAGCGTTAGTCGGCATGTTATTTACATGCTGATACCGCTCCTGTATTTTAGATACCAAGTCTTGAATATCTTTCTTAGTAGCAGGCTTATTTTCTGGTCTAGTCAATATTGCTTTAGAAAGCTCTACAGCTCCTGCTCCAATAGCAGAATTTATTATCCCGGCAGTATTAACTTTTTCTTTATAACTGTTATGTATGTAATCGTCATCTTTTGATTGATGAGGGAGTTCAATTCCTTTAACTTTTTGCCGGAGCTTAAATGCATTTACCCTACAACTTGTACTACAAAATTTCTGAATTCCTCTTTTCTTTGGTTTGTATTCTGCGCTGCAATAATTGCATATATATAGATGATTGTCCATGTTTTTTCCGTTAGTATAACGTTACCCTTACGGATAACTTCAATAATTTTAAGTTTCAGTTGTGGTTTATTGTCTCAAGCTTTCGCCTTCCCATTTGATAATATTGAACATTTCTGCTAAACGATCTCCAATTCTTGCACCGTATTTTTCAGAAATTTCTTTAGGGCTGAGATTCGTGGTTACGAATGATAATGCATGATTTCTGTATCTTTCAAATAATAGTTCTCCTATCAATTCATGATTATTAAACGCCTTCTTTTCAAAACCTAGATCATCTATATATAAATTTCCTTGTCTATATGCATCTAAATTGAATGTGCTTAAATTATCTTTAGTTGACTTCATGTATTGATCGACGAATGATCCAGTAGATATTTTTGGGAACCAAAAATCTTTGTTATTTAAGCCATATAGAAATTTTCCCATACGATGAAGGATCTCAAACAACATACTTTTTCCAACTCCTAAGTCACCATAGAGTAAAATTCCTTTATCTAAGCTAGCACGATTTTTTATCAGATTATGATTATTAAAAGTGGGCAACTTAATGAAATAGGGAAGAAGGGTCAAAACTATCTTTTCATTATCATCATTCAATATATATCCCTTAGGTTTGAAACGATGAAATAGCTTCCATATAAAGATTTTATAATCTTCCATTTCTTTCCCTTCAATTGTATAAATAGGTTTTCTTAAATTAGATTTGTCTATGATCTTTAATGTCTCTTTTATGTGTAAACTATTCATAGCTTTCAAGTCTTGAGGTTAAAGAATCATTAGTGGTGATTTTACCAACATTAGTTTTTTTTGAAGAATTAATCTCAGATAGTATCTGAGAACTATTCTTTCTTAAAACTGTAGTGCTTAAAATGGTTTTGCGCCAAAATTCACTGCTTGGATTTCTTAGATAATTAATGATGTCTTTTAAGTGCTTTTCTGAAATCTTGTCTTTCTGTAACATAAACCTTAAAGGTTCAAGCCAATTTTTATATTTGGCATCTTCAACTTTTTTTATCGGAATATTTTTTTGACTTGCATTGTCTAGTATAACTTTTCGTAATTCGATTCCATATTTATAAATTACTAAATCAACTATGGGGACTTCTGAAATTTCAATTTCAGATATCTTTTTGTGGTTTAGAGTTTTATTTGTTTGTGGTTTAATTATATCTACACTGCTTCGACTATGGTTCATTATTGCTTTATCAAGTGCTTTGTTATTTGCTTCTGCACTTTTGCATAATGCGATGACATTAGCAGAATGTTGATTTTTACTTTTGGTGATTAATTCAATAAACCCCCATTCGATTAAATCATTTAATGTATTCTTATAGGTATTGTAGTTACCAATGCCTACTGCTTCCATAGTCGAAACAGTTGGAATTCCGAACTTCCTTTTCCAACCTAGTCTATTACATAAATCGGCACTAAATAAATATAATGCTGTGTGCCTTGGTTTTACCTTATCGGGATTGGCAAAGCTGAAATCGAACCAATTCCGGGTTAATTCGTATCCTGTCATGATTACAATTTTAGAGTTTCCAATTGAACTATAGCATTTTCTACCTCACTTTGCTTGTAATAGACCCTCTTTCCAATACCGTATTTGATAAGAATTCCAGATTTAGTCCAATGGTGAAGTGTGGAAAGATCAATCTTAAGTAATTTTGCTACTTCTTGTCTAGTCAATAGCTCTTTGCTGGATGAAGATTGTTTTTCATTACGAAGCTCAATGACTTCTCTTTTTAACTCATTAAGAGCGTTAATTAGTGCTTTAATTTCTGTGTCTTGCATATTGAATTATTTTAGATTCAATGCAAAACAATTGCATGTCATTCCATGATATTTGCATAGGAGGTTATCAGGATGGAACTATTTTAACATTATTTCACACTTCGATTCCATTTTTCAAGTGCATCTTCTAAATTAATTAGAAACGGCGTTATATCTTTTGTTCTACTCCCAATGGTATCTAATTTTTGTTTTTTATTAGTTTCACCTAATTGGAGAAATGCCGCCATTTCTTCGTAAATGAATTTTTCTGATTTACCTCTAAGTTTTTTAGCCGCAATTAATGATTTGATCAATTCAGCAAACTCCAATTCAGTACCCATAAATTCTATTCCTGAATTTTGAATTTGATTTTTCTCATCGCTTTTCGTTGTATCATCTTTTTTATGTAATTCTTTAATAATTTGATCTACACTAGTGCTCAGAACTCTCTCAGCTTGATCAAATCTGTTGAAATGGCCTGGGAAAAAAAGATCACAAAACTCATGAACTTCAGCATCGAAAATCTCTTCATGTTTCTCGATTTCTGTCGTTTCTTCAATGGTTTTTTCAAAATTGGTAATTAATGGAATGTGTTCTTTATTCAATTGCATCGTTATAAACATTGGATTTGTTTGTGCTTTATTGATGTTATCATTAACAAATCGTTTTTTAAACTCTAGAAAGTCTAATTTTAAGAGTAAAAGTTTCTCTAATTCAAACCTTGTAGACTGCTCAATATAATTGTAAACGTCTATAGTAGTGAATTCTCCTTTTTGACACTTTTTAAGAAAGACTTTGTTTGATTTAATCTTCATTTCTCCTGATTTTGATTTCTGTAAAATTGATCAATTTGTTCAGCATAGTCGTAGCTAGTTTTACCTATGTAATTCTGAAACATTTTTTCGGTACTATGACCTGTTATTTGCATAATTAGTGGTGTAGGAAGAATACCGTATTGATTGGTGGCAAAACTTCTTCGGCAAACATGGGATGTTATGAGTTTCCATTTTTCATACGTTCCCTCTACTTTTCTCTTATCTTGGTGATTTACTTTCTCATTTTCCTTTTTAGGTATCATGCTGCCTTCAATTAATTCATTGATCTTAGCCTCTTCACATACTTCCTTTATATAGGTGTTAAAATTTTGCATACTTATTTTATGAGGCAATCCTTCTTTCAAAATCTCTTTTGTGGTGGGTAAAATTGGAATTGTAATTTGCTTTCCAGTTTTTTGTTGTTGCAGTTCAATGACTTCTAATCTATTTCTCTTAACGAAATTATCTTGCGTTAAGTTTAGGAGATCTCCACCTCGTTGACCAATGTTACAACCCAATAGTAACCATTTTCTTGCGTTTTTTAAATAGCTCTTTTCGTAAGTATGATTTTTTATTTTTTCTAATTCTTGAGGACTTAAATATATAATATACTTGCTCTTGCTTTTTCCTCCTTTAACCTTTCTCAACTGCGGACTTATTTTCAATCCTTGAATCTGAGCGTCATTACATACAGTTTTGATATCATCAACTTTTTTCCTTGCATAGCTCTCTGCATATTTTTTCTCATTTAACATCCAGCCTAAAAATTTTCTCCCAAAATTAATATCTATTTCACTAACCTTAATCTTCTTCTTACCCTGATACTCATTTATAATTCTTTTCAAATTTTTATAAGAATTAATTCTGCTATTAGACAACCCAAGGCCGCCTTTAGAATTTTCTCTAGAATTTGCAGTATCAATGATATGTTGAATATTGTCGATTAGTAGATCGCTTATAACGTTATCACTTTCAGAGTTTGTCGGATTGGAATCATTATTAAATGTTTTAATAATTTTTTCAAGCCATTCATCATCGATATCGTCAACATTAGATTCATTAAATCCTTCTTTAATTTTGATGGAAAGGTTTTGAAGTTTTACATCTAGATTTCTTAAGTGTGGGTTTCTAAGATGTGGTGATTTTTTAACAGAGCTCCAATCTACTGGCGAAATTGTTTTCTGGGTACTTTTAGAAATATCAAATCTTCTGCCATGTCTAAATCGGACATATATAGTTGCTGGATCCTTTTTACCTTTAATTAAATATGTTATTGTAGCCATTTCTTAAACTTTATACAAACTTAAATATTGTCGGGAAACTTTCCCCGAAATCATCTAATTATTTCCCCACATTATAGAAGTGTAGTTCAATTGCATGAGATTGAAATGAATTGAAAAATTAAATAAATCTTTATTGATAAGGCTTTTAAGAGATTGAATAGAGATGATATTAATAGTATGAGATTGTTTCCCGTGTATAAAAGTTAGTCCCGCTCCGAGTACAAAAACCCTCTTTATCTTTATGATTTAGAGGGTTTTCTGTTTTATAGAATTAAAGTTCTCTCATCGCTCCTGTAATATTTCAAACCATTGAGAAGAGATAATGCCAATTTGAGCATTAAAGGAGGCAATCACAGGAATACTGCGATAGCCGATTTTTAGCGTCTTATCTAAATAATGTTTTTAGACAACCTTTTGGATCCTGATTTTTACGGATTTGCTTATCGGGGTATTGCTTCTTTCAGCGAAGTGATTGAAAGGTACTAATGGGTTAGTTTCTGGAAAATATGCAGCCACATTGCCAAATGGAATTTTATATGGTAAAACTTTGAACTTATAAGCCATCCTCTTCTTATTATCATAAGTACTGGACAAGTCTACAATGTCAAATTTCTTTAAATTTCTTCTATCCATATCGGCCTGGTTCATAAAAATAACGCGGCGCTCATTATAAACTCCACGATATCTATCATCTAGACCATAAATTGTGGTATTAAACTGGTCATGACTTCTAATAGTCATCAGCATAAGTTCATCTTCTTGTAATTTATGGTCGGGAAGTCTGTTTATGCTAATCTGAGCCTTTCCATTGGGAAGCATGCTAAAATCTCTATGGCGAGAATTATTAGGTAGATAATAACCAAAACCTTTAGATTGTTTGCTGGTCTTTTCAAAACCTTTAGCTACCAGGTCTATTTTCTCCCTTATAAGCTCATAATCTTCACCCATAGCCTTCCAAGACACGGGATGATCTTGCTTAAAGAAAGTATGCCCTAGGTTTCCAATAATTTCTGGTTCACTCATGATATTTGAAGAGGCCGGTTTTAACACACCTTTAGATTGTCTTACGCGCCCCATGCTACTTTCCATAGTTAGAAAACGAGTATTGCCGTTCTTCTCATCTTTTTCAGACCTACCAAAAGTTGGTAATATTAATGCGGTTTTACCTGTAACCAGATGAGATCGATTTAATTTTGTACTTATTTGAACTGTTAATTTACAATTGTTCAAAGCCTCTGCAGTATAATCTGTGTCTGATGCAGCCATTAAGAAATTACCACCCAAAGCCACAAAAATACTCGCTTTCCCGGAATGCATTGCCTCCATAGATTCTACCACATCAATTCCTTTTTTGGTTGGTGGGTTAAACCCCATGTGCTTTTTAATACGTTCATTAAAATCTTCATCTATGTAGTGCATAATCCCTACGCTGCGATCTCCTTGAACATTACTATGTCCACGAACAGGGCAGGTACCTGTATTAGGTTTTCCTATTGCACCTTTTAAAAGCAATAGATTTACGTATTCTCTAATGGTCTCAACACCATTTTTATGTTGGGTTAAACCCATAGCCCAGCAAATAATGATCTTAGATTTTTTAGCTAATATTTCTACAGCCTGATTAATTTTTTCGTTAGATACACCAGTCATCATTAATAATTCTTCCTCATCAAAAGATTTGAGATCTTCTATCAATTCTGAATAGCCCTGTGTATAGTCATTTAAAAATTCATGATCAAAAACAGATTCATCTAAAACATCTCTTTCAGCTAAACGTTTTAAGATGAGCTTTACTAAAGGAATATCCTGATTGATATTTACAGCTAAATGTAAATCTGCAATGTCTTGGCCCGTACCCACCAATCCTTTTAAATTTTTAGGATTTTTGAAATTCACAAGTCCGGTTTCCTCAAGTGGATTTATTGCAATGATGTATCCACCGTTTTCCTTACATTTTTCTAAAGCCGTTAACATTCTAGGGTGATTGGTACCAGGATTTTGTCCTGCTATAATGATAACCTCTGCCTCGTAAAAATCTTCTAATTTTGTACTTCCTTTTCCTATTCCTAATGTTTCGGTTAATGCAACACCACTAGATTCATGGCACATATTACTGCAATCTGGCATATTATTGGTTCCGTAAGCACGTACAAACATTCCGTATAAAAATGCTGCCTCATTACTGGAGCGACCAGAAGTGTAAAAAATTGCTTCATTTGGAGACTCAAGTTCACCTAATTCTTTAGAAATAAGATCGAATGCCCCTTGCCATGAAATAGGTTCGTAATGTATCTTTCCTTCTCTTAAAACCAGCGGCTCTACTAATCTTCCAAATTTGTTTAGTTGAAAATCTGTTAATTCAGATAGTTCTTCAATGGAGTATTTCTTAAAAAATTTTGCATCTATATGACTGTGAGTTGCTTCATCTGCCAATGCTTTTGCACCGTTCTCACAATATTCTCCAATTTTAGAAGGGTTTTCAGGATCTGGCCATGCGCAACTTGGGCAATCAAATCCATCTTGTTGGTTAATTGTAAATAGACCACGCATAGAATCTACCACGCCCATTTCTTTAAATGTATGTTTGATGGTTTCCTTTATCGCAAGTTTTCCCGCAGCATGGGTAACAGGATCACTAAATTTTAGATCTCGAAATTCTGTAGGACCTCTATGATTTACTTTTCTATTGTTCTTATTTTCCATGTTAATGCGCTAGAGATTTAGGGTTAGGATAATTATTAGATTCATCTTCGCCTCTATCTTCCAGGCACGTGAAATCTTTTTCTAGTAGAATATCTATTGTTCTATTATTATTGGTTGGGGCAGTATGGGAAAAATCAACTTTGTTGTTAAAATACCATCCTTCTATAAGTTTTTCAGGAACGTGTAAGAAGATTTTATTGTTCGTAAAATCTATGGCTAATACTTTAACATCAGATACAACCACAGCGTAACTAAAATCTATACTCGGGAAGTTAGTTATTTCTTCTATGTAGTTGGTTCTACATAAAATTTCTACTTCATCTTTAGTCAATCTAAAACGCACAGAATTTCCACGAATTCTTATTTTCATTGCAACTTTCTTTAAATTAAAACTGAATTTTCATCAGCTACTCTTTAAAGTTAAATGATTTCAGTTAAAAATTTTACAAAAGTGGTACAATTTGAGAATACTTTAATAACCTTTTAAGCTTCAATAAAACTTAGCTTCTATTCAAGGTATTTTCTGAAAGGCTTTATAAGATTTTTAATTTGAAATTACAGTCTAGCTTTAAGTCACAGATAGGTATGAAATATGGAATATTTAAACGCTAATTACAATCAGGAAATAATATGTAGCTTCTAGAAAATGCATAAATTTATCATAGAAATTAGGTATTTTATATAACAGTATATCGGTTTTTTAAAAAAAAAATCTAGAGAAATATACTTACACAATATTTATGATGAGATCAGATTTAGAAGTCTTCATTTTAGCCGGAGGAAAAAGTAGAAGGATGGGTTCTGAGAAAGGGCTTGTAAATTTTCATGGAGAACCCATGATAGTGCGTATACTAAAGGTACTTGAAAAATTAGATCTTCCAGTGCGTATTATTAGCAGTAATAGTGATTATTTAGAATTTGGAACTCCGGTATATCAAGATCTTATTCCAGATAAGGGGCCTCTTGGAGGTTTGTATACGGCATTAGAAATATCAAGCGCTCCAAAGATCATTTTGCTTGCTTGTGATATGCCATCTATTAATATTGAAGCACTTCACAAACTTATAGAAATGTCTAATTCCGAAGAATTGATTGTAGCTACAGATGGTAAGACTATTTCTCCATTTTTTGCATGTTATCCCAATTCTATTAAAGCCGATGTTAAAAGAGCAATATTAGAAGATAAGCTAAAGATGCTGGATTTTATTTATAATCATCCACATAAGATATTGAATTTAATAGCCGTTGGAGAAAGAGAAGTGTTGCAAAATTTGAACACTATGAAAGAATTAAACGAAGCAGAAAATAATATTAAATAAAACAAGACAACAGAAGAAATACAGCTAATTAAGAATGCTAAATTGAAGATATGATTGTAAATACTACTAATGAGGGTTGGGAAATTTTTTCTCATTCTGCTCATGGTTTATTAGCGGGAAATATTGCAAATCATCTTGCTGAAAAATTTAAACATGAAAATTGGATTGCAACATTAACTGCTATTATTGAGCATGATGATAGGCAATTAAATTTTGAAGAAAAGAATTATCTTACTGAAATAGGCACTCCTTTAGATTTTCTTGATGAGCACAGAACAACCCATGATATTTTGAGTAGGTCTCAAAGACTTTTAGATGAAGCACAGAAAAAGTCTACGTGGGTAGCAATATTTATTATGCATCATCTACAATTTATATATAGTGAGGATGCTAAAGAGAGCAAAAGGGTTTCTAAGTTCTTGTCTAATCTGGAAGCAAAGAAAAAGAACTTTATGAGCAACTATAAACTAAGTTCTAGTGATGTAGATAGTATATATCAAATCATGGTTTTTGCAGATAGGTGCTCATTAATAATGTGTCAGAACGGAATACCATCTCTAGGTAGAAAGTTAGAAATAAATACTAGTATTGGGGGTAAAACCTATTTTATAATGCAAAATGAAGCTGAGCAAGTTAAGATTGAACCATGGATTTTTGAACCCTCAGAATTTAAAATTACCTGCGAATATAAATTATTAGAAAAAAGTTCTTTTTCTAGTAATAAGCAATTTGAAACCGAATTAGAAAAGTCTTCTATAAGAATTAAAGAGTGGACACTTAAAAAATAATTTGCGTACTTAAGAACAATTTCACATCTACACGTAATTTAAAGTTAAATCTATTTTATAGCATTTCGCTCTGAATGAAATGGAGTAATTTTTAATTTTGAAATGTAAAAATTTAATAACTAAACATCATTAATATGAGATCTGTTTGGAATGGAAGTATTGGGTTTGGATTGGTATCAATTCCGGTAAAATTATATTCAGCTTCAGAGGAGCGGGGGCTAGATCTAGACATGTTGGACGTTCATGATGAGGCTCATATAAAATATAAGCGTGTAAATGAAAAAACCGGAAAAGAGGTTAAATGGAAAGATATTGTAAAGGGCTATAAGTTAGATGATAAGTATGTTATTCTAGAGGACGAAGATTTTGACAATGCGAATATCAAAAAGAGTAAGACCATAGATATAGAGTCTTTTGTAGAGGATACAGAAGTTGCAGATGTGCTTTTTAAAAAACCTTATTTTATTGAACCTCAAAAGGAGAGTGGGAAATCCTACAATTTACTTCGTAATGCTTTAAAGAAAACGGGTAAATTAGGAGTCGCAACTTTTGTGATGCGTCAAAAAGAGAACCTATGTCTTATAGGGGTTTATAAAGACGTTTTGGTATTGCATGTAATAAGATTTTCTCATGAGATAAGAGATGCTGAAGAGCTTAATATACCTAAAACAAAGGTGCTTAAGAAAGAAGCCGAGATGGCAGAGTCTTTAATAGAACAATACACAGAAAAGTTCGACTTTAAAAAATACAAAGATGTGTATAATACGCAGTTATTAAAGATCATCAAACAAAAGTCTAAAGGCAAAAAGAGCAAAATAGATAAAGTAGAAGATACGCCTACAGCAGCTAAAGATCTAATGGCTCAATTAAAGGCTAGTCTTGAGCGTAAAAATTCCAAAGCATCTTAACGTGGGCCTCGATAAATATAATAATAAGAGAGACTTTAAAAATACCCGAGAACCCGAAGGAAGATTAGATAATTCAAATTTAAATAGATTTGTAGTGCAGCGTCATAAGGCGAGTTCTTTGCATTACGATGTGCGTTTAGAAATGGGTGGTGCCCTTAAAAGTTGGGCGGTGCCAAAAGGGCCTTCGATGAATCCAGAAGATAAGAGACTTGCTGTAGCAACCGAAGATCATCCTGTTGAATATCTCACTTTTGAAGGTGTTATTCCTAAAGGTAATTATGGAGCAGGGTTTATGAGTATTTGGGATGAAGGAACTTACAGCACAAAATCTGATGCAATAGAAGAATATGAAGCTGGAAAATTGAATGTTCATTTTTCTGGACGAAAGCTGAAAGGATTATTTTCTTTAGTGAAAACCTCCTATCAGGGGAAAGAAAATCAATGGTTATTAATAAAAACATCGGATGCTTATTCCTTAGAACAGACTTATGATGCAGAGATATATAAAGAGGAGCTCAGTCTGGATCATAACTTATCTCAAAGAACTTCCCTTTTAGATAGTACTATCAAACCAATGTTAGCAGCACCGGGTTTAGAGGTTTTTAATAGCCCAGATTGGATCTATGAAATTAAATATGATGGTTACAGGGTTATCGCACATCTACATGAAGGTGAAGTTTTATTGCAATCACGAAATGGGATTGTACTTAATAATAAATTTCCAGAAGTAGTAGACGAGCTAAAGAGTTATATGCATAATTCGGTTTTAGATGGTGAGGTAATATTTGTAGATAATAATGGAATTCCTCAATTTCAGGAGTTACAAAATTATCCAGAAACTACTAAAAAAGGAACTTTGCAGTTTATGGTTTTTGATTTGCTATACCTTAACGGACATAATACAATACATCTACCTTTAATAGATAGAAAATCTTTATTAAAAGATCTTATTGCTGAAAGTAATACAATTGTTTATTGTGAACATATCTCGGGCATGGGCAAGGCTTTGTATAATAGAGCTGTAGATCTTGGAATGGAGGGCATTATTGCGAAAAAAGCAAGTTCTACCTATGAACCTGGTTATAGAAGTGAAGATTGGTTGAAAATAAAACCAACAAAAAGTAGTGAGGCTATAATATGCGGTTATACAGTTTCAGACAAAAATAATAGAGCTTTTGGATCTTTAATTCTTGGGATGGTTAATGATGAAAAATTGGTTTACGTAGGGAATTGCGGAACTGGTTTTTCTGATAAAAATTTACAGGAAATTAAAAGTAAATTAGATCCTTATATAGTAAAAGAACATCCATTTGAAACTAGCCCTAATTTAAAAGGAAGAAATGCTATTTGGGTAAAACCAGTTCTTATTGGTGAGATCACTTTTTCAGAATGGACCAAAGATCACAAATTGCGGCATCCGGTTTTTAAAGGTTTGAGGCAAGATAAGGAACTTCCAGATACAATTATAGCTCCATCAATTCTGAAAGAATCAGGAACTTATTATTCACCAGACTCAAAAATAAAAGCTAGTGATGAGAATGTCTTAGCACTTAATGGAGTTCATGTTCCTATCTCAAATTTAGAAAAAGTTTATTGGCCAGAAAGCGGCTTGCTAAAATATGATCTAATAGATTATTATCTTCAAATAGAAGAATACATAGTTCCTTATTTAAAAAACCGACCTCAAAATTTACACAGACATCCCAATGGAATAACAAAGCCAGGTTTTTATCAAAAAGATAATGAATATCTACCAAGATGGATAGCTACAGAAAAGATAGAGTCTAAAGCTGCAAAGAAGACAATAGAATATCTTTTATGTCAAAATGAGGCAAGTTTATTATATATGGCCAATTTAGGGTGTATAGAGATCAACCCGTGGCATTCTACCATTCAGCATTTAAATAATCCAGATTATTGCATTATAGATCTAGATCCTTCAGAAAAAAATTCTTTTCAGGAAGTATTAGAGACTACACGTGTAGTAGGATCAATATTGCAACAAGCAGAGATCCCAGCTTTTTATAAAACTTCAGGATCTAGTGGTATGCACATTTATATACCATTAGGTGCTCAATATACGTATGGAGAATCTGTGAATTTTGCGAAACTCATTTGCATTTATATTCAGGAGCAGCTTCCTTTACTAACAACGTTAGAGCGTAGTTTGAGAAAGCGCGGACCAAAAATATACTTAGATTATCTGCAAAATAGAAAGGGACAGACCATAGTAGCACCATACAGTGCAAGACCAAAGCCGGGAGCTACTGTTTCTGCACCTGTAACCTGGCAAGAAGTAGAAGCCGGATTTAATATTATAGATTTTCACATCAAAAATATGCCTCAACGTTTAGCGCAAAAAGGAGATCTATTTAAAAACCTGTTAACAGAATCATTAGATATGGGAACGGCTTTAATAAAATTAGATGGCATATTTAATTAAAGATTTTTAAAAGTATAAAGGCGGAAACTTATATCGGTTGAAGCTGTAGTTTGAGAATATCTATTTTGAAACTACTATGGCTTAGAAGCAACGGAAGAAAATAATGCCGACAAGTTTCCAACAAATAAGCCCTACCCAATTTGTCTTTCACCAGCCGGCACCTTTTCATTTTACAAAATAACTTGCACGATTAGTGAAAGTTTATAATCAAATTCAAGCTTAAAGTAAAGATGTTTCACATCTCTATGAACTAAAAACAGAATCTTATTTTTACAAAATGGTTATACATTGCTCATATTGAATGAGTAACAATATATGATGTAATTAGCAGGACAAAAGGTAGGGTTCTTCCTAGGGCGAAAATAAGCAAAAACAGATAATCTTTGTTAGAAAAATGAGAATTTTGTATAATTTTAATTGATTATGATAGTAATTTCATTTTTAAAACACTTAGCATTGGTTATTGAATTGTTCTGATTTGGAACATCATAAAATAAAAAAAGGTCATGAAAATGATTTCATGACCTTGAGGATATAATGTAAAATTAATTTATTGAGGCTAATTTCTTTTAGCTCGTTTATATTGATTTGGCCATTCTAAATCCATTTTCAATTCTTTAGCAGCTTCTAATGGGAAATAGGGAGTTCTCAAAAATTCTCTAGCCATTAAAATAAGATCTGCCTTCTTGTTTTCTAATATTTCTTCTGCTTGCTGAGGTTCAACAATTAATCCTACGGCGCCTGTAAGAATATTGGCTTCACGTTTAATTCTTTCTGCAAAACCAACTTGATATCCTTTTTCAGCAGGAATTACAGCATCTGGTATCAATCCTCCAGAAGAACAATCTATAAGATCTACACCTTCTTCTTTTAAGAGCTTAGATAATTTTACAGATTCTTCAATGTTCCATCCGCCATCTGCCCAATCTGTAGCAGAAATTCTAACAAATAAAGGGAGTTCTTTTGGCCATACTTTTCTTATTTCTTTGGTAACTTCTAATACCAATCTACTTCTGTTCTCAAAAGATCCTCCATATTCGTCGGTTCTTTTATTGCTTAATGGTGATAAAAATTCATGTAATAAATATCCATGAGCAGCATGGATCTCAACCACTTTAAATCCTGCTTTATAAGATCTCTCTGCAGCTTCTTTGAAATCTGATATTACTTTATTTATTCCTTTTTTATCTAACTCTATAGGAGCAGGATCATTTTCATTAAAAGGAACGGCACTAGGTGCTACAGTTTCCCATCCACCATTTTCTGGTTGTACTCTGTTACCACCTTCCCAAGGTGGAGCACAAGAGGCCTTTCTTCCAGCATGCGCTAGTTGAATCCCAATTTGTGTGCCTTGAGCTTCTACAAAATCTACAATTTCTGCAAGTCCTTCTATATGTTCATCTTTCCAGATTCCCATATCTCTTGGAGTAATTCTTCCTTCAGGAGAGATTGATGCTGCTTCGGTAAGTATAAGACCGGCACCTCCCACAGCTCGGCTACCTAAATGTACCAAATGCCAGTTATTACTAAATCCATCTTCGCTACTATACATACACATTGGCGAAACGGTAAGTCTATTTTTTATATGTAGATCTCCAATTTGGATTGGAGAGAATAATGCAGGTTCTTTTGTACTCATAATGTCTTATATATTTTGAATTTAACTCAATTTTGATGTCATTTTAGTCGTAGAGTAGTAGGTACATTACTATATCAAACTATAAAATTGCCATAAAATATATGATTATACAAGATTGAAAATTACTGTATCACAAAATCAAAATACGTGTTTGGAAATGGCTCCCCTCGTAATGTAAAATGCCACCACTCTTCAGAATAAGATCTAAATCCATTCCTGCTCATCACCAATTTTAGAAGTTCTCTGTTCTTATGTTGTTTTGCTGTAATACTGGTGGTATACAAATGGGAAACTTCTCCAAACAAATCATAAGTTCCACCCATGTCTAGTTCTTCCAAGGTATTAGCATCAATAATTGTTAAGTCTATTGTAGAACCCCTGGAATGACCAGATCTTGTAGCAATATACCCTAGATTAAAAAGGTTGCGTTTGTCTAGCTCTGGATAGAACTCCTCTTTACCTATTGTATCTTCCGGTTTTTTTGCCCATTCTATAAAATAATTTACAGCTCGTTGAGGGCGATAGGCATCAAATATCTTTAAACACAACCCTCGAGCTTCTAATTCTAATTGTACGTTTTTTAGCGCTTCTGCAGCTTGTTTTGTAAGAATAACTTCAGCTTCATTATATCCAGGAAGAGGTCTTCCAACAAAATTATGAGTACCTGCATATCTTAGATCTACCTGAATATCTGGAATAACCTGCTTTACTTTTACAAATTCTTTTGGTACTGCATTTTCATTGCAAATCTGCAGATTTGTTATGATGAAGAGAGAAATCAGAAAAACAATATGCTTCATTTATAGCTTCAATTTTTTGGAAAGTTAATTAAAAAATGCGCTTTTGAGGGGGGTATCTTTTTAAGATATCAGATGCTTTACATATCTTGAGGCTTAAAAAAATTTATGGTTAGAAAATTTTCGATAATAGTGCTCGCAGCGGCACTCGCAACAGGCTGTAAGAGCCAGGATATAATTTCCGGTAAGAACGGTAAAAGTGCTCAAACCACAACAGAACAGAAAAAGAAAAGCAATGGTCTAAAATCTTATGCGGAGGTAATTACTAAAGAAGCTAAGTCTGATGAAGGCCTATTTACAACTCATCAGGTAGGAGATAAATTATATTTTGAGATTCCATTAACACTTTTTGAAAAAGATATGTTATTGGTTTCAAGAATTGCAAAAGTGCCTTCAGGTTATGGCGGAGGCTATGTAAATGCAGGTTCTAAAGTAAATGAACAGGTGGTGCGCTGGTATAAGCGAAATAACACTATAGATATGAAGGTGATAAGTTTTGAAAATCAAAGCGATGAAGAATCACCAATTTATAAGTCTGTTTCTGCAAATAACTTTTCTCCAATTCTCTTTAGTTCTAAAATAGAAGCTTATAGCACAGATTCTACTAAAGTTGTGATTGAAGTGGGGGAGCTTTTTGAATCTGAAGTTGCTGCTATAGATGGACTTTCTCCTTCACTTAGAAAAGAATACAAAGTTAAAAAGTTTGATAAAAGCAGGTCTTATATAGAATCTGCACATGCCTATCCTAAGAATGTTGAGGTAAGACATGTGATGACCTATGAGGCAGAAACACCACCGGAAAGAGATCAAGCCGGTACAATTTCACTTTTAATGAATCAATCTATGATCTTATTGCCAGATGATAAGATGCAACCAAGAATTGCAGATGATAGGGTGGGATGGTTTAGTGTTAAGAAGTATGATTATGATTCAGATCAGTTAAAATCTGATGATTATGAAATTATTAGACGATGGAGATTGGTTCCAAAAGATATGGAAGCTTATAAGCGCGGAGAATTGGTAGAACCTGTAAAGCCAATTGTATATTATCTAGATCCGGCAACTCCTTTAAAATGGCGGCCATATTTTAAACAAGGTATAGAAGATTGGAATACAGCATTTGAAGAGGCAGGATTTAAAAATGCAATTATCGCAAAAGATCCGCCTAGTAAAGAAGAAGATCCAGAGTTTAGTCCGGAAGATATAAGATATTCCGTAGTTAGATATGTAGCTAGTACTACCAGAAATGCTGTAGGCCCTTCAGTTATAGATCCTAGAACAGGAGAGATCATAGAAAGTGATATTATCTGGTACCACAATCATTTAAGATCTTATAGAAATAGATTTATGATAGAAGCTGGAGCTCAGAATCCTGCTGCAAGGAGTTTGAATACTCCGGAGAAAGAAATTGGAGAGATGATGCGTATGGTAATTGCGCATGAAGTGGGACATGCATTAGGCCTGCCACATAATATGAAGGCTAGTGCTGCGTACCCCACAGATTCTTTAAGATCTGCTAGTTTTACTCAAGAATACGGTCTAACTCCCTCTATCATGGATTATGCACGTGTAAACTATGTAGCTCAACCGGAAGATAAAGGGGTAAGATATATTAGAATGATGGGACCATATGACAAATATGCTATTAATTGGGGGTATAGATATTTGCCATCTACTCAAAATTCTAAAGCAGAAAAGAAGACCTTAGATGCATGGATCTTAGAAAAGTCTGGAGATCCTATCTATGAATTTGGTGGTGGATATGACGGTGTAGATCCTCAAGCTCAAAGAGAAAGTTTAGGTAAAGATCAGGTTAAGGCTAGTGAATACGGACTCGCAAATCTAAAAAGAGTAGTTCCAAACTTAGTAGAATGGACGGCTGCAGATGGTAAAAATTATGATGATCTAGAAGAAGTATATAAAGAGCTTATCAATCTATGGAGAGGATATATCTACCATGTAGTTACAAATGTTGGTGGTGTGTATGAGACCAGAAAAACTAGTGATCAAGACGGTTTGGTGTACGCCGCTGTTCCCAAAGAGATACAAAAGGATGCAGTTAAGTTTTTAAACCAAAATGCTTTTAACACCCCAGATTGGTTGTTAGAAAAAGATATTTTAAATAGAATTGAGGCTTCTGGTGCTATAGAAAGAATTCAGAATTTACAAACAAGATCATTAAGCTATCTTTTAGATGAAGGTAGAATTAAAAGAATGGTGAGCAATGAGCAAATGAATGCAAGAGACGCCTATAGCGCCGTAGAATTTATGGAAGATCTTAGAAAAGGAATCTTTTCAGAATTGTATGCTGGAAAGATGGTAGATGCTTATAGAAGAAACTTACAACGATCTTTTGTGGATACAGCAGCTCAATATGTGCAAGAATTAAAAGCTCAGGAAGATCAGAAAATCTTAAAGTCTGATGTTATTGCGCTAATGAGAGGAGAGATGCAGCGTCTAAAGTCTGATCTAAATTCAAGAAAGATGAGATCTTCAGTTCAATTAACTAGATTTCATTGGGCAGATCTAATTGCTAGAATAGATGCAGGTTTAAGAATAGAGTAGCAACTCAATAAATCTATATACATCTAATAAAAAAGAGGTAATTCCCATAAGAATTACCTCTTTTTTTATATGCATACCTCAAAATTAGATCTTACCATAGGTGTTTGCCATTCTAGGTGGGTCTGGAGAGATCCTGTCATTTTTAAACCAATTTTTCATTCTATTGTAATCTAAAAAGTAACTCACGCGTAAAGACAAACTATTTATCTGGGGCTGATCGAACAGTATGTTGAAATTATTAGAGAAATTAATTTTTGAATTTTCTATGTAACTGTCTATCGCATTTCTGTAAAGTAATGTTAGCTGGCTTCCCGGAGCGAACCACCACGAATATCTAAGATCTATGTTCCAACTATTATAAGTAGTGTCAAATGTATTCTCAAATCCATTTCGGAGATGCAAGGTGCCGTTAGGCTGTAGATTAAAAAATCGATCATATTGAACTTCGGTATAGTAATGTCTAAATGCCAGATTTAGCGCCATTTTATTATTGAAAATATATCTTGATTCTAAAGAATTTATAATGGTATTTCTATTTCTAGAACCTATTACGATCTCATCATCTAAAAGATCTACAAAACCTTGTTCCTTATCAGAAAGGCTAATAGTAGTAGAAAGTAGTACTTTAAATTTATCAGAAACTTGAAAGCTTGGATTCACATCGATATTTAAGATGCCACGTCCTTTTTCATCATATTTATACCAATCTGCAGACGCAGATAATCGTAGCTTTTTACGGTAATCTGTACTAAAATATATCCATTGGTCATAATAAGAAGGAAGCTCTAGATACCTTCCGGCTACGCGTGGTTCATAAATATCCTGTGTTCCTAATGGAGTAGTTTCAAAACCAAATCCAAAATTGAAGAATTCTTTTGTAGTAAAGCTCGAGTTAAAATTTAAGATCAGATTACTAAAAAGGTCTGGTTCTAATCTACGCTGATGGAAAACATTAAAGTTAAGGTACATTGTATTTAAGAAGCCTTTAGGTTGCAAATACCTATATCCATAATATCCGGAATAATTAATGTAATTGGTAAATCCTGAATATCCCAGGTCATTAATATCATAATCCTTACTTCTATAATCCATCTGAACATTCAATCGGTTCTTTCCATTAATCTTCGCAATTCCAAGAACTCCTTCTGTTCCAAATTTTGTTCCTTCATCCATTACCCAGCTACCTTCTGCATTCGCCCAATAATTCATGGTATTCTTTTTATTGGTAAGATCTAGATAGAGCCCGGTAGCGTTGGCATCTCTAAAGTTTCCATCTCTTGTAGTATTAGTATTTACAATAGATACAGAAGAATTCTCTCCAAAGCGTTGGTCTAGTACAAGTATGTTATAATTGGTTAGCGGTTCTACTAATTGTTTTCTGAAAGTATTATTCTCTGTATTTTTTATAGTAGCGTATGTCTTTTTGGTAACGGCATTGAAAAAACCTATTCCTAATCCGTTATCTGTTCTTCCAGAAATCTTTAACGCGTTCAAAAGATCTACTGTTGTAGGAAATGAGGTAAACTCTTCATTTTCCAATAATTCTGGTCTTCCAGAGGGGTTTCCTCCAACTCTTCTGGAGTAAAAAAGATTCCCTTTAGAAAATAATTCTGTCCCTTCAGTAAAGAAGGGTCTTTGCTCATTATACTGAACTTCAAAAGCAGAAAGGTTTAAGACAGCATCATCAAATTTGGTTTGTCCAAAATCGGGTATAAGTATCATGTCTAAGGTAAACGCATCATTAATTCCATATTTAAGATCCATTCCTCCATTCACACTTACCTCTGTAGTTCCATCATAATTATTCAGATATGTAGAAATGTAAGGTTGAAATGAGAGACGGGTAGGAGTGTTGATATTTTGAATTCCGTAGATCTCTCCATCGTAGATAGAAAAGGAACCTTTAGAATTATCTACAGGGCTCCAGCTATATCTAGCACCACTCCTTCTATACTCACGCTCCATATTTAATCCCCATTCCTGAATATTTTTCTTAGGGAATCTAAGCTCAGAGTATGGAATAAATATTTCTACAACCCAGTCTTTTTCATTTATTTGAACCGCACTATACCAAACCCCATTCCAACTGGAATCTTCATTATCGTTGGTCATTTTAGCGTCGTACTGTACCCCGGCAGCAGTTATTATAAACTGTAGACTTTGTTGTCTATCATTATAGCCATTTAAGAGAATAAAGAAAAAATCATCATTACCAATATTGTCACGTTCGGTTAGTTCTTTAGGGATATTTGCAATGTCTGGATCATTTAGGGTGGCTCCAAAATAAATACCCAGATCATCGTACACGATCTTTACATTGGTTTGAAGGCTATCTGGTATGGCAATTCCATTAGTAGGCGTTCGTTCTACAAAATTGGTAGCTATAGGTGCGTGTATCCATACTTCATCATCTAAAACCCCATCAATTTTTGGTGCATTAGCAATTCTAATGATATTTATTGATTTTCTGGGGATGGTATCATTTTCCTGTGCATAGTTAAGCTGAAAAATGAAGAAAGTGATGATGATGATTAATATAGATTTCATTGATGAAGTTTCTTAATAGACATCACTTTAGGTAAATTGTTGCAGAAAATATTGAATAATTAATTTAAAATTTACAAATCGCTATAATTTAGGAGAATATGAAGGTGATTTTTAGTGATCTTTGATCGGTCTTTTTGAGAGATAGAAATAAAAAAACCGTCATTTAAGACGGTTATACTAAAAAATGAAAAATAAGAATTATTAATTACTCCAAATCATCTGCAGCTTCTTCACCATTTACATCATCTGTATCGTGAATTTCTTCATCAATTTCTTGTTTCAATTTTTCAGCGCCTTCTTCCATTTTATCCCCGGCTTTTTCAGCACCTTCTTTAATGTCCTTTCCAATAGCTTTAGCAGCATCTTCAGTTTTTTGTTGGGTAGATTCTCTGCAAGAAGTTAGAGAACCGGTAATTCCGCAGATCATAAGTACTAATAAAAATTTTCTCATGGGTTTAGATTTTAGATATTAATTTAATTAAAAAAAGCCATCACAAAGAAATTTGAGATGGCTTTTTAAATATTATAGTGAAATACTATTGCATGTCGTCTGCAGCTTCTTCACCGTTAACGTCGTCAGTTCCTTGAACTTCTTCATTCATTTCATTAGATGCATCTTGTGCAGCTCCTTCAATTTCGTCTCCAGCAGCTTCAGTGTTGCTTTCAATGTCGTTTCCAACAGCTTCAACAGCATCTTCAGTTTTTTCTTCTGTAGTTTCTCTACAAGAGTAAAGAGATAAAGTTAAAACTGCTCCTAATAATAATAAAGATAATTTTTTCATTGTGAAATATGTTTAATTAGTTGAACAGCAAATTTAAACTAATTTTTAATTTTGCCAAGAACTCTTTTCAGTTAAATATTTCCAATATCTTTTAGGCACATGTTGTATGTGAAGGCGCATATTTACTCGAGATTTGATGTTTGTGCTTTTAAAATATTGTTGCCATAATTGTTCAAATTCTATCTCTTCCTCCTTATAAACTGCAGAATTTTGCACATTTAGATCATTATTTTTTGTAATTTCAAGACTTATATAGTTGGTTTTTTGCAAATTATAGTATAAGCCTATCTTTCTTTTAAGGTCATAAATTATCCAATTTTGATCTGCATATCTTCTTTCAAAATGATCTAATATAATTGGAAGCACATTAAAATCTGGCTCCATAACGGCAAAGAATATATCATCTTTTGTAAGCTTAAATCTTATAAAAGCTTCCATTCTATGCTTCTCCCGATGTACCATTTTTACGATCTGCTGAATTTCGAGAACAACAGGATTAGAAAAATCCTTATCTACAGGAATTTTAGAGAAAAATATAAGCTTTATATAACTTAATAATTTCATCTCAATGCCCAATTGCTCGCTCAGGAAAGCGTAATGAACTTTTCTTAAAACTGCTGAAGACCCTTTTTTTATAAGACCGGAAGTGACTCTTTTTGCTTTAGAATTATCTGTTAGGACATTTTCTATAGTAGAGAACATATCGGGTTGTAGTTGCTCTGAATATGAAATTCCCAGCACATTAATTTTCTCATCGAAGATTTGAAAAATGCAAGTGAGAAAGCCTTCAAAGCTGCCGTCATAACTTAAATGAACTGGTTTTGTTACCATTTAGCTTCAAATAAACTTAATTGATTGCTGTAATCTTTTCTGAATTTTGATGCAGAATTCTGTAATATGAGTCCTTTTATCTTTACTGCTGTGAGGTCTCTTTTTTCAAAATCTCGAGAATCGCACGTTATAAAATATTTTGCTCTGTTTATAGCAATACCAATCTTTTTAAGATGATCCCAATTTAACTTGCTATATCTTCTTGCTTCAATTATTTTGTAAACAGACTTAAGACCTATTCCCGGAATTCTTGTGATAAGGCTTTTATCTGCTCTATTAATATCTATAGGGAACATGTCTAAATTTCTTAATGCCCAGCTAAGCTTTGGATCTATTTCTAAGTCTAGGTTTTGATTCTCCTCATTTAGAAGTTCTCGAATGTCGAATCCGTAAAACCTAAGCAACCAATCTGTTTGATACAATCTATTCTCTCTAAGCAGCGGCACCGGGCTTCCTAAAGCAGGCAGTCTGGAATCTTGAGCGATTGGAATATATCCTGAATAGTATACTCGCTTCATCTGGAATTTCTTGTAATAATAAGCTGCAGAATACATCACGTCTCTATCACTTTCTCCGGTAGCCCCAACTATCATTTGAGTGCTTTGCCCTGCCGGTGCATATTTAGGAGTGCTTCGAATCAATTTTTTTTCGTTTTGATAAATTTGAATACTATTTTTAACCGCTTCCATAGGTTTTATAAAGTCTTCATGCTTTTTATCTGGTGCCAATAATTTTAATCCTGAAATGGTTGGGATCTCAATGTTTACCGAAAGCCTATCGGCGTAAAGACCGGCTTCTCTCATTAACTCGTCACTGGCTCCAGGTATAGATTTTAGATGTATATAACCATTGAAGTTTTCTTCTAATCTCAGTTTTTTAGCCACTTGCACCAAACGCTCCATGGTATGATCTGGACTTTTAAAGATCCCGGAACTTAAGAATAAGCCTTCTATATAATTTCTTCTATAAAAGTTCATGGTAAGACTCACTACTTCTTCCACTTTAAATGCGGCCCTTTTTATATCGTTACTTTTTCTGGTAACGCAATAGGCACAATCAAAAATACAGTGGTTAGTTAATAATATTTTGAGAAGCGATACACATCTACCATCTTCTGTATAGCTATGGCAAATTCCCACGCCATCACTGTTACCCAATCCCTTATTTTTGTTAGATCTTTTGCTACCGCTACTGGAGCATGATATATCATACTTTGCAGCATCTGCCAGAATATCTAATTTTTCTTTTATTCTTTCGAAAGACATATTTTTAAGATTTGGTTTGAACTTCTTTTCGTTCTTCTAAACTTTTCATTTTTTCCAATCGGTGGCCTGTAGCCAAATTTTCTTCAGCAAAACGTGGATCTGTGATATAGGCTTCTTTTCTCATCTTACTGACTTCAATACTCAAAAAATCAAATTCTTCGGTTACTTTTCCATAGAGAGCATAAACTCCGGGGCCTCTAAAACTGAATTTCTTTGCTACTGGTGGAAACAGGATCGTATCAAAAAATTGACCTTCGCTATCTATAAAAGTTCCAAAATGCATGCGATCTCCTTTAGCAGTTTTGGTGTTTTTAACGGTCACCAAATAGCCGTAGATCAAAATATTCTTATTTAAAAAATCTTTAAGATCTTTCTGGCCGTGTGTGGTTTTAGGATCTTCTTTTAGAAGTTCAAAATGACCACACAAAGGGAATCCTAAAAGCTCTATTTGCTCAAAAGCTTCTTCTAAACTGGTAGTGTTAAGTGCAGGAAGTGTAAAATCTTTATGCTTCGGAACAAAAAGTGGTAACTGGTCTGGACGTTTTGGAGCTTTGCTAAGCTTAAAATGAGCTTCCCATAAGAGCTTATATTTATCTACTCCTGTAAACCGAAAAGCGTTGATTCTTATAAGAATGCTTAATTGCTCAATCCCAATACTTACTCTATTAATAAAATCTTCTAAAGATTTAAAAGCACCATGAAAATTTCTATTTTCTATAATTCTTTGTGCGGCGCGCTGCTCCAATTCTTTTAGATATCCAAAGCCCAGATAGATGGTTTTCCCGTGTATGGTATTATGAAAATCTCCTTTATTTATACAAGGTGGTTCTATAGTAGCCCCCTGCATTTTAGCCTCATGCACATACATCTCTGGAGAATAAAAGCCCCCGCCATTATTAAGGGTTGCCACCATATATTCTAATGGGAAATAAGTTTTTAAAAATAAACTCTGATAGCTTTCTACAGCATAGCTGGCAGAGTGGCCTTTAGCAAAAGCATATCCTGCAAAACTTTTTATCTGATCCCAAACTTCAAAAATGGTCTTCTCTGCTATTTTCTTTTCTTTACAATTAGAAATGAACTTTTCTTCTACCTGCTGAAATTCTGCTCTGGAACGATACTTCCCGCTCATTCCTCTTCTTAGCACATCTGCTTCTCCTAAGCTAAGTCCGGCAAAGTAATGTGCTACTTTTATCACATCTTCTTGATAGACCATAATTCCATAAGTATCGGGCATAATACGAGCCAGTTCTGGGTGCGCATTGCTGCGGCGTTCTGGGTATCTATGTCTCATAATATATTCTCGCATCATTCCGCTTTTAGCAACACCGGGTCTAATAATAGAACTTGCTGCTACCAAACCTAAATACGTATCGGTTTGAAGTTTTCTTAGCAACATGCGCATCGCCGGAGACTCCACGTAAAAACATCCAATACAAGAAGCTTCCCTAACCAGCTTGTTAATATTAGGATCCTGTTTCATTTTATGTATGTCGTGAATATCAAAAGGAGCAGCATTTGGCTGATTTTGTGCAATAATTTCTAAAGAATCTCTAATCTTTCCTAAACCCCGCTGCGCTAGGATATCAAACTTATATAAGCCAACATCTTCGGCAATTACCATATCAAATTGTACCGTAGGAAATCCTTTTGGAGGCAGGTCTAAAGCAGAAAAATAGGTGAGGGGTTTGTCTGAAATTAAGATACCTCCAGCATGTATACTAATGTAATTTGGCATTCCCTGAATAAGATCACCATATTTTAATACGATCTTATGTAAGTTGTCTATTTCAGATTTTGGAAGATATCCATCACATAGTTTGTCTATATCTTCTTTTGGCAATCCAAAAACCTTTCCTAATTCTCGTATCACTGCTTTGTATTGAAAGGTGTTATAAGTTGCTAACAGCGCAGTATTCGGAAACTCTTCAAAAATAAATCGGGTGATATCTGCTCTGTCATTCCAGGCAAAATCTATATCAAAATCTGGCGGACTCGTTCTGTATTCATTGATAAAACGCTCAAAATATAGATCGAGTTCTATGGGATCTACCTCGGTGATCTGCAGTAAATAAGCAACAATACTATTGGCGCCACTTCCTCTACCTACATAAAAATATCCTTTTTCACGAGCATATTCACAAATGCGCCAATTCAGAAGAAAATAAGAGACAAAGTTCAATTGCTTGATCACCTTCAGTTCAGAATTCATACGGGTATAAACCTCTTCTTTAGCTTCAGGATATCTAAAGGATACCGCTTTCTGGCATAATTCATCTAGCAATTGCTCATCAGACGCTCTGCTTTCCCTAAATATCTGCTGATTTTGAGGCTTCCTATTTGCTGAAAAATCAAAATGAATTTGACACTCGTCTAGTAATTTCTGAGTATTCTCCAGTATAAATGGAAAGTCTTCAAATTTTTCTTTCAACTGTTTTAGCGGAAGCATTCTTTCATCGATACCTGCCTGCTCTTCTGGCTGAAGTTTGCTTAGAATAGTATTGTTATCTATAGCGCGTAAAAGTCGATGCGCATTAAAATCTCTTTTATTTCTAAAGGTTACAGGCTGCAACACCACCAATTTTGTGGTGAGTTCTCTCAGTTTTGAAAATCTAAGTTTTCGCAATTCGTTTATAGAAACCCCTATAAATTCATTGGGTTGAAATTGAGTGATCTCTGCCGCCATGATCTTCTCGAACGGATAGATCACAAAAGCTTCTTTAAATGCAGGAGCTTTTTCCGGGATCGTAGATTTTTGATGCAGATGTATAGATAGATAATCGTTAAGTTCTTTAAAACCGTCGTTATTTTTAGCAATGGCGACAAATTGTTGCTGTGCACCATTTCTAAAATCAATTCCCAATACAGGTACTATGTTATATTCTGAAGCTTTTCTTACAAAATTTAAACATGCAGAAGTATTGTTGATATCTGTAAGTACCAACTTTTGAACATGATTTTCCTTGGCCAGTTCCAGTAAATCAATTTCTGAAAAAGTGCCGAAGCGCATGCTGTAATATGTGTGGTTATTTAGATACACGTTAGTATTGAGTATTGAGTAATTAGTATTTAGTGGTTGTTTTTTGTTGATATTTTGGTGCTTATATTTTTTTCATTCTAGCTTTAAAATTTTTTCTCAATTCTCAATTACTGTTTTCTATGTGCTAGTACCACCGGTGGTTCTCCGTTAAAAGGATTGGTAAAGCGGCCAATGGTTTTTGCACCCATGGAGGCTGCCCGTATCACACTTCTGTCTCCATACCTGTTTCTTATTTTATCCATTGCATTATAGAGGTGAAGTACATCTTCATTGTCATCAAATAGATTGATCTGATAATTTCCTCCTGCTAAATGGCTAAATCTTATTCCTATTAAGCGTACCAGCAACCTTCGGTTATAAAGCTTTTTAAAAATATCTTGTACAAGCGGGATCAAAACATGGTCTGCACTGGTATAGGGTATTTTAAGCTGCTTAGTATACGTATTGAAATCTGAATATCGAATCTTTACCGCTACACAAGAAGTAAGTTTATCTCCACGCCTTAATTGATACGCGAGATTTTCTGTCATAGCAATTAAGATGGCAGAAAGTCGCTGTACGTCTATAGTATCCTTATCAAAAGTTCGCTCTGTAGAAATAGATTTACGCTCTGAATAGGGAATAACGGGGGTATGATCTACTCCCTGTGCTCTGTTCCAAATAGTAGTACCGTTAGACCCTAAAACCTTCTGCATCATTTCCAGCGGCATCTCCTGAATGGTCTTGATCTGGCGTACTCCTAAATTCCGAAGGGTTTGATAAGTTTTATCTCCCACCATAGGAATCTTTTTTACAGAAAGAGGTGCTAAAAACTCTTTTTCAAAACCAGAATCTATTTTGAGCTGATTGTTAGGTTTTGCCTCATTGGTAGCTACTTTAGATACGATCTTGTTCACAGAAAGGCCAAAAGAGATTGGAAGTCCGGTTTCTCGGGTGATCTTTTTTCTCAATTCTGAAGCATATTTATAACAACCAAAAAAGCGATCCATTCCGGTGAGATCTGCGTAAAACTCATCGATGCTCGATTTTTCAAATAGCGGAACATCGATCTTGATAATATCGGTTACATCTTTAGAATATTTGGTATACGTGCTTGCGTTTCCTCTAATAACTGTAGCCTCCGGGCAGAGTTGTTTAGCTAATTTCATAGACATTCCGGAGTGCACCCCAAAAGCACGCGTTTCATAACTACAAGCAGCAACCACTCCACGATCACTAGTACCACCCACCAATAATGGCCTGTGTTGAAGGCGCGTATCTATTAACCTTTCTACAGAAACATAGAAAGTATCAAGATCTAGATGTAACACGGTTTTTTCCATAACTTTTATATCTTCCTTTCTATAACAGTGTTATTTGGAATCTTTACAAAATTATGGAATAATTCCATGAAATAGGAAATAATCCAATGTTAAAATTGGACTTATTCCAAAAAAAGTTATATTTGTGTATGGGAACAGATGTAACACTGGAGGTTAAGCGTTTTAAAGAAATTCGTGAAGACCATAATTTCACTCAGACCGAGTTTGCGGAATTACTGGGAATTAAAAATTCTACTGCTGATATTGAGCGTGGAAGAACAAAACTATCTGGCAAGATGGTAGCAGAATTATTGCGCCAGTTTGGGGTGAATCCGCTTTGGATCTTTGGAGATAGCAATCAGAAATTCTTACCAATTAATAGAGGAGATGTAAGTCCTAAGGTGGTTACTGTAAATAGTGGGGAAGAAGAGAATATTGTGTTGGTAAATCAAAAGGCGGCAGCCGGATATCCTCATAATGTTCAAGATGTAGAGTGGTATCATCAACTTCCTGCTTTCGATATTCCTTTACCAGAATATCGAAATGCCAGTTATAGAGGATTCCAAGTGGAAGGAGATAGTATGATGCCTAATCTAAGACCCGGAGAATGGGTGTTAGGGAAAGCTATTTCCAGTGTTAATGAAGTGAGTTATAGTAAGATTTATGTAGTAGTATTATATGATTCTGTACTGGTAAAGAAAATTCAGAAATTAGAAGACCCACAAAAAGCCGTGCTAATCTCTTTAAATGAAGAATATGCACCCATTCAAATTCAGGTAAATGATATTCAAGAACTGTGGCAAATTAATAGTAAATTGACTTTTAGTGTAGATGCTACTTCAGAAAGTGGGTTGTTAAGACAATTACAACAATCTATGGATGAGCTTAAAAGCGAGTTCAAAACTTTAAAACAATAAAAAAATCCATCCCTTTAGAGGATGGATTTTTTGGTTTAAGTTGGATTGAAAATGCTAGTTAATCTACTGCATCTTCAACATCATCTGCTACTTTCTCTACAGTAGATTTCTCTCTGCAAGAAGTAAAGGCAATACTCGTTGTAAAAGTAAGTGCCATCAATAAGATTAATCTTTTCATAATTTAAGTTTTAAAACATTCAATTGGTTAGTTGAACTTAAGAAAGCTTAAAAAAAAGCGATATTACATATCGTCATTTCCTTCAACTTCATCTTCTATTTCGTTAGCTGCATTATCAACTGCATCTCCTGCATCGTTTGCTGCATCTTCAACATCATCTGCCACGTCGTCCATGTCATCTTCAACATCATCCATATCATCGCTTACCTCCATTTTATCGTCAGTGTCTGCAGTGTTGGTATCTCTACATGAAGTGAAAACTGCAGATAAAGAAAAAGCTGTTGCTAATACTAGAATTGATTTTTTCATAATTATTTGTTTTATCAGGTTTAATATTGGTTAGTTCGTTTATTTATTAATTAGCAATAATATATAAAATTAAGTAAATTTCAATATAAAATGTAAGAATATACAATTAATTGTCGTCTCCTATGGTTTCGATCCTTTTATCGATTTCTTTATTAACCTCTCCATCTACCTTTTTAGCAGTTCTTTCTAAGATCCCTTCTTTTTCTTCTGCTTCTACTTTTACAGGTTCTGCCTTTTCAACTCTAACTTCACGTACTATGGTCTCTTTCTCTACATTGTCTCTACACGAAGTAAGACTTGCAGCTGTAGTTACTAGTAACGCGGTTATGTATATAACTCGTTTCATACTATAAAATTTGCGATTTGTAAAGGTCGAAATTACTACTATTAAGCTATGGGCAGTCTCGTTTTTAGAATATTTTAATATAAATTAAAATGAAATTTAGTTTTCAGCCTACATTTCATGAGTTTTTAACGCTGTATTTTTTAAATATTTACGCACCATTTCTGTAGCTCCTATATTTTCTTGAATATAGCTTTTCGAAATTCTTCCTGTTTCAGCTCTAAATGCTTGATCACAAAGTAGTTTATTTACAATTAATGTGAAATCTTCAGTGTCTGATACAGAATATAGTCCTTGAAGTTCTTTTAGCTGAACAGCTTCCGGGAACTTATTGAAATTCTTTCCTATAATAATAGGTATCCCAAAGGTTGCCGGTTCTAAGATGTTATGCAGCCCTGTATTACCAGCAGCGCCCCCTACGTAGGCAATATCTGCGTAATGATAGATCTTACTCAAAAGACCAATTGTATCTATTATAAATACATCGTAATCTTGTATAGCCTTGTTGTTTTTTTCTGAAAATAAAAGAGTTTTCTTAGTAAGCTTACTCCTAAAACTAGCTATTTGATTTGCCTTGATCTGATGTGGTGCTATGATAAATTTTACGTTGGCAGAAGAATTGTTTATGAGTTCATGTAACATAAGTTCATCTTCAGGCCATGTACTTCCTGCCACTACACATGATTTATCTGCTTTGAAGGTTTCTATGAAATCTAATTTGTTATTGTGAGATAACTGTTTGGCAACTCTATCAAATCTTGTATCTCCACTAACGTTTACATTATTAAAACCTATCGAATTTAAAAGCTCTTTTGACCTTAAATTCTGAACAAAGAAATGCTCGAAGGTTTCGAGATATTTTATCATCCATTTGCCGTATGCTTTAAAGAAAACCATATCTTCTCTAAATCCACCAGAGATAAGCAAAGTTCTTATACCTCGATCCTTAAGTTCTGAGAGATAATTAGGCCAGAATTCATATTTAATAAAGAATACAAGATCTGGATGAGCCAGATCTAAGAATTGGTTGGCATTTGCTGCAGTATCTAATGGTAAGTATACTATAGCATCTGCAACATTAGAGTTTTTCTTTATTTCATATCCGGAAGGAGAGAAAAAGCTAACTACAATTTTATGTGATGGGTATAAGTCTTTAACAATTTCTATTATTGGTAATCCTTGTTCAAATTCTCCTAAAGATGCGGCGTGAAACCATATTACAGCATCATTGCTCTTAATTTTGTCTTTCAAAATAGAAAAGGTTTCCTTTCTTCCATTTACAAAAAGTTTCATCTTTTCACTAAAAATGGAGGTAATGGGAAGCAAGCTTTTAATGATCTCAATTAATATGTTATAAGCTAGTTTCAATCGATTTTATTTTAGAGGCTAAAATACCGCTTTCCTAAAAATAGCATTGGTGAAAGGGGCTATATTTTGTATTTTCGTTGTCTTAGAATTAAAGATACATGAAAAAGATACAAATGGTTGACCTTCAGGGTCAGTATAGTCTTATTAAAGATCAGGTTAATAATTCTCTTCAGGAAATAATGGAAACTTCGGCATATATAAATGGACCGGAAGTTCAGGCCTTTCAGAAGGAATTAGAGGAATATTTAGGAGTAAAACATGTAATTCCATGTGCCAATGGAACTGATGCATTACAAATTGCAATGATGGGATTAGATCTTAAGCCCGGAGATGAGGTTATAACGGCAGATTTTACATTTGCTGCTACTGTAGAAGTTATTGCACTCTTACAACTTACTCCTGTTTTGGTTGATGTAGAACCAGATACGTTTAATATAGATCCGGAAGCAATTAGAAGAGCAATTACACCAAAAACAAAAGCTATAGTTCCGGTACATTTGTTCGGGCAAACTGCAAATATGAATACTATTATGGAAATTGCTAAAGAGCATGATCTTTATGTTATTGAAGATAATGCACAGGCAATTGGAGCAGATTTTCATTCTAAAGAGGCAAAAACCTACAAAACCGGGACTATAGGGCATGTTGGGTCTACATCATTTTTCCCTTCTAAAAATCTTGGAGCGTATGGAGATGGGGGAGCTATCTTTACTAATGATGATGATCTAGCACATATAATTCGTGGTATTGTAAATCATGGTATGTACGAGAGATATCATCATGATGTGGTTGGAGTAAATTCTAGATTAGATAGTTTTCAGGCAGCTGTTTTAAGGGCAAAGCTACCAAACTTAGATATGTATAACGAAGCTAGAAAAAAGGCGGCGTTTATGTATAATGATTATTTTAAAGGGCAAGAACATATTCAGATTCCATTTAGATCTGGAGATTGTGATACTCATGTATTCCATCAATACACATTAAAGATCACTAATGGAAAGCGAGATGCATTGGTGAAACATTTAAATGAAAAGGGAATTCCGTGTGGTGTTTATTACCCAATTCCTTTACATAGTCAAAAAGCATATGTAGATGCAAGATATAATGAAGCAGATTTCCCGGTTACCAATCAGTTAGTGAAGGAAGTTATTTCTTTACCTATGCATACAGAGTTAGAGGAAGACCAAATAGAGCTGATCTGTAAAACGGTAATAGATTTTGTAAACTCTTAAATTTTTAAATATGAAGAAACTATTATTGTTTTGCATTGGAATAGCATGCTCCGGAGTAATTAACGCTCAGGATATCTATATTCAAAGTGGTAAACTTATAGATACTAAAAATGGAAAAGTTCTCAATGAAAAGACCATAATAGTTTCTGGAAATACTATAAAAAGTATTGAAAATGGATTTGTAGCACCAGCTACAGAGGCAGATAGTTTAATAGACCTTAGAACCATGACAGTTCTTCCCGGACTTACAGATATGCACGTACATCTGGAAGGGCAATCCAATCCAACTGAATATCTGGAAGAATTTACAAGTAATGAGCCAGATGTGGCATTTAGATCTGTAGGTTTTGCTAAAAGTACGCTTTTAGCGGGGTTTACTTCGGTAAGAGATCTAGGAGGAAGCGGTGTAAATATAGCTTTAAGAAATGCTATTAATAAAAAGGAGATCTCTGGTCCAAGAATTTTTACTGCCGGTAAATCATTAGCCTCTACTGGAGGTCATGCAGACCCTACCAATGGTAGAAGCAGAGATCTTATGGGAGATCCGGGACCTAAAGAAGGTGTGGTGAATAATGTAGATGATGCTAGAAAAGCGGTTAGGCAACGTTATAAAAATGGCGCAGACCTTATTAAAATAACTGCAACTGGAGGGGTTCTTAGTGTGGCGAAAAGTAGTTCTAATCCTCAGTTTACTTTAGAAGAGATAAAGGCAATTACAGAAACTGCTAAAGATTATGGTTTTCATGTTGCAGCTCATGCACATGGAGATGATGGGATGCAAAGAGCTGTAAAAGGTGGTGTTCTTACTATTGAACATGGTACTTTAATGAGTGAAGAAACCATGGAAGTGATGAAACAATATAAAGCTTATTTAGTACCAACAATTACAGCAGGAAAAGAAGTAACAGAGAATGCAAAGAACAAAAATTACTATCCTGCTATTGTAGTCCCTAAAGCCTTAGAAATAGGACCAAAGATTCAGAATACATTTTCTAAAGCCTATAAAAAAGGAGTGATGATCGCCTTTGGAACAGATGCAGGAGTGTATCCGCATGGAGAGAATGCAAGAGAATTTAGTTATATGGTAGAGGCAGGAATGCCGGCAATGGAAGCAATACAAAGTGCTACGATTACCCCTGCAAAGATCTTAAATATTGAAAATAGCTCTGGGCAAATAGCGCCTGGATTTTATGCTGATATTATAGCCGTACAGGAAGATCCTACTCAAAATATAAAGACGTTGGAAAATGTACGGTTTGTAATGAAAGACGGCAAGACCTATAAAAATCTTTAGATTATAAATACACATTAAAAGAAAAGCCCTCATCATTTGATGAGGGCTTTTTTTATATTCTATTAAAAATTCTAATTCGTTTTAATTATTATTTCTTCAGAAATTAAACTTCCATCTGTAGTAATTCCTTCAATAAATAGGGATAGTTCTTGTTGTAACGTATTAAGAACTTTAAAACTAGCCGTGCCATTTTGTTTTAAATTAATATTAGAAATCCAGTCGATAACCCCATAATGCTTAAAGGCGTCACTTGTATAAGAGGTATATTTTGGAGCATAGAATTCTTTATCTGTAGTAAATCCATTTCCATTTATGATCTCTTTAATTGTTTCTCTTGAAGAGATTCCAATACCTCTTCCTTTGCGGGTCGTGATCTCAATAACACCATTATTACCATTCATTCCATAACCAAGACCATTTTTGCTAATAATAATAGATTCTACTTCAGAAGTTTTAAGATATACAAGTGGAGAAGTATCTGCACCCAATCGCATTCCGTTAAAGAAAATTTGTGGGATAGGTGGTCTGCCTTCGTCTAGTGATGAGGGAGTTCTATTTTCAATAACTAAATTCCCATAACCACCTTGTAAAACTCTAAATCCGTTAGCTCCAATATAATCTGTAATAAATAAATATCTACGGGCTAACTCTTCAGTAATTGTTACCTCTGGCTTTATCACTTTTAGATCATTACGATATTTGTCGGTCTTTTTATTTTCTCCAACTAACTGTATGGTATCAAGACTTTCTGTATCTCCTAAAAAATCATTAAAATTAACGTTAGAATTGTCAGTAACTTTTACATGGCGACTACTATAGGCATCCTTAAGCTCAGATCGTGTTTTATTAGGTGATATTGTTGCATAAATAGCAGGTTTAGAGATCTTACTATTTCTATCATTCATCAATCCATAAGATAGTGAGGAACTATCTTGAACATATACATTTTGAAGTTGGAACGTATTGTCCTCTTTTATTTCTACCATTTCGAATAATCCAGTTTCTTCAGATTTTATAAAAACTGTATTTTCTTTCTTTTCATTTCTATCAGAGACTTTACCATCTATGGTAAACCCTTTTTCGTGCGCTACTAATTTAGGAGTGCTAGAGTTTGCAATATCTTTCCAGCTATATTTGCTCCAACCTTGAGTAAGCATTAAAATATCCAGATCATAATCTACTTTTCTCTCATTGGTATCAGAGAAATAATAAGCTCCATTTTCCAAATTACCAGATAGGTAAGGTTTTAAATAGAATGCAGAGAGAATATTGTGTCTGGGTTTATAAGCTTTTGTAGCTGCAGGAAGAACAGATACACTTAAAGAGTTGCTATTTATAGCGGTTACCGCTTTAAGATCTATTCTAATAGAGTCTGTAATGGAGCTAGATACACTTGCTTTAACTCGTTTTCTACCTATATTATTTCTATTAAAGAATAAGCGCTCCAAAATTGGATTAAAATCTTCATCAAAAATAGTAACCGTATTAATTCCCGGGTAAAGAGAATCTTTACTCACATTCATGGTTACTTCTAATTTGTCTTTTGGAAATTGAAAGGCAAAGTCTTTGACGTTCCCATTTTGATGAATAGCTGCGAAGAAGGTTTTATCTTTTACTAATTCTTCAGAACTAGCATTGGTATTAACTTTAAAAATTATTTGATCATTTAAATTATTACCAGCAATATTAAATCCGGTAACATCTATATTTGGTAATGGCTTTTTTATTTTCTTACCATTTTCTGTTGTAACCTCTATACTATAGCTCTCCTTGGTAGTAGGTAAGAAATTAAATTTAGAAAGTCCGAATTGATTAGATTTAAAAGTAAGTAGAACTTCCCCAGATCCATTTAATAGCTTGCCATCATAAAAGAATGTAGAACTCCCATTGGAGTCAATTAACTTTATACCGATATTATTTCGAACATCAGCAAGAATATGGCCACCTTCCGGAAGCACCTGCAGATCAAAACTTATATCCTTGAGAGTATTTGGATCTGCGGAATCGCCTAAAATTTCGAAAGCCTGTACGTAAGACAGATCTTCTTTGAAATTTTCCATATACTTTGTGGAAGCCTTGATAAAATACCTTCCTGCGGTATAGTTCTTATTAGAAAGATCTATAAAGACAGAGCCTTTGCCTTGAGCAATTAGAACTGTTTTAGATGCTACAAATTCTCCAGAATCCTTAAAAATCTCTAAGTTGAGATTCATAGTTTCCGCATGAGGAGAATTTAATGTGGCATTGTACACATAGGCAGAAAGCCATAAATTCTCTTTTTTAAGGAAAGAGGTCTTATTTAAATGTAAAAAAACAGATTCTCTGTTGAGTTTAAAATAACTGGTGTAGTTATTTTCAAAACTTTCTAGTTCAGAGGATCTGTTTTGAGCGTTGCTATTGAGTGCAATTAGGCACGAGATAATAATTACCAATAAGTTTTTCATTCTTAATTAAATTATCTTCTAGAGTAGGGCCTAAAAGGTGGGGGTTTAAATACTAGCTGAAGAGACTTCAGAACTTCTGTTTATTTTTTTTACTAATCCTTGTAATACTTTTCCTGGTCCAACTTCTGTGAAATTTGTAGCACCATCTGCGATCATGTTTTGTACAGACTGGGTCCATTTAACCGGAGCTGTTAATTGAAATACCAAGTTCTTTTTGATCTCTGCAGGATCTGTTACCGCTGTAGTGCTCACATTCTGATAAATTGGGCAGATAGGTTCACTAAATAAAGTAGACTCTATAGCTTCGGCCAATTCTTTTCTAGCTGGTTCCATCAATGGGGAATGAAATGCTCCACCTACAGGTAATAATAATGCCCTCTTAGCGCCACGCTCCTTTAAAAGCTCACATGCTTTTTCTACTGCACTTGTGGCTCCAGAAATTACAAGTTGACCCGGGCAGTTATAATTCGCGGCAACTACAGTGCCCTCTACTTGTGCGCAAACTGCTTCCACTAATTCATCTTCCAGACCCAAAACCGCAGCCATTGTAGATGGTTCCAACTCGCAGGCATGTTGCATTGCCATAGCCCTTTTTGAAACTAGCCTTAGTGCAGCTTCAAACTCTAGAGTCTTATTTGCTACCAGTGCAGAAATTTCTCCTAAGGAGTGTCCTGCAACCATATCTGGCTTAAAGCTATCTCCCATGATGGTACTAAGAATCACAGAGTGTAAAAAAATTGCAGGTTGAGTTACTTTGGTTTGTTTTAGATCTTCAGCAGAACCTTCAAACATGATGTCTGTAATTGAAAAGCCTAAAATATCATTGGCTTTTTCAAACAAAGCTTGCGCGTCATGAGATTTTTCGTAAAGATCTAATCCCATTCCTGAGAATTGTGCCCCTTGACCGGGAAATATGTAAGCGTTCATTTTATTTAATTTTAATTCAGCTAAAATAGAAATAATAAAAAAGACCTCACAAGAATTATTCCTTATGAGGTCTTTTTAAATGTTAAAACAAAAAATTAAACGTTCAACTTTCCTTTTTCTCCAACATCTGCTTTATCTCCGGTAAGCGCTGCAACTCCCATTTTAAATAAGCTTATATATTTATTTTGTTTTGTATCCCAATAATATGCTTCATTCGGATCAAATTTGATAGCTGTAAGATTTGGATCATCTACACCGTCAAACCACGCATCATCTGTTTTTCCATAAAGATCTTTTAAGATGGATTTATCTGTAACGATACTCGCATGTCCAAAAATGCTAATAAACTCCATATCTGATGGCTTGCTATATAGTAGCTGTACTTTTGAATCTTTAACGATATTAGTATTGTGGTCACTATTCATTCCGCTTAAGAACCATATATCACCATTTTCATCTACCTTTTTGGTAGACATTGGTATGGCGCTAATAGGGGTTGTTTTAAGGTCTGTAAGCATCATACAGAAATCTATATCATTTACCAATTTCATCATTTTGTCAAGCGCATCTTGGCTTGTAAGATTTTTTGTGCTCATAACTTTTTTTGATTTTCAACTAAATTACCTTAAAGCTTTATGACAAAGCGCTAACAAAATGCCAAAAGATAACTGCGGCATGTTAAGAAATGTGAAATCAGTTAAATTTCATTAGAATTTGTTCAACGCGAGTTTTATAGCCAAGTCCAAATATATTGAGATGTACTAAAAGATAGTATAGTTGCCAGATCTCAAGGCGCTCCTTAAATCCATCTATAATAGGGAATTGTAGGTGGTAACTTTCAAATAGTCTCTCATTAAATCCACCAAACATATGCATTAATGCCAGATCTAGTTCTCTGGGTGCAAAACTCACAGCAGGATCTATTAAACAAGGTTTGCCATGTTCATTTATAATAAAATTGCCATTCCATAGATCTCCATGTGATAATGCCGGAGCTTCATTAGGAATTAAATTTGAAATATTCTTGAAAAATTTTTTATAGGAATCATTCAGATAGCCATTATCTTTTGCCAGTTGAAGCTGCGGCTCTAATCTTTGCGAGATATAAAATTCTGAAGCTGATGAATTCCAGGTATTATATTGACGGAGATTTGCGATGTAATTATCTTCTTTAAAACCAAAATTCTCTGAAGTAGCTTGATGTAGCTTCGCTAATTGATTTCCAAACACCTCCCAAAAATCCTCATTTGGGGCACTGGCTCTTTTATGTTCTAGTAATAAATAGGCGTGATGCTTATATTCACCAGTATATAAGGCTTTAGGAATATCTATGCAATTTGGAGCAGCTAGCGCATTTAATCCAGACATTTCTGCCGCGAACATCCCCGGAAATTTGTTGGCGTTGTTGATCTTAATTACCAACTTTTCATTGCTAGCGGAGGTTAGCAGATAAACTTCATTAATATCGCCACCGGTTAAAGCAGAAAAAGATTGCAGATCAAAATTGATCTCACTTGAAGCTTTTTCAATGAGCTCTTTAATATCATTACTTCCTGTCATAGGTTAGATAAGTAAATGCATAATCATGCTTTTCATCTTTATCGTGAAATACTTCAGATACAAGATTCCACTTGCTTTCATCAATCTCAGGAAAAAAAGTATCGGCTTCAAAAGTTCCATGAACTCTGGTAAGTTCTATTCTATCTGCCAGTTCCAAGCCCATTTTATAAATCTCTCCACCGCCAATTATAAAAGTCTGTGGGTCTTCCTTAGAAAATTCTATTGCTCGCTCTATGGAGTGAACTACAATAATACCTTCTTTCTTATAATTATCTTTTCTTGTAATTACAAGATGTGTTCTTTTAGGTAAAGGTTTTGGAAAAGATTCAAATGTTTTTCTGCCCATAATTATATGATGCCCGGAGGTAAGTTCTTTAAACCTTTTAAAATCATCTGGTAAATGCCATACAAGATCATTCTCTTTTCCTAATGCATTATTCTCTCCTGCAGCTGCAATTATTGTAAGCATAATTATTTCTGATTATATGGATTTGAAGTAGTGTTATCTCGGGTAACAGAGGTAGTGCTATAACTATCTTTAGGTGTAAGCGGATACTCTCTATCTACTTGTTGCTGTAATTCTGCAATTCTATCCTTTTGCTTTTTCACCAACTTCTCTAGTTGTCTTTGTTCCCATTCTTTACCCATAAATGCGCTTGTAACAAATACATTAATTACGTGGATTAAGAAAAAGAATGTCCATAGCAAAATTGCCCATACAAACCAATTATAGCCCAATGGCATAAAGTCTTCTCTATATCCAATAACAACATTCACTACTATTAAGAGTACGGCTCCCACCAGAAATATTACAAAATGTTGAAAAAGTCTTTTCTTTTGTCTTGCTCTTAATCTAGCATTCTCATACAACTCACGTTGCTCGGAATCTAGTTTACCTGGGTTTTTCTTTTTAGAGAACATATTTAGAATTACATTAGTATTCATTCAAATTTAAAGGTTTTTAAACCAATGTTAAAGCGCTTATGAAGAATTTAAGAAAACCCTTCCCGGTTCTAGCTCAATATATTTATTTTAATACTGCTGCATCCGGACTCTTGTCTGAAAAAGTATTGGAGTTTAGACAAGATCATGATCTTGATTTTTTGATTTCCGGGAGTATCCTTAAAGATAAACAAGGCAAGTTAATTTCTCAAGTTCGAGAGAGTGTGGGCAAATTCTTTAAATGTGAACCTCATAGAGTAGCTTTGGTTCCTAATTTTTCTTTCGGATTTAATACTCTTATGGAAAGTATAGACAAGTCTAAAAAAGTTCTTTTGCTGGAAGGAGACTATCCATCTATTAATTGGGCTGTAACTTCTAGAGATTTTAAAGTATGTTATGCAGATTTAAATGAAAATTTAGAAGCTACTATTGAAGCTGCTATAAATGATCAAAAGCCAGATGTCTTCGCCTTTAGTATCATTCAGTACATTAGTGGTATAAAACTTTCTATCTCATTTTTAAAAACACTAAAGGAAAAGTATCCAGACATCATCTTTGTTGCAGACGGCACTCAATTTTGTGGTACCGAAGATTTCAATTTTGATGATTCTGGAATAGATGTTCTACTATGTAGTTCTTATAAATGGTTAAACGCAGGTTATGGAAATGGCTTTGTTCTTTTTAACGAAAATGTACAAGGGAAAATAGCGCCTAGATCCTTAGGCTTTAATTCGGTTAAAGGAAAATATAAAGAAGCAGAAGGAAATCTTATAGGAAAGTTTGAACCAGGCCATCAAGACACTCTAAATTTTGGAAGTTTAAAAGTTGCTTTAGAGTTATTAACTGAGGTTGGAATGGAAAAAGTTCAAAGTAATATATCAGAACTTAGCAAACAGGCTAAAAATGAATTCGCATCATTAGGCCTTTTACAAGAAGATGTTGTTAATAGAGATACTCACTCTTCGATCTTTAATATAAAAGGCGATGACAAGCTATTTAATTATCTTAGAAGTAATAATGTAATTTGTGCGCAAAGGGGAAAAGGAATTAGATTGAGTTTCCATTATTTCAATACTTCAGAAGAGATAGAAAATTTAGTGCTGTTGCTTAAAAAGTTCCTTAATAAGTAATTAAATTATTTACTCAGTAACCTTTATCTCTTTCCAGAATGCAACATAATTTTCTATAGGTTTTGCAGCATGACTTGTATTGGGGTAGTACCAGGCGGCATCCTTGTTTATTTTATCTCCTACAGTTACATTATAATAAGAGGCAACTCCTTTCCATGGGCAGCGTGAGGTAGTGTCACTGTTATTAAAGAATTCAGACTTTATAGATTCTTTTGGGAAATAGTGGTTGTTCTCTACGATCTTAGTGTCATTACTTTCAGCAATTACGGTGTTGTTCCAGATAGCCTTCATATTATTGTTTTTTAAAAATGTAGTTCTTATAATATTTTTTTTCGTCAACAAAGGAGTGAGTTACTTTTAAACCTGCTTCTTCCGCAAGCCACTCTACAACAGCATCATCATATTTTTGTGATATCTCTGTATGAATTGTTTCCCACGCATCAAAATGAATATCTATCCCCAGACTTTCTATACTTACATTTTGCTCTTCTCTACTTACCAAAAAGCTTTTTGCAGTGCCAGACTCCGGATCATAAGTTTCCCAGTGAGAAAAGGTTTCTAAGTTAAAATTACCTCCAAGCTCTGAATTAATTCGTGCTAGCAAATTTTTGTTGAAGGCAGCGGTTACCCCAGTTTTATCGTTATAGGCTTCCAGTATGATTTCCGGGTCTTTCTTTTGATCAAATCCCATAAAAAGCATATCCTCATCACTCATTGCAATTTGAATATGTTTTAGAAAATCTATAGCATCTGTATGTAGAAGGTTACCAATATTTGAACCCAACACCAGAATCACCTTTTTTCGGGTATTATAATCTGATAGTTTTTCTAATGTTTTGAAATAGGTTCCTTGCTGAATCTTTACCTGAACTTCTGGGATCTCCTTTTTAAGAGAATCTTCCAGTTCTAGAAGTACATTCTCGCTTATATCTATTGGCAGATAATTAAAGTGTATTTTTTGAGCTACTAATTCTTTAAGCAGAAGTTTCGTCTTTTTACCATCACCTGCCCCCAGCTCAATTAGATCAAAACCATTATCGCTCTTAAATATTTCTGTAATTTCTGAAGTATGATCTTTTAGGATATTGAATTCACAATTGGTTAAATAATATTCTGGTAAGTTCATGATATCTTGAAACAACTTATCGCCCTTTTTATCATATATATACTTTGACAATAAATATTTGGGATAGGTAGTTAGCCCTATATGTACATCCTCTTCAAATGCTGAAGAAAAAGTGGTCTTTATATTTTCTTTCATCTTTAGTTGTAAAATTATCTAGCCAACCTTAATCCTGTGAATTGCCATCTTAAATGGGTTTGGAAAAAGTTTCTGTAAGTGGCTCTGGTATGATCTTTAGAGGTTGCAACGGATCCCCCTCGAAGTACTTTTTGATTCACCATGAACTTCCCATTGTACTCTCCAAGTGCCCCAGGAGCTTTCGTATAATTAGGGTAGGGGCTATATGCACTTTCTGTCCATTCCCATCTGCTTCCCCAATCAAAATTCTTTTGAGCAATTTCCCATTCAAATTCTGTGGGCAGTCTCATACCTTTCCATTGAGAGTATGCAAATGCTTCAAAATAGGAGATGTGAGTAACGGGAGCTTCCAATTTTAAATTTTCTAAACCTTGAAGGGTGTATTGTTGCCATTTACCATCTATGTGGTGCCAGTACGCAGGAGCTTTAATGTTATTGGTATTTACCCATTCCCATCCTTCAGCATGCCATAATAATACATCCTTGTAACCTCCGGCTTTAATAAATTCAAGATACTCTTTATTGGTAACTAACTTATTTGCTATTTCGTAATCCTGAAGGTACACTTTATGTCTCCCAAGTTCATTATCATAACAAAAAGAATCAGTATCATGCCCTATTTCATAGATACCGGCAGGTACTGTTATCCACTCAGTATCATATTTCTGGATGGGATTTTCTTTAAATGTTAGATTGTAATGGGGGAGTAAGGGGTTATTTCCTAATATGTATTTAATATCCGTAAGGAGTAACTCCTGGTGTTGTTTTTCATGATGACAACCAATCTCTATCACTTCTAGCATTTTTTTAGAAAAATTGGAAGTATATTCAAAAAGCTTCATCATTGCATCAGTCACATGCTTTCTGTAAGAATAGATCCAAGCAACTGTGGGTCTAGAAAGATTACCTCTATCTGTTCTAACCACTTTCTCACCAACGCTTTCATAATAACTGTTGAATACAAATGCAGTGTGATCGTCAAAAAGCACATAATCCTTATAGAATTCCTTAAGAACAAATTCTTCGAAGAACCAGGTAGTATGGCCTAGATGCCATTTAGGCGGAGAAACATCTACTACGGGTTGCACCACGTAATCTTCTGTTTCTAGAAAAGAACATATTTGCTCTGTATCTTTTCTTGTATTTGAAAATAAGTTAAGTAATTCGTTTTTTGAGATCATATAAGTAGTAATAGAGGCTACTACTCAAAGTTACAATAATTTAGAAATGACAGAAATATACATGAGTTAAGGAGGAGTTAAAAAATAACTCCCTCTTAATTCAATGTTAACCGATTTTAAATACCTAAAAGTTAAGGGGAATGGTATATTCGATAGGAGTAGGTTTTCCGGCTAAACTACCTGGCTTCATTTTAGGCATCTTCATGATCATTTCTTTAGCAGCAGCATTTATTTTAGCGTCCTTTCCCTCAATAGAAGTAACTTCAACCATTCCTTCTTTATTGATGACCATAGAAATTATTGCCTTCCCTCTAAGGAATTCTCCTTTGCTATTCTTAGGATATTTATAATTTTCGCGTACGTGTTGTCCTAACATCTTATTAAAACAAGCTTTTGTGTCTTTGCTATTTTCGCAACCAGGCCATACGGGCGCAATTTCTGTAGTTGAAACAGAATTACCAGAAACTTTTACTCCTTCTTGTGCAAAAGAAATGCTTGCTACAAAAAACAAAACAACAAATGAAATTACTTTTTCCATGATTTACGTAGATTTTAGTGCCTTAAATTTGGGTTGTAAGGCGTTAAGGTAGGTCTAATACAATTATTATACCGCTACTTTTCCTTTTATATGCGGGTGCGGATCGTAATTTTCAAGACTGAAATCTTCAAATTTAAAACTGAAGATATCTTTTACCTCAGGATTTATTTTAATTTGAGGTAATTTACGAAGATCTCTAGATAACTGCAATTCTACTTGTTCAAAATGATTGTTATAGATATGTGCATCTCCAAAGGTATGTATGAAATCTCCGGGTTCATAACCACATACCTGAGCCATCAACATGGTAAATAGGGCATAGGAGGCTATATTAAAAGGTACGCCAAGAAATACATCTGCACTGCGCTGATAAAGTTGACAAGACAACTTTCCATCTGCAACATAGAATTGGAAAAAAGCATGACATGGTGGTAAAGCAGCTTTTCCATTGGCTACATTTTCAGAAAAAGTTTTTGAAGTATCAGGCATTACAGATGGATTCCAAGCAGAAACTAACATTCTTCTACTATTTGGGTTTTTCTTTAAAGTCTCAACTATTTCTTTAATCTGGTCTATATCTTCTCCATTCCAATTTCTCCATTGGTATCCATATACAGGACCAAGATCACCATTTTCATCAGCCCATTCATTCCAGATCCTTACCCCGTTATCTTGAAGATATTTTACATTGGTATCTCCGTTTAGAAACCACAATAGCTCATATACTATAGACTTTAAATGAAGCTTTTTGGTAGTTACCATTGGGAATCCTTCGCTAAGGTCAAATCTCATTTGGTATCCAAAAACGCTTTTGGTGCCTGTACCTGTGCGATCTCCTTTTTGTACCCCGTTATCCAGAATATGTTTTATAAGGTCGTGATATTGTTTCATAGCTTTAATATAGTCCTTTTATAATAGAAATGGTATTGTAAGAATAGCTAAAATATGGAATAGAAGAGTAGGATAAAACTTTGAGGTTCTACCAATTATTAATAGTTATTAACTACATAATTTTAATATAGGAATTGCTGTTTAACCTATAATCATTCCAGCTAATGTGGCAGAAAGTAAAGAGGCTATGGTACCACCAATTAGTGCTTTAAGTCCAAATTCTGAAAGGGTTTTCCTCTTGCCGGGAGCTAAAGAACCAATACCTCCAATTTGAATTCCTATAGAAGCAAAGTTGGCAAATCCACAGAGCATATAGGTAGCCATAATCACAGATTTCTCATAGTTAAGGCTTAATGCATTTGCAGGATTCTTAAGATCTGCAAGCTGAATATATCCAACAAATTCACTAGCAGCTAGCTTTATACCTAATAATTGCCCCATTAGCATCATATCTTCTTTAGCCACACCAATTAACCACATTAAAGGCGCAAATACAGTTCCTAATATAGATTCTAAAGAGAATTTAGTGTAAGGTGTATAGGTAGCCAAAAGTGAGTTTAGGTGAGTGAGAGAACCAAAGTATCCCAAAATATAGTTTATCATGGCTATAAACGCGATAAATACAAGAAGCATAGCGGCAACATTGGCGGCCAATTTTAATCCTTCTGTAGTACCATTTGCTATTGCATCTAGTATATTAGATCCAATCTTTTCTGAAGAGATCTCAACATTGGTATTTACCGGTTCCTGTTGCGGATATAGTATTTTAGAGATTACAATAGCACCTGGAGCTGCCATTACAGAGGCTGCTAATAAGTGTTTTGCAAACTGAAGTCTTAATTCTGGATCGTCTCCTCCCAGAAAACCTATATAGGCAGCTAATACACCACCTGCTACGGTTGCCATACCACCAATCATTACCAGTAATATTTCAGAACGATTCATTCTTTCTAAATAGGCTTTGATCATTAATGGTGCTTCTGTTTGTCCTAAAAAGATATTTCCGGCTACACTTAAACTTTCTGCTCCAGAAATTCCCATTAGTTTGGTTAGAACCTTAGCTAAACCTTTTACTACCAATTGAATTACTCCTAAATAGAATAATACTGATGTAAGTGCAGAGAAGAAGATAATTGTAGGTAATACTTGGAATAAAAATATGAATCCAAAACTGTCCACATCCATCATTCCTCCTAATAAGAATTCACTTCCTGCTCGGGTAAAGTCCAAAATGAGTACAAAAATGTTTCCAACAAATTCAAAGATCCTTTGAACAAAACCTATCTTTAATACACCAATTGCCAATAATAATTGAGCACCAAGTCCTATTCCTACAGTTTTCCAGCTTATAGCTTTTCTAGCGCTGCTGAATAAATAAGCTATTAGTAGTAATACGAACATTCCAAGCACTCCGCGCCATATACTGGAAAAAGAAATACCAGTACTTGGGATCATGGTTTTTTCTGTGGCTACCGGAATAACCTCAGAAATTGTTTGAGGAGATTCTTTGAAAGTGTAGGTGCTATTATTATCTAGAATTACAAGTGAAGAATCTGTAAGTTCAGAAATTCGAAAGTTTCTAATGGTATCTTTTGGTGCGCTGTAAAAGAAAACCAATAAATTGTTCTGATAGAGATAATCTCCTTTGGCTTTTACAGAATCTTCTTGATTTGTTCTGATCTCAAACTGACCTTCGTCTAAAACCAATTTGTCTCTGTCTGAAAAATTATTTTGGATGATGCTGGTGTCTTGTGCGGACTGATAGCTCCAATTTTTAGAAATGCTTTGGGAATGGGCCGTAACTATTCCGAATAAAATAAAGAACAGGCAATACCAGTAATTCTTCATAAACAAATGCTTATTTGCGTTTTGAAATTTCATCTCTTAAACGCGCAGCTTTTTCGTAGTCTTCATTCTTAACTGCTTGAGAGAGTAACGTTTCGAGTTCGTCTAATGACATGTTTTTATAATTGGGTCCCGGAGTTTCCATTTCCTCTGCATGTATATCATCTACATCCATAGTCATGCTTTCTCTTCCGGTAGGAGGTGTCATGGTGCCAGTTTCTCCTTTAAGGAAGATCCCGGCTTTATCTAAAATATTCTTATAAGTAAAAATTGGAGCATCAAACCTCAAGGCAAGTGCAATAGCATCGCTAGTTCTGGCATCTATGATCTCTTCTATCTTATCGCGTTCACAAATAAGACTAGAATAAAATACTCCATCTACGAGTTTGTGAATAATTACCTGTTTCACGATGATGTTGAATCGTTCACAGAAGTTTTTAAAAAGATCGTGGGTAAGGGGTCTAGGTGGTTTTATCTCTTTCTCTAGAGCAATGGCAATAGATTGTGCCTCGAAAGCTCCAATAACAATTGGTAGTTTTCTTTCCCCATCAACTTCACTAAGTATTAGTGCGTAAGCTCCATTTTGGGTTTGACTATAAGATATTCCTTTTATGTTAAGGCGTACTAAGCTCATATAGCAATAATTGAAAAGGGCTGTCTAAAATAAGGACAATGTTACCATATTTAGACAGCCCTTTTAAGGGGTGCAAGTTAAAAAAATTATGCGTTTTTCGCTTTAAATTCTTTTAGTTTTTCATTAAGCTTTGGTATAATCTCAAACGCATCTCCTACTACTCCGTAATCTGCAGCTTTAAAGAAAGGTGCTTCCGGGTCATTATTTATAACGACTTTAGTTTTAGATGAGTTGATTCCTGCTAAGTGTTGGATAGCTCCAGAGATACCAATAGCAATGTATAGGTTAGAAGCTACAGGTTTACCAGTTTGCCCTACGTGCTCGCTATGAGGTCTCCATCCCATATCGCTTACAGGTTTGGAACAAGCGGTAGCTGCTCCAAGAGTATCTGCTAATTCTTCTATCATACCCCAGTTTTCAGGTCCTTTAAGTCCTCTACCGCCAGAAACAACAATTTCTGCATCTGCAATAGTTACGGTATTTTTGGCTTTATCTACATTGGTAACCTTAACAGAAAAATCTTCTGCTGTAAGTGTTGCATCAAAATCTTCTGCAGTTGCAGAAGCTTGATTTTCTTTTAGACCAAAAGCATTCTTAGAAAGCCCTATGATCTTAACATCTGTATCAATTTTTGTGAAATTGAATGCCTTGTTAGTAAATGCTGTTCTTTTAACAACAAATGGACTTTGGCTTTCTGGTAATGCAACAACATTGGAAGCATACCCAGCATTTAAGTGTACTGCTAAAAGTGGTGCTAAATATTTGCTATTAGCACTTTGGCTAAGTACCACCACTTTAGTTTCTTCTTTCTTTGCAGCTTGTGTTAGAACATCTGCATAAGCTTCAGCATTAAAGTTTGATAATTTATCATTATTTACTTTTAAAACTTTATCTACTCCATAAGTTCCAAGTTCTGAAGTGTCTTCTGTATTAAAAGTCACTGCGGTAACAGTAGTTTGCAACATTTGTGCAACTTCTCTAGCGTAAGAAGCTACCTCAAAAGATGCTTTTTTAAATTTTCCGTCTTCGGATTCTATATATACTAAAACTGACATGTCTTTAATTTTTTGTTATTGAATAAATGAATTCTGATTATGCATTATCATTAAATCGATTTCTCGATTTGAAAAGACAATAATTAGATCACTTTTGCTTCATTGTGCAATAGGTTGATCAATTCATCTAAATTGTCTGGATCGATCAATTTCACAGCTCCCTTAGGTGCTGGTTTTTCAAACTTTTCAGCCTCTGTTTGAGCAACTACCTCTACCGGAGCTACTACATTAAGAGGTTTTTTACGCGCTTGCATAATCCCTCTCATGTTTGGTATTCTAAGATCGCTCTCTTCTACCAATCCTTTTTGTCCACCAATTACTAAAGGTAGAGAAGTAGTAACACTTTCTTTACCACCGTCAATCTCACGAATGGCTTTAGCTTCAGTTCCTTCAATTTCAATACCTATACATGTGTTTACAAAATTTGCGCTAAGCAAAGCTGCTAACATTCCTGGTACCATTCCTCCATTATAATCAATAGATTCTCTTCCGGCAATTATTAAATCATATCCACCTTCTTTCGCTACGTTGGCAAGTTGTTTTGCAACCTGAAATCCATCTGTAGCAGGAGTATTTACTCTAATAGCATTATCTGCTCCAATTGCTAATGCTTTTCTTAATGTAGGTTCTGTTTCTGCACCTCCCACATTTACTACATCTACACTTGCGCCTTGCTTTTCTTTAAACCACATAGCACGGGTTAGACCAAATTCATCATTAGGATTTATCACAAACTGAACCCCGTTAGTATCAAACTGGGTATCATTATCTGTAAAATTGATCTTTGAAGTAGTGTCCGGTACGTGACTAATACACACTAATATTTTCATCTATATACTCTTTTTGAATGATTTATTTTTAATGTTTACGAAGATAAGGAAATTAAATCGAAATTTACTATGCATGCATAGTAAATATTTTATCTAGAAGTAGTAGTTAAACTTTTTTGAATTACTATTTTTGTTTTTTTAAGTCTACAATTAATATTTTATCATAGAATGAAGACAATTCAGTTTAGAGAAGCCGTTCAACAGGCAATGAGCGAGGAGATGCGTAAAGATGATACCATTTATTTAATGGGAGAAGAAGTTGCAGAATATAATGGAGCTTATAAAGCGTCTAAAGGGATGTTGGATGAGTTTGGTCCAGATCGCGTAATTGATACTCCTATTGCAGAGCTAGGTTTCTCTGGAATTGCTATTGGAAGTGCTATGAATGGCAATAGACCAATTGTGGAGTTCATGACTTTTAACTTCTCATTGGTTGGAATAGATCAAATTATCAACAACGCTGCTAAGATGCGCCAAATGAGTGGTGGGCAATTTAATATTCCTATCGTTTTTAGAGGGCCAACAGCTTCCGCAGGTCAATTAGCTGCTACTCACTCTCAAGCTTTTGAAAGCTGGTATGCAAACTGTCCTGGACTTAAAGTGGTAATTCCATCAAATCCATACGATGCTAAAGGTTTATTGAAATCTGCAATTAGAGATGATGATCCTGTTATCTTTATGGAGAGCGAGCAAATGTATGGTGATAAGGGAGAAGTGCCTGAAGAAGAATACACTATTCCTTTAGGAGTTGCAGATATTAAAAGAGAAGGAACAGATGTAACTATAGTTTCTTTTGGTAAGATCATCAAAGAAGCTTATATAGCTGCAGAAGAATTAGAAAAAGAAGATATTTCTTGCGAGATCATAGATCTTAGAACTATCCGCCCTATGGACCATGATACTATATTGAAGTCTGTGAAGAAAACAAACAGATTAGTGATCTTAGAAGAGGCATGGCCTTTTGGAAATATTGCTACAGAAATAACCTACCAGGTGCAAGCAAATGCTTTTGATTATTTGGATGCCCCTATTATAAAGATCAATACGGCAGATACTCCAGCGCCATATTCACCAGAACTATTCAAAGAATGGTTGCCAAATAGTGAAGATGTTGTTAAAGCTGTGAAAAAGGTGCTTTACAAGTAATAAGATAAACATATCTTTGCGGCTTCATCTTAACAGATGAAGCTTTTTTTTTGCCCTATTATGAAAAACTTCCTTGCCTTTTCCTTATTATTTCTAGTATCTTTCTTTGCTTTTTCTCAAACCAGAATTGAGGGGAAAGTGGTAGATGAATCTGGAATTCCATTGCCATTTGTTAATGTTATATTCTTAAATTCTTCTGAGGGAACTACTTCTAGTGAGAATGGAGATTTTTATTTAGAGACTAAGAATAGTTACAAAGCCCTAGAGATTTCTTATATAGGATATACCACTTTAGAAGTTCCATTAAAGAATGGGGATAATCTCAATTTAAAGGTGGTCTTAAAAGAAGCCTCAGAATCTTTGGATGAAGTTGTGATCTATCGCGGTAAAACTTCAAAAAAAAATAATCCGGCAATAGATATACTTCGGAAGATATGGGAAAATAGAAGAAAAAATGGTGTAAAGGAGTTTGATCAATATCAATATAGAAGGTATGAGAAGCTAGAATTCGATCTAAATTCTATAGATAGCGCGCTGGTTGAAAGTCCTATTTTTAACGGGATGGAATTTATATTTGATGATCTAGATACCAATGCTTTTACCGGTAAAGCTTATTTGCCAATTTTCTTAAATGAAGCCGTTTCTAAAGTTTATGGAGATAATACTAATGGACAGTTAAGAGAAGAGTTGCTTGGAAATAAGAATTCTGGATTTAGCAAAAATCAAACCTTGATCTCAGATCTTAAAGATATTTATGATGAGGTAGATATTTACGATAACTATTTACAGTTCTTCGATAAAAGTTTTATAAGTCCACTTTCTACTACAGGTGTTAATAATTACAATTATGTATTACGAGATAGCTCATTCATTGGTGATAAATGGTGTTATAACATCTTGTATTATCCAAGAAGAAAGAATGAATTAACCTTTAGTGGAGATTTTTGGGTAAATGATACTACTTGGGCGGTAAAGAAGATTAATCTTGAGATGGATGAAAGTGCCAATATAAATTGGGTAAATGGTGTATATATAGAACAGGAATTTGATGTTTTAAATGATTCTGTTTTCTTAATGACTAGAGATTTCTTTCAAGCAAACTTTGCACTTCGTAAGAAAAAAGATGCTCGAGGAGTTTATGGAAAGCGTACTGTTCTCTATGATAATTATGAATTCAATAAAAAGAAATCTGCAGAATTCTACAATAGGCCTCTAAATAAATTTCAAGAAACCAAGTACGATAAGAGCGATGAGTTTTGGGCCGAGAATAGGCTTGAACCTTTAAATGGAGATGAGCGAGGGGTATATGATCTTATAGATACCTTACAAACTGTAAAAGCATTTAATAGGATTTACGATGTTACCACCACGCTTGCTACTGGTTATATAGAATTAAATGATTTTGACTTTGGTCCCATCTATTCTACGGTAGGTTTTAATGATGTTGAGGGCCTTCGATTACGTGCCGGTGGTAGAACTTATTTTGGTTTTAATGATCTCTGGAGATTAGAAGGATATGGAGCCTATGGATTTAAAGACAATCAATTTAAATATGGGATCTCTGGAAAAGTATTATTAGATAGAAGATCTAGATTAACCTTGTCTGGAGGAAATAGAAGAGATATAGAGCAATTAGGAACCAATCTTACCAATTCTACAGATGTTTTAGGCAGAAGTTTAGCTTCTTCATCTCTTATTAATGTGGGAAATAATGACAAGCTTAGTTCTATAAATCTTTCGGTATTAGCTTTGGAAATAGAACCTTTCAAAAATTTCACATTTAGGGTGGGGGCATCCTATAGATTCTTAAAACCTGCTTCTCCAACTTTTAGCTTAGATTATTATACAGATGAAGCCAGAACCCAAACTGCTTCTAATATAAATCAAACAGAGATCTCTACCATAGTTAGTTTTACTCCTGGAAGAGAAACTTCCGGATACGGCGTAGAGCGAAATGTAGTGAATGAAGGAGATTTTCCAACATTCTTTCTTAATTATAGTGTTGGAGTAAAAGACTATTTCAATAGCGATTTTAATTATAAGAAGGTTCAATTATTTTATAATCAGCCATGGATGGTTGGAGGTTTTGGTAAAGCCAATTTTAGTTTGGAAGCAGGAAAAACTTTTGGAGAAGTTCCACTGGGTCTTCTAAATGTAGTTCCTGGAAATCAGACCTATTTTCAATTATTCAACACTTTTTCGCTTCTTAATTTCTATGAGTTTGTTACAGATACCTATGCTGCAGTTCATTTTGAACACAATTTTAATGGTAGACTGTTCTCTAGGGTTCCGCTTCTAAGAGACCTTAATCTAAGAGAGATTGTTGGAGTAAAAGGAGTATGGGGAGAACTTTCGGATGATAATAAAAGATTAGATGCTTCTGGCTTAGAGCTTATAGCTCCTAGTAATGAGCCATATTATGAGTATAGCGTAGGAATAGGAAATATTTTAAAATTTATTAGAATAGACGCCCATTTTAGAGGGAATTATTTTAATAATGTAGACGCTAGATCTTTTGGTGTAACAGCAGCTTTCGGATTTCACTTTTAAATAATGATTTTAAGGTTGAAATGTGCTATATTTGCGCCCTCGAAAATAGAATAATAAACACGTATACAATGTCTGAGACTTTTGATGTATTGATAGAAATCCCTAAAGGGAGTAGAAATAAGTATGAGTATGATTTTGAATTAAAGAAAGTTCGTTATGATAGAATGATCTTTTCTTCTATGATGTACCCTGCAGATTATGGTTTTATTCCAAATACCCTTGCGTTAGACAGCGATCCGCTAGACGTATTGGTATTGGTTGCAGAACCAACCTTTCCAGGAATTGTAATGGAAGTTAAACCAATTGGAGTATTCCATATGGCAGATGAGAAAGGTCCGGATGAGAAAATTATCTGTGTGCCGGTTTCAGATCCTATTTGGAATAGAATTAATGATCTTCCAGAACTTAATGGTCATCTTACAAAAGAGATCGAGCATTTCTTTAAAGTGTATAAAGATCTTGAAAAGAAAAAAGTAGATGTTGGTGGATGGGGAAATGCTGCTGAAGCAAAAGAAATTATTCAACAATGTATCGATAGATATAAGAATTATGAAGGTGATAAGGAGAGATTTGGGATATAAACCCAATCCTTTTACATAATCATTAAATATTTAAAAGCAATAACCTTAAAAAGTTATTGCTTTTTTAATTATCTACGTTTCACTACATTAGCTTAATTAACTAATAATTAACAAGCTAATATGGAGTCAATAATGATTTATGTGCCTATTGTTTTAGCCGTTTTCGGTTTAATTTACATGTGGATTAAAAAGTCTTGGGTATTAAAACAGGACGCCGGAGACGGAAAAATGAATGAAATAGCTACTCACATCTATGAAGGTGCATTAGCTTTTTTAAAATCTGAATACAAAATACTTACCTTTTTTGTAATAGCCGCAAGTATAGCCTTAGCGGTTGTTTCGTTTATAGTACCCACTACACATTGGCTTATTGTAGTAGCTTTTATCTTCGGAGCTTTCTTTTCTGCCTTGGCAGGAAATATGGGGATGAAAATTGCAACACAAACTAACGTAAGAACTACTCAGGCGGCAAGAACCAGTTTGCCACAAGCATTAAAAGTAGCTTTTAGTGGAGGAACCGTTATGGGGTTGGGTGTGGCAGGATTAGCAGTTCTGGGGCTCACTTCCTTCTTTATATTTTTCTATCATTTTTTTATGGGTGGCGTTTGGACTAATACAGATCAAATGACAATAGTATTGGAAACGCTGGCAGGATTTTCTTTAGGGGCAGAATCTATTGCATTATTTGCGAGAGTTGGAGGAGGAATCTATACCAAAGCTGCAGATGTGGGTGCAGATCTTGTGGGTAAGGTGGAAGCCGGAATTCCAGAAGACGATCCAAGGAACCCTGCAACCATTGCAGATAATGTTGGGGATAACGTGGGAGATGTTGCTGGAATGGGCGCAGATCTTTTTGGAAGTTATGTAGCAACCGTATTAGCGGCCATGGTTCTTGGGAATTATGTTATAAAAGACATGGGTGGAGATATAATTCAGGAAGGTTTTGGAGGAATTGGTCCTATTTTACTGCCAATGGCAATTGCAGGAGTAGGAATTATTATTTCTATTGTAGGAACCTTGTTGGTAAAGATCAGTAGTAACTCAGCTAAAGAGAAGGAAGTTCAGCAGGCTCTTAATATTGGAAACTGGGTATCTATAGTTTTAGTGATGGTGGCATGTTTCTTTCTGGTTAGAATGTTACTACCTGCAGAAACTATGACTATGGGATTCTTTGTAGGCGGCCAAGAGGGGTTTGAATATAAAAGTATTTCCTCTATGAGAGTTTTCTACGCCACTTTAGTTGGATTGGGAGTAGGAGGGTTTATATCTGCAGTCACAGAATATTATACAGGACTTGGTAAAAAACCAGTGCTCTCGATAGTACAGAAATCCAGTACAGGCGCGGGAACCAATATTATTGCCGGTTTAGCAACAGGAATGATCTCTACTTTTTCTTCAGTTCTATTATTTGCTGCAGCAATATGGGCATCATACGCCCTTGCAGGATTTTATGGTGTTGCCATAGCAGCATCTGCAATGATGGCCACAACTGCAATGCAATTAGCTATAGATGCTTTTGGACCAATATCAGACAATGCTGGTGGTATTGCAGAAATGAGTGAATTACCTGCAGAAGTGCGCGAGCGTACAGATATTTTAGATTCTGTAGGGAATACCACAGCGGCTACCGGAAAAGGTTTTGCTATTGCCTCTGCAGCGTTAACATCTTTAGCTTTGTTTGCGGCTTATGTTACTTTTACTGGAATAGATGGGATCAATATTTTTAAAGCTCCAGTGCTAGCAATGTTATTTGTTGGTGGAATGGTGCCGGTAGTATTCTCTGCATTGGCAATGAATTCTGTAGGAAAAGCTGCTATGGAGATGGTAAACGAAGTAAGAAGACAGTTTAAAGAGATTCCTGGAATTATGGAGGGAACCGGAAAACCTCAATACGATAAATGCGTAGCGATCTCTACAGATGCTGCACTAAAAGAAATGTTATTACCGGGAGTTCTTACGATAGGATTTCCAATCTTAATTGCGTTTTTCCCAATGCTTTTTGGTTATGAAAATATTTTAATTGCAGAAATGTTAGGAGGTTATATGGCTGGAGTAACTGTGAGCGGGGTATTATGGGCGATTTTTCAGAATAACGCTGGAGGAGCCTGGGACAATGCTAAAAAATCTTTTGAAGCTGGAGTTCTTATAAATGGAGAGATGACCTATAAAGGTTCTGAAGCGCATAAAGCAGCGGTAACCGGAGATACCGTTGGAGATCCTTTTAAAGACACCTCGGGCCCATCTATGAATATCCTTATTAAACTAACATGTCTTATAGGTTTGGTAATTGCTCCTATTTTAGGAGGACATGCTGTAGGAGATATTGATGCTATTAATAGAGAAGCATCTACATTGCAAACAGAAACTATCACCTCAGATTCCAACTTAAATTCAACAAAACAAGTTGAAGTTAATATCATTTCAGAAGGGAATAATACAATAGCTAAAGTTAGAACTACCACCATTAAAGATGGAGAGACAGATGTGAAAGTTAAAACCTTTTCCGGTTCTAGAGAAGAAGTACAGGAAAGCTTAGATAATATGTAATAATTTTAAAAGACTATAATAAATCAAAAGATCTTCAGTCACAACGATTGAAGATCTTTTTTTAGTTCAGAAATTAAGCGAACTTATTCTTTTGCTTTTTTATTTAAACGCTTTTCTGCAAGATCGTCCAATTTTTGATCTGCATTATATTCCTCGTCTAATGTTTTTTGCAATTTCTTCGCAATTTTATCATGACCCAGTTCTTTGGCAAAACGCACGGCAGTACCGTAACCTGAGATCTCATAATGTTCTACACGCTGAGCTTCAGCAATTAATCCTGCATCTTTAACTTCAGGATCTGCCTTTTCATCTATCATAGATTGTGCTTCTTTAATAAGCCCTTCCATAGCTTTGCATTTTTCTCCCGTTGGTTTAATAGATAGCTCTTTGCAAACCTCTTCAATACGCTCTTTATGAATCTTGGTTTCTTCTAAATGCCCTTCAAAGGCTTTTTTCAATTGTGAATCATGAGCTGCTTTTACCATTTTTGGTAAGGCATCCAAAAGTTGACTTTCAGCACTGTAAAGATCTTTTAATTGATGTTCAAATAAATCTTCTAAATTTTTCATGATGGTTTAATTTTTAATGGTTATTCATCAAAATTAATCTGTAAAAGAATTGGTGGTAGTTAAAGCTGTAATAATAAAAACAAAATTTTTGCTCCCCAATTATTAAATTTCAGCCAATTAAATTGCTTTAAAAATTCTAGAAGGATCATTCATCTTATTCAGAACATTTCAACCTAGAAAAGCTTCTCTTAAAGTTTATCTAAAATTGCTGCCTAAAATCTGACGTGCATAGTAATAATAGTAAATTACTCCTCTTTTTAATTTTTAAATTATACAATGCTCAAAAGAATAAAGAAACTATTTGGTAAAGGCAAGATCGATAATGTTCTAATAACCCCTTATAGAAGTTATGGCACCAGTCATCATCTATATTTATTAGGGCGAGCGTTGGATGATGTACCTCTTAAAATTCTGGAAGATCAAAACATTTTCACTAATCTCAAAAATGCATACAAGCAATTTAATAGTTATGAGATAAGAAATGCTAAGATTAGAGTTAAGGTAGGAGAGGAGATACAATTGCAAGGAACAACTAATGGAGAAGGCTACTACTTGTTTGATGAGAAAACCACTATTGATCTTTCTAATTTGGTAAATGAAGAAGGTTGGTTAACAGCAGAAATATTCTATGAGAATGAAATAGCCCCGAACACCACTTTGGTAAATGATCATTTTCAGGGAGAATTACTTATACCAGAGAAAAATGCGGAATACGGAGTAATAAGTGATATAGATGATACTATAATGCACACCGGGGTGACTTCTTTTCTTAAATGGAGGTTGCTTAAAAATTCTCTGCTAACAAATGCATATGATAGAATACCGTTAAAAGGAGCAGCAGAACTATATCAAAAATTTCATCTGGGAAAAAGTGGTAAAAATAAGAACCCAATGTTTTATTTAAGTAATAGTCCGTGGAACTTATATCAATATCTTAAACTGTTCTTAGATTTTAATAAATTTCCAAAAGGCCCAATGTTATTAAGAAACTTTAGAGGTCCTTTTGATCAGTCTTTAAAACCAGAAAAACCTCATAAGCAAAAAGAGATCATAAATATCTTGAATACCTATCCTGAGCTAAATTTTATTCTGATTGGAGATAGTGGAGAGCATGACGCTACAATCTATACAGAAATTGCAGAAAAATATGCAGAAAGGATCTTGGCGATCTATTTAAGAAGCGTTACCCACAAAAAAAGTATGAGGCGTGTACAGGGAGTTATAGATGGATTTAAATCTGTTCCTGTTTTAATGGTAGAGAATTCTATAGATGCGGAAGCTCATGCAAGAGAAAATGGTTGGATATAGGATTAAAATATAATCATATAAAAAATGGGAGCTGTTTGAGCTCCCTTTTTTTATTTTCCTGCAGCTTCTACAGGAGATTTTCTTGGCATAGTTCCAAATACTACATCCCATAGCGGAGACGAAACTCCATAAGCTCTATCTGGCTCTCTATAATGATGAATACTATGGTGATGCCATAAGATCTTTAGAAAATTGTTAGGAACCTTAAAGGCATGCACAGAATAGTGTACTCCTAAGTAAGCTGTATAACCCATTAAGAAACCAGCTAAAAATCCAAAAGCATAATCGCCCATAATACCTCTATATATTACAAAAAATATAGTAGCTAGTATTAAGCTTAAAACAGGAGGCATGGCCAATCTATCTTTATCTTTTGGATAATCATGATGAACACCGTGCATAGTATATACAAATTTTTCCCTTTTTGGATTGGTAACAGGAAGGTGGTATAAATATCTATGCATAAGATATTCTATAAATGTAAAAAAGAACAGTCCGCCTAAGAATAGTAAGATCATGTTAGGGACTTCAAAACCTTTTTCAACAATTCCGAAATAAATAAGAATTGCAGATATCACCGTGAAAATTATTAAAGGTGCAGCAATATGAGTGTGTGTAAGTTTCTCTAAGATCGGGTTAGAAAATAATTTAGCCGATCCTTTATGATTAGGTCTTCTTTTTGAATTGCTCATAACAACATTTATTAAAATAAGCCGTTTATTTCGGCGTCTATCTTATTAATTATATTTCCGAGATCCTCAGGTTCATCCACAAAGTTAATATCATCTACGTCTATAATAAGTAAGTTCCCTTTGTTGTAATTATGAATCCAGGCCTCGTAGCGCTCATTTAATCTACTAAGATAATCAATAGAGATAGAATTTTCATAATCTCTACCTCGTTTATGAATTTGTGAAACCAGATTTGGAATGCTGCTTCTTAGATAAATTAAAAGGTCTGGTCCTTGAACAACGCTTTCCATAAGGTCAAAAAGAGATTTATAATTTTCGAAATCTCTATTAGGCATTAATCCCATAGAATGAAGATTGGGAGCAAATATATGCGCATCTTCATATATGGTTCTATCCTGAATGATATTTTTTCCGCTCTCTCTAATCTGAAGCACCTGTCTAAATCTACTATTTAAAAAGTATATCTGTAAATTGAAAGACCAACGTTCCATTTTATTATAGAAATCTTCTAAATATGGATTTTCAAGTACATCTTCAAATTGAGGTTCCCATTGGTAATGTTTTGCTAATAATTTGGTAAGGGTGGTTTTTCCTGCCCCTATATTTCCCGCAATGGCTACGTGCATAATTTATATTTAATGGCTAGTTAGAGTTGAAGCTCTTGAAATTAATTTAAAGTGGATAAAGATACAAGTTTTCCTGAAAAAACAACCGCGCATTGATAATAGGTAGCATCTAAATTCTTTAATAAGTTTAACCTGTGAATCATTAAGATGTATTACAAGAAAAAAGAAAAAATCACTAGGTACAAGTATTTGATTTTGACGGTTTTTATTGGAATTTTTGGTTCTTGCAGTACTACTAATGATACAGACGATGTAATAATTTAAACTGAGGCACTAAATGTAGTGAGAACAAAACATGCTGTAGGTAAGAATTATTTTATGGAAACCTATTCCACATTTTTAGAATCGCTCAATTCGATCGATGCTATAACTATAGTTGCAGAAGTAGATCATTCATCAAACGCTAGTACTGTACTTAATCCTAAAAGAAATGTTTTCGGGATGTAATCAATTATAATTTCTGAAAATCTTAAACCATTTAAAAACTTCAGAGTTCTCATAGCAACCAGAACATTTAGAAAACATCCAAAGGCAATCAATAAAATCTGTGATCATATGAAAGAGAAGTCCTATGAAGATTAATCTCAATATTTTATTCTTTGTAAAGATGATTCCAAGAATGTAAGTTGCAATAGCCACCTCAGAATGTAAAGGGTGGAAACCAATACTGCATCTATTAGGAGCAAAGATGGGAACTGCTAAAAGATGATCTAGATCTACCAGCATAGTTGCAACTAAGATCAACCAATTTCGTTTCCAATTCTTTTTATCATATAAATACGCTATCAAGCCTACAGCCAAAAAATGAAGGGAATAATGTACTAAGGTCTGCATAAGTTGAGTAAAAGAAAACCCATATTTCAAAATTTGAGCTATGGGTTTTTAAAATAATAGTTAAGATCTAATCGCATATAAATCCGTGAGGCGTAGTAAAGCTTTGAGTACTTTCATGCCAAGGAAATGCTTGGTTATATTTGCTGTTTTCCCAATAAAATTTACTTCTTTCTTTAGGATGATTCCCAATTTCATTCATGGTTTCAGAATCAAAAAGTCTTCCATTTACCATAGTGTAAATTACAGAATTGGAGTTTTGAATATCCTCTAAAGGATTTTTTTCCAACACTATAAGATCGGCAAGTTTTCCAACTTCTAAAGATCCAATTTCCTTATCCATTCCTAAGTAATGAGCTCCGGTAATGGTGGCAGATCTTAAAGCTTCCATATTACTCATGCCACCCATTTGTAATAACCATAATTCCCAATGTGCACCAAGACCTTGTAATTGTCCGTGGGCTCCAAGATTTACTTTTACACCGGCATCTGCTAATTTTTTAACCGCTTTTGATACTAAGATAGGTCCATTCTCGTATTCTTCATCTGGCACCATGGTTCGGTTTCTAGATCTAGAATCTACAATATATCGCGGAGTAAAGTTTAATAACCTTTCGTTTTCCCAAACATTGGTCTTTTGGTACCAATAATATTCTCCATTAATGCCACCATAATTTACAATTAGAGTAGGGGTGTAGCCGGTTTTGCTATTTCCCCAAAGAGTTAATACGTCTTTATATACCGGTGCTACAGGTATGTTATGCTCAATACCCGTATGTCCATCCATGATCATACTCATATTGGTAAAAAATGTACTTCCTCCTTCCGGAACTACATTCATATCTAACTCTTTTGCAGCCTGCATAATTTGCTGACGTTGCTCTCTTCTTGGTTGATTGTAGCTCTTTACCGAGTTAGCTCCGTAAGCCTTTGTTCTTCTCAATGCAGATCTTGCGTCATCTAAATTATTGATAACTGCTTTAAAATCTCCCTCGGCGCCATAAAGAATTATTCCTGTGGAAAAAATTCTAGGTCCTACCATTTCTCCGCTTTGTACTAGTTCCGAAAGTCCGAATACTGTTTCACTTAATGCTGAAGGATCATGAGAGGTTGTAACACCAAATGCAAGATTTGCATATGCAGGCCAATGTTTTTGAGGGCTTATTCCTGCTCTAAAAGCACCAAGATGTGCGTGAACATCAACAATTCCCGGCATGATAGTTTTGCCTGCTACATCATAAACTTTAGCTCCGCCCGGAATAGTTACTTCTGAAGATTTTCCAATCGCAAGGATCTTGTTCTCCTTGATAATTATTGTTCCATCTTCAATTATTTGCTCACCATTCATTGTAATTATACGAGCATTTTTAAATGCGATCTCTCCAGAAGGGACATAAGTTTTTGCTTCTAGGCCAATCTTGATCCCTTTCTCGGTAATTGGTGAAACAGCATCAGAAGAGTTTTCTAAATAGGTAAATTTGTTAGCTACTTCATTAGTGAAATATTCATCACCTAGAGTCCAGTGAACCTGTTTGGAATTATTAGACCAGTGTAGATTTACACCTGCATCCCTGGTGATTTTAGTCACTGGGAATGTTTTGGTTTTAGCATCCAGATCTATAGGCTTTCCGGTTATTACAAAAGGCGCCAAATAAGCTTCATGTAAATTTGTAAAAACTAACCACTCATTGTTTGGGCTAGGCACCAATCTATTGGCATATTTTGAATTAAAATGAGTACGCTCATCATTTCCATTTAGATCTACACTCTTTAAACTTTTTGTGAGTTCTCCAAAAAAAGTACCTCCGGTTTGATAAATAATTCGTGAGTCGTCTTTATTAAATACTGGATAAGCACCTTCTTTAATAAGTATATTCATATTCTTTCCATCAGCATCCATAACATAGATTCCGGGATCGTTGGTAAAAGTCTGACCAAGATCTGAGTTTCCATCTTCCTTCATAAATACTATTGACTTTCCATCGTTAGAAAAAGATGGAGTTCTGTAGATACTTTTCTGGGTAGTAATAGTTTTTTGATCTCCACCAGAAATATTCATGGTTTTTATCTGCCCTTTAGATTCGTCATTCCAAGTAACGTAAACAATTAGATCGCCATTTGGTGAGAAACTAGGTTCGTATTCAAAATCTTTACCTTCTGTAAGTCGCTGAGGTTTTCCGTTAGGTAACTTCTTTTTCCATAAATAGCCTACAGCATGAAATATCAAGGTTTTTCCATCTGGAGAAGTCACCGCATCTCTAATTGATCTAGGAGTGAATTTATTTTTAAAAACTGGAGTCTTTGCGCGATGTGTTTCTGCAATTTTAATCTTTGTATCTACCTGAAATGGAATATTGGTAACCTCGAGATTATCAATACTTATTCTTTTGATCTTTCCTTCACTCCAAAGAACGATACTTTTGTCTCCGGGCATCCATGAGAATCCTGGATATACACCAAAAATAGCCCAAGCCTCTTGCTGGTCTTTACTCAAATTATCATAAATAGGCCACTCTTCTCCTGTTTCAAGGTCATGAATAAATAACACAGATTTTGTTCTTACTCTCTTTACAAAAGCAAGTTTTTTACCATCTCGAGAAACTTCCGGTCTTGCAGCGCCGCCTGGTCCACCTGTAATAGTTTCGGTTTTTCCTGTTTTAAAATCATAGCGTTTTATAACATAGATCTGCTTGTTTGGATCTTTGTTGTACTGAAAATTTCCACCAGGATACATATCTTCACTATAATAAAGATATCTCCCATCTGGAGAAATACTAGGCTCATTTACATCTTGCTGATCATTCTTGCGCTCTGTAAGTTGAAGTCCGGCGCTACCAGCAATATGATATTGCCACATTTCTCCAGCCCCTAAAGAACGTTCTGAAGTAAAATGTTTTCTTGCGATTATGGAATTTCCATCTTTGGTCCAAACCGCATTATTCAGTAAATGAAAATCTTCTTTGGTGATCTGCTTGGCATCTGTACCATCCAAATTCATAGTCCAAATATTATCTCCTCCGTCCGCATCACTGGTAAAAGAGAGTCTTTTTCCATCTGGATTAAACCTTGGTTGAACTTCAAAAGGCATTCCTTTTCTTAAAGCAGTAGCTTCTCCTCCAGAAATTGGCATAATATAAATATCACCTAGTAAGTCAAAAGCGATTTTTGTTCCATCTGGACTTACATCTAAATCCATCCAAGTACCTTCATCGGTGCTTAAGGACACTTCATTTATCTTCCAATCTTTTGTATAGGGATTTGCAACATCCCAAGATTCAATTTTGTCTTTATTATTGTCCTTTTCCTGTGCGAAAATGGTAGAGGTAGACATTACAACAAGTAATGCCAGAAGAAATTTATAAAGCATATTATATAATTTAAGAAGTCTAAAGATACTATTTCTTTTATTTTTTCCGATTTTGCATTTCGAATGAAAGATCAAAATATTAAATCTGAAAAACCTCAACAAAAACCGGAAGTTTGGTTGAGAGGTCCTGTTCAAGGAATCCCAAATTTGTTGCAACCGGCAGCGCATGCTTTACTGCAAGCAGGTGAGGATATGCATAGCTATGCAGATAATTTTCCGAAGGAACTTTTATGGCGAAAACCTGCGGGACGGGCTTCGGTAGGATTTCATCTACAACACTTAACGGGAGTGTTGGATAGAATGCTTACTTATGCAAAAAAGGAAAACCTAAGCGATCTTCAATTTGAACATTTAAAGAATGAAGGAGCCGAGAATCCTGAGATTTCAACAATCCAATTATTACAAGATTTCGATAATAAGGTTTCGGAAGCATTGCAGTATTTTAAGACTGTTGATGCAGATACCTTAACTGAAGAAAGATCTGTAGGAAGAAAAAAAATGCCTTCAACTCACTTGGGCTTACTTTTTCACGCAGCCGAGCATAGTCAAAGGCATATAGGACAAATGTTGGTAACTATTAGTATTCTAAAAGAGCGATCTTAATTTAATTCTTTTCTTCTGATATTGGAATAGTGAGCAATGGTATGTTGCCATTTTTAAGCAATTCTAAAGAGACACTTTCAGATAACAGATTATGAAGAAAACTATGCTTGTGATTCCCGACAATTAAAAGATCCACCTCCAATTTTCTTGCTTCAGCCAATACGGTTTCTACAGTAGATCCCTGAATTAGCAAAGCGCTTTTTTCGATCTCCGGAGCTAAGAAGGAGTTACAAATATCATGTAGTTGCTTATGTTCTCCTTTCAACTCATCTGCTCTAAAATCTCTTATATATTGAGGTCCGGCTTCATAACCAACAAAATCGGGATGTGGAGCAGCAATATGAACAACCCAAACTTTTGCTTCAAATTTCAACGCTAACATTTCTGTGTAAGCCATAAGTTCACCAATAGCATCATTAAAATCTATAGCTACTAGAATTGTTTTAAGATTGTTCATAATTTTAATTTATTACAATTTTATAGGAAATGAATTGATCAATATCCTTTTTTTCTTTCAACTACATTTAGAAGATCTTGCTCTTGGCTCATTCGTTCGAAATTATCAGCCATTTGTGGTACTACTTTCTTCGGATTCGTAACGCTTGCAATATGCGGTGTGATCTTTATTTTACTATGATTCCAGAAGGGATGTTCCTGTGGTAAAGGCTCTTTTCTGAAAACATCTAAACTAGCGCCACACAATTGCTCACTATCTATCATTTCCAAAAGATCTTGTTCTACCAAATGCTCACCTCGAGCTACATTAATAACATGGGCACCTTTTGGTAGTTTTTCAAAAAGTTCTTTATTTAAAATGTTTTCTGTTTCAGGGGTTAATGGGAGTAAACACACCAATATCTCTGCATTACTCAAAAATTTTGTTAGATTTTCATCTCCACAAAAAGTATGTATTCCATCTATATCTTTGGTGGATTTAGACCAGCCATAAACATTAAAGCCAACGTTTTTTAAGGTCTTGGCAACGCCTTTTCCAAGCACACCTAATCCCATTATTCCAATCTTTGTATTTTCTATACTTCGATAGGAAGTTGGTTCCCAATTTTTCTGACTGTAATAATGAGAAATGCTTCTCATTTTATCCATGATTAGAGCTAAAACAAATGCGCTCATATCTTCTGTAAGCTGCTCATCTACAACTCGAGTGATTTTTATATTTTCTGGGATGTCTGGATCACTTGTTATATGATCTACTCCTGCACCCATAGAAGCTATCACTTTTAAATTAGGATAATTTTTGAAAATACCTCTTGGGTGCTTCCAAGAAATGGCATATTCCACCTCTTCCTTATCATGATCTTCTGGATAAACATAAATATTCATTCCCGGGTGCTCATTTTTTAAAGCTTTAACCCAAGCTTCGGGGTTTCTCCCCGGACTTACTACTAAAACTGACATTTTTTGTTTTTTTACTTATTAGTATCTAATTCACAAATGCACTGTATCCTGTAATGGCTCTACCAACAATTAATGAATTAATTTCTTTTGTTCCTTCATAGCTATAAATAGCTTCGGCATCTGCTACAAATCTTGCTACATCATATTCCAGCAAAATCCCATTTCCACCTAATACTTCTCGTGCTCTACTTACTACATCTCTAGTTCTCATACTACAGAAAACTTTAGCTAGCGATGCATGCTCATCTGTTAGTATCTCTTGATCTTGCAATTCTGAAAGTCTGGTAACCATAGTTTGCATAGCGGTAAGATTAGAAAGCATTTCAACTAGATGGTTCTGTACTAGTTGATAGGACGCAATAGGTCTTCCAAATTGTTCTCGTTTTTTGGTGTATTTCAATGCACTTTCATAAGCACCTCTTGCGCATCCAACCGCTTGCCACGCAACCCCGGCTCGTGTCATTCTTAAGACTTTTGCAGTATCTCTAAAAGAATTGGCGTTTTGCAATCTGTCTGATTCTGGAACCACACAGTCTGTTAGAGTGATGAGTGCATTTTGCACAATTCTTAACGCCATTTTATCTTCCATCTTTTCTGCATGGAATCCTGGATTTCCCTTGCGTATTAAAAACCCTTTAACTTGGTTACTGTCTTCATCTCTTGCCCAAATTATTATAACATCTGCAAAAGTTGCATTTCCTATCCATTTTTTTTCACCATTTAAAATCCAGTTCTTCCCATCGAACCTACAGGTGGTTTCCATTCCCCCGGCCACTCCAGATCCAACATTAGGTTCTGTGAGTCCAAAGGCTCCAATCTTCTCTAATTTTTGCATTTGTGGCAACCATTCTTGTTTTTGTTCTTCACTTCCACATAAATAAATAGATCCCATGGCGAGGCCGCTATGCACTCCAAAAAATGTGGAAATAGAAACATCTACTCGTGCCATTTCCTGCGCAATTATACCCTCCATTAAAAAAGGTAAATTAGGGCAGCCATATCCTTCATAAGGAATACCGGCAATATCTAATTGTTTGAATTTTTCAATTATTTCAAATGGAAATTTTGCTCTGTTCCAGTGATCGTTCACTAATGGTTTTACCTCATCTTCCATAAAGTTTCGCACTTTAAGTTGAAGTGTTCTTTGTTCTGGAGTTAGTTTAAGATCGAGATTATAAAAATCTCCATCTATAGGAGGTAAGTCATGCTGACCTTTTTTCTTTTTAGTTTTTAACATTTTCATCAAACCCTTCAACTGTCGCTCATCTAATGTGCCTAAGGCCTTCATAGCTTCGGGTAGATCTATTTGTTCATTGATTTTAGCTAGTTGGTCCATATCAACCGATTTTAATAGGTTGATCGTATTCTTAACTTTTCCGAAGATTGACATAGAAGTGTTTTTGATTTCATCTAAAATTAAGGATTAATAGAGCTCCTAGTTGTTAAAGCTTTCCGAAGAAAAAGTCAAAAAAAAAGGCCGTCATATCTGACAGCCTTTTTTGCTTTATATTAATTTATGTCACATCGAGCGGAGTCGAGATGAACAACTATTACAATCCGAATGCTTCTTTTACTTTATCTACGTAATCTAACTTTTCCCAAGTAAATAATTCTACTTCGCGAGTGATCTTCCCAGAATAAGGACTTTCAAAAACCTTGGTAATGGTACGAGGTTCTTTCCCCATATGCCCATACGCTGCAGTTTCTCTGTAGATAGGATTTCTTAATTTCAATCTATCTTCAATTGCCGAGGGTCTCATATCAAATATCTCTGCTACTTTTTTCGCTATTTCTCCATTGCTAAGATCTACTTTTTTACTTCCGTAGGTGTCAACATAAATGGAGGTTGGCTCAACAACTCCAATTGCATAAGAAACCTGCACTAAAACCTCATCTGCAACTCCCGCTGCTACAAGATTTTTAGCAATATGTCTGGTTGCATAGGCAGCAGAACGGTCTACCTTACTTGGATCTTTTCCTGAAAATGCACCACCACCGTGAGCACCTTTTCCACCATACGTATCTACAATGATCTTTCTTCCGGTAAGTCCGGCATCTCCATGAGGTCCACCAATTACAAATTTCCCAGTTGGGTTAATGTGATAAGTGATCTCATCATCAAACAATTCCTGAACATATTCCGGAAGTTGAGTTTTTACTCTAGGAATTAAAATTTCAACAATATCTTTTTTGATCTTGTTCAACATCTTATCATCATCCGGATCAAAATCGTCATGCTGCGTAGAAACTACAATGGCAACAATTCTTTGTGGCACATTATCATCACTATACTCAATAGTAACCTGACTTTTAGAATCGGGCCTTAGGTAAGAGATTTCTTTATTTTCTCTTCTTAATTTAGCAAGTTCTATCAAAATTTTATGAGAAATATCTAGTGCCAATGGCATATAATTCTCAGTTTCTTTGGTAGCATAGCCAAACATCATCCCTTGATCTCCGGCACCTTGCTCTTCTTTGTTTCCGCGATCTACCCCTTGATTGATATCTTGAGATTGTTCATGGATCAATGAGATCACACCACAAGAATCACCACTAAATTTATAAGCGCCTTTGGTATAACCAATATCATTAATTACCTCACGGGCAATATTTTGCACATCTATATAAGTGTTACTTCTCACTTCTCCGGCAAGTACTACTTGTCCTGTAGTTACTAAGGTTTCACAAGCAACTTTGGAATTCTCATCAAAAGCAAGAAAATTATCTAAAAGGGTGTCGCTAATTTGATCTGCAACTTTATCTGGGTGTCCTTCAGAAACACTCTCTGAAGTGAATAAATAAGCCATTTTCGAAATTTAAATTAATAGTGTAGAAAACTATTTGACGTGAAAGGCTAGAGGAGTTTACACTGCTTTAGCATTTTTTAAGGGTTGCAATCAGTCAAATCATTCCCTGTAATAATTAAAGCAAATGTATAAAATAAGATTGAAATGCCTTATCCTTTAACGTCAAATTAAAAGTTGTTGGGCGCTCCGCTTCGCTAAAAAGCTCGCGTCTGGCTATCTCGGCTCGCTTCCCGATAAAAAAATATCGGGAGAGCTCAAACAACCGTTCTATCCATAGCGCAAACTATAACTCTTAAAATTAATTACTCTAAATACTGATTTTTAAAGACTTATGAATAATGATTCAAAAAAATATAAAATTATGTTTGTTTTATAAAACTTTCTGTCGTTAACTTTGCGGTATAGAATTAAAAAAGATGAATCAAGTAATGTGTAATATTTATATGATGATGTGGGGAAACCTCGCAGCGTATCCTATTGCATAAACCTTAACTTATAAGAATTGCAAAAAGCCGCTGCCAACCGCAGCGGCTTTTTTGTTTCCATAAATCGCCATCAAATAAATTTAAATTCTAAAAATAAGAACATGATCAAAAATTTCACAATAGCAACTAATATGTATCAAATGATGCAAATGTGTATGATGTACGCAACAAACCGCTATTGCCAAAAATTCAGGATATAAATTAGTTTTATATAGTTCAATTCCTAAATCCCTCTGGCAAACAAGCCAGAGGGATTTTTTTTTACAACAAAGTCAAGATCAATTATCAATGAACAATATGCAATTATCAATTATCAAAAATTAATTTACTCAATACTCAATACTAATTACTAACTACTAAATTCAATAAAAATGAGCACACAACAATTCGCAACCAACGCATTACACGCAGGACATGATGTAACCGCCAATGGAGGAACCAGAGCAGTTCCTTTATATCAAACTTCATCCTACATCTTCAAGAATTCAGATCACGCTGCAAATCTTTTCTCTTTAGCAGAACCTGGATTTATCTACACCAGACTTAACAATCCTACCAACGATGTTTTGGAGCAACGATTAGCATCTTTAGAGGGTGGGATAGGAGCAGTGGTTACAGCATCTGGTGCAGCAGCTATCAATACTACCTTATTGACATTACTTCGCTCCGGAGATCATATTGTTGCTTCTAGTAGCGTTTATGGTGGAACCTATAATCTGTTAAGTGTCACTTTGCCAAGATTTGGGATCACCACCACTTTTGTAGATCCATCTGATCCTGAAAATTTTAAAAAAGCATCCAAAGAAAATACCAGAGTTTATTTTATAGAATCGCTTGGAAATCCAAAGCTGGATGTGTTAGACATTCAAGAGATCTCTAAGCGAGCAAAAGAACATAAGGTTCCGTTGATCGTAGATAATACGGTAGCCACTCCCTCTCTTTTAAATCCAATAAAATATGGAGCTGATATCGTAATTCATTCGTTGACCAAATACATCAATGGCAATGGAACTTCCTTGGGTGGCGTAATTATAGATGCCGGAAAATTTGATTGGGCGAACGGGAAATTTCCGGAATTTACAGAACCATCTGCCGGGTATCATGGTTTAGTATATCACGATGCTTTAAAAGAAGCAGCCTTTATTGCCAAAGTAAGAATAGAAGGTTTGAGAGATCATGGTGCCGCATTAAGTCCGTTTAATGCCTTTCAGATCATTCAAGGATTAGAAACTTTAGAATTACGAATTAAGAAACACAGTGAAAATGCATTGGCACTGGCCAAATGGTTAAAAGAACAAACTCAGGTAAAATGGGTGAATTATCCTGGACTTGAAAACAATGAGTATTATGAGCTCGCTCAAAAATATCTTCCAAAAGGGCAGAGTGGGATCGTAACCTTTGGAGTGGAAGGCGGATTTGAAGCTGCAAAAGTTATTGCAGACGAAACTAACATCTTCTCGCTACTTGCAAATATTGGAGATACAAAGTCTTTAATTATTCATCCTGCAAGTACAACCCATCAGCAGTTGAGTGACGAGCAACAAGAGTCTACAGGAGTTACTAAAGACCTCATTAGACTTTCTGTAGGTCTTGAAGATCTAGAAGATTTGAAGGCAGATCTTCAACAGGCCTTTTCAAAAATAGGAAGTAAAATTCTTCAATAATGTTTGTTGGTGGATCAAGGCAGCCGGAATGTTCAAATCCTCATGCGGCAGTTTCGGTTGCCCTTGATCAAATCAATAATTAAAAGTAGCAACAATGCTTCAAGAAATAAAAATATCAGAATTTAAAAATAGTGCAGGCAGCGTTCAGGACATTCATCTTACATATGAAATTTTCGGGAAGCCATTGGCAAGTGCTCCTGTAGTGCTTATCAATCATGCACTCACGGGAAACTCTTCAGTAATTGGAAATACCGGTTGGTGGAAAGAGATCGTAGGAGATGTTAAAAGTATAGATACCCAAGAATATACCATCTTGGCTTTTAACGTTCCGGGAAACGGATATGATGGTAAGGAAGATCATCTACTTAATAATTATAAAGACTTTACGCTACGGGACATTGCCAAGATCTATCAAATAGCACTTAATCAGCTTGGAATTACTAAGATATTTGCAGGTATTGGAGGGTCTATTGGCGGAGCGTTACTTTGGGAACAGGCAGTTTTAAGTCCGGAGCTTTTTGAACATATTATTCCCGTTGCATCAGATTATAAGGCCACACATTGGGTGAAAGCACTGTGTAAAGTGCAAGAACAGATCTTGAATAATTCAAATACCCCGGTTGCCGATGCCAGAATGCAGGCAATGACCTTTTATAGAAGTCCGCAATCTTTTATTTCAAAATTTGGATCGCTGCATGGAGAACAGAATTCTAATTGGAATATAGAGGGTTGGTTAGAGCATCACGGTAGAAAACTGGAAGAGAGATTTCAGTTGGCGTCTTATAAACTGATGAATCATCTACTAACAACAGCAGACATCAGTTTAGGTAGTGGAGATCATATTACTGCAGCTTCCAAGATCAATTCCAATATTCATATTATCACTATTAATTCTGATGGATTTTTTACCCCTTTTGAAAATTGGGAAACCTACGTCAATCTATCTCTCATCAAAAATAACATCAGCATCCATGAGATTAAATCTATTCATGGGCATGACGCCTTTTTAATAGAACATTCTCAGGTAGCAACATTTTTAAAGCCAATATTCAACATTAATAAAACACAAAATGAAAAAGATAAACATAGTACTGTTTGGAGTAGGTAACGTAGGGAGTACTTTGATCAAACAAATATTAGAAACCAGACAGAGCATTTTAAAATCTTTAAATGTAGAGATCAATATTCCTATAGTGGTAAATTCTAGGATCGCTTTTTTCGAACAAAAAACGGTGAGACCTTCATGGGAAACAGATTTTAAAGCATTTGGGCACCCTTATAAGATCTCAAATATTATCAATCATGTTAAAGCGGAAGGATTGCAGAATGTAATTGCAGTAGATGCCACCGCCAGCGAAGATTTTGTAAAGAATTATAAAGAGCTAATTAGAAACGGGTTTCATATTGTAGCCGCTAATAAGGCCGCCAATACCTTATCTGAAAAATTCTATAAAGACCTTAGAGTTGAGCTTAAAAAGCACAATAGACAATTCTTATACGAAACCAACGTAGGAGCAGGGTTGCCAATTATCAAAACATTACAAGATCTACACATTTCCGGAGAGGAGGTTACTAAAATGAGAGGTGTTTTTTCGGGTTCTCTGAGTTATATTTTCAATACTTTTTCTAATGAGAACAAGTTGTTTTCTGAAGTATTGCAGGAGGCGAGAGAGAAGGGACTTACAGAACCAGATCCAAGAATAGACCTTTCTGGGAAAGATGTTGGAAGAAAATTGTTAATTCTTGCAAGAGAGATCAAGATCAAGAAAGAACTTTCAGAAATTACAATAGAAAATCTTATTCCTAGTCATCTTAACGGGAAAAGTTCTATTGCTCATTTTATAGATAATCAGAAAGATCTTAATATTGGGTTTGATGAACGTAAATCGAACTTAAAAAAGGATGAGGTGTTACGACATATTGGAGAATTGGATGTCGCCAGCGGAAAATTAGAAGTGAAGTTGGTTTCAGAAAAAAGAAGTTCTCCATTTGGAAGTCTTCAGCAAGCAGATGCTTCTTTTGAGATTTATACCAAATCTTATGGAGAAAGGCCCATCGTAATTCAAGGTGCAGGTGCTGGAGCAGCAGTAACTTCTAGAGGGGTATTGTCTGATATTCTAAAACTTTCAGAAAAAATAGAATTTAGAAATTAATTTAAATTTGCACTAATATTATTCAAGGATCTCTATGTTTTTGAACAGAACTATTTCTCTAAAATTGTTTAGATTTGGATAAAATCAAACTTTATGAAAATCAATCTAAAACGCCTAAACGATAATTACCTTTTTGAAACTAAAAATGAACGTGGAGACGTCGTTCTTTTAGATAACAAGTCGGAAGATGAGCCAAAAGGATCAAGCCCGATGGATCTTCTTCTTAGAGGAATTGCCGGATGTAGCAGTATAGATGTGGTAATGATCTTAAAGAAACAACAACATGAGTTGGAAGATCTTCAAGTAGAAGTAGAAGGTTTTCGTGAAGATGGAGCTATTCCAAATGTTTTCAAAAAGATCCAATTAGACTTTATTCTTAAGGGAGACGTACCCGCAGCAAAGGTTGAAAGAGCAGTAAAATTATCTATGGATAAATATTGTTCGGTATCAAAAATGTTAGAAAAAGCAGCAGAAATAGCTTATAGTATAACTCTTAACGGAGAGAAGCTTAGCTAATGGTTGCTTTTGAAACAAGAATAGTTAGAACCTGGGAGCCTTCTAAATGGTTAAGAATCTTAGGAGCATTGCTTTTAGTAGGTAGCGGAATTACATTATATGTTTGGAAGCCAGATATTAGGTGGCTCATGATCTTATCTGGAATAGTATATTTGATATCTTTCATATTTGCGTTAAGCTTTTCATTCATAAAACCTAAAAATCTAGGGATAATCTCTATTACAGAAGATAGAATACAAGTAAATCTAAAAGAGGAGAAAAGAGAATTTCAAATTTCAGAACTTTTAGAATTAGGTTTAGATTATAAAGGCTATGCAAGTTTTTGGAAGCACTCCATCTATGGTAATAAAAATCATCTCTATTTTACGAATAGTTCTAACGATATATTGGACTATGAGATAGTAATAGAAAATAAAGAGAAAAAGGAAGAACTAAAGCAATTTTTAGAAGATTTATCAGTGACTCATCAGTTAAAAGTGGCACATTCAGGACTTTCTTCATTTTAATATTTCAATCTTTATCTATGAAAATTAGGTACGATAAGACAGAGAATTTATTGGTTATAAATGACAATTTAGGATCTCAGAATTTCATCATAAGCACCATGTTGATCCTAACTCTAATAAATGCTGTCATAAATTTATTTTTAGTGCTTAATGATGCACAAAAAAGTATGTTTGGTTATATATATGTTCTATTGGGTGTGTTCTCAGCAGTAGTTCTAATTTATAGATATGTTAAAAAAACTTCTAAGAATAGAATTGGGCTGAATAATATCAAATCTCTACAAGTGAAAGACTTATTTGGTAGGAACAGGTATTCATTAATGTTAGATAACGGAAAATCTCGAGACCTCCCAGAATTAAGATCTGAGGAGGATATTGATGATCTAAAAAACGTATTGCAGCGCTCTACTTTAAAAGAAGAAGTCTAGCACGACCATTTAAAATTTAATGATATTTCCACTTACTTCTTGTAAGTATTTGACCTAATTTACCTGCGTCTAAAACCCATTTATACGTTTTTGCGTAAATGTGTTTGAATATTAAAAAAAAACCATAGATCTTGTAATGTACAGCCAGATCATTAGATGCAGCGGTATTTTTACGAACAAGTTACATTTGCCCCATATATGAAGAGAATTACCCTGTTGTTAATTTTGCTTATAAGCTCTAACTCTTATTCGCAAGATGAGATCAAAAAATATTATTCATTAGACGCCAATTATTTTTACGGTACCATTTTAGAACACAATCCGGATATTTCTCATCTTATTACCGGACATCCGAGCGGTTTCATTTTAAGCTTGAATCAAAAGACATATGGCTTAAAAGAATGGGAGCGTAGATATAACTATCCAGATTTTGGGTATTCTTTCTCTTATCAAGATATGCAAAATCAATATCTTGGAAAGAATTATGCGCTCTACGCTCATTTTAACTTCTATTTCTTCAAGAGAAACCTAATGTTTAGAATTGGGCAGGGAATTGCATATGCCAGTAACCCCTATGATCCAGAAACCAATTATATAAACAATGCGTATGGTTCAAGATTTTTGAGTTCTACCTATTTAATGGGAAACTATTCCAGGCAAAATATCTATAAAGGTTTTGGAATACAGGCAGGGATCTCTCTAATTCACTATTCTAATGCAGATTTTAAATCTCCTAATAACAGCACTAATACCATGGCTTTTAATATTGGTGTGAATTATCTGTTAGATGCAGAAAATACTCCAGACTTTGTGCCTAGAGATCCGGAAGACAAAAAATACACCCAGCCCTTCCACTATAATTTCGCACTTCGAGGTGGCGTTAATACAACCGGGGTAATTGGTTCTAAGCAATATCCATTTTTAACTATTTCTGCCTATGCAGATAAGGTTATTAATAAAAAGAGCACGTTGCAGGCAGGAACCGATATATTCTTTTCTAAAGCACTGGAAGAATACATCTACTTTCAATCTGTTGCATTTCCTCAGGGAGAGACCGTGGGAGATGAAGATGCTAAGAGAGTAGGGCTTTTTGTGGGGCATTTACTAACATTCAATAAATTATCTCTAGTAACTCAATTAGGCTATTATGTGTACTACCCTTATGATAATTATGTAGAGCAAGTCTATAATAGAATAGGTTTACAAAGAAAGATCTCTGATGATTTTTGGGCTTCGGTTACCGTTCGATCTCATGCAGCAAATGCAGAAGCAGTAGAATTTTCACTTGGATATAGATTATAAGATGAAAGCGATAAAAATAATATTCTGTATCATTCTAACAGTAACGTTTTTGGGTTGCGATAAGGAAGATGCTCCGGGTTGTTTTAAAACAGCAGGTTCTATAATAACTGAAGAAGTTGCGGTTTCTCCTTTTAACGAGATTATTGTATATGAAAGAGTTAAACTTTATCTAGATCAGGGGGAAGAACAGCGTATAGTTATAGAATCTGGTGAAAATCTAATAAATGATGTTGGTGTTGAGGTAGTAGATAACAGGTTGAGCATTCGTAATGAGAATTCATGTAATCTGTTTCGGGATTATGAGATCACCAAAGTTTATGTAACGGTTAAAGATCTTACGTGGTTACAAAATAGCAGCGGTAGTACTATAGAAACTACAGGCGTTATAAAATTAGAAGACCTATGGCTAAGATCTGTTAATCAGGAAAGAGATCTTTCTATACATACTAATGGAGATTTTAAATTAGATCTTGATGTTAAGAATCTAAGAATAACAAACGATAATGTTTCTAATTATTTTCTAACGGGGAAAGCAGATAAAGTGAATGCATTTTTTGCAGCAGGAGATGGAAGAATGGAAGCTGCAGATCTAATTGTTCAAGATTATCAGATATTTCATAGAGGAACAAATAAGTTGATCATCAATCCTCAACAATCTATTAGAGCAGAATTAAGAAGTAGCGGAGATGTGATCTCAAAGAATAGACCACCTGTGGTGAAGGTGGATGAATATTATACAGGTAGGCTTATTTTTGAGTAGAAGTTAACTCTGAAAATAGCGTTTCTAAATTTTTAGATTTTCTGTTTAGCTGAAGTGTTTTAAGTCCGTTATCGTGAGCAAAGTCAAAAACCGCAGGGCGCATGTCTTTGTTCGTGTCAAATTTTAGTTCATAATGAAATCCTCCTAAGTTCTTAGCTGCAACTAAGTGAGGCAAGACATTTAATGCCACTTCTTCAATGCGGTAATCAAACTCTACCTGAATGATCTGTTCTTTTTGCTCCTGCAGTTCCTTCATTTTCTTATCGGCTACAATTACACCTTTGTCAATAATGATCACGCGGTCACATATAGCTTCTACTTCCTGCATGATGTGTGTTGAAAGAAATACTGTTTTTTCTTTTCCAACCTTTAAGATCAAATTCCGAATCTCCGTAAGCTGATTTGGATCTAGCCCGGTAGTAGGTTCATCCAAAATAAGCACTTCGGGATCGTGTAAAAGGGCGGCAGCAAGACCAACTCTTTGGCGATACCCTTTAGAAAGTTGTTCGATCTTTTTATTGGCTTCCGGCAAAAGACCTGTCATTTCTATCACTTCTTCAATTCTCGACTTTTTGATCTTAAATATAGAAGCATTAAAAGAAAGGTATTCTCTTACATACATTTCGGCATAAAGCGGATTATGCTCCGGTAAATATCCTACAGAGCGCTGTACTGCTTTCAAATCTTCCGAGATCAAAACATTATTCACACTCGCAATACCTTCAGAAGCGCTTAAATATCCTGTTAGAATTTTCATCAAAGTAGATTTTCCGGCACCATTAGGACCAAGAAAACCAACGATCTCCCCTCTTTTAATACTAAAGTTTACAGTATCAAGAGCTTTTTGATCGTCATAGAATTTTGAGATATTTTCAACCGAAATAGACATAATAAAGCTTTTTTCAAAAGTAAGAATTAATTCAGCATCTAATACTTTCCATGGTTTTTATAGCGTTTGATTTTGCGATTTTTCATGAAAAAAGTAAGTATCAGGTTTTGATTATTCAAAACCTAATTTTAGAAACTACAATAGTTCTCGACTCCGCTCGAACTGACATCATTTCTAAAATCAACATTCTTCTTCTGCAACTTGTGTAAAAACATTTAAGTTGAATTGATACTGAAATGAGTTCAGCAAAAAAATAATAATGATGTCTCCCCGAGCGGAGTCAAGGGTTCAATAACAGTCTAAACGAAACCGTTTGAGTATAAAAAGTAAATTTTTATAAGGTGTTTTAATTTTTAATTTTAAATTAGCAGTATTCAATTACAGACATGAACAACTTTAATACTTGGAACGCTTGTTATTATTTTTATTTCTACACCAGAGATAAGATCGGGAGCGCCATGTAATTAAATAAGCAAATTATATATAAAAGGTCCTGATTTTTAAATCAGGACCTTTTTTTTATTTCAATTTTAAAATGGATAAATTAATAGGAATTCAAGGAATACAAGGCTCTTTTCATCATTTAGTAGCTCAGCAATATTTTGGGCAGCAAGTAGATGTTTTGGAGGCTATGTCTTTTCATGAGATGGTGAATAGTCTAGTTTCTGGGGAATCTCAAGAAGCTGTGATGGCCATAGAAAATTCTATTGCCGGTTCTATTCTTCCTAATTTCGCCTTGATAGATGAAAATGATCTTCAGATTATTGGAGAGCATTATATTCCTATTAATATGAATTTGATGTCGATTCCAGGACAGAAAATAACCGATATCAAAAAAGTATTTTCACATCCAATGGCTTTGCTTCAGTGTAAAGAATTCTTTAAAAATTATCCGCATATAAAACTTATTGAAGATACCGATACTGCTGAAGTTGCCAGAAGAATTTCAGAAAAAGAAAGTAGGGGAATTGCTGCAGTAGCAAGTGAAGCAGCTGCAAGCATCTTTGGATTAGAAATTTTAGCTTCCGGCATTCATACAAAAAAGGGCAACGCCACCAGATTCTTGATCATCAGTAAGATCAAAAAAGAACCAAATGGAGAAGTTCTAAATAAAGCTTCACTGAAATTTGAATTAGAAAGCACTCGTGGAAAACTGGTTTCTGTATTAAACATTTTCAGAGATTTTAATCTGGACATGACCAAGATTCAATCAATGCCAATAATTGAAACTCCCTGGAAATATTCATTTTTTGTAGATGTGATTTTTGAAGACTATTCAGAATTCTTGAAAGCCATGGAAATAATTACAGTAATGACAGATCATTTAAAAATTTTAGGAACATATAAAAATCGCTTATAATGATACAAGCCAATAGATTGAGTCAGGTACAGGAGTATTATTTTTCTTCTAAATTGAGAGAGGTGCGTGCATTAGAAGCGCAAGGTAAACCTATCATTAATCTAGGAATTGGAAGCCCAGATCTTCCTCCTCCTATGCAGGTGGTAGAGGGCTTAACCAAAGCATTGTCTCGATCTGCGGCGCATCAATATCAGCCTTATAAGGGAACCTCAGATTTTAGAAATGCAATACAAGAATTCTATAAATCTCATTATAGTGTTGAATTGGTTTCAGAAACAGAGATCCTTCCGTTAATGGGAAGTAAAGAAGGGATACTTCATATTTCTATGGCTTTTTTAAATGAAGGTGATGAAGTTTTAATTCCGAATCCGGGATATCCAACGTATTCTTCGGTTACAGAATTAATAGGAGCCAAGGCGGTAAAATATGAACTTTCAGAAGAGAGAAATTGGTTGCCAGATTTGCGAGAATTAGCCAAAAATGATCTTAGCAAGGTAAAGTTAATGTGGGTGAACTATCCACATATGCCAACCGGCGCTTCTGCCACGAAACAGGTTTTTAAAGATCTGGTGGCATTTGCCAAGCAGCATCAAATTTTGGTGGTAAATGACAATCCGTATAGCTTTATTTTAAACGAGCATCCGTTGAGTATTTTAGAAGTTGAAGGAGCTAAAGAAGTGGTTTTAGAACTTAATTCCCTCAGCAAAAGTTTTAATATGTCTGGCTGGAGAGTGGGGATGGTTTGCGGAAGTGAAGAAAATTTGAATAGCATCTTAAAAGTGAAATCTAATATGGATAGCGGCATGTTTTATCCGCTACAAGCCGGAGCTGCTATTGCGCTAAGACTATCTAAAGAATGGTTTCGATCTTTAAATGAAACCTATTTAAAAAGAAAGAAGCTGATTTTGGAGTTGACAGAAGCGTTGAATTGTATTCCCACAAAAGATCAAACAGGAATGTTCGTATGGGCAAAAATTCCTGAGGGAACTACTTCAGAATTGATAGTAGATAAACTGTTACATGAATATGATCTTTTTATTACTCCCGGTTTTATCTTCGGAAGTCAGGGAGAAGGTTATGTACGGTTTTCATTATGTACACCGGAAGAAATGATTAAAGAAGCAATTAAAAGAGTGAAGCAATGAGAGTGCATATAATTGGAGTTGGATTGATCGGCGGTTCGTTTGGGCTTGATATTAGAAATGCATATTCTGATGTTACCTTGGTAGGAATCGACAAAAATCACGAAAACCAAAAGCGAGCTTTGGAATTGGAACTAGTAGATGAAGTTGCCGAAATTGAAGACGTTGCAACTTCAGATATTGTAATTATTGCCGTTCCTGTAGATGTAAGTTTAAACGTAGTAAAGCGAGTTTTAGATCTGGTAAAAGACGATGCTATTGTTATAGATACCGGATCTACTAAAGGTAAATTATGTGAAGCGATTGCAACCCATGAAAAGAGAAGAAATTTTTTGGCCGCTCATCCAATTGCCGGAACAGAATTTTCCGGTCCCGATGCTGCGATTGCTAATCTTTTTAGGAATAAAACAAATATTATTTGTGAGGTAGAAAAGACCACTTTTAAGCTTCAGGAAAAAGCTTTAGATCTTTTTCAGAAATTAGGCATGAGAATTTGTTATATGGATGCTAAGTCTCACGACAGACATATTGCATATGTTTCGCATTTGTCGCACATCAGTTCCTTTATGTTAGGAAAAACGGTTTTGGAAAAGGAGAAAAATGAGCGTAATATTTTTGATCTTGCCGGAAGTGGATTTGCTTCTACGGTAAGATTGGCAAAAAGTTCACCAGCTATGTGGACCCCGATATTTGAGCAGAATAAGGAAAATGTAGTGGAGATTTTAAATGAATATATACTGAATCTTGTCAATTTTAAAAATCTATTAGAAGATGATAATTTTGAAGAAGTATATCAAGAAATGGAAACTACAAATCATATAAAAGCCATTTTAAATGGCATTAACTAAAATTAGAATTGTTTAAAAAATATTGAAAATGGAAAATAAAAAAGAACTTGGAAATTGGTTAAAGAAGTTTGGTCTTGATCACCCGCTAGTAATTGCAGGACCTTGTAGTGCAGAAACGGAAGAGCAGGTAGTAAAGATCGCTCATCAATTAAAAGATAGCGATGTAAGTGTGCTGCGTGCAGGAATTTGGAAACCAAGAACCAGACCCGGAAATTTTGAAGGAGTTGGTGCTTTAGGTTTAAAATGGATGCAAACCGCAAAAGAAGAAACAGGATTGTTAACTACTACAGAAGTTGCGAATCCAAACCATGTAGAACTGGCTTTAAAGCATGATGTAGATATTCTTTGGATTGGGGCAAGAACTACAGTTTCGCCATTTATAGTTCAGGAAATTGCAGATGCTTTAAAAGGAACTGATAAAACGGTATTGGTTAAAAACCCGGTAAATCCAGATCTGTCTTTATGGTTAGGTGCGGTGGAAAGACTTTATACAGCAGATATCAAGAATCTTGGAGTGATTCACAGAGGATTTTCAGCGTATGAAAAAACAAAATACAGAAACAATCCGGAGTGGCAAATTGCGATAGATCTTCAAAATAAGTTTCCAGATCTACCTTTAATTTTAGATCCATCTCATATTGCAGGTAGAAGAGATCTTATTTTTGATCTATGTCAAACCGCTTTAGATCTTAATTATGATGGGTTGATGGTAGAAACTCATTACGATCCGGATAATGCGTGGAGTGATGCCGCTCAACAAATTACACCGGCTACGTTGGTACAGATCATGAAAGATCTGAAGATTAGAAAAGAAGTAGGCGAGAGCGAAGAATTTCAGAAGAATTTACAAAATCTTAGAGCTAAGATCGATATTGCAGATAATCAGTTATTAGATGTGATGTCTAAAAGAATGAAAATCTCAGACGAAATTGGAAAGATAAAGAAAACTCAAAATGTGGCAATTTTACAAACTTCAAGATGGAATGAGATCTTAGGTAAAATGATCTTGGAAGGAGAACAGCAAGGTTTAAGTGAAGAATTCATCTTAAAATTGTTCAAAGCTATTCATCAGGAATCTATAAATCATCAGAAAAAAGTAATTAGCGAATAAGCATGGGATTTCGCACCTTTGTAGTATGAAAGGAATAGTTTACAAATCTACCGGAAGTTGGTATCACGTTAAGGCTGAAGATAATAAGGTCTATAGATGTCGTATCAAAGGGAAATTTAGAATGCAAGGCATAAAGAGTACCAATCCGGTAGCTGTTGGCGATAAGGTGGAATTTGATCTGGAAGAAACCGGAGATGATGTTTTTGGAGTTATCAAAACTATAGAAGAAAGGGAGAATTATATTATTAGAAAATCTGTAAATCTATCGAAGCAAACACATATTATTGCTTCGAATATAGACCAGGCCTTTCTTTTGGTAACGCTGAACAATCCACCTACGTTTACAACTTTTATAGACAGGTTTTTAGTAACCGCAGAGGCATATCATATTAAAACGATCTTGCTTTTTAATAAAATAGATACGTATACGCCGGAAGAGACCGATGAGATAAGATATCTTGCAGCGCTCTATAGAGAAATTGGATATGAGTGTATAGGAATTTCGGCGATGACCGGAAAAAATTTGGATAAAGTTAAAGAGAAAATGATAGGTAAAACCAGTATGTTCTCAGGACATAGTGGTACCGGTAAATCGACGCTCATCAATGCGTTAGAACCATCGTTAGATCTTAAAACCTCTGTAATAAGCACACAACATAAACAAGGGCAACATACCACTACTTTTGCCGAAATGTACGATCTTAGTTTTGATGCAAGGATTATAGATACTCCCGGAATTAAAGGTTTTGGGATCGTGGAAATGGAAAATGAAGAATTAGGAAATAATTTTCCTGAATTTTTTGCAGTTAAGCAAAACTGTAAATTCCATAATTGTATTCATGTGGAAGAGCCAAAATGTGCAGTAAAAGATGGTTTGGAAGAGGGGAGCATAGCCTGGTCTAGGTATAAAAGTTATTTGCAGATCATGGCAGGAGAAGATGAGCAGCAATATAGAATAGATAATTATACCGAAGAATGAAGGTAATCTTACAAAGAGTTACTCAAGCTTCGGTTTCTATTGAAAACAAAGTTAAAGCAAGTATAGATCAAGGACTTTTAATTCTGCTAGGAATTGAAAATGAAGATACTTCAGAAGATATTAGCTGGTTATGTAACAAGATCTTGAAGATGCGTATTTTCAATGATGAAAATGAAGTGATGAATTTATCTTTAGACGACATACAGGGAGAAATTCTGCTTATAAGTCAGTTTACCTTGCATGCCAGCACCAAAAAAGGAAATAGACCAAGTTATATAAAGGCTGCTAAGCCAGACGTTGCAATTCCGCTTTACAAGAAGTTCATTCAGGAAATGCAATCACTGCTGGGAAAAGAAATTAGTACAGGAACTTTTGGTGCAGATATGAAAGTTTCATTGTTAAATGATGGTCCGGTTACCATTATCATAGATTCGAAGAATAGAGAATAATTTTGCATATTCTTAATTAAATCTTAATTTTAGCGAAATACTTTTCCTAAAATGCGATTGAAAATTATATTTATTCTGTTAATAGCAGGATATTCTTCTATTTCCTACGGTCAGGAAAAAGATCTGGCTATATCAAAAATTCCATTTCAACTTTTACTCAATGCAAATTCTGTTGTTAGAAATGAAGAGTTAATTATAGAGGTAGAAGATGTAGATAAAATGAGCATCACAAATAAAAAAGTGATCACCGTTTTAAATGCCAACGGAGATGATTCTGCTATTGCTTATCAATATTACGATGATGATATTAAGATCAGAAAGCAGTTTCTTAAAGTTTATAACGCTACTGGTAATGAGATTAAAGAGTATAAGCAGCGAGATTTTAAGGATGTAAGCGGCGTTAGTAACAATGACCTATTTTCAGATAACAGGATTAGTTATTTAGATTATACACCTACTGAATATCCATACACTATAGAATATTATTGTGAGATAAAATCTGGAAATACGGCCTTTATTAGATCTTGGATGCCGGTAAAGCGATATGCCCAAAGTATTGAAGAATCTAATTATATTCTGAATAACCCCAAGTTAATAGGCTTAAGGGTTATAAAAAATAATATGAGCAATCGTATCTCCAATTCTGGAGATGATTTTAATTTGAAGTATAAAGCAGAAAATTTACCTGCATATAATTATGAGAATTTAAGTCCGCCTTTAGAAACCTATACTCCATATGTGAAAGTAGCTTTAGATAAATTCTCTCTGGTGGGTGTAGAGGGAGAAGCAACTACATGGAAAGATTTTGGAAAATGGCAATATGATCATTTGCTAAAAGGTAGAGACGTCTTGCCTGCTAAGACCGTGCAGGATCTAGAAGTTCTTACAAAAGGAATTTCAGATACTCTTGAGAAAGCAAGATTGATCTATGAGTATGCTCAGAATAAAACCAGATATATAAGTATACAACTTGGAATTGGCGGGTGGATGCCTATGCTGGCTTCTGATGTTGATAATCTTGGTTATGGAGATTGTAAAGCGCTTACCAATTACACCAAATCTTTATTGGAGAGTCAAGGAATTGCTTCTAATTATGCCATCGTATTTGCCGGAGATGAGAAAGAGAGTATAGATAAGGATATAGTTTCTATGCAGGGAAATCATGTAATTCTTAATGTACCTCAACAAGGAGAAGATGTGTGGTTGGAATGTACAAGTCAGACTCATCCCTTCAATTATTTAGGAGATTTTACAGATAATCGAGATGTTCTGTTAGTAAAACCAAATGGTGGAGAAATTGTAACTACCAAAAAGTATAAAGCTTCAGAGAATGTTATTCATACAACTACTCATCTAGAGCTAAGTTCAGATAGAAGTTTTAAGGCTGAAGGAAAGAGAAGTTCTAAAGGAATTGAATATGGTAATATATATCCCATTGCAAAGATCGATGAGCAAAAGCAAAAAACATATTACAAGAATGTGCTGGGACATATAAATTATCTTGAACTTGAGAATATAGTGCATACCAATAATAAACAGGCTCAAAATTTTGAAGAAACTCTTACATTTTCCGGTGCTAACTTTGGCACCACTGCAGGTTCAAGGATCTTAATACCTCTAAATATCTTTAAAATTGAAGTAGAAGATGTTCCCCGCTACAAACCTAGAAAATTGGATCTGGAAATATTAAGAGGTAAAACAGTGATAGATGAGCTTCTCATTAGCATTCCAGAAAATTATACTATTGAAACCCTACCTAAAGCTATAGATATTACAAATCAATTTGGAAGCTACAACTTTCAGGTTAGTGCTATAGCAGATAAAGAATTTAAGGTTACCAGAAAATATGTTTTAAACGATGGACTTTGGAAAAAAGAAGAGTACACTGCCTTTCGTGATTTCATGAATCAGGTAAATATATTGAATAATCAAAAGGCTGTAATAGCTATTATAAATCAATAAATAATTATGAAAAAATTCTACTTGGGTTGTTTACTTGTTCTATTTGTATTTAATGTGAATGCACAGAATTATAAATACGGCAAAGTTTCTAAAAAAGAAGTTGCTGCTACTTCTTATGAGAAAGATTCTTCTGCAAATGCTGCGGTGCTATATAGAGAACAACATATCTATTATGATTATTCTAAGGCAGAGGGTTTTCAAGTAATAGAAGAAGTTTTTGAACGTGTTAAGATCTACAATAAAGAGGGATTTGACTGGGCAACAAGAAATATAGATTATTATGTTTCCGGGAATAATAAAGAAAGTATTTCCAGCCTAAAAGGAGAAACTTATAATATAGAGAATGGTAAATTAACCTCTGTAAAATTAGATAAAGATGCCATTTTTGAAGAAGAGGTAAATAAATATAGAGAGCGTATAAAATTTACGATGCCGGCGGTAAAGGCAGGTAGCGTTATAGAATTTAAATACATTAGAACTTCGCCATTTATAACATCTATAGATGATATTCCACTTCAATACACCATTCCTATTAAAAAGTTAGACTTCCAGATAGCGATTCCGGAATATTATACATTTAATACTCACTTTAATCCAAGAAGTACGTTAAGATATGATCTAACCAGCCATACCGGTAGATCTAGTTATAATATTAGTAGTGTTTCCAGGTCTGGTGGTTATGTTCAGAAGAGTAATGCCACTGTACAGAAATTAGAATTTTCAAAAACGATCTATGAGATAAATCAAGAGGAAATCCCGGCATTAAAAAGTGAACCTTATATAGATTACCTGCGTAATTATGCAGGGTTTTTAAAGATGGAGCTGGTATTTATTAAATACCCAAATTCTAATATTGAGAACTATGCGCTAACCTGGGAAAATGTTGCAGAAAAGATCCAATCTCATCCAGAATTTGGAGATCAGCTAGAGAAATCCAGATATTTTGAAGATGATCTTGATGCTGTTTTGGTTGGTAAATCTGGGGTTGAAGATAAAATTAGCGCAGTTCTTGAATTTGTTAAATCTAAGGTGAAGTGGAATGATTACGTAGGGTATTATACAGACGAGGGTGTAAAAGAAGCATATAAAGAAGGTTCTGGAAATTCTGCCGATATCAACTTAATGCTAACCGCTATGCTTAAATATGCTGGATTAGATGCAAATCCGGTTTTAATAAGCACTAAAAGTAATGGAATTCCTGTGTTTCCTACCAGAAATGGTTTTAACTATGTAGTGGCTTCTGTAAAATATAATAACAAAACTACCTTGATAGATGCTACAGATAAAAATGCTTTGCCTAACATTTTGCCGGAACATGCTCAGAACTGGTTAGGGAGATTAGTAAGAACAGATGGATCTTCAGAATTAATAGAGTTAATGAATTTGGGGGTTTCTGAAACTAAGAAGATCTTAAAGATTAAGTTTGAGGATGCTCTTTCTATTAATGGCAGTTTTACTCAAATTGCTAGCGGGTATTCAGCAAAAGAGTTTCGAGATGAGCATGAGAATATGAGCGAAGAGAGTTTAATAAAAGAATTGGAAGAGGGAAAAGGAAATATTGAGATCCTGGATGTAAAGTTAAAAAATGATGATAGTAATTATGCTGAGGTTACAGAGATCTTTAATTTTAAACTTAAGAACGGAGTAGAAAAGATAAGCAACAATGTGTACATAAAACCTATGTTCTTTATGGCGCAAAGCACAAATCCGTTTAAAGCTGATGAGAGAAAACTTCCAATATTCTTTAAGTATCCATCTACAGAATCTAAAACGGTTTATATGCAAATTCCCGATAATTACAAGGTAGAATCTTTGCCGGAAAGTAAAATGTTTGATCTAAACGAAGGTCAAGGAAGTTATAAATTCATAATTTTGCAAAGTGGAAATTTTATCAAGGTCACTTCTGAATTAAAAATGAATAACATTGTGTACACTCCAGATGATTACCAGAATTTGAAGAGGTTTTATGATGGTATGGTAGCATTAAATTCTGAAGCGATTGTACTAACCAAACTATAATATGGAAATTAAGAACGCACAGCTAGAAGTAGATAATTGGATAAAGGAGCACGGGGTGCGCTATTTTAATGAACTTACCAATATGGCACAACTTACAGAAGAAGTAGGTGAGGTGGCTAGAATTATAGCTCGCAGATATGGGGAGCAAAGTGAGAAAGAAAGCGATAAGAATAAAGATCTTGGAGAAGAACTGGCAGATGTAATGTTTGTAGTGTTGTGTCTTGCAAATCAAACAGGAATAGATCTTCAGGAAGCATTTGATAAAAAGCTAGATCTAAAAACCAAGAGAGATCATGATCGCCATCAGAACAATCAAAAACTGAAATAATGCTTTTTCAAAAGATCTTAAAGCTAAAAGCGTTTTGGAAATCTGTTCTTGTATTGGGAATGGGTTTCGTAATAGTATATAATCTTTTTACCATGATCATAGAATTCGGAGGGTTTGATTTCTCCGGATTTTATGATAAAAAATTAGCAGATGGGAAATGGATTAGATTTGTGCTGGCATCTGTATTTTCTGCATTTGTCTATGGTTTGATAATAGCCTATGGAAAATTTTATATGAAGTTAAAGAATAGTGAAAAATAATATTGACAGTATTAAATTCACTTAATTTGCCTGCTTAATATTCTTTTAAGCTATGACCATTCAATTACCAAAGTCTTCTTTAAACATCTCGTCCTCATTGAAAATCACTGGTTCCAAAAGTGAGTCCAACCGAGGATTGATCTTGCAGGCACTATTTCCGGAAATTACATTAGAAAATCTTTCTAATAGTGATGATACTATGGTTCTACAAAACGCTTTAAAGCTTGTAAATGGAGTGGTAGATATACATCATGCTGGTACAGCAATGAGATTCTTAACTGCCTATTTTGCTGCGAAACCAGGATGTGATGTGGTGCTTACCGGTAGTAAAAGAATGCAGGAGCGGCCAATTAGATTATTGGTAGAAGCCTTACAAAGTATGGGTGCGGAGATCTCCTATAATCATGAAGAAGGCTATCCCCCTATAAGTATTAAGGGGAATCATTTGCAGAGACGTAGTGTAAATTTACAGGCTAATATTAGCAGTCAGTATATTTCTGCAATAATGCTGATAGCTGCCTCACTTCCAAGTGGAATAGAGATCAATCTAATAGGGCCAGTTACTTCTGTGCCTTATATTAATATGACGTTAGATCTTCTTAAATTAGTTGGAATTAAAGGAGAATTCAATAAGAACAGAATTAACATAGAGCCATGTTCTAAGTTATCTCCCGTAACTGTAAATATAGAATCTGATTGGAGCTCTGCATCTTATTTTTATTCTATAATGGCTATCTCTAAAGATGCCGAAATTAGATTGTCTAATTATAGAGCGTCCAGCTTGCAGGGAGATTCTTGTATTGCAAAGATCTATGCACAATTTGGGGTAGAAACAGAGTATCTGGAAGATGAAATAATCCTCAGAAAGATCCCGCATAGCAAACCTGTTAGAATTTACGAGAATTTAGTTAATGCTCCAGATATAGCTCAAACCATTGCCGTTACTTGTTTGGCGTTAGGGATAGAGTGTGAACTTACAGGGCTCCATACCTTAAAGATCAAAGAAACAGATAGGTTGGTGGCTCTAAAGAACGAAATGGAGAAACTAGGCGCAACGGTAGAAATTGGAGAAGACCGATTGATACTATCTCCTCAAAGCAATTTAAAGGAAAATGTGGCTATAGAAACTTATAATGATCATAGAATGGCTATGGCTTTTGCACCACTTGCTTTAAAAGTACCAATTACAATAAACAATGCAGATGTAGTATCAAAATCGTACCCTGGATTTTGGAATGATCTTCAAAATATTGGTTTCAATTGTGTGGAAGGCGCTTAAACATAGAGATTTCCTAAATAAATAGCCATTTGCTTGACAACCCCTATGTTGAGGTTGTATATTTGCAGCCTTTAAAAAATGTAACTATGGGAATGAAACTTTCACAATTCAATTTTGAACTTCCAAAAGAACTTTTGGCGGAATACCCTGCAGAGAATAGGGATGAAGCTAGATTGATGGTTCTTAACAGGAAAGAACAAACAATTGAACATAAACAATTCAAAGATCTAATAGATTATTTTGAGCCAGAAGATGTGATGGTTCTTAATAATACGAAGGTTTTTCCTGCTCGTCTTTATGGAAATAAAGAAAAAACAGGCGCAAGAATCGAGGTTTTTTTATTGAGAGAGTTAAATGCTGAAACGAAACTTTGGGATGTTTTGGTAGATCCGGCAAGAAAGATAAGAATTGGTAACAAACTTTACTTTGGTGACGATGAAAGTTTGGTTGCAGAAGTTATAGATAATACTACTTCAAGAGGTAGAACCCTACGTTTTTTATATGATGGTTCTTACGAAGAGTTCAGAAAAAAATTACAAGATCTAGGAGAAACTCCACTTCCTAAATATATTAAAAGAGAAGTGCAGCCTGAAGATCAGGAAAGATATCAAACCATTTATGCTAAAAAAGAAGGAGCTGTTGCTGCACCAACTGCCGGACTTCACTTTTCTAAGCATTTATTAAAAAGATTGGAAATTAAAGGGATAGATTTTGCTGAGGTAACTCTTCATGTTGGTCTTGGAACTTTTAACCCGGTGGAGGTAGAAGATCTTTCTAAACATAAAATGGATAGCGAAGAAGCTTTTATTGAAACTAACGCTACCAATACAATTAACCAAGCAATACAGGATCGTCGCAGAATTTGTGCTGTAGGAACTACGGTAATGAGAGTTTTAGAGAGCGCGGTTTCTTCAAATCACACATTAAATGAATTTAGTGGATGGACCAATAAATTTATTTTCCCTCCATATGATTTTAGTATTGCAAATTGTATGATCACTAATTTCCATACTCCAAAATCTACTTTAATGATGATGGTTTCTGCTTTTGCTGGTCATGATTTTATGAAAAAAGCATATGCTGAAGCTATTAAAGAAGAGTATAAATTCTATACTTATGGGGATGCCATGTTGATTATCTAATAGCAACTTATAATATTATAAGGTCACGATTTTACAGATTTAAAACTGTAGGATCGTGGCTTTTTTATTTTATAGAATTAAGTCAAATTTTAATTTGAAGATTTACGATGATTGAAATTACTGAAATTAGGTTCTTTACAGAGAAATCCTAATAATCTTCTTACTTTTGCATCGTGAAAAATGATAAGAAAGATATACGGGCTTTGACCAAACAACAACTGCAGGAATTTTTTGTTTCTCAGGGTGATAAATCTTTTAGAGGAACTCAGGTTTACGAGTGGTTGTGGGTAAAGAGTGCTTATAGTTTTGAAGATATGACCAATATCTCCAAGCAAACCAGACAAATGCTGGAAGATAATTTCGTGATCAATCATATTAGGGTAGATCAAATGCAGCGCAGTAGTGATGGTACTATTAAGAATGCTGTAAAATTACACGATAATCTTACGGTTGAATCTGTTCTTATTCCAACTCCTAAAAGAACCACTGCCTGTGTTTCTTCTCAAGTTGGTTGTAGTCTGGATTGTAAATTCTGTGCTACCGCAACTTTAAAGAGAATGCGAAATTTAAATCCTGATGAAATTTACGATCAGGTAGTAGCTATAGATAATGAAAGCAGGTTGTATTTCGATAAGCCACTTTCAAACATTGTGTTTATGGGAATGGGAGAGCCTCTCATGAACTATAACAATGTTATGAAGGCAGTAGAGAAAATCACTTCAAAAGAAGGTCTGGGCATGTCTGCTAAGCGAATTACCATATCTACTTCCGGAGTTCCAAAAATGATCAGGAAATTGGCAGATGATGAAGTTAAGATCAAATTGGCAGTTTCTTTACATTCTGCAATAGATGAAGTTAGAACCACCATCATGCCTTTTAATGAAACCTTTCCATTAATAGATCTTAAAGAAGCATTAGAATATTGGTATTCTAAAACCAAAAGTAGAATTACTTATGAGTATATAGTTTGGGAAGGTATTAACGATACCCCAAAGGATGCAGAAGCATTAGTGAGATTCTGTAAATATGTACCATGTAAGGTGAATTTAATTGAATATAATCCAATAGACGATGGTGTTTTTCAACAAGCATCTTCTAAAGCTACTCATATGTATGAGGCTATGTTGGAACAAAATGGCATTACTGTTACAGTGAGAAGATCTCGTGGAAAAGACATCGATGCTGCTTGTGGGCAACTTGCTAATAAATCATCGTAACGTTCAAATTTATAATTTTTAGCTATTTTAAATCCTTATGAAGGTCATCTCTCAAATAAAATTGCCGGTAGAAAAAGAGATGGAGCTTTTTGAAAAGAAGTTCTTTGAGTCCATGTCTTCAAAAGTGGCACTCTTAAATAGAATAACACATTACATTGTAAATAGAAAGGGGAAGCAAATGCGCCCTATGTTCGTGTTTCTGGTAGCTAAAATGGTTTCTGAAGGAAATGTGAACGAGCGTACCTATCGTGGCGCAGCGGTTATTGAATTGATTCACACAGCAACCTTGGTGCACGATGATGTGGTGGACGATTCTAACAGAAGAAGAGGTTTTTTTAGCATCAATGCGCTTTGGAAGAATAAAATAGCAGTGCTGGTTGGAGATTATCTGCTTTCTAAAGGATTACTGCTTTCTATAGATAATAACGATTTTGATTTGCTGAAGATCATTTCTGTGGCTGTAAAGGAAATGAGTGAAGGAGAATTGCTTCAAATTGAAAAAGCTAGAAAGTTAGATATTACAGAAGCGGTATATTATGATATCATCCGTCAAAAAACAGCAACACTTATTGCTGCGTGTTGTAGTTTAGGAGCAGCTTCGGTAAAACCGGAATCTTCAGAAATTGCTAAAATGAGAAGATTTGGTGAGTTGATAGGGATGGCATTTCAAATTAAAGATGACCTTTTTGATTATGGAGATGAACAAATAGGAAAACCTACTGGTATCGATATCAAAGAACAAAAAATGACCTTACCTCTTATTTATACTTTAAATAATTCTTCAGCAAAAGATAAGAAGTGGATCATTAATTCTGTGAAGAATCATAATAAAGATAAAAAACGTGTAAAAGAGGTAATAACCTTTGTGAAAACTAGCGGTGGCTTAGATTATGCGGTTAAGCGAATGAAAGAATATCAAAAAGAGGCACTTGCAATCTTAGATGATTATCCAGAATCTCCTTTTAAAGACTCTTTGATCTTAATGGTGAATTACGTAATAGATCGCAAAAAATAAGATCATTAATCTCACTTATTTGTCATGCTGAACTTGTTTCAGCATCTCTTTAAATCCTAAAACTATATCTACTGTCACATCGAGCGGAGTCGAGATGTTTTCTATCATTTATAGATGATTAGTCTGCGTCAAAAAATCAATTTTAAAAACTTTTTTAAAATTTTTCATACCCTCAGGCAACCTTTTGTAATTTAAACTCGTCTTATAAATAGATGGTTTAATTGAAACATTAGTGAAGGTCATTCAACTTTTTAATCAGGAATCTAAATTAATTGCCCGAGCTGCTAAGCAGAATCGGGAAGCTCAACAACGCATCTATGATTTGTATAGCGCTAAGATGTTAAGTGTTTGCAGAACGTATATCAAAGATCTTCAGCATGCAGAAGATGTGATGATAAAAGGCTTTCTAAAAGTTTTTACTCACTTAAATGATTTTAAGGAAGAGGGAAGTTTTGAAGGCTGGATAAGAAGGATCATGGTTAGAGAAAGTATCTCTTTTTTAAGAATTCAGAAAAGAATAGAATTTCAAGAAGAGTTTATAGAAGATAGAAGTTTTGATGATGTTAATTCGAATTTTGAGGTAGAGCATATTCAGCAATTAATAGATGAATTGCCAGAAGGTTATAGAGTAGTTTTTGTGATGTATGCTATTGAAGGATATAAACATCAAGAGATCTCAGAAACATTAAATATCACCGTTGGAACCTCAAAATCTCAATTGTTCAAGGCCAGAAAAATGTTACAAGAAAATTTAAAGACACAAAATAATATAGGTTATGGGACGCCTTAAGTTTGAAAAAGAGTTTAAAGAAAAGCTGGATCGTAGAGAGATAAAGCCTTCAGAAAATAGTTGGAATAAATTAAGTTCTCAATTAGATTCAGAAGAAAAAACCTCCAAATTTAATTTTTGGTGGCTTGGGATTGCTGCTACTTTTTTAGCAGGGATATTAATTATTGGACTTCAATATAGAAATTCTGCGGTAGAAACTTCTCCACAAGTGGTAGATGCTCCAGTAGATAATGTAGGTACAGAGCAGCATGAGCCGTTAAATGAGAATTCAGAAGAAGTGGAAGTAGTGAATACATCAATAATTAATAAAGATAATATAAGATCTCAAGAGGCAGTAGCTCAAAATTCCTCAACAGCTAAAAGTGAAGGACTTCAAAAATCTGGAGATGCTACTAGAGAAGAAAAAATCAGCAAAACGGCTTCAAAAGAGGAGGGTATTCAGGTAGCAAGTGTCGCAGCCCATCAAATTATAACTTCAAAAGAAGATATACTTATATCCAAAAAATTGAGTGAAGTTATCGCTCAGGTTAACAGTATGAATTCTGATGGGAATTCTATTACAGATATTGAGGTAGAGCAATTACTTGTTCGTGCTGCCAGGGAAATAGAAAAAGATAGGAATTACAACTTTTCTGTAGGTAAAATAGATCCGGAAGATCTTTTAAGATCTGTAGAGATAGATATGGAGCATTCTTTTAGAGATAAAGTATTTGATGTGCTTAAAGAAGGATATCTAAAAGCCAAAACCGCTGTTGCCAATAGGAATTATTAGTTTAGAATTAGCCATAAAAATCTTCTAATTCAGAAGTAAATCAAACATTCATTCATCAATCAGGTCTGGAACTGTTCCTCCCATAAACATCTGGGAGGACAGTGAAAGATCTTAAAAATTAATCATCATGAGAACAATTACAATTTACTTGAGTATTTTATTTATGTCTTTAGCCATGTCTTCTATGCATGCTCAAAACGATAGTATTCCTGCCAAAGCGGAAAGAATTCAGGAACTAAAAGATAAGATCATTAATGAAGAAAAAGATCTGCTAAGAATTGAACTTGAAGGAATCAATTACAGACTGGAAAGAGAATATATTACTAAAGAAGAAGCAGATAAGCAAAAGGAAGAGGCTGCTAAAATCCATGCGCTTAATATTGAGAACAGGATCGCCATCTTAGAAAATCAGATAGCTTTAAGACAAAGAGACGGGAATAAAACCTATTTAGCTCTGGAAATTTTTGAAGATGGAAAAGCATTAAATTTAAAGTTCGATGAGGGAGAATCTAAAAGAAAATTTGATAGAAGAACCACCAGCGATCTCGTTATAGCCGTTGGACTTAACAATGCAATTTCAGAAGATAATTCTATAGATGATTCAGATTTTAAAATTGGTGGTAGCCGTTTCTTCGAAATAGGGTGGGCATGGAAGACGAGAGTTTTTCAGAATTCAAATTTTATGCGAGTGAAATACGGAGTTTCATTTCAGTTTAACGGATTAAAACCTACAGATAATCGAGTATTTGTAGAAAATGGAGAGCTTACTGAATTAGAGGAATTTGAATTTGATCTTAATAAATCCAAATTTAGAACAGATAATCTTGTTTTTCCTGTTCATTTTGAATTTGGTCCTTCTAAGAAAACAGAAACCGAGAATTATTATAGATATTCAACTAATAACAAGTTTAAGATAGGATTGGGAGGATATGCCGGTTTTAACATTGGAGAAAGACAAAAATTAAAGTACAGAGAAGATGGAGATAAGAAGAAAGATAAATTAAAAGGTGATTACAATACCAATGATTTTATTTACGGTCTTAGCGGTTATCTAAGTTTTGGTGGAACTGCCTTATATGTAAAATATGATCTTAATCCATTATTTAAAGATCCGAATATAGACTTGCACAACATATCATTAGGTTTAAGATTCGATATAGATTAAAGTTAGTATTTAGTTCTTAACTCTTTGTTTGTTAGATAATTGAATAAGGTTAGTTTTATAATGTTATGTTGATTTGGCTTGAGTTTTGATGTAATAATAGTGACAATCTGCTAAGTTGTTAAAGAGAATGGTTTCCTGCATAAGTGGAATCGTTCTCTTTTTTTATTGTTACATTTGACGATTCATAAAAACTTCATTTCCCACTACATTGATATCTAAAAATACCATAGATCAGGTTTTTGAGACCTCTAGAGTTGAAGAGGTGCTGGGTGACTTTGTTCAGCTTAAAAAATCTGGTAGTAATTTTAAAGGTTTAAGTCCGTTTACAGATGAGCGCTCTCCAAGTTTTATGGTCTCTCCTGTAAAACAAATTTGGAAGGATTTCTCTAGTGGAAAAGGAGGTAATGTGGTTGCCTTTCTAATGGAGCACGAACATTTTACCTATCCTGAGGCTATAAAGTATCTGGCTAAAAAATATAATATTGAGATTGAAGAAACCGAGCAGTCTGATGAGCAAAAGCAACAAGCAGATGAACGAGAGAGTATGTATTTGGTTTCAGAATTTGCAAGCACCTATTTTCAGAATACGTTATTAAAAACAGAACAAGGAAAAGCAATTGGTTTAAGCTATTTCAAGGAACGTGGATTTACAGATGAAACCATTAAAAAATTTAAGCTTGGTTACTGTTTAGATGAATGGGATGCATTTACTTCTGAAGCTATTAGAAAAGGATATAACCTAGATTATCTTGAGAAGACCGGATTATCTATTGTAAAAGGAGAGAAACAGTTCGATAGATTTAAAGGAAGAGTAATGTTTCCAATACATTCTATGTCTGGACGGGTGCTTGGATTTGGAGGACGAATTTTAACCAACGATAAGAAAGCTGCCAAATATCTCAACTCTCCGGAAAGTGATATTTACCATAAAAGCAAAGTACTATATGGTATACATTACGCTAAACAAGCTATCGCCAAAGAAGATAATTGCTTTTTAGTAGAAGGATATACAGATGTTATTCAGTTTCATCAGAGCGGGGTGGAGAACACGGTATCCTCTTCTGGAACAGCTCTAACACAGGAGCAGATCAGATTGATCAATAGGTTAACTAAAAATATTACGGTTCTTTTTGATGGAGATGCTGCAGGAATGAGAGCTTCTATTCGCGGAATAGATCTTATTCTTGAACAGGGAATGAATGTGAGAGTTTGTGTATTTCCTGATGGTGAAGACCCAGATAGCTTTGCAAAGAATCATTCTCAGGCAGAATTAGCAGAATTCTTATCAGAGAACTCCAAAGATTTTATAGAATTTAAAGCATCCTTGTTATATCAAGATGCGAAGAATGATCCTATAAGAAGAGCTAATCTCATACAGGATATGGTCTCTAGTATCGCCAAGATCCCAAATCAGATTCAGCAGGAAGTTTATATTCAGGAATGTTCTAGGATCATGGATATTTCAGAAGATGTACTTTTCTCAACCTTATCTCAGATCTTAGTTAAAGAAGGCAAGGCTACAGCAGCTAAACCTGCAAAAACTAAATCTTTTGAAGTTGTAAAGGAAACAGCTGCAGAAAGAACAAAAGTAGATGAACAATTTGAGCTTGAACGCAAGATCATTAGTTTACTAATGCTTTATGGTACTGTAGAAGAAGAGTTTGAAGATATGATCTGGAAAGAAAATGCCCAAGGAGATCTGGTTTTAGAACCTGTGGTGCACAAGGCGAAAGTTTTCGAGAAGATCTTCTTAGACCTGCAAGAAGATGAGATTGCCTTTACTAATGATCATTTTAAGGAATTGTATACTAAAAGTATCAATCATTTAAATGCAAATGGCTCTTTAAATATGGAGATGTTCGTAAATGAATTAGACGCAGATCTGTCTTCTGAGGTTACTACCATTTTAATGGAAGAAGAACAATATGTTCTTCACGATTGGGAGCGAATGGATATTATTGTAAAAACAAAAGATACCACGATCTCTAGATTAGTGAACGAAACCATTCTGTCTCTTAGAAGATATCTTATCAATCAAAAGATAAATGAGCTTTCTGCAAGTATTCGGGAGGCTAATGATGCTGAATTTGCCCAGGCAACTATAACCGATATTATGGATTATCAATCTTTAAAAATGATCCTTTCCAGTAAATTAAATAGAGTTATGTAACTCTTAATTGAAGCATCCTCGCTTGATTTATAAGATCTGCAAGATTATCTACTTTCAATTTTTTAAGTAATCTGGTCTTATAGGTACTTACCGTTTTTTCGTTGATAGCTAATGCTTCTGCAATGTCTTTATTTCTTTTTCCATTAGAAAGAAGATTTAATACTTCACTCTCTCTGGTAGACAATTTTTTAAATTTTGCAATAAGTCCATTGCTCAGGGTAGCTCCAGAATTTATTTTATCGGTAATGCTCTTGTTAAGATATATTCCACCTCTAGCCACCTGTTGAATGGCTTGTTGCAGATTTTCTGTAGAAACTGTTTTGGATACATATCCTGATGCTCCTGCTTTTATAGCACTTAAGGCATACATCTCTTCTGGATGACAGCTAAATACCAGCATTTTGGTACCTGGATATTCATTCTTTATATTCCTTAAAGCGGTAATGCCGTTTATTTGCGGTAGATCTAACTCCATTACTAAAACATCGGGAATTTGATGTTTTAGAAATTTGAATAATTCATTTCCGCTGGTTACGTTTCCAATGACCTCTAGATTTTCGTTAGTCTTTAGAAGTGCTGTAATTCCTTCTTTAGTGATTGGATGATGATCTGCAATTAAAACTGTACTCATATGAAATGCTTAGCACTAAAATTAACAGTACGTGGGGGTTGCAATTTAGCTGGTTAGTAAAGTATTAAATAAAATTAACCGTTATAAATTTCAATTTCTAGTCTTAGCAGATATATTCGTTAAAAGTATTATTATTTAAGATGAACGGGTATCTCACACACCGGAATCGGATTCATTTTGTGCTGATTCATTCTGTTGAGTCTGATGTAAATCTTGAAGACTTCTTTTTCTCTGCTAGTAAATTCCTCCACATTTACATCTGGAGTATCCTGTTTCATGGCCCATTCCAATTCGTCATAAGACGCTCCTAATTGATCTTCATCACTTCTATCATCTCCAAACAATCCATCTGTAGGAGCTGCTGTAATGATCTCATTGTTAATTTTAAGATATTTTGCTATCTCATAAACTTCACTTTTGGTAAGATCTGCAATAGGACTTAGATCTACACCTCCGTCTCCATATTTGGTGAAAAATCCTACACCAAAATCTTCCACTTTATTACCCGTACCTGCAACTAAATATCTATGTAATCCTGCAAAATAGTAAAGGGTGGTCATTCTTAGTCTGGCTCTGGTATTTGCTAAACTTAGATCTTTGGTAGCGCTTACTTCTGCCTGAGGAACTGCAGTCTTAAATTGTTCAAAAACATTGGTAAGGTCTACAGGGAGGCTAGAAATATTTGCAAATTGCTGCTTTAAAGAAGTAATATGATTTTGTGCTCTGGTAACCTGGGTAGGAGCCTGATGTATTGGCATTTCTAAACATAAGGTGCGCAAACCTGTTCTGGCGCAAAGAGTAGAAGTAACGGCAGAGTCTATACCTCCACTAATTCCTATTACAAATCCATTCATAGATGCAGAAACTGCATAATCTTTTAGCCACGTAACTATGTGCTCTACTACCTTTTCTGTATCCATATTTTGGGTGTTTAAATTTGTAAGTAATACCTTTGTAAGCAAATTTAGCATTAAATCATAATTAATAAAAACGGGTTAAGTTAAACGCTTCACAATATATGCGCATGTTTAGAAAAACTTTTTTGGTGCTAACACTGTTCTTAGTCTTTGCTTGTAATGAAGACTCTAAACAAAGGGAGGAAATAGATAAAATTAATATAGAATTCAAAGTAGAAAGATTTGACCAAAAGTTTGCTAATACCGAGCCTGAAGATCTTCCTCAATTAAAACGTGATTATCCATTCTTATTTCCTGCACAATATCCAGATAGTGTATGGGTAAATAAGATGCAAGATTCCATTCAATTAGAATTAAATACAGAAGTAACTGCTGCTTTTAAAGATTTCTCTAAAGAAGAAGATGAGTTAAAAACATTATTTCAACATATTAAATATTACTTCCCATCGTTTAAAGCACCAACTGTTATAACAGTTACTTCAGATGTAGATTATAGAAATAAGGTCTTACTAACACCAGATTTTCTATTTATAGCTTTAGATACCTATTTAGGAAAGGACCATCAATTTTATATGGGAATACAGGAATATTTAAAAAAGAACTTTGAAAGAGCGCAAATTCTACCGGACGTTGCATCACAATATGCAGAGAGATATGTGCCACAACCACAAAAAAAGAACTTTTTAGCTACCATGCTCTATTATGGAAAGCTATTATACTTAAAAGACAGATGGTTGCCAGATACCCCAGATTTTGAAAAAATAGGATATACCGAAGAAGAATTGAAATGGGCAGATGCTAACGAGGAACAGATATGGAGATACTTTGTAGATAAAGAACTTATTTTTGATTCTGATACAAAGCTGTATAGCAGATTTTTGTATCCTGCACCTTTCTCAAAATTTTATCTGGAATTAGATAATGAATCTCCAGCAATGCTTGGCCAGTACATTGGTTGGCATATTATAAGAGATTATATGGATAAGAACGATGTAAGTTTACAGGAGATGTTAGACACAGATGCTGAAACAATCTTTAATAAAGCAAAATATAAACCGAAGAAATAATGTCAGAATATAAAAAATCAGAAATAAACATTGAAGTGATATTGGACGAGAATCGTGTTCCGGAAGAACTCTATTGGAGTGCGCAAGATGGCGATATTTATAAAGAAGAAGCAAAGGCTATGTTACTTTCTATGTGGGATAGCAAACAGCAGGAAACATTAAGAGTAGATCTTTGGACAAAAGATATGCCGGTAGATGAAATGAAAAAGTTCTTTCACCAAACTCTTGTAGCTATGAGCGATACTTTTAATCGTGCAACTCAGGATGAGAAAATGACAGCTACTATGAAAGATTTCTGTGATTACTTTGCAGAAAAAATGGAACTAAAAAAGTAGTATTTTAAAATTTATACGTTAAGCCAGAATAGAATCCAATATAGTATGGCTTATAATCTTGCGTATTGTTAAATGTATTTAATTGGTACTTCACTATTGGTTCTAGATGCAATTGAAGTTTAGGTACGATCTTATAGTTAAGCCCCATTCCTAAATTTGCAGTAAAACTCAAATTATTAAGGTTCTCTACTTTAGAAGCTACGCTATTGAAATTATCTGAAGTTATAGATATTTTATTCTTATTTAAAATTAAGGTGCTAAAGCCAGTAATAAAGCTGAAGCCAAATTTTTTATTAAGAATAAAATACTCTATTTCTGTTGGGACTTCTATAAACCCTATATTCTGATCAATTTTAACAGCAGCTTCTACCACATCGGTGGTTGTAAGTAAGGCAGAGTTTACAGAGAAATCATTTCCAATGGCTTTAGAATTTAATACCGAAGCATATGTAGTATTCTGAAAATTGTCTTTAAGTTCTACCTGACTAATTCCTGATCTTATTTTTAATCTTTCGGTTACAAGATATCCAAAGGAAACTCCATATGAAGTTGATGTAAGACCACCTGCATTACTTGCAATTTGATTACTCAAAGAACTTCCGCTTCCTAAATTATCGAAATAAAGCGCTGCAGCATTTGCAGAAACACTAAATCTATCAAAGTTAGAGGAGCTTTCTGCTAGTTCCTCTTTTTCAGGTTGTAGCTGGGGCTGCATGATTTTAGTAATTTCTTTAGTTGGTTCATTAATACCAATATTTCTTTTAAAAGTAGAGTGATCTCCAAGCTTAACACCCCCAGAGTTCAATGAAATACTTTTTAAAGATATATCTTCCTTTCTCTTTCTATTTGTAATTTGATCAGAATGTGAACTTGACCTTTCATGTTGATCTGTACCTATTACAGTAGTATAAAATTGTTCTTGCTTGCTATTTTTAGAATTAGAAGAATTCTCTTTAGATATCGAAGCGCCAGTACCAACAATTTCATTCTGATTTTTGATCATAGGCAAATGCTTTTCGTTCTCTAAAATAGGCGAATTACTGTCATTTATTTTATCAACTTTTATTGAATTTTCACTGTTGTGATCTGTAATTGTTGGAGATGTATTTTCTACAAAACTAGTTCTTAATAAAAGCGCTATAATTATTAGAGCAGCGGCAGTACCACCTAAATAATACCATAGTGGGACTATTCTATTCTTACGCTTTTTTAGAGGTAGCTGTGATGAGATTCCTTCCCAAATATCATCTGGTGGATTTATTTCTGCATCTTTAAATCTATCGCTAAAGATCTTATCTATGTTCTTATTTTGCTTCATAATTCTCTCGCCATTTTACTTAATTTATATGAAATAATAGTCTCCTTTAACTTTAGCCTTGCACGTGCTAAATTAGATTTGGAGGTTCCTATAGAGATCTTTAGAATGTCAGAAATTTCTTTATGAGAATATCCATCTAGCGCGTATAAGCAGAATACCAATCTGTATTGATCCGGAAGCCCCTGAATTAATGTCATTAGATATTCAAAAGACAGTGCTTCCTCTTCAATTTCTAATGATATCTCTTCATTTGGAATTAAATTATCTTCAATTTTCACAAAGATCGATTTACCTTGATATTCCTTCAGGGCGTTATTGATCATTATTCTTGTCATCCAGCCTTCAAAACTACCGTTGCCTTTATAGGAAGAAATGTTCTCATATATCTTTATAAAACCATCGTGTAGACTATCTTTAGCTTGCTCATAGCTGCTGGAATATTTTAGGCATATCACAAAGAATTTCGGAGAAAATGATCTATAGAGATTTTCTTGAGCTACTTTATCATGCTCTTTGCATCTCCTTATTAAATTCTCAATATCCAATGCTTTCTTGTTTAGCGTGGTGATGGTTAGCTTAATTTTTGTTTAGATTACACTTTTAAATGTAATCTCTATTCTTTTTTACCTAAACAGAATTATTTTGAGCACTTAATCCTAAAGTAAATACCAAAATTTGAATAGATGCTTTAGTTCTTTAGAGTCTAATTAGTTTTTTTAATATTATATGAGTCTCCTTTGAGTCTTTGTTCAATGTCAACATAAAACGAGCATTTTAGATTAAAAATTATTCCTTCGCATACTCAAGTCCAAGACCATCACAAGCATTGTAAGTATTTCTTAATTTAAGGTCGTTAGCAAAATAGAGATATTCAGTTAAACTTTGAGAGTAACAATTTGCGAGTAATGTGCTGTTGGTATCGAAGGTAGTTTCTAAATATTTAACGGAATTATCAGTATTCATGAATTCAGATTCATCTAATAATCTATAGGTTCCTGTGGCGATTAAGATAGTATCTTTTGTGGTTCTTGTTTTTGTAAATGTGCCGTCATAGTTGAGCATATAATCCTCCTGCCATTCCATATCTAAGCCTTCAGTAACAGTAGAGGAAAAACTTCCGGTTATTTTAACTAGAGACCATTTTCCTTTATAAGTTAATACATCGGTATCGCCTGTAGATTCTTTACTACAAGAAAATAGTACGGTAAGTATAAGAAATATTGCAAAGATGTTTTTCATAGTTGGTAATTTAAGTGAAATTAGAATTTTATACGCATTCATATTTATATGACCTAAATATTCTAAATGGTTGCGTTAATTCTAAATAAATTTAGTTTTTCTAATTTCAGGCAGATATACTTATAAAAACAAAACCCCTACTGTTTTAATAGTAGGGGTTTAAATATAATATTGTAAATATTTCTAGCCGTTCATAGAAAGTAGAAATTCTTCGTTATTTTTAGTTTGTTTAAATCTCTGGTTGATGAATTCCATTGCTTCTACAGGATTCATATCAGAAAGATACTTTCTCATTACCCACATACGTTGCAAAGTGTTCTCGTCTAATAAAAGATCATCACGACGTGTACTAGAAGATGTAAGGTCTATAGCAGGGAAAATTCTTCTGTTTGCAATTTTTCTATCTAATTGAAGTTCCATGTTTCCAGTACCTTTAAATTCCTCAAAGATAACTTCATCCATTTTAGAACCTGTATCTGTAAGTGCCGTAGCAATAATAGAAAGAGAACCTCCATTTTCTATATTTCTGGCTGCACCAAAGAAACGTTTAGGCTTATGTAAAGCATTAGCATCTACACCACCACTCAAAACTTTACCACTTGCTGGTTGCACTGTATTGTAAGCTCTTGCCAATCTGGTAATAGAATCTAGTAAGATTACAACGTCATGTCCGCATTCCACCATTCTTTTAGCTTTTTCAAGCACAATATTAGCAACTCTTACATGTTCATGGGCTTCACGGTCAAAAGTAGAAGCAACAACTTCTCCCTTAACATTGCGCTGCATGTCTGTAACTTCTTCTGGTCGCTCATCTATTAATAGAATGATCTGGTAAACTTCGGGATGATTGGCTGCAATGGCATTAGCGATGTCTTTTAGTAACATCGTTTTTCCCGTTTTAGGTTGAGAAACAATCATTCCACGTTGTCCTTTTCCAATTGGAGAGAACAAGTCTATAATTCTTGTAGAAACGGTACTTTCTCTTTCTGCTAAATTAAATTTCTCTTTCGGAAAAAGAGGGGTTAAATGTTCAAAAGAGATCCTGTCTCTAACAACTTGTGGATCTAGACCATTAATCTTGGTAATTTTAATAAGTGGGAAATATTTCTCTCCTTCTTTTGGAGGTCTAATTTGCCCAAGTACAGTATCTCCTGTTTTTAGACCAAATAATCTAATTTGAGATTGAGATACATAAATATCATCTGGTGAAGAAAGGTAATTATAATCTGAAGAGCGAAGAAAACCATAGTTGTCCTGCATAATATCCAGTACTCCTTCACTTTCTATAATTGCATCAAATTCATAATCTGGCTCGCGGTAACGGTTTCTGTTATCACGGTTACCATTATTCTTTGGAGAATTAGAATTATTCCCAGAATTGGTGTTATGATTTTGATCTTTATTGCCTTGATTACGAGTATCTTTTCGCGGCTCTCTATTATTGTCTCTACTGTTATCTCTGGAATTTCTGTTATTGTCTCTATCTCTACTGGAGTTAGAATTAGAGTTCGAATTAGAATTTCCATTCTTATCATCTCTTCTAGGAGAATGAGATTTTTCGGTAGGCTTCTTTACTTCTTCTTTAGCTTTTGCGCCTTGATTCTTCTTTTCTGAAGATTTTACAGGAGCTGGTTTTTTGGCTTCTGTTACATTATCTGGCTTATTATTTTGCTCCGGTTTAACCTGATTTTCCTCGCGCTTTTTAGCTGGTTTACGTTCTGAACCTATTTTAGATTTTACAGGCTTTTCGTCTGTCTTTTCCTTACTGATAGGTTTAGAAGCAGTAGTATCATCGTTTAAAACTTCTTTTACCTTATTAGGGTTTGCTGCTTGATAGTCTAGAATTTGATATACTAGATCTAATTTCTTTTGAGTGCGATATTTTGGGACATTCAAAGATTTGGCAATGTCTTGAAGCTCAGGTAACTTCTTAGCTTTTAATTCTGAAATTTCAAACATGTATAAGTATGAATAAGTTTGTGTTTGGTTTTGAATTTACTTCTCGAGGAAGAATCGAAAAAAATATGGAGTCTTAAGTAACCTATATTGAACCGGTTACGCATTATATATGCAATAATACAACTTTATTTTAAATTTTTGAATACCTATTTTAAAAAGAAAACTTAATTTTGCTGTCAATATTTAAGATTTCAAATGTTACAACGAATACAATCTGTTTACTTATTAATTGCCGCGTTATTAAGTGGGGTGTTAATATTTTTTGTTTCTTTGTGGAGCAATGAGGCTGGAGAGCCTACATATGTTGAAGATGTTATGCTGGCTCTGGGTATGTTTTTAGGGTCTGCCATCTTATCGTTCATCACCATATTTTTATTTAATAATAGAAAGCTTCAATTTATCTTGGGGCGTATCAATATAATTTTAAACTTTTTTTTGCTAGGAGTTTTTGTGTATTGGTCTCTAACTGTACCTGGAGAGATGGAAATCTCTGAGAAAGGTATTGGGATGTTTATTCCTATTCTTTCTATCGTTTTTTTAGTGTTAGCCAATAAAGCTATCCAAAAGGATGAAGATCTTGTAAAATCTGTAGACCGGTTACGATAAGCCTATTATCTTAGTGTTATTAGTGCGTAAAAACCCAGAGCGAAAGCTCTGGGTTTTTTAGTTGTAACTATTCGAGTTCTATCACTTCGAGATCAAAAATTCGCTCTCCTTCAATTTTAAATCTAAGCATAGTCCTTTTTTTATGAAATCCGCGTTTTCCTGCTGCGCCCGGATTCATATGCAATAAGTTTAATTTTTTATCATTCATTACCTTCAGAATATGAGAGTGCCCAGAGATAAATAATTTAGGAGGATTAGTTTTGATCTCCTCTTTTACGGCTGGAGAATATTTGTTGGGATATCCACCAATATGGGTGATCCACACATCTACTCCTTCGCAAAAAAATCGTTGATTTAATGGAAACTCTTTTCTTACTTCATGATCATCAATATTCCCGAAAACGGCGCGTAGAGGTTTTACTTTTTTAAGTTGGTCTGTAACAGAAATTAATCCAATATCTCCCGCATGCCAGACCTCATCTGCCTGTTCTGCATAAAATAATATTCTGTCATCTATATGGCTATGGGTGTCGCTTAATAATAAGATTTTCTTCAAAACTGCTTATAACGTTAATTTATGATTACATATAAAACTCGGGGGAGATGCTCCCTGTGAGTTGCTAAGTTTGCCGTATCTTTGCAGGCAATCACGTAAAAGTATCAATTTACATTGAGATATTTTGTAGAACTAGCATATAATGGAAAGGCGTATCATGGTTGGCAAAACCAGCCAGATGCTATTTCTGTTCAGGAAACTTTAGAGAAGGCATTGTTTACCATATTGCAGGTGGAAACCCCTGTGGTAGGAGCCGGGCGTACAGATGCGGGCGTCCATGCTACGCAATATTTTGCTCATTTTGATGCAGATTCTCTTGGAGATCTTCAGGATTGGGTGTATAAATTAAATTCTGTATTACCACCTGATATTGCGGTGTATGATTTGTTTAAAGTTACCGACCAAGCTCATGCTCGGTTTAACGCAGTTAGTAGAAGTTATCAATATCATATTGTGCTTCGTAAAGATCCATTTAATTTTGATGCAGCTCATTACGTGAAGAACCCTTTGGATGTACAGAAGATGAATAGGGCGGCAAGCACCCTTATAAACTACGTAGATTTTAAGTGTTTTTCCAAATCTAAGACAGACGTTAATACTTATAACTGTACGATAACTCATGCAGCTTGGAGGAAGGAAGGCGATAAGCTAGTGTTTCATATCACTGCCAATCGTTTTTTGAGAAATATGGTGAGAGCCATTGTAGGGACTTTGCTTGATATTGGTCTTGGCAAAACAGCAGAACATAGGCTTGATGAAATAATTGAGAGTCGAGACAGACAAAATGCAGGAACCTCGGTGCCAGCAAAAGGTTTGTATTTAACAGAAATTGAATATCCAACATCTATTTTAATTAAATAAATGGCGTCAGCAACAGGAAATGCTTTTGATTTTACCCTTTTTAAAAGGTTAATTAGATATACCAATCCCTACAAATGGACTTTCTATTTTGTAGGTTTTGCAGCAGTTTTATTATCATTTTTTGCGGTTTTTAGACCGTATCTTTTACAGATCACTATAGATGATTCTATAGTGCCTAAAGACAATGATAATTTAGTGTATTATATCAGCTTAATGCTGATAGCCCTAATGTTGGAAGTGATCTTTCAGTTTTGTTTTATTTATTTTGCAAACTGGTTGGGCCAAGAGGTAATTCGAGATCTCCGGGTGAATCTTTTTAAGCATATGCTTCAATTTAAAATGAAGTATTATGATAAATCTGCTGTAGGTAGATTGGTAACCAGAGCTGTGAGCGACATCGAGACCATTGCAAGCATTTTTAGCGAAGGTCTTTTTATGATTGCTAGTGATCTTTTAAAAATGATTGTTGTCTTAGGTTTTATGTTCTATAATAGCTGGCAGCTAACACTTTTGGTGCTATTAGTACTGCCTTTCATATTATATGCTACCAGAGTGTTTCAAAAGAAAATGAAGATCGCTTTTGAAGATGTAAGAAATCAAGTAGCAAATCTAAACACCTTTGTGCAGGAAAGAATTACCGGGATGAAGATCGTTCAGCTCTTTACAAGAGAGCAAACAGAGTATGATAATTTTAAAGAGATCAATGATAAGCATAGAAAAGCATGGGTTAAAACCGTGTGGTATAACTCTATATTTTTCCCAATTGCAGAAATGTCTACGTCTATTACCATTGGTCTTATTGTATGGTACGGTGGTTTAAGAGTGGTAGAAAGTGATGCGCTTAGTTTGGGTATCATTATTATGTTTATTGAACTGGCTCAAATGTTGTTTAGACCTTTACGCCAAATAGCAGATAAGTTTAATACCCTTCAAATGGGGATGGTTGCCGCTAATCGAGTATTTGCAATATTAGATACAGATGCTATTATTAAAAATGAAGGTACTATCGAAATTAAAAACTTAAAAGGTAATATCGAATTTAAAGATGTGCGTTTTGGGTATATAGAAGATGAAGAAGTGCTTAAAGGAGTTTCATTTAAAGCAAATGCCGGAGATACTATAGCGATAGTGGGTTCTACAGGTGCCGGAAAGACAACTATTATTAATCTGCTCAATAGATTCTATGAAATTAATAGCGGACAAATTCTTACTGATGATATTGATATCACTAAAATTACGCTGCAATCTCTAAGAGCTGAAATTGCTGTGGTGCTACAAAATGTTTTCTTGTTTGCAGATACTATTTTAAATAATATAACCCTTCATAATCCAAATGTTACTGAGCAGGACGTTATTAATGCTGCCAAAGAAATAGGGGTGCACGATTTTATTAACTCTCTTCCAAACGGATATCATTATAACGTGAAGGAAAGAGGGGTAATGCTATCTTCTGGGCAAAGACAATTAATCTCTTTCTTAAGGGCTTATGTGAGTAATCCTAGTATTCTTATCCTAGATGAAGCTACCTCGTCTATAGATTCTTATAGTGAGCAGTTAATACAGGATGCTACAGATAAGATTACAGAGGGCAGAACATCCATTGTAATTGCACACAGGTTGGCTACTATTAAAAAAGCAGACAAAATTATAGTTATGGATGCTGGGCAAATTGTAGAAATGGGAACACATAAAGAATTACTTCAGGTACAAGGTGGTTTTTACAAAAATCTATATGAGGTGCAATTTATGGCAGAAGAGTCTATATAATTTCTAAGTAAGATCTTCTTTTAGCTTGTTGATAAGTTCTTCGTTATCTTCAAAGATCACGAACTCACCATCTTTTAGATAAGATATCTGGCCTGTTTCTTCACTAACTACTAAAGCCAATGCATCGGTCTTTTCAGTAATTCCCACTGCAGCCCTATGTCTTAATCCGAATCTTAAAGGAATAGTTCTATCATTAGAAACCGGAAGTATTACTCTGGTGGCGGTAATTTTATTGTCTTCAACAACTAAAGCACCATCATGTAAAGGGGAGTTTTTGAAGAAAATAGATTCTATAATTGGTTGGTTTAATGTAATGTTCATGGCATCTCCAGAATTCTTTACGAAATCTAGTTTTGTGCTCTTTTGAATAATGATAAGGGCTCCGGTAAAGGTTTTTCCCATGTTTTCACAAGCCTTTACTATTGCGGTTAAATTGGTCTTTATTTGTGTATCATCTTTTACAAACCTGAAGGATCTTAAGAATTTTCTTCTGTGGGTAAAGTTGGTAGAACCAATCATTAATAAGAATTTTCTTATTTCTTGCTGAAATACTACGATCAATGCAAAGATTCCTGCCCCTATAAATTCACCCAGTACATTACTCAGCAATTCCATTTGCAACAGTTGGGTGATCTTCCAAACTACCCAAATGATCACAATTCCCACAAAAATGTTTACAGCAACGGTACCTTTAACGAGTTTATATAGATAGAATAGCAGTATTGCTAAAAACACAATATCTACTATATCTAAAATACGAAGGTTTAAGAAATCCAAATTCTGAGGCTTTGTGTAAAAATAGAAAATATACGCTTAGTTTGGCAGAAGAGATGTTAATTTCACAACTTCCATAGCTTCCTTTACATCATGCACTCTTAAAATATTTGCACCTCTGGTAATAGCGATGGTGTTTAAAACAGTCGTGCCGTTTAAAGCGTCTTCAGCACTACATTCTAAAGTCTTGTAAATAGTAGACTTTCTAGATAATCCAGCAAGAATTGGAAGATCTAGATTTTTTAAAAGTTCGAGCTTACCAAGTAATTCAAAATTTTGAGCAATATTCTTTGAAAATCCAAAGCCCGGATCTATAATTACATCGTTAATTCCTAGTGCTTTGGTTTTACTTATTATTTCTGAAAAGTAGTAGATCACATCCTGGGTTAGATCCTTATAATCTGTAAGATCTTTCATGGTTCTTGGATTACCCCTCATATGCATTGCGATGTAAGGTGTTTGATATTTAGCAATTACAGTTAGCATCTTATTATCTAGATGTCCGCCAGAGATATCGTTAATTATTGCTGCTCCGGCATCAAGGCATTTTTCAGCAACCTCACTTCTAAAAGTATCTATAGATAAAAGAGTTTTCGGAAAGTTTTTAAGTATAGATGTTATTGCAGGAATAACGCGTTCTAATTCCTCGGCTGTACTAATATCTGTTGCACCTGGTCTACTACTATAGCCTCCCAGGTCTAAAAAAGTAGCTCCTTCATTCAGCATTTTTTCAGCAGATACCAATAAACTTTCTTCTGAATCTTTTCTGCTTTCAGAATAGAAGGAATCTGGAGTTAAGTTTAGTATTCCCATTACTTTTGGCGTAGTGAGATCTATAAGGGTGCCTTTACAGTTAATTGTCATTCTTTAAAGCTTATAATTTTGAAGTTGAATTACCTCTGGTAAATTAACTTTGACTATCTAAATTATTTGACCGAAATTTACGGAAATTAGACTGTTTTTTATGAAGGATACTTCAAAACAATATGATGCGGTAGTAGAAATATGTCGCTCTTTGTTTTCAAATAAAATGAGAGATTATGGAAGTGCTTGGAGAATTTTAAGACTTCCTTCTTTAACCGATCAAATTTTTATTAAAGCGCAACGCATTCGCGGACTTCAGGAAAACGAGGTTAGAAAAGTGGATGAAGATGAAATTCCTGAATTTATTGGGATCATTAATTACGCTATCATGGCGCTTATTCAATTAGAGAAGGGAATCGCTGCACAACCAGATCTTTCTTTAGAAGAGGCAATTTCTTTATATGATAAACATATTTCTGAGACTAAATCCTTGATGGAAAATAAGAATCATGATTATGGAGAAGCTTGGAGAGAGATGAGAGTCAGTTCTCTTACAGATCTTATCCTTCAGAAATTATTAAGAGTTAAGCAAATTGAAAATAATAAAGGCAAGACGTTGGTAAGTGAAGGTTTAGATGCTAATTATCAAGACATGATTAATTATGCCATCTTCGCCTTAATCCTTTTGGAAGAAAAGGAGGCTTAAATTTAAAGTCTATTACTAGTGCAGCCCTATTTTAAATGCATATTGAATTTACTAGATATTATAAATAGCTGTAATTATTTAATCTTGCTACAGATGCCATATTATATACTATAATTATCTCAATCTAAAATATCAAGTTTAGATATTAAACCAGATTAAACATGAAAGTATTTGTAGGAATTACACGAATCTTTGTTGGGATCTTATTTATGATCTCTGGTTTTATTAAACTTAATGATCCTATTGGTTTTTCCTTTAAGCTTCAGGAATATTTTAGTGCGGAGGTATTAAATCTGGAATTTCTTGCTCCATTTGCATTAGCAATTGCTGTGATCTTGGTTGTTTTTGAATTGGTGCTAGGGGTGATGCTTATTATAGGATATTTACCAAAATTTACATTATGGAGCTTATTGCTCATGATACTGTTCTTCACTTTCCTAACATTCTATTCAGCTTATTTTAATAAAGTAACAGATTGTGGATGTTTTGGAGACGCCTTGCCATTAACGCCTTGGCAGTCTTTTTATAAAGATGCTTTTCTACTAGTGTTGATATTAATTCTGTTCTTCAACCCGAAATTGATTACTCCAATTTTAGTGCCTGCATCTCATAGATGGGTGATTTTCTTGGCATTTATGTTAAGTTTTCTTTTTGGATATTACGTGTTAATGCATTTGCCACTTATAGATTTTAGAGCCTATAAAATTGGGAATAACATTCAAGAACAAATGGTTCTCCCGGAAGATGCGCAGAAAGCGGAAGTGGAGTATAGATGGAAATTTATTCAGAATGGAGAAGAGGTAGTGATAAAAAATAATGGCATTTATCCGCAAGTTAAAGGAGAATATTTAGGAGTGGAAACCAAAGTTATAAAAGAAGCAGATCTACCGGCTATTCCATATTTTAAGATCGAGAAGAATGGAAAAGATCGTACAGATGAATTTTTAGCAGAAGATAAGCTAATAATGATCGTTGCGTATAATTTAAGAAATACTGAAACTCAAGGTTATAAAGAAATAAAGCTACTTACAGATAGCGCTTTAAGAAACGGATATACCGTGATTGGCCTTACAGCATCCGGAAAAGACAAACAAGAAGAATTAATTGAAAAGTTCGACCTCGGATTCGAATTTTATCAGTCTGATGAAACTGGATTGAAGGCGATAGTTAGATCTAATCCTGGAATATTGGTACTTAATAAAGGCACCATCACTCAAAAGAAACACTGGTTTGATGCCGCAGAAATTGGATTGTAATGGCTACTATTTCAAATAGTCTTGTTAATCTTTAAGGCTATGTTTCTACTTATCAATATATTTGTAATTCTTGAAAATGAACTGCTTTTTAGATAGCATCCAATTAAATAATTATCATCTCAAACTTCCATTGCATAGGTTGAAGGAAGTTTAATTAACATTTAAATACTTAGAATGAGAAAGAATATTGTTGCCGGAAACTGGAAAATGAATAATGATCTTGCCGAAACTCAGGAATTATTATCGCACTTAAAAATGCAATTGGTAAAAGAGCCTAAAGCAGATGTTTATGTAGCACCATCTTATATAAGTTTATTTAGTGCTTTTGAATCGCTAAAAGGAACCGCTATAGAGGTAGCCGCGCAGAACATGCATTTTGCAGAGAAAGGAGCTTACACAGGTGAAATTTCTGCAAAAATGTTGAAAAGTGTAGGGGTAAAGACAGTAATTTTAGGTCATAGTGAGCGTCGTGCTTATTTTAATGAAACCGATGAATTGTTGGCAAAGAAGGTAGATGCTGCTTTAGAAAATGAAATGACGGTGATTTTTTGTTTTGGTGAAGAATTAAAAGATAGAAAAGCAGACCAACATTTTGAGGTAGTAAAAAATCAATTAGAAAATGGTCTTTTTCATATATCTAAAGATGCTTGTAAAAATGTGATCTTAGCCTATGAACCGGTTTGGGCAATAGGAACAGGAGAAACAGCATCTCCAGAACAAGCTCAGGAAATTCATGCGTATGTTCGAAAAATGCTTACAGAAAAATTTGGTGAGACCATCGCGCAAGATGTTTCCATTTTGTATGGAGGAAGTGTAAAGCCAGATAATGCTAAAGATATCTTTGGTAAAGAAGATGTTGATGGAGGACTTATTGGTGGTGCCAGCTTAAATGCAGTGGACTTTTTAGCTATTGTAAATTCTTTTGAATAAAATATGAATTACTTAGAATTTCAGTTCAAAATAGAACCGCTTCAACCTGCTTCAGAGATCCTGATTGCAGAATTAGGAAATGTTGGTTTTGAGAGCTTTGTAGAAAATGAAGAAGGGATTACTGCCTATATTCAGGTTAACGAATTTCAAGAAGGATCATTAAAAGATATATACGTTCTAAATTCCGACGAATTTGAAATAAGTTATACTACTTCAGAGATCGAGCAAGTGAATTGGAACAGTGAGTGGGAGAAGAACTTTAACCCAATTATAGTGGATAATAAATGTTCTGTTCGAGCTCCATTTCATGTAAAGCCAGAAACTGAATTTGATATAGTTATAGAGCCTAAAATGTCTTTTGGAACCGGCCATCATGCAACTACGCATATGATGCTTCAGCATATCTTAAAAGATGATTGGAGAGATCTGTCTGTATTAGATATGGGCTGTGGAACAGGAGTTTTGGCAATACTTGCAGGGATGAAAGGTGCTAATCCTATAGATGCAATAGATATAGATAATTGGTGTTATCTAAATACGATGGAAAATGTGGAGCGCAATAATGCCAATAACATATCGGTTTATGAAGGTACGGCAGCGCTTTTAGAAGGGAGATCTTATGATAGAATTATAGCTAATATCAATAGAAATATATTATTAGAAGATATAAGTATCTATTCAAAATGTTTAAAATCTGGCGGAAAATTATATTTAAGCGGATTTTATGTGGAGGATATTCCAATGATAGAGAAAGAGTGCAATGCTAATAATTTAAATATAGAGGCAACACTGGATAGAGAAAATTGGGCTGCAGTAAGTTTTACTAAGGTTTAATTTTTTATTAATTAGTATCTTTGTAACTGAATTTCAATATATTAAAAACTGAAGATGAGCACGAAAGAAGAAGTATTGGAAAGAGTAAAGACCAGTACAAAAAAGCAACAGAATTACGAGATCGTTCTATTTAATGATGATCATAACACCTTTGATCATGTTATAGAAACGTTGATCACTACTTGTGAGCACACCGCAGAGCAAGCAGAGCAATGCGCAATTTTAGTACATTATAAAGGGAAATGTACTGTAAAGACAGGAGATTATAAAGATCTTAAACCTAGATGCTCTAAATTATTAGATGCGGGTTTAAGTGCTGAAATAATGGGGTAATCTCATTAATTTAAGTGTTAAATATCCAATAATGTAAGTTTTTTCTTACTTTATTGGATATTTTGTTTTATGTTTATAGGAACCAAAGTAAGGTTTTAAATACCCCCTATCTAACCCTAACTTAAATTCCTACTTATGAAAATTAAAAAATTACCATTACTATTATTGGCATCTGGATTATTTTTCACTTCTTGTCAGAAAGATGATATTTCAGATACCACCTTAGATGATTCTTTAAATGCAACTTCAGAATTAACCCCGGAAACCATTGATAAGATAAAAGCATTACACTTTAATCCTGTAGATGCTACTGTTGGAAAGATCATGCTACCAGATGGTAGTTATGAGAAAACCTATATTGTGGAAGGAGATATTGCTTTAAATTCATCTCAATTAAATAGCATGAGCACTGCAGAGATCACTAATAAGCAGTATAGAACCAATAACCTTGTTAGTAATAATAGAACGATAAGAGTAATTGGATATACTGGTGGTTCTCAAGCCTTAACTACTAAGCAACGCACAGCATTACAATATGCTATTAACAATTACAATGCATTAAACATTGGTCTTACTTTTACCTTAACCTTTGGAACTAACTATTCTCCTTATGATATTGTAGTTTACCAAACAAACAACGGTCAAGCAGGTGGAGTAGCAGGATTCCCTAGTGGAGGAAATCCTTACAAATACGTGCAGATCTATAGTGGTATGGAGAGCTATAGTGTAGATACTAATGAGCATGTGATGACACATGAAATTGGACATACCTTAGGAATGCGTCATACAGATTGGTTTAGCCGCCAAAGTTGTGGGCAATCTGGAGAATCTGCAGGAGCAGATGGAGCTGTATTAATTCCAGGAACACCTAGCGGATATGATGCTACTTCTGTAATGTTAGCTTGTTTTAGCGCAAATGAAGATGGAGAATTTGGAGCAAATGATATTACTGCCTTTGAATACCTTTACTAATAATTAATACGGGGGTATTTAATACTTTAAAAAAATGGATATATTTATTTCCATTTTTTCTTTTTATAAAATAAATCAAATTAATCTTTCTTGAATTTAAAATAAAACATATATTTGCACCCGCAAAAAGGCCTCGTGGCGCAACTGAATAGCGCACTTGATTACGGCTCAAGAGGTTCCAGGTTTGAATCCTGGCGAGGTCACAATAAGATCCTAATTTTCTTTTATAGATAGTTAGGATTTTTTTTATGCTTAAAATTGACTTTAAGCTGATGTCAAATTAGTTGATTGATGTTTTTATTTTGAATACCGCAAATTTGGGAATAGTGACCTTATTAAACCTGTAAAAGTTTTAAGGTGTAATTAATTGAAGATTAGAGTTAAATTATTTATTTCATAATCTCACCTTGCTTTTATGTAATTGTTGCAAGATATTGTAAAACAGATTGTTAGGATTGCATTTTCCCAGTGCTATATTTAGGTGCTTTCAATTCAATTAAAAGTATTTTAAGTTATTATAGAAATTTATAGTCTCTTTCATTAAATTACTCCCATTAACCTACTTACTTATGTCCTCAGATAATAGCCTAAAAGAGAACTTCTACGATCTTTTGTCACGTGATATTTCTATTCTAGAATGGATTACAAAAGACACCCTTTACGGTATTTGGGTCGTAAATAAAGATTTTCCAAGAAACTTTTGGGCTAATGATGCTTTTCTAAAGAATTCTGGATTTACCTCTGTAGCTGCGCTTATTGCAGATCTTAATTCTTTATTATTTTCATCAGAATTAGAAAGAATACAGAAAATTGTGCAAGATTCTTCAGATGAGATTTCTGATGTAAAATTATCTTTTAATTTTCAGAAAGATTATAGAGGTGAGATAGAACTTCAGGCTCATGTACAAAAAGTTGTAGATACTAATGGGGAATGGTTATATATCTTCAAATTTTCAAGAATTGATACCGATGAGAACAATGTTGATTTCTTACTGGATACACTAGATAAGGCTAAGAATAAATTATCTATTTATCATGAAACCAATAAGATAGCAGAAGTTGGTGGTTGGGAAGTAGATCTCATTAATAATAAATTGTCTTGGACCAGAATAACAAAAGCGATACATGAAGTTGATGCAGATTATGAACCAGATATCAGTTCAGGGCTCAATTTTTATAAGCCGGGTAGGAGTAGAGATAAGATCACGAAATTATTTGATAATGCCATTACTAAAGGAGTTCCTTTTGATACCAAGTTAAAGCTTATTACAGCTAAGAACAGGGAGATCTGGGTTAGGTCTTTAGGAAAACCTGAATTTAAAAATGGGAAATGTGTGAGAGTCTATGGAGCCTTTCAAAACATTGATCGAGAAAAAAGAATTCAGTTAGAATTTGAAAGAACCAAAGAGCAATATGAAATGATTTTCAATAACTCTGCAATAGGTAATGTATTGGTGCATAGTTCTGGAAAATTGTTAGAGGTAAATCCTGCTACCTTAAAGATCTTTGGTTTTGAGCAAGAAGATATGGAGACAGCAATGTCTTTAACTTTTAAAGATCTTATTCATAAAGATTTTCTGCAAGCTGCTGTTAAACAGCGAAAAATGTTGGTATCTGGAGAAGTAGATAGCTATCAATTAGAATCTAAATTCTACAAAAAGGATGGTTCTCTAATATGGTGTAGAACAAACTCATCTATAATTAGATCTTTAGAAGATAATGGAGATCTTATTATTACACAAATAGAAGATATTAACGATACCAAAGAGCTAGAGGTTAAAGCAAGTGAGAACTCAAAAAGATTTAAAGCAGCCTTTGAGTATTCTCCAAATGGAATGGGAGTAGTAAGTCTGGAGGGCAATTGGCAGATGGTTAACCAAAATCTGGCAAGTATGTTTGGGTTTTCCAAAGAGGAATTCAAAGAGAAATCTTTTAAAGAGCTTACTCATGAAGATGATTTTAAAAAGGATACGGCATTGCTTGGTTCCCTTTTAAATAGAGAAATTGAAACCTACAGTGTAGAAAAAAGATTTATTCATAAGAGCGGCAGAACCATATTTGGATTGCTAAATGTTTCCACTATACTTGGGGAGAATGGGCAGCCACTATATTTAATTGGACAAATTAGCGATATTACAAAACGTATCGTTTCTGAAAGGGCATTGCAAAAAAGCTTAAATGAGCTTCAGTGTTTGATGGATGCAACTTCTCAGATAGCTATTATTCAAACAGATCTGAAGGGTAAAGTGGAAAAGTTTAATAAAGGAGCAGAAAACCTTTTAGGTTATAAAGAAGAAGAGATAAAATATACTTTTAACGCCACCGGTTTTCATGATGAAGAAGAAATTGAAAGTAGAGCCCTAACACTTAGCGATAAATATAATAAGAACATTTCAGGATTTGAGATATTCTCGTATCCGGCACAAAGAGGTGATTACGATGCTCGAGAGTGGACCTATATACGTAAAGACGGAAGTAGGTTTACAGTGCAGCTTATAGTAACTCCTATTACCAATCATAGAGGTAAAATAACCGGATTTTTAGGGGTAGCAACAGACATTTCTCAGCTTAAAGAGATGGAGGTCTCTTTAATAAATGCAAAGATCAAGGCAGAAGCAGCCAGTAAATCTAAATCTGAATTTCTGGCGAATATGAGCCATGAAATTAGAACTCCATTAAATGGAATTATAGGATTTACAGATCTTCTTATGAGAACAGAGCTAGAGAACTCTCAGCAAAAATATATGCATACCGTATATAATTCGGCAAATTCTTTAATGGACATTATAAACGATGTTTTAGATTTTTCTAAAATTGAAGCAGGTAAATTAGAACTAAGTGTAGAGAGAACAGATCTTATCGAGCTTTGCGATCAAACCGTAGATATTATTAAGCATCAAGCCCACAAAAAAGGCTTAGAAGTCTTGATGAATATTTCCCCATCTTTAAGAAGGTATGTTTATGCAGATGCTGTAAGGTTGAGGCAAATTCTTACCAACCTTTTGGGTAATTCAGTTAAGTTCACTCAAAAAGGTGAAATAGAATTAAGCATTTCTTCAGAAACTGTAGAGGGTAGTGAAAATGATAGAATCTTAACTTTTTCAATTAGAGATACAGGAATTGGAATTGCGCCTCAAAATCTAAAAAAGATATTCCATGCTTTTGATCAGGAAGATGCTTCTACAACTAGAAAGTATGGAGGTAGTGGCTTGGGCTTGTCTATTAGTAATAAGCTCTTAAATCTAATGGATAGTAAATTAGAGCTAAGAAGTGTACTTAATGAAGGGAGTGAGTTCTATTTTAAAGTAAGACTTCGCACAGATAAGGAAATTAATTATATCTCTAGACCTAGCAAAAATGTAAAAAATGTGCTGGTAATAGATGACAATACTAATAACAGAATTATCTTAAAAGACATGCTGGCCGCTAATAATATAGATTCTCAAGAATGTGCTAACGGAGTAGAAGCCTTAAACATACTTAAGAAAGGAGAACAAAATTTTGATCTGGCTATTGTAGATTTCAATATGCCATATATGAATGGTATTAGTGTGATAGATCAAATAAGGAATAACCTTAAATTAACATCTAATGATCTTCCTGTTATTCTTTTACACAGTTCTACTGAAGATGATGAAATTTTAAAAGGTTGTAAGAGATTGGATGTTAGATTTAATATTCCAAAACCTATACAGATACATACCTTGTATAAAATGATAGATGAAATTGAAGAACCGGGAGTAGCGCCACAAGCTGCTCCTAGAGATCTGAAATTTACCATGGATAGTTCAAAAGTTTACAATATTCTAATAGTGGAGGACAATCCTGTAAACAAATTTCTTGCAAAGACTATTATTAAAAAAGTTTTACCAAATGCAAATTTGCTGGAGGCAGAAAATGGAGAGGATGCCGTTACTATCTTTCAGCAATTTAATCTGGACCTCATTTTTATGGATATTCAAATGCCGGTTATGGGAGGAATTGAAGCTACAAGAGAAATTAGAAAAGTAGAGAAGGAAAATTCCTACACCCCAATTGTTGCTCTTACTGCTCGAACCGTTAAGAATGAAGAAGAACTTTGTCTGGAATCTGGAATGGACGATTATCTTACAAAGCCAGTGGTAATGGAAGATATGAGGCTAATGATGGTTAAGCATCTTAAAACAGATTAATTCATATTTTCTATTAAATAGAGAAAGAATATTTTCTAAAATTCTTATTTGCACCCTTGCCAAATACTATGTATATTATAGTTTCGCTAATACTAGTCTGATTCTATTTAAAGTTATACTTTTGGAGACTAGTTTAGATAGTACAATTTTGTCCCAAATACCCCAGTATGAATAATTTACCCCAAAATGATTGTTTTCAAGTACTTCTTATTGAAAGGTCTGAGGTTGAAAGTATGCATTTTATCGATGTAATGAATAAACATCATAACAACGTATGTGTTGAGGTTTGTAAGAATAGTTTTGATGCAGTACAATGGGTGCAAGAAAATAATGCAGATGTAATTATTATAGAAGAAGATGCTCAACCTATGAGTGCATCTCAAACTATAGATTATCTTATGTTAGAGCTTAATTCAGAAACGCCTGTTTTTGTCACTGCTACTTCTTCTCAAGAAAGATATTATCAGAATTTAATTCTGAAACCCTTTACAGAAAGATCACTAGTCGCGCTATTTGATGCTACATCGGTAGCAATTAAGGCTGAGGAAATTTCACTTTATTCTTTGAACTATTTAATGGATATATCAGATGGAGACACAGATTTTATCATGGAAACCTTAGATGTTTTTAAGTCTTCCGTAAAAGAGAAAATAAGGGAGCTAGATGCTGCCTCTAAAGAGGGAGATAAGAAAGAAGTTGGTGGAATAGCTCATAATATTAAACCTTCTTTTGAGATGTTAGAAAATGAAGAAGGAACAAGTATCTGCAATGAACTTACCTATTACAAGGCTGAGACAGCAATCCCAGAACTAGTGGCCAGACTCAAATTAATATTTGAGGAAATTGTAGAACAAATAGATGCAGATTTTTCAACTAAAAATATATAGATGCAACGTATTCTTATCATAGAAGATAATCCAATGATCGTTAAATCTTTAGAGTTTAAACTCAGCAAAGATGGTTATCATGTGGTTACAGCCATAGATGGAAGAGAAGCCATGAATATTTTAGGGGAACAATCTTTTGATCTAGTTTTAACAGATCTAATGCTTCCTTTTGTTACTGGCAACCAGCTTATAAAACATATAAAGGAGAGTTCTCCCGAAACTTCAATTATCGTTCTTTCTACTTCTAAGCAAGAAAAAACTATTATGGAAGCTTTTAACTTTGGCGTAGACGATTTTATTACCAAGCCTTTTAACCCCAATGAGTTAACCCTACGTGTAAAAAGATCGCTCAAGAAAATTTAATATGAGTTTATGGATGATTTCTTTAGACATATTACCAATAATGGGAATTGGATCCTGCAATTAAATATAGTTTTTGCAGCTTTTTTCCTGAGTATAACATTGGGCTTTGTCTTCGCTATTATTTATCTGCGTATTTCAAAAATTATTAAGAATAGAGAAATTGGAAAGCAAAAGGAGTTATTTTCCAATTATATCATGCTTTATTTATTTGATACCAATATACCTTCCATAGAAGAGGTAAAACAATTTAAGGAGCAATATATACAAACCAAACTTTCCGAAAAGATCGCAGTTAAAGTTCTGCTTATTTTTGAAGAAAATTTTAAGGGTGAAACCAATCAGAAAATAAAAGAATTATTCTATCTGTGGGATCTTCGTAAAATTGTTGAAAACGATCTTAACAGTGGAAAATGGTATAAGATAGCAAGAGCTATCTATGTAGCTGCAGAGCTTAATCTTAATGATTTTAGTAAGAATATTGAACAATATTTGGATGCTGAAAAAGATGAACTCAGACAGCAAGCAATCCTTTATTTCATCCAGCTCTCTAATAAGAGTCCGCTTTTGTTCCTATCAAAAATTAAAAAGCCTTTGACGCTTTGGGAGCAAATTTATATTGAAGAATGTTTAAAAAGTAATTATACAGGAGAGATTCCAGATTTTTCTAAATGGTTAAATAGTGATCTGGCGAGTGTAAAGATCTTCTCTATTAAAATGATTGGAGAATATAATCAATATGAGAATATTCCAAACCTGCTACCATTTTTAGAAAGTAAAGATTTAGATATAAAAAAGGAAACTATCCATAGCTTAGGAAATTTAGGCTATCCAGAGTTGCTTATTTATTTAAAAGAAACATTTCAAAATGAAGTACCAGTCTTAAAAAGTTTTATTCTGAAAACTGTGATGAAAATTGGAGCTATAGAAGATGTTCTGGAGTTGGAATCTATGATCCCGGTAGAAGACTGGGGAACTAGACAAACCTTATTTAAGATCAAAAAACGCTGGAATAAAAAAGAATTTGCATTTTCCACAGTTTAATTTCATCTTGTAACAGATTTCCAAAATTCTTCAAATGATTTTAGTTTGAACATACATCAAATTACAGAAATTGCAAGCTGGCTATTCTTATTATATGGAATTATAATTTGTTCGGGATATTGTTTTGCAGCTATCTTCTCTTTTTTGGAAATAAGAGATTATAAAAGAAAGAACAATTTTCAGGCAGAATTTGCACTTCTTCAATCTTCTAGTCTTCCTACTATTTCTATTTTAGCTCCTGCATATAATGAAGAAGCGAACGTGGTAGAAAATGTTCGTTCGTTACTTACTCTTAACTATCCTTCTTATGAAATTGTTATTATTAATGATGGGAGTAAAGATGAAACGCTACAAAGATTAATAGACACTTTTAAATTAGAACTGGAAGAATTCTTATATCATCCTTTTATACCGTCTAAAGAGGTAAGAGGTATCTATAAATCTAAAAACGAATCTTTCAAGAATCTTACTATTATAGATAAGGTTAATGGCGGAAAGGCAGATGCGCTAAATACAGGTATTAATGTGTGCGACAATGATATAATCTGTTGTATAGATGTAGATTGTATCTTAGAGTCTGATGCATTGCTTAAATTAGTAAAACCATTTCTTAATAATTCAAAAAAAGTTATTGCTTCCGGTGGTATTATTAGAGTTGCAAATTCTTGCACTATTGAAGATGGCCGAATTTTAGAAGTAAAGCTGCCAGATACTTTCTTAGCCAGAGCTCAGATCATAGAATATTTTAGAGCTTTCTTAATGGGAAGAATGGCATGGTCTAGGTTAGATGGCTTATTGCTTATTTCCGGGGCGTTTGGGATGTTCGATAAGGAAACGGTTATTGCGGTTGGAGGTTACAACCATGAAACCGTAGGAGAAGATATGGAGTTGCTGGTAAGAATGAGAAAGAAGATGAGAGAGGATAAAGTTCCATACACGGTTGGATTTGTACCAAATCCGCTTTGCTGGACAGAAGTTCCTCAAAAATGGGGTGTATTACATAGGCAACGTAACAGGTGGACCCGAGGTACTGCAGAAACATTAATGTTGCATAAAAAAATGCTTTTCAATCCTAAATACGGTGTTTTGGGGTTGCTTAGCACACCTTACTGGTTCTTTTTTGAATGGTTAGCGCCTATAATTGAGTTTTTAGGACTTGTTTATTTAATATTGATCACAATTTTTACAACTCCCAATTATTGGGTCTATTTAATATTTTTTGGAGTAGTATATACCTTTGCCATCTTGTTCTCCATTACGGCACTATTCTTTGAAGAATTTTCTTTTCAGCAATATAAAAGGCCTAAGTACATTATAAAGCTGCTGGGAACAATTTTATTAGAGCCATTAATATATCATCCATTTGTAATGTGGGCTTCTGTAAAAGGTAATTGGGATCTTATTCATGGAAAGAAAACTTGGGGTGCCATGGCAAGAACGGGGCTGGGAAGCAAAAAGTCTTAAACTTGTTCGCCTCCAGCCTATGGAAAACGGATAAAATTTTGTAGATTAATTATTATAATCTTAGAACGAATTTCTGTTTCTTAGAATGGCAAAATAATGCCAATTTATATTACATTTTCCCTACTTAAATTAAATAATCTTCAGGTAAATGAATTGTGTAATTATTGATGATGAGGAGCTACCCAAAAAGATCTTAGCCAAATTGATTTCTCAAACAACGGCTTTAGATCTTATTGAAGTATTTGATAATCCCATAGAGGGGCTGAAGTTCATCAATAACGACGAGAATACTATAGATCTAATTTTCTTAGATATCCTTATGCCCAATTTCTCAGGATTCGATTTATTACGCGCAATAAGATCTAATGCACAAATAATTCTAATCTCCTCTGCTAAAGATTATGCGCTTAACGCATTTGAATATTCTAATATTACTGATTATTTACTCAAACCTTTTCAGAAAGATCGATTTAATAAAGCGATAGATAAAGCGGTTTTGCAAAATAATAATTTGAGTATTCTTAATAGCAGATCCACAACGGTGGAGCTATCTGAATCAGAAAAGGAGATCTTCATCAACACAGATAAGCGTCTTATAAAAATTAAGGTTTCAGAGATAGAATATATCGAGGCTAGTGGAAATTTTATAAATATCAAGACCGTTAATCAAATGCACCTTACATATTCTTCCTTGAAGAAAATAGAAGCCAAATTACCAGCCTCTTCTTTTATTCGAGTTCATAGGTCTTTTATCATCAATTATAAAGAGATCATAGATATACAAGATAACAGTGTTTTGATAAATAACAAGCTAATTCCTATTAGTAGAAGATATAAGACACAGCTTATTAAAAGGATCAACCTCTTATAATTACACTCTTATTTTAAAAACCTTACCACTTATCTTTTAAAAGCTACCATTTAAATAATTTATTCCGGAAGCTATTTTCCTATGCATATTTTTGTTTAGAATCTGTAGGGGAATGTTCACATTCTTTCGGTGAGTCCCTACAACCCGCCTTACAGATTCTTTTGTAATTACATTTTAATTACTCTTGCTTATGACTAGAAAAGAAGTAGATGGCACGATTAATTTATCGGGTAAATTAACTTCAGGTAACGTATCTGAAATTGAGATCTGTTTGCAAGAAGCATTAACAGAAACCGCAGATCTGGTAATTGATTTGAACGATCTTAAATCCATCGATGTTTCTGGATACTTTATGTTATTTATTTTCAAGAAGAATGCTGTACTGGCAAATAAGAAGGTTACCTATCTAATTAACAGCACTCCAATTATTACTGGTAGCATTAACGGTATTAATCCGCCCAAATTGGCGCTCTAAGTCTGCTGCCTTATCAAGAATATTTTTTTAGTATTTAGATGCTGAACACTTAAATGAAGTTTGCAGCTACTTGCCATATTGTAGTTCTATCCAAAGAAAGATCTGCTTATATGCTTCCTCTCTTACAGGTAAGGGGGATAGTATAAGATCATGCATTCCGTCTTTAATAGTGCATAACGTTATATCTCCCTCAAGTGCTTTTCCATATTTATGGATATCGTTAATATTAAGAACGGCATCTCCTTTTTGCATATCATTTACCCATTCCCTTGTGTATATCGATCTACTGCTATGTAAAATAAGCATAGGAACATCTATTGTAGTATGATGGTGAACCTGTTTCTGAGCTTTGTGAATAGCATTTATAAAGCCCAGATTTACCTTTGGAATTTTATGTGGTTTCCAAGTAAGGGAATACTCCCATTCTCCAAATTTTTTTTGATGTAAGCTATACCCATAAAGTTTGGTAAACCCGCTAGAAATTAGTAGATCTGGTTTATGTTTTCCTATAAATGAGAGCATAGGAATGCCTAACTTTCTTTCTATACTATTTAGATTAAAACTGTAAAACGGACTGTTGCAAATAACTCCTTGAAATTTTTCACTGTGAAGATTTCGCCCTGCGTAATAGGTAAGTATTAATCCTCCGGTAGAATGCCCCATTAGTATAACCTGTTTATTTTCTTCAGATCTAATGATATCTAAAGATCTTTCAATCTCTTCATCATATTCCAGAAGACTGCGCACATTGTTCATTTTTTGATGCTTAAGCAGGGAACGTCCATATTTTCTAAGGTCTAATGCATAGAAGTTATAACCCTTAGCATTGAAGCGTTTCGCCAGCTCTTTTTGAAAAAAGTAATCATTAAAGCCATGAACATACAAGACCGCTTTAAATGTTGGAATTTTAGATTTTCTGCGCACTAGGGTTGCTAGAACTTTCCCCTCATAATCATCTTTAAGATCTAAGGTGCATTGTTCAAAATCTTCACCCAGAACATCTTTTGAATAATTAGAATTAATAAAATGTGCTATGGACATAGTTTATTCGGGTGATTGTGAGATGGCTTGTTTGTCTTTTTTAAGATATGATGATATCTTAAATTGAAGTAATATAAGCATTGCAAAGAAGGTTACCACTATAATTATTAGTAGCATTGTTATTTCTGAATGAATAGAAGTTAACCCGCCTTCATAAAATGCTATTTTTCTGAATCCGCTAAGAAATTGAGTTAATGGTATAAACTGGGCTACATTGGTAATTGCAGTAGGAATTGCTAGTGTGGGCCATGTGAAACCACTTAGTACGAATGCTGGAGTAGAAATAACCATTAAAAGCTCTGTAGCTTTCAACTGGCTGGGAATTGCAATAGAAAAAAGCATCCCAATATTCATAGATGCTAATGTTAAAAGAGAAGCTAAGACTAGCATTGGTAACGTAAAAATAGAAATCTCTATATTAAAAAATGGTATTAATAGGCTAACTATGATCCACATTAGAGGAATCATTAATAAAAATGGTGTAGATTTTAAAGTTATATGGAATAGAGACCACTTGCTTTCTTTTACTAATTTTGCAAAATATCCATCTTCAAAATCTCTAGCAAAAACCAACGCCATCGCCAAAAAGATGATTTGTTGCATTATAGCAGCAATAAGCCCTGGTAGCATAAAGTATAAGTAATTCCCTGAAGAATTATATAACTTATTGAAATTGATCTTAAAGCTTTCGTAGGCATTCATAGCTTCATTAGGGTGCATCCCCTGTTTTTTAAGACCTTCTATTTCAATTCCTGCATTTATCGTCATTAATACAGATTGTATATTTTTACTAGTAGTATTAGCATTTAAGATATTTGCCATATTAAGATCTACTCGAACTTCAGGATGTCTTTTCTGAAGAATAGCGGCTTCAAAATTTGCAGGAAATGTAACTACTGCGGCATATTGCTCTTCCGGCATTTCTGCCATAATATTACCAGGAGTAAACCTTAGATCTTTTACTAATAGCGTTTCATTATCATTAAAAGCATCAATAATTTTATCTGTAGTAGGACTGTGATCTTGGTCTATAATAAGTATAGGCAAGTCTATAACTTTTGCCTGCCCATATACATACCCAAATAAAACTCCGTAAAGAATTGGTGCGCCAAAAAAAATGGCAAGTAAAACATTGTTTGAAAAAATCCTTTGGAATTCTACCCGTATTAATCTTATAAAATCTTTCATAGACTTTATTGTTTAATTATAACTGTGGCATTAGCAAAGAAGGATTGTTCTTTATTTATTGAAGTTGGTACTACTTTTAGTTCATAGATAGATTCTGAGAGATCATATAGAGGAGCAGTACTTGTAATATCTGCGTACTGGGCTAATTGCTTAATAGATTTTACTTTTGCTTTGATCTCTTGCTCTGTATATGGATTAACAAGAACTAATTCTTTTCCTACCTCAAAATTATAGATGTTAGATTCTGGTACTGTGAATCTGAAGTATAGGCTGCTCCTAGCATAACCGTTAAAAAGGACGAAACCTGGAGAAAGTAATTCTCCCTCCTTCAGGCTAATAGTTTCAATAGACATATTTGTTGGTGCAATCATATATTTTTCTTTAGACGCAGATAGAACTTCTTCCTTTGCGCCAAGAGCTCTTTGTAATTGCCCTTGTGCCTGATCTATCTGCTCAGATCTAGCGCCGCTTGTAGCTTCTTTTCGTTTTGCATTTAGAGCTTCTACCTGTGCTTGTGCCATTTCCAGCTTCATTTCTACCTCATCAAACTGCTGTTTGCTTATTAAGGAATCCTTGTACATATTTAGCATTCTATTATAAGATTCTTTAGCAAATTCCAATTGCGCTCGTCCAGAATTTAGTTGCCCATCAATTTGATTGATTTGATCTTTTGTAGCACCATTGTTTGCCATATCTAATTGACCTTGAGCGGCTGTTATTGCGCCATTAGCCTGCATTACTTTAGCATTAACTTCTGGAATATCTATAATGGCAAGAGTGTCTCCCTTTTTAACAATTTGTCCTTCTTCAACATAAATTTTACTAAGCCTGCCAGCTATTTTTCCACTAACAGAAATAGTTTCAAATTTAACTTTGCCTATGTATGGACTCAAAGCCTCCTTATCATTACAAGACTGGAGCATATAGATGGTTAGTATAGCAATGACCAATGTTTTGAATATTTTCATTTCAATATTAATTTTGATTGTAGAAAGAAGTAATTATACCTTTTGCATGAAGCAATTCTGTAACTGCTCTGCGCTGATCGAAATAAGATTCTTGCAATTTAAAATTAGCTTTCTCTAGATCTGTAAGTGCATCTAGAACTTCTGTAATAGTGGCGAGATTGTTCTTATACTGCTTATTTACCATGGTATAGGTAGCATTTGCCAGATCTATTTCTTTCTCAACAATCTTTGTATTTTGAATTGAAGACTCTAAGGTTAGTTTCGCTTTAATTATGGATAGATCTATCATCTCTTCTGCCTCTTCAATTTGCTCACGATATTTCTGACTTTCAATCATAGACTTTTTGCTTTTCAATACTGCTTGAAAACCGTCGAATACATTCCACGAAACACCAACGCCTAAAAACCATTTTGGATCTAGTAAGGATAAGTCATCCTCAATAAATTCATAATGTCCTTTTAAACCAAGTTTAGGAATATAACTACTTTTCTCCATCTTAGATTTAAATAATGTCGCCAGCTCTGCTTCTTCTAAGGCTTTAACCTCATTTCTTTTTTCAGTTGAGGTACTTGAAGAATTTTCAAGCGAATCTAATTGAGGTGCTAGTTGCATTAACCTTTCTTTAGATTCTCCAGTAAGCTGATGTAAAGATTCGATAATTAGAACTCTGTTATGATCATACTCTAATTCCTTGCCATTTAATTGCTGCTGAGCGAGCTCTATCTTTTTTCTGCTTATAGGGGTTGCTAACCCATTTTCTATGGCCTTTTTAATATAATATTCCTGATCATCTAAATATTCTTTAGAGGTAGAAATAACTTTTTTGGAAGCATACACCAACGCAAGCTTGTCATAATATTCTATAATTTTTAAGGCAATTTTATCCTTATCTGCTAAGCCTTTATAAATTATGGAAGTTTTTTTATGTTCACTAGCTCGTACCGCGTTGGTAACTTCTAAACCGCTAAAAAGAGTCCAGTTTAGATCTACAGAAGATTTTAAGATATTCTTATCCTGTAAATTTGGAATATCTGTTAACGGAATATTTTCAGGAAAAGGTGCATTAAATGGAATGCCAATAGCTTCTTTTACTAATAATTTTTGAGTAGAAATTAGAAGATTCTGTGTGTCTGAGTCAAAAGTTATGTCGTCATCAAGTCTTGTAAAACTTCCGTTGAAGGTAAGCTTTGGAAGTAGTGCAGATTTTGCAAGCAAAGCATCTACTTTGGCTTGTTCTGCTTCAAATTGATTGATATTTAATGAATGACTTTTATCAACAGCTTTTTGAATTAGGTATTTAAGGGCTGGATCTAATTCTTGGGCATTAGAAACTGTGGCGTTAAGCGTGGTAATAATTATATAAATTAATACAATTTTATTGAGCTTTAATTGCATCTTACTATTTTAAGAATTCTCCTTTAAATATAATAAACATAGTAATTACTTAGTTTAATTAAGAATATAAATAGTTATTATTTACTTTTTTAAGTATTAATTTTTAAGGTTAAAATGGTACATAATGAGGTTTTTAAACTAAAAAAGCTGCATTCTTTAGAGATATGCAGCTTCTTCATAAATGTCTTTCTACTCAATTTATTCATCTAAGAAAGAGAGCAAAGGTGTTATAAAACTATCAAATTGCTCTATATGAGGTAGGTGTCCTACATTTTCAATTTCTATAAGTTTAGAATTTGGAATCTTTCGTTGCGCTTTTTTGCCCAATTCATTATAAAGTCCCATTTGATCTCTAATGGTATCCTCTACCAGAGCTTTACCTAATGCGGTTCTATCTCTGGTACCAATAATTAATAAAGTAGGAGAGGAGATCTCTTCAAATTCATAGATCACTGGTTGTGTAAAGATCATATCATAAGTTAATGCAGCGTTCCAGGCGATGGTCTTATAATCTGAGTTTAGTGTCCATCCCGCAAGTAAATTAACCCATTGCTCATATTCTGGTTTCCACTTATTATCGTAGTAACTTTCAAGTTGATATTTTTTTATGTTTTTATAATTGTTCTTCAATTCGTTCTGGTACCACCATTCTACAGGTTTATATAGTACTTTTAATTTCCAATCTTCTAATCCTATCGGATTTTCCAGGATCAGTTTAGTTGTGTTTTCTGGATACATCAAAGCAAAACGAGTTGCCAGCATTCCGCCCATAGAATGTCCCAAAATAGCGGTTTTGGTCACGCCAATAGAATCTAATAATGTTTTGGTATTTTGAGCCAGTTGCTGGAAGGTATATTGAAAATGTTGAGGTTTAGAAGATTTTCCAAAACCTATCTGGTCTGGAACTATAATTCTATAACCTTCCTTTTGTAGCGCATCAATTGTAGTCTTCCAATAAGCACCATTAAAATTCTTGCCGTGCATAAGCACTATATTATTCCCATTATAGTTCTCTGGTTTTATATCCATATAAGCCATCTCCAAAATCTGGTCTTGAATGCTTAGTTGAATTGTAGACACAGAATAAGGATATTCATAATTAGATAACTTTATATTTAACCATTGTAGCTCTTTATCTTGAGCCGATAACAATTGAAAACTGCTAACTAAAATTAGAAGTAGTATTAGATTTTTCTTCATTGCTTAAAAATTTTATAGCTTAGTAAAAATCGATTAGAGTTCCATTAGCAATAGTTGCGAATGGAACTCTAATAATCTTTATATTTTTATCTTATTTATGGTAAAATCTATATTAGTAATCTCACCGTTGATCTCATTAATTCTGGAATTGGTAAAATAAAGCTCATCTTGATAAATGCTAAAGGTATCTGCCCATCTTATCTTTTCTCCTTTAGCAAGATCAGTTATAAGATTAGATGAAATATTGAATTTCATGATACTATGATTTTCCAGATCTGCTAAATAGAGATTTCCTTTTTTGTCTAATATCATTCCATCTGGTGCAGATGTTTTAGCAATTAATTTCACACCTTTTTCAATCTCTTTTGAAGTTCCATTTACTAAAACATCAGTAGAAATGGCATATAGGCTATATCCGGTAAGCGCATGGTAGTAAAGAATATCATTTTCCGTGTCTAAAGCAATACCATCGGAATGAATTACATTCTTCCATTTTTTTCCGTCTATGGTAAGATGATCTGTTTCGGTAAGGGTAGAATAATGGTCATTTAATACTCTATTCGAAGCTCCTGTTTTTAGATCTAAAACTATAATTCCCGCATGTCCCGAATCTGTTAAATATACTTTCTGTTTTTTCTTGTCTATTCTAAGATCATTAATGTAAGAATCTGAATGAAAACTAGCATCCTCTAAAATGTACGTGCGTTTTAAATTATTATTCTCCAAGTCAAAAACAAAAATTCTTGGATTGTCTATTACTCCTTGAAATAAGGAATTTCGAGTATCTAATACATATAAATCATTTTCAAAAGCGAGTACAGATTGTACTCCAATAAATACAGAGTCTTTTGCCGGAGACCCAACTTCCCATGTGTTCCAGCTTTTGTTAGGATAAGCGTTGGAAGAACCATTTTCTAGAACTTCTACTACAGAATTCTCAACTCCTTTTCTCCATCTAGGAAAATTGGCAAACATTCTGCCTCTATCGCTAATACTTAATCCAGTAACCTGTTGCCCGCTAAAACTCGCAACATTTTCAATTTCCTTATCTGTAGGAGCGGGAATACTAAGAGACTTGCATCCTGCCAGAGATATTAATCCAATTAATAAAATTATCTTCTTCATCTTTAAATAGTATATAATTAAACAAGCATTGCTCTAAAAGTTTTAAAGCAATGCTTGTTATAAATAGTAGGTGTCTCCAATAAAGTCGGAGAGGGTTAGTGATAACTTACAGCCTATTAGATTTTTCAGTCTAATCTATAAGTTTAAAAAGCATAAATTAGAACAAATCTGCCATGCTTATAATTACTTTTCCTTTCGCCTTTCCTGTAGCTAGATATTCATAAGCATCTATAGCATCTTCAAAAGAATATATAAGATCTACAATAGGTTTTATAGTGTCATCTTCTACTAAGATTTTTACATCTTCCAACTGCTTGGCGTTGGGCTGCATCCATGTTAGCTTGTACTCTGCAGATTTTTCTTTCTTTAGTTTTGCTAACTTCTCAGGTAAGGAATAATCTTGCATTCCCATTTGTTTTGCAGTTTCCTCATCTGGTGGACCTACAATGGTAGTAACCCTTCCGCCTTCTTTAATAATCTCGAAAGCATCAAAAGTATAATCGTCTCCCAGCGTATCAAAAACTATATCTAAGTTATTCGCAACCTCTTTATAATCTTCGGTTTTATAATCTATTACTCGATCTGCTCCTAGTGCCTTTACCCAATCTACATTTTTAGTGCTTGTGGTGGTATAAACAATTGCGCCTTTGTATTTAGCAAACTGTATAGCAAAACTTCCAACACCCCCAGAACCGGCATGTATAAGAATTCTATCTCCCTCTTTAATATTTACTTTCTCTAAAGCCTGCATCGCAGTTAATCCTGTTAGCGGCAGTGCACTTGCCTGTTCAAAAGAAATGTTTTCTGGTTTTAATGCAACCATATCAATATTAATGGCAACAAATTCTGCAACCGTTCCCATTTGCTCTTGTGGGACTCTAGAATAAATTTCATCTCCAATTTCAAAGTTCTTAACCTTGGAACCTTTTTCTACTACAACCCCACTTACATCGTAACCAATGGTGGCAGGAAGTTTTAAGGATAACATATCTTTTAATTTACCTTCCGCAAGTTTATAATCTATTGGATTTAGAGAAGCCGCTTTTACCGCTACCAGAATGTCATTATCATTAAAAGATGGTTTGTCTACCTCTTGTATGGAAAGACTATCTTTAATTTCTCCATATTTAGTTATTTGTAAAGCTTTCATAATTATTTATTTTAAGTTGATTGAGATGCAATTACCTCATTTTGTAAGTCTTTATTGAGTAGATTAATTAGTTTATCTAATGTCTCTTTTAAAGAAATAATATCTTTAAGTTCTACTTCTTCTGAAATTAAAGATCTTAAAAGAGTTTGTGGAATTGGAATAGCATCATTTTTATAATTTAATCCTTTTTTAGTTAGTTCTACAACTATGCTCCGTTCATCTTTTACAGATCTTGTACGCTTTAGTAAATCCATTTGTTCCATTCTCTTAATTAATGGCGATAGCGTATTTGTATTTAATTGTAAGTTACTTCCTATCTGATTAACGGTTAGTTTCTCATGCTCCCAAAGAACCAGCATTACCAAATATTGTGGATAAGTAAGGCTCATTTTCTCTAAATATGGCTTATAAGCTTTTGTTATAAGTCTGGATACTGAATATATCGGGAAACAAATCTGGTTCTCTAACTTAAGTTGATCTTCTACTTTCATGCATTACTTCTTTGCATTTCTCCAAGCGGTCCATGCACCAGAAGACCACAATGCCCATGCAATTAATACAGGCTGAAAAAATAATCTAATAAGTCTGGCTCTATCAGAATTTAAGGCTCCAAAAGCATCTTTCCCATCTAGATATTGAGCTACGTTCCCTGGAAATACCAGAATAAAGAAGATCGCTAAGGTCCAACCAATATTCACACGCTGATTTTTCCAAAATAAAAGTGCTAATCCCAAAGCCATTTCTACTATTCCAGAAAGAATTACTACTAGATCTTTACTCATAGGAAGCCAATCTGGTACCTGAGCTTGAAAATCTACTCTGTTAAATGTTAGATGACTAAATCCTGCGTAGATCATAAATACCGCAAGTACTATTCTAAAGATCTTTTGTGTTAAGCTAGTTTGAATTACATTTTCCATATTGAATTTTAAGTCTATTAATATTTATATCGTGCACGATACAAATATAAGGCTATTATCTAACAACCTTATAAAGCGTGAAAAAGGGAATGATATATTAAACATATCAAAGCGATTCTTTATCCCAATAATATTAATCACACCATCATAGAATTATTATCATCCCTTAATATCATTGTACTATATAATTGATAATTAGCTATTTATTGTGGGATGTATTCTAAAATCTATGAGCTTTTTAAAGTTAAAGATAGTTGACTTTACCGCGCATTAAAGTTGTGTTAATCTTTGTTGATCAACATTCAAACGAATCAATAAGGAATATAATCCTACAATTATGGTGACGATAAACAGTCTTACTACTTTTATTTCTGATTGCTAAAATACTCAGTTAGTAAAATTTGAAATCTAGATAGAAATATAGGGAAGATTGCATCTATTCTGAAAACACCGTCTTAGTCTCTATGGTTGATGCTCCTATAATTTTACGCCATTGCAAAACCCAAAATCAGATACATGATAGAAGTTATAATTCCTCCAAGTATTGCATAAGGCAACTGCGTTCTTACATGATCTATATGATCACTTGCAGAAGCCATGGAAGAAATAATAGAAGTATCTGATATTGGAGAACAATGATCTCCAAAGACTCCACCTCCCAAAGTTGCTGCAATAATAAGTGGTAATTCTGCTTGGTGTGCATTTGCCATAGGAATAGAAACAGCTAACATAATTGCAAACGTTCCCCAGGAAGTACCTGTAGAGAATGCAATAAAAGAACTTATAATAAATACCACTACAGGTAAGAATTCTGGAGATAACCATTCTTTTGAAGAGTTAGCTATAAACTGGCCGGTTCCTAATTGATTACATGCGTCTCCAATGGCAAAAGCTAAAAGCATAAGGAGCGCCAACGGCATCAATTCACTAATCCCTTTAATTACCAGATCTATCATTTCTTTAGTTTTCATGATCCCTTGAGATCTATATAAGATCATAGCAACCAAAATGGCAGTGCAAACTGCATACAACACAGAGGAAGACCCAGAACCTTGACCAATAGCCTGATAAAGATGATCTCCAAAAGAAGTATATTCTTCTACTGCTGCCCATCCTGTAGCTGCTAAATTTATAGGCATCATAAATACCATTGTAGCCAATGGAATGATCATATTGTAAGCTTTAGCCTTAATGCCTTCTTTTGGTTTATAAGAAGTAATTGTGTCTGAAAGCATAGGCTTTGAATTTTCATTAAAGAGTTCTCCGGTTTCCTGAACTCTCTTTTCAGCTTTAGCCATAGGGCCAATATCTTTTCTAAATACGATTACAAGAAAAACTATTAAAATGGCTAGAATAGGGTAAAAGTTATAAGCAATTGAAGAAAGCATCAGGGAGAATGGATTTTCCAAGCCTTGGGTTAGTAATAAGCCCATAATGAATGCTCCCCATGCGTTAAACGGAATTAAAATAGAGGTAGGGGCAGAACTGGAATCTGCAATATAAGCTAACTTTTCTCTTGATATCTTTAGCTTATCAAATACAGGTCTGTATAAAGTTCCAACCGTTAATGAGCTAATACTTGTTTCTACGAATAGTAAAATACCTGTTAATAGTGCAAGTAACTGAATAATGACCTTGCTATAACCGGTTTGCTTTTTCTCAAAATAACCAATTAATACATTCAATTTATTGATAAAACCTTCAACACCTCTAGAATATTGTATAAAAAGTAAAAGCGCACCAACCAGTGCACTAAACATAATAGTTCTGGTATTGCCTTCAGATTTAAATACGTTTACCAAACCCTCTATTGCAGCAACAGTACCGGTTAGAAAATTCCAATCATTCATGATGATCCACGAGAACCAGATCCCAAATAGTAAGGCTATATAAACCTGTTTGGTTTTTAAAGCAAGAATTATAGCTATTACTGGAGGTAGGATGGAAAGCAAACCGTAATTTTCCATAGGCGTAGTAAACAGTGGTAATTAGATTTTTGAAAGAAGCAATAAATATATAAAAACAATTCCAACTATAATATTTTGGAACTAAGAGGCGCCTGAATTAATTGGCCTTTTATTTAAACTTACAACCTCAGTATTTTAAAAAATACGCTCAAGAAGAACTGCTAAAACCTTCTTGAGCGAATTTAATTAGATAAATTAGTCTTTAAGTAAGGTCTCGTTAAATAGTTTTAGAATTCTTTTATATTCATCTGTCCAGCTACTAGGCTCTACAAATCCGTGATCCTCCAGAGGATAAACAGCAAGTTCCCAATTATTCTTACCTAATTCAATTAATCTTTGTGATAATCTAACTACATCCTGAAAATGTACATTTACATCTAACATTCCATGTTCTATTAATAAATTACCCTCAAGCCCTTCAGCAAAATAAATGGGAGATGAGCGTTTATAAGCTATAGGGTCATCTACCGGATTATTAAGAATGTTAGAAGTATACCCATGGTTGTAGTGAGCCCAATCTGTTACAGATCTTAATGCAGCGCCAGAGGTAAAAGTTTCTGGTTCATTGAACATTGCCATTAAAGTTATAAAACCACCATAGCTACCTCCATATATGCCAACTTTATCTTTATCTATCCCTAATTCTTTAACTAAATAAGTTGCACCGTCTACTTGGTCTGATAGGTCTTTACCTCCCATATGTCTATAGATCGCGGTTCTCCAATCTCTTCCATAACCTGCACTTCCTCTATAATCTATGTCTAATACAGTATAACCAAGGTCTGTAAGTAAATTATGGAACATATATTCTCTAAAATAGCTAGACCACCATTTATGCGCATTCTGAAGATATCCTGCTCCATGAACAAAAATCACGGCGGCTCCATTTTTAGCAGTTGCACTAGGTTTATAGATTCTTGCAGGAACCATGGCTCCGTCTTCAGCTTTAAAGTTTACAATTTCTGGATCTCTCCACGGGTACGCTTTAAATTCTTCTGATAATCCTGAGGTGAGTTGAGTGGCATTATCTTTTTGCTGGGTTTTCTTAAGAAATAGTTCCCATGGCTTATTACTATATGAATATAAAATTGCCATACGCTTTTCATCTGGGGAGAGATACACATCGTTATTCCCAGACATGCTAGTAAGCTTTTCCATTTTCCCTCCCATAAGAGGCATTTTATAAAAATGTCTTTCTTCAGGTCCCACTTCAGAGGTGGTTAAGAACCAGCTTTTGCCATCTTTTGATATAAATGGATCAAAAACTTCAAAACTACCTTTTGTAAGTTGTTTTTTATTTCCGGTATCTACATTAAGAACATATAAATGAGAATACCCAGATTCTTCAGATTGAAAATAAATATTCTTATTATCTGGAAGCCATCCCATAGTCTCATAACCTGTTGCATATCCTATCCCGGGACCATTAATCCATGCCTCATCTCTTTGTCTGTCTAAGCTTTTTAAAACTCCTGTGGCTAGATCTAAACTTGCAATCCACCTATCTTTATTATCTTGAGACCTAATATTTACTATAGCTCGTTTTCCATCTTCAGAAAAATAAGTAGCAGCCGGAATAACTTCACGCACTTCTTTTTCCCAATTCTTTTCAGGATAATCTTTAGTGTAATCTGGAAGATCTGTAATACCAGGCAATCCATCAGTTTTCACAATGTAAACACTGTCATTCTCTACAGAATAGATAAATAGTTCTTCTTCTTCAATCTCATCTCCAACTTTGGATCTTGCAGGTAGATTAACAGTATATCCGGAAGCATCTACATAGTTCGGAACATCTGTATATTTATTTTTTACCGGAGTAGTAAGATTAAAAGTAGCAAATTTGCCATCTGGAGAAAGGTGTAGGTTAGAAACTTCTTTATCTCCTGTATAAAAGCTTGTTGGATCTTTTTGAATACTATTATAATATGCTTCAGATTCTTCTCTTTTAATTTTGCGCTGATTGACAACTTCTAGAAGTCCTAGATTTTCATTTTTCAACCATTCATCTTTAGTAGATAGTTTCTCGTTTTTCTCAGGTTCATTTCCAGGCTTTATATTGGTGATCTTTTCTAAGAAACCTGTTTTTAAATGAAAAAGATATAAGTTGTTTTTCATGTTGAAGCTAACCAAATTTTCATCTTTTAAAAATTCAGCATTCCTAACATTCTCCCCTAGATCTAAAAGTGTTCTGGAAGAATTGTCTTTAGAACTGAAAAGCATTAACTTTCCATCTTTCGTGTACAGTTTTGCGCTTCTATCTTTATTATAAATTCCATTGAAGGTGAGTGTTTTTATCTCTTTCTGGCCAACTTTAACAATCTTCTCCGGAGCATTAAGCTGTATTTTATACAAAGAATCTGAAGGGTCTTCCTGCAGATTATAGTTGAAATAGAGAGTGCCTCCATTTTCAGCCCACTTTACATTAGAAGGAATCGTCCCCATCCATTTAGGATCCTTCATTATTTTCTCTACACTAAGACTAGATTGTTGAGCTGTTATTATTTGAAAGCTAAAGAAAAGTAAAATGGTAAAACTTAATATTTTGAAGTGTGAATGCATGGTAAATACCCGGTTTAGATAATGATGTTTTTTTGAATTTAGAAAGATATGAAAATTATGTGATTAGCATTTTATCTTAGTACTTGTTAAATTTATGTAGAACCACATTCATTATTTTCATTTGGAATTTATGGATACCTCTACAGTATTTTTTATCTTTCGCGAATGAAGAAAATTGAAGAATTAATTAGAGATATTCCAGACTTTCCAAAAGCTGGAATACAATTTAAAGATATAACTCCATTGCTTCAAGATCCGGAAAGAGTAAGAGAAGCAGTTACAAGTTTTGCTAAATCTTTAGAGGGGAAAACAATTCATAAAGTTGTAGGAATTGAAGCTCGTGGATTTCTATTTGGTATGTTGCTGGCGGAAAAATTGAATGCTGGTTTTGTGCCTATACGTAAGCCTGGGAAACTTCCATATAAAACTTTTAGTGAAGAGTATGATCTGGAATATGGTTCTAATACGCTAGAGATTCATCAAGATGCAATTAAAAAGGGAGAGAATGTAATTATTCATGACGATGTGCTCGCTACAGGAGGTACAGCAGAAGCAGCTTGTAAATTGGTAGAAAGAATGGGTGGTAATATTGTTGAATGTAATTTTATAATGGAGCTAAGCTTTTTAAATGGAGCAGATAAATTGAAAGATTATAAATTACACTCTTTAATAACTTACTAATCAGCTTAATTTTAAAATAAAAATTAATGAAGAAATTTAAATTGCAATATTTCAAATTAAATTTTGAAGTATAACTCTTTTGATAAGAGATGATTTATTTCAACAAGTAAAATAAAAAAGCCGAAAGCATATAGCTTTCGGCTTTTTAGATCATTAAAATTGTAATATCTAGTATAGATATTCAAAAGCTACGATATCAAACTCTCCAAAATTACCAGTTTCACTAGCGCTAAAGCATGAAGCCATGATAGAATTTGGATCATATCTGTATGGAGTACCTGGAATATGAACAGCTCCACTTGGGTTTGCTAATTCTCCAAAACTTGGACGTCCACAGCTTTCACGCGTAAACCAGTCGCTATGGCGCATTCCTAAAGTATGTCCAATTTCATGAGTTATTACGTGCTCATTAACACTTAGGCTGTATTGTTCCATTCCAGAAAAGATCTGTACGAATTGGTAAGGATTTCCGTTAGATGGGAATCCTGCTACCCCACCAGCAGCACCTGGAGATTGAAAGATGATAATATCTGCATTTGCCAGATCTGTTCCGAAAGAAAGACTGAAATCTAAACTGATATCAAGATCATTATAATTTTGTACTGCCAACGTAAGTGCTTGTTTTTGTTTAGCAGTTAATCCCTGACTTGATGGTGCATTGAAACCAAGAACTCTAATTGTTTTAGGAGTGCTAACTAGGTTATAAGTACGGTATTGCTTATCTGTAATACCAACGCCACTCATTTCGTTTATCTGACTTTCAGAAAGCATGATATCATCTTCTACTAGATAAGAAGTAACTGTAGAACCATCAGGTCTGTCTACCGCTCTTTTTTCTATACCATCTGTATTGAAATTAAGTGCTTTTAATTTTTTAATAATGTCTTTTGGTACTGCTGCAGATTGTGCATCTGTGGTTTCCAATTCTGTAGACGAGTTGTCATCTGTAGAACAGGCGGTAAATAATAGTCCTGCGATGAGGGCTGCTGCGTAAAACTTAATTTTCATAATTAGTGGTTTTAGTTTGTAGTTATTTTTTTTCTAATAATGCATTAAAGTATTAATATTTTTAGGATATAGTTAACGTTTGTGTTTAATTTTTAAGATTTTCGATAATGAAAGATATTTGTCAGATGAAATGTATATTTCAACAATACTTTTGAAATACTTTTACTACAAATCTTAAAACCTTGATATGGAAGAATATATAATTATTTAGTTAGAATTCTAATCTAATGAGTTCTTGGTAACCCATAATTTCCATCCCAAAATAGCTTTTTGAATGTTGGTTGCCTTTTGAAGATTTACTCGATTCTTAGAAAGGGAAGGCAAGGCTTTCTTATTTATCTTAGAAAGAGTCTTAAAGAATTGCTTTTTCATAAAATTGGTTGATTTCTTTCAAAGATATTGAAATTGAGTAATTTATGTAAAAAAATTAAAGCTTGTAGCTATATGAATTACATAAATCTACAAGCTAATTATTAAAGTTAAGTGATATAGGAGTTGTTTACTTTTCTTTTAATGTAATTACAATTACTCCATTCTTCCCTCTTTCTCCATATTTTTTAATGGCTGTTCTATCTTTTAGGATATATACACTCTTAATGTTTTCTGGATCAATAGCGTCTGTGCTAAAATCTTTACTTTTTATCTCACCATTTACAACAACCAGAATATCTTTATATTTAGGCGTGATATTTAATTTTTTGTCTCCAGATGCAGTTTTTACGATCTTAATAGTATCATCTAACTCAGATTGATCTGTTCTAGATTTAGTGCTAATTTCAATAACCCCATATTTGCCTTCGTTGCCATATTTGTGAGTTGCATTATCACCTTTCAAAACATTTACATATTCAATTGTTTCAGGAGAAATGGTGTTGATATCAAAACCTAAAGGCAATTTTTTACCGTTTAGAATTGTCAATATCTTTTTGTCTTGGGGAGCAGTAACAGTTATGCTTTTCTCTTTAGAACTTTTAGATTGATACACTTCTACCGTATCAACTATTTGAATTCGATTTTTTGATTTGGTAGTATCGCGCTCAAAATTGGTGACAGGGTTACTAGTGTTAATGCTATAATTTTGTCCGATCATCCCGCTAGATCCAGAATTACCCGTTGGATAGTATACCTTTTCTGAACCTGAAGAGAATAAATAGGTTGGTTTATTTGTAGAAGATCGCTCAATAATCGGCTCAACCACCTCTTCCTTGTTTAATTTTGAAATAGTGCCGGTAGTATCATTAGGCAATGAAATTCTTATAGGAGAGGCTGTAGATTTAAATTCAACCTTTTGATCTTCATCAAAGATTATTTCTATTGGCTTTATAGGAGTATTTCCAGATCTTTCGAACTTGCCAGACTCATTATTATTTAAGTTCAAATAAATTATTTGTATTTCGGTAAGATAGCCTTCTTCAGAATATTTCAAATCTTGAAAGTGAAGCTCTATTCCATACTTTTTAAAATTTTCGCTGATAGTTTTAAGCATCTCTGTAGTATGTGTTGAGGTAATGATAGCAGATGCTAGGGTGTCAGGAAACCATTCTATGCTTTCAAGTTTAACTGATGTAACTTTTTTTGTTTGAGCTTCAGTATTCACATTAAAGATGAGCATAAAAGAGAGCAATAATGGAAAGATAAGAGCAATTTTCCAGGAACTGTGAGATTTGTTTTTGGTGTGTAACATAAGTATTCGTTTTTTGATGAATGATTGATAAAATGAATTTGTGAATGATGGGTGATATTCATTAGTAGAGACTTTAACAAGCGCTTGCAGGTATTCTTTTTTCGAAGAGCATCTTTTTACCGTCTCTAGATCTGCTATATATTCTAAGTTCTGGACAATTTTCTTTTTATAAAATGGCATTAAAGGATGAAACCAGAGTAAAAGGGACGCCACATTACCAATTATAATATCTATAGAATGTAATTGAGAAGCATGAACTTTCTCATGGATTAAAATAAGGTCTATATCATCTTTGGAATGTAATGTTGGATTAAAAACAATAAAATTGAAGAAGGAAAATGGTCCAACTAATTTAGTAGACTCTATAAATTTGAAATTTCCATCTCTAATGATCTTGCTGGTATTTATAAAATGAAGTAGCTTCAGAAGTTGAAATATGAATCTTATTAGCAAGGCAGCTGTTATTAATAAATAAATAACTCCCACAATCTGCCACCAATCAATTGTTTCTTCTCTAATTATAGGTGTACTAATAGATCCTACGTTTTCAAATTGGCTATAATCTACCGGTGCCACCAGTATCTTTCTGGTAAGGTAAATTCCTGGCAGAACAAAAGATGTTAGAATTCCTCCTAGCAAATACTTTCTATTAATTTGAAAGTTTGTATCCTTTTGAAGCAGTAAAATGTATAGGATATAGAAAACACTTATAAGTACGGCGCTTTTTAAAAGATAAATTAGAATTATATGCATTATTATCCTTTTTTCTCAATTAATTCTAAGATCTCTCTCAATTCTTCTGCGCTTATCTTTTCCTCTTTTGCAAAATATGAGACCATACTCTTATAAGAATTGTCGAAGAATTTTTGGGTAGCGGTGTTCATAAATTGCTTTTTAAATACCTCTTTGGTAACAATCGGAAAGTATTGATGAGTCTTTCCAAAAGCCTGATGGGAGACATATCCCTTATCTTCGAGGTTTCTTACAATGGTAGATACCGTATTATAATGTAAATTTTCTTCAGTGATCTCTGCAAGGATCTCTTTCACAAAAGCTTTTTTCAGCTTCCATAAAATATGCATGATCTCCTCTTCTTTATTGGTGAGCTTTTCCATTAATACAATTTATAATTAGCTATTCTCAAATATAACTACAAAAATAGTTATAAACCTAATTTTATAGTTTGAAAATGATATTGGTGCAGCAGATTTAGTTTCTTTATCTTCGCAAAAAAATAAATAATGAGTATAGTTTTTATCCTAATAGGCTTCGCTTTGTTAGTTATAGGGGGAGAATTCCTGGTTCGATCTTCAGTAGCACTATCCTTTAAGCTAAACCTTTCTAAGATGGTTATTGGGTTAACGGTAGTATCTTTTGCTACTTCTGCACCAGAACTGTTGGTTAGTTTGCAAGCAGCATTAACAGGATTTTCAGATATTTCATTAGGAAATGTGATTGGTTCTAACATTGCAAATATTGGACTTGTATTAGGGATCACCGCCTTTATTTCACCATTGGCAATAGACAGAGATTTCTATAGATTTAACTGGCCGGTGATGATGATCTTTTCCTTAGCACTTTACTATTTCCTTACCACCGGTAATAATTTGTCTAGAGTAGAAGGGGTAGCGCTGTTATTAGGTATTGTTTTGTATTTATATTTATTGATACGTAGATCTAGAAAAGAGCATATTGAGGTTGAAGGGATTGATGATAAACTGACGAGTACCAGTAATTTTAAAGTAACAATATGGCTTCTAATTGGGGCTGCAGCATTATATGGAGGTTCAGAACTTTTGGTTAAGGGTGCAGTAGATCTCGCAGAAATGATAGGGGTAAGTGAACGCGTAATTTCTGTGACGATTATTGCCGTAGGAACCAGTGTTCCAGAATTAGCTGCATCTGTAATAGCTGCTTTAAGAAAGGAAAAAGCAATTTCTTTAGGAAATTTAATAGGCTCCAATATCTTTAATATTGCATCTGTTCTAGGTCTTACAGCGCTTATAAAACCAATTAACGTTCAGTCTGCAGAAATTCTTAACAATGATATCTTTTGGATGATTGGATTCGCTTTAATCATTATTCCATTAGCCTTCCTTCCCCGTAGATTTATTTTAGGTAGGTATAAGGGGTTTTTGCTATTTGCAGGATATGCAGTTTTCATAGCACTCGCGTTTTTAGATTAATTTAAGGGGTGTTTTAGTTATTTAAGTAAACTTTAAGTTTTTTACCCCTAAATTTTAGGGGGTGTATATATAAATCTTGTATTTTTGCTGAAGTATTTTTAAAAAACAAATAACTTCATATGGCAACTTTAAGATTTCAGGCTCTAAAAGAGACTTTAAATAGAAAACCGATAAAGATAGACGAGGGAGATCGTAGATCAGAACTTTTCGGAAGGAATGTTTTTAATGAAACAGTAATGAGACAATTCCTTACCAAGGAAGCGTATCAGAGCGTAAAAGATGCTACAACCAAAGGAACTAAAATTAGTAGAGGGGTAGCAGATCATATTTCTACTGGGATGAAAGAATGGGCTATCTCCAAAGGAGTTACTCATTATACACACTGGTTTCAACCCTTAACAGGAGCTACTGCAGAAAAGCACGATGCATTTTTTGAAACTATTGGAGATGGACTTGCCATAGAGAAGTTTGGTGGTACTCAATTGGTTCAACAAGAGCCAGATGCCTCAAGTTTTCCACATGGAGGAATAAGAAATACTTTTGAAGCTAGAGGTTATACTGCATGGGATCCAACATCTCCTGCATTTATATATGGAACTACCTTATGTATTCCAACGGTATATGTTTCCTATACCGGAGAAGCATTAGATTATAAAACACCACTTTTAAGAGCATTACAATCTGTAGATTCTGCAGCAACTGCTGTATGTAAATATTTTGATAAGAACGTTAGCAAAGTTGTGGCTACCCTAGGGTGGGAACAAGAATATTTCTTAATAGACTCTGCGTTATACAGATCAAGACCAGATCTTCAACTTTCTGGTAGAACTTTATTAGGTCATTCTCCAGCAAAAGGACAGCAGTTGGACGATCATTATTTTGGGTCTATTCCAAGCAGAGCTTTGGCTTTTATGAGAGATTTGGAAATAGAATGTATGCTTTTAGGAATTCCTGTAAAGACAAGACATAATGAAGTGGCTCCAAATCAATTTGAGTTAGCGCCTATTTTTGAAGAAGCGAACCTTGCAGTAGATCATAACTCCTTATTGATGGATCTTATGGATAAGGTGGGAGAAAGACATAATTTTAAAGTGTTATTCCATGAAAAACCTTTCGCAGGGATCAATGGTAGTGGAAAGCATAATAACTGGTCTTTAAGTACAGATACCGGAACCAATTTATTGAGTCCTGGAAGTACACCTATGAAGAATTTACAATTCTTAACTTTCTTTATTAATACTATAAAAGCAGTTCATGATCATGAAGAATTGTTGAGAGCTACTATTGCTAGTGCCTCTAATGATCATAGACTAGGAGCGAACGAAGCACCTCCAGCTATTATTTCAGCATTTATTGGAAGTCAGCTTACAGAAGTACTTGATGAGCTGGAAAAAGTTACCGATGGAAAATTATCTCCGCAGGAAAAGACAGATCTTAAATTAAATGTTGTAGGTAAGATTCCAGAAATCTTGTTAGACAATACAGATAGAAACAGAACTTCTCCATTTGCCTTTACAGGTAATAAATTTGAATTTAGAGCAGTAGGATCTACAGCCAACTGTGCAAACCCAATGACCGTTCTTAATACTATTGTAGCTAAGCAACTTAAAGACTTTAAGAAAAGGGTAGATGCTTTGGTGAAGGATGATAAAATGAAAAAAGATGACGCCATCTTCAACGTTCTTAGAGAGTACATCAAAGAATCTAAGAAAATTAGATTTGAAGGTGATGGATATGGAGAAGCTTGGCAACAAGAAGCTAAAAAGCGAGGATTGAGTAATAACAAAACTACTCCAATCGCTTTAAGAGCTAAAGTTTCTAAGCAAACTATAGATTTGTACAAGGAGATGAAAGTGATGAACAAAAGAGAAGTTGAAGCTCGTCATGAAATTGAATTGGAAGATTATTCTATGAGAATTCAAATTGAAGGAAGAATCTTAGGAGATATTGCTAGAAATCATGTAATTCCAACTGCTATTAGATACCAAAATGTTTTAATAGAAAATGTACGTGGATTAAAGGAAATATTTGAGCAAGATTTCAAAAAGCATTCAAAAGAGCAGATAGGTATTATTGAAGCTATTTCAGGTCATATTGAACATATCAATGCAGATGTAAATAAAATGACAGATGCTCGTAAAAAAGCTAATGTTATAGAAGATGCTGAAGAGAGAGCATTAGCATACTGTGATAATGTGAAACCATTTTTTGAAGAGATAAGATATCATTGTGATAAATTAGAGCTGTTGGTAGATGATGAAACTTGGCCATTGACTAAATACAGAGAATTATTGTTTACTCGCTAGGTGACATTAATTATATTCCAAGCCACACTTTTTAGTGTGGCTTTTTTTATTTTAAAAATATAGTTGATATTTTTTTAACAAATATTTAACTTTTAGATGATCTGTTAGATATATCGATTTATTGGTTACTTTTTGCACTAGAGGAAACTAAATAGGAAAATGCTATCAGTTAAACCTTACAATTTCTTCTGAAAAAATAAATGCTTTGTGTTAGAGGTAATATAATTCAGTGAAAAATTCGCATATTTAACTGAATATTAAGGTGTTGAGAAGATTTCGTTAAATTGAGTAGCTTAATTATTTAATAGATTTTTAATTTTTGAAAATTACTGACTAACGTATTAATTAAGATGGAAAACCCTAATCACTAAGCGAGAAAGGCTTATTGTTTTCCAGACTTTCCTCCCTACCCCATAGTTTACACCCCAACTATTATAAAGCAAGAAGATCTGGCATTTGCTTGGATTCTACATAAAGTCTATTTATTAACCAATACTATTTAAATTATGAAAAAAGTAATTCTAAGTGCTGCAGTACTCATGTGCGGAGCAGTGATGGTAGCTCAATCCAATTCTAGCGATGTTGATCAATCTGGAATGGGAAATGGTTCTGATGTTGCTCAACAGGGGGCATTGAATACGTCTGAGGTGGTTCAGAAAGGAAAGGAAAATTATAATGAAGTTAGACAAAGGGGGGAATCTAACATGTCTAATGTCTTGCAGGTTGGCCCGCGTAATGATAGTTATGTGCGGCAAATAGGAGACGATAATGAATCTTCAGTTTTTCAAGGAATGCCAGGAAACAGCAGTAAAGATAATTACAGCTTGGTGGTGCAAAGTGGAGATAAAAATGAATCTGAAGTATCTCAGTATGGAGATTATGGATCAGACTTTAATGATTCTTATGTTAGACAGATTGGAGATGAGAATGAATCTGAGGTAGAACAAGAGGGAGATCTTAATTATTCCAGAGTAAGACAAGATGGAAATAGGAATGAGGCAGATATTGAACAAGAAGGAGATTGGAATACTTCTATTTCATTTCAAAATGGCGATAAAAATGATTCTGATGTAGAGCAGGAAGGTGATTATAATTTCGCTAGAACAGAACAACTTGGAGTAGATAACGACTCTGATGTGGAACAGGAAGGCATGAGTAATATTTCCAGAGTGTATCAGGATGGTACAAAAAATGATTCTGAAGTAGAGCAGGAGGGAGATTCTAACCGTTCTAGAGTTTGGCAATTGGGAGAAGAAAACGAAGCTATTCTAGATCAGTTTGGAGATTATAATGTGGCAAAGGTCTACCAAAATGGTGATGAAAACATATCTGATATTGATATGGATGGAGATTATAACAAATCTTTTGTTTCGCAAATAGGTTTGGATAATATTAGCGAAACAGATCAAGAAGGAGATTCAAATAGAAGCGAAGTTTCTCAAGAAGGTGAAGATAACGAATCTGATATGGATCAATTAGGAGATAGGAACAGATCTAGAGTTGTTCAAGGAACGTGGGGCGCCTTAGGGTATTCAAATATGAGTACTGTGTTGCAAGAAGGTAATCGCAATACAAGCAACGTTCAGCAATTTGGAAACGACCATACCAATTCAGTAAATCAATTGGGAAATCAAAATTCTGCGATGACCACTCAAAGTGATCTATAGTAATCTAATTATCTTTGTTCTAAGCCCGTAATCAGATAGGATATAGAAAATGTGTGTTGCCTAATAATTTTTTAAAATACGCTCGTTATTGAGCATTTTACAAATGTTCCTTGTAGTAAGATACAGGGAACATTTTTTTGTTATTCATACTACAAGTTTCTTCTCTAAATAATAGTTGATGGAAGCTTGGATAATTAAAATGAGTAATTATGAACTGCTATTTATTGTAATAGCCTTTGTAGTATCTATAGAACAACAAAGGAGGTTAGTGATCCTGACAGGTATAACAATATAATAGCTATAAGTGAATAGCTGGAATAAGCTTATGTCCTACAAATGGAATAACATTAGGTGCTAAAATGAAGTACTAATTATGAGTTATTTCAAGAAATGTCTTAGATACCAGGCGGTGTAATCTGATTAATTCAAAACTATTTTGCATTAATTAAGAATTGACATTTGTGTTTACTTCAAACGTGTTTATATCTGGTGAATTAGAAAATGTAATTTTTATGATGTGCTTATAATATTATAAATGAGAACGTTGCATAATTTTCTGCACTCATCATTACGATATTATGTGCTAACTTTTTTAACACATTATAAGATTTATATTGCCAGTTCAAAATTAAAATTAACAAAAAATTAACGTTTCGGCAAGTGGTAATATTTTGAGATTACGAGCATATATTTTCTTCACAAAATGGAATAAGGGGAAAAATCCTATAAGGTAATTCTTACAAATAAAAGTACATTTCAATTTCTAAAACTCAGAGTGTTTGATGTTTATGCATTTTATTTAGATATTTGAATTGTTGAATTCAAAGAAATGTTCTTTTAATTGTTGATTTAATAACATTATGCTTAAAATTTTTGAATATGGAATTATCTAATTTCTTATAAGAATTATTTTGCTTAATAATGGTTTCGTTAAAAATGTACACCACGTTTCTTCCCAGGAAACTTTTATGTTAACATAACATTTAATAAATCAATCAATTTTTACAAAGCTCTGAATTATGTTAAACAACAACCTCGTCCCCTCACGATAACCTAATTAATTATGTCTTCCAATCTTTCATTGGAATTATACATAAGTCAATTTATTAACTAAATATATTATCATTATGAAAAAAGTAGTTTTAAGTGTTGCCGCTTTAATGTGTGGCGCAATGATGGTGGCTCAATCCAATTCGAGCGCTGTAAATCAATCGGGGATGACTAATGGGTCTTCCGTTAATCAAACAGGCTTAACAAATGTATCAACAGTAGATCAGGTAGGAGACTCAAATGTATCTGGTGTAATGCAATCTGGTACTAGTAACTGGAATGATACAGATCAACTAGGAGATGGGAATACAGCATCTGCAACCCAAATGGGTCTTGGAAATTATTCTAGTATACATCAAGGTTTTGGTTCTGGATCTTCTATAAATGACGGGAATAGTGCAACAGTAATGTCAACCGGCGACTATAACACTGCTCATATAGATCAATATGGCGATTTAGATGGTTCTGATGATAATACCGCTAGCATAGATCAAACAGGAAATGTTAACGATTCTTATATGGATCAAAATGGAGATATGAACCTTGCTTCAACAGATCAAGTAGGAGATTACAATTCTTCATCTGTTTACCAATATGGAGATTCCAACTCTGCAACTAAAGTTCAATCTGGAGATGGTAATTATTCTACTACTGATCAGTACGGTGATGGAAATAGCTCATCTGTTAGCCAAGTAGGAGTCGCTAACAGTTCTTATGAATATCAATACGGAGATGGTAATGCTATTTCTGAGAGTATAGAAGGAGATGGTAATTACGTTTATGCATATCAAAGTGGAGATTCTAACTCTGCTGTATTAAACGCCACTAAAAACAATCCTGCTTTTTTCGCAGATAACAATGATTTAATTGCAATACAAGTAGGAGATGGGAATAATGTACAGGTAAGAGTTTCTGGAGGAGATGATAACTATGTAGATGCAAGTCAGGTTGGAGATAACAACTATCACCGTATAGGAGTTAGTGGAAATGATAATGAGGTTACTTTAGATGTGGACGGAGATTCTAACAGAGGTGATTGGAAAGTGGCAGATGGATACCCACCAAATGCAGATGATAACGATGTAGAATTAATTCAAGATGGAAATTCAAACTTCTCTACAGGTAGAGTAATGGGAGACAATAACAATGTGGTAGTTAGTCAAGTTGGAAACAGCAACAAAGTAGGTAGTGCATGGTATACCGGAGATGGTGTAGTAATAGACGGAGACTTTAACACTGCAGAGATCTTTCAGAATGGTGATATGAACATGGCTACTTCTTTTCAAACTGGAGATTTTAACCAAAGTTATACAGCTCAATCTGGTTTGAGCCACTCAAGTGCTACAACTCAAATTGGTAATAGCAATACTTCTACAGTTAATCAAAGTAACTAAGCGATAGAGAGCTAGTATAAGATTATTATTAGAAATTACAAAACCTGCTTCGGCAGGTTTTTTTATGTAATGTTCATAGAATCAATTAATAAAATTGCGTTATAACAATTATTTGGGCGTTTTGACGAGTAATTTTTAATAGCCCTAAAGTTTGACTTAGATTCGTCTTGTGATTTTGATGCCCCCCAAGCTTCACGAAAATCACTTTTTGTAATACTCTACTATTATAGATAGGTTCATAATTTTTGAATTGGATTTTAATCAGTTATAAAAATAAAAATTAATAAGTATGAAAAAAGTAATTCTAAGTGCAGCAGCACTAATGATCGGAGCAGTTACATTCGCTCAATCCAATGATAGTGAAGTTATTCAGCAACGCACCGGTAATATGGCAGATGTTGTACAAACTGGAGCAATAAATGAGTCTGATGTTTTCCAAAATGGTGATAACAACAAGGCTTCTGCTACTCAAACAGGTGTAGATAATAAGTCTACTATTGAGCAAGCTGGATCTCAACCTTTCAAAGTGAAGCGTAACCAAGCAACGCTTGTTCAAACAGGAGATAATAATATCTCGTTCGCAAGATCTCAAGATGGAGAAGATAATGTTATTACAACAACTTCAGTTGGTAATTATAACAATGCTTATGTTAAGCAAATTGGTAGCCGTAATGGAAGTGTTATCGATCAACAAGGAGATGGTAACATTGCTAGATCAACAGTAACCTTTAGTAATGATAACTCGTCTACTATTTTACAAGATGGAAATGGTAATGAGTCCAGAACCGCTCAAACATTTGGTCCGGCAAGAGGAGATGGTGGTCTTAATATGTCTTCTGTAACTGTAGTAGGTGATTATAACCGTGCATTTACATACCAAGCTGGTGGTGGTAATACATCTATTATGAAGCAAGATGGTAATTATAATCTATCTGTTACAGATCAAATTGGTAATAATAACTATGCTAGAACTACTCAGCTTGAAAACACAAGTGATAGCTATATTACACAAACAGGAAACGGAAATGGTGCTACTGTTAGACAATATGCTAACGATTTTAATATATCTGATGTTGACCAGGTTGGTAATGACAACAAAGCTAATGTAGATCAGTTTGGTGGAAGCAATGAGTCTACTGTTTTAAGCGTAGGTAACGGTAACATTAATGACGTAGACCAAGGTCTTCAAAGTATTAGTAATCAAGCAAGAAGTTTTGATTCTGTAAGTGCAATTGATCAATTAGGTGACTTTAACAGAACTAGAGTTCTGCAGTTAGGAAACAACCAAATGAGTTCAATTATGCAATCAGGTAACAGTAACGTGGCTACTGTAAGCCAATCTAACTAATCAACTATAATTCTAATCATCAAAAAAGCCAACTTTGGCTTTTTTGATGATTTTTTTCATTTCAATAAAATTGGATAAAAGTAATTTAGTGAGAAGTTATTAGTAATGTTTCTAACGTAAGTAAAATCAACTAAACTTGATCTTCTTATAGTTTTAAAGCGCTGATTTAATTTCATACATCATAGTAATAAAAATAGCTATTCATTTATTATTACAGCACCTGCTAAGAAGCAGGCTTTGTTTTTATATAATGTGCATACAATTGAGTAATACTTTTACGTTTTAACAATTATTTGGGCATTTGGTCGAATACTTTTTATTACTAGACATGTTTCCCTTAGATTAGTATTATGATTCTGATGCCCCCCAAGCTGCTTAAGAATCATCCTTTTTTAACATTCTGTTATTTTAGGTAGTCCCCATATTTTTTTGAATTGAGTTTTAATCAATTATAACTATAAACAATTAATTATGAAAAAAATTATTTTAAGTTCAGCAGCTATCTTATTTGGAGCGGTTGCTTTTGCGCAAAGCAATCAAAGCACCGTAGATCAAGTAGGGTACTCTAATCAATCAGATGTTCAGCAAACAGGTAGTAATAATGGATCTGCTGTTCTTCAAACTGGTGGACGTGATGGTGAGACCGCTAACCATGAAGCAACTGTAATACAAAATGGGAATGCAAACTTATCTTCAGTAGATCAAAACAATGATGATAACATTGCAAACGTAAATCAATTAGGGGACTCTAATGATTCTGGAGTTTCACAAGATGGTTCTTCTAACCTTGCTAATGTAGACCAAGATGGAATTGCTAATAGTAGTACCGTTACACAAGTTGGAGATGCAGGTGGTGCAGAGCCAAATAACGAAGCTAACGTAAACCAAATAGGATTTTTAAATACTGCTGTTGTTTCACAAACAGGAACATTGAACTTAGGGAATTTAACTCAGAATGGAGATTTTAACTATGGTTCTATAGATCAATTAGGAGATGAAAATTCTGCAAACCTTCGTCAGTGGGGTATTAATAACACAGGATTTCAAATTCAAGATGGTGCAGGTAACTCAGCTGTAATGAATCAAGGTGAAGCATTAACAGGATGGGCTAGTTCTCAAGGTAGCATAGCTCAACAGGAGCAATATGGTAATGACAACATGGTTACTGTTACCCAAAGAGGAAGCGGTCAATTCTCTTTACAGGCACAACAAGGTGATGATAATGAAATGAAAGCTTACCAAGGAAATGACGGTAACTTTAACAGACAAGTACAACTTGGAAATGGTAACTACGCAAATACGCAACAATATTTTAGCTCTAATCAATCTCTACAAGAACAAGTAGGGAATGACAACTGGGCTACTACAAGACAAACAGGAGCAGGTGCAGGTTTTAACTTCTCTACGGTATCTCAATTGGGAGATGCTAACTATGCTTTAACCTCACAAAATGGTTTAGAAAATGGTTCAGCTACAACTCAACTAGGAAATATGCATAATAGTGTTGTAAATCAAATGGGTAGCAACAACTCATCTGATGTACTACAACAAACTGTAGCATCACCAGGAGGAGCATCAGGACCAGGACTTCCTCAATAAAGATTAATTTTATAGTACTTCATATTCCCTCCCGTAGGCATGAAGACTATGAAACTGCAACTAAATATTATTAAAATATTTATTTCATAACTTAAAATAATGGGTGGGCAATTTAAGATCCTGCCCTTTATTTTAATTTATTATTTAAGAAGTAGAGAATTCTCGGGTACGCCCGATTTCTGAATTTCTAAATAATTTCAAAAATTTTAGATAAAGCTCTATATGATTTCTTCTTTGTGAGTGTTTATTTTTAAATTTTATGTAATATTGAATAACAGGTACTTACTATGAAAAACTCAATCTACTTTTTAGTTTTTGGGATCTTTTTTTTATTGAATCCATTTACAGGCCATTCACAAAGTCAAACTAATGCTGATGGGGTTACTTTATCCTTACAAGGATTTCAATCCAGATCATCTGAACTGAATTTTCTAGCAAATCAAAATTATTCTTCCAATATTACTTCAGCCACTTCATCCAATATTGTAAATATTAAACAAATTGGTGATTTTAATGAAGTCTCATCAAAAACAATTTCTGCTCAATCTAATATAGATCTTATTCAAAATGGAGACTATAATAATATTGAATTAAATCTTAATGCTACTGTTATTAACGAAAGAGTTATACAAAATGGAGATCGTAACACATTTGTAGATATAAACACTTTTGGGGTAAACCTTCATGAAGCAGAAATAATTCAGAATGGGAATAATCAAAGTTTAACCTGGTATGGTAGTAATTCTATTTCAGAAAGAATGAAAGTTAACATGCAGGGGAATGATAAAATTATTGAGGTTAGAAGTTTTAATTAGATTTTACGATGGCAGTGAATAAAAAGTTTTCAGTTATTTTCCTTTTCGCTGTGATGAGTGCCAACACTTCTTTTGGACAATCTTATAATGCCGATGTAGAAGCTAAAATTAACATGTCTACTAATAACGAGTTTATAGAAATTACGGGTATTGCTCTTAATAAATCTGAAATCACCCAAAGTTTGCGTTACGTTCTCTCGGTAATAAAAAAGAACTCAGAAAATTCTAACAGTTCTAAAAATGACCAAAGCGGAAGAATTGTATTAGAACCTTCTGAAAAGAAAGAACTATCTACAACTACTATAAATGCGGATGTAATAGATAGGGTGATTATCCTCTTGTTGATATATGATATAAATGATAATATTGTTGGTAAGGACAGGGTGGTAGTAAATGATACTCCTGAGGCAAATGACAATGCATTGCAAAATATCATGGAAGATAATAATTTGCCTATAGAACCAACCTCTAATTCAGGCAGCAAGATTGCAAATGAAGATGTTAATCAAGAAGGCAGAGACGGGATAGAACTTTCTGGAATTGTTACAGAAGATACCAAGACCAAAGCTGGTATGGATTTTTATAAACTCTTTTACTCAAATTATAGTTCAAAAAATATTAATGGTAGTAAAGTAGTAAGTATTAGTGAGATGATAGCCCTTGGGAATAATACCAAAATACAAGTGAAGGTTGATAATGCCTTGGTTTGGGAATTCTTTGCAAGACCCAAGTATGATTACTTAAAATCTATGGCAGATGTTGCGGTGCAACGTGTCAATGCCTATTTCCAGAATATGGAAAGAAATGCCCGAAATGTAAGAAGATATTAACCTAAATTTTTCAAAATTGAGAATAAAACTACTCTTTTTATTTTTATTAATTTCAACACTAAGTTCTGCACAGCAGCTAACTTATAAGCCCATAAATCCAGCTTTTGGAGGTGATACTTTTAATTATCAATGGTTGCTTAGTTCTGCCACAGCGCAAAATTCATTTAAAGATCCAGATGCAAGGCAAAATTCAAACGGTACTAATTTAGATTCCTTTGCCGAGAATTTAAATCGTCAACTATTGAGTCAGCTTTCCAGAAGTCTATTTAATGATCAATTAGGAACAGACGGTCTAAAACCGGGAACATTTACTTTTGGTAGTTTGTCTTTGGATATCTACGAATCTTCTGAGGGTCTAGTAATAAATATACTAGATACCAATACTGGAGAACAAACCCAAGTTATAATTCCCAATTAACCTACAAGAATGAACTTTTTAAAACGAATTAGTGTAGTAACTTTTGCTACTATAGTTTCCTCATGTGGAACAACATTCAATCAGCCTGTAGATTTTCAAAAGGCAAGAATTGGCGAGATATCAACAGTTACTAAAAAATTAGAAAAGTTACCAGAGCCAGAAGAGGCTGTGGTAGTAGGAGTTTACAATTTTCGAGATCTTACAGGGCAATATAAAGCATCAGAAACAGGAAGTACCTTTAGCACTGCAGTAACTCAGGGTGGTACTTCTATCTTAATAAAAGCTTTAGCAGATTCAAAGTGGTTTGTTCCCATTGAAAGAGAAAATATTGGAAATCTTTTAAACGAGCGAAATATTATTCGTTCTACAAGAGAAGAATATCGAGGTACTCCTAAAAATGAACCACAGGTTCCACCGTTATTATATGCGGGGATCTTATTGGAAGGTGGAATTGTATCTTATGATACTAATATTCTTACCGGTGGTATGGGGGCCAGATACTTTGGTGTAGGAGGAAGTACACAATATCGTCAGGATAGAGTTACCATTTATTTAAGAGCGATTTCAACTTCAAATGGTAAAATTTTAAAGAATATCTATATTTCAAAAACCATCCTTTCACAGGAAGTAGGTGTAAACCTTTTTAAATATGTAAATTTTCAGCGCTTATTAGAGGCTGAGGTAGGGTTTACAAGAAACGAACCGGTTCAACTTGCTGTTAAGGAAGCTATAGAAAAAGCGGTTGAAGGTTTAGTAATAGAAGGAATTCAAGATAAATTGTGGCAGCCAAAAGATGGTTGGGAAGCTGCAGATCAATTAGTGCTAGATTACGTAAAGGAAAAGGATGAGGCAGAACTAACTAAGATTTACGATCGTAAGTATATTGATAATGAACATAAAAGTTCTTTAGGAATTAGTGGAGGTGCAGCTATTCTTAGCGGAGATTATTCTAAAAAGGATGCGGGTGCTTTATTAAAACTAGATTTTAATACGGCCCTAACCCCATCTTTCTCAATTAATTTTGCAGCCACTGCTTTTCAGCTTGAAAGTAGTAATGTAGTGCAAAACAAATTTATTGGTACAGAAGGAAACGTACTGTTCAAATTATTGCCTCATGATAATTTTGGACCTTACATCTATGGTGGAGGTGGACTTCTCTTTAACTTAGAGAATGATATACCAGACAATATTGGTAGCACTCATTTTAAACTTCAATATGGACTTGGAGCAGAATATTTGTTAAATGAAAAAATTGGTTTAAAAGTTTTCGCTGAGCATAATATTGGTTTAGATGATGAATTGGATAATCTAATTAATGGTAAAAGAGACGATCACTACTTCAATTTAGGAATAGGAGTAAATTATTACTTAGGTAAATCTGCAGGTAAAAACACTAAAAAATAAATTATGAAATTCATTAAACCCCTTATTTTATTATTACTACTAATAAGCGCAGTTGGTTGTAGTGAAGATACTATTGGTGCTTTTGGAAATGGAACTATCACTGGAAGGGTGGTAAAAGATGGAAGTAATGAACCTATAGAAAACGTAAAGATATCTACGAACCCTGCATCAACCACAGTTTTTTCTGATGCTGATGGAAATTTTATACTTAAAGATGTGCCGGAAGGAGAATATTCTGTGCAAGCTCAAAAAGATGGACTGTTAACCAAATTTGAAGGAGCTACCGTTAGACAAAGTGCAGAAGTGAATGTAATTTTTGAACTAAAGCCTCAAACTGCTAATAATAGACAACCTTCTGCTCCAGAAGCAATCTTTCCTGAAGATAATGCTACCAATGTAGATGTTTCATTACAATTTGCCTGGACTTCTACAGATCCTGAAGGAGATGATCTAACTTATGAACTAGAACTTAGAAATGATATTAATAATTCTGTTCTTAAGTTTCAGGATATACAGGATACCACTTATACCGTAAATGGTCTTCAGAATGGATTAAAATATTTTTGGCAGATTAAGGTTACAGATAGTGTTAATGATCCTGTACTTAGTAAAGTGTATTCATTTGAAACCTCTCAATTTCCAAAAACAAGATATTATTATGTGAGAAAAGTTAGCGGTAACAATGTGATCTTTTCATCAGACGGAGCAGGAGGGGAATACCAGTTAACTTCATCTAGTGTAAACAGTTTTAGACCAAGAAAAAATAATGCTACCAATAAAGTGGCGTTCTTAAGAACGGTTGGAGGTCAGACCCAATTATTTACAATGGATCCAGATGGGTCTAGGCAGACCCAGATTACTAATAATATCCCTGTTAATGGATTCAATCTAGAGAAGATTGGTTATTCATGGATTGATGATGGAACTGCACTTGTGTATCCTAACTTTAGCAAATTATATAAGATCAATATAAATGGTGGAGGAAATGAACTAATTTATGAAACACCTAATCTTAAATTTATTTCTGGCGTAGCTGTAAATGAAGTAAACAAATTTATAACCTTGCTTACTACCAATGTAAATGGATACGATGGCTCTGTTTTTACTATAGATTATACCGGTAATAAACGTACTACCATTTTAGATAACCAGAAAGGGGCAATTGGAGGTCTTGATATTTCTGTAGATGGTAAAACCCTGCTATATAGCAAAGATATATCTGAATTTGAAAATGGAAATTACAGACAATTAGATGCTCACATTTTTAGTTATAATTTCTCTACCGGAAGAACCATAGATCTAAGCCAGGGTAAGCCATCCGGATTTAATGATTTGGATCCTAGATTTTCTCCTAACGAAGCAAGTATAATATTTACCAGTACTTCTAATGATGGGGTATCTCCTATAAATATTTATATGGTTGGAGTTAATGATATGAATGCAGAATCTCAAAGATTAGAATTATTTCAAAATGCATTTATGCCAGACTGGGAATAATCTTATAAAAATTTTAAGTACGGCAGTCTGTAAAAAGGCTGCCGTTTTTGTTTTAGTATATCTTTACTGTCCGCTTTAAACTGTTTATCTTTGGCACTTCAAAGATCAATATTCATGAGCCAGGAAATAAGTAAAAGGTATGCCGGTCGCGGAGTATCTGCAGGAAAGGAAGATGTGCACAATGCCATTAAAAATGTAGATAAGGGGTTATTTCCTCAGGCATTTTGTAAGATCGTCCCAGATCATCTTACTGGAGATGAAGATTATTGTCTAATTATGCATGCAGATGGTGCGGGTACCAAATCTTCTTTAGCTTATATGTATTGGAAAGAGACCGGAGATCTTTCGGTTTGGAGAGGCATAGCTCAAGATGCTTTAATTATGAATATTGATGATCTTTTATGCGTTGGAGCTACAGATAATATTATGCTCTCTTCTACCATTGGGAGAAATAAAAATTTAATTCCTGGAGAAGTTATTTCAGCTATTATAAATGGAACAGAAGATCTTCTCAAAGATCTTAAAGAATTTGGAGTGGAAATTCATTCTACCGGGGGAGAGACTGCAGATGTTGGAGATCTGGTAAGAACAATTATTGTAGATTCTACGGTAACTTCTAGAATGAAAAGAGCAGATGTTATAGATAATGCCAACATTAAACCTGGAAATGTAATTGTAGGCTTAGCATCTTTTGGGCAAGCTAGTTATGAGAAAGAATATAATGGGGGTATGGGTAGCAATGGTCTTACTTCTGCTAGACATGATGTTTTTTCTAAAGCATTAGCAAAGAAATATCCAGAAAGTTATGATAATAGTATTCCTAAAGAATTGGTTTATTCCGGAACTAAATCTCTTACAGATACCATAGAGAACTCTCCTCTAGATGCCGGTAAACTGGTGCTTTCTCCTACTAGAACTTATGCGCCAATAATCAAAAAGATACTTTCAAAATATTCTAATACAGAAATTAATGGAATGGTGCATTGCAGTGGTGGTGCTCAAACCAAGATCCTTCATTTTATAGAAGATCTGCATATAATTAAAGATGATATGTTTGAAGTTCCACCGCTTTTTAACCTAATTCAGCAGGAAAGTGGAACAGATTGGAAAGAAATGTATCAGGTTTTTAATATGGGACATAGAATGGAAATTTATGTAGATGAAGCTATAGCGGCAGATATTATTGAAATCTCAAGATCTTTTAATGTGGAAGCCAAAATTATTGGTAGGGTGGAAGCATCAAATACTAAAAAACTCACAATTAGTAGTTCAAAAGGTATTTTTGAATATTAAAAAATTCTTTTATCAATTAAAATATTTAACTTATATCCTTAAGATGTAAGTGAATCTCTAAATTTACGGTTAAGAGGTATTTTATCTGAGAATCCCTATGAATATCAGTAAAATCATATTGCCAGTTGCAAAAGCTTTATTGATCTTTATCAATATTTGGACGCTGCTCGAGTTTTCTACCGAGGTGAGCGATTATATGCGTTTTGGAAACATGCTTATTTACTTCTTGCTTCTTTTATTTTTTAATGAGTATTCTAAAAAGCATTTAATTCTATTTTTGCTGCTACTTATATGTGATGGCTTTCTTATTTTTTATAAGATACCAATATTTAATCTTCTTACTTTTATTATGAGAATTGCAATTTATTTATTGCTCTTTTCATTAGTGGCAAAAAAATTAAAAGGACTTAGATTAGAATTCACGCAGGTGGCAGTATTTGGAGTTGTATTGGTTGTGAATATTTTTTTGCTATTAGCCTTAGTAGAAATGGTTCCTAGTGAGTATGATTATGATGCTTTTAATACCTTATTCTATATTTACGGTGTAGCTTCTATTTTAGTGGTAGCGGCAGCTATTTCATACAGTAATAGGTATGAAAATAAGATCTCATTATACTATATAGCAGCTGTTCTGGGACTTATTTTTTCAGATCTGACCTACTTCATTGCATTTTATTTAGAATTTGAAGAATTTTATATCCCGGAAAGAATTTTTAATATTCTTGCTATAGCCTTTTTAGTACAGTACGCTATTAGTGCTACCAGAAGGGATTCAAATAAATCTACATTGTATCCATAAATATCTGTTTTAATAAAACCACCCGAGCTGTTTTATCGTACTTCTTCGTGTAATTTTATTTTAATGGCACGTTTAAATCATGTTTCATTTATCATAGGAATAGTTCTTCTTATTCTTAACAGTATTGTTATCTTACAATTTGGACTACTAGAGAGTAGATGGTTAAGAAACTTTACCTATTTTTTCTTCGGAATTCTATTTTTTAAGGACCTTCAAAAAGATCAATATTATCTAATCACAGCTTTTTTAGTAGTTGTTATTTCAGATAATCTTTTAATTAATTATTCAAGAATTCATTTAGAGAACTCAAAAATGGTTTTGGGAGGGATATCTTATATAGCTTTAGTATTGCACTTAAGAAGATATGTAAGGATCTTATGGCAAAATTATTTTCAAACAATGCTCTTTATTCTCGTGCTAGCGCTCAACGCTGTAATGTTCTATCTTTTATTCGAAATCATTTCAGTGGAAGATCATGATCCAATGGCTTCCATTATTTTTATACTTTTTAGTATTGCATCGTTTTGCTTAATGGTTTTTACATTTTATTTTAATAGTAAGTATCAAAATAACAGTAGCCGTATTTTAATCATTACCATATTCTTACTTGTAGGAAGTGATCTCACTTTAATTATTAGCTCTTTTCCGAATTCTGGTAGTTTTTATGATCTATATGGGATATTTTATTTAATTGGGATAGGATCTCTTGTTAAATTTACTTCTTTGGATTCTCGAGTGATTCCATATAATTCTGAAGAAATTCAGAAAGCTACATAATTTTTCTAGTAAACCTGTAATTCAAATTCTGTTAAATCCATCGATTTATCGTAAATTTGACTCGAAAAATCATCCTAAATTTTATGATTGAGAAGCTGAATATAGTGAAGCAACGTTTTGACGAGGTAAATGATCTTATCATTCAACCCGATATTATGCAAGATCAAAAGCGTTATGTAGAACTTAATAAAGAATACAAAGATTTAAAAGCGCTCATGGATGAGCGTGAAAAATACATTCGTCTTACAGATAATATTGCAGAAGCTCAGGAAGTGATTGCAGATGGAAGTGATGCAGAAATGACAGAGATGGCAAAGATGCAACTCGACGAGGCTAAATCTCAAGTTCCTGGATTAGAAGAGAAGATAAGAATGATGTTGGTGCCTAAAGATCCTGAAGACGCTAAGAACGTTGTGATGGAAATTCGTGCAGGTACCGGTGGAGATGAGGCGAGTATTTTTGCTGGAGATCTTTATAAGATGTACAATAAATATGCAGAAAGCAGAGGCTGGAAAGCCAATATTGTAGATTATAATGAAGGTACCAGTGGTGGTTTTAAAGAGATGATCTTTGAGATCTCTGGAGAAGATGTTTATGGTACTTTAAAATTTGAAGCCGGTGTTCACCGTGTTCAACGTGTTCCTCAAACAGAGACTCAAGGTAGAGTGCATACTTCTGCAGCTACAGTTATGGTTTTACCAGAAGCAGAAGAGTTTGATGTAGAGATCAACCCAAAAGATGTGAGAGTAGACTATTTCTGTTCTTCAGGCCCTGGAGGTCAGTCTGTAAATACCACATATTCTGCAGTACGTTTAACTCACGTACCTACAGGATTGGTAGCGCAGTGTCAAGATCAAAAATCTCAGCATAAGAATAAAGAGAAAGCATTTAGAGTATTGCGTTCTCGATTATATGAAATGGAACTTGCAAAGAAAATGGAGGCAGATTCTGCGAAGAGGAACTCTATGGTTGCCAGTGGAGATAGAAGTGCTAAAATTAGAACTTATAATTATTCTCAGGGAAGAGTTACAGATCATCGTATAAATCTTACGCTTTACGATCTTTCCAATATTATTAGTGGAGATATTCAAAAAATTATTGATGAACTTCAGCTAGTAGAGAATACAGAAAAATTAAAAGAGAACAGCGACGTATTTTAAACTGTTTCACATACAAAATCCCGCAACTGCGGGATTTTTTTATATCTAATAAGTAAATTATCTTTACCTCAAACCTTATTTGTTATGACCACCGAAGCGCTTGTAGAGCAAATTTTTAAGAAAAGATCTTTTCTTTGTATAGGCTTGGATACAGATCTAGAAAAAATCCCCACCTACTTACTTTCTGAAGAAGATCCTATCTTCGAGTTTAATAAAGCTATTATAGATGCAACTCATCAATTTGCGATAGCTTATAAGCCCAATACAGCTTTTTATGAGGCTCATGGTAAAAAGGGATGGAAAGCGCTAAATAAAACCATAGAATATCTTAATGAGAATTATCCGCAACTTTTCACCATTGCAGATGCTAAGCGTGGAGATATTGGAAACACTTCTTCCATGTACGCAAAAGCATTTTTACAAGAAATGGCGTTTGATTCTGTAACCGTTGCACCGTATATGGGTAAAGATTCTGTAGAACCTTTTCTTTACATCAGAAATAAACACACCATTTTACTAGCCTTAACTTCTAATGAAGGCGCTTTTGATTTTCAGACGCTAAAAACTGATGATACCCAATTATATAAAAAGGTGATTGAAGTTTCCAAGACCTGGGAAAATTCAGAAAGATTAATGTATGTAGTGGGAGCTACAAAAGCCGAGTATTTAGCTGAAATTAGAAAGATCGTACCAGATAGTTTTCTTCTAGTTCCTGGCGTTGGTGCTCAGGGTGGTAGTTTGGAAGAAGTTTGTAAATATGGTATGAATAAAAATGTTGGATTATTAGTGAATTCGTCTAGAGGAATTATATATGCATCAGAAAGTTCAAATTTCGCAGAGATCGCTGCAGCTAAGGCTGAAGTTATGCAACGCGAAATGTCTGAGCTAATGAAGAATCTCTAAAAGGCTGATGAAAGATCAACTAGGTAGGTTGTTAGATATTACCCAAATTCCTAAGAGGATAATTTCTTTAGTGCCTAGTCAAACAGAACTATTATGTTCTTTAGGTCTTAAAGATTCAATAGTAGGAATTACAAAATTTTGCGTTCATCCTGAAGGTCTTAAGAAGGAAAAGAAAATTGTAGGAGGCACTAAGAATGTTCATTTTAATAAGATAGCAGACTTAAAGCCAGATATTATTCTTTGCAATAAAGAGGAGAACACAGAAGAGATGGTCTTGGCATTAGAAAAGATAGCTTCCGTTCATGTATCTAATGTTATTACATTAGAAGATACCTATCAGTTAATTCTGCAATATGGTGAAATATTCAAAAGAACAGAGCAAGCATCCCAATTGGTTAACGCTATTCAGTATAAAAAAGGTGAATTAAACATAGATAATCGCATAAAAAAAGTTGTTTACCTAATTTGGAAAGATCCATGGATGGCAGTAGGTGGAAATACCTTTATCAATTCTATGTTAGAATTAAATAACTGCGATAACGTATATAAAAACAGTGCGGATAGATATCCGGTTGTAACACCGGAAATGTTGAAGGATTTGGATATCGACATCGTTTTACTAAGCTCAGAACCTTATCCTTTTAGGGAAAAACATATTTCAGAAATAGATAAACTCTTTAATACAAAAACAATTTTAGTAAACGGAGAATATTTTAGCTGGTATGGATCCCGTTTGTTGAAAGCTTTCGACTACTTTAAGACAATAAGTTTTCTTAATAATTAGCTATAAGCTTTTGTCTATTTTTTTACAATTCATTTTTTTAAGTTGAAGTAAGATCTTTTTAGCTCTTGCTCTAATTTTGTCGCTTTTTTCTTTGTTGTGTAGCGCAACCCTAAATGATTGACTCATCAATTCAGAATATTTTTGACACAATCTATCTTCTTCACTTTTATAAAATAAGTTTCCTAACATCATCATCTACTTTAGGTTACAAAATTAGGGGCTTATGCCCTTATATTTTATTAACCTCAGGTTAAAGGTTTTGTAATATTTACAAGGTAATGGAATTATATCGTTAAATCTGTTAATCTTGTAGAGAAAAGACTCGTTGTAATAGTCTTGACGTTCTAGACGCAAGATCTGTTCTAATTTGCTGTTCTTCTACTGCAATCATTTTATAAACTCCTTTCAAAGCCTCATTAGTAACATAATCAGGAAGATCGGGATTCACCTTGCTAGCCAGTGGTAAATTATTATATTTCGCAATAATATTGCTCCATACTTGAGTTGCACCCACCTTATCTAAAGAATTAGAAATAACCGGATTAAACTTAGAGTATAGTTGATCTTCAGTTTTTGAAGTTAAATAAGATGTAGCAGCTGTATTATTTCCTAAAAGAATATTTCTTGCATCATTAAAAGTTATTTGCTGAACAGCGCTTACAAAGATTGGTGTTGCTTCTTTCACCGCATCTTCAGCAGCTCTATTCAATACTTTCAATCCTTCATCTGCTAAAGAGCTTAATCCAACACTACGTAAGGTTTGATCAACTTTTTGAAGTTCTGGAGGAAGCGAAATTCTTACAAGCTCATTTTTGAAAAAACCATCTTCCTGGGTTAACTTGTTAACTTGCCTATCTATTCCCAAATTTAATGCCTCTCTTAGTCCGGAAGAAATTTCGGTATTAGTAACCCCATATTCAGAATTTGGAAGTTGTGAAGCGATATCTTGTAATTCTGCACATCCTAAAAATAAAGGAAGTATTAAAAGAAGTAGAAGTTTTTTCATAATATGAACGATTTCAAAATTTCTATAAAAGTCTGATTTATTTAGCTGTAGTCATGTTATAGTTTTACTAAAACCTTTATTTATAAATAAATAATAAATAGCATTTTAAGTTGGTAATTTAATTCTTGATGCGTTTTATAATCTGTAAATCTTTAAAATATTTCTCTATTTCGAAAGTTCATTACGAAATTCGTAAATTGCGGAATCAAAATTTAAAATTTACCAATGGAAGTACAAGCTCCTTATATACCTCAGAATAAAGTTAGAATAGTAACAGCTGCCTCTCTTTTTGATGGACATGATGCTGCTATAAATATTATGAGAAGAATTATTCAATCTACCGGGGTTGAAGTAATTCATTTAGGACATGATAGAAGTGTTGAAGAAGTGGTTAATTGTGCCATTCAGGAAGATGCCAATGCTATTGCAATGACTTCTTATCAGGGAGGACATAATGAATACTTTAAGTATATGTATGATCTGCTTAAAGAAAAAGGAGCAGCGCACATTAAGATCTTTGGTGGTGGAGGTGGAGTAATACTTCCTGAAGAGATCAAAGAACTTATGGATTATGGTGTAACCAGGATCTATGCTCCAGATGATGGTAGAGAAATGGGATTGCAAGGGATGATTAATGATCTGGTAAGAACTGCAGATACACCCACTCCAAAATTAGAAAAGGAAAGTCAAGCTGAAGAATTGCTGAAAAATAAAGATGTAAACACTATTGCACGTTTAATTTCTTTAGCTGAAAATAGACACGAAGACTTTAAAAAGGTTTTCGATAAAATAAAAATGCCAGAGCTTAAAACTCCAGTTCTTGGAATTACCGGAACCGGTGGGTCTGGAAAATCTTCTTTGGTAGATGAATTAGTAAGAAGATTCTTGATCGACTTTCCGGAGAAAACCATTGGAATTATATCTGTAGATCCATCAAAGAAAAAAACGGGTGGAGCACTATTAGGAGATAGAATTAGAATGAATGCGATTAATAACACCAGAGTTTATATGCGTTCCTTGGCAACAAGACAATCCAACCTTGCATTGTCTAAGTATGTTGCTGAAGCTGTAGATGTGCTAAAAGCAGCTCAATATGATCTAATTATTTTAGAAACCTCTGGAATTGGGCAATCTGATACTGAAATTTTAGAACATTCTGATGCTTCTCTTTATGTAATGACACCAGAATTTGGTGCTGCTACTCAGTTAGAGAAAATAGATATGTTAGATTTTGCAGATCTAGTAGCAATAAACAAATTTGATAAACGTGGAGCCTTGGATGCACTTCGTGATGTGAAAAAGCAATATCAAAGAAATCATCAGTTATGGCATGAAGATGCAGAAAAGCTTCCTGTTTATGGAACTATTGCTTCTCAGTTTAATGACCCTGGAATGAATACACTTTATAGTAATATCATCAATAAAGTGGATGAGAAAACCGGATCTAAATTTAATTCTACTTTCGAGATAAGTGATGATAAAAGTGAGAAGATCTTCATCATTCCGCCAAAAAGAACCAGATATCTTTCTGAGATCTCCGAGAATAATAGAAGTTATGATGAGAAAGCAGATTCTCAAGTGGAAGTTGCGCAAAAGCTTTATGGAATTTATAAAACAATAGAATCTGTAACCAATGTTAAGCCAACACTTTCTCAATACGGTTTGGATGAAGAGAGTTTAGAAGAAAGTAAAACTGAACAAAACTCAGATCTTTCAGATCTTCTAAAGAAAGAATTCGATCGCGTAAAAATGGATCTAGATCCATATAATTGGGAAGTTATTACCGGTTGGAGCGAAAAAGTAAATAAATATAAAGAGCCGATTTATTCTTTCAAGGTACGTGACAAAGAGATAAAAGTGGAGACTCATACAGAATCTCTTTCGCATACGCAGATCCCGAAAATAGCTTTGCCAAAGTATCAAGCTTGGGGAGATATTCTAAGATGGTGTCTTCAAGAAAATGTACCGGGAGAATTTCCTTATACAGCAGGGCTTTATCCGTTTAAAAGAGCTGGAGAAGATCCAACCAGAATGTTTGCGGGAGAAGGTGGGCCAGAGCGTACCAACAGGCGTTTTCATTACGTAAGTCAGGGGCTACCGGCAAAACGTCTATCTACAGCGTTCGATTCTGTTACTCTTTATGGTAACGATCCAGATTTTAGACCAGATATCTACGGAAAGATTGGTAATGCAGGAGTTTCGATTTGCTGTTTAGACGATGCTAAGAAGTTATATTCAGGTTTTGATCTTGCAGATGCAATGACATCGGTGAGTATGACCATTAACGGTCCGGCACCAATGTTACTTGGGTTTTTTATGAATGCTGCCATAGATCAGCAATGTGAGAAGTATATTGTTGAAAATGGATTAGAGAGAGAAGTTGAAGAAAAAATCGATAAGCTCTATAAGGATAAAGAAGTAGATAGACCATTTTATCAGGGAAAATTACCGGAAGGTAATAATGGTTTAGGTCTTATGCTGTTAGGAGTTACCGGAGATCAGGTTTTACCTTCAGATATTTATGAAGACATTAAAAAACATACCTTAAGTGTTGTTCGTGGTACGGTACAGGCAGATATATTAAAAGAAGATCAGGCACAGAATACCTGTATTTTCTCTACAGAATTTGCTTTGAGATTGATGGGAGATGTTCAAGAATATTTTATTGAAGAAAAAGTAAGAAACTTTTATTCGGTATCTATATCTGGTTATCACATAGCAGAAGCAGGGGCAAATCCTGTTACTCAATTGGCTTTAACATTGGCTAACGGCTTTACGTATGTAGAGTATTACTTAAGCAGAGGAATGGACATCAATAAATTTGGTCCAAACCTTTCCTTCTTTTTCTCTAACGGAATAGATCCTGAATATGCGGTAATTGGTAGAGTGGCACGTAAGATATGGGCTAAAGCATTAAAATATAAATATGGAGCTAATCCAAGAGCTCAAATGTTGAAATATCACATTCAAACTTCTGGAAGATCCTTGCATGCTCAGGAGATAGATTTTAATGATATTAGAACAACGCTTCAAGCACTTTATGCAATTTACGATAACTGTAATTCCTTACATACCAATGCGTATGATGAGGCTATTACTACGCCTACAGAAGCTTCTGTAAGAAGAGCAATGGCAATTCAGTTAATTATCAATAAAGAGTTAGGGCTAACCAAAAATGAAAACCCAATTCAAGGTGCTTTCATTATTGAAGAATTGACAGATCTTGTAGAAGAAGCAGTTCTTTTAGAATTTGATAGAATAACAGAAAGAGGTGGTGTTCTTGGTGCTATGGAAACCATGTACCAACGTAGCAAGATACAGGAAGAAAGCTTGTATTATGAAACATTGAAGCATAATGGTGAATTTCCAATTATTGGTGTAAATACATTCTTGAGTTCTACAGGTTCTCCAACGGTTACACCGGGAGAGGTAATTAGAGCAACAGAGGAAGAAAAGCAATATCAAATTACGACCCTTCAAAATTTGCAGAAGGCGAAAGAAAATGATGCAGAACGTTCATTGGTTAAAATTAGAGAAGCTGCTATTAATAATGAGAATTTATTTGAAGTTCTTATGGAAGCTACAAAAGTTTGTTCTCTAGGGCAGATCACTCAGGCAATGTTCGAAGTTGGCGGACAGTATAGAAGAAATATGTAATTGTTAGAGTATATAATTGAATAAAAGGCGCTACTCTTTAGTTAAAAGGGTAGCGCTTTTTTTATTTTCAAAATGTATTAGATAATTATTTAATCCAAAAAATTAATTTAACTTCGCAGCTTCTTAAAACTAATCTAATGGAAAATCTGTGGTTATTTGCTATAGCTGTATTTACAGGTTTCTTCGCGATTAATAGTCCCGCTGGGAATATTCCGATTTTTATCAGTCTTACTAAACAGGCAGATAGAGCTACCAAAAAGAAAATATCTAAAAAGGCTACTATCACTGCTTTTATTATTGTTACCGGATTTATAATTCTGGGTAAATATATTTTCGATCTTTTTGGTTTAACAATTCCAGCATTTAAGATCACGGGAGGAATTTTAATATTCTTTGTTGGGTTTGAAATGATACGTTCTCAAGAATCTAGTATAGATAACCAAACTGAGGTAAACTTTAATGAAGGTATCTCGATCTCTCCATTAGCTATCCCTATTCTTGCAGGACCTGGAACTATAGTTACTGCAATGAACTATACAACTACTGCAGGATACATAGAATTAGTTATTATTATCTCTATGTTAGCCTTAATTATGTGGCTTAACTATTTGGCTTTTATCTCTAGCGAATATTTGGTGAAATATATAGGTGCCAATAAAATCGTGGTAATAGAGAAGATCATGGGATTGATCATAGCCATTATAGGTACCAATATGTTTATACAGGGTGTAAAATTGGCATTCTTTACAGAAGATGTGCTACTTAAATAACTACTCGTCTTTCTTGTAGTGAAGATTATTTAGCCAATCTGTAAATAGGTTTTCAAATTGAAGGATCTCAGATTTTAGAAGATTTAAGAACTCTGTTTCCTTCACTCCATTAAATTCTAACTTTCTGCACTTTATAAGCATTCTTTTGGCAGACTTTCTAATATTATTAGCACGTTTTAATCTTAAAGAAGAATTGGAGGTATTATGTACCACTGCCAAACTTGGCACCAATCTTAGAGAGTCTGATACTATTTCTCCAGCAAAATGATAATTATAGTTATTGGAAATTCCCATTTCCATCACATTTTTATTGTCACTAATAATACATGCAATGGCGCGAGATACCTTAAAGATCTCCTGAGCTTTTTGGTAAACTTTTAATTGAGTAAAATTAGATTCCATATAAAACTATAATTTCTTACGTTTCATAAAAATAGCAAGAATGCTGATGGTCATGCTTTAATATTTAAAGCATAATTGCGCTATTACTTTAATATTATGTAATTTTAGTCTTAAAATATTTAAAAATGCCTTTAGATAGAATAAACTGGTTAATACTAGATGAGTTGCAGATCAATGCTCGTCAATCGTTTGCGGAGATTGGCAGAAAAGTTGGTTTAACCTCTCCTGCAGTAGCAGAGCGAGTTAAGAAGATGGAAGATAAAGGAATTATAAAGGGCTATAAAGCTGAGGTTTCCTATCACAAAACAGGACATCAATTAAAAGCAGTTATTACCTTAAGAGCTTTTATGGGAAGACTCAAGCCTTTTTTAGAGAAGGTAAAAGAATTTAAAGAAGTGATTAATTGTTACAGGATCACCGGTAATGAAAATATTATTATGGAAGTGGTCTTATTCGATCAAACTCACTTAGAAGAATTTATAGATAAGCTAATTACCTACGGAGAAACAAAAACGCATATTATTCTATCTAATGTCGTAGAACATGCACCTATAAAAAGTAGGGGGGGTAGATAAACTATTTATTTAATTCCACTTACAAGATACATCATTGAGCCTCCTGCAGCATGATACTGCTCTCTTTGTAATGCGCCCATTACATGCTCATCTCTCCTTGAGTATTTTTCCTGATACTCAAAATAGAACTGCATATATTCTTCCCCTGCAGCACTAAAAAAATCTATATCTTTTTGAGTATTAGATTTCCAGGAACTTCCCTTCATCCATTGTTTTAAGGTTGCTACTTGTTCCTCATTATTGTAAGGAGGATACATTGCAATCGCTTTGTCAGACAATCTAACTTCAATATTCTTAAGTTCTTCCAATGCAAACATTCCCGGTAAGAGATCACCTAGAGAATTATCTCCTCGACCCATATTTTTCTTACCTCTTTCTATGATCAATCTATATTTAATGTGGTCTAGAGTTTCCTCTATAGAATCATTTTTAGTAAGCGATGTTTTGGTTAAGCTTTGAACGATATTGTTTGGTTCTACACATAGCAAAATTCCGCCAGGTTTTAAAACTCGAAGCATTTCTTTAAGCGCTTTTTGCGGGTGAGGAACATGAATAAGAACTGTTTGGCAGGTAACCATTTCAAAATGATCATCTTCAAAAGGCAGATTTTGAGCATCTCCTTTTAATAAATTGAAGGACCTATCTAAATTATAGATATGTCCTTCTAGTTCTTTATTTTCTGAATACCACCTAACATCACTATCTACTGCCGTAATAGAAGCGTTGTGAGAAAGGTATGGTGCAAGTAACCTCGTCCAATGTCCATTTCCACAACCTACATCTAGCATAGATCCAATTCTGGATAGCTCAAGCCTATTGGCAGTGAGATCAAGAAATGCCTTGTTCCACCAAAAATCTCTGTAGTCTCCAAAGTAATTTTCAGAATGTCCTTTATTTAGCTTTGGATCTGTCAAAACTTCTGCCCTTAGAATTATTATTAGAATTTGAGTTTGTTCGCTTAGAATTAGAAGGTTTGCTCTGGTTTCTTGATGGTCTTCTTTGTTGAGGTTTCTTTGCCGGAACTTCAAAGAGCTCCATTGGATAATTATGACCTTCAATTACAGGAATCTTCTGATCTATTAATTTTTGAATATCTCTAATGTATGATTTTTCCTCATAATCTGAAAAAGAAATAGCTTTACCACTAGCTCCAGCTCTACCTGTTCTTCCTATACGATGAACATAAGTTTCTGCTATGTTTGGGACTTCGTAATTAATTACCAAAGCCAACTCATCTATATCTATTCCACGAGCTGCAATATCTGTAGCTACAAGTACGCGGGTAGTCTTGTCTTTAAAGTTCTTTAAAGCTTTCTGTCTTGCATTCTGAGTTTTATTCCCGTGAATGGCTTCCGCTTTTATATTTTCCTTCATAAGGTCTTTAACCACCTTATTAGCACCATGTTTAGTTCTTGTAAAAACAAGCACTCTATCTGCATCATTATCCTGTAAGAGGTCAATAAGCAAATTCTTCTTATTCGCTTTATCTATAAAATATACTTCTTGCTGTATCATTTCCGCAGTAGAAGATACTGGTGTAACTTCAACTTTTACCGGATTATCTAAAATACTATTGGCAAGATCTAGAATAGAATCTGGCATGGTAGCAGAGAAGAATAAAGTTTGACGTTTTTGAGGAATTTTTTTGATCACTTTTTTTACATCATGAACAAATCCCATATCAAGCATTCTATCTGCTTCATCTAAGGTGAAAATTTCAATTTTGGAAAGAGAGATAAAACCTTGATCCATCAGATCCAACAATCTTCCTGGGGTTGCCACTAAAATGTCTACTCCATTTCTTAACGCATTAACCTGAGAATTTTGAGGAACACCACCAAAGATCACAAGATGTTTAAGATTGGTGAATCGTCCATAATCAGCAAGGCTTTCACCAATTTGAATAGCAAGTTCTCTTGTAGGTGTTAAGATCAAACATTTAATGTCTGTTCTGCGACCATTGTTTTGAGAATTTGAGTTTAATAGTTGTATTGTAGGAATGGAGAAAGCGGCTGTTTTTCCTGTTCCGGTTTGGGCGCAACCTAGAACGTCGCGTCCTTTTAATATTGCGGGTATAGATTGTGCTTGTATAGGGGTAGGATTGGTATATCCCACTTTTTGTACTGCCTTTTGTAAAGGTTCAGTTAATTGTAAATCGTTAAATGTCATGTATGAATTATAAATGCTGCGCCGCTTGAAAATTTGTTCTGGGGCAGACTATGTGTAAATGTTGCGTTGTCGGAGAAGATCGCAACCGGCTGCAAAGATAGGGCTTTATTCTGAAGTAGGAAGTTTAAGGCAAGCAATGCCAAATTTTAACACTCTTTTACGTTATGAATATAATTTAGTTAAAATCTGCGTAATTGTAATTTCTTTAATACTTGTGCGACAACTCTGTAGTTATCTTTGATAAAAATAATACGCTATGAAAAATTATACTTTAATATTCCTTGCATTAACCGTTATAACAGGTTTAATAGGCTTTACAGGAATGAACTTTTTTGGTATACCGGCGGTGAGAGTGTTATTTGTGATATTTGCCGATCTATTGGTGATCTCAGTATTAGCAAAAATCTTTTTCCCAGAAACTGAAAATATGAAATTGCAAAGAGTTAAAAAATAATCCCAACATTTTGTTTAGAAAAAGCCCTTAAGGTCTCTATGATAGAGGCCTTTTTTTATATGCTCAATTTATTCTAACTTGATGTTTTAAATCTTGAATTCTTGAAATATCTATTCCTAACTTTCTTCATGTTCTCTAGTGTGCTAATTTCAGCACAGCAATTAACGCTTAAAAAAGGTATCGTAACAGATAGTTTGATTGTGGCAAATGCCTCAAATGAAACTTTTTCTGTATACCTGCCAACTTCTTATACAACAGAAAAGACCTGGCCTATTATTGTAATTTTTGATTCTGAAGGGAGAGGTAAAATAGTTACACAATTATTTAAAAAGATAGGAGAAGAGCAAGGTTATATAATTGCGGCTTCCAATAATGTCTCGAAGGATCTGGATCTTTTAAAAAATGTAGAAATTGGTGATAGATTAATAGAGACCGTACAGGCTTATTTTTCTATTGATAAGAATGCTATTTATACCACCGGTAGTAATGCAGGAGCAGAAGCTGCCATGGCGGTCTCTGCTATTCGAACAGATATTAAAGGTGTGATGGCTATTGGAGATTTCTGGATTAACTCAGAGTTTCTGAAAAAAAATAAAGGATATGCTTTTGTGGGCATGATAGATTATAAAGATCCAGATTATTATAGGCTCAGCGATATCAGTAGTTATATTTCCAAAATAGGATACCCCTCTCGTATTTACTCATTTACAAGTGCAAAGGAATATCCTTCAGCAGATCTTATCTATAGCGGTATATCTGAGTTTACGCTTCAAAGACTTAAATCAGACTCAACAGTAAATGGTAATTCTGCACAGAAGTTATTTGAGTACGATCTTCGAATCGCAGAGAATTTAAGAAGAAAGTTAAGTTTTTATGAAGCCTATGAATTTCTAGATCTTATGTCTCAAAAATTTCCAGTAGAAGGTTCTCAGGATATCATCAGAGAAATGCAGAAAGAAATTAAAAAAAATAAGATCTATAGATCTCAAAGAAGAAATTTTGCCAAAGCCATCACCACAGAAAACATTAAGAAGTCTGAATTTTCCTATTATTTAGCGGATGATCTGGCACAGATAAATTTTGAAAATCTCGGATATTGGAATCAGCAAATTAAAGAGCTAGAAGAAAACAAGGGTTCTGAAAATATTGCAGAAGCGAGAATGGGTTATAGATTGCAAGGATATCTTCAAAATATGGCGCAATTATCTCTTGTACAGTTTGAGGAGCAAGGATCCAGTATAGATCTATTAGTCTTTACAGCTGTATTACAAACTATCTTTGATAAAGAAAACCCAAAAGGATATTTTAAAGTAATATCATTAAGTGCCTCAGATGGAGACTACGAAACAGCGCTGCTTTACTTAGAAGATCTCTTAAAAACCGGCTATGATAATTTAGATGCACTTTATACTATCCCAGGAACCTTGGATCTTAAATTAAGCCCGGAATATAACAAGGTTATCAGGAAATACTTGGGAAGATCTAAATTCTATAATCTTAATTTGGAGGAGAACTAATAGCTTCTTTTCTTATTGTAATTTTCAGCCAGACAAGAAGCGCACAGGCTAGGATAGCTAAAAATACCATTGTGTACCACGTAAATTCATAGCCAAAATTTTCTATAAGTTGCATTCCCGAATTATGTCCAAAGATGTGGCTAGTAGAAAAAGCGATACTGTAAAGTGCCATATAAGATCCTTGTTTACCTCTTTCTGCTCTCTTTAAAGCAAATGTATTAGAGAATGGGAAGGCTATCATTTCTCCTATTGTAAGAAATATCATTCCAACAATTAGTATCCCTATTAATCCGCTTAGGTTTACTAGTAAGAAACTTATTCCTACCAAAGCGGTACCCCAAATCATTAAACCAATAGGGTTAAACTTCCTACTTTCCAGATATTTTATTAGGGGCATTTCTAATAAAAATATCAAAAAGCCGTTCATGCCTAATAATAATCCAATTTCAAATTCAGACATTTTGAAGCCTTGAGCATAGTACAAAGGCATGGTAGAGAAGTATTGAATGAATATAAATCCAAATAAGATCATAGATACTATAAAAAGTAAATAAGGTCTATCACTCATAACCCCAAGCGGATTTAAGTTTTCTTCAAGTTTATTTTCTATAGCCTTCTTAGGATGTAATAATTTCAATAACAATAATCCTGCTGCCAAGCAGGTAATACCATCTACCCAAAAAAGTCCGCTGTACCCTGAAGTAGCTATTATTAGTCCGCCTAAAGCCGGACCGGCAGAAAATCCCAAATTAATAGCCAATCTTATAAGCGTTACAGATCTGGTTCTGTTTTCAGGCTTGCTATATGCGCTAATTGCTACAAATACTGCGGGTCGAAACATATCTGCCACCATCATCACCAAAAATATACCTGCACAGATTCCCCAAAAGGTTGTTGGGAATTGAAGTAGTACAAATAGAACAGAAGATAAGATCAAACTTCCGGTCATTGTTTTGTAGTGGCCTATAGTATCTACGAGTTTTCCTCCTAACCATGATCCTGCTACAGAACCTAGTCCAAAAAATGTTAAGATCCATCCAACTTGCTCTAAAGAAAATCCTCTGCTCTTAGTTAGATATAAAGAAAGGAAGGGTATAACCATGGTTCCGGCACGATTTATAAAGGTAATAAATGCTAAAAGCCAAACTTCCTTCCTTAAGTCGCTAAAAGAATCTATATAAGAGCGGTATATTCTACTAATCATTGATAAGAGATAGATCTCAAAATTAGATTAATTTTCGCTAATATTATTCTCTAATTTGAATCAACTAAATAGTGAATTATGTCATTTTTAAGATTAAAGAGAATAGTGTTGTTGTTAATTATGTTTGAAACATTTTGCGTTGCGGCTCAAACTTCTGAAAAGGAAAGTGTGTTAGAATTTCAGCGTAACATCAATAAAGAATTTAAAGATCCTGCCGAATCTCCTTTAACTATTGAAGAGAGAAAAGTTTTTAAAAGTCTTACCTTCTTAAAAATTGATACTACCTATGTGGTTGAAGCAGAATTTATTAGAACACCTTTTGAATCTCCTTTTGAAATGCCTACTACAAAAAAGCGCACTCCAATTTATGTTAAGTATGGAGAATTATATTTTAAGCTGAAAGGAAAGAATTTGAAGTTGAACGTCTATCAAAGTCAGGATCTATTGCGAAAACCGGAATATGCAGACTACTTATTTTTGCCTTTTACAGATCTTACTAATGGAGATATAACTTATGGCGGAGGTAGATATATAGACTTGTTATTACCTTTATCTAAAAAGGTAACTCTAGATTTTAATAAAGCTTACAATCCTTACTGCGCTTACAGTAAAAAATATGCTTGTCCTATTCTTCCTGTAGAAAATGATTTAGACATAGCAATTCCAGTAGGGGTGAGTTATAATGCTAAAGATTTTTTACACTAATTTTGACAGGAATAAACCAATAAATATAGCAGTAAATCCAGCAAGTAAACTTCCAAAAGTATAAATAGAGAAGTTAAAATAATCTCCGGCTTTCAAAAGTTCCTGATTTTCAAAAGCAAAAGTAGAAAAGGTAGTAAAACCACCACAAAATCCTGTAGCTAAAAATAAGATCATATTATTAGAAAGTTGACCACCTTTTAAAGCTATACCTAAAAAAAGGCCTAACAGCAAGCTTCCTAAAATATTTACGGTTAGTGTTCCTAATGGTACTTGGAACGGAAGCTGATTTAAATATTTTGAGATAGCATATCTTAAAACACTTCCCAAGCCTCCTCCTAAAAAAACCATTAATAAGGCTTTCATAAAACTAGTTTAGAATTTCTACTTCTGGCTGTATTAAAGGAATATATATTTCTGTGATCCAAAGAGATGGATTTTGTGTCTGTGCTGCGCTTACTTTATAAACCTCAAAAACCGCTTGATCTTCAGATGGTTGTAAATTGTTATCAGAAATATATTGGTACGATTTATCCCAAGCCCTCTGCATATATTTATAATCACCCTTTAAAGTGGTCTTAACAACTTTTTGAACGGGTAGCATTCCATTAAGTATAGAACTCTCTGCAGGGGTAATCACTAAGCTTGGAGTAAAAATTCCAACAGAATAGATAGCAGAGTTGTTTTGTTTATCCCATTGATTATATAATACAAATGGATTACCAGATTCGGTAATATTATTTTGCTTCATATATAAAGAAACATCAGTAAACATTTTCGGCATCTTCACTCTCACTTGGCTTACTTTAGAAGCTGTAGTTGTGTACATATAAAATCCTCCACCATGCTGTGTAATGCCATCTACATTTATAGAATAAGCATTCATTTTATCTTCTGTAACCTTTTTCAATTTATCTAAACCTTCTGCTAACATCGGTTTAAGCATATTAGAAAAGGATTCATCTTTAAAAGCAAATCCTAACTTTTCCATGAAACTTTGAGAGCCTTTTATGCCCCAAGTAACGAGTGTACCATCTTCTGCATCTTCAAATTTCCAATAAACATCGCTGGTAGATTCGCCATAGGTAGATTTAAAATTTAATTCCTGCTCTATAGAATTATTTGGAATAGCCTTAGTGGTAATAATATTTCCATCACCCATATCTTCGCTTTTCCAAGAGTATGAACCACCTTCACCGCTGGCTTTAGAGCCATAATCTAAAATTAAATCATCTGCATCATCCATCCATGGTCCCCAATTTTCCCAGTTACGGAAATCATTTACTTCATTATAAACAACACTGGTTGGTGCTGCAACATTTATACTGTCTTCTACCTGATAGTTTCCATCTTTAGTAGCTATATAGATGGCCCCTGCAATTATTGCAATTAAAATAAGAAAGAATAAATATTTAATAATTTTCATCTATTTGAGGGGGTTATTGGTTCAAAATGCTAATATAGTTAATTTACAAGACGCGAATTCTTACATTTGCATCAAAATAAACAAAATTATATGAAACCTAAATTTCTATTGACGCTTTTTACGGCGTCTATTTTACTGTTTTCCTGTAAAGATGATACAAAGGATAATCAATTAGCTGAAGCCGATGTAAAAGTTGATACTACCTTTAACTTTACAGTAGAAGAATTTGCTGATATTAAAGTATTGCGTTACCAGATTCCGGGGTGGGAGAATCTTTCTTTAAAAGAGCAGAAGCTGGTTTATTATCTTACGCAAGCAGGTCTTAGCGGGCGTGATATTATGTGGGATCAGAACTATAGACATAACCTTGAAATTAGAGATGCGTTAGAAAATATTTATAACACCTATGAGGGTGATAAAGATTCTGAAGATTGGAATTCTTATGTTACTTACATGAAAAGAGTATGGTTCTCTAATGGGATTCACCATCATTACTCTAATGATAAGATGAAACCAGAATTTAATAAAGAATATTTTGATACTTTATTAAAAGAAACTAATACAGAACTTACAGGAGAACCTTACGAAGTTATCTTTAATGATAAAGATGCTAAAAAGGTGAACTTAGATCCTTCAAAAGGATTGTTGGAAGGGTCTGCAATTAATTTTTATGGACCAGATGTAACGGCTGCAGAAGCAGAAGCTTTTTATAAGAAGAAATCTTCTCCAAATGCTAATAAGCCGCTTTCTTTTGGATTAAATTCTACTTTGGTTAAAGAGAATGGAAAACTAATTGAAAAAGTTTGGAAAAGTGGTGGTCTTTACGGTGCTGCTATAGATGAAATAATTAAGTGGTTGGAAAAAGCAAAAGGTGTGGCAGAAAATGAAAAACAAGCCAATGCCTTTGGACTTCTTATTAAATATTACCAAACTGGAGATCTTCAAACTTGGGATGATTATAATGTTGCTTGGGTAGAAGCTACCGAAGGGAATATAGACTACATTAATAGTTTTATTGAAGTATATAACGATCCTTTGGGATACAGAGGTTCTTATGAGAGTATCATTCAAATAAAAGATTTCGAAATGTCTAAGAAAATGCAGGTTCTGGAAAAGAACGTGCAGTGGTTTGAAGATAACGCTCCATTAATGCCAGAGCATAAAAAAGATTCTGTTGTTGGTGTAACGTATAAAACGGTTATTGTGGCTGGTGAAGCTGGAGATGCTTCTCCAAGTACACCAATAGGAGTTAATCTTCCAAATGCTAACTGGATTAGAGCGGCTCATGGAAGTAAATCTGTTTCTTTAGGAAATATCATTGGTGCTTATAACAATGCAGGAAGCTCTGGAGTTCTAAAAGAGTTTGCCAATGATGAAAAAGAGATTGAATTGGAAGAAGAGTATGGTAAGAATGCAGATAAATTGCATACAGCATTGCATGAGGTGGTAGGACATGCTTCAGGGCAGTTGAATCCTGGAGTTGGAGAAACCAAAGAAACCCTAAAAAACTATGCTTCTACTATGGAAGAGGGTAGAGCAGATTTAGTAGGGCTTTACTATTTAATGGATCCAAAAATTCAAGAATTAGGCTTAACAGATGATTATAAAAAAACTGGTATGGCTGCTTATGATGGTTATATTAGAAATGGATTACTTACGCAATTAAGAAGATTGAATCAGGGAGATGATGTGGAAGAAGCTCATATGAGAAATCGCCAGTGGGTAAGTGCTTGGGTTTTTGAAAAAGGTAAAGCAGAAAATGTTATCGAGAAAATTTCCAGAGATGGAAAGACTTATTATGATATTAAAGATTACGATAAGTTAAGAGCGCTTTTTGGAGAATTACTTAAAGAAACACAGCGTATTAAATCTGAAGGAGATTTTAATGCAGCTAAGAATCTGGTTGAGAATTATGGTGTGAAAGTAGATCAGGCAATTCATAAAGAAGTGCTGGATAGAAATGCGCAGTTTAAATCTGCACCTTACAGCGGTTTTGTTAATCCAGTATTAGTTCCAGAAATGGATGATAATAGAGAAATTAAGTCGATCAAAATTGAGCAACCTGAAGATTTTCAAGCGCAAATGCTTAGTTACTCTAAGAACTATAATTTCTTAAAAGTGAAGAAAGAATCTAAAGTTACTGAGGCTAAATAAGCTGAAAGTAAAACAGAATAAAAAAACCTCATCAATTATATTGATGAGGTTTTTTTATTTGTAAAAAGGATAAGAAACTACTCGTGCAAGAATTTTTTGATAACAAATAGTAAACCTATAAATACCAAAAATCCTACGAGCACGTATAAGCTACCTTTATAATATTTTTTATGAAGCTGAAGGTCTTTTCTATAACTGTATATAATAATGGTTACAAATGAAATAAAGAAGATGGCTGCAAAAACCCATTGACCGGTACTAAACATTTTTAGCTATTTTTATACAAAGTTAACTTTTAAAACTCATTCATTATAATGAAAAAGAGAATAGATAGCGTTCGTAAATTTCATGATGCATTTGGTCTAGGTAGTAATGAGAAGCCCGTGGCAGATCTTGGAGCAGCCAAGAATTTATTGAGATTCAATTTAATGCAGGAAGAAAATGAAGAGTACTTGGAAGCTGCAAATAATAATGATATTACTGAAGTTGCAGACGCATTAGGTGATATGCTCTATATTCTATGCGGCACCATTATAGAACATGGAATGCAGCATAAGATAGAAGAGATCTTTGATGAGATACAAAGAAGCAATATGAGCAAACTAGGAGAAGATGGAAGGCCTATCTATAGAGAAGATGGGAAAGTTCTAAAAGGGCCAAATTACTTTAAGCCTAATTTTAATGAGATCTTGAGTAAATAAGAAAAGCCTCTTAACAAGAGGCTTTTTAATTATATATAAAAAGAAATTATTCTTTAACAAGATATCTCCATCCAAATTTGTCTTCAGCAAGATTGTATTGGATCTTCATCATTCGTTCTTTAAAATAAGTAGCGTAAGAGTCTGTAAGATTTTTGATCTCATAACGTTCCCCTTTATGCCCAAATCCTTGAATAGGGTTAATTACAGCAGCAGTTCCGGTACCAAAGATCTCTTTTAAAGAACCGTCTTTTGCAGCCTCCACTATCTCTTTTACAGCAACTCTTCTTACCTCAACATTAATTCCATCTTCCTCTGCTAATTGAATCAAACTTTTTCTGGTAATACCATCTAAAATTCTGTCGTTAGTTGGTGCTGTGATCAACGTATCATTTATTCTGAAGAAGATATTCATTGTTCCAGCTTCTTCTAAGAATTCGTGAGAATTAGCATCTGTCCAGATAATCTGCTGGAAACCTTCTGCCTTAGCTAGATTAGTTGGGTAAAATTGTGCTCCATAATTCCCGGCAGCTTTAGCGTAACCAACACCACCATCTGCAGCACGACTAAATCTTTCAGAAAATTGTACTCTAACCTCACCGTTGTAGTAAGATTTTGCAGGAGAACATATTATCATGAATTTGTATTCTGTTCCTGGAGAGGCAAGTACACCAGGTTCTGTAGCAATAACAAAAGGTCTTATGTATAGAGAATTTCCAAAACCTTTCTTTATCCAATCTTTTTCCATTTTCAACAATTCTTCCAAAACAGTAAAAAAGTGATTTCTTGGAAATTCTGGAATTGCTAATCTATGAGAAGATTTATTAATTCTATTAAAATTTTCTTCTGGTCTAAACATCCAGATATTATCTTTGTCGTCTTTGAAGGCTTTCATTCCTTCAAAAACCGCTTGTCCATAATGGAATACTTTAGCAGCAGGATCTAGTTGAATTGCCCCGTATGGCTTAATTTGTGGAGTTTGCCAGGCGCCATTCTTATAGTCGCAAATCATCATATGATCTGTAAAGATGTGCCCGAAGTTAAGGTTCTCAAAGTCTACAGAATCAATTTTAGAGGTAGGGGCTTTTACAATATCAAGGGCGATGGTTGCATCGTTTTTCATTATGTCAAAATTTAGATTGCAAATTTACCGAAATATTACTAGAATCAAAATTGAAAGTTTTGCTAAATTTGACAGGTTATTGATTTACAGTCATTAAATTAAAATTATTATGAAAAAATTAAGTCTTTTTGCAGTATTTTCTGTCCTTTTAATAATTTCTTGTAAGAATTCTCAAGAGGAAAAAAGTATGGAGGTTGAAGCATCGGCAGTATTAGATGATCAAAAGTATCAGAACTATGGTGCAGAATTAGGTGAAGATAAAAGTGTTTCTGCATTAGAAATGGAAAACACCTATAATACCTTAAAACCTGGAGATACAATTCCTATGAAGTTTACTTCTACCGTAAACGAGGTTTGTAAGAGTAAAGGTTGTTGGATGACTTTAGATCTTCCAAACGAGGAAGAAACTGTAATGGTAAAATTTAAAGACTACGGTTTTTTTGTACCAAAAGATATTGAACAGCAAGAAGTAGTTGTTCATGGAAAGGCATTTGTTTCTGAAGTATCTGTAGAGGAGCAACAGCATTATGCAAAAGATGGAGGGAAATCTGAAGAAGAAATAAATGCTATTACCAAACCTAAAAGAACATTATCTTTTATAGCAGATGGAGTATTGGTAGCTGATAATAAATAAATGAAAAGAGAGATTATTACTACCGGAGATGGTTCTACTACCATACATATGCCAGAATGGAATGAACAATATCATTCTAAACACGGTGCAATACAAGAGGCAAGACATGTCTTTATTGAAATGGGTCTTAAGAAAATTCTGGAGCGAGATAATTGTAAAGAAATTTCTATTCTGGAGATTGGATTTGGTACTGGTCTTAATGCCATGGTTACCTGGGAGGCTGTTGAAGCTAAAGAAATCTTTATTAATTATACAGGGGTAGAGGCATACCCGGTAGCTGTGGAGGAAGTAATTCAGCTAAATTTTGCTGAAGAAATAAAATTAGAGAATTCAAAAGATATATTTAATAAGTTGCATGAATCATCATGGGAAGAGGCGAATAAGATCTGTGAAAACCTAACTTTAACCAAACAACAAAAATTCTTTCATCAAATTGAAGACGTAGAAACCTATGATCTTATTTATTTTGATGCATTTGGAGCACGTGTTCAACCAGACCTATGGACAGTAGAGATCTTTGAGAAAATGTTTAAAGCCACCAAGCAAGATGGTGTTTTGGTTACCTATGCCGCTAAGGGCTCTGTAAGAAGAGCAATGTTAGAGGTAGGTTTTAAAGTAGAAAGATTGCAGGGGCCTCCGGGTAAACGCGAGATGTTAAGAGCAACTAAAGTTTAACGCCTGTTAAACCTGTTATAAATGCTTCTTATTTGCCAGCACAGTTTAATACCTTGTCAATAAAAAAATGAAGGTTTTAATCACAGGTGCAACAGGTCTTATAGGGAAAGAGATCACAAGAAAATGCCATCAGGCAGATATTTCTGTGAATTATTTAACTACCAGCAAAGATAAGATAGAGAACAAGCCCGAATTTAAGGGGTTTTATTGGAATCCGGAACAGCAAGAAATAGACAAGTCTTGTTTTAATGATGTAGATGCAATTATTCACTTAGCGGGAGCAAGTATTGCAGAACGATGGACAGATAGTTATAAAAAAGAAATAATTTCTAGTAGAGTAGATACCGCCGCACTACTATATAAAACGCTCGAGGCATCTGAAATTGAAATACCTAATTTTATCTCGGCTAGTGCAATTGGTATTTATCCAAGTTCTCTGCAAAAACTTTATACAGAAGAAGATAATGGTGTAGACGATTCCTTTTTAGGAGAAGTGGTAGTAAAATGGGAGGAAGCGGCAAATCTATTTACAGACCTAGGAATGGAAGTTTCTAAGGTGAGAATAGGATTAGTTCTTGCTAAAGATGGTGGAGCCTTACAAAAGATGAAAGAACCTATTTCCCTAAACGTTGGAACAGCTTTGGGTAGTGGTAAACAGTGGCAATCTTGGATTCATCTACAGGATCTTGCAGGAGTATTTGTACATGTTCTTCAAAATAAATTATCGGGAACATATAATGCTGTAGCCCCTGGACCTGTTACTAATAAGGAACTTATTAATGGAATAGCTAAAGTGCTAGGGAAATCTATTTGGTTACCAAATGTTCCGGCCATCGCTTTAAAAGCAGCGTTAGGAGAAATGTCTGCAGTTGTTCTTTCAAGTCAATTAGTCAGTGCAGAGAAAATAATAGCTACGGGTTATGATTTTCAATTTAAAAATTTAATCAAGGCTTTAGAAGATATTTTATAAAAAAATGAACCAGGCTTTTAGAGCCTGGTTCTTAAATATATTGATGTAAATATTAAGCTTTCTTAGCTTTAACCTTTACTGTAAGTGTAATATCATCACTAATAAATTTATCACCTAAATTATCCATTACAGATTTAGACATAAATTTTATACCCCATTGTGTACGGTCTATTGTGAAAGATTCACTTGTTAACTCAAGTTCATCACCATCAACATCAATATTTACAGGAAATTCAACGTTCTTGGTCTCCCCTTTCATGGTAAGATTACCACGTAACATTGTGTTTCCTTCAACTTCATTAACACCGGTAATTTCAAAAGTAGCTTTTGGAAATTCCTTTACATTAAAGAAATCACTTTCTTTTCCTTCAACAGTACCTTTCAAATGATTTTCCAAGTTTGCTTTATCATCACCTTCAAGATCCTGAACTTCAATAGAATTCATATTAATCACAAAAGATCCAGATTCTATCAAACTATCGTTGGCAGTAAAAGTTCCTTCAGAGATGCTAATGACTCCATTATGAGACCCAGCAGGTTTTTCACCTTTCCATTCTATGGTAGAATTAGTAGTATCTACAACAAATTCTACAGCAGCCTCATTTGCGCTAGCAACTTCTTGAGCATCTGTAGTTTCTGCATTATTATTTTCATTCTTACATGCTACAGTAGCAAGAGCAATTCCTCCTACAAGACATAAATTTAAAATAGTTTTTTTCATGGTTTTCCTTTAAAAATTTAATTTGCAAAAATAGTTAATATGTAAATGGCGATATCATAAATCTATATTAATATTTAAGATGACATTTTGACAAATTTCTAGAATTGGCAGTAATTTTGACTTTAATGTAAAAACAAATATTGTTTAGTAATGAGCACGAACGAAGAAAACTACAAAGACGAGAATAATAAGAACATCAATAATAATGATGAATCTGTGAAAGATCAAATTGAAGAGCTTATGGATGAGGCAATTGAAGAAGTTGAGAGTAATCAAGATGCTTCTGAGATTTCTGAAGGTGATGCGCTTAAAGCTGATCTTGAGAAGGAGAAAGATAAGTTCTTAAGATTATTTGCAGAATTTGAGAATTATAAAAGAAGAACTTCAAAAGAACGTTTAGAGCTTTTCAAAACCGCTAATCAAGAAGTTATGACAGCTATGTTGCCTGTTCTTGATGATTTTGACAGAGCTATGAATGAGATCAAAAAAGCCAAAGACAAAAATCTTTTAAAAGGTGTTGAATTAATTCATAATAAATTCTCTGAAACTTTAAAGAATAAAGGTTTGGAAGCAATGGAGGTTAGTAATGGTGATGCATTTGATGCAGATATACATGAAGCTATTACTCAAGTACAGGCACCTTCAGATAAGCTTAAAGGAAAGATTATTGATGTTGTTGAACGCGGATATAAGCTTGGAGATAGAATTATTCGCTATCCAAAAGTAGTGACCGGGAAATAGGATTTCCAAATTAGTCTCTTTAAAAATTCAGAAAATTAGAAGATGAAACAGGATTATTACGAAGTATTAGGAATAAGCAAAGGAGCAACTGCTGCCGAAATTAAAAAAGCATATCGTAAAAAGGCGATAGAATTTCACCCAGACAAGAATCCGGGAGATTCTTCTGCTGAAGAAATGTTTAAGAAGGCTGCAGAGGCATATGAGATCTTAGGTAATGAAGATAAGAGAGCCAAATATGATCGTTTTGGACACCAAGCTTTTGATGGCGGTGGTGGCTTTGGCGGCGGCGGCATGAACATGGATGACATCTTCAGTCAGTTTGGAGATATCTTTGGCGGCGGTTTTGGCGGCGGAGGATTCTCTGGTTTTGGCGGTGGCGGAGGCCAAAGGAGAGTTAAGGGTAGCAATTTAAGAATTAGAGTTAGCCTTACTCTTGAGGAAATAGCCAACGGTACCGAAAAGAAAATAAAAGTTAAGCGTAAAGTTCAGGCAGCTGGCACTACCTATAAAACCTGTACTACATGTAATGGTTCTGGACAGGTAACCAGAATCACTAATACTATTTTAGGTAGAATGCAGACGGCATCTCCATGTAATGTTTGTGGTGGAGCTGGGCAAATTATAGATCAAAAACCGGATGATGCAGATGCACAAGGCTTAAAAGTTCAGGAAGAAACTGTATCTATAAAAATTCCGGCTGGAGTTGAAGATGGAATGCAGTTAAAAGTTACAAGTAAGGGTAATGATGCTCCTGGTAATGGAATTCCGGGAGATCTATTAGTAGCTATTGAAGAAAAGCCACATGCCTCTTTACAAAGAGAAGGTGATAATTTACATTACGATCTTTACATAAGCTATTCTGAAGCTGCTTTAGGTGCCTCTAGAGAAATTGATACCGTAACCGGTAAAGTAAGAATTAAGGTTGAGGAGGGAGTACAGTCTGGGAAGATTCTAAGATTAAGAGGTAAGGGTATCTCTAATCTTAATGGATATGGAAAAGGAGATTTGTTGGTTCATGTAAATGTTTGGACCCCAAAGACCTTAAATAAAGAACAGCGCGAATTTTTTGAGAAGATGGCAAGTGATGATAATTTTAAGCCAAATCCGGAAAAGAGCGATAAGTCATTTTTTGAAAAAGTAAAAGATATGTTTTCTTAAAAGAATGGTTTTAAGATAATTTTTATATATTTGACTATCACTAAAACCTTTAGTGATAATTTTTCTTTTTCATAGCAATTTTTTTCCCATCCTAGAATTTCTATTTTAGGATGGGTTTTTCTTTTATATAGATCTAGGTTTATATTTAAAAAAATATTGAAAAGAACTAAGGTTTACCTGCATTTCGATATCTTTACCTTATAACTACTATTTATGGATAATCTTCTGGTAGCAGAAAATGTTTCTAAACATTTTGGGGAATTTACTGCGCTAAATAATGTTTCTATTACAATTCCTACTAAAAGTATATTTGGATTACTAGGTCCTAATGGCGCCGGTAAAACAACACTCATTAGAATTATCAATCAGATAACCATGCCAGATAGTGGTAGGGTATTATTTGATGGGAAACCGCTAAGCCCATCAGACGTAAGTCTTATAGGCTATTTGCCGGAAGAGCGAGGCTTGTATAAATCTATGAAGGTGGGGGAACAGGCTTTATATTTAGCAAGGTTGAAAGGTCTTTCAAAAGCTCAAGCTAAAGAGAGGCTGGAGTATTGGTTTAAAAGACTTGATATAACACATTGGTGGGATAAAAAAATTCAGGAACTATCTAAGGGGATGGCTCAAAAAGTACAATTTGTAATAACAGTACTACATGAACCTAAATTATTGATATTTGATGAACCTTTTAGTGGTTTTGATCCTGTAAATGCAGATCTTATTAAAAATGAGATTCTTAAGTTGAGAGAAGATGGAGCTACTATTCTATTTTCTACCCATAGAATGGAAAGCGTAGAAGAACTTTGTGATTATATGGCTTTAATTCACAAGTCTAATAAACTGCTGGATGGAAAAGTAAGTGATATTAAACGAGCTTATAAGTCTAATACCTTTGAAGTAGGAATTCATCCTAGAGACGAGGCTATATTGTTACAAGAACTAAATAGCAACTTCAAAGTAGGAAAAGCACATTTTAAGAGTATTACAGAAGACTTGAAATTGAGTATACAGCTAAAGCCCGAAGAATCTGCGAACGATTTGTTGCAATACTTGATCTCCAGAGGTACCGTAAATCATTTTGTGGAGGTAATTCCTTCTGTTAACGATATTTTCATTAAAACCGTCACCACGAATGCATAATTTAAAGCTCATCCTTGAACGGGAATATCTAGCTAGAGTTAGAAACAAGACTTTCATTGTCATGACATTTCTAAGCCCATTAATACTAGTGGGTATGATCTGTTTAATTGCTTATTTAAGCATGCTCAATAATAAAGAGGTTCATACCATGGCTATTAAAGATGATAGCGGATTATTTGAAAATGATTTTAAAGACAGTGAAGATGTTAATTATGTAAACCTTTCAGATTTATCACTAGAAGAAGCTAAAGCGAGTGCTGCTAAGAACGAATACTATGGCCTTCTTTTTATTCCTGATGTTCAGGATAATCGCGAATTAGCAGGTTCTATTGAATTTTTTTCTAAAGAATCTCCCTCATTAAGTAACCTTAGACATATAGAGCGCACCATAAAAGAAAAATTAACCAATAGAGAGCTTATTTCTAGGGGAGTAGATATTTCGGAAATTGAATCTGCAGAAACTGTAGTAGATATACAAGTTCAAAATTTTGAAGGAAGGAGAACTTCAAAGATGTCTAATTATATAAAGATGTTCTTTGGTGGCGCAGCAGGATATTTGTTAATGATGTTCATAATAATCTACGGGAATATGGTGATGCGTAGCGTAATAGAAGAAAAGACCAATAGAATTATAGAGATTATTGTTTCTTCTGTAAAGCCAATTCAGCTAATGCTTGGAAAAATACTTGGAACTTCTCTAGCAGGGATCACCCAATTCGCAATTTGGGTAGTTTTAGGAGGAGTGCTGCTTGTTGCAGCTTCTTACTTTACCGGGATGGATCTTGTTTCGGGACCAGCTCAGGCGCAGGAAGGACTCGATAACATGTCTGGTTCGGAAATGCAGCAATTATTATTAGATGTTAGTAATCTGCCAATTACTAGTCTATTAATTTTCTTCGTAATCTATTTCTTAGGAGGCTATTTTTTATATAGTGCTATTTATGCAGCTATTGGTGCTGCTGTAGATTCAGAAACAGATACGCAACAATTTATGTTTCCAATTATATTACCACTTATGTTGGCCATCTACGTGGGTTTCTTCTCGGTTATAGAAAATCCTCATGGTACGGTTTCCACCATTTTTTCTATGATTCCGCTTACCTCTCCTATCGTAATGCTAATGAGAATTCCTTTTGGAGTACAGTGGTATGAGCTAGCAATATCTATAGCAATATTAATAATAACCAATATTGGTGTCTTGTGGTTAGCAGCAAAGATCTATAGAGTAGGAATATTGATGTATGGTAAAAAGCCCACTTATAAAGAGCTTTATAAATGGCTTAAATATTAAATTCTCTATAAATTTTATAGGAAGTTCTTCTTTTCTGAAGAGAGTCAATTAAATTTAAACTTTATAGAAAAAACTAAGATTCGGCTGTAAGGCTGTAATTATAAAAACATAAAATGGCGAAAATATTAGTTATAGAAGATGAAGCTGCTATTCGCAGAGTTTTAATTAAAATTCTCTCAGAAGAAAATAGTACTTACGAGGTAGATGAAGCTGAAGATGGTCTTATTGGAACAGAGAAAGTAAAAGATGAAGATTATGATCTGGTTCTATGCGATATTAAAATGCCAAAAATGGATGGTATTGAAGTATTGGAAGCTATCAAAAAAATTAAACCTGAAGTTCCTGTGGTAATGATATCTGGCCATGGAGATCTAGATACAGCAGTAAATACCATGAAATTAGGTGCTTTTGATTATATTTCTAAACCACCAGATCTAAATAGATTGCTTAATACTGTGAGAAATGCTTTAGATCGTAAAGAACTTGTGGTGGAGAATTCCAGACTTAAGAAAAAGGTAGGGAAGAACTATCAAATGATAGGGGAGTCTCCTTCAATTTCTAAGATTAAGGAGATTATAGAAAAGGTAGCACCTACAGATGCCAGAGTCTTAATAACAGGTCCTAATGGTACTGGAAAAGAGCTTGTAGCTCATTGGTTACATCAAAAAAGTGACCGCTCTAATGGCCCTATGGTAGAAGTTAATTGCGCTGCGATTCCTTCAGAATTAATAGAGAGCGAATTGTTTGGCCATGTTAAAGGAGCTTTTACTTCGGCAAATAAAGATCGCGCCGGTAAATTTGAAGCTGCAAATGGTGGAACAATATTTCTAGATGAAATTGGAGATATGAGTCTGTCTGCTCAGGCTAAAGTGTTGAGAGCACTTCAGGAAAATAAGATTTCCAGAGTGGGAAGTGATAAGGATATTAAGGTAAATGTAAGAGTTGTAGCGGCTACCAATAAAGATCTTAAAAAGGAGATAGAAGAGAATAGATTTAGGGAAGATCTTTATCATAGACTAGCAGTAATTCTAGTAAAGGTACCTGCTCTTAATGAGCGAAGAGATGATATTCCATTACTGGTAGATTTCTTCTCAGATAAAATAGCGGAAGAACATGGGAGCAATAAAAAAGATTTTACCAAGCCGGCTATAGATCTTCTAAAAGAATATGACTATACAGGGAATATAAGAGAATTGAGAAATGTTGTAGAACGTTTAATTATTCTTGGTGGCAAAGAAGTAACAGAAGAAGATGTAAAACTTTTTGCAAGTAAATTGTAGGGTTAAATGGACTTAATGAGTTTCGGGAAAAAGACTCATTAAAAAACAAAAAAGCCTGCTGGTTAAAGCAGGCTTTTCTAATTTATTATTTTCCTTCTTTTAGAGATTTAGGAATGTATCTTAAAAAATACATAGTGTCTCCACTAGGGTGTTGCCATTCATGAAACAGTTCAAATCCAAAACGTTGATACACCAAAGCATTCTGTCTCATTCTGGTTTCAGCATAAAGTGGGATTTTATATTCCTCTGCCTGACGATAGAATTCATCTTTCATCTCTTTTCCGGTTTGAGTATCTGCACCTCGTGCATCAGATAGAATTCCCCAGAACCAACAATAGAGATATTCACCTTCTTGAGGTCTTTGTGCTTTAATGTAGCTTTGAGTCTTCAAGATCTTTAAGGCATTTTTAAAGCCTGTTACATTTCTTAGCAAACCAAGCTGAGTAGGTAATTCTTCCCAAAAGTTTTCATCGTCTTTGCTAGTCTTAAATAATATAGCAATACCCTTTTCATTTTTAGAAATGATTAATGCATCTTTTTTTATGGCTTTCTCAACCATATGAGCAGCTAGATATTGAAAACGCGCATCTCTTTTAGAATCGTCTTTAACGATATCCATAGATGTTGGGATCTCTTTAAGTAAAAGAGCTACTTTATTTATAATTTCTTCCTTCTCCAAATCACTTTGTTTAGGTTGCGAAGATAAAAAAAAATCATCTTTTAAAGATTTGTATCTTTCGCTATCAACACATGTTTATGAAAGATATCAATATAGAGCAATTTATAGCTACATCAGATTTTAAATTAAAGAATGTTTCTACAAAAATAGCTTTAGGGGCAGATGAAGATAAATTAGAAGATGAACTTAAGAAATTAAGTAAAAAGCTTGGGGAGTGGCAGGATGTACTGTATGCACATAGCAAATATGCAGTGCTAATATGTTTACAGGGAATGGATACTGCAGGTAAAGATAGTTTAATACGTGAAGTTTTTAATCAATTTAATACAAGAGGCGTAGTAGTACATAGTTTTAAAGTGCCTACAAATCTTGAATTAAAGCATGATTTTTTATGGAGGCACTATATAGCGCTGCCTGCACGCGGAAAATTTGGAATTTTTAATAGAACGCATTATGAAAATGTTTTAGTAACCCGCGTACATCCGGAATATGTATTGGGTGAAAATCTACCAAATGTAAATAGTCTGGAAGATATTGATGAGAATTTCTGGGACTCTCGATTTGAACAAATAAGAAATTTTGAAGATCACTTATCTAAGAATGGGACTATTATATTTAAATTTTTCTTGAATATATCTAAAGAGGAGCAAAGACAACGTTTGCTTAGAAGATTAAATCGTAGCGATAAAAATTGGAAGTTCTCTCCGGGAGATCTAAAAGAGAGACAGTTATGGGATGATTATATGGATTGTTACGAAGAAGCTATTCAAAGAACATCTACTCCAAATGCTCCGTGGTATGTTATTCCTTCAGATAATAAAGATGCTGCTAGATATATAGTTGCTAAAGTTCTATGGGAGGAGCTTTCTAAATATACAGATGTTCAAGAGCCAGAATTAGAAGCTAAGATCTTAGAGAATCTGGAAGATTATAAAAAGCAGCTTCAACATCCAGACGCTTAGGCCTTATTATTGATTGTCTGCATTAGATTTTGTTAATTAGCAATCTGCAAAAAAAAATCCGCATTTATGAAAAGATCATTAGTAGCACTCGCATTGATTATTAGTTTCTTTAATCTTCAAGCACAAGAAAATAAACAGAGTGAAGATTCTTTAACTATAAGAAAAATATATGATTACAATTTGCTGCAAGGTCATTCTTATAAGTGGTTAAATTATTTATCTAATGATATTGGAAGTAGGCTATCTGGTTCTTTAAATGCTCAGAAGGCTGTAGAATACACCAAAAAGCAATTAGATTCTTTAGGTCTGGATAAAGTTTGGCTTCAGCCGGTGATGGTTCCAAAATGGGTGCGTGGAGGAAAGGAATATTCTTATGCTCAAACTGCGCCGGGAGTAACTAGAGATCTTAATATCACAGCGTTGGGAGGTTCTGTAGCAACTCCAGAAGGAGGAACTAAAGCTAAGGTTATAGAAGTACAAGGTCTGGAGGACCTTGAGAGATATGGTGAAGCAGGAATCAAGGGTAAAATAGTGTTCTATAACAGACCTATGCGTGCAGATAATATAAATACTTTTGATGCTTATAGCGGGGCTGTAGATCAACGTTATGCAGGAGCTATGGAAGCTGCTAAATATGGAGCAGTTGGTGTTATTATTAGATCGTTAAATCTAAGATTAGATGATTTTCCACATACTGGTTCTATGACTTATGGAGATTTGCCAGCGGCCCAGAGAATTCCTGCTGCAGCGCTGAGCACTAATGATTCTGAATATTTAAGCAGCTTACTAAAAGTTGATGAAAATGCTGAGGTTTATTTTAAATTGAATAGCTCTTCGTTGGCAGATGTGCAGTCTTACAATGTAATTGGCGAAATTACTGGCACAGAATTTCCCAAGGAATATATAGTGGTTGGTGGTCATTTAGATTCTTGGGATCTAGGAGATGGCTCTCATGATGATGGTGCAGGAGTAGTACAGTCTATGGATGTTCTAAGAACTTTTAAAGAATTAAAGATTAAACCAAAAAGAACTATTAGAGTAGTGCTGTTTATGAATGAAGAAAACGGACTTCGTGGCGGTACCAAATATGCAGAAATTGCTAAACAGAAAAATGAAGATCATATTTTTGCCCTTGAGAGTGATGAAGGTGGCTTCACCCCAAGAGGTTTTTCAATTGAAGCGAATAAAGCTCAGTTCGAAAAAATTAAAAGCTGGTCCAATTTATTTGAACCTTATCTAATTCAGCATTTTATTATGGGCGGCAGCGGAGCAGATATTGGACCACTTAAAAATGATAAGATCGTTCTTGCAGGCTTAAGTCCAGATTCTCAACGTTATTTTGATCACCACCACTCTGCTAACGAAACTTTTGATCAGGTTAATAAACGTGAACTAGAGATGGGTGCTGCAACAATGGCTTCTATGATTTACCTTGTTGATAAATATGGATTTAATTCTTCTAACTCTAATTAGTTTTGATTAGTATAACTAGGGAGAATGCGTGTCTAGAAAATGTTAGTTTAATTAAAGCTTCTAGATTAAAACAAGTTATCTTTGCGCCTTAAAAATTAAGATTTGCAATTAACAGCCTACACCAAAGAATTTAGAACCAGTTTGAATATTGCCTTTCCTGTTATGATGGGACAATTGGGACATGTGTTGGTTGGGTTGGTAGATAATCTAATGATTGGGCGATTGGGTGCAGCTCCTTTGGCAGCTGTTTCTTTGGGGAATAGTCTTGTATTTATTGCCCTCTCTCTAGGTATCGGGTTTTCTTTCGCTATAACTCCATTAATTGCAGAGGCAGATGGAGCATCAGATATAGAGCTTGGTAAGCGCTATTTTCATCATGGTATTATTTTGTGTACTGTTAATGGTGTTTTATTATTCTTACTTCTTTTATTAGCAAAACCTATACTTTATTATTTAAAGCAACCACAGGAAGTTGTAGAACTAGCAATACCATATTTAAATATCGTTGCATTTTCTATGATTCCGTTAATGATCTTTCAGGCTTTTAAACAGTTTGCAGACGGATTATCACAAACTAAATACAGTATGTACGCCACCATTCTTGCGAATGTAGTGAACGTAATATTTAATTTCTTATTGATCTATGGTATTTGGATATTTCCAAAACTGGGTCTTGAGGGTGCCGCTATTGGTACCTTGATCTCTAGATTCTTTATGCTTTGGTTTATCTGGGAAATATTGAGAAGGAAGAAGAAATTTAAAGAATATTTTATTTGGAGTAAAAAGGAATTAATTAAAACGAGCATCTTTAAGAGAATGATTGCTCTTGGATTTCCATCTGCTTTACAGATGTTTTTTGAAGTAGCTATTTTTGCAGGCACTATTTTTCTTGCAGGTACACTTGGAACCAATCCACAGGCGGCGAATCAAATTGCACTTAATTTAGCCTCTATGACTTATATGATTGCTGTAGGCTTAGGAGTAACTGCCACTATTAGGGTTGGGAATCAAAAAGGTTTAAAGAGGTATAAAGATCTTCGTAGAATTGCATTCTCCACTTTCTTGTTGGTTTTTTTAATTGAAGCTGTTTTTGCGCTAGGATTTATACTATTAAAAGATTGGTTACCAACTTTGTATATTAGCAATGTGGAGGTTATTATTCTTGCATCTCAATTATTAATAATAGCTGCATTATTTCAGTTAAGTGATGGTTTACAAGTGGTGATCTTAGGAGCACTTAGAGGACTTCAGGATGTAAAGATCCCTACTTTAATTTGCTTTATAGCTTATTGGGTAATTGGCTTTCCAGTGTCATTTTATTTCGGTCAAAAGGAGATTATGGGAAGTATGGGTATATGGATGGGGCTATTTGTAGGTCTCACCGCATCTGCCTTAATGTTATATCTAAGATTTAATTACCTAAGTAAACAAGAAGTTGTAAAAGAAAATGAAAGTGAAGCTCTTGATTCAGCAAAAACAACAACACTTTCTTAAATTTATAAGAACACAAAATTAATATTAGTACTATGGACTTTCCAAAATTCTTACTAGGAGACAATACAGATTTTCCCGACGCTATATTCGTTGTACACACAGAGTATCCAAGATTTATAATCAATCTTCAGGATGATGAAGTAGAATGGTTAGAAGATTTCGATCAAAGCGATGAAAAAGAATTAGCTACAGAGGCAGAAGATCTTATCACTCAGGCTAATGAATTCTATGATAGAGAGGTGTCTAGATACGACGATTAAGCTCCATGTTAGAAAAAATTATAGCTTTAGATCAGGAGTTATTCCTTTATTTAAATAATTTGGGTAGTTCCACCTGGGATCCATTCTGGTTATTAATTACAGATAAATGGACCTCCATTCCTCTTTACGCTATTTTACTTTATCTTATCTATAGAAACTTCGGGCTCAAGGGAACGCTTCTAAGCATAGTAATGGTGGCATTGCTTATAGCATCTACAGATCAGTTAGCTAATGTATTTAAGCACGGCTTTCAACGCCCTAGGCCCTGTGGTCAAGATGGAGTGATGGAATATGCAAGGTTTATAGCAGTGCGTTGTGGTAGGTACGGTTATTTTTCTGCACACGCCTCAAGTTCTATGGGGTTAGCCATTTTTATGAGTCTAATTTTAGATAAATATTATAAACACCTAACTTCATTATTAATGATCTGGGTAATATTAGTGACCTACAGTAGAATTTATGTAGGAGTTCATTATCCTTTAGATGTATTAACCGGTGGTTTATTTGGAGCGCTACTAGGCTATTTGTTTTATAAAATACACTGTTATTTAATGGGGTATTTTAATCTTGCTTCTTAGTAGCAATATAAAAATTTCTTATTAACCTTACATTTTTGCCTTTGGAGATAGCTGGATTTAAATTTAAGGTATCTACAAATCTTAGTTGATACTTTCCAAATCTGGATCTCCAACCTGGTGTAGATTCTTCATTTACTAAGATTCCAAATTCTTTTTCTGAGGGAAGATCATCTCCATATTCTTCAATAGACAGCGGTATTGGTTTCCCATAAGTAAAGATCAATTCAGGAAAAAGGCCGCTAACATCATACATATTAAGATCATTCTCTTCAATATAAGATCTAATTTGGGCAACATTTGGAGAGTTTCTTTCAGGAGCTATCAATTTTAAAAGTGGAAATCCAAACGAAAGTATCCCTACGATCATCAATACTTGAAGAGAAAATAGCAATTTCATATCTGTTTTATAAATTCCGTAGACAAACAGTATTCCTAAGGCTATTAGAAAAATAGAGAATAGGAGGTATTGATATTTCATTTCCCAAATAGTTTCTTTTAATCCGAAATACAAAAGAAAAGGAAGCGCAAATGAAACCAGTGTTAGCACTCCAAAATTTAACCAAACTGGAATTTTTTCTAATTTGCTGAAGTTATCTTTAAAATTCCTAATGGCATACTCCGCATAAAAGCTAGTTGCCATTGCTAGCGGAATTAATACAGGAAGTAAATATCTGCTTTTTTTCTCCGGAATAATAGACAATAAGATCACAGAAAAGATAGTCCATAGAAAATAAAATCTGTATGCTTTAAAATTTGAAACTCTGGGTTTTAAATACCAATAAAATAATGACATTAGAGCAGGAATGGTCCAGATACCACTCTGAGTAAAAAAGCTCCAGTAATACCATATTGGTCTCACATTATAACTAAACCATCGGGTACTCTCTGTATTAGCAACTTCTGCAAAAGCTTCCGGGTCATAATAATGAGCAATTGCTGTCCACCACGTTCCTGAAATTAGTCCCACAATAATGAACAAGGAAATTGATTTCCAAAGAGTAGGAGAGGTTTTAAATTTATAGGTGATTGCGTATGCAACTAAAAAGGGCAAAAACAAGGCATATAAAGAAACCGGGCCTTTACTTAGTAAGGAAGCTCCAAAGAATATGCCTGCCAATAGTGCATTTTGGTATTGATGTTTTTCTAGCGCTATCATCTTTATAAAGAAATAACAGCAAGTCACCATAAAACTATGAGTAAAGATGTCCCATTGTCCATCTCTTCCAGAAAACACAATATAAAAAGAAGTCATTAAGATCAAACTCCCTAAAAACGCAGTATATTTTTTAATGTTTAGTTTAAGTTGAAGTTTATAAAACATTATTACCATAAAAATTGAGACCAGAGCAGCAGGTAATCTATAAGCAAAAACGTTTTTTATTCCGAAGATAGATGCAGAAATAGCCGTGAGCCAGGTAGGTAGTGGTGGCTTCTCATACCTAGGCATAAGATCTATAGTGGTAAATATCCAGTTATTGTGGGTAAGCATCTCACGGGCTGTAATAAAATTACGAGCTTCCATGATATTGATATATAACGCATCTAAATTCAGTATAAACACCAGGCATCCAACAACTATTAGTATGGGCAGATAGTATGGTTTTAATTGAATTTTATGAAGCATGATTTTTTTCTCTTCTACTAATAATAATATTTCTTGCATACACCACACTTCCCATAATATGTCCTGTAAAAAGTACAGGATCTCTTCTAATAATGGCATAGGTGAGTACCATAAGTGCTCCTGTAAGACTTAAGATCCAAAATCCTAACGGTAAGATGGAAGCTTTCATCCTTTCAGAATATATCCACTGATATATAAAGCGGAGGTTAAATATGATCTGTGCGGTAGAGCCCAGAATTAATAACCATAACGGAATATTCTCATTATTGAATAATTTATGAATGTCGAGAATATTATTATTATAAGAATATATAACTATGAAGATAGGAAAGACATGTAGGAAAAATTTTAATGCTGTTGGAATCTTCTTCCAGTCTCCTTGTAACTGAATGTTTCTAATATAGATATAATAGGTAATTGCCTGTCCCAGCATAATCGAGAAATCTTCTCTTAGATATCCGTAAACAAAGAGTAGAAAAGAAGCAAATAGGCTAAATTGCCAAAATAGAGCAGGGGTTATTACTTTCTTTTCCTTTTCTGAGACTAACCACTGTTGAATTAATCTGGCGGAAAATAAAATTTGTGCAGCAAATCCAATACTATAAATCTGCCAACTACTCATCTTTTTTAATTACCTTATAATTGATGTAGTTTCTCTTCATCCATAAGTAGGCAAAACAATCTAATAATGGTCCTACTAGTCTATTCATAAGATGAAACTTAGCTTCTCCCGCAATTCTAGGATAATGACGCACAGAAACTTGTATTATCTTTCCGCCTTGAAGTTCGATCATTGCTGGTAAGAATCTATGTAATCCTTTAAACATTGGAATTCTTTTTGCATAATCTGCTCTTATCACTTTTAACGGACAGCCGGTATCATCCATTCCATCATGGGTGAAACTTCTTCTAATCCCGTTTGCAATAGTAGAAGACATATTCTTAACAAAAGAATCTTTTCTATTATCTCTTAATCCTGTAACTAGATCATATTCTTCAATATGAGGCAGAAGGATATTAAAATCTTCCGGATCTGTTTGTAGATCAGAATCTATATAGCCAATAAGAGGTGTTTTGGCATAATCAAATCCTGCTTTTATAGCGGCACTCAGTCCTCTGTTCTTATCAAAAGATATAAAATGCATAGCTTCATTGCGCTTACAGATATCTTCAATGAAATTAAGGCTATTATCAATAGAGCCATCATTTACATAAAGAATACAGGTTTTTTTAATGGCAATATCTATATAAGCTGCAAGGTGCTTTTCTACTCTTAAGAGGTTGTCTTCCTCATTATAAAGCGGCACAATGATAGTAAATTCGTAATCCATAAAATGTTTATTCGTTGCAAATGTATTAATTCTGAAGCATAAAGCACCCTATAATTACAGCTCAAAATTGGGAAATGTTTAAAGAATGATTGTAATTTGCACTCGAAACTTCTTCTAAGTCTTATAAATGATTTCTTAATTTAAAATTTTACGGGAAATATGAATGTATTAGTAACTGGGGCCGCAGGCTTTATTGGCTCTCATATGTCAGAAAGATTGCATAAGAATGGATTTCAAGTAACAGGAGTAGATAATTTTTCTTCATATTACGATGTCTCATTAAAAGAACTAAATGCAGAGGAACTTAGAGATAAAGGTATAGTACTGCATAATATAGATCTTAGAGATAAGACTCAAATTTCAGAACTTGCTACAGACTTCGATTTTATATTTCACTTTGCTGCACAACCAGGAATATCGGTTACCAGTTCTTTTGAAGATTATTTGTCTAACAATATCATCGCAACTCAGAACCTAATTGAGTTTTCAAAGAGAAATTCTAACCTTAAACATTTTTTTAATATAGGAACTTCCTCAATTTATGGACTTGAGGCTACTTTTCCGGAATCTGTAGCACCAAATCCTGCATCTCACTATGGAGTTACTAAATTAGGAGCAGAACAACTGGTACTTGCAGAATCTCGAACTAAAAAATTAAATGGAAGTTCTTACAGATTATATTCGGTTTATGGGCCTAGAGAACGTCCGGATAAACTTTATACAAAATTAATTTCCTGCGCTTACAATAATAAGTCTTTTCCATTATTTGAAGGTAGTGGCGAACATTTAAGGAGTTTTACCTATGTGGGTGATATTATAGACGGTTTAATGAGTGCTTTAGACAATCATGAAAAATTAATAGGTGAGATCATTAATATTGGAACAGAAGAAGAAAGAAGTACTCAAGAAGGAATAGACCTAGTGGAAGAATTATTAGATACCAAGATAGCTTTGGAAATTAAGCCACAACGCCCAAGCGATCAATGGAGAACCTTAGCGAATATAGATAAGGCTAAAAAACTCTTGAATTATAATCCCACCACCACTTTAAAAGAAGGATTAAAACTGCAAATAGAATGGTATAGATCTAATTTTTTATAGGTTTTTATATTTTTGCAAAAGATAATTGGCCGCAACAAATGGTGTGGTCTCATTATTTTCTATGGCATATAATTGATCGTGCAATGCTGTTTTTATCACAGGGTTCTTATAAAATCTATTTTTTAGATGCTCATTAATGGTTTGTACCAGCCAGAATTTATTCTGCTCATGCCTATTCTTTTCAAAGTAACCATTGTTGCTGGTTAGAGTTTGATATTCTTTAATTAGCTCCCATATTTCATCTACACCGGTTTTGTTTAAGGCGCTACATAATAGAACCTTAGGCTGCCAATCACTTTGCTTAGGTGGATAAAGATGTAAAGCTCTTTTAAAGTCTAATCTGGCCTCTCGTGCAGCTTTTTGATTTTCTCCATCTGCTTTATTAATAACGATGGCATCTGCCATTTCAATGATCCCTCTTTTAATTCCCTGTAGTTCGTCTCCGGCACCTGCTAATTTCAGCAACAGAAAGAAATCTGTCATACTATGTACGGTGGTTTCGCTTTGGCCAACACCAACGGTCTCTATCAAAATTACATCAAATCCAGCAGCTTCGCATAGAATGATGCTCTCTCTTGTTTTTCTTGCCACACCTCCTAATGAATCTCCGGAAGGTGAAGGCCTAATAAATGCATTTTCTTTTGTGACCAGGTTTTCCATTCTGGTCTTATCTCCTAAAATACTACCATGAGATAACGTACTACTTGGATCTACGGCTAGTACCGCAACTTTTTTACCTTGTTTTACCAAAAAACTCCCCAATGCCTCTATAAAAGTACTTTTGCCAACTCCGGGTACCCCGGTTATTCCAATTCGTATAGATTTATGAGCATATGGTAAGCAAGATTCAATAAGTTTTTCTGCTCTATGTTGATGATTGGTTTGATTGCTTTCTACCAGCGTTATTCCTTTTCCAAGCGCAGTTTTATTCCCTTCTATAAGTTTTTGAAATAATTCTTCGTGAGAATATATCTTCTTACGGGAAGCCTTGATCCTACTAATAGAATCAGGGTTTATCTTGGGTGATGAAGGAGTACTTTCAGACTGATTTAATGCGGAATTAGTTGGCTTTTTGGTCAAAATTAAATCAAGATTTATGACAAATTTATGAATAGTTCTATGGGGAAAATACCCTTTAGTAGTATCTTCAAATTTAAATAAAATTAATCAAAAATAAAGAAGATGAAGGTATTGTATAAAGCTAAGGCAACTACAGAAGGTGGACGTGATGGTCATGTAAAGACAGATGATGGTGTTTTAGACATGAACTTAAGTTTAGCAAAAGGTTTAGGTGGAAAAGGTGGTGATGGAACTAATCCTGAACAACTTTTTGCAGCTGGATATTCGGCTTGTTATGGAAGTGCTTTACAATTAGTGGCTAAAAATCATAAAGTAGATCTAGGTGAAGATTTTAGTGTTTCTGCTACCGTAAAATTAGGAACTAACGAAGAAGGAGGATTAGATCTTGCCGTTATTTTGGATTCTTATTTACCAGGAGTAGATGTTGAAACAGGAGAGAAACTAGTGAATGAAGCTCATGAGATCTGTCCTTATTCTAGAGCAACTAGAGATAATATAGATGTTACTTTAAATTTAATGCTAGACGAGGAGTAGGCATTTTAAAATATTAGTGAAAGGAAAGAGGCGTCTTGGATGCCTCTTTTTCTTTTATAATAGGCACGCGAATTTTAGTATAATCCCAACTTAATGTTAGTTCTACAAATTCATGATCTTTTTCAAAATATATGCTGAATTGTTCTAGAGGCTCCGCAATTTGCTCGGTAGGAATTTCAATAACCAACACGTCAAATTCAGGTTCTCTGTAAGGTTGTTTGTCTAAATTTATTCCCCACGGATACATTTTTGAGTTAAAAATGACTTTCCATGAATTTTCCATAGGGATTGTCCAAAGTGTATATTTCCCAGCTTCTAATATAGAGCCATCCACAATTAAATCTTCATTAGTACTAAAGGTAGTAGCTTCATTTGCACCTGTACGCCAAACTTCTCCATAAGGTATTAAACCTCCAAATATCTTTCTATTCTTTTTATAGGGCCTATTATAAAACACTTCAAGCTCCAGAGCGTTGTCTTCATACGTTATTGTTTCTTCAGGGCTATAGGCTTTGGTTGCATATCTGTCATAAAATAGCTTACCAAGTACTATCAACATTATAATTACCAAGATTTTTAAACCTAATAATATATTCTTTTTCATGGTCTTAATCTAATCAAATATATTGATCATCTCCTATGAAATTACAAAAATGGCGCCAAATGAATATTAGGTCTTGCTGCTATTGGTCCTCCAATTGAATTAATTTCACATAAAAATGAATAAATTTTGCAACATCGTATAATTAAGCTCGTCTTTATGATAACAATCAACTAACTAAAACCAATTTTGTTAACACATCAGCTCATTCAGGATTGTCGTGCCAATAACAGAAAAGCACAGGTAAAGCTTTATAATAAGTATTGTGAGGGTATGTTTATTGTGGCGCACAGATTTTTGAAAGATTCTTTTGAAGCTGAAGATGCAATGCAGGAGGCATTTATAAAAGCCTTTTTAAAATTACATCAGTTTGAAGGGGAGGTAACTTTTGGTGCGTGGTTAAAAAAGATCGTGATCCATAAATGTATTGATAAGCTTAAAGCTAAGAAAATGGAATTGATAGCTCTTAATGAGCAAACAATGGAGGTTGTAGATAATGATGATACTAATTGGCAAATTCAGGATGGTATAACAATAGATATGGTTACTAATAGTATAGAGAAATTACCAGAAAAATACAAATATCCTCTTATGCTCTTTTTGATAGAGGGTTATGATCATCAGGAGATATCAGAAATATTAAAAATATCTGGAGTAGCATCCAGAACCTTGGTACATCGAGGTAAGAAAAAGTTACAAGAAGAATTAAAATCAATTAAAGATGGCACAGGATATTAGAGAGATGTTCAAGAATGGATCTCTGGCTAAGGAGCGTTTGGAGAAAGGACATCATAAAAGATTTGAAAGAAAACTGGATAAGGAATTCGGCAAGAAAAAAGAACATAATAGCTTCTTATTTTTTAAGATAGCAGCAATTTTTATAATTGCCATAGGAGTAGCATTTTTCTATTTTAAAAATAATAATACGCCAATAGAAAATAAGATGGTAAATACTCCAGATGTAGAGAAAACTAACTCGGTACAGAAAAAGGATAATATTCAACTTAGTGAGATCTCTCCGGAATTTGAAAAAATTGAGAACTATTATCTGGCTGGTATCAATTTGGAATTAGCCAAACTAGAAATAAATGCAGATAATAAGCTTTTGATAGATTCTTTTATGGTAGAATTATCAGAATTGGATAAAGAATATCAGCGCTTAAATCAGGATCTGAATGAGACCGGCATTAATGAACAGACCATACAAGCTATGATCAATAACTTACAACTAAGGCTCGAATTGCTATTTAAGCTTAAAAATAAACTGAGTGATCTTAAGAAATCAAAAAGCACTACCTATGAAAATGCACAAATATAATATAGCCCTCTTATTTTTATTAATTGTGAGTAATATCACATTAGCTCAAACTAGAAAGCTTGATAAAAGTTATAAAGTAGATAATGATGTTGTAATAAAGATCAATTCTAAGCATACTAATTTATTAGTAGAGAGTTGGGATAAGAATGTAGTTTCCGTAGAAGCGTATTTAAATTCAGAAAAATTAAATAAGGAAGAGACTAAAAAACTTCTTAATGAATGGAATCTTTCTGCTACCGGAAATACTGGTGAAGTTGTGATTAATTCTTCTGGAGGAATGTCTGTTGGGCCAGATATAAATATGGAAGGTATAACTGGTTCTATAGGAGAATTGCAAAATTTGATAGGTCCAATGGTAACAGATCTTATTGGTCCAATACTTAGTGATATGCCTATTCCTAAACTGCCTTCAGAATTTTATTCTAAAATGGGAAAGCTTAATTTTGATTATCAGGCGTACCAGAAAGATGGAGAGAAATATATGAAGAGATGGGAAAAGCAGGTGGAGAATAATTTTGGAGATGATTTTCAGAAATCTATGGAAGAGTGGGGAAAGCAGTTTGAAAAGAACGCAGAAGTATGGGAAGCTCAAATTGAAAAGAATTCTGAGGGATTAGAAAAGAAATTTGAAGCAGACATGGAGAAGTGGGGAGAAAACTTTGGCAAAAGAATGGAAATATGGGGTAACAACTTTGAGAGAAAAATGGAAGGGAAAGAAGATGTGAAGCTTTATGTTAATGAGATGTTTTCCAACAATTCTTCTAAAGCCATAAGAACAATTAAACTAAGAGTACCTAAAAATGCAATTCTAAAATTAGATGTACGCCACGGTGATGTGATCTTAGATAGGAAAACCACCAATTTAAAGGCTACGCTCTCTCATAGCAACTTTAAAGCAACAACCATAGATGGAGAAAGAACAGAAGTAAAAGCTTCTTATACACCTATAAATGTTGGGTCATGGAATTATGGGATTTTAAATACAAGCTATGTGAACGATTGCCGAATTAATAATGTGAGAAGCATTAAATTGATCTCAAGCTCTAGTGATGTTGTTATTGGTGAAATATCGCAAACAGGTATTCTATCCGGTAATTTCGGAAAATTGAGAATAGATAAACTCTCTTCCGGTTTTAAAAATTTGGATATAAGTGTGGATAATAGTGAGCTAGAATTAAGTTTACCTGCAACAGCTACTAGTTTTAATTACAACGGAACTCAAAGTGAGATCTCTTATCCTAAGGTTAATACCGTGAAATCTACCAAGTCTTATGACAATTTAAGTTTAAATGGTTTTTATAAAAATCAGAGCTCTTCATCCTTAATATCAATTAAAGCAAGATTTAGCGAAGTTGTAGTAAAATAAGTTATTTTTGAAAAAAAATGATCTTATGTCCACTACCAATTTTGCAGAGTTCATCTCAGAATGCTCCAAAAACTTTACGCCAGTTATAGACACTATCTTCGTGAAAAAGGATTTTGAGCATATAGATCTTTCTCATGTAAGCGAGGAGTTAAAAGAGATCAAGATCCCTTCTTCTGTGATCCTTCAGGGTAAGATAGAAGAATATCTTGCTAAGCGCAAAAAAAAGGTAGCTTTTGGTGGGTATGACGAGCAAAGGAACCTGTATGAGCGTAGTGTTATATTTAATGACGATAAAGCAGCGGTTAATAGAAATATTCATATAGGATTAGATCTATGGTGTGCAGCAGGCACAGCAGTTATTGCTCCCTTAGATGGAACAGTTCATAGCTTTAATGACAATTTAGGATTTGGTAATTATGGGCCTACGATCATTTTAGAACATATTATTGATGAGCGTACCTTTTATACACTTTATGGGCATCTATCCAGATCCTCTATTAAAGATCTGGTTTTCGGTCAGATTGTAGAGGCAGGAGATAAAATTGGGGTTTTAGGTTCTCACAAGGTAAATGGAGATTACGCTCCTCATTTACACTTTCAGATCATAGAAGATCTACAAGGGTTTAATGGTGATTATCCCGGAGTAGTTGCTGCGGCAGATCTAGAATTCTACTTAAAGAATTGCCCAGATCCAAATTTGCTTTTAAAAATTAATTGATCATTTAAGCTTTAACCGCCGGATTTTTACTTTTTACAAACCAAGCTACTAAGGCAGAAGTTACTACGCCCATTGCTAAAGCAGAAAATACTACTTGGATCATCGTAGATTTAAGATTGTAAAATGCTTCTGCTTGTTCTCGCGTCATGGCGCTATTTTCAGAAATATAAGTTATCATATTGCTGAAGTAATTCGGGCTTATGTATACGCTAGTAATGTATTGAGATAAAGGAGACAATAACGCTACTACAATTGTAATTACTACTCCAGCAACAAAGCCTTGCTTCCAATCCATAACTCCATTATAATAATTCTTCTTTTTATCTCGCAGTCCGAGAAAATAAATGAAGACCGCTATAAATCCAAACAAGTTACTGTAAATCGCTTGTTGATCTATATGCTCATCATGCCATCCCATCATCTTTTCAAATAAGACCCAGATAAGACCAGCGATTATAAAAATAACACCCCATTTAATTTCAATAGAAAAATTCTTCATTTTGTGCAGATTGAATTAGAATGTTAAAATTAGTAAATATAGAGCTATGGGATGATATTTATCTCCTCTAATAAGGTTCTATATTACCTCTGAAGGTTTAAAAAATTGTTGTTAATTAATTTTAGTTTTTCTTGATCATATCTTTTTTGTTTTTCTATGTGAAGTTAAGAACTATATGGTGAATAATTAAATACATCATTTGAAGTAGAAGAACGGAAATTATAGAAAATAATAAACCCCAAAGTCAGGCTCCGGGGTTTATTCAAATAGAAATTAAATTTCTTTTATTGCTGATGATCTGTAACCACCCAATCTCCTTTTTCAATTAAGGGAATAGCTTGTTTGTATTTCATGGATTTACTTTCACCACTCATAACATTTTTAAGGGTCACCTTGTCATTTCTATTGATCTTAGGTTGATCTCTAACAATGGTTTCAGTTTTCTGAGGTCTTTGTTGAGTTTGTTGCCCTGCAGCGCGGCTTTGAGCAGCACGTTCATCTAGATTTGGAATTTCTTCTTTAGTAGTTTCCACCTGCTCTCTTCTTTTAACTTGTCGAGCTTCTTGAATATTAGAAGTGTTTCCTTCTGGAATTTCTCCTTTGAATAAGAAAGAGATCACATCTTTATTTACCTGATCTATCATGACCTTGAATAATTCAAAAGCTTCAAATTTATAGATCAATAAAGGATCTTTCTGCTCATGAACAGCAAGTTGCACACTTTGCTTTAATTCATCCATTTTGCGCAAATGCGTTTTCCAGGATTCATCAATAATGGCAAGAGTTATATTCTTTTCAAAATCTTTAGTTAATTGCTTTCCTTCAGATTCGTAAGCTTTTTCAAGATTGGTAACAACTTGTAAGCTTTTATTCCCATCTGTAAAAGGAACGGAGATTCTTTCAAAATTGTTAGTCGGATCTTCGTATACCTGTTTTATGATTGGGAAAGCAGAAACGGCAGTACGCTCCATTTTATCATAATAATGAGCATACGCAGCTTTATAAACTGTGCCAGAGATCTTTTGATCATCCATTTTGGCAAACTCTGTTTCAGAAACAGGAGAGCTCATAGAAAAATATCGAATCAGTTCAAATTCAAAGTTCTTATAATCTACAGCAGATTTGTTAACTTCTACAATAGATTCTACAGTATCAAATATCATATTGGCGATATCTACTTTTAATCTATCTCCAAAAAGAGCATGGTATCTACGTTTATAGATCACTTCTCTTTGAGCGTTCATAACATCATCATATTCCAATAATCTCTTACGAACACCAAAGTTGTTCTCTTCCACTTTTTTCTGAGCTCTTTCAATAGATTTTGAGATCATGGAATGTTGAATAACTTCTCCTTCTTCAAGACCCATTCTATCCATTAGTTTAGCAATACGCTCAGAACCAAATAAACGCATCAGATTGTCCTCCAATGAAACATAGAACTGAGAGCTTCCCGGATCTCCTTGACGACCGGCACGACCTCTTAACTGTCTGTCTACACGTCTGGAGTCATGGCGTTCTGTACCAATAATGGCAAGTCCACCATTATCTTTAACTTCTTTGCTCAATTTAATATCTGTACCACGACCTGCCATGTTAGTAGCAATTGTCACAATTCCAGAGTTACCTGCTTCCGCAACAATATCTGCTTCTTTCTTATGTAATTTGGCGTTCAATACATTATGAGGAACATTTCTTAATTTAAGCATTCTGCTTAATAATTCTGAAATTTCTACAGAGGTTGTACCTATCAAGACTGGTCTACCAGCATTGGAAAGTTCTGTAACCTGTTCTATTACCGCATTAAATTTCTCACGCTTCGTTTTATAAACAAGATCTTCTTTATCAAAACGGGCAATTGGACGGTTGGTAGGAATTTCTACTACATCCAATTTGTATATTTCCCATAATTCTCCTGCTTCTGTCACCGCTGTACCTGTCATACCAGATAGTTTTCGGTACATTCTAAAGTAATTCTGAAGAGTAACAGTCGCAAAAGTTTGAGTAGCATCTTCAATCTTTACACTTTCCTTCGCTTCTATAGCCTGGTGTAATCCATCGCTATATCTACGTCCTTCCATGATACGCCCTGTTTGCTCATCAACAATTTTCACTTTATTATCAATAACCACATACTCAGTGTCTTTTTCAAATAAAGTATAAGCTTTAAGCAATTGTCTCATAGTATGAATACGCTCGCTTTTGATGCTATAATCTCTAAAAAGATCTTCTTTCTGTTCTGCTTCTTCTTCTGAAGTAAGGCCTTTATTTTCGATCTTAGCGATCTCCATTCCTATTTCAGGCATCACAAAGAAATCCGGATCATCTTTTCCTGAAAGATATTCAACCCCTTTATCGGTAAGATCTATTTGATTATTTTTTTCTTCAATTACAAAATACAGCTCTTCATCAACCTTTGGCATTTCGCGGTTGTTGTCTGACATGTAATGATTTTCGGTCTTTTGAAGTAACTGCTTAATTCCCTCTTCACTCAAAAATTTAATCAGCGCTTTATTTCTAGGAAGTCCTCTGTGTACTCTTAATAATTGAAGTCCACCTTCTTTAGTATCTCCAGCAGCAATCAGTTTTTTAGCTTCAGCTAAGGTCTTGTTAAGTTGCTGTCTTTGCACTTCTACTATATTATGAATAGAAGGTTTTAAAACCTCAAACTCATGAATGTCACCTTTTGGAATTGGTCCGGAAATAATTAATGGCGTTCTTGCATCATCTACCAATACAGAATCTACCTCATCTACAATTGCATAGTTTGGTGCACGCTGAACGAGATCGTCTGGCGAGTGAGACATATTATCTCTCAAATAATCAAAACCAAACTCGTTGTTAGTTCCGTACGTAATATCTGAATTATATGCTTTACGTCTAGAAGCAGAATTTGGACGGTGATAATCTATACAATCTACGGTTAACCCATGAAATTGAAATAGTGGAGCCATCCAGGCGCTATCCCTTTTTGCTAAATAATCGTTCACCGTTACTAAGTGAACCCCATTTCCGGTAAGTGCGTTTAGGTACATGGGTAAGGTGGCAACAAGAGTTTTACCTTCCCCTGTTTGCATTTCAGCAATTTTACCTTGATGCATAGCAACACCACCAATTAACTGAACATCGTAATGAACCATGTCCCAAGTAATAGGTTTTCCTGCTGCATCCCACGAGTTTTTCCAAGTAGCATAATCACCATCAAGAACAACGTAATCTTTTTCTGCAGACAACTCACGGTCATAAGAAGATGCAGTTACTCTTAGCTCTGTATTATTTGTAAATCTTTTTGCCGTTTCCTTAATTGTAGCAAAAGCTTGAGGAAGTATTTCATTTAGAACCCCTTCAGATAGTTCATATAAATTGTCTTTAAGACCATCTATCTCTGCATAGATATCTTCATTTCTGGTAATATCGTCGCTTGCGTCTGCTTCTTGGGTAAGGGTGTCTATCTTCTGCCTGACATCTGCTGTAGCACCTGCTATTTGCTTTTTAAAAGAAACAGTCTTTTCTCTTAATTCATCAAGGCTTAAGGCTTCAAATTCCTTTTCTAGCGCTTTGATCTTCTCTACAATTGGTTGTATTTCTTTGACGTCTTTTTTGGATTTATCGCCAACGAATACTTTTAATACAGAATCTAAAAAACTCATTGTTTTTCTATTTATTATAGTTCAAATGTACGCAAAAAAAAAGCCTCAAGATTGAGACTTTTACTATTTTACGTTGTGTATATATTATTTAATATTCATCCTCGTTCCAAAGATAATCTTCGTCCGTAGGATAGTCGGGCCAGATCTCTTCGATAGAGTCATAGGAATCTCCTTCATCTTCAATTGACTGCAGGTTTTCTACCACTTCAAGTGGAGCACCTGTTCTAATGGCATAATCTATTAACTCATCTTTTGTTGCCGGCCAGGGAGCATCGCTTAGGTAGGATGCCAATTCTAAAGTCCAATACATTGATTAATCGGGTTTTATTTTTTGCAAAAATAATTTTTTTGTTGTAATGGGCAAGTAAAAAATCTAATAATTCATCATTAATTTTAAGAACATCCTCAAATTTTGTAAAAATTGATAGCTATGATCAAAATATAGAGGTAACGTAGGGACTTAAATATTCTCGGAAGGAATCCACTGAATTTCTTCTGCTTGTACATCTTTTGACAATTTTCGTGCCAGCACAAATAGATAGTCAGATAATCTGTTAAGATATTGTAAAACAAGTTCGTCAAAAGGTTCCAATTCATATAAAGCAGTGGCTAATCGCTCTGCACGTCTACAAACACATCGGGTTATGTGACAGAATGACACTGCCTGATGACCTCCTGGTAAAATGAAATGAGTCATTTCTGGTAAGTCTTCATTCATCTTATCCATTTCATTTTCTAAGAGCGTAATATCTCCTTCTGTGATCTTTGGAATGTTTAAGCGTTCTTTTCCGCTTTTCAATATTGCTTTTTCAGGATCTGTTGCCAAAATAGCGCCTAGAGTAAACAATCTATCTTGAATAATATTTAAAATTTCTTTGGTATGCTCATCAGGTTTTTGATCTTTAACAAGCCCAATATAAGAGTTAAGTTCATCTACAGTTCCATAACTTTCTATGCGTATGTGATGTTTGGGAACTCTGGTACCTCCAAATAACGCAGTAGTACCTTTATCTCCGGTTTTAGTATATATCTTCATATTTAATTAGTCTAAAGCTGCTTAATTCTTGCTGCCTTCAAAGATACAAGAAACCTTAAAGACTAGAAAAGGCATGGAGTGTTTATGTATTCCAAGGCTGGTGCTTTTCCAATATGATAATCTAGAAGATTAAAGCTGCTAAAGTTCGGTTCGTAAATTTTCTTCCTTTTTACGCTGATTGTATCTATGGCGAAAATTTCTATTTTTTCTGGCTTTCTTGCTTTTTGCGGAGCGATTGGCGTTCCAAATAAAGTAGGCAACAATAAGAATTATAATACTTAAATACCACCAAGTCTCCCTGTCTAGATCTATCATGATAAGATATGTTTTCTACAAAGTAAGAAATAATCTAAAAATCTCTAAGTATATTGAGGTTTAGTCTTGTCTTTACGTTCATCACTTTCTATAACACCATCTCTTAATCTGATTACTCTGTGAGCATGCTCTGCAATATCTTCTTCGTGAGTTACCAATATCACAGTATTTCCTGCAGCATGAATTTCATCAAATAAGTGCATAATCTCTACAGATGTTTTAGAATCTAAATTCCCTGTAGGTTCATCTGCTAAAATTATGGAGGGCTTATTCACCAAAGCTCGGCCCACAGCCACACGTTGTCTTTGTCCACCAGAAAGTTGGTTAGGTTTATGATCCATTCTATCTGCCAGACCAACATTGGTAAGAACCTCTTCAGCTCTAACTTTTCGTTCTGCTTTGGTAGCACCTGCATAAACCATTGGTAAGGCAACATTTTCTAAAGCTGTAGTTCTTGGTAGTAAGTTGAAGGTTTGAAATACGAAACCAATTTCTTTATTTCTAATCTCCGCAAGATCATCATCAGACATTTTACTAACATCCTTGCCATTTAAAATATAGCTACCTGAAGTAGGTGTGTCTAGACAACCTAGAAGATTCATAAGTGTAGATTTACCAGATCCCGAAGGTCCCATAAATGCTACATATTCTCCTCTTTCTATTTCAAGGTCTATACCTTTTAAAACTTTTATGATCTCTTGCCCCAATGGGAAATCGCGGGTAATACTGTGTAATTCTATAACCTTGCTCATGTGAAAACTTCAGAATTTGAATGTAAATATAGGACGTCAACTTTTAAGATTTGTTACAGCCTTAAAGTAAAATGCTCTTTTTCTTGTTCTTTTCTGAAGAAAACCAGTCCCCAATAATAAGAATCTATGGTAACTCTAACGTTAGGATCTTTTTTAATTTCATCCCAGGCTTCTTCCATTTCTTGCGACCAGTGAATATCATCGAAGATAAAAACAGAGTTGTTGTGGGCGTGCGGAAGCAGTTTTTGGAAATATTTTAATGTTGGTTCTTTTTGATGTTTTCCATCAAAATATATAAGATCAAAAGATTTTTTAAGAGACACATCAGTTAGCAATTCATCAAATTCACCTACTTTTATTTTAATGTTGTTCAGATTAAAATCTTTAAAATAGTGTTGTGCAACAGAAGCCGTTTCCGGGCAACCTTCAAAAGTTAAAATGTTTGCCTTTGTATCAATGGCCATAGCAGCTGAAGCTAATCCTACAGATGTTCCTAACTCTAATACTTCTTGAATTTCAAGATAATTAATAAGCTTGTTCAAGAGTTTTGCTCTCTTCAATGAGATTCCAGCATTCTTGGTAATAGCAGATACTTGTCTTTTATTAGATTTGAAAACCCGACTCCCGGCGCCAAAATCTTTAACGTTTATGTTCTGTTTATCTTGAAGTAATTTTTTTCTGAATTGTTTCAGCGTTAGAATGGATTCTTTTTTACCTTTTCTATAGAAACATTTTGTAAGAAGTAAATAGACAAAAGGGGAGTGCACCCCATGCTGATTTGTAGATCTTATTAGAAATTTTATATAGGAAATGAATTGATGCAAGTTTTTATTCAGTATTTAGTATACAGTATTAAGTATTGAGTACTTAGTATTGAGTTATGTAATTTCAAGTTAGAGCGTTTTTGCTTTTATTAATTAAAAACTTCTCTACTCCGCTCGAGGTGACAGTCATTTTTGTAAACGTCACCCTGAACTTGTTTCAGGGTCTATCATAAAAATTAAACTAGATGCAGACACAAGATCAGCATGACAAGAACAGATGAAGTTTGAAGTAAATTATTTGTATTATATTCTCACTACTCACTACTCACTACTCACTACTCACTACTCACTACTCACTACTCACTACTCACTACTCACTACTCACTACTCCAAAAACTATTCTTTCTCACCCAATTCAAAATAGCGTTCGGTCTTTGTCTCAATTTCATCTAAAACTTTTTGAAGCTCTAAAGAGGTTTTGTCTATTTCTTCTCCAGACAATTCTTCCAGAAATTTTGCCTGGATCTTTTCTTTCTGCTTTTCTAAATTCGGAATCTCTTTTTCTAATTTTTTAAATTCTTTCTGCTCATTATATGTCAATCCAGAATTTTCATTATTAGATTTCTTTTGAGATGTGGTTTCCTTAGGAATCTCTGTAGATTTATTATTTGGAGTTGAAGCTTCTAAAGCTTCATATTCTCTATAATCTGAATAATTTCCAGGGAAATCTTGAACCTCAGCATTTCCTTTAAAAACAAATAGGTGATCTACGATCTTGTCCATAAAATACCTATCGTGAGTAACTACCACCAAGCAACCAGGAAAATCAAGTAAAAAATTCTCTAATACATTTAAAGTAACAATATCCAGATCGTTGGTTGGCTCATCCAAAATCAGGAAATTTGGATTCTGAATAAGAATGGTACATAAATAAAGACGCTTTCGCTCACCACCACTCAGTTTCTCTACAAAATCATATTGCTTTTTTCTGTCGAATAAAAAGCGTTCCAGCAATTGTTGCGCAGAGATCTGACGACCTTTTTGAAGCGGAATAAAATCTCCAAATTCTCTAATAACGTCTATAACCTTTTGCCCGGGCTTACTTTCAATTCCACCCTGCGTATAATACCCAAATTTAATGGTATCTCCAATAATCACTTTTCCGGAATCTGGTTTGATGTTTCCGGTAAGCATATTCAAAAAAGTAGATTTTCCGGTTCCATTTTTCCCAATGATACCAATACGTTCTCCTTTTTGAAAATTATATTCAAATTTATCTAGCAGTTGTTTGCCTTCATAGCTTTTTGAGATCTTATGAATTTCAACGATCTTGCTTCCCAATCGTTCCATATTAATCTCCAACTGCACCTGATGATCTTTTCTTCTTTTAGATGCTCTTTCTTTAATATCATGAAAATCATCTATTCTAGATTTAGACTTTGTGGTACGGGCCTTTGGCTGACGGCGCATCCAGTCTAATTCTTTTTTGAAGAGTTGTTTTGCCTTATCAGTATTGGTTTGATCTAACTCTATTCTGGCATCTTTTTTATCTAGATAGTAGGAATAGTTTCCTTTATAAGTATAGAGAACACCATCTTCTAACTCTACTATTTCGTTACATACACGTTCTAAAAAATACCTATCGTGCGTAACCATAAATATGGTAAAGTTCTCTTTTTTGAAATATTCTTCCAGCCATTCGATCATATCAAGATCTAAATGGTTGGTAGGTTCATCCATTATTATAAAGTCGGGTTTATGCAAAAGCATATTGGCAAGAGCCAAACGTTTTTTCTGTCCTCCAGAAAGATCCCCTACTTTTTTATTTAGTTCCTCCAGTTTTAGTTTGAAAAGGATCTGCTTATACTGAGATTCAAAATCCCAGGCTTGAAGCATATCCATTTCCTCAAAAGCTTTTTGATAGGCTTCAGCATCATCTGGGTTTTCGAGTGCCTTTTCATATCTGGCAATCACTCTTAATGTTTCATTATCTGCAGCAAAGATGGTCTCCTCTACAGTTAGATCTGGATCTAGATCTGGTTCTTGAGCCAAGAATGCTGAAGTGATATCTTTTCTATAAACCACTCTACCATCATCTGGAGTATCGGTACCGGCGAGGATATGTAGCAATGTAGTTTTTCCTGATCCGTTCTTGGCCACGAATCCTACTTTTTGCCCCTCATTAATTCCGAAGGAAATGTTTGAGAACAACTTATGCTCCCCAAAAGATTTAGCTATATTTTCAACCGATAGATAATTCACAGATAATTTTTTTGCAAAAATACTCAGAATTTACCGGGTTCAAAGTAGATTAGTTTTATTATTAGCTTACATCTGTTATATTTGTTTGGGTTAGCATGTGCGAAGATCGAAAAACACTATCTTGCCACCATATTTGTTGAGATTTCGGGATCTATTAGTGATATATTCTCTGAAATTCAAAAAGTATAATACCCCTATAAAACCGAACTTATTTATATCCCCTCTATGAGATATATATTAATAATTTGCTTTTTAGTTATAGGTCTAGGTTTTACCTCCTGTGTTCCTACTAAGAAAATAACGTATTTGCAGCCTAATGAGAAGGTAGTAGATAGTATTATTGAAATACATAAATTAAATAAACCTTATAGAGTACAGATTAACGATCTGTTGAGTATTCGAGTAAAGGCATTAGATCAGGAACTGGTGGGGATGTTTAATCCAATAGATGAAAATAATCTTAGCGCTACTGGTGAGGAGCGATTGTATTATGATGGTTTTTCTGTAGATCAGCATGGAAATATAAGAGTGCCAACTTTAGGAGAGATCAACGTTCTTGGTTTCACCGTAGAGGAGATACGAAACAAAATAGAAGCAGAGCTTTTAGATAAATATTTTAAAAGTGAAGCCAATATTTTTGTAACTGTAAAATTAGCAGGAATTAGATATACTACGTTGGGTGAGATTGGATCTGGAAGCCAGGTTATCTATAAAGAACAAGTAAATATTATGGAAGCCGTAGCTCAGGCAGGTGGTATTACAGAATATGGTGACATGACAGATGTAAGAATCATAAGGCAGACTCCTGCTGGTGAGGAAATTCATAGTATAGACCTTACCAGAATTAAAGCTACTCAAAGTCCATATTATTACATTCAACCTAACGATCTTATTCTAGTAAATCCATTACCTCAAAAAGCTTTAGGGGTAGGTACCACAGGCTTAGGGAATTTGAGAGATATTATAAGTGTGATCACCTTGTTAACCTCTGTAATATTAATTGTTACCAGATAATTTATGGCGCACGAAGAAGATCATATCTCAGATGTAGGTTCCACCTTCGATTTTAAAGGCTTTGTACTTAAAATTATAAGTTATTGGCAGTTGTTGGTGATCTCTATTGCTATAAGTTTAGGAGTAGCCTATTATAACAACGTTCGGAAATTACCGGTATATCAACTCGGGAACTCGATCTCTATTAAAGATGATCAAAATCCATTTTTCACCTCTAATACCAGTTTAACTTTTAACTGGGGAGGAACATCAGATAAAGTAAATACCGCAGTTACCATTTTAAAATCTCGCTCTCATAATGAAGAGGTTGTAGAGCGCCTTCAGTATTATATGGATTATTTGGTAGATGGCGAATACCAGCGAATTGATGCCTATGGTTCAACACCATTTAAGGTAAAAGTAGATACTTCAAAAGCTCAGGCTTTAGGCTTAGTAATTAAATTAAAAATGGTAGATGCTACTAGTTTTAACTTAAGTGCTACGCTTCCTGCCTCAGTAATCGGGCAGAATTACGCCACTAAAGAAAAGGAGAGTATAGACCTTCAGGCTCAAGAATTCAGTAAAAATTATGGTTTTGGAGAATCTATAGACCTTCCATTTTTTAGCGGAACTCTACAAAGAACAGAGCAGCCTTTGCAAGCAGGAAAGGAGTTTTATATTCGCTTCTTAAATTTTGATTCTGCCGTAGGGAAATATCGATCTGTTTCTGTTAACCCAGACGGACAAGGCGCATCGGTTTTAAATTTGAGTCAGGTTGGTGGCAATAAAGCTCGAATTGTAGATTATTTAAATGGTACGGTAGCGGTGCTTAGTGAAAATATGCTGGAGCGAAAGAATCTCTTTGCTACTAAAACTATTCGATTTATAGATAGTAGTTTGGCTGTAAAGTCTCGTGAGCTACAAACTGTAGAAGATGAATTAAATCTATTTCGAAATCAGAATTCTATTTTAGATATTTCTGCGGAAGGGTCTGATCTTTCAAACAAGCTATCTACACTAGATGTAGAAAAAGAACAAATAAGAAGACAATTAGCTTATTACAATACATTGCAAACCTATCTTCAAACAAAAAATGATTATTCAAATGTTCCAGCTCCATCAGTAGCAGGTATTAATGAAGGTAGCATCTCGAGCGGAGTAGGGAAAATAATTGCACTAGCAGAAGAGCGAAGTAATTATCAATATACTTTAAAAGAGAACTCGCCTGTATTTGATGATATAGATAGACAAATTAACTCTATTAAATCTATTTTATTAGAGAATATAAGTTCTTCTAAAGGCTTATTACAAGATCAAATAAATAGTATAAATAGAAAAATTTCTGAGGCCGAAACCGAGATAAAGAAATTACCAAAAGATCAGCAAGACCTTTTGAAGATCCAAAGGAAGTATAGTTTGAGTGAAAAGACTTATAATCTTTTCTTAGAAAAAAGGAGTGAAGCTGGTCTGGTAAAAGCGGCCAATGTGAGCGATGTAATGGTAATAGATAATGCCAAAGACATTGGAGGAGGAAAAATTGGGCCCAATACAGAGCTTAATTATGTAATGGCCTTATTAATAGGGGGAGTAATCCCGTTAGTTTTTGTTTTCTTGATCGTATTTCTAAATACCAATATTCATAATGCTCAAGAGGTAAGCAGAATGTCCCCAATTCCCATATTAGGATTAATTGGTAAAAATAAGTCTGATGATAATCTGGTAGTTTTCAACAAATCTAAATCTGCCATTGCAGAAAGTTTTAGAGGATTGAGAAGTAGTCTGCAATTCATGTATAAAAAGCAAGGAGTTGTAGGGTCTAAAACTGTGTTAATTACCTCTTCGGTTTCCGGAGAAGGAAAAACCTTTTGCGCAATGAACTTAGCTACCGTCTTTGCTTTAAGTGAACGGAAAACAGTATTAGTAGGTCTCGATTTACGTAAGCCTAAGATCTTTGATGATTTTGAATTGAAGAATGAGGAAGGGATCGTGAATTATTTAATAGGAGAGGCAACAATAGATCAAATTATACAAGAGAGTAAAATTCCACATTTAGATGTTATAACAGCAGGGCCTATTCCTCCCAACCCATCAGAATTATTAATGGCAGATCAAATGGAAACTCTAATGGAAGATCTGAAAACCAGATATGATTATATAATTTTAGATACCCCACCAATCGGGATCGTAGCAGATGCCATGAACCTTGTAAAATATGCAGATGCATCTTTATTCTTAATTAGACAAGATTATACTAAGAGAGGCATGTTGGAGTCTATTAATGAGAAATACGAAAAAGGAGAATTGAAGAATATCAGTTTTGTCTTAAACTACTTCCAGCACCGTGCTAAATATGGATATGGGTATGGTTACGGATATGGATACGGCTATGGGTATGGATATTCTTATAATAAATACAATGCCTATGGGGAGACTCCTAAGGGTGTTAGGACATTAAGGAAGATTTGGAGAAATGCAATGAAAAATTTTGAGTAAGTTAGAGTGATTTATGTTCTAATCTTAAAATATCTTTGGCAAAAATTTTGCTGAATTCTGTAGCACCTCTATCATTTAAATGGCTGCAATTATAAAAATAATCTTCTTGAAAGGGGAATACGTGAGAATAATCTAAAAAACTTGGAAGTTTGTTTTTTAATTTTTTTGAATAATTCAAGTTCTTAGTATTAGGACAATAAGGAGCCATAAAATAGATTATAGTTATATCATTCTTTTTAGCGAAAGCATTAATCTTATTAATGTAATTGTTTCTGCTTATAACATGATCTGGTAAAGTGGAAGACAATTTTTGATTAGTACTTCCATATTTTGGAAAGTATCCATTTTTAAAATCGGTAGCTGATCTGTGATTAATTGCGGAATTAAAGAATTCCCTAAATCCTAATTTATAATCATATATCAGATACCTATAAAATGGAATATATTTTAATTGATAAAATTCCTTATCTCTTTTCTTTATCAATTTTGTGATAAAGTCCTTATGAATATATGGCATTAGATAGCTTTTCAAAATTTCAGAATTTCCATCCATATTGAAAACATAGTCCACCTGGATAAATACCTTTTTGAATTTTATATTTTGCTCCTTCAGAAGTTGTAGAATTATATAGTAATCATCAATTTTCGCACCTTGAAATCCTAAGTTGATGGTCGATTTACTTGTAATCGAAGTAATAATATCAGCATTTATGGTATTATCGACACGGGAAGACCCAATAAATACATAATCAACTGTATCATTCTCCCTTTGCATAATGTAAGAGAGTTTGTTTCTTGCCGTACCATGATGATATGTATAGGTATAAATGAAATCTAATAAATATAGACTTAGGATTATAATAACAAGAATGGATAACAGATACTTAAGAAATTTTTTCATCTTAAAATTGAAAATAAATAAATGTGGAGTGGTTGGAAAATACTCCAAATAGAAGGATCATCCATAATATTAATATAGTTTTTAAAAGTTCAAATTTTCCGCTTAAAGGTTGTTCTTTAGTTTTATTGAACCATTCAATTATTATAAAAATTAAGATTAATAAAACCATTTCTACACTATACCTTTCTATTGTTAAATATTCTATTTTAAAGGAATGATTGTTTATAATTCTCTTCAAATATTTAAAACTGTCGGAGATAGTTGATGATCTAAAAAAAACCCACGCAATACAAGTAATAAAAAAAGTGAATAAAATTCTAATAAGGTCTCCGAATGTAGTTGCAGTATGCTCTTTTTCTTTAACCATTATATTTGTTCTTGACCTTTTAAGTAAAATAGGTGCAAAAAATATAGCATGAAGACCACCCCAAGCTATAAATGTCCAGTTGGAGCCATGCCAAAATCCACTCACAAGAAAAATGATAAATACGTTTCGTAGCTGCTGAAACTTACTCCCTCTGGAACCTCCTAATGGAATATATAAGTAATCTCTGAACCATGTAGATAAAGAAATGTGCCATCTCCTCCAAAATTCACTAATATTTTTTGAAAAATAAGGGTAATTGAAGTTTCTCATTAAATCAAATCCAAACAACCTAGCCGTTCCGATGGCAATATTTGAATAGCCTGCAAAATCACAATAGATCTGAAATGCAAAGTAAAATGCACCAAGTAATAAACTTAAACTATCTACTCTATCATAAGAATCGAAAATTGCATTAACGAAGGTTGCACAATTATCTGAAATCACCATTTTTTGAAAAAGTCCCCATATTATCAATTGGATTCCACTTTTGGCTTGATGAAAATCGAATTTTCTGGGATTGATAAACTGAGGAAGTAAATTCTTAGCGCGTTCGATTGGCCCTGCAACTAATTGAGGAAAGAAGGAAACATAAGTAGCAAATACGACAAAATTTGAAGTGGGTTGTATTTCTCTTCTATACACATCTATAGTATAACTCAGCGTTTGAAAAGTATAAAAGGAGATTCCTACCGGGAGTATAATTTGTAAGCTGTTATAATCTGAAGATAGTCCAATAGAGTTACCAAGTTCTATAAAGCTCTCTATAAAAAAGTTGAGATATTTGAAATATCCTAGTAGCAATAGATTACAAGCTATACTGCAAAAGAGTAAAACCTTTCTCCACTTTTTAATCTCATTCTTATAAATGGCAATTGCAATAGAATAATCTACTAATGTACTTCCTGCTATGAGTAATAGAAATCTATAATCCCACCATCCATAGAAGAAATAACTAGCTACTAATAATAGTATATTTTGATAACTTACTTTTTTGATTATAAACCAATAAAGAATAAAAATAACTGGAAGGAAAAGTAAAAATGGAATAGAATTAAAAATCATTGTAAGCAGATAGTTGAAAATCTAATTTATATTTATAGATCAAATAAAATTTAAAAAGATAAATTTGCTCAAAGAGAGTTCTGCTGCAATTTATTAATATCTTTATTAGTATTAGACAGTTTAATAGAAATATTAAAATCCCCATCTTGAAAGAAATAAATTCGGACTGGCTTTACGTGATCACTCCTAAACATAAATTATTTGACCTTAATTTTAAAGAGATCTGGCGATATAAAGATCTTTTATTTCTTTTTGTGAAAAGAGATATTGTAACCGTTTATAAACAGACAATTTTAGGTCCTATTTGGTATTTCATACAACCACTGTTTACCTCAGTGATATTTACCTTAGTTTTCAACAATATAGCTAGTATTGAAACTGGAGCAGTACCGGCTTTTTTATTTAATCTTACCGGTATCACCGCTTGGAATTATTTTAGCCAGTGTTTAACAGGAACCTCGAATACTTTTGTTAGTAACAAAGGCTTGTTTGGGAAGGTGTATTTTCCAAGATTTATAATGCCTTTAAGTACCACATTTTCAAACTTACTAAAGCTAGGGATTCAACTCTGCATCTTGTTTTTCTTTTATATCTATTTTGTCATTAAGGGAACAGCTATTTCTCCCAACTTAAATTTATTACTATTTCCAATATATGTTATAATGATTGCATTATTAGGGTTGGGAGCCGGAATGATAATTTCTGCATTTACAACCAAATACAGAGATTTATCTGTTCTAGTAGGTTTTGCAGTGAGCTTATTGATGTACATTTCTGCGGTTCCATACTCATTAAGGGAAGTACAAAAAGGCCAGCCAAAATATGCATGGATTGTAGAATACAATCCATTAACACAGATCATTGAAGGCTTTAGATATATGATCCTGGACTACGGTGTTTTTACCTGGTGGGGATTCTTGTATGCCTTAATAATATCGATACTACTTTTTCTAGTAGGTTTGATCATTTTTAATCGTACTGAAAAAACATTTATAGATACTGTTTAAAGTTGGTGTCAAATAGAGTTCTAAATTATGGATGATAATCAGAAAAAGAATATAGAATTTTACGATCAGAAATATCAATTTTTAGATGCAGAAGTAAATGGTATTCTTAAAAGGCTTAATAAACTGGATGTTTTTTTAGCAGATGCTACATCTACAGATACCAGTTGGGTTGGGTTATATCACGGTGATTTTCAGAATAAGATAGTTGGTAAAAAAATTTTAGAGCTTGGATGTGGAGATTGTGCAAATGCTGCAATCATGGCTGCATTGGGAGCAGATGTATATGCTAATGATATTTCTTCTAAGAGTGGGGAGATCATTGCAAAAGTGAATGAGCTATATAAATTTACTCATCCAATTGTTTTTATCGAAGGAGATTTCTTGACTGCAGATTTTAAAGAAAAAGACTTTGACTTTGTTGTAGGGAAAGCATTTTTACATCATCTCACTCATGATGTAGAACGCAAATTCTTTAGTAAAATATGTGAATTATTGACTCCTACAGGGGAATCTAGGTTTTTTGAACCTGCTGTAAATAGTATAATTTTAGATGAGGTTAGATGGCATATTCCAGTACCAGGAAGACCATCAAAATTCTCTAAAAATGCTTTTCAAATATGGAAAGCGAATGATCCTCATCCGGAGAGAGATAACAGTAGTACTCATTTCAAAAAATTAGGCTTAAAATATTTTAATGATGTAAAAATTATTAATCTTGGAGCTCTGGAAAGGTTTCATAGATTACTACCTGCATATTTTAATTCAAGGTCATTTAGAAAGAAGGCATTTGTTTGGGAAAGAAAACTTCCTTGTTCTTTTAACAGAATACTTGCTAGAAGTCAGGTTATTATTTATACTCATAAGAAATCAAATAAAATTTAAGATCATTAGGTGTTTAAGGATAAAAGAAAATTACCAATCTTACTATTAATCTATCTGTTAAATCCAGTATTTGTATTTGGATTGATCTCTTGGCTGTTCCTTGATTTTAATGGATATAAACTGAAGGTGAATTTCACAGAAAATATATGTCTTGCTTTAATTGCTTATATTTTTATAACATTAGAAAATTCTATTAAGTTTAGAAAGTATATTTTTTGGAGTATTTATATCTTATTATCGCTAAAAATCTTCATAGATCTTTCTTATTATAATCTTTATGGCAATTCTATTGGTCCTTCGACGATATATATATTAATGGAGACTAATTTAACTGAGGTTTTCGAATATTTTCAAGCCAACTCATCATTTTTTTCAATTTGCATAATTGCATTATTAGTATGGCCACATTTAATACCCTATAAGCACAGGGACATAAAATTAAACTTCCTAAAATTTGAATTGAATAATCTTTTCTTGATATATATATTGATAGGAACGCTTTTTTTGTATTTTTTTCAAAATTTATATATTCATAATTTTTATTATAAAACATGGACTTCTTATAAAAGCTATGTTGAACAAAGCAAATTGTTCGATCATCTAGGACTGCATAATAAAATTGGTAAGTTTAAACATGTTACTTCTCAAAGCAATCCCTCCAAGCAATTATATGTTGTGGTTATAGGAGAATCTACTACCAGGCATAAAATGGGGCTTTATGGGTACAAGAGAAAAACAACTCCTTTGCTTTCAAGCCTCGATGACGAACTTAAAGTTTACACAGATGTTATAAGTCCTGCAACTCATACCATCCCTAGTCTTTCAGAATTATTGACCGGTTATGATCTTAATAAAACCCATTTTAAGGGTGATGGTAGTTTAATTCAGTTAATGAACCAGGCAGGGTTCAATACCTATTGGATTTCAAATCAAAGGCCTGTGGGTTTGAATGAAAATTTAATAACCAAACTTGCCTCTGCATCTACCAAAACGTATTTTTTGAACATTAACAATTACAATTTAACCACTCCATATGATAATGTTGTCCTACTTAAATTGCAAGAACTGCTTTCACAAGATTTAAACAAAACTTTTATTATCATCCATCTGTTAGGGACTCATGCGTATTACAAGAATAGATATCCAGAGAGTTTTAATAAATTCAATACTGGATCTGACTTTGTAAAAACTTTAAATGATTCTGAAAATGAAATTGTAATTGAATATGATAATGCTATTTTATACAACGATTATATTGTTTATAATATAATACAAAAGGTGAAATCTTTAAATTTAAATTCATACGTACTTTACCTCTCAGATCATGGAGAAGATGTTTTTGAAATAAATCATTCCGCATCTCATACTGAAACTAATGGAACAAAACCAATGTATGATATTCCATTTGTTTTGTGGACTTCAAAGAAATATAACAAGACAAGATCTATAGATTTAGACTTACATAGGCCCTACATGTTAAATGATTTAATATATAGTATTGCAGATTTGTCTAAAGTAAGTTTTTTGGGATACCTGCCAAAGAGGAGTATATTTAATAAAAGGTTTATAGCTAGAAATAGAATTATTTTTGATAGTATTAACTATGATAAGCATTTTAAGCCATGAAGAAAGCACTTTTTATAATATTCTTTCTCTTGGTTGCCGCAATGGCTTATAAATATTGTTCTCATCCATTTGTTCTGAAAATTCTTTTTCCTAAAAAAATATGGATCCATAGAGTAAATAGTTCCATAAAATTAAAAGAGGTCTGTTCAGATTATTATGGAGTAGAATTAGATGTAATGTGGTTGGATGGAAAATTTGATGTAAATCATCCACCTGCGAAATCTATAAATCTTTATCTAGAAAATTATTTTTCAGTACTCGAAGATCCTAAGAAATTGCATTATTGGTTGGATTTTAAAAATTTAACCAAAAGGAATTCATTGGCATCTAGTAAGCATCTTCATAATCTGGCCAGAGCACATAAAATTCAAACAAATCATATATTAGTAGAATCGTCTAATACTTTGCCACTTGAAAATTTTAAGAATTTAGGTTTCAAAACTTCCTATTATTTACCAGAAAATTTGGATATAGCTGATAGCATAAAAATTGATCATATTGGCGAGATCATACGGACGAGCAATACAACTTTCATTTCTTCTTCATTTAATGATTACTTATGGTTAAATGAAAATTATCCTGAAAAGAATAAAATATTATGGTATCTAGGGAGCTGGGGAGGATACAAAAATAAGATGAATATCTACCGAACTTTATTAGACGATAAAGTGAAAATTATACTGTTTCAATATAGTTCTATAAAAGGGGATAGATAATAAATTAAAATATAGTTATATTTTTGACTCTTACCATTAATTCTAGAATGATAGAAATTTATGAGCGTAATACTTAAGGCCGAAAACATTTCAAAGCAATATCGTCTAGGAACTGTAGGTATGGGGACTTTAAGTCATGATCTTAATAGATGGTGGCATAGCATAAGAGGCAAGGAAGATCCATATTTAAAAATTGGAGGAGTTAATGATAGAAGTCTTAAAGCATCAGGAGATTACGTATGGGCGATAAAAGATATTAATTTTGAAGTAAAGCAAGGAGAGGTACTAGGAATTATTGGTAAAAATGGAGCTGGTAAATCTACGCTCTTAAAAATTCTCTCCAGAGTTACTGCACCTTCCACAGGAATTATAAAGACAAAAGGACGAATAGCTTCTTTACTAGAGGTAGGTACAGGTTTCCATCCGGAATTAACCGGAAGAGAGAATATCTATTTAAATGGAGCTATTCTAGGTATGACCAAATCTGAAATTACTACTAAACTGGATGAAATTATAGACTTTTCCGGATGCGAAATGTATATTGATACACCGGTGAAAAGATACAGCAGCGGGATGACGATAAGATTAGGTTTTGCAGTAGCCGCGCATTTAGAACCGGAAATCTTGGTGGTAGATGAGGTTTTGGCAGTTGGAGATGCCGAATTCCAGAAAAAAGCAATAGGTAAAATGAATTCTCTTTCTAAGGGGGAAGGACGTACTGTGTTGTTTGTAAGCCATAATATGGCAAGTATAAATAGTTTGTGTACAAAAATAATCGTTCTTGAAAATGGGAATATAATTTTTGAAGGGAATACTAAAGATGGAATTGATAGTTATTTACAATTAAACCAAAATACTGGGTTTACAGGTGTTTATAATAAAAAAATAGAGAATGGCTCCGGAATAGAAAGCTTAGTAATTGTAGATAAAAACAACAAAAACAGAACTGAATTTGGTTTTGATGAAGTTATAACCATTAAATGTAAAATTTTAATTGAAGAAAAATATTTGAATGCTCATTTAGGGTTTCGGGTGGTTGATAAGAGTGAGCAAATTATTTTTACTACAGAATTTAAATTATCATCTAAAATTGATAGTGCAGGGGTTTACTCTTTTATAGTGGAAATTCCTCATAAATTTTTAGTTCCTAATACGTATTATTTGAATTTTGGTTTGCATATACCTAATGTTATAATGATTGATTATCTGGAAAATTGTTTGTCTTTTCAAATTGTAGAAACAGGTTCAGATTTTCATATCTATCAAGGGCGGGATTTTGGTTGCGTATTTGTAAACTGCGCCTGGAATGAAATTGCTTATCCAATATAAAATAAAAAATGAATGCTAAAAAAGTTACTAAAAAAGATATTGAAAATTGAGAAAGTTACAGAAGTAAACTATGATTCTGATAATAAAGAAACGTATAAATTGCTTATAGATATAAAGTTACAAAATGGGAGGATTTGGTCTTCACAGATAAAGAATAAGAAGGTTGAAACTTTACATGATGCTGAGTTTAAGGTTTTTTCTCAATGGGGAGATGATGGAATTATTCAATATTTAATTAATTATCTTGAAATAAAAAATAAGATTTTTGTGGAATTTGGAGTAGAAGACTATCTAGAATCCAATACCAGATTTTTACTTATTAATGATAATTGGTCTGGACTCGTAATAGATGGAAGCGAAATGAATATTGCTAAAATAAAGAAAGATGAAATATATTGGAAATATGATCTAATAGCTAAATCTGCCTTTATCACTAAAGATAATATTAACCAACTTATTGAAGAAGAAGGGATTTCAGATGAAATTGGATTACTGCATATAGATATTGATGGTAATGATTACTGGATTTGGAAAGCTTTAACCATAGTAAAACCAATTTTAATGATTGTGGAATATAACAGTGTTTTTGGGTACGCAAGAGCTATTACAATACCCTATGAGGAAGATTTTGTTTGGACAGCGGCACATTATAGCAATCTTTATTTTGGCACTTCTATTTTAGGACTTTGCGATTTGGCAGAAGAAAAGGGATATTCTTTTATTGGTAGTAACAGTGCAGGGAATAATGCTTATTTTGTGAAAAATGAATTCTTAAAAGGTTTGAACCCATTGACAGCTAAAGAAGGTTATGTTGAAATGAAATTCAGACAATCCCGGGATAAGGATGGGAATTTGAATTATTTGAGAGGAAACGAAATTTTGAAAAGTATTAATGGAATGCCTATTTATAATACAAGATCTAATAAAATTGAAAAATTATAGATGACATTATTAAATATGAAAATTCAAGGAATAATATAAATATGGGCATTTTTAAATTATTGAATAAAAAAAAAGGAAATTCACAAAAGAATATTGAATATTCGATTGGGAAATACACTGTAAATATTCCTCATAATCATCCTTTACCTCAATATCAAAAATCAAATAAATTGTATGACAGATTCTTACCTGTTTTGGTCAAAAATTTAAATTCTGATAAGATAATAATAGATGTTGGAGCAAACGTGGGTGATAGTACAATTGCTTTGATACAGAATTGTGAAAATCCAATTTATTCGATTGAGCCTTCAGAATTATTTTATCCATATCTAGAAAAAAATATAAAAAAACTTTTATACTCCGATAAAAAGCGAGTTATATGTTTAAATAAATTCATTGGTACCGGTGATTTTAATGGTCAATTATTGCACTCGGGAGGAAGTGCAAGCGTGACCACGGAAAGTTGTTCTAACGTTATTAATTATGAAACTCTGGATGGCTTAATTCAGGATCATTCAGCTGTTGAATTAATTAAAGTGGATACCGACGGTTATGATTTTGATGTATTAAAATCATCAGGAAATATATTAATTAAATCAGAGCCAATATTATTTTGGGAAAATCAAATGTTTGAGGAATTTCAAATAAAAGGATTTAATGATCTTTATAAAATACTTGAAAAAATAGGGTATAAGTATATTTATATTTTCGATAATTTCGGAAACCTAATAATTGAAGAATCAGATTTTATAACACTTAAGAAGATCAATTCCTATGTCCTTTCAATGGATAGAAATCAATCAACAAGAACATTTTTTTATACAGATATACTTGCAGCTACTGAGAGAAACCATTCTACCGTTAAGAAAGCTATGTTAGAATATAAAAAGGATTGGTTACCTTTAGAAAACACAAAAGAGCAAACAAAATAATTGTGAAAATTCTCATTGATAATCAGGTATTCGAAAATCAGAAATTTGGAGGAATAAGCCGTTATTTTAATGAATTACAAAGAGATAATAATTCAATTGCAAAGATGGAATTATTCGTTAATAATATTCCAAGGAAGAAGGATCTTTATCAAAGGCTTCAGTCAAAATTAAATAGAACTTTGATTAAAGAAAAGCAAATATTACCTAATAAATATGATTTTTATAATTCTCAAATAAGGGAGCTTCAATTTGATATTTTTCATCCCACCTATTACGACAATTATTTTTTAGAACAGCTCACCAAGCCATTTGTTCTAACCGTTCATGATATGATCCATGAAAAATACGCGGAGTATTTTGGGAACAGTCAGGATTCATTTAATAAACGAAAGTTATGCAATGCGGCGACCAAAATTATTGCAATATCAAATTCAACCAAAAATGATTTAATGGATATTTTTGGAATACCGGAAGAAAAAATAGAGGTTATTTACCATGCAACAAATTTCGATTCGGTTATTGCTATCAATCCAAATCTTAATATTCTAGACAGTCGATATCTGCTTTTTACAGGTAACAGGAGTATCTATAAAAATTTCTTAACTTTTTTAATTGCTGTTGCACCAATTTTAAAAAATAATAAAGATTTACATTTAGTATGTACAGGTCCGGATTTTACCACTATTGAAAATCGATGGTTAGAAGAATTGGAAATAAAAGCTATGGTGATTAGCTATTTTTGCCAAAGTGATGGAGAATTAGTTCACCTGTATAAAAATGCGGAATGCTTTGTCTTTCCTTCTTTATACGAAGGTTTTGGTTTTCCTCTATTAGAAGCATTTGCATGTGATTGTCCTGTAGTTAGTAGTCTGGGAGGATCGCTAAAGGAAATAGCCGGAAATGCTGCTTTATATTTTGAGCCGAAAAACATTAGAGAAATGAGACAATCAATTAATAAGGTGCTTTCAGACGAGTTGTTTAAGAAAGATTTAGTTGAAGCAGGTAAACAAAGGTTGAAAGATTTTTCTTGGGACAAATGCCGAGAAGAAACTAATTTGCTTTATTCAAAGCTTTAGTAATTTGAAAATTATAGAATGATTAACTCAGTATCTAATATTAAAATAGCTCTTATCACAGGTGTAACCGGACAAGATGGATCTTATTTAGCCGAATTTTTACTTGCTAAAGGATATATGGTTCACGGTATTAAAAGAAGAAGTTCTTCATTTAATACAGATAGGATAGACCATTTATATCAGGATCTGCATGATAAGAATGTGAAATTTAAACTGCATTATGGTGATCTTAGTGATGCTATGAATTTAACTAGAATCATCCAGGAAGTTCAACCAGATGAAATATATAATCTGGGAGCAATGTCTCATGTAAAGGTAAGTTTTGATACTCCGGAATATACTGGTGATATAGATGGACTAGGCACGTTGAGAATATTAGAAGCTGTAAGGCTTTTAGGTTTAGGAAAAAAAACAAAAATATATCAAGCTTCAACATCAGAGTTGTATGGGAAAGTGCAACAAATTCCACAAGATGAAAACACTCCGTTTTACCCGAGAAGTCCCTATGGAGTTGCAAAACTTTATGCCTACTGGATCACTGTTAATTATAGAGAAGCCTATGGAATGTTTGCTTGCAATGGTATTTTATTTAATCATGAATCTCCGGTAAGAGGAGAAACATTTGTTACTAGAAAGATCACCAGAGCTACGGCGAGAATAGCTCTAAGTATGCAAGACACTTTATTTCTGGGTAATTTAGACGCGAAAAGAGATTGGGGCCATGCAAAAGACTATGTAGAAGCTATGTGGTTAATGCTACAGCAAGACCAACCTGAAGATTTTGTGATAGCAACGGGAGTCACCACTTCCGTAAGAGATTTTGTTAAAATGTCTTTTGCTCAGGTTGGAGTTCGTATTTTATTTAAAGGAAAAGGAATAGATGAAAAAGGGATTGTAGAACAAAGCGAGCATCCAGATTTTAAGATTGAGATTGGAAAAACAGTCATAAAAATTGATCCTAAATATTATAGACCTGCAGAAGTAGACATTTTAGTTGGAGATGCTTCTAAATGTAAGCGAAAATTAAATTGGAAACCTAAGTATAGTTTAGAAGAACTGGTAAAAGAAATGATGATTGGAGATCTTAAGAATTTTCAAAAAGAGAAATATCTTAAAGAAGGTGGTCATGATGTAATGAATTACCATGAGTAAGTAACAGCATAATGATGAAGAAAAATTCAAAAATATACATAGCTGGTCATTCCGGAATGGTAGGTTCTGCTTTATTGAGACATTTAATGGAGAAGGGGTTTACCAGCTTAATTTTTAGGACATCTCGCGAGTTAGATCTTACCAATCAGGCTGCTGTAGCAAAGTTTTTTAAGGAAGAATCTCCGGAATATGTTTTTCTAGCAGCTGCAAAAGTTGGAGGTATAGAAGCCAATAATACACAGAGAGCTCAATTTTTATATCAAAACTTGATGATTGAGAGCAATGTGATTCATCAGAGTTATCTTAATAATGTTCTAAAACTTCTTTTTTTAGCGTCATCCTGTATTTACCCAAAATATGCAGATCAGCCAATCAAAGAAGAAGCCTTGTTAAGCGGAAAATTAGAACCCACTAATGAACCTTATGCTATAGCTAAAATTGCTGGAGTTAAATTGTGTGAGAACTATAATAAAGAATATGGATGCGATTTTATTTCTGTGATGCCTACAAATCTCTATGGTCCTAATGATAATTATGATCTTAAGAACTCTCATGTTCTTCCTGCATTACTCCGAAAATTCCATGAAGCTAAAATTCAAAATTTAAAGAGTGTAGAAATATGGGGAACTGGAACTCCTATGAGAGAATTTTTGCATGTAGATGATCTAGCAGAAGCTTGTATCTACTTGATGGATATTTATAAAGGTAACATAAGTGTGAATATTGGTACTGGAAAAGATATTTCTATTCATGATCTTGCGTTACTTATAAAGGAGATTCTAGGTTATCAAGGTAAATTGGTTTGGAAGAAAGAAAAACCAGATGGAACACCAAGAAAACTACTAGATGTGAGTTTGATACATAGCTTAGGATGGGAACATAAAATTCAACTTAGGCAAGGAATAGAACAAGTTTATCATGAAAAATTCACCAGTGCTCATGAGTAGACCTTTAATCTCTATTATTACAGTTAACTTCAATGATCTGGAAGGATTAAAGAGAACTTTTAAAAGTGTTTTTAATCAAACCTGGAAGGAATTTGAATATATTGTGATAGATGGAGGTTCTAATGATGGCAGTGCCGAATTAATTTCAAGTCAAGGATCCAGTATTAATTATTGGATTAGTGAACCTGATTCTGGAATCTATAACGCTATGAATAAAGGAATTAAAGTAGCTAAGGGAGAGTATTTATTGTTTTTGAATAGTGGTGATTGGTTATTTGACAATATAGTTTTAGATAAAGTTGCAGATAAATTATCCGGTTATGATGTGCTTTACGGAAATATGGTAAAAGTTTTTTCTGACGGCAAACAACATTTTGACAAAGGGATAAACGGAAATGAAATAACCTTTAAAACTTTTGCTGAAGGTAATTTAAATCATCAAGCTACTTTTATTAATATTAATTTGTTCGATAAATATGGTCTCTATGATGAAACTATAGGAATAGTTTCTGATTGGAAGTTCTTTCTAATTGCTTTGGGAATGAATAATGCCAAGGTCAAATATTTAAATACTGAAATTTCATTTTTTGATATGAGCGGATTAAGTAGTGATTATAAAGCAAGAGATGAAGAAAGAATGAAAGTTTTGAAAGAAGAAATCCCTTTTCCTATCTATAGAGACTATTTGAATTTAAAAGAACAGGAAGCCACTTTAAATTCTCCAAGAATAAAAAAATTTATTAAAACGGATAATAACAGAATTTCAAAGAGATTACATTCTGTTATTTTCAGGATATTTTTTAAATAATTGTTTTAAACATTGATTTATGGGAGACCCTTTAATTTCTTTAATTATACCTACATATAATCGAGCTCATTTAATTGGTGAGACCTTAGATTCAATAATTGCTCAAACCTATAATAATTGGGAATGTATCGTTATAGACGATATCTCAAGTGATTATACCGAGAAATTAATGGAGTTTTATTGTAGTAGGGATAATAGAATAAAATACTTCTCAAGACCAATCAATAAGAAGAAAGGACCCAATTCCTGCAGAAATCATGGGTATGAATTAAGTAACGGAATATTTATAAACTGGATAGATAGCGATGACATTTTATTTCCCAAAGCTTTAGAAAAAAAAATATTAAATATTGGCACTAATGATATTGTTATTTCTACTCTACATTATATTGATGAGCATAAAAAGATTATACCCCAAAAACATCAATTTCGGTCTGCGAATCTAATTGAAGATTATTTAATAGGAAAAATAACATTCTATACCTTTACACCGCTATGGTCTAAGACATTTATTGAAAAACAATCTGAATTGTTTGATGAAAGATTATCAAATTTAGATGATTGGGATTTTAATTTAAGAATGTTATATTCTAAACCTAAAATGGTGTTCTTGGACGAGGCTTTGATTCTTTATAGAGTTCACAACGAATCTTTATCTCATGAAATTCATAAAATGAATTTTGAAGAAATAAAATCGGAAGTAAGAGCACGTAAAAAGCATGTTATGATTAACCTAAAAAATAAAATATTCAATGGAAATTCATATTATAAATTTATTTTAGGAAGAAACAAAAGTTTTTTACGAGAAGCATTTGTAGCCAATTCAAATACGAAATATTATCTTTTTCTTAATTTAATTTTTGTTCAATTAATTTTAAAAGAGTATAAAGGGATTACAAATAGTTTTCTTGCCTTGATTGGTTATACTTTAGTTGGAAAAGGTTACAGATTTTTGAAATGAAATTATTAATAATCACCCCTTATCTCTCTTATGTAGGAGGAACAGAAATTGAAACGCTAACAACAGCTCAAGCACTTGCTAATTCTGGGAAGTTTAAAAGAATTGAAATATTCTGTCCTCATAAACCTAACCATGAAAATTATTTAGATCTCTTTTCAAGTCCAAAAATTACATTTAGTACATATCCTGCTTTCTTCAAAAATGAAAATGTGAGAAAGATAAATAGAATTTTCAGGATCACTTTTAATCTAAAAACTTCGTTTCTTGAAAATACTTATTGGTTTTTAAAGAGGTTAAGAGGGTTTGATTATGCATACATTTTGGCCACGACTTCAGATTTATACTACATCCCTTTACTTAATAATTTTAATCGAAAAAATTGTATACTCAAATTCACTATCCTTTATCAAGAAAAATCTACCGAGTGGAGAAAACAGTATTTCAGATCCCTAAAAAATATAATTGTAACTAATCATTGTCACAAGGAGTTTTTGACTACAAGCTTTCAAAGCAATAATGTAGTTGTTCAGGATTTAATTATAGCTAATGAAAAAAACCTTTTACAAAATGTAACCACACGAAAATATACTTTTGGTTTACTGTGCAGATTTTCAAAAGAGAAAAGGATTGAACAAGCTATTAGATTAATAGAAAAGCTAAATGTAAATAATAAAAATGCTACATTAATAATACAAGGAGAGGGAGATGAAACATATTTTGAAAAGTTGAAGGAAATGATCAAATCTCTTCATTTAAATGAATTTATAACTTTAGTTAAGAGTAACATTCCTCCTGCTCAAACCCATTTGTTTTACCAAAATATATCTTTTTTCCTGATAACTTCTGAGTTTGAAACAGGCCCGTTAACTGGTCTGGAGGCAATGTCAGCTGGGATTCCTGTTTTATCTTACAGTGTTGGAGCTATGAAAACAAGACTTAAATATCATGACTTTCTGATTGTTAATGAATTCGAAGAAATGTGTGAAATAGCGAGTCAATTAATAGACTTAAAAAAAATAGAATATCAAACTCTTTCAAATTCCATAAGACAAACGTATATTTCCCAAAGCTCTAATTATCCTAAAATAGAAAAATTAAAGGATCTATTTTTTCAAAAATAACCCGATGGATAAATTAGTCTCCTTAATAATTCCGTGTTATTATGATGCAACATATATAGAGAAGGTCGTAAATTCAGCATTATCAGAAACTTATAAAAACACGGAGATAATAGTTGTGGATGAGGCTCTATAGATCACATCAAAGCTATCTTAGATGCCTATGTGTCTAAAGATATGAGGTTTTATTATTACACCAGGCCTTCAAATTTTCCTAAAGGTGCAAATTCTTGTAGGAACTATGGTTTTGATAAGTGTAATGGAGAATTTGTGAATTGGTTTGATAGTGAAGATCTTATGCTGCCCGATAATCTTCACCTAAAAGTTGATGCTTTAACTGCAGAACTCGACTTTGTAATTGCAAATAGTCTCAATTTTGATGAAGCCGGGAATAAATCCAGACCTTATTTTCTCGATTATGATCTACCCATAACTTCAGAAAATTTTATAAACGGAAAAATTGGCTGGATAACAACCAATGCTTTGCTTAGAAAAGAAAGTATAAAAAATAGATTTAATGAATATTTGAGATCGGGGCAGGAGTACAACTTTTTTTCTCGCTAACTTTTTTATACTACTAAAGGGAAATACCTTAAAGAAGATCTTTGTTATAGAAGAATTCATAATGACTCTATACAAACGGAATTTTTAATAAATTCTACAAATAGAAATCAAAATTTATTTTATAGCGAGCTCGAACTTTTAAAAGATTTAAAAGGAATCAGAACTATAAATATTGTAAATCGATCATTAAAACGCATCGTTCGCTTTTATTTTTACTAAGACCAAAATTTAAAATTGCTAAATATCAATTAAGAGTTCTTGCTATAATTCCCTTACCAAATAAAATTAAAATATACACTTTTTACTTATTCTTTTGCTTTTCTAATCTTTTTTTTGGTAGAGGTTATATCTTTGTCAAATAAATTAATGACTTATTAAATGTATGAAAATTCTCTAGTTTCTATAATTATAACATGTTATAACGATTATAAATTCATAGAGGAATCTGTGAATTCAGCAATTAATCAGACTTATCAAAATAAGGAAATTATAATTGTCGATGATGGCTCAAAGGAAAGAACTAAGTCTATCTTAAAAAGTTTAGAGGCTAAAGTCACAAAGATAATTTATCAATTTAATCAGGGTGTTAGTGTAGCCCGGAATATAGGGGTTAATGCTGCGCAGGGAAAATATATTATTATATTAGATAGTGATGATTTTTTTATGCCAAGTTTTTGTGAAAAAGCAATAAAAATTTTTAATAAAGAAAACGACGTTGTTAATGTTACATGCAAAGCGCGGTGGTTTTGGGATGATCTAGATTATCAGATATTTGAACCTGTTGGAGGAACAGTCGTTAATTTTCTTAAAAATAATTCCTCTTTAGCAAATTCCTTATTTACAAAAGATAAATTTTTAGAAGTAGGTGGGTATGATGAAAAAATGATTCATGGTTATGAAGATTGGGAATTTTTCATAAGGTTGCATGAAAAAGGTGGTCATACTTATGTAATACCTGAAATATTATTTAATTATAGAAAGAAGAAAATATCGAGATCTACAAAATCGCATAATTATAAATATGATCTTTTAGAATATATATATCTAAAACATTCCAATTTATATATAAATAATTTTGAAGTTTTTGTGAAAGATCAGTTGGCTAAAAGAAAATGGGAGGAAAAAGAGAAAATTAAGAATACTGAGAGGATCGATTTTTTATTAGGTAAAAATATTTTAAAGCCATTTCGATTTTTAAAATCGAAATTTAAAACATAGGACTTATATGAAAAATCCAAAGATCACCATTCTAATTGCAACTTATAATAGAGCAAGTTTGCTGCCCAACACGCTGCAATCTATACTTGCTCAAACCTATAGTTATTGGGAATGTTTGATTATTGATGATCATTCTACCGACGGTATTGAAAAAATAGTACAGGATTTTATTAATAAGGATAAACGTTTTAGCTACTACTTGAAATCTGAAAATTATAAAGTAGGACTTTCCGGAACTAGAAATTATGGGTTAGATCTTGCAGAGTCTCAAAAGTCAGAATTTATTCAGTTTTTTGATGATGATGATTTAATGCATCCTAAAAAGTTGGAACTTCAATTAAAAGGATTACTTGAACATCCTGAAAGCATGTTTTCTATTTGTGGAAGAAGAAATTTTGAAAATGAAGCTGAAATAAATTGGGAAGATTATCAACAAATTTTTCAGTCTAAATTATATTCCTTTGGCGAAGCATTTTTAATTGGAAAATTAAGATTAGTTGCTCAGGTATTTTTATTTAGAGCACAGTATTTAAAAGATCAAAGGTTTGATGAAAATTTACGATATGCAGAAGACTGGGAATTCTTTTCTAAATTGTTCCTAAAAAAAACTCCAAAGTATGAGGTTTTAGATCAAGTTCTTTTTTTTAGAAGAAAACATTTGAATTCTATGACAGAAGACTTGGATAGAACGGGTCTTCGTGCTTCCAATCTAAACACCGCAGTTAATAAAGTTTTTTACTTTTTAGTAGATCAGAAATGCCATACACCAAATAGTTTAACTTACTTTGGAAGAGTATTTCTCCTATATCATTACAGCTCTAATAATTTAGAATTGATAAAACAGATATCAAAGGAAGATAAAATGTTTTCTAAGTTGAGCAAAAGGCTACAAATGGCATTAAAAATTCATTATTTAATGAGGAAAATGATTCTTAGAATTCTAATTTATAATGCTAATTAAGAGGTTTAGATATTGGATAATTATAAGGTAACTATACTACTTGCAACTTTTAATCGTGCTCATTTAATTGAGGAGACCCTTAATTCTATTAAATCTCAAACCTATAAGAATTGGGACTGCATTATTGTAGATGATCATTCCACCGATGGCACTCCAAAAGTAGTAAGTAGATTAATTGCGGAAGATTCCAGATTCAGTTACTTCTTAAAGACCGAGGCCTATAAAAACGGACTTTCCGGCACTAGAAATTACGGTTTAGACATAGCCGAAAGTAGAGAAGCTAAATATATTCAGTTTTTTGACGATGACGATATCATGCATCCTCAAAAATTGGAATTACAGATCACTCCTTTTATAGAAAATCCGTTATTAAATTTTACTGTCTGCAAATTTGAGAAGTTAATTGAAGATGAAAATGGAGATCTTCACAGATTAAAACCTGAATTCAGTTTACACCATCGACACCTTGGAGATGCAATTTTAACAGGAAGGTTTAGAATGAATAATTTAGGTCCGATCTGGAAGATGACGGTTATAGAACAATTCAGGTTCGATGAAGAATTAGCTTATGCCGAAGAATGGGAATTATTTACCCGTTTAGGCTACCTATATCCAAATAATTATAAAGTGGTAGATGAATTTTTGTTTACCTATAGAAAGCATAATAAATCTCTAACTTTGGGAGGAGATAAAAATTATGAAAGAAGAAAAACATCTGCTATTATAAGAATAAAAATATTTGAATTTCTAACTAATAATAAATTGCATACTCCGGATAGTGTAAGATTTTTAACAGAATCTTTTTTGTTGAAAGCTTATCATCCAGAATTATTAAAAGAACTTTATTCGTATTGCGAGCAAGATCAAAATCTATCATCAAGGTATAAGTTTTATATAAAGGTGGCAATGAGTATTACTAAATTTTACAGAAAAATAATTATAAAATTAGGTTCTTGGATCTAGGAAAGCACTCAATGTAATGAATGAAAATGTGATTGTTTCCGTTATTATTCCAACCTACAACAGGAGCAGCCTTTTAATTGATTCTTTGAGATCTGTGGCAAAACAATCCTTGCACAACCTGGAGTGCATTATTATCGATGATGGCAGTGCAGATGACACTGAAGATATTGTTAATAGCTTTATAGAAAAAGATTCCAGATTTAAATACTTTAAAAGATCTTCAGAATATGCTATAGGAGCTTGTGGGTCAAGAAATATGGGCTTTGATCTAAGTAATGGTAAGTATATACAATATTTAGATGATGATGACCTGCTTTCTCGAGATAAACTTGAATTACAAGTAAACAACCTTGAAGATCAAAAATCTAAAAATGTTTTTACAACTTGCGATTGGGATGTATATTGGGAAAGTAAGGATTTCGAGCCAAAGAATATCTTTAATAATCAGAAAAAAATTTTGGCTGATGAATATCTAGATAAATTAGCTGAAAATGAAACTTTCATTCCTTATCACACTTTTCTAATTCCTCGCAATGTGGTTAAAAATGCAGGGCTATGGAATGTTGATTTGACTATTAACGATGATGCAGAGTTTATGTTGAGGATTTTATTGAATTCTGATGGATTAATAAACACTAAGGATTGCTATGTTCTTTATCGTACACATAATGAAAATAGATTAAGTTCTTCATATAATAAAGACAGTCTCAAATCAATTCTTAAAAGTTATGATATAATGAGCTCAAATTTAAGCTTGAGATCTTTGAAAAGCAGGAAATTTTTTAAATGGAGACTTAGGAGATTATTATTGGCGTTCTGGAGAACTGATAAATTGATATTTCTATCTTATAAGAATTTATTTGCTGAGTATGGTGTCTTCCTTGGAATTAGTTATTATTACCTTCTTAGAAACGATTTATATATGTTGGTCTACCCTTTATATAAAAAAGTAAAACGATCAATTAAACTCTAATTCTTATAGAATAAAAATTAGTTAAACTATAAAGAATGATGAAAATATGATTCAGAATTTAAAAGAAATAATCTATAAACGTTATAATATTAGTTTTTCAAAATCTGGAGATGATATTCAACTTTTTAAACTTATAAATTCCCATAAGCCTGGTTTATATGTTGACGTGGGTTGTTGGCATCCAATTAAAGCATCAAACTCCTATTTTTTTCATCTAAGAAAATGGAAAGGGATTTGTATTGATGCAAATCCAGAATTAGAAAGTCTCTATCGCAAATATAGAAAAAATGATATATTTCTTAATTATGGTGTAGGAACATCTAATATTGATCTTACTTTTCACTTTTTGAATGAATCCTATAGTTCGATGAATACGTTTAACTTAGACTTCATTAAATCAGAAGGTTTAGAGAATGAAATTAGAAATAGTATCAAAATTCCCGTTCTTAATTTGGCAGAGATTTTAGCAGATTACATAAAATCCTCAAATAGAATTGATTTTTTTGATATTGATGTTGAGGGGAATGATTTAGATGTTCTAAAATCTAACGATTGGATTAAGTTTAGACCTAAAATTGTTATGGTAGAAACTACTCAACCCCTAAAATTTGACCTTGATTCTGAAATCAATAATTATATGGGAAATGTTGGTTATTCTTTAATAGGGAAATCAGTGATTAATGGAAATTTAGGAAATTTATTTTTTCAAGATAAAAGAGTTTAAATGCGCACCGGAGTTAATCCAGAGAAATTTAAAACAGAAAAGAATGTTCATTACTTTCATAGGGTGATCGTTCCTGTGCATATTCCAGAGAGTTCAAATTTATATTACAAAGAAGCTATAGAAGTTCTAAAAGTCTGTCTTCAATCCTTATTCAATTCTATAAATCATGAGACTACAGCTATAACTATTATTAACAATGCATCTAATACAGAAGTTGAAGAAGTATTATCTGGTTATTATAAAGATGGACTTATAAATAAATATGTAATATATAAAGAGAACAAGGGAAAGGTTCATGCAATTATAAGTGAAGCTAGAGCATGTTTTGAAGATTATATTACTATTGCAGATAGCGATGTTTTATTTATGGAAGGGTGGGAAAATGCATGTTTTGAAATCTTCAATTCTTATCCCAAAGCAGGAGTGGTTTCTCCGGTTCCCTCTCAAAATTTATCGCTTTATTATAACCGCTCCTTATTTTATGATCTTTTCTTAAAGGGAAAAATAAAATATGGAAAGGTGGTAAGCGATTACGATTGTGAACTTTTTCTGAAAGGATTAGGAAATGCAGCCTTGCTGGATAGAAATAATGCTGAATATTCATGGAAGCAGAAACAATACTATTTAGATAAACCTACAAGGGCTATAGTTGGTGCAAACCATTTTGTTGCTACTTATAGACGAGAAGTTTTAATGTGGAATAAAGAATTTCCTCAGGAAAAATTTATGAAGGGTTATGAAGAAAACTATTTAGATTTTCCTGCAGATAGATTGGGTTGGTATAGACTTTCTACTCCCAAAACATTTGCTTACCATCTAGGAAATGAGTTAGATGAAGTAGTTTGTAAATCTTGTGACAAGCCTAAATCAAAAATTTTTCAAGAGAGTTTTAAAGCTTTAAGTAGACCTAGACCTTCAAATAACTCCTATAAAATGAAAAGAATATTTTTCAAAGTACTTAGAAGTATAAAACAACTTTAAAAAATGAATGATTCTTTTTTAGTAAGCATTATCATTCCAGTCTATAACAGAGAAAGTTTTCTTCAGGAAACTATAGAATCTGTTATAAATCAAACTTATAAAAAGTGGGAGTTAATATTGGTGGATGATGGTTCTTCTGATTCCTCTATATCAATTGCGAATACAGCTGCTCAAAAGGATATTAGAATTGTAAGCGTAAGTAGACCAAATACTAAATTAGGTGGAGGTAATTCCGCTAGAAATTACGGATTTCAAAAATCAAATGGTGATTTGATCAATTGGTTTGATAGTGATGATCTTATGCATCCTGAGTTTATAGAAAGAAAGGTTGAAGAATTTATAGATCATCAAGATTTGAATGTAGTTTTTACAAAAACTATAAGAACAGATTTTACTGAAGTAAATGTTCCCGATGAAAGGTTGAAATATAGTTCAACTTTTTTACACGATTATGTAGTAAGAAAAATAAGTTGGTATTTGCCAGATGCAATGTTTAGAAGGTCTTTTTTAGAAGATAAACAATTATTTGATGAAGACCTATTAGCAGGACAAGATCGAGATTTTTATATCAGATTATTTGCCAGAGAATTTCCTAAGTTTAAAATTTTAGATTTTTATGCTACCTACTATAGAATTCATCAAGATAGTATTTCAGAAAAAATTTATAGAGAAGCAAACATCAAGATGCAAGTTTCTCACTATAATAGCCTCATAAATCAGGTGGAGGTTTTGAATGAGTGTAATTTATTAGGTAAAAACTTAAAGCAACATTACTTACAGGAGCTAAAAAAAAGGCTTCCTGCGGTTATAAAAAGTAAAGCTTCATTATCTAAATATTTTAAGGAAGTAAAAAAACTTTCAGATCTTAATAAAACCACTGCAGAGACATGGCTTAAGTTATTTGTTGCGTATTTTAGCTTTCAGATATTTGGTAAAGGTGAACGTTTTTTAAAATAAAATATTTGAAAATTCTTCTTTGTTTTGGTACACGGCCCGAGGCTATTAAAATGGCTCCGATCATTAAAGAACTCGATCGTCAGCATATTTCTTATAAAGTGTGTGTAACAGCTCAGCATCGAGAAATGTTGGATCAGGTATTGGATTTTTTCGAAATCATTCCGGATTATGATCTTAGTTTGATGAAGACAGGCCAAAGTCTAAACTCTTTGAGTGCTTCCATATTAAATTCTATAGACCCTGTTTTAGATGATTATAAACCAGACGTAGCTTTAGTTCAGGGGGATACGACAACTGCAGCTATGGTAGCTTTGGGTAGTTTTCATAAAAATATAAGGATAGGTCATATTGAGGCAGGTTTAAGAACCTATGATAAAAGGTCTCCGTTTCCGGAAGAAGCAAATAGACAACTTATAAGTAGATTAGCCGATTTTCATTTTGCGCCCACTTCAGACTCTAAAACAAATTTGGAGAATGAAATGGTAGATGCAAAGAGTATTTTAGTTACCGGAAATACGGTAGTAGATTCACTTAAATGGGCAATTAAAAAGATCGATGATCAAGAATCTGAGGAAATAATAAAGATTAAAGGTCTAATAAATGAGGAAAAGAAATTGATCCTTGTTACTGGACATAGAAGAGAGAATTTTGGGTCTGGTTTAAAAAATATTTGTGAAGCATTAATAGATATATCTCATTTAGAGAATGTTCAAATTATTTATCTTCTTCATCTTAATCCTAATGTATCTGGTCCTGTAAAGGAAATTTTAGGAAAAGTAAAAAATATTTGTCTAATTCCTCCTGTTACTTATCCTACTATGATCTTTTTAATGCAGAAATGTGATCTTATAATTTCAGATTCCGGGGGTATTCAGGAAGAAGCACCTAGTTTTAATAAGCAGGTATTGGTAACACGTAATCACACAGAACGAATGGAAGGAATTAAAGGCGGATTTTGCTATTTGGTTGGAACTAATTCTTCTGTAATAGTTCAAAAAGCTAAAGAAGTTCTAACTAACCCTACTAATAATTTAGACAAAGTGAACCCTTATGGAGATGGATCTGCTTCTCAGAAAATTATCGAATTTCTAAAGATAAAGTAACATTCTAAAACGGCATACCTAGAAAAGAGTTTCTTTAGACTTAATATTTTATATTTGTAACTCGCACTGCTTGCGGCTCCTCATTTTTTATAGAAATTAAAAAGATTATTTAATTGTCTGCTAAACAAAAGATCTTAGTTGTTGTTGAATCTATTGATGTTGAAGACAGCAGCGGTGCTAAGGCTAATTTGGCTCTTATAACTAATCTACAATCTGTAGGATATCAATTAAAAGTACTTCATTATACTAGGAAAGATATACAAGTATCGGATGTTGAATGTGTAGCCGTAAAAGAAAATAGGAGAAGTTTATACTTCTATTTAAGTCGCTTAGAAAGGCAAATACGCTACATTTTAAAAATTAAATTGAGTAAGCCATTAGAAAATATTTTTGGATTTTCTTTTACCCTTTTTAATGATAGAAATAGCATAGTTTCTGCTCTTAAAGACTTAGATCATTCAGAATTTGATCTTGTTCTCACCCTTAGCCAAGGCGGTAGGTTTAGACCGCATCATGCATTACTTAAATTACCACATCTTCATAATAAATGGATGGCATATATTCATGATCCTTATCCAATGCACCTATATCCTGAGCCTTACCCATGGAAAGAGCCGGGATATAAGATCAAGGCTGAATTTATGGAGGAAGTTTCTGTGAAAGCTGCATTTCATGCTTTTCCCAGTAAATTATTAATGGAATGGATGGGGAACTATTTTGAGGGATTTGCAAAAAAAGGTATAGTTATCCCACATCAGATCTTGGAGGAACAATTTCAATTAGAAATTACTTCAAATTATTTTGATGCTTCTAATTTTAATATTGTTCATTCTGGTAACCTGTTATGGGGCAGAGATCCTAAAGGATTGATCAATGGTTATTTAAAATTTATCAATAACATTCCAGAGGCTAAAGATCAAAGTTGTTTGATATTTTTAGGCGGTAAGAATCATTATACAAAGCAGTTATTGCATTACCATGAAGAGTACGAGAACATCTTTGTAAGTGGCAACTACGTGCCTTTTGAAGAAACTCAGTACATACAAAAGAATAGTGCTGTGAATGTAATATTAGAAGCGAAGGCGGAATCAAGTCCCTTCTTACCTGGGAAATTTCCTCATTGTGTTTTAGCAAATAAACCTATTTTGCTGCTTGGTCCCCCTGTGAGTGAATCAAGACGATTATTAGGAGAAGGTTACAAATTTTGGTCAGAAATAGATTCAGAAGAAATTATTGCTGACTTGCTCGGGGAACTTTATAAAAACTGGAAATTAAAATCTGGCAATCTCAGTTTAAATAGACCAGATTTAGAAAATTACTTATCAGTGGACCATTTGAGATTGACAGTAAATAGAATTTTCCTAAAAATAGAAGCATGAAGATATTAATGGTTTCTATGTTTTCTAATCATTTTTTTAATTGGACCAAACAATTGGAATGTCAAGGGCATACCATTTATTGGCTCGATGTGTATGATGCCAATATTGAAGTAGAGAAAATAAGCTTTGTACACCATATAATTGGTTGGAGAAATAAAACAGATTATCCGGGCAGATATACGATAAAGAAAGAATTACCAAAACTCTATGATTTTATTAATAAGTTCAATCAAAATAAGCTAGCAGATATTTTCGAGAAAAAAATGATTGAAATACAGCCAGATCTGGTACAAAGTTTTGAAATGTTTTCTTCCTGTGTACCAATTCTTGAAGTAATGCGAAAATATCCAAAAACCAAATGGGTTTATAATATTTGGGGAAACGATCTCTTCTATTTTAAAGAATTTCCTAAGCAAAAAGCACAAATCAAGGAAGTTTTAAAAAGAATAAATTATCTCTTTTCAGATTGCGAAAGAGATCATGAAATTGCTATGGAGCTTGGGTTTAACAGAGAGTTTTTAGGAGTTTTTCCAACAGGTGGGGGATATGATCTTGACAAATATGAAAAATTCCTAAAGGTAGCTTCTGAAAGAAAAACGATTTTAATAAAAGGTTATGAGCATGAATTTGGTAGGTGTATTAAAGTATTAGAGGCAATTACAACGATGAAATCTGAATTATCAGGTTATAATATTGTTGTATTTGGAGCAAATGAAAAAGTGGAAGTTTTCTGTAAAGAAAACAATCTAGATGATTGGGATAATTTAATTATTTACAAGCAAAGAGCACATTCCGAAATTTTGAAGTTGATGGGAGGATCTTTGATCTATGTAGGTAACAGTGTATCAGACGGAATGCCGAATACCTTATTGGAAGCTATCATTATGGGTGTGTTTCCTATTCAGTCTAATCCTGGGGGAGCCACCTCAGAAATGATCACTCATGGCGTGAATGGATTTTTAATAAACGATGCGGAAGATTCCTCTGAAATAAAAAGCTTAATTGCTCAAGCTTTGAAAGATCCAAATCTATTAAAATCTGGTGTAGACTATAACTTAGAAAATATAAAGCCTAAATTAGAACGACGTTTTATTGCGAATCAGGTAAATCAGAAATATCAATATCTACAACAAGCCTTATAATTTGCTGACGATAATTTATTCATATAGAAATCGAGACTTAAATAGATTAGAGAATTCGTTCAATTCTTTGGCTAGGCAATCTGTAAAAGATTTTGATGTTATCTTGGTAGATTATGGTTCTGAACCAGATTTGGCTAAGAATGCTAAGGAGTTATGTTCAAAGTATAAATTTATTTCTTACATATATCGATTTGCCCAATATCAACCTTGGAATAAATCTAAAGCATTAAACTCAGTGATCAAAGACCTGAAAACTGAACAATGTTTTGTTGCAGATGTTGATATGATCTTCAGAAGTGATTTTATTGAAATAGCCTATTCTTTAAAAGATCCAGAGAACATTACTTATTTTGAAGTTGGATTTTTAGGTCCGAAGGAAGATCTAAAAGATCTGAATTTTGCTGATATAACCAATTATAGAAAAAGTACTCATGAAGCTACAGGGCTTAGTTTATTTCCTGTTACTGCTTTAAAACAGATACGCGGCTTCGATGAGTTTTACCATTTCTGGGGAGCAGAAGATACAGACGTTCATAAAAGATTAATTGATAAGGGCTATAAAACAGATTTCTATAATTCAGAAACATTGATGTTCCATCAGTGGCATCCTAGTTATAGAAGTTCAGAGTCTAAAAAAATAACTAAAGATTTTCAGATCTCTGGAATAGTACAATTAAACCACCAGTATTTACAGAATGGTCTGCTTAAAACGTCTACAGAAGTAAATGCGAAAGGATGGGGCGAAACTTTGCTAAACGAAGAACTGCAAAGCTTAGAAAAGGAATCTGTAAACCTAATTTTGAATACTGAAAAAAGGAAAATAGATAATTTACTATTTGGGATTCTTCCAAATCTAGGAAACGGAATTTTAAAAGTGAGAATTGAAAGTTTAAAGAAGGATAATCTTAGACAAATGCTTAAGAAAAGTATGGGGAAAAAAGTTCCTGAATGTTACTCATTAAAAAAAGTAAATGACTTGATTTTGCTGCATCTCATCTCATATTATAGAGATTTACCCTATACCTTTAAAATAGATGATAAATTGCAAAGTATAGAATTTGCTTTGAAAATAACAAATAGATAAAAAGATTAGCTCTGAAAAAGCAAAAGAACATAGCCATCATTCCCGCTCGAGGAGGATCTAAAAGATTACCGGGTAAAAACATCAAGTTATTAGATGGGTTACCCTTAATTGTGCATAGTATTAATTTTGCCAAAGAGAATTTAGGTATTATAGATAAGATTGTTATTTCTACAGATCATGATGAGATAAAAAAGATAGCAAAAACCAATGGAGCAGAAGTTATTGATAGACCTTTAGAATTAGCTCAAGATCTAACATCTACCTTAGAAGTTCTTCATCATATAATGGATGAGCTAGATGAGCAGTATGATAACGTAATATTATTACAACCTACCAATCCTTTAAGACCTCAACATTTATTAGAAAACGCATATTCACACTATCTAAAAGGTAATTTTAATAGTTTAATGACTGTGACTCGAAATCATCAAAAATTCGGAAAAATAAAAGATTCTAGGTTCGTACCCTTCAATTATAATATGGGGGAAAGAAGTCAGGATCTGGAGCCTTTATATTTTGAAAACGGATTGCTTTATATTGTCAAAGCTCAAATTATAAAAAATGGAGAACTGTTAGCTCCTAATAATTGTGCTTATGTGATAGACCATCTCTGGGCGAAGGTTGATATTGATACCTTAGAAGATTTTGAATATGCGGAGTTTTTAATGAAAAAGGAGAATAGAAAATAAGATGATACACATGAAACCATATATTGAAATATCTGGAAGAAAGATTGGAGAAGATTATCCGCCTTTAGTAATTGCTGAAATTGGTATTAACCATGAAGGTTCGTTAAAAACGGCTAAAGAAATGGTTGATGCTGCGCATAGAGCTGGAGCAGAGATGGTTAAACATCAAACTCATATTGTAGAAGACGAAATGAGTTCTGAGGCTAAAAAGGTGATCCCCGGAAATGCAGATATTTCTATTTATGAAATAATGAAACGTTGTGCTTTAGATGAATCAGATGAAAGAAGCTTAAAAGAGTATGTTGAAAGCAAGGGTATGATCTTTATTTCTACCCCTTTTTCTAGAGCAGCAGCAAACAGGTTAGAAAATTTTGATATTCCGGCTTACAAAATAGGTAGTGGAGAATGTAATAATTATCCCTTGTTAGAACATATTGCCGGTTTTGGAAAACCTGTAATTCTAAGCACAGGTATGAACAGTATTGAAAGCGTTAAAAAAGCGGTTGCTATATTTGATAAGTACAAAGTTCCGGTTGCTCTACTACATACAACTAACTTATACCCAACCCCAATACATTTGGTAAGATTAGGAGCTATGCAGGAACTTCATAATTCTTTTCCAGAAAAAGTTTTCGGATTGTCAGATCACACTTTAAATAATAATGCCTGCTTAGGTGCTGTGGCTTTAGGTGCTTCTATTTTAGAAAGACACTTTACAGATCATATAAAACGTACTGGGCCTGATATTATTTGCAGTATGGATGAAAAAGCTTGTGGAGAACTTATAATTTCTAGTGCTGAAATTGCGCAAATGAGAGGAGGTAAAAAGGAAGCGGCATTAGAAGAAAAGGTGACTATAGATTTTGCATTTGCAACGGTGTGTACTATAAAAAACATTAAAAAGGGAGAGGTGTTCTCAAAGGAAAATATTTGGGTAAAGCGTCCTGGCACTGGAGAAATCTTAGCAGAGAATTATGATCATGTCTTGGGTAAGATGGCCATTTCAGATATAGAGAATGACAATCAATTAAAATGGTCTGATATTGTTAAGTAAGACTAATAAAGCAATGACTAAAAAAAGAATTCTTTTCTTAACAGGCACCAGAGCAGATTTTGGAAAGATAAAATCGCTTATTCAGATCTTAGATTCGGATGTAGACTTTGAAGTCTTTGTTTTTGTAACCGGAATGCATCTTCAGCATGAATATGGGTATACTTTACTTGAAATTGAACGCTGTAATTTTTCCAACGTTCATACCTTCGAAAATTTTACTCATGAAACTACCATGGATCTCACTTTGGCAAAGACTATTGAAGGTTTGTCTAGATATATTAAGGAGATCGATCCAGACATGATCGTAGTACATGGAGATCGAGTTGAAACTTTAGCAGGAGCTATTGTAGGATCACTAAATAATATTTTAGTGGCGCATATAGAGGGTGGTGAGATCTCTGGAACAGTAGATGAATTGATACGACATAGCGTAAGTAAGTTGAGTCACATTCATTTTGTTTCTAATAATGAAGCATGTAAGAGGTTAATTCAAATGGGAGAATTGGAGAATTCGATCTTTGAAATTGGATCACCGGATATCGATCTAATGTTATCTCCTTATCTTCCTTCTTTGGATGTAGTTAAAGAATATTATCAAATTCCATTTGAGAATTATGCAGTAGCAATGTTTCATCCTGTTACCACAGAAGTTTTACATATAGAGACCTATGTGAAAAACTTTGTAGATGCTTTATTGAATGATGATCATAATTATGTAGTGATCTATCCTAATAATGACCTAGGAAGTAAAACTATTTTGAAAGAATACAAACGTATTTTAGATAATAAAAGATTCAGGGTTATTCCATCTTTAAGATTTGAATATTTTCTGAGTCTACTAAAGGAAACTCAATTTATAATTGGTAATAGCAGTGCCGGGATTCGTGAAGCTCCTTATTACAAAATACCAATAATAAACATTGGAACAAGACAGCAAAATAGATCTCAATTTGCAGATATTATCCATGTAGATTATGATACTAAAAGCATAAGCAAAGCATTATATATGGTAGAAGATCACCAAATCAGCTATCAACAAACTTCCTATGGAAAGGGGAATAGTGCAGTTGAGTTTTTGACATCTCTTAAGAATTCTACTTTATGGGAAATAAATCATCAGAAACAATTTAAAGATCTATAGTTTGCTAAATAACTTCTGAATTGTTTTTAATACTTTTTAGAATCTTCCCCTTACTCACTATTATTTTTATCTTTGGCTAATACCTATTTATCATTATAAAATTTGAGCTCTAAAAAAATTTTAATTTTACTTCCTGATGGTGTAGGTTTAAGAAACTTTTCCTTTTCTAATTTTGTAGAGATTGGAGAGCAATTAGGGTGGGAGGTGATCTTTTGGAATCAAACTCCGTTCGATTTGAGTTCTCTTGGATTAAAGGAAATCAAACTTCAAGTTAAACCAAGACCATTTACAGATCTTATAAAAAGAGCTAAGATAAATTCAGAACTAAGTCATTTCGAAAATAAATGGAATGATTCGGTATATAGTTCTTATAAATTCTCGCCTTCCTCTAGAGGAATTAAAGCAAGACTCAAAAATACAATTGTCTCAATTTTAGAGAGCCGATCAAAGAATGAGAATGGATTAAAGCAATTGAGAAATAGGTTAAAAAAGTCTGAACGAAGTTCCAAATTTTACGATCATTGCAAAGTGGTCTTAAAAAGAGAAAAGCCGGATATTGTATTTTGTACCAGTCAGAGACCAGTAACGGCAATAGCACCACTTACTGCAGCGCAAGATTTAAATATTCCAACCGCTTCCTTCATCTTTTCCTGGGATAACCTGTCTAAAGCCACATTAGTGGTAGAAGCAGATCACTATTTTGTTTGGAGTAAATATATGGTGGACGAATTGGTTAAATATTATCCTTATATAAATACCAATAATATACATATTACAGGCACACCACAGTTTGAAGCTCATTACAATGCCAGCTTACTTATATCTAAAGAAGTTTTTTTTGAACAGCATAATTTAGATCTTAAAAAAAAATATATATGTTTTAGCGGAGATGATATTACAACTTCACCCGATGATCCTCAGTACTTGGAAGATCTGGCAAAAGCGGTGCAAACTTTAAATGCTGAAGGACTTCATCTAGGTATCATATTTAGAAGATGCCCTGTAGATTTTTCGGGAAGATATCAGGCTGTTATAGATACATATCCTGAAATAATAAAAGAGATAAGTCCTTTGTGGGAGAAACAAGGCGATAGTTGGAATACCATTTTGCCAACCAAAGAAGATTTGGCCTTACAGGTGAATACTGTACATTATAGCAGTGTTTTGATTAATTTAGGTTCTACTATGGTGTTTGATGCCGTAACTCATAAGAAACCTTGCTTTTATATCAATTATGATGTAGAAAATAAAAAAGTTGAAGATTGGAGCACAGAAAATATTTATAAATATGTTCATTTTAGATCGATGCCATCTTCCAAATCTGTAATATGGATAAATAGTAAGAATGAGATAGCAAATAAAATTGCAAGCTTACTAAATAACGATGATGAAGACGTCATTAGAAATGCCAAGACTTGGTTTAACTTGATCAATGAATCTCCAGCAGATAAGGCTTCAGAACGTATCTGGAAATGTTTAGAGAAGATCAAAACAAATAATTAATTATTTAATCTATGGAGAATACTGTTCCAAAATTATCTATTGTTAGCCCTGTTTATCAAAGTGAGGCTACTCTTGAACTTTTAGTTTCAGAGGTCGAAAGGGTAATGAAGAGTATGCAGGTTTCTTATGAGATAATTCTTGTAGATGACAGAAGTAAAGATAATAGCTGGAGTATTCTTCAAAGCATATCAAAAAAAAATGTTGAAGTAACTGCTGTAAGATTAAGTAGAAATTTTGGACAGCACCCTGCAATTATGGCTGGTTTATCAATAACTAAAGGGGATTGGGTGGTGGTTCTAGATTGTGATCTTCAAGATCAACCTAAAGAAATTGTCAAACTATATGAAAAGGCAATGGAGGGCTATGATGTTGTTTTGGCTAAAAGAGTTGATAGACAAGATTCTTTTTTAAAAAAAACTTCCTCTTTTATTTTTTCTAAATCTTATAAAATATTTACTGATACACATTACGATCATGAAATTGCAAATTTCGGAATATACAAAAAGAAGGTAATTTCATCAATATTAGAAATATCAGATTACATAAAATTCTTTCCTTTATTTGTCAAATTTGTTGGTTTTAATGTTACATCTTTAGAGGTTGATCATGCCAATAGAGAAGAAGGGAAATCTAGTTATAGCTATTCTAAGTTGATTAGTTTGGCATTTAATACTATCATTTCATTTTCTAATAAACCATTAAAACTATTTATGAAGTTTGGGTTGTTGGTTTCTATATTATCATTTTTAGTTGGTGTTTATTATATGAACTTAGCTTTTACGGGAAAGATAGAAGTGTTAGGATTTAGTTCCATTATTATTTCCATTTGGTTCCTCTCGGGTGTGATTATTACTACCATTGGAGTTTGTGGAATATATTTAGGTAAGATATTCGATCAAACAAAAAATCGACCTGTGTATATAATTGATGAGATTGTATGAAAGTAATTTTAAAAGGTTGGGATTCCAATTTTTTCAACCTGAAAGTTGGAGAGTATAAAGTTGAAAATAATGTTGGGCAAAACGTCAAAGCAGCTCACTTTGATTTAATTTATTGTTATTCAGAATGTGAAATTAATTTATCTCTTTCAAACTTTCTTAACAGCTATTCTGAAATTCAATTAAATTTTAGAAAAAAAATAATTCCTATAAACTATAAACATCCTGAAATATTTGAACTAAACCAATTATCAGAATTTGATATAAATGAACTTTATGAATTAGCTTATGAAAGCGGTAAGTATAGCCGTTTTAAATTAGACCCAAAATTCTCCGAAAAACAGTTTCAGGAATTATATGAAAAATGGATTGATAATTCTATAAATTCACAATTTGCAGATATCTTCTTAATTTTTTTCAAGGATGAAAAGATTACTGGATTTGTGACTTGTAATGTGGGAAAAGATTCTGGTTCTATAGGTTTATTAGCTGTAAACGAGAATCAACAAGGAAAAGGAATTGGTCGAATTTTAATACATAGCTTAGAATCATATTTACATAAAAGTAATATTGAAATACTAAATGTGGTTACTCAATCTGAAAATAATGTAGCTGTTGACTTTTATACAAAAATGGGATTCGAATTAATAACTAAGAAATATATTAAACATTATTGGAAATTATGATTCCCTTCAACAAACCATATTTTACAGGAAATGAATCTCGCTACATTGAAGAGGCAGTAAAGTCTGGTAAAATCTCTGGCAACGGTAATTTCACTAAAAGATGTCAACATTTTTTTGAGCAGGAATTTGGTTTTAACAAGTGCCTACTTACCACATCTTGTACAGATGCCTTGGAAATGGCAGCTATCTTACTAGATATTCAGCTGGGAGATGAGGTTATAATGCCTTCTTACACTTTTGTTTCTACTGCCAATGCATTTGTTTTACGAGGTGCCAAGATAATTTTTGCAGATAGCAAAAACACATACCCGGGATTCGATGAACATTCTCTAGAGCGTTTGATTACTCCTAGAACAAAAGCAATTGTACCGGTTCATTATGCAGGTGTGGCGTGTAATATGGATTTGATCATGGATCTTGCGAAAAAATATGATCTATTTGTAGTAGAAGATGCGGCTCAAGCAATTGGAGCATACTATACAGATAGAAACGGAATTCAAAAGGCATTAGGTTCTATTGGACACTTGGCAGCATTTTCTTTTCATGAAACTAAAAATATTATCTCCGGAGAAGGAGGGATGTTGGTTATAAATGATGACAATTTTGTGGAAAGAGCAGAGATTATTTGGGAAAAGGGTACAAATAGGGAACAATTTTTTAGAGGTGAGATCAATAAATATGAATGGGTAGATATAGGTTCTTCGTTCTTACCTTCTGAAATTGTTGCTGCTTTTCTTTGGGCACAATTAGAAAACATAGAAAGTATCCAACAAAAAAGGCTTCAATTATGGAATACATATAACGAAGAGCTGAAAGATTGGGCCTCACAAAATGAAATAAGACTTCCATTTATTCCTGAATATGCAAGTAATAATGCCCATATGTTTTATTTAGTATGCAAATCTTTAGAACAGAGAAGCAGACTCATAGAATTTCTTAGAGAAAATGAAATTTTAGCGGTATTTCATTATGTTAGTTTACATTCGAGTGAATACTATAGAAAGAATAACGAATATTTTCAATTATCCAACTCAGATATTTATACAGAGCGGCTAGTGAGATTGCCCTTCTTTTTTGAGTTAGAAATAAATAAGGTGATAGATGTACTTAAAAAATTTCATTAAACATTCTGGAAAGTTTTTTGAGATCGTCTTTTTGTGTTTAACGGTAATATATGCGTCTCTGAGCGCATACTATTTTTTAACACTTCCGGGAGATAGTGTAGATGAGATAGTATTCTTGAACGATCTTAATCTTATTGAAACTAAAGGTTGGTATACTGCTATTTCTAAAAACATATCTATCCCTTATTTGGGGCTTGTTTACCCTCTATCTATTTTAACAGGAAAAGTGGTTGCGCTTAGGTTGATAAATGTGATCTTATTGATATTGTTGCTCTTCTATTTCTATTTTAGAAAATTGAGCAAAATTGGTTTTAGCTTTTTGATATTTTATATTAGTACTGTTGGGTATTTTTATAGTGGAACTAATGATACCTTATTCGTGTTCAGTTTAGTTGTTTTTTTAAATGAAATAAGAAGGGCAGCTAATAAGGAAAGTTACAGCGTGAATTTAGCATTAATAAGCCTTTTAATAGCTGCTTTTACTAGAGAATTGTATCTCGTTTATTTACCGGTAATCCTTATAGGATTATTTATTATGGTAAAAGTTGGGATTAATTTGAATAAGAGAAGCTGGATTCCATTAGTACTGTTAGCTATATTTTTATTCTGTAATTTACCATCGCTAGTTTCAAACGGGAACTTATCTTACGATAGAAAGTCACCTCCAGAAGAGGTGCATGCAACTTGGACTCAGCGTCAATATTTAGCTCAAATTATGGTTAATAATGGGAAATTGCCAAATTATTATCATCCTAGTTGGGAACAAACAGATGAATATTTAAAAATAAATGGAGATAAATCATTACCAGATGGAATTCTTCAAGGTTTATTTTTTGATGTTTCATTTACCTTAAAAGAATTTGTAAAGGATCTGGTACATGTATTTATTTATAGCTCTAGAGGACTAGGGTTTATATTGTTAATATGTTTAGGTTACCTATTTTTAGAGATATTAAAAAACAGAAGTATCAGTTTAAATCTATTTTCTCCCGGTGTAGCTTTAATAATGCTTATTATATTTTCATTGATTATAATTTCTTATGTTGAAATGAGGTGGCTTAGTCCTATATTTATTCTGTTAATTGCATATTATAGCGATCTAATAAGGGTAAATAAAATTCACTTTCTGTTAAAAAATATCAATTTATTTTTCTTTTGTATCCTTGCAGGGTATGGAGTTTTCAAAATATTAAACCGAATTTATTAAATGATGCATATTGCCTTCATAACTCCAGAATATCCTCATTCATTCACCAATAGTTCCGGAGGTTTGGGCACCAGTATTAAAAATCTCGCACACTCGCTGATACATCAAGGTATGGAAGTGAGTATTTTTATATATGCTCAAGATCAAAACAAAACTTTTAAAGAAAAAAAAATCAATTTTTATCTTATAAAACAAAAGAGCTATAAATTTGGTGGCTTTTATTTTTACAGGAAATATCTTCAGCAATACATAAATAAAAAAGTAAAAGAAAAATCTATAGATCTTTTAGAAGCTCCAGACTGGACAGGGATCACTGCTTTTATGAAGTTCAAATGTCCTTTGGTGATAAGGCTTAATGGCTCTGATGGTTATTTTTGCCATTTAGAAAATAGAGAACAAAAGCCTAAGAATAGATTATTTGAAAAAAGAGCCTTGCAAGCTGCAAATGCAATAATTTCTGTAAGTGCTTTTACAGCAAAAGTAACATCTGATATCTTTAAATTAGAAAAGAAGATAACAGTTATTCATAACAGTCTAGATCCAAATAATTTTATGCCTTCAACCTTAAAGGTTGATAAAAACTTGTTGCTATATTTTGGTACTATAATTCGTAAAAAGGGAGTATTAGAATTAGCTAGTATCTTTAATAAAGTAGTACAAGAGAAACCAAATGCTAAACTTCTCTTATTAGGAAAAGATGTGGTAGATGTTTTTGAAAACAAATCGACTTTAGAATTATTTATAACTTCGCTAAGTAAAGAGGCCAAATCTATGGTAGAACATTTACAAGAAGTAAGTTATTCGGAAGTTCAAAACTACATAGCATCTGCCAAGGTAATACTGCTTCCAAGTTTTGCAGAAGCATTGCCAATGACGTGGTTAGAAGCTATGTCTATGGAAAAGGCTTTGGTAACATCTAATGTGGGATGGGCTCCAGAGGTAATGATAGATGGCGAAACAGGCTTTACAGGAGATCCTAAAGATCATGCCTCTTATGCCAGTAAGATCGTTAAGTTAATGAATGAAAATCACTTGAATGAACAAATGGGCAAAGCTGCTCGTAAGCAAGTATTATCTAAATTCTCAACAGATGTAGTTGTCTTGCAAAATATTGAATTTTACAGGAAAGTTATCTTAGATTTTAAAGTTTAACCATTTTTAAATAGTATTTCAATTTATGATATTAATAGTCCATCAAAAAGCAAGTCAAGTTCTGGAAGTACTTAAAGCTGGAAAATCTTTAGATATTAAATTTAATTCATGTGTTGAAGCCTTTTGGAGTCTCTCCGAAAAATTTGAAAATGAAATAATTGCTTGGTGCGATTTAGCTCTTAAACCTCATATAGATTTATCAACTTGGGATAATGTGTTTCATCATGATCTTATCATGGCTTCCTATGGTGTAAATACCATGTATCTTCCTCAAAGCATTGGATATGTAGATCAATTACCTTTTGCGAATGTTCTGTCTGAATTAACCTATGCTACTTGGAGAATGAGTGGTGATGTTGGCGGAATGAAGGGAGAGGTGATCTCAAAGTTTAAACATCTTTTTAATAATATTCATAACTTTGAATATTTAATCAACTCTATTGCTAAACTTGGACAACAAAATGGTCTTTTTTGTTATAGTGCACCAAGTTTAATTAAAATAGGAAAAATATCAAGTCTGAAATACACTGCTACTAAGAATGAACTTTTTTCTTTTGTATTTCAGCATTATAAAAGTTTTAGGGTTGTTGTTCTTTTTTGGTGCATTTTTAAATATGAAAAGGGATTTTCTTTAATCTCTTTTATTGCATCTTTCTTTAGATCGAAATTTTTTAAGGAGAAGATAGATCTATCAGATATTTCTATTAATTCAAATAAAGTATTTACAACCTCCAATGCTATAGATGTTATAATTCCAACCATTGGCAGAACTAAACATGTTTTACAAGTTCTTGATAATCTAAAAAATCAAACTTTATTACCTAAGAGAGTTATCATAATTGAGCAGAATCAGGGTCCAAATGCACATTCTGAGTTGACAGAAAAACTTAATGAGGAATATCCATTTGAAATCATTCATAGGTACATCCATCAAACAGGAGCATGTAACGCTCGAAATATTGCGTTAAAGGAAATTAAATCGGAATGGGTTTTCTTTTGTGATGACGATAACAGAATAGAGAATGATCTTTTAAGAAGAGGTCTAAAGGAAATAAGAAAATATGGAGTGGAGGTTTTAAATACGGCATATATCCAGATAGGAGAAAGTAGAATTTATGAAGATGTAAAACAATGGGGAACTTTTGGAGCTGGAAATGGAATTGTATTAACAAGTGCTATAAAAGATATAAGTTTTTCTATGGTATTTGAGCATAGTTATGGAGAAGATGTAGATTTTGGAATGCAATTAAGAAAGCTTGGGAAGGAGATTATGTATCATCCTGATTTAGAAATTATTCATCTAAAAGCCCCAATGGGAGGATTTAGAACGAAGCCTAAACTACCCTGGTTGTTAGAAGAATATGCTCCAAAACCTTCTCCTGCATTAATGGCCTTAGCATTAAAATATTATTCAAAACAACAATTATTAGGCTTTAAAACAGTGCTTTTTTTAAAATTCTATGCTTCTCAAACTATAAAGAATCCTTTTAAATATTATAATAATATGCAAAAGAGATGGGAAGCAAGCAATAAATGGGCCAAGTATTTAATTAAACAGAATGAATAATTTTTCGCCGATGGAATTACATTTTACGCTTATAATTTGTACCTACCAACGCTCAAAAGCGTTATGTAGGCTGCTTGATTCTATCAAAATTCAAACACTTTATCCAGATCAGATCTTAATAATTGATGGTTCTTTAGATAATGAAACTGAATTCTTATTATCTAAAAATCAGATCACGAATGTAGAATATTATAAAGTAACGGAAGATAATAGAGGGCTTACCAAACAGAGAAATTTTGGTGTTAACAAGGTGAATAGTACTACAGAAATTATATGTTTTTTAGATGATGATATTTTATTAACCGAAGATTATTTTCAAAATTTAATTTCTACTTATAAAACATATCCTACCGCAATTGGAGTAGGAGGTTATATAAAAGATGAAATAAAATGGTTTACAGCTGAGCAACCAGCTCAATTTGATGAATACTCTATTGATGGATATACTCGAAAATTAGGCAGCAGGAATTTATTTCGAAAGAAAATGAAGATGTTGAGTAATCATCCTCCAGGATATATGCCCGAATTTTCTAATGGGTTATCCATTAGTTTTTTGCCTCCCTCTGGCAAAATTTATCCTGTGGAATTTTTTATGGGTGGAGTTTCCTCTTACAGGAAAAGTCTTTTCGATGACATGAGATTTTCTGATTATTTTATTGGGTATGGTTTATATGAAGATATGGACTTTTGTTTAAGAGCATTTAAAAGAGGAAAATTATTTGTAAATACCAGTGCGCAACTATACCATTTACATGAAGAGGAGGGAAGACCTAATCAGTTTAAATATGGGAAAATGGTACTAAGAAACGGTTGGTATGTTTGGCGAGTTAAATATCCAAACCCATCTATAGCTGCTGTTCTAAAATGGAATTATATTGCATTTGTTCTTACCCTTATTCGCTTAGGGAATGTGATAACCACCTCTCAGAAAAAAGCGGCGTTTACAGAAACCTTAGGAAGAGTTGCGGGTTGGTTTAGTTTGATTTATAATAAACCAAAGATGGGAAATTAATTCCAATTCTATTTCTCTACAAAATAGATCAATTCATATTCTAAAATTCCATATTTAAAGCGATCACGTTGAGATAAAGTATTCCAGTAATCTATAGCAGAAACTTTGAAACCTGCTGTTGCTAATCTATCTACGTAATCTTTTCCATATAACCTTACATGATCACCTTGGCCAAAAGCTTTTTCTCTTTCTTTTGGGTCTGTTATACCAAAGTCTTCGAACGTTTCTAATAATTGAACATCAATTGGAACTAAAAGAACAGCACTTCCACCTTTTTTCAAGACTCTAAATAGTTCGCTCATGGCTTTAGTATCATCAGGAATATGCTCTAGTACGTGATTACAAAATATAAAGTCAAACTTTTCGTCTTCAAATTCAAGGTCTGTTACGTCCCCTTTATTAACGCTGGGCCATTTAAATAGTAGTAATAATCTGGATATAGATCTAGTGGAAAATATTCAATATGATTTGAATATTTAATCTTATCATAAATACATTTTTCAGGTGCTACGTGAAGTAGATTGATTGTTTTAGAATTTTCAAAAACTAAACTTTTTTCTTTAAGAAATAGGTAAATCATTCTATGTCTTTCCAGACTTTTACAAACAGGACACTGAGCGTTGTGCCGAATTGATGCTCCAAATTCATCGAATTTTTTAAAATAATTTTTACAATATGGACAGTAAACTCCTGAGAATTTATATCTATAATTTAGTTTTCTCGTAAAGGAATTTAGATTTTTATCTAAGATTTTTCGCATCTCCCGTCTTTTTTTATACGGCAGAATAGTATTCAGAAACTTTTTCACAAAGCGGTGTTTATTTAATTCATGAAGTTAAAACTTCAATTTACAGAATTCGAAAACTATAATAACAAAATGTATTAGAGCTCAATATTACATTTAATTATCATCTTTTAAAATCTTATAATACTAAAATTAAAAGTTAATGCAAGTAAATAGAAATGTGCTATTTATAAAAGTGTAAATTAATATCTTGCACTTCTCAAATTGCCTTAGAAATAACATGAAGTTAGCTGTAATTACACATATTCTGCATAAACAAAAGAATGAAGAATATTATTCTTACGAGCCCTACGTTAGAGAGATGAATATATGGTTTAAATATGCTTCTGATGTGATTGTAGTTGCACCATTATCTGAAGGTTCAATTACATCAATAGAATCAAAATATTTAAAAGATACTATTAGCTTTAAGAGAATCCCTCAAATTTCTTTCTCAAGCCATTTAATGACTTTAAAAAGCGTCTTTAAGATGCCATTTATTGTTTTTAGAATTATAAAAGCAATGAATGCCGCAGATCATATTCATTTAAGATGTCCCGGAAACATTGGGCTTATTGGTTGTGTTTTGCAAATATTTTTTCCCCAGAAACCTAAGACAGTTAAGTATGCTGGTAATTGGGACCCCAATGCAGAACAACCTTGGAGTTATAAATGGCAAAAGAAGATATTAAGTAATGCAAGACTTAGTAAGAATATCAAAGTTTTGGTTTATGGTGAGTGGGATGGTCAAACTAAAAATATTATTCCCTTTTTTACAGCGTCATTTAGCAGAACTGAAAAGATAAACTCAATTAAGAAAATAACTACCCCTTATAAATTTGTCTTTGTAGGAACGTTAAACGAAGGTAAAAGACCTTTCTTTACAATCAAGTTAATAGAAAATCTTATACAGAAGAGAATTCCAGTTACCTTAGAAATGTATGGTAATGGTGATATGAAAAAAGAGTTAGAAGAATATATAACTATTAATAATTTAGATCCTTTTATTAAGTTAATGGGAAATCAAAATTTGAAAATAGTAAAAGAGGCCTATTGTAATTCCCGTTTTTTGATCTTGGCTTCAAAATCTGAAGGTTGGCCAAAGGCAATTGCTGAAGCCATGTATTTTGGATGTATCCCCATTGCTACCAATATTTCTTGTGTGGACTGGATGTTGGATTATGGCAAAAGAGGAATTTTAATAGAGCCTAATGTGGAAAGTGCAACAAGAAAAATTGAGGATAAATTATCTGATATATCAAAACTGCAAGAAATGTCGGAAAACGCTATGGAATGGTCTCAGCAATACACTTTAGAGTTTTTTGATGAGGCGATAAAGAGCGTAATTAAAATATAGATAATGATCTTTAAAAAGTCTATAAAACCATGAAAGTTCTTCAACTAATAGATTCTTTAAGATTAGGTGGAGCAGAGAAAATGTCAGTTTCCTATGCCAATGCTTTGGCAGAAAGAATTGAGAGTTCTTTTTTATGCTGTACCCGTTTGGATGGTTTTTTAAAAGAAGAATTGCATACTACGGTTAATTATGTTTTTTTGAATAAAAAGAGCATTTTAGATACTAATGCCATCTTCAAATTAAAGAATTTCATTAAATACCATAATATTGATGTAGTACAAGCGCATGGAAGCTCATATTTCATTGCTAGCTTAGTTAAAATGTTATGGCCAAATTTTAAACTTGTTTGGCATGTACATAACGGAGCTAGTAATCAAATGAATTTTTTTGAATTGAATACTCTAAGATTTATTTCTCGCTTTTTTGATGGTATTATAACCGTTAATATATCTTTGAGTAATTGGGCAAAAGAGAATTTGAATTGTAAAAATGTAATCGATTTGCCGAATTTTGTTTTGAATAATTCTTCTTCGAAAGTTGGAGATCTAACTTTAAAGGGAGAAGCTGATGCATTTAAAATTATTTGTGTTGCAAATTTAAGACCTGAAAAAGATTACTCTAATCTTATAAAAGCTTTTAAGGAATTTGCTAAAAATAAGAATGTTAGTTTGCATATTATAGGAAATGATCTAGACACTTTATATTCTGAAAAAATATTGAAAGAATTAGAAAATTCAGGAACTAATAAAAAGATGTTTTACTACGGCTCTAGGAGAAATGTAATTTTTTTACTTAAACAGGCAGATTTAGGGGTGATTTCCTCAAGGTCGGAAGGATTACCAGTAGCACTTCTGGAGTATGGTTTGGCAGGTCTCTGTGTGGTTTCTACAGATGTAGGGCATTGTAAAGATGTAATTAAAAATAATGGTATAGTTGTAGGAAAAGAAGATCACATCTATTTGTCCAAAGCATTTAACACTTACTACTCTAATAGAGAATTAGCGAAAACTGATGCTTTGAAATTCCATAATGATATCACTAAAAAATATTCGCCAAGTACAGTAGTTTCCAGATTAATTGAGTTTTATAATTCAATACTAATAACTAATTAGATAAGCTATAAAAAGTTTTACAAACATTGGTTACCTCCAGATATTAGTTGCTCATATTTTTATGGGATATCTGGTCTATGCTTACAGGCCATCTGCCTCTATCCTTTTACTAGGGACAATGGTTTTCTTCGTGTTCTATATAGTTCTTAAGGATAATAAAAATAATGAAGCTTTAATGGCTGCAGCATATATTGCTGGGGCAGAAGTATTTTATAGAATGAATGGAGCCATGGTTTTTTATGAAACCGGGAAATATTCGGTAATAATATTTTTGGTGTTAGGTATGTTCTACAAAGGGACATCTTCTAAAACAGTACCATATTGGCTCTATTTATTGATTCTAATTCCTGGGATCATAATGGCCTCCATAACTTTAAATTATGATGTGGTTTTCCGTAAAGCCATAGCATTTAATTTAAGTGGGCCGGTTTGTTTAGGGGTTAGTGCTTTGTACTGCTATTATAAAAAAATTAGTGCTGATCAATTCAATAATTTGATAATACTATTATTGATGCCTCTAGTAGCTAATATGACTTATCTATATTTTTACACACCTAATATTGGCGAGGCTTTAATGAGTGGAACTGGATCTAATTACGCAGCCTCTGGAGGGTATGGACCTAATCAAATCTCAACAGTGATGGGCTTGGGTGCTTTTTTAGCATGTTCACGACTTTTTGTCGTAAAAAATAAAATGATCAATTTAATAGATTTGATAATTTTTGGGATGATGTTTTTTAGAGCAATGGTTACCTTTTCTAGAGGAGGAGTATTAACAGGTATCATTTGTATAATTGCCTTCGTTCTTATTTTCTATCAAAAAAAGAAAGGAATAGATCAACTAAAACTACTAAGAAAATCAGGTATTTTTTTAGGAGCTTTAATAATTATTTGGATGTATACTACAATAAAAACACAAGGATTAATAACGTATAGATATACTAATAGAGACGCTGCCGGAAAATTAGAAGATGACATTACAACAGGTAGAGCAGAACTTATTGAAACCGAATTGCAAGGATTTTATAATAACCCTATAATGGGAGTAGGGGTTGGTAAAGCTAAAGAGTATCGGTCTGACGAAGTTGGTTCTGCAACTGCCTCTCACAATGAAATAAGTAGATTATTATCTGAACATGGATTGTTGGGGTTAGCTGCCATTCTAATTCTTATATTTGTACCCGTAGTATTTTGGTTTAAATTCAAGAACAATTATTATTTTTTAGCTTTCTTAGCATTTTGGTTTCTAACCATAAATCACTCTGCTATGAGAATAGCTTTGCCCGGTTTTGTGTATGGCCTTGCATTATTATATATCGTAGATGAAAAAAAGAATCCTGTATATAGGAAACGACTTAACCATTAACAGCTTTACAGCTACGTATATATCCTTTTTTAGCAAAGTGTTGAAGAAAGAGGGCTATGCCGTTAGAACTGCGTCTAATAAAAATAATAAGGCTTTACGTTTATTAGAAATGTTAGGTCTTATTATGAAATATCATAAGTCTACAGATGTGGTTCTTATAGATACCTATGGAGCGTTAAATTTTTATTACGCTTATATGGTAGGAAAAGCGTGCCAGTTTTTCGATCTTGAGTACATACCTATACTGCATGGAGGAAATCTTCCAGAGAGGATAACACATTCTCCAAAATTTAGCAAAAGTCTATTTGGAAATGCGAAGATGAATGTAGCTCCTTCAAAATTCTTATACGATGTCTTTGTAAATGCGGGTTTCTCTAATACGCAGATCATTCCAAATTCTGTAGAATTAAAAAAATATCCATTTAAAAATAGATTAGAATTTAACCCTAAATTATTGTGGGTACGGAGGTTTCAGAATAGATATAACCCAATGATGGCGGTTGAAGTTTTGGAGCAATTAAAGCAACACTTCCCAAAAGCTTCGCTATGTATGGTTGGGCCTGAGAAAGATGGTGCCTTGGCTAAATGTAAAGCATTCGCAGAAAAGAATAATCTTGACGTGAAATTTCCAGGAAAACTTAGAAAAAAAGAGTGGGCAAAATTATCTGTGAATTATGATATTTTCTTGAACACTACTAATATAGACAACACCCCTATTAGTGTAATAGAAGCTATGGCACTGGGTTTATCTATTGTATCTACAGATGTTGGTGGAATGCATTTTCTTATTGAAAATAATAAGGATGGTTTATTGGTTCCTTCTCATAATAAGGATAAAATGGTCTCTGCAATTTTGTATCTTCTAAACAATCAGAAGAAAGCTAATCTTATGACATTAAATGCTCGGGAAAAAGTAGACAATTTTGATTGGGAGCTTATAAAAAATAAGTGGAATTTATTACTCCAGTAATGAAGCCAAGCATTATTTATATAGGTAATAAGGTTTCAAATTCACAAACTAATCCAACTACCCATAATAAGTTGGTAGAAAACCTGACTGCAGAAGAATTCAAAGTTTTTTCAGCTTCTTCTAAAACCAATAAAATAATTAGGCTTTTAGAGATGATATGGGTGTTTCTTAAAAATAGATCCCAGTCTAGTTATGTTCTTATTGATGTATATAGTACTCAAAATTTTTGGTACGCAGTGATATTGAGTAAGCTTTCTATTTTATTTGATATAAAATATATTCCCATTTTACATGGCGGAGATCTCATATCTAGATTTAATAGATCAAAAAAGGCAAGTACCTCGCTTCTAGCTAAAGCTTTTGTTATTGTTTCTCCCTCAAAATATCTTAAAGAGGAGGTGAGCGGTTTAGCATTCAATAATGTAGTATATATTCCAAATTCACTAGATCTTAAGAGTTACAAATTTAAGCTTAGAAAGGAGTTGCGTCCAAAATTGTTATGGGTAAGAGCTTTTGATGAGATATACAACCCTATGATGGCTATTAAAGCATTTCAATTGATTCTTGAAAGGTTCCCTAATGCTCATCTCTGTATGGTGGGTCCGGATAAGGATGGTACTTTAGAGATTTGTAAAAAATATGCTCTTTCAAACAATTTGAACATTACTTTTAAAGGAAAGTTGAAAAAGGAAAAATGGATACAACTCTCAGATGATTTTAGCATCTTTTTAAATACCAGTTTTATTGATAATATTCCCGTGAGTGTTTTAGAGGCTATGGCCCTTGGTCTTCCTGTTATTTCAACTAATGTAGGGGGAATCTCATATATTATTGAAGGCGGGAAAAGTGGTGTTTTAGTAAATGCTGGTGATGAGGTTGCTATGAGTAAAGCTATCTGTTATCTTCTTGAAAATCAAGAGTTGGTAGAAAAAATATGTTTGGATGCCAGATTAAATTTGGAGAATTATAGCTGGGAATCTGCTAAAAATGAGTGGTTTAAAATACTAAACTGAAAATAATTATATTTAAGTCCCCTAACCGAATATAATGTCTAAAAATACCTCTGTACATTTTGAAATATCAGAGCGCAAAGTGCTGCTCAGAATTATCGATATTTTAGCGGTGCTTCTTACACTTAGCATTGTAGGCGTCATTTTTAATTTTGATTATTTTCAGGTTACTTCCTATAACTGGATCTGGACATTTATGCTTGTTTTATATTTAACTGTTTTTGGAAGTGTGTTTGAGCTGTATGACCTTCAGAAAGCGAGCAAATTTGAGAAAGTAGGACAAAACATTATTTTTACAGCTTCTGTTACGGTTTTGTTCTTTATTCTTACGCCATTCTATACGCCAAGTCTACCAGAAAATAGATTGCAGATCCTGTTCTTTTTTCTGGCTATTGTAGGTGCGCTTTTACTTTGGAGATTTGCATACATCACTATTATTTCTGCACCTAGGTTTTACAAAAAGGTCTTGTTAATAGGTAATGCTTCAGAATTAGGTTTAATGGTAAAGGCGCTGCAAAAATCTGACCCTAATTACGCTATCGTTGGCTATATAAATACGTCTAAAGATGAAGTTATTTCTTTAGGAAACAAACTTATAGAATTTGTACCCAGACATCTATCTAGTACCATTAGGGAACAAGGAATTACAGAGATTGTGGTGGCAAGTACCAATAATAATACAAAGGATGGAGTAGACTTAACTTTGCTAAAGCAGTTAAATAATTTACTAATTCAAGGATTCTCCATAAAAGATTATATTCAGGTTTACGAAGATCTAACCCACCGCGTCCCTGTTCAATATATCGGGAAAGATTTTTATAAAGTATTTCTATTTAGCCGAAGTAATCAGAATAAGTTCTATTTATTTTTTTTAAGGGTTTTTGATCTTATCTTTTCGCTATTAGGATTGATAGTATGCGCAATTTTAATTCCATTTATAGCGGTAGGGAATCTGATAGGAAATCGAGGTTCATTGTTTTATTCTCAGGAACGGGTAGGGCAAAATGCAAAAAGTTTTAAAATTTTAAAATTTAGAACAATGCCAGAAAACTCTGAAAAAAATGGCCCGCAGTGGACAGAAAAGAACGATGCTCGAATTAAAGGTTTTGGGAAGTTTCTTAGGCGAACAAGATTAGATGAGTTTCCTCAATTCTTTAATATATTAAAGGGAGAGATGAGTATAATTGGTCCAAGACCAGAGCGGCCGGTATTCGTTAAAGAATTATCTAAAATGATACCTCTCTATAAAACAAGACATATTGTTAAACCAGGACTTACGGGATGGGCGCAGGTAAAGGCTAATTATGGTTCTAGTCATGACGATAGCTTAGAAAAACTTCAGTATGATCTGTATTATATAAAACATAGAGGGTTGTTCTTAGATCTGGATATTATGCTTAAAACCTTAAGTGCTGTAATATTTTTTAGAGGTCAGTAGGTTTAAGTTATTTCCTACTCTTGGTATGTTTTATAAAAGAGAAAGCAAAGATTATAATTCCAATTAAAATTGATATTCGGGCAATATAATCTCCAAAACTTACATAAAATGTTTTGTCAGAATTTAAAGTGATTTCGCTCTTTATGCTACCTCGTTCTTCATAAGCTAAGCTTTTAGTGATCTCTCCTTTAGGAGTTATAAAAGCAGAAATTCCAGTATTAGCACTTCTAACTACAGATCTTCTGGTTTCTATAGCACGAAGTCTGGCATAACTTAAATGTTGTTTATGGCCTTGCGTATTGCCCCACCACGCATCATTGGTAATTATGCTTAAAAAATTAGCACCATTTTTAATATAACCGGTTACATATTCTCCATAAACAGATTCATAACAAATTATAGGCGCGGTCTCCATATCATTATTTAATGCAAATGCCTCTCTGTCTTTTTGAGTGGTTTTCATTGCTACCGTTCCACCAAGATCTATCATTACATCTCCTAAAATTGGCTTAAGTACACTTTGGTATGGAAAATTCTCAACACCAACCACTAATTTAGATTTGTGATATAGTTGTGTACTATCTTGCCCATTTCGTAAAAATGCCGAATTATAATCGTCATACCAATCATTCTCACCTATTTGATTGCTTTGCTTTCTTACCATTCTAGGGTCATGAAAACGTTCGTAAAATGAGATACCGCTTAAGAAATTTGTTTTAGGATATTTTCTTAAGATCTCTCTGGAAAAGTAATCAGCTTCAGAATTTGAAAATTTAGACAATACTGTACCATCAGCAAAAACAGTTTCTGGAGCTACTATTAATGCTGTGTTGTCTGTAACCTTCTCCTCGCTTAACTCTAAAAGTAACTGTCCAATTCTAGCATCGTTTGTATTGTATTTCTCTGTATAAGGATTAATATTTGGTTGTAGAATTACAACTTCCATTTTATCCTTCGCTTCTGCATAAGTATTAAATAAATAGAGCGAGATTCCTATAGGCAAACCAATGATCAATAAGATCTTTAATGCTCCTTTATAAATAACCTCTTTCTGCTGAAATTGAACATAGGTTAGTATTAATTTGAATCCTGCCATGTTAGCCAGCCAGATCCATAGGGTGCCTCCAAAAGTACCGGTATATTCGTACCATTGAATGACCTTTGGGTATTCTGAAAACCCATTACCGAGATTTAACCACGGCCATGAGAATTCCCATCCTAAATGAAGTTTTTCGAAAGCTATCCAAATACAAATTAAAAATGCGGTGGAAGCTCTGAAATTCGTTTTTTTAGCTACAATATGATAAATAAGAAATACCACAGCCATTAAAAGAGAATTTACTGTAATGGCGAAGATTCCTCCAAATGCAGTAGAATTGTATAGCCAATAAGTGGTAATGATGTTCCAAATTAAAAAACTGATATAGGAAAGGGCCAAGACCTTTAATTTTATATAGCTTTTTTGGGAGTTTCTAACTTTATATTCAGCATAAAGTAATGGGATAAAGGCAAAGAAAAGTAAAAATGGAAATCCGTAAGTAGGCCAGGCTAGAGCCAATAGAATCCCGCTGCTAAGAGCTAATAATAAATTCTTCATAAAGAGCAATTCTCCTCAAAAATAACAATTTGAAGAGGTATAACGTCAGAAGAAAGTTAAAAACTTATAAATTTTGACATGCACCTTCATTAAATTGCATAGCTTAATCTATCATTCAATTACTTTAGTATTTTTACTGAAAAATATCTTATGGCTTTAAAACGACATATTCCTAATATAATTACACTTTTAAACATGCTATGCGGAAGTGTAGCGGTGATCTTTGCAGTGCAGGGAAACCTTATAATGGCAGCTATGTTTGTAGGGTTGGGAATATTTTTTGACTTTTTTGATGGTCTTGCTGCTAGAAGTTTAAATGTAAAAAGCGAATTAGGACTGCAGCTAGACTCTTTGGCCGATATGATCACGAGCGGATTGGTTCCTGGAATCGTTATGTTTAAATTACTGATAAAAGCACTTCCCGGAGATTGGAGTACCTATACTGGTAGTTGGGAAAGTCATTCTACGGCAAACTGGTTTGAATTCCCATTTCCATTAATAGCACTTTTAGGCTTACTGGTAACGGCTGCTTCAGGATATAGATTGGCTAAGTTCAATATAGATGATAGACAGCTAGATTCTTTTATAGGACTACCAACCCCGGCAAATGCATTATTAATTTTAAGTTTACCCTTAATTTTAGCCTTCCAGCCGCATCCTATTGCAGTAGCTATCATTTTAAATGAATGGTTCTTAATTGGATTAACTTTGGTAAGCTGCTATATGATTAATGCAGAAATCCCTCTTTTCGCACTCAAATTTTCTGATTGGTCCTTTGCCCCAAATAAAGTGAGATATTTATTCTTGATTTATTGTGTGATATTACTTGTCTTACTTCAATTTATAGCTATACCTATAATAATAGTAAGTTATGTTCTATTATCGTTAATTATAAATAGGAAAACTACTGCAGTGTAAAAGATGAAAGTCATGTAAATAAAAACCCGTCTGAATTAAATTCCAGACGGGTTTTATATTTATACCAATTGTTCTATTGAAACAATTTCTTCTTTCTGAGTTCAAAATTCTGACCTAAGTACACTTTTCTTACCATTTCATCTGCAGCCAATTCTTCTGGCTCCCCATGTTTTAGAATACTTCCTTCAAACATTAAATACGTTCTATCTGTAATGGCTAGTGTTTCCTGAACGTTATGATCTGTAATTAGAATTCCAATATTTTTGTCTTTTAGCTGAGCAACAATTCTCTGAATATCTTCTACCGCCACAGGATCTACTCCGGCAAATGGTTCATCTAGTAAAATAAAACTAGGATCTGTAGCCAAGGCTCGGGCAATTTCTGTTCTTCTTCTTTCTCCACCACTTAAAAGATCTCCTCTACTTTTTCTAATATGATTAAGTCCAAATTCTTCAATTAGGGATTCCATTTTAAGATGACGTTCTTTCTTGGAGAGCTTAGTAAGTTCCAGAACACTCATAATATTGTCTTCAATACTTAGTTTTCTAAAAACGGAAGCTTCCTGTGCTAAATAACCAATACCATATTGCGCTCTCTTGTACATGGGGAACTTGGTTATTTCCTGTTTGTCTAAGAAGATCTTTCCACCGTTAGGTTTAATTAGGCCCACTATCATATAAAAAGAAGTTGTTTTTCCGGCACCATTAGGTCCAAGCAAACCAACGATCTCTCCTTGATTTACTTCAACATTAATGCCTTTTACAACAGATCTTCCTTTGTATGATTTTACTAAATTTTGGGCAACTAATTTCATATATGTATTTGTAAGACTAAGATAAAGACTTTTTTTAAGTCTGCAGCTTTATGATATTTTTTCCTTGTTCTCTAGAGCATCCCAGAATTCGTAAGCTCTTCTAAGGTGAGGTATAACAATAGTTCCGCCAATAAGCGTTGCTATACTTAGTGCTTCCACAACTTCTTCTTTCTTTAGGCCTTCTTTATAAGAGGTCTCTAAATGATACTTTACACAATCATCACATCTTAAAACAGTAGATGCTACCAAGCCTAAAAGCTCCTTAGTTTTTACATCTAATGCTCCAGGTGCAAATGCATTGGTATCTAAATTAAAGATCCTTTTAATAATTTTATTATTATCATTAAGGATCTTATCATTCATACGCTCACGGTATGAATTGAACTCATCAACTTGATCTATCATAAACTTAATTACTTAATTTTTCTTCTTCTTTTTTATAAACTAATTTTGAAATAAAAATACTTACCTCGTAAAGTATCAATACCGGTATTGCTACAATGATCTGGCTCACAATATCTGGTGGAGTAATAACTGCAGAAATTATTAAAACAATTATCAACGCATATTTTCTATAAGTTCTTAAGAACTGTGGGGTTAGAACGCCAACTTTGGTTAGAAAGTATATGATTATTGGCAGCTCAAAAATAAGGCCACTAGCAATTACAGAAGCTCTAACAAGACTAATGTAGCTGCTAAGATCAAATTGATTTAAAACCTGATCACTTACCTGGTATTTACCAAGAAAATTGATAGATAGTGGAGTAATCACGTAATATCCAAAAAGTACTCCTATAAAAAATAGGAAAGAGGAAATTATAATAAATCCACGAGCATTTTTTCTTTCGTTTTCCTTTAAAGCAGGAGCTGTAAATTTCCATAGTTCATAAAGAACATAAGGAAAAGCGATAATGAAACCAGCAGTAATGGCTACCCAAATATGTGCAGAGAACTGTCCTCCCATGGTTCTACTCTGTATCCCAAAATTCATTACAGTGTCACAAAATCCACCGTCTATTCCTACAGAAGTAGAAATTCTACAGAGAATATCGTATGTCCAGAAATCTGGATGACTTGGGCCAAATAAGATATGATCAAAAATGAAACTCTTTAAAAAGAATGCTATGGTAGCAGCAATTATAACTGCAAGGGTAGCACGAATTAAATGCCATCTTAAATCTTCTAAATGATCTAAAAACGACATTTCGTCGTTGTGGTTCTTTACTTTTGCCATTATATAATACCTTCTCTAATAAGATTATGAATGTGAACTACTCCTGCATAATTACCATTTTCTTCGGCAATAAGCTGCGATATTTTATTTTCTTCTAATACATCTAAGGCATCAATAGCCATAGCATCATTGTTTATTGTTTTAGGCTTACTGCTCATAATATCTGAAGCAGTTAGATGCAAAAAAGAGTCGTTATTCCTTAACATTCTTCTTATATCACCATCGGTTATAATTCCAATCACCTTATTATTGTCTGTTACGGCAGTAACACCCAACATTTTTTCAGATATTTCTACAATCACATCTTTAACATTGGTAGTTGCTAATACCATTGGTTTAAGATTTTGTGATGTTATATCACTAACCCGTAAATATAGCTTTTTACCCAAAGCTCCACCAGGATGATATTTTGCAAAATCTTTGCTTGAAAATCCTCTTAGATTTAGCAGGCAAACGGCAAGTGCATCACCTAAAACAAGTTGTGCGGTAGTACTTGTAGTGGGAGCAAGGTTATTAGGACAAGCTTCCTTTTCTACATACGCATTTAATACAAAATCAGATTGCAATCCTAGAAATGAATCTGGATTTCCGGTTATTCCAATAAGCTTATTATGAAAATTTTTTATAAGAGGAACCAAAACTTTAATTTCTGGAGTATTTCCACTTTTCGAAATACAGATCACCGTATCATCTGGTAAAATTGTGCCCAGATCTCCATGAATAGCATCTGCAGCATGCATAAATATGGCCGGAGTACCTGTAGAATTAAGAGTAGCAACAATTTTGGTAGCAATAAGGGCGCTTTTTCCAATTCCTGTAATAATTACCCTACCTTTTGAGTTATATATGTATTGAACTGCGTCTGCAAAGTCTGAGGTTAAAAGATCACCTAGATTTGCTATAGCTTTCGCTTCAATGGATATAGTTTCTTTGGCTACTGAAAGAATTTTTTCTTCAACTTTCAAATTTGTAAAATTTTGATTGGCGATACTAAAGAAATACGTATCTTTATTTGTGCAAATGTATGTAAAATTGTAACACAATTGAATGAGTTCTACGGAAATCGATTTACACCAACAACTTAAAAAGTACTTTGGATTCAGCCAATTCAAAGGTCTTCAGGAACAAGTAATCACAAGTATCGTCAATAGGCAGGATACCTTTGTGATAATGCCTACCGGTGGTGGTAAATCATTATGTTATCAGCTGCCAGCATTAATTCAAGAGGGAACAGCAATTGTTGTGTCTCCTTTAATTGCTTTAATGAAGAATCAGGTAGATGCCATTAGAGGAATCTCCTCAGAGTATGGTGTTGCTCACGTTTTAAATTCTTCACTTAATAAATCTGAAGTCAAAAGAGTAAAGGAGGATATAGTTAATGGGGTTACTAAACTCCTCTATGTAGCTCCGGAATCTCTTACTAAAGAAGAGAATGTGGAGTTCTTAAGAACTGTGAAAATATCTTTTCTGGCGGTAGATGAAGCACATTGTATAAGTGAATGGGGCCATGATTTTAGGCCAGAATACCGTAATCTTAGACATATAATAAAGAGAATTGGAGATAATATTCCCATTATAGGACTTACTGCTACGGCAACCCCTAAAGTTCAGGAAGATATTCTCAAAAATCTTGGGATTACAGATGCTAATACGTTTAAGGCTAGTTTTAATAGGCCTAATCTATATTATGAAATAAGGCCAAAGACCAAAAATGTAGATTCAGATATCATTCGTTTTATAAAACAAAATGTAGGGAAATCTGGAATTATCTACTGCCTTAGCCGAAAGAGGGTAGAAGAATTAGCACAAACACTTCAGGTAAATGGAATCTCTGCTGTTCCATATCATGCTGGATTAGATGCAAAGACCAGAATTAAACATCAAGATATGTTTATTATGGAAGATGTAGATGTTGTGGTTGCCACCATTGCTTTTGGAATGGGGATAGATAAGCCAGATGTTAGGTTTGTAATACATCATGATATTCCTAAAAGCTTAGAAAGTTATTACCAAGAAACTGGTAGAGCTGGTAGAGATGGTGGAGAAGGACATTGCCTTGCTTTCTATTCTTATAAAGATATAGAAAAGCTTGAAAAATTTATGAGCGGTAAGCCTGTAGCAGAGCAAGAGATAGGTCATGCATTGTTGCAAGAAGTTGTAGCTTATTCAGAAACATCAATGTCTCGAAGAAAATTTTTACTGCATTATTTCGGTGAATCTTTTGATGATAAAACCGGTGATGGTGCTTCTATGGATGATAATGTAAGAAATCCAAAGAAAAAGAACGAAGCTCAAGAAGATGTAGCATTGTTGCTAAATACCATTAAGGAAACCAAGCAACTTTATAAGGCTAAAGAAGTGGTGAATACCATGGTTGGAAAAGCGAATGCTCTCATTGTTTCTCATAAAACAGATGAGCATCGACTATTTGGTAAGGGAAAAGATAAAGATCCTAAATACTGGATGGCTCTAATAAGACAGGTCTTGGTGGCCGGCATGCTCAAAAAAGATATAGAAACTTATGGCGTGGTTAAATTAACTCCAAAAGGTAAAGATTATATTAAAAGTCCATCTTCTTTCATGATGACAGAAGATCATATTTTTGATAGTACTACAGAAGCCGAAATTACTGCCCCTAAATCTAGCGCGGCTAGCGTAGATGCGCAATTAGTTAAAATGCTGAAAGATCTTCGTAAAAAGGTTGCTAAAAAATTAGGGGTTCCTCCATTTGCAGTTTTTCAAGATCCTTCATTTGAAGATATGGCGCTTAAATATCCAATAGATATTGAAGAGCTTAGTAATATTCATGGAGTAGGTGAGGGGAAGGCTAAAAAATACGGTAAGGATTTCGTAGCGCTTATCAGTGATTATGTAAAGGATAATGATATTGTGAGGCCCGATGATCTTGTTGTTAAAACTACTGGAGCCAATAGCGGACTAAAATTGTACATAATTCAGAACGTGGATAGAAAATTGCCTTTGGATGATATAGCATCGGCCAAAGGAATGTCTATGAATGATTTTATTAAGGAAATGGAAGCCATAGTTTACAGTGGTACCAAACTTAATATAGATTATTGGATAGATGAAATTCTGGATGACGATCAACAAGAGGAAATTCATGAATATTTTCTTGAAGCAGATTCAGATAAGATCGAAGTTGCTTTAGAGGAATTTGATGGAGATTACGATGATGAAGAATTGCGTTTGTATAGGATTAAATTTATTAGTGAAGTAGCTAATTAATTCGATTAAGACGATAGAAATTTTATGAAAGTATAGAAGTGCTTACATCTTTTAATAGAATTGGCTAGATAACTCTATCTGAGACCATTTTTATTCTTAAATTCTAGCTAAGCCTTACTGCTTACTTTTTCAAATCCTTATCTTTGCAGAATTAATTATAAAAAACTGCGACATGCAAGACGGATTATACGCAAAATTCAATACTAATAAAGGAGAGATCCTAGTTCAATTAGAATTTGAGAAAACACCTGGCACAGTTGGAAACTTTGTTGGATTGGCAGAAGGGAAATTAGACAATAAAGCAATTCCTCAAGGCAAGCCTTATTATAATGGTTTGAAATTTCATAGAGTTATTCCAGATTTTATGATCCAAGGGGGAGACCCTAAAGGAAATGGAACTGGTGGGCCTGGTTACAACTTTGCCGATGAGATTCACCCAGATCTTACACATGACGCTCCAGGTAAATTATCTATGGCTAACGCAGGTCCTGGAACTAATGGAAGTCAGTTCTTTATAACACACACAGCAACACCATGGTTAGATGGTAAACATACTGTTTTTGGAAGTGTAATAGAAGGTCAGGATGTAGTAAATGCAATTGCACAAGGAGATAAGATTGAATCTTTAGAAATTTTAAGAGTTGGTGCTGCAGCTGAAGGTTTTAACGGAGTTGAAGAGTTTAGAAGTTTTAACGGAGCTAAAGAAGAAAGGGAAGCTGCTGCGAAAAAACAACAAGAAGAACTTTTAGGAGAACTATCTCAAGGTTTCGTAAAAACTTCTAGCGGATTAAGATATAAGATCGAAGAAAAAGGACATGGACCTAAAGCAGAAAAAGGTAAAACTGTTTCTGTGCACTATAAAGGAATGCTTCCTGATGGAAGTGTTTTTGATTCTTCTTATAAAAGAAATGAACCAATAGACTTTCCTTTAGGACAAGGTCATGTTATTGAAGGGTGGGATGAAGGTATTCAATTACTAAGTGTAGGAGATCAAGCAAGATTTGTTATACCTTCTCATTTAGCATATGGAGAAAGAGGTGCAGGTGGAGTTATTCCTCCTAATGCAACTTTAATATTCGATGTTGAATTGGTAGCAGTAAAATAAGTTTATATAACTTTAAATACAAAACCTCCTTTATTTTGATAAAGGAGGTTTTTTTGTAGTTAACTATTTTTAAGTTCCGGCTGTGGCGTGAGTCTTAAATAAGGCTTTATTTCTTTAAAGCCTTTTGGAAACATCGTCTTGGCATCTTCATTCGAAACCGATGGACTAATAACCACATCTTCACCATTCTTCCAATTTGCTGGGGTGGCTACTTTATTATAAGCGGTTAACTGTAACGAATCTATTACTCTTACCAGTTCATCAAAATTCCTTCCAGTACTAGCAGGGTATGTCAACATAAGCTTGATACTTTTATCTGGAGCGATTATAAATACAGATCTCACTGTAAGTGTATCATTAGCTTTAGGATGCATCATATCATAAAGATCTGCTACTTTCCTATCTTCATCTGCTATAATTGGGAAGTTTACTGTAGTGTTTTGAGTTTCATTAATATCTTTTATCCAATCTTTGTGAGACTCAACACCATCCACACTCAAGGCAATCATCTTAACATTGCGTTTGTCGAATTCTGGTTTATATCTAGCAGCAGTACCAAGTTCTGTAGTACATACCGGTGTATAATCTGCAGGATGAGAGAAAAGAATTCCCCAGCTATCTCCTAAATAATCATAAAAGTTGATTTTTCCATCTGAAGTTTCTGCATCAAAATTTGGTGCTTGATCTCCTAATTTTAGTGTGCTCATAGAATTATTATTTTTTGTAAAATATATAATCTAAAGTTAAGCATTAATGATTTGGAAGGCTGTTAATGTCTTATCAAATTTGCAATATAGAAATAGAGAAGTGTTATTTTTTCCACTTTATGGAACAACCAACGCTCGGCTTCTGTAGCATAGAAACCTTTCTGTTATTTATAATTGCATCTAAAGCTTCTCGTATGCTTCGTCCATTTAATGAGATCCCATTGCCTGGTCTTGAGTCATCTAATTGTCCGCGATAGATCAATTCTAGATCCTGATCAAAAAGAAAAAAATCTGGGGTGCAAGCAGCATCATACTCCTTGGCAACTTGTTGCGTTTCATCATAGAGATATGGAAAAGAGTAATTATACTTTATGGCATTTTCTACCATTAATTTAGGATCGTCTTCAGGATAGGCTACCGTATCATTACTCATAATGGCAATAAAACTAAAACCGTGAACGCGATAATCATTGGCAACTCTTACAATTTCATCATTAACATGTTTTACAAAAGGGCAATGATTACAAATGAACATTATCATGGTTCCATTTTCTCCTCGAAGTTGTTCTAGACTTAAGCTATTCTGACTTATTACATCATAAAGCTTAAAATTCGGAGCCTTTGTACCTAATGGGAGCATGGTAGATGGAGTGAGAGACATTCTGAAATATGGTTTAGATTACTAGGATAACTACTAAATTAATATCTTTAGTAAAAATACAGATTATGAAGCGTTTAAATGAATGGTTTGAAGAATATTCTGTAAGTCATCAAAATCAAACCAATCAATACATTCATTATATATGCGTGCCGGCAATATTCCTTTCTATTGTTGGCTTAATTATGTGTATACCTGCCTATTTTTTGGAAGATCTTTTAAAAGGTGATCATCCAGTATTTGAAAATTGGGCATTGGTTGTATTAATAGTTGTACTCATCTTTTATTTTAACCTCTCTATAAAAATGGGGTTAATGATGGCTGTTTTTGGGTTTCTATGTTTGGTAATTAATCATCTTATTTCACTTATAGCCCCGTTATGGATTGTTTCACTTGCAATTTTTTTTCTTGCCTGGATAGGACAGTTCTACGGACATAAAATTGAAGGTGAGAAGCCATCCTTCTTAAAAGATCTTCAGTTCTTATTAATTGGTCCGGCGTGGGTACTTTATAAATTATTTAAATAGTATGGAAATAAATTGGAACGATTTTGAAAAAGTGGAGATGCGTGTAGGAACCATCATTAGTGCAGAAGTATTTCATAAAGCTAAAAAACCAGCCTATATTCTCACAATAGATTTTGGCGATGAATTGGGGATGAAGCGATCTTCGGCACAGATCACCTCGAGATATACTATTTCAGATCTTGAAGGAAAACAAATAATTGCAGTGGTCAATTTTCCTAAAAAGCAGATAGCGAATATTATGAGCGAATGCCTGGTTCTAGGAGCTATAGGTCCAAATAATGATATTGTTCTACTCAACCCAGATCACAAAGTGGAAAATGGATTAAGAGTAGGTTAAATATCAGCTTTGTTCTCTAACAACAGTTTTTTAATATCAGAATTTTTCCCGTAAAGCACCATAATATCATCCGGATGTAATACGGTTTCTGAAGATGCTACTCCTTGAACTTCAGATTCCTGCGTAGTAACACCTAGCATATTTTCATTAGGTATCATTTTAATGGTAGTAAGTACTATGATGTTATAGGCTCTTCTAAGGCCAATTTCCTGAAGTGTTCTTCCTTCATATCTTTTAGGTACCTTAATCTCTACAATACTGAAATGTCCTGTAAGTTCAAAAGAATCTACCACTCCATGAAGATTTAATTTCTTTGCCCAACGCTCTGCAGTTTCTTCTTCAGGATGTATTATTTCATCTACACCCATTGCCTGTAATACCATTTGTTGTAAAGGAGTGACGGCTCGACTAATTAATCGTTTCACCTTTAGCTGCTTCATTAGTGCAGTAGTCATAATAAGAGCTCCTTTATCTTCACCAATAGCAACAATAACAATATCTGTATCTTTTAAAGGTAGGTGTGAAACCGCATTAATATCTGTAGAATCTAAACAAATTGCGTGGGTGATCTTATCTTTAAGAGCTTCCACTTTATCCATCTTAAGATCAACTCCTATAACTTCATTTCCCATTTTTGTAAGCTTTTCTGCAAGGGATGAGCCAAAATTTCCGAGTCCAATTACTATATACTTCATGTGGTGATCTATTAGTTTATCAAGATTTCTTCTGTAGGATACTTATAATTTAAGTGTCTTACTCTACGTAACATTGCTATTAATATGGTAAGCATACTTACCCTTCCTATAAACATGGTTGCTATTAGAACCATTTTACTAGGGTCTGATAGTGCTGAGGTTATTCCCATGCTAAGACCTACCGTACTATAAGCAGAGAAACATTCAAATGCTATCTTTAATAAGTTTTGATCGGGATCAAAGGAAACTATAAGTGAAATAGCTATTCCTATAACCATAAGCGAAAGAGAAATAATAGCGAATGCTCTTCTTACAGAAATATCGGCAATCTCTCTTTTATATAATTCTATTCTATCTTTACCTTTTGCTAAGCTAAAAAAGTTAAGTGTTGCAATTGCAAATGTGCTTGTTTTAATACCACCCCCGGTAGATGCAGGAGACGCTCCAATCCACATTAATAGGAAAATTAACATGAGCGTTCCAAATCTTAGATCTGCATAATCTATACTATTAAAACCTGCGGTTCTAGGAGTAGCAGCACCAAAAAAGGCGGTTACTATTTTACCGAACTCAGTATGAGCAGCAAGCGTATTATCATATTCTAAAGCATAGAAACCTATACTACCACCAATAAGTAACACGAAGGTAGAAAGTAATACTATTCTGGTATTCATATTAATAACCCAAGGTCTGTGTAAGCATCTCTCATTTTTTCTAAGAGGTAAAACCCTATTAATAATTAAGTGCTTAAAATAGGTGTAGACGTTTAATACTATTGGAAAACCTAATCCTCCAAGAATAAAAAGTAAGGCTAATATGATGTGCAAGGGATAATTAAATCTAAATCCGGGTTCGTATAAACTATTTGCCAGTGTAGAAAATCCTGCATTACAGAAGCTGGAAATTGTATGAAAAGTAGAAAAGAACAATTTAGTTCCAATACCCGTTATACTCTTACCTAAGCTAAAGAATATTAGAATCCCACCAATAAATTCTATGGTAAACGTGATGAGTAATATCCTTTTCATAGCAGAGAATACTTCTCCTATCTTTTCTGAATTTGTCATATCACGCATCATAAGTTGCGTCTCATAACTGCTTTGTCCTCTAAAGAAATAACTAAAATAAGTTGCAAAGGTCATGATCCCGATACCTCCCAATTGTATCAACACTAGAATAATGGTTTGTCCGAATTGAGTGAAATAGCTTCCGGTATCTACAACTATCAATCCTGTAACGCATACTGCACTTGTAGAGGTAAAAAGAGCATCTATAAGAGATATTCCAGAATGAGTGGCATTAGGTAGTAAGAGGAGGAAAGTACCAATTAAGATAATTCCAAGGAAACTAGTAATAAACAGTTGTGCAGGATTAAAATACTGAGTCTTAAAATCTAATCTCAATGAAGAAAATTCTCTAATAAAATAAAGAAACACTGCCAGGTAAAGCCATCCTTTTTTATTGAAGAATCCAAGGTCTGCCACCAGTAGATCTGTCCTTATAATTATTAGGAATACAAACAATGTAAGTATAATAATATCTATAACTTTTACCTTAAAGCCGGGGTGTTTGCCAGAGAAGATATATCTTAAGCCAATAGATATACAGCCAACAAAAAGTGCTGAAAGATATATAGTAATTAATCGCTGTGCTGTAGTATCACTTTTTTGAAACCCCAGATCGTAAAAAACCAGGATTACAGAGATAAGACTCAGCCAGAACGAAATGCGCTGAATGATATGCGTAAATCTAGGCGACCATTGAAAAGACTGGATATTCTCTAACATTTTCATCTTAACAGATTTCCTTTGAAAGTATTTGATCTTCTAGAACTAAAGAATGATCAAAATTGGTTGTGTGATTTGCTACTAACTTAAGAGTTGTAGATATAAGTAGCTGATAAAAAGAATTTAATAGAGTATTAAAAGAATCAGAAATATTCAATGCATGAATTATTTAGAATTACATGCAAAATTAAGTAAACTAAAAGAAGTAATTAGTTAAGATTTGAATTTATTACTGTTTCCTTCTCAATATGATGTTGTTTACAATAATATAAAGGATAGAGCAATGTTATATATTTATTATTAGAATAAAAAAACCGCCTAGATTGCTCTAGACGGTTATAAAATAGTATTGAAGTGGTTTAAATATCTTCAAAACTAATATCTGTAAATTTATCTGGAGAAGTGCTAGAATGAGATTCTACTTCTTCTTCCTGATATTCTTTTTTGAAATCTTTTTGGTGCTTATCGCTAATTACTTCTTCACCTTTCTCTTCCACTATGTAATCTGTCATTTCATTAAGGATCTCTGTGAATCCTTCAAAATCTTCTTTATACAAGTAAATTTTATGTTTTTTGTAATGAAAAGATCCATCAGCATTCGTGAATTTCTTACTTTCTGTAATCGTAAGGTAATAATCGTCTGCCTTGGTAGCTCTCACATCAAAAAAATAAGTGCGTCTTCCTGCTCGTAATACTTTAGAGAAAATCTCATCTTTCTCCATCATTCCATTTTCACTCATAAAATAAATCTTTATAGTTTTTTTAAAGTACGCCCAAAAATCTAAAAATTTTTAACATTTCGCAACAAATTTTCACATTTCTTTTTCACTTAGCTGTTTTGCGTAGAGCTCTTTGTAATAACCATCAATCTCTATTAACTTTTGATGAGATCCTTGCTGAACGATTTCTCCATCTTCAAGAATTATAATATTGTCTGCATTTTTAGCAGAAGATATTCTATGACTAACAATTATAGTGGTCTTATCTTTAGATATTTTGAAAAGATTATTTAAAATTTCCTCTTCAGTTTCTGTATCTACAGCAGATAAACAATCATCAAAAAGAAGAATTTGAGGATCATGTATAATTGCCCGTGCTATTGAAACTCGTTGCTTCTGACCTCCAGAAAGTGTAATTCCACGTTCGCCGAGTACAGTATCATAACCATGTGTAAAATCTTTAATGTTTTTATGCACTGCTGCATTTTTTGCAGCTTCAATTACTTCTTCATCTGTAGCAGTGGTTTTTCCAAATCTTATGTTATTCTTAATAGAATCACTAAATAAAAATGCGTCTTGGGGCACGTAACCAATAGAGTTTCTTAAACTATATAAGTTTAGATCTCTAATATTCTTTTTATCAATAGCTATTTCTCCTGTTTGAACATCATAAAGTCTTCCTATTAATTCTAAGATAGTAGATTTCCCGGAACCTGTTTTACCAATAATTGCTAAAGTCTCACCTCTATTAACGCTAAAAGAAACATTTTTTAGAGCTGTAATATTTGTGTCTTCATATGTAAAGCTCACATCTTTAAACTGAATATCACCATTGATCTTAGAAACTGTTGGTTCTAAATTCTTTATTTGAGGTTCTTCTTTTAGAAATTCATTGATACGTTTTTGAGAAGCTTCTGCTTGTTGAACTATAGAGGTGACCCAACCTACAGTGGCAACAGGCCAGGTAAGCATATTCACATATAGCAGAAATTCCACTATCACTCCAATATTTTCAATTTCTCCATTAATTACCTGCCTTCCTCCAATAAAAATAACCAAGGTGTTACTAAGTCCTATTAGCAGTACCATCATAGGGAAGAAAAAGGCTTGCACTTTAACCAGATCCAGATTCTTTTCTTTACTCCCGTTAGATAATTCAATAAAATTAGAGTTTGTTTGCTGTTCTAAGCCGTAAGATTTTATCACGGAAATTCCGCTAAAACTTTCCTGAGTAAATGTGTTTAATTTTGAAAGGTATTGTTGTACGATGGTACTTCTCTTATGAATGGCAACGCTTAATTTATAGATAGCGAAAGAAAGGATAGGTAAAGGAGCTACCGTATATAAAGTAAGAAGGGGTGCTGTTTTTACCATATACCAGATCACAATTATAAAAAGCGTTAGAGTGGTAACACTATACATAATTGCCGGTCCCAGATACATTCTTACTTTGGAGACATCATCACTTATTCTGTTCATTAGATCTCCCGTACGATTCTGTTTGTAGAAATTTAATGAGAGTCTTTGGTATTGATGGTAGACTTCATTTTTAAGATCGAATTCCATATGTCTGGAGATAACGATAAAGATCTGTCTCATTAAAAATGTAAAAAACGCAGAAACTAGGGTGGCGCCAATTATTAAAGCGATATTATAAAAAAGTTCACTTCTTAATATGGCTGCATCGGTAATTTCTCCATTTACATATTTTTCTATAGTGCTGGTGGAATTACCAATAAATTGAACCGGATATAGTGCAAATATTCTGGCAACAACAGTTATAAGTAGGCCTAAAATTAATTTCCACTTGTATTTAAGGAAATATTTATTGAGGTGCTGTAATTCTTTCATTTAAAAAACTTAATTCAATTCTTGTGAGATTCGCAATTTATGTCGGCATTTTTTCCCATAACTTAAAATATTAATTATTTTTGTAGTCTGATTTTCAGAAAAACAAAAAAATTTAAATCTTAAATTTTCAATTTATGCAGGTTGACGTTTTAAACGCAAGTGAACTTAAAAAAGCTGCACCGGTATTCGGACAGCTATCCTTTGACAACCACGAGCAAGTGGTTTTTTGTAATGACAAAGATACAGGTTTAAAGGCAATAATTGGTATTCATAATACGGTTTTAGGTCCTGCTCTTGGAGGCACTAGAATGTGGAATTATAGCACTGAGTGGGAAGCGTTGAACGATGTTCTTAGACTTTCTAGAGGTATGACGTTTAAAAGCGCTATAACCGGATTGAATCTTGGTGGTGGAAAAGCAGTTCTTATAGGAGATGCTAAAACACAAAAGACCCCAGAACTTATGCGAAAATTTGGAGAATTTGTACATTCTCTAAGTGGTAAATATATAACTGCAGAAGATGTAGGAATGGATACAGAAGATATGGATACAGTAAGAGAGGTTACTCCTTACGTAACTGGTATCTCAGAATCTAAAGGGGGTGCAGGTAATCCATCTCCAATTACAGCATATGGAGTGTATATGGGAATGAAAGCGGCTGCTGGATTTAAATATGGAAGTGATAAATTAGAAGGAAAAAAGATATTAGTGCAAGGTATTGGGCACGTTGGAGAAACTTTGGTAGACTATCTTGTAAAAGAAGGTGCACAGGTTTTTATTAGCGATATCAACCAGGCTAGATTGCAAGAAGTAAGTGCACAGTACGGAGCCAACATTTTTGTGGATGATGTATATAGTGCAGATGTAGATATTTACGCTCCTTGTGCTTTGGGGGCTACAATTAATGATGATACTATTAATAGAATTAAAGCAACTGTAATTGCAGGAGCTGCTAACAATCAATTAGCAGATGAACTTCGTCATGGTAAGATACTTCAGGATAAAGGCATCGTATATGCTCCAGATTTCTTGATCAATGCAGGTGGAATTATAAATGTTTATGCTGAATTAGAAGGATACGATAAAAAAGAGATCATTCGTAAAACTGAAAATATCTATAATACAACCATGGAGATCTTGAGGACAGCGTCTTCAAAAGATATAACCACACATTTGGCTGCATTGAAAATTGCACAACAGCGAATAGATGACAGAAAAAGCCAAAATTTGAACTAACAAGTTTGAAATAAATACTATTTTTGCAAGGCGAAAGAAATCTCTTTCGCCTTGCTAATTTTATAAGTTCTTTTACACCTATGTTAACCAGAAGACATATCCGAGTTAAAGTAATGCAATCCCTATATGCATTCACCCAAAGCGATAATCAAAATTTCAATACGGAGGAGAAGTTCCTTTTAAAAAGTATGGATGAAATGTATGATTTATTCCTGCTTATGTTAAAATTGATCACCGAGATCAAGGTATATTCAGAAGACTATCTGGATAAATCTCAAAGAAAATTTCTGGCTACTAAGGAAGAAATAGATCCCAACAGAAAATTTATTAATAATAAAGTTATCCAGATCCTGGAGAATAATATCAATTTTAAAGAAGAAATTGAGAACAGGAAGCTAAACCACTGGAGCAAAGATAGTGAGTATGTAGCTCTTCTTTGGGAAGAGATCATGAATAGCTCAGCTTTTGAAAGTTATATGGCTACCAGAGAGTCTAGCTTTAAAGAAGATAAAGATTTTGTGATCTTGCTTTTAAAAGAATTTATTGCTCCCAATGATAAGTTGTATGATTACATAGAAGATACAAAGTTAACCTGGTTAGATGATCTTCCTTTAGTGAATACGGCGATCCTAAAATTCCTTAATAAACTTAAAGAAGGTGCTTTAGAAGAGACAAAACTACCTAAGTTGTTCAAGTCTCCTGAAGATAAAGAATTCGGGATTCAATTATTTAGAAAAGTTTATCTAAATGATGATGAATTAACCAATGAAATGGAAGGCAAGACTCCAAATTGGGACAAAGAGCGAATAGCAGAGATCGATACCGTTCTTATTAAGATGGCTATTTGTGAATTCTTACATTTTAATTCCATTCCTGTTAAAGTTACCATTAATGAATATTTGGAGGTTGCTAAAGAATATAGCACCCCTAAAAGCAGCATTTTTGTAAATGGAGTTTTAGATAAATTATCTAAAGAGTATCAGGAAGGAAAGAGATTAAATAAAATGGGTAGGGGATTGATGTAGTTTAGAATTTTTGTATTTTTAACGTTCAATTTAAATTAACTAATTATGAAGAAAGGTATCTTATTGATAGCAGCCTTTGGAGCAATGATTTTTACCTCCTGTAAAGATGATGCCTCTAGTAAGGTAAAAGCAGAAAATGTAGAGACAGCTGCAGAACGAGATGCAGAGCAAGTGTACTATCCTGAAATGAAATTCGAAGAAGAAGAATTTGATTTTGGAAATATTGCAAAGGGTACTAATGTAGAGCATGTCTTTAAATTTACCAATGTAGGTAAAGCACCGCTGGTAATTACAAATGCAACTAGTACATGTGGTTGCACTGTGCCTTCTTATCCTCACAACGAATCTATTGCTCCTGGAGAGCAAGGAGAAATGACCGTTCTATTTAATGGATCTGGTCAAGGTCAGGTAACAAAAACAGTAACCGTTTCTGCAAATACAGAAAAAGGTTCAGAACAATTAAGAATCAAAGCTTTTGTAGAATCTGATGGGACTAACCCAGAAGGATAAAAGCTTCTAAATAAATTTATGGAACAGATAACGCAGTTTGCCCCAATAATATTAATGTTTGTAGTGGTGTATTTTTTTATGATACGTCCACAAATGAAAAGAGCCAAACAGGAAAAGAACTTTGCAGCAGCTCTTAAAAAAGGAGATCGTGTAGTTACCAAAAGTGGTATGCATGGCAAAGTGATTGATTTTAGCGAAAAAAATAACACTATTATTATTGAAACCGGTGCAGGTAAAATTACTTTTGATCGTTCTTCAGTTTCTATGGAGATGAGCAAGAAGATGAATGAACCTGCTGTTATTGAAAAAAAATAAGAAAACTTTGCTCTTATTTTATATAATAAAAAGGCTGCCTGATAATTCAGGCAGCCTTTTCTATGCAAATTAACTAAGTAACCAAATCTAGTGCATTCCTGAAGTATCTACTTTCCCCGCACCTTTCTTTATCAATAATACAAACGGTACACAGACTAAGAATAGAAGCCCCAAGTAAAGAAAAATATCCATATAAGAGAGCACTGTACTTTGTAAGGTTACAGAACCATCCAAAACCTGATATGCTCTTGCTAAAGATTCATTAGCGCTAAAGCCTTTGCTCATAAACATTTGTTGTAGCCCGTTAATTCTTTGCTGAACATTAAATTTCATGGCGTTTATATTTGGAATAAGATCTATTCTATGTTGTTGAGAGAGTCTGGCAATCATAGTGGTGATAATAGCTATTCCAAAAGATCCTCCTAATTGTCTCATCATTCCTGTAAAAGCAGCACCTTCTCCAATATCTTTTCCTTTAAGTGTAGAAAGAGATAGGGTGGTAATTGGTACAAATAAAAGTCCCAAACCAACTCCTCTCACTACTAATGGCCAAAACATTTGTTCTGAAGAAGTATCTGGAGTAATTAAGGTAAACATCCAGAAGCTATACAAAAAGAAGATACTAAATCCTGCAGCTACCAAATATTTCTGCGACACCCCTCGCTCTATCAACTTACCAATTATAGGCATCATGATACCCGTAGTAATAGAACTTGGAATAAGTAATAATCCGGCATCTGTAGCGGTCCAACCTAAAATAGATTGCGTGTATATAGGAATAATAAATGTAGAGCCATACAAACCAAAACCTAAGATAAAGGTCATGATGGTTCCAACTCTTAAATTACTATTCTTTAAAACTTTAAGATTCACAATAGGATGCTCGTAGGTAAGCTCCCTCCATATAAAGAATATCAGTCCAAAAACGGAAACTACACTCAAGATCACTATTAATGGTTCTTGAAACCAATCATCTTGCTGCCCGTGTTCTAAAACAAATTGTAAAGAGCCAATAAATGAAGTTAAGAATACAATTCCCCACCAATCTACCTGACTTGCTTTTAATTTATCTCCGTACTTAGGACTCTTTACATAGATTAAAGTTAAGAATGTAGCTATTATTCCTATTGGTATGTTGATATAAAAAATATACGGCCACGAAAAATGGTCTACAATATACCCTCCTAGCGGAGGTCCTAAGGTAGGACCAACAATTACGCCCATTCCATAAATGGCCTGCGCCATTCCTCTTTTGGCAGCAGGATAACTTTCCGTTATAATGGTTTGAGCAGTTACTAATAAGGCTCCTCCACCCATACCTTGAATGAACCTAAAGGCTACTAGTTCCCAGATATTTGTTGCATTTCCACATAAAAATGAGGATACTGTAAATATCACTATAGAAGCTGCAAAGTAATTACGTCTACCAAATTGTTTGGAAAGCCAACTAGTCATAGGAATAATGATCACATTGGCAATGGCATAGGCAGTAATTACCCAGGCCACATCTGTAAGAGTAGCACCTAGACTTCCCCTCATATCGTTGAGGGCCACATTTACTATTGTAGTATCTACAATTTCTAGAAGCGCACATAAAATGGCGGTTATGGTAATGATTACCCTTCTAAAACCGTATTCTACTAAACTATTTTCTTCCTCTTGCATAACTTATTTTACATGTACATCTACTAAAACATTCATTCCAGAACGAAGTTTTTTCATTTGCTCTGCATCATTTGTTTCAGTAAAATCAATTTTAACAGGTAATCTTTGTACGGTTTTCACAAAATTTCCAGTAGCATTATCTGGAGGCAAGAGAGAGAATTTTGCCCCAGTAGCAGGAGAAAATGCAGTAATAGTTCCTTCAAATTCCATATCTGGATAAGCATCTACTTCTATTCCTACTTTCTGGCCAATAGCCATTTTATCTAACTGAGTCTCTTTAAAGTTTGCTACGACCCATTTATCTGAAATATTTACCAAATAGAATAAAGCTTGTCCTGGTTGAACGAACTGTCCTGGTTGAATATCAACTTCTGAAAGCTGACCATCAATAGGAGACGTTACAATTGTATAATCTAGATTTAACTGAGCTGCATCTAACATTGCCTGTGCACTTTGAATATTAGCTTCAGCCACAGATACCTGTTTCTTTGAGATCTCTGTTTGAGACATCGCAGCGTTACGCTGACTGGATGTTGCTTTAGACTGACTCTTTAAAATCTCTAATCTACTTTCTGCTTCTTGCTTGGCAGCTAACGCCTGCTCATATTGTTGCTCTGTTATAGAATGATTTTCAAAAAGATTTTTGTAACGATCAAAGTCATTAGTTACTCTCCATAAATTGATCTTTGCAGTTTCAATATTTCCCTGTGCTGTATTTACCTGTGCGTTAGATGCTGCAGCATTTGCCTGATAAGACCCTATGCTTGCCTCAGAAACACTAAACTGGCTTTCTGCTGCAGCCATAGAAGCTCTTGCCTGCTGTAATTGCACCTTATAATCTCTATTATCTATAACGAATAACGTATCTCCTTTTGATACCTTTTGGTTATCTGTAACATATACCTTTTCTATATAACCACCTACATGAGGAATTATAGGATTCATATTTGCAGCTATCTGCGCATCATCTGTTTCTTCGTGAGATAATGAGTGAATAAATTTATAACCTCCATAAACAACTCCAACGGTTACTAATACAGCGATTATTATTATAAATTTCTTGTTTGTTTTTTTCTTCTCTTCCATTTTAGTAAAATGATTATTAGTTGTTGAATTGATTTGTTAGTGTTCCCTGAGCGGTTAATAGCTCGTAATATTTTTGAGTGATATCTGCATTGGCATAAGCTAAATTCATTTTAGCTTGTAATTGATCTATATCTGCTTCTAAAAGATCATTGGTATCTACTAGTCCATTATCATATTTATCTTTAAGAATTCTATAGTTTTCTATTGCCTGCTCTTCAGACTTTGTATAAACCTCATATTTCCTTATAGAAAGTTTGTAATCTTGTTTGGCATTTTCTATTTGCAACTTCACTTTATCAGATACCATGTCTATAGTGTATTGAAGTTCCTCCGCTTTGCTTTGAGCTACTTTTACCTCACTTCTACTTTTGAAAATATCAGCTAGATTATAAGACAAGCCAACGCCAACATTAATTGCATTGTTTACAGTAAGTGCATTATGAAGATCCAGATTGGTATATCCACCTACCAACGCGATGCTAGGATAATACTTGCTTTTTGCCATTTTGATCTGATTTTCAGCAGCTTTTTCCTGATACGTTAGCGCTTCCAGATCACTTCTGGAAACCATCCCTTTTAAATTAGAAGGAATAACATTTCCGAAATTAGTATCTTGCGTATTGATCTTAGTTGCTTCCGGCAACTTCAACATTACATTTAATTTGTAATTAAGAATATTGCTGTTTTTTTTAGCTTCTTCTAAACTTAGCTGAATGTTAGATTCTTGCAGCTGTGCTTTTAATAAATCATTTCTGGCTAACAGACCATTCTCTTCCATAGCAGTAAAATCTTTTACACGTAGATTGGCACTGTTAAGATTCTCTTCTATAATTTCAATAGCCTTTTGCGCTTTATATAAATTGATATAATCTATTATGGTATGTAGCGCTATTTGCTCCTTATCGTTCTGTGCATTAAGAGAAGCAGCCTTTAAATTATTTTCGCTTGCTTTTACCGCATTCTTTAGTTTGAAACCTGAAAATAGGGGCAGCGACATATTGGCCTGTGCCAATAATAATTGATTCACATCTGGAGTTGGGGTAGGCTCTGAAGCAGAACCTTCTGAAGGAGTTGCAGCAGGAAAATCTATTTCTGCTCCGGTTAAATACTGATATTGTCCGGAGATCTTAAGATCTGGATACTGAAGATTTTTTGTTACCTGAAGCTCACTCTCTGCCGTATTTACTCGGGAATTCGAAATTTTTGCTTCATCGCTATTGGTGAGGGCTAAATTTACTGCCTGCTCTAAAGATAGAGATTTACCTTCCTGCGCACTTGCAGAAGCAATTCCTAAACATAGAATTGCAGAAAGGAAAAAATGTTTAATTTTCATAAGTCAATAATGCTTTTATGGTTTTCTGAATATGTTGGGTTAGGGTAGTGTGTACGTAGTTATCTAAAGATGCTTCATCTGTAATGTTATGTAGCACTTCAAAGAATCTGAGGTTATAATAGAAATTAAAATAGGTACCTAAAATTGTGGGTACAGTAAGCGGTATATTTAGATCTTTAGAAAAAACACCTTCTTTTTGTCCTTTAATTACAAATTCCTCAATGACCTTATAATTAGATAATTTCTGATTGATATAATTTTCGAAATCTATTTTTCGGGTGTCATTTGAGTATTCAAAATGAATGATCTTGTACATTCTTCTGTTGTGATGAACTCTTCTTATAATAAGTGCTACCACTTCATCTACCTTTTCCAACGTTGAATTCTCTATAGAAAGAACAGTCTCCAATTCCATTCTAAAATCTGCAGATCTATATATGAGCATAGCCTCTAAGAGTCGCTCTTTAGAGCCAAAGTAATAGGAGATCATTGCCACATTTACCCCTGCTTCCTTGGCTATTTGCCTCACCGAAGTACCTGCAAAACCATTCTCTGCAAATAGTTTCTCTGCTTCAGTTATAATTTGAATCTGTTTCTCGTTTAATTCCATAGAATCTAAATTTCGAGCACAAAGTTAAACAATTGTTTAAATTAAACGTTTGTTTAAATTAATTTTTTGTTTTAATTTAACACTATAAGGTTTTCGTGGAATAATAAAGCATTGTGCAATAAATGACCTAATCGCACATTCGCAGGAAAATATTAACAATCATTTAGAAGCCTTTCCCTTTAATCTTTGTGTAATTGTTCTATTTTAAGCCTCGATCACAAATAATTATAATGTTAGAAGAAAAAGACCAAAGTCATTGTGTAGACGCACCTTATAAGATCTCCTTTTCTGGGTGGAAGAAAATAATTTTAGAAGTTAAGAATGAGATTGCTGCAGATAGCGTAGGAATCGTTTCTGCGGGTATTGCGTTCTATGCATTTTTGGCCATATTCCCAGCGATTATGGCTTTAATATCTATTTATGGATTAGCAACAGATCCTCAACAAATAGAGCAGGAGTTATCCAAACTGGCGGCTATGATGCCGAAGCAGGCTTTTTCGTTACTAAAGGATAGAGTAGAAATATTTCTCTCTACCCCAGGAACCACTTTAGGATGGGGTACCGCAATTGGTATTTTATTTAGTATATGGAGTTCTAATAAAGGAACAAAATCTTTGTTCGAAGGTATAGATATAGCATATGATACTGTAGAAAGTAGAGGCTTCTTTAAGCAAATTTTAATGGCTATAATCTTTACCATATTTGGAACCATTCTCTTATTAATAAGTTTAGCTTTTATAGTGGTATTTCCTACTGTAATGCATAAGCTAGGACTGCCCGAGGGTACAGAAAATATAATAGCATTCTTAAGGTGGATTGTTTTGGCAGTAATAGTAACACTATTTCTGTGCCTGATCTATCAATATGCCCCAGCAAGAAAAAAACCAGAGCTTAAATGGGTGGTAACAGGAGCTATATTTTCTACTGTAGTCTGGTTACTTGCTTCTTGGGGATTTTCATTTTATGTGAGCAACTATGGAAATTATGGGGAAGTATATGGATCTATTTCTGCAGTGGTAATTCTAATGTTATGGTTATATATCACTTGTTATATCATCTTACTGGGAGCAGAAATCAATTCTGAAATAGACGATTATGTTCACCCAGATTCTATTGCAGATTATAAAGTAGAAAAAAAGAACTAATTGAGCTTAAAATATATTCAATAAGGAAAAGCCACCTCAAAAGGTGGCTTTTTATACTTTAATCTTTTACCTGAAAAACTATGGGTAATGAGTATGAGACCGAGACTGGCTTACCTCGTTGCTTTCCCGGCTCAAAATGTGGCAGGGATCTTATAACTCTAATTGCCTCTGCTTGTAATTTTGGATGCTGTGCTCTAGACTGAATGTCTACCACATTTCCATTTTTATCTATATTGAACATTACGTAAACTTTATTGATTCCAGATAGTCCTAGATTATTACCAATATCTCTGTTGAAGTTTGCATTAACATAATCAGATATTTTTTCACTCATACATGTTTTACGCTTTTCATTGTTTGAATAGCGCTCACACCCAGGGAAAATAGGGACATCTTCTATAACTTTGAAAGAATAGTGCTCTATTTCTTCCTTCGGTTTTATTTCAATAATATCAACAACATCAACTATACTTGGTGATTCTACTGTTTGCTGAATATTATTCGTAGGTACATCTTCACTATCATCAATGATGGCTAAAATATCATCAGATTTAATTGCCTTTGGAATTGAGGGTACTGCGCGATCTACAAATTCTGTTATTGGAATTTCTTCTTCTATCAACTTATCCATTACTATCTCTTTAGAAGCTTTTTCAATAGGATGATAGCTCTTCCATTCTACTAAAAAATAACATAATAGGAGAACAACAATTAGCCCTATTTGTAAGAAAAATACAGATCTTTTTCTAAGATCTGCCGTAGCGTTTTTTTTGAATTCCATAGGTTATAAGTTTATAAGTTAATATTTTTTATTATTACCAATAAACATGCCTAAGAGTTATAGTATTTATTATCTATTAAGTGTTTTATTCAGAGATAATTTTATTTAAATAAGGTTTTATGAAGAAATTAATAATGTATCTCATTTGTTAGTATTAGTGGAGGAAACAATTAAAATCTATTAGTTGAAATGATATCAAAAAAAACGCAACCATATTAAATATGATTGCGTTGTATTCTAATGTTAATTTTTATTTAGTCTGCAGAGACTTTATCTAACGCTTCTCCTATGAGGGTTTCTCCGCTTAGAATCTCAAAAGTCGCTTTATTAGCAACATCGTCATTAAGTACATGAACTAAGGTTTGAGCAACATCATTTCTGCTGATCTTGCCTCGTTTATTAAGTTTACGAGCTAATTCTATCTTATTAGTAAGCTCATCATTTGTTAAACTCCCAGGTCTCACTATTGCATAATTTAAGCCGCTATCTTTTAAATACTCATCTGCATTGTGCTTGGCTTTTAGGTAATCCTGAAGCTCTTCTGCTTTAGAAGGCTCATCTGCTCCCATAGAACTGAGCATAACAAATTTTCTAATATTATTCTTTTTAGATGCGTCAATTAATCGTTTTGCACCTTCTTGATCTACACCAACTACATTTTTACCTCCAGATCCTGCTGCAAATAATACCTTATCTATATTGTTTTTGAATACATGAGAAACGTCCTCTTCAAGATCTCCTAGAACGGTATCAATATTTTTAGCTTTAAAATAAGGAAGTTCATCCTCTTTTCTCACCATTGCAATAGGGTTAAAATACTGAGATTCGTGTAATAATTGTACAATCTTTTTTCCTGTGGTACCGTTGGCACCGGCTACTAATATCTGTTCCATAGTTACAAGATAATACCTTACTGCATTATTTTGAATATCATATTTGGGGTTTAACTCATATTTAATATAATTTCAAATAGTTAGTTTGAATATACTAAAGCATTTAACAATTGTTTTAATCCCTAACTGCAGAGTTATGGTTTTCAATAAATTCTGAACTTTATAAAAGTATTTGCTAAAACAGAGGTTTCACAGGTATTATAAGATTTCACTCAAAATAGATCTTAGCTTTATCGTTAGAGAATGTTTGTTTTCCATTTTTAAATCCTGCTAAAGGTTGCGAAATGGTTCGAATAGCTTCAATTTCATTCTTGGCTTCAAGTATTATAAAGGTTGCTGGAGCACCAACTTCAATAGTATATGGTAATGAGAGAAGAGCGGCGGCATTGTCTGTTACCATTTTATAAACTTGCTGTATCTCTTCATCTTTAGCTAACTGGGAAATGTTTGCGTACATATTTGCCATTCTAGCAAGGGAGGCATCTCCGTAAGGGGTAAAGGCATTTAGAATATTATTACTGGAAATGGTAGTATTTACACCAAAGGTTTTCAATTCATTAGCATTTACCATTCCACGGGGAATTAATGTGTCGTAATCTCTACCATTTAAAAAAATATCTGTTGCAGGAAGAACTGTTAGCGTAATTTCGGCATTGCTTAAAAGTAAAGCCATCTCATTGCGTTTTTCTTTGGGCATAGCAGAAATTTTAGTGACATGCCCTAAAGAAACTCTCCCTAAATAATTTCTCTTAATTGTCTCTTCGGATATTTTAGGGATGCTTGAATTATTTGGGTCAAGATCAAAATCTAGATGAAAATCTACATTTACATCAAATTCCTGAGCCATGTCAAAGATCATCTCGATATGTTTTGTAGGATCTACATCTTTGTAAGGACAGCCTCCAACAAGATCTGCTCCATCAGATAATGCCTGTTTTAATAATTTTTGGGTTTCGGAAGAATTGGTGAGTCCTTCCTGAGCAAAAGCGCAGATCTCAATATCTATGGCAAAAGCATATTTATCTTTAACTCTTTTAATAGCTTCAAAAGAACGTAATTCAGTTTTTGGATCGGTTTCAACAAAGGTACGAAGACCCATAGTTCCTTTCTTAATTGCCATTTCAATTACGCCGCTAGCACGCTCAAAAACATCTTTTTCTGTAAAGTTTTCTTTCGCCTTTCCGGTCTCTTCTACAGCCTCATCAAGATCTCCCTTTTTGATCTCACATCTTTCTAAAATACAAGCCTTATCTAAATGAATATGACTTTCAAAAAATCCTGAACATAAAAAATTATCCTTTGCGTTGTAAACGGATTGAGCGTCTTTTAGGTACTGAATTCTATTTTCATTATTACTGGAAAGACTGATACTTGCAATAGTACCATCTGAAACTGCGATATCTACAGGGGCACTATTTTTATTTAGAATAGCATTTTTTATTATTAGATCATAAGCTCTGTTCATATATCCAAAAAGTTTAAGCCTCTAAGATAATTAACTTGAATTAGAAGTTGAATATTAGGTTTTAGGAATATTACATTTTTACTATTTAGAGCTAGAAAAAATCTCCATTATATATTAATAACAATGGATAAAGAATTTAAAATACAGATAGTGTTCACCTCAGATTTATGAAGCGTAAGTGGAGTAACTCATAATTATAAACTACCGCAATGCTTTCCCGTTCCTTCGATCTGGGGTGTTTTAAAACATAAAAAAACTGCTCAGGAGAAAATACCCGGCAGATTTTTATTTTTTTAGTCCGCAGCGTAGCTGCGCTTCATAGTGGAATGGGAGGAAACGACCGAATTTTGACAGTTTCAATAATTTTAGGCTTCAAAATGGGTATTATTGATGGAGATACCGAATTGGTGATACGTTCACATAATTTGACACATTAGGCTCTTTAACTTTTAATCAATGATAATAAGTTGACCCTATCAACTTATTTCAACGGAGCGTGTATATTTTTTTTTGAATTATAAGTACACCTAATCAAGGTTCTCTGAATTATTGTCCTTTTAATATTTGTGGCACATACATTTTATATCAAAACTCTTTTGGCTCTTTTAAATTAAAAGTATATTAGCCGCAATGTTCAAAAAGCGTTACGCACATATAATCCCGATTTTCTTTCTGGTGGCATTTGCCCTCCTGCGGATTATTAATGTGCATACCTTTGTTCACGTTTTTTTTGAGAATCAGCAGGAAGTAGCAGATTGTAAGTACTGCGAGATGGTAGTCGCCAGCGATCAAGGCACTCCATTAAATCCTGCTCCAGAAGCTGCAGCGCATAGTTATATTAATTTTGAAGCCTTGCAGGCTGTTGAAGTTCACAGTGTTTATCGTGAGCCTTCGCTCAAAATTTTAAAGTTTTCCTATTTATTCAATAAGCCGCCTCCGGTGGTTTCCTAAGTATTGTTACACCTTTTTTATATCTGTTTTAGAGTTACCGGCTTTGCTGAAAATCATTAATCTTTGGTTGAGGTCTGGGAGTGTACAGTACATTTTCGTTTAAGGATTTAAGCAATTTTACACCTGATTATTTACTAGCGGCCCTTTGATAGAACAGGCTTTTAGTCTGTATACTATTGAATTTACAGTGCAGCCTGTATACAGCCTAAGGCTTTTGATATCACAAAATGAGTGATGTCACCTAGGGTTTAGGTGCTGTTTAGAATCCTTCCTTTTTTCCTTTTACTTAAAATTTTTGATCAGACTGCAACGAGCTCAATCACTGGGTTTATGCTGCTTCAAGCCTTTGGCTCAGAAGCGGCTGCTGTCTGTAATCTTACAACCTATAAAACATAAAACTTATGATTCAAGCACTTAACCTTACTAAAAGGTACGGCTCGCATTTGGCATTAAACAACCTTAACCTAAAAATCAAACCTGGGGAGATCTGCTGTTTGCTGGGGCAAAACGGAGCTGGAAAGAGTACCACAATCAACCTTTTTCTGGGCTTTATAGAACCCACCTCGGGCAATACGCTAATCAACGGGATCAACGTACAGGAGCATCCTCAGGAATCTAAAAATCATCTGGCATACATTCCGGAAACGGTGATGCTGTATCCTAATCTATCCGGGATTGAAAACCTGGAATATTTCTCTAGTCTGGCAGGTTTTAAATATAGCAAAGTTCAGCTTATTGAGTTTTTACTCAAAACCGGTTTACAGGAAGAGGCGCATAGCAAACGTCTGGGTGGTTATTCTAAAGGGATGCGTCAAAAGGTTGGAATTGCTATAGCGATAAGCAAGCATGCAAAGGCCTTGTTTTTAGACGAACCAACCAGTGGTCTGGATCCCAAAGCTTCTAATGAATTTACGAAGATCATCAGGCAACTCTCAGACTCCGGCACGGCAATTCTGATGGCGACGCACGATATTTTTAGGGCAAAGCAGGTGGCTCATAGTATAGGCATATTGCGCTCCGGAGACTTTGTTTCGCAAATCAAAGCCGCTGATATTTCTGCAAACGAGCTCGAAGAACTTTACCTACAAACCGTTTAATAAACCCTACACTTCAATACAATGATTTCTATAAAACAACTCTTATTTTCTTTATGCTTTTTAGTCTTTGCTGAAGCAAATTCACAGCAAATTAAAGGGCAGGTTAAAGATGTAGATTCACAACTCCCAATACCGGGAGCCACAGTACAAATCAAAAATACCAAGCAAGGTACCTTAACCGATTTTGAGGGCAACTTCCGTTTAAACGGAAGCGGCAGCTTAGAAATTTCTTATTTAGGCTATAAAACGACAACGGTCAATCCGGATTCAACTTTTGTCACTATTTATATGAAAGCTGAAAATTTTGCCCTCGAAGCGGTTGAACTTGTAGGCCGAAAAGCGCAAACTTATACCAGTGATTATTCGTTCTCGGCGACGCGTACTTCAACCTTGAATAAAGATATTCCGCAGGCGATAAGTACGGTTACCAAAGAATTGATAGACGAGCAGCAGGGCATACAACTCGCTGATGCGGTAAAGAATGTGAGTGGGGTTTCACCCAGCAGTTTTTATAATCAATATTCCATCCGCGGGATCAGTCAGAATGAAGAGGGGCAACTAATTAACGGGATGCGTACCCGCCAGTTTTATTTTTTGCAGCCGTTGCTGGCCAATGTGGAGAGAGTTGAAGTTATAAAAGGTCCGGCAAGTGCTACTTTTTCAAGCGTAGACCCCGGCGGAAGTATCAATTTGGTCACCAAAAAGCCACTGGACGTGGAGCGTAACGAGGTGAAATTCACCACCGGAAGTTTTAGTACGATTATGGCCGCTGTAGACTTCACCGGTCCGTTGAATGAGGATAAAACCCTGCTTTACCGTTTTAACGGTGCCTATGTGGAAGCCAATAGCTACCGCGACAACATCAGCAACACCTCGTTGTTGCTATCGCCTTCGTTTACCTATTTAGCCAGTGAAAAAACCGCTATAAATGTAGAGCTTATCTACAGCGATATGAAGGGGAAATTAGATCGCGGTCAACCTATTTTTGGTGCGGAAGCCGGCGTGACCAATTTGAACAGTACGCCCATAAGTTTGAACCTAGGTGCGCCCAATGATTTTTTCAATTCCAAACAGTTTATCATCACCGGAAATCTTACGCACCAGTTTACCGATCAGATAGGCTTTACCACGACCTATATGAAGCAAACCTGGAAAGAAGATTTACAGGAAAGACGCACCACAAATGGGTTTGGGGTTGACATTGATAACAATCCTGTACCCACCCTGGCCGCAATGCGTTTTATACAACGCCAACAGTCTTGGAGTGTAGACAACGTCAACAGCTATTTCAATTTTGACTTCCATACCGGTGCATTCAAACACAAATTGCTGGTAGGGTATGATCTGCACAGTTGGGCAAAATTAGAAGGCGGAGGACAAAATCAGGCACGGGGCTATCTGTTGAATGACGGTTCGGTAACCAATGCTTTTGATCCTGCGAATGCTGCAGCCTATCAAACCTATACCTACGAAGGGATGATCTTGCCCAAACCCAATGTGCCGCATTACAATCTGGAAAATCCCAACAACACCCTGAATAACCTTACCGACTATAATTTTAACGGAAGGTCCGCTTTTCCTACCGCACTAACTGAGACCCACGCAGCGTATCTGCAGGAACAGCTTACCTATAAGCGCTTTCATCTTTTATTCAGTTTGAGACAAGAATGGTTCCGCGATGTGACCAACCGGGGTGAGGTTGATGAAATTTCGTTTACCAACAGGGCGCTGCTGCCACGCATCGGGCTGACCTATACCGTTAATGACCAGATTAATGTGTATGGAACGTACTTGGAAGGCTTTCAACCACAATCTAACACGGTTACCATATTGCCGAACACAGGAAGTTTTTATGGCAGCACAGATGATTCGGCCAGCAGGTTTAAACCTTTAGAAAGCGATTTAAAAGAGGTAGGCGCAAAAATTACCCTGCTGAAAAATAAGCTTCATATCAATACGGCACTCTTTGAAATTAATCAAAAAAACCTGTTGCTTAATGCGAATGTCCCTTCAGCTCCAGATTCTTTAGTCACCCGCGGTGCAGAGCGCAGTAGAGGTTTTGAAGTAGATGTTAACGGTTATTTGTTGCCTAACTGGCAGGTGTATGGCTCCTTTAGTTATAATGATGCGAAGATTATAGCGGATAACGACCCAGAGCTGATCGGCGCCCGCAAACAAAACACGCCGATTACAACTGCGACTTTGTGGACGCGTTATAACTTTTTGAGTACTTCAAAACTACACGGACTGGGAATAGGTTTTGGCGCACAACATTCCGGGGACAAAGTACCTACTTATGACCGCAGTTTTAAAACGCCTGCCTATACCTTACTGGATCTGGCGGTCTATTTTACACCCAAAAACAGCAACATCCAGCTCAATCTGGCGGTTAAGAATCTAACCGATAAAACCTACTGGGTTGGAGCCCAAAATTACCTGAGGTTGTTCCCGGGGGCACCGCGTAACTTTTTAGCAACAGCAACATATAGATTATGAAGATGAACAGTATCAGGAATATTATAAAAGTAGAATGGAAGAACATCATGAGAACCAAAACAGCCATGGTGCTAATTGGTGTCTTTACAGTCCTGCTGTTGTTTTCAGCCTTTATAGGGGTGGAAAACACAGCAGAGCAGAACAGCATACGCGAGACCTATCAGGAACAGGTGCACGATGATTATGTCAATCAGCCCGATCGCAATCCGCACCGGGTATCCCACTACGGATACCTGGTATTTAGGGAGCGTCCTGCGCTGAGTTTTTTTGAATTCGGGATTGAATCTTTTGCAGGAAACTCCATTTTTTTGGAGGCACACCGGCAAAACACCGTCAACCTGAGTGAGGCCGGTTTTTCGAATGGGATGTTGCGTTTTGGAGAACTCAGCATGGCGTTGATCCTGCAATTGCTGGTGCCACTCTTTATCTTTTTCATCGGTTATGGTACCCTTGCCGATTTAAAAGCCAACGGCGTACTCAAGATCATGCTTGCCCAGGGCGTGAGTGCAAAGCGGCTTATTTGGGGTAAAACCCTGGGGATTTTCAGTTTTACCACGGTTGTTTTTATAGGAGCTATGCTTTTGATTTTTAGTATCGCTTTTGTGGCGTATCCTGAAGCTCTTACTACGGCTGTGCTGTTGCGCAGTCTTTTTGCAATGGCTCTGTACACGGTGTATTTCTTCATCTGCTCGTGGATAACCGTGCTTATTTCCGCTAAAAGTTCGCGTGGAGGTGCAGCACTGATATCTCTGATTCTGTTGTGGATGCTTTGCGGAATTATTCTACCCAAAATGGCGCAAAATGTAGGTTATGCTTTGTTTCCCGCACCCTCCAAATTGGAGTTTGAGACCCGAATTACCGAAGACCTTGAGCAAGTAGGCGATTCTCATGATCCAAATGATCTGTATTATACCGGTTTTAGGGAAAAAACTTTGGCGGAATATGGAGTAGATGATGTTAAAGACCTTCCCTTCAATTATGCCGGACATTTAATGGCAGAAGGCGAGCGGGTTACTACAGAACTGTACCGAAGCCATTTTGATGAGTTGATAGCTACCTACACCAATCAAAACAGTATTGCAGCCTATTTATCGTTTATCAATCCGTATTTGATGGTGCGCAATTTATCTATGGCTGCTACGGGAACCGATATGGCACATTACATCGATTTTCAGAAACAGACCGAAGATTACAGATACAGGCAAACCCAGTACTTCAACGAACTTCATAAGAATGAAGTTAATGCTGAACGGAGCGGCACCCAACGCCTGAATAGTGCGCGGTTTAATGAAAGAGCCCCTTTCGAATATGAAAACAGAGGGCTTTTCTGGGCCTTATCTAATAATGTGATCACGTTGCTGGCATTGGTGTTTTGGCTCATGCTTATCGGGTTGTCGTTTTCTTTTGGTTTAAAAAAAATAAAATTATAAAGATGAATACTACATTTTTTAAACTCTTTGCAACCGAGTATAAAAGCTTTGCCCGCAATCCCATAAGTATGTTGGGCTTTGCAGTGATTTTTATCATTGGGATCTATGCTATTTTCCACGGAAAGAATACCGTATCCCAGCAGGAAGAAACCATCTCAAAAATTGCGGAAATACAAGAAGAAGAGCTGGCTAAGAATAAGCGATTGTTTTCTGATAATCTGAGCTATTTTACCTATTACCAGTTTTATTACACGCAAAACGACCCTGGCAAATGGGCTGCTTTTTCTATAGGACAACGTGATGTAAATAATTACAGTCTTAAGCTGCGTATACTTGCGCTTGAAGGGCAATTGTATGATACCGAACTCACTAACCCGATGACCTTATTATCGGGGAATTTAGACCTTAGCTTTTTGTTTGTGGTCTTGATTCCGTTGCTCATCATTGCGCTGTGTTTTAATCTGATTTCTTCAGAGCGGGAATCGGGTGTGTGGGCAGTAGTAGCTTCACAACCCTATTCGCTTTCCAGGATTATATTCTTAAAGTTTTCAGTGCGATTTCTGGCTGTTTTAGGACTTTCTGTACTTCTATTGATAGCAGCTTTGTGGTTACTCGGGCTGCCTTTTGATACCGATTTTGGTGTGGTGTTTTTATTGATTGTAGGTTACGAACTCTTTTGGTTTGCATTGGTTTATGTGCTAACGCTGCTTAAGAAAAATTCAAACTATAATGCCGTCACGCTTTTAGGGATCTGGTTATTTCTGGTAGTGCTTCTTCCGGCATTGGGTAATGTGCTGGTTAACCGTTTTATACCTATTCCTGAAGCCTTTTCAACCACCGTAACCCAACGGGAAGCCTATCACGAAAAATGGGATATGCCCAGAAGGGAGGCGATGGAGCCGTTTTATGAAGCTTATCCGCAATACCGATCGTATTCTATACCTGAGGATGCGTACAGCAACGGCTGGTATTACGCGATGCAATATGTCGCCGATCAGGAAGCCGGTAAAGATTCAAAACTGCTTTTTGAGAAGCTTGAAAAGCGTCAGGAGGTAAGTAGAAAACTCGGTTATTTTATTCCCAGTTTGCTGTTACAAAACACCTTTAATCGAATTGCAGATACCGATCTGGAAGATCATCTCAACTATCTCGAAGCAGTAAAGAACTACCACAAAGCAATTTCTGAATTCTTTTATCCCCACCTCTTTAAAGGAAACACCATCGACGAAAAGGACTGGGAAGATTTTCCGGAATTTGATACTTATTAAATAAACAATTGAAAAATTAATAATCATGAAAAATACAGTAATCCTAATCCTTTTTATTTCTATGCAATTCAGCTTTGCGCAGCGCTCTTTTACCTTTGAAGGAACAGAAATCCCGGCAGCGACCAAAGCTCATTTTAAAATACCTGTAGAATATTCAGGTGAATTCACCTTTATACCAGTAACCGTTTTTAATGGAGCAAAAACAGGAGAAACCCTGGGTATCACTGCCGGCGTTCACGGGTACGAGTATCCGCCTATTTTAGGGGCACAACGGCTTATAAAATCAATTGATCCCAAAAACTTAAAAGGAACGGTTATTTTGGTACAGGTAGCCAACTTGAACAGCTTCTTAAACCGAAAATCGTTTATGAAGCCGGAAGATGACGAAAATCTGAACCGCGTCTTTCCGGGAGAAAAGGATGGAAATTTGAGTGAGCAAATTGCATATTATATATCCAATAGCATTATTAATCGGGTGGATTATTTTCTGGATATGCACGCCGGTGATGCTGCTGAAGATCTGATGAGTTACGGAGCCTATTACCGCAATGCGAATATGCCGGAAATTTCAGCAACCGGGAAGCGTATGGCATTGGCACTTGGCTTTGATCATATCGTAACGTTTAATACCGATGGTAAGGACTATATGAAAATGGATAGCCCCAGTTTATATACTTCTGCAGAAGCTTTCAAAAGAGGAATTCCGTCTATTGATATCGAATGTGGAAGGTTGGGTGTTGCAGATATACAAGCTGCTGAGCAGGTAGAACAAGCTGTTCTAGGTTTGCTTCAGGAACTCGATTTTACATCAAATTCAAAAGAAGCTACTCAAAATACTGTGAATATCATTATAGACCGAACCTATGCCGAAAGTTCGGTCTCCGGTATTTTTTATCCACTCAAAAAGGCTGGGGATTATGTTATTAAAGGAATGAAGGTAGGATACATTACCGATTTTTTTGGGAACATAAAAGAAACTGTATATGCTGAAGCAAACGGACTCCTTTTACTGATTTTAGGAACTCCACCGGTTAATAAAGGCGAGACGCTTTCGGTGATAGGACAATTTGAGCAGTAATCACTTTTTCAGAATCAATTGCGCATGGCTGCAGTTACTCCAGTCCTGTAAGTGCAAAATTCCCTTCCTTCGAAGGAAGGGCCGGGGGTGGATGTTTTTTTACTTTAGAAAGAGTAATGCGCATTTATCAATTTTTACTTTTAACTCATAAAAGGCGGGCTAGCTACGCTTCACCGCAGTAACTTGAGTCCTGCAAATGCAAAATTCCCTTCGTTAGTGCTCAGCGGTCTTAAAAGCAAAAACTCCTGCTCAGGTAACCTGGCAGGAATTTTACGTTTTAATCCTTTGCGGAATTTAGCATTTGATAGTGGAGTCGGAGGGAACGACCGATTTTTAAAGTTTATAGTATTTATAAGGCCTTTCAAAGTTCATCAAAAGTTGGTCACCGGATTGGTCTCGCTTTAACATATTTTAACTTTCTAATCTGATAATAATATGGTTTTAGTCTCATTTCCTATCTTATTGTATAATTCTCTATTTTATATGTCAACGCATATAGAAGTAGAGTAGAACTTTATTTTATATGTTTTTACATATAAAATTGTTAAATTATCAAGTATTGTATGTTACTGCATATAATTTTGTTTAAAAATGTACGTTTAAGTATATAATTGAAGAGCTTGCAGAATTTGTAAAATCACGATGGAAAGAAGTAAATCTTACCCAGGAAGAGTTTGCCGAAAGGGCAGGGGTAGCATTAACGGTAATCCGAAAAATCGAACAGAATAAAACGAATCTGAATCTTGAAAATGTTAATCAGGTTTTAAAAATGTTCGGTCATAAGCTTGTGCCTGTAAGTTTTAAAGATATCGAGAAAAATGAGACAAGCTAAAATTCTATATGATAATCTGTTCTGTGGATTATTGACAGAAACTGTTTAAGGCACTTATACTTTTCAGATTGAAGCTATGCAGGAAGCATATTCTAATCTTTTAGAAAGCAGATAGGAAGTATTATTAGAAAATTTAGGAGTTTAATAAATCTAAATATCTTGGAGATGTAATCTGGACTTTCAATCCTAAGTTATATGATAGGTTTTCTAGATTTAAAACAATTCTTTAAGTTGTCATACTCTAAAATTAAATCTGGAATGACTAAGAATATTAAAAATATCAACCTTACAGAATTAACCGACCCTACTCAGTTACCTATATGTAAGAACTGGTAATTAATTTAAATAAGTTGTAGATCTTTCATGATCGAAATCAAATGAGGATTAGTGTTCGCGCTGAATTCTTCCCTTAATTCCTTCAGACGTTTTTCAATGGCGCTTTTGCTATTGGGTTTTATATTCTGACTTTTCAGTTCTTGCTCTATCTGATCCTGTGTAAATCCATTTGCCAGAAATTTCACAATGTTGATCTCAAAATCGCTTAAGACAAGTAAATTGTTTTGGTTCAAGACCTTTTGAATTGAAGGTGAATTGTAGGTTTCGCCTATATTTAATTTTTGTAGTGCTTCTTTTAATTCCTTTAAACCATTTCGATCTTTACATACATAACCATCAATATTTCCAGAATCCCATAAATCTTTTACTGTTTGAGGATGATCTTCGATCGAATTTACCACAACCCTAAGATTAGGATATTCTGATTTAAGAATAGCTATAAGCTCTATCCCAGATTTAATTTTCTCCTCTCTATGATCTTCTTTAAAAGAAAGATCACAGATTAACAAATCGAACGGCTCCTTATCCTGTGAAGCTTTTTTGGCAAGAAGCCAAGCTTTATCACAATATTGAGCGTGAACTACTTCTGGTATTTCAAGTTCTTTTAAAACTGCAGCCACAGCATAATTAATGCTGTCCATGTCTTCTGCAATTAAAACTTTTTTAAACATACCGCAAATCTAAATTGGAATCTGTATTACTATTGATAAACCTTTTTCCTTTGAAGTTTCAAAATTAAGTGATCCTTTGATTGATAAAATACGGTTTTCCATATTTTGTACACCATTTCCCGATTTAAGCTTTACATCTGTAACGCCAATACCATTATCAGAATAGTGTATTTTTAAAAAATTCTTTTCTTCAGAAAATACAATTGCCACTAAACTCGCATTGCTATGCTTGTTCATATTGATCATTATCTCCTGCAAAACTCTATAAAGAATGATTTTTTTCTCAGGTTTAATGTTAGACCAATTTATTTTATTTTCTCCCCGAAGAATGAGCTTAGTATTTGCTGAGATAGTAGAACTAAGAGTAGAAAGCAAGTGAGTTTGGTAATTCTCTCCCATAGGAATACTACTATTCTCTTTAGAAATATTACGGGTACGCTTATAAATTTGTTCTAATTTGTCTATCATATTATTCGGTGCAATTTTCTGCAATTCACTCATAATATTATAGATGTCATTAGCTAATTCATCGTGAATCTTCTTTGAGATCCTGCTTTCAGTTTGATACGATTCTTTAATTTTCTCTTTTTCATGTTTTTGCCTTAAATAATAAAAGGCAAATCCGCTACTAACCACCAAAAGCAAACCTAATAAAGAGGCAATGAGGATTTGATTCTTCAATTCTTCAGTTTCCAAATGTTGTTTTATGGTTTCTGCTTCGAGATTATTTATTTCTTGCTGTTTTTGTTCCTCATCAAATTTAATTTTAGCAAAAGTGTTCTTAGCTTTTAATTGTGCATTTTGAAGGCTGTCATTAAGCGTAATAAACCTATTTGTATAGATTTTGGAACTTTCTCCTGGAGAAATCCTTATAATTCTTTTTAAAGCATTTAGTTCTGAATGCTGGCTGGAATTCTTTTTTGCCGTTTCTAACCACTTCAATGCATAGTCCAGTGCCAGTGCAGGTTTTTCCTTTTCGTAGTAATTGGAAAAATGTTCATAACTGGCGGTCAAACCATCTAAATCTTTTGATTTAAGCCGAAGTTCGAGAGCCTGAGTAAGTTCATCTAAGACAGGAGAGGAAGAATCTTGCATCCATTTTGTGTAGGCATAATTATCAATAAAACGAGCTTTGGAATCTTCATCGGCAACTTCCATTTTATCCAAAACTCCTTTAAAGGTAGAGAGTGCACTTGGGTAATTTCCATTATCCCTATATGCCAAAGCAATATTATTTAAAAAACTTAGACTATCTTTTGTAGAAATTGAATATCGAAGCGCATTTCTATATTCTTTTATGGCATCCTCATAGAAACCTCTTTCCCGATAGGATATGGCAATTGCATTGTACGCACTGTTTATATAAGATGAATCTTTTGCTTTTAATAGAAGTTTTAAAGCCGATGTGGCATTCTCTTGGCTACCATGATAGTCGGCCATCCTGCTTTGCGCATTTGCCATTTCCACAGATCTTTGTCCTGCACGCGAGCTATCACCTATTTGTAAAAACAGATCTCTAGATGTATAATAATTTTTAAATGCTTCTTCTGAATTGTTAAGCGCTTGGAACACAGCAGCCTTGCGATAATATCCTAAAGCAACAAAGTAAGTATTCTTTTGTAATTCTGCAGTTTTGATGAGACTGTCGGTATAATCGAGTGCAGCTTTGTAATTATTTTGCCGTTTTTGAACATAAATTATCCCATCCAATAAATAAAGACTTATACTGTCCTTTCGGGAGTCAACATTTGCCATTCCTTCCTTGAAATTGGATAGCATCTGCTTTGGATCTTTCTCCTTGATTCCTTTTTGGAAATAAATTTCTCCTATTCCAGGTTTAACTTCCTCATTATCTATTTTAATTTCCTTTTTACAAGAAGTGAGAGTGAGGCCTGCTAGAAAAATTATAATAATTTGGGGGATTTTCATAGAACGAAAATAGGTAAAAATGGCGAAGGTTATTAGGCTTATAAAAATGTGCTTTCAATGCTAAAACCTTATTGAGGTAAAACAAAGAAACCCACCATTTGGCGGGTTTCAATCTTCAAGTTTCCTCTACCAAATTGTTATTCTGTCTTCTTTTGGTAAAAACATTTTATTGTCAACCTTTACATCAAATGCGTTATAAAAAGGAGAGGTATTCATTAAAGGACCATTTACTCGCCAAATGGGTGGCGAATGAGGGTTGTTATTAATCCACAGCCTAAGGAACTCATCTTTCATTTTTACTTTCCAAATTCTAGCAACCGAAAGGAAAAAACGTTGGTCTGGAGTAAAATCGCCAATTTTTTCTTGGTTTTGTCCTTCCGGTGTCATTTTAAAAGCATCGTAAGCCACAGCGATTCCTGCAATATCAGCCGTATTTTCGCCTACCGTCATGTCACCATTAACGTGTAGAGAGTCTAAGACTGTAAATGTGCTGTATTGATCTTTAACTTGTTGTATTCTTGACTTAAACTGTGCATAATCATCTTCCGTCCACCAGTTTTTTACGTTACCATCTTTATCATATTGTGCCCCTTGGTCATCAAACGTATGGGTTATTTCATGTCCTATAACCATTCCTATGCCGCCATAATTAAGCGCATCATCGGCATTATTATCAAAATAGGGTGGTTGTAGAATTCCAGCCGGAAATACGATCTCATTTGCAGAAGGATTATTGTAAGCGGTAACGGTTGATGGAGTTGTGTACCATTCTGATTTATCCACAGGTTGATCTAATTTTGCCATTTCTCGTTGATACGAGGCAGCAGCAGCAGATACGATGTTCTCAAAATAGGTGTCTTTTGAAATATTCACATTGCTGTAATCTTTCCATTTATCGGGATAGCCTATTTTAAGCCTCATGGCAAAAAGTTTTTCTTTTGCTTTAATTTTAGTGCTGTCGCTCATCCACTCCAATTTGTTTATTCTTGCAGCATAGGCGTTTTGTACATTTTTCACTAAATCTAACATTCTCATTTTTGCGTCCTCCGGAAAATATTTCTTCACATAGAGTTGGCCCAGTGCTTCCCCTAAATAATTGTCAACTTCACTTGCCATTATTTCCCCTCGTGATTTTTGGACCGCTTGGCCAGAAATAACTTTGTTAAACTCAAAAATGGCATCTACAAAAGGTTTACTTAAATGCGATGCGTATTCTTCTATAACATTTGCCTTTAAATAAACTTTCCAATTTTCAAGTGGAGTTGTTTTTAAAAGTTCATTAAGTTTATCATAATAAGGAGGTTGCGCTATATCTATAGAATCGGTTTTAGCACCTAAATGTTTAAGGAAATTGGACCAGCCAATGTTAGGCTGTGCTTTTTCCAGATCTTTTAGAGCCATCTTATTGTAATTTGCTTTCACATCTCTGCGTTCAACTCTTGTTCTGTGCGATTCTGCAAGTTGCTTGTCAATATTGTAAACCAAAGCCGCATCTCTTTTGGCTTGCGCTGGCTCGCTGCCTGTTAGTTGAAATAAAGTGGCCAAGTATGTTTTATAGGCTTCCTGTATAGCAACTGTTGATGAATCTGATTTAAAATAATAATCCCTATCTGGCAAGCCGAGACCAGTTTGGTAGGCGTGCGCAATGTTCATGTTACTGTTCTTGTCATCTGCACCCACTCCAAACGCCATGATAGAACTATTATCAACTTTTACCTGATTCGCTACAAAGGTCATTAAAGAAGGTAGATCGCTAATTGCTTTAATATTAGAAAGTATAGGTTTGATGGGGTCATAGCCTCTTTTATTGATAGTCACCGTATCCATGCCCGACACATAAAAATCACCCACCTTTTGCTCTATACTTCCTAAGTAATGTTGACCTTGCGAAACACTATCCAAGATCCCTTGCAGCCGAATGCGTTGAGGATAATTCATAAACATGTAGGCACCAACTCCAGACTGAGATGCGGGGATAGATATAGAATCATACCATTTACCATTGGCATACCTGTAAAAGTTATCACCAGGGCTTAATGTTGAGTCTACCTCCGTAATTTCAATAAAACTTTTTTCCTGAGCGTTCGTTTTTGTGAATGATGCTAAGGAAAGTAGCGTCATGAAAAGGATTAATCTTTGTTTCATGTTTGATTTAGTTTACAATAAAAATAAGCATTTTTAAATATTAAGCGTATCGAACTTGATTTCTTTGTGATGCAAAATTCATATTCAGAACATTTGTATAGGTAGAAAATAATAAAGCGCGAAGAAAGGGTCACTTTGAACAATTTATTTCTAATATTTTTAGAAAGATTAATTGATTATTCAAGTTTTTAATATTTACGGTAAACTGTAATTAATTAAACAATTTTTAGATAATTTAATAATTAATTATAAATTGCTATAAATGGGCTTTTAGATAGTATGGCTGGAACTGATCCACCAAATTTAAGTAATAAAGGAATTTATTCAATAACAATAGGTATACCTTCAACTCTAAAAGAACAACAAGCCATTGCCACGGCCTTAAGCGATGTCGATGCGTTGATCAGTTCGTTAGACGGGTTAATCGCCAAAAAGAAAGCCATCAAACAAGGCGCAATGCAGCAGCTGTTGACTCCGCCCTCAAAAGGCGGCAAACGCTTACCTGGTTTTGATGGGGAGTGGGAGGAGAAGATGGTCGGGGAATTATGTAATAATATATCTTCAGGGACTTCAAATACAAATTCAGTTTCAGGTGCATTTCCATTATACGGTTCTACTGGACAGATTGGTACTAAAAATTATATGGACTATGAAGGAGAAAGGATACTTGTTGCCAGAGTTGGAGCAAATGCGGGAACTCTTTACAAAGTATGTGGTCAATATTGCGTCTCGGATAATACTTTGATGATTTCATTGAGTAAATCTTTGAATCTTGGGTTCCTATATTATTCTTTAAAGCAGTTTAATTTATCACGATTGATATTCGGTTCTGGTCAATCCCTTATTACAGGACGACAATTGAAAAACCTAAAATTCTTTATTCCGCAAATTGAAGAACAAAAAGCCATCGCTCAAATCTTAAGTGATATGGATGCGGAGTTGGGGCAGCTTGAGGCTAAAAAAACCAAGTATCAATAAATCAAACAAGGGATGATGCAGGAGTTATTAACCGGGAAAACGAGGTTGGTGTGATAGATCCTATAAAGAATAAATTACAGCTTAATTATGATAGCGAATGTTTTACTTCAAGGTATTACGTCTATGTAATTAAGATTGAAGTAGCGAAAGATATATTTTATTATGTTGGTCAGACTGGAGACCGCCATTTTATAGCGGCTCGTTCTCCATTTTACCGTTTATGGGGGCATTTTAATCCTTATAACTTAAAAAAAGGGACAGATAGCCAGCTTATGAGTAATTTGTTTAAGCGGAAAATATTTCGCAAAAAAGAAGGAGAATCAAACAGGCTTACAATTGATCGTGCCTTGGCAAGAAAAGATGCCATTATAAAAGCACAATTCTACCCCATTGAAGATTTTGCAAACGATAATACACAGATATCTAAAGATAACCATAGAAAAAAACGCCTATATGTAGAAGAAATTGAAAAAGGCGTAATCGAAGGATTAGATCAACAAATAATTTTCAATGATTTGTCTAAAAAAGGATTTCAAAAAATTAAAGTATCTCCAAAGGCTAGAGTGATTTCTGATTTGATCCTTCAGGATCTAGAATCAGAGAAATGAAACTGAATGCCAAAATTAAGTTGAACTAATGAAACCGCAGTTGTCAAACGCTAAAAAAAGATTAGTATGCACCAGGCATTTATATTGTCGTTTTATGACGACTGGGAGTTTTGGACGAGTGCTATTGGAACTCTTGTAACCGTATTCTTAGGTCTTGTTGTATGGTATTCCACAAAAAAGTATAATAAAACCCAGATTGATTTGACTAATGACAAACTACAGAAAGAGCTTTTTACAGATTTCAATAGTAGATATGATGAGCTAAACGATTTTCTGGAGATAATTATAAAAAACAAAATATTCAAATCTTTTAAGAAAGACAAAAACTTTGATCAATTATCGTGTAAGCTCAATGATTATTTCAATTTATGCGCCGAAGAGTACTACTGGTATAGGAAAGGAAGGATAGATGAGTTAATCTGGGCCAGTTGGCAAGCCGGGATGAATAGTTGGTATAATAATCATAATGTAATTAAAGAGGCTTGGGAGCTGGAGCTAAAAAGTTTTGGTCACCAGTCTTTTTATTTATAAGAAGATGAGCAGCTTTTTAAAAATTATTAATTAATGATAGCGTAAAAAAAGGTTATTTGTTCCCTAGCAGAAAGCTTTTAGTCAAACTAACCAAAATATGAAGAGAGTCCAAGCCGAAGTCAAAATAATAGGCGATGTATTAAATCAAGACTTAAAAATACCTCCTTATCAGAGACCTTATCGCTGGCAAGAGAAAAACGTATTAATTCTATTAGAAGATATTTTCTCGAGTTGGAAACAAGTAAAGAGCGCTTATAGGATAGGTAGTGTCATTATTCACGTAGATAAAAAGGAGGATAAAAAAGAAAATCAAAAAGAAGAACTCTATATTGTAGATGGTCAACAGCGCATAACAACTGTGGTGCTCATACTTAAGGCACTGGATTCTTCATTAGGAGATAACTTGCTGGAAAATCTAAAATATAATCACAGTGATTCTGTAGATAATATTAGAAAGAACTATGAGATTATAAAAGATTGGTTAGAGGAATTGGGAAGTGAAAAAAATGAATTTCTCAATTACCTAATTCGTTTCTGTGAATTTGTTGAGATACATGTTGATAATATTTCTGAAGCATTTCAAATGTTTGATTCTCAAAACAGTAGGGGGAAGTCTTTAGAGCCTTATAATCTTTTAAAAGCTTACCATATAAGAGCAATGGAAGACAATACCCAACGAGAAAAGGTCGAAGCAGACAGGCGTTGGGAATTGGCAACACGTTATGTTGAGGATCCTTTGCAGTTGCAAACTCCTAACGATATTCTAAAGCAGCTTTTCAATGAGCATTTATTTAGAACTCGTGTTTGGAGTCGAAAGGATGAGGCCTATACCTTTAGTAAAGATAAAATTGATGAATTCAAAGGTGTAACGATTTCTGCAAATACAAATTTAGATCATCCGTATCAAAACAAAGATTTATTAAATGCGGTTGCTCAAAATTATTTCAATTCATTAAACGTGCAGGTTAGGGGAATGAAATCCAGATTTAGATAAAAGCAACTAGATAATATCTCAGATTTTACCTCACTGAATCAACCAATAATTAATGGACTTGCTTTTTTCGACTACATAGAAACGTATACAGAGATTTATAAGCAACTCTTTGTAAATGAAAAGAAAAAAGATTCCTTTGAAGAGTTTAAGGATTTTTATTCTAAACAATGTCAATATAAGGGAAGTCATAGAGCCGGAGATCAATATTTAAAGGAGCTTTATAAATCTTTAATTATGCTCTTATTTGATAAGTATGGTGAAGAAGGTTTATATAAATATTACAAAGTTTTATACGCTATAGTGTATCGATTAAGGCTGGAGCAATATCAGGTACGCTACAATAAGGTTGCAAAATATCCAATAGAAATGGGAGGTCTATTTGCAATTATAGAAAACAGTAAAAACTACTACGACCTTCGCAAATTAAATTCTTTGGCAAGTCCAAGGATTGATTGTCAAAGAGATGAAAAAGTTATAATTGAGTTCTTATTAAACGAGATGCAAATTCCTATTTTCTCAAAGTTTAAAGGAGAAGCTGAAGTGAATATAGACAAATATCGTATAGCGTAATATGGAAAAAGTAAACCTAGAAAAAAGTATAAATCAGATTTTTGATGAGAAGTATATTGTACCGCTTTATCAACGTAATTATGCCTGGGGGTCAGAAGAAATACAACAGTTACTTCAAGATATATATGAGAGTTTTGTTAAAAACCCAACAGGTAATTATTTCATAGGCTCTTTAATAGTTTTAAAACGACGAAATAGAGATTTTGAAGTTATAGATGGTCAGCAACGCCTTACAACACTTTCATTAATAGCAAAAAAGCTCGATAGTCAAAATTTGAAAAGTCAGAAACTTTTTTTTGATTCTCGTCCTGAGGTTGAAAACTTTCTTAGTCATTTTTATCAAAGTGGTATAATTGCAGACAGTACCAATAACCATCTAATATCTCATTTTAAAGCAGCAGTTGAATTCATAGATGCAACAAACCTTGATAGTAAATCAGACGTGCCTCACTTATTGAATGAAATGGAGGAGAATGATTTTACAAATTTTAAAAAGTACTTCTTTAACAACGTTATTTTAGTTAGGGTCGAAATCCCTAATGATACAGATGTGGCACATTATTTTGAAGTAATGAATAATCGGGGAGAGCAGCTCGAAAAGCACGAAATTTTAAAGGCAAGTTTGTTAAAGAAATTGAGTGACAATGAAGAAGAGAGCTTACGTTTTTCTAAAGTATGGGATGCATGTTCACAAATGAATTCTCCCTTGCAAAGTCTTTTTGTTGTGGGAGATAGAGTAAGATTTTTTGGTGAAGAGTATAACGAATATATGTTTGACATTGATCCCAGCGATAAAAGTCAAAATAATAGATCTGATAATGTGAAACATTCACTAAATATTAATGAGGTAATTAGTGGGATAGATTTAAATTATAGGGATCCTGAAATTAAGGAGATAGCCGATAAAAATGAATCAATTATTGATTTTCCAAATTTTTTAATGCACGTACTTCGTTTATATCTAAATGAAGATGTTCCTCTTAATGGCGATGACTTATTAGACGTATTCAGAACTTTTGAGGAGCATATTGATCCGATGGCATTTATTGATTATCTTTTTTTCTATCGAACGGTCTTTGATAGATATGTTATAAAAGCTAGTGAAGATGAAAATGCTGAAGACCATTATAAATGGTCACTTTTAAAACCCGAACTATATCATTATGAAAAAAGAGATCAAGATAGATTGATTTATAAAAACACCTTTGAGAAACAGGATCGTATTATAAAAGGTCTATCAATGCTTCAAGTAACATTTAGGACTAAGAAATATAAAAACTGGTTACAAGAATTACTTTCTTGGTTTGAAAATGGTGATGATCTAGATATATCAAAAGAGGTGTTTCAAACAAAGTTAGATGGGTTAATATTAGATATTTTTAACTCAAATCAAGTTTATAATTCCATATTTGATGAGTCGTCATTATCGTTAGGAACAACCACTCCACATTTCTTATTTAATTTCATAGATTATCTAATGTGGCTTCAGGATAAGGAAACACAAACTTTTGAGTTTAAATACCGTAATTCGGTAGAACATCATCTATCTCAGTCTGCAAGAAAAGAAAATAATGAGAAGTATATTGATCACTTAGGTAATTTATGTCTCGTTAGTAAGGGAGGTAATTCTAAGATGAATAACGAATCGCCTGTAGGTAAAGCTAAGGTTGGTCATAAATATTACCGGGAAGATTTACCTCCTAAGCAAAAGAGAATGTATGATCTAACAAACAGTAATTCTGATTGGGGACCAAAGGAAATTCAAAAACATTATGACGAGTTAAAAGATCTGCTAAGTGAACGGAAAGAAATACTAGGATTATGAAAAACGCCATAGGCAAAGCAGAGCGCCTTTCTCAAGATCGTATTGTTCAGCTTTTTCAAAGCGAGTTGGGCTATCGGTATTTAGGCAACTGGCAGGACGAACTGCGTACCCAGCCGGTAGAAGAAGATTTGCTCAGAAACTTCCTTAAAAAGCAGGGATACGCAGCTATGCTTATAGACCGTGCTGTATCTAAGTTTTTAAAGTCGGTTACTAACATCGCTTCCGGTTTATATGATGCAAACAAAGAAGTTTATAAACTCATACGCTATGGGGTTAATGTACGGGAAGATTTAGGCGAAGCCAAAGAGTCTGTGTTGCTTATCGATTTTGAGAACCCCGAGAATAATGATTTTGCCATTGCAGAAGAAGTCAGTTTTAAAGGCAAGCACAACAAGCGACCCGATGTGGTTTTGTATGTAAACGGTATTGCAATAGGGGTTTTAGAATTAAAAAGTTCACGTAAAGGCCTTGAAGAGAAGAGGGCATAAGTCAAAACCTGGATAATCAAAGCGATTTTTTTACTCCTAATTTTTTTACGACCATACAGTTGGTGTTGGCGGGTAATGATACGCAAGGCTTACGTTATGGCACCACCAAAACTTCAGAAAAGTATTATTTAAAATGGAAAGAAACCTTAGATGCCACTTACGATATATCATAGACAAGCATATCGTGCAGCTCTGTGAAAAGAAACGCATGCTGGAAATCATTAAAGACTTTACCATTTTTGACAAAGGGGTCAAAAAGTTGTGCCGCCCCCAATCAATATTTTGGTATTAAGGCGGCCCAGCAACGTATACGCGATAAAGAAGGCGGTATCATCTGGCATACGCAGGGGAGTGGTAAAAGTTTGACCATGGTCTGGCTTACCAAGTGGATACGTCAAAATATTGATGACAGTCGGGTATTGATCATTACAGACCGCGAAGAGTTAGATGATCAGATCGAGAAATTATTTATAGGTGTAGAAGAAAGTATCTACAGAACAAATTCCGGGCGAGATTTTTTAAATGTTCTCAACCACAAAACCCAAATGCTTATTTGCAGTTTGGTACATAAATTTGGTAACCGTTCTGATGAGCCGGATTACGAAAAATACATAAAAGAACTTAAAGAAAGTTTGGGTTCAGATTTTAAAGCCAAAGGAAATTTATATGTTTTTGTAGACGAGTGTCACCGTACCCAAAGCGGAAAATTACACGAGGTGATGAAAGCCATTTTGCCTGAAGCTCTTTTTATTGGTTTTACAGGAACACCCTTGCTTAAAAAAGATAAGCAGAAGAGTATTGAAATTTTTGGACCCTACATAGGAGAACCCTATAAGTTTGATGAGGCAGTAGAAGATGGTGTGGTACTTGACCTATTGTATGAAGCCAGAGATGTAGAGCAGTTTGTTACCGCACAGGATAAAATTGACGAGTGGTTTGATGCCAAGACTCAGGGCTTAACTGATGTCGCTAAAATAGAACTTAAAAGAAAGTGGGGTACAATGCAAAAAGTGCTTGGCTCTAAATCCAGACTGGCAAAAATAGTAAATGATATCGTTCATGATTTTGATACCAAGCCACGGCTGTATACGGGCGAAGGTAATGCGATGCTGGTTTCCGGTAGTGTATATCAGGCTTGTAAATATTACGAACTCTTCCAGCAGGCAGGCTTTAAAGAATGCGCGATTATAACTTCCTATGAACCGCATCACGCAGATATAAAAGGGGAAGACTCAGGAGAATCTAATCCTACCGACAAGCTCTTAAAATACGAGGTGTATACCAAAATGCTTAAAGGTAAATCTACTGAGGTTTTTGAAAGCGAAGTGAAGGAACAGTTTATCGATGAACCGGCTAGAATGAAACTGCTTATTGTGGTAGATAAGCTGCTCACGGGTTTTGATGCACCCTCGGCAACCAATTTGTATATTGATAAGAGCATGCAGGATCATGGTCTTTTTCAGGCGATATGTAGGGTAAATCGTGTGGATACAGATGACAAAGAATACGGGTATATCATAGATTATAAAGATTTGTTTAAAAGCCTTGAGCGTTCGATACAGGACTATACCTCAGAGGCTTTTGATAATTACGATCAGGATGATGTAAAAGGCCTTCTGAAGGACCTTCATCAGGAATCTAGAAACCGCCTGGAGACTGCTCTCGAGGCAGTCAGAGCCTTGTGCGAACCGGTGCATCCTAAAGATGAACCCCATTACATTCGATTCTTTTGTGGGAATACAGAGAATCCAGATGATATAAAGCAGACCGAAGAGAAGCGGGTTGCTTTGTATAAAGCGGTCGTTACCGTTATTCGTTCGTATGCTAATGTAGCCAATGAGATGCGTGATCTGGGCTATTCTAATGCAGAAACAGAAAAGATTAAGGAAGAGGTAAAGTTTTACTCTGATTTACGCGATACCATAAAGCAGGCCAGTGGCGATCACGTGGACCTTAAACGCTTTGAATCGGGTATGCGCCAATTGATGGATCGCTATATTGATGCAATGTCCAGCAAGAAGATTTCTGATTTTGAAAACAAATCTATAGTAGAATTGATTGTAAATCTGGCTAATGATCCCGGAGCGGAATATAAGACGAAACGCCAGGAAGCGGTGGCAGAAACTATCGAGAACAATGTGTGAAAAGTGATCATTGAAGAAACTCAGGCTAACCCCAGGTATTACGAGAAAATGTCTCGACTTCTTGATGAGATCATTGCGCAACGAAAAAATGATACACTTGAATATCAGGAATATTTAAAAAGAATAAAGGAATTAGCTGAATTAGTATCAGCACCGCAAAAAACCAACGAATATCCGGAATCTCTAGATTCGGCGGCAAAGCGTGCTTTGTACGATAATCTGGATGCTAACGAGATTTTAGCCTTGGCTTTAGATAATATTATAAAAGCAACCAAGTTAGATGGGTGGCGTGATGGAGGTATAAAGGAACGAAAACTACGAATAGCTGTTCAGAACATATTGAAGGATGATGAAAAGACTGATGCGTTAATGGATATTATAAAAGCACAATGTGACTACTGAAAAGGAAAAAATAACCATCGCTAATATTGAAATTGATGTCATTAGAAAAGATATCAAAAACATGCATTTAGCGGTATATCTCCCTACCGGAAGAATCCGCTTATCAGCACCCAAATCTACCGATGATGAGGTACTGCGCCTTTTTGCGATTTCTAAATTAGGCTGGATCAAAAAACACGTCGAGAATTTCAAAAGTCAGCCTAGAGAATCTGAACGCGAGTTTTTAGGTGGTGAAAGCCATTATGTAAAGGGCAAGCGCTATTTATTAAAAGTAATACCGCAAACAGGAACTGCACGTGTGAACTTAAACGGAACCAAAGAGTTGATTCTGGAAGTAAAGCCTGATGCTAGTCGGGCTGAAAAAGCAAAAGTTATTAAAGAATGGTATCGTAAAAAACTCAAAGCAGAAATACCCAATCTGTTGACAAAATGGGAACAACGCATAGGGGTAAAAACTAACGACTGGGGAGTTAAACAAATGCGAACAAAATGGGGGACATGTAATATTGAAGAAAAGCGTATTTGGCTCAATCTTGAACTTGCAAAAAAACCAACAATTTGTCTGGAATACATAATCGTCCACGAACTCACCCACCTTCTTGAGCGTAATCACAATGAACGTTTTATACAGTATATGGATCTTTTTATGCCAAAATGGAGGCTTTATCGTGATGAACTAAATAGTCTTCCCGTTGCTCATAATGATTGGGTTTATTAAAAAAGCCCGCTACAGCGGGCTTTTTTATTGGAAACTTATTTACCTGTAATGATGGGCGTCAATTCAGACTTTAATTCTTCATATTCTTCTTCCTCTATGATACCAAGATCTAGCAATTCCTTTGATTCTTTTAGTTTAGCTATCGCTTCATCACGTGTTAGTGGAGAATTAGTGCTTTTAATTTCACCTGCCAAAACTGCTTTTTCATAATCTGTTACAGACATGTATTTGTTGATTCCAAACGCTCGTCCGTTAGGTTCTCCTAGCAAAATCTGAACTGCAAGAGGTTTTTTCTTACTTCCTTTATGGAACAGCGAAATTTCAGAAATTAAAACCACTTCACCTTGCATATCCTGCCCAGCGTTTGATGGACCTTCTCCACTTAGTGCATTCATCACATTTCCGAATCCTGCTGGTTCACCCATGATTATATTAGAAAAAGAACTTGCCGTTTTTGATCTGGCTTTAGCTACGCCAAATGTGTTTGCTGCGCCTGCCGCAGTTGTATTGGTAGTGCTACCAGAAGGTGTTCCTATTATTAGGGTATCACCCACTTTCAATTCACTGCCATCCGCAGAGGTGTAAGTGGAAACAGTTGTGCGGTTTTTTATATTTCTAAAAATGTCTGAAGTCTGGGTCTCTTCATATGTGATCGCTTCAAGGTGATTTTGAGATACTACGCTTAGAGATGCCAATAGAAATACTGTAAGTAAAAATTGTTTCATTAAATAAAGATTTGGTTGATTATAGTTATTAATTTGAATTGTGATTTCAAATCTATTTAAATCTTTTTGATAAAATTTCTTGGACTTTTCGTTCAATACCGTTATCTGCGGAGAAAACAGCCTTCTTTGCTAGGTCTATGTCTATATTGTGATTGGTGATATTCATGCTGTTAGATAACCAATCCTCCAATCTCATCTTTCCTTTAGATTGATTGATGGTTCGTAAAGTAACATCTACATTTTCTGGACAATTTACTACTTCTGCAATTTCATGATTCGTAAACTGATCACGATATGCCATAAAGATTGCTTCCGAAGATCGAATGTGCTCATAATCATAACGATCACCACCACGTAAAGTTTTTCCTGTGTAGCAATCGATATATAATGCTTTTCCATCTCCACCTCTTTCTAGTGCTTTTTGATGCATTTGTGTCTTTACATTTGTGAATAACAAATCTTTTTCGGCGCGGTGGTAGGGACGTATTGGGTTGTGCATAGAATTTAAATTCAATTATTCGGTACCTTCACCTTCTTCTTCCAAATCCTCCATCTCATCAATCTCCATCGCTTCAGCATTTAGCATGGAAAGCATATCTGGATTCACTCCTAATTCTTTTAATTTTTCTTGTACTTCTTGAACCTCTTTTAATACTTCTTTGAACTCTTGTAAATTATTTTTTATTTCGGAAAGATAGCTGGGATCAGCATTTTCTGTTAATTCTTGAGTTTTGTCTTCCTTTATATCTTTTGCAACATCATTAACATTTTCTGTAACCTCGTTTATTCCTTTGATTTCCTCAGAGGGATTTGCTTCAACTTTTTCGGGTTCACGCTCTAGTTTATCTTGAATACCATCAACTTTTTGGGTTGCATCATTGACCTTGGTTTGATTCTCTGTAGATAAAATTTTATCTAACTCACTAAAAGCTGTTTCTTTAGCAGTATCAAAACTGCCTTTTAAAGCTTCCTTAAAACCTTGGCCTTCTTTTAAGCCTTCTACACCTTTTTTAATTCCGTCTTTCGCTATTTTTTCTCCAGCCTCTTTTAATGTATTTATTACTGCTTCTAATGCCATAATTAAAGTTTTTTTGTTAATTGGGTTAGCTTGCTTGGGTATTCTTTTTTATTTAAAAGATTTACAATATATTTTAAAATTAACTGCGCATCTTCAGTACTATCGATATTAGTCATATTCTTAATGATTTTTAAAAAATCATTTTTAATCAAATTCAAGCTTTTGGACTTATCTATATTTTGTTTTAATATGAAGTCTAAACAAATTGTTTCGTTTACAAAATCTGCTTCTTTATTTGTGATTTTTTTAGTCCCTTCAAATTTTTTAATAATATTTAGAACCTTTTCTACATTATACTTTTTGCTTGAAAGCGCGGTATGTTTAAATTTCTCATTCTTAGATTCAAACTTGTCAAATTTGCATAGAATTGCTTCTTGCCAATCATTTTGGTAGATTGCTGCTACTCCCGTTTCAAGACTTGCCAATTCCTTTATTTGATCTTCAGTAAGATTCATTGCGTTCCCAACTAATTTTCTATCCTCGAAATCTGGTAATCTTAAGCAGATTTTTGTATTAGTATTTCGAATAACCGACAAATCCAATAGCCCAGGTGCTTGGTCTGCGATTATGAAGCCTTCACCGTAGGTGCGCATTTCGGCGATGGCATTAGATATCATCTCTACTGATTTTCCGGCTAAATTTGAACTGTCTGCTGACTGTTCTGAAGATGTTCTCTTAAGTAAATTATGCGCCTCCTCGATGATTGTTATGTGTTTTAAATCACTATTGCTTTGTGATTTGGTAGCAATTCGATATTCATTTAATTTCATAAATATAAGACCCATAAATAGAGCCTTTCCTTCAGAAGAAGCGACACGGGATAGATCCACTATAACATTTTTGTCAAATAAATCTTCATCCGAAATATAGTTATCAGAAAAAATTAATTTATTTAATCCATTTGTCATACTTCGGACACGGGAGACCAAGGCACCTTCATAATTGCTTTTAATTTCAGCGGAGAACTTACTTTTATTAATCACATTTTCCAATGATATTAATAAATCTGAAAATATTGGAAATTGAATATTTTGAGTAACACATCTAGATTCATCTAGTAACCAGCCTTTAGAAATATAAGAATCTTCAACTGCTTCTTTCAGAAGGTTTGGCATTGCAGCCTCCATTGGCCAGCACGAATTTAAAATTTCAATAAAACGATCTATGTGCTCATATATGTGGATGTTTGTTGGAAAAGCAAAAGGGTTAATTCTTAAAAGATCTGTTTCAGAAGAATTTGTTCCATAAACCGAAACATTGTCTCTCCCACCAAACTCTTCTTTATACTCTCCTTTAGCTGGTTCTATTACAAGAAAGCTAATGCCTTTATCGCAAAGCTTTTCTATTAAATTATAAGTAACATTAGATTTTCCAGATCCGGTACTTCCCGTAACAAAAATATGACTGGTAAGTTTATTAATATCTAATAAAACATCGTTATAAAGTGTTTGCTCATAATTATATAATTTACCTAACTTAATATTATTTTCAACCTCCTTTTTAGGGTTGTTTCCAAAGGGTACTATTTCCACCACATCTAACCCTACAACAGATTTATGAGGTAAATTCATTTGAACAGTCAATTCATCTGTGGTAATAGCTTGAGCTAAATCGCCGAAATCCTTTATTTTCGGGATTTCATATCGCTGTAAGTAATCAACTACTTTATTCTTTTCTTTACTATTAATAGAATTAAATGTTTTTATTGCTGCAGTTTCAAAACAAGATTCAGCACCTTTAGTTACTCCATTATAAATATTCGCTGCAATGATGCTATTTTGTTCTTCATCTGAAATGAAATAGGTACCTACATTCCAGAATCCCACTCCTTTCCCTTGCTGCAAACGTTTAATTTGGAGATCTAATTGATCTAAAAAGTTTGAAACTTTTTTATTTGTAAATGTTATTTGCCGAGATGTTGAATTTCCTGAAGAATTACTTGTAGTATTGGTTTCTGAATCACCCTGAGTTTCTGAGGTAGTAACCGATTTGGATTCGTTTGACCCTTTAGCCTTATTGCCTTCTCCTTTAGTTTTTAGATCTAAATTCTCTTTGAGCCTTTTGCCTTTTCGTTTACCCCACTCACTTCCAATTAGGGCCCCGCCGGTTCCGCCGACATATCCCCCAATACCTGTACCGATGACGTTAGGAGCAACTTCAAGAAAATTTCCAAAACCGTTTTCAATTTTTTTTGAAAAATAATCAGCGTTTTTTGATCCAGTCCCAAAAAATCCGCTCATCATTTTTCTGCCGATCCAAGGTGACGAATTTGTAGTTGTTGTTTCACTAGTTCCAAATGTTTTACTGCTAGAATGGGAAGTTGAATTACTCTTTGACATACTCAAAGAATCTGATATAGAATTATTTGTACCATCTGTGGTCACAAATTCTTTATCACTAGATAAGACACTGTATAATTGTTCGTAGGCATCTAAAGTTAATTCTACTTGGCTGGTTGCAATGGGATCAGCAATAAAAAAAGCTGAAAAAGATTTGCCATTCATTCCTAAAATTAGATTTTCAATTCCTTGAATAAACTGATCCTCATCTTTGTCTTTTAAGGAAGGAATACCAACAACAGCAGTAACTTCCTTACAATTATCAAATATCCTCTCATTGATATTGATTACATCTTCATTGCTAATACTTTCGTTCTTGTTTGTAAATTGTGTACCTGGAAAGTTGCCTTCTAAAGCCCCTTTTAAAACTTTCGATTTTTCATTTACCCTTTCACCCGCTTTAACACCGAAATACAAATTACATTCCGTACCATTCGAAACAATTTTAAAAACCAAAGAGCTATTAATAGAATGAACTGTTGTAAATACGGATTTTAATTTATCTGTAATTTTTACATCTTTTTCATAAACAAATTTCTGCAACTTGAAAAATCGGATTTTACCTCTAATCTGTTCTTTAGATACTGTAGATAACAATATCTCGTTATCTAATTCGGAAAATGGAAGAATACTTAGGTCTGTTTGCTGTAAATATTGCTTTTGTAAATCAAATTTTATATCGCTCAAATTATTTACAGGGGATTTTTTTTCGGGATTCTCTATCAACTCCTTATTCATTAACTTAAAACTTTATAAATTAAATAACCCGTAATTATGACTGCTCCTCCTATAATTATCTTCTTCAAGACATCGTCATTTTTAGAAGTATCATTTGATTTATAATCATATTTCTGATTTACGTAAACTTCGTTGTATAATTCAATCAAAAGATTGTATCGTTTCCTTGAATAGTTCTCATCCATGTTCCATTTTTCGTCAGTAAAATAATCCTCCTTATTATTTTTATCTGTAACTGCAAGTTCGCAATGTTCTTCGAATTCAAAATCACTCTTATTAATTGCATCTTCAACTGCTTTATTAATTTCATTGCGATCTCCCTGTAAAAAAAATAGATTGTCTATTAAAATTCTTTTTATTTCGTCTTGGTCATTCGCTTCAATACTAGTAAGTAATGGCTGGTTTTCTGTGTATTTTCTCATTTGATTCAGGTGTTTTTAATATTGAGATCTCATTTGTGATCTTATCAAATTTTTGTAATTGGTAATTTTTTGCTTCAATGGTTAAGACGAGAACTCTTTCTGATTTTTGAAATACACTGTTTATAGTTTCTTCGAAAGAGTGATAAACCAAATTTTTGAAAGAATCATTATAAGCTCTAAACATTTTATCAAACTCATCTTTACTATCTTGAACTATTTTTCTGAAATGTTTACTTAATGGATTAATTACCTCGTTATAAAACTTACCCCCATCAATTACCTCTGTTCTTTCCTTATAAGTTACATTATAAGTTACAGTATCTGTAATTCCAAAAATTCTTTTATACCATGAAGTGCTTGTAACTTCTTTCACTTTCTCACGTATTTTTTTTTCTGTTTTTACAATTTTATAATTATCAATTTCATCAAAACTTAATACATTAATTTTATTTAAAAGTTCTGCATTGAATGTCTTAGTTTCTAAGATCGGTTCATCCAATTTAAATTTATTAACTACCTCGTTTTTCAACTTTAATAAATAACCCTCCCCCTCATCATTCATTTTTGAAATTAGATCCGTTTCTATACTAACTCTTAAGTTTATAATAGTTTTGTTAGCTTCATCAACTAATTCTTTTGCTTGAAGAGGATTAAGCTCCTGTTTTCCGGATTCTGCTTTTAACCTAGCGAACATTTTGTCTACTTTCTTACCAGTTTCATTAATAAATTCTTTTTCAAGTACTATCTTATTAATCTCTTTTAAAGCCTCTGTTCTTTTGTTATTTAACTTTTCTATTTCTTTTTTAGTTCTCTCTTCATTTTTTTTTTGTTCCTCCAGCGTTTTTTCCTCTAGTCGATGTTTTTCTAAAAGAATTTTGTTTTCAATTACGTTTGATACATTTTGAGCAACACTCATCAAATCTTTATATTGTTTTTTTTGATGATGATTTGTAATGTAATCCTCTATATATAATTTAATGGAAGCTAAACCAGAATAGACAAGATCTGCATCTAGTTCACTTTTTAATATTTTTTCTTGTAATTGTTGTTTTTGATTTATAGATATAGGTGTGTATTCCAAAAGTTGATAACCTAGATATTTTTCTTGAGGTTCAGGAATAAAATCATTTCTATAAACATTTAATTTATTCTTTTCATTTCTTGATAAATTACTGTTTAACTGGGCAAGTTTAGCATACTTTGCACTTAATGGAAAAACCTTTGGATTTTCAATATTATATCTCCCTAAGAACTGCTTTATTTTTGGTGAGATTTCACTAAATGCTTTTTTGTCCAGCTCTTCCCTGTCAACTTTGTTATAGATAAAGATAATTCTGTCTAAATTTTGTTTGTTACTCTTTAAAACATCACTAATTTCCCTTAATGTGTTATCATCATCTTTTGAATCCATTTTTTCCGGATCCAAAACATATAAAACAATAGGGAGTTGTTGATTATCCTTTAGATACGTGAAGGTTTTTTTAGTATGATTAGAATATTGCGCACTATTCGGACCGGGAGTGTCAATAAAATTTAATTCTAAACTCGATGAATTTAAGTTTTTAACTGGCCCTTCTAAATTCAACTTTAAATTTGAAAAATTATTTTTATTGGCGTTAGAGTTCCACTTACTTAAAAAGGCGCTAATGTCAGACTGTGATTCTTCAAGTATTGTTTCTTTATCAATTGCTTGAGCTATAAATTTTTCTAATTTGTTATTGATTTTGATATTACAGGTTGTAGCTGTTGCAGCTCCTGTATCCTCGAATAAAAAATCTTGACCAATAAGTGCGTTTAAAAGTGTTGACTTTCCTGAACTCATAGTTGCTATAACAGGAACTTCAACTTTATTACTTCTTAGAGTTTTAATATTTTCGACATTAGGTTTAATAGCTTTCTTTACAATCTCCTCATTGGAATTCAATGCAAAATTTAAAAATGCATCAATATTATTATAATTACGGTTAACCCATTTATCATCTATTACATTAATTTTCTTTTGATCGATTAAACCATTTTGTCTATCTAAAATGGAATCAATTAAAACTTTTTCATATAAATCGCAACCGTTTATTTCAATCGAAAAAGGATCATTATTGCTCTCTTCTTTAAGCCTATTAATGAAGGTTCCAAACCAATCTGTAATTCTCTTATTCTTTATGTCTTCAATGGTTTGTTCTAAATTATTTTGTATCGTTTTGTCACTACAATTGATCTGAGATTCAAATGAAATTGTATTATAATTTATCTCTATATTCATTATTTATAATTTCGTTTTCTATTATTTCTTTTTAAGAATAGCTTTAAATTAATTTTTTTTAAACTTTAAATATCCAAGATTTAAATATCCTTCCGTATTTAAATCCAGACCATTTACTCTCATAAATGTATTGTGAACTTTCTCTTTTTCATCCATCGGATTTGCAAACATTGAACTTATTTGTACAGAAAGTCCTCCATCTATATATTCTCCTTTAACATTCATTGAATGTTTGGTTTTAATTTCAAATGTTGCCATATTTTTAAATTACTTATTAAAGTTATTCTTCACTTTATTCAGTTGGTGTAATTGTATTAAATGCTTCTATTATTTCTTCCTTCCCAATAATACTCCCTTGATTTCTCTTATACCCAAGAACAAGTGTTTCTTGGCCTATCAAGAACGATCTATAAGAGTCTGATTTTTCTTGCTTGTATTTTTTAGAAAACAAAACTTGAACTTCATCAAAAGCCATAAAACCTTCACAAATAATGGTTTTGGGTTCAATGAATTCAATCAATTTCTTAGTCCACACTCTTCCACATTCAAACATCTGGGAACTTAAATTTTTTGGCAATAATCTCATGAGTTCATTAAAGTCTGCTAGATTATGAGTAGCCCAAGGATAGAAATTGATTTTAACTGTTGAGTTGCGTAATTTATCTTCTTTTCCTGCCATAGTAAAAAGGCTTTTCGTTTGTTCTCCTAAACTGTGTTTATTGAGATAATATTCTAATGCAGGTATGGGTTCAAATTGTTCAACAATTATCCCATGCCATTTATGGTAGCCTCCCCCAGGGTTGAAACCGATCAATAGGAATTCTGGCCTTTCGAGCAAAGGACTGAAAAGGATTTGACAACCTTTATATAATTCCTTAATGCGAGAATTCTTTTTACATTCTTGAAGTATCGAGAAGTGATATGATTTAATTTCTTCAGATATAGAAGAGTAAGCAGCTAAAAGTTCTGTCATAAGGAGGTTAGAAAGCGAAAGATTTTGAATGAATTCAGGGTCATTATAATTGCAACTCATGTAAATCTAAATTTTATGTTAAAGCGATGCTTTGTCATTTAGTAAACGTATAGAAATTCAATGTTATCGTTTAAAATTTTGTTTGTTCTCCTATTATATTTACACTGGGGTTAGCCTTAGAAATTATGAATTTAGGTAGGGACTGAAAAGTTTTTAAAAGTACCATATAAATTATTACAGGAATAACGGTTTCCCGTATCACAACTGCAAATTTTCAATATTATAAAAAACCATCGAAGCCTATCTTAAATTAAATACCCTACTAATTAAGCTAAGAATTGAGCTCCAATGGTTATAAAACGAAATTAAATTAGTCTAACTTCAAGATATGTCAGCTAATAATTCTTTAAAGAATTCTTTAGTTGTTCTTTGATCATTTTTTTGAGACTGAGTGGCTCCAAAACCTTTACCTGATCTCCATAAGAAAGAAGCTCCATTCTAAAATCATAGGTAGGTTTTATAAAATAGCTGAATCTAATTTCCTCATTATTTTCCAGAATGATTTTTTGGCTATCGTGAAGTGGTAGAGATTTTATATATCTTCCTTGTTGTAACGTAAAGGATAGTATCACTTCAACTGCTTTTTCATCAGTTCCATTGATAATACCGAAACTTTCTTTAAACTCTTTATGAGCATTATAGGTGACGGGTTTAAACCTTAGTTGCGTGATATTGAGATTCTGTATACGATCTAAAGAAAAGTTTTTGATTGCACCATCCTTCTCATCTAAAGCTATTAGATACCAACGATTTCTAGCTTCTTTTAATGAAAGTGGTTTTACCTTTCTACTGCTATGTGATCCATCCCAAAATTTGTGATAGTTAAATTCAATAAATAGGTTATTTTGAATGCCATGTATCAAGCCTGCCATATGCTCTGTTCCCAGATGTCTACGGTTTTCGAAAATTAATATATTCCCAAAGCCTTTTGACATTTTAATAGCGTTAACGATCTCAAAGTTTTCTCGAAGTCTTCTCGTTTGTATATCTTCAATATCATCTTTGATGTAATACTTATAGCTGGAAGGATCTGATTCGATTTCAATTTCATAAATAGAAGCAATTGCTTTGATATCTCTTTGTAAGGTACGTTGAGAGGTTTGTAGTTTCTCTTCTATTGCATCAGGATCGTTTAACATTTCATCCTGAATTTCTTGAAAACTCATGGGTCTTCTTCTTAAAAGCGAAATGATCTTGGTATATCTTTTTATCGTTTGGCGTACAGACATAATGAGATTTTAATAACAGAGTTTAGAAAAGAAAATAGTAGTTTGTGTTTTGAATAACTCCAAAGGAATTCTATGCCCTAACTGAGGATCTATATGGAGGTCTATTTCTTCTTTATCCAGACAGTTGGTCAAAAATGCTAAGGTCTCCTTAGGATCTACCACATCATCAATACCTCCTAAAACAAACTGCTTATAAAAATTACCTTTAGTGTAAGTAGGATTAATAGGGTAGTTGTCTTCATATTTAGCTAGTGGTGGATTAAACAGTAAACATGGCCTTCCAATACTTTCTGAAATAATATAGGAGTTTAAGGCACCCATGCTACTTCCAATGATCACATTAATCTCAACATCTTTTAGCTTTTCCAATATTAATTTCGGTTGTATGTGCTTAATGCTATAATCAATATCGGGAGCATAAACTTCCCCGAAATTTTCAAGTACTTGTCTTTTTTCTGGACTCAATCTGCTATGAAGTCCGTGTAAATAGAGTATGTTCATAATTATTTAGTTAATAGCTGTTGAGAAGATCACTTCGATAAGATTTTTCGTCTTTAGGCCAATTCCATTTCTTGTAAATCTCTTTAAGTTGAGGTTATTCGATTTGAGTATCTGAAAAACTTTTTTTGACTACGCGTCTTAATTTACTATTCGCTTTTAGCTTATCCTCCTTTTCTGAAGATACCAAACAATTTCCTGTGATTGGTGTTTTCCTTTTCGATCTACTCATCGGTGTTGAATTCAATAAAACAAATTAAGCCAATTGAGGCGACAAAATATGTCGGCATTAGAATTAATCAAAAATTATTTCATTTAAAATTATTCCATAATTAAAAAGTGAATTTTGTCAGAAACGTAATAAAAATTTTACACTATATAACAAAACCAAAGCTGCTTTGAAAAAATAACCGACATTAGTTACTCGACGTGAAAAATAGTGTTTGATAAGAGGTTTACATGAAAATGATTTCTCTATATGATCAATGATTATTTTATGAGTGAAGTCATGAAAGACATTTATTTTCGAAAACAAAGAAGAGTAAGATCTCACCAGAAGAGTTGGGAATACAATGCTCCTAAATTAACCAGAACTAATCTGCGCGTGGTTCCTGTGCTGTTTTTATAGCGTTCGGGAAGATGAGCGTTAAGTAAAAACAGCAGAGGGCGCATATGTGCTGTTATTTGAAGCTTAAATCTATGAAGATTAAAAAGATGCAGAACTTTGATTTATTTATAAAAATCGGGATGGGTATCATCCTCTGCATAAGCTCTTTTCTCACGATAAACATTTTTGTTTATTGGATCAGCAATTTTGATAAGATTTAAAAGAATCTTGAGTGTAGGCTCCAAAGAGTCTTTTTCCATTTTTCGTAATAGTACTTCCAGCGCATCCATTCTTTTATTGAAAATATGAAGTAATCTATTATTAGTTAGCGGGAATGGTTTAAAGGGAGAAATATAATTCTTTTCAAAAAAGTCCAGCATCGCTTCCATGGATTCAGTATAATTCACATCATTTTCTATGGCGTATTTTTTAAAGCGTTCTACCGTTTCGGAATGAAAATTAATTCGGGAGAAATTCTTACTCATGGCACTAATTTTTTTGAGATTAGGATAATTGCGTGTACTGTTTATAGGACCTGCCAACCGTTTATGGTATATATCAACTTTTGGATGGATTTACAAACTTTGAAATAAGGTTGCAAAACACGGTAAATCAATAATTTATGAGAAAATGAGAATGACCTAACATCGCGTAGCGTGTTATCCTCTTGCTACTCATTTTCCTTCGCTTTCAGCTTAATAAAAGAGTACTTTTTTTGTGAATACTTTCTTTATTTAATGCAGTATTCATAAAATCTACCTAAAGATAACGAAAAGAATATATTGATTTGTTTTTTTAATACGGTCTCTATTAGTTTCAAGATTAATATTAATTCTCTTTTGATTTATTCTCATTTTTGGTCTTGGCTTCCAGCTTTTCCCTCAATGTCTGCATATCATCGCTTATTTTACGATCTACGATCTTAACATAATGTTGGGTGGTTCTAAGATCCTTGTGTCCCAACATTTTGCTCACAGATTCTATAGGCACACAATTTGTCAGCGTGATGGTTGTGGCAAAAGTATGCCGGGCCAAATGAGTGGTAAGTGGTTTGGTAATATCGCAAAGGGCAGCGATTTCCTTTAAAAATGCATTTGATTTCTGGTTACTCAATACAGGTAATACATATTTTCCATCTTTAACTTCAGGGTGGTCTTTATATCGATCTAAAATCTCCTCTGCAACTGGTAGGAGAGGAATGCTACTAAGTGATTTGGTTTTGGTTCTCTTGATACAAATCCATTTGCTACCATCAATTTCTTAGGTAATATAAGCTTTACTTAACTTTTTCAATTCAGAATAAGCTTTACTAGTGTAGAAGCTGAAAACAAACATATCCCTGACCAGTTTCAACGCGGTAAAGTTGAAGATTCGTGTGTATTTGTTTTGGAACTTTTATTGTTTAAATAACTGGTATTCTATAGTTTCCTTATTACCCTTTTAGTTAAAAAAGGATGGAAGCTGACAATCCCTATGTTGGCTAAGGTGATGTGAATAATTTTCTTGAGCCACATATTGGAGTTAAATAGAAACGTGGTCTATAGGTGTTTAAGAACAGGATTTAAGATATACTTTTCATTCATCATGTAACATAATAGTAAAATCTCTTACTTAATTGCTTGTGTATAATTTAAAAAGCTGTATTCATACTAGATGTTGTTGAGAAACGCTGACAAACATTTACAGCAGAAATCTTGACTTTAAAATTAATTTTTATCTCAATAATAACCTGATTCACGAAAAAATATAATGAAAATAACTAAATACCTTTTACTAATAGTCCTTTTTGGCCTCTTTGGCATTTTTGGTTATGTCTACTATCTTACATTTACTCCGCATGGACGTTTGAACTGGGGACAGGCTGTGTTTTTAAAAATGACTGTTAATGATAGTGTGTCAGAAATAGCTTATAGGCTAAAAAAGATGACTGTAATAGAAAGAAGCCATTTGATAGATCAAATGCCTATTAATTTGGAAGGTTTAAGTGTAGATACACTGAAAATAACAAGTGATAGTCTCACAACATATATTTTTAAGTCTAAGAATTTTGACAAGAATAGTCCTGTGGTAATTTATTATCACGGAGGCGCATTTGTATTACCTTGGACTAATCTATCTGTATCTTATGCCACAAGATTGGCCCGATTATATAATGGGATTGTAGTATCAGTTGATTATAGGGTTGCCCCTGAATACCCTTTCCCAATTCCTAACAATGATTGTTATGCAACTTTTTTATGGACCATTTCAAATATTGAAAATTGGGGAGGAAACCCAAAAAAAATAATCGTTGCAGGTGAAAGTGCCGGTGCAACCTTTGCATCCTTAGTGTCTATAAAAGCAAAAGAAGAGAATTTAGCCAATATTAAATATCAAATTTTGGAATGTCCTGCGATCTATTCACCTTTAGAAACAACTGCCTATCAAAATTTTAAAATAGGTTATTATTTACAGGAACCCGAGATGAAGTATGGGTTGCAAAGTTATTTGCCAAATACTGCTGACCTGACAAACCCCTTGGCTTTTCCATTTTATTCGGATAACTTATCTAATATGCCACCTTCATATATTGTTACTAGTGAGTTTGATCCATTAAAAGATACAGGGAAAAATTTTGCAGAAAAACTTAAAAACGCAAATGTCCCTATCATCCATAAGGAAATGAAAGGGATGATTCATAGTATACCAGGACCTTTCAATGAAAAGGACAGAGAAGATTTATATAAGGAAATAAGGACTGAATCTCAGAAATATTTAAATTAATGATGACTCTATTTTAATATACAGCGAGAAAAAGAGAAGTGGTACCCCATGGACTGAACTTTTTGAATTTTATATATTTTCTAAATTTTGTTTTAATCTTGCTTTTTCCTTACCATCTAATTTTCCTTTCAGTGTCTGCATATCATCACTTATTTTACGATCTACGATCTACGATCTTAGCATAAAGTTGGGTGGTTCTAAGATCCTTGTGTCCCAATATTTTGCTCACAGATTTTATAGGCACGCTATTTGTCAGCGTGATGGTTGTGACAAAAGTATGTCGGGCCAAATGAGCTGTGTGGGGTTTGGTAATTCCGCAAAGGACAGCGATTTCTTTTAAAAATGCATTTGATTTCTGGTTACTTAATACAGGTAATACATATTTCCCATCTTTTACTTTAGGGTGGTCTTTATATCGATCTAAAATCTCCTCTGCAAGGGGTGGGATTGGAATACTACTTAGGGATTTGGTTTTTTTTTCTTTTATTCGAATCCATTTGCTTCCATCAATACCCTTAGTGATATCTGCACTGCTCAGTTTTTTTACGTCAGAATATGCCAGTCCGGTCTTGCAGCTAAACACAAACATATCTCTCACGATCTTAAGTCGATCCAGATACAGCTCTTTATCAACTAGTATCCGCACTTCTTCTTAATTTAAATATTCTCTTTCTACAGCATCAAACTTGACTTTGAAATTGTAGAATGGATCTCGATCCATCCACTGGTTGGCTAGGCCAATGCGAATTTTCTTTTTAAAATTATTCACGTATTTCAAGGCGGAGTTATGATTGCACTTTCGTTTCGTCTTTAGAAAATACTCGAATTTAGAGATGAAGTGATGGTTGATATCATTCATTGGATAATCCTTGGCCTTATATTCTTCGTTTATGAATTGTTCCACATAATTACAACAGGTCCAGTATCGCTTCGCGGTGCTTTTATATATGCTTTTACCGGAAAGACGATCAATTTGTTCATTATGCTCTTTAAAGACCTCTAGGGTCATTTTAAGCTTAGGTTTATTTTCGCCTTTAAAATCGTCAAGAATATTTTTTAAGGTAATACATATCCCTTTCTATTAGTTGCTGGTGTATATTCTTGATCTTATTCCTGAGAACAGTGATATAATTATTTAATTCAATCGCTTCCAGACTTTTTCCCAGAGCTTTCTCAGATTTAGAACTCCACTTTCTAAGACCAACTTTTCGGCTTATACTAATGTCTGAGCGCTTGTTTTTTTGGCTTTAAAATTCCCATTTAAAGTACTAAAAAAGTACTTACGATTTAAAACTTTAATACTTTGTAAAGAATTGGTATTCAGTGTATTTTAGGCTTTCCGGTGTTCAATTTTTGAAGTAAAAATTGGTCGCCAAATTGCACACCAGATATGTGCTATTATTTGATATTAAACGATATTCTAAAAAATGAAAAACCCCGTAAATCCTAGGATTCCGGGGTTTTTGATACCATTTGGTAAGTAAAAAGTGGAGTCGGAGGCTATTGAATATACTATAATTCAGTTTATTTATCCTATGCAAATAAGTGGGTAAAACCTTTATTGACATCTTGTTTTATTACTTATTATAACTTACTTTTGAAAGTAAATATAGGTAAAATTGTCACCTATTTTGTCACCTTTATTGTCACCTCTTTCAAAAGTGTATTTATATGACTTCAACTTTTTATCTCAAGGAAGCTAAAACTACTGGCGAATCCTTAATTTATTTCTCTTGTCACTTTAAAGAGGAAGGTAGGAAATTCGTTTATTCTACCGGAGAAAAAATTGCACCTACTCATTGGGATCAGAAGAATAAAATGCCTGTAATGCGTGGGAAGAATAAAGCAATCAATCGGGGCTCTATAAAAACACAGTTAGGCAGATATGAAAGTTGTTTTAAGAACACGCGTTCCCGATGTATAGAAATGCAAGAGGATTTTACTTCCCAAGTTTTAAAAACTGCTTTTGATGAAGAGTTTAAAAAATCCCCTACCGGAAAGAATATTTTCTTTGATGCCTTCGAGATCTTTATGGATCAGAAGAAAAAAAATCAGGAGTGGAAGAAATCAACTGAGAAGAGGTATAACAATATTCAAAATCTATTGAAGTCTTTCCAAGCTGAAACAGGTTATAAGTTGAATTTCAATGCCATTAACAGTAGGTTCCATTCTGAATTCACCTATTACTGCATTGAGACGAAAGGGCACGTAAACAATACCTATTCCAGAAATTTAGGACTATTCAAAACCTTTATGCATTGGGCCTTGGAAAATGGTTACACGTACAATGAAGAATTTAAAAAAATAAAGAAAATTTCTAAAGTTGTAACTCAACAAATAGCACTTAAAAAGTCCGATCTGCAGAAGTTGATGGATCACGAATTTGAACCAAAACAAAAATATCTAGAACGTGTCCGGGATGTTTTCGTTTTTTCATGCGTTACAGGTTTAAGATTCGGTGAATTAGGCCTTGTGTCAAGGAATAATATTATTGATGGCAACTTACACCTTAAAGAGGAAAAAGGTGCAGAAAAGGAAGCTAGAACAATTCCATTGAATGATTTAGCAGAATATATACTAAAAAAATACAATTATAATCTTCCACTGATAACCAACCAACGTCAAAATGACTATATCAAGGATATTTTTGAGGAGGCAGGTTACACCTGGGACGTTGAAAAGAATGTAACTAGAGGGAAGAATGTTGATCGACAGACATTGCCATTTTATAAGCGCGTAAGTACACATACAGCAAGACGTACTTTTATCACAATGCTTAAGCGCGAGGGAAAAAGCGATAAGCTTATTTCCAAAATTACCGGCCACAAAGACCTGAAAACCTTAAATCAGTATTACCAGGTTGATGATGAAGCAAAAAAAGAGGCAGTAACTTCTACATTCGATATTAAATTTAATTCCTTGAAGAAAGTTGATTAACTCGGCGCTAAAATAAAAGTTTATGGATAACTCTGAAAATAGTACTGGTCTACAATTAGACCGTATAGAGATTAGAAGAATAATTGCAATAGGTAAGAAAAAAGGAAGTAATTTGGGAATGTTTGAATTTAAGGGTGAGCTAAATTCATTGCGAGTACATTCTATTAATAATGAACATTTGGCTGAGATGGTTCACGAGTACATGCAAGACATTCAACTGGCTTACATTAGGCATAAATCCTACTATAAGATTGCTATCACGAGCTTCCGATCTTCGAAAGATAAAATAATTGCAAAAGCAAAGTTGTATAATGAGACAATCGATCCTGAAAATAAAGAACAGGAAACAAATTTTGCAGCTTCAATGTATGAGAGCTTTATAAAAACTCAACCAGATTTTGGTTTGGGTATAGATATTCTGGAAGAAATAAAAGAACTAGAAAATGTTGTTACAATCTATGAATGTTTGGAAGAAAAAAAGAGACGGGTAGATGCAATTATAAACGAAACAACTGAAAGAATACGAAATAAGGAAAACGTACCGGTAATATATACTGATAAAGACTCTCAAATATTCAATACTGTTTGGGAAGCGGTTATATATCACTCAGTATTAGTCGATATAGATCCAAAGAAGTATATCAGGAGCAAGAAAGATATACCTGATCTAGTTCAAACCTGGATTAAGCCAGATGGTAAAGCTATTTCTCCTAATACTTTCTATCAGAAACTTCAAAAGATTCAAATGGCAAAGAAGGGAATTGCAGACCCTAAGCACGGTAAGTATACTATTAACGATTACGAATCTGTAAAACAAAGACTGATAAGGGGTTTTCCTCAGGCAGTTTCTGTACTTGAACTTAATTATTACCACAACGAATTATATTAATTAAAAATCGTAACCCCTTTCCGTAACCCCTTACCTATAGATTACCTATAATTCTTTTACAATTTAGCCTTGAATTTAAAAATCAAGGTAATGGAAAAAATAACTCAAGTACACGGAATCACTCGGGAAGATCTCTTCAATGCTTTCCAACGATTGGAGGATAAAATCAATAATCTTCAAGCGGCCAATCGTAAACCGAAAAAACATTCTATAAAGGAACTAGCTCAGAATTGCGGAGTAGCAGAGCTAACCGTTAGAAACTGGATTGCTGATGGTAAAGTTAAAGCGGAAAGAATTGGACGTAGGATCTTTATATCAGAAGAAGAATTTCAGAAAGCCTTATCTGAAGTGAAATCAATTAAATACAAAAGGTGAAAACCTAGTGTTTTATAACTCTAGGTTTTTATCTGCACTAGTAATTGATTTCAGGGAATGAAGGATAATTTTATTAAACAACCAAATCATATTTTCACAGCGAGATTTACATTGTCTAGGCTGGAGAAAAATATAATCTACACTATCTTGGATAAGCTTCAAAAATCAATGAAAATGGACTTGAATGATCATTTCGTTGAAGAGAAAGTTACGGCAAAGTTGAAAACATTAGATAAAAATCGGAATTATAAAAGAATTAAATCAGCAGTAAAATCTTTGGGTAGTAAGCAAGTAGAATTTGAGCTAAACATTCCAAATGGCAATAAACCTTATTTAGTTCAGGAGAATGTAACCTCTTTGGTAAGTGGTCTTACACATGTTCAGAACTCTGATTCGATTTCATTTATTATTCCTTCACAAGCCAGTAAATTTTTCTGTTATATTGGGGGAGGGTATACTATTTTTCAGAAAACTATCGCTATAAGTCTAACCTCTTTGTATTCCAAACGTTTGTATGAACTTTGCTGTAGGTGGATTGATAAAGGAGGTTACAATTGTTCTATTGAAGATTTTAAAAAATTAATGTCTATAGAGAATAAATATAAGCAAATATCTCACTTGAGAGAGCGAGTTTTGGAGGATTCCAAAGATGAACTTGAAAAGTTGTCAGATGTTTATTTTAGCTATTCTCTCAGAAAAACTGGGAGAACTTATACTACAATTTCGTTTAAATTTCATAGAAGTCTCGAGATTGGAAATAATAATCGACCAGTAAGAAGTGAACATTACTCATATGTGTATAATTTTCTTAATCAATATTTCCCACGATATTTAGATGATAAGGCTCTTGTTTATAGCGATTCTATAGCTAATGCGGATGAATTATATACGGCGTACAAAAGGTTCGGTAGATTGGACGATGATCTAGCAACTGGTAAGAAAGAAAAACGAGATATTACCAATTTGCTGAACACAGTAATTTTGAAAGAATTAAAAGCGATATAAGGAAAGTCATCAAATCACACATAAAAAAAGTTATGTGTGATATATCCTTAGAACTTCGTCAATTTGTGTGATTAACTTCGTCAATTTGTGTGATTTCACTTTTAAAACTTCGTCATTTTGTGTGATTTAGATCTGTTAAGGTCTGTAAATACAGGGGCTGAGAGACTGCTACAATAAGGTTAACCTACAATTATTTACAAGGTTATAGAAGAATATTAAAAAAATGCTTTTGAAAAGAAAAATAAAATAGTTTTTTCAGGTATTTGAAGACTTTAAATAATGAGAAAAGATTGAAAGTGAAAATTGATGGTTGAGATTTTTAGATCGAATATTTCGTGAAAACCAGGAACGGAACCCTCGTCCAAGCATAAATTAGTTATGATTTCAGGAGGCATTCATTTTATTTTCAGAAGCCAGAAAAACATAGGTTCATTTTAGGTTTGCAATGGAGGAAAAAAACGGAAATAGTTGTTTTTAAATTTGGAGATTTCCTGTAAACTTAAATGTTAAATTCCGGAAAATGGTCTGCAAGATGTGTACTCGTCCGTACAAATTTTATAAATTTTCACGATCGATTACAGACTTGCCAGCGGAGCAGGAGAAAAACACACTCGCAACTCGTAAATAAATAAGAATGGAAGAAAAGAAAAAAAGAAAAAAACTTTATAAAAAAAGCATTGAAAAAAAATTCTTAAAAAAGCGATTTGAATTCAGATTATCTGAAGCGGAATTAATTGAATTGAAAACAAAAGCACAGGAAGCTGGACTAAATACATCTACATATGCCCGAAAAAAGGTGATGGACACAAAAGGATCAGTATTCAATCCTAGACCTTTAATTCAACACTTTTTCAATTATACCGGGGCAGTCAATAAGGTAGGGAACAATATTAACCAGGTAACAAACTATATTAATTATTTGAAAAAAGAAGGAAAGACTGATGAAAAGGCAGTTTTGGAATTTAACCAATTATTTTACGATCTTGTAGTACTAATGACTGAACTAAATAGGGTTATGCATTTTGAATTAAAAAAACTAAGATAATTGTCTCAAATATTCTCCAATGAATAACTGCACGGATTTTCTATCTTTGTTTGTCTAAGTTATTTTGTACCCTTGAAAAATTAAAGTAGCTTTTATAGTAATTAGAATAAATAATAAATTATAAAAAAGAGATTATAAAAAACAAAAACTATAAAATAAAAAATATATTTTTTATAAAATAAAATTCTTAAGCGTTTAGCTTTTGATTTTGGTACTAGGAAATCGCCAGTTTTTTATATCCACCTCAATCAAAGCAAGGCGCCCACGTTTCGGCGTGGGCTGCTCTTGTTTGGTGGATGGGTGTCTGGCGATACCTCTGGTACCGACATGTTGCAGTTCCACGCTTTTTTTGTGCTTGGACTTCACGATCAAAGGCTGACCTAATCTTTAAAATGAACCTATGAACCAGTTAGCACATCTAAATTACAGTTTTGAAGAAGTCGAAATATTAAAAACTCTTGCCAAGTACCACGACGAGCCAAAAATTGCTGAAAATATTTTATTCTCTGGTTTAAACGAATATGAATATACCCAGGTAAAAAAAATAATACAAAAGTTTTACCTCGATGGTATATGGGACTTTGAAGACACTGCAAATGGTAAAGGTCAATCCACTTTCAATTTTGATCTTAAAAACAACATACTCGAATACCCCAATCCTATCCCAAAAGAGTACAAAGAAGATATTAATTTAAACAGCGTTTTAGAGAAGCTCTATGCTTCAAATCTAGAAACTTCAGAAGCGAAATATATTACGGCTCTTATCAAGAAAGATCTTATTGACCAACCTAAATAAAATATCATGAAGAAAGTTTTTCCATTTTTACTTATTACTATGATGGCTTGTAACAGCCAACAAAATATAGATGCTCAAAAACAGGCAATTGTCAACTTCTTGCAAGAAGATGCTAAAGGAGTTAAAACCGATTTAAAGATTGAAGTTTCGCAAATAGAAATTACTGATGTTACAGTGGCAGACAGCATTAGTATTTTGAAAGAAAGGTATCAAGCAGAAATAGAAAAAGCTCAAAAATCGATAGACAATTTTCAATCGAATATCGATAGCGCAATGAAAGAAAACAAATCATTGGATAATTCCAATATTGATAACCTTGCTAATATAGCAGCCAACAAGTCTATTGGTGAAATGAATCAAAGAGGTCTTGAAAAGGCCCAGGCTGCGCTAAAAGAGGTAGATAAACAAAAATCTATATCATTGGCTAAATATGAAGATAGGGATGAAAATGAACTCCTTGTAAAGAAAGCAGAAACCACTTTTTCGTTTTTTAATCCAAGATTACAAACACGCCAGGAAAGAACAGACGATTTTGTTATGTCAAAAGATGGTTCTGAGGTAGTGGGGATAATAGAAAACGGGAAAGTAAGGCGAAAGAGAAAGTAAATTTTAAAATATATAAAATCTAAAATTATAATTTGTTGCGTTGATTTATTGAACTAAGGATTTTAATATAAAATTGGAGCCAACGGTTTGCGGTTATCACAAGTTACGGGAGTCGGGACGCGGACTTGTCGGCTTAACCATTTTCTTTATAGGTTACTAAAATTACACTTTTTCCATAATACCCGGAATTTGAGATGAACCGCTGTTAGCTCGCGTATTTTACTCTAATTTAACTTCTTTCCATTTGTCAGATTCAGCGAACTCTTTTATTATTTGATTTCTTTCCTCTAATAATCTTGTCATATATTTTTTTAGAAAGAGATAGTCTGCAATTTTACCTAAAAACATTAATGGTGATTTGTAGTCTAAGATATCTGTCATTAAAGTTCCATTTTCTTGTTTAGTAAATATGTGCTGATGTTTAAAACTTTCAAAAGCACCACTTAACATTTCATCTGTGAAGTTGTCGGAGTAATTGTATTGTGTAATTTTAGTTGACAATTTTTGAGTAACGCCAAAATGTTTTCCTTTCCAGGTTACGCTTTCATTAGGACCAATTAATCCACTTGTAACTCCAGCAATTGCTTCTTCATTAGTTTTTGCAACCGAAATTTTATGTAGATCAATACTTCTTGATAAATTGAATACCAATTCTTTGTCAGCCTTTATGTGAGTCAGTAATTTTATTCTTGGCATTCTCTTGTGTATTATACTGAAATAGGTTGACCATTTTTGATCTAATTTTCGACAGGTTAAATGGTCAATAGTTCTAAATTTTGTTTGTTCCTTTTGTAGGAATGATAGTCTACATTTCTATTCAAATGAACAAAGTTAGGGGTGTTCAATTTGAGACTAAAATGGGGTCTTTTGTTGTTGTAAATCTCAACAGCTCTTTTGACCATCTTCTTTGCTAAGTTAGTATTTTTTATAGTTCGTTTTAAATCATATTCATATTTAAGGGTTCTGTTGATTCTCTCAGCTACGGCATTCTCGTAGGGATCGTACTTCTCAGTCATGCTCATGATTATTCCGTTTTCCTCAGCAAAGCTGGTGTATAGTGGGTTGCAATACTGAATTCCACGATCGGAATGATGGATGAGTTTCTGATTCTTGTATTTTCTATTTTTAATAGCCATTCTAAGGGCATCGATGCAAAGTGATGTCTTCATATGGCTTGCCAATTTATAACCCATAATTTGCTTAGAATAGGCGTCTGTGACTAATGCCAAGTAACTGTGTCCGTTCTGCGTTTTGATATAAGTGATATCGCTTACCCAAAGTTGTTCCGGCCTGGTGGGCATTTTATCTTTTACCAGGTTTTTGTATTTAAAGAACCGGTGTTTTGAATCGGTTGTGTTGTGGAACCGCTTTAATTTAGGAACGAGCAGGTTATTCATTCGCATTACTCGATAGAATTTATCCCTTCCTATTTTAATACCGAGTCGGTTCATATCTGCCTTTAATTCCTGATACAGTTTAATTCCACCGGTACGCAGTCCATACTGACTCCGATACTCTTTGATGAGTCGAATAATTAGCTGTTGCTCTGTTTGCCTGTTCTGATGAGATTTTAACCGCTTATAAAAAGCTTGTTTGGAAACCCCAAAACATTGAATCAACCATTTTCTTTTAAACGGTTTTGCTTCTTTTTTTCGATCTCGTCTGCTAATGTTTTGGGCAATGACTTTTTTGACATATCAACTCCGGTAATAAGTTCCATGTCAGCAATAATGTCTTGTTGGAAGTCTTTTACAAACTCTAATTCCTCTATTTTTTCTTTGAGTTTCTTGATCTCATCTTTCTAGCTCATCCCTTGTTTCTTTTGTTCTAAAGTACTGTATTTTTTCAACCAATAATAGATGGAAGCTCTGGAAACCTGATATTTATCGGAAGCATGATTGATAGAGATCTGTGCATTTTGGATCTGATCGATGATAACCAGCTTAAGATCGTATCCTACTTTTTTGTAGGAAGTTTTTCGACAGTGTTGATTTTGTTCTTTCATTAGGTATAGTGCTAAAAGGTTTAATTTTTAGTCAACCTATTTCAGGAAAGTACAGATAATTATTTTCTTAGTAACGGTGCCGCTTATTGGCGATTAACCGTTGTTGTGTACAGTTTTTATCCTTTCTATTCCTAAATGTGCATTTCGAATCAATTTTACAGCAGTATTATTATCACAGCCAATGGCTGTTTTGGAATCATCATATAAAGTAGTGAAACACCATTTTTTATTTTTTTCAAGCACAAATTCTGGGGAAAGATTTGAAAAATTTGAAGCTATATCTTTAATCTGTTCTATTTTTGTAAAATATAATGACGGTAAGTCATTGTTTTCAATATTTCCTCGAATTTTTCTTAAAACATCATAATGGCAATATACTTTTGTTTGAAGGGTTGAATCGAATACTCTTAAGAGTTCTAAAATATCATTAAAATAAATACTAGAACCTTCTTCACTTCCCCATAAATAATTTGGTCTCGTATCTTTGTTTCGGACCTGATACATAACGTAATCGTAATAATCTTTAAAGTCTTCTCCTTCTTTTAAAAATTCCTTTTTGAATTGGTTAAATGTCAAGACACGTTTATTTTTAGGTCTTCCTAGTTCGTCGCGAGAAGATTCACGACCATTTTGAATATCTAAATCAATTAAAATCGGATGATGATAGATGAAATAATTATCGAAATCCTCAGAGAACCAGTTTTCAATCTCATTTGGATAACTTCGACTTCCACTTTTTCTTTGTATCCAATATCTAGGAACTTTAAAATTTATCATTTTCTTAAAAATGTCTTGTCCTGAAATATGGCTACAGGTTAAAATTGATTTTACGCTGTTAATTTATATACCATATTTGGAGTTTGATAGTCTAAAGATAAATGTAATCTAATTGCATTATATAATTTAATGGCACTTTTTGCTGCTCTTTTCGCGTGTTCCTTGTTTGTGAAGACCTGATCGAGATAGAATTCATCTTTCAGGATCCCATTTACGCGTTCTGCCATTGCATTTTCGTAACAGTGATTTTCTTCAGTCATACTGATAGCTATCTTTTTTCTTTTAAGGATTTGAGTATACACATTGCTGCAATATTGTATCCCTCTGTCTGAATGGTGTATGAGCCCTTTGATGTCTTTGGCTTGGTAAATCGCTTTATTAAGTGCTCTCACGCATCCTTTAAGTTCTAGGCTATCACTAAGGTCATAACCCACAATCTTTCTGGAATGCATATCTGTAATGAGTGCTAGGTAACAAAATCCTTTTAGAGTTCTGATATACGTAATGTCCGATACCCAAACTTGATTAGATCGGTTTACTTTTAGATCTTTTATAATGTTATTGTACTTATAAAACCTGTGATACGAATTGGTTGTTCTGGCACTGTACTTTTTTCTTAATGTCAACATTTTATGTTCTCTAAGAACATTGAACAGGGTGTCTCTACCCACTTTCAGGTGTTGTTTTTCAAAATCCTGTCCTAGGGATTTCATAAGCTTTCTCACGCCTTCTCTAGGAAGGGATTTACGTCGTCTTTTAACGATGGTAATTATATGTTGTTCAACCTTTTTTCGCTTATCAGCTCTGCATTTATACTTATAATAAGCATCTCGCTTTAGTTCAAAACAATCACATATTTTGGTTAACGAAGCAAATCCCTTAGCTTTTTCCTTTGCTATGATTAAGGCTTGATATTTAGTTTTTTTTTAAGTTCCAAGACACTTTTGTAGCCTAGTTTTTGAGCAGCTACTTCCAAGTATGCATCATCGACAAGTTGATCCATATCCTTTTTAAGGAGTAGTTTTTTAAGCTGTTCAATCTCTTTTTGGAGTGCTTTGATCCGTGTTATTTCATCCTTTGTTTCTATCATAACCCTTGTGTTCATTAGGTCTTTACGTTCATACTTTCTGATCCATTCATTGATGGTGGAAGGAGCAATCCCATAGAGTTTGCCTAGTTCATACTTTGTGTATTTCCCAGTACTAAGTTCTGATAAAATTTTTAATTTGAATGGTTCACTGTAACGTCTGGTTACTCTGTCATTTTTATACATAACTGTTTAGAATTATGTAGCCTTTATTCAGGACGAGTCAATATTGCTGGCAACGGTCTCGGTTCGTATGTTAGATTTGAGATTGTAATTTAGCTAAAAATAGGAATTAATTATTAAACTCCATAGAAGGGATAGGGAGGTCTCGGTAGATACATTTAATCAATGATATCGTGTGTTAGAAATTCCACCCTTCTATTAATTTCTCTAAGAACTTGAACAGTACCTAGATCCTATAACAGAGATCGTATCAAAAGCGAGCAAAAGTGATGGAGAATAGAGTTTAAAAAATCAACATTATTATGAAGAATGAAATTTTGAAACTCTCCTTAGGAGTAGATGTCTCAAAAGAGACTTTGGCTGTTTGTTTGTGCCGTCTAACGGCTAGACTTACAAAGGAGTTTGAAGATCCATTTGAGGTTAGTAATGATTTATCAGGTTTTAAAAAGTTGGTAAAGTGGTTACTTAAAAATGCCAGTTCTCCAGAGGATATAGTTGTCGTTATGGAATCGACAGGTATTTATCATGAAGCTTTGGTATACCATCTCTATGGGGAAGGATTTCCTGTAAGTGTTATGCAATCAGGACGTGTAAAGCGCTATGCTCAAAGTTTGGATCAACGTTCCAAGACCGATGCCTTAGATAGCCGTATGCTTGCCATGCTTGGTTGTGAAAGAGAGTTGGCATTATGGAGCCACCAGATCCAATATTACGTCAGTTAAAAGGCTGAGTCGGGAACGATCTTTTTACTAAAGGAAAAGCAGATGGAGCGAAATAGACTTCATGCCTTGGAACACTCCGTTTATAAAAGCAAGCGGGAGCTAAAGCGCTATGGACAGCGATTAAAATTGATTGAAAAGCAGTTGATAGAAATAGAAAAGGAGATGGAAATTCTAGTTAAGAATGATCCACAGTTGCATCAAAGGATTAAGCATTTGGAAAGTATCCCCGGGATCTCTTTTAAATCTGCAGCGACCGTAGTAGGTGAAACTTTGGGTTTCACCGGTTTTACTAATGCTAAACAATTGACTAGTTATGCAGGATTTGATGTGGTCTTGAAAGAATCTGGTGCTTATAAGGGAAAGACGAGAATCAGTAAGAAAGGGAATAAACATATTCGTAGTGCACTATATATGCCAGCGATGAGTGCCATACAATGGAATCCAACCTTGAGAAAATTTTACGAACGAGTCCAACCCACTAAAGTCAAACCAATGATAGCCTTAGTAGCAGTAGAGCGAAAGCTATTGGTATTAATGTATAGTTTATGGAAAAATAAAATAGATTACGATCCAGAACATGAGCAAAAAAAGACAGCAAGAACCGAAGTCCTTGCTGCACAGGATAGAAGTAATTTAGCATTGACAACTTCCTAAAATTTTTATCAAAAATACTTGTTTTCTAACACAGTACCTAACACAAGTTGCGGGAGTAGGGACGCGAACTTGTCGGTTTTGTTCTTTTCTTTCTTAGGATACTAAATTACACTTTTTCGATAAAACCCGTTATTTGTGATAACCGTTGTTGTACACAGTTTTAGTGTTCCTCAATTTCTATTATAAAGTTACCTACAAGGGTTGATTTTATATTTACGGGAATTGCTCCAAATGATGTCACAATAAACTTAAACACATTTTCAGAGAGTTTTTCATTGTCGGAGAATAATAAAAATTCCATAGTAGTATTCTCAGTTAATCCATTAGATTTTAAACTCCAAACTTTGTTTAAAGTCAAAGGTCCTTTTTCATAGTTAAAATAAGTAGAATCTAATTCCAGATTAATTCTACTATTTACATTCCCTGTAGCAATTTTAGGAATAAATATATATTTTTTAAGACCTGCACAATTACATAAACTACTTACTTTTATTTTATATTTTTTGTCGGCTTTTAGATCAAAAGTAAAATTTTTATAATTGGATTTAATTGAGTCATTATAATACAAAATGGAATCATCCAGAGAAAGCTTATCTTTAAAATCGGCATTTACTTTAATTTCTTTTGCAATTGAATTATTTGCTTCAAATAAGTCTACTGAATTTTTGCTCTTTATCTGTTCATATCCTTCATTAGGATTTATTTTTCTTGAACAAGAAGTAAAGATTAAAATAATAGATATAAAATAAAAGTAAAATTTTCGGGTCATATTCTAAAATTGTGTACAACGGTCTTGGTTAAGGCAAGTGGCGTGGAGTAGGGACGCGAACTTGTCGGCTTTGTTGTTTTTTACTTGGTCTCTAAAATAACACTTTTCATCGGAATGCCCGCTATTTGCGCTTAACCGATGTTGCCCACAGTATTTAAAACCAGAATTTTAATAATCATCAATATTCTCTTCAAATTTGGTTATATGATGAATCATTCGGGTTTCACCTTTTTCATTGTATTCCTGCAAAAAGATAATATCATCAATAACTCCCTTAATAACATTCACATATTTCGTTTTAGGCTTGTAATAAATCTCAGCCGTCATTGCTGTATCTAACACATATGACTGAATATGGTTTTTATTTATTTGTGACCAATCATCTTCTTTTATACTTTTTTCCAAATCTTCTAGGTTAATATTTTCAAAAGTATAGTACAGAAAAGTATACCTCTTATCTTTTTCTGAAAGTTTAAGAGTGTCCAATGAGGAATTGTAAATTAATTCTATTTTTAATGAATCCTCGGGTATCGAAGATCTATTATAAACTAACAAAATTTTATCGTTTGTTATTTTTGCTTCCTCTTTTTTTAGATCAGATCTACCGTTTCCTTTTTCCTGTTCCTTGCACGAGAAAATGAAAAAAATAAACAGTAATGGATATATATAACAATAAGGTTTCATTACATCAAAGTTGGTTCCTGGTTAGTTAAACAGTTTATACTTTAGTTTGACTAGAATCTTTGTTCATATTGTGGGCAACGGCCGCGCATAACACAAGTTGGCGGAGTAGGGGATGCGAACTTGTCGGCGTAGACCTGATTTGTTGGTCAAGATAATTATTTTCTTTCTAACGGTGCCGCTTATTTGAGTTATGCGCTGTTGTGTGTAGTTTTTTAGTCAAAACTATATTCTTTAGAAAGGACTAAACAAATTTCTCCTTTGTACTATAAATATGATATGGTTTAATAAGAAAAAATGTTATCTCATGATTTTAACAGATTTTTTGATAAAGTGGTGTGATCCAAATAGTATGATTATACCAATTCCTACTAAAATGGCAAGTGAAGAGTAGTTGATTACATAATAAGTGTCACTTAGATTTATAGTTAAAAATTTTTCTTTGAAAATTATGCCTAAAATTATAGTTGATATTAATGCAATTGCGAAATAAAATTTTTTCATGGTTAGTATTTTAAATTGTTCGAAAAAAATGCGTTGTATAATGTGAAATTTCCAAAATCAAAATCTTGAAAACTTATATCTTCTAAAATATAGTTGTCCCAACTCAAATTAAATGGTTTTAATCCGAAATTTACTTTTATGTATTCCGATAAATTTGTAACCAAATCCTTTGATTTTTGTGAATATTGATTTTCTGTAATAATTTTTGGAGGAGATTCAAAAATTCTATTATCGGAATCAAGGTTTACTTCTGTTAGAAATAGTGTAAAATATGGGATTAATTTACTCAATTGAAGTTTATATCGTAAGAGGTTATTCTCAACAATGATGTCTAACCAATAGCATTCAGCTCGATCTAGCCAATTATCCAATGAAACCTTTTGAAATTTATATTCATTAAATTTTACAGAAATTTCATTTTCTAATTTCTCCAGATTTTCTTTTCTAGAAGAACTATTTATTGAAGCTTTTAGATTTATAAATTCTTGAGTTTTAATATAATCATCTGTTTTCTTCGTTGCCGATAAATTTGATGGATAATATAAATATACGATCTGTTTTAAAATTAAAATTTCATATGTATCCAATGATTTTTTCACAATGCTCTGTTTCAAATTTAATAGTAAATTTTACATAAAAATTACACACAACGGTCTCGGTTAACACAAGTTGCGGGAGTAGGGACGCGAACTTGTCGGTTTAGTTGTTTTCTTGTTAGGATACTAAATTAGACTTTTTCGATAAAACCCGTTATTTGTGATAACCGTTGTTGTTGCCAGTGCGGTTACTTGCCTATTTTTAAAATTCTTATAGCACCTTGAACTACTAGAATAAAAACAATTGTTCCAATAATTAAGTCAGGCTTACTTGAATTCAACCATTTAACAAGTATAGCAGCAATTATAACTCCTACATTTATTATTACATCATTTGAAGTGAAAATCATACTTGCTTGCATATGAGCTTCTTGTTTGCTTTTAGATTTTTGCAGTAGAAATAAACAAATTCCATTCGCAATTAAAGCAAAAATTGAAACGATAATCATTGTTTGAAATTTAGGAAGAGTTTCACTTCCAAAAAACCTTCTTAGCACTTCTGCAAATCCAATTAATGCAAGTAAGATTTGAAAATAACCAGCTAAATTTGCAATTTTTTTCTTTTTTACAACAGAACCACCGACAGCGAAAATACTTATTCCATAAACAAAAGAATCGGCTAGCATATCTAAACTATCGGCAACTAATCCCATAGATTTAGAAATTATACCGGTTGTCATTTCCAATATAAAAAAGATGAAATTTATAGCTAGTACATACCAAAGTAATTTTTTCTGTTGAGCATTTGTTTCAAATTCTGTTTGGTCGGTTTCTTCCGTCTTAATTTTTTTGGTTCCTAATTTTAGTCCGTCTAATGATTCTTCTATAGATTGAATTTCACCTTCGTGAAATACTGTTAATTTTCTATTCGGAATATCGAAATCAAGATTTTTAATACTAGAGATTTCATCTAATTTCATCCTTATCAGATTTTCTTCTGAAGGACAATCCATTTTTGAAATTTCGAAAACTGACTTATTCATTGAGGTATAAATTTATCTAAAGATAAATATTGGTTTTAAAATTTGGGATTTTCGTTTTTAGAAATTTGGTTTTTAAGCTGAATGTTCAATGTCCGCATTGGCTACAACGGTCTCCTTTACTTCGTTTATTAATAAATATACCTTTGAGATGAAGAAGGAGGAGAACTAAAACGGTCTCTAGATTACAGATCCAATATCCGTAAGAGTCCTCCATTCTTCATATGGGCAGCAAAGAACCATTTGGAATACCAGGTCAATAAATGGACCCGTTAAAGGAGTTAGTTACTGCGCCCTTCAAATATTAATTTTTAAAAATATGAAAAATTACCAAGAAGTAATCGGAATTGATGTTTCAAAAAACAAGTTAGATGCTTTTGCGTATAATCGAAGTTTACATCGTGAGTTCAGTAATGATGTAGTGGGTTATAAAGCCTTGTTGAAATGGGCTAACGGTAAGGAACAGAAAGTGTTTTTTTGTTTTGAGAATACAGGTCATTATTCCTTGAAGTTAGCGTTGTATTTATCGTCGAAGAAGGCGGTTTATGTGCAGGAAAACCCAGTAGTGATCAAAAGATCCTCTGGAGTAATCAGGGAGAAGAATGATGTTGTAGATGCCATGATGATCGCCAGATATGGTTGGCTTCACCGAGAGGAACTTTCTGCCAGTGAGCTGAAAGATAAGGAACTCTTGGAAGTAGGCAGATTACTCGCTTTACGGGATCAACTGGTTCGAAGTCGTACAGGATTAATGAGTACCCTTTCCGAGCTAAAGAAGTTACTCAGCAGTAGTTCAACCGATACCTGTTGCAAGACGCTGGTAAGCTCTATTGCTCATCTAACTTCTCAAATAAATAAAATAGAGAAGCAACTAAAATCACTTATAAAGAATTCTGAAGCATTATCACAAAACTATCGGTTGATCTCTTCTTTAAAAGGCGTGGGATTAGTTGTAGGTGCCCAGTTGCTTTATCACACCAATAATTTTAAACGTTTTGATAGCTGGCGCCAATTCTCCAGTTATTGTGGGACTGCTCCTTTTGGTCATAGTTCTGGGAGCAGTATTCATAAAAGGCGAAAATGTCACCCGATGGGAGACCGGCAAATGAAGAGTCTGCTTAGCATGGCTGCTTGTACAGCTATTCAACATGATAGTGAATTACGCCGTTATTACAAGAAAAAGCTAGAAGAAGGTAAACTAAAGATGATTGCGCTGAATAATGTTCGCAATAAGCTATTATCCAGAGTGTTTGCAGTAGTAAAAAGAGGTACTCCGTATGTGGAACTACATAAATTTGCTGCCTGAAGAATTAGGGAAAAAAGTTTGGATTTAACCTTGGAATACGGTTAACACAAGTTGCGGGAGTAGGGACACGGACTTGTCGGTTTAAATATTTTCTTACTTAGGATACTAAATTAAACTTTCTCGACAAAACCCGTTATTTGTGATAACCGTTGTTGCCTGCAGGCATTTAGTCAGTTTTATATAATGTTGGTTTTGTTATTCCATTTTTCAAATAAATTTTTTTATTCATCTCAAAATTCATTTCCGACATTCTGTTCAAATAGTCTTCTAATGGTTCAAGTCCAATAGCTTTTCTTCTTTCATTCACGTTTAAACTGTCTTTTAGATTTTTTGGGTATGCTTGAGATATTTTGAAGTTATAAGCGACTTGAGTACCATAAATTTGTTTTTTTCCAGTATTAAGATTTGACCTATCTGTTAAAAGAGCATAATTGGAAGCTGTGTCATTTCCTTTTTCTACCTCAATTTTCATTTGTTCTAAATATTCTTTTTGAAATTCAGGGTCGTGATCGGAATGCTGCACAATTATAAATGCAATATTAGAACCTTGATTACCTACTAAACTGTAACCTGGATATCCATTTTTTTCGATTATTTCAACAATCAATCTTTGGTGAGATTTATAAATACTGTCCTTAAATAAATTCCACTTTTCTTGAGAATAATCAGAATAATTTTCAGGTGGAAAAGCGTTACTCGCTGCTAATTGATCAATTTCTATTACTCTATTTAGTTCTTGAATTAAATCATTATTTAATTCAGTTCTTTCAACTCCTTGATTAGATGCAATCTTTTGTTCTTTACATCCAACAAAAAGAAAAACGAATAATGATATTCTAAAAAAATGTTTCATTTAAGTGCTTTTTTTGCTTGCTGGCAACGTTTAGTATATGAAAAGTAGGCGGTTTGGAAGCACGAAACTTTCGGCTAAGCACAAACTTTGATAAGAGCCAAAAGCCTTGAATTTACTACTGTTTCGCCTATTTTTTATATACATTGTTAGCTGTAGTCTTTTCAACTTTCCCACGTTATATAGTCTAAAGTTCCATCTTGATTAATATTCAAAACTAAAAGCTGATTGCAAGGTTCTCCATCAATGTCAATCGAATAGTCAAATGTTGCGAAATAAGAAGCTTGTGGATAAATTCCAACTCTTATTAAGTTCAGTTCTTCCATTAAAAGACTATTCCTCGATTTTTTTCGATTTTTCAAGTCAATTATTCCACCTAATTCACTTTCATCAAGTTCGTCAAGGTAGAAATTCAGATAGTCCGATGTCATACTCACGTCTTGCTCAAAGTCCGATTTTATGTAATTCCGATTTTGGTGGTCAAATTCAGGTATCTTTTTTACGAATTCCATAATTTGATTTAATTCAGCTTGATTTGTCGAATCGGTTTCAAAGTTTAAATCCAAGTTCAATTTCCGCTCTCCATAATTTATTGTCCAATCGTAATAATCCTCCAACTTCTCAATGTTAACTTTTGAAAAATTTGGTTTCTCTAAAATTAGGACTTCTGCTTTTTTATTTTCAGATTCTTCTTTATTTTTTTTGAAAAAGTCAAATATTCCCATTTGCGTTTTTTTGGTCAGATTACAGCTAACGGTCTCGGTTAACACAAGTTGCGGGAGTAGGGACGTGGACTTGTCGGTTTAAGTATTTTCTTACTTAGGATACTAAATTACACTTTTTCGATAAAACCCGTTATTTGTGATAACCGTTGTTAGCGGCTGGCATTTTATAATGGTATTACATCCTCAATGTTATCGACAATACCTCTTTCGTTAAACGGACTTGTTAGAGCTAGCATAATTATCTTCCTTTCCTTTCTCCATTTTATTAGAAAAATAAATGAGATTACTATTAACACTTTTAATTCTTCATCATCACTTGTTAAATATTCTTCTTTCAAATCCTCATTTTTAGGCAGGTTTATATCAATTACGTTTGAATAGATTTTATATTCTTCATTTAGAAGATTTAAATTAAATTTCTCTATTTCGGTTTTTGATAAATCTTTTGATTCAAACTTTGGTAAATCTTTTTTATCTAAAATGAAAAAGTTGTCATTAAGATGATGGTTGCTTGAGGGTATTTCGATAAAAATTTTCTTGTATTTGGAATTATCGATTAATTGTTTGGATTCATAACTTGGTCTGATTGCTACGATGATCTTATTATCCAACTTTTTAAGTAATCTGTCTAAACCTTCTATTAATTGGTTTCTTTCTAAAACAAAGCGATTAGTCTTAGCTACCAAAAAGGCATTAGGGAGAAATTTTTGGATCTTATATCTTGCAATACTCTCTGCATAAATAGTATCAAAATTAATATTAGGAATATCATTATCAGTAAATGATGATTTGGTTGAAACGATTAATTCCCCATTTATTGAAGAAACCATACTATCATCTACATCTTTAAAATTTTCTTCATTCCCGATTACATTATACTTTTTAAATGCAGAAGTAATAATTTCTTTTGTAGAATCATAAAATGTTGTAATCTTTTCTTGTGATAAACCAGCACCTAACTTGGTAAGATCAATTTTTTCCTTGATCTTTTGATCTAAATTATCAAAGGTTTCCAGAATTTCTTCTTCACTCTTAATTTTAAAATCTAAGTCTTTTAACAACTCTTTATTTCCTAAAACTTGTTCTATACAACTTCTAAAATATGGTAGTCTATCATTATATGAATAAAGAGTCTGTAAATCATCGGTTAAATTGTGAAAAATTCTAAAATTTTGATAGACGTAAATTTTTTGTTGAGTAAACTGTCTTATAAATAGTAAGGAAATATAGAGGCAAATGTTATTGCTAATGTCATTGCTAATTCCCAAGTTATCTATTTCTGGAAAGGAATATTTAAACTCTAATGGTTCATCCATAGTTCTAAACTCATTACTGAAATGTTCAAACCAGGAGAAGATTTCATCCATTGTCTGAGGTAGAAGCGGATAACTTGGAGGTTGTGATTGAGAGAATGATAGTATGTATTGCAATGCGTGGTATTCCTTCTGATAAAATAATAATCCACCCAAAGCATAGTTAAATTCCAAAAATTGTTTACGTTCTATATTGACTTTATCAATTTCTTTCTGATTAGCTATCTCTCCATTCTCATATTCTGGTATCAAGGCTGAAAGACTATAATTGAAATTTTGAGAAGCTCTGCTCCAGTAATTCGAAATTAATTTTTTATGATTACTAGATATAACTAAATTTCTCCATAACCATCTATAAGTTTCGTTTGATAATTTACTGAATTTGAAATTTTCGCCTATCAACCAAATCCCAGATGATGCACGATGTTCTAAGACCTTTAACTTTAGGTTCTCATTATGAATAGATGTTGCAATTATTTCATTATTAACGAAATAAAGATCTATCGGATAAATCGGACCTTCTTCAGGATCGAAGTTTTCTCGATAGCGATAAAATAAGGAAGAATAGAAATTTACTAATGATTCTTGCAAATGGAAATCCTGATGTTTTATTGCATAAATAGCGAACTCATTAATAGATTTTAATAGGTAAGTCTTATGTTGGTTATCTTGTTGTTGATTGTTATACTCTGATATTAAGTATTTCAACAATTCTGATGCCTTACCCTGAAACAGCATAATTCTATTTAACCAATAAAGGAATGTTCCTGTCAGTATCAGAGTCAAAAAGAAAACTATTAGATCAGCAGAGTTATCAATTATAATATTACCTGTAAAATAAGGTATTGTTGGAATCCAAAAAATTTGGAAAATAAAACTTAAAAGTGTAATTATTAAAATTATTTGGAAGAATGAAAAACCCCTATACACTTTATTATTTGGAAATTCTGCATCAAAAATATTGGTAAGATATTCTGAATAATATTTTGATCCAATATTTGAAATTTTATCAATTAAAATAGGATATGCAATTCCTAATATAGCTATATCAATTGCTATACATATTTCGATTAAATAGTTTATCATTTGTATTCGAATTTCGATAATGCTTGCCGCTAACGGTCTTGGTTAAGGCAAGTAGCGTGGGGTATGGACACGTTCTTGTCGGTTTTGTTGGTTTTTACTTGGTGTCTAAAATAATACTTTTCACTATATTGCCCGCTATTTGCGCTTAACCGATGTTAGCTATCGTTATTTACTCAAATTCTAATTTTAAGTTCTCTCTTATATATTCATTTAAGTCAGATTTTGCAATTCCTAAGCAATTTTCGAGAGCAGCATAAAATTCCTCATTTGATGTACCACTGTTCATCATTTCTTTAATCATTTTCCATCCACCTTTTTCGTAAATTTTCTTAATAAGAAAACTTCCTAGCGCGTAATGATAATCTGTATATTGATCGAAATTCACATAATCAGTTAAATTATTTAAATTGACATTGGGATTCTTCTTTAGATAATTATAAATCTTTTCTTGGTGCCATTTTAAACTTTTGCCTCTACTTGAATTGCTAAGGTATGTTGCAAGTCCCTCAGTGATCCAGTAATTTTTATTTGGATAATGTTGATCTATTTGAACATGATAAATTTCATGCAAATAATCCTCGCCCAATCCGCTACCATATATTTTATCAAACGATGATTTTCCACTAGGCATATTAGCACCGCCCATTCCTATATAGTAATCTATACCTTTTAAATTCTGTATTTCATCATAATCATCAGCCATATAATATTCAAAAGGAATAGGCTTTACATCAAATATTTTACTTATTTCATGAATAAAATCATTTGCTATCTCCGCTTTATCCATGTTGAATTCGTGATACTTGGGAAAGTAGTAATCAATAAGCCCAACTTTCTTATAATTCCATTTTTTTCTGTTCTCTATAAGTGCATTATATAGTTTATAACTACCGTTTTCAGGTTTGGCATAATAGTTCACAATTGCTAAGACATAAGGGGTTCCGTTTTCTTGACAAAAAGAATATTGTGCTTTCAATTGGTATATATCATTATTTGATTTCACACTCAAAACATGTATAGGAAAATCCATATATAAAGAAGGTTTGAACTCACTTTCTAAAAAGTCATAGTGTTCATAATTTCTTTGATCTTCTTCATTCCAAAATTGATTGAATCCTAGTTTGTTGGGTTCAGATTTGATGTAGTTCTCAATTAATCTAATTACTTCCTGTGTTTTTACATTGGAAGAATCTACAAGATGATTATAGGTGACATTTTGAGAAATCAATGTAATATTATAGAACATTACAATAATTATCAAAAATCTTGTTTTATTCATAGAATTTAAGGTTTGCTTAATAATGATAGCTAACGGTCTTGGTTAAGGCAAGTAGCGTGGAGTAGGGATGCGTCCTTGTCGGCTTAGTTGTTTTGTTACTTGGTGTCTAAACTATCACTTTTCATTGGAATGCCCGCTATTTGCGCTTAACCGATGTTGTTGCAAGTTTTGTAAACTAAAATTTGTTTTAAAAGTTTTTTTGAACTTCTAAAATTAAATATGCTTGACTGAGTGCTGTTGCCATTCCTGGTCCGCTTTCCTCGAAATCAACCATAGTTTTTCCATCTTTTTTATAAACTTTGTTGATCTTTATTTCACTACAGCAGTAATTAAAAAATTCACCGATTACGATTATCAAATCGTTACTGGTAAAATCAAAATTCAAATTTTTCAATTTTTCTGCTTGGTTTGGATTCACTCTTTCTATTTCTGGAATAAAATCGTTCCAATCATTTTCATTTTCAAATACTAAAAACTGTTTACGAATTTTATTTTCTTCGTCATAGCTTAAAGTACTTTCATCAATTATTTTATATGAAATTTGATCTGTTATTTCTTTAGAACACCCAATAAATAGTAATATTGAACAAACAATAAGTATAATATTTTTCATTTTCTTCTTTATTAAGTTAGATAGCATGTTAGAATTCGGTTACTATAGTCAATGGTATTGCAAGTTTAGTTTCTCCGATTATTTTAGAATAACTCTTTTATAAGGAATTAGAGCACAGTTTTGTAATTCACCGCAACCTAATAGTAGTTCATTATTTTCAAAGTAAAAACTACGACTATGTTCAATATCTGATTTTATTAAGATTAGGTTTTCTAAAGGAACACTCTCAAAATAATTTTCTTCATTAGAAGCCCAGCTGTTATATTTTAATTTAATCATATTATTGTCAACATTGTAGGTTCCGATTTCTTTAGAAAAATATCCAAGTTTTTCTTGATTATTTTTATCGATTATGAACAACAACGAAGTATAAGTATTATTGGAAGAAAAATTAATTTGGGAAACTATTAAATAATCTCCTTCGTTAAGTCCTTCAATTTCTGCTGCCACAGGTTCATATGATCGCTCCCAAGTTCCTAACAGTCTTGGACTGGAATTATCATCCTTACTACATCCTAATACAAATAAGAATAAGATTGTAATCCATAATACATTTTTCATAATTATATCATTTGTTATTAATATAATAGATATTTTGATAACGAAAGGTTGCTTCAAAATTTGCTACAACGGTTACGGTTATCGCAAGTTGCGGGAGTAGGGACGCGGACTTGTCGGCTTAACCAATTTACTTCTTGGTTTCTAAAATTACACTTTTTCGATAAAACCCGTTATTTGCGATGAACCGATGTTACCTATCGTTTTTTATCTCTTTTCTAATGTATAGATCTTTAATTTTTTCATTTATCGTAGTATCATTTCTTATAAATTGCGAATATGATGTACACGAATGAACACATGCTAACATGAACCTTTTCCCATTTTCTTGAAAGAATAGTAATGCGTCATCATAATCCACCTTGACACTTTCTATTGTAGGATTTGTTGATTCATAAATATACTTATAAGTTAATACTTGAATTTTCTCTATAGGAGAAGAAGGAGCGAATGAAATTGAAGAATTCATATTTTGAAAAACATACTGGTCAAATTTGTTTTTTAGTTCATTCTCATTTCTTTTTATTGCAAACTCCATCCTAAAAAAATCAACATCATCTTCCTCATCGAATATACTCCTGAATTTAAAAGTCTTAAGTTGTTTAGAACCTATTATATTTTCTGATAAGTAAGGCATATAGAAATAACTAGATTCCATTATTTTATCCTCCGTAGAAATATTTAAACTCGGCGCACTAATTATATAAACATCTTTTTTCAATAACTCTTCTAAAACTTTAATTTGTTTTTCGGTAATATGTATTTTATGTGTCTTCATAAAAATGATAGGTAACGGTCTTGGTTAAGCCAAGTGGCGTGGAGTAGGGACACGTTTTTGTCGGCTTAGTTGTTTATTTATTGGTTACTAAAATATTACTTTTTGTTGAGATACCCGCTATTTGGGCTTAACCGATGATGTGGCTAGTAGCTTTTATCCGAGTAAGAATTTTTTTATCAATATTGTCATTTTAAACCTCATTGATATTGTCACTTTTCACGTCTGAGTGATGTCAGTGATTTATCTTTAAAATCATTCAATTGTTTGTAGTTAACAATCCTGAGTAAAAGTCGGAATAAGAACTCAAATCTTCGGTTCGAGTAAAAGTCAGCGACTTGTATTTAAATCATTTTTGTTCTTTAAATCTCATTTTCATTTGACTTTTTCACTCCCGAGTAAATTCAGCGATTTAAATTTAAAATCATTCAATTGTTTATAGCTAACAATCCTGAGTAAAAGTCAGAATAAGAACTTAAATCTTTTAGGTTTGAGTAAAAATCAACGAACTCCATTTTACTCATTTTTCAATCTTTTAAATTTAGCGCAACAGTTGCGAAAAACGGGTTCTTATCAGTTCTTTATCAATTATGTTCTTTACTGAATTTTGTTTTTTGGGCTATTAGCCACAACGGTCTCGGTTCGTATGTTAGATTTGAGATTGTAATTTAGCTAAAAATAGGAATTAATTATTAAACTCCATAGAAGGGATAGGGAGGTCTCGGTAGATACATTTAATCAATGATATCGTGTGTTAGAAATTCCACCCTTCTATTAATTTCTCTAAGAACTTGAACAGTACCTAGATCCTATAACAGAGATCGTATCAAAAGCGAGCAAAAGTGATGGAGAATAGAGTTTAAAAAATCAACATTATTATGAAGAATGAAATTTTGAAACTCTCCTTAGGAGTAGATGTCTCAAAAGAGACTTTGGCTGTTTGTTTGTGCCGTCTAACGGCTAGACTTACAAAGGAGTTTGAAGATCCATTTGAGGTTAGTAATGATTTATCAGGTTTTAAAAAGTTGGTAAAGTGGTTACTTAAAAATGCCAGTTCTCCAGAGGATATAGTTGTCGTTATGGAATCGACAGGTATTTATCATGAAGCTTTGGTATACCATCTCTATGGGGAAGGATTTCCTGTAAGTGTTATGCAATCAGGACGTGTAAAGCGCTATGCTCAAAGTTTGGATCAACGTTCCAAGACCGATGCCTTAGATAGCCGTATGCTTGCCATGCTTGGTTGTGAAAGAGAGTTGGCATTATGGAGCCCACCAGATCCAATATTACGTCAGTTAAAAGGGCTGAGTCGGGAACGATCTTTTTTACTAAAGGAAAAGCAGATGGAGCGAAATAGACTTCATGCCTTGGAACACTCCGTTTATAAAAGCAAGCGGGAGCTAAAGCGCTATGGACAGCGATTAAAATTGATTGAAAAGCAGTTGATAGAAATAGAAAAGGAGATGGAAATTCTAGTTAAGAATGATCCACAGTTGCATCAAAGGATTAAGCATTTGGAAAGTATCCCCGGGATCTCTTTTAAATCTGCAGCGACCGTAGTAGGTGAAACTTTGGGTTTCACCGGTTTTACTAATGCTAAACAATTGACTAGTTATGCAGGATTTGATGTGGTCTTGAAAGAATCTGGTGCTTATAAGGGAAAGACGAGAATCAGTAAGAAAGGGAATAAACATATTCGTAGTGCACTATATATGCCAGCGATGAGTGCCATACAATGGAATCCAACCTTGAGAAAATTTTACGAACGAGTCCAACCCACTAAAGTCAAACCAATGATAGCCTTAGTAGCAGTAGAGCGAAAGCTATTGGTATTAATGTATAGTTTATGGAAAAATAAAATAGATTACGATCCAGAACATGAGCAAAAAAAGACAGCAAGAACCGAAGTCCTTGCTGCACAGGATAGAAGTAATTTAGCATTGACAACTTCCTAAAATTTTTATCAAAAATACTTGTTTTCTAACACAGTACCTAACACAAGTTGCGGGAGTAGGGACGCGAACTTGTCGGCTTAGATTTTAATTGTTGGTTAATTTGATTATTTTCTTTGAAAAGCTACCCGTTATTTGTGATAACCGTTGTTGGCTGTAGTGCTTATTCGTGTTCTATTTTTAAATCTTTTTTTATTTCATTTATTAGTAATTCTTCTAAAGTAATAAATGGACCATTAGACTTAAATTTATCTCCAGCTTCAAAAAACTTCGCTAAATTTTCTTTTCTAATCTTTGATTCTAACCCTTGAACATTTTTGAGAGAATGATGCATAAAAAATTCTTCAAAGCAACTTTGAAGTTCCTTATTTATTTCTTTTAAGGCCGCTAAAATCTCTTTTTTAATGAATGGTTGATTATAAATATAGTATTTAATAAAGTCATTAAAATCTCGGCGTAATTCTATTCCCATTTCTTCAGATCCGTTGTATTGAAATTGTTGAATTTTACTTTTCAAATCAAAAAGTTTCTTTAGAAGAGTTTTATGAATTTCTAATTTTTCTCTGAAAACTCCAGAATAAGCAACCTTAAATTTTTCTATTTTTTGATCAACATTTTTTTTAATAATTAGATAGAAAATTATGTTTCCAATAATTGCAATTAAGCCTGGAACAATTAGATAAATTATTTTCATTTTTTCAAAGTTTCTGCATTACAGCCAACGGTCTCGGTTAACACAAGTTGCGGGAGTAGGGACGCGGACTTTTCGGTTTTGTTCTTTACTTTCTTAGGATACTAAATTACACTTTTTCGATAAAACCCGTTATTTGTGATAACCGTTGTTGGCAACAGTTATTTACCCTTTACTTTGTAAGATTGTAGTTTCCTTTTAACTCCAACTTTTGGATTTATTTGAATTGCTTTTTCCCAATAATGAATTGTTTGATTTATTTCTCCTTTATTTTCATAAAACTCTCCTATTCTTCTGTATAATTTATCTAATCCATAGGAATATGAAGCATTCTCATCATTAACTGCTTTACTTAAAACATCCAAATAATCATTGTCATTAAATTTAACTTCGTCTGGTTTACTTTCGAAATGATACAGTACGTCAGTAATACTTCCTTTATTTAAAATTTGTGATTCATATTGTTCTTTGTTTGTATGTAAGCCATTAAAGTCAATTTCATAGATAAAATCATTTCTTGTAGTAAGTATTATTTTTTGATCTTTAGTTTTAATTATCGCTTCCTTGAAGGAGATAGGTCTTTCTAGTTTCTTTAATATTTTTTGATCTTGAAGATCAATTATAAAAAGTTTATCACCATCATTGTCATCAGAATTATGTGTTTCAAATATTGCTATTTTGGAATCAATGCTTAATGCACAATTCCCTAAATTAGCATTTGTTCGAATTGAAAATAATTCTATACCTGATTTATCAAATACATAAAATATTCCCGTTAAACTTTCTGCATTTGACCAATCACAACATATAACAATACCGTCATTACTTACAATACAATCGTGTGGTCTTTCTATCTCTTTTTTAAATAATAATTTATTATTCTTAACTAAAGCAATTTTTCCATTCTCCCATTTCGAACCTCTAAATAAACCGTCTCTAGAGTAAATGCTAAAATTCTTATTTGGTGACTTTTTTTCAGTGCCATAAAATCCAGCAATATCTCTGGTTGTTTTTCTTTTTTTATCTAGTTTTCCATTTTTTGCTCTTCTAACAAATTCTTTTTCATTTAATTCTATTGTGAATTGGATGCTATTTCCTGTACTCTCACTTTTAACATTACTAAGATCTTTTTCTTTTTCAGTAGAGTCTTTCTTTTTGTTTCGTTTAAAAAGATAAAACGTAATAAGTCCAATTGTTATGATTATAAATATTTCCAAAATGTTTTTTTTGGGATTTTGATGATAATTGTTGCCAACTGTCTCGGTTAACACAAGTTGCGGGAGTAGGGACGCCGACTTGTCGGTTTTGTTTTTTTCTTACTTAGGATACTAAATTACACTTTTTCGATATAACCCGTTATTTGTGATAACCGTTGTTGTGCCCAGTTAAATTAAATATCGTGTTTTGTTTTTATCTCCTACTTTTTTAAATAGTTTTAGTTCAACTCCTTTTTTCAAATCTCGGCTTGCAGTAGCAGCGGAAATATCTTTAAACACCTCCATATAATCTTTTCGTGTAAATTCTCTTTTGTTGAGAGATAAGAAATATTCAAGTCGATCTTTTTCAGTCAATGTGCGACTATTGAAGTCTAATAATTCATCTAATGATTTATCAATTACCCCTAGCATATATTCAATAAAAGCTGTGGAATTTCCCGACTTGTCACTTTGTGATAAAGCTTTATAATATTTGTCCTGGTCTTTACTTATTAAAGTTTCAAAGGGTAAATATTCAAATACGGGATATTTTTCCATTAAAACTAATGTTTGCCACAATCTGCCCATTCTACCATTTCCATCTAAAAACGGATGAATAAATTCCATCTCATAATGAAAGACGCAACTTTTTATCAATTCTATTTCTTCTGATGATTTTAAATAGTCAAATAGATCTTTCATTAAAAAAGGAACATTTTCATAAGGTGGAGCATAGTGTTCAACTTGTGAACCTTTCATTATACCGACTCCTTGTTTTCTGTATTTTCCAGCATCTTCAATTAGGCTCTCCATTAAATGTTTATGACATTCTAAAAATGATTTTTCATTAAATGGATTATAATTTTCTAAGTGTTCATAAATCTCAATTGCATTCAAAACTTCTTTTACATCTTTCTTTGGCCCTATTATTCTTTTATTTTCAAGCAATGCAGTGATCTGTTCTTCAGTCAATGTGTTACCCTCAATTTTTAAAGATGAATGAATGGTTTTTATTCTATTTTCCTTTCTTAATTTGGGAGATGGTTTATTAAGATAGTTTGCATTAATAGCTCCAACTTTCTCGGAAATTGAAGTTATAAATCTTAAAATACTCGGTGTTATATCGTAAGGTGGTTTCATTTGATACTATCATTTGATATTATCAAAGTTAGCATCATTTTATTATTATTCGAAGGAAAAATGTTAATCTTTAATTGGGCACAACGGTCTCCTTTACTTCGTTTATTAATAAATATACCTTTGAGATGAAGAAGGAGGAGAACTAAAACGGTCTCTAGATTACAGATCCAATATCCGTAAGAGTCCTCCATTCTTCATATGGGCAGCAAAGAACCATTTGGAATACCAGGTCAATAAATGGACCCGTTAAAGGAGTTAGTTACTGCGCCCTTCAAATATTAATTTTTAAAAATATGAAAAATTACCAAGAAGTAATCGGAATTGATGTTTCAAAAAACAAGTTAGATGCTTTTGCGTATAATCGAAGTTTACATCGTGAGTTCAGTAATGATGTAGTGGGTTATAAAGCCTTGTTGAAATGGGCTAACGGTAAGGAACAGAAAGTGTTTTTTTGTTTTGAGAATACAGGTCATTATTCCTTGAAGTTAGCGTTGTATTTATCGTCGAAGAAGGCGGTTTATGTGCAGGAAAACCCAGTAGTGATCAAAAGATCCTCTGGAGTAATCAGGGAGAAGAATGATGTTGTAGATGCCATGATGATCGCCAGATATGGTTGGCTTCACCGAGAGGAACTTTCTGCCAGTGAGCTGAAAGATAAGGAACTCTTGGAAGTAGGCAGATTACTCGCTTTACGGGATCAACTGGTTCGAAGTCGTACAGGATTAATGAGTACCCTTTCCGAGCTAAAGAAGTTACTCAGCAGTAGTTCAACCGATACCTGTTGCAAGACGCTGGTAAGCTCTATTGCTCATCTAACTTCTCAAATAAATAAAATAGAGAAGCAACTAAAATCACTTATAAAGAATTCTGAAGCATTATCACAAAACTATCGGTTGATCTCTTCTTTAAAAGGCGTGGGATTAGTTGTAGGTGCCCAGTTGCTTTATCACACCAATAATTTTAAACGTTTTGATAGCTGGCGCCAATTCTCCAGTTATTGTGGGACTGCTCCTTTTGGTCATAGTTCTGGGAGCAGTATTCATAAAAGGCGAAAATGTCACCCGATGGGAGACCGGCAAATGAAGAGTCTGCTTAGCATGGCTGCTTGTACAGCTATTCAACATGATAGTGAATTACGCCGTTATTACAAGAAAAAGCTAGAAGAAGGTAAACTAAAGATGATTGCGCTGAATAATGTTCGCAATAAGCTATTATCCAGAGTGTTTGCAGTAGTAAAAAGAGGTACTCCGTATGTGGAACTACATAAATTTGCTGCCTGAAGAATTAGGGAAAAAAGTTTGGATTTAACCTTGGAATACGGTTAACACAAGTTGCGGGAGTAGGGATGCGAACTTGTCGGTTTAAGTATTTTCTTACTTAGGATACTAAATTACACTTTTTCGATAATACCCGTTATTTGTGATAACCATTGTTGGCTACAGTATTTTTATCGGTGTTTTACTGTCATCTATCGCTACGAAGGTAAATTCTCCCGAAACTGCTTTCTCTCTAAAGTCAGAATACATTTCTTCTACAAAAATGTCTACTCTTACTTTTAAACTCGTATTTCCTACGTGAGTTACATATCCTATTAACTCGATTATTGTTCCTGCGGCAATAGATTTTTTAAAATCAATTTTATCGCTACTTACGGTAACCATTTGTTGACGGCTAAATCTTGTGGCAGTTATAAAAGCTGTTTCATCCATTAATTGCATTGCAGTTCCTCCAAATAAGGTATCATAATGATTTGTAGTATTAGGAAATACTGCTTTAAAAATTGTCGTTGTTGATGCTTTAATTCGCTTCTCTATATTCATACAACTTGTTTTTCTATTGCTAAAAAGTGAGTTACATTATCACTATACATTGGAATAATTTTGACTTGGCACTCATAAGGTGTATTGTCTTTTCGGTAATTCATTATGATTTCTGTAAACGGTTTTAGTTCATGTAGTTTGTTCCTAATTCTTTTCTTTGCTTTTGTCGAAGTATTGATTCCTTGTAAAAAATGAGGTTTTTTATTGACTGCAAATGATTTAGAGTATCCTGTCATTTTTGTGAAGCCCTCATTAACCCAAACAATTTTCTGTCCTGCATCTGTTATAATTAAGGCGTCAAAATCTTGATTGTTAAAAATGGTATCTATTTCATTTTTCCATTTAGCTTTTTTAGCAAAAGCTTTTACCATTTTAATATCGCTTTCTGTTTTCAGGTTTTTAAGTGTTTTAAAATAGTTCTGACTATAGATATCCCAACTTAACAAGGGCATAAATTTAGGTGTCGATGGTTTAATTTGAAGTTTAATTTTGTCATATTCTTTGGATGACAAGGAGGATGTATAGATATCTAAACACATCATTTCAGAAAGGCTGTATTTCATAGTTCTCTTTTCTTTAATATTGTAGCCAACGGTCACGGTTATCGCAAGTTGCGGGAGTATGGACGCGGACTTGTCGGATTAACTATTTTCATTCCTGGTTTCTAAAATTATACTTTTTCCACAATACCCGTTATTTGCGATGAACCGATGTTGTGAGCTGTTTGTTACACTAATATTTATTCATATCAATTTCATCGAAATCTTGTATTTCAGACAACTTTATCAAGTTTTCAATTTTAATTTTCTCCCAAGTTTCTTTAAAAACTTCCTCTTTATCTTGGGAATTCATATTTTCATTTTCTAAAACTTGTTTTTTCTTTGTTAGAAAATTAATGCTTGTTTTGTAATTCACAATCGGTCCACGATTTTCACTTGATTCATATCCAATCAATTTAAAGTCTGATTCATCGTATCTAAAAATATACTCCCAATTTCCATATCGGCCATGTCCGTAATGAATTTTTAAAATGTTCTTATGAATATCAATTGAAAGTTCTGGAGGATAATAAACGCCGCCATTTTCATTTTCAGAGGAGAAGCAATCTAAATTCTTTAAAATTGATTCATAACCATTTTCAGTGCCTAATAGCACAATTATTCCTCTTCTATTACGGTCAACTACATCTCCAAATCTATTTTCAATTATATTTTCCTCTTTTGAATTCTTTATAATTAAAATACAATCCTCTAATCCATCTTCATTAACATCTGCACTATACTCTTCAAACAATACATATCCATTAGGAATAAATCCAGTTGTTGATTCGGTCTGAGCATTTCCAAGACTGTTATTGAAAAGTAAACTTAGTAAAATTAAAAAATTGATATTTTGTTTCATTTTTGTTATTCTCATTTTTACAAATTGCTCACAACGGTCTCGGTTCGTATGTTAGATTTGAGATTGTAATTTAGCTAAAAATAGGAATTAATTATTAAACTCCATAGAAGGGATAGGGAGGTCTCGGTAGATACATTTAATCAATGATATCGTGTGTTAGAAATTCCACCCTTCTATTAATTTCTCTAAGAACTTGAACAGTACCTAGATCCTATAACAGAGATCGTATCAAAAGCGAGCAAAAGTGATGGAGAATAGAGTTTAAAAAATCAACATTATTATGAAGAATGAAATTTTGAAACTCTCCTTAGGAGTAGATGTCTCAAAAGAGACTTTGGCTGTTTGTTTGTGCCGTCTAACGGCTAGACTTACAAAGGAGTTTGAAGATCCATTTGAGGTTAGTAATGATTTATCAGGTTTTAAAAAGTTGGTAAAGTGGTTACTTAAAAATGCCAGTTCTCCAGAGGATATAGTTGTCGTTATGGAATCGACAGGTATTTATCATGAAGCTTTGGTATACCATCTCTATGGGGAAGGATTTCCTGTAAGTGTTATGCAATCAGGACGTGTAAAGCGCTATGCTCAAAGTTTGGATCAACGTTCCAAGACCGATGCCTTAGATAGCCGTATGCTTGCCATGCTTGGTTGTGAAAGAGAGTTGGCATTATGGAGCCCACCAGATCCAATATTACGTCAGTTAAAAGGGCTGAGTCGGGAACGATCTTTTTTACTAAAGGAAAAGCAGATGGAGCGAAATAGACTTCATGCCTTGGAACACTCCGTTTATAAAAGCAAGCGGGAGCTAAAGCGCTATGGACAGCGATTAAAATTGATTGAAAAGCAGTTGATAGAAATAGAAAAGGAGATGGAAATTCTAGTTAAGAATGATCCACAGTTGCATCAAAGGATTAAGCATTTGGAAAGTATCCCCGGGATCTCTTTTAAATCTGCAGCGACCGTAGTAGGTGAAACTTTGGGTTTCACCGGTTTTACTAATGCTAAACAATTGACTAGTTATGCAGGATTTGATGTGGTCTTGAAAGAATCTGGTGCTTATAAGGGAAAGACGAGAATCAGTAAGAAAGGGAATAAACATATTCGTAGTGCACTATATATGCCAGCGATGAGTGCCATACAATGGAATCCAACCTTGAGAAAATTTTACGAACGAGTCCAACCCACTAAAGTCAAACCAATGATAGCCTTAGTAGCAGTAGAGCGAAAGCTATTGGTATTAATGTATAGTTTATGGAAAAATAAAATAGATTACGATCCAGAACATGAGCAAAAAAAGACAGCAAGAACCGAAGTCCTTGCTGCACAGGATAGAAGTAATTTAGCATTGACAACTTCCTAAAATTTTTATCAAAAATACTTGTTTTCTAACACAGTACCTAACACAAGTTGCGGGAGTAGGGATGCGAACTTGTCGGTTTAGGTTTTAATTGTTGGTTAATTTAATTATTTTCTTTGAAATGCTACCCGTTATTTGTGATAACCGTTGTTGGCTGTAGTATTTTATTCGGAACTAATTTTTTCTTGCTAATAATATACCACCCTAAATTCTTTAGAACTTTCATTGACCAATTGTCTAAATAACTTGTAATATTCGTCATCTGGAGCATGAATATTATATGAATATTCAGCTTCATTTTTATTTTTTATTGTGACTTTAACTTGAATTGCATCAAGAACAACTCGATTTTTATTTGTCTCAATTTCATTTAAAATTGTTTTTTTCGAGCTTATAATTAAATCACTTAATTCAATAATTGGATCTTTTTTTGAAAAAATGAAACACTCTTTTGAATAATTTTTTGAATTATCACGTAATTTCATTATTTCCATATTTTCATTTGCAGTTCTATCTTTTTTATGAAGTAATTCCGTAATTCTTATTTTATCAGTTTTAGTATAAGTTTCTTTACCAGTATATTCTGAAAAATAGATTTTAGAATTTTCACTATTTCTATGAACATCAATTATATATTCAAATTCAGGCATGTTTCCACTAACCCTAACTTTTAATTGGTATTCGTTTTGAGCAAAAGAATTAATCTTTGTTAAAAGAAATAAAAGAATAAGAATCTTGTACATATCTAAGGTTTTGTGAATATTACAGCCAACGGTCTCGGTTCGTATGTTAGATTTGAGATTGTAATTTAGCTAAAAATAGGAATTAATTATTAAACTCCATAGAAGGGATAGGGAGGTCTCGGTAGATACATTTAATCAATGATATCGTGTGTTAGAAATTCCACCCTTCTATTAATTTCTCTAAGAACTTGAACAGTACCTAGATCCTATAACAGAGATCGTATCAAAAGCGAGCAAAAGTGATGGAGAATAGAGTTTAAAAAATCAACATTATTATGAAGAATGAAATTTTGAAACTCTCCTTAGGAGTAGATGTCTCAAAAGAGACTTTGGCTGTTTGTTTGTGCCGTCTAACGGCTAGACTTACAAAGGAGTTTGAAGATCCATTTGAGGTTAGTAATGATTTATCAGGTTTTAAAAAGTTGGTAAAGTGGTTACTTAAAAATGCCAGTTCTCCAGAGGATATAGTTGTCGTTATGGAATCGACAGGTATTTATCATGAAGCTTTGGTATACCATCTCTATGGGGAAGGATTTCCTGTAAGTGTTATGCAATCAGGACGTGTAAAGCGCTATGCTCAAAGTTTGGATCAACGTTCCAAGACCGATGCCTTAGATAGCCGTATGCTTGCCATGCTTGGTTGTGAAAGAGAGTTGGCATTATGGAGCCCACCAGATCCAATATTACGTCAGTTAAAAGGGCTGAGTCGGGAACGATCTTTTTTACTAAAGGAAAAGCAGATGGAGCGAAATAGACTTCATGCCTTGGAACACTCCGTTTATAAAAGCAAGCGGGAGCTAAAGCGCTATGGACAGCGATTAAAATTGATTGAAAAGCAGTTGATAGAAATAGAAAAGGAGATGGAAATTCTAGTTAAGAATGATCCACAGATGCATCAAAGGATTAAGCATTTGGAAAGTATCCCCGGGATCTCTTTTAAATCTGCAGCGACCGTAGTAGGTGAAACTTTGGGTTTCACCGGTTTTACTAATGCTAAACAATTGACTAGTTATGCAGGATTTGATGTGGTCTTGAAAGAATCTGGTGCTTATAAGGGAAAGACGAGAATCAGTAAGAAAGGGAATAAACATATTCGTAGTGCACTATATATGCCAGCGATGAGCGCCATACAATGGAATCCAACCTTGAGAAAATTTTACGAACGAGTCCAACCCACTAAAGTCAAACCAATGATAGCCTTAGTAGCAGTAGAGCGAAAGCTATTGGTATTAATGTATAGTTTATGGAAAAATGAAATAGATTACGATCCAGAACATGAGCAAAAAAAGACAGCAAGAACCGAAGTCCTTGCTGCACAGGATAGAAGCAATTTAACATTGACTTCTTCCTAAAAATTTTCTCAAAATTACTTGTTTTATAACACAGTACCTAACACAAGTTGCGGGAGTAGGGACGCGGACTTGTCGGTTTAAGTATTTTCTCACTTAGGATACTAAATTACACTTTTTCGATAAAACCCGTTATTTGTGATAACCGTTGTTACCACCAGGCGACTATCTCTTATACTCGTCTCGGAGGCCGATAAAATCAATCGGAACAACTGGCTTATTTATTTCTTTTTTTCGTTCTTCTAAATTAATTCCCATTGCTAAGTATATCATACTAGCCCTAACTAATTTAATTAAGTTTAATGTTTTCTTCTCAAATTCCTCTCGGTTTATAGCATAAGTAAGATTTTTATCAAATAATCCATTTTCTCCAAACTCTATTATTTTGAATGACTTATGTTCTATGAAGTTTCTGATTTTAGCTAATTCTTTGGCTTCTGGTTCAATTGTTGAAGAAAAGCTCTCATCTTTTTCAAAGAAGTCTCTACTTAACCAATATAGTCCTCTTAATGGCCAATTTTGAGTTTGACTAATTTTTGGGTTCATTTTAGAAGTCTTTGATTTTTTATCATAAACGATCCAAATACTTCTAAAGGATACTTTTTCGGGTTGGAATCCTAAATCTAAATAATCATTTAATAAGTAACCGATTTTATCAAGGATCGAGTAGCACATTCTAAAAGCAATTTTTGTTTTTTCACTACTATATGAATAAACAGCAAAATCTAAAGTGTCCAATTGTAAATTATCTTTATCCGAATAATGTGTTTCTTTTTGATTCAGGCCTTCAAATAATAAATGTCTTGCAGATACAAATTCTTGCTTTATTTGATTAAAAATTGTCTGATAAAATGGAGTTTTGTCAAAATTTAAGGTCATAGTCGGGAGTAAAAGACAATCGTGACCAGCTATGTTTTCTGTGGTAATATCATTTAATGGATTTAAAAATAAATGATTTTTTAAACACCATTTTCTGTATTGAATTTCTCCTTTACTTTCTCCAAGAGAGAAGTGTTTTAAATCTTGGATGTTTTTTAATTCTTCTTTTTCTATAAAGGACTCAATTAAATTAATTGTGTTCTGGAATGCTGATTTCGCTTCATCGTAAATATCAGTGTCTATAGTTTTTAATAGGTACTTATGTGCGAATTGGAAAAATAAAAATTGATGGCCACTATCGTAGATAGTTTTAGCATAATGAAAAAGTCCAAATCCGATATTTCCAAAAGCCATTGGAAAGGATGAATCTACACTTAATACTTTCTTCCAATATAACTGAGCTTCTGAGAATCTCCCCAAATGACTAAAAACGTTTCCTAAATTCGTAAGTATTTCACATTTTTTAATTCTATTCTGGCTTTTATGAGAATATGAAAGGGCTAATCGTAGATTTATTATTTGTTGATCAAGTTCTTTATGACTAAAACGCCAAAATTGATCTGAATTTAATTCTTCTGTCAATCGTTGGAAATAAGACCATCCATTTGCAACATTATAATGAAAAACCATTTTTTCATCGTTCGAGAAGTTTTCCAGACTTTGATCTTCGGCAAATTTTAGTCCTTGTCGAATGATTTTGACATCTTCTGACTGTCTTCCTGTTTCAAATAAAATAGCAAGCGCATTCGGAACCTGGCCAGTTTCAAAATTATTTAGGTCAGGTAAGTTTAATATTTCCTTTAAAGTTAAATTCACAGTTTGTCGGAGCTTGGTGGTAACGGTCTTGTATATGAAAAGTAGCGCTGAAAATAAGCGATTACTTTCGGGTGAAACACAAGTCGAATTTTTAAATTTTACTAATTATTTTATTTTTGGGAATTTGTCAAATTTAAAAATTTGGCGACTTTCCAAAAATGCCCGAACCTTTGTGTTAGCAACGACTCGCGCTATTTTTTATATACGTTGTTGCCAGTAGTTTTATATCACGGAAATTCTTGGTCTCAAGTCATCTGTTTTGCCTAATTCCTCTCCTAAAAATCCGATTATTTGAACTTTTCCATTTTTATCCATCCAACGACATTCTACTTCATTAATATCATTGTGAATTCCGATTACTACCATAATCAGGCTCGTATTGCTTAAATGATAAACTTTATCTCCTATTTTGAAATCTTTGATTGTATATTTTCCCATAAATATTTAATTCATTAAAACTTTTAATTCTCTATGTAATGCTCCAAAAGTCGCATCAATTGTGTCTTTTGCAAATGGAATATAAACAAGTCCGTGAATATTACTTGGAATATTTACACCACTTTCGTGAAGTAGAACAACATTATTTAAACCATAAAAACCTTGAAAAAAACCGATTTCGTGCATCACATTTTCCCTTGCTCTTATTTCTCCATCTTCTGTAATATCATCTCCTGTCATAACAATAACTGCAACAGAACATTTCTGTGCTTCTTCAGATAATTTTTGTAAAATGGTTCTTCCCAAATTCGCTTCTTGTGCTAATTCTAAAGTATTATGTTCAAGGTCTTTTTCTAAATAAGCTTGAAGTTTTCTCCATTCCTCACTTCTGCCGTGACTTATAAAAATTCTATTCGTCTTTTTTATATTTTCGGATTTTTCGCCAATTCGCATATTAGAATAAACCTCTAAAACATAGTCAAGATTATTTATCAATGGTGTGATTCCATCTCTTTGATATAAACTATCATTTCCATTATTACCTAATTTTTTTGGTAAAGGTAGATTTGGTAAGTCATCAAATAATCCGTCAAATTCAGTTTCTAATTTATTTATTAGAGTTTCATATCGAGGAAGTAAAGGTTCAATACTACTTCCGATGCACCTTTGTCCATAACCATATTCAATACTCTCAAAACTTTTTTTAAGTGCTGCTACTTTTGCTAAAATTATTGACTGTTTACTCATTTGTTCGTTTGTTTCTCAAATTACTGGCAACGGTCTCGGTTCGTATGTTAGATTTGAGATTGTAATTTAGCTAAAAATAGGAATTAATTATTAAACTCCATAGAAGGGATAGGGAGGTCTCGGTAGATACATTTAATCAATGATATCGTGTGTTAGAAATTCCACCCTTCTATTAATTTCTCTAAGAACTTGAACAGTACCTAGATCCTATAACAGAGATCGTATCAAAAGCGAGCAAAAGTGATGGAGAATAGAGTTTAAAAAATCAACATTATTATGAAGAATGAAATTTTGAAACTCTCCTTAGGAGTAGATGTCTCAAAAGAGACTTTGGCTGTTTGTTTGTGCCGTCTAACGGCTAGACTTACAAAGGAGTTTGAAGATCCATTTGAGGTTAGTAATGATTTATCAGGTTTTAAAAAGTTGGTAAAGTGGTTACTTAAAAATGCCAGTTCTCCAGAGGATATAGTTGTCGTTATGGAATCGACAGGTATTTATCATGAAGCTTTGGTATACCATCTCTATGGGGAAGGATTTCCTGTAAGTGTTATGCAATCAGGACGTGTAAAGCGCTATGCTCAAAGTTTGGATCAACGTTCCAAGACCGATGCCTTAGATAGCCGTATGCTTGCCATGCTTGGTTGTGAAAGAGAGTTGGCATTATGGAGCCCACCAGATCCAATATTACGTCAGTTAAAAGGGCTGAGTCGGGAACGATCTTTTTTACTAAAGGAAAAGCAGATGGAGCGAAATAGACTTCATGCCTTGGAACACTCCGTTTATAAAAGCAAGCGGGAGCTAAAGCGCTATGGACAGCGATTAAAATTGATTGAAAAGCAGTTGATAGAAATAGAAAAGGAGATGGAAATTCTAGTTAAGAATGATCCACAGTTGCATCAAAGGATTAAGCATTTGGAAAGTATCCCCGGGATCTCTTTTAAATCTGCAGCGACCGTAGTAGGTGAAACTTTGGGTTTCACCGGTTTTACTAATGCTAAACAATTGACTAGTTATGCAGGATTTGATGTGGTCTTGAAAGAATCTGGTGCTTATAAGGGAAAGACGAGAATCAGTAAGAAAGGGAATAAACATATTCGTAGTGCACTATATATGCCAGCGATGAGTGCCATACAATGGAATCCAACCTTGAGAAAATTTTACGAACGAGTCCAACCCACTAAAGTCAAACCAATGATAGCCTTAGTAGCAGTAGAGCGAAAGCTATTGGTATTAATGTATAGTTTATGGAAAAATAAAATAGATTACGATCCAGAACATGAGCAAAAAAAGACAGCAAGAACCGAAGTCCTTGCTGCACAGGATAGAAGTAATTTAGCATTGACAACTTCCTAAAATTTTTATCAAAAATACTTGTTTTCTAACACAGTACCTAACACAAGTTGCGGGAGTAGGGACGCGAACTTGTCGGCTTAGTTGTTTTCTTACTTAGGATACTAAATTACACTTTTTCGACAATACCCGTTATTTGTGATAATCGTTGTTAGGCTGCGTTATTTTCTAACGGTTTTATATTATTGAATTCTTTCTCCTTTAAAGATTTTTCTTCTTCTAAATCATAATCATCTTGCAATCCCAACCAAAATTTTGCTGTGGTTCCAAAATATTTTGAAAGTCGAAGAGCGGTGTCAGCAGTTATTCTTCTTTTCTTTTTTATGATTTCACTTATTCTTGTCTGCGGAATAAAAGTTTCTTTAGAAAGTCGATATGCAGTAATTTCCATTGGATCTAAAAATTCTTCTTTCAAGATTTCACCAGGATGTATATTTTCTAACTTTTTCATTTTTTATCTTTTTAAAATTAATGGTAATCAATAATCTGAACTTCAAAAGCATTGTCATTTTCCCATTTGAAAATTATTCTCCATTGCTTATTAATTCTAATGCTATGAAAACTTTCTAAATTCCCGCTCAACTTTTCTAAATGATTCGCTGGAGGAATTCTTAAGTCATTTATATTTTGAGCATTATTTATCATTCTCAGTTTTCTTCTTGCTACATTTTGAATATTAGCAGGAAGCTTTCTCGATTGGATACCGTTCCAAATTTTGTCAGCTTCTTTGTCTGCAAATGTTTTAATCACAAATAATTTTGTTTTGCGTTACTAACGTCAAAGATAAGTAAAAAATTAGAAGTTCCCAACACGAAAAAATTATGCTGCCTAACGGTCTCGGTTAACACAAGTTGCGGGAGTAGGGACGCGAACTTGTCGGCTTAGACTTTATTTGTTGGTTAATTTAATTATTTTCTTTGAAATGCTACCCGTTATTTGTGATAACCGTTGTTGTAAACTGTAGCGATACACCCAGTAAGTTCTTGAAATAGTATTCGCCGTAAATTTTGAATTTATCTGTTAATCCTGAAAAATAAATAATGTTCAAAATACTCATTTTCCTCATTTTTCTGTATGAGTGAGAGTCAGATTTGTAATTTTTTAAAAATTTTATTAAAAATCAGTTTCCAAATTTTCTCGACGCTTTATTGATTTCCATCATTTTTTCGCACTAAATTTTATGAATTTTAGAGTCCTATTTTGAGTTATGAAACTTAGTCAGTTTAATCAATTATTTCATTTTTTGCTGCTTAAATTTGGAAGAATTTAAGTCGTTGCTATTATTTCCAACTGAAATTGTGCACTGTAATCAAAATTTTAAACTTGTTTAAGAAATCACTTTTTCTTTTGGTTTGTGGAGTTTGTTATATAAAAATTTCAAAAATCCAGTTATCATAAAGAAAAATATTACGATTAAAAATCTGTTATTAGTCAAAGTATCAATTGGCCAAATATCAGTCAGGGCAATAATCAAAATGAATAGTGATAGTAACCAAATTATAAGAGCGAATATCCAAAGCGTTTTATACATTTTTATATTTTTAATTTGATTATCTACTAAAGAGAAGTTATTATTTATATTAATCAATTCTTGATTAATTGTTTGGCCAATTTAATTTCTTTTAATTAAAACTCAAAATTTTCCTTAGAGCTATTGTTTACAACGGTCTTGGTTAAGGCAAGTGGCGTGGAGTAGGGACACGTTCTTGTCGGCTTTGTTGTTTTTTTTTGATGTCTAAAATAGTGCTTTTCACCAGAATGCCCGCTATTTGCGCTTAACCGATGTTGGCAACTGGCTTTTTCCAATTAATTACTTTTCAAAAACCTAATATCATTCATATTATAATTTTTTTCCGAAGCCCCAATCTGTTTAAAATAAATATATTTTAATTCTTCCGAACACGATTTATACGTGCTACCAGAAACAGAATATTTAAGCATTGTAAATGGTTTTATTGAGTCATTATTATAGATAAAGCCTTTTCCATTAAATTCAATTCCTCCCGTTGGGTAATTTATATATTCGTTAAAAACCTTATTTATCAATAATCCAGCTTTAATATCTTTTCCGTTTTCCGAGTAAAATAATGTGTCAATTATAGATTCCTTGTATTCAATGTTTGTTGGTAAATCTATTGCCCAATATCTTTTAATCGTGTCATTATAAGTTTTGCCATTAAAAAATCTTAAAGCTAATTCTGAAGGCTTTTGAATTGTTTTAACTTTTATTAAACTGTCAACCAAATTTTGAATTTTGATTTTATCACGCCTATAAAGGTTTGGTTCAATTTTTACGTTATAATTAAATTCCTTTGGCGTTGTCGTTTCAGTCATTTTTAGAGAAAACTCTTTTGTCAAATGAGTCATTGACATAACTGCAAGTGGACAACTTAAAATTAGTAGAAACCAAACACTTATTTTTTTGATATTATTCTTGAACGATAATAAAATAAATACGATTGTTGATATAAATAGGATTAAGGAAGTAATTGTAAAAGTGTCAATTACATTTCCTAATCCAGAACCATTTTTGTCGTTAAAAATGTGAAAGATTGAAATTAAAATTCCAATTGCTAAAATTCCATATAAAATTTTAATTCCTTGTTCTTTCATTTTTTTTTTAGCTTGTTGCCAACGGTCTCGGTTATCGCCAGTTGGCGGAGTAGGAGACACGGATTTGTCGGCTTAGTATTGGTTCGTTGGTCAAGTTAATTATTTTCTTACTAATGCTACCGCTTATTGGCGATTAACCGTTGTTATGTGGCGTTTAATTGTTTATATTTTGTAGTTAAAATCGAGCTAACCAATTTTTTCTATTCTTTTCAAGTCGAGACTTTTTAATTCCAGTTTCATTCCAAAAAGAATAATATTCAGATCTTCTTAAATAACGAGATAATTTGAAAGCTAAAAACAAATGTGTTATTCCATTCAGTCGAAAAACCTCTTCAAAAACCCTTTTTCTATTTTCTTTTCCAGTTATTTTTTTCGCATCTGCTCCACTTTTCATTTCTAGAGGAGGTAAATCTTCTAATCTGCAAGCTTCTGCCCAAAGTAGATCTATGAGAATTAGGCATCTTCTTCTGATTCCATCGTGATAGGTTAGCCAATCTTGAACCTCTTTTCTAATCTGATCGTGTTGTTTAGGATCAGTTTCGTATGAAAATATATGTTTATATTCTGGTTCCAATAGCTGTCTTAAAGGTCTACTTGGTCTTAGGAATTCTGTCCCAAATATTGGATAAGTTTCTGCTATATCTAAATGTCCTTGTAATAATCTCGTTGAAATCTCAGATAAAATTCCACATATTTTTTGAACGCTTTCTCTTGCCCAAATTGTAGGTTCACTTAAATTGTATTCAAGTGTTTTTTCTTTTAATTCATTGAGTCTTTTCTTATTAACCACTTGGTAATATTCATTAGAACTTCTTCCAATGTAAACTATGTTTCCCCAATATTTTTTGCTTTTATTCCAGAGGTTACGATATTCTGTAATTAAAGCAATTCTTGTCTGTCTTTTTTGTGATATTAAAATAAATACCTGGGCAAGTCCAACCAATACAAGAAGAATAGTTGCAATTGCTGTTAATGCAGAATCACTCATTATAGAAATCATTTAGGATTCTTTTAATTTTTGTGCAATTTAAGTATTTATAGCTTTCGTATTAAATGCCATATAACGGTCTCGGTTAACACAAGTTGCGGGAGTAGGGACGCGGACTTGTCGGTTTAAGTATTTTCTTACTTAGGATACTAAATTACACTTTTTCGATAATACCCGTTATTTGTGATAACCGTTGTTATGCCTTGTTATTTGTGTTCTTCATTTATAATTAGAAACTTTGCCCTTTCATAAAGTTCATCATATGTAATTATTTCTGGAGAGTTAATGTTTTGTCTATATAATTCAAAAGATGAAAATTTACTTTCATTAATTCCATATTCGGTTTTAAATTCAGATAGATTTCCTATTATTAAGAATGATTTTGGTTGATAAAGAAAAACGGTTTCATTCGTTGGATTGCCCATACTATCTTTTAAAATATTCTGTGTGGGTAAATTATTTATAGATTTTTGAACAGTCTTCTGAATTTGAGAAACTGCTCCAGATAATTCATTTGAGGGATTCCAACAATCGTTTCTATAAGGTTTGTTGTTTAGTAATGAAGTGCTATTAGTTTTAATTTCAATAAAACATAAAGTGCTTATTATTCCTCGAGTTTTTAATAATCCATCAACTCTTTTACCATTCGAATTGAATGTATACCCAGAAACTACTTGTTCAATTTTTTTTCCTTCTAAATTACTAATGAAGACGTAATTTAAACCAAAACCAAATATCCAAGTATTCTTTTCAAAAAATACTTGCCATAAATTCTCTTTACTTCTATTTCCCAATTTATCTAATTGGGAATCAAAATAATCTTTGTCATTTAGGAGTTTTTCAAATTCTTTTAATTGTTTTTTTCTAAATCCTAAAGCTGTTATATCTGCGTTCTTAATATCATTTTCTATAAACGATTTGATAATATTTGGGTTATTTTCTAAAAGTTTTTTTGACTGATGATCTGTAAAAACAATATTTTCGGCTTGTTCGTCAGTTATTTGGATGTTTAATTTTTTTCTATTCTTTGGATTATATAATGAATCAATTGGTGAGAATTCAACTCTACTATTTAGTCCTTCTATTTTGGAATATACTTCGTAATTCTTTAAACCAATATGATTAATAACATCAGTAAGTTGAAAGCCTTCATTGACTAGATGTTTAACATAAGAAAATTTTAAGTGTTTTATAGAATATTGTTCCCCATTCAAAATATTTAATTTTGCTCGATTAAAAATATTTCTAACTGATGATTTAGAATATGCTTCATGTGAAGAATCATTTTCAAATAAGTAATATTTTGGTTTATAGATTTCTAAATAAGAGTCTATTTTAGTTTTTAAATAATCTCCAAAATTAGATTCCCGATATATTTTACCATATTTTCTAATTTTCAGAATATTTTTATCAAATAATAAATCCGACTTTCTTAACTCAATCAATTCGCTCACATCTAAACCACAAGCATAAATTAATGAGATTATTAAATTATGCTTTAAATTTTTAATTGAATCAAGTATAGTTATTAATTCTGGCTTTGAAATTGTTAAATGTATTGTCTGTTCAGGTCTTTTTATTTTGATTTTTTTGAATGGATAATTTCTTTCAAAAACTCGATTGTATAAAAACTCTAGTGCCGTTATCGCTTGACGAATACTTGGCTTGCTGTAATGATTTTCATTTTTTAGAAAAGTAATATATTCGGTAATTTCGTTAAAGCTTAATGCTTTTATATCATCGGAGTTATGATATTCAAAAAATCTATTTTGCCATATCATATAAGTTTTAACTGTACTATCTTGAAAATTGAATTCCTTCAATTTATTCTCTATAAAATTCTGCGCAATTGAAACTTTCATATTCTCAAATTATAAGGCATAACTGGTTATATCCACAGCAATATACTTATTTATTCAAGAATGTTCCGGGATAAGCGCAGGTTTTGCTGTTTTTTAACCCATAAACATTAAATACAAAAATACTATTTAGAAAGAACAATTTGTCATCTATATTGTCACCTAAAAATAAAAAACCCAGTAAGCATAGTGCTTACCGGGTTATGTGGTGGAGTCGGAGGGTTTCGAACCCTCGTCCAAACAAGCAATTAACATAGCTTTCTACACGCTTATTTTTCACTTAATTGTCGATGCAAGACCGGCTGAAAACCACCAACCTTACACGTATTCTCATTTGAGCTTCAGAATTACATCAAGACCCTATAATTCCTATATTTACTTTATCGATACCTCTAGTGTGAACGCCGTAAATCAAGGCTTTCACGAGGCATCTCGGCTCCCTACCTTGTAGGGATGAAGATAATCCTACTGTAATTCGGATTATGCAGCCAAGGCGTAGTTATTCTCGCCGTTTAAAAAAGTGTGAAATATGAGATTTACGAGCTATATCCCAGCGCTCGACGTGCTTACTATCCAATTAGACTCGCTGTCAAATCCAAGTCGACCCCATAAAATAATGAACTTTTGTGCGTTCCTGCTTTAAAAAAAGCAGGCCGGGCTATTCGTTTCAATCCATTTAATCTTTTAACAAAAATAAAATGGGATTTTCACTGCTATCCTTAACGCGGCTGCAAAGATACAGATTTAAATTTATATCTTTACAGAAGACCTAGTTTAAAACAAAATCCATACCAAAATATGATAAAATTTGCCCTGATCAAAGAGCGTAAATCTCCACCGGATAGACGTGTAGTGTTTTCTCCAGAAAAACTAAAAGAAGTAGTTCAAAAATTTCCAGAGGCAAGTTTTAAGATTGAAGCCTCCGATATCAGAATATTTTCAGATCAGGAGTATAGAGATGCAGGATTTGAGGTGGTAGAAGATATTTCAGATTGTGATGTAATGCTAGGGGTAAAGGAGGTTCCATTGCTATATCTAATTCCGGATAAGAAATATTTCTTCTTTTCGCATACTATCAAAAAGCAGCATTATAATAGGGACCTTTTAAGAGAAGTGGTTTCAAAACATATCGAACTTTACGATCATGAAGTGGTTGTAAAAAAGAACGGACATAGACTTATTGGCTTTGGTCGCTACGCAGGACTGGTAGGAGCTTATAATTGTTTTAGAGCTTTGGGAGTCCAAAAGAATTTATATAATCTGCCAAAAGCTAAGGATCTTCCAGATCTAAATGCCCTTTTGTCAGCCTTAGAAAAAATTAAAGTTCCTAATTTAAAATTCGTTCTTACAGGTAGTGGAAAAGTTGCACATGGCGCTAAAGAAATATTAGATCATCTAAAAATTAAGCAGGTAAGTACAGAGCATTATCTAAACGATAAGTTTAATGAGCCTGTGTATTGTCTAATAGATGTGCTGGATTACAATGCACATAAAGAGAATAAAAACACTACGAACTTGCATTTTTATAAAAATTCAGAAGAATACAGATCAGATTTTATGAAATTCGCTAAAGTAAGTGATGTGTTTATTGCAGGTCATTTTTACGGAGATGGGGCACCAGTTTTCTTTGATAAGCAACAGGCCGCTTCTAAAGATTTCAATATTAAACTTATTGCAGATATATCTTGTGATATCAATGAGCCCATAGCTAGTACTATAAGACCTTCTACTATTGCTGAACCTTTTTATGGATTTGATCCTGAAACTGGGACAGAGGTTGATTTTAAGGATAAGAATGCTATTATGGTAATGGCGGTAGATAATCTACCTTGTGAATTGCCTCGAGATGCCAGTGAAGGTTTTGGTGAAATGTTCCTTGAAAAGGTAATTCCATCTTTCTTTAACGGTGATAAGAATGGTATTCTAGAACGGGCAAGAATGACTCAAAATGGCAATTTAACAGAAAGATTTAAATATCTACAGGAATTTCTGGATGGTAAATAGAACCTATAAGTTTTAATAAGAAATTTAAAAAACTGAAAAGCTGTTATCCAACTATAACAGCTTTTCAGTTTTTTAATTAACTCCTACTTAGCGATCCACATGGCTATTTCCAGATCCTGATTAAAGAGTTCATCGGTTATACTACCAATAAGTAAGGAAGAAAAAGTATTACCTCCTTTATCTCCAACAATCAAAAGATCTACATTAGAATTTTTAGCGCCAGTACTAAGTTTTTTGGCTACTCCAGAATCTCTGCCGGGTATGATCTCTAATTCTAACTCATGTTTTAAGTGAAGTTTTTTAGAGAATTTTAAATAACGTTCCTTTAGATGCTTTTCTATTTTAAGATCTAAATTCTCCTTTGGTACATAGGGAGAGAATTGAACTGGCATATTATAGACATGAACAGCTTTTGCGGTTGCTTTGGTAAATTCTAATAGATTGTCTGTTAAGTGAAAAACCTTTTTAGAAGCTTGAGAAAAATCGGTTCCAGCCCAGATGTTGGATATCTCAGGTTTAAAATTTTTGGGAATGGATAGAATGTTACATTTGAGCAAGCGTAACAACTTACTGCTTACAACTCCTGTCCCACCATTTCTATTTTTATTACCAATAATTGCTAAGTCTATTCTATACTTATTAACTATATAATTTATAAGAGATTCTGTATACGGATCTTCAGAAATAAGCACCTCCCAATCTACTGAATCACTAAATTTCTCTTCAACCTTTTCATTGAGCTCATCTCCAATGATCTCATCAAGATTTATATCTTTTAGCTGCTCATGGAACAACTCAGATATTTCGTATTTCTTGATATTATGAACAAAGAAAACTTTATCAACTTTAAGGGTTTCAGCAAGAAAGGAAGCATAATTGATAAGGGTATCGTCAATGTCAGATAAATCTAGTGCTACCAGTATATTTTTAAAATTGTACATAGAAATCTATTTTTGAATATTTTGCTGATTTGTATTTCGTTTTTTTACGATGCTAGAAACAATCTCTTCATAATTCTCTAATTCTTTTTGAGAGTCTCGCTTTTTTAATTTTTCTAGATCTTCCGAAAGGCCTTTGTATAGGGAATAGCACATTACAATTAATATTAATGCAAAGGGTAGCCCTGTTACTATAGAGGCTGTTTGTAATGCCTGTAAACCACCTCCAACTAGCAATACAGCAGCCACAGTTCCTTCAGCAAGTGCCCAGAATACCCGCTGTCCTACAGGAGCATCTATCTTTCCTCCAGATGTTAAACTGTCTACCACTAAAGATCCTGAATCTGAAGACGTTACAAAAAATCCTGCTATAAGAATGATCGCAACTATGTTCAAAACAAATGAAAATGGATAATCTTCTATAAATACAAATAGGGCAGTGGCAACATTATCATTTACTGCATTTATAATAGTGTCATCTCCAAGTAATGCCATATGTAAAGACGTACTTCCAAAAGCAGAGATCCAGAAAAATGTTACTAATGAAGGTACAAGTAAAACTCCAAGAATAAATTCTTTTACCGTTCTTCCTTTAGAAATTCTAGCAATGAACATTCCTACAAAAGGCGACCAAGCAATCCACCATCCCCAATAAAAAACCGTCCAGTTATTCTGCCAAGAAGTCCCTGTGTAACTTTCTGTCCAACTAGCAATGTTCAGAAAGCTAGAAAAATAACTTCCGGTATTTTGAATAAAAGATTTAAAGATAAAAATGGTTGGTCCTAATACTACCACTAGGAGTAAGAATAGCACTGCAACACGCATATTCCATTCACTTAAGAATTTTACTCCCTTGTCTACACCTAACACTACAGAAATTGTAGCAATTAATGTAATTCCTGCTATTAATAGAATTTGAGTTTGTACGCCACTGTCTATATCAAATAGATGATTTAAACCTGCAGCTATTTGTTGAACCCCCATACCTAAAGAAGTTGCTAATCCAAACAGAGTAGCTAATACAGCAAAAATATCTATGGCATCTCCAATTTTTCCATAGATCTTATCTCCCAAAAATGGATAGAATACAGAACGAATAGTCAGTGGAAGTCCGCGGGAGTAGGTAAAATAAGCTAAAGATAATCCAACTAGTGCGTAGACAGCCCATGCATGAAACCCCCAGTGTAAAAACGTGAATTTCATAGCCTCTTTAGCTGCTTCGGCAGTTTCACCTTGGGCCATTGGCGGACTGAGGAAATGATATATGGGTTCTGAGATACTCCAAAATAATAATCCTATTCCCATTCCTGCGCTAAAAAGCATGGCAAACCAGGAAAGTGTTTTAAATTCTGGTTTTGCAGATTGTCCTCCAATTCTAATATTACCAAACTTGCTAAATGCCAGGTAAATCATAAATATCAAAAAGATGTTTACGCTTAGAATAAAGAACCATCCAGCCTTATTTGCAACAAAATCTTGAACTGAGGTAAAATATTGCTCTGCTCTTTCTTTATATAGTAGAGTTAAGGTGATAATTAAAATGATAATGATGGCAGAAGTAAAAAATACCGGACCATTCACTTCTAACCCGAATATGGACTTCCTTTCATCACTTCTTATAATTTTCTTAGCCATAAATTGTTGTGTTTTTTGTAATGTATGTTTATTTTCTGCGAATTAGTAAAATTAGTTTGGTAGAATTTTAAAAATAGTAACCTATGTTGATATTGAATCTCGCTTCCCATTTTCCATCTGGGTTTCCGGTGGAGAAATCATCTACAAAATTTCCACCCAGCCAAGAGTGATTATATCCCGCGGCATAGTCTACATACGTATATACATTACCTGCAGTAATCATAACTCCGGTAACATTGGTATATGAATCTTCAAAATCTGAAGCTTTCTTTTGCATGAACCCGAAATCATTATAGAATTGCAAACCCGATATAGGGCCAAAGGCTACTGGAACATTTCTTGAAATTCCAAAAGTATAAACATTAAAATCTGCGGCAACTTCATAAGGAATTCCGTAAGCGGCCATTAATACTATATCTCGGGATTCTCCAAGAGCATTCTTTGGTTGGTGCGCTGCAATAATAAATTGTGCTTTGGCGTTCCATTTTTCGGTAGTTAATTCATAATGGGCGGCAACAGCAGAATGGTCTCCTAAAGCTTCTGTGTCTAGATTGTAAAGTTTTCCATATTCGGCAGAGAGTCCAAGCCTACTCTCTACATGCTCCCCGAACTTATAGATAAACTTTCCATTGAATTGATTGATCTCTTTATTTCTACCTGCAATATCATAGGAATATCGATTGGGCGATATTTCAGTATTATTCCCAAATCTTAATTCTTCAGCATTTTTAAAGAAGGCAAGTTGATATTCAAATCTTTCTCCTGTATGAATATATTTTACTCCCATATCATAATCATCTTCCAAACCTGCATAATAGGCTATGTTTAGAAAAAAGTTGGAAGAATTATATCGTTGAATTCCAAATGGAACCTGAGTAAGCCCGAGATGAATTTGATCTTGATCATTAAAATTATAACCCATCCATCCTTGTTTTAAGAAACCACCTCCAAAACCTTCTGAGTAGAATCTATACTCTGCATTTAGGAAAATTCCTTTATAAGCAGCTTTTGCATTTATTCTGAACACATCAAAACCAAGATCTCCTCCGCGTTTTTTCTGTCCGTCTTTCCAGGATGATAAATTATAATTAAAACGAAGTGCACCGCCTAATTTTAATTGTAAACTGTCTTGTGCATTAGTCGGGAAAAAGCTGCATAGGGCTAGAAGCAGAATACAGAATTTTTTTGAAAATATAGATAGGGTAATGTTTTGTACCATGCAGTTAATTTTAATGTTAGCTAATCTTTGAGATCTGAGAGGGGATGTGCAATCTTCGCAATTTAAAATATCATAAAGTTTTTGAAGATAAATTTAAGAAAGCTATAACAAAATTATTGTCTAATGCATTGTTTTTTAGTGAATTGAGGTAATTTGTAATCTTTTTAGTTTATAAGATAATTAAATTTAAGGCATAAAAAAAGCCGACGCTATGTCCGGCTTTTGTTTTGCAAATGAAATTATTGAAATATTACTTTAAAGAATTTACTGTTTTTCTAATGGCTACCAGATTAGTTAATAATTTTTCTAAATATTGAAGATCTAGCATATTTGCGCCGTCACTTTTTGCATTTGCAGGATCAAAGTGAGTTTCTATAAATAAACCATCTACGTTGTTTACTATTCCAGCTCTCGCAATAGTTTCTATCATATCTGGTCTTCCACCAGTTACGCCACTGCTTTGATTTGGTTGTTGTAAAGAATGCGTAACATCTAATACTGTAGGTGCATATTGGCGCATGGTAGGAATACCTCTAAAATCTACTATCATATCCTGATATCCAAACATAGTACCTCTATCTGTGATCATAACTTGCTCATTATTGCAATCTGTAACCTTGGTAACAGCATGCTTCATGCTCTCCGGACTCATAAACTGACCTTTCTTTAGGTTTACCACCTTACCGGTTTCTGCTGCAGCCACAACTAGATCTGTTTGGCGTACTAAGAATGCAGGAATTTGTAATACATCTACATATTCTGCCGCAAGAGCAGCATCGCTTATTTCATGAATATCTGTTACTGTTGGAACTTTAAAAGTTTCAGAAACCTTTTTTAAGATTTTTAAGGCCTTTTCATCACCAATTCCGGTAAAACTATCTATGCGACTACGATTTGCTTTTTTAAAGGAGCCTTTAAAAATAAATGGGATCTCCAGTTTATCTGTAATAGAAAGGATCTTTTCTGCAATTCTTAAAGCCATTTCTTCCCCTTCAATAGCACATGGTCCTGCAAGTAGAAAAAAGTTGTTGGCATTAAGATGTTTTATCTGTGGAATCTTTTCAAGTTTCATATAAAGTATTTTAAGAACAAAGATAACAGAAATTAAAAGCGTTTACAATGCATATAAATACAGGTTTTCCTCCATGCCATTTTTAAGAGTGGGAAAATCTAATTGATTCTCCAGTAGTTTATATTAGTATTGATCTTATGTTTTTGATATTAAGGGTTTTGTTAGAAATGATGTATAGCTAGATTTTATACATTTTAGATTATGAAAGAATCATCCTTGAAACCTAAATTATGGTTATGGCGTTTTTCTAGTGCTGATTGTGGTGATCATAAGGTAGATTTTCATAAATCTGTTTCTGATGCCAGAATTAAGATAATGATTGAAGATTTAAAGAAGAAAACTAAAATGTATCGGAATATGTATGCCTTTATAATATTTAAGTTCAATAGTATCTAACAGCATATGATAAGATGTGATTATTCTATCCAATACCTAATTCTTTTGTATCTTTTTGCTAAGTGAATAATTATCTGTGAGTTATAGATTTGAAGGAGTTTCGAAATAAATGATAAAAACTTAAATTATATAGACCCTTGCTTATAGTAAATTTCATAAAATAAAACGTACCTTTGCAGCCTTAAAAATGAGGCGTTTATATGACAGCTATTAAAAACATTGCAATTATTGCACACGTTGACCACGGTAAAACTACCTTGGTTGATAAAATTATGTACCATTGCCAACTTTTCCGTGAAAACGAAAATACAGGTGATCTAATTTTAGATAATAACGATCTTGAGAGAGAACGAGGAATTACAATTACCTCTAAGAACGTTTCTGTAGTTTACAAAGACACAAAGATCAATATCATCGATACTCCTGGTCACGCCGATTTTGGTGGAGAGGTAGAGCGAGTGTTGAACATGGCAGACGGAGTTTTACTTTTAGTAGATGCTTTTGAGGGACCTATGCCTCAAACTCGTTTCGTATTACAAAAAGCGATCGACCTTGGTTTAAAACCATGTGTTGTTGTAAATAAAGTTGATAAAGAAAACTGTACTCCAGAAGAAGTTCATGAGAAGGTTTTTGACCTTATGTTCGAATTAGGAGCAGAAGAATGGCAACTAGATTTCCCAACCGTTTACGGTTCAGCTAAGAATAACTGGATGAGTGACGATTGGAGAAACCAAACTGAAAATATCGAACCATTATTAGATATGGTTCTAGAACATATTAAATCTCCAGTAATTGAAGAAGGAACAACTCAAATGTTGATCACTTCTTTAGACTTTTCATCTTTTACAGGACGAATTGCAATTGGAAGATTACAAAGAGGAAAATTAAAAGAAGGAATGCAGGTTTCTTTGGTGAAGCGTGATGGAAGCATCAAGAAAACCAAGATTAAGGAACTTCATACTTTTGAAGGTTTAGGAAGAAGAAAAATTGATGAAGTTCAAGCAGGTGATATCTGCGCGATCGTAGGTCTTGAAGGATTTGAAATTGGTGATACCGTTGCAGATCTTGAAAATCCAGAGGGGTTGAAGACTATCGCTATTGATGAGCCTACCATGAGTATGCTTTTCACAATTAACGATTCTCCTTTCTTTGGTCAGGATGGAAAATTTGTTACTTCTAGACATATTAGAGAGCGTTTAGCTAAAGAACTTGAAAAGAACCTTGCACTTAAAGTGGAAGCTACAGATAGTGCAGATAAATTCATGGTATTTGGTCGTGGTGTACTTCACTTATCTGTTCTTATTGAAACAATGAGAAGGGAAGGTTATGAAATTCAAATTGGACAACCACAGGTGATTATCAAGGAAATTGATGGTGTTAAATGTGAGCCGGTAGAAGAAATGACTATAGATCTTCCGGAAGTGGTTTCTGGGAAAGCTGTGGAAATGGTTTCTATGAGAAAAGGAGAGATGACGAGTATGGAAGCTAAAGGTGACCGTATGACTATCCAATTCATGATCCCATCTCGTGGAATTATTGGTTTAAGAAATAACTTACTTACTGCAACTGCAGGAGAAGCTATCATGTCTCACCGTTTTAAAGAATACCAACCATTAAAAGGTGGTATCCCAGAACGTCAGAATGGTTCTTTAGTTTCTATGGAAAGAGGTAAAGCGATTCCTTATTCTATAGATAAATTACAAGATAGAGGAAAGTTCTTCGTAGATCCGGGAGAAGATATTTATGAAGGTCAGGTTATTGGAGAGAATTCTCGTCAAGATGATATGGCTGTGAATATCACCAAAACTAAAAAAATGTCTAACGTACGTTCTTCTGGAGCAGATGATAAAGCGAAAATTGTTCCGGCAATTAAATTCTCTTTAGAAGAAGCTTTAGAATACATTCAGAAAGATGAGTATGTAGAGGTTACTCCTCACCATATTCGTTTACGTAAGATCTATCTTACCGAAAATGAACGTAAGAGAAATAAGATCAATTAATTCGATCCAATTACTATAAAAAAATCCCGATCTTTTCAGATCGGGATTTTTTGTTTTTTATAAAAAGTAAAGATTGTTTACTTAGATAGATTTTTGTACTACTTCAAAAACGCGTTCTCCATCACATTTTAATGTTTTTGATGGATATTTAAGCAATAATGCATAATCATGCGTGGCCATTAAAATGGTATTTCCGTTTTTGCTAATTTCTTGTAAAACTTCCATCACTTCCACAGAAGTTTGAGGATCTAAATTTCCGGTAGGCTCATCTGCTAGTATTAATTCAGGATCATTTAATAGCGCTCTTGCAATAGCAATACGTTGTTGCTCTCCACCAGAAAGTTGATAAGGAAATTTAAACCCTTTAGTTTTCATACCAACCTTATCTAGAACTTCATCTATCTTTCTGTCCATAGAAGCTTTGTCTTTCCAACCTGTAGCTTTAAGAACGAACATTAAATTCTCTCTGATATTTCTATCATTTAATAATTTAAAATCCTGAAATACCACTCCTAATTTTCTTCTTAGAAAAGGAATGTCCTTCTCTTTAAGTGTTCTAAGGTTGTAATCTACAATAGTTCCTTCACCTTCTGTTAAAGGGAGATCTCCATATAAGGTTTTCATGAAACTACTCTTTCCTGTACCGGTTTTACCAATAAGGTACACAAAGTCTCCTTTATTGATCTTTACATCAACTTCAGATAAAATAAGATTTTCTCGCTGGTAAATAGCAGCATTATTTAATTCTAGAACAGTTTGCGACATAAAAACAGGGTTTCAGATTTTAAGGTTAAAATTATGGGTAAATATACAGTTTTCCGAAGTTTTTAATAGTTCTTTTTATTAATGGTACACCAATTGATTTGGATGCCACTTTCCATGTTATATAATTATATTGAATAGTATGGATTTGCACTTTTTTTTACATTAACATAATTATCACAGTATACTTACGTTATAAAATGAGTGTTTAAATTATCTTTGATTCATCAACCTAAAAATTTTTTAATGACACAACGTAAAGCTTCTCTATTAGTTGTTTTTCTTCTTTCCATTACTTCCATTTTTGCTCAGCAAACAGCGATCTATACCAATAATCTGGTAGCATATAATCGTGCTTTGGAATTGTATAATAATAAGCAATATTTAGCCGCTCAAAATATCTTTGACGAGGTTAAAGATGAAACTGAAGATGAAAAAATAAAGTCTGATTGTGCTTACTACATTGCAAATGCAGCAGTAAGATTAGGGCAACCCGGTGCAGACGATCTTATGCAAGAATTTGTAGAAAGATATCCAACCAGTACCAAACGAAATTCTGCATTTTTGGATGTTGCAGATTATTATTTTGAAACAGGAAAATATTCTCTTGCCAGAAGATGGTATGATAAAGTAGAGGAGAAGGGAATGAATCGAAAAGATAAGGAGCGCTATAACTTTAATAATGGTTATGCTTACTTCCAGTCTAAGCAGTTTGACGAAGCTCAAACCTACCTACAAAGAGTGCGAGATTCTAAAGAGTATGGTGCTCAGGCAAAATATTATTTAGGATATATGGCTTATGAAGGAGATGATTATGAACAAGCCAATGATCTTTTTGAAGAAGTAAAGGGGAATGATAGATATTCTGAAAATCTTTCTTATTTCCAAAGTGACATGAATTTTAAACTTGGAAATTTTCAAAAGGCAGTAGATCTAGGATTAGAGCAACTGCCAACTGCCAATAGAAACGAGATTTCACAACTGAATAAGATAATTGGAGAAAGCTATTTCAACTTAGGAGAATATGAAAAAGCCATTCCATATTTAAAAGAATATAAAGGCCTTCAAGGTAAATGGACCAATACAGATTATTATCAACTTGGGTATGCTTACTATAAACAGGGAGATTTTGAAAGTGCTATTTCAGAATTTAATAAGATCATAGATGGTAATAACTCTATAGCTCAAAATGCATATTATCACTTAGCGCAGTCTTATTTAAATCTAGATCAAAAACAGCAAGCACTTAATGCATTTAAAAATGCAAGTGAGATGAATTTTGATGTTAAGATCCAGGAGGATGCCTTGCTGAATTATGCCAAGTTAAGTTATGAGATTGGAAATAGTTATGAGAGTCCGTCTCGAGTATTGCTTACTTATTTAGAAAAATATCCAAACTCTCCGGTAAAAGATCAGATAGAGACTTTATTGATAGACTCTTTTATAACTTCTAAAAATTATGAAGAAGCTATGAGTTTGTTAGAGAATAATAGAAACTTTACAGATAAGGTAGCCTATCAAAAAGTGGCTTATTACTACGGACTGGAACTTTACGAAAATGGAAAGTACGAAGAAGCAAGTAAGAATTTTGATAAGTCGCTTTCAGAAAGAAGAGATGCTGTAATCACAGCTAAAGCAACTTTTTGGAAGGCAGAATCAGATTTTAATCTAAATAGAATGAGAGAGGCCTTAGTGGGCTATAAGGAATTTGCAGGAATGAGCGGTGCTAAGGGAACTTCAGAAATGGAGAATATAGACTATAACATTGCATATAGCTATTTTAAGCAGAAAGAATATGATAGTGCTATAGATTACTTTAAGAGATTCTCTAATTCATCTGCTGCAGATAAGGCACGAAAAAATGATGCACTTACTAGATTGGGGGATACTTATTTTGTTACAAGTAAATATTGGCCTGCGATGGATGCTTACAATGCAGCTTTAGAAATGAATGTTGGAAATCAGGACTACGCTGCTTACCAAAAAGCAATTAGCTACGGATTTGTTAATAGAAATGATAGTAAAATTCAGGATCTAAGCGGATTTATGAATAAATACCCTCGCTCTTCTTACCGTGATGATGCTTTGTATGAATTGGGAAATACCTACGTAGCTATGGAAAATACTTCTCAGGCTATAGAAGCTTATAATAGATTGATAAGAGATGTACCTGGAAGTGCATTTGTTCCGCAAGCGATGCTAAAGCAAGGTTTAATCTATTATAATTCAGACCAGTCTAACAAAGCATTAGAAAGATTTAAAAAAGTGGTAGCAGATTTTCCTAATACTCCAGAGTCTATGCAGGCGGTTTCTACAGCGAGATTGATCTATATCGATCTTGGTAGAACAGATGAATATGCAAACTGGGTTAAGAATGTAGATTTTGTTGAAGTTTCTGATGCAGATCTAGATAACACCACCTATGAAGCAGCAGAAAAACAATATCTAAATAATAATACGGCAGCAGCTAAAACAGGTTTTGAGAAGTATTTGGCAAGTTTCCCAAATGGATTGAACTCTCTTAAAAGTAGTTTCTATTTAGGACAGCTTTATTTTAGAGATGATCAAAAAGAGAAAGCAGTAGCTAGATATAAATTTGTTGTTGATAAGCCAAGAAGTGAATTCTCTGAGCAGGCTTTAGCAAAACTATCCCAGATCTATTTAGAAAAGAGAGATTATAAGCAAGCTTTACCATTGCTAAAAAGATTGGAAAGTGAAGCAGATTTTGCTCAAAATGAGATCTATGCTAAGTCTAATCTGATGAAATCTTATTATGAATTGAAAGATTTCAATTTAGCAGTTACGTATGCAGAAAAGGTGTTGGCAAATACTACAGTAGAGAATAACGTGAAAAGTGATGCTCACGTAATTATTGCACGTTCTGCTATGCAAACAGGTAATGAGAATAAAGCTAAAGCAGCCTATTCAGAGGTGATAAAAATAGCATCTGGAGAATTAGCGGCAGAGGCTTTATACTATGACGCTTACTTTAAGAACAAAGATGGGAACTTTAAAGCATCTAATGAGTCTGTACAGAAATTAGCCAAAGATTATTCCGGATATAAGTTCTATGGAGCTAAAGGTTTGGTGGTAATGGCCAAGAACTTTTATGCCTTAAAAGATTCTTACCAGGCTACGTTTATCTTAGATAATGTTATTAAGAATTTCAAGGATTATCCTGAGGTTGTTAAGGAAGCTCAGACAGAACTTAATAGAATTAAGATGGCAGAGTCTAAGACGAATGCATCTGTAGAAACAAAAAATTAATAACAGTTGAAACTAACAAATAAGAAAATCTCTATGCAAATTCTTTCATATAAAAGAAGCCTGATTTTACTTTCAATTTTATGTAGCGGCGCATTATTTGCCCAAGATAAACCTCTAGGAAGTGAGACCGTTATTGTAGTAAAGCCATATACTCCATCTGTAAATGATGCTTTTAAAATTAAAGAAACTCCTAAACAGGGAGATTCTGTTAAACTGGATAAAAAGCCTGTAAAATATAGTATTTTCTCTGTGCCTGTTGCTTCTACATTTACACCTTCTAAAGGACGAGCAACACAGGTAGAGAAAGCAAAAAGAATAAAGTTGTTCGATAACTATGTAACCCTAGGGTTTGGAACTTATTCTAATGCTTTAGCAGAATTTTATACCAATTTTGAAGTTAGCAGAAGTGATAACTTCGGAATCTTTCTAACGCATAATTCTTCCCAAGGAGGAATTGAAGATGTAGTGTTGGAAGATAATTTTTACAATACAAATTTAAATTTGAACTATAATTCTAGAAATAGAAAAAGCTCATGGACTACAGAACTAGACCTAAAACATCAATTATTTAATTGGTACGGAGTTCCAGAAACTTTGGGACTTTCAAATAATCTTATTAGAGGTATAGATGCACAGCAAAATTATTATGCTGCAGGTGTTGGAGGAGAGTTACAATTGTATGATTCGTTCTTTAAGAAGGGGAGTGCTAATTACAGATATTTTGGGGACGACTTTAGTTCTACAGAACATAATTTTAAAGCAGATGCAAATTTTGAATTGAATATTGCAGATGAATTAATAAATACTAAGATCTCTGCAGATGTTTTAAATGGAAGTTTTCAAAATGGGTATCAAGATTTAAATTCAAAAGATTATACATGGATGAACTTTGGGGTTACTCCTAGTTTGGTAATCTTAAGAGATGATCTTACCTTAAATTTGGGAGCGTCTTTTGTTTATGGGCTTGATGCAGAGAATAGTGATAATAGCGTATATATATATCCGCAAGTAACCGCTAGTTATAGAGTATATGGAGATATGTTTATTGCTTACGCAGGTTTAGAAGGTGGACTAAATCAAAATACCTACTATAATTTTGCTCAGGAAAACCCTTACGTCTCCCCAACACTAGATATTAGACCTACAGATAGACCTTATGATGGTTACGTTGGTGCTAAAGGAAAACTCACAAATAGCATTTCCTATAATCTTCGTGGAGGGTATATGTCTGAGATCAATAGAGCTCTTTACCGTAATAATTATGAATTCACTACTAATAAAGAGGGATATACTAATGGAAACTCTTTTGGAGTAGTGTATGATGATCTAAAAACGCTTTCTGGTTTTGGAGAAATTAGTGTAGATGTAAATTCTAGTTTTAAATTAGGGTTGAATGCTACTTACTTTAGTTATAATGGAGAATTTGAGGCAGAAGCATGGAATTTACCAGATTATAAAGCGTCCATTTTAGCCGACTATCAAATTACCAAGAAATGGTTTGCCGGTGCTAATATGTTCTTTGTAGGGGAAAGAAAAGATAGAGAAATTTATTTCGCTCCTGCAGATGGAAATAATTTTAGAACCGTTACTCTAGATCCTTATGTAGATCTTAATGCTAATCTAGGATATAGATTTAATGATCAACTGTCAATATTCGCCAAAGGGAATAATTTGCTTGGAGACAATTATAACAAATGGTCTAACTTTCCTGTGCAGGGAATACAAGTGATGGCAGGCGCAACGTATAAGTTTGATTGGAATTAAACTAAGATAATTCGTTATAAAAGGCTACCTATTTCAGGTAGCCTTTTTTTATGCTTAAATCTTAAGTTGCTTAAGATTTTAAATATTAGATTTTGCATCTAAATCGCTTTAAATAAATTTTAATTATTTTGCTTTCAGGTTATTATACCTTGAAATCTCCAATGTTTTCTTAACAATAAAACAACATGCAAAACAATTATTTAATGTTGAATATGGTTTAATATTGCAAATTGAATTTAATTATAGAATTGTAAATTTTATTTTAACCCAATACTCTTTATAACTTAGTAAATGGCAAAATTTAAACGCAGTGACAGGTCTAAACCCTATCTTAATATTCTGGACTTTATGGTTCAGGAAAAGACCTTTCTAGCAATTGTTATAGTTGGAATTGTTCTTGCCGGTATATTCACCGGGAACAGCCAGGCAGCAATGTGGTTAGGGTTTTTCTTCGCAGCATATGCTACTGTAGCCAATGATAGTATTCAATCATTAGGAACTTTTATTGAGAGTAATAAGAATCAAAGATGGTGGGTTCTATGGCTCTATATAGGAGGTATATTTTTGGTAACCGTAGCCTGGAGTTGGTATTATTTTGACGGCGATGTAACGTACCAAAGATTGCTCAAAGCAGATGGATCTACAAATTATCCGCATCCACAAAACTTTAGTTTCTTTCAGATAATAGCTCCTTTGGTGTTATTAATCTTAACCAGATTGAGAATGCCGGTATCTACTACCTTCTTAATATTAAGTGTATTTAGCGCAGATACTTCTGGTATTACATCTGTAATTTGGAAGAGTTGGACGGGTTATATTTTAGCCTTTATTCTCTCCTTTTTAGTGTGGTATCTTTCATACAATGTAATTAGAAAGTTCTTTAAAAGTAGAAAATTTCATAATAGCTGGACGGTTGTTCAATGGTTAGTAAGTGGTACCTTATGGGGGGTTTGGGTAATGCAAGATGGAGCTAACATAGCCGTATTCTTACCAAGGCAGCAAACCTTATTTCAATTTATAATCTTTGCATTAGTGATATTTTTAGGTCTTGGATTATTGTTCTATCTAAGAGGAGATAAAATTCAAAAAGTTGTAAGCGATAAAACTAGAATCTCAGATATTCGTGCAGCCACACTGGTAGATCTAACCTATGTGATACTGCTTATATATAAATTATTTATTAGTACCGTTCCTATGAGTACAACTTGGGTATTCCTGGGGATAATAGGAGGTAGAGAAATTGCAATAAGTTTGGCTAGGAATAAGAAAGGTAAGAAACATCGTAAAAAAGCCGGTACGATGATCTTTAAAGATTTTTCGTATGCTATGATAGGGCTGGTGGTTTCTATTGCGCTAGCTGCAGCAGCCAATCCAAGTATTCGAAATGCCATTATAGATGCGGTTGGGTTCTAGATAAGCTCGCTAATAATAAATTATTATCAAATGCGTCTGTGTGTTACAGGCGCATTTTCTATTTTTATAAAAATTTAAAACTTATGTTTAAAAAAATACTACCGATCCTTGGTTTATCCTTGCTGATATTTTCATGTGATTCTTCTAAAAAAACAACCGCAGATCTTTTAGTTTTTAATGCTGATGTATATACCGTAGATTCTTCATTTAGCGCTGCCGAAGCCTTTGCTGTTAAAGACGGGAAGTTCTTAGAAATAGGGTCTGCTGAAAGCTTAAAGGATAAATATGATTTTAAGCAAGAGCTTAATGTAAATGGAAAAGCAGTTTTCCCCGGTTTTATAGATGCCCATACCCATTTTTATAGATTGGGACTACAACAACAAAAAGTAGATCTTACAGGGACTAAGAGCTTCTCTGAAGTGGTACAGAAAATTGTAGATTTTCAGAAAGAAAGAAATTTAGATTTCATTACCGGAAGAGGCTGGGATCAAAACGATTGGGATATCAAAGAATTTCCAACTAAAGATACCTTAGATATTTTATTTCCTGATACTCCAATTGCGATAACAAGAATAGATGGGCATGCCTTACTTGCTAATCAGGCAGCCTTAGATAAAGCTAATATTACTGCTTCTACAAAAACATCTGGTGGTGAGATAGAGGTGAAAGATGGAAAGCTAACAGGAATACTTATAGATAATCCTATGGATTTGGTTCAGAAGGCACAGCTAGAACCAACTACCCAAGAAAATATTGCCGCTTTATTAGAAGCTCAAAAGATCTGCTTTAGTTATGGTCTTACCACCGTAGACGATGCAGGATTAGATAGAAGCACAATAGAACTTATAGATAGTTTGCAGCAGGCAGGAACTCTTAAAATGAGAGTTTATGCAATGATCTCTAATACTCCAGAAAATCTAGATTACTACTTAGATAAAGATCCTTTAAAAACGGATAGATTAAACGTTAGATCTGTTAAATTCTATGGAGATGGAGCTTTAGGATCTCGAGGAGCCGCGTTAAAAAAAGAATATTCAGATAAGCATGAACATTTTGGAGCTCTCCTTTCTCCAGTTAAAGACTTTAAAGAAACAGCAATTAGGATTGCTAACTCAAAATTTCAAATGAATACTCATGCAATTGGAGATTCTGCAAATGGTTTGGTGTTAAAAACCTACGATTCACTTCTAAAATCAGATCCCAACAGGAGATGGAGAGTAGAACATGCTCAGGTAATAGACTCTGTAGATTTTAAATATTTTAGCAAGAATATCATTCCTTCTGTGCAACCTACACATGCTACCAGTGATATGTATTGGGCAGAAGATAGACTTGGAGCCAAAAGAATTAAGGGAGCGTATGCCTTTAAAAAGTTATTAGACGTGGCGGGAATAGTATCACTAGGAACAGATTTCCCTGTAGAAGAAGTTAGTCCATTCTATACATTTTATGCTGCAGTTGCTAGAAAAGATCTTCAGCAATATCCAGAAGGCGGTTATAGAGTAGAAGAAGCGCTATCTAGAGAACAAACCTTGAGAGGTATGACAATCTGGGCAGCTTATAGCAATTTTGAAGAAGATGAAAAAGGGAGTATAGAAGCAGGTAAATTTGCAGACTTCGTTATTTTGGATAAAGATATTATGAAAGTGAACGAGGATGAAATTCCTAATATTGAAGTGTTGCAGACTTATATAAATGGTGAAAAAGTCTACTAATAATTAAGTTGAAATAAAAAAGGGTTCCTAAATCAGGAACCCCTTTTTTATTTCAATTTATTTACCTCCATTAGCTATTAGATCTTGTGCACAAAGATCTTCTAGTCTAGGGATATTATTGCCGTCAATAAAATCTGTTAAGCTACCACCAAATTGGGCATTAGCACTCATTAAACATCCGGCTATATTACAATGTGCTGGGTTGTTACTGTCTTCATGCGCAACCTGCATCGGACTTCCCTTATCTACTAAACCGAATAAATGTCCAAATTCATGATTGAAAGTAGTGCTTTCTACACTGGTTTTATCTGGAGCATTTGTTCTGTCTGATATGTTTTGTACTGTTTTTCCGAAGATCACTAAAGAGGTATTTCTAAAGGCAGAACCTAGTACCACTTTATTATTATCATCTCCCTCTTTACTTCCATCTGCGATGTAAACAAATACGGAAATTTCATCTCCGGTAGTATATACAATTCTATTTTCAGATTCTATCGCTGCGATCTCTTCTATAGAAAAAGGGGCTTTTCCAGAAGAAGCAATAGCTCTAGTAGTTATATTAATACCATCTGGCTTATGGGTTCTTCGAGATAAAAATTCTTTAAGGTTTGCTAGTGTCCCCGAAGTTGGAGCATAGCCAGTAACATAAACAATTTCTACATTTATAGAGGTGTATTTAACATCGCTTAGAAGATCATTCGCAGAGCTTCCAAGAGCTTTTAAATTTGCGCTTTTATCTATTTTTGGAACACCATTAGAATTGGTGCCGGGATCATCTTTAGAACAACCAATTAAAAATAAAAATAGAAGGGCTATGGAAAATATTCTTTGGAACTTCATTTTAGAACTTTTGAATAATCAATTTTAAAACTATAAATATAAAGATATCTAAGCAAATAGGTGAAATTCTCAGGCAAATAAGGGTTATAGTACTTTAAGCTTCGCCAGATAATCATAATGATCTCCTTTTTTGATTAATTCACAACTAAAGCCATTCTTGTTTGCTGCTAATTCTAAGGAGGGAAAATCTAAATATAACCAGTTAAACTTATCAGAAGTTTCGCCTTTATAGCTTATGCTAAACTCTAACTCTCCATAGTAACCTTGATCGGGGTCTACCCATATTCCGCCATCTTCATCAGGATCTAATAAATAACTGAGGTCTGAAGAATCAATTAATAGCTGTCCGTTTGTAGTCATTAAGCTTTTGGTATGCTCAAAGAATCTATCTAGATTAGAAAGTTTTTCAATTATGCCGGTACCGTTCATCATAAAAAGCAGCGTGTCATATTTCTCAGCTTTCCAATCAAAATAATCCTGCACTTTTACATTTTTGCATCCTCTTAATTTACAAATTTCTATTGCACCTTTAGAAATATCTATGCCAGTTACATCCAAGTCTTTTTGCTGCTGAAGATAGAGGGTATGGCTACCAGCTCCGCATCCAACATCAAGTACTTTTCCATAAGATTTATTAAGTGCTTCCTTCTCTAATGCAGGCATCTCTTCGTAATTCCTAAATAGAACCGATACCGGAATAATATCATCATCAAAATCTGGGGAATGCACAATGATATCAGTTTCGTCCTGATAGTGATAATAGGCAAAAATTGCCTTTCCAAACACGTCTATATCTTGCTTATTTTTGTCTTGCATCTTCATATCTTTGTTTCATGGATGAAATTTTAAAAGATCTCCCCCAAAAGGCCAAAGATAAGCATAAGGAAAATAAAAAGTTCTTTACCAAACTTCGTAAAAAGCCACCAAAAAATCTAGATTCTCAAATGCAGGAAATGCATGAAGAAGAATTTGAACGTACAGATTGCTTAACCTGTGCAAATTGCTGTAAAACTACCGGACCTTTATTTACAAATAAAGATATTGAGCGTATTGCCAAGCATTTTAGGCAGAAACCATCACAGTTCATAGAAACGTATTTAAGAGTAGATGAGGATAATGATCATGTGTTGCAACAAGTACCTTGTACTTTTTTAGGAACAGATAATTATTGTTCTATATATGATGTTAGACCTAAAGCTTGCAGAGAATATCCTCATACAGATAGAAAAGACTTCCATAAGATATCCAATATTAATATAAAGAATACATTTATCTGTCCTGCTGCTTATAATATCGTAGAAGAAATGAAAAAGCGAATAAAAGTGTAAAAATGTTTGTAATTAGATAAGTATAATTCTATTTTTCCCACATAAAATTATGTTTATGTGTAAAATAGTTTCTTTTTTATTTTTTATAATTAGTGTTAATGCCTTTTCTCAGGTTGGTTGGACTTCTTCTTTTAAAGATGCTCAAAAGCTTGCTATTGCTACAGATAAACTTATTCTGGTAGATTTTTGGGCAACGTGGTGTGGGCCTTGTAAGCAAATGGAAAGGGAATCTTGGAATAATGAAGAGATCAGAAAAATATCTGAGAGTTATGTTCCATTAAAGGTAGATCTAGACAAAAGAACAGAGTTGGCAAGACGATATGGGGTGAATGCAATTCCACTATTGTTGATAATTGATGCAAGCGGCGAATTAGTGTTCAGCCAAGTTGGCTACATGAGTAAAGATCAGGTGAGTGTTGTATTGAAAAAATACGCTTTAAATACTCGCTTTATGCGAGCTGAAAATCTTAATTATTTCAGACATCAAGATTATGCTACTGGAATTAGATTAGCTCAAAAATATATCGATTTTAGTCAATATTTACAGAAAGACATACAACCTGAATTTTTAAAAATAGCGAGTAATTATTTGCGTTATGGCGAAAAGATGCTTAGTAGAAAGCAGCGTAATTATGAAGATATGAAGGAGAAGGTTGATCTGTTGGAAATGCAAATAGGTTTGTACCAGGATAATACCGGTAGTGTAGAAAAAAAGCTTCTTAAAAATTTTGAAATCACTAACTTATCTAAAGGCAATAAGTTGTTGTACACCTATTTAAATTATTGCGTATCACTCAAAAATCAGGATGCAACCGCGATAGATAAATGGAAAAAACAACTTGTAAGTGTAGATAATTCAGGAGCGTATCTTAAAAAGTCTGAGCAGTTTTTAGATTAAATTGTTATTTATAAATTATATAATTTTCTCTGGTTTTATTGAATTTTTCTAATCCTGATGCCCATGTTTTTCTGATTTCATTTTCGGAAAGTCCGCTTTCTATTTGATTTTGAAGCTCATTTCCACCTGCTAATTTTGCGAAGAAATTATTAAAGAAACCAGATTTATTGTTGGTGTTATTATAAGCTTCAATAAGCCATTCTAGCTTTATATGGTTCAACTTTTTAGTATTGGTTAGGTCTCTTCCGTAACATTTTTCGCCTAGATGTTTTGGACTTTTTGCTCCTTCTTTAGATTCTGGTATATACGAATAATCAAAATAAGCTTTATTTAAGGTAGGAGATCCAAACACTTGAAATTGGTGATCTGTACCTCTTCCGGCATTTACATTAGTTCCTTCAAAAAAGCATATACTTGGATAAAGATTAATGGCTCTATCATTTGGTAAGTTTGGGGAAGGTTTAATAGGCAGGCTATATTCGGTTTGATGGGTATAATTTTCTACAGCTATTACGCTAAGATCACATTGTACTGCATTCTTAAGCCACTTCTCCCCATTTATCATTTTAGCATACTCACCCATAGTAAGTCCATGAACCACAGGTACCGGATGCATGCCTACAAAACTTTGAAATTCGGGATCTAATATTGGTCCGTCTACATAATGTCCGTTAGGGTTTGGCCGATCTAATACTATAAGCTTAATGTTGTTTTCTGCACAAGCTTCCATAACGTAATGTAAAGAAGAAATGTAGGTATAAAACCTAGCTCCCACATCCTGAATATCAAAAATGATAATATCTAGATCTTTTATTTGTTCTGGTTTTGGCTTTTTATTATCTCCGTAAAGAGAAATAACATTCAAACCAGTTTTTGGATCTTTTCCATCTTTTACGTGTTCTCCTGCATCTGCATTTCCTCTAAATCCATGTTCTGGAGCAAAAACCTTTTTGATGTTCACTTTTAGAGTTACCAAAGAATCTACTAAGTGCGTATAACTAATTTTATTGGGGTCTTTAGTCTCAGCTTTAAAAATTACAGAACTTTGATTTCCTACAATTCCAACTCGCTTACTCTTTAAAAGAGGTAGATATTCTGAAATTCTATTGGCTCCAACTATCACGCTGGCACTTTCAGATTTAACTGCTTTGGTATCCTCTATATTCTGACCTGAACTTCTTCCGCAGGAAACTAAGGCTATAAGAACGAATAAAAATGTATTTTTGAATAATATTTTAACCATAACAGACGTCTTGAATTTCGAATTTTTTATCGCCAAAAGGCTTATAAGTACTAAAAAGTATAAAAGTAGTATTTCGGCACCAATAATAAAAATAGCCATTGCAGCTATAGCTATTGGGGTAATAATGATGTTGGTTTCTTTTGCTACGGGAATAGGTCTTCAAAAAAAGATCAGGGAAAAAATAGCAGCGTTCAACGGGCATATCTTAATAGAAAGTTACGATAATAATAGTTCTCAGGTTTCTTTAAAACCGGTTTCATTAGACCAGGAATTCTATCCAGAATTTAAGAATGTTGATGGAATTTCTCATGTACAGGCAGTGGCTACAAAAGCAGGAATTATAAGAACTGAAACAGATTTTGAAGGGATTATTGTTAAAGGAGTTGGTGCAGATTTTAATTGGAATAATTTCAATGATTTTTTAGTTGAAGGAGAGCTGCCTGATTTTTCGAATAATTTAAATGATGAGCTTTTAATCTCTAGTTATTTAGCAAGCCGATTAGGTTTTGCGCTAGGAGATAAAGTTATAACCTACTTTCCTCGGGAAGGTTTTGATAAAAGTCCGCTACTAAGAGTTTTCACGATAAAAGGTATTTATAACTCCGGCTTTCAGGAATTTGATGAGTTGTATATTTTGGCAGATATTAGACATATTCAGCGTTTAAATGATTGGTCTAAGACAGAAGTTGGTGGCTTTGAGGTATTCATCGAAGATTTTGATGAATTAGACCAAAAGGGCGGGGAGGTATATGATAACACAAATTCTTTCTTAGATGTTCAAACCATCAAACAAAAATATTACTCCATTTTTGAGTGGCTATCCCTGTTCGACTTTAATATTGCGCTAATAATTGTTATCATGATCATAGTTGCGGGAATTAATATGATCACCGCTCTTTTAGTTCTCATTCTAGAAAGAACCCAGATGATTGGTATCTTAAAAGCATTAGGAGGAAGTAACTGGAGTGTTAGAAAAATTTTTCTTTATAACGCTTCCTATCTAATTATTCTTGGATTATTCTGGGGAAATCTTATTGGTCTTGGACTTTTATTTATCCAGAAATATTTTAAGATATTCCCTTTAAATCCTGAAACGTATTATGTTACCGAAGTTCCGGTGTATATAGGTTGGCAGTATATAATAGGAGTAAATTTAGGAACCCTTATTCTTTGTGTACTTATGCTTTTGATCCCCTCTGTAATTATATCGAAAATATCGCCGGTAAAAGCTATGAAGTTTGAATAATGTTTAGGTAAAGATACTAAGAACCCAAATTTTTGGAATCGATTTAAGATAAAAGTACCTTTGCCCCTTCAAAATAAAACTATGAATTACGCTGAAAATATATTAGGCACTATAGGAAACACTCCTATGGTTAAGATGAATAGGCTTACTAAAGATATAGATGCTTTGGTTCTTGCTAAATATGAAACCTTTAATCCTGGAAATTCTGTAAAGGATAGAATGGCTGTTAAGATGATTGAAGCTGCAGAAGCAGACGGAAGATTAAAGCCAGGAGGAACCATTATAGAAGGAACTTCAGGGAATACCGGGATGGGATTAGCACTAGTAGCTATTATAAAAGGTTATAAAATGATCTGCGTGCTTAGTGATAAGCAAAGTAAAGAGAAAATGGATATCCTTAGAGCTGTAGGTAGTGAAGTAGTAGTTTGCCCTACAGACGTGGAACCAGAAGATCCAAGATCTTACTACTCTACTTCTAAGCGATTGGCAGAAGAAACACCTAATTCTTGGTATGTAAATCAATATGATAACCCTGCAAATGCTCAAGCTCATTATGAAAGCACAGGTCCCGAGATTTGGGAACAAACAGATGGTAAGGTTACACACTTTGTGGTAGGTGTAGGTACCGGAGGAACCATTTCTGGAGTGGGGAAGTATTTAAAGGAGAAAAACCCAAATATAAAAATATGGGGAATAGATACTTATGGTTCTGTCTTTAAGAAGTACCATGAAACCGGAGTTTTTGATGAAAAAGAAATTTATCCTTATGTTACAGAAGGTATAGGTGAAGATATTCTTCCGGAGAACGTAGATTTTAAGATCATAGATGGGTTTACTAAAGTTACAGATAAAGATGCTGCAGTATATACCCGAAGATTGGCTAAAGAAGAAGGGATGTTCTTGGGGAATAGTGCAGGAGCAGCTGTAAAAGGCTTACTTCAACTTAAAGACCATTTTAAGAAGGACGATGTAGTGGTGGTTTTATTTCATGACCACGGGAGTAGGTATGTTGGAAAAATGTATAATGATGATTGGATGAAAAAAATGGGTTATCTTGATTAAGATTTTTATATAGAATATATTAATAATAAATAAACAAAAATAGTATGATGAAGAATTCGTGGTTATTAACCAGTTTATTCTTAATTATAACGCTCATTACAAGTGCACAAAGTAATGTAAATGAAAGCTCAGATCTTGAGGTTTCTTTAGAATTAATCAATCCCTCTAAGGAGATTAATGATGGTGTTGCCAGAATAGATGTTAAAGGAGGAGTAGCTCCCTATCAGTATAAATGGAGTAAACAAAGCTCAGCTTTAGATTCTTATGAGTCTAAAGGATTAACAGAAGGCCTTACCTACTCTGTGCAAGTTACAGATTCAAAAGGGAGAACATCAGTAAAAGATTTTAAAATTCCTGCAGAGGCAATAACAGAAATTGTAAACAGTAAAGTTCAACCTGCCGTAGATTTTCTTGGTGGTATACTTTTCTGGGATCCTTTTGCGGCAACAGGCATTTATGATCCTGTAGTTTATACCAATGAAAAAGAAATTCCTGTTCCGGGTTGGAATGCTACAGCAAATACTACCTATGTTTTAAAAAGCTGGCTTGTAGAAGAAGGAGCAAAGGTAAGTGAAGGAGATAAGATAGCGATCGTAACCGGCAATTCTGGAGAGGAGATAGATGTTTTCTCTGATGTTGCCGGAACTATAAATTTTCTTGCTAAAGAAGGCGCAGAGATATTTGATCCTAATGATAAGGACGACGTGATCGAGCAGAATGCACATATGCTTGCAAAGATCACTTTTAATGACCCTCAACCTCTTCATCATCCAAACGGTGATCTAAGAACTAATTCCATACCTTTTATTGTTATCTGGTTAATTCTTGGTAGTATCTTTTTTACATTCAGGCTGGGATTTGTTAATATAACTGGTTTTAGGCACTCTATACAATTAGCTCGAGGAAAATTTGATGATCCGGATGCGCCAGGAAGAATTACTCATTTTCAAGCAATGGCAACAGCGGTTTCTGCCACTGTTGGGTTAGGAAATATTGCAGGGGTGGCAGTTGCAATTTCACTGGGTGGAGCTGGAGCTACCTTTTGGATGTTTTGTGCTGGATTTTTTGCAATGTCCTTAAAATTTACAGAATGTACGCTAGGAGTAAAATATAGAGACATCCATGAAGATGGAAGAATTTTTGGTGGGCCTATGAATTATTTGCGTGACGGACTAGAGAAACGCAATATGAAAGGGCTTGGGAAATTTCTTGCCGTATTATTTGCTGTGCTGGGAGTAGGAGCCTCTTTTGGAGGAGGAAATATGATACAATCTAATCAGGCTTATAAAATAGTTTCTGAGCAGTTACCATTTCTTGAAGGATATGGATTCTTATTTGGGGTTGGTTTTGCTGTATTGGTAGGTGCCGTAATCTTAGGAGGTATTAATAGTATAGCTCGTGTAACGGGAAAAGTGGTTCCTGTAATGGCAATTATTTATATTCTTGGATGTGCAGTAGTTATAGGAACAAACATAGAAAATATTGGTGCGGCTTTTTCTGCTATATATAACGGAGCATTTTCTGCAAGCGCCTTAAAAGGTGGTTTTATAGGAGTGCTAATAATAGGTTTACAAAGAGCAGCTTTTTCTAGTGAGGCTGGGGTAGGTTCTGCAGCCATAGCGCATAGTGCTACCAAAACCAATAATCCTATTGCAGATGGCTTTACTTCTCTAGTTGAACCTTTTATAGATACTATGGTAGTATGTACCATGACAGCCCTGGTGCTTATTTTTACAGGGATGCATGAAGTTGGTGGTGGTATGAAAGGGGTAGAGCTAACCTCTGATGCATTTGGAAGTGTTATTTCATGGTTTCCAACTGTTCTAGCAGTTGCTGTCTTTCTTTTCGCATTTTCTACGATGGTCTCTTGGTCTTATTATGGAATGAGATCATGGACGTATCTTTTTGGTCAAAGTAAAAGGTCTGAAGTTATTTATAAAGTGCTATTCTTAGTATTTGTAGTATTAGGTGCATCTGCAAGTTTAGGTGCTGTATTAAGTTTTTCTGATATGATGATCTTAGCGATGTCATTCCCAAATATTATAGGTCTTTATATCATGTCTTCGGAAGTACGAAAAGACATGGAGATATACCTTAGAAAACTGAAAAATGGAGAACTCTATATAAATCCTAAATATGAGAAAACCTCTGATTAAAAGATTATCTAATATAAAAAAACTCTTCCAACCGGAAGAGTTTTTTTATATTAGATATTTGCTTTTCAGGCGTTATAATTTAAATAGATCAATTTAGTTGGGGATGAAAAAATCGTTATTTCAAATAGTGCTAATCTTGTTTTCTGCAACTATAGTGTTATCATGTAGTACAGATAGTACTAATGACGTTGATGAAGATTTTAATTCACAGGATTATTCATACCTAGCTCTCGGAGATTCGTATACCATTGGAGAAGGTGTAGATAAATCTCAAAGCTGGCCAGAGCAATTGGTGAAAAAATTAGAGGAAAGTGGTCTTGATTTTAATGATCCTAAAATAATCGCTAAAACCGGGTGGACAACAAAGAATCTTTTATCTGCAATGAACGTGGAGTTAACAACCAAGCAGTATGATCTTGTATCTATTTCTATAGGTGTTAACAATCAATATCAAAGAAGATCTATTAATGAGTATGAAGAAGACCTGAAGGTTATCTTTTCTAAGGCTATAAATAGATCTGTTAACGGAAAAGAAGGTGTATTTGTATTGAGTATTCCAGATTACGGCGCAACACCATTTGGAGCTTCTAATTCAGAGAATATTGGTAAGGATATAGCTAGATTTAACAGCGTTCTTAAGCGAGTTTCTGAAAATTTTGATGTTCCTTTTTATAACATTACTCCAATCTCGAAGGAGGCAAGGAACGATCTTTCATTGGTTGCAAATGATGGTTTGCATCCTAGTGGAAAAATGTATGGTTTATGGGTAAATTCTTTCTTTAATGAGATCTACAATACATTAAAAAAATCAGTAGAATAATTTTTAACATACTTATATCTAAGGTGTTATGTAAATTGATATATTTATATAATGCAGGAGCATTTTCTTCATTATGTCTGGAAATTTAGAAAATTCGATTTTGGTAAAGCCAGGACCGTACAGAATTTTTCATTACAAATCTTAGATGTAGGCGTGCATAATTATAATTCGGGGCCAGACTTTTTTAATGCTAAAATTAAAATTGAAGATCAGATATGGGCAGGGAATGTAGAGATCCATTTGAAATCTTCAGATTGGTATTTACACAAACATGAAATTGATCCTAATTATGACAATGTAATTCTGCATGTAGTTTGGGAGGATGATGTCGCCATCTATAGGAAAGATAATTCCATAATACCTACTTTGCAATTAAAAGGCTTAATTTCGGAAACTACCCTATCAAGTTATAGAGAATTATTAATAGCTCCAAATAACAAATGGATTAACTGTGCAACAGATTTTAATAAGTTTGATGAATTTGATGTAAAAAATTATCAGTATTCCCTTTACCTTGAAAGATTAAATAACAAATCTGATCTGATCTTAGAATTGCTTCGTAATTCTGAAAATAATTGGGAAGCCGTTCTGTTTAAATTGCTTGCTAAAAATTTTGGATTGAATATAAATGGGAGTGCCTTTCTGAGTATGGCAAGCAGTATTAGCTTTCAAACAGTTCAGAAATTAAGATCTTCTCAACAAAGATTGGAGGCAGTATTTTTTGGTCAATCAGGTTTGCTGAATAAAAAGATAGATAATGATTTTTTTTTGAGTCTAGACAAAGAATATGAATTTGCTAGGTTAAAACATCGCTTAGAAAACAGCTATGTAGAACGTGCTAAGTATTTTAGATTGCGTCCAGATAACTTTCCAAACATCCGTCTCTCTCAATTAGCATCGCTATATAATAAAAAAGCTCATTTATTTTCTGATCTAATGGAAGCTAAAGGATTACAGGATGTTTATCAGATTTTTACAGTTCAGCCTGCTGCGTATTGGCAAAGTCACTATTCTTTTGAAAAAGAGCATTCAGCTAAACCTAAATTCCTCACGCATGACTTTATGGATTTATTAATAATTAATACTATTATTCCATTGAAGTTTTGCTATAATAAGGCAAGAGGAATATCAGATATTGAAGAGTTGCTGGATTTAATACATCAAATTAAATCAGAGAAAAATAAAATAAGTTTGGGTTTTAATAAGCTCAAATCCGGTACCATTACAAATGCGTTACATTCACAAGCGATGCTTCATCTAAAGCAAGAATATTGTGATAAGAATGAATGTCTTCAATGTAGATTAGGAAATAAAATTTTAAGTGGCCTTATTCAATAAATAGTATCTTTGTTAAGTGTTAACATTTATATACTCCATACGGCATTTCTTTGAGCGCAACGGCTTTTATGTCTCTTCAAGATTGGCAGACAAGATTGGGATGCGCGCTAAAATTATTAGATTATTCTTTATATATCTGTCTTTTGCCACTTTAGGATTAGGTTTTGCACTTTATCTTACCCTTGCTTTTTGGTTAAAGATCAAAGATCTAATATATTCTAAGAGAACTTCAGTTTTCGATCTTTAAAGCTTAGTCTTCTGAAGCTTAGTGTTTTAATATTGTTATTAATTTAAGAATGCAGTCAAGTATTTCGTACGGAATGATAGTTGGAATATTAGAGTCTAATTTTAATTTAACAAATCATTTACATTTTAACTAGTAAAAATTTGAAAAGGCCTATTTTTTTAGCATCTTGCTTCGCTGAAAAATAATCTTAATTAATTTTTATATTAGCTTATGAGAAAGTACTTACTTTCATTGTTCTTTTCATTTTCATTAATTTCATTATTTGCTCAAGACTTAGAAGTAAAAGCCGATATTGGAAATCCATCTAATGTTATTAACGATGGTTTTATCGATCTTGAAGTAACAGGAGGAACACCTCCTTACACCTACAAATGGGATAATCAATCTACTCCTCTAACATCTCCAAGAGCAAGTGGATTAATTGAAGGGATACCGTACTCTGTAATTATTACAGATGATGCCGGAAATACTACAACCCGTACCTACAAAGTAAAGGCTGAAGCCATTACAGAAATTTTTAATAGCTCATTTGCTCCAATCGTGGAGAAAATGGGATCTATCTTATTTTGGGATCCTTTTTCTGCAATAGGAGTTTATGATCCCGTAGTTTATGCAGATGCTAAAAGAGTTGCTGCTCCGGGATGGACACCATCTTTAGAAGCAAAATTCATTCTTAAGAGTTGGGCACTACCGGAAGGAGCTAAGGTGAAAAAAGGAGATCTTATAGCTACAGTTTCAAGAGACGGAGAAGAAGTTAATGCATATGCTAATGCAAATGGTACTTTAAAATACCTTGTTCAAGAAGGAGGAGTTATTTATAATTCTGAAAATAAGGAGCACGTAATTGAGCAGGGAGCACAATATTTAGCTTCTATAAGATATGATGAGCCTACACCTTTAACGCATCCTAACGGAGATGCTCAAGAAAAGAATATTCCATTCATTGTAGTTTGGTTATTGTTAGGAGCGGCATTTTTTACAATAAGATTAGGTTTCATAAACATTAGAGGATTTAAACATGCATTTCAACTTGCTAGTGGTAAGTATGACGATCCAAATGCACCGGGACAGGTTACTCACTTCCAGGCTTTGGCAACTGCCGTTTCTGGGACAGTTGGTTTAGGAAATATTGCTGGAGTAGCGGTTGCTGTTTCTTTAGGAGGAGCGGGAGCTACGCTGTGGATGATCGTTGCTGGACTTTTGGGGATGTCTTCAAAATTTGTAGAATGTACTCTAGGTGTAAAATATAGACAAATTACAGCAGATGGTCGTGTATTTGGTGGACCAATGCATTACTTAAGATACGGACTTGAAAAAAGAAATAAAAAAGGATTAGGTAAGTTATTAGCAGGTTTCTTCGCCATTCTTGCAGTTGGAGCTTCTTTTGGAGGTGGAAACATGTTCCAGGCAAACCAATCTTTTGTTACACTAGCTGGAGAGTTTCCGATGCTGGTTGGAAATGGTTTCTGGTTCGGACTTATAGTAGCGGTGCTTGTTGGTGTGGTTATTATTGGAGGTATTAATAGTATTGCTAAGGTTACAGAGAAAGTAGTGCCAATTATGGCTGGAGTGTATATATTGGGAGCTTTAGTTGTTATTGGATATAATATAGAAAACATCGGACTTGCATTTCAAGCAATTTGGGATGGAGCATTTAGTCCTAGCGCCCTTAAAGGTGGTGTTATAGGTGTTCTGATAGTTGGTTTCCAGAGAGCTGCATTCTCTAATGAAGCTGGTGTAGGTTCTGCAGCTATTGCTCATAGTGCTGCGAAGACTAATCACCCGCCATCTGAAGGATTTGTATCTTTATTAGAGCCTTTTATAGATACCGTTGTTGTTTGTACGCTTACTTCTTTGGTTCTTATATTTACAGGAATGCATGAAGTTTCTGGTGTAGCCGGAGCAGAGCTTACTTCAAGAGCATTTAGAAGTGTAGTATCATGGTTCCCATATGTATTGGCAGCAGCAGTTTTCTTGTTCGCATTCTCTACAATGATCTCTTGGTCTTATTACGGGATGAGAGCCTGGACCTATTTATTTGGAAAGAGTAAGAAAAGTGAGATTATCTATAAAATGTTATTTTTAGTATTTGTTGTGGTAGGTGCTTCTGTAAGTTTAGGAGCAGTATTAGACTTCTCAGACATGATGATCTTGTCTATGTCTTTCCCTAATATTATCGGGCTTTATATTATGTCTGGTGAAGTTAGAAAAGATCTTAGAGAGTATATGAAAAAACTAAAAACTGGGGAGTTATTGAGAAAAGAACCGGTTAGCTAATGATATAATTAAAATGAAAAATTTTAGATCCCATTTTGTTTTCAATAGAAGTCAACAAAATGGGATTTTTTTATTGGTAGTAATTATAGTTATTCTTCAAACAGTCTACTACTTGGTAGATTTTGGTGATTCTAAAGTTACCGTTGAAGCGAATTCACAACAACTTATTGCTGCTCAAAATTCTATAGATTCTTTAAAATTAGAAGCTCTAAAAAGAAACAGTCCTAAGATTTACCCTTTCAATCCGAATTATTTAACGGATTATAAAGGATATACGCTAGGAATGTCTACTGCAGAGATTGATCGGCTCTTGGCATATAGAAAAACTAACAGATGGATTAATACTTCGGAAGAATTCCAGTTAATTACACAAGTGTCAGATTCTTTATTGCATAAAATAAGTCCATTTTTCAAATTTCCTGAGTGGGCGCAAAAAAGTAATACTACATACAAAGTGAATGCGAAGCCCTTACTAAAAGTTAATGGTCCCAAACGAGATCTTAATACAGTAAATGCAGAAGAGTTACAGAAAGTTAAAGGTATAGGAGCGGTGTTATCGGAAAGAATAGTAAAGTATAGGACGAAGTTGGGCGGTTTTGTTGGTGATATTCAGCTCAAAGATATTTATGGCTTATCTGCAGAAAGCAGAAAAGAACTTCTTCAATATTATACAGTACAAACCTTACCAGATTTTAAAAAACTCAATATTAATGAAGCTTCCGTAATACAATTGAGTGAGCTTCCATATATAGATTATGAACTTGCTAGGGAAATAGTTAATTACAAATTGCTACATGAAACAATTCATAATTTTGAAGAATTAGCAAAAATAAAGGGCTTTCCTTCCGAAAAGATAGACCGAATTGCGTTATATTTGAGCGTAGATTAAAATATCGGAATACTTGATAAGTTAGTTTACTTTATTAAATCAGTTGTTGTTTTAATTTCAAACTTAAAATCTGGAGTTATCTAACTCTTGTTTAGCTGATTTGATCTCATTTTAATATAAAAGAAATTGTTATATATGGATAGTATGTATTTTACAGAGGAACACGAGCTTTTTAGGAAAAGTTTTCAAGAATTTTTGAAAAAAGAAGTGGTGCCTCATATTGACAAATGGGAAAAATCTGGAACCATAGATCGCTTTATTTGGGAAAAATTTGGTGAGATGGGATATTTCGGATTAACCTACCCGGAGCAATATGGAGGATTAAATTTAGATCTTTTCTACACGGTTATATTTTTGGAGGAATTACAAAAAGTAAATTCCGGAGGATTTGCCGCTGCAATGTGGGCACATTCTTACTTAGCTATGACGCATTTATTGGCTGAAGGTAGCGAAGAGGTGAAGAAGAAATATTTAGAGCCTAGTATTGAAGGCAAGATGATTGGTTGTCTTTGTATTACAGAGCCATTTGGTGGGTCTGATGTTGCAGGCATGAAAAGTACAGCAGTCAAAAAAGGAGATAAATATATCCTGAACGGATCTAAAACATTTATTACCAACGGTGTCTATTCAGATTACCTTGTAGTAGCTGCTAAAACAGATCCTGAAAAAGGTGGTAAGGGAATGAGCATTTTTGTTGTGGATAGAGATACTCCAGGAATTTCTGCTACTAAGTTAGACAAGTTAGGTTGGAGAGCTTCAGATACAGCAGAGATCGCATTTGATAATGTTGAAATTCCAGAAGGGAATTTAATGGGTGAAGAGAATCTAGGATTTTCTTATATCATGCAACACTTTGCTTTAGAACGATTGATAATGGGTGTGAATGCTCATGCTCGTGCAGAATTTGCTTTAGATTATGCTATTAATTATATGTCTGAGCGTTCTGCGTTTGGAAAAACTATAGATAAGTTTCAAGCATTAAGACACTCTGTAGCTCAAATGGCTAGTGAAGTAGAGATGTGTAAAGAATTTAATTATTCTATCGTTAAAAGAATGATTGGTGGTGTTTATGTAGTAAAAGAGGCAAGTATGTCTAAACTTCTTTCTACTAAGATTGCAGATGAAGTTATATATAACTGTCTTCAGCTTTTAGGAGGATATGGTTATATAGAAGATTACCCATTAGCGCGTATGTTAAGAGATAGTAGATTAGGCCCAATAGGAGGTGGAACTTCTGAAATCTTAAGAGAGATTATCGCAAAAATGGTAATTGATAAGAAAGAATACAAACCAGCGGCGAATTAAAGTTGATTGGCTTTTTTGCGAAAATGTTTTCATTTTTATGCAAAAATGGTAATCGATAAAAAAGAATACAAACCAGCGGCGAATTAAAATTGATTGGCTTTTTTGCGAAAATATTTTCATTTTATGCAAAAATGGTAATCGATAAGAAAGAATACAAACCAGCGGCGAATTAAATTTGATTCACTTTTTTGCGAAAATGTTTTCATTTTTATGCAAAAATGGTAATCGATAAGAAAGAATACAAACCAGCGGCGAACTAAAGTTGATTGGCTTTTTTGCGAAAACGTTGAAGCTTTTTAATGCTAAAACATTCGTTTTAAGTAGGTTAAATGCTGAATTGAAATAATAATAATATTAAATATAATTTAGGGTTGTGAGATAGATGATTTAATCTATATTTGCACTTTAAAATTTCTAACGAAAGGAGGTGATACTATGTTAATTATACCAGTTAAAGACGGAGAGAATATCGATAGAGCGCTAAAGCGTTTTAAAAGAAAATTTGACAGAACAGGGACCATGCGTCAGCTAAGAAGCAGACAGGCGTTTTCTAAGCCTTCTGTTGTGAACAGAGCCCAGCTTCAAAAAGCTCAATATATCCAAGGATTAAGAGATAAAGAAGAAATCTAGATCTTCAATAATTAAGGCTTAAAGTCTTTGTGAATTGAGATAATGATTTTGAACCTGTTGAATAATAGATTTTTTCAAAGTCTATAACTTCAGAATAGTTCCTTATTAAGAGGAGCCTTATAATACTAACTGCTAATGGTAAAAGTTTAGACTTTTATTATTAGCAGTTTTTTGTGTTTATTACTTCCTGAGTTAAAATTATAGTATCTAATTAATTTCTGTAAACTTTATATAACTTAGAGATTAATAATTTTATTGTTAACTGAACAACTATGCCTTTTAATCAATTTTTAGATTATTTATTTTATGAGAAGAAATACTCGGAACATACAGTAAAAGCTTATAAGACAGATCTGCTAAGATTCCAAGAATATATTCTGAACGAATTTGAAGATCAAAATATAGATGAGATCTCTTATCATCAAATTAGGAACTGGATAATTGTGCTAGTAGATACTGGTATTACCAATAGGAGTATCAACAGGAAGATAGCATCACTAAAGGCTTATTATAAGTTTCTTCTAAGAACAGATCAGATAGTGCTTAATCCTTTAGCAGCTCATAAAGCTCTTAAGACCTCTAGGAGTTTACAGGTACCTTTCTCGGAAGTAGAAGTAGAGAATGTTCTAGCGGCTATAGCGCCTAATAGTTTTGAAGCTTCTAGAGATCTCTGTATAATTTCACTTTTTTATTCTACAGGTATAAGGAGGGCAGAGTTAATTGGAATTCAATTAGGAGATCTAGATCTGCGCAATAACAGACTTAAAGTATTAGGAAAAAGAAAAAAAGAGCGTGTAATACCATTGATCCCAGAAATTGCTGTTTTATTGAATAATTATCTTGGTTATAGAGCAGAGGTTGCTAGTCTAGACATGGCATTTTTATTCGTAACTTCTAAGGGAATTAAATTGTATGAAACTCTTGTGTATAGGATTATAAATAATTACTTTAGTAAGGCTTCGAACAAGGTGAAGAAGAGTCCTCATATTTTACGGCATTCTTTTGCAACTCATCTTTTAAATAATGGAGCTAATTTAAATGCTGTAAAAGAGTTATTAGGACATTCTAGCTTAGCGTCTACGCAGGTTTATACACATAATAATATTTCTGAATTAACTAAGGTGTATAAGAATGCGCATCCTCGCCAAAATAAGAAGTGACTAAAATGTAATGTTTAATTTAAATGTTTAGGAGATGAAAGTAAATGTTCAATCAGTTAATTTCAACGTAGATCAAAAGTTGATAGATTTTATTCAAGTGAAGTTAGATAAGCTTGAAAACTATTATGATAAGATAATCTACGCAGATGTATTTTTAAAAGTTCAAAATACGAGTGAGAAGGAAAATAAAATCACAGAAATTTTACTAAGCATTCCCGGGGGAGATTTAATGGTTAAAAAGACGTGCAAGAAGTTTGAAGAATGTGTAGATGAGTGTATTAGCACATTGCAGCGACAAATTGTAAGAAAGAAAGAAAAAATGAATGCACATGTTTAGTGAAATTTTTTTCAAAATAAATTTGTGAAATAGATAAAGATGTATATCTTTGCAGTCCGTTAGAAATAGCGGACTTTTTTATGCTGAATAAGTGTAGAAATGCCGATGTAGCTCAGCTGGCTAGAGCAGCTGATTTGTAATCAGCAGGTCGTGGGTTCGAGTCCCTCCATCGGCTCTTTGAAATTTTGGAATTACAGTTAACAATTAAATCTTATTAGATGGTGAGATTTTATTTTTAGAGCTAATTATTTTGTTCTTAGGTTAATAGAGTGTAAGCTTTATTTTATTTAAGATTTTATCTCTAAAAGTTTTGTTTTAAGGTTTTAATTTTATTAAATTTGCACCTTCAAAAAAAGCAAGCCGTTAGATTTAATGGTTCTGTAAAATTCTGAAAAGGTAATATTGGGGAGATACTCAAGCGGCCAACGAGGGCAGACTGTAAATCTGCTGACTACGTCTTCGCAGGTTCGAATCCTGCTCTCCCCACTAATCACTTAAAGTGATAGATCCAACAAGAAACATTGAATAGATGTTTCAAATTTGCGAAAGTAGCTCAGTTGGTAGAGCGTCAGCCTTCCAAGCTGAATGTCGCCGGTTCGAACCCGGTCTTTCGCTCTAAGGGGAACAACGACGTCGTGTCGAGGTTCGTTTTAATCTCCATAAGGTGTAATCCTGATGGGGATAACCTTTTTGGCCGACGTAGCTCAGGGGTAGAGCGTTTCCTTGGTAAGGAAGAGGTCACGAGTTCAATTCTCGTCGTTGGCTCTTAATTTTGTATAAAATTGAACACTAATATATAACTAAGAATAAAATCATTAATTATGGCAAAGGAAACTTTTGATCGTTCCAAACCGCACTTAAACATAGGTACGATAGGACACGTAGATCACGGAAAAACTACCTTAACTGCAGCGATTACTAAAGTAATGGCTGACGCTGGATTTTCAGCAGCTATGTCTTTTGATCAGATTGACAATGCTCCAGAAGAAAAAGAAAGAGGTATTACTATTAACTCTTCACACGTAGAGTACTCTACTAAAGAGCGTCACTATGCACACGTAGATTGTCCTGGTCACGCGGATTATGTAAAGAACATGGTTACTGGTGCTGCTCAAATGGATGGTGCTATCTTGGTTGTTGCTTCAACTGATGGTCCTATGCCACAAACTCGTGAGCACATCTTATTAGGTCGTCAGGTTGGTATTCTAAGAATCGTTGTATTCATGAATAAAGTGGATATGGTTGATGATGAGGAATTATTAGAATTAGTAGAAATGGAGATCAGAGATCTTTTATCTTTCTATGAATATGATGGTGATAATGGTCCTGTTGTTCAAGGTTCTGCTTTAGGAGCTTTAAACGGTGAGGAAAAATGGGTAAATACAGTTTTAGAATTAATGGAAGCTGTAGATTCATGGATCGAACTTCCAGTTCGTGACGTTGAAAAGCCTTTCTTAATGCCTATCGAAGATGTATTCTCTATTACTGGTCGTGGTACTGTTGCAACAGGTCGTATTGAAACTGGTGTAGCTAATACTGGAGATCCTGTTGAGATCATTGGTATGGGAGCTGAGAAATTAACTTCTACTATTACTGGAGTTGAAATGTTCCGTAAGATCTTAGATAGAGGTGAAGCTGGAGATAACGTTGGTATTCTTTTAAGAGGTATTGAGAAGTCAATGATCTCTAGAGGTATGGTAATCGTTAAGCCAGGATCTGTAACTCCTCACAAAAAGTTTAAAGCTGAGGTTTACGTATTGAAAAAAGAAGAAGGTGGACGTCACACTCCATTCCATAATAACTACCGTCCTCAGTTCTACGTACGTACAACTGATGTAACTGGAACTATTACTTTACCAGAAGGTGTAGAGATGGTAATGCCAGGGGATAACTTAACTATCCACGTTGAGTTATTGCAAACAATTGCAATGAATGTTGGTCTTCGTTTTGCTATCCGTGAAGGTGGTAGAACAGTAGGAGCAGGTCAAGTAACTGAGATCCTAGACTAAGAATTATAAATAAGAATAAGGTACTCTGCATTTGTTGAGTACCTTATCTTATCTACGGGTTTAGCTCAGTTGGTAGAGCACTGGTCTCCAAAACCAGGTGTCGGGAGTTCGAGTCTCTCAACCCGTGCAAATAAGAAAACAATGGCAGGAATCGTCAATTATATTTCAGAGTCTTATAACGAGTTAAAGAATCACGTAACTTGGCCAACTATGGCGGAGGCTCAAAGGTTAACAGTAGTTGTAGCTCTTTTTTCAATTATTTTTTCTTTAGCTATTTGGGGTGTGGACACCGTCTTTAGTTCTGCAATAGAAAAATATTTTGAATGGATTAAATCTTAAATTTAGACTATGGCAGAAGTAAAGGATAAGAAATGGTATGTGGTTCGTGCCGTGAGTGGTCAGGAAAATAAGGTAAAAGAATATATTGAACGTGAGATTTCACACCAAGGAATGGAAGATTTCGTGGGTGAAGTTCTTGTGCCTACAGAGAAAGTTATTCAGATTAGAAATGGTAAGAAGATTTCTAAAGAAAGAGTATACTTTCCTGGTTATGTTATGGTTTTAGCAAATCTTGGAGGTGAAATTCCACACATCATTAAGACTATTAATGGTGTTATCGGGTTTTTAGGTGAAACTAAAGGAGGAGATCCTGTTCCGTTAAGAAGATCAGAAGTAAATAGAATGTTAGGTAAAGTTGATGAGCTTTCAGTTAAAGCAGACAATGTCGCTATACCTTTTACTTTAGGAGAAACCATTAAAGTAATTGATGGACCTTTTAACGGATTTAATGGAACTGTTGAAAAGATTAATGAAGAAAAGCGTAAACTAGAAGTAATGGTTAAGATCTTTGGAAGAAAGACACCGTTAGAGCTTAGTTATATGCAAGTTGAAAAAGTATAATAGTAATACTGTTACATATATTTTTGATAGTTTTTAATTGCTTCCACTCTTAAAACTATCACTTAAAAATTATAAAAATGGCAAAAGAAGTAAGTAAAGTTGTTAAACTACAAGTTCGTGGAGGTGCTGCTAACCCATCACCACCAGTTGGACCTGCTTTAGGTGCTGCCGGAGTAAATATAATGGAGTTCTGTAAGCAGTTTAATGCTAGAACCCAGGATAAAGCTGGTAAAGTTTTACCAGTACAAATTACAGTTTATAAAGATAAATCTTTTGATTTTGTAATTAAAACTCCACCAGCCGCAGTTCAAATATTAGAAGCAGCAAAATCTAAAAAAGGTTCTGGTGAGCCTAATCGTAAAAAGATTGCCAGCGTTTCTTGGGATCAGGTTAGAGCTATTGCTGAAGATAAAATGCAAGATTTAAATGCATTTACTGTAGAATCAGCAATGAAAATGGTAGCGGGAACAGCTCGCTCCATGGGTGTAACTATTAAAGGGCAAGCGCCGTTTTAATCCAAAATAGAAATTAAAAATGGCAAAAATAACTAAAAAGCAAAAAGAAGCTCAGTCTAAAATTGAAAGCGGAAAATTGTATTCAGTTAGTGAAGCTTCTGCTTTAGTAAAAGAAATTTCCAACGAAAATTTTGATCCTTCTGTAGATCTTGCAGTTCGTTTGAACGTAGATCCACGTAAAGCCAACCAAATGGTTAGAGGTGTTGTAACCTTACCACACGGTACTGGTAAAGACGTGAAAGTTTTAGCCTTAGTAACTCCAGATAAGGAAGCTGAAGCTAAAGAAGCAGGTGCAGATTACGTTGGTTTAGATGAATATCTAGATAAGATTAAATCTGGTTGGACGGATGTTGATGTAATTATCACCATGCCTAGTGTTATGGGTAAATTAGGACCTTTAGGTAGAGTATTAGGACCAAGAGGATTGATGCCTAACCCAAAGACAGGAACTGTAACTATGGATGTAGCTAAAGCTGTATCTGATGTGAAAGCTGGTAAGATCGACTTTAAAGTTGATAAGACTGGTATTGTTCATGCCGGGATTGGAAAAGCATCTTTTGATGCAGAGAAAATTGCAGGAAACGCAAGAGAATTATTAACTACTTTGGTTAAATTGAAACCAGTGGCTTCTAAGGGTGTTTATATTAAGAGTATATACATTTCTTCTACAATGGGCCCAAGTGTTGAGATAGATACTAAAAGGTTTACTGAGCAATAATATTTAAGATTATGACAAGAGAAGAAAAATCATTAGTAATTGAAGATCTAACTGCGCAGTTATCAAATAATTCTATTATTTACCTTGCAGATATCTCAGGTTTAAACGCCTTAGGTACTTCAAACTTACGTAGAGCTTGTTTTAAAGCTAACGTAAAACTAGCAGTAGTTAAAAATACATTGCTTGCAAAAGCTATGGAAGCTTCCGATAAGGAATTCGGAGAACTTCCTTCAGTTTTAAAAGGCAATACATCTATAATGATCTCTGATACTGGAAATGCTCCAGCTAAAGTGATCAAAGAATTCAGAAAAAAATCTGATAAACCATTACTTAAAGGTGCTTTTATTGAAGAAGCGATTTATGTAGGTGACGATTATCTTGAGACATTGGTTAACATCAAGTCTAAAGAAGAAGTTATTGGGGATATCATCGGATTGTTACAATCACCTGCTAAGAACGTTGTTTCAGCGCTTAAATCAAGTGGTGGTAAATTAGCTGGAATTCTTAAAACTCTTTCTGAAAAAGAAGGATAAGCACGTACGCACTTTTTAACAATTATATATTAAAGAACATTTTAAAACGATAGAAAATGGCAGATTTAAAAGATTTCGCAGAGCAATTAGTTAACTTAACAGTAAAAGAAGTTAATGAATTAGCTACTATTTTGAAAGAAGAATATGGTATCGAACCTGCAGCTGCTGCTGTAGCTATGGCTGGTCCAGCTGGTGGTGGTGAAGATGCTGCTGAAGAGCAATCAGAGTTTGACGTAATCCTTAAAGCTGCAGGTAGCTCTAAATTAGCTGTAGTGAAAATGGTAAAAGAACTTACTGGTCTTGGTCTTAAAGATGCTAAAGAATTAGTAGATGGTGCTCCTAAAGCAGTTAAAGAAGGAGTTGCTAAAGACGAAGCTGAAGCATTAAAAGCACAATTAGAAGAAGCAGGAGCTGAGGTTGAGCTTAAATAAGCTTAACAAGCAATATTATTTAGGTTTAGACCTTGGGAGTATCTCCTAAAGGTCTAAACCCTTTTGCGTATATAAAGCTTAAAGTTCTATAACGCACCCACTTTTATATATAAATTATAATTCCGTCCATTGATGTTAGCAACGCAAACTGAAAGATTGAATTTCTCTTCTGTAAAGAATAAGCCTGATTATCCAGACTTTTTGGATGTCCAAATTAAGTCTTTCCAGGATTTCTTTCAACTAGAAACAAAATCAGAAGAAAGGGGAGATGAGGGTCTCTATAATACCTTCATGGAAAACTTTCCCATTACAGACACTCGTAATCAATTCGTTTTAGAATTTTTAGATTACTTCGTGGACCCACCAAGATATTCTATTCAAGAATGTATTGAGAGGGGTTTAACTTATAGCGTACCGCTTAAAGCCCGCTTAAAACTTTATTGTACCGATCCTGAGCATGAAGATTTTGAAACTATCGTACAGGACGTATATTTAGGGACTATTCCTTATATGACACCAAGTGGGACTTTTTGTATCAATGGTGCCGAGAGAGTAGTGGTTTCTCAGTTACACCGTTCACCTGGTGTTTTCTTTGGACAATCTTTCCATGCCAATGGAACAAAATTATATTCTGCCAGAATTATACCTTTTAAAGGTTCTTGGATAGAATTCGCTACCGATATCAATAACGTGATGTACGCGTATATCGATAGAAAGAAAAAATTACCTGTAACTACACTTTTCCGAGCTATCGGTTTTGAAAGAGATAAGGATATTCTTGAGATCTTTGACCTTGCAGAAGAAGTGAAAGTTTCTAAAACAGGACTTAAAAAAGTATTAGGAAGAAGACTTGCCGCAAGAGTATTAAATACTTGGTATGAAGATTTCGTTGATGAAGATACCGGTGAGGTAGTTTCAATAGAACGTAACGAAATTGTTCTTGATCGTGATACAGAATTGGATAAGGATCACATAGAAGAAATTCTAGAAACCGGTTCTAAAACAATTCTTTTACATAAAGAAGATAATTCTACTGGAGATTATGCAATTATTCACAATACATTGCAAAAAGATCCAACTAACTCTGAGAAAGAGGCTGTAGAACACATCTATCGTCAGCTGCGTAATGCAGAACCGCCAGATGAAGAAACTGCACGTGGAATTATAGATAAATTGTTCTTTTCTGATCAACGTTACAGCCTTGGGGAAGTAGGTCGTTACAGAATGAACAAAAAACTTGGTCTTGATGTAGCTATGGATAAGCAAGTGCTTACCAAAGAAGATATCATTACCATTGTTAAATACTTAATAGAGTTAATTAACTCAAAGGCAGAGATTGATGATATCGATCACTTATCTAACCGTCGTGTTAGAACAGTAGGAGAACAATTATCTCAGCAGTTTGGTGTTGGTTTAGCTCGTATGGCTCGTACCATTCGTGAAAGAATGAATGTGCGTGACAACGAGGTATTTACCCCGATAGATTTGATTAATGCGAAGACCTTGTCTTCTGTTATCAACTCTTTCTTTGGTACCAACCAGTTATCTCAGTTCATGGATCAAACAAATCCACTTGCAGAGATAACGCACAAACGTAGATTATCTGCATTAGGGCCAGGTGGACTTTCAAGAGAAAGAGCAGGGTTTGAAGTACGTGATGTTCACTATACGCACTACGGAAGACTTTGTCCTATTGAAACTCCGGAAGGACCGAACATTGGACTTATTTCTTCACTTTCAGTATTTGCTAAGGTGAACGGAATGGGATTCATTGAAACTCCTTACCGTAAGGTAAATAATGCAAAAATTGATTTTTCAGAACAACCAATATATTTAAGTGCTGAAGAGGAAGAGGATAAAATGATAGCGCAAGCTAACATTCCTTTAAAAGATGATGGTACGATAGATACAGATAAGGTAATTGCACGTATGGAAGGTGACTTCCCGGTAGTAGATCCGCAAGAGATTCACTATATAGATGTTGCACCAAACCAGATCTCTTCTATCTCTGCATCTTTAATTCCTTTCTTGGAGCATGATGATGCCAACCGTGCATTGATGGGATCTAACATGATGCGTCAGGCTGTACCTTTATTAAGAGCAGAATCTCCAATAGTTGGTACTGGTCTTGAAAGACAGGTAGCTACAGATTCTCGTGTATTGATAAATGCTGAAGGAGATGGTGAAGTTGAATACGTAGATGCTCAAAAGATAACCATTAAGTACGATCGTACTGAAGATGAGAGAATGGTAAGTTTTGAAAGCGATTCTAAGACTTATAATCTTATTAAATTTAGAAAAACCAACCAAGGAACCTCTATTAACTTAAGACCAATCGTAAGTGTTGGAGATAGAGTTGCAAAAGGTCAGGTACTTTGTCAGGGTTACGCAACAGAAGCAGGAGAACTTGCTCTAGGACGTAACATGAAAGTTGCCTTCATGCCTTGGAAAGGATATAACTTTGAGGATGCAATTGTAATTTCTGAAAGAGTTGTAAGAGAAGATGTATTTACATCTATACATATAGATGAGTATTCATTAGAAGTTAGAGATACCAAGTTAGGTAACGAAGAATTAACTAATGATATTCCAAACGTTTCGGAAGAGGCTACAAAAGACCTTGATGAAAACGGGATGATTAGAATTGGTGCTGAAGTGAAGCCTGGTGATATTCTTATTGGTAAGATCACTCCAAAAGGAGAAAGTGATCCTACTCCAGAAGAAAAATTACTTAGAGCGATCTTTGGAGACAAAGCTGGTGATGTAAAAGATGCTTCATTAAAAGCACACCCATCTTTAAGAGGTGTTGTTATTAATAAGAAACTTTTTGCTCGTGCGGTTAAAGATAAGCGTAAACGTGTTCAGGATAAAGAAGATGTTTCTGCTCTTGAGAAGAAGTATGATGCTAAATTCTCATTGCTTAAATCTGACTTAGTAGATAAATTATTTGCTATTGTTGGTGGAAAAACTGCTCAGGGAGTAATGAACGATCTTGGAGAAGAAGTTTTACCAAAAGGTAAAAAATACACTCTTAAGATGTTAAATTCTGTAGATGATTATACGCACCTTACACAAGGTACATGGACTACAGATGATAATTTAAATAAATTGGTTGCAGATCTTATCCATAATTACAAGATTAAGGAAAATGATCTTCAAGGTAACTTGAGAAGGGAAAAATTCACTATCTCAGTTGGAGATGAATTACCTGCAGGTATTATCAAATTAGCGAAAATATATGTAGCTAAGAAGAGAAAACTTAAAGTAGGTGATAAAATGGCGGGACGTCACGGTAACAAGGGTATTGTTGCACGTATCGTTCGTCAGGAAGATATGCCTTTCTTAGAAGATGGAACTCCGGTTGATATCGTATTGAACCCACTTGGTGTACCTTCTCGTATGAACATTGGTCAGATTTATGAGACTGTGTTAGGATGGGCAGGACAAAAATTAGGTAGAAAATACGCTACTCCAATTTTTGACGGAGCTACATTAGATCAGATCAACGAACTAACAGATGAAGCTGGTGTACCTAGATTTGGTCATACCTACTTATATGATGGTGGAACAGGAGATAGATTTGATCAACCTGCAACCGTAGGAATCATTTATATGTTGAAATTAGGACATATGATTGATGATAAGATGCACGCACGTTCTATAGGACCATACTCATTAATTACGCAACAACCATTAGGTGGTAAAGCGCAATTTGGTGGACAAAGATTTGGTGAGATGGAAGTTTGGGCATTAGAAGCTTATGGAGCTTCTGCAACACTACGTGAAATTTTGACCGTGAAATCTGATGACGTTATAGGAAGAGCTAAAACTTACGAGGCAATCGTAAAAGGGGAGCCTATGCCAGAACCCGGATTACCAGAATCTTTTAACGTGTTAATGCACGAACTAAAAGGTTTAGGATTGGATATTAGATTAGAAGAATAACATACTTCTTTAAAGTTGGGTGTTTCGATGCCCAACTTTAATAGTAGTATTTTCACAATAATTAGATAGCACAACATTATGGCTAGAAATAATGAAAAGAATACAGAACAGAGATTTAATAAAATCTCTATAGGTTTAGCCTCTCCAGAATCCATTCTTGCGGAATCTCGTGGTGAAGTTTTAAAGCCTGAAACTATTAATTACCGTACGCACAAACCTGAGCGTGACGGATTGTTCTGTGAGCGTATTTTTGGTCCTGTTAAGGATTACGAATGTGCCTGTGGAAAATATAAAAGAATTCGCTACAAAGGGATTGTTTGTGACCGTTGTGGTGTAGAAGTTACAGAGAAAAAAGTACGTAGAGATCGTGTAGGGCACATCAACTTGGTGGTTCCTGTTGCGCATATCTGGTACTTCCGTTCTTTACCAAACAAGATAGGGTACTTATTAGGTCTTCCATCCAAGAAGTTGGATATGATTATCTATTATGAAAGATATGTTGTTATTCAAGCTGGTATCGCTAAGAATGCAGAAGGAGAACAACTTAAGAAAATGGATTTCTTAACAGAAGAAGAGTATTTAGATATCTTAGATACACTTCCTCAAGAAAACCTTTATCTTGAAGATAATGATCCTAATAAATTCATCGCTAAGATGGGTGCTGAATGTCTTATTGAATTATTAAGAAGAATTGATCTTAATCAACTTTCTTATGACCTTAGACACAAAGCAAATAACGAAACTTCAAAACAACGTAAAACGGAAGCTCTTAAGAGACTTCAGGTTGTAGAGGCTTTCCGTGATGCTAATAACAATCGCGAAAATCTTCCGGAGTGGATGATCATGAAGGTTATTCCAATCATTCCGCCAGAATTACGTCCTTTAGTGCCGTTGGATGGTGGTCGTTTCGCGACTTCAGATTTAAATGATTTATATAGAAGAGTAATTATCAGAAACAATCGTCTAAAGCGATTGATGGAAATTAAAGCTCCAGAGGTAATTTTACGTAACGAAAAGCGTATGCTTCAGGAAGCGGTGGATTCCTTGTTTGATAACACTAGAAAATCTTCAGCAGTAAAAACTGACTCTAACAGACCGTTGAAATCTCTTTCTGATTCCTTAAAAGGAAAACAAGGACGTTTCCGTCAAAACTTGTTAGGTAAGCGTGTGGATTATTCTGCTCGTTCGGTAATTGTTGTTGGACCAGAATTGAAAATGTTTGAATGTGGTCTTCCAAAAGATATGGCTGCAGAGCTTTACAAACCTTTCGTGATCAGAAAACTGATTGAAAGAGGAATTGTAAAAACTGTGAAGTCTGCTAAGAAGATCATAGACAAGAAAGAACCAGTAGTTTGGGATATCTTAGAAAACGTATTGAAGGGTCACCCCGTATTATTGAACAGGGCTCCTACACTTCACCGTTTAGGTATTCAAGCGTTCCAACCTAAGTTAATTGAAGGTAAAGCAATCCAATTGCACCCACTAGCAACTACGGCATTCAACGCCGATTTTGATGGTGACCAGATGGCGGTTCACTTGCCACTTGGGCCTGAGGCTATTTTGGAAGCGCAATTATTAATGCTAGGATCTCACAATATCTTAAACCCTGCAAATGGTTCACCAATTACGGTACCATCTCAGGATATGGTTTTGGGTCTGTACTATATGACCAAACCAAGAGTTTCTACCCCAGAAGTAAAAATTAAAGGTGAAGGCCTTACTTTTTACTCTTCGGAAGAAGTTGTGATTGCATACAATGAGAAACAAGTTGACCTTAACGCTGTTATTAAAATCAGAACAAAAGATTTTAATGAAGAAGGAGAATTGGTTAAGCAAATTATCGAAACTACAGTTGGTAGAGTATTGTTCAACCAGTCTGTTCCTGAAAAAGCAGGATATATCAACCAAGTATTAACCAAAAAATCTCTTAGAGATATTATTGGGCAAGTACTTAAGGTTACAAGTGTAGCAGAAACTGCTGCATTCTTAGATGAAATTAAGAGTTTAGGTTACAAATTTGCATACACTGGTGGATTGTCATTCAGTTTAGGAGATATTATTATCCCTGCTGAGAAACAATCTATGATTGATGAAGCTAATGAGCAGGTTGATGGAATTATAGGAAACTATAACATGGGTCTTATTACCAATAACGAGCGTTACAACCAAGTTATTGATATCTGGACTTCTACCAATGCTGGTCTTACAGAATTGGCTATGAAACGTATTAGAGAAGATAACCAAGGTTTCAACTCTGTGTTTATGATGCTAGATTCTGGTGCTCGTGGATCTAAAGAACAGATCCGTCAGTTAACCGGTATGCGTGGTTTGATGGCTAAGCCTAAAAAATCTAACTCTGGTGGAGGAGAAATTATTGAAAACCCTATTCTTTCTAACTTTAAGGAAGGTCTTTCAATTCTTGAATACTTTATCTCAACTCACGGTGCACGTAAAGGTCTTGCCGATACCGCACTTAAAACTGCCGATGCTGGTTACCTAACTCGTAGATTGGTAGATGTTTCACAAGACGTTATTGTTAACGATGAAGATTGTGGAACTCTAAGAGGTGTTGAAGTAACTCCGCTTAAGAAAAATGATGAAATAGTTGAATCTCTTGGAGAACGTATTGTAGGACGTATTGCTTTAAATGATATCATCAACCCATTAACTCAAGAGTTATTGGTAAAATCTGGAGATGAGATCTTAGAAGCTGCAGTTACTAAAATAGAGAATGCTCCTATAGAAAGTGTAGAAGTTCGTTCTGCTCTTACTTGTGAAGCTAAAAAAGGTATTTGTGTGAAGTGTTACGGTCGTAACCTTGCTACAGATAAACTTGTTCAAAGAGGTGAAGCTGTTGGTGTAGTTGCTGCTCAATCTATTGGGGAACCAGGTACACAACTTACCCTACGTACTTTCCATGTTGGAGGTATTGCAGGTAACATTTCAGAAGAAAATAAATTAACCGCTAAATTTGGTGGTGTTGCAGATATCGAAGACTTGAAAGTAGTAAAAGGAGAAGCTCCAGATGGAACAACTTCAGATATTGTAATTTCAAGAACTTCAGAATTAAAGATTAAAGATAAGAAGACCGGAGTGGTACTTAGTACTAATAACATTCCTTATGGTTCTCAGATCTTTATAAATGACGGAGATACTGTTAAGGCTGATGATATCATTTGCCAGTGGGATCCATATAATGGGGTGATCATTTCAGAATTTGCTGGTAAGATTAAATATGAAAATATTGATCAAGGGGTAACCTACCAAGTAGAGATTGATGAGCAAACCGGATTCCAAGAGAAAGTGATCTCTGAGTCTAAGAATAAGAAGTTGATTCCAACGTTACTTATATTAGGTAAGAAGGATGAAGTAATTCGTTCTTATAACCTTCCAGTTGGTGCCCACCTAATGGTAGATAAAGACGAGAAGATCAAGGTTGGTAAGATCTTGGTAAAAATCCCTCGTAAATCTTCAAAAGCTGGTGATATTACTGGAGGTCTTCCTAGAGTAACCGAGTTATTCGAAGCTCGTAACCCTTCTAACCCTGCAGTAGTTAGTGCAATAGATGGTGTTATTTCCTTCGGTAAGATCAAAAGAGGTAACCGTGAGATCATAGTTGAATCTAAATTGGGAGAAGTTAAAAAGTATCTAGTGAAACTTTCTAACCAGATCTTAGTTCAGGAGAATGATTATGTTCGTGCAGGTATGCCACTTTCTGATGGTTCAATAACTCCGGAAGATATACTTTCTATTAAAGGACCTAATGCAGTACAACAGTACTTAGTAAATGAGGTTCAGGAAGTTTATAGATTACAAGGGGTGAAGATTAATGATAAGCACTTTGAGGTTGTAGTTCGCCAGATGATGCGTAAAGTACGTATTGTAGATCCGGGAGATACTATATTCTTAGAAAATCAGTTAATTCATAAATCAGATTTTATCGAAGAAAACGATAATATCTTTGGAATGAAAGTAATTGAAAGTGCTGGAGATTCTACAAATCTTAAACCAGGACAGATTGTTACTATACGTGAGCTAAGAGATGAAAATTCATCTTTACGTAGAGAAGATAAAGAACTAGCTACGGCTAGAGAAGCGATCTCTGCTACGGCTACACCAGTACTTCAAGGTATTACTAGAGCATCTCTTCAAACAAAATCATTTATATCTGCGGCTTCCTTCCAGGAAACAACCAAAGTATTAAATGAAGCTGCGGTAAGCGGTAAGATTGATGCCCTGGAAGGACTTAAAGAAAACGTAATTGTTGGACATAAGATACCTGCTGGTACAGGAATGCGTAAGTATGATAACATTATTGTTGGTTCTAAAGAAGAATTCGACGAGATGATGGAGAAGAAGCAAGAAGTTAATTATAACTAATACAAATTCAGGTCTCGATTTTATCGGGACCTGATTTTTTTATGATCGATTTTTGTCGATTTTTAAATTTATAGAATAATGAGCGACCAAGATAATAAGCCAAAACAAGGACAGATCAATATAGAGTTGGATGAGAAAATTGCGGAAGGAACTTATTCCAACTTAGCAATTATCAATCATTCTGTTTCAGAATTTGTAGTAGACTTTGTAAGCATTATGCCTGGAACTCCTAAGAGTAAAGTAAAATCTAGAATTATTCTTACCCCACAACATGCTAAACGTTTGTTGAAAGCCTTAGGTGATAATGTTCAAAGATTTGAGAGTGCCCATGGTGAGATAAAGGATTACGAGCAACCACCTATTCCTCTTAATTTTGGCCCAACAGGTCAGGCTTAAGATTATTGACTTAATAAATAAAAAACCCGAAGATAGTTCTTCGGGTTTTTTTATGTCTAAACTTTAAATGGTTTAAAATTTAAATTGAGGTAATTACATTAAAAAGCCTGTTATTAAATCTTGATAGATCTATTAGTAGGCTTTAAAATAATTTGATATAAGTGAAAACGCTTGTTTTTCTAAAATTCTGATACCAAATGAAATTTAATGCTTGGATATTTAGATTGGGTCATTTGTAAAGAAAATTGAGAATCTGCTAAAAATACTAGCTGTCCTCTTTTATCATGTGCTAGGAATTTTGATTTTACTCTTTTAAAATCTTTAAATTCCTCACTTTTTTGATCTTTAGTCTCTACCCAGGTTGCTTTGTAAACATTCAGATTTTCATAAGTACACTTAGCACCATATTCGTGTTCTAGTCTGTACTGTATAACCTCAAATTGTAGTGCTCCTACCGTTCCTATAACTTTACGACCGTTTAATTCTAGGGTAAATAATTGTGCAACCCCTTCATCCATCAATTGGTCTAATCCTTTCTCCAGTTGTTTAGACTTCATAGGATCTGCATTGTTTACATATCTAAAATGTTCTGGAGAGAAACTAGGGATACCTCTATAATTCAATACTTCTCCCTCGGTTAAAGTATCTCCAATTTTAAAATTTCCGGTATCGTGCAATCCAATAATATCTCCTGGATATGATATATCTACAATTTCTTTCTTTTCAGCAAAAAAAGCATTGGGGCTTGAAAACTTTAAGTTCTTACCATGTCTTACATGAAGGTAGGGTTTATTTCTTTCGAATATCCCGGATACGATCTTCACAAATGCAAGACGGTCTCTATGTTTAGGATCCATGTTAGCATGTATCTTAAATACAAAGCCAGAAAATTGTTTTTCATCTGGTTTTACATTGCGCTCCTCACTATCTTTTGCACGTGGAGTAGGAGCGATGCTCACAAAACAATCTAAGAGCTCTCTTACTCCAAAGTTATTTAGAGCAGAACCAAAGAATACAGGTTGCAGCTTTCCGGCTAAATAATCTTCCTTATTAAATTCTGGATATACGCCCTGAGCCAACTCTAATTCTTCTCTAAGTGTATTAGCTGCATTAGAACCAATTAGATTATCTAATTCTTTAGAAGAAAGATCTGATATCTCTACGGTATCTTCAATATCTTTTTTAGGGTCTCCTGTAAAAATGTTTACGTTTTGTTCCCAAATATTATAAATTCCTTTAAAGTCATATCCCATTCCAATTGGGAAACTTAAAGGCGTAACAGTTAGATTAAGTTTTTGTTCAATTTCATCTAGAAGTTCAAAAGCATCTTTTCCCTCACGGTCTAGTTTATTTATAAAAACTATCATAGGAATATTTCGCATGCGACAAACTTCTACCAGCTTTTCGGTTTGCTCTTCAACCCCTTTTGCAACGTCTACTACTACAATTACACTGTCTACCGCAGTTAAAGTTCTAAATGTATCTTCAGCAAAATCCTTATGACCCGGTGTATCCAAAATATTGATCTTGGTGCCGTCATACTCAAATGCTAATACAGAAGTAGCTACAGAGATCCCTCTCTGGCGCTCAATTTCCATAAAATCACTGGTTGCTCCCTTTTTTATCTTATTTGATTTTACCGCTCCAGCTTCCTGAATGGCCCCTCCAAAGAGTAATAATTTCTCTGTTAAGGTTGTCTTTCCGGCATCTGGGTGAGAGATGATCCCAAATGTTCTTCTTCTTTTAATTTCGTCGGTAAATTTCATATGCTAATTTAAGGCTGCAAAGATAAAATTTTTGATCAAGAATTAAGGTATCTGGAATAATTAGCTCTTGTTATTTTTCTGAATAAGAATCTTCTGCCAAGTCCTTATTTTCTTATGATTTGGTAAGTTGATTTTGTATTTTTGATTTTCAATTTTAGCTATGGAAGAAGAAAAAGTGATACTTGTTGACCAAAATGATGAACAAATAGGGTTGATGCCTAAAATGGAAGCGCATGAAAAAGGGCTGCTACATAGAGCATTCTCTGTATTTGTATTTAACGACAAAAACGAGTTGATGCTTCAGCAGCGTGCTCACTCTAAATATCACTCTCCTGGTTTATGGACCAATACCTGTTGCAGTCATCAGCGAGAAGGGGAAAGCAATATTGCTGCTGGTAAACGCAGACTGATGGAAGAAATGGGTTTTAGTACCGAATTAAATGATACTATTTCATTTATTTATAAGGCTCCTTTTGATAACGGTCTTACAGAACATGAATTTGACCATATTCTAGTAGGTAATTTTCAGCAGGAACCTAAGTTGAACCTAGAAGAAGCTGCTGCATGGAAATGGATGGCTTTAGAAGATGTAAAAAAAGATATGACAGATAATCCTTCTGTGTATACAGAATGGTTTAAGATCATTTTTGATAAATATTACCAAACAATTCAGCAATGAGAGTAACTGTAAATAGAAAAGCACATTTTAATGCAGCTCATAGGCTCTTTTGTAGAGATTGGGATGATACTAAAAACAAAGAAATTTTCGGGAAATGTAGCAATCCAAACTTCCACGGTCATAACTACGAACTTATAGTAGGAGTAACGGGAGAAATAGATCCTCAAACTGGTTTTGTAATAGATATGAAGGTTTTAAAAGATCTTATTTATTCTGAAGTTGAAACCGAATTTGATCATAAAAACTTAAATGTAGAAGTTCCAGAGTTTAAAGATCTTAATCCAACAGCAGAGAACATAGCGGTTGTAATTTGGAATAAGTTACGCATAAAGCTATCCAAAGATTTAGATCTTTCAGTAACTTTATATGAAACTCCTAGAAACTTTGTAACATATACTGGTAAATAGTATAAATAGCTAAATGAAGACCACATACCAAACGTGATTCTTAATGAAAAAGGCAGAAATAGTTTTACAGAAAATAAATTTACTTGAGAGTGCCCAGTGGTAATCTATTTTTATCCAAAGAATTTTACATCCGGCTGCATAAAAGAGGTGTGTTCTCTTGGAGATAAATTTCAGGATTTTAAAGATCTGGGTGCAGGGATTATTACTATTAGCGTATATTCTGAAACTTCTTTATAAAATTTTCGAACCTTTATAATTTATCTTTTATTTTCTTTCAGACTTAGATGAGCTAGGAAAGCTTTTGACGTGAAACCTTCTTTATTCGGAATAATTCCCGAATGAGAAATGTTCGTTTTTAATAAAAATGGTTATCTTCAAATGAGGTATAGCAATTTATATGCTGCACAATACACTGTAAATGCATTAAAAACATTAAAAACTCTCCAGTATGAATAAAGATCTTTACGTATTAAAGTTTCACCCAATCTTGAAAGAAAAGGTTTGGGGAGGCAATAAATTGAAGAAGGTATTAAATAAGAATTCTAAAACGGATAAAACTGGGGAAAGCTGGGAGATCTCAGATGTGGAAGGTGATCTTTCTGTAGTTTCAGATGGACCATTAGCCGGTAAAACCTTAAAGAGTTTGATAGGAGAGTATAAAGGGGACCTAGTTGGTGAGAAAGTTTATAAGGAGCACAATACCAAATTTCCACTTCTTATAAAATTTATAGATGCAGCGGAAGCTTTGTCTATACAACTACATCCTAATGATGAAGTAGCGCAGAAAAGGCATAATTCTTTTGGTAAAACGGAGATGTGGTATATTATGCAGGCAGATGAAGATGCAGAGATCATTTTAGGTTTTAAAGAAGCGGTAACCAAAAGTGAATATCAGGCACTTGTAGAAAAGGGCGGATTAGCTGAAGCTTTAAATACTGAAAAATCTAAACCGGGAGATGCCTATTTTATAAAGGCCGGATTGGTACACGCTATTGGTGCCGGTATTCTACTGGCCGAGATACAGCAAAATTCTGATATTACGTATAGAATATATGATTGGGATAGAGTTTCTAACACGGGTGAGCAAAGAGAATTGCATACTCAGGAAGCTTTAGATTGTATAAACCTTGACAACAATAAAGATTTTCTGGTAAATTATAAGCTCGAAGAGAATCAAAAGAACGCGCTAGTTCATGACACTTATTTTAAAACAGATATCTTAAAAGTTAATGGTGAATTTGCTCGTAACTATGAGAAATTAGATTCTTTTGTTATTTTGATGGGTGTGGAAGGTGATTCTGTAATAGAATATGATGAAAAATCTATAGATCTGGGATATGGGGAGAGCTTATTGATACCCGCTTGTATCAACAAAATCAACGTTTTAGGAAAGAATTCAAAAATTTTAGAGGTAAGTGTTTAATTATATTAGAAAATAGATTAAATTCGCAGCTTAAAATTAAGAAACATGGCAAGTAAAAGATTGTTGAAGAGAGATGTAAACTATGTGATGGGTGATATCATTGAAGCAGCTTACATTAATCAATTAGCTAATCCTAAACAGGATCCAAAGCAAACGGAAGAAATCGTTGAAGAAGCGATTGTTGCTTTTGATGAATTAATAGCTAAGATCAACAAAAAAGATGTTGAGAATAAGAAACAACATTTTAAATCTATTGAAACAGAATTGGAAACTAAAGCGAATGCTTTGGTAGAAAAGATCAATAAATTATAAGAATTTTAGGCCGATGTAGCTCAGCTGGCTAGAGCAGCTGATTTGTAATCAGCAGGTCGTGGGTTCGAGTCCCTCTATCGGCTCTAATTTTTTAAAAGCTTCTCCAAAAGAGAAGCTTTTTTTATACCTTAATTTTTTTATTTATTAATGATCAACTTTTAGATTTAACGCTTTAGAGCAATTTGCCTGCACCTCTTTAAATCGTTCTAGATCATCTACAACGCTCATATTCCACAACGGAATCATTTTAGAAAGTTTCTCCTGCCATTCTGTTGTACTAACTTTTTCTGGAAAAGCAATTTGCAATACCTCTATCATTATTTGTACAGCTGTAGAAGCTCCAGGGGAAGCGCCTAACAACGCGGTTATACTACCATCTTTACTATGTACTACATCGGTACCAAATTCTAAAGTACCACCTTCTTCTTCATCTTTTTTAATGATTTGAACTCTTTGACCTGCAACTTTAAGTTCCCAGTCTTCAGATTTAGCCCCTTTTATAAATACTCTTAGATCTTCCATTCTATCTTCATGATCCATGGTAATCTGTTCTAATAAATATTTAGTTAATGGTAAATTATGCCAGAATACACCCCACATAGATGGTATGTTTTTAAAATTTATAGACTTTGGTAGATCCAGATAGGAACCTTCTTTTAAAAATTTTGTACTAAAGCCTGCGAATGGCCCAAATAGTAATTCTTTTTTTCCTTTAATATGTCTTGTGTCTAAGTGAGGAACAGACATGGGTGGAGCATCTACCCCTGCTTTACTGTAAACTTTTGCATGGTGTTGTTCTATAATTTCTCTATTCTTACAATAGAGCCATTGGCCACCAACAGGAAAACCACCATAGCCATCTTTTTCCGGAATTTCTACTTTCTGAAGTAATGGCAATGCACCGCCACCTGCGCCAATAAATACATGTTCTGCATCATAATATTTCTTAACCTCATTTTTAAGGTCTTCAACTTCTACCAGCCATTCTATATTAGTTGCCGGATCTACATCTAAAACTTCATGTTCTCGTAGTACAGGTACATTAAAATGTTCTTCTAGTATTCTGTAGAATTTACGGGTAAGATTTCCAAAATCTACTCCGGTACCTAATTCCATTCTTGTAGCAGCCATCACTTCATCTGATGTTCTGTCTGCCATAATTAAAGGGAACCATAATTTCATAGTGTCAAAATCATCGGCAAACTTCATGGTTTCGAACATAGGATGCTTTGTCATCTCATCGAAACGTTTTTTTAGAAATTCTGCATCTTTGTTTCCACGTACCCAGCTGTGATGCGGTGTAGATTTTATAAACTCTTCAGGATGGTCTAGCAATTTTTGCTCCACCAAATATGCCCAAAATTCTTTAGATCTCTCAAATTGTTCAAAGATCTCTATAGCTTTAGAGACATCTACAGAGCCATCTTTTTGTTGTGGGGTATAATTAAGTTCACAAAAGGCAGAGTGTCCTGTACCAGCATTGTTCCATGTATCAGAACTTTCTTCTGCAACTTCACTAAGTCTTTCAAAAATTATTATCCGAGCTTCAGGATCTATTAGCTTTAGCATCAAAGATAGTGTTGCGCTCATAATTCCGCCTCCAATACATATTAGATCATATTTCTCTTCGGTAAGTTTTTGTGTGGACATATAAATAGTTGTTTTTCTCAAAGTTAGGAAAACAGCCACTTTTTATTCCATAAGGAAATATTAAACCTTTAAAGCGCAACCGGAAATATGTTAATTTATGGGATATAAAATCTTATACAGAGTATGCGAAGTACTAATAATGAAAGAATTTATAAAAGACATATTAAGATAATGACATAAAAAAAGCTGCGTTTAGCAGCTTTAATTTTATTGATTTTCGATCTTATCTTCAATTTTTTCGTTCTTCTTTCGCTCTTTTAAAAAGCTTTTCAGGTTCTTGCCATAAAGCGATTTTTTAACTTGTGGAGTCATAGAAGAATAGATAGTATCTAGATATTTTATATTAGCATCAAAAACTTCAGATAGCGCTAGGTACGGAGCGATCTCCAGATCTTTATTGTTAATAGCAAAGTTTACTGTGTACAAATATTTTCTGGTTAAAAGCTGATTGTACTCTTTATCTATGGCTACGAGCGCTTCCTGATTATCATCTCTTTCTGCTTCAAAATTTCTTTTGATGAGATCTAAATTCTTATCGTTGAAGCGAGACATCATTTGTCTGTATTCTTTCATTTTTAGCTGATTGGCAGAACCTGTAATTTCTGCATCTACCTGAAAATTCTTTAAACTTGAATTAATGGTCATTTCACCTTCTTCTGCAAAGAATTCGATTCTATCATCGTATTGCTCGTTGTCTACTTTATCTAAATAAAGATACATTATCTGAGGGCTCTTGATGTAGTCTTTTAGAATGAAATTAGCATCGCCATTTACTACCACAGAATCTACATTTATAAGAACAGTATCGTCAATCTTTTGAAGGTATAAAGTTCCCTTCTTCAACCCCTTAACGTTTCCGCTTACAGTTAGATTGCTTTCTTTTTCAGAACAAGCGATAACACTTAATAAGATAACAAGTAATAAACTAATTTTTTTCATGAATTCAGATTGGCTTTAAGGGTGGCAAATATCATATAAATTTTGAAGTTATACTAACCTCCAGCTGCCAATTGCATTAAAATTGTACATAAGATCGCTCCATAGGTTCCAACTACATATCCAAATACGGCTAGTAGAACCCCAACCGTTGCTAAAGATGGGTGAAATGCGGCTGCAACAACAGGTGCGCTTGCTGCGCCACCTACATTTGCCTGACTTCCTACAGCTAGAAAGAAGTAAGGTGCTTTTATTATTTTGGCAACACCAATTAATAATAAGGCATGAATAGTCATCCATACAAATCCAATAGCTATTAGTCCCGGATTATCAAAGACCATAGATAGATCCATTTTCATTCCTATGGTAGCTACGAGTACATAAATAAATACGCTTCCAATCTTACTAGCTCCTGCACCTTCATAAGATTTAAATTTAGTAAAAGATAATATGATTCCAATTGCAGTGGCAATACTTATCATCCAAAAGAATGAAGAAGCAAAAGATGCCAAAGAACTTTTATTATCACTAAATACTTCAAAATTATCTACTAGATAAGCAGAAATATTATCTGCTCCCCAATGTGCAATTCCTACAGCACCAAAAGCTATGGCTAATAAGATCATAAGATCTGTAAGCGTAGGGATTCTAGTTACGCTTTCAGAATAGGAGGCAACTTTATTTTTAAGATCTGTAATGGCAGAATTATCTGCATTCAACCATTTATCAATTTTATCATTTCTACCAATTCCTAAAAGAATTATGGCCATCCATAAATTAGCAATTACAATATCCACCAAAACCATCCCACCATAAAGATCTGGATTGTATTCATAAATCTCTAGCATCGCCGCCTGATTGGCTCCACCACCAATCCAACTTCCTGCAAGGGTAGAAAGGCCTCTCCATACGGCATCAGGACCTACTCCTCCCACAGTTTCTGGGGAGACTGTAGCTATAAGTAAAATGGCTAATGGTCCACCAATTATGATACCTGCAGTTCCCGTAAAGAACATAATTAGCGCTTTGGGCCCTAAATTAAATATTGCTTTAAGATCTATACTTAATGTCATTAAAACCAAAGCAGCGGGCAATAAGAATCTACTAGAGATAAAATATAGTTGAGATGTTTGATCTTCAATAATACCAAGAGAGTTGAAGATAGCAGGAATTAGATAGCACATTAATAACGCCGGCACATATTTGTAGAACTTCACCCAAAATCCTTCTTTAAGAGAGGAGGTGTAGAACACAAATCCTAAGGCAATCATTAAAATTCCTAATACAATGGCATCATTTGTAAAATAGGGAGTGCTTTCCATAATTCTGTATAGTTTGGTCGGCAAAATACAATTTTTATCAAACTATAGTCAAATGGAAAATTTTAAAATCAGTATTTATTCTATTTGAAGAGCTCGAGCAGCATTCTGGCAACCCCATCTTCTTTATGATGATGCGTTACGTGTGCAGCAACAAGTTTAGCTTCTTCTCTGGCATTGCCCACAGCAATTCCAAACCCTACATTTTTTAGCATTTCTACATCATTATAATTATCGCCAAAAGCTATGGTTTCCTTAAGATTAAAAGGGTAGTGATGTTCCAGCAAAAGTTCTATAGCGGTTAATTTTGATATGCTCTTATGAGCAATTTCCAGATATGTATCTTTAGATCTGTATAGGTTGAGTTCATTTGGGTATGTAGTTAATAGGTAATCTCGAATGTCATCTATGTGTTTTTCAGTTCCCATTGCCATGATCTTGTGAGCACCTTTGCCTTCGTTTTCCCAATTTTTTATGACTTCAAAATTAGCTTTGATGGTAGGTGCTACTTTGGTATTGTTCTTTTCTCTAGCGGCCCACTCATCAAATCTGGGTACATACCATTCATCATTATGATATAAACTTAAATGACAATCCAACATTTTATTAAAATTGCTCAAATCTTCAACTATATTAATTGGAATTTCCGTAGAACTTATAGGTTTTCCTGCTACTAGAACAAGTCCTCCATTATAACATATAATTGGCAGGTTCTGGATTTCTAGCTCATTTTGTAAATGCCTCATTGCTGAAGGCATTCTAGCGGAAATAAGAATGAAGGGTACCTTATCTTTTAATTTCTTTATCTGTTTGATAGTAGCTGGAGCAAGGCCGCGATCTTTATCTAGAAGAGTTCCATCTATATCTGAAAATACAATCTTATAGTCCATATTATTCCTGTTCTGTTTTATTCTTAGGGTGTCTTTTGGCATCTTTCAAAGCCTTGGAAAGCATATATTCAATCTGCCCATTGGTACTTCTAAATTCATCTGAAGCCCATTTCTCTATCGATTTTAATACCTCTTCGTTTAACCTTAAGGCAAATGCTTTCTTCTTGCTCATTTTATTGGAATGTGTTGATAAAATCAACCAAAGTGGGTATAAGTTCTGGGTGTAAAGAGAGTTGTGGAATATTATACGCCTTGGTATTTTCTAGTGCATCTCCATCTATCTTTCTAAAAATGTGATTCATATTATCTAGAATTACCAATTTTGATTGTGCGTTAGCATTATGTAATAACGCCGCTTCGTTCTCGTCTACTTGCAAATCAAAACTTCCATTAATAACAAGGATTGGAATATTGAGTTTTGAGATCTCATGCGCAGGATCATATTGCATCCAAGAACCAAGAAACGGTTGTACACTTGGTCTAAAAATAGAAGCTAGTAAAGGATTGAAATTTGTAGAGGTTCCGGTGGCTTTTATTTCATCAAAACTTTCTCTAGCACTTTGAGCAAGCCCTTCAGATTGTTTGCTTATTTGTTCTACTACTATACTGTCTATACTTTTCCCGGCGCCAGCCAAAGATATAAATGCATTTGCACCTTCTTGTTGTGCAGCTAAGATGCCAATTAATGAACCTTCACTATGACCTGCGATAATTATTTTTTGAAAATCTTTCTTTTTTTTGAAATACGATAAAATGGAATCTACATCGGTAACAAAATCTTGAAAGCTTAGATCTTTCTCCTGAATGCCAAGTTGCTGCATTTTAAAAATTCGCTTATCATATCTATAAGATGCAATACCATTTTGTGCCAAGCCATGGGCAATTTTTTTAGAAGCATCATTCTTCATCATATTAGCATTCCCATTTCTATCTACAGGACCAGAACCTTGAATGAGAATCACTAGATCAGATTTCATAGAATTTTTAGGCTGAGTAAGTGTTCCATCAATAAATTTGTTTATAGACAGCTCCGTTTCTGTATAAATAGCATCGGTAGATTTTTCTTGAGAATATCCTTGTTGAGAGAATATCAAAAGAAATAGCATGCTTAAAATTTTAAATGATCTCATATAGATTAATTTTCATGTTTCTGCGTGTACCTCTTAACGGTTGCTTTTGCTTTTTCCGGTTTTTGCGTGCCTATCAAAAAATGCACATTGTCTTTGGTTACAATTTGAATGCCATAACTCCCGCGAACTGTGTAAGCTTTAGTCGGAAATAAACCTCTTATTCCCCATCCACCATATTCTGTAATAGCAGAGTATTTTCTAACATGGCAGGAAGCTATCTCATTCCACCTATATTCTCTTTTAAAGAAAGGCAGGGGTCTAAAATTAGCTTCTATACCAACTTTACTTATTTTTGTTTTTAGTCGTAACGAAAATAGATAGACCATGATGCCAATTAAGAACAATCCAAACAAAATAGGTCCTGCTTCCTTAAAATTTGTAAATCCATCAGTCTCATTATATATACTGATAGTAGAACCTGCACCGGTAAAAAATACAATGGCATACACCCACCACTGGTTGAATTTCTGTTCTTCTTTAAAAACGTGCATCTGTTAATGATTAAGAGTTCCTGCATTTACAATTGGCGAGGCATCTTTATCGCTACAAAGCACCACCATTAAGTTACTTACCATTGCAGCACGTCTTTCATCATCCAGATGCACAATATTTTTTCTACTTAATTCATCTAAGGCCATTTCTACCATACTTACTGCGCCCTCAACAATTTTATGTCTTGCTGCAACAATAGCAGTGGCTTGTTGCCTTTTAAGCATTGCACTGGCAATCTCATTGGCATACGCCAAATATCCTATTCGTGCCTCCAAAACTTCAATTCCTGCAATGTCTAAACGCTCTTCTAATTCTTTCTCCAACGCCTCACTTACTTCATTTACACTGGCTCTTAAGGTAATATCTTCATCCAGACCTTCATCTGCAAAATTATCATACGGATACAAACTTGCTAATTTTCTAACTGCTGCATCTGTTTGTACCACCACAAAGTTCTCGAAGTTATTAACGTCAAAGGAAGCTTTATAAGTATCCTCTACGCGCCATACTAAAATGGTGCTTATCATTATAGGGTTTCCAAGCTTATCATTCACCTTCAATCTCTCACTATCAAAATTTCGTGCTCTAAGAGAGATCTTCTTCTTTGTATAGAATGGATTCACCCAAAACAAACCATTGCTTTTTACAGTACCTGTGTAATCCCCAAACAATAATAGTACTCGAGATTCATTTGGATTCACTAAGATCAAACCCATAGCCAAAAGAAGCGATAAAATAATGAGAAGTATAAACCATCCACTTTTTAATGCTATTATACCTCCAACTCCTATAATAAGAAAGAAGAAGATCACAAACAGCATAATATAGCCACTTGGTGGTTTTAACGTTTTTTCGTTGGTTGTCATAATTTTAGAATTAGTTGATATTAAAATGATATCATAAATATACTATATTAAATTTAGTATTAAGTTTTTTTAGAGTAAAAAGGTTGAGGTTCTATATATTTGTGAAAAAATTGATCTTATGAAACATATTATTGTAGCAATGGCATTAATGTTATCCGGTATTTCAGGATTTTCTGCTAATTATTACTGGGGACAAACTGGGCATAGAACTACTGCAGAGATTGCCTCCAAACATCTGTCTAAAGAAGCTAGAAAAGAAATTGCTAAAATTTTGAAGGGTCAAAGTTTAGCTTTAGTTTCTACTTTTGCCGATGAAATTAAAAGTGATCCAAGATTTAGGGAATTTGGAGTTTATCATTATGTGAACCTTCCTAAAGATGCTACTGAATATAAAGCAGAAGATGCTAATGAAAAAGGAGATCTTCTCCAAGGTCTTAGAAAATGCGTAAAAGTTCTTAAAGACAAGAACAGTAGTAAAGATGATAAAGAATTCTATCTAAAAATGTTGATCCATTTTATGGGAGATCTTCATCAACCGCTTCATACCGGTAGAGGAGAAGATAAAGGAGGGAATGATATTCAAATTAGATGGTTTAATGATGGATCCAACCTACACAGACTATGGGATAGTGATATGATTGATAGTTATGACATGAGCTTTTCTGAACTTGCAAATAACACCGTGAAATTTTCGGAAACTGAGCGAAGAACGATCACTGCCGGATCTTTTGAGGATTGGATGTACGAGTCTAAGATGTTAAGTGAAAAAGTATATAATTCTGCAGATATAGGTGAAAAGTTAAGCTACAGATATATGTATGACTGGTTTCCTGTGGTTAGAGAGCAATTAGAAAAGGGCGGATTAAGATTAGCATCGGTATTAAATGAGATCTACAACTAGAATTTATTCTGAACTTTTAAAGTTTATAAATTAAAAAAGATCGGCTACTCTTAAAGTAGCCGATCTTTTTTTTAAAGTAAAATTAGAGGATGGTTCTGAAGGTAAGATTTATTCTGGAAGTATCGATCTTTTTAGTTTTTGGCAGTTGGTGTTTCCAGAAGTGTTGAGTTTTACCTTTCATTATCAATAAACTACCATGCTTTAGATGAAGTTCAAATCGTTGATCTTTACGTTCTTTATGTTTTAGCTGAAATTTTCGCTCTGCTCCTAAACTTACAGAAGCAATTATAGGGTTTGGCCCAAGTTCCTTCTCATTATCTGCATGCCACCCCATACTGTCATTACCATTTCTATAAAGATTTGCGAGGCAATGAGTGAATTTTAGATCTGTCAATTTTTCCAGCTCCTTAGAAATATTTAGTAATTCTGAAGGATAAGATTTGGGGTGCAAGGTGAGATTGGAGTAAGAATAAGCCTGAGAGTTAATGGCATATAAAGATGTTAATCTGGGTTGAGGAATCAATTTTCCAAAGATCTTAATATCGTATTGTTTCCAATCTAAATTATTTAATAGGAAGTTGTAATACGTATTTGCAATTGGAGCAGATAAGAAATTCGGATAATACCAGATCTCTGCATCTATAAGATCATAAATTTTCAGGTCTGTTTTCATCTTCGTTAATAATTATAGAGGGAGATAAAAATACGCCCACCATATTAATAAAAACTGTAACGGAATTCTAAGAAATAATGCCCACCGTGGTATACCTGCAGCTGCTTTTTTAGAAGAAAGCATATAAAAATGTACCATTAAAAATACGAGTAACATTAATATGATCAGGTATATTGAAATATTCTTTGTTTCCGGAAAGAATAGACCTATTCCTAAGAGTATTTCTGCTAAACCACTAAGATATACCAGACTCTTGTGCGCAGGTAAATATCTAGGCATTATTCGCATGTAGACCTTGGGTTTAATAAAATGGATACAGCCAGCAAGGATATACATAAATCCCATTAAGTACAAATGCCATGGATAGTTCATAAAATTCTAATTTAAGTTATTGTAGTAAATATTAAGAATTAATTGTCATTATATCAAGCCTAGTCTCAAAATATAAATCTAATTGCAGTTTTTCTAGGTTTTTGTTATTCAGATAATTGTTTAATACTCTTAATTAGAGTAACTTCCCACCCCGAAATCTAATCTTTATAAACTTAACTCTATTGAAGAAAAATTACTTCATATTCTTACTAATTATATTAAGCTTTAGTTATTCTTATGCGCAGAGCGATTCTTCGAGATTGGCATGTCTGGAATCTATTTATGTAGAAGCCGAAGAAGAGCACAAACAGTATGATTATAAGGAAGCAATAGAAAAAGCTATGACCTTGCTAGAGGAAGCAAGTGTAGATGGAGATCTCTATTACAAATATCAAGGAAATAAACTTTTAGGACACAGTTATCAAGATCTAAATGATACCCTTAGGTCTAGAAAACATTATGTGGAAGCATTAGGACATGCGCTAAATTTAAAGAATGATACCATTCTTATTGGGGCTTATAATGATCTTGGGAACACCTATTCTGAAGACAAGAACACCACTCAAAAAGGGATAGATTATTATCTTAAGACTATAGAGCTAACCGATAAATTGGGGATGACAGATAAATCTTTTTCTCCCACCTTAAATATAGCATGGACGTACATTGATAATAAAAAATACGAGAAAGCAGCGCCTTATATCAAAAGAGCACGAGCTATTAAAGATGAATACTTGCCGGAGGAAGAAAATACATTTATAGAATATATATCCGGTAGATATTATATGGGAATTGGTGAACTTGATAAAGCCAAGCCGTATTTAGAATATGCAATAGCGATTGCAGATAAGAAGGGCTTAATATTAGAATCTTCTCATGCTTATGATGAATATGCAAAACTTTTATATAGCAAAGGAGAGTATCAGGAAGCATTTTTAGCGCTTAAAAAAAATGTTGAACTTAAGGATAAGATCTTTGAGAATGATAAGATCTATCAAATAGAGTCTGCCAATGCAAGATTTGACGTAAGTGAATATCAAAAGGATCTGGAAGTAGCCAAAAAAGAACAACTTTTTAAGGATGAGGTCATAGAAAAATCTAGAGAGAAGATGTTTATTCTTATTATCTCTTCACTTGTACTTATTTTCATCTTAATGGCTTTGTATTTCATAAATAGGTCTAGGCGTAAACTAATATCAGAACTGAGTGTTAAGAATACAGAACTGATAAGTGCAAAAGAACAAGCAGAGCGACTAACAGTTTTAAAAACCAAGTTCTTTTCTACCATTAGTCATGAGTTAAGAACACCTCTTTACGGAGTTATCGGTCTTACTTCAATCTTATTAGAAGATAAATCCCTTCAAAAGCATGAAAGCGACCTACAATCGCTTAAATTCTCTGCAGATTATCTTCTGGCTCTTATTAATGATGTATTGCAAATGAATAAAATGGAATCCAATCTATTAAAGTTGGAGCATTTATCATTTAATCTTACAGATCTTATGAATAGTATTGTGAAGTCTTTTGAATTTACCCGACTTCAAAATAAAAACGTTATTCACCTGGATTTTGATCCTGCAATTCCTAAAAATATTATAGGAGACCCTGTTCGACTTTCCCAAATTCTGATGAATCTAGTTGGAAATGCTATGAAGTTCAATGAACGCGGTAACATCTGGTTAAAGCTAAAATTGATAGCTGAAGAAGAGGATAATATGGTGAGGATACATTTTGATATTAAGGATGATGGTTTGGGGATTCCTGAAAATAAGCAGCAAATGATCTTTGAAGAATTCTCTCAACTTAAATCTTCTAACTATAACTACCAGGGAACCGGACTTGGACTTCCAATTGTAAAGAAATTATTGAACTTATTCGATTCAGACATCCATTTGGAGAGTACAGAGGGTGTAGGCTCTACTTTTAGTTTTGAGATCTTATTCGAAAAAGATGTAAAACAGGAAAAAGCAGATTCTAGAGTTCTCGAGTCTGATATTCAAATGCAACAGAATGCCGTTGGTAAGCGCATATTAGTGGTAGATGATAATAGAATAAATCAGGTAGTAACCCAAAGAATCCTAGAGCAAAAATCCTTTAGATGTGAAATTCGTGATAATGGGATAGCTGCAGTAGATGCTATAAAAGATGAACATTTTGATCTGGTTTTAATGGACCTCAACATGCCGGGAATTTCCGGACTGGAAGCAACAAGAATGATAAGATTGTTTAATCCAGTAATTCCTATAATTGCATTAACCGCCGTAGAGATTGAAGAAATTCGTGAGGAAATTCATGAAGCCGGTATGAATGACATCATTGTAAAACCTTACGACAATTCAACATTCTACCAGGTAATCTATAGAAATATTCAAGCTGAGGTCTTAACCTAGAAGTTACTATTACTTTGTTATAATTTTAGAATTTTCAGGCTTTTGAAAAAGATCGGCATGAGCGTCGAAAAATACAATATCGCTAAGGTCTGCTTCCCCTAATTTCTTGCCAATACCATCCGTTTCATTCCATTCGTGAAAATCCCAATGTGTAGCCATATTAACACTATCAACTTTTACGTAGTTGGAATATACTATAGCATGAGGGTTCTCATTTGCTTTCTCTAATTCAGATCCAAATGTTACCACATAAGCAGCAGCATGTAGTAAGTTATTTTTTGGGTTTTGATAAATAATATACCAATCATCTGGTGCATCTCCAATATTATCTCCAAATGTTAATCTTCCCGTTGGGTACTCCATACTATCCTGCTTTCTAGTTGGCATGCTTTCCCAGTTAGTTCCTGGATCTGTTAGTTTAAATGGCATTGCAAAGAAGTATTGCCACGTAAACATGTCAAATCTTGCTCCTTTATCTACAGCTGTTTGTGGACATAAAAATACTTCTGCTCCATCATAAATCAGCTTGTCTCCATTTTCTTTATCTATTCTGATCTTGGAAGAATTGGTAAGACTGGTAATCTTAGCATTTAAACGCTCACTTCCACCAAATTTCAAATTAATATCGAACGCTACTGCGGTGTGATCATTCCAAGCACTTTTATTATGAGTATTCTCTATACTTTGTGCAAATGCTACCGCCGGAGATACTGCGCCATCACCAATACCCGAGTTTGGTTCTGTTTCTATTGGCTCTGCCATATTACTATCTTTTTTCTGGGCTTGGTTACAGCCGCTAAGTGCTAATAACATGATTAAAACAAATGCATTCTTCATAAAGTTCTATTTTGATTAAATGTACAAAAGGTTTCTAAAACTACTTAAAGTTAAAAACCGCCCTAACTATGTCTTGAGTTAGAACGGTTCTTTACAAATTTATTTTACGGGCTTTCTATTTTACCATTTCAAAACTTCTTTTGATAAAGGCAGTAAGCTCTTCACCTTTTAATAAGTTTTGAGATAAACGAGCTAGGTCCAAAGATTGCTTGATCAATCTTTCCTGTTTTTCCTCAGAATTAGAGTTTAAGATCTCCGAGATCAATTCATGATTGGTATTAACCACTAAATTGTACATCTCTGGCATATTTCCCATTCCAAACATACCACCGCCACCGGTTTGCTGCATTTCTTTCATTCTTCTCATAAACTCGGGTTGAGTAATTATAAGAGGAGCCGCGGTACTATCCATAGCTTCCAGTTGTACGGAATATTTTTCTTTTGGCACAACCTTTTCAAAGTCAGTCTTTAATTTCTCTTTTTCCTCTTCAGAAAGTTTAGAGATCTTATCGTCATCCTTTTTAATTAAATTATCTACATGATCACTATCTACTCTCACAAAAGAAATCTTTTCTTTGGAGCTTTCTAACTTTTGAATAAGATGTGAAACTATTGGAGAATCTAATAGGAGTACTTCATATCCTTTATCTTTTGCAGCTTGGATATAACTGTGCTGAGCATCCTGATTGGAAGCATAAAGAATCACCATATTACCATCTTTATCGGTATGATTATCTTTGATGCTCTCTTGCAACTCTTCAAAAGTGTAAAACTTATTATCTACCGTTGGATATAGTGCGAATTTATCTGCTTTTTCAAAGAATTTATCTTCAGAAAGCATCCCGTATTCAATCACAATTTTAATATCATTCCACTTTTTCTCGAATTCTTCTCGATTATTAGTGAAGAGCGATTTCAGCTTATCTGCTACTTTTCTAGTAATATAGCTAGAGATCTTTTTAACCGCACCATCTGCCTGTAAGTAAGATCTAGATACGTTTAATGGGATGTCTGGAGAGTCTATTACACCGCGCAACATGGTTAAGAATTCTGGAACAATTCCCTCAACATTATCTGTTACATATACTTGGTTCTGGTAAAGTTGAATCTTATCTTTTTGAATGTTCATATCCTGTCCCATCTTTGGGAAATATAGAATTCCTGTAAGGTTAAAAGGATAGTCTACATTTAAGTGAATATGAAACAAAGGATCTTCGAACTGCATAGGATACAGCTCTCTATAAAAATCTTTATAATCTTTATCTTCTAGCTCTGTAGGTTGCTTGGTCCAAGCCGGAGTAGGATTATTTATAATGTTATCTACTTCTACAGTTTCTGCTTTTGCATCTTCTGCAGCATCTTCTGGAAGAGGTAATTCTTCTTGAGTGGTACCAAATTTAATTGGCACTGGCATAAACTTGTTATACTTTACAAGTAGTTCACTAATTCTATTCTCTTCTAAGAATTGATTGTCTTCTTCATTTATATGAAGAATGATCTCTGTTCCGCGATCTGTTTTGTCCGCTGTCTCTAAGGTAAATTCTGTAGAACCTTCACAAGTCCAATGTGCTGCTGGCTCATCTTTATAAGATTTAGTAAAGATCTCTACTTTATTGGCTACCATAAATGCAGAATAGAAACCTAGTCCAAAATGGCCAATAATTCCACTGTCTTTGGCAGAGTCTTTATATTTTTCTAAGAATTCTTCAGCTCCAGAAAAAGCCACTTCGTTGATGTATTTCTCAACTTCTTCTTTGGTCATCCCAATTCCTTGGTCTATGATATGAAGGGTTTTATTCTCCTTATCAACCTTAACTTCTATTTTAGGATTTCCATATTCTACATCTATCTCCCCAATACTGGTAAGATGTTTTAATTTCAAGGTCGCATCTGTTGCGTTAGAAATTAACTCCCTAAGAAAGATCTCGTGATCGCTATAAAGAAACTTCTTTATAAGAGGAAAAATGTTCTCTACAGATACATTAATATTTCCGGTTGCCATATAATTGAATTTTAATTAAATAATTTATTTACTGTCTTTAACTATAGTCAAAAAAAATACCAAGTAAATTATTCTGCCAAACTGGCATTGTGTAATTATAAGCTATTTAAACCGTCTAAAACCATAGCTATTATTAACCCGTATATATTTAACAAACATTTTTGTTTGATGTTTATTGAAAAAGGTTAAACAGTTTGTATATTTACATTAGAATTAATTGATATGGTACAGAAGAAATCAACAGCAGAGAAATCTAAGAAAGCACTTCCTCTAACATTGGATAGAAATAAATTAATTTCTATGTATATGGAATACGTCTTGGAACATGATACTATGCCTAAGAATATTTACAAATTTTGTAAAGACAATGGAATTACTGAAGATCAGTTCTATGAATTCTATGGAAGTTTTGACGGATTAAGAAAAGGAATTTGGAATGAGTTTTATGATAATACGATGAGCTTGTTAATGCAAAGTCCGGAATTTGAATCTTTCACAACTAGAGAAAAGCTACTTACTTTCTACTATACATTTTTTGAATTGCTTACAGCAAACAGAAGTTATGTGCTATTTACACTCTCAGACGAGCCAGAGATGATGAAGAATCTTGAGCAATTAAAAGGTTTAAGAAAGAGAGTAAAAGAATTTGCCAGAGGATTGATTCAGGAGGGTAATGAAGATAAATCGGTTAAGATCTTAAAACAACCTGAAACAATTTTTTCTGAAGCTACTTGGTTACAATTATTATTTATTTTAAAATTTTGGAAAGATGATAATTCTCCAAAATTTGAGAGTACAGATGTTGCCATAGAAAAGTCTGTAAATACAGTGTTTGATCTTTTTGACAATACTCCTTTAGAAAGAATTTTAGATTTAGGAAAATTTCTTTGGAAAGAAAGAAGGGGATAAGATCTAAAATAACCTTACAGTTTTATAGCACTACGTGATATTGTGCTAGGTTACCAAATATTTAGAATTATGAAGACTATAGATAAGATACCAACAGGGAAATTAGGAAGAACATCTAAGATGGTTCAGACCGGTGTAAAAATTGGTGGTAATTATCTTAAATATTATAGTAAAAAGGCTTTTGACCCGCAGTTAACCAGAGATGAACTGGATGAGAATAATGCTACAGACATATATGATGGCTTAAAGAGTTTAAAAGGTAGCGCGCTTAAAGTAGCACAGATGTTATCTATGGAAAAGAGTTTGCTGCCAAGTGCATATGTAGAAAAATTTTCTCTAGCACAGTTTAGTGTTCCTCCATTATCTGCTCCATTGGTTAGAAAGACCTTCAAAAAATACAATGGGAAGTATCCCGAAGAACTGTATGATACGTTTGCAACCCAATCCGTTAACGCCGCTAGCATCGGACAGGTGCATAAGGCAACAAAAGATGGGAAGAAACTTGCTGTGAAAATCCAATATCCGGGGGTTGCAGACAGTATCAGTTCAGATCTTGCAATGGTAAAACCAATAGCAACTAGAATGTTCAATCTCCAAGGTAAGGATTCTAGTAAATATTTTAAAGAAGTAGAGGGTAAGTTATTAGAAGAAACAGACTATCTACTCGAAGTTGAACAAAGTAAAAACATCTCTAAGGCCTGTCAACATATTCCCAATCTTAGATTCCCAAAATATTATGAAGAGCTATCAAGTGAGCGAATAATTACAATGGATTGGATGGATGGTAAGCACTTAAGTGAATTTGCCAAGGAAAATAACGATCAGGATAAAGCTAATAAATTAGGTCAGGCCTTATGGGATTTTTATATGTATCAGATGCATCAATTAAGAGCAGTTCATGCAGATCCACATCCAGGAAACTTCATGGTAGATAAAGATGCTAATTTAATAGCAATAGATTTTGGTTGTATTAAAGAAGTACCAGAAGATTTCTATATTCCTTATTTTGAGCTTGCAAATATTGATAATATTAATGATCCTGAATTCTTTAATAAAAAGCTTTTTGAGCTTGAGATTTTGAGAGCAGACGATTCGGAAAAAGAGGTCAAATTCTTTTCTGAACTATTCTATCAAATGTTAAGTTTATTTACAAGCCCTTTTCATAAAGAAACTTTCGATTTCGCTGATGGATCTTTTTGGGAGAGCATTACAGCTCTTAGTGAGAAATATAGTAAAGATACAGAGCTTAGAAAAATGAATGGTAATAGAGGTAGTAAGCATTTTCTTTATATCAACAGAACATTCTTTGGGTTATATAATTTATTGCATGATCTAGAAGCTAAGGTTGAAATTAACAATTATAAAAAATATATATAAGGTTTTTATTGGTTAGGTTGTTAGAAAAGCGTGTCTTAAACTTAAGGCACGCTTTTCGCATTTTTATACTTTTTATATGGTAAATCAAAGATCGAGCGATTGAAATGCAACTTCTTACTAGTATTTGGATGTTAATGTTTCTTATATTGCGCCGCAAAAAATTATTAAATGCTTAAATTTAATAGCAATAATTATTAATTACATAATTTTCAAGAATGTATCAATCTAAAATTGCCGGGCTAGGAAGTTACGTGCCGGAGAATGTGGTAACTAACGAAGACCTTTCAAAATTAATGGATACCAATGATGCGTGGATCCAAGAGCGTACGGGAATTAAGGAGCGTCATCATATAAAGAAAGGCGATGGTAATTCTACCTCTGTAATGGGGGCAAAAGCAGCAAAGATCGCTATAGAGCGTGCTAATATTTCTAAAGATGATATAGATTTCATCATTTTTGCCACCTTAAGTCCAGATTACTATTTTCCTGGATGTGGTGTACAAGTACAGGAAATATTAGATATAGATACTTGTCCTTCGTTAGATGTAAGAAACCAATGTAGTGGGTTTGTATACGCACTATCTGTGGCAGACCAATTCATAAAAACCGGGATGTACAAGAATATCTTAGTTATTGGAAGTGAAAACCATAGTGGAGGTTTAGACTTTACTACAAGAGGTAGGTCTGTCTCTGTTATCTTTGGCGATGGAGCTGGTGCTGCAGTAGTTACTAGAAGTGCTCATTTAGGACAAGGCATATTATCTACTCATCTTCATTCTGAAGGAAGGCATGCTTTAGAATTATCTTTAAAAGGTCCTAGTACAGAACATTGGGTACCAGAAATAATAGCTGAAAATCCGCAAGGAGATGATATTCCATATTATCCATACATGAATGGACAATTTGTGTTTAAACATGCTATACAGCGTTTTTCTGAGGTAATTAATGAAGGCTTAGTTGCAAATGGTCTGGAGGTTAAAGATATAGATATGTTAATACCACATCAGGCTAATTTGAGAATCTCTCAATTTATTCAGCAGAAATTTAAATTGCCAGATGATAAGGTTTTTAATAATATTCAGAAATATGGAAATACAACAGCTGCCTCCATACCTATAGCGCTTACAGAAGCCTGGGAACAAGGAAAAATAAAAGAAGGAGATATAGTTGTATTAGCAGCCTTTGGAAGCGGATTTACTTGGGGAAGTGCTATAATAGAATGGTAAAATTAAATTAGCTTTATAAAATTAAAAACCCGAGCTCAACCAAAGCTCGGGTTTTTTGCTAATAAATAAACAAATAGAATCTTCAAGAGTTAACATCGCTGCTCATTAAGCTTAAGAAGAGCTTTAAAATGTAGATCTCATATTTTTTATAAGGACCGAGAAATTTCTATTTTGTTACAATCTTAATAATGCTGTAACTTTGTTTTATGGAAAAGAAAAAAACATTAGTGCTAGGTGCATCTACCAATCCATCTAGATATTCGAATATTGCTATTAATAGATTGGTAACCTACGATCAACCCGTAGTTGCAATTGGACTTAGAAAAGGGGAAGTTGCAGGAATCTCAATTACTACAGCGTTAGAAGATTTTCCGGAAATAGATACCGTTACATTATATCTAAACCCTAAAAGGCAGGTAGAATATTACGAATATATAATTTCCTTACAACCAATTAGGGTGATTTTTAATCCGGGAACAGAAAATCCTGAATTCTATAAATTGCTAAAAGCAAATAATATTGAGATAGAAGTGGCCTGTACGTTAGTGATGTTGGGTACGAATCAATACTAGACCAAGAAAGGTTAATGCTCCATTTAATATTAGTATAAAGAAACCAAATTCAAAGCCAAACCAAGCTAAGCTATTTACGCTAATAAAGTAACTTAGGATAGGAGATAGAATTGCAATAATGGGCACCAGTTTATCTTTAACCTGCCATTTGGTAAACATTCCGAAACTAAATAGACCTAATAGTGGGCCATAGGTATAGCCGGTAAATACGAATAGCTTAGCAATTACACTTTCATCTTTTATAAAGTATTTAAAAGATACTATTACCAAGATCAACAATATTGAAATGGCTATATGAATTTGCTTTCTGATACTTTCTTGCCTAGCAGGGCTAAATCTTCTTTCAATATCAATAATATCAATACTAAAAGAGGTTGTAAGAGAAGTTAATGCGCTATCTGCACTACTATAAGCTGCAGCTATCAATCCAAGAACAAAGAAAGTTGCTATTCCTATTCCTAGGCCACTTTGTGTTGCTATTACTGGAAAAAGGTCATCTTTAGAAGCATCAATTCCGTTTCGTCTGGCGTATTCTGTAAGTAATATTCCTAAAGCCATAAAGAATAGATTTACGAAAACTAGCACAATAGTGAACCAAAACATGTTCTTCTGTGCATCTTTCAGATTTCTACAGGTAAGATTTTTTTGCATCATATCCTGATCTAGACCTGTCATTACTATTGCTATAAACGCACCAGAAATAAACTGCTTCCAGAAGTAATCTGCACTTTTATAGTCATCGAAAAAGAAGATCTTAGAAAGTTCACTATTTGTGATATGAGAAATTAGGTCTGCTCCTTGTATACCAAGATCATCTGAGACATAATAGATGCTAACGCCTACAGCAATTAGCATACATAGGGTTTGTAAAGTATCTGTATAGACAATGGTTTTAATTCCAGATCTAAAGGTATATAGCCAAATAAGAGCAATGGTCATTACTACCGTAGCCCAAAAGGGTATTCCTAAATTATCGAACAGTATGATTTGTAAAACATTTGCAACAAGAAAAAGTCTAAAACTGGCGCCCACAATTCTAGATAATAAGAAAAATGAAGCTCCAGTTTTATAAGAATTCCTACCAAACCTTTCCTCTAAATAGGTATAGATAGAAATAAGGTTCATCTTATAATAGAGTGGTAGCAGCACTGTTCCAATTACGAGATATCCCAAGGTATATCCCAAAACTACCTGAAAATAACTGAATTGATTAGATTCTATTAAACCGGGAACAGATATAAAGGTTACTCCGCTTAAAGAAGCGCCAATCATCCCAAAAGCAACTATATACCAGGGAGATTGCCTGTTAGCTTTAAAAAATGCTGCATTGTCTGAATTTTTTCCGGTAAGGAAGGAGATTAAAATAAGTACTCCAAAATAAGCTGCAATGAGCAGCAGAATATAAGTTGATTGCATGAAAATATATTTGCGGTCGCAAATTACAAATAATGTGTTGAACAATTTGAAGTTCCCTTCTTCTTAAATTTATGGAGATGCATCAAAATTGTGTATTTTTGAACCATGGATTTTTCATCTAAATTATTAGGACAGGCCGTGGCCGAAATGTCTCAACTTCCGGGAATAGGAAAGCGTACCGCATTAAGATTGGTATTACATTTACTAAAGCAACCAGAATCTCAAACCGTGCAACTTTCTGGGGCGCTTACAAATCTAAGAACCCAAATAAAGCTTTGTGAGAACTGTCATAATATTAGCGATACTAGAATTTGTGATATTTGCGCTAATCCAAACAGATTAAAAGAGATAGTTTGTGTGGTGGAAGATATTAGGGATGTTATGGCTATTGAAAATACGGGTCAGTATCGAGGTCTATATCATGTGTTGGGAGGCAAGATAAGTCCTATGGATGGAATAGGTCCCTCTCAACTTACTATTAAATCGCTAATAGATAAAGTGAAGTTAGGAGAAGTAGAAGAGATCATTTTTGCATTGAGCAGCACTTTGGAAGGAGATACTACCAATTTCTATATATTTAAACAATTGGAAGGGGCTGCGATCAAAACTTCAACTATTGCTCGAGGTATTTCTGTAGGAGATGAACTGGAATTTGCAGATGAGGTAACTTTAGGAAGAAGTATCACTAATAGAGTACCTTTTGAAAGTTCCTTAAAAAATTAAAAGAGCCTAAGTTGTAAGTTGCTTTCAGAAATTATAACACAGAATGGCTTAAAACAATGATTATAGAGTTAATTAATGCTTTTGAAATTGTATTTTAAGCCAAAAGAGAAATTAAAGCGATTGCAGTGGGTTTTGTTAAATTTTATTTATTAAATATTTAATATTTCTTAAAAGTAAAATTTAGTAATTTCGCAATCATAATTATAAAAAACATCTTTGAGATAAGAATATGGCAAAGTTTGAACTTAAATTACCCAAAATGGGCGAGAGTGTTGCGGAAGCAACAATTACTAATTGGTTAAAAGAAGTTGGAGATACCATCGAGGCAGATGAAGCGGTACTTGAAATTGCTACAGATAAAGTAGATAGTGAAGTGCCAAGTGAGGTTGATGGAAAGTTGGTGGAAATCCTTTTTCAAACCGATGATGTTGTAAAAGTTGGTCAAACTATAGCCATTATAGAGACGGATGGTGATGGTGAAGAGGAAAATTCTTCTCAATCTGAAGTTGCGCCTTCAGATGCCATGGTAAAAGATGTAGAAAATACTGTAACTGCTGCTAAAGATAATACAACATCTCATAGTTCAACAGATTTTTCAGATTCAGATAGATTTTATTCTCCCTTGGTAAAGAATATTGCCAAGCAAGAAGGGATCTCATTAGAAGAATTAGAAAAAGTTCAGGGATCGGGAAAAGAAGGTCGTGTTACAAAGAATGACATTTTAGATTATGTAGAAAATAGATCATCAACGCCGGCATCTCAGCCATTAGCTTCCGCTAAACCAGCAGCAAGTGCTCCTGTTCAGCAAAAAGCTGCTCCTGTAAGTGTAAATGGAGAAGATGAGATTATTGAAATGACCAGAATGGGTAAGATGATCGCTCATCATATGGTGCAGAGTAATCAAACTTCAGCCCATGTTCAATCTTTTATAGAAGTAGATGTAACAACTATCTGGAATTGGAGAAATAAGCATAAAGATGCTTTTGCTAAGCGTGAAGGGGAGAAGTTGACCTTTACTCCAATTTTCATGGAGGCGATTGCAAAGGCCATTAAAGATTTCCCCATGATCAATATCTCTGTAGATGGAGATACTATCATCAAAAAGAAAAACATCAACTTAGGGATGGCAGCAGCGTTACCAGATGGTAACCTTATTGTTCCTGTAATTAAAAACGCAGACAGACTAAATTTAGTAGGCTTGGCGAAAGAAGTGAATGATCTTGCTAACAGAGCCCGAGCAAATAAATTAAAGCCAGATGATATTCAAGGTGGTACTTATACAGTTACCAACGTAGGTACTTTTGGAAGTATTATGGGAACTCCTATTATTAATCAACCACAAGTGGCAATTTTAGCGTTGGGTGCAATTAGAAAAGTACCAGCTGTTATAGAAACTCCAGAGGGTGATTTTATTGGTATAAGATATAAAATGATACTATCTCATAGTTATGACCATAGAGTTGTAAATGGAGCTCTAGGTGGACAGTTTGTTCAAAGAGTTGCGCAATATTTAGAATCTTTTGATAAAAATAGAGTGGTTTAATAAGTACTCCATATAAGTTTAATAAACCGTTTAGAAAGCTCGATAAAGGCTTTTTAAGCGGTTTTTCTATTTCAATAATATATGCCGCTGTCTGGTGTCTTCTCTTGCAAATATGGGTACTGCCCCGATATTTTTATAGTATCTTTGCGAAAATTAAGCATTCATTTATGGAGTTGAAACTTACTAAGCCAATTTGTTTTTTTGATCTGGAAACTACGGGGACAAATGTGGCTAAAGATCGTATTGTAGAAATATCAGTTTTAAAGGTTTTTCCTAACGGAAATAAAGAAAGTAAAACTTGGCTGGTAAATCCGGAGATGAAGATCCCTGCTGAAGTAATTGAGATTCATGGTATTTCTAATGAACGTGTGGAAAATGAGCCTACTTTTAGAGAGTTAGCCCCTAAAGTTCATGAAATGATAAAGGGGTGTGATCTTGGAGGATTTAATTCTAATAGGTTTGATATTCCATTACTAGTAGAAGAATTATTAAGAGCAGATGTAGATTTTGATATGAAAAATGTAGTTTCTGTAGATGTACAGACTATCTTTCATAAAATGGAGCAGAGAACGCTTTCTGCAGCCTATAAATTTTATTGCGGAGAGACTTTAGAAGGAGCGCATTCTGCAGAGGCAGATACCAATGCAACATATGAGGTGTTGAAATCTCAGTTAGATAGATACGAAGATTTAGAAAATGATATATCGTGGTTAGGACAATATAGTTCTAGAAGAAATTTTGCAGACTTTGCAGGGTTTATTGCTTTTGATAAAAAAGGAGCTGAAGTTTTTGCTTTTGGAAAGTTTAAAGGTAAATATGTAGAAAAAGTATTGGAAGATGAGCCAGGTTATTATGGATGGATCCAAAATGCAGATTTTCCGTTATATACTAAAAAAGTTCTTACTGCTATTAAATTAAGAAAGTTGAATACGAAGCTAAAATAAGTTTTCAAAGTTAATTGGATAGACCATGAAAATAATCTGTATTGGTAGAAATTATGGAGCTCATATTTCTGAGCTTCAGAATGAAAAGCCTAAAGATCCGGTAATATTTCTTAAGCCTGATACCGCTATTTTATTAAAAAAGCAACCTTTCTTTATTCCAGATTTCAGTAATGATGTGCATTATGAGGTGGAAGTGTTGGTTAAAATCAAGAAAGTAGGAAAATATATTCAGTCCAAATTTGCTCATAAATATTACGATGAAGTAGGTTTAGGAATAGATTTTACTGCCAGAGACCTTCAAAATGAATTGAAAGAAAAGGGATTACCTTGGGAAAAGGCGAAATCTTTTGATGGAGCAGCGGTTATTGGTGAGAAATGGATAGATAAAAATGCTTTTCAGAATATAAATAATGTTAACTTTAGCTTAGAAAAGAATCAACAAAAGGTTCAATCGGGCAATACTTCAGATATGTTATGGAAGATAGATGAGATCATCGCCTATGTTTCGCAATATTTTACACTGAAAATTGGCGATATTATTTTCACCGGAACTCCAGAAGGAGTAGGTAAAGTAGAGCCTAATGATAGGTTGACAGGATTTTTAGAAAAAGAAGAAATGTTTTCAATTCAAGTAAAATAGATGAGTAAAAGTTACAACTTAGACAGCGTGAATGAAATGGCTGGGGGAGATGAGGATTTTTTAAAGATCATTGTACAAACCTTTTTAGAAGAGATCCCGCCAGATGTTAATTCTATGATCGAAGCAATAGATAATGATAACCCTAGTTTGGCTTACCAGTTTGCTCATAAGATGAAGCCAAATCTAGAATTATTTGGATTACAATTAATGGATCAGGTTCTTATTATAGAGGCTTGGTCTAAAGAAAATAAAAATGATGCCAGCGCCAAGGAAGCTGGTAATAAGATCTCTAAAAAAGTCTCTTTAGCAGAAATAGAGCTAAAAAATGATTTCGGTTTATAATGACGGCAGAGATTATTACTATTGGTGATGAAATTTTGATCGGTCAGATCGTGGATACAAATTCTGTTTTTATTGCTAAAGAGCTAAATAAGATCGGAATTTCTGTAAATCAGATCACTTCTATACAGGATAATAGAGAACATATTCTTTCTACGCTTAAGGATGCTAATTTAAGAGCAGATCTGGTAATTATTACTGGAGGTCTTGGGCCCACAAAAGACGACATTACAAAACATACTTTTTGTGAGTATTTTGAAGATCATTTAGTAAAAGATCAATCTGTGCTGGATCATATAGAAGATCTTTTTGAAAAGATAGTTTCTACTCCAATTTCAGATATGAACCGAGACCAAGCAATGGTTCTTTCTAAATCTACAGTGCTTTTTAATAAATACGGAACGGCACCGGGAATCTGGATCGAAAAGGATAAGACTGTTTTTGTTGCTATGCCCGGCGTGCCTTTTGAAATGAGATCTTTGATGGAGTATGAGGTTATACCTAAGTTAATATCAGATTTTAATAGGCCTTTCATTTATCATAAAACCATTAGAACTTATGGGCTAGGGGAGAGCGCTATTGCCCAGAGGATCGAAGCATGGGAGGAAGCACTACCTGCACATATAAAGCTAGCGTATTTACCTAGTTATGGTTCTGTGCGATTAAGACTTTCCGGGAAGGGGGATAATGAAGAAAAACTAAAAGAAAGTATTGAGGTAGAGTTTGAAAAGATCTATCCACTTTTAGAGGATATTTTGCCTAGTAAAGATGGAGAAGATCAAGATATAGCTATGAGCATTAATAATCTTCTAGCATCTAAGCAACAATCACTTTGTTTTGCTGAAAGTTGTACAGGAGGAGAATTGGCTGCGGCTTTTACATTAAATCCTGGGGCTTCTAGATGTTTTAAAGGCGGATTGGTTACTTACGCCACAAAAATGAAAGAAGATATCCTTAATGTACCAGCTAATATTATTGAAAAATATAGTGTGGTTAGTGGGGAAGTGGCAGAAAAAATGGCAGAAAATGCTAAGAAGCTCTTTAAGTCTGATTACGCTATTTCTACCACTGGAAATGCCGGCCCTGCTAAAGGAGACAGTGATGTAGAGATTGGTACTGTTTTTATAGGAGTTGCTACTCCAGATCGAGTTTTTTCTGTGGAATATCAATTAGGGAAAAATAGAGAGCAAGTGGTGAATAAGGCGGTGAATAAAGCTTTTGAATTACTCCTTAAAGAATTGAACCATAATTGATTATATAGTGCTTATTAAGTATGGTAAGGAGTGCTGCTCTGGCAGGTAGTTTTAAAGGCACAAAAAAAACCTCTAATTATTTTTAATTTTGTGTTGGCTGTTATGTAAAAAAATCGTTAATTTGCAGCCTGTTTTGAAATAACAATAAAGTATAAAGCAATGTCAAGAGTTTGTGAGCTTACAGGTAAAAGAGCAATGGTAGGGAACAATGTTTCTCACGCCATGAACAAAACCAAGCGTAGATTTAATATCAACTTATTAAAGAAGCGTTTTTATATTCCTGAGGAAGATAGATGGGTAACTTTAAAGGTTTCTGCATCTGCACTAAAAAACATCAATAAAAAAGGTATCTCTGCTGTTATGAAAGAAGCGAGAGAAAAAGGTTATTTAACTAAATAATCCTTAACCGTTAAGATATAGAGAAATGGCAAAGAAAGGTAACAGAATACAGGTAATCTTAGAATGTACAGAGCACAAAGAATCTGGTAGACCAGGTACTTCAAGATATATTACAACAAAAAATAAAAAGAACACGCCAGATAGAATGGAGTTAAAGAAATTTAACCCAATTCTTAAGAAAATGACTGTTCATAAAGAAATTAAATAAGTAAGCCATGGCAAAGAAATCAGTAGCATCATTACAAACAGGTTCCAAGAGATTGACTAAAGCCATCAAAATGGTAAAATCACCTAAAACAGGTGCATATACTTTTGTGGAAGCAATTATGGTCCCAGAGAACGTAAATGACTTTTTAAGCAAAAAGTAAATTATTTCAAAATATTTTAAAAGCCGTCCGGAGTCATCTGGACGGCTTTTCCTTTTTGTGTATATTTACAGCTGAATTGTAAGTGTTGATAGTTTAAAATATCAATAATATTGAGTTTAATACGTCCAAAAAATAATGAGTTTATTTAAAAAGATTTTTTCCAAAGAGAAAAAGGAGACTTTAGACAAGGGGTTAGAGAAATCTAAATCTAATTTCCTTTCTAAAATGAGTAAAGCCGTTGCTGGTAAATCTAAGGTAGATGATGAGGTTTTAGATGATTTAGAGGATGTATTGGTTAGTAGTGATGTAGGAGTTGCAACTACTATCAAGATCATTAATAGAATTGAAGAGCGAGTAGCTAGAGATAAATACCTGGGTACAGAAGAGCTCAATGAAATATTAAGAGAAGAAATAGCTGCCTTACTTTCTGAAACTAGTGGTGGGGAAGGTGATGGTTTTCAAATTCCGGCAGGTAAAAAACCTTACGTGGTTATGGTTGTAGGGGTAAACGGAGTTGGAAAAACAACTACCATTGGAAAACTAGCTCATCAATTTAAGAAAGAAGGTAAAAATGTAATGTTGGGAGCTGCAGACACATTTAGAGCCGCTGCAATAGATCAGCTTCAAATCTGGGCAGATAGAACTCAGGTGCCAATAGTTAAGCAGCAAATGGGTAGTGATCCAGCATCGGTAGCTTTTGATTCTGTTCAAAGTGCTGTAAAGCAGGATGTAGATGTTCTAATTATTGATACTGCAGGAAGATTGCACAATAAAGTGAATCTTATGAATGAACTTACTAAGGTAAAGCGTGTGATGCAAAAGGTAATTCCAGATGCTCCTCATGAAGTTTTATTAGTGTTAGATGGTTCTACCGGTCAGAATGCTTTTGAGCAGGCTAAACAATTTACAGCAGCAACAGAAGTAACGTCTCTTGCTGTAACTAAATTAGATGGTACGGCTAAAGGTGGTGTGGTGATAGGTATTAGCGATCAATTTAAAATTCCTGTAAAGTATATTGGTGTAGGAGAAGGTATCGAAGATCTTCAAGTATTCAATAAATTCGAATTTGTTGATTCTTTTTTTAAAAAATAGAGGTGCCGATCATACCTAAAATTAATCCTATACTTTAGATTCAAATTTATGAAGAAGATCTTACTTGTTTTATTAGCAATTTCAATATTTAGTTGTAAAAATGAATCAGAAGAAAAGACTTCTTCAGTAGTTGATCAAGATACCATCCAGTCTCCTAAGGAAATGGATTTTAAGGTGCTGGATTCTAAATATGTTTCTAAAGATTCTATTATGAGTCCTTTTAAAAAGGAACTACAAGATTTTTCTGCGGAAAGATATAATCAAATAAAGCCATTAGTTTTAGATCAAGATATTCCCGCTATACAGGCTTCTGTGAAAAAAGGTGATCTTAGCTATGAAGAATTAGTACTTTTTTATCTTACCAGAATTCAGAAATATGATAGGGAAAACGAACTTTCCTTGAATTCTGTAATTTCTTTGAATCCAAATATTATTGAAGAGGCAAGAGAAAAGGACGCAGCTTTAAATGAGGATAAAGATTATCATCAAATATTTGGAATACCGGTTCTGCTAAAAGATAATATCGATGCTGAAAATATGTTAACTACAGCGGGAGCTGAGGTACTTAAAAATAATTATACTCAAGATGCTTTCATAACCAAAAGATTAAAAGATAATGGTGCTTTGATCATAGGAAAAGCAAATTTAAGTGAATGGGCTTATTTCTTTTGTGGCGAATGCCCAAGCGGTTATTCTGCAATTGGCGGGCAAACTTTGAATCCTTATGGTAGAAAGTTATTAGACACCGGTGGTTCCAGTTCTGGAAGCGCTGTGGCGGTAGCAGCAAATTTGGTTACAGTGGCAGTAGGATCTGAGACGGCAGGATCTATACTTTCTCCTGCTAGTCAGAATTCTTTGGTTGGATTAAAGCCAACCATTGGTCTATTAAGTCGTGGAGGAATTGTTCCTATATCTGGTACTTTAGATACTCCGGGGCCTATAACAAAATCTGTGATAGATAATGCCATTCTGCTTTCTGCAATGACAGGAAAAGACGCAAAAGATTCTGCTTCGAAAACAAATACAAATACTACTAAAGATTTTTACACCTCAGTAAAAGCAGGAACTCTCAAAGGAAAGCGATTTGGAGCTATTAAAGAGTTGATGGAAGATGCATTGTATGTTCAAGCCATTGCAGATCTAAAAAATGCGGGAGCAGAAGTAATAGAATTCAAAACGGAAGAAGTAGACCTTCCAAATTTCACTCGTTTTCTAAATTTAGAAATGAAAAGAGATCTTCCTAAGTATTTAAAATCTTACGGTAATAAAAGTTTGGAAATTAAATCTGTTACAGATGTAATAGCATATAATCTGCAAGATTCATTAAGAAGAGCACCATACGGTCAGGGATTGTTTGATAGAATTGTTGCAGATACTGCTTCAGCAGAGGAATATCAGTCTATAAAGGATACATTGCATGCCAACGGTAAGAAATTCTTTGACGTTCCTATGGAAAAACATGATCTTGATGGTGTGCTTTCTATCAATAATTATCATGCCGGAGAAGCTGCAGTAGCTTTATATCCCGGTATAACAGTTCCTATGGGCTATACCAAGAGCAATGCTCCAAAAGGTCTTACATTTTATGCGAAATCTAATAAGGAACAAGATCTGCTAATATGGGCTTACGGTTATGAAGCAGTTTCTAAAAAAAGAATAGCTCCTAAAAATTATAATTAATAAAATGCCAACAAATAATCTTAAAGCTATTATTAGTAAGATCATACTTTTTTATAGTGTGTTCTTTGTAGTTATGAAAGTAATCGCCATTCTCTTTGAAAATGCTTGGCCTCTTCCTAATTTAATTCTTGCCATTCCATTTCTAATTTTTGCTATAATTGGAGGTTTAATGATGAAAAAAGAAACATATTCCTGGATCTATGTAATAATAGGTGTAATAGTGATAAGTGCTTTAAGATATTACGAAGCCTCATGGATGGTGTCTTTACATGAATATTTCAGTTAATTTCCCAATCAATTCATTATTCGTTTATTCTTCTGTAGTTCAAATTCTACGTTGTATCTTTGCACCCGCTAACTTTTAACCGAGAATCTATTAAATCGGCTAGAAGTGAAGCTTTTAAAGCACAAATGGTATGAGGACGAAATCTATAAAAAAGAACAGAATTAATGTAGTAACCTTAGGTTGTAGCAAAAATGTTTACGACAGTGAGGTATTGATGGGACAGTTACGTGCCAATGATAAGGATGTTGTTCATGAGCAGGAAGGTAATATTGTTGTTATTAACACCTGTGGATTTATAGATAATGCTAAAGAAGAGTCTGTAAATACTATTTTGGAATATGTGGAGAAAAAGCAACAAGGCGAAGTAGATAAGGTTTTTGTAACCGGATGTTTAAGTGAACGGTATAAGCCAGATCTTCAACAAGAAATTCCAGATGTAGATCAATACTTTGGGACTACAGAACTTCCCGGACTTTTAAAAGCTTTAGAAGCAGATTATAAACATGAACTTATAGGAGAACGACTTACTACTACTCCTAAGAACTATGCCTATTTAAAGATTGCGGAAGGTTGTGATAGACCTTGCTCGTTTTGTGCAATCCCATTAATGCGTGGTAAACACAAATCTACACCTATAGAGCACTTGGTGAAGGAAGCTCAAAATCTAGCAGCACAAGGAGTAAAAGAGTTGATTCTTATCGCTCAGGATTTAACTTACTATGGATTAGATCTATATAAAAAACGAAATCTTGCCGAGTTATTAGAAAATTTAGTGAAGGTGGATGGAATTGAATGGATAAGACTTCATTATGCATTCCCTACAGGTTTTCCTATGGATGTGTTAGATGTAATGAATCGTGAGCCTAAGGTTTGTAATTATTTAGATATCCCATTACAACACATTTCAGACGATCTTTTAAAATCTATGAGACGTGGAACTACGCATGAGAAAACCACCAAACTTCTAAAGGAATTTAGAAAAGAGGTGCCAGATATGACTATTAGAACTACCCTTATTGTTGGGTATCCAGGGGAGACCGAAGCGCATTTTCAGGAATTAAAAGAGTGGGTTAAAGAAATGCGATTTGAGCGTTTAGGTTGTTTTACTTATTCTCATGAAGAAAATACGCACGCTTACAATTTGGAAGATGACGTGCCACAAGATGTAAAACAAGATCGTGCAAACCAGATCATGGAAATTCAATCTCAGATCTCTTGGGAATTGAATCAGCAGAAAATTGGGGAAACTTTCAAGGTGGTTATTGATAGAAAAGAAGGGAATTATTTTATTGGTAGAACAGAGTATGATTCTCCAGACGTAGATAATGAAGTCTTGATTGATGGAACCGAGATCTATTTAAAAACTGGTGAATTCTATGAAGTGAAAATCACAGAAGCAGCAGATTTTGATCTTTATGGAACTCCAGTAAACGCTGATGTAGCCAAACCAGTAAGAAAAGAGTTGAAGATTAGAAACGTATAGTTTTGTATTTTTTGTCAGTTCGAGCGTAGACGAGAACTATTCAATAGTTTCATAAGGTTTTTATCTCGATAGTATCAGGAAACTGATTCATACCATTTTATAGCGTGCTAGGTGGATAAAGTTAGATTTTATATATTTATAATATCTGTATCTAAGTTATAATCGATGCCTAAAGTTGTAAAGAAAATTTCTGTCTGGAGAAAACACCATAATCTATTTTTCTCATTTTTATGGTTTGCCGTAGGATTAAGCTATATTCTTGTATCAGATAAACTAGTATTTGGTATAATTTATATACTCCTAGCTGCCTCCTATTTATTTTTACACTTATCTAATAAAACGAAAGGTAGAGATCAAGAGTTCGTAAGTTGGGATGAAGAAGGTATAAAAATTGGTAAAGTAGGAGTAAAGCCATTGGAATATTCATTTACCGATATTCAAAATATTTCTCTTACTGCTAATAACCTAATTGTAAAATCTGGTGCCGCTGCCGGAACAATGTTAGAATTGAAAGGTTTTACTTCTGAAGATCTTGATCGTCTTAAGTCTAGATTTGCTTCTGAAGCAGTAGCTTAGACTAACTATTTTCAAGAATTTCGAAATAATACTGAATAGCTTTTAGCTGATTTCTTGGTTTCTGCATATCGCAAATAAGCTCTTTTCTACTATATTTTTCTAGCGAGAATTCTCCATCGGTTTTTAATTGGAGTACTTTAAACTGATCTAGACAAACATAAACTCGCGCTATTCCAAGGCTAATTATTTTTAAGAATTTTTCCATATTTTTCGACGGATAATCACAAGCTTTCGCAAGTTCAAAGCTTCTTTTCAATTCAGATGTAAAGTAACTTCTTAAAACATCAATATCTATTGTTCTTGTAGCAAGGGTATGAATCTTCTCCTGATGATCTTTATAAACATCAAAAATATCATTACCTAATTGCATTAGTCCGCCGAGATGATAGATGAGCTTTTTTTCATTTTGATCTGCACTATTTTCCAGACAAGCTCTATAATATAAAAAAGAACTGCCGCCTTTATCAAGAGTGATCTTTTCTAATTCTGAATTGGTGATCGATTTATCTTTTTGCTTTAAACTTTCCTGCTGTGCTTTAAATACATCTAAAGCCTCCTCTTGAATTTTTTCAGGCTGACAAGACTCTTTTAGGCCTTGAGTATAAAGGCTCAGTAGCAACCCTTCCTGATCATTATCAGGTTTCATTTCTTGGGGAGTTAAGATAAAGTCCTTTAAACCCCGAGTTTCTTTAGAAGTATTATCAAATAGATCATCCAGTAATCCTGAAATACCTCCTAAGTAGCTGATCGCTTTTCGCTCTGCCAACTTTATTTTATAACCTCTTAAAATGCAAAAAGAAGTTCCCAGTATTCCGGAAACTCCTAATGCATAATAATCTGTAATTTTTTTAAGGTCTTTTTCAGTTAAGCTACCATCGTTTTTACTTCTATAGAGATCGAGTTTAGGTTGAAGGTATTTATTATTGAATCTTCTTTGTCTCCAAACCTGTTTCAGTAAAAAAATATAGATGCCTGGTAGTTGTATATAATTCTTGTAATTATTCTTCATTAAGTAAAACCGGTTTTCCAAAGCCAAGTTCTTCCAGTTTTGGGAACTGTGTTTCTGCGTCACCCACTACTAAATAGTACATTTTTGCAGGGTTTATATATTTATTAGCCAGTTTCTGAATATCTTCAATACTAAGTGCTTCTACCTGTTTCTCACGTTGTGCTATAAAATCTGGATCTTGTCCCAATTCTGTAATATCGCTCAACATATCTAATTTAGAATTTAGAGTTTCAAATTTTCGAGCATTACTTTTTACCATAAAGCTTTTTGTCACTTCAAGATCGGTAGCGTCAAAATTCTCAGGGTATTGTTTTAAAATATCTTTTACAAGGTCTAGAGCCTCAAAAGTTATATTAGAACGAACACCACTAGATATTACAAAGGGGCCTACCATTTTGCTGCCGTTAAAGCCAGATCGTATTCCATAGGTATAACCTTTTCCTTCTCTTAATTGCTGTGTTAATTGAGATGCAAAGCCACCTCCTCCAAGCCTGTAATTCATCACCTCTGCCGGGTAAAATTCTTTTGAAGTTGCCGCTAATGCCGGAGTACCTATCATGATAACAGATTGTTTGGCACCCGCAACATCATAAAAATAAACCTGTGAGCTGTCTGGAGCATTAGGTGTTTCAAATACTGGGATCTTTACAGTTATAGGTTTCCAGTTTGCAGAAATATCTTTAACAGTCGCTTTAGTCTCTTCAAGATCTATTGCACCCACTACCAGAAATTTTGATCTTAAGGGAGTAAGCTTATTATTGTAATAATCCTTAAGATCTGCAAGTTCAATTGTGTTAACGGTTGCTGTATTTCCAAGATTATTATTAGCTATAATGTTGTTCTGCCCATAAATCAACTTCTTAAATTCATTTTTAGCAATGCTATTTGGATTTGCTTTTTCTTGCTGAATCTGACTTAATACCTGCTGTTTCACCAATTTAAATTCAGATTCATCCCACCTTGGTTCTAATAAGATCTCTTTTACCAGTTCTATTGTTTTGGTAAAATTTCGAGAAAGACTACTTCCACTTATCGTGATCTTTTCATCCTGTGCTCGTACATAGATTTCAGAGCCTAATAATTCTATAGCCTCTTCAAGTTCCTGTGGAGTTTTATCTTTAGTTCCTTTTGTCATTAAATTAGCTAGCAGATTAGAAACCCCGATCTTTTTAGGGTCTTCAAGCAGTAAACCACCCTCCATCTCTAAGCTGAATTTAATAATAGGTACTTCTTCTGTTGTAATTCCAGAAATTGATAGGCCGGAAGGTAAACTAGTATTCCAGATTTGTGGTGTTGTTACTTCTGGAGTTCCCCAATATGGAGGCTCTGTAGATCTGTCAAAGCTAGATGGTGTTTTGGTATAAGTAGCAGTGATACTGGCATCAAATTCATCTTCTGCACCTTCTATAATCCTCTCTTCTACAACTTCAGCTTCCGTAGAATTTTCAAGCGCTAAAGTTATCTGTCCCTTTGGAACAAAACTGGTTGCAATAAAAGGTTTGTTGAAGATATACTTCTTAAAGACTCTCATTACATCCTCACGAGTTACCTTCTTTATCTTCTCAACATTTTTATTGATTTCATTAGGATCATTCGCGAAAATCTGATATTGTGCTAACTGAAATCCTTTTCCAAGAACACTGGAGATACCGTCATAAAACTCTGTTTCCTGTCCTGCTTTAATTCTTTTTAGGTCTTTTTCAGAAATTCCATTTTTAGCGAATAGAGCAAATGTTTCTTCAACCGCTTTTTTAACCTCATCTAGATCCTTACCATCATACGCCCTTATTTGAAGTAACAGCTCTCCTGCAAGTTCTGAGGTATAGTTATACATCTGCACCTCATCTGTGAGTTCCTTTTTAGCAACTAAATTCTTATAGAGCGGCGCATTTTTACCTTGAGATAGATATTTAGCAAGAATTTCTAAAGCATAAGAATCTTCATGATAGGAATATACGGAAGGGTAGGCTAATGTAAGTTCTGGTAGTTTAGCAAAATTATCTTCATAATACAGCTGTTTAGAATCTTTTAAACTAACAGGTTGCTTTTTTAAGATCTCGATCTTATCTCCGGCTTTTATCTCATCAAAATATTTATGAACCCATTCTTTTGCCTGTTCTTTATTAAAATCTCCGGCAATAGTGAGTATTACATTATTAGGTACATACCATTTGTTATAAAAATCTTTTACGTTCTGAAGAGTAGCATTCTGTAGATCTTCCAAAGATCCTATTACTTGCCAGTTATATGGATGCCCTTCCGGATATAGATTCTTATCAATAACATACATGGTATGTCCATACGGTCTATTATCACCACTTTGTCTTTTCTCATTCTTTACTACCTGCTTTTCTTTTGAAAGCACAGGTTCTGTAACTGTATTTATAAAATAGCCAAGTTTATCTGCCTCTGCCCAGATCATTTTTTCCAGTGCATCATTAGGAACGGTCTGGAAATAATTGGTTCTATCTCTACTGGTAGAACCATTGGCACCAGAACCTCCAATTCGTGCGCTCATTTTATCTAGCCCTCCTTTTCCTAAATTTTCAGATTCTAAGAAAAGTAAATGCTCAAATAAATGGGCAAATCCGGTTCTGCCTTCTATTTCCCTTGCTGAACCCACGTGACTTGTAAGTGCTACTGCTACCACAGGATCTGATCTGTCTATGTGAAAGATCACTTTTAATCCGTTTTGAAGGGTAAAAGTTTCAAAATCTATTTTAGGTTCTTTACTCTCGTTTTGTGCTGAAAGTTGTAGACAATTCAGTGAAATAAAAAGTAGTATTGGTATTAAAGCGAAACGTTTTATCATCTGTAGAGCTATATCTATTAATTAAAATGAATTTATACTAAGTATAAGACTTTGAAACATCTAACATGTTACATCTTCTTATTGTAGTTTTATGTATGCGATCTCTGCTAAATCTTTGATGTCTTTTAACGAGTGATCATTTAATGTTAAAATTGAAATTAGTCCATATCATATTCGTTATTGTTCACAAAGAATAGAGAATTCACAAAGAATAATTTCCCGTTCTCCCAGAAAGATCTAAACAGCGGATTGTCTACCAGATATATAAAACTACCTTTTCCCATACGCTCCTCTCCAAAGATCATGGAGTTCTTAATTTTTTCTTTTGCATTACTTCCTGCAAAGCCGGAAACAATTTGAGGTTCGTTCTCTAAATAAGAAACGTTATATCCATTATTTAAATAGGCATAACTGTCTTCACTTAATTTAAGACTGAAATAATAATTATTGTAGCCAAAAGCCATCGGGTTGGTATTATCCACTTTTGTCTTAACAATACTTCCGGTAATGAGGTCTTTTATACTTTCTCTCTCTCTTACATTGTAAGGCAATAAATTCCCTTTCTCTGTAGAGTCTTTTTTGATTGAAGAAATATTTTCGTGCAGATCAAACCCTTCTTTTCCGGCAAAGGCACTCACAGCGTTACCAATGGCAATTACTTTTCCACCTCCTTTTACCCAAGCCTTAAGCTTGTTTAAAGTGGAAGGATCTAATAAGCTGTTATAATATCCAGATGGCATCACTAAAACATCAATTTTAGCCAAGTCTACATTTGAGAGGTAATTTGTAGAAATTGGAAATACCGGGTACTGAAGGTCTTGTTCAAAAAAGTAGAGAATCTCACCATAGCTTAGAGAAGAAGTTCCTTCGCCTTGCAAAACTCCAACGGTAGGCTTATTAATGATCTTGATATCTGAAGAGCCAAAATCTGGTCCGTTACGGGAAAAACCACTGTTTGCAACACTTAGCTTTCTATTAAATTTATTTGCAATACTAATTAATGCAGTATCAAACTCTTCAAATTTAGCATTGTCACTTTTAGTAATTACGAGACTTCCAGCTTCAAATTTCTCATTTTCGGTTTGAAGTGGCTTCTCACTAAATCTTACTTTTATACCTTCTTTTAATAGCGCAGTGAGAAAGCGAGCATCATCCATACTGTTCCATTTGGCTATATATCCGGCAGCAGAAGGAGTTGCGGTATTCTCAAATACTTCAGTATTAACGAGGGTACTACTTTTAATATTATCAGAACTAGACACTGCCTCTAAGCCATAAGCGTAAGGTAAGCTCCATGCGGTAATATCATAGGTAAGGGAGTCGTTTAATTTAGCGTTTGGCTCAAACAGCACCTTTACCATTTTACCTTTAGGCTGGTTCCCATCTATCACCAATGTCTTAGCATTGGTATTAAGACCAGAATTATTGTTCTTAGTATAATTAAAACCTTTAATTCTATTGGAATTTGTATTACCGTATTTAATTTCATGCCTATCTAACAATCTTTGCAAAGCTGCGATCTTATCTGCCTCTCCATTTAAAGCGTAAGACTTATACTTAGAATCTCTGTTATTGAAAAAGCTCTTAAACTCAGAATTTAGTTGCTCTATATTTTCTGAAGCTACTTCTATAGTAGACAATCCGGTTGTTAAATGATGTGCTACTCTGTCTACCAATGTCAGTTCAAAACCTTCTCTTGTATTTATTCCTAATCCGGCACCACCATTTCCAGCCTGTTCATAGGTCATCCCAATTGCACCCATATAAATGGGATAGGTATCTCCATAACTAGGATATAAAAGATCAAATCTTTCTTTCGTAAAATATAGCCAGCCGTTCTTATCAAAGTACTTCGCATGATTTTTACCAATAGTAGTTTGGAAATCTCTTTGGAAAGGGGTAATGATCTCATGAAAAGGTTCTGCTGCCGGAGCAAAATAATAAGGATCATTCACTCCTTGTTCATGAAAATCTACATGGATCTGTGGCATCCATTTATTATAAACCTTTAAGCGTTGTCTTGTTTCAACTTGTGTTGCCCAAGCCCAATCTCTGTTTAGATCGAAAAGATAGTGATTTGGCCTACCTCCAGGCCATGGCTCGATGTGTTCTACAGCTATTGGATTGGCAGTATAAGGTGTTGTTCTTACCATATTATACCAATTTACATATCTATCTCTCCCATCCGGATTTACACAGGGATCTATGATCACAACTGTATTTTTTAACCATTCTTTTTTAGAAGTAATAAGCTCATAAAGCGTTTTCATTGCAGCTTCTGTACTAGAAGCTTCATTGCCGTGTACATTATAACTTAGCCAAACTATAGCTTTTTTAGAGCTAGCAGAATTATCGTTCTCAAGTAATCCGGCGCTGCTTAGATGATCTTTTCTTATTTGTTCTATATTGGTGAGATTTTCTGGAGATGAGATTATTGCATAGGTTAATGGTCTTCCTTCGTTGGTTTTTCCGTAGGTATTATACTCAACCATATTGGAAGCTTCCGCAACACTTTCAAAATAACGTACCACATTAGCATGCCTGGTAAATTCTGTTCCTACTTCATAACCTAAAAAATCCTCAGGTGATTGTAGTTGTTGAGAGAAGCTAAAATGTATGCTAAATAATAAGACAAGAAGTACAGAGATCTTTTGCATCTAATAAAATATTGGAGAGTTTATGTAGTAAAGATAGTGCTCATGCGGGAATTAACTAAAATTTACGGTATAAAATATTTAACTTCGGTATCTTTACGTTTTAAACATTTTCTATGCCTACAGACTGTCTTTCCTATAAAGAAACAAATTATTTCACTCCGTTGATCATCGATTATCTAGATCAGAAGGAAAGTCTTAAACCCTTTTATAATAGGTTTCCTTTGCTCGATAATTTTGAAGCTCAGATCCAAGAAAAGCAAAGCTTTTTTACTTCAGCCAAAAGAAAGGTTTTAGTGGAGGTTTTACAAGAGCAGTATAAAGATCTGCAAATTTCTGAAGCGGTAAAAGAGCATATCTCATTATTAGAAAAGGACAACACGTTTACGGTTACTACAGGGCATCAGCTTAATCTATTTACAGGGCCGCTATATTTTTTATATAAGATAGTTTCTACTATCAATCTTGCTAAAGATCTTCAGAAAAAATATCCAACTTCTAATTTTGTCCCAATATATTGGATGGCAACGGAAGATCATGATTTTGCCGAGATCAATTATTTTAATTTAAATGGTAAAAAATTTAAATGGAATAGCACACAGTCTACAGTTGAAAAAGATGCGGTAGGAAATTTAAATACTTCCGGTTTAGATGAAGTATTAACACTTTTTTCTGCGGAAATAGGAGGAGGGAGAAATGCAGATTTTTTAAAAGAGCTGTTCAGCAAAGCCTATATAGAACATGATAATCTTACAGATGCTACCCGATTTTTAGCCAATGAGCTCTTTAAGGAATATGGATTGGTGATCTTAGATGCAGACGATAAGCATTTAAAACGCGAGTTCTTGCCTTATCTCGAAAAGGAAATCTTTGAAAAAGTATCTGAAAATTCTACTACACCGGCAGCAAATAAGTTAAAGGAATTAGGTTATACGGTGCAGGTAAATCCTAGAGAGATCAATCTTTTTTATTTGAATGATGGTTTGCGAGAACGAATTATTGAGCAGGAGGGTCGCTATTTTGTAAATGAAACAGAGATCTCTTGGAGTGAAGAAGAATTAAGATCTGAACTAAAAGAGCATCCAAATAGATTTAGTCCGAATGTAATGACAAGACCGCTTTATCAAGAAGTGATCTTGCCAAACCTTTGTTATATTGGAGGAGGAGGAGAGTTGGCTTATTGGTTCGAGTTGAAAGATCTTTTTGAAGCAGTAGATGTTCCATTTCCAATACTTTTGCTTAGGAATTCTGCATTAATAGAATCTGCCAAGCAAAATGAGAAAAGAAGCAAATTAAATATTTCTCAGCAAGAATTATTTCTAAAGCAATATGAACTCATAAATAGAAAAGTTAGAAAGATCTCTAATATCGATATTGATTTCAGTCAGCAAAAAGAGCATTTGGTAAAACAGTTTCAGGAGATGTATGCGCTGGCAGAAAAAACAGATAAAAGCTTTTTGGGAGCTGTAAAGGCTCAGGAGGTTAAACAATTAAAAGGATTAGATCATTTAGAACAGCGATTGTTGAAGGCTCAAAAACGAAAGTTGAGCGATGAGGTTTCAAGAATAACGAGCCTTCAGAATGAATTATTTCCAAATAAGAGTTTACAGGAGCGGCAGACCAATTTTTCAGAAATGTATTTGGAATATGGAGAAGCGCTTATACCTCGTCTTATGGAAAATCTAAATCCTTTAGAACAACACTTTAAAATTTTGACCTTTGGAGAAAAATAAAATGCATACTATAGATATGGATCTGGTAGAAATGACCTTAGACGTCATGAAATATACTATAGATCGTATTTCAAATATAACCCCAGAACTTGGGTCGCCTAAAAAAGAAGAAGAATTGCTTAGTCTGGTTGGAGAGACCGTTACTCCAGATGGTATAGGCGGAGAAAATGCTTTTAAGCTGTTTAGAGACGTATTGGTTAAGGCTACAGTGCCCATAGATCATCCAAGGCATTTAGCATTTGTACCTGCAGCACCTACCAGGGCAGCTATCATGTTCGATCTTGTAACTTCTGCTTCCAGTATACATGGTGCGTATTGGATGGAAGGTGCCGGTGGTATCTTTTGTGAAAATCAGGCAATGGAGTGGCTAGTGTCATTAACAGGTATGCCAGAAAAATCTTTTGGAGTTTTTACCAGTGGGGGTACCGCTGCAAATTTATCTGCGATGGTAGCGGCAAGAGAAGATTGGAAAAATAGAAGTGTAGACAATATAGGTCAAAAGGGACTATTATTAACCTCTCATGGAGCACATAGCTCTGTACAGGCTATGGCCAAGGTCATAGATGCTGATTTGATAATGATAGATTGTGAGGGAGATCATCTTACAGGGCAGGAATTGCAGGCTGCTGTAGATGAGCTGGAGCATAAAGATAGAAAAAGACTTTTTGCTGTTGTGGCTACAGGAGGAACTACAAATGCAGGAATTATAGATGATCTGGATACTATTGCAGAAGTATGTGAGCGAGAGAACGTATGGTTTCATGTAGATTGTGCTTATGGGGGAGGAGCTTTGGCTGCACCATCTGTTAGAAATTTGTTCAATGGGATAGAAAAAGCAGATAGTGTTACCATAGACCCACACAAATGGTTATTCTCACCTTACGATTGCGGTGCGATCATTTATAAGAATATGGAATTGGCAAAGAATGCCCATTCTCAGAAAGGTTCTTATTTAGAGATCTTTAAAGATGAAGGTGCTCATGGATTTAACCCTGCAGATTATCAAATTCAGCTTACAAGACGCTTAAGAGGAATGCCATTATGGTTTTCTCTAGCCATGCATGGAACCGATAAATATCGCGACTCTATAGAACGCGGAATTGAATTGGCAAAACTGGCAGAGAAAAAGATCGAGCAAAGTCCTTATTTAGAAATGGTAAGACCATCAAGTTTATCTGTGGTATTATTCCGAAGAAAAGGATGGACTCCAGAGCAATATACAGATTGGACCTACAAGAATCATAGAGAAGGAATAGCACTGGTTACACCTACAAAATGGAAGAAAGAAACAGTTTCTAGATTCTGTTTTATAAATCCGGACACTACGGAAGAGGATATAGATATTATTTTAAAGACGCTGGAGTAATAAACTTTTGGGTTGCGCAATAAAAAAAGCTGTTTAGATCTAAAGGTCTAAACAGCTTTTTAATTTTAATAGGACTAAAATTTATTTTGCAGCAGCAGGTGTTTTTTCTGCTTTATCTACCAACGGGCGCTCTGCTCTGTTAGCAACTTCCCAAGCGGTAAGAAATACCAGTTTAGCACGTTTTGCCAGAAGATCATACTGGATCTTGTCTGGAGTATCTGTCATTTTGTGATAATCTGCATGAACTCCATTAAAGTAAAAGATAATTGGAACATTGTTCTTAGCAAAGTTGTAGTGATCGCTTCTGTAATAAAAACGATTTGGATCATTCTCATCATTAAAAGTATAATCTAGCTCCATGTTAAGATATTTATTATTCATCTCTTCGCTTAGGTTATGTAAGTCAGAACTTAATTTATCACTTCCAATAAGGTACACGTAGTTCTCATTACCTTCATGACCAACATCAGATCTTCCAATCATATCGATGTTTAGGTTGGCAACCGTTTGAGCTAATGGAAAGATAGGGTTATCTGTATAGAACTTAGATCCAATAAGGCCCTTTTCTTCTCCAGTATTGTTTAAGAAAAGAATAGATCTCTTTGGAGCGTATCCATCTTCTTTAGCTTTCATAAAAGCTTCAGCTATCTCCAATACAGCTACAGTTCCAGAACCATCATCATCTGCTCCATTATAGATGTTTCCATCCTTATCTATCCCCACGTGGTCATAGTGAGAAGAGATCACTAGAATTTCATCTGGCATTTCACTACCTTCTATAAAGGCAACAACATTTTCAGATGGTTTTACTGTTCCTCTAAAAGCAGAAGAAGGAACTTCCTGATAATAATCAACTCCACCAAGGGGAGAAGGGATGTTTAATTTCTTGTAATAATCTTTTAGGTATTGTGCAGCTTTCTTTTGTCCTGGCTCGCCAGTTTCACGACCTTCAAATTCGTCGCTAGCAAAAGTATAAAGGTGCGTTTTTAGATCTTGGGCAGTAATGGTGTTGGTGTATTTCATTACATCTGCCTGCTCTACATTTTTTTGGTGTTGAGCGCCACAGCTTACTAAACCAATGGTAAGTGCGCATAAAAATATTCTCTTCATAAAATAAGTTGTAATTAATAAGAGTAGCAATATACTAGATTTGTAGAAAATTGTAGGGAATGTTATTAAATATAATTTTAAGGTGGTGTTAAATATAGGGCATTAGAATGAAGCCTACTATTTGTAGCTTACTGATATTCAGTTATTTTTTAAAATGCGAGCGTCAAGGCTTAAAAAAAATAAAAAAAACCTTTAAAAAAGTTGTTGAAATATGAAAAAGCTTTCTATATTTGCACCCGCAATCAAGGAATACTTGATGAGACACTCGGAGAATTGGCAGAGTGGTCGAATGCGGCAGTCTTGAAAACTGTTGAGGGTTACACCTCCGGGGGTTCGAATCCCTCATTCTCCGCAAAAGAAAACCCACAACGAAAGTTGTGGGTTTTTTGTTTTCAGAAAAACGCTCAAGCTTTTCGCTTGAAGGCGTTTTTGGAAAACGAAAAACAAGGCCACGCTTTTTGGAGTGGGGTGGGTTTTTCTTTGCCCATGATCCCCCGAAACGGAATCAGTGATATTTAAACCTCAATCTCCGAAAAAGAAAAACCCACAACGAAAGTTGTGGGTTTTTTGTTTTAGTTGATTTCAAAATAGGTTTATAGGTTAAGCGTTCTTAAGTGTTTTGACTTCTAATTACCAAAAACGGTTTAAATTCAAACTAGAATATTCTGTTTAACCAACTGCCATTTTTCGACTTTCTTTTAGAATATATGATGGCATTGGCTCGGCTAATTTCCATTCTATATTCATGGGCTTCTCTCCTGAATATTTCTGAAAAATCGTTTCTCCTAAAAAAACATAACCCATTGTAAATCCATATTCATCTTTATTTTGTTCTCTAACGAAAAGCAAAACCTTTTTTTCGCTATTAATATAGGCTAGCCCTTTTGGAGTATTAGGAGAAGCGCTATTCTGAGTTTGCCAATGAAAAAGATGTTTATTTAAAGCATAATCATCATACATAGTAGTAGGAGAATATTCTTTATCAGATTTTTTCAATGTTACAAAAAGAGCTTCAGTATTTATAGACTTTTCATAAGAAGAACCCTCACGACTAGGTTTAGCCTTTTTAAAAGTATGTCTTCTTATCGCCACAAGTATTTGGTTTCTGTTATATCTACTATGAATCTTTAATGGAAAAGCAAATCCGAGATCAATAGGTTTTTCAATAAAATCAATTTTTTCAATTATATATTTTACAACCTCCACTATTTCCCTAATCATCACAAGATTCTTTTGAATTTGACTCAAGCTTTCTTGCAAACTATAAAAGCCACAATCAGGTCCCGATCTCTGCCAGATATCATAATGAAACATTAATGCATTTAAACGATCCTTTTCCGACTCTTCAGAAAATTTGAAATTGTTTTCACATAATTGTTTGATGAAATTGAGATAGCTGATAGAATTGCAGTTTATCAATCTATTAGCTATGAAATTGGAAATCTCTTTTTCATTAGGATCTGAAAAATCTTCAATTACTTTAGCTTCCGCACAAAGCCTACTCCAACTTCCTTTTTTATAAACTTGTTCAATACTTAAATGATGGAATTCTAGAAAATTATTTAGGTTTAAAGGTCTTGTAGAATGATGTTTAAATATTTTAATTTTCTGGACTAGTTGAGGCCTTCTAAATTCTGTTGCTTCTTTTATATTTTTTAAAATTATTTCCTTTGCTTTTTTCTCTAAAACAATGGAACAACCCAGCGGTAAATGAGGAAATTCATCTTCAATTTCTTTGATGACAGAGGTATGAGTTTTTCCAATTAAAGCTCTAAATTTATGTTCAAAATCATATTCCGGTCTTGAATTTCCAACAAAATCAAGAACAGTTAAACAATCTTTATTTTCGGCAAGACGTAAACCTCTACCAAGTTGTTGTAAAAAAATAGTCAAGCTTTCTGTTGGGCGCAGAAATAACACTGTGTCTATTTCTGGAATATCAACACCTTCGTTGAATATATCAACCACGAATAAATAATTAATTTCCTTTTTACTCAATTGGTTTCGTAATAATGTTCTTTCAGAGCTATTGTCGCTTACGAGATAATCTGCTTTTAATCCAGCGAGTGTGAATTTACTTGCCATATATTTTGCATGTTCCTGGCTTACGCAAAATCCTAAAGACTGAACATCATTTACGTCTGTAAGATATTCTTCACAATTCTTCAGTATATCTCCTACGCGTCTATCATTTTCGGTATACAGTTTTGTTAGCTCTTTAATCTCATATTTACCATTTTTCCAACTCACATTAGTTAAATCAATGGAATCTGATAAAGCAAAATATTGAAAAGGAGAAAGCAGTTTCCGGTTTAAGGCTTCTGGAAGTCTTATCTCAGCAGCAATCTTATTTTGGAAATCTTCAGTAATATCCCCGCCATCCATCCTTTCGGGAGTTGCTGTAAGTCCCAATAAAATTTTAGGATTAAACCTTTTTAGAATTGGTCTGTAGCTATCAGCCTTAATATGATGAACTTCGTCTACAATAATATAATCGAAAAAATCTTCCCCTAACTCTATATTTTTAAGACGACTATTCAAAGTTTGAACTGAGGCAAAAAGCTGGTCATATTTTTCAGGTTCATAGCCTCCTACCCAGAGCTCACCGAAGTTGGAATCCCTTAAAACATGCTGAAATGTTTTTTGAGCTTGTTCTAAAATTTCTTTTCTGTGGGCAACGAATAAAAATTTAGAATTTGGATTTAAGTTTCTATATCGTTTGAAATCAAAAGCTGAAATTACCGTTTTACCTGTTCCCGTTGCAGCGACTATTAAGTTCTTGTTTCTATTATGAATAATTCTTTCCGAATCAAGTTTAGAAAGAATTTCCTCCTGATAGGGATATGGTTTAAGGTCAAAAAACGTTGTAATTTCATTAATTCCTTGATTGCTCTGCCTTTTTAGAGAGTTTATTAGCTTAATCCTATCCTTTACCTTGTCATAATATTCAAATTCTGGATCTTCCCAGTAGGTTTCAAATGTTTTTTGAAATTTATCTATAATATGTCCAATTTCTTGAGTTGTAACCTTTAAATTCCATTCTAAACCATTAGTTAACGCAGATCTAGATAGATTGGAAGAGCCGATGTAACCTGTGTGAAATTCTGATTTTCTTAAAAATAGATATGCCTTTGCATGCAATCTTTCATGTTCAACATTATAAGAAATTTTAATTTCGGTGTTTGGCAAAGAAGCTAAATATTCCACAGCTTTAGCATCTGTAGCTCCCATGTAAGAAGTAGTTATAATTTTTAACTTTTTTCCACTTTTGGTGAATTCTTCCAATTCCTTTTTAAATATTCTAATTCCTGAATATTTAATAAAAGAAACAAGCCAGCAAATTTCATCTGCTGAAAGAATTTCCTTTTTAAGCTCGCTCTCTAATGAAATTCCCGAGTTATTACCGGTAAATAATTCACTTTGACTAAGTCTTGTATATGGCGTTATTTCTTTTAAACGGTCTTTTAAATTAGAATAAGGAAAATTAGATTTCGAAAAAATCGCTTCTAATATTCTTCCCTCGTTTTCAATAAGGTTTTCTGTTAACTCTACATTTTTAAGTTCATCAGCTAACAACATAATAATTTTGTTAGAGATTTCAATTTGCTTTAAGGGCCTGTCTTTATCTTTAATCTCATTTAAGGCATATTTAATGGTTTCTGCTAAATAATGACTTAAATATAAGGAGGCTTCTTCTTTATCTAAAGGAGTCTCACTGATATGATACTTTTCACAATCAATAGAATTTAATTTATTGGTGACAAGTTTATTTATTAGCTGTTCGTAAAGACCGGTTTCAAAGCTCATTTAAAATTCTGTATATAATGTTTTACGATTGGAATATCGGCTTCTGCCCAGTCAAAATTTTCTAATTGGGAAACAGTTACCCACTCTATTTTAGAGTGTTCTTTTAAATCGATTTCTGAGGTTTGTAGGGAACAACGAAATGGAATAAGTTCAATAATTTTTTTATCGGAGTATCTATGAGTATTTGAGGGAAGTCGTTGTAATATTTTCACATTTAATCCAAGTTCTTCCTTTATTTCTCTTTTTAAGCAATCTTCTAGTGTTTCCCCTTTTTCAAGTTTTCCTCCAGGAAATTCCCACTTTAATGGAAGACTCATTTTTTCGCTACGCTGAGCGCATAAAACTTTATTTTTATTTACTATTAATGCGCAAGTGACTTGAATCAACCGAATTTAAATTAATTATGAATATAAAATTAAATGTTTCATTGAAATTTTCTATTTCAAACTTAATCTAATTATTTTATAAAAATTACTGGATTCCCTACCTAAATGATGGTAATTATCCACAATTGTCAAAAAAACAAATGGTTTTAGTGGATAAGTATCAGATTTTAAATCAAATATAATTTTATAAAAGAACTAAGTTTGGAAGGAATTATTATTTTTTTTAATCCACTAACTCTTATAGGTACATAAACAAAAAAAGCATGATCTATTTCCTCTATACATAATCCACATTCCCACTATCTAAATTCCTTTCCCCGTTAAGTCGTTCACCTACTAATTTCCCTTCTTTTGCAACGCCTTAGTCTAGGCAGCAAATATTGTCTTAATAAAAATAGGGTTCGCATTTAAGCCAATAATAGCCGCAAAAAAACATTTAATCAATAGCACTATAAAAGTCAAGCGAATTTAATTCGGATTCTGAAATTGGATGGTCTAGCAAATTTTCCAATGGTAACAGATTTATAGATCTGTAGGTCATTTTTTACGGATCTTCCCAGCACCTTTGTCGAAATTCAGATTTCATATTATGGTCCTTATTTTTTAAAAAAAAAGTCCATTGGCCATTTCATCTCATTCTCTTTCAGCTTTTTTTAAAAAGTTCTCTGGCATTACTGTCAAAGCAAATATCCTGATGAAGTTTTTATGCTAAATTTGCCGCTACTCAATACAATATGAAAAGAGCTTTAGTTAGATATAGAAAAAGTGCTTTTGGCACGTATATTACTCGCAATCAAAAGTATGCTCCCATTCTTTTTTTTATGGGTGGTTTTATTTTTGATACGTTGACCCTAGGGAGAATAGATCGAGTTTATGATACCGTTGTACTTTGCTCGCATATGACCTTAGTATCCATAACGCTTTATTTATATAATACAGTGAATAATGATAAGTGGGAAGGCACTTTTATAAGACGTTATTCAGAATATTTTCCGCTTGCTATACAGTTCTTCTTTGGCGCACTTTCAAGTGCTTTTGTTATCTATTTTTTCAGAAGTGTCTCCATGTCAAAAACTATGTTTTTTTTCATACTGCTGGTGCTGCTCTTATTTGCAAACGAGTTTCTTAAAAAGAAGATCTCCAATAAATACCTTCAGTTTAGTGTTTATTTTTTTATAAGTTTCACCTTTTTCACCTTTATGATCCCTACGCTCATAAGGCAAATGAATACCTTTATCTTTATCATTTCCGGGCTTGTTAGTTTGTGGTCTACGCTAGCACTCATCAGGTTTATTTACAAGTCAAGCCCAAGCACAAGAGCTGAGATAAGTCTAAAAAAACTGATGGGAATTATCTTTTCTATTTATATCACAATTAATGTTTTTTACTATTTCAATCTTATTCCACCAGTGCCGCTAGCGCTGGATACCGGGTTGGTGGCTCATGATGTGCAGAAAATTAATAATGAATACATTGTTACTTACGAGAAGGATGAATGGTTTGTATTTTGGCGAAAACATAATATCAATTTTCATCGTCAGGAAAATCAAAGAGTTTATGTGTTCACTTCTGTTTTTGCACCTACAGATTTAAAAAAGTCTATTTTTCATAGGTGGAAATGGTTTAATCCCAATACCGGGGATTGGGAAGTTACAGATGACCTTGGCTTTGAAGTTGCCGGAGGGCGTGATCGAGGTTTCCGTGGATATACTTATAAAAGCAATCTTAAAGAAGGTCAATGGAAAGTGGATGTAATTACAGAAGAGGAACTGGTTCTGGGTGTTGTGGATTTTGTGATTAAAAACACTGCTGAACCTTATAAAGAAGGGATGGTAAAGAGATCATTTTAAAAATAGTTTCTAAGATCTAAGACAGATGTACGCGTACAATGACTATTGGAAATTCTTTGAAGCAGTTCTTTATATCAATCAGAGAACGAATGATCATCCCATCCTTTCATCCATTTGATAAAATGAAACATGAGTGTTGGAACTGGTAAAATAATCGAGTTAATGGAGATAAATTAAAACCTGGAAATAGGAAGAACTAACTTATATTGGTCTATTAGGGAAGAGGATTGTCATTAATATTCCTGTACGTGATATTTCCAATTTCAGATCTAAAATAATGTCTTTCTAGTAATTGTTTAATTTCCAGTTTCACAAAACGCATCAGAATTACTAATTTTAGCAAAAATGATCTTTTTGAGGTCTTAGCGTTGTACTTCTCTATAATTTTCATCTGAATAAAGCTAAGATAATAACTAAGGTTAATTAAGAATACATAAGATCTACAAAAGCTTATTTCATGGATACATCTTCTTTAAAAAATAATTCTGTAAAAAAGAGCAAAGCTCCACTGTACGTTTCTCTTGGGATCTTGGTATTATTAGTAGCTTCTTACTTCTTAATCCCCGCAGTTAATCAATTCTTAAATGAAGCATGGAGCGTACTCACCAGCAACGATAACGAAAGGATAAGGAAATGGGTAGGAGATTTTGGATGGTTCGGACCTTTAATGCTAGTGGTGAGCATGGTAGCTCAAATGTTTCTTATCATTATTCCTTCTGTGGCCTTGATGGTAGTTTCCATATTAGCGTATGGGCCAATTTGGGGTAGTTTAATTGTTTTATTGGCCATATTTACCGCTTCATCTATTGGTTATTGGATAGGAAGATATTTTGGTCCTATGATCGTAGAACGATTAATAGGGCATAAATCTGAAAAGAAAATCGCTAGTTTTCTGGATGATTATGGATTTTGGGCAATAATAGTTACTCGTATAAATCCATTTCTTTCTAATGATGCCATAAGTTTTGTAGCCGGCATCTTAAAAATGGGATATTGGAAATTTATAGGTGCTACCATTGTAGGTATCATTCCGCTTACCATCTTTATTGCTATCATAGGAAAAAGCACCGCTACATTAGAGAGCGGATTGCTATGGGGCTCTATAGTAAGTCTTGTTATCTTTGGTGGATATGTTTACTGGGATAAAAAAATTAGAGATAAATAAAATAGTGAGATTAGCTAGGTTGCTTTTTTGAAGTATCTTTTATCACCACCGTTCTGTAAGGGAATGGAATCTCTATTCCTTCACTATCAAAACGATTTTTAATACTCTCTAAAACATCGCACTTTAGCTGAAAAGAATCACCAAAACTTTTACTCCAGGCCCAGGCTCTTACAGTTATTGAAGAATCATTCATTCTAATTACAGCGGTTTTTACCATAGGTTTCGCATCATCATTCTTTTCCCATTCAGTTCGATTGTCTAAAATTAGTGGATGCGCTTCACATTCTTCCTGCATAATTTTCTTGGCAAGAACAATATTGCTATCGTACGATATTCCTATTTCTACATGTTCACAGCATTTAAGTTCACCCAGGTCATAATTAACCAGTTTTTCTTTATTTATTATGGAATTTGGGATCACTATCATCTTATTTTCAAAATTTCTAATGATGGTATGCCTCAAAGTTATATCTGTTACTATTCCAACCATACTATCTGTGATCTTAATGGTATCTCCAATCTTAAAAGGTTTAAATGAAATTATAAAGACACCTCCAACCAAATTTGCCAGTGCTTCCTGAGAAGCAACCCCTGCAATTAGTGCAATTACACCTGCACCTCCTAAGGCGGTTTGAGCTACTCCCTTTAACGATGGAAATGCCAAAAGGCCAAATAATATTCCCACAAAATAGACTCCGAAAACTGCGATATACCGCAAAAATTTAAAACTGGTAGGATCATTTTGATTTGCGATCTTTTTTCTGATACTTTTCCTGAACCATAAATTAGTGCTTGAAGCAGCCACAATGGTGATCACTGCCAAAAAACCAAGGTAGAGCACTATGTTGAAGTTTTTGGTGAGAACTGCATATTTCTCTTCTTCTACAAACAGAAAGCTAAGTGCAATAAGTCCTAAAACCAGCCATAATGCATTTAGCACCTGCTTTACTAGATTTAATGGAGTGGCTCTTTCTTCCGGAAATTTTTCCTGTTCTTTCTTTACTAACCACTTATGAATAAAATTGGTTACAAAGTGTAATACTATAACGCTTATAACTACAGTAACGGCATAAATTATTTGTCGTCTATATGTTTCAAAAAGCTCTATCATTTCTATAATTCTTGAGGATTGAAATTTACCAATCTAATTAGCACTAAGGGTAAACTAGCAAAATTGAACAATGTAAGTTCTTTAATCATATTAGATCAAATATTGATGAACTCTAAATTAAACATTTCGCATCAAATTCTACTTTAGATTTCTAGGCGACATTATTGTTGCAAAGGTATCAATATCTAGCAGATCTTATGGAAGTAGTTATAGGGAGAGCTGTATGTGTTGAGAATCGTTATAATTCTGATGAATTTGTTCTGCTATTTTAAATTCTGAATTTATTGGATAGTTGTGTTCTTAAATCTTAACATGGTTTAGCAAACTAATGAACAAAGAAATACCGGATAGCAACCTCTAAAGTTTAAGGTGGCTATCCGGTATTATTTATAATTTGGTAATAGGTAGTTATGAATTAAAGGTCTACATCCCATTCATCATTATTGCTATTCTTTCTTAATGGTTCTAGTAAATTCATGAGAACGATCAATATTACCACAAAACCAATGATATAAAATGCTACCCAATAATTTTCCAGAAAGATCCTGGAATAGAGTTCATCATGAATATAAATGGATCTAATTATTACTGCTAACAATATAAAAATGAGGGTTTTGGTGATGGTTTTCATAATTAACTAGTTTCTAGAATTAATAAAATCTTTTATCTACACAGTTCTTAACTTCAAACTACTACTATCATTTCTTGCGGATTATTATTCTTCTGTTTATTGCGGTGAGCTGTTAATTCTCATATGCTTCTATTCCATTCTGGAGATACTGAAATGCAGATCTTTTGATAGTTCTAACTACCTCAAAATGGGTATCTAGTTTATTTTTAAAGATCAGAAATGAGTTTAAATACGCATTATCACATTGTACATCGTCACATTCTTCAATTCCCTGTAATTTATTTTGAAACTGAATGCAGGTCTTATAATGAAAGTTATTTAGATCTTTTAGTTCATGAAATTGCTTTACTAAGTACTTGGCATCTATGTGATTTGATCTTGTTCTTTCAATTAACGATGATGCTAGTAATAGGAGATAAAAGTTAATTTCTTGCTCCAAAAATTCCAGCTCACTTCGCCATTTACTAACATCATTCTCCATGTTAAGTTTATGAACCTCTTCCTCGTTATGATGCTCCTGAATATTGTTTATCATATCTTTTATTTTTTAAAATAGGTTGTTGAATAACCTTTACAATTTTAATGATGCGCTCACCCACAGGAAACTTCCACATAATTTCATCTCCTTCGGCATGTCCAAATAGAGCTAGACCTAATGGTGCTAATATGGAGACTTTTTGATCTCTTAGATCTGCATTATCTGGTGTAACTATCTTATAGGTTCTTTCTACATCAAACTCAGATTTTATGGTGACAGTAGAGTTTAATCTTATATTGTCTTCAGGGATCTTATCAGACTTTAGGATCTTTGCAGTGAGCATCTGTTCCTGTAATTTAGAAACAGATGCCTTGTAAATCTCATCTTTGTAATGTCTAGATAGTGCCAAGAGTTCTTTTAAAATATCAAACTCACTTCGCTCTATTATCAATGCTCCGTATTTCATGTTATTAGACATTTTCAGCTATTTATTAAGGAAAGATTCCTCTTTGTTTATAGGCTGTTTCAACTCTGGAGATCGCCAGTATAAAGGCAGCTGTTCTCCAGTCTGTTTGTTGCTTTAATACTTCAGAATGGATCTTATGGAAATTCTGAGTGATCTTCTTTTCTATTTTTTCCATCACTTCTTCCAACTGCCACATTTCTCCATTTCTGTTTTGCAACCATTCAAAATAACTTCCAATTACACCCCCAGAATTACAGAAGATATCCGGAATTATGATCTTCCCATTTTCAAGCAGTATTTGCTCCCCATCTTTATCTGTAGGTCCATTTGCACCTTCTGCTATGATAGTAGCTTTTATCTTATAGGCATTTTCAGCAGTAATTTGATTTCCTAATGCAGCCGGAATTACGATGTCACAATCTAATCCGAAGAAATTTTCTGCATCTATTTCCCGAGCTCCCTCAAAACCTGCTATAGAACCTTTTCTAGGTTCACAATGTTGCGAAAGAGCCTCTGCATCTATTCCATTTTCGTTATAAAGAGTGGCATGAGCATCTTGAACAGCAATAAGTTTGGCTCCATCTTTAGTTAGAAAATGTGAGGCCCAATAACCAACATTTCCATAACCTTGTACTATAAAAGTTTTATTGTGTAATGCTAATCCCTGTGTTTGAAGTAGTAATTTTATTGAAAGGTACACGCCAAAACCAGTAGCTCTATCTCTACCTTCAAGGCCTCCCGCGCCTACGGGTTTCCCGGTTACTACGTGTTGGTTGTGTGAGCGTTCTGAAGAAGATATAGTAGACATATAGGTATCTACGATCCACGCCATGGTCTGCGGATTGGTATTTACATCTGGAGCAGGAATATCATGTTCCGGCCCAATATTCTCTCCCAGAGCATAAGTAAATCGTCTGGTGATACGCTCTAACTCAGAATCTGAGAATTTTCTAGGGTCTATCTTAATTCCCCCTTTTGCACCTCCAAATGGAAGCCCTGCTAGAGAAGTTTTCCAGGTCATCCACATTGCAAGAGCTTTTGCAGCGTCTATATCTACAGTATCATGATAACGCAAACCTCCTTTATATGGTCCTAATGCATTATTGTGTTGTACCCGATATCCGGTAAAAACTTCTACGTTCCCATTGTCCATTTTAACAGGAAAATGAACAATAATTTCGTTATTGGTAATTCCCAATATCTTTCTGATATTAGGATTAAGATCTATAATGTCTGCCGTTTTGTTAAACTGACTCATTACAGTATCATACATAGACTGTTTATTTGGTGTTTTAGTATCTATCATTTTATTTATTCAAAGTGTTCACAAACTAATTTTCTGTGCTCTTTCCAAGTACAGGATTTCTGATGGTCGCAGTTAAAGCATAAACCCTTGATCATCTCTTGCGTAAAGCCATTTAGAGGTTGCTCTTTGGGTGAGGATGCAAAAAGCTTTTTACTTATTAAGTTCATTTTTTCATAAGATTATATTTTCTTGTTTACAGAAAGTCAAATGCTATGCCCAACAATTTTAATTTGTGCTAAAAATGTATTTAATAACCTGATAAACAGTAAATTAAAATTTATATTTTTATTTATTTTGAAATTAGGGTAGGGGAGTTTTGCCCCGGTAAGGGATAAATGGACCACTTAAGAAGCTTATCTTATTTTAGCTTATTGCGAAGGGTTTTTCTATCTATTTGAAGAATTTCAGCTGCTTTGGTCTTGTTATTATCTACACTAGCCAAAACGTTTAAGATGTGTTCTTTTTCAACTTCTTGTAAAGATCTTGAGGTAGAGGTAATAGCGGGAATTGGGTATTTTAAATGATCTGGAAGTTGTGCTATATCTATAAGCTCTTCACTCATAATAATAGCTCTCTGAACCACATTTTCTAATTCTCTTACGTTGCCCGGCCAATTATAACGTTTTAGCATTTCTAGTGCTCTGCTACTAAACTGAACTTTAGGTTTAACATATTCTGAAGCATATTTTCGAAGAAAATTTTTCGCGAGACTCGGAATGTCACCTTTGTGGTCTCTTAACGGAGGAGTAATAATGTTTACCACATTCAACCTGTAATAAAGATCTTCTCTGAAACTTCCATTTTGAGACATCTGAAGTAGGTTGCTATTGGTGGCGGCAATAATCCTAATTTCTATTTTTTGGGCTTTTTGTTCTCCAACACGTCTAACTTCTTTTTCTTGAAGAACACGTAATAATCTGGTTTGTACTGTAGAGGACGCTGTACCAATTTCATCTAAAAAAATAGTACCTCCAGCTGCGGCCTGAAAAAATCCTTCTCGATTCTCATTCGCACCGGTAAAAGCACCTTTTTTATATCCAAAGAGTTCTGCTTCTAATAACTCTTCGGGAATGGCACCACAGTTAACCGCAATAAAAGGGTTTGCTGCAAAAGAACCTTTATAATGAATGGCACGAGCTACCAATTCTTTCCCGGTACCGCTCTCGCCCTGAATAAGCACCGTAGCCCTATTGTTCTTAACACGCTCTATAAGATCTATTAATTTCTCAATCTCATCAGAATGTCCTACTATACCAGCATATACATTAGGTCTCATGGGGGAGGAGATAGAAGGAGTAGCATCTTGTAATGATTGTGGAGGAAGAGATTTTTGAACAGAATTCTTTAATTCTTCAAAGGTAAAAGGCTTGACTAAATAATCTAGAGCACCAGATTTTATGGCGTTAAGAGCGCCATCTATAGAAGGATATCCGGTAATCACCAGTTTTGGAACCTCCGGGAAATGTTCATCAACATATTTTATAAGTTCAAGACCACCAATGCCGGGCATTTGTAGATCTGTGATTATGAGATCTACAGCATTAAATTTTAAAATATTTATAGCCTCAACTACAGAAGATGCTCTATACGAATGAAAATGTAACTCCTGAAGATGGCGCTGCACTAATTCCAGCATGTCATAATCGTCATCAACAATGAGAATATTTGCCTTCTTAAGAGCCATAAATTACATTTTTAAAGGGAGTTTAATTTGAAATACAGTTCCCTTAGGTTTATTATCAAATGTAATAATTTCTCCTCTATGACTTTTTATAATACCGTGCACTACACTTAAACCTAAACCGGAACCTTCTCCAATAGGTTTGGTAGTAAAAAAAGGTTCAAAGATCTTAGACCTCAAAGCTTCTGGAATTCCCGCACCTTCATCTTTGATCTCCATTGTAAAATGATCTTTATCACTTCTTATGGTTATAAAGATCTCGCTCTTCTCTGGAGCTATATAAATAGCATTAATTAGTATATTGAATAATACCTGAGTAAATTGAATAGTATCTATTTGCGCCTTTAATTGCTCATTGTCTATGCAGAGGCTATAAGTTATTCCAGCCTTCCTAAAGTTTGGAGCTAATAGAGAAAGTGCTTGCTCTATTAAAGGTTTTAATAAGGTAGACTCTCTATGTTGAGGCATTTCGCAAGCAAAGAACATGAGCTTCTTCACTATTTCTCTAGAATAGATGGCAGCCTTTATGATCTTATCTGAATCTTTTTGGGTTTGTTCTTCTAGGCTATTTGATTTTATCAATTCGGCAAAGCCTAGAATATTTCCTAAAGGCGTATTAAGCTCGTGTGCAATACCGGCAGTGATCTCACCTAATATGGAAAGTCTGTCATTTCGTTCTGCACTGCGCTGTAGAAGTTCTTTTTTCTCTTCGATCTCACGGCGTTCGAAAAACTCGGTGATTTCTATAGCTACCTTATTTAAAAGTTTCTGTTCTTCTTCTAAAAAATGTGCATTTTTTAAATTGCCGGTATTATAGAGCACCTTAATAGCACCTCTTGATTCGTTAAAAGGTGATATAATACTTGACTGGTGGATGTAGCTTTTAGGTAAAGCAGCGGTTGCCACTTTATAATTTTCAAGTTCTAAAAGCACAATTGCCTGATCTGGATACAGCCAGGCTTGCTGGGTAATTTTGCAGATTTCTTCTAAAGTGTCTAAAACAGAGTTAGAATGTTTGCGAATTGCAGAAGAAACTTCATACAAACAAGATAACTCTTTAACTCTTTCCTCTAATCTTTTGGAAATAGATATGTTGTTAGACATATAGACTTCATTGATTATTCTACACTAAGATCTGGAATATCGATCATTTTTCCACCCTTAGATCTTCCTAAAATAACTACGTCTTTACTATCTTTATACTCGTTTATTGCAAGTATAAGTTGTTCTTTAGTATCTCTTCTAATTTTTACACCAGTACTTTTATTCTTGTTACGGACTTCTATATAGAATCCATCTCGTAAGTCCTTCGGTTTTGTAGCAGGTCTTCCCATAATAATTTTTTGAATTTTAGATGTGATCAGGATTAATCCATAAAAGTAAGAAAAGAAACTTTATCATCTTGCCTATTATTTTAAAATGATCACTAAATACCTCATTAGACGTAATAATATTCATTTCCAAACACTTATGGGCAATAAAATGTATTTTATTTATCTTTTTTTAACATTAATATAGCTTCTCAACAATTTAAATGCATCAGTAAACGCCAATTTGGTCTGTGAATGCTGCAATTCCTATCAATATCAAAGATAATTCATTAAAAAATTTACTTAACTTTCTAATGAAATTCTATCAAAGATTAATGCAAAAAAAAAACCGAACTATTTGTTCGGCTTAAGTTTTAAATGCAAATTTCTTAATAAGAAAATGACCTTAATTTCCATAGGTAAGTGTCAATGTCATATTGTATTCCAATTAGTAGATCTTGAGTCACTACATCCTTATCTCCAACCAATTCAATACTTTCGGCAAGGTTATCAGATAATTTTTTAGTACTCATTACCAAACTCTTTATCACTTCATGATCTTTTTGGAATCCAGTAGGAGTGTCACCAAGCTTAGCTTTTGTTGCTACCGCACTTGGCCTTCCATCTGCAGCCTGCCCTAAAGCTAATTTTCTTTCTGCTAGTTGATCTATATCTCCAGATAAAGATTTATAGAAATCTCCTAATAAAGAATGTAGACTTTCAAATTGTGGTCCCTGCACATTCCAATGTGCCTGTTGTACTGCGTGAAATTGAGCTATAACATCGTACAGTATGTTTTGTAATTCTGAAGAAACCTGTGAAGATGCTTCTACTTTTGGTGTATTAGCACTTAGGTTAAGATTAAAATTCTCCTGCCCAAAGCTAAGAAAGCTTACTAGCAAAAATACTGAGGTAATCATCTTTTTCATAATATCTATTTTTTTATAAAATTCATTAAATTGAATGAAAACATATATTAATCATTTATTAAGCTCTTCATAAAGTTTAAATTTAATTGTATTCAAAGATTTACGTTAATAATCCTTAAAAAAGCATCACTCTTTTTGTTTAACATATTATATTAATAATTAAACAAAATCTATGTTTATATTTGTTGATGTTCGTATTTAACTAATAATAATTTAAAAGTCTTCATCGATGTTCAACCTATTTAAAAAGAAATCAGAAAAAGAAAAGCTTCAAGCCGAGTATGAAAGTCTTTTAAAAGAATCGCACCGTCTTTCTACAAGTAATAGAAAAATGAGCGATCAAAAAGCTTATGAAGCAGAGGAGGTGATGAAAAAATTAGAAAGGTTGAATTCTTAAAATTCTTTATATGTCTGTAGACAAGAAGCCAGATAATGTTGTTTTTGACGTAGAAACTCAAAAGTATGACGCTGCACTTAAACCTTATGCTACCTCATTGGGTGCTCCTGTAATCACAACTCCAGATACTATAACCTGGAAAAATAGAAGTATCAACAAGCTGAATCATAAAGTAGAAACCAAATACTTAGAGTTAAAAGCAGCGTATGAAAAAATGATCCAAGAATTTGAATATAATAAACTCATCTTTAGCTCCAAATTTACTTTTGAACCTATAGTTAATCAATTGTATCATTTATACAAAAGGGATAATGGAGAAACTTTTCTTTCCATTATTGCGCCAGAGCAATGTAATTTTAATAATCTTGGGAGCTTTTATTTAAATGCGGACCAGATATGGGAAAAAATTTAAACTAAATTATGTTAGATACTACCGAATTTACAGAACGAGAATTAGATAGAATTATAGAAATGGCCTGGGAAGACAGAACTCCGTTTGAGGCTATAGAATTTCAATTTGGGCTTCCTGAAAAAGAGGTTATTAAAGTAATGCGTGGAAACCTGAAAGAGTCTAGTTTTAAAAGATGGCGAAAACGTGTTAATAGCGGAGTGAGTCAAAAACATTTAAAGAAGCGATCTCCAGACATGTTACGATTTAAAAGCACGAGACAAAAAGCGATTTCTGGAAATAAAATAAGTAAAAGATAATGAGAACCTTTGAACAGCAAGAATTGTCTTTTCCTACGTCTTATTCCAAGATCATAGAGCAAATTCATGCTGTAGATCCGGTTAAATATGGGGCTGATAGAAATTATCTTAACGGTTCTGTATCTCACTTGTCGCCCTATATTTCAAGAGGTATTATCTCCACAAATTTTGTTTTTACAGAGGTTCTAAAGCAAGGCTATCAAACTGCTCAAATAGGAAAATTTATTCAGGAATTGGCCTGGAGAGATTATTGGCAGCAAGTTTGGATCGCAAAGGGAGATCAAATAAATTCAGATCTTAAACATGCGCAAGAAGCTGTTACTAATGAGATGATACCTAAGGCAATTGTAAATGCTACAACAGGCATTGAGGCCATAGATAAAGGAATTCAAAGCTTCTATGAGACAGGATATCTTCACAATCATCTTAGAATGTATATTGCTTCCATATCGTGTAATTGCGGGCAAAGTTATTGGAAGTTACCAGCAAAGTGGATGTATTATCATCTCCTAGATGCAGATTGGGCTAGCAACGCTCTTAGCTGGCAGTGGGTTGCAGGAACTAATGCAAATAAAAAGTATGTAGCCAATCAAGAGAATATCAATAATTATTGTTTTACAAATCAGCAAAATACCTTTCTAGATGTTCCTTACGAGAGTCTACCGCTAAAGGAGATACCAGAAAATTTAAAAGAGCTAATAAACCTTAACTTAACTACTCCGTTGCCAGAGAAGAAAGATATTTCTATCAAAGAAGCGCTTCCTACAATTATTTATAATTTCTACAATTTAGATCCTATTTGGAAAAAAGATCTTTCTGCTAATAGAATACTGTTACTGGAACCATCACACTTTGAAAATTATCCGGTTTCTCAAAAAACCATAGATTTTGTTTTAAGCATTTCTAAAGAGAATATTTCAAATATTCAAATTTACGTTGGAGAATTTCATGAGCTAACGGAAGCTTATCATTTAAAAGAAATTTACTACAAGGAGCATCCTTTAAATAACCATTATAAAGGGATTGAGGAACCAAGAGAATGGATGTTCGATGTAAAGGGTTATTATCCTTCCTTCTTTGCGTATTGGAAAAAATGTAAAAAGCAACTATCTTTTTAGTAGCTAACATCAAGCTAATAATCACAATACGGCCAAAAGAACTTTTAAGACTTGAAAAAAGAATTTCTACCCCAGAAAATATGTGTTGTGTGTAAATTACCATTTACATGGCGCAAGAAATGGGAGAAGAATTGGGAAGAAGTGAAATATTGCAGTGAACGTTGCAGAAGAACAAAATGAAAAGTATAAATCTTATATTTCCACATCAATTATTCAAAGAATCTCCACTTTTTGAATATGATGCTCCTGTATATCTAGTTGAAGAATATTTATTTTTCAATCAATATAAATTTCACAAACAGAAGATAGCTTTTCATAGAGCCACTATGAGAAGATATGCAGACTTTCTAAAGAATACTGGAGGTTATGAGGTGCATTATATTGAAGCTACAGAACCTATCTCTGATATTAGATCTTTACTTATAGAATTACATAATAATGGAGTAACGCATATAAATTATATAGATCCAACAGATTTTTGGCTGCAACAACGATTGGAAAAAGGTTTTAAAGAATTAGGTATTTCCTCTTCGTGTTGTAGGTCTCCTTTATTTCTAAATTCAAAAGAAGATATTACCGATTATTTTAAAAAAGATCAAAAGAAATATCAGCAGAAGAATTTTTATTTAGAGCAACGTAAAAAGAACAATATTCTTATAGAACCCAACGGTTCTCCAACGGGAGGAAAATGGAGCTTTGATGAGGACAATAGAAAGAAATACGAAGCCAAAAAGCAACCTCCAGTAGTACATTATCCAGATGTAGATAGCTATTTTAAAGAAGCTAAAGATTACGTAGAAAAGCATTTTTCTAAAAATTTAGGTACCATTACTGCACATGCACTATATCCTACCAGTTTTGAGGCTACCCATTCTTGGTTAGATCAATTCTTCGAAAATAGATTTTTAGAGTTCGGAAAATATGAAGATGCTATAGTTGCAGAATATTCTATATTAAACCATAGCGTTCTAACCCCTATGCTTAATGTAGGTTTAATTACGCCACCTCAGGTTATAGATGCCTGTTTGGAATATGCAAGAGAAAATGATATTCCTATTAACTCTACGGAAGGATTTATAAGACAGATTATAGGTTGGAGAGAATTTATTAGAGGTGTTTACGAGGTTAGGGGAGTGGAAGAGCGCACCACAAATTTTTGGAAATTTAAGCGTAAGATCCCTGCGTCTTTTTATGATGGTACCACTGGAATAGTTCCTATAGATAAAACGATCAAAAAAGTATTGGAAACCGGCTATTGTCATCACATAGAACGTTTAATGGTGCTTGGGAATTTTATGGTGTTGTGTGAGTTTGACCCAGATGAGGTCTATAAATGGTTTATGGAACTGTTTATAGATGCGTATGATTGGGTGATGGTTACCAATGTTTATGGAATGAGTCAGTTTGCAGATGGAGGCTTGATGGCTACAAAACCTTATATAAGTGGAAGCAATTATTTAAAGAAGATGAGTAATTATCCTAACGGAGAATGGCAGGCAGTTTGGGATGGTCTTTTCTGGCGCTTTATGGATAAACATAGAGATTTCTTTCTTGCTAATCCCAGATTAGGAATGCTGGTAAGAATGTTTGATAAGATGCCTGTAGAAAAAAAGACATTACATTTAAAAAATGGAGAGAATTATCTTTCTACTCTAGCAACTTAACAGGATTTAATTACACAAAAAAGTGAGGTTACAGATCAAAATTAAACTTTATGATGCTATTTAAAACTACAAATACCAATCACATTTTTATTCAGGAGAGTACAGATGCTGTGGGGAAGCCTTTTTCATTTTTAGAGAAAATAAAGCTGGGAAAGATAAGTTCAGGTAAATTAGAGATTGCAGCGTTTAGTCCAAAACTTCAACCAGAAATGTTAGCAGTTGCAGATAGTTCTTTTGCAACCATCGTTTTACGGCCTAAGGGAATCATAGTAAATATAAGCGATGCAACAAACCAATATTCATGGGTTATTCCATATTACAGATTGGTGATTTATAATACCCAGACCTTTACGATACATGCAAATGGGCATTTTATTAAGTGTAGAAGAAATAAGAACTATCATGATAATAAGAAATTTATTAATAAAATGATCGATCTTAAAAATGACTCGTTAAACTTAGAGTATTATGATGGATAAGCAGAGAACCATTAAACAAAATCAAGATGAAATTAAAGCTAACTATATTCACCTTATTTTTATTTACTATGCAAACAACCACAATTTTTAAATTTGATAAGACAACAGATATTTCAGGATGGTCTGTGGTAGATGATGGAGTTATGGGAGGTAGATCTGCAGGAAAATTTCATCTAAACAATGAGGGGAATGCAGTATTTGAAGGTCGGGTTTCGTTAGAGAATAACGGCGGGTTTTCTTCTGTTAGATATGGCTTTGAAGAGATGAGTACCAAAGGATTTACCAAAGTGCTTTGTATTATACTGATATAGGTTGACCTTTTTTGATTCGATTTTTGACAGTTTAAATGGTCAGTAGTTCTAAAATTTGTTTGTTTCTTTTGTAGGAATGATAGTCTACATTTCTATTCAAATGAACAAAGTTAGGGGTGTTCAATTTGAGACTGAAATGTGGTCTTTTGTTGTTGTAAATCTCAACAGCCCTTTTGACCATCTTCTTCGCTAAGTTAGTATTTTTTATAGTTCGTTTTAAATCATATTCATATTTAAGGGTTCTGTTGACTCTCTCAGCCACGGCATTCTCGTATGGGTCGTACTTCTCGGTCATGCTCATTTGTATTCCGTTTTCCTCAGCAAAGCTGGTGTATTGGGGATTGCAATACTGAATTCCACGATCTGAATGATGAATGAGTTTCTGATTCTTGTATTTCCTGTTTTTAATGGCCATTTTAAGCGCATCGATGCAAAGTGATGTCTTCATATGGCTTGCCAATTTATAACCCATAATTTGCTTGGAATAGGCGTCTGTGACCAATGCCAGATAACTGTGTCCGTTCTGTGTTTTAATATAGGTGATATCGCTTACCCAAAGTTGTTCAGGCCTGGTGGGCACTTTGTCTTTTACCAGGTTTTTGTATTTAAAGAATCGATGTTTTGAATCAGTTGTGATATGGAATCGCTTTAATTTAGGCACGAGCAGGTTATTCATGCGCATCACCTGATAGAATTTATCCCTTCCTATTTTGATACCGAGTCGGTTCATGTCAGCCTTTAATTCCTGATATAGTTTGATTCCACCGGTGCGCAGTCCGTACTGACTCCGATACTCTTTGATGAGCCGAATGATTAGCTGTTGCTGTGTTTGCGTGGTCTGATGAGATTTTAACCGCTTATAGAAAGCTTGTTTGGAAACCCCAAAACATTGGATCAACCATTTTCTTTTAAACGGTTTTGCTTCTTTTTTTCGATCTCGTCTGCTAATGTTTTGGGCAATGACTTTTTTGACATATCAACTCCGGTAATAAGTTCCATGTCAGCAATAATGTCTTGTTGGAAGTCTTTTACAAACTCCAGCTCCTCTATTTTTTCTTTGAGTTTTTTGATCTCATCTTTCTTGCTCATCCCTTGTTTCTTTTGTTCTAAAGTACTGTATTTTTTCAACCAGTAGTAAATAGAAGCTCTGGAAACCTGATATTTATCGGAAGCATGATTGATAGAGATCTGTGCATTTTGGATCTGATCGATGATAACCAGCTTAAGATCATAACCTACTTTTTTGTAGGAAGTTTTTCGACAGTGTTCATTTTGTTCTTTCATTAGATATAGTGCTAAAAGGATTAATTTTTAGTCAACCTATTTCAGGAAAGTACACTTCTAAAAGTAAAAGGAGACGGTAAAACCTATCAATTTAGAGTAAAGCATAAAACAAAAGATTACTATTCTTATATAGTGAACTTTCAACCTTATGAAGAGTGGGGAACGATAGAAATAACACTTACAGAGATGTACCCTGCTTTTAGAGGAACTAATCTTGATATTCCAAATTATGACAGAGAAAGTATAGAGGAAATTGCCTTTTTAATAGGCAATAAAAAAGCCGAGGATTTTAAATTAGAAATAGCATCTATTATTTTGAAGTAGAACTTTGGTAGACTTAAAAAAAAGCATAATTACGCCTACAGATCTTAGATCTTTAATCCCCTTCTTTAATCCAGATCTACCACAACTTTTGTTGGCATACAGAAGGTAAATTTAATTTCATCTTCTAAAGAACTCACCTTCATTTTACCGCCATGGGCTTTGGCAATTTCAGAAGAGATATATAGTCCTAAACCAAGTCCGGATTTATTATTCTCAGAATTTGTAGAAAAGAATGGTTTAAAAAGACTTATCATTTTTTCTTCTGGAATTTTCTTACCCGCATTTAAGACGCTTAGTTTAAATTGGCCATTCTCTGCAGTAACGTTGGTTTGAATAGGCTTTAGAGGATCCCCGTGCTTAACAGCATTGCTCAAAAGATTGGAGTATAATTGCCCAATTCTATTATGATCGCACTCTACCTCTTCCTTAAGATCTATTTTCACCAGAATTTTATGATCTGGATCTACGGTTCTAATTTCATCTATTACCTGAAGTAATGTTGTTTCTAAGATATTGTTATTCTTAGCAATTTCAAGGGAAATACCATCGCCTAAATGTCCTTTAGCAAAATCCAGAAGATTATCTATTAAAGCCTGCATTCTATAGGAAGTAGCCTTTATTGTTCGCGCTTGGCGCTTTGCCAGTTCTGGTAGCTCTATTTTTAATAAAATGTCTGCACACATCCTTGTAGTACCAACCGGATTACGAAGATCATGGCCTAATATGGCAATAAAGGTTTCTCGAAGTTCTGCAATATGCCTTTCTTCCTTTAAACTGGAATTCAATTCTTCTAATTCTTCCACTGCATCCAGATGAAAAGATATAAGTTGCGTGTATAGTTGAAATAGATCTTTAATCACCTTATTTTCTAGCTTGGCAGGTTCTGGGTCTATAGCACAAAGAGTCCCGAAAAAACTTCCGTCTTTTTTAAAGATAGGAAAGGAAATATAACTCTGAAATCCATAGCGCTCTGGTGTTTTATGATTACAAAATTGCTCATTCTTCGCAACATGTTCTATAATAACCGGAGTATTATGCTGGCGAATCTCATTACAAATGGTGGTTTCTAAAACCAATTCATCTCCTGTATTAAGGCCAAAATTTATTTCATCTTGCGAAACACAAGTAATCCATTTTTCATCGGTTACTCTAGCAACTGCAGAAAATTTCATTCCTGTAGTTCTGCAAATAACATTAAGAATAGATGGGATTGCACCTATTTTAGAGATATTATCAATATCATTAATTAAATGAGGGGCTAAATTTTCTCTGTACATAAACTGAAAGCGTTATTTTTCAAAAATACTAAATAGATAAATTAACATACTAGCTAATAACAGCGATTTAAACCTCAAATCTGGGATATTAAAATTGGAGGATTTGGGAGTTTTATTACTATCAATTTTCGGGTAGCATATTTATTCATTCTTAGCAATATTCATTGATCGATAAAAAATAGTTTGTATTCTAAAACGAAATTTCCAAAAGACTATAAATAAATAAAAATGACCATAAGACAGTACGTATCCAATTCTTTTTAACGAGGCTAGTGAGCATTTTTTGATCTCCGTTGTTTTTCGCAATTTTAGAATGAATTGGCACAAAGATGCCAAAGGTAGAAATCCAAATTACTGCAATGGTTAGAAGACTAATTATAGTATAAAAGTTTGATTGCGTGATAAGTTGATAAAAAGCAATTCCTAATTGTCCAAACATCAAAGGGATCACGATAGTACTAAACCTTTTGGTATACGCAGTATGCCAATTCACTAATTTTTCGGGACTATAGTATGCAAAGCTAGGATATACAATACGCTGAATGATCCAGATAAGCACTAATAATCCAAAATCTAATAATAATCTTATTATTTCTATGCTCATTTTAAATGCTTAGTGATCTTGGTACTTAGTGGATTGGTGATTGAGAAATAATAATCTACTAAGTTTCCTTTTTCATCTACGAGGTATTTCTGAAAGTTCCATTTTACACTAGAACTTTTCTTATTATTAAGTTCTTTAGAAGTTAGCCATTTGTAGAGGTCGTGCTGTTTACTGCCTTTTACATTTATTTTTTCTGTCAGTAAAAATGTAACTCCAAAATTCACTTCACAAAATTCTTGAATTTGCCCAGCTTCTCCCGGTTCTTGTTTCCCAAATTGATTGCATGGTGAACCTATTACCACCAGACCTTCCGGATAGCTATCACTTAATTTCTGAAGTTCTTTGTACTGTTTAGTAAATCCACATTCTGAAGCTACATTTACAAATAGCATCTTTTTTCCCTTATAATCTAATAGCGTTATAGGTTTTCCATCTAGAGCATTAATCCTAATATCGTAGATAGATCTTTCATTTTGTTTTGTAGAAGATATAGGCGCCACCTTCATTTTATCATTAGTTTTCATGTAAATTGGGATTTTTGTAAAAATGCCACTAATTATTCAAAGATGCTATTAATCAATTATTAACCTCTTATTAAAATATTCTTACCAACCTATTTTTATGGTTGGAAGTGAGATTGTGAATATCTATTCTTAGATAATTTTTGAAGGCGTCTTTTTAAATTTATATTTGGCACCCTTAAAAAAATCAAGATATGAGTGCAACGTGGTATGAGTGTAAAGTTAAGTATAGAAAAACACATGAAACTGGAGAACAAAAAGTTATCTCTGAGACCTACTTATTAGATGCGATCTCTTTTACAGAAGCAGAAGCAAGAATAACAGAAGAAATGACCGCTTACACGAGCGAGGAATTTATGATCACCAATATAAAAGTGGCAAATCTAGCAGAAGTTCATCCTTTTGAGAATTCAGACAGATGGTTTAAAACCAAAGTCTCTCTAATGGCTATAGATGAAAAAAGCGGGAAAGAGAAAAAATCTAACATGTACCTTTTAGTTCAGGCAAACGATGTGAAAGAAGCCTTTGATAATTGCACGAAGGCTATGGAAAATACTATGGGAGATTATTCTATTCCGGCCATTAATGAGTCACCAATAGTAGATGTATTTCCTTACTTTTCTGGGGAAGTTGAAGATTCTTCAGAAGAAATGAATGCAATTAAAGCTGAAACTGAAGATGTAGTAAATGAAGAGGTTTTAGAGGATGAAGTGTTAGAAGAAACAGAAATCGCGTAAGTAATAGATTTCTAATATAAGAACGCCTCTTTTTTTTAAAGAGGCGTTTTTTTTTAATAATTATTTCCCTAGGTCTGGTCTATCTTCATATAGATCCTTAAATGTTTTATCTGTACTATAATTATCTCTTAAGATCTTATAAACACTGAAAATTAACAGTGCTTGCCCAATAAGCATTATTCCAAAAATAATTCCGAAGGAGATATTAAAGTTAGCCAACACACAAAGTGTTATTAAAAGTACGGTGGTTATTACCAACCAATTAATGGCAGTTATTTTCATAATATCTTTTTACTTAAGTTAACCATTTTCTACGGAGATCATTCTCAATAAATTCTTAAAAAATTCGAGAAAACTGACAGGCATCATTTTGTTACTTTATCACTATCATCAATTTTGTAAAAGCTAATGCCAACTTTAATTATATGGAGTCTTGCTTTCATTGTGGTGATATTTGTAGTACAACCACTATTTCTCATCAGGATAAATCTTTTTGTTGCAATGGTTGTAAAACTGTTTTTGACATTTTAAATGACAATGATCTTTCCTATTATTATGATCTGGAAAGAACTCCCGGAACCAGTCCGCTAGCACAAGAAGTAAAATTTGATTTTTTAGAGAATTCAGAAATTATTAAGAAGTTGGTAGAGTTTGATGAAGATGCTATTCAGGTAGTAAGCTTTCTTATTCCATCTATACATTGTAGTTCCTGTATCTGGGTTTTAGAAAATTTAAATAAGCTAGATCCTGCCATAAGGAACGCGCAGATCAATTTTCCAAAAAAGACACTTAGAGTTTCGTATAAGAGCACCGAGATCTCTTTAAAACAATTGGTGCTGTTACTGTCTAGAATTGGATATGAGCCTTATATTTCGCTAGAAGATGCCACAAAAAAAGGAACAATAATAGATCGAGGCCTTATCTACAAAATTGGCGTGGCTGGCTTTGCATTTGGTAATATTATGTTTCTGTCTTTTCCGGAATATTTTGAAGTAGATGAATTTTGGCTCAATCAATACAAACATGTTTTTAGATGGTTGATGTTCGCGCTATCTTTACCGGTGATCACCTACGCAGCAAGAGATTATTTTATATCTGCATTTAAAGGGCTTCGTTCTAAGATCTTAAATATAGATGTTCCAATCGCCCTTGGAATTATCGTTTTATTCTTGAGATCTTCGGTAGATATTACGATGAATTGGGGATCTGGATATTTTGATAGTATGTCTGGACTTGTCTTTTTTCTATTGTTAGGAAAGTTCTTTCAACAAAAAACATATGCGTTTTTATCTTTTGAAAGAGATTACAAATCTTACTTTCCTATTGCAGTAACTAGATTACAAAAGAAAAACTCTTCTTCCGAAGAAATAGAAGAGCAGGCACAGGTTTATGAACTTAAAAAAGGAGATCGTATCTTAATTCGAAATTCAGAATTACTACCTGTAGATGGAATTTTAATAAAAGGTACAGCTTTAATAGATTATAGTTTTGTTACCGGAGAGGCAGCACCTCTTCATAAAAGTTCTGGAGATATGCTCTATGCCGGAGGAAGGCAGCAGGCAGGTTCTATAGAAGTTGAGGTCTTAAAATCTATAGAACAGAGCTACCTTACTCAGCTATGGTCTAATGAAGTATTTGATAAGAACAAAGAAAGTACTTTCCAATCTCTAACAGATAAGATTAGTAAAAGTTTTACTATAAGCCTACTTAGCATTGCTATTTTTGGCTTTGTGGGTTGGATGTTCATAGATAGTTCTAAAGCATTGAATGTTTTTACTGCGGTACTTATAGTTGCTTGCCCCTGTGCTATTGCATTGGCAGCTCCATTTACATTAGGTAACCTTCTTCGTATTTTTGGTAGCAATAAATTATATATAAAAGATAGTTCTGTTATAGAGCAAATGGCGAATGTAGATACTGTGGTGTTCGACAAGACAGGAACTTTAACTACCACTTCCAATAATATAATTACTTATGAAGGTATATCTCTTACTACAGAAGAAGAATCGCTTCTTACCAGTACGCTTCGCGCATCTAATCACTCCTTAAGCAGACAGTTATATGAGCTTTTAAATAAAAATGAAATTCAAACCTTAGATGATTTTGAAGAAAATGTAGGTCAGGGAATCACCGGAGTTATCAATAAACATCATATTAAAGTAGGTTCTATAAGTTATGTGGGTCTAAGTTCTGAATCCTTAAAGAGCGATCAACGCACCGCAGTACATATAAGTACAGATAATCAATACAAGGGTTGTTATGTTTTCTATAATGATTACAGACAAGGGATCAAGCCTATTTTCGATTCCTTGACGCCGGACAGGGAGATCATTATTCTCTCTGGAGATAATGATGGCGAAAAAGATAATTTGTTAAAACTACTCCCTGCCAACTCTAAATTGCTGTTCAACCAAAAACCAGAAGATAAACTCTCATATATTCATTCTTTACAGGAAAAAGGGAAAAAAGTTATGATGATAGGCGATGGTTTAAATGATGCTGGAGCATTGGCTCAGAGTGATGTTGGTATTTCTATTTCTGAAAACGTGAATATTTTCTCACCTGCCTGTGATGGAATTTTAGATGCTTCCAGATTTCAGGATCTTACCACCTATTTGGAAATTTCAAAAAAAGGAGTGAAAACTATTAAGAACGCCTTTAGATTTTCGCTTTTTTATAATGTTATAGGTTTAGGTTTTGCATTATCAGGAAATCTAGCTCCTGTGGTTGCAGCAATCTTAATGCCTCTAAGTTCTATTAGCATAGTAATATTTACAACACTGGTTACTTATAGATTAGGTAATAACCTCAATAAATTCTCAACTTCCTCCTATCCTGAAGATCTTCAATAACTTTGGAAAGTGAGCCTTCATAATTTAGATATTTTCCTAAATACCTAGTTATCAAATTGTTTTGAAAAGTGCTGTATTTATTAGCCTTTACGTGATATGTTATAGCATCTTTTTAACGAACAAATACCTCTAAACCTGACAATCGTCAGGTTTAAAAAAACTTCATAATCATAATTTTACACATAGATATTTAAGCCTATGGAAATTATATATATGCTTCTTGCAATTAGTGTTATTGTGGCGGTTTTATTTTTTATAGCCTTCATAATCTCTGTAAAAAGTGGTCAATATGACGATACCTATACGCCATCTGTTAGAATGTTATTTGATGATGAGCTTGTAGATACTAAGAAAAATAATAAAGATCAATCAGTTTCTAACCAATCAAACAAATCAAAAGTTCAACGTAAGTAATATGGAAATTCAAAAGTTTTATTACGATAATAAGATCGTACGGAAATTTATTGTCGCTACAATGTTTTGGGGCATTATAGGGATGAGTGTAGGCCTTTTATTGGCATTTATGTTTCTTTTTCCAAATGTAACCGATGGTATTCCATGGTTGAGTTTTGGAAGACTTCGCCCGCTGCATACCAACGCTGTTATTTTTGCATTTGTGGGTAATGCCATTTTTGCCGGTGTTTATTATTCAAGTCAGCGTTTGCTAAAAGCAAGAATGTGGAAAGACTGGTTGAGCACCTTTAATTTCTGGGGGTGGCAACTTATTATAGTGGGTGCAGCTATTACATTGCCATTAGGATATACAAGTTCTAAAGAATACGCAGAACTGGAATGGCCTTTTGATATTGCCATTGCAGTGGTTTGGGTAGCTTTTGGTATTAACCTCATAGGTACTATTATAAAAAGAAGGCAGAGACATATGTATGTTGCAATCTGGTTCTATCTGGCAACCTTTGTTACGGTTGCAGTATTACATATTGTGAATAGCATGGAGCTTCCAGTTAGTGCCTTAAAGAGTTATTCTATGTATGCCGGAGTTCAGGATGCGCTGGTACAATGGTGGTATGGCCATAATGCTGTAGCATTTTTCTTAACCACGCCATTTTTAGGTTTGATGTATTATTTTGTTCCTAAAGCGGCAAATAGACCGGTCTACTCTTATAAATTATCTATCGTACATTTTTGGTCACTTATTTTTATCTATATCTGGGCGGGTCCACATCATTTACTTTATTCCTCTTTACCAGATTGGGCGCAAAACCTAGGGGTTGCATTTTCAATAATGTTATTAGCACCTTCTTGGGGAGGAATGATCAACGGACTTTTAACCTTGCGCGGGGCTTGGGACAAAGTGCGTACAGATCCTGTTCTAAAATTTATGGTGGTGGCCATTACTGGATATGGGATGGCAACTTTTGAAGGGCCTATGCTTTCTCTAAAAAATGTGAATGCCATTGCACACTTTAGCGATTGGGTAATTGCTCACGTACATGTTGGCGCCTTAGCATGGAATGGATTCCTTACATTTGGTATGGTTTACTGGATGGTACCACGTTTATTTAAAACCAACTTATGGTCTATAAAGTTAGCTAATGTTCACTTCTGGGTAGGAACTCTAGGGATCATATTATATACCATCCCAATGTATGTAGCCGGATTTGTACAAGCTTCTATGTGGAAACAATTCAACCCGGATGGAACCCTTACCTATGGTAATTTCTTAGAAACACTAACCGAGATCATTCCAATGTATTGGATGCGTGCCATTGGTGGTACCCTTTATATAATTGGAGCCTGTATCGGAATTTATAATATCATCCAAACTGCTCGTAATGGGGAGAAAGTTACAGATGAACTTGCAGAAGCAGCAGCATTAGAAAAAGTAACTAAAAAGCGCACTTCCAAAGAAGGTTACCATACCTGGTTGGAAAGAAGACCTGTAAAACTTACCATTTTTGCCACTATAGCCATTTTAATAGGTGGTATGGTTCAAATTATACCTTCTTTAATTGTAGACGATTATATTCCTATAATATCTAGTGTAAAACCGTACACGCCTTTAGAACTGGAAGGTAGAGATATTTATATACGTGAAGGTTGTGTGTCTTGTCACTCACAAATGATACGCCCCTTTAGAAGTGAAGTAGAGAGATATGGAGATTATTCAAAAGCCGGGGAGTATGTATATGATCACCCTTTTCTATGGGGTAGTAAAAGAACCGGTCCAGATCTGTTTCGTGTAGGAGGAAAGTATAGTGATAATTGGCATCTAAATCACTTCTATGATCCTCAAACTACCTCTTCAGGCTCTATAATGCCATCATATAAATGGCTGCTGAAAAATGAGTTGGATAAGGGTATGACAGAAGATAAAATGGAAGCTATGGTAACATTAGGAGTTCCATATACTGCTGAAGATATTTCTAGAGCACAGCAATGGATGACAGAACAGTCTACCCAAATAGAGAAAAATCTTTATAACGATCCCGATTTTGCAAGAACCTATGAGGCAGATATGAAATATGCCAAAGAGAATGGTGAAGATTTTATTGAGATGCGTAATCGTGAGGTTGTTGCGCTTATTGCCTATATCCAAAGGCTAGGAACAGATATAAAAATTAAAAACGCAGATGGTACCACTGCAAACTTAAACGAATAAGGCTATGTTGAAATTTATAAAAGGGAATCTGGAAAATATAGATGGAGTAGAGATCTATCCTATTATCTCATTATTGATATTCTTCATCTTTTTTACCGTGTTGATTTGGTGGGTATTAACAACCAGCAAAGCGCATATAACAGCCGTTAGCAATATTCCGCTAGAAGATGATACAGTAATCTTAAAAGAAAAACAGTTATGAGAAGTTTTGGATCAATTTTAAGAATTATTGGAGTTGCATGCGCAGGTTATCTTCTCTTTGAAATAGCTGCGTGGGGCCAGGAAGATTCAGTTTTTGAACAACAACCCTGGCTATGGGCAGTGTATTTTCTAATTCTAACTATTTATGTTGCTGGAGAGATCTCTGCACAAGCTCTAAAAAGCATTTTATATAAAACGTTGAAACCGGAAGCCAAAGAAGCTTATGATAGAGAAGCTTCTATAGCTAAAGACAATCAATTTCTTTGGCTAAAAACTACCTATATCAAATTGTTGGGAAGTAAGCCTTTAGAAGAAGAAGGTGAAATCATTCTAGATCATAATTATGATGGAATACAGGAATTAGACAATAAGCTACCACCATGGTGGGTATATGGTTTTTATGCATCTATAGTTTTTGCTATTGTTTATATGGTGAGGTTTGAAGTTTTTGACGATTACAATCAGGTAGAAGAATATGAAGCTGCAGTAGCACAAGCAAATCTGGAGATAGCAGAATGGAAAAAAACGGCTAAAGATCTTATAGATATTAATAATGTAGAACTGTTAACCGATGCCAGCGATCTAAAAGCAGGAGAACAAATATTTGCTGCCAATTGTATAGCCTGCCACAAAGAAGGTGGAGGTGGTGGTATCGGACCAAATCTAACCGATGACTACTGGATTCTTGGAGGTGGAGTTAAAAATGTTTTTCATACAATTTCTGAAGGAGGAAGAGATGGAAAAGGTATGGTTGCTTGGAAGTCTGATCTCAAACCTTCAGAAATGGCACAGGTGGCAAGTTATGTTCTAAGTCTGCGAGGTACCAATCCTCCAGATGCTAAAGAACCTCAAGGAGATCTTTGGAAAGATCCTAATGCTGCGGAGGAAGTAGGAGAAGCTATTATAGATAGTTCCGCTACCGCAAATTCTTTAGAAAATTTAACTACAGAAAAAGAAATAAGCACTACCAAATAATTAAGGCGGCTTAAATGCTAAGCTTTAAACTATATAACTAAATGGCAGAACAAGGTAAAGATAACTTTAGGGATTCTATAGGAACCTTAAGTGAAGAAGGAAAGCGAGCCTGGGTTTTTCCAAAGAAGCCTTCGGGGAAATGGTATAAATACAGGAAGTATGTAAGTTATGTATTACTGGCATTTTTGGTGTCTGCACCGTTCCTTAAGATTGGAGGAAATCAATTTTTGATGTTTAATGTACTAGAACGCAGGTTCAATATTTTTGGATTTCCATTCTGGCCACAAGATTTTCATCTTTTTGTGATCATGATGATCATTGGTGTGGTTTTTATAACCTTGTTCACGGTTGCATTTGGTAGAATATTTTGCGGTTGGATCTGCCCGCAGACCATTTTTATGGAAATGGTATTTAGACGTATAGAATATCTTATAGATGGAGACCGAGGCAAGCAGATAAGGCTGAGTAAAATGCCTTGGAATGCAGAAAAAATTAGAAAACGCAGCTTAAAATGGACCATCTTTTTTATAATCTCATTTCTTATTGCCAATGTTTTTCTAGCTTATTTAATAGGAAGTGATCAGCTTATAAAATACATTATAGATGGTCCTTCCTCACACATAAGCACCATTATTTCGCTATTAATTTTTACAGGAGTTTTCTATTTTATCTTCGTTTATTTTAGAGAACAGGTATGCATTATTGCCTGTCCTTATGGAAGGTTACAGGGTGCATTATTAGATAATAAATCTATAGTAGTTGCTTATGATCATGTTCGAGGTGAAAAAGAAGAGGGAAGAGCAAAATTTAAGAAGAACGAAGATAGAGCCTTAACCGGGAAAGGAGATTGTATAGATTGTTTTCAATGTGTAAATGTGTGTCCTACTGGGATAGATATTAGAAATGGAACGCAACTGGAGTGTGTGAATTGTACTGCCTGTATAGATGAGTGTGATCATATTATGGAAAGTGTAAACTTGCCAAAAGGTTTAATAAGATATGCAAGTGAAGATGAAATAGAGAAAAAGAAGAAATTTAAATTTACTCCAAGATTAAAAGGCTATACCGCTGTTCTAACCATTTTAATAGGTGTCTTGGTAGGTATGCTCTTTTTGCGAAATGATATTGAAGCAAATATTTTAAGGTTGCCGGGGCAGCTATATGAGCATAAGGCAGATAATATGATTAGTAATGTTTACACCTATAAGCTAATTAATAAGACTGTAGATGACATTAAAGATGTTCATTTCAAACTTTTATCTCACAAAGGGACCATCAAAGTAGTTTCTCATGACGGAAATTTCAATGTAGAAAAACAAGGCTTGGCAGAAGGGACACTTTTCATTCAAATAAACAATAGTGCATTAGATGGAGATAAGAATAGATTACGAATAGGGATCTATAGTGGGAAACTGCTTATAGAATCTACTACCACATCATTTTTAGGTCCCAGAAGTTATAAATGATCTTATAAATAATTACTGTAAATAAAGATAGTATGGAAAAATCCAAAAAAAAGCAATGCTGTAAAGCTTGCCTTGCCAAAGCCGGAGGAAGTCCGAAATGCAAATCTAATTTAGATTCTAGCCAGGACAGAAATAGTGAGAAATCTATTAAAATTGAAAGCCTATGAAATGGAATTGGGGCAAGGGGATAGTGGTAGGATTATCATTGTTTATGGGATTTATCTTATATCTGGTCATTACTTTGAGTACTAACAACAAGTATAGTTTTGATCTGGTTACAGAGGAATATTATGCTAAAGAGATGGCATACCAAACAGAAATAGATGCCGAGAAAAATACTCACAATCTTACAAGTAAGATCATGGGACAACGAACAGCAGCAGGGTGGATGTTAAGTTTCCCTGAAGAATTGCATTATAGCTTGGTTAAGGGCACGGTTACACTCTATAGACCATCTAATGAAAAGCTGGACTTTGAGCTTCCTTTATCTTTAAATGAATCTAAAATGCTAATTCCCGCCAATAAAATGATTGATGGAAGATGGAATATCATAATTTCATTTAACCAAAATGGGGAAGAATATCTATATAAAAAATCAATAACATACTAATGATCATTTCTGCACTTATTTTTGGTCTTTTGGGAAGTTTTCATTGTATAGGAATGTGTGGTCCTATTGCTTTTCTATTGCCTTTAGACCGAAAAAATGAAGTGAATAGAATTGCACAACTTTTAAGTTATCATGCAGGTAGAATATTCACCTACTCCTTTCTGGGTTTAATCTTTGGGATGCTTGGCAAAAGTTTGAACCTTATTGGTTTACAACAATACCTATCTATAGGAATTGGTGTTTTAATGATCTTGGTAATCCTTGTTCCTTCTAAGTTCTCTCATAAATTTCAGATTGCTAAACCTATTTACAAAGTTGTAGGGAAGGTGAAAAATGCAATGGGAAAAGAGCTGAAGAACAAAAAACCAAGTACTTTTTTTACTATTGGGTATCTAAATGGATTGCTTCCATGCGGATTGGTGTATATGGCCATATTTGGAGCTTTGGCAACCGGTGATGCAGTTTCTGGGAGTTTATATATGGCTGTTTTTGGACTTGGTACTATTCCTTTAATGACCACAGCAATTTATCTAGGAAATTTTTTAAAATTACAAGTGCGACAAAAAATATTGAAGTTGATCCCTGCCTTTGTAGTACTTATAGGCTTATTATTCATATTAAGAGGCTTGGGATTGGGGATACCCTATATCTCTCCATCAAGCACTATAAACATTGAAAAAGCATCATCTAGTATGAGTTGTTCTTAAATCATCAATTTAAAATATAGGTAGCTATAAAAACGATCAAAAAAAAAAGAGAAGCCTTAAGTGCTTCTCTTTTTTAATTTGAAGAATGTGACTTACACGGTCATAGAAAATAAAGGTCTATCTGGTTGTTTCTGCTGGAGTCTGAGATCGAAAGGCATACAAACATTTCTTAAAAACGGTCTTCCTTTTTCAGTTATTTCTACAGATCCTTCTGTTAGAATAATTAGACCATCTGCTTGCAGCTCTTTCAATTTGGTAAGTATATCTGGAATTTTGGCGAGATACTGCTCGTGGTGATTCCACTCCGTTTTAAATGTGCACATTAGATTTAGAATATGCATTCGTACTTTAAGATCTTCCGAAGTTAAAATATGACCTTTAGAAATGGGTAAAATTTTATTAACTATTAATTTCTCATAAGCTTCAATATTTTTTACATTCTGAGCAAAACTATACCAACTATCTCCAATAGCAGAAACTCCTAGGCCTATCATTACCTGAGTTTTACTGTCGCAATACCCCATGAAGTTACGATGAATAGTACCGTTATGTTGTGCTTTATACAATGAATCTGTTTTTAGAGCAAAATGATCCATTCCTATTTCCACATAACCCGCTTCTATAAGTTTATTTTTTCCCGCCTCATACTGCTCGCGCTTTAAAGCTGCAGAAGGTAAATCGTTGTTATTAAATCCACGTTGACCATTTCCTTTAATCCACGGCACATGCGCATAACTATAATAGGCAATTCTATCTGGTTGTAATGAGATCGTTTTATCTATTGTATTAATTACATCTACTAAAGTTTGAAAAGGTAATCCGTAGATGATATCATGTCCCACAGAAGTGAAACCAGCACTATAGGCATTTTCAGTAGCTGTTTTCACATTTTCATAAGGTTGGATACGGTTTATAGCTTTTTGCACTTTAAGATTATAATCCTGTACCCCATAACATACACGCTTAAACCCATGAGAGGCCAGAGTTTCTAAATGTGCAGTAGTGGTATTATTAGGGTGTCCCTCAAAGCTGAATTCGAAATTAGGAGCCTTATCTGCAAGTGTAAATAACCCACATAATAGCCTGTCTAGATGTTCTGCAGAAAAAAAAGTAGGGGTGCCGCCTCCAAGGTGTAATTGCTTGATCTTTGGTCTCTCTTGAAATAATTCTGTATATAATTTAAATTCCTGGATCACTAATTGAATATAGGGAACTTCAACTTTATGATTTTTAGTAATACGTTTGTTACAGCCACAAAAGGTGCACATACTTTCGCAATAGGGAAGATGAATATAAAGGCTTATTCCTTCTGAAGAATTACTTTCTTTAAACGACTGTTGCAAGGTTCTCTTCCAATCTTTAAGTGAAAAATTCTCCTCATCCCAATAGGGCACAGTTGGATAACTGGTATATCTAGGTCCAGGAACGTTATATTTTGAAATTATAGAGTGCATACTAAGCTATTTTAAATGCAAAAATATTAGAACAGCTATGAGTAAGAAATGACGAAAATCAGCTTTGGTGCAGAGTGATAATATTTAATTGAAGGTTGTAATTTTATGGGGTAATCACGGTGTGTAGATTAGAATCAGCTAAAAAGGCTTAGTATTTAAAAATAAAAAGCATGCCTATAAGACATGCTTTTTAACTGGTATATTTATAACTTTTTATGCCAGATTCTTTTGAACGTGCATATAAAGATCATCTACATTAAAAGGTTTTGCTATAAAATCATTAGCTCCAGAATCATTAGCAATAGAAGGGTTTGCATGAGCAGACATTAATAATACAGGTATATCTTTTGTGTTTGAAGTTGCCTTAACCAATTTGCAAAGATCTATCCCATTTCCATCGGGAAGCATGATATCAAGAAGAATAAGATCTGCATCTGCAGTAGAGATCTTGTTTTTAAAAGATTTTGCATTAGCAAAGGCCTCCACTTCATAATCTTTATCCATCAATAAAAAAGAAATAAGCTCTCTCAAAGCATGGTCATCTTCAACTAAATAAATTTTTTTCATCTTAATTTCTTTGCTGTAAATATAATTGGTTCCTTATTTCTATACTTTTAATGTTATGTTAAAAACAAAATTGTTATACCAGTTAATGTGCTCTTTCTAATGTGAAGCAAAATTCGGAACCTACACCTATTTCAGTCTTTACAATTAGTTCCTCATCATGTCCATCAATAATCTGTTTGGTAAGATAGAGTCCTAATCCAAGTCCATTTATACCTTTTGTAGTTTCTGCTCTGTAAAATCTATTGAAAACCTGTTTTTTCTGCTGTGGAGTTAATCCAATTCCGTTATCCCTAACCTTAACTATAACTTTGTTATCTTTTGCATTTAAGTCGAGATAGATCTCTTCGGCTTGTGGGGAATATTTTACTGCATTGCTTAAAAGATTTCTCACTACCTGTTCTATTCTTTGTTTATCTGCTGTAACCATTAGTGGTTGATCTCCAATATTAGAGATCAAATTATGGGTATTCTCTCCATCATTAAAGGTTTCGCTTAGATCCTGTAACATGGCGGTAATATCAAAATCTTCATAACTAAAATCTAATTTTCCTGCCTCTATTCTAGACATATTTAAAAGATCTTCTATAAGAGAGTTCAATTTATAGGTCTGGTCTAGAGATTTAGATAAGAACTTTCTAGATAATGGTTCTTTTATCTTTTTTTCCAACACCTGAAGATATCCAATAACGGTGGTAAGCGGAGTTTTTAACTCGTGACTTGCAAGGGCTATAAATTCATCTTTCTTTTCACTTAATGATCTTACTCTTTCAAAAAGACGAGAATTGTCTAATGCAATTGCAGCCTGAGTGGCTATATTTTTTACAATATTTTCATGATCCTCTTTAAATTTTCCTTTCTCGGGATGCCCAAAGATCAATCCTCCAATAACATTTCCAGAAGAGGTGATTACAGGAATGGCCATATAGCTAGAAACAGGAAGGTGACCTATAGGCATTCCTTTATGTGGAGGATTATTTCCATATCTAGGATCACTTTTAATATCATCTATTCTTAAGATTCCCTGCCCTCCAAAAGTTGGTTTGAAGATTTGTGTATGTCTTGGCATTCCTAACTTTTCAAAATCTTCTTTAGTAGCGCCAGAGAGTGTGTAAAGCATCATTGCCTCGCCAGATTCATCTTCACTGTTATAAAAGAATGCGCCAAATTTTGCTCCAGACAATTTAGTAGTTGCATCGGTAACCTTTTGCAGCACTATTTGCACATCCAAATTAGAAGAGATTTCTGTACCTATGGTATTGATTATCTCTAATTTTTGATTGTATTTTTTGATCTTTTGCTTAGCTTTTCTTCTATCTTTTATATTCCTGGCAATTTTGGATGCACCAATTATTTTTCCGCTACTATCTTTTATTGGAGAGACACTTATGGATACGGGTATTTTCTTGCCATCCTTGGCTAAACGTTTGGTTTCAAAATGAGCGATCCTTTTTCCGCTTTTGATATTATTGATAATGATATCTTCTTCATTTATTCTGTTCTCCGGAATAAGCTTTTTAACAGATGTCCCCAGCATTTCCTGTTCAGAATATCCAAATATTCTGGTAGCACCTAAATTCCACGAAGTGATGATCCCATCAAGATTTTTACTAATAATAGCATCATCAGAAGAAGATACTATAGAAGATAACATGGCCTGCTTTAGTTCTTGCTTATACCTATCTGAAATATCTCTTACAATTTTTGAAGCGCCAATTATTTTCCCGGAAGCATTTCTAATTGGAGAAATAGTTACAGAGATCAATATCTCCTCTCCGCCTTTTTTAAGTCTTAATGTTTCAAAATGATCAATTTGTTCTCCATTTTTAATGGTTTCAATGATCATTTGCTCATCATCAATTCTGTCTGGCGGAAAAAGAATGCTGATATGTTTTCCTACTATTTCTTCTTCTGAATACCCAAAAATACGAGTGGCAGATTGGTTCCAACTAGTAATATATCCATTAAGATCTTTACTGATTATTGCATCATCTGAAGATTCTACAATAGCAGATAATACTGTTTGTTTAATTTCATCAAGTTTCAGGCTTTCTGTAGGTGTAAAACAGAAGCGTAGACATTCACTATTTTGAGCAAAATTAATTTTGTCTATTGATATTTTATAAGGCTTTAAAGAATCAGCTTTAAACTGTGCCTTTAAATTAGTTACTTCAAGTTCATTAGAATTCAGTCTATCTATTAAAGAAGCATTATTTATAGGCTGATTGGTATAAATATCACTAAAACTAAGAGCTTCCAAAGATCTTATATTTTCAATCTCAGCATCTGTTTCCATTCCAATCTGCTTGAAAAAATCATTGAAATACAGTAGGTCTCCATGATTATTGCAAATAAAAACAGGTATTGGGAGATGTTTTAATACTTGCTCCACATCAGATTTTGTTCTATCAGAATTTTTGCCGGGTTGCAGATCTTCCGCATCACTAGATAATTGCATGGACTTCTTTAATTAAAATAGTAAAACATAATATTTTCAATAAAGCTAATATTGAAGTATCGTGCGCAAAAATATCTATAAACAAGCTATAGTAGAAACCTTAATGGAGTTAATTAGTATAATTTTAATATCAAATGGACTAAAAATATAATTTTAGCATAATTAATTATTACCAATTATCGATTTGATAATTTTATTTTAGTTATGGTAGAATTGTTGTGAATAGGATTTTGAACTAATTTCACCACTCGCTTATAGGAAATAATCCAACATTAAGGAAATAATCCAAATTTAATAATTTATCCTTACTTTTGTATGAAGAGATTTATTATATGCAAGATCAATTATTTGCCATTATAGATATTGAGACCACAGGTGGTGGAATTAAAGGAAATAGACTTACCGAAATTTGTATCGTTTTATTAAAAGGAGAAACCATTGTAGACAAGTACACTACTTTAGTTAATCCGGAAAAAATCATTCCGCCGCAGATAACCGCACTAACGGGAATTGATAATGAGATTGTGGCAAGTGCTCCCAAATTTGCTGAGGTTGCTAAAAAGATTGATGAGTTTACCAAGGATGCCATTTTTGTAGCTCATAATGTTAATTTTGATTATAATGTACTAAGAAATGAATTCAATGAGCTTGAGTACGAATTCACTCGTAAAAAGCTATGTACGGTTAGACTTTCAAGAAAACTCATTCCGGGATTGTTCTCATATAGTTTAGGGAATTTGTGTTCTTCTATTAATATTCCTTTAATAAATAGACATCGCGCAGAGGGAGACACAGATGCTACGGTACTATTATTTAAAAAATTGCTGGCATTGGATGTGGACTTCGAATTGATCAAAACTTTTCTTCATCCAAGATCAAGACAAGCTACCTTACCACCCCATCTTTCTGAATCTCAAATTGAGGATCTACCTGAAACTCCAGGGATATATCTTTTCAAAGACAAAAAACAGAAGGTTATTTATGCAGGGAAAGCTAGTAATATAAAAAAGCGAGTGATCTCTCATTTTTATGATAAGATGAGTAAAGAGTATCATTTAGGGCAAGAAACCTTTTTTATAGATTATACAGCTACGGGAAATGAGCTAATAGCGCTGCTCCTGGAAGCAGAAAGTATAAAGAAGTATTACCCTAAATTTAATAGCGCACAAAAGCGTCAAGGTCTTGTGTACCAAATTATAAATTATACCAACCAGAGAGGGATCACACAGTTGGCTATTGGAAAAACCAAGAAAGTGCAAAATTCTATCGGCACTTTTTATAACAGATCTCAGGCGGTAGAAAAATTAGAGCAGTTATGTGAGGATTTTAATTTATGTCCTAAATATTGCACACTTCAATCTAATGTTACCAAATGCTCTCATTATAAATTAAAGAATTGTGAGGGTATCTGCGATGGATTAGAAACGGTACAGGAATATAATTTAAAGGTAAGCGATGCAATAGATTCTTTAACTCTTGAAAGTGAAACTTACGTTATAATGGAAAAAGGAAGACATTATAATGAAGAAGCATTTATACTGGTTAAAAATGGAAGATATCATGGTTATGGGTATATAGATACTGATGTTCAGATCTCCGGGATTGAAGATTTTGATCCTTTTCTAAAAATTCAGGAGGCTACCTATCACACTCATAAGATTATAAATTGGTATTTGAGAAAATACGGTCAGGAGAAGATGGAGTTTTTAGAGTCTGATGGAATAATATCAGAAAACTATCCCGTTTTTGAACTTTCCTGATCCATTCGCTCTCACGTTAAGTTCTCTTTTTTATTAAGGAATATTTAAGGTCTGCATTTCTTGATTTGAACGTTTAACAAGTATCTTTAATCTTTAAATTTTTTCAGATATAGATGTAGCTTTAAAAGATCTCAATTTTTTTTAAAGCTCTGGTTTAAGCGTTAAGTAAATGGCTAAAAAAGTTAAGAAAAGTAAGATCACAGAAGGTAAGATATTATCTTCCCTTATTACACTTGCTCTTCCCATTATTTTTGCGAATATACTTCAAACTACCTACCAGCTTATAGATACATTTTGGTTGGGTAGGTTAGGTGCAAATGCTGTTGCAGCCGTGAGCCTTAGTTTTCCAATACTGTTCTTGGTTTTATCATTAGGTGGAGGCTTAACCCTGGCAGGAACCGTTTTGGTATCTCGGTACAAAGGGGCTAATGATCAATCTATGGTGGATTATAGCTCATCACAAACAATCTTTGTGATTTTTATCATCTCCTTATTTCTTGCTGCTTTGGGTTATTTTGCTGCACCTTTTTTAATGCAGCTGGTAGGTGCAGGGCCGGAGATCATGGAAGATTCTGTGAAATACTTTCAGGTAACCTCACTTGGGTTTATATTTCTGTTTCTCTTTTTTGTATTTCAATCTTTAATGCGTGGTATAGGAAATGTACTCTTACCAATGTATATAGTGCTGGCTACGGTATTTCTAAATTTATTACTTGATCCTTTGTTTATTTTCGGATTTGGATCTTTTCCTGGGTATGGAGTTGCGGGAGCTGCCGTTGCAAGTATTATTACCCAAGGGATATCTGCTTTAATAGGAGTTTTAATATTATTTAGAGGTAAAATGGGAATAAAGATCCAATGGCAAAATATGAAGCCGGATCTCACATACACTAAAAGACTATTTAAACTTGGAATTCCTTCCAGCTTAGATCAATCTACACGAGCAGCGGGAATGACAGTAATGGTGATGCTGGTAACTAGTTTTGGAAGTGATGTGGTTGCTGCCTATGGAATAGGCTCTAGAGTATTAAGTCTGGTAATTGTTCCTGCTTTAGGACTTTCTATAGCCACTACTTCTTTGGTAGGTCAAAATATTGGAGCTTTAAAAATAAAGCGCGCAGAAAAAATTGGGAATTTAAGTGGTAAGATTGCATTCATTGGACTAACTGCAATAGGTATCATTATGTATATTTTTGCTGAAAATCTCACAGCTTTCTTTGTTCCTAATGATCCTAAAGTGATACATGATGGAGCAGTTTTTATTAAGATCATGGCACCGAGTTTTGGGCTTCTGGGAATACAGCAAGTTCTAAACGGTCTTTTTAATGGTGTTGGGTTTACTACTGCTTCTTTGCTAATTTCTGTATTAAGTTTATGGATTATTAGATTCCCCACCGCGTATGTATTATCTAATAATACAGATCTTGAATTTGTTGGGATATGGTGGTCTTTTCCTATCTCGAATTTAATAGCTGCATCCATAGCGCTTATATACTATAAAATGGGATACTGGAAGCTCAGAACCATTAAAAGAAGACATCTTGACATTTGATCACTTTTATAATCCATTTTATTCACTTTTCTCGCCTTAGAACATCAAATCTGTCATTTTTAAGTCTTTTTACTACTTAAATATAAGAAATGATCCCTTTTTATGATAAAATGGAATACCACTTATGGGTGAAAATCAACCATTAATCGATATTATAATTGTATCAATTAAAATCCAAGAATTATTTCAAAAGATCTTTGAAAATTGAATTCTTAAAAAAAACTTTATGATTTATTAATACCTAATTATATACTCGATAATTTATTTAATATTGAGGTATTTATGTTAAAATATTCGATAAACCTAAATTTTAGTAATCATAAATGTTAAATATTCTAGAATTTTTAACGAGTAATTTATAAAATATTAGAGATTATTTTCTATATTAATTATCTGATAAACAGGCGTTTATTTAACGCGCTAACCCTACATGATGTCATTTCTTAAATTTCTAAATAGTATTGGATCTCTTAATGGGATTCACTTGGCGAAGCCATGATACTATGAATTTTAAGAGAATAAATAAATTCTCAAAGCTTCATTTTATTAGTTATAGTTAATAATTTAGTTGCACACATCCCCGCAAAATAGTCTGCAAAATTCCCAGCAGCTCATTATCCTTTTAACTTAAGATTTCTTTAAAAATACCCCACGTTAATAGTTGAATTAATTTTTAAAAAATACACTATGTCTTGGAATGTATTGTACACAAAACCGCGAACGGAAAAAAAGGTTGCGGAAAGATTGCGCGATGAAAACTTGGAAATATTTTGTCCATTGGTAAAAGAAGTAAGACAATGGAGCGATAGAAAGAAGAAAGTTGAAATACCACTCTTTAATTCTTATGTTTTTGTAAAGATCAAGGAGAAGCAAAGAAACGTGGTGTTTAATTGTCCTGGAGTAGTACGGTATTTATACTGGCTAGGAAAACCTGCTATAGTTCGAGATGATGAAATTGACACTATCAAAAAATGGCTTAATAACGAGAGTTATGACAGTTTTAAAGTTGAAAACCTAAACCGCGGAGATAGGATTAAGATCAAATCTGGAGTTTTTAAAGATAACGAAGGAATAATTGAATATGTAGGGAACGATCATTTAAAGTTGTTACTATCATCTCTTGGATGTGCTGTTATAGTAAAATTAAAGGAGTTAGCGTAAATAATTAATAATCATGATCTTATTTGTTTATAAGTTAAATAAACGTTGAAAGTATGAAAACAGCATTAATTACAGGGGTTAATGGACAGGACGGCGCTTATTTAAGTGAATTCTTACTTGAAAAAGGATATGTGGTTCACGGTATTAAAAGAAGGTCATCACAATTTAATACAGAAAGAATAGATCATCTGTATCAAGATCCACATGTAGAAAATAGAAATTTCATTCTTCATTATAGTGATATGACAGACCCTACATCTCTTATAAGAATAATTAAGCAGATAGAACCAGATGAGATCTATAATCTGGCTGCGATGAGTCATGTTTCTGTATCTTTTGAAATACCTGAATATACAGCGAACACAGATGGATTGGGAACATTAAGAATTTTGGATGCTGTGAGACTTTTAGGTTTGGAACAAAAGACTAAAATTTACCAGGCATCAACTTCAGAATTATTTGGGAAGGTTCAAGAGGTACCACAAACAGAGAAAACACCATTTTACCCGCGTAGCCCATATGCCGTTTCTAAATTATATGCTTACTGGATGATCGTAAATTATAGGGAAGCTTATAATATGTTTGCCTGCAACGGAATTCTGTTTAATCATGAATCTCCTAAAAGAGGAGAAACCTTTGTAACACGAAAGATTACAAGAGCAGCATCCCGTATTGCACTAGGATTACAGGACCAATTATTTCTTGGTAATCTAGATGCTCTAAGAGATTGGGGACATGCTAAAGATTATGTTAAGGTAATGTGGATGATCTTACAAGCAGAAACAGCAGAAGACTGGGTTATTGCCACGGGAATTACTACAAGTGTCAGAGATTTTATAAAGATGGCATTTCTGGAAGTTGGAATTGAATTAGAGTTTATAGGTAAGGGTGTCAAAGAAAGAGGATATGTAAAAAATTGTTCCATCGCAGAATTTCAAATAGAAATAGGAAAAGAACTAATTGTTATAGATCCAAAATACTTTAGACCTACAGAAGTAGAGCTTTTAATAGGTGATGCCTCTAAAGCTAAAACCAAATTAGGTTGGGAACCGGAACATAGTTTACAAGATCTGGTAACAGAGATGATGCAAAGTGATCTACAATTAATGAAAAGAGAAGCATTTTTAAAACAAGGTGGCTTTGAGATCTTAAACTATTCTGAAATATAGATTTAAAAAATAATCAAGGTGAAAAAAGATTCTAAGATATACGTTGCAGGCCATACAGGATTGGTGGGAAGTGCCTTTACGCAGGTTCTCAAAAAGCATGGTTATACAAACCTGTTACTAAGAACGCATAAAGATCTAGATCTAATAGATTGTAATAAGGTAGCAGCTTTTTTTAGCGAAGAGAAACCGGAATATGTTTTTGTAGGTGCAGCTCAGGTTGGTGGCATTGTTGCCAATAATAAATATAGGGCAGATTTTATTTACAATAATCTAATGATCCAAAACAACATTATTCATGAAAGTTATATCAATAAGGTAAAAAAACTCTTGTTCTTAGGAAGTACCTGTATATACCCCATAAATAGTGAGCTTCCTATAAAAGAAGAGAGTTTGTTAAGTGGTGTTTTAGAATATACAAATGAGCCTTATGCAATTGCAAAGATTGCAGGAATCAAAATGTGTGAGAGCTACAATTTACAATATGGCACCAATTTCTTAACGGCAATGCCAACAAATCTGTACGGCCCTAATGATAATTACGATCTTGAGAAATCTCATGTATTACCGGCATTATTAAGAAAGATCCATCTTGGCCATGCTTTAGAAACTAAAGACTGGGATGTGATACGGAAAGATCTAAATACACACCCTATGGAGGGCTTAGATGGAGATTCTCCAAAGCAGGAAATTTTAGATATCCTTCAAAAATATGGTGTAACTCTTATAGAGGGAGAGGATGATCATCCTAAAGTTAAAATTGAAATATGGGGAAGTGGAAAAGCTAGAAGAGAATTTTTGCATAGTTCAGAATTTGCAGAAGCTTGCCTTTTTATTATGGAAAATATAGAGTTTCGTGATATTTCTTCTGCCTACAATACAAAAGAGATCAGAAATACACATATTAATATTGGTACTGGTAAAGAGATATCCATAAAAGATCTGGCATTTTTGGTTAAAGAAACTGTAGGATTTAAGGGAGAACTGTATTTCAATAGCAATAAGCCGGAGGGTACGCTTAGAAAAGTAATAGACTGTCAAAAACTTAAAAATTTAGGATGGCAATACAGCATTGAAATTGAAGAAGGGATAAGAGAAATCTACCAACAATATCAGGAAAATATCACGCAAAGTGTTCATTTATAGCAATAGTAAGGTTATGTTCCCATATTAACATATAATCCATGTCTAAGTATTTTAATATTTTTCTAAATAAGTATTTCAATAGTTTTACCTATTTCTATAAGCGTCTGGGACTTAGAATATTTATAGCCATGGGTCTTAGTATTATAGTTGGTATTTTAGATGGTTTTGGTTTGGCGATGTTTCTACCTCTTTTACAAATAGTAGATGATGGAGCTTCTGCAGATGGTGATGGCCTGGGGAAATTAAAGTTTCTGGTAGATGGGATGGAGCAAATGGGCATGGGCTTAAATCTTTCTACTATTTTAATAGCCATGTGCGTGTTCTTTATACTAAAGGGGATCATGCAATTTTTTAGCAGTCTTTATGAAGTAAATTTAAGGCACTATTTTGTTAAATCTATTAGACTCGGTCTTTCCAGATCTCTTTCAGAAATATCTTATAAGGCATTTGTAACCACAGATGCTGGTAGAATTCAAAACACAATGTCTGGAGAAGTAAGTAGAGTTTCGTTAGCATATCAAAGTTATTTTGGAGCATTTCAACAAATTACGATGATGATAGTGTATATGACCTTCGCTTTTTTTATAGATGCACAATTTGCACTTTTGATCTGTTTAGGTGGATTTCTTACCAACTTTATTTATAAAAGATTATATAAAATTACTAAGCAATACTCCAGAAAGCTTACCTATGGTAGAAATCATTATCAGGGTTTGATCTTGCAGTTTGTTACCAATTTTAAATATCTAAAGGCCACCGGATATATACACAGATATAATACAAAGCTTAAAAAGGTGATAGAGTTAATTGAAGATAGTAACAAGACCATTGGCAAATTAGGAGCTATAGTTAATTCTATAAGAGAGCCATTACTAATAGTTGTGGTGAGCACCGTGATCTTAATTCAAGTAAATTTTATGGCAGGTACGTTAGGAACGATCTTAATAAGTTTATTATTCTTTTATAGAGCGCTTTCTTCAATGATCTTGCTGCAAACTCATTACAACAAGTTTCTTGAGGTTTCTGGATCTATGGAGAATATGACCAGTTTTGAAAATCAATTGATACAATCTAAAGAAGCTTCAGGTTCTATTTCTTTAAATAAATTTAAGAGCGATATCATACTCAAGAATGTAGTGTTCAATTATGAAGACCATTATATTTTGAAAAATATCAGTTTAAAGATCAGGAAAAATCAAACTATTGCATTTGTTGGAGAAAGTGGTAGCGGTAAGACAACACTTATAAATATAATATGTGGTCTTATGCCGGTTGGCTCTGGAAGTATGCATATTGACGGTATAAATTCTGAGCAATTAAAATTACAGGATTATCAGAATAGAATTGGATATATCACTCAGGAGCCTGTTATTTTTAATGATACTATCTACAATAACATCACTTTCTGGTCTGATAGATCTGCTGCTAATTACGAAAGATTTAATTGGGCGCTACGGCAAGCTTCTATCAATGATTTTATAGAGAGACTTCCTAAAAAGGAAGAGACCATTCTTGGAAATAATGGAGTGAACTTAAGTGGAGGCCAAAAACAACGTATTTCTATAGCCCGAGAATTGTTTAAGAATGTAGATATTCTGGTCTTAGATGAAGCCACTTCGTCTTTAGATTCTGAAACAGAAGAAGCCATTCAAAAAGGTTTGGAAGAATTACAGGGAAAGTATACTATTCTTATAGTGGCTCACAGGCTTTCTACCATTAAGAATGCAGATAGAATTTTAGTGCTGAATAATGGTAGCATTGAAAACGAAGGATGTTTTCAAGAATTAGTTATGAATTCTACCAAATTTCAAAAAATGGTGGAACTTCAAGAAGTTTAGATTAAAATATATAAGCCAAAATTGATCGAATTTTCTATCGGTCAATACTAACAATCAAATAGAACTCTTAACTCATAGTTCTTCAGATAAAAAAGAATTATAAGTAAGCTCCCTCCTAAATTGAAACAGTAATTATTTAACTATAGATCACTAAAAAGAATGAGAAATCTATTACTTCTTGTTTTTGGATTTTTTCTTCTTGGGCTTTCAGTAAAAGCTCAGCAAGGATTTCAATCTATCACCACTTTAAACCCGATATCAATAACTATAGATACAGGAGAAAAACCTCAATCTAAAGTTTGGCTATTTGAGGGTAAACATTGGACTATTCTACCATCTGCCGGAGGTACTTACCTTTGGAGACTAGATGGTGCATCTTGGGTTAATGTTTTAAAAATATCTGATAAGATTTTTACCAAGGCAGATTGTAAACTGTATGGTAATACTATACATATAATTCTTTTAGAAGGGGAATATGTAGAATTAGTCTCACTAGAATTTAATTTTGGTCTTGCCCAGTATGAGCTTTGGTCTCAGCGTGGTTCCACCGTAGATGTATGGCTAGATGATGATGTGGAAACAGCAACATTAGATATAGATGGTACGGGAAAAATGTGGATTGCCTTTAATGGGGATGATGATAATTATGATTTTGATTACAATGGAGTAGAAGATGATAATATCTATGTGGTTTACAGTGATGCGCCTTATACTACTTGGAGTACCAGAATGCTTGTTGGTACCAATATTGGTGGAGATGATATTGGAGCAATTATAGCAATGCCCGGTAAAATAGGAGTTTTTTGGTCTGATCAAAATCTTGAAAGATTTATGTTTACATCTCATGTAGATGGAACCAATGAAGCTTCATGGACAACTATAGAAGCTGCAGCAGCTCAGTCTGCTTTAAATTCTGGTTTCGGGATGGCAGATGATCATTTAAATTTAGCATCGGCAACAGATGGAACTCTCTATGCCGCCATTAAAACAGGATATGAAGATCTAAATTATCCAGAAATAGCACTATTAGTTAGAAGACCTAATGGGGTTTGGGATGATCTTTATATGGTATCCAACCTAGGTACAAGGCCTATTGTACTTTTAGATGAATCTACCGGTAAAGTTAAAGTGATCTATTCTGCTCATGATGGAGGAGGTAACATATTATATAAAGAATCTCCTATTGCCAATATTTCTTTTGGATCTGAAAAAGTGCTTATTAGTGGTTCGTATAACAACGCTACCAGTACAAAAGGGAATTATATTTCTGAGGTAGTAATACTAGCTTCTTCCGCAAATAAAGCAGTAGGGGTTTTAGCTTCAGATGGAGTATTCACTTCTATTCCCGATACACCAACTCTAAACCTTCCGTTGGCAGGTGAGATAGATGTTGTAAACGCACCAACACTAAGCTGGAACTCAACTTTAAGAGCTACCATATATACTTTGGAAGTATCAGAATCTTCAGATTTCTCTACACTTTATTATACTCAATCCAATATTACTCAAACTTCCAGTGTTCTAAATAATCTCACAGAAAACACTATTTATTACTGGCGTGTGAAGGCTACAAATAACGTAGGAGATAGCGATTGGTCTATAATTAGAAATTTTACAACAAAGGAAAATCAGAGTGTAGATGAACTTGTGCTGCATTTAGAATTAAATGAGGGTTCTGGCAATTCTTTAGGAGACGCTTCAATATATATAAATAATGCTACATCATTTAATGATCCAACATGGGTTACAGATGCTACAGGTACTGCATTAAAATTTAATGGTAGTGATCAATATTGCACCATTGGTGATAATGCTTCTCTAAATCTAACTCAAGCACTCACTATTTCTATGTGGATTAAACCCGATAAGCGGGATACCCAATATATTATAAAAAAGGCGCTGGGAAATTCTACAGATGGGTATGAGCTTTCACTTTCCAGTGGAGGAAAAGCATTTTTTAGGTTTAATCAAGATTCTCATGGAAATGATTTTAGATTGGATTCTCAAACAAATTATCCTTTTGACGGAAATACTTGGATGCATTTAGCCGCCACTTTTGATGGTACTATGATGAAGATCTATATAAATGGTGTAGAAGATAGTGCAATTTCTTTAGCATCAACTCAATGGATAAATGTGAATCAACTTCCTTTATGGATCTCTTCAGAAAACGATGGTTATAGAGGTTTTAAAGGAGCTATGGACGATATATATATCTATAGCAAAGCTTTGAATAATACTGAAGTCTATGATCTATTCTCCGCAAGACAGATCCCTACAATAGCAGCGGTTCCACAACTGCAATTACCTCAAGATAGTACGCTAGAGGTGGAAATTCCGGTTACTTTAAATTGGAATGCATCGGCTAATGCGGTTTCTTATAAAGTTCAGATAAGTGAAGATGTTAGCTTTGCCAGTAACATTTTTGAAGGGGCAGCTATTACAGCCACTTCTGTTGAGGTATCTAACTTAGAGAATAATTCTTCCTATTACTGGAGAGTTCTTGCCACTAATTCTTTGGGAGACAGTAATTGGTCTTCCATTTGGAATTTCACTACCACCATGAAGTTGGCTGAGATTCCGGTTCTTGATTCACCACTAGATCTAGATTCAGAACAGCCTATAAATACTTTATTGAGCTGGAATTCAACAAAAGATGCGGCTTCCTATAAAGTTCAGGTAAGTGATGATGTAAACTTTGCAACTACCGTTTTTGAAATAAGTAATTTAAACGATACCTCTGTAGCTGTTGATAATTTAGCTGTTAGTACTTCCTATTATTGGAGAGTACTAGCAAGTAATGCTGTAGGTGAAAGTGATTGGTCTGCTATTTGGAATTTTACAACTACCTCCAATCCCGCCGAAGTTCCGGTGTTGGTATCACCACTTGATCTGAGTACAGAACAGCCTAATAATTCAACCTTAAGCTGGTCTTCAGTAGCAGATGCTACCTCCTTTAAGATTCAGGTGAGTGATGATGTTAATTTTGCAACCACTATTGTAGATATTACAGGTATTACTACAACTTCTGTAGAGATCACAAATTTAGCTAGTGACGCTTCTTATTATTGGCGAGTGCTTGCTAACAGTGCTAGTGGAGATAGCAACTGGTCCACCGTTTGGAACTTCCACACAATAAATACAACTACACCAACTAATTTAGTAGCACATTATAAAATGAATGAATCTTCGGGTGCTATGCTAGCAGATGATTCAGAAATTGCAAATACGGCCACTATAATGGGGAATCCGGTTAGAGTAAATGGAGTAGAAGGAGGGGCGGTAAGATTTAATGGTGCAGATCAATACGCTATTGCAGGCGCTAATCTGGCCCTGAATCTCACCAATAGTTTAACTATAGCTACATGGATAAAGCCTGAGAAACGAGCTACTCAATATGTTATTAAAAAATCTGAACATAATGCCATAGATGGCTACGAATTATCATTATCCAGTAGCGGGAAAATATTTTTTAGGTTCAATCAGGCAACTTCCAACAATACTTACAGACTCAATTCTCAAGCATCCTATCCTATTGATGGAATTACATGGATGCATGTAGCAGTAACTTTTGATGGTACAACTATGAACTTGTATATAAATGGAGTATTAGATAGCAGTAAATCTTATAGCGCAGCTACAGCTTTAGGTACAAATTCAATGACATTGGCTATTGGCTCTGGAAATGATGGTTATAGAGGAATTTTAGGAGCAATGGATGATGTAAGAATTTATAATGTAGCGTTAAATGCAGCAGAAGTAAGTGCCATTGCTACAATAACAAGTTCTCCAAGTCCGCCAGAGATCCCATTGCAAGAATTACCGTTAGATCTTGCCAATAATGTTGAGGTAGATCCTACATTAACATGGAATGCTTCAGATGGAGCACTTACTTATAATATTCAGGTGTCTAACAATAATTCATTTGCATCCTTTATCCTAGATCAGTCAGATCTAAGTGCCACTTCAATTGCGGTATCGGATCTTACAAATAGTACTACTTATTACTGGCGGGTACGGGCAACGAATGCAGAAGGAGATAGTGCATGGTCTACAGTGCGTAGTTTTACTACCATCTCAAGCACCCCTATAATACCTGGAGTTCCTATTTTAGCTACTCCTGTAGATCTGGCAATAGATGTTTCTATAGCACCTACATTAAGTTGGAATACCTCATCTAGTGCATCTTATTATGCTATGCAGTTATCTGATGATCAAAATTTTTCTAATCTAATTCTAGATGAAAATAATATTAATCAAACTTTTTTAGATGTAACCGGATTATTGAACAATTCAACATATTACTGGCGAGTAAAAGCTATAAATCCTGCGGGAGAAAGCGCATGGTCTGCTAACTGGTCTTTTGCAACATCAGTACCATCTACAACAGGTTCTTTGGTAGCACATTATAAACTGGAAGAGGGGTCTGGAACTGCAGTTATAGACGCAACTACCTATGCAAATAATGTAACTTTATCTGGCAATCCATTATGGGTTCTGGGAAAAGAAGGTCAGGCTTTAAGGTTTAATGGTAACAATCAATACGGGACAGCTTTAGATCATCCATCTTTGGATATTTCTCAGCAAATCACCATTTCTACGTGGATTAGACCAGAGAAAATAGGTACTCAATATCTTGTTAAAAAAGCCCAGCAAAATAGCGTAGATGGCTACGAACTGTCATTAGCTAGTAGCGGAAAGATATTTTTCAGATTTAATCAGGCAACTTCCAATAACATTTATAGGTTAAATTCTCAAGCCAATTATCCTACCAATGGTACTACTTGGATGCATATAGCCGTTACTTATAATGGCACTGAAATTAATTTATATGTAAATGGAATTTTGGATAGCTCGAAATCTTATACCGCTACTCAGAATATAGTTACTAACTCGTTGAACCTCGCAATAGGTGCCGGGCCAGATAGTTTTCGAGGAATTTTAGGGGGCATGGATGATATTAGAATTTTTAATGAGGCATTAGATGCTGTAGAAATTGGTAAAATCTATGATTTTAGTTCAACCATAAAAGCTTCTGCTAAAACTTTTAGTGCTAAATCTAATAGTTCTAATTCCCTTTTCAGCTCTGAAGATAATTCTGAAACAGCTCTAGGAACATATTTTATGTATCCAAATCCTTTTACGACCTCCGCAAATGTTCATTTCTCATTTTATGAGAACACAGATTATAGCCTTGTTCTTTATGATCTGAAAGGTTTAAAAGTGAAAGAAGTTAAAAAAGGAAAGGCGCTAAAGAATGTAGAAGAGACAGCTGTTTTGCAAGCTTCTTGGCTTTCTAAAGGTATTTATTTATTAAGATTAGAATCTAATAAAGAAGCCAAGAATTTGAGAGTGATACTTCAGTAATATCATTGATACTTATTTATTCATTGAAAATTCAAAACTATGAGAAATTCTAGCCTTCAATTTCAGGTAATTAACGAGGCCGCTATCAATAATCCAAATTCCTCCAAAGCGAGAGTTTATATCAATAAAGCGATACAGATATTACCAGAAAATCTTCAGAAAGAAATTCTTAGAAATCAATTTTTAAGACTAACATATCAGCATACAGCTAAAAAATATAGAGCCTTAAAAGGAATTTTAAAACCTTATAAATCTCCTAGAGTATTCGTTAAAAGAGGACTGTCTAGAGAACAATTTTTTATGATTCTAAATGAGAGAAGGATAAATTATGTGCTGCTAAGATGGTGGGAGAATTTTCCTGAAATACCTGAAGGGGAAGATATGGATATATTGATACAAGATGATCACAGAGATCGTATTCAAGATCTATTAACGTATACCGATAATAGCACAGGATTAAAATGTGACATTTATACCGTTACCGGCAGTAATTATGGCGCGCACAAAGGAATTCCATATTATCAGTCTAACCTTTCTCATCATCTTCTAGAAAGTAGAATCCTGTTTAAAGGAGTTTATGTGCCTTCACCCTCTATGTATTTTGCTTCTCTAACGTATCATGCCCTGTTTCATAAAGGTGCAAATTCTGGATTAGAAGGCTTTAACAGAACAGCCTCTATTATTGAGCATGATTATTCTAAGGTATTAAAGAAGCAAATGCCCTTTCTAGAGCTAGAATTTAAACCAAATGTAGAGAATTTGTACAATTGGTTGAAAGATCAGAATTATTTACCGGCTGAAGATACATTATCGAAGTTGGTGGAGATCAAACCTGAACTTGCCAGATTTCAAGCAAGTCTATCTTCAGATATTAGAGGAGGGGAATTAATAGTATATGTAATTAGAGATCGGCTTTTAAAGGATAAGTTGGTTAAAGACCTTATGTTCTTTCTGAAAGATTCCTATTGTTTTGAGATTTTAGATCTTAAGATATTGAATTCAGAAGAAAGGAGAATTTGTTCTAGAAATATTAGAGGTGGTAAATGGGACAAAGGACCCTTTAAGTATTCTGGAGGTTTGCCCGTAGCGGTGTTAAGTGTCTTTGATTATCACCCAAAACCTTTAAGTGAGAAAGCTCTTCAAAAACAATCTAGAATGACCAATGTAAATAATCTAAATGCAAAATATGCTTTTAGATCATTGATAAACAATAGTTCGAAGATTAAAAAATGCAATTACAATGGAGTACATTCTTCAGACAATGAGCAGGATGCTCTTTATTACCTTACGCTAATGGGAGAAAAGTATGTAAAGAAGATCAATTCAGAATTAGAAGTAAGAAGAAGTAGATATAGCAGAGAGTGGAACTTAGTAAAGTTATTAAGTTACAACGAGATCTATAAAGAGGAGCTTATTAAGTATGAAGGAGCCTTAGCAATTTTAAAAACCTTTAGACCAGGAAAGGAAGAGCAATTTGATAAAGAATTATCTACAGTAGAAAATTCTGAAAAAGTCTTTAAAAATGAGGAATTACTTAAAAAGGGAAATGGGTTTCTAATAAAGTCGTTTTCAGAAGATCGTGTGCGAGCATGATTTATAAAATTACCAAAATATGCTTTAGAAAGATATAAATTATGGCTAAGATTATTGAAATATGCGGAGTTCCTGGAGTTGGTAAGTCAACAATTTTTAGCGAATTGGAGAAAATTGAAAAGATCCATGGCCAATGGAGAACGAGCTCTAATTTGAAGCCGCTTGGAGATAAAAGCAGAAGCGAATTCTTAGGTAGCATATGTTCTGATATTTTAAAAGGAAAAAAGCCTAGAAATAAGAGAACTAAGGTGCTAGAATCTAATCTAGATTATATTAAACGAATTTACAGAACCTTGAAATTAGGGAGAAAATTTGTGGATACTTACCTGTTAAAAGAAGCTGGGTTAAGATTTATACAGGAATATCCAGAATATATTGATGCATGCTGGCAAAATATTTATTATAAGCAGTCTAAAAGTGCTAATGGCTTAGACCTTAGGTTTGAAAAAGCAGAGTTTATTTATCTAATCATAAAAAAGATTCAGGTTTTAATGGAACTAAAATCTAACAGGATCATGCTTATAGACGAGGGGTTAATTAATTTGATTGATAGAGCTCTTTACGAAAGTAGTATTGAAATTAGTGAGGAATCTGAAATAAAAAAACGTGTAGATACTATGCCTTGGCCAAGTGCAATTGTATATGTGCAAACAGATCTGGATGAAATAGCAAATAGAATCCTTGGCAGAAAAGATATTAGAGATATGCACAGGAATTTAGATAGAAATGAGCTGATGATGTTTACAGATAATGCGATGAAAAGAATTGAAATTGCTATTGAGCATCTTAAATCTTATGGGGTTCCTGTTTTAGATCTAGATTCATCACATTCTGTGCAAAGCAATACCCAACAAATTATAGACTTCGCTACACTGCTTGGTAAGAATGAATTGGAAGTTGTTAACAAAGAGATTTTAGCAATCTAAATTATGAAGGTTTCTATTATTATACCAACTTTTAAAGACTGGGATAGGTTGAATTTGTGTTTGCAAGCATTGCAGCATCAAACCTATTCACAAGATCTATTTGAGGTAATAGTAGTTAACAATGCACCAGAAGATCTAAAACCTAGAGATCTAGCAATTCCAGAAAATGGTACAGTAATAAATGAATTCAAACCAGGTTCTTATGCTGCCAGAAATGCAGCGCTTGCCATTTGCAAAGGAAGCATTGTTGGTTTTACAGATTCAGATTGTGTTCCAGACAAAAATTGGATTAGAAACGCAGTCGAGTACTTTAAAGAACATCCTGAAACGGAGAGAATTGGGGGTGCTATTCAAATATTTTATAAAGAGCGTAGACCTTCCAAGGTAGAATTGTATGATAAGATATTTGCATTTCCACAGAAAGCTTATGTGCAATCTGGTAACGCTGTAACTGCAAATATGTTCACTTATACAGAATCTTTTAATAAGATTGGATTATTTGATAGTAATCTGCTTTCCGGAGGCGATTACCAGTGGGGAAAAAGAGCGTATTTAGCAGGCTCTAAGATCGATTATGTACCAAATGTTTTGGTAAAACATCCTGCAAGACCTTCTGTAAAAGAATTAGTTATTAAAGCTAAAAGAGTAGGGAAGGGGCAGGCAAAATTTAGTAAGAACAAATCTAATGAGTCTTTTGGTTTACTAAAATTGCTATCACTTTTTAAACCTAGACTCTGGGAGATTAAGATGATCTTCCAGAAAGAGCATAATATTGGACTGGTAAATAAACTATATCTGGTTTTTTTAAGGCATTATATAGTTTTGGTTGGAGATCTCTCTAGAATACGCAACTAAATATTTTCAATAAACCCATCAATTTTTTATGTGCATTTAGTAAGGTATATCATAAAACCTACGTACAGTATATACTCCGCCCACAAACCATAGTTAAATTTTTAATAGTGTAAAATTTAAACTTATGAGAATAGCATTGTGTTCCAAAGGTAATTTCTCCTTAGAAAAAGGTTTTACCAAGAATAGAATAGAACTCGCAGAAAGCTTAGAGAAATTAGGTTGGGAAACTACGTTGGTTGATAAGCAATTGTTAGGCATTCCCAACTCTGAAAGATATAATCCTGAAAAGCATAGCAATGCTTTAAAAGATTATTTAATAAAAAATATAGACCATTATGATGTTGTGCTCTATGAATATGACACCTTGCCTTTTAGAAGAGGTTTGTTTGATAAACATACTTTAATGATAGCTCGTCCTGCAATTCTTGCATATCATTTTGACCTTATACCTTTTAGGTACGATCTTAAATCTAAGATTTCCAACTTTATTAGGAGCTGTAAACTATGTTTCGGTAAAGAGAGAAATGTTTTAAAAGAAGAATTAAGCAAAGTAGATTACTGTTTAAGACAGGCAGATATTATACAGGTTCAAAATAAGAAAGATCAAGCCTTATTGGTTTCTAAAGGATTTGCTGAAAAGCGGATTATTATAGTACCAAATGGAATTCCTTTAGGCAAGATAGGGGCATTTAACAGAAATTCTTTTGATCTGCATACCCCGTTCATTGTAGTATATGTTGGGACTTTCGATTTTAGAAAAGGTGCCATGGATTTCCCTAAAATTTTTAAGCAGCTAAGAAAAGAGTTTCCAGATGTAAAGTTGAAACTTCTTGGAACTCAGGGAATGTTTCAAACTACAGAAGAGGTTTTAAATTTCTTTCCGAAGAAATATCATGCCGCAATAGATGTGTTACCAAAGTTTAAAGCAGATGAATTACCTATGTTACTCAAAGACTGTCATATAGGTATTTTCCCGTCGTATTTGGAAAGTTTTGGTTTTGGAGCTTTGGAAATGATGTGTGCCGGGTTGCCAGTTGTTGCTTATGATATTCCGGGTCCGTCTGATTTTGTTCCTAAAGAGATGTTGGCACCCCGAGGTGATGTTAGAACCTTTTCTAATATAGCAATTAGCACCCTGAAAGATTCGCATCTACTTTATAAAAGATCTCATGAAGCCAGAGAGATCGTTCTAAATAAATATTGTTGGGATGATATTGCCAGAAAGGTGGATGCTCAATATAAATTTTATCTAAATCAGCTTCAGGAAAAGCCTGAAGTAAGAGAACCCTCATTTGAATTAAAAGGATTTCAAAATAATTGAATTAAGTACTAAATCTGTTCTAAGATGACTCCGCTAGTTTCTATAATAATTCCTGTTTTTAATGCTGAAAATTATATAAAAGCAACCATAGAAAGCTGCCTTCAGCAATCTTATACCAATTTGGAGATCATTTTAGTTAACGATGGAAGTAGCGATAGTTCTGAGACGATCATTGAAAGTTTTAAAGATCATCGAATTCAATATTATGCTTTACGAAATAATGGACCTTGTTATGCTAGAAATTTTGGTATCAAGAAAGCAGATGGAGCGTTATTTCAGTTTTTGGATGCAGACGATATTTTAGGGGAAGATAAACTTCAAAAACAAGTTGCCCAATATTTAGAATACGGTGAGAACTATGTATATAGTGGCGTTATGGGGAATATTATCGAGAATCAAAAAGCGTTGGAAACAGATTTTGAATTCTATTATACTCATTTAAAGGTAGCGTCCTATTTTAGAGCTATGTTCTCCAATTTCGGTAAATATTATACCACAGGAATTTGGCTTGTTCCTAAAAAGTTGATAGAAAAGACTCATGGCTGGGATCAAGGCGTACTTCTTAATAATGATGGTGAATACTTCAGTCGGCTTATTTTGTTATCTAAAGGGGTGATTTTTTGTCCTGGATCTATTTTTTACTACAGGAGAGATGTCCCTCAAAGTATAAGTAAAAAATTCAATTCAAAAAAGATATATGAGAGCTGGCTGTATTCTTATAGATGCTACGTAGAATCTTTTAAAAAGGCATTAGATGAGGACACCGCGAGGGAATTAAGTAGAAAAGCATTAAGTGTTTATTACTGCAACTCCTATCCAAATTACCCAGAATTACTAGCACAGTGTAAAGCAGAGATTAAAGAGTTAGGATTTAAGGAGCCTTACGCTTATGGTGGTGTATTCTTTAAACAGCTATCTAAGGTAATAGGTACAGAACAAGCTTTAAAAATAAGAACCTTCAAGAATTCTGGCAAACAGCTCCTAACCAGCTTAAATAGTTAATATGAGCATACTTTTTATATGTGGATGTTTGGAAACAGGAAAAGATGGAGTAGGAGACTATACCCAGATTTTAGCCCGTGAACTTTACCTAAAGAACATAGAGGTTTCAATAATAAGTTATAATGATGCTTTTGTAAAAGGCGCTACTTTCAGGGAAGATGGTGTATTGAATATTTTAAGGCTAGGCATTGATCTGTCTGCTGAGAAAAAAATAGAATTGGCCAAGCAATTTGTAAATGCTAATAATCCAGATCTTATAAGTTTACAATTTGTTCCATATGCATATCATCAGAAAGGGTTACCCTGGAGATTAGGATTAGAGCTTTCGAAAATAGGTAAGAAATTTTCATGGCATATTATGTTTCATGAATTGTGGGTGGAAGAAAAAGATTTTAAGAATCTGGTCATTTCAAAAATTCAAGAGGCCATCATAAAAAGATTGGTCACTCTGCTGGATCCCGTTTTGGTTCATACCAGTATCCCAGTTTATCAAAAGAGATTAGAGACTATTGGCATAGCTGCTATGCCATTGCCAATATATTCTAATATTAAGGTGGATGCCAATCAGAAGCATCAAGACCTTAATACGTTTATGATCACATTTTTTAGTCAGTTATCTCCTCGCAAGGAGATTTTAAGTTTTTTAAAAATGTTGATAGCTAGTTTAAAACGAGAAAAGATCAGCTTTAAATTATTGATCGTTGGAGGAACAACAAAGGCCAAGCAAGAATTAGAAAAACAACTAAAGGAAATTCCACAGATCTCAAATAAGATCGAACAGATTGGTTTTTTACAGGATCATGAATTATCTAAGGTCATTGCTTCTACTGCTTTAGGAATAAGTCCGGTACCCAGACATTTACTTGGTAAGAGCGGTAGTGTAGCAACATTTTTATCTCACGGTATTCCAGTAGCCGCTCCCTATGTGAAAATGGGACATAATGTAGATGAGGTTGGTTTTTTTAATACCAAGATGAGTAAGGTATTAGTTATTGAACCAGCGTCAGAAAACATTTTTATGGCAACTCAAAAGGCTAGAACGTTGTCTAAAATATATTCTAGAAGTGCTATTGCTGAAGTCTTCATAGAAGATTTGATGCTAATTTCCAACATTCAGGAGATCAACTTGAATTTGATCACCTAACTCTAAAATTTCATGAAAATTCTAATTCTTACAGATAGATTCTACCCAGATATAGGTGGTATTGAAATGAATTCTGAAATTCTAGCAAATTATCTCTATGATTCTGGCTGTGAGATTAAAATTATGACCTGGTCTAAAAGCTCTTCTAAGAACGAGTTTCCGTACACCATTGTAAGAGAGCCAAACAAGATTAGAATGTTTAAGGAACATAAGTGGGCAGATCTAGTATTTGAAAATAACCCATGTTTAAAATTATCTTGGCCATTGATCCTTTTTAGAAAGCCACATCTTATTGCACTTCATACCTGGATTCAGCGTCTAGATGGCAAGATTTCTATACAAGACAAGGTTAAAACCATCTGGTTGAAAAAAGCAAAAGCTGTTATTGCTGTGAGTAAAGCTCTAAGAAATGGCACTTTTGAGGAAGCTCTTGTAATTAAGAATTCTTACAAAGAAGACCTTTTTAAAAGAATTCCGGAAATTCCAAAGATCAAGGATTTTGTATTTCTAGGCAGACTGGTCTCAGATAAGGGAGCAGATATGGCGATTGAACTTATAGCGAGATTAAAAGAAAACGACTCGAGCTTAGGAAGAGCTACATTTAAAAATTTGACCATTATAGGGGATGGTCCAGAAATGAATGTGCTAAAAGATGTGGTGAAGACAAATCATTTAGAGGACAATGTTTTTTTTGAGGGAGCGCTTAGTGGAGAAGAATTAGTAAAAAAATTGAATGAACATAAATATATCCTTATTCCTTCTCGTTGGAAAGAGCCATTTGGAATTGTTGCATTAGAAGGAATTGCTTGTGGTTGTTTACCTATTGTATCTAATGAAGGCGGCCTACCCGAAGCAATTGGTAATACGGGAATTGTTTTCGAAAGAAATAATTTTGAATCATTATATAATAATGTGCAGGATCTATTAAAAAATCCATTGATGGAAAAGATTCTGAGAAGTTATTTTAAATCGCATTTAGAAGAACATACCTCAAAACAAGTTTCTGAGAAATATTTAAAGATCATTGAAAGTATTGTGAACAGTTATGAAAGAAACTAGACTAATAGTATCTCATCCTACAGGGAATGCGAATGTAAGAGCATTAACCTATTCTTTGGCAGAAAATGGATTATTACATCATTTCTATACGAGCATAGCTTTTTTTGAATCTAGTTTTGTCTATAGATTTTTAAATTTTAAACTGTTATCAGAGTTAAAAAAAAGAACATTTCCTGCAAATATTAGAAACCTGACATCTAATAGACCAACTAAGGAAATTTTAAGACTTGTTCTTCAAAAGCTTAATCATACAAAATATACACATCATGAAACGGGTCTGTTTTGTATTGATAAGGTTTATAAAGATCTAGATAAATATGTTGCCAGAAATATCAATAAAGAAACCATCGTTTATTCTTTTGAAGATGGAGCTTTAGAGAATTTTAGAATAGCTAAAACTAAAGGTGTGGATTGTTTTTACGACCTGCCTATTGGATATTGGAGAGCTATGCGTGATCTTTTGGAGGAGGAAAGAATTAAAAATCCAGAGTGGGCCAGCACTATGGAAACCTTTAAAGATTCTGAAGTAAAATTGCTAAAAAAGGATAAAGAGATAGCGCTCGCAGATCACATATTTGTGGCGAGTTCATTTACTAAGAAAACCTTAGAATTCTATCCAGGTATAACGCCTAAAATTTCAGTGATACCCTATGGGTTTCCTCCGGTATTTGAACAAAGGAAATATCAACCACTTAGAAATAGAAAACTTAAAATTTTATTTGTAGGCGGATTATCCCAAAGAAAAGGAATTTCCTATCTGTTTGAAGCCATGAAAGTTTTGAAGGAAAGGGTTTCATTAACAGTAGTAGGTAAAGAACCAGTTAAGAATTGCAAAATTCTCTATAAGAATCTCGAAGAACATCAATGGATTTCTGCGCTTTCTCATGCAGAGATATTAGAAACTATGCGCAATAATGATGTTTTGATTTTCCCATCCCTTTTTGAAGGTTTTGGGTTGGTCATTACCGAAGCTATGTCTCAGGGAACTCCAGTTATTACTACGAACAGAACTTGTGGAGCAGATCTAATTTCTAATGAAATAGATGGGTGGATAATTTCTCCAGGTTCTACTACTGCTATTGTAGAGAAGATAAATGAGATCCTGGAAGATCCTTTATCTGTAGAAAATGTTGGTAAAATGGCTATGGTAAAAGCAAGAACAAGACCATGGAAAGTATATGGTGAAGAAATGGTAGTAGCTATAAAATCTTATGTAAATAATAAAACTGAGAATAATTGAATGATGATACAATTACAATAGTTAAAAAAGCTATTTGGCTCTACTTCTGGCTTCTTATTTTTGAAGGAGCTTTAAGAAAATGGGTTTTGCCCGGACTGGCAGAGCCATTACTAATAATAAGAGACCCTTTAGCAATTTATATCATTTTTAAGGTTGCTCAAAAAAATATATGGCGTCCAAATAACTACGTGAAATTTATTTGGGGTATCACCATCCTGTCGCTAATATTTACGTTGTATGTAGGCCATGGAAATTTGATTGTAGCCTTTTATGGGATGAGAATTACCATGATACATTTTCCTTTATTATTCGTTATAGGCCATGTTTTTAATAGAGATGATGTTTTAAAAATGGGTAAGGTCATTTTATATCTTTGTATAGGAATGACTGTTCTTGTGGCTATACAATTTTTTAGTCCGCAGTCTGCTTGGGTAAATAGAGGAGTAGGTGGAGATATGGCTGGGTCTGGGTTTGGTGCAGTTCGAGATTTTTATAGAGTTCCTGGAACATTCTCATTTACAAACGGACTTGCGCTCTTTTACGGACTTTCTTCAGCCTTTATTTTTTACTTTCTAATTGGTGAGAATAAAGAGCAAGTATCAAAACTACTTCTAGCTTTTGCTGCAATTTCTTTAGTGATAGCCATTCCTTTAAGTATAAGTAGAACCATCCTTTTGCAGACTGTTTTAAGCTTAATATTTCTATTCTTAAGTTCTGGAAAAAGTTCTCAGCTCATTAAAAAATTTGTTGCTATAATCTTTGCCGCAGCTATTTTGCTGATAGGTCTTAACAAATTTAATTTTTTTCAAACAGCTAGTTCTGTATTTTCAGAGCGTATTGAGATTGCCAGCAAAACTGAAGGAGGTATTGAGGGTACTATTGTAGATAGATTACTTGGTGGAATGTACAGTGCTGTAGCAGATCCAGAAAATTCTTATCTGGGATTGGGATTAGGATTAGGAAGTAAGGTGGCTTCTAAATTGCTTACCGGTGGGACTGCTGCTTATTTGTTGCCGGAGGGTGAGTGGGGAAGGATTATTGGAGAAATGGGACTTTTACTAGGCTTATTACTTATTCTAACCCGAATTGGCCTAGTGTTAGAATTCTTTAAAGGATCCTGGGTTTCTATAGGGAATTCTAATGCATTACCATGGTTGCTTTTAAGTTTTGGGGCTATCACCATTTTACAAGGTCAATGGTCTCAGCCTACAGCGCTGGGTTTTAGTATATTAATTGGAGGTTTAATTTTAGCAGCATTTAAACAACCTGAGACCACGTGAATATCATATTCTTAACACATCCAAAATTTTCTAATATAAGAAGTATTGCTCTCTACACTCAAATGATTGCTAATGGGATGGAGGAGAGAAAACATTCTGTACAAGTTTATTCGCCAACAGCATATTTAAGTGAAATATCAAATAATCCTAAAATTAAGAAATGGCTTGGGTATGTAGATCAATATTTAATATTCAAAATTCTATTTGAACAAAAAATAAAGAAGTTTCCAAAAGACTCACTTTATGTTATTTGTGATCAGGCACTAGGAATATGGGCTACTTTGATATCGAAAAAGCCGCACGTAATTCACTGTCATGACTTTCTTGCACAAAGATCTGCTCTCGGAAAAATTTCAGAAAACAAGGTTGGAAGTTCTGGAAAATTATATCAGAAATTAATAAGGAAAGGTTATTCCAAGGCAAATAATTTTATATCTATTTCAAAAAAGACACGTGCAGATCTCCATGAATTTTTACCAAAAGAGCCCATTTTTTCTGAAGTGGTTTATAATGGGTTAAATCAAAACTTTGAACCCGGAAATGTAATGGGAGTAAGAGAAAATTTAGAAGATCTTTTAAAAATAAACTTAATGCAGGGATTTGTGCTACATGTAGGAGGAAATCAATTTTATAAAAATAGAACGGGAGTTCTTCAAATTTATATTGCTTGGAGAGAAATGCAAGAAAAAGAATTGCCTCTAATTATGATAGGTTCAGAACCAACAGATACTCTCAAATTTACAGCTCATAAATCTAGGTTCTCTAAGGATATCCATTTTATATCAGAAGTTTCAAATAAAATACTAAAGAAGTTTTATCAAGGGGCTAGTCTTTTGTTGTTTCCTTCATTAGAAGAAGGTTTTGGTTGGCCAATAGCAGAAGCAATGGCCAGTGGATGCCCGGTAATAACTACTAACAAAGAGCCTATGAGTGAAGTGGGAGGTACTTCCTGCTATTATTTATCCAGACAACCAATAGACGATACTATAAAAAAAATGATGTGGTATAAAGAGGGTGCAAAGATTTTAGATGAGGTTTTAAGCCTTACAGTTGAAGCTCGAGAGAATTTAATTGTCTCTGGATTAGAAAATTCCAGGAGATTTAACTCAGAAAAAGCTTTAGATAAGATTGAAGAATGTTATAAGGAGGTATTAAAGAAATACACCGCCGGTGTTTAGATCAAAGTTTTGTAAAATAATAGGATATGAAGGTAATACAATATGTAAGTTCTATAGATCATAATTCAGGAGGAACTGCAGTTTATATCAAACTTTTGGCAGATCAGATGAAGCATGCCTTAGATCTAACGGTTCTTACAGGAAAATCTTTGAATCCGATATTACTTACAGACGTTAAGACCGTTTTTATCGATTTTAATTTAGGACGATGGTTTAAGATTAAAAAGGAATTTATATCTATTCTAAGAAATATCAAACCAGATCTTGTTCATATAAATGGAATATGGGAACCTCAAAATTGGTTGTTACAGATAGTAGCACAACGAATGGGGATTAAGGTCTTACTTTCTCCTCATGGCATGCTCGAACCTTATATTCTTAAAAGGAATCCACTAAAGAAGAAGATAGCAATGATGCTCTATCAGAATAATGCACTACTAAAAGCTAATTATTTACATGCTACTGCAATTTCAGAAATGGAACAGTTTAAAAAATTAGGGTATAATCTTCCTATAGAAGTAATTCCAAATGGTATTGATATGGCGGATATAAAATTCAATGAAAAAGTAGCAGCAAAACCTACACATAAGAATATTTTGTTTTTATCCCGAATTCATCCTAAAAAAGGGATTGAGCTGTTAATTGAGGCAGTTTATAAGTTGAAAGATAAAAATGTGAAAGTTATTATTGCTGGAGAGGGAGAGCAAAAGTATATAGATGAATTAGTTGCGCTTATTTTAGAAAAGAAACTTAACGAGCAGATCATTTTTTTGGGAGGTGTTTACGGAGAAGATAAATGGGATCTATTCAATCAGGCAGATCTATTTGTTTTACCAACTTATAGCGAGAATTTTGGGTTAGTGGTAATTGAAGCTTTAGCAGTTGGAGTACCTGTAATCACTACAACTGGAACACCGTGGAAGGAACTAGATACCTATAACTGTGGCTGGTGGATAGAATTATCTATTCAAAATCTTACCAATGCCATAGAAGAAGCATTCTTAAAAACATCTACAGAACTAAAAGAAATGGGAGAGCGAGGGAAAGCTCTGGTAGAAAGAAAATATGATATTAGAGCTGTTTCCAATCAAACATTTGAATTGTATCATACTATCGTTCAAAATTAAAGAATATAGACCATGAAAGAAGCACTTGTAGTTAATTTAGCAGCATACGATTTTAGCTTTAGTATTTCCAATAAGCTATGTAGATTATTATGGAATTGCACTTATTGGATCTTTGTAAGGCCATTCAATCTTAGCATCTTTAGAGAGTACAGAACGTTGATATTAAAATTGTTTGGAGCTAAAATTGGTAAGAATGCACATATTTATGCAAGCGCTAGAATTTGGGCTCCCTGGAATTTAGAAATTGGTGAACATTCTATATTGGGGCCTAAGGTAGATTGTTACAATCAAGGAAAGATTATCATTGGAGATCATTCCGTAATTTCACAAAAAAGTTACCTCTGTGCGTCTTCCCATGATTATAAGATCTATAACTTTCCCTTAATTTTGAAACCTATTACTATTGAGGACCAGGTTTGGATAGCTGCAGATGCATTTATAGGTCCTGGAGTTAAAATAAGTCAGGGAAGTGTTATTGCTGCAAGATCTTCAGTATTTACAAATATAGATCCATGGGTAGTTGCAGGTGGTAATCCTGCAAATTATATAAAAGACAGGGTCATGAAAATTTAAAATTTTTAGAAATAGTATTCAGCAGTGTAAGGTAATTAGCACATTTTTATATAAATAATTAAAAACCATTTAAACATATAATTATTTTAATAAAAGTGACCTATAAATTTTGATATAAAGTTAAATAAATGTTATATTTATAATAAGTCTTAAGAGTTTTATTAAGATCAGATTTTTTCCTCCCCTCAGTATTTTTATATGTTCAATTACTCCAAAATTAAGTTCCCAAATCGTTGTCCCTAATAATTCATAGTTTTCATGGCAGTCCTATTTAATGGATTGTAATAGCTAGAATTGATGCTTATTGCCTACTTACATAGAAGAGAAATTCTGTTTAGCTTTAAGCTTAATCAGAAATAAATAGCTATGGTTCTAATTTATTGTGTAATAATTAAAACCAAGTAGTTCAATGAAAAATTCAGCGTTATTTACATCCTTAGCAACCCTACTGCATTTAGTTATTATAGACGGAGTTTTTATTCTGTTTAGAGAAAATCCTGCTGCCAATTATATGGTAGTAATTAGTTACAATATTATTTGGCTTATAGCTGCTCTTCTGGTTTGGAATCAGTCTTATGCTGCCAGTAATTCTAATGCTAACGATTGATATCAAGATTTAAAAAAGCAACATATGAAAATATCAATCATAACTATTGTATATAATAGAGCTCATTGTATTGAAGATTGCATAAAATCTGTTTTGAGCCAGACCTATTCTAATGTAGAGTATCTAGTAATAGACGGTGGATCTACAGATGGCACTGCTAAGATCATAGAAAAATATGCAGATAAAATAGATTATTATATTTCAGAAAAGGATGAAGGTATTTTTGATGCGCTTAACAAAGGCATCAAGAATGCCACCGGAGAAGTTATTGGCATCCTAAATTCTGATGATTTTTTTTATTCTGAACAAACTTTGAGTCAGATAATTGAAGCTTTTCAATACTCCGGAGCAGAACTGGTTTATGCAAAAGGTCTTTTTGTAAGTGAAACAGATATAACCAAGATAAAACGAATATATCCCTCCAATTCTTTTAAAAAGGTCTTTTTAAACTTTGGATGGATCCCTTTGCACACAACGATCTTTGTAAAGAAAGAAGTTTTTGAAAATTATGGATGTTATAATGAAGGCTATAGAATTGCTAGTGATTATGAGATCTCTTTACGCTGGTTCAAAAATGACGAGATCTCGAAATTTTATTTGAATGAATGGGTGGTGAAAATGCGACTTGGAGGCTTGAGTACATCTGCAAAACTTCAATTGAGAAAATCTAGAGAAGATCTCCGTATTATATCAAAGTATAAACTGTCAGGAATATTCACTTTAGGCTTTAAAATAGCTCGAAAGATCCCACACTATATCATTCCCCAGATAATGGGTAATAAGTTTATTACCTCTTAATTATTTATACCTAATCCATAATGAAAGTTAGCGTGTATGAAGGGTTCTTATTTCATAGTTCCATTTTCTGTAACAGCTCATTTAATAACTATAAACTTAACTCTGTATCTTTTTACACCAGATACTTATTTAAATGTTCTTGCTATTATAGGGTATAATGTTGCATGGCTATTAACGGCCGTGGGGCTTAATTTCTATAATGTAGAAAGAAAAGAACGGTTTATTACCAAATTCCATAAATTTTTAAGGCATTATCTAATATTTAGCCTTGCATATTTTGCACTTTTTGCACTTTTAAAAATTTCTTTCTCTGTAAAATATCAATTGTTCGTTCTAGCTTTTCTTTTATTCTTATTGGTGTTCTATAGATGGTTTTTCTTTTCTGTAAGAAGATTATATAGAATCGATGGAGGTAATTTCATAAACGTGGTGGTTATAGGTAATGATAGAAATATCCAAAGTATTCAGGCAATTTTTAATGAGCCAGATTTTGGATATAGATACAAAGGTTTTTTCCACAACAACCATTATAAAGACGCTCAGTATTTGGGAGCTATAGAAAATTCATTTGAATATATTATTAAAAATAACATTGAAGAAGTTTACTGCTTGGTCTCTCAGGTGTCTAAAAAGGAGCTTCAAGAATTAATTTCTTTTGCAGATAACAATTTAAAAAAGCTAAAGCTCATTCCAGATAACAAAGGAATATTTACCAGAGCAATGCATGCTGAATTATTTGGAAATCTGCCAGTGCTCAATTTAAGAGGTACGCCACTAGAGAAAAATTATGCAAAATATGGGAAAAGAGCATTCGATATTGTTTTTTCTTCTTTGGTTATCATTTTTATTATCTCCTGGTTAACCCCATTATTATATATAGTTACAAGATTAGAATCTAGAGACCCATTATTTTTTAAGCAAATTAGACATGGCTATAATAAAAGGTCATTTTGGTGCTATAAATATAGATCTATGGTAAGGAATAGAGATGCTCATCTAAAAATGTGTAAAAAGAATGATTCTAGAACTACCAGAATTGGTAGGGTGCTAAGGCAAACTAGCATAGATGAACTGCCTCAATTCTTCAACGTACTTAAAGGAGATATGAGTGTAGTGGGACCTAGGCCACATATGGAAACTCACTCTTTAGAATATTCTCACTCTGTAGATAAATATTTAGTAAGACATTTTGTAAAACCCGGTATTACTGGTTTAGCCCAAATTAAGGGATATAGAGGAGAGATCTCAAAACCCTCTGATATTATAAACAGGACGAGATTTGACATTTTTTATTTAGAGAGATGGTCGTTCTGGTTGGATTGTAAGATTATCTACTACACTATAGGAAATGCACTTAAAGGTGAAGAAAAAGCTTATTAATAACAAATGTAAAAAGCAATACTAACAAATATATATAAATATGAAAGCCTCCCGATGTATTACTCGTATCATAATTTTTTTATTAGCCAGTTTTATAGTGTCTTCCTGTGTTTCTCCCAAAGAGATGACTTATTTCCAGGATCCTGAGAAAGTAAATAGTAGAATAGATTTTAATTTAGACGATAATTTAAAGATCAAACCTGGAGATCTTTTAACCATCCGTGTCTCTGCAACAGAGCAGGAAGCCGCACAACCTTTTAACCTTACAAAATCTGTGGTATCTTCTGATAGATTACCCGGCTCTGTACAGTTAGAAACCTACATGGTTTCTAATACTGGAACTATAGAATTTCCAATAATAGGTACCATTAAGGTTGATGGTATGACCAATTTTCAACTTTCAGATAAGATAAAATCAGATATAAGCATTTACGTAAGGGATGCAATTGTTAATGTGAGAATTCTAAACTTTAAGATTAGTGTACTAGGAGAAGTAAAAAATCCTGGCACGTTCACTATTGAAGATGATCATATTAATCTCGCACAAGCTTTAGGTATGGCAGGAGATCTTACCATCTATGGAAATAGAAAGAATGTCTTAATAATGAGAGAAGAAAATGGAGAAAAGATTAATGAATACCTAGATCTCACAGATGCAAGAATTGTTACATCACAATATTACAATTTAAGACAACGCGATGTTATATATGTAGAGCCAAAGTTCTCTAAAGTTCAATCTGCAAGTAGTTTAGGCCTAGCTTCCAGATATCTTTCTATAGCTTCGGTTATTATTTCATTGGTGATTCTCCTTACTAAATAGTAGGTCATGGTATCTATAAAAAATACTTCTAAATCGAGTGGTTCTAAAAAGGTATCGCTACGAGATGAGATAGGTAAATTTCTGAAATACTGGCCCTGGTTTCTTATTTGTGTTATGGTAACAGTAGGAGCTGGCTATACATATATAAGATATACAACCCCTATCTATAGCGCCTCGGCAACTATTATTATAAATGAAGAGAATGCCAACGGTTCTGGTTCTGAAATGTCTGCTTATGAAAATCTGGGTTTTATAAGTGGTCTAAGTACCAATAGTTTAGAGAAAGAATTAGCTATTCTAAGATCTAGAAGATTGATGAAAGATGTGGTAAAAACTCTTAATATTCATATTAGGTATTTCATGGAAGGGAATATTAGAGAGATTGAAGTTTATAAAAATCATCCTTTTAATTTAAAAGTGCTAAAATTTGATGACGATAAATTAAAAAGTCTGGGAGGTGCTAAATATGCTTTTAGGCCTATTAAGGATTCCTATTTTTCGGTTAGGAATCTTAAGAACGAAAAATCGTTTATAGCCAAAGCAGGAGTACCTTTTTCTTTAGACTTTGCAGAGGTAGTATTAGTAACCAATTCCAATTTTAAAGAGCTTCCGGAGATAACTATTAAGTTTAGCAATATAGAGAAGGAAGCTATAAAGTACCGAAATAAGGTTCAGCTTATTCAAGGTGGTAAGAGCTCTAATGTTATTGAGTTAGCATTACAAGATCCTGTAAAACAAAAGGCAAAAGAAATAATAGATCAATTAATTTATGAATTTAATAGGGATGCTATAGACGATAAAAATCTAATAGCCAGAAATACTGCGAGTTTTATAAATGATAGATTAGACATTATTAATGCAGAACTAGAATCTGTAGAAACTGGGAAAGAAGAATTTAAGGAAGATAACAGGTTAACAGATATTAATGCAGAATCTCAGATGTTCATTCAAAATGCGAGTGAATACAATAGAAAATTGCAAGAAGTAGGTACGCAAATGGAACTTTCTCAGGCAGTATTGGAATATATTTCTTCCAGCTCCGGATCAGACCTTTTGCCCGCAAATTTAGGTATACAGGAAGGTGGTATCAACCAGCAGATAAATGAATATAATGATCTGATCTTAGAACGGAATAGAATTCTGGTAAGTTCTACCAACGAGAACCCTGTGGTTGTTAGATTAAACAATACACTTAGGCAGATAAAAGGAAATATTGTTCAGGGATTACAAGGTATGAGAACAAATCTTCAGATTTCACAAGGAGAAATGAAACGGCAGGCATATAGTATAGGTTCCCGGATCATGGCGGTTCCTTCACAAGAAAGAGAGTATAGAGGAATAGAGCGTCAGCAGAATATTAAGGAAGCTTTATACCTATTTCTATTACAAAAAAGAGAAGAGAATTCTTTGGCCTTAGCAATCACTGCTCCTAAAGCAAAGATCGTAGACCAGGCTTACAGTGCCGGTAATAGAATATATCCTGTGCCTAGAAATATTTTACTGGGAAGTATTATTCTAGGTTTATTCGTTCCTTTTTCAATCATATATTTGAAAGATATTCTGGATAATAAAGTGAGAAATAGAAAAGATCTTGAACTTTTAGAAAGTAATATTCCGTTTGTGGGAGAAATTCCTAAAGTGAGAGCTAAAGAACATTTCACAATTCAGCAGAATGATAGATCTGTGCTTGCGGAGTCTTTTAGAATCCTGGTAACCAATATGCAATTTCTATTATCTAAGGCAGCACATAAAGATAAAGGTGCAGTGATCTTTGTAACCTCTACTATTAAAGGAGAAGGGAAAACCTTTACATCAATTAATTTAGGTATCACTTATGCCAATAAGGGAAAGAAGGTGCTTATTTTGGGAGGAGATCTTAGAAGTCCGAAACTTCAACCTTTCAAGCCAAAGGACAGTCAGAAACTAGGGGTTAGCGATTATATCTCGAATGAGAAATTAGACCTTCAAGATCTAATTGGCAACTCTATATTTTCGGAGCATTTAGATATTTTATCTTCTGGGAGCATTCCGCCAAATCCTTCAGAATTGCTTGGCTCCAAAAGGATGGAAGTGCTAATTAGCGAGATTCAACTTAAATATGATTATATTATTGTAGATACTGCTCCTGCTATGTTAGTAGCAGATACGTTCTCTCTTAATAAGTACGCAGATGTAATACTTTATGTAGTGAGAGCCGGATTTACAAATAAGAATTTAATTGAATTTGTTTCTGATGCAAACGAGGCTGGAACATTGGATAATCTGGGGTTTGTGCTTAACAATGTAGATATTACAAATCTTGGATATGGTAATAAATACGGTTATGGCTACGGTGATGGCAATAAGAAGAATATTAAAATTAAGTCTTAAATGCAATCCACAACTTTAAGATACTGTAAAGAAAGCGAAATTGGTATTGGATTTTGCCTTCTTATGAGCTTTATATTTATACATTCTTCGTGCACTTCACAAGTAAAAGTTGATAACACTACTGCGCAAATCATAACAGAAAAAACAGATTATGATACCGATGATCCGGCGATATGGTTTAATAAAAAAGATTCTTCAAAGAGTATAATTTTTGGTACCGATAAAAATTCTGATGGAGCAGTTTATGCTTTCGATATGGATGGGAAAATAATAAAAGATAAGGTTCTTAAAGGTTTAGCGTACCCAAATAATATTGATATAGAATATGCTGTTGCTACAATTAATGATGTTCTTATAGATATTCTAGTTGTTTCAGAAAGAGATAAGCATCAAATAAGAATTTTCTCCGTTCCAGATATGAAACCTATAGATAACGGTGGGCTGAAGGTTTTTGAAAATGAAACTAAGAAATCTTTTAATTTACCCATGGGGATAGCCATTTATAAATCACCAATAGATGGAACGGTTTATATTATAGTTAGTAGAAAAAATGGGCCTCAATATGATTATCTGTATCAATATAAATTGATTGCTCTCAAAGGAAATTTTAAAATTGAACTTGTAAGGAAGTTTGGGGAATTCAGCCAAAAAAAAGAAATAGAATCTATAGCGGTAGATGATGAGTTGGGCTATATTTATTATTCTGATGAAACTTATGGCATTCGGAAGTATTATGCTGAACCAAATTTAGGAAATAAGGAGGTTGGAAGTTTTGGACATAAGATCTTTAAACGGGATAGTGAGGGGATTGCTATAATACCTAGAGATAAAGGATTGGGTTATATCATAGTTTCCAATCAACAAAATGATACATTTAGTGTTTTTACAAGAGATACTAATCAATATATAAAAGATATAGATTTAGGTACGAAACAGTCAGATGGATGTGAATTTTCTTCTTTAATAGGAAATAAAAATTTTGAGAAAGATCTTTTTGTAGCTATGGATAATGATAAAACCTTTCATTTTATCAATTTAAATTTATATCAATTAGACTAAGTCTAAGTACTAATATTAACTTACAAAAATGCGGTATAGAATTATGTTTTTACAGATTTTATACTTTCATTAATAGTGCTTTAACAGCAGATTGGGAGAGCTTCAGTCTTAAAAATGATAACTTTGAATTGCTAGAAAAATCAAACCTTTTTGGGTCTGAATTTGAAAAATGAATAAAAAAAAGAAGTTATGTCAAAGAGTGAAAGTAAAGAATTAAAGACTATTAATCCTGCAACCGGAGAAAAGTTGAAAAACTATCCGATAATGACAGATAAGGAAGCAGATGACGCAGTAAAAAAATGTCATGAAGCATTTTTGGATTGGAGGTTGAAAACCCATGAAGAACGTGCTGAAGTTCTTAGAGGAATAGGAAAAAGTCTTATAGATCATCAAAAAGAATTGTCTGAACTTATGACATCAGAGATGGGAAAACTCGTTTCTCAAGGTGTAAGTGAAATTGAATTATGTAAAGGAATTTGTGATTGGACTGCAGATAATGGACCTGAAGAATTAAAAGATCTTCACCGTACGCTTCCTAATGGCGGTAAAGGAATAATTTCTTATGCTCCATTAGGAGTAATTTATGGAATACAGCCTTGGAATTTCCCAACATATCAGGTAATAAGATATGCTATTGCTAATTTGATGACTGGAAATGGAATCTTATTGAAGCATGCTGAGAATGTTACCGGTTCTGCATTATTACTGGAGAAGATATTTGTAGCAGGAGGATTGCCAAAAGATCTTTTTACCGTTTTGAGAATTGATCACGATCAATCTGATGCTATTATAGAAAATGATCTTGTTAGAGGGGTTACGCTTACAGGAAGTTCTGCAGCAGGAAAAATTATTGGTAAGAAAGCGGGAGAAGCTCTGAAGAAAACAGTTTTAGAATTAGGTTCTAATGATGCATACATCGTTATGGATGATGCAGATATAGATCTAGCAGTTAAAACATGTGTTACTGGTAGAATCTACAATAATGGAGAAACCTGTGTAGCAGCCAAAAGATTTGTTGTAGTAGATAAAGTATACGACAAATTTAAGGAAGGATTTGTAAAGGCAATGAGTAACATCAAGCATGGAGATCCTACGAAAGAAGAGACAGAGCTTGGACCAATTGCTAGAGAAGATCTTAGAGATACTTTACATGAGCAAGTAGAAAAAAGTGTTAAGAATGGTGCAGAGATATTGTGTGGTGGAGAAATGCCTGAAGGTAAAGGTTTCTATTATCCAGCAACAGTACTTGGGAATGTTAAACCTGGACAGCCTGCATATGATGATGAACTTTTTGGGCCGGTAGCATCTTTAATAAAAGCGAAAGATAACGAAGACGCGCTAAGAATTGCCAATGATAGTAGATTTGGTCTTGGTGGTGGAATTTTTTCCAAAGACGAGGACAAAGCAATTGAGCTAGCAAGTAAATATTTTGATACTGGAATGATTTTTATTAACTCATTTGGAGTGGCACAACCAAATATGCCATTTGGAGGAACTAAAAACTCAGGGTATGGTAAAGAGCATGGTGGATTTGGAATGCATGAATTTATTAATGCAAAAGCTATAATGAGCTTAAATTCATAAGAGCAAGAATTATTTTTTGAGAAAAAGGTTGAGGTATCTCCTCAGCCTTTTTTTTATTTTAATACGTTATTTATCAAATTTATGACAATCAAAATCCCATATTTCCTTTTATTTTTTATTCTGATGTTTTCATCTTGTGCGGTTAATAAAACTGAAGATGTATCCTATTTAAACAAGAAGGATGCTAAAAATCTTAGAGAGGAACCAAAGATGAATATCTTCAGTCCTAAAAAAGCAACCTCAAAAAAATTACCGGTTCTAATATTTGTGCATGGAGGGAATTGGAATAGTGGTAAAAAAGAGCTTTACAGTTTCTTTGGAAATAATTTCGCTAAAAAAGGAATCGTAACTGTTGTAGTTGGATATACGCTAAGTCCAGAGGCTAGTTATAAAGAAATGGCAATTGAAATAGCGCAAGCTATAAAATGGACTAAAAGTAATATTTCAGATTATAAAGGAGATCCTGAGAAGATATTTCTTACCGGACATTCTGCCGGTGGACATCTTGTTGCTTTGGCGGCATTAGATGGCCAATATGGTGTTCAGGAAAAAGATATCTCCGGTATAATTTTAAATGATGCTGCTGGTTTAGATATGCATCATTATCTAGAGAATAATCCACCTACAACAACCGATAATTATTTAACAACGTGGACGAACGATCCTTTACAATGGAAGGACGCCTCCCCAATAAATTATTTGAGTGAATCAACACCGCCCATGCTTATTTACGTTGGAGATAAAACCTATGAGTCTATTAAGGTTGGAAATAAAAGGTTCTTAGAAAAACTTAAAGCATTTCAACCTAAGGTGGAGGTGAAATATATCAATAAAAAGCACATCCCTATGATGACTCAATATTTTTGGTCTTGGAATAATAGATATAAAGAAATTATTAATTTTATAAATAGTAACTCTTAACTATTCTGCCTGCTTTTCTTTTTCCTCCTGTGCTTTCTTAAAAATAGCCTTTAATTTTTCTTTATGAGCTGCCTTCTCAATTCTAAGTTTATCTTTCTTTCTTTTTAAAAGTTTGGTGTGCTTAGCTTTATTAGCGGCGTTTTTTTCAACTCCTTTTTTAGGCATCTTAAGTAAAATTTAATGTATAGATCTTTGCAAAGATAGCTGAAAATTTTTCTACTCTAGAATATTGCTGATCTCCAAGAACTTTAGTGAACTATTAAGAAGGAGTGATTGAAAATTGTAGATTTTCAGGATCCTTTTCTATTATCAATATTAATTCATTCATAATTTGGTTATCGGCACATATTAATGTGAAGTGAAGTTTTAAATAAAGCATCTTAGCAGATATTACTAATTTCTAAACAATTTCATTAACTTGAGAATTACTGTTTTAACCTTTAATTAAATGGCTTTTAGCAACGAGAATAAACCTGTGTATTATCCACCCTTCGAGGAAAAATTAAATATTTTATCTCACGGTTTTGGATTTTTACTTAGTTTAATAGGTTTGGTGCTCTTGATCATAAAAGCAATAGAGCTGGGAGAACCCTTGCATATTATTAGCTTTAGTATCTTTGGAGCGAGTATGATACTGTTGTATGCAGCCTCTACTTTCTATCATAGTGCTACATCATTAAAGCGTAGATATGTACTTAATATCATAGATCACGCTTGTATATATATACTTATTGCAGGCACATATACTCCTTTTGCTCTTATAACATTACATGGTTGGATGGGATGGACTCTATTTTCGTTGGTATGGATTATGGCTTTAACCGGTATTATTCTGAAGCTATTTTTTATTGGTAGGTTCCAAACGTTCTCTACCATTATGTATGTGGTAATGGGATGGATTATAGTGGTGTTCCTGAAACCATTATTATCTTCACTTTCTTTATCTGGAGTAGTTCTTCTTTTCTTGGGTGGTGGTTTATATACCGTTGGAGCTATACTTTTTAGTTTAGATAAGATAAAGTACAACCATGCCATCTTTCATTTATTTGTACTAGGAGGAACTTTCTGTCATTTTCTAGTTATTTATAATTACGTCTTACCAGTTTAATTTTATTATCATTATTTATATTAATGAATATTAATGTGATAAGTATCATAGGGTCTACTTTATAAGTTCTTTATTTTTATAATATACCTGTCTTTAATCAAATAATTTCATCTTTAGTATGCAGACATTCACTACAAGAAAAGTGGGAATTTGGATAGACCAGTCTAAGGCTTGTTTAATAGAGTTTAGTGATGGAAATGCCATATTTTTGGAGACAATTTCGTCTAATATTTTAAATAACAATAAATCAACTGTAGATTATAGTAGAATTAATAAAATTCAATTTTCACATGATCTCCGAGGTTTAAGATCATCAAGGATTAGTACGTCACACCTTCCAAACCTTCAAAAGTATTTTAAAAAGCTACGTGAAAAATTGATCAGCTTTGAAGATATATTAATTCTTGGACCGGGAGTGGTTAAGGATCAATTTTATAATGAACTGAAATTAGATCAGCAGTACCAGGGTAAATTTATAGCGGTACAAAATAAAGGGAACTTTTCTGAGAAGCAACTTATCTTGTACATTAATGATTTCTTTAATCCTTAAAAAGTGTAATTTGCTGTTTTTTATTTTTCGAATTAATTTAGTGAAACCTCAATATTATATCCATTTATTTAGTGCTTTTTAAGTAATTCCTAACTAATAGGTATTCTAAATTAGAATATTACTTTTTGCTGTTATTTCAATTTTACGATCGTTTCAGATTTAATATAACATTCACTTTTTATCAACAGTCTTGCTATTTTAATTATCTTATTTTTGATAATGAATTTTCATATTCCTCTATAATAACAGCCCATGAATAGCAATAGACATTACGTAATAGATTTTGATAGCACCTTTACTCAAGTAGAAGCCTTAGATGTTCTAGGCGAGATCTCTTTGGAAAATCAACCAGATAAAGATGAAAGACTTCAAGAGCTAAAATCTCTAACAGATAGAGGTATGGGGGGAGAGCTGGCGCTAAGAGAATCTCTTAGTTTACGATTAGATCTTCTAAAAGCAAACAAGAATCACCTGGCTCCACTTATTGATGTATTGAAGGGTAAGATCTCTACTTCTTTTGTAAGGAATGAAGCCTTCTTTGAGGAAAATAGTGACCATATATATATAGTATCTAACGGTTTTAAAGAATTTATTGTACCAATAGTAAAGGAGCTTGGAATTAAAGAAGAAAATGTTTTTGCCAACACCTTTGTATTTGATGATGAAGGTAAAATTATAGGGTTTGATAAAGAAAATGTACTTTCCTCCAACAATGGTAAAGTAGAGCAATTAAAAGCCTTAGATCTAAAAGGAGACGTTTATGTTATTGGAGATGGATACACAGATTATGAAATAAAAGCTGCCGGACTGGCAAATAAGTTTTATGCTTTTACAGAGAATATTGAACGTGATAAAGTAACAGAAAAAGCAGATCATATAACTCCTAGCTTAGATGAATTCTTATATGTACATAAAATGAATAAAGCTATCTCCTATCCAAAGAACCGTATTAAAGTATTGTTATTAGAAAACGTACATCCTGATGCCTTACAGATAATGAAAAATGAGGGGTATAATGTAAGTTTGCAAACAGGTGCTATGGATGAAGATGAACTTGCAGAACAAATTAAGGATGTTTCTGTATTAGGTATTCGTTCTAAAACACAGTTAACCAAAAAAGTTTTAGATAATGCCAATAGATTAATTGCAGTTGGAGCCTTCTGTATTGGAACCAACCAGATAGATCTGGAGGAATGTCTTAAAAAGGGAATAGCAGTATTCAACGCACCTTACAGCAATACAAGATCTGTAGTAGAATTGGCAATAGGAGAGATCATTCTTTTAATGCGAAATCTTCCAGATAAGATTGCAAAAATGCATGAGGGCAATTGGGATAAATCTGCTAGCCATAGTTATGAGGTGAGAGGGAAAAAATTAGGTATTGTTGGATACGGAAATATTGGTGCTCAACTATCTGTTATGGCAGAATCTATAGGGTTTGATGTGTATTATTATGATCTGGTAGAAAAACTGGCATTGGGTAATGCTACCAAATGTAATAGCCTTAAAGAATTACTACAAACTGTAGATATTGTAAGTCTTCATGTAGATGGAAGAAAAGAAAATAAGAATCTTATTGGAGAGAAGCAGTTTAAAGAAATGAAAGATGGCGTGATCTTTCTAAATCTTAGTAGAGGACATGTTGTAGATATAGAAGCTTTAAAGAATAATATAAATTCTGGAAAAGTTAATGGGGCAGGGATAGATGTTTTTCCGTCTGAGCCTAAGACCAATAAAGAGAATTTTGAGTCTTCCTTGAAAGGATTGCCAAATGTTATATTAACTCCGCATATAGGAGGAAGTACAGAAGAGGCACAAGAAAATATTGGTAATTTTGTTCCAGGGAAGATTATAGAATATATAAATACCGGGAGCACTACTAACAGCGTTAATTTCCCGAATTTGCAACTGCCTATTTTAGAAAATGCTCACAGACTTATTCATATACACCATAATAAGCCGGGAATTATAGCCCATATAAATAGGGTTCTTGCTGCAAATGATATTAATATTGTTGGTCAACATCTTAAAACCAATGAGACTATTGGCTATGTAATTACAGATATTGATAAGGCGTATAATATTGAAGTTGTGAAAGAACTCAAAGAAATTAAAGACACTATTAAGTTTAGGATCTTGTATTAGACATAAAAAAGGTATGAGAGATCATCGCTTTTTTATTTAATTTGAAGCAAGTATTTATCTAGTAAGCCTGCCAAGTTATTTGAAGAAAACTTAGCACCGGTAAGTTTATTTTTTTCCGGGTCTATGCTAAAATTTGAAGCGCTACTAAAATCTGCTTTTTCCAGATTGGTGTTTTCAAAGATCGAGGCAGTGAGATCACAGTTGTAGAATATTACATCAGGTAGATTTGCATTTGCAAAATCTACCTGTTCTAATTTACAGTTATCAAAAATTAGCTTTTTGATCTTCAAGGAATAGAAAGAAGAGAAATTTAGAATACAATCTTTAAATCTAAATGAAAGTAAAAACGGGTTACATTCATCAAATCTCAAACCTAATAATTTACAATTAGAAAAGATGCAATCTCTAAACGTTGTATGCTTCAAGAGTGCATTGCTTAGATCAGAATTTATAAACTCACAGTCAGAAAAAGTATAAGATGAAAGATTGGTGGTAGTGAAAGTGCAATTCAAAAAAATACAACTTTCATATTCTCCACTTTCAAGAGGTTGTTCATTAAAATTAGTTCCATTGTATTCTTCGTTCTCAATATAATTCATGTAAAGGGACTACGATTTATTTATTCTGAAATATAAAAATTCGCTTTATAGAAGGTTATTATTTATCTAATGGATTCAAAAATGAGTACTGCTTTATTAAAGTGATCAAATTTATAGTAATTTGATAAGAAGTTTAGATATAAATTCCAATCAAAGTGCGAATAATATTCAATTAAAAAGAACTATTTTTGCACATTAATAAAAGACTTAAGTCGATATGGGCAATATTGTAGCCATTGTAGGGAGACCAAACGTTGGGAAATCCACTTTTTTTAACAGATTAATTCAGCGTAGAGAAGCAATTGTAGATTCCGTTAGTGGGGTAACAAGAGATAGACATTACGGAAAATCTGATTGGAATGGGCAACCATTTTCTTTAATAGATACTGGAGGATATGTAAAAGGAAGTGATGACGTTTTTGAAACTGAGATCGATAAGCAGGTAGAACTTGCCATAGATGAAGCAGATGCTATAATCTTTATGGTAGATGTTGAAACCGGTATTACCGGAATGGATGAAGATGTAGCCAAACTTTTAAGAAAGGTTAAGAAACCTGTATTCTTAGTGGTTAATAAAGTAGATAATTCAAAGCGTTTAGAAAATGCTGTAGAATTTTATTCTCTAGGTTTAGGGGATTACTTTCCTATTGCTAGTACAAATGGTAGTGGAACCGGAGAATTATTAGATGCTCTAATTGAAGCATTGCCCGAGGTTGAAGATGACGACGAAACAGAATTGCCAAGATTTGCTGTGGTAGGAAGACCGAACGCAGGGAAATCTTCATTTATAAATTCATTAATTGGGGAAGACCGTTATATCGTAACCGATGTTGCAGGTACTACCCGTGATTCTATAGATACAAAATACAACCGTTTTGGATTTGAGTTTAATCTTGTAGATACTGCGGGAATAAGACGTAAATCTAAAGTGAAAGAAGATCTTGAATTTTACTCGGTAATGAGATCTGTAAGAGCTATAGAAAATTGTGATGTTTGTTTAATAGTTCTAGATGCAACTCGTGGGTTTGATGGTCAAGTTCAAAATATTTTTTGGCTGGCACAGCGTAATCGTAAAGGTGTAGTTATTCTTGTGAATAAATGGGATCTGATGGAAAAGGAAACCAATACATTGAAGGAATATGAAAAAACGATAAGACGTGAGATTGAACCTTTTACAGATGTGCCAATTGTTTTTATCTCTGTACATTCTAAGCAACGTATTTTTAAAGCTATAGAAACCGCTGTAGATGTTTACAAAGCGAGAAGTCAGAAAATAAAAACAAGTGAGTTAAACGATACGATGCTTCCTATTATAGAAAGTTATCCACCACCAGCTTGGAAAGGTAAATATGTAAAGATCAAATTCTGTATGCAATTACCAACGCCTCAGCCTCAATTTGCATTTTTCTGTAACTTGCCTCAATATGTGAGAGATCCTTACAAGCGTTATTTAGAGAATAAACTAAGAGAAGTATATAACTTTACAGGAGTACCAATTTCAGTATATTTTAGAAAGAAATAGGTAAACATATCTAATAAAAAATCCCATCAGTTCTTGCTGATGGGATTTTTTATTTTTTCTAAATAGGATTATTAAAAATGTTTGTTCATTAAGGTTGAGGTAATAATTACCAGCTTCCACCAGCACCACCACCACCAAAACCTCCACCGCCAAAGCCGCCTCCAAAACCGCCTCCGCCGCCAAAGCCTCCGCCTCCACCAAATCCTCCAGAGCTTCCGCCACCAAAGCTACCTCTTCCAAGGCTGCTTAAAATAATGGCATCTAATAAGCCACCACGCATTCCGCCTCTGCTTCCTGGGCCACCACCATTCTTATTCTTTCTGATAAGTGAAATTATAAAAATGATAAAAAAGATACCAATAATTATGAGTCGTGGAGGAATCCCATTACTACTTTCGGTTTGAGGCCTAGAACCTTTGAAAGTTCCATTCAATACCTCAAAAATAGCTGAAGTACCTTTATCCAACCCACCATAGAAGTTGTTATTTCTAAAGTCTGGTAGGATGATATTTTCGATAATGTCTTTGGACTTGGCATCGGTTAGATATTGTTCCAAACCATAACCTGTTGTGATCCATATCTTTCGATCTTCTTTAGCTAATAGCACTAAAAGTCCGTTATCTTCTTTAGATTGTCCAACACCCCATTCCTGCGCCCATTCTGGAGCATAAAGTCCAATATACTCTCCTTCTAATGAAGGAATGGTAGCAATTACAATTTGTGTAGAAGTAGTATCTGCATAATTAATTAATTTTTGCTCCAGCATGCTCTTTTCTTGTGCAGACAAAACTCCTGCCTCATCATAGACACTGGTCTGCTTGCTAGGCTTAGGAGGTATATCTCTTTGAGCATAGCCTGCTAAAGAAAATGCAAGAATAAAAAATAGTACTGGAAATAAAAGTCTTTTAATTGGTAGCATTAGCCTTTTGATATAGTGTCTGGAAGTTCATTAACATCGTTCTCATCCCATGGAAAATGTTTTTGAAGCTGATTCCCAGCTTTCAAAATTCCATCGATAAGTCCTTGTTTGAAATTTCCATTTTTAAAGTGAGTAACAATAGTATCTTTTGTACTCTCCCAGAAATCTACTGGAACAACTGCATTGATACCTTTATCGCCATAGATTACAAAGTTCCGATCTTCTACAGCTACATAGATAAGTACCCCGTTATCTTGCTTTGTATTATCCATCTTAAGGGCATGGAAAACTTCCATAGCCCTTTCAAAGATGTCTTTATTTTCATGAGATTTTTCAATGTGAACTCTAATTTCACCAGAAGTTGCCTTTTCTGCAGAACGGATAGCATCTACAATTTCCTTCTCTTCCTTTTCTGTTAAGAATCTTTCAACTTTACTCATAGCTTTTACTAATTAAAATCGAAGTCTACATCTGGTGCATTTTCAGAACCTGCATCTGCTTCAAATCTAACCATAGGGTCAAATCCAAACCATCCGGCAAACATGCTATTCGGAAAAATTCTAATGTATTTGTTATACTCTGTAACACCCTCATTGTATCTATTTCTTGCTACATTAATTCTATTTTCAGTTCCTTCTAATTGAGATTGTAACTGAAGAAAGTTCTGATTTGCTTTTAATTCTGGATATCTTTCTACAGTAACTAGTAATCTTGATAATGCAGAAGAAACTCCGCTTTGAGCTTGCTGGAATTGAGCCATTTGCTCTGGAGTAATGTTAGCAGGATCTATATTTACAGACGTTGCTTTTGCTCTAGCTTCTATAACATCTGTAAGCGTACCTCTTTCAAAATCTGCAGCTCCTTTCACGGTTTTTACAAGATTGCTAATAAGATCATTTCTTCTCTGATAGGAACTTTCTACGTTAGACCATGCTAATCTAGCATCTTCTTGTTTAGTTACCGCTTTGTTATTAAAGCCTACAGTTAAGCTATAAATAATAATACCTAGAACAATAATAACAATTGCTGGAATAAGCCACTTTTTCATACTATAATTGATTTTTGAGATTGGTTAATTCAGATTTTACCGATTGTAATTTTCGGATAATGTCAAAGTTAGTGAGAGTTTTCTTCTTTTCCTCTTTTAAATGGATTTTTGCACCTTCTAAGGTAAATCCACGTTCTTTCACTAAATGATAAATGAGCTCTAGATTCTTTATGTCTTGAGGAGTAAATAATCTATTGCCTTTGGCATTCTTTTTAGGTTTTAGTGCATCAAATTCTTTCTCCCAAAATCTGATAAGAGACGTATTCACACCAAATGCTTCAGCAACTTCGCCAATAGCATAATATCGTTTTTCTGGAAGATCTACATGCATTAATCTAAAGATTGGTTTTCTTGTTGTGCTTTAATAAGAACCTGGTCAAATTCTTCTGGAGATAAGTTACCATAATAGAAGTTAATAGGGTTAATACGTTCTCCATCTTTATAGATCTCATAATGTAAATGTGGACCTTCAGATCTACCGGTGCTTCCAACAAAACCTATTACATCTCCACGTTTTACTTTTTGACCTACTCTTACATTGTATTTATATAAATGAGCATATAGGCTGGTATATCCATACCCATGATCTATTTCTATATGATTTCCAAAACCGGTTGCTCTATTATCTGCCCTTTCCACTTTTCCGTCGCCGGTGGCATAAACAGGAGTTCCCCGAGGGGAAGAAAAGTCCATTCCATAATGAAATTTCTTAACCTTGGTAAAAGGATCACTTCTCCAGCCATATCCGGAAGCAATTCTCTTAAGGTCTTCATTTTTGACAGGTTGTATTGCAGGGATCGCTGCGAGCAGTTGTTCTTTTTCTTTTGCTAGAACTGTTATTTCATCTAAAGATTTGGACTGAACAACAATTTGTTTTGTAAGAATATCCATCCTCTTTTCGGTATCTATTATAAGTTTAGAGTTTTCATAACCCTCTAGATTCTTATATCTGTTTATACCTCCAAAACCTGCTTTGCGCTGTTCTTCTGGAATAGGATTGGCTTCAAAATATAGTCTATATATATTATTGTCTCTATCTTCAATATCAGCAAGAACGTTCTGGATTTGATCCATCTTTTTGTTCTGAATTCCGTATTGTAATTGCATGTTCAGCAATTCTCTCTTAAGCGCTTTTTCTTTAGGGGTTTCTATACCTGGAATATTTAAATAAACCACGAGCAGTATAAGCCCGGCAAGAAATGCTCCCGCAATTCCTACAAAGGCGATCCCAAATTTTCGGCTTTTACGGCGTTCAATTTTTTTATAGGAAAGCGTCTCGCTATCGTAATAATATTTAACCTTCGTCATAAATTAAAAATATGCTATTTTTGCCAGTATTAAGCACTGCAAAAACCTTGCAAATGGTTATGAGAAACGAACAAATATAAAAATTGTTTTCTCACCCACATAATTTAATAATTATTAGACCTTTTTTGGCCATATGAAATCTAAGGAGATACGCTCAACATACCTCGAATTCTTTAAATCTAAAGTTCATACCATTGTGCCATCTGCACCTATGGTAATTAAAGATGATCCAACCCTGATGTTTACCAATGCAGGAATGAATCAATTTAAGGAATATTTTCTTGGAAACACAGTGCCAAAGCAAACTAGAATTACAGATACCCAAAAGTGTCTTAGAGTTAGTGGTAAGCATAATGACTTGGAAGAAGTAGGGATGGATACTTACCATCATACTATGTTTGAAATGCTTGGGAATTGGAGTTTTGGAGATTATTTCAAAAAAGAAGCAATTCATTGGGCTTGGGAATTACTTACCGAAGTTTTTAAGGTGAACAAAGATATTTTATATGTTTCTGTATTTGAAGGAAGCGAAGATGATAATATGCCTTTAGATAAGGAGGCTTTTGATCTTTGGAAAGCGATTGTTCCTGAAGACAGAATTATCATGGGTAATAAAAAAGATAATTTCTGGGAAATGGGAGATCAGGGGCCGTGTGGTCCAAGTTCAGAAATTCACGTAGATCTTAGATCTGAGGAGGAAAAAGTTAAGATCCCTGGTAGAGATCTAGTAAATGCAGATCATCCTCTTGTAGTAGAGATCTGGAATTTGGTTTTTATAGAATTTAATAGAAAAGCAGATGGATCTTTAGAAAAATTACCTGCGCAGCATGTAGATACCGGAATGGGCTTTGAAAGGCTTTGTATGGTATTGCAAGATAAAAAATCTAATTATGATACCGATGTATTTACACCTCTTATAAAAGAGATAGAAATTATTACCAATACTCCTTATGGCAAAACGGAGAAAGTAGATATAGCTATTAGAGTTATTGCAGACCATGTTAGAGCTGTAGCTTTTGCTATTGCAGATGGGCAATTACCAGGCAATGGCGGTGCAGGATATGTTATAAGAAGAATATTAAGGAGAGCTATTAGATATGGCTTTACCTTTTTAGATACTAAAGAACCATTTATTTATAAATTGGTAGCTACTTTGAGCAAGCAGATGGGAGATTCTTTCCCAGAAATTAAAGCTCAGCAAACGCTTTGTGAGAATGTAATTAGAGAAGAAGAACAGTCCTTTCTTAGAACATTAGACCAAGGTCTTGTGCTACTAGAAAATATTATTGAAAATACAACCGGAAAAACTGTTTCAGGTAAAAAAGCCTTTGAATTATATGACACCTTTGGTTTCCCTATAGATCTTACTGCTCTTATATTGAGAGAACGCGGATATGATCTGGATGAAGCTGAGTTTAAGTCTGAATTACAGCAGCAAAAAGATCGGTCAAGAGCTGCTTCTGTTGTAACTGCCGGAGATTGGCAGATATTAGGAGAAGAGGAATCTGAAAACTTTATAGGATATGATCACAGATCTTCTGAAGTAAAGATCACAAGAATTAGGAAGGTTAATAGTAAGAAGGATGGTGAGATATATCAATTAGTACTTAATAGAACTCCATTTTATGCTGAAGGTGGTGGACAAGTTGGTGATAGAGGAATTCTTGAGACCGAGAATGGAGAAACGATAAAAATAATTGATACTAAGAAGGAGAATAATTTAATTATTCATTTTACTAAAAAATTACCTTCAGATATTTCTGGAACGCTGCAGGCCAAGGTAAATATTGAAAAAAGAGATCTCTCTCAGGCAAATCATTCTGCAACACATTTATTACATCAAGCTTTAAGAAAAATCTTAGGCACTCATGTAGAACAAAAAGGTTCTATGGTAAGTCCGGATTATCTAAGATTTGATTTTTCTCACTTCAGTAAGCTTAGTGCAGGAGAATTACAGGAAATAGAAACCTTTGTTAACAAGCGCATCAAAGAGCAAATTCCTTTATTTGAACAAAGGGGAATTACGTATAATAATGCTATAGAGCAAGGTGCAATTGCACTCTTTGGGGAGAAATATGGAGATTCTGTAAGAGCCATAAAGTTTGGAGACTCTATGGAACTATGTGGTGGTACGCATGTTCAGAATACCGCAGATATTTGGTATTTTAAAATTATTTCTGAGGGAGCAGTAGCAGCCGGAATTCGTAGAATTGAAGCTATTACCGGTGATGCTGTAAAACAATATTTTTCAGATCAGGCAGAAACCCTTCATCAGATCAATTCAGAATTAAAGAATGCTAAAGATCCGGTAAAGTCTATACAATCATTACAATCTGAAAATGCGTCTCTTAAGAAACAAGTTGAAACATTATTAAGAGAAAAGGCTAAAAACCTTAAAGTAGAACTTCAAACAGAAATACAATCTATTAACGGAATAGATTTTCTTGCTAAGAAAGTAGATCTAGATGCTAATGGAATTAAAGATCTTGCATTTCAGTTAGGAGAAAATAAGAATAATTTGTTTTTGTTACTAGCTTCAGAGCAAGATGGCAAAGCATTATTATCATGTTACATTTCAAAAGAATTAGTAGCAGAAAAAGGTTTGAATGCAGGACAGGTAGTACGCGAACTTGGTAAATTTATTCAAGGTGGAGGAGGGGGGCAGCCTTTCTTTGCAACTGCGGGAGGTAAAAAACCTGAAGGAATAGCGGAAGCCTTGCAAAAATCAAGAGAATATTTAAACTAATAAACTTACCCCGCATTTCTTAATTGCGGGGTTTATTTTTATCTAATTTTAAATATTATGAAGTTTAGAACAGAAGTATCGGTTTCCCCCCAAGATAATGCAATTAGTTATCGCTCTAAGATCTTCTTGCTCGGCTCATGTTTTGTGGAAAACATTGGTGAGAAACTAGATCTTTATCAATTTCAGAATTATAAGAATCCTTTTGGAATTCTATATCACCCTTCAGCCTTAGAAAATTTTTTAAGAAAAGTAGTGGAGGGCTATGAGTTTACCTCTGCAGATATTTTTTATCATAATGAACGCTGGCATAGTTTTGATGCACATTCAGAACTTAGCGATGAAAGTAGTTCTAATTTAATAGAAAGATTAAATGTTCAACTGCAACATAGCAGGTCTTATTTAAATCAAACTTCGCACATCATACTTACTTTAGGAACAGCATGGAAATATTATCATTTAAAAACAGAAACATCTGTTGCTAATTGCCATAAATTACCTCAAAAGGAATTTGTGAAAAAGCTAATGAGCATAGAAGAAATAACTGGTAAATTACATTCCATTCAATCGTTATTATGTAAACTTAATAGAGACATACAACTAATTTATACACTTTCTCCTGTTAGGCATCTTAGAGATGGTCTCTTAGAAAATCAATTAAGCAAAGCGCATCTTTTAACTGCCATTCATGAGAATTTAAAAATCAAAAAAGATGGCGGTTTAAAGGTTGATTATTTTCCTTCTTATGAGATCATGGTGGATGATCTTAGAGATTATAGGTTTTATAAAGAAGATCTGCTTCATCCTAACAGCACAGCTATTTCATATATCTGGAATAAATTCTTAGATGCCTGGGTGCTTCCAAAGGAGCTAGATGTAATGAAGAAGGTGGAAACCATACATAGAGGCTTAAATCATAGACCATTTAATGAAAATTCTGAAGCGCATAAAAAGTTCATATCTCAGTTAAGGGAAAATATAGATTTGTTAGTAAAAGATCATTCCTGGATGCGTTTCTGATTTAAAAATTATTAATCCTCGATTTTTTCTATTCTTTATATTCAAAACTGTTAATAATCTGTGTCTTCTATTTTGTTGATATCTATTAAGATTTTAAAGCTATCTTTCTGATAAACACATAATTAATATAAAAATTTAAGGAGATTTACTTGTTTGGTGATTAAATTTTTGTAATTTTAAATAAGCAATAAGAGTAGAACTACATCTTAAATAATTATTAAAATTAGTTCAAAATTAATGCTTAGTTTCTAAAATTTGTTGGGGTAGATTTTAGAATTTTAAAGCTTATGGACGGGTGGGGCCGTCCATAAGCATTTTTATTATACACCACTTCTTCACTTAAATTTATAATAATCCGTTCTTCTTATTAGTATCTTTAGCCTAAATTCTAAGCTATGAGAAAGATTATTGCGGTGGTTCTTTTACTTTTGGTTGTGTTTTTTGGATATCAATATTTTGAATCTAAGAATAATGAGAGAGATCAATTGCTAGAAAGTACCAATCTTATCCAAAAACAAATAAAGAATGTTGGGAAGCTGGTGGTTACCGAAGGCAATTTTTCTCAAGTTTTCTCCTATAAAGATTCTAAGAAGTACTACCTAGATATATTTTCTGCAAGAAAAAAAGCTCTTATAATAGTAAATGCAGATGTAACAGTATCTTATGATCTTAGCAAATTAAAGACAGAAGTGCACCCAGAAACTAAGACCGTTACCATTACTTATATCCCGGATGAGGAGATCAAGATCAATCCTAATATTCAATATTATGACGTTACTCAAGATTATCTAAATCAATTTGAAGCAGAAGATTATAATACCATTCAGAAAAAAGTAACAAAACTCATAAGTGCGAAAATTGAGAAATCCTCCCTAAAGACCAATGCTAAGAATAGGTTGATAAGCGAACTTCAAAAAATTTATATTTTAACCAACTCTATGGGGTGGACCTTAGAGTATAATGGTAATTCATTTAACAGTAATAAAGATCTGGAGTCACTAAAATTATAGTTATTTCACCATTAAATTAGCTTCTACGAGTTCTATTCCTCCATCAATTAAGTGAGCGATATCTTTACGTTGTGCTTTAACTTCATGTAAATGTTCTTTCACTTTAGCTGCAAATTTTGGATCTCTGTCTAAAACCAATTCATATATTTCAACAGAAAGTAACCAATCTTTTGGATGATGTTTTTTAGCAATTTCGAAAGCTGCTTCTAGAGAGAATTTAGTGTTTTCACCATTTCTATTGTTCTTTACTGCTTGATACAAACTTTCCAATTCTAATTTCTCTTCAGAACTTTTACTCTTTATGGTGGTGCTTGAAACTTTATGAGTAATAAGATCAAAAGACAAAGGATCTGCTGGACCAGCAAAGGCAGAAATTACTTCTTTCCCTATAGCCATATCATAATTGCCCCATTCTAGTTGGAATAATATTTCATTTTTATAGGTAACCGTACAATTTTTTAGACTTATCAGAATTATTTTACCTTGAAGATTTCTAGTGCCGGTTATGATATCCCCTGTTACAAAAATCCCACCTTCAAATTCAAAAGTAATATTTTCGCCCTCATAGATATCATAAGCTCTAAGATCTCTAGGGCTCATATCTTCAATAGCTAGATTGATCCCTTTTAGTTTTCCAATGGGAGATCCAAAGCCATTAGGATGATTTATAACCCCATGCCCTACAAGTTCTTTATCTCTATTTGATAATGCAGTTTTACCAGTTGTTTGAAAATATATTGGCCGATCCTGATAAGAAATAACTTTGGTAAAATTCCCAGAAATCTGTATTCCGGTGCTCAACTCAATAGTGCCTAAATTCTTGGAATTAATTAACTTTTCCAATCCAGATAAACCTCCCTTTCTTAGCGACATGGTATTTGCAAATTCTTCAAGTACCTGACTTAAATAAGAGAAATCTGGAGTGACATATAATTGAGGTTGTGGTTTTGTAATATCAAATTCTTGATTGGCAGCTTCTAGATTATAAGGTCTTTTTTTCACCTTATCTGTCATACACCAAGCGCTTTCTCCAATAGAAGATAAAAGTCCTGCACCGTAGATCTTTGGCTCTTCCACAGTTCCTATAAGTCCGTATTCTACGGTCCACCAGTGTAAATTTCTAATTTGAGCCATTTCACTAGGCTTTCCCATATTATTCTGAAGAAAATCTACTTTCTCTTCAGCTTCACGAATTACATCTTCAGGTGTATCTTCAGCTTCTTTGATTATAGAAAGATGACGAATGGCTTCGTACATTTCATAATCTTTAGCACTCGAGATCGCTTTGCAACCAATTTCTCCAAAACGTCTTAAATATTCTGCATATTCTGGATTGGCAATGATTGGAGCATGCCCGGCACCTTCATGAATTATATCTGGAGCAGGAGTGTATTCTATATGATCTAGTTGTCTTATATCACTTGCAATAACAAGAACGTTATAAGCTTGAAATTCCATAAAAGCCGCTGGTGGAATAAATCCATCTACGGCAACTGCTGCCCATCCAATTTCCTTTAGAATTCTATTCATTCCATACATATTGGGAATGCTATCTATAGAGATCCCTGTTTGCCTAAGACCTTCTAAATAAGAATTATGAGCAACTTTACTTAGATAATCCACATTCTTTCGCATCACATATCTCCAAACTGCCTGATTTATTGCTGTATATTCATCATAATCCTGAGGTTTGATAAATTGTTGCAAATGATCTGGTAGCCGGTCTAAAATCTCATTAGATTGAATTTCTTCTAACATATATATATATGGTGTTTTTGCAGCCTAAAGATACAAAATTAGGTTTGGATAATATCAACTTAGGGCTCCTTGAAAATAAAACTGTTTTCAACAAAAAACGCCTCCAATTGGAAGCGTTTAGAATATTTACTTATTCTTTTCCCGGTGGAAATTTCTTTAATATTTCTGCTACAATTTCGTTCACTCTATTTTGTTTTTTAGAAACATCTGTAGCAAGTGCAGCTGTTCCCATACCTTGCCAGATAAGTTCTTTGTCTTTAGCGTCGATAAGGTCTATGTAAAGAGTACCTTCACTTGTTGAAGAAATGGTATTACGACCAGCTCCCCAATAATAAGGATTCCAACCTCCCCATCCGTAGCCATAGAAACCCATCATATTATTTTGATAGATATTAATGTTCTCATTAGTTTTGGTAAAAATGCTAACCAACATATCAGGGTCTTCAGATTTCATATAACCTTGTACACTCATGGCAGATTCTATACCACGTAAGATTCTTTTTTTGTCTAGATCTGAAACTTCTGCCTTATCTATTCCAGGTTTGAAAAACGCATAGGTCTTATACTTATTGAAATCTACAGACTGATCATAATCTGATGCTACTTTAACCGAGCTGCAGGATGTAAGCAGTGCAGCAAACAGAAACATTGCAAATGTAATTTTTAAGAATTTCATAAATTTATATTTTAGAGGGTTACTACTCTTCTAAAAACAAAGAATCATCTACAAAATTAGGCATGGTTACTTTTAACTTGGGTTCTGTTTGCATCGCCCTATTTATAGTAAAAACAGCCTCTTTGTTTCTCGCCCAAGAACGTCTCGCTAAACCATTGTTAACGTCCCAAAAGAGCATAGATTTTAATTTATCTTCAGATGCTTTAGATCCATCAAGAACCATACCGAAGCCTCCATTTACAACCTCTCCCCATCCTACGCCACCACCATTATGAATGCTAACCCAGGTAGCGCCTCTAAAGCTATCACCAATAACATTCTGTATAGCCATATCTGCCGTAAATCTAGAGCCGTCGTAGATATTGGAAGTCTCACGGTAAGGAGAATCTGTACCGGAAACGTCATGATGATCTCTTCCTAATATGATAGCTCCTTCTAATTCTCCATTGGCAATAGCAGTATTAAAAGCTTGTGCGATTTCCATTCTACCTATAGCATCTGCGTATAGTATTCTGGCTTTAGATCCAACTACAAGTTTATTCTTTTTTGCATTTTTAATCCATTTTATATTATCAGCCAATTGAGATTGAATTTCTTCAGGAGCTTCTATTTTCAGTTTTTCAAGAACTTGTGTTGCAATAGCATCAGTTTTATCTAGATCTGAATCTTTTCCAGACGCGCAAACCCACCTAAAAGGGCCAAAGCCATAATCAAAGCACATTGGCCCCATTATATCTTGTACATAAGAGGGATATGCAAATGGAGCATTTTCAGCTTTCTCTTTATTCAATTCAGCGGCACTCACAAAATGATCATTTTCATCTATATATATCTTAGCTCCGGCTCTGGAGGCTTCTAAAAGAAAAGCATTTCCATAATCAAAAAAATAAGTTCCTTTTTTGGTATGATTATTTATAGCATCTGCGTGTCGCCGTAAACTTTGCTGCACCTTTTCTTTAAAAAGATCTGGATTGGCACTCATCATTTTATTAGCTTCTTCAAAACTTAATTCTGCAGGATAATATCCACCGGCCCATGGATTGTGTAATGAAGTTTGATCGCTTCCAAGATCTATATACATGTTTGCTTTGTCAAAATGTTCCCACACTTCAACTATATTCCCATGAAAGGCGATAGACACCGTTTCTTTGTTTTCTTTTGCTTTTTTAACTCTTGCGGTAAGTTCTTCAAGATCTGAAATAACTTCATCTACCCAACCTTGAGAATGTCTTACATGAACTGCTTTTTCATTGACTTCCGCACATACAGTGATGCATCCAGCAATATTTCCAGCTTTTGGTTGTGCGCCGCTCATACCTCCAAGTCCGGAGGTTACAAATAGTTTACCCCCTAAATCTTCATTGTTCTTTGCTATTTTTCTACCAGCATTTAAAATGGTAATTGTGGTACCATGAACTATTCCCTGAGGCCCAATGTACATATAGCTTCCAGCAGTCATTTGCCCGTATTGAGATACTCCCAGAGCATTAAACTTTTCCCAATGATCTGGCTGGGAATAATTAGGAATTACCATTCCGTTAGTAACCACTACTCTAGGAGCATTGGTGTTTGAAGGAAATAACCCCATTGGATGCCCAGAATAGATCACCAAGGTTTGGTCTTCCTCCATTTCAGCTAAATATTGCATCACTAATAAATACTGTGCCCAGTTCTGGAAAACAGCCCCATTCCCACCATAGGTAATTAACTCTTCCGGATGTTGTGCTACTGCCGGATCTAAATTATTCTGTATCATGAGCATGATAGAACGAGCTTGTAAAGAGTTACCCGGATATTCTTCTACAGCTCTGGCTTTCATTTCATATTCAGGCTTAAACCTATACATATAGATTCTACCATATTTCTCTAATTCTTCTCTAAATTCTGGAAGAAGCGTGGCATGATGTTCAGCATCAAAATACCTTAAAGCGTTTCTAAGCGCTAATTGTTTTTCTTCTTTATTAAGGATGTCCTTACGTTTTGGTGCATGATTTGCAGAGGGATTTAAAACTTTTTTGGAGGGAAGTTCAAAAGGTATTCCTTGTAAGATCTGTTCTTTGAATGTCATTTTTTCGGTTGCTGTTTATTTGTATTCTTATTATATCCATAAGGACAATGTCTGCATCCGCTTTCACAACAATAGCCTCTTTTTAAATGATATTGCTCTGTAAAACATCTATAGCCCTCTGGAGTTAAATAATAATCACCCTCTTCTAGAGGAATTTTTTTCTTTAAAAAGCTCATATTACAAAAATACAATTTCTTATATTCAAACCTATGATCCTTATAATTAACAAGTTTATATTAAAGAAAGGCTTTCTGGGTATTAGCATTTGGCCTTTCGTTATTTTAAGAGACGAAAAATTAAAAGAAGACCCTGTATTTATGAATCATGAAAAAATTCATTTACAACAACAATTAGAAATGTTGATTTTACCTTTTTATATAATATATATCCTAGAATTTCTTCTGAAATATACATACTATGGTAATGCGTATTTAGCTTATAGAAATATCTCATTTGAAAGGGAGTCTTATCAACAAGAAGCTAATCTTCTATATCTGAAGAAGCGAAAAATATGGAGCTGGGTTAATTACCTAAAAATAGCATCAAAATAAAGAATAGAATTTAGGGATAGAATAATGCTAAAATTCCAATCTTTGCTATATGATGAAAATGATGGATCTTAATTTTGTTGAACCTCCCGTTGAGCTAGTTACGCATTTTAAAGCACACAACATTAGTTTACATATTAAGAGAGAAGACCTTATTCATCCCTTCGTCTCCGGAAACAAATTCAGAAAATTAAAATATAATCTTCAAGAGGCTAAAAATAACGGAAGTAAAACCATTCTCACTTTTGGAGGTGCTTTTTCAAACCACATAGCGGCTGTTGCAGCAGCAGGAAAACTTTTAGGATTTAAAACGATAGGAATTATAAGAGGGGAAGAATTGGGTGTAGATCTAAATACTACCTTAAATCATAATTCTACTCTAAGATTTGCAAAAGAGCAAGGGATGGGATTTCATTTTATAAACAGAGAAAAATATAGAGAGAAAGATTCGTCAGAATTTATTGAAAAACTGAAATTTGATTTTGGTGATTTTTATCTAATTCCTGAAGGCGGAACTAATGAGCTTGCAGTTAAAGGCTGTGAAGAAATCATGACTGATGCAGAATCTAATTTCGAGATTATTTGCTGTGCGGTGGGAACAGGAGGAACAATCTCCGGCATCATAAACGCATCCCATTCAGATCAAAAAGTTTTGGGTTTTCCTGCGTTAAAAGGAGATTTCTTAAGCTCTGAAATTAGAAATTTTACTTCAAAAACAAATTGGGAGTTAGTAACAGACTACCATTTTGGAGGTTACGCCAAAGTGAATGGAGAGCTAATTAATTTCTTAAATAAATTTAAGAGAAAATATCAGATCGCATTAGATCCTATCTACACAGGAAAGATGATTTTTGGTATTTTTGACCTGATCGAAAAATCTTCTATTCCTGAAAATTCTCGTATTTTAGCCGTTCATACAGGAGGCTTACAGGGCATAGAAGGTATGAATAAGCAATTGTCTAAAAAGAAATTACCCTTAATCGAAATTTAGAATGATCTTCAAAAGACTTTTATTCTTGATCTTAGTAGTTGTTATGGCTGCTTCCTGCGGAAGCAAAAAAAAGGTCACTTCTCGTAAATCTACCCCTAGAACAGAAAACAAAAGAGAAAGCAGAGCAATTCCGGCCAGACCTGTAGATGCAGAGGTAAGATCTAGACCTACCGGAAGCTATGCAAATATTGTAGAGCAATACATTTCAGAATATTCAGACATCGCTATGGAAGAAATGAGACTTTACAACATCCCCGCAAGTATAACATTGGCTCAAGGTATTTTAGAATCTGGTGCTGGAAGGGGAGAACTCACAAGAAGAGCAAATAATCATTTCGGAATAAAATGCCATGATTGGGAAGGCGATAAAGTGTATCACGATGACGATCGTTCTCAGGAATGTTTCAGGAAATATAATGATCCTAAATTCTCATATAGAGATCACTCCTTATTTTTAAGTGAGAGACGAAGATATTCTAATCTTTTTGATCTGGATATAGATGATTATGAAGGCTGGGCGAAAGGTTTAAGAGCTGCAGGATATGCTACAGATAGGCTTTATCCTAGAAAATTGATAGATATGATAGAAAAATATCAATTAAATCATTTTGACGAAAAAGTTTTAGGTAAGAAATCTAGAAGAAGAGAACGCAGCTCTGAAATTGCAGAAGCAAGTTCAAATTCTGGATTCAAAACATATACCGTTGAAAAGGGGGATACGTTGTATTCAATTTCAAAAAGATTTAATACCACAGTAGAAATGCTGCAGGAAGTTAATAATCTAAGATCTAATGATCTTGCTATAGGCCAGAGATTAAAGGTGTCTCCTGCTAATAACCAATATTAAAATATGATTTATAAGAGAAGTAGTGAGTTATTTGAGAATGCGCAAAAGGTAATTCCAGGTGGAGTAAATTCTCCCGTTAGAGCTTTTAAAGCGGTTGGGGGAGATCCTATTTTTGTAGAACGTGCTGAAGGAGCTTATTTATTTGATGCAGACGGGAATAAGTTTATAGATTACATTAATTCTTGGGGGCCAATGATCTTGGGTCATGCCCATAAGCCTGTGGTAGATGCTGTTATCGAAAAAGCTAAAAAGGGAACCAGTTTTGGAACTCCTACAGAAATTGAAACCAGAATTGCAGAATTAGCGGTAAAAATGGTTCCTAATATAGACAAGATCAGGTTCGTGAATTCTGGAACAGAAGCTTGTATGAGTGCAGTTAGACTGGCGAGAGGTTTCAATTCAAAAGAAAAGATCATAAAATTTGCAGGCTGTTATCATGGGCATAGCGATTCATTTTTGATACAAGCGGGGAGTGGAGCCATAACGTTTGGAACTCCAAATAGTCCCGGTGTAACTCAGGGAACAGCAAAAGATACGCTCTTAGCCAAATACAACGATCTGGATAGTGTAAAGCAATTAATTGAGGCTAATAAAAAGGAGATCTCCTGTATTATTTTAGAACCGGTTGCCGGAAATATGGGATGTATTCCACCACAACAAGGGTTTTTAGAAGGACTTAGGGAATTGTGTGATGCTAATGACATCTTGTTGATATTTGATGAGGTAATGACAGGGTTTAGATTGGCCCCTGGAGGTGTACAAGAAACTTCTGGAGTTAAGGCAGATATTGTATGTTTTGGAAAAGTTATTGGAGGTGGTTTGCCGGTAGGTGCTTTCGCTGCTAGAAATGAAATCATGAATTATTTAGCTCCAATTGGACCTGTATATCAAGCCGGAACATTAAGTGGCAACCCTTTGGCAATGGCTGCAGGATTAGCAATGCTTACAGAGCTAGATGAAAATAGGGAGATCTTTGAAAGTATCAATAAAAAGACTCAATATTTACATGAAGGAATTGCAAAGGTTTTAAAAGAAAATAATATTACTCATACTATTAATAGATTTGGTTCTATGATCTCTGTTCATTTTGCGGAAGAAAGGGTAGTTGATTTTGATACTGCTGCGAATGGCAACAATGAAACTTTTAAAAAGTTCTTCCATGGAATGTTAGATCATGGAATTTATATTGCTCCAAGTGCATTCGAAACATGGTTCATTACTGAAGCCTTATCTTATGAAGATATAGACAAAACGATACATGCAGTACGCGAAATATCAAAAACGCTATAAGTAGATAGTATCTTATTTACAAAAAACTCGTAATAGTTCTTCAGAGATCTTTACGGGTTTTTTTGTTGAATAATCCATGAGGCACCACGTAGACTTTGCTTCTACCAAAATATCTCCATTTTCTTTATTTAATATATGGACATGTCTCTTTGAAGTTACATGTGTCTGTTCTCCAATAAATGTTTTTAAAAGCAAGTTATCATTTAAGAACGCCTGCCTCTTGTAATCTATTTCGTGCCTTATAACTACCCAAAAATAGCGTTCTTTAATTTCGCTGCTAGCTCTAGATTCCCAATGAGACTTCGCAATATCCTGTATCCATTGCACATATTGTACATTATTTACATGTTGCAAATCATCAAGATCAGATTCAGAAACCTTTAGCTGCTGTTCAAATATTTCGGGAGTATAACTCATTTATTTTTTTATAATTTCTACCTCAAACAATTTATCCCAGTTCTTTCCGGTAACATACAATCTTTTAGTATTCGGATTATATGCAATTCCGTTTAATACATCTAGTTTTGGGTGTTGTGTAACATTATCTCTTAGATCATGGAAATCTATGATACCTTCAATAGCTCCATTTTTAGGATTAATGATGGCTACTCCGTCTTTTTGATAAGTGTTCGCGTATATTTTACCATCTACCCATTCTAGTTCATTTAACTGTGTAGAGATCGTTCTGTTTGTTGTAGGTTGTATATAATCTAGTTCAGCCAGCGTTTGAGCATCCAAAGTCCAGATCTTCTCTGTACCATCACTTTTATAGAATTTCTTACCATCATTGCATAGTCCCCAGCCTTCTTTACTTTGATTAAAATTAAAACTGCCAATTTTTTCGAGAGTTTCTATATTATAAATAAAGCCAACTCCTTTTTGCCAGGTTAATTGATAGATCTTATTATTTAGAATTGAAAGTCCTTCTCCAAAATATCTTGCGTCTAGATCTATCTTTTTAAGAACCTTTCCCGTTTCAAAATTAGTAATACGCAATGAAGAACTTCCGTATTGCCCTGTACTTTCGTATAAAGTATCATTTAAGAATTCTAAGCCTTGCGTATATGCTCCCTGATCATGAGGATAGGTATTAATGATCTTATAGGTATAAATTGCGGGAGGTGCATCATTATATATTTTTACCGAAGTTTGTAGGGTATCTGTAGTGCCTTCAGAATAGATAAATGCGCTTATTTTTTGATTACCCAACTTTTCTCTCTCAAGCTTTAACTTCAAATTGGTCTCTTCTGGCTTTTTTGAGATTAATTTATCTTGAAGGTAAAAGTTAACGGAGTCTATTTTTTTACTTTTTGGATTCAAAATAGAGACTTCTAACTGATCTCCTAGATGATATTCTGCCTTAACTTGATTTAATTTTAAAGAATAATCACTTATTTTTTTATCAGAATTACTTCCACAAGAAATTAAAATGAAGTTTAAAATAAACAGTAACAGGAGGTTAGCTTTTTTCATAAAAATTAGCGTTTTTGCTAAGGGCTAAATTAATTAAATCAGTTTAAAAAATACTTGTAAAATGTATCAAAGATTGTATATTTGCCTCGGCAAGTCCCACACAACCAGCTCCTGCTGAATCCCCCCAGGGCGGGAACGCAGCAAGGGTAGGCGGTCGAAGCGGTGTGATGTGGGTAGCTTGCCATTTTTTGTATCTGATATTTAAATATTATCGCATCTTTGTGAGCTATGAAAACAGATGCCTCTCAAACTTCAAAAGTTGTTCTTATTACTGGTGGTTCTTCAGGAATAGGAAAGTCTATAGCAGAATATCTTTCTGATAGAAATTATAAGGTTTACGGTACGAGTAGAAATCCTCAAAATCAATCTTCTTTAAAATTTGAATTAGTTGCTTTGGATGTTACTAAAGTCGAGACTATAACTGCTGCGGTTAATTCAATCATAGAAAAAGAGGGTAGGTTAGATGTACTTATAAATAATGCAGGGGTTGGAATTACAGGCCCGCTTGAAGAAACTCCGGAAATTGAAATAAAGAAAGCTTTTGATACCAATTATTTTGGGCCATTAAATGTAATTAAGTCTGTATTGCCGCAAATGAGAAAGCAAAAATCAGGGCTTATAATAAATATTACCTCTATTGCTGGGTATATGGGCTTACCATATCGCGGTATATATTCAGCTTCAAAAGGAGCTTTAGAACTAACTACAGAAGCCTTTAGAATGGAGCTTAAAGACTTTAATATTAGTATGACTAATGTTGCTCCTGGAGATTTTGCTACCAATATTGCGGCAGGGAGATTTCATGCTCCTGTAATTAAAGGTTCTCCATATGAAACTTCCTATGAGCGTACCTTAAATATTATGAATGAGCATGTAGATCACGGTAAAGATCCGCAGGTAATGGCAAAAGCTATCTATAAGATAATTACTACCAAAAAACCTAGAGGGCATTACAAGGTGGGAGAACCATTACAGAAATTTTCTATTGCGCTTAAAAGGATTCTACCAGATAAAGTATATGAGAAGATGTTGCTCAAACATTATAAATTGTAATTTTACAACACAAAATTTTCTATAAAACTTAAAAAAACCACTATGAAATTTTTTATTGACACTGCAAACCTTGATCAAATTAAAGAAGCTCAGGATCTTGGAGTTCTTGATGGAGTTACAACCAATCCTTCTTTAATGGCAAAAGAGGGAATTACCGGAAAAGAAAATATCATTAATCATTACAAGAAGATATGTGATATTGTAGATGGAGATGTGAGTGCAGAAGTAATTTCTACAGATTTTGATGGAATGGTTAAAGAAGGTGAAGAACTAGCTAAGCTTCATAAGCAAATAGTGGTTAAGATTCCTATGATAAAAGAAGGAATTAAAGCTATTAAATATTTTAGCGATAAGGGAATTAGAACCAATTGTACACTAGTTTTTTCTGCAGGACAAGCTTTGTTAGCAGCAAAAGCAGGTGCAACCTATGTATCTCCATTTATTGGTAGATTAGATGATATTTCTACAGATGGATTAAATCTGATTGCAGATATTAGATTGATCTATGATAACTACGGATTTGAAACTGAAATTCTTGCAGCTTCAGTACGTCATAGCATGCATATATTAGAATGTGCTAAAATTGGGGCAGATGTAATGACCGGGCCGCTTTCTTCTATTGAAGGTTTATTAAAACATCCTTTAACAGATAGCGGTTTAAAACAATTTTTAGCAGATTATAATAAGGGAAATTAAATTACCTTATAAAATAATAAAAAAAATCCCAGAGGTAACTTTGGGATTTTTTGATTTGTGATATTTTAAGAGGCTATTTCTGACTGATAAATTCTAAAATTTTATTCTCAAGTTCAGGAGAATTCAATTGTACATCTCCTCTAACTATTGTCCCATCTGCTTTTACAAAAAGCAGCTTGTTCAGGTAGTTTTTAAGTAGTTTCTGCTTTACGGTGATGATCTCTAATTTATACTCAAAATTTTGATCATAAACTTCCTGAGCAACTCTGTTTTGCCAAATATCAAATTGATCTTTATCTATATTAATGCCTATAAAATTGATCTCTGGATACTTAAATCTAAGGTCTTCAATAATATTATTTTCCCATTTGTGGTGTCCTTGAGAACTTAAGGTCCAATGGTAAGTAATTATAGGTTTTCTTGAAATATCTTTCAACATAACCGGCTCATTTTTACTATTCAATAGTTTTAAATGACCGATATTAGAGCCAGGCAGCAAATTATTTTGGATCATAGCCATTTGCTCAATATCCTTCAATTGTCTGCCAGAGTAATTCATGGATTTCAAAGTTTCTACGATAGAGTTGATATTCTCTTTATTCTGAGAATAGATAATTCCCTGAGCCGCCAAAAGTTCTAAAAATGAATTTCTAATTGATTCTATCTCAATATTAGAATCTACCATTTTCATTCTACTCTTTATGTTTTCATAACTGTTTAGATCGTAACATTCTTCAGAACTGCTTTTTTTAGACTTACAATCTTCTATAGATTTCGATCTAAAATAATCATCTAAAAAGTTCAAGTAAATATAATTATCCTGAGATGCTTTATCATTAAAAGAAATATCCTTGCGATACTCATGAAAATCTGAAGGGATGTTATTTGCATATTCGTGATAATACTTTTCAATTAAAAAAGTATATCGCTCTCTTAGATCGTAGAATTCATAATTTATACTAGCAGCAGCTAGGTCGTAAAATTCTTCAGATAGATCATATCTATCTCTAAGAGCTGTTAGGTCTAAGGTTCTTGCTTCTCTTATAGAATCTGTTTTGTAAGCAAACTCTTCAGGCTTAACTTTATAATAATGAAGAATAAGATCGTTGTTCTTTTGATTCTGAAGATAGATCTTATTTAGAAAATTACTTTCTTTAGCGCCCTTACCGCTAAAATTTATAGATTCATCAAAATCTAAGGTATTAACAAAAACCAGTGTGCTATCTCCTGGTTCTAAATACATGATCTGATTTTCGGGTGGATGTTTAAAAACGTATAGGCCTGCTTCAATATTATTTAGCTCTCCACTAAATCTATTATTTTCATTTAGCTGAAATGTATCTATATCTACATCGTTCTTAGAGATGATGACATATTCGCTACTTGGATTTTCAATTTGACCACCAATAAATACTTTTTGAGTGTTCTTAATGTCACTATTGCAGGAAGTCAGTCCCACAAATAAAAGCAGTATTGAGAGGGATATTATAGTTCTCATAAGAGGATTGGGAATTCTAGGGGTATTTGGAAATAATTACAACGTAACAAATATAATTTTTGATAGGTCTTCTTTTGTTAATCGATAGTTAAAAGGCTGAATTAAAAAGTTAATCTTTTATCTATTGGACAATATTAGCTACTTTTGCAAAAATTTACGAGAAGAAATATATATCTATGTTATCAGTTTCAAATCTTTCAGTTCAATTTGGTAAGCGTGTTTTATTCGACGAGGTAAATACCACTTTTACACAGGGGAATATCTACGGAATTATTGGTGCTAATGGTGCTGGAAAATCTACATTTTTAAACATCCTTTCTGGAAAAAGTGAACCTACTAGTGGTAGAGTTTTTCTAGAGCCAGGAAAGAGAATGTCTGTTCTAGAGCAAAACCACAACCTTTATGATGAATATACTGTTTTAGAAACAGTAATTATGGGTAATAAGCCATTATTCAAAATAAAAAAGGAAATGGATGAGATCTATGCTAAGGAAGATTTCAATGATGCAGATGGAGAGCGAGTAGGGGTGTTACAGGTGGAATTTGAAGAAATGAATGGATGGAATGCAGATAGCGATGCTGCCTCTATGCTTTCAAATCTTGGGATCTCTGCAGATTATCATTACTCACTTATGAAGGATCTTGATGGTAAGCAAAAGGTACGTGTGTTATTAGCACAAGCACTTTTTGGAAATCCGGATGTATTGATCATGGATGAGCCTACCAACGACCTGGATTATGAAACAATAATCTGGTTGGAAAACTTTTTGGCTTATTATGAGAATACAGTAATAGTAGTATCTCACGACCGTCACTTTCTAGATGCGGTTTGTACTCATATTTCTGATATAGATTTTGGAAAGATCAATCATTACAGTGGTAATTACACGTTTTGGTATGAATCTTCTCAGTTAGCTGCTAGACAACGTTCTCAACAGAATAAGAAAGCAGAAGAGAAGAAGAAAGAGTTGCAGGAATTTATCATGAGATTTAGTGCGAATGTTGCGAAATCTAAACAAGCAACATCTCGTAAAAAGATGATTGATAAATTAAATATTGAAGATATTAAGCCTTCCAGTAGAAGATATCCAGCCATCATCTTTGAACGAGATAGAGAAGCCGGAGATCAGATCTTACACGTAGAAGGATTGGAAGCATCTATAGACGGTGAGACAATCTTTAAAAATATAGATCTTAATCTTAAAAAAGGAGATAAAGTAGTAGTGTATTCTAGAGATTCTAGAGCTACAACTGCATTCTATGAGATCATAAACGGAAATCAAAAAGCTGTTACCGGTACTTATAATTGGGGTATAACTACTTCCCAATCCTATCTACCACTAGATAACTCAGAATTTTTTGAAAACGATCTAACGCTTGTAGATTGGTTACGCCAATGGGCTAAAACAGATGAAGAGAGAGAAGAAGTTTACATTCGTGGATTTCTAGGTAAAATGATATTTAGTGGGGAAGAGGCATTAAAAACATCAAATGTACTTTCCGGTGGAGAGAAAGTAAGATGTATGTTAAGTAGAATGATGATGATGCGCGCTAACGTTGTAATGTTAGATGAACCTACCAACCACCTAGATCTAGAATCTATTACCGCTTTTAATAATTCGCTTAAGAATTTTAAAGGAACTGTAATGTTCACCACTCACGATCATGAATTTGCACAAACTGTAGCTAATAGAGTGGTAGAATTAACTCCTAATGGAGTTATTGACAGGTATATGAGTTTTGATGAGTATATGGATGATAAGAAGATAAAAGAGCAACGCGATAAGATGTATAAAGTGTAATTCTTAATATATAAAAACTAAAAACCCTCAAATATTCATTGAGGGTTTTTTATTTGAATTCTTTTTAAAGGCCTTGATCTTCTTCATCAGAATAATCTTCTTTGAAAGTTGCAGCCACAATCTTTTGAGCTTCATCTAGATGAGAAGTTACGGCAAAAAGTTGCACTTGTCCCGGGAGCCCTCCTCCAAATCCTGCTCTCAAACCAGAATCAAAATCGTTGCGCACTCTACAAGAGATTCCTGCTTTTTGAAAAAGTTCTTGAAGGTATTGTACATTAACATCAGAACCTGTGTATACTCTTTGATAATTATCTTCTGTGCTCATAATATTTAGTTTTAGATATTCTAAAATACATAAAGCAAATCTGTATTATCAACGTTTTTTAAAGAGTTTAACGTTCTAAGCGTTGTAATATTTACTATTCCATATGGAAGAGCTAAAATTTTTACCTTTTTTGAAACCATAAAATATAGCCATTCCTGCTACCCCTTTAAAAATAAAAAAGAAAGTCATAATGTATTCTGATGTTGTAGTATGTGGACTAAACAATCCATCTGGAACCATAAGCGTTAACACAACACTAAATAGCGCTAAAGTAATAAGAAGGTTTTCAATCTCCTTGAATGGCCACATAAGCAACTTTCTGAAGGGATGTAGGTCTTTACCCCAAGAATGAATTAAGTAGAAGTAATCATTCCCTATAGGTGCAAATAATAAAGGATCGTCTGCATTCTCCAATTTGAACAATTTTGAGGGAGCCATGATCTTGAATCCTTTAAGCTCGATATGATGCGTATTTTCTATTTCTTTAATTTTAATTAAAGCCTCGTAGGGAAGAGCGCCTTTAAAATAGTTGCTATCTAAAAATCTTAATCTGTATAGAACACATATTTTTTTAATATCAGAGATATGGAATATCTTTTCAGAACTTAAAAGATCTATATTAAATTCGTTATTAGAGAGATCTGATCCTTCAGATAGTGTTCTTTGAATGTTCTTCTCTCTCTGCTCGTCTTTGTCCAAAATTTGGCGAACAGATTCCAAAATATCATTCGCAGTAATGCGCTTATTTCTGGCTTCTAAGATTTTTGTGGGAATGTGTGTATTTAGAATTTTCATCATCATCAACTTTGCGTTCAACTAAATTAAATAATTGATACTGAATTGCCAACGTCAAATAAAAATTTATTTTTTGAAGGTTGAATCACCTGTTTTTTGGGATATACAAAAGTTAAAGAAGTATTAATTCAGCTATTTGTTAGAACCGCATTTAGCTATTTCTCGTTTGTTTATACAGATAACTAAATCAACATATTATGAGAAATTTAAAATTTTTAGCAATTGCAATTTGTGGGATCGTATTATTTTCAACTGCAGAGGTACATGCTCAGAAAATGAATAAGGAAAAAACTATAATGGTGGGTGGAGCAGAGATGTATCCTAGTAAAAACATTATTGAGAATGCAGTGAATTCTAAAGATCATACAACCCTTGTTGCTGCTGTGAAGGCTGCAGAATTGGTTGAAGTATTACAGGGAGATGGACCTTTTACTGTTTTTGCACCTACAAATGCTGCTTTTGAAAAATTACCGGAAGGAACGGTAGCATCACTTTTGAAACCAGAGAACAAAGAGAAATTACAAGCGGTTTTAACCTATCATGTTTTAGCTGGAGACTTTAAAGCTAAAGACCTTATAAATGCTATTAAAGTGGGAAATGGAAAAGCTACCTTTAAAACTGTAAATGGTGCTGAACTTACCGCAATGATGGATGGTAAAAATGTAAAAATTAAAGATGCTGCTGGTAATGTGGCTACTGTAACTATTGCTAATGTAAATCAATCTAACGGAGTTATTCACGTTATTGATACCGTACTATTACCATCAAAATAATTTTTTTAAGAGCATGGGGTTCTTAAATTTAAAAAGGTCATTTTCTTAATTGAAAATGACCTTTGTTAATTTTGGAAGATGAGAATTACTATCTTAATTCAGCCTTCAATTCCTTTTCAAAGCGCTGTTGTAATTTGTTCATTATCTTATCTATTTGCTTATCTGTAAACGTGCTATGCTCATCCTGAAACATAAAACTTACTGCATAACTTTTCTTTCCATCAGGTAGATTTTTACCTTGATACACATCAAAAAGATTCACAGATTTTAAAAGTCGTTTTTCAGATTGTTTAGCAATAGTTTCAATCTCTTCATAGCTAACAGCTTCATCCAACAATAGTGCAAAATCTCTACGTACCGCCGGAGATTTTGGAATAGCTGTAAACTTAACTTTTTGATTTTGGGCCGTTTCTAGTACAAGGTCCCAGTTAAAATCAGCATATAGAACTTCTTGCTGAATTCCGAAATGCTTAAGTATTGAATTTTTTAATACTCCAAATTCAACCAGTTTAGATTTTCCTGAGGAAATAGCAAGGCCTTCAGAAAAAATATCTTCTTTTACAGAAGAATTTTTGAGAGATGTAATCCCAAGGCGCTCTAAAATATTCTCTATTATACCTTTTATGTAAAAGAAATTTCCAGGAGTTTGAGTAGTATTCCAAGATTCAGAAAACCTGTTGCCCGAAACAAATAGGCTTAAATGCTTTTTCTCCTCACGGCCGCTAGGATAATTATGATACGTCTTACCAAATTCAAAGAATTTAAGGTCACTTCTCTTTCTATTTAAATTATAGGTTATCGCCTCTAATCCTGAGAATAATAATGACTGACGCATAACAGACAGATCCTGACTTAGCGGATTAAGCATTCTTACGCTTTGCTCATCACTAATATGATCAGTTAATTTTGTATAACTAGCGGTAGTTAAGGAGTTAGCCATGGTTTCAAAAAAACCTTGTCCTACCAATTGATTTGCGATATGATTTTGAAGTTTATAATCTTCAAATTTTGAAGAATTTGAAATGGAGGCATTTAATTTCGTTCCAAATTCTATGTTGTTATATCCGTAAACTCTTAAGATCTCTTCAATAACATCTGCTTCTCTTTGAACATCTACTCTATAAGAAGGAATAGTTAGCCCCATTCCAGATTCTGTAACATTGTTAACTCGAATCTCCAAAGAAGCTAAGATAGATTTGATGGTTTCCTCAGCAAGATTCTGGCCTATAAGCTTATTTACTTTTTCAAAGGTTAGAAAAACCTGAAAGTCTTCTATTTTTTTGAAATATAGATCATCTACATCACTAGTTATCTCACCTCCGGCAATCTCTTTAATAAGCACTGCCGCACGTTTTAAGGCGTATTCTGTAATGTTTGGATCTATTCCTCTTTCAAATCTAAATGATGCATCTGTGTTAAGAGCATGTCTTTTAGCTGTTTTTCTTATACTAACAGGATTAAAGTAGGCACTTTCTATAAAAATTTTAGAAGTTGTTTCTTTAACACCGCTAGAAATTCCTCCAAATACTCCGGCTATACATAAAGGTCCTTGAGTATCGCAGATCATAAGATCTTCTTCATGAAGTTCTCTTTCTACTTCATCTAGCGTAGTGAACTTGGTGCCCGCAGGAAGGGTCTTTACGTGAATCTCATTTCCTACTATGCTATCTGCATCAAAGGCATGTAAAGGCTGTCCAAGTTCATGCATAACGTAATTGGTAGCATCTACAATATTGTTCTTCGGATTTATTCCTATAGCTTTTAATCTATTCTGAAGCCATTTTGGTGAAGGTTTTACCTTGATTTCAGACATAGTTATTCCGCAATATCTAGGCGCAAGGTTAGAATCATCTACAAATATCGGAATTCTTAGACTTCTACTGTCTACATTAAAACCACTTACAGAAGGAGTAATAAGTTCTAGGCTAAGATCTTGTTGCTGGTATCCAGCCTTAAGATCTCTTGCAACTCCCCAGTGGCTCATTGCGTCTGCTCTATTTGGAGTAAGACCTATTTCAAAAACTTGATCATTTTCAACTTCAAAAATTTCGGCTATAGCTTTTCCTGGTTCCAGATCGCTCTTTAGAACCATGATGCCATCATGGCTAGCGCCAAGTCCAAGCTCCTGCTCAGAACATACCATTCCAAAACTTTCTTCTCCGCGTATCTTACCTTTTTTTATCTCCCAAGATTCCCCTTTTTCATCATAAAGAACGGTGCCTATTGTTGCAACCGGTACTTTTTGACCTTCGGCAATATTTGGTGCACCACAAACTATTTGAAGTGTCTCATTATATCCAATTTCAATCTTGCATAATTTAAGTCGATCTGCATTAGGATGCGGAAGACAACTTAATACCTGGCCAACTACAATTCCTTCTAAACCTCCTTTTATACTTTGAAAGCTTTGGATACCTTCTACTTCCAGCCCAAGGTCTGTAAGTAAATGTCCCGTCTCTTCTGGGTTATTTGGTAGTTTTATAAATTGCTTAAGCCAATTGTATGAAATTTTCATAGGTTCCTTTTTTCCGTGGGCAAAGATAGTATTACGAATGGTTTTGGCATAATTTGCCCTTTGTTTTTAGAGATAAAATATCGATAGAATCTAATTTAAGTCAAATTAAGCGGTCTTCTCGAAGATTAATGATAATACGTCAAAATGCAATTCTAAGGATGCAGTCTAAATTAGTATTTAAATTGAATGAATCTTGCATTTCCTCAACTCTGCTGTACAGTTTAATTATTCTGAAATATGATTGTTGGCAAATTTAATTGAGGGGGTGCTTGGAGCCATATTAGCTTATATAGTTCCAAATATTCTTATGTTTAGCCACTTGCGCATAGGTGTATCTTATAGCTTTATTCTTTTCAAGTTTTAGATCTGGATCCTCGGTAAGTATTTGCTTAGCATAATATCTGGCCGTTTGTAGTATCTGATTGTCCTTTATGATATCTGCAATTTTTAGAACAAGTACTCCACTTTGTTGAGTTCCCATAAGATCTCCGGGACCTCTAAGTTTTAGATCTACTTCTGCAATTTCAAAACCATCACTAGACGTGGTCATAGTTTGAAGTCTTGTTTTTGCATCTTCTGAAAGTTTATGGCTTGTCATTAAAATACAATAGCTCTGTTCTGCTCCTCTACCAACTCTACCTCTAAGTTGATGTAATTGAGAAAGTCCAAATCTTTCTGCGCTTTCAATAATCATAACGCTGGCATTAGGAACATTTACCCCAACTTCTATAACAGTGGTTGCAACCATGATTTGTGTTTCACCTTGTACAAATCTATTCATCTCAAATTCTTTGTCGGCTGGCTTCATTTGTCCATGTACTATAGAGATCTGAAATTCCGGCATAGGGAATTCTCTTGCAATACTTTCATAACCATCCATGAGATCTTTATAATCCATTTTTTCTGACTCCTGGATGAGAGGATAAACCACATAAACCTGTCTCCCTTTTGCAATCTCATCTCTTATAAATCTAAAAACTTTTAGGCGATTACTATCGTATCTATGAACTGTTTTTATCTCTTGTCTTCCGGGTGGTAATTCGTCTATTACAGAAACATCTAAATCGCCATATAGACTCATTGCTAAAGTTCTTGGAATAGGGGTGGCGGTCATCACTAAAACATGTGGGGGGAGATGATTTTTTTGCCATAATTTTGCTCTTTGAGCAACGCCAAATCTGTGTTGTTCATCTATGATTGCCAATCCTAAATTTTTGAATTTAACCTTGTCTTCAAGAAGCGCATGAGTTCCAATTAGGATGTTTATTTCACCATTTTCAAGTTTTTCATGGATCTCTCTTCTCTTTGAAGCTTTTGTTGAGCCAGTTAAAAGGAAAATGCTGGTATTCAGTTCTTTACATAGTTCAATTAATCCGTGATAGTGTTGTACTGACAAAATTTCAGTAGGAGCCATAAGACAAGCTTGAAAATCGTTGTCAAGTGCTATTAACATTGACATTAAGGCAACTATCGTCTTCCCAGAGCCTACATCTCCCTGTAAGAGCCTGTTCATTTGCGCTCCACTACCCATATCGCTCCTAATTTCTTTGATCACTCTCTTTTGCGCACCGGTTAATTCGAACGGTAAATATTGATTATAAAACTCTCCAAAATTCTCTCCTATCTGATCGAAAATAAAACCTTTGATTCGTTTTTTATGAAGCATATTTTTAACCAAAAGTTGAAGCTGAACATAGAATAATTCTTCAAATTTAAGTCTGAATTGTGCTCTTGCAAGTAGCTCTTGGCTGGTAGGAAAATGTACATTAAAAAGTGCTTCTGCTCTTGATATTAATTTTAATTCACCTCTCAGATCATCGTTCAAAGTGTCGTAAAATTTTCCCTTGGTTTCCAGAAAAAGTTGCTGCATTATTTTGGTGATCACTCTATTTGTGATCCCAGATCTTGCTAATTTTTCTGTAGAAGGATAGATAGGTTGCATGGCAATTCTAAGATTTTTTTCATGCTCTTCCAGCAATTCTATTTCTGGATGTGGCATGCTAAAAACTCCATTGAACCAATTTGTCTTTCCAAATATTACATAGGGTGTATTTATCTTTAAACTTTCTCGAATCCATTTTTGACCTCTAAACCAAACCAGTTCCATTTTACCGGTATCATCAATAAATTCTGCTACCAATCTACTTCCTCGCTTTTGTTCAACAGTTTTGATGTTGATTATCTTACCAATAATTTGAATGTCTGCAGAGTTTTGTTGCAATTGGGAGATCTTGTAATATTTGGTCTTATCAAGGTATCTGTTTGGAAAGAAATTTATTAGATCTTGATAGGTATGAATTCCAATCTCCTTGCGAAGTAGTTCTGCTCTAGCGGGTCCTACGCCTTTTAAATAATCTATGGGAGTCTGTAACAGGTTTGAATTCATAAAACGAAGATATTAAAAAACCATTAAAGTTATCTTCTTATCAACATAGTATGAATTGTGAAGCGTGAATTGTATTTTTATACGCTAATCTAATATAGATAGGGTGTAAAAGCCTATGTATTTTTATTATCCCCCTGCTATGAAAGCTTTGCTGCTGCTAGTGTTCTTACATATTAATTTTAATATCTACTCTCAAGACAATGTAAAATTGGAGCAGATACAAACCGTAGATTTTAAGACAACGGCTGCAGAAATAGCAATCTTGCCAGAAACTAATACCGTTAAAGGTAAAATGATCTATTCTTTAGAAGTGATTAAAAACACGGATTCTATTTATATAGATGCTCAAAATATGGAATTTGAGAATGTGCTTTTGAATGGTGAAAAAGTAAATTATTATTATAATAAATCTAAGATATGGCTAATTTCAGATTTTAGATCATCAGATATAGATACCATTAGTTTCAACTATACCGCAATTCCTAGACAGGCTATGTATTTTATTAACTGGCAATATTCAGATCAAAATTTAAGGAAACAAGTTTGGACCCAGGGTCAGGGTAAGAATACATCGCACTGGATGCCTGTTGTGGATGATATGAGAGAGAAAACAATTTTCGATCTTAAGATAAGTTTCCGTAATGGATATGATGTGTTTGCTAATGGTGAGTTTCAAGATAAATTAACGCTAGATAATAATTCTACCCAATGGCATTATAAAATGCAGCAGCCTATGAGCAGTTATTTGGCGGCAGTAGCAATAGGGGAATACCGGTTAAAGAGTGAGAGATCTAAATCTGGAATTCCTTTACAGCTGTATTATTATCCTGAAGATTCTCTTAAGGTATCACCTACCTATAAGCATACAAAGAAAATCTTCGATTTTTTAGAGAAAGAAATTGGAGTGCCTTACCAATGGCAAAATTACAAACAACTACCGGTTCAGGATTTTCTATATACCGGAATGGAAAATACGAGCATCACTCTTTTTGCAGATATGATGATGGTAGATAGCATTGGGTTTAATGATAGAAATTATATTTCTGTAAATGCTCATGAACTGGCTCATCAATGGTTTGGGAATCTCATCACAGAAAGATCTGGAAAAGATCATTGGTTGCAAGAAGGTTTTGCAACATATTACGCATTGCTGGCTGAACGAGATATTTTTGGAGAAGATTATTACTATTGGAAATTATATGAAAGTGCAGAGCAATTAAAAGCGTTAAGTGATAAAGGCAAAGGTGAATTATTAGTGAGCCCTAGATCTAGTTCAATTACATATTATCAAAAAGGTGCATGGGCATTGCATATGCTTAGAGAGCGAGTAGGAGATGCTATCTTTAAAAAGGCCATTCAGAATTATTTGGAAAAATATAAGTTTAGCAATGTTACAACCGCTAATTTCATGGAGGAAGTGGAATTATTGTATGGTAATAAATTGGATGGTTTTAAGAAAAACTGGTTACAGCAAACTGCATTTCAGGGTACCGCGGCGTTAAACTCTTTAAAGAAATCTAAGTTCATAACAGACTATTTAAAGATAGCGGCTTTAAGAGAAACCCCTTTTATAAATAAGCAAGAAATTTTGAGGAAAGCTTTAGAATTTCCGGTGAATGATTATATAGGTCAGGAAGTGATCATTCAACTATCCGGTCAGAAAAGTTTAATAGCTCGAGAGTTATATAAAAAGGCGTTTCAGAGCGGTAATCTGTATGTAAGGCAGGCTATTGCAGCAAGTATTAAAAATATACCGGATGGCTTGAAGACTAATTTTGAAGGGCTGCTTAAAGATGATTCTTACCTAACTAAAGAGCAGGCTTTAATGGAGCTTTGGTTGCGATATCCAGATAAAATCCAGAATTATCTGAATGCTACAAGTAATGTACAGGGTTTCTCTAATAAAAATGTTAGGTTGCTTTGGCTAACACTAAATCTAGTGAGTCCTGCGGTAGATGCAGAGAAGTCAGAAATTTATTATAAAGAACTTAGTTCCTATACATATCCTTCGTATCAATTTGAGCTTAGGCAAAATGCTTTTGGTTATCTATATCAGATAGACACTTTTACGGATCAAAATTTAGTAGATCTGGTGCAGGGCGCTCAGCATTACAACTATAGATTTAGAGATTATTGCAGAGATTTACTATATAAGCTCTTAGAAAATCAGGTTTATCGAGAAAAATATGTAGCTTTATTAGATAGTTTGAAAGAAGTAGATAAAAAATTCTTAAATAAAAAGCTCAAAATCTAAATGCGGGCACTTGTTATATCTGGAGGTGGTAGTAAAGGTGCTTTTGCCGGCGGTGTAGCGCAGTATTTAATAGAAGCTCAGGGCCATGATTATGATATGTATTTGGGAACTTCTACGGGAAGCTTGCTAATATCTCATTTGGCGCTTAATAAAACTCAGAAAATAAAGAATATCTATACTTCGGTTACTCAAAAAAGTATCTTTAGCAATAGGCCCTTTATGGTGAAAAGAAAACATGGGTACGATCAAATTTCCATCAATCACTATAATGTTCTTAAAAACTTTTTTAAAGGAGGAAAGACCTTTGGTGAGAGTTATAATCTTAAAAAACTTATTTTAGAGACCATCACTCCCGAAGAATTTGAGACTTTGAAGAAAAGTAATAAAGAGATCATTGTTACTGTTTCTAATCTTTCTATGAACGAGGTGGAATACAAGTCTATAAACGATTTTGGATATGAAGATTTCTGTGAATGGATATGGATTTCTTGCAATTACACCCCATTTATGAGTTTAGTACGCAAGAATGGATGTGAGTACGCTGATGGAGGATTAGGATCTATGGTTCCAATAGAAGAAGCTATTAAGAGAGGCGCAACAGAAATAGATGCTATTATATTACAAACAGAAGTAACCTATTTTAATAGACTCCCTTCTAAAAATGTTTTTTCGCTTATTACGCATCTCTTCAGTTTTATGTTAGATAGAATTGAAAATCAGAATATAAGAATAGGGAAATTTGTAGCGGCAAATAAAAATGTGATCGTAAATTTTTATTATACACCAACAGTATTAACTACCAATTCTCTTATTTTTGATAAGGAGAAGATGGAGAGATGGTGGGAAAGTGGTTATAGTTTTGCCAAATATAAAAATGAAGATTTAAATCAAATTCAACCTTAATGCGTGCATTGGTAATATCTGGAGGCGGTAGTAAAGGAGCCTTTGCTGGAGGAGTAGCTCAATATTTAATGGAGGAAGAAGGAAAGAAATATGATCTTTTTCTGGGAACTTCTACCGGAAGCTTGTTAATTCCTCATTTAGCAGATGGAAATATCACGAAAGTGTATGATATCTATACGAACGTAACTCAACGAAAAATCTTTAGTCTTAACCCTTTTGTAGTAAAGAAGAAAGACGGAAGGGAATATGTTACCATCAATTATTTTAATATGTTCTGGCAGTTCGTAAAGAAAAAAAGAACTTTTGGAGAAAGTAAGAACTTGCGCAAACATATACGAAAGAACTTTTCAGAAGAAAATTTTAACTCAGTAAAAGCCAACGCAAAAGATGTAGTAGTTACAGTATCTAACCTATCTAAAAATCGGGTGGAGTATAAATCTATCCACGATTTTTCTTATGATGATTTTTGTGATTGGATATGGATAAGCTGTAACTATATTCCGTTTATGAGTTTAGCAACTAAGAATGGTTATGAATATGCAGATGGTGGTCTAGGTTGCGTGGTACCAATTAGAGAGGCTATTAAAAGAGGTGCTACAGAGGTGGATGCAATAATTCTGGAAGCTGAAAATATGGAATACAATAAGGTTCTTGGAAAAAATCCTTTTTCGCTAATGATCAATCTGTTCGGGTTTTTATTAGATCAGGTAGAATATCACGATGTGGTTGAAGGGAAATTAGCTGCCTTAAACAAAAATGTGAAGTTGAATACTTATTATACCCCAGTGCAACTTACAGAAAATTCTCTAGTCTTTAATAAAAAAGCCATGACACAATGGTGGAAACAAGGCTTTGAATATGCTAAAGAAAAGGGGCTTCAAAAAAAAGGAGATCCAATATTAGCTTTTAAGAAGTTGATTTAAATAATACTTCTAACTTCTTTTTTAATATAGTCTAGTGCAGTTTCGGTTGGGGCTTGCTGCTCCATTAATCCAGCCAAAATAACCTCTCGCAATTTATCTGCAGATGTAACCCCTTCTTGTTTTAAGGTTTTTCTAATAATGCCTATGGTTGCGTTCTTAGATGTCTTTATAACATTCCAACACTCTCCGGTAATATAGATTTGCTGTGCTAAATTATGCTCAAATTCTATTTCAATGTTGCTTGTAAGTACATTGGCATATTCTTCTGCAGTAAGATTATCTGTTTTAATGCGAATCAATAATTTACCAAATGAAATCCTTTCAAGATAAAGTGCCATACGCTCATAAGCTTGTAATCTTAGGGGTAATGCTTCTTTTTGATTCTCTTTTCTAATTAGAAACATTCGTCTCTTTTCTTCATTAAGCATGTACATTCTAAAGAAATAAAATGCAACTAAGCCAACAATTATGGCAGGTAAAATATAGAAGAAAAGCTGAATTATATTGATATCATTCATAGAGTAATACAAATAGTACGCACTGTTTATAATGCTAATGTAAAAGTAATATTTTAAGATTAGACTGTAGCTTCTCAATAGAACTAAAGTCAGTGCTAAGCATTTAAAGAGCTAACGCAATTTCTATTAAAATTAGTACATTCTACAAGGCAATACTTAGAAGTTTATAAGTTGGTAGCCTTCATTTTGAAGTTGAACCAGCGCATTCATTGCAGATAAAGCCATTTTTACCTCTGGTAACATTTGTGATTTCAAAATATTTGCTGCTGCTGCCGTTTGGCCGCATACAATGACATCTACTCCAAAATCTGCTAGTTCTGATACTAATTTAGTATTAGGATTTCCATTGGTTGCCTCACTATTCTTAGTTGCATAATCTTCATCTAATAACACATCGTTAACGGCAGCAGAATGGAGTACAAGTGCAACTTTTATGTTTTTAGGAGCAACCCCATGCTTCACGTTCATATTTATAAATCTTGCAGCACTTTCAATATATCTATTTATATCATTTGGGTCTTTAGATTTTGCAGTAATATCGAAAACGATCTTAAGTTCTGTGCTTTTGTCTGTCTCAAAATCTAGGTTAGGAACCTCAAAGGTAGGGCCATAGTTTGGTATTGCATCACTTTCTTGAGAGAAGCCAAAATAAGAGGTGCCTATAAATAGAATGGTGAATATTGATTTTGGAATAAAGTTCATGGTAGGAAGAATAATGAATTAGATTTTTTAAAGATATTTAAAATTTTAGTAGGCTTGCCACAATAGCTGAAATGTTTCAAAGTATGCGGGCTTCAGATTTTAATTTGACCCGATTTTTGGTTAAATTCACGGCTTAAAATAAAGAGGAAAATTGGAATCATATTTAGCTGAATTGAATGATGCCCAAAGGGCGCCCGTTCTTCAAAAAGACGGGGCGATGATAGTAATTGCAGGTGCTGGATCTGGAAAAACGAGAGTGCTTACCTATAGAATTGCCTATTTAATGAGTAAGGGGGTAGATCCATTTAATATTCTATCACTCACCTTTACCAATAAAGCTGCAAGAGAAATGAAAAAGCGTATTTCTCAGATCGTAGGTAGTAGTGAAGCGAAAAATCTTTGGATGGGTACATTTCATTCCATTTTTGCAAAGATGCTTAGAATGGAGGCAGACAAATTAGGATATCCATCCAATTTCACTATTTATGATACTCAGGATTCTCAACGTCTTATTTCTGCTATTATCAAAGAAATGGGACTAGATAAGGATGTTTATAAATATAAACAGGTATATTCTAGAATCTCCTCTTATAAGAATAGTCTTATTACGGTTAAGGCATATTTTCAAAATCCGGAGCTAAAAGAGGCAGACGCTATGTCTAAAAAGCCTCGAATGGGTGAGATCTATAAAGAATATGTGGAGAGGTGTTTTAAAGCCGGTGCTATGGATTTTGATGACCTGCTGCTAAAGACCAATGAGTTGTTGAATAGGTTTCCGGAAGTTCTTCAAAAATATCAAAATAGATTTAGATATATTCTGGTTGATGAGTACCAGGATACCAATCACTCTCAATATTTAATTGTAAAGGCATTATCAGATAAATTCCAAAATATATGCGTTGTGGGAGATGATGCACAGAGTATTTACGCATTTAGAGGTGCTAACATCAACAACATTCTAAACTTTCAGAAAGATTATGATAATGTGGAGATGTATAGATTGGAGCAAAATTATAGGTCTACCAGAAATATAGTAAATGCTGCAAATTCAATAATAGATAAGAATAAGACCAAATTAGAGAAAGTTGTATGGACCGCCAATGATGATGGAGCAAAGATCATCGTTAATAGACTGCTTACAGATGGAGAAGAAGGTAGATATGTAGCCAGTTCTATTTTTGAAAATAGAATGAATCACCAACTAAGTAATGGAGATTTTGCTATTCTTTATAGAACCAATGCTCAAAGTAGAGCTATGGAAGACGCACTTAGAAAGCGTGATATACCGTATAGGATCTATGGCGGACTTTCTTTCTATCAGCGTAAAGAGATAAAAGATGTGATCTATTATTTAAGGCTACTTATTAATTACAATGATGAGGAAGCACTTAAAAGGATAATTAATTTTCCCGCTAGAGGAATTGGAGGCACTACAATAGATAGATTAACTATTGCAGCCAATCAATATGGAAAATCTATTTTCGAGATCATTGAAAATATAGATCAATTAGATCTAAAGATCAATTCTGGTACTAGAAATAAGCTTACCAATTTTGTGAATATGATTAAGAGTTTTAGAATTCTTAATGAGAATGCTGATGCTTTTACTGTTGCAGATACCGTTGCAAAGAAAACGGGACTTATTCAGGAATTAAAAAAAGATACTACTCCAGAAGGTGTTGCTAGAATAGAGAATATTGAAGAATTACTTAACGGGATTAGAGACTTTGTTGAAGGTCAAAAAGAATTAGCAGATGCTACCGGCTCGCTGTCAGAATTTTTAGAAGATGTTGCATTAGCAACAGATCTAGATAAAGATACTGGAGATGATGATAGAGTGGCTTTAATGACCATTCACTTAGCTAAAGGATTAGAATTTCCATATGTATATATTGTAGGTATGGAAGAAGATCTTTTTCCTTCTGGAATGAGCATGAATACGAGATCTGAACTTGAGGAGGAGCGTAGATTGTTCTATGTGGCTTTAACAAGAGCAGAAAAACAAGCCTACCTTACCTATACGCAATCTAGGTATAGATGGGGAAAGTTAGTAGATGCGGAGCCAAGTAGATTTATAGAGGAAATAGATGATGTTTATAAGCATTACATGATTCCTCAAGACGATTATAAATATAAGCCTCTAATAGATGCAGATATTTTTGGAGAAGTAGATAAGAGTAAATTTAGACAGACCAAACCAAGATCCAGCTCACCTCCACCCGCGCATAAACCTAGTGAGGAGCAATTAAGAAAACTAAGGAAATTAAGACCTGCTATCACTTCACGAGAGACAGCTTCGGTAAAAGATACCATTCAATTGCAAGAAGGGGATCAAGTAGAACATATAAGATTTGGAAAAGGGCATGTTATTAAAATAGATGGTAACGGCCAGGATAAAAAAGCAGAGATCAATTTTGAGAACGGAGGGATTAAAAAATTACTCTTAAGGTTTGCTAAGCTGAAACTGCTTTCATAAAACATTAAAATAACTTCATCATCCGTTAAACTTCTGTTATTGATTAAGTTCATACCAAGGCTTTTTTATAATTTGAAAATAAAAAAATGGTAAGAGAAGGAAGTTCTGTAAAATGGAAATGGGGAAATGGTTACGCTGAAGGCAAAGTAATTGAAACTTATACCGAAGAAGTAACAAAGAAAATTAAAGGTTCTGAGGTAACACGAAAGGGTAGTAGTGGCAACAAGGCACTTTATATTGAGCAGGAAGATGGTACCAAGGTATTGAAGTTAGAGCAGGAGGTAGAGCACGTTGAATAAATATTTAAATTTTTCGAAATTAAGTTTTAGAAATTCGTAAATTTTGAGAAGCTTAAAAATATATCAGTATGGCAGAATTAATTAGAATTTACGAAGAGAACCCAAATCAGAAAGATATAAAACGGGTTGTAGATGTTTTACGAAATGGTGGATTGATAATCTATCCTACAGATACCGTTTATGGATTAGGATGTGATATTACTAATACTTCAGCTTTAGAAAAGATTGCGCAGATTAAAGGCGTTAAGCTCGAAAAGGCTAATTTTTCATTTATATGTGAAGATCTAAGCAATTTATCAGATTATGTTAAGCAAATAGATACACGAACATTTAAGATTTTAAAACGCAGCCTCCCGGGACCTTATACTTTTATTTTGCCTGGTAATAATACCTTGCCTTCAGTTTTCAAAAAGAAAAAAACAGTTGGGATTAGGGTGCCAGATAACAACATTTGCAATTCCATAGTAAAAGCCTTAGGCAATCCAATTGTTTCTACATCTATTAGAGATGAAGATGAGGTTATTGAGTATACTACAGATCCAGAATTGATTCTAGAAAAATGGAATAAGCTTGTAGATATAGTTATAGATGGTGGATATGGAGATAATATTCCTTCCACTGTTATTGATCTTTCGGGTGCGGAGCCTGAAATTATAAGAGAAGGAAAAGGAAGTACTGAAATTATGTAAATATTTGAATTTGTTTAAATATTAATAATAGAAAAAAAGCCTCGCATTGCGAGGCTTTTTTCATGGTTATGAATTAATCTTTTTTCAAATTACAAGATACCTGCAACATTAGCAACAAAATACTCATGAGCTTGTTGTTGTGTCATTATATGACCTTGTTTTTGAGCACTGTTTGCGAGATCGAAACCTAGATTTGCAGCTCTCATTCTTTGTGCAGGTGTTCCGTGGTGTCCAGCACTTTTAAATCCGCAATCTCCTATTTGGAAGAATAAACTGTAAAACTCTTCAACTCGTTTTTGATTGTAAGTAGCTCCTCTTTTGTGTGTCATGTAATAAGCCGCTAAGAAATCTGCCTCTAACTCTGTGTAACGAGTTGCAGTTGCTTGATCTGGATCTGCTCCTTGCGGATACCAAGTTGGGTAGTTTAAAAATTGTACTTGATGTGCCCATTCGTGAGCTAAAATACCAGTCCATACAATTCCTTCATCAACTCCAGCTTCTGCAAGCCATGTTACTAAACCGTCTCCTATAACAATTGTTTTATTTCCAGAAGCAAAACCATCTGTAGCAAAATATGGATTTTCAGGTAAGTTTGGTGATAGTTCGTTATATCCCAAATATTCGTCTGCAATTTGAGAAGCTTGTTCAATAGTTAGATTTACAAAAGTACCATCTGGTTGGCTATATCCGTAGAAAGTAGAAAGTACCTCCACCCAAATGTCTTTATTGTCTAAGTTTTCGGTATGTTGTCCTTTCACGGTGATCATTCCCTGCATATCCCAGAAAGAAGCTAATTCTCTTTCGCGTTTCACCATTAATTTGGTATAATCTCCGTCATTCCCAAAATATTGATCATTATTATCTAATAAGAAGCTGTAGTAATAATTTACGTTAGAGTAAATTCCATTTTCTGATAAGGCTAAAGGATCTGCAATAATTTGTTGGATGTATTTACTTGAAACACTATTAAATGCGGTAGGTCTACATTCGCTTGGTGCGACAGCGTTAAAGATGTCACCCATATTTTCACTCATTTCTTTCTCAGCAAATTTATTACTGTTTGGGAGAACCACTAATTCTGTTCTGGACTTTAAAGCATTGTCATTAGAGGTATCGAAATTTTGAACATTATCTTCTGTTTGACACGAAACAATTGCCGATCCCACAGCACATAACGTGATAAAGTTTTTAATCTTTCCCATTCTTATAATTAGTTATTTTAGTTAATGATAGGTTAAATATATCATTATAATTGTATTATATCGGCTTTATAAAGTTTTTCATCGAGTATTAATTGATAACATCAGTATCTATGCGAAAAACATTAAATAGTATTATAATTGATATTCTCTACTAAACGTATATATTTTGAATTATTGATAGCTTATTGGTTAATAAACTAAATTTTAATTTAAATAAATAGCAAAAGCATTAATATTACATGCGCTTTTCTTTTACTTTATTAATAATATTCTTATGTTTCAAACTTTTCTGTAATACATAGGAGATTATTGGTTGCCTTAAGAATTCGGGTTTGATGTATATATAAGCTATAGGATAAAATTAATTTGAATAAAAAAAGCCTCGCATTGCGAGGCTTTTATATTTAATAAGAATTGCTAGATTATTTAGCTTCTTTCATTCCTTCATCAATCAGGTTGTAGAACTGATCTAATTTTGGAAGAATAACAATTCTTGTTCTTCTATTCTTAGCACGACCTTCTTTAGTATCGTTAGTTGCTACTGGAATATAGTAACTTCTTCCTGCTGCAGTCATTCTTTCTGGTGGTACACCAAATTCATTTTGAAGTATTCTTACAACAGAAGTTGCACGTTTAACACTTAGATCCCAGTTATCTTCAATAACTCCGCCTTTCATAGCTTGATCATCTGTGTGTCCTTCAACCATAAATTCAATCTCTGGTTTGTTTTTCACAACAGTAGCAACCTTTCCTAAAACTTCTTTAGCACGAGAAGTTACGTTGTATTTACCGCTTTCAAATAATAATTTATCTGAAATTGATACATAAACCACACCTTTTTCAACATTAATGCTAATGTCCTCGTCGCTCATGTTACCAAGAACTCCTTTTAAGCTAGTTACTAAAGCAAGAGTTACAGAATCTTTCTTAGTAATAGCATCTTGCATGCGTGTTATTTTGATCTCTTTTTCTTTGATACTCTCCAAAGATTTTTCAAGATTTAAAGCTTCTTGCTTAGAAAGTGTTGCCAAATCTCCCACATTGTTTAATAAAGCAGTGTTTTGATTGCTTAATGTTTTAATGTGATCACCTAGTCTATCTTTTTCTTCTAAACAAGAGTTCAACTTCACAGTAGCTGTGTTTAATTGATCTTGAGTTTCTTTGTGTGCGGCTTCAAGCTCTGAATATTTCTTTTGTGAAACACAAGAAGAAAGTAATAAGGCAGCGGTGGCCGATAAAAGCAAAATTTTCTTCATAATTAGATTTTTATTATTAATTGTTAGAACTTCAAATTTATCAAATCTGATGCCAGAAAACTATTTTTTTTCTGGAAACCTCATAAATTTGAAAACTTTTTTATTCCCTGGACAAAGTGCTTATAAACAATGGACAAGGCAGTTGAATAATTTTCTAGATTATGTGTATTTTTTCTCTTGTCATACATAGATAGGATATTCCCATAAAAGTGGAAGTGAGCCCTAAGAACAGCTGTAAAATGAGATAGTTTCCCTTCTGCTAAAAATTTTAATCCAGCAATTCCATCTAGTGTCATCCTACCAAAAAGCACCCATATAAGATCGTTCTTTGGGATATTCTTAATTATGTTGTATAAACTATTTCTAAAATTATAATACGTTTTCTTTGGATTCATGGCATTAAGTGTACCTCCGCCCAAATGATACACAACAGAGTGTGGAGTATACCTAATTTTGTAACCGGCTGCATTAATCCTCCAACAAAGATCTATCTCTTCCTGATGTGCGAAATAGTCTTCATCTAAGCCTCCAACTTTTTTATATATTTCAGATCTTATGGCAAGGCAAGCGCCGCTAGCCCAAAAAATCTCTATTTCATCATCATATTGTCCTTCATCCTTTTCCTTAGAATCAAATATTCTACCTCTGCAATAAGGATATCCAAATCTATCTATAAATCCTCCGGCAGCACCAGCATATTCAAAACAATCTGGATCTTTAAGATCTAATATCTTAGGTTGTACTGCACCAACCTCAAGTTGATTTTTAAAAATATCTGTTATAGCATCTAACCAATGAGGAGTTACCTGTACATCACTATTCAATAGAACATAAACATCTTCATTAATTTGAGACAAAGCATCATTATAGCCTTTAGCAAAACCTCCATTCTCAGGATTTTCAATGATCTGTACTTCAGGAAAATTTTCTTGGGTATATTTTATAGAAGTATCTGTAGAAGCATTATCTGCTAAATAAATAGTAGCTTCTGGAGAAAATTTAAGTATTTCTGGAAGAAACTGTTTTAAAAGTTCCAATCCATTCCAATTGAGGATAACTACTCCTATGGTCATGCAGTAATTTTTTAGAGTACAAAAATACTCTTAATTATTAAGTCGGTTAGATCTCCTACAGATCGTTCATGTTATATATCGGTATTTCTCCAAGGAAATTGTACTGCCCTTTATTATAATCCATATTACAATAATAATGATCCAAACCATTGGTGACCATTAGAAAATCTGCCTTTAATTGCATATTATATCTGGCGATCTGATCAAAGGTATCTTGTGTGATCTTAATTTTTGGGGCTTTACATTCCACTATGATGTAGATCTCGCCATTAGGTTTATATACTACAATATCATAGCGTTTAATCATTTTACCTAATTTTAATTGCTTCTCTACATTAATTAGGGTTTTTGGATATCCTTTTTGCTGAATTAAATATTGAACGGTATGCAATCTTACCCATTCTTCAGGAGTAAGAAGGATAAATTTTTTCCTGATTTCATCAAAAGCTGCCGTTTTATTTTCGCTATTTTTGAACCGAAAAGAATATTCTGGAAAATTAAGTTTTTGCATAGTTCAGATCAATATGATTATATTCTGATTGACATCATGGATGCTGAACTCCAATCACCACTTCTGAATAAATTCAGCTTCAAAAGTAACATATTCAGAACCTTTTTAAAACCATTATGGAAGAAGCATTACAAATAGTTAAAACAATAAAAAGCGGAGATATAAAGCCGATCTACTTTTTAATGGGGGAAGAACCTTACTATATAGATAAAATAGCAGATTATATAGAAAAGAATCTTTTAGCGGAAGAGGAAAAAGGGTTTAACCAGATGATGATGTATGGTAGAGATGCCACTATAGATGAAATTGTAAGCAATGCCAAACGTTTTCCTATGATGGCCGAAAGGCAGGTAATCATTGTTAAGGAGGCTCAAGATCTTTCCAGAACTATAGAAAAATTAGACTCTTATGCAGAAAATCCTCAGCCTACTACAGTTTTAGTGATATGTTATAAGTATAAGAAAATAGACAAGCGAAAGAAGTTATATAAGACCATTTCAAAATCTGGGGTAATTTTTGAAAGTAAAAGGCTCTATGAAAATCAGGTTGCAGATTGGATACAAAAAACCTTAAAATCTAGAGATTATGGAATCTCACCAAAAGCAGCTCAAATGCTGGTAGAATTTTTAGGAATAGATCTTAGTAAGATAGATAATGAGCTGCAAAAACTTCAGCTTATTTCTCCTGCGGGAACAACTATTACTCCAGAGCTTATTGAAGAGAATATAGGAATAAGTAAAGATTTTAATAATTTTGAGCTTCGAAAGGCTATTGGAGAAAGAGATCAATTAAAAGCACATAGAATTATCAAATATTTCGGACAAAATCCGAAAGATAATCCAATGGTAGTCACAGTTTCTTTGCTCTTCTCTTATTTTTCGCAAATATTACAGTACCATGGTTTAGCAGATAAGTCTAAGCCTAATGTTGCTAAATATCTAAGAATAAGTCCTTATTTTGTAAATGATTACGTGATAGCGGCAAGAAATTTTCCGATGAGAAAGGTGAGTCAGATTATTAGTTTGTTGCGAGATGCAGATGTAAAAAGTAAAGGTGTGGGAGCAGCGAGTGTTTCACAGGAAGATCTTTTAAAAGAACTTGTAGTAAAAATAATGAATTAATATGGGAAGTTTAAGATCATGGATAGGAGCAGCAAGACTTAGAACGTTGCCATTGTCCATATCAGGAATAATTGTAGGTACTACCATGGCTGCGTCTCAAGGTTACTTTAATATCGTGGTTTTTAGCTTGGCTTTAGGTACTACTTTAGGCTTACAGGTGTTATCTAATTTTGCCAATGATTATGGAGATGGTGTAAAGGGAACAGATAACGCAGATAGAATAGGTCCTGCACGCGCTATACAAAGTGGGCTTATTACTCATAAGGAGATGAAACAGGGAATTGCACTTACAGCAATTGCGACTCTTGTTATTGCGGTTCTATTGATATATACTGCATTTGGCAATGATAATTTTCTCTATACTTTAATATTTTTTGCCTTAGGCATTGCAGCAATTGTTGCAGCAATTAAATACACCGTTGGCAACAATGCTTATGGATATAGAGGTCTTGGAGATCTTTATGTATTTCTATTCTTTGGATTAGTAGGGGTTTATGGTTCTTATTTTTTATATGTTCACGAGCTAGATGCAATAGCTCTTTTACCAGCTTTTGGGATCGGTTTTTTAAGTACAGGAGTCCTTAATTTAAATAATATGAGGGATAGAGAGTCTGATAAGAAAGCAGGAAAAAATACTTTAGTAGTGAAGATTGGTGCAGCAAATGCCAAGACCTATCATTATATGCTTATTATAATTGCAATTTTATGTTTTGTTATCTACAGTGTTCTAACTGCTGCACATTGGAATGAATTTCTTTATTTAATTGCTCTAGTACCATTATTATTACATTTAAAAAGAGTTGTACAAAATGAAAGTGCAGTTTTGCTAGATCCTGAATTAAAAGTTTTAGCCTTATCTACTTTCTTTTTATCTGTTCTATTTGGAGTTGGGCTTATCTTATAGCCTCAGACTCTGTTTTAACAAAATAATATCATTGGTATAAAGAGAAGTGTTTGGTGATTGTTTATTTTTAAGGTCAATATAATTACTTTACAATATGAAAATCACTTTCTACGGACAGAACTCTTTCGGAATTAAAATTGGAGATATTAATTTACTAGTAGATCCTTTTATCACAGGAAATGAACTAGCAAAAGATAAGATCGATATTAAAGATCTTAAAGCAGATTACATACTTCTAACACATGCGCATCAAGATCATACTTTAGATGCTGAAGCGATCGCTAAAAATACCGGGGCAGTGATAGTTAGTAATTTTGAAATTGTAAATCATTACGAAGAGAAAGGTTTGGAATGTCACCCTATGAACCACGGAGGGAGTTGGGATTTTGAATTTGGTAAACTTAAATATGTAAACGCAATTCACACTAGTTCTTTTCCAGATGGAAGTTATGGCGGGCAACCCGGAGGATTTGTGATTGAGAGCGAACATAAGAATATTTATATAGCTGGAGATACTGCTCTTACTATGGATATGAAACTTATTCCAATGCACACAAAATTAGACTTGGCAATACTGCCAATAGGAGATAATTTCACCATGGGCGTTGACGATGCTATCTTAGCCAGTGATTTTGTTGAGTGTGACAAGATAATTGGTTGTCACTACGACACTTTTGGTTACATAGAAATAAATCATGAAGAGGCTAAGCGCAAATTCTATGAAAAAGGTAAAGACTTAATGTTATTGGAAATAGGCGAAAGCATAGAACTATAAAACTTTATTACAATTACTTTACATAATAATTAATGCTTAAGGCAACCTATAAAAAATACACCCTACACTTTAAGCGCCCTAGCGGAACTTCACGCGGTGTACTTACCACTAAAGAAACCTGGTTTTTAGTAATTACTGATGGTAATAAGCTAGGCATAGGAGAATGCGGTATACTTCGCTCACTTAGTATAGATGACAGGCCAGATTACGAGGAGAAATTAAACTGGGTTTGTGAAAATATTGCTTTAGGGGAAGCAGCTCTTTGGATGCAATTACTCGAATTTCCTTCGATACAACTTGGCGTGGAAATGGCATTTCAATCTTTTAAGGCTCAAGATCCTTTAGTATTATTTCCTTCAAAATTTACCTCCGGTGAGAATAATATCCCTATTAATGGTTTGGTTTGGATGGGAACTAAAGAATATATGAAGGAGCAGATCTCTCAGAAGATAGAAGCTGGTTTTGATTGCATTAAACTTAAGATAGGAGCTATAGATTTTCAGGCAGAACTAGATCTTTTAAAATATATAAGGAGCGAGTTTTCTGCTGATGATATTGAACTTAGGGTAGATGCTAATGGTGCATTTGCTATAGATGATGCATTAGATAGGTTAGAGCAACTTAGCGCCTATCAACTTCATAGTATAGAACAACCCATAAAACAGGGAAATTGGGAATCTATGGCTAAGCTTTGTGCTCATACGCCATTTCCAATTGCTCTAGATGAAGAACTTCTAGGTATTACAGAAGTGTCAGATAAAAGAAATCTACTTAAAGCTATAAAGCCTCAATATATAATTTTTAAGCCTAGTTTAATTGGAGGGTTCAAAGGAACTAAAGAATGGATAGATCTGGCAGAGGAGCTGCAAATTGGCTGGTGGGTAACGAGTGCTCTGGAAAGTAATATTGGATTAAATGCAATTAGCCAATGGACCTATTTACAAAATTCACCAATGCCACAAGGTTTAGGAACCGGGGGGCTATACACAAATAACTTTGAAAGTCCGTTAGAGGTAAAAAAAGGAAAAATTGAATACAATCCTGAGAACATTTGGGATTTAGATACTATATACAAAAATGTTTATTGAACAAGCCCTAAAAAACTATCACGAATTTTGGAGATACCTCATTGGTCTAATGCTGATAATTTTAGCAGTTGTGATTGGTCAGGTTCCATTAACCATTGCATTATTTCTAAATGGGAGTTTAGATCCAAATATGGATCAGATGGAGATGTTGAACAGTCTAGACTCTAATTATTCATTTTTTTTGATGCTTTTAACCTTTGCAGTGGGGCTAATAGGGATATTTTTCGTTGCCAAGAATATCCATTATCAATCTATAAGATCGTTAACCACAGCAAGAGATAAAGTAGATTGGAGTAGGATAGGCTTCGGATTTGGAATAATAGCTTTAATTTCTGTGAGCACTGTGTTAATAGATTACTTTTCCAATCCACAAGATTATGTTGTAAATTTTGAACCTACAAAATTCTATATAATGTTGGTTATAGCTGTGATCTTCGTTCCAATTCAAACAAGTTTTGAAGAATATCTTTTTAGAGGTTATTTAATGCAGGGATTTGGAGTTTTATCTAAAACTCGATGGTTGCCGCTCATAATAACTTCGGTAATATTTGGTGGACTTCACTTCTTTAATCCTGAAGTTACCAAACTAGGTAACATCATAATGATCTATTATATAGGAACAGGATTTTTATTAGGAATAATGACGTTAATGGATGATGGCATGGAACTAGCTTTGGGCTTTCATGCTGGAAATAATTTGATTACAGCTGTACTAGTAACCGCAGATTGGACTGCCTTTCAAACCAATTCATTATTAAAAGATATTTCTGAACCTGGAACAGGATGGGAAAATGTTTATCCAATATTGATCATGTATCCTATCATCTTATTTATAATGGCTAGGAAATATAAATGGACTAACTGGAAAGATAAGCTGTTTGGGAGTGTAAAAGAAGATACAAATCTAGAGATTCCCAGATAAGTTCTTAAAAAATTGAATTTAAATTATTAGATTAGAGATTAAATAATAATTACTGTTTATTCTAGCAACATGATTGAGAAATTTAAAGTTCCTGAAATACATCCTGCTTTTAAACTGAATAAACAACACTATACCAATACCGAATTAAGACAAGCTGCTTACAATCTAATAAAAGAGGGAGAACCCTATGAGGAAGCTGTTGGAGATTTTATTTTAGATTGGTTAAAGCCATCTGCGTTTTTAGAAGTTCAAACTTCGGGCTCTACAGGAACGCCAAAGAAATATAAGATTAGAAAAGAATTCATGATTAACTCTGCACTTGCTACCGGCAAGTTTTTTGAGTTAGAAGCTGGGTCTCATGCGCTATTGTGTCTTCCTGTAAACTTCATAGCAGGTAAAATGATGATGGTTAGGGCTATGACTTTGGGCTGGGAATTAGATCTTGTGGTGCCGTCTTCCAATCCTTTAGATCAGGTTTATAAGATCTATGACTTTTGTGCAATGACTCCTTTTCAGTTAGATAATTCTATTGGAAGACTTCATCTTATTAAAAAGTTGATAGTTGGTGGAGGGGCTGTAAGTCTTAATTTACAGAAAATGGTACAGGGACTTCAAACTAAGGTCTACGAAACTTTTGGAATGACAGAAACCTTGTCTCACATTGCCGCACGTAGATTAAATCCGAAGAAAAAGAAAAAGCAAAAACAATATACTCCTTTTAAGGTATTGCCAAATGTAAACATCTCTAAAGATGATAGAGATTGTTTGGTTATTAAAGCCCCATTAGTCTCTAAGGAGACTATAGTTACCAATGATGTGGTTGAGATAATTACCTATAAAAAGTTTTTATGGAAAGGAAGGTCTGATAACGTAGTAAATTCAGGAGGAGTTAAATTGTTTCCAGAGGCAATAGAGCGAAAAATTAGCAAGGTTATCAATAATAGGATTTTTGTAATTGGAATTCCGGATGACGCTTTAGGAGAAAAATTGATACTCTTTGTAGAGGCAGATTTTTCTGAAGAGTTACTCATAGAACTTCAGGAGAAAGTTGCGAAACTTAAATCTTTAGAACGATTTGAGGTGCCTAAAAAGATCTATTTAATTGGGAAATTTGAAGAAACTCCCAACGGTAAAATTCATAGATTGAATACACTTAGAAGCAAAATAGGATAAAACAGAAAGAGCTTTTTGATATCAAAAAGCTCTTTCTGTTTTTAGTATTTAGTAACTATTAATTTACAAATTCAGAATCAACATAGTATTTAAGGTCGTTAACTCTTATTTGATCTTTGCGCTTTATATTTTCCTTTAAACTTTGCCATTTTGAAGTGGGAGTAATTCGTATTTCTTTATTTTCTACAAAAATAGAGACCGGCATCTTAAAGTTTTCTACATCTGCCTGCCATCTATATAAAACCTTATTCCCATTCATTTTAAATTGTAGAACAGGTAATTTAGAATGCCTAAGATATTGGTCGAAAATAGGAGCTAGATCTTCTTTTATAGGTGCATTAAAATAGTCTTCTACGGTTTTTGTCTCTATTATCTTATGTCTGTAGGTTTTTGTATACGCTCTTAAAGTATTCCACCATAGCTCATCATTGTTATAAATACTTCTTAGATTGTTAAGAAGATTAGCTCCTTTAAAATACATGTCTCCAGAACCTTCAGAATTTACTCCGTAATCACCAATTATAGGAGCTGTGTTTCTTACGCCTTTACGGGTTCCTCTAATATATTCTAGTGATTTATCTTTTCCCCATCTACATTCAACATAAATAGCTTCAGTATAAGAGGTAAAGCTCTCATGTATCCACATATCTGCAATATCTTTAGCAGTGATACTATTTCCATACCACTCATGTCCAGATTCATGAATTATTATATAATCCCAGTTCATACCGATTCCTGTACCGGAAAGATCTCTACCTAAATAACCATAACCATAATTATTACCATAAGCTACAGCACTTTGATGTTCCATTCCCAGATAAGGTGTTTCTACCAGTTTGTAACCATCCTCTTCAAATGGATAGGGTCCCATTTTGTTATAGAAACAATCCATCATCAACTTCACTTCTTCAAATTCTTTCTTTGCTTTTTCTAAATTATAAGGCAGTACATAATAGTCTAGATCTAAGTCTTTATAAGTGTCATGAAAATGCTCATAATTAGCAATATTAACCACTATATCGTAGTTGTTGATAGGGCTATTAACTTTCCAGCTCCATTGGGTGTAACCATCACCAAGATCTTGTTTTCCAATAAATCTTCCGTTAGATACATTTATAAGATCATTAGGAACCGCAATTTCAATTAATGCTTCCTCCGGCTCATCACTTTGATGATCTTTATTAGGATACCAAAGACTGGCTCCTGTTCCTTGAACAGCAACAGCTATCCATGGATCTCCATTTTCATCGGTTTTCCAGACAAATCCCCCATCCCAAGGAGCATTTTTAGCAACTATAGGATTTCCAGAATAAAAGAACTGTATAGAGTCTTTAGCTGAAGCACTGGTTTTTTTATTAAGATCTATAAAAACCGCATTAAATTCTCTTCTATAATCAAGCTTTTTACCTTGATGTATTATTGAATCTACCTGCATATTCTCAAAAAGATCTACCTGCATTATCGGTAATTCTTGGGCTGCTTGAAAGGTGATCGTATTAGAACCAGAAATAAATTTCTTTTCAGGATTTACTCTTACCTGCAAATGATATTTGAGAACTTCATAATTTCGTTCTGCTCTTAAACTTCCTCTAAGCGTATCACCAGCATTATAATTTTGTTGTTTATCGCTCAAAACTTGCGCGCAACTTGAATTGAATATAGAAATGCAAATTGCAAATATGATAATAGAAATCGTATTCTTCATTTTTATAAAGTATGGTCTATGTATAATTCTGCATTTGGATGTTGGCGTAATGTGCTTCTCATTTTTCTATGCATTTTTTCAAAATTATCTCTAGTAGTTCCTTTATACACACCATAAGAATAATGATATTTTAACACCTCCAGATCTAAAGGTATTAGACTTCTTATAACCGGGCAGCTAGAGAAGTAGCTATTACATTCTAATGAGGCATCTTCTCCAAAATAGCCTAAAGTTCTAACTAAATTGAATTTTAATTTGGCAATCTGATATTCACTGCTTTTTACATTTATTGCATTGATCTTTAATGAAGCACTCGTAATTTGTTGTTTGCTATTCCAGGTAACATGATATCCGCCGTTCTTATTTACTATTTTAGGCTCAAAATCTTTATCACTCTTATCGTTCAGGTAATAAATGAAGTAATTTGAATCTTTCTTAGTGTCTACTTTTCTTATAGTTAAAGAATCTATCTCATTAGAAATTCCTTCAGCAAAATTCATTAAAGATTTTTGATGCAATTCTGGAACTGAAGGATCAAAATAAATTTTAACATCGTCTTTCCAAATCTTTAAAGTAGATTTAGCATTCTTATTTTTTCCAAAAACAATGTTTTTATAGGTTTCCAAAAAGAGTGAATCTTTTGGTTCATATTTCACACTTACTTTGCGTGTATTTACAGTTTTTAGATTTTTTAAATATTTCTTATCTACCGCAAGCAACGTATCTTCACCCTCAATAACAAAATGTAGGCTATCTTTTTTTGTTAAAATATAGCCTGTACTCCGAATGGTATTTATATTGATAAAAGTGCTTGAATGCCATTTCTCCTTGGTAGTATCTTGAGAGAAACTGTTGAAACTACCAAGTAAAAACAAAGCACATAAAAATAATTTCATAGAATTAGGTTTGGATCACTCCAAGATTAAAATCTTTTGTAATTGGGGCGTGGTTTGCAGCCTCAATTCCAGTAGAGATCCATTTTCTGGTATCTAGAGGATTGATAATAGCATCTGTCCATAACCTAGCAGCCGCATAATATGGTGAAGTTTGCTCATCATATCTGGCTTTTATCTTATCAAATACCTCTTTTTCTTTCTCTTCGTCTACTGTTTCCCCTTTCTTTGCCATAGAGGCAGTTTCAATTTGAGCAAGCACCTTTGCTGCTTGGGTTCCACCCATAACGGCTAATTCTGCGCTAGGCCAAGCGAAGATCAATCTAGGGTCATAAGCTTTTCCACACATAGCATAGTTCCCAGCTCCATAAGAATTTCCTATAAGAACCGTAAATTTTGGAACTACAGAATTACTTACGGCATTCACCATTTTGGCACCATCTTTTATAATTCCTCCTTGTTCACTTTTGCTACCTACCATAAATCCTGTAACATCTTGAACAAAAACTAAAGGGATCTTTTTCTGATTACAATTAGCTATAAATCTTGTGGCTTTATCTGCAGAGTCTGAATAGATAACTCCACCAAACTGCATTTCCCCTTTTTTAGTCTTAACTATTTTACGCTGATTGGCAACTATCCCTACTGCCCAACCGTCTATTCTAGCATATCCTGTAATAATGGTCTGTCCATAACCTTCTTTATATTCTTCAAATTCAGAATTATCCACCAATCTGCTAATTATTTCATGCATGTCATATTGGTCGCTTCGCTTCTTTGGTAGAAATCCAAAGATCTCATTTGGATCTTTTGCAGGTTTTACGGAAGGTTTTCTGCTATATCCGGCCTTATCAAAATCACCAATCTTATCCATGATGTTTTTGATGGTATCTAAAGCATCTTTATCATCTTTTGCTTTATAATCTGTAACACCACTAATTTCAGAGTGTGTAGTTGCACCTCCTAGAGTTTCATTATCTACAGATTCTCCAATAGCTGCCTTTACCAAATAACTACCTGCTAAAAATATACTACCTGTTTTCTCAACGATGATAGCCTCGTCACTCATAATAGGTAAATAAGCACCTCCGGCAACACAGCTACCCATTACAGCAGAGATCTGGGTGATTCCCATACTGCTCATCACCGCATTGTTTCTAAATATTCTTCCAAAATGTTCCTTATCTGGAAAGATCTCATCCTGAAGTGGTAAATAAACTCCTGCACTATCTACAAGGTAAATTATTGGTAACCTGTTTTCTATAGAAATTTCCTGTGCTCTTAAATTCTTTTTAGCTGTTATTGGAAACCAAGCTCCTGCTTTTACAGTAGCATCATTGGCAACAACTATACATTGTTTGCCAGAAACGTGGCCTATCTTAACTACCACACCGGCACTAGGACATCCTCCATGTTCCTCATACATTTTATCCCCGGCAATAGCACCAATCTCGATAGCTTTATCTTTATCGTCCAGTAAATAATCTATACGTTCTCTAGCAGTCATTTTACCTTTAGAATGATGCTTTTCAATACGTTTTTCTCCTCCACCCAGACTAATCTTAGCCAATTTGTGTTTTAGTGTAGAAAGTAATAATTTATTGTGATCTTCGTTTTTATTAAAGCTGATATCCATAAGTTATTCGCAGTTTTGCTGTAAAAATACGTTTATTTATTAATGAAAAAAAAGCGGAATCAAGAAAGAGCTGACTTTTTATCAAATTGAAATACATATTTTTTTAGCTTAACTTATTAGGTATTATTGATTTTGATCCCAACTTCATATATTTATGGTATGCCTTAAAATGTTGGAGTTTTAGAACTAATAAGATATCTTTAGTTGCCGAGGAAAAGCTTTATTTTCTTAGTGTTAACTTTAATAACTAATAACTTTAAAAATCGAGATAACTATGGCAATGAATAAGAACAGCATATTTGCATGGGGATCTTTCTTTATGCTATTAATTGGCATCGCTCTAATTTTACTTGGAGTTCTAAAATATAAGGAATATGCTATTGGGTTTTCTACAGTAGGAATTGGATTTATTGTGGTTTCATGGGCCTTTAATGCGTTAAAAGGTCGTGTGTAATATGGAAGATGTTACTTTTATTAAACAAAGATTAGCTAAACATGTAAAGGGGGGAGAAGCTTTTACGCCTGTAGAGGAAATGTTGAAATTTGCTGAGTTTAATATGTTAGGCGTAAGGCCAGAGCATTTACCTTATTCATTTTATGAGATCTTTCATCATATAAGATTTACTCAAAAGGATATTTTAGATTATTATAAAGATCCTTCTTATAAAGCTCCCAGCTGGCCTAAAGACTATTGGCCAGATCATAAGGCACCACCATCTAGCAAGGAATGGGAAGTACTGAAGGATTCTTATTTTGAAGAGAGAGCATTTTTAATTCAGCTCATTTTGAATGAAGAAAATGAGCTCTTCGCTCCCTTTAATCAAGAAACAGATCACACCCTTTTTAGAGAAGTATTATTAATTATTGAGCACACTGCTTATCACACCGGTCAGCTTTTATTAATACTTAGGGAATTAGGCAGATATCCTGCCTAATTTTTGATGCAATTTTGCGCTTCATCCTATCAAAAATTCAGATATTTGCATTCTGAACTTTTTACCTTGAAAATTGCTTTAGGGTACATTCAATTTAATTTTAAAATCACATAATAATGGCAGATGACAATAAGGTGATATTTTCCATGTCTGGGTTAACCAAAACCTATCCCGGAGCAAATACACCAGTTCTTAAAAATATATATCTAAGTTTTTTCTACGGCGCTAAAATTGGAATTCTTGGTCTTAACGGCTCTGGGAAATCTACTTTACTGAAGATCATTGCCGGAATGGAAAAGAACTATCAGGGAGATGTGGTTTTTTCTCCTGGATATACCGTGGGAATGTTGGAGCAGGAACCACAATTAGATAATGATAAGACAGTTTTAGAAGTTGTAAAAGAAGGAGTTGCTGCAACAGTAGCAATTTTAGATGAATACAATAAGATCAACGATATGTTCGGGCTTCCGGAAGTTTATGAAGATGCAGATAAAATGCAAAAACTCATGGACAAGCAGGCAGCTCTACAAGATGAGATAGATGCTTCTAATGCATGGGAATTAGATACTAAATTGGAGATCGCCATGGACGCACTTCGAACTCCAGATTCTGATAAGAAAATTGGAGTTTTATCTGGAGGGGAACGCAGAAGAGTTGCGCTATGTAGATTGTTATTACAAGAACCGGATGTTCTATTATTGGATGAACCTACCAACCACCTCGATGCAGAATCTGTACATTGGTTGGAACATCACTTATCTCAATACAAAGGAACAGTAATAGCTGTAACTCACGATAGATATTTCTTAGACAATGTAGCTGGATGGATCTTAGAATTAGATAGAGGAGAAGGAATTCCTTGGAAAGGAAACTACTCTTCTTGGTTAGATCAAAAATCGAAACGTTTGGCTCAGGAGCAGAAAACTGCAAGTAAGCGTCAAAAAACATTAGAGCGAGAATTAGAATGGTCTCGTATGTCTCCAAAAGGTAGACAGACCAAGCAAAAAGCGAGATTGAACAATTATGATAAATTGTTGAGTCAGGATCAAAAGAAAATGGATGAGCAACTGGAGATCTATATCCCTAACGGACCTCGATTAGGAACCAATGTTATAGATGCCAAAGGAGTTAGTAAGGCTTTTGATGATAAATTACTTTATGAAGATCTAAATTTTACCTTACCGCAAGCAGGTATTGTTGGAGTTATTGGACCTAACGGTGCTGGTAAAACCACGATCTTTAAAATGATCATGGGGGAAATTAAACCAGATCAAGGAAGTTTTGAAGTAGGAGATACAGCAAAGATCGCTTATGTAGATCAAAGCCACTCAAATATGGATCCGGACAAAACTATATGGCAAAACTTTAGCGATGGCCAAGAGCTTATAAATATGGGAGGGAAGCAAGTGAATTCCAGAGCATATTTAAGCAGATTTAATTTTGGTGGTGGAGAACAGAATAAAAAAGTGAGCATGCTTTCTGGTGGAGAACGTAACCGTTTACACCTTGCAATGACCCTTAAGGAAGAAGGTAACGTATTGTTATTGGATGAGCCAACAAACGATTTAGATGTGAATACGCTGCGTGCGCTTGAAGAAGGTTTAGACAACTTTGCTGGCTGTGCGGTAGTGATCTCTCACGATAGATGGTTCTTAGATAGAATATGTACTCATATTTTAGCTTTTGAAGGTGATTCTCAAGTTTATTTCTTTGAAGGTGGATTCTCAGATTATGAAGAGAATAAGAAGAAACGATTGGGTGGTGATCTTATGCCGAAGCGTATTAAGTACAAGAAATTGACTCGATAAGTACTTTATATTTTAACAGAAAAAACTCCGAAGATTTCTCTTCGGAGTTTTTTTATGTTTAAAAAATAAGATTAATCTTTTTTGTAGATCAATGTTAATTCATCATCTGCAATTTGTGGTTCATCAAGAAAGTTTAAAATAAGAACATCGCTATCTTTCTTAAATTTAAAGCTCATGTTATTTATTGTAAGGATATCTCCATTAATAGAATAATCATAAGTTCCATTTGGTGCAATAAAATAGGTGCCTTCCATTGGACTTTCTAATCTAACTTTTGAACTTCCTTCTGTGAATGATAATTTAAAACCTTTAAAATTAAAATCAGGTTCATAGAAACAAAAACAGATTGCTTGATCGAGACTATAATCTTCCGTTAATTGTTCTTGTGGATCTTCATCTTTAGAACAGGAAACCATCGAGATTAAAAACAACATTAAAACAAGCTTTTTCATACTTTCAAGATTTATAAATCTTAATATTGCTAATACCAACGTTTCTTATTAGCCTTAGAGCCGCTTCCTTTTCTTCCTTTTTTATGCTTACTTCCTTTCTTTTTATGAACGGCTGGGTTTGCTTCAGAATCCATTGGATAAGGATTCTCATTTTCTATAGGAATTTTAGTTCCTATTAATTTTTCAATACTTTTTATATATTCCTTCTCATCTGCACTGCAAAAAGAAATGGAACTTCCAATATTTCCTGCACGTCCCGTTCTTCCAATTCTATGTACGTAGACTTCAGGAAGATTTGGTATATCAAAGTTTAAAACAAAATCTAAGAGATCTATATCTAATCCTCGAGCAGCAACATCTGTAGCTACAAGGATATTTACTTCATTATTCTTAAATTTATTTAGCGCTAAGGTACGATCAGATTGTGTTTTATCCCCATGTAATGAGTCTGCTTTATACCCATTCTTTACTAAAGAATTCAGAGCTTTCTCTACGCCATTTTTGGTTCTCCTAAAGATCAGTACAGATTTATCTTTAATGATGTTTCTCATTAAATAAAGCATCAATTCTGTCTTATCCGGTTTGGGTACTAAAAATAAGCGCTGATTTACTTCTGGTGCTGCAGATGAATTTGCGGCTACTTCAATTCTTTCCGGATCTTTTAATAAAGATTTTGCAAGATCCTGCACCTTTGCCGGGATGGTGGCAGAAAACATAAGGCGCTGCTCTAAATTAGGTGAAAGTCTTATGATCTTCTGCACTTCATCTATAAAGCCCATATCTAACATTAGATCTGCCTCATCTAAAACTAAAATTTCAATTTTATCTAAGTTAATATAACCTTGTTTTCTAAGGTCTAACAACCTCCCTGGAGTAGCAACCAAAATATGAAGACCTTTTTTCAACATATTTATTTGAGGCTGCATAGAAGTTCCGCCAAAAACAACTCCAGATTTTATTGAAGTAAATTTTGCATAAGCTTTTATATTTTCCTCTATCTGTACAGCCAATTCTCTAGTAGGGCTCACTATCAACATAGTTAGCTCTTCTACGTATTGAGGATTTTCTATCTTTTTGTTCAATAGATTTAATAGCGGTATTGCAAAGGCTCCAGTTTTTCCGGTTCCAGTCTGTGCGCTTGCAATAACATCATTTCGTCTTAAAATTTCAGGAATTACTTTTTCCTGAATAGGAGTAGGGGTAACATATCCAATTTCTGCAATTCCTTGCTGAATTGGTTTTGATAAGGGTAGATCTTCAAAATGCATAAACTCAATTTAGATCGCAAAGATACCTCAAAAATAACTTGTTATATATATCAGTCTAATTTTGGAGGAGATTAGACTTTTAATCCTAAATGTAGCACTGTAAAATAGATTTCTCTTTTAATTAAGCTACCATTGATTGATATAAAGTGTCTTTATGTTCTTGCTTTGATTTGGTAATATATTTAAGATATACATGGCACCATTTTCATCATCCGGAATATCTTTAAATTTCTCAGATCCTAAAATTTTGTTTACAAGTTGTGGAGTAGTGTTGCTATGTCCAACTATTAATACCGTTTTGCCCTCTGTCTTCTTTTTAAAATCATCATTAAAAAGATTTTCAGGATCGTAAGTTTCCACTTTTAAAGATTGGAAAATTGCAGTAGGTTGAGCAGTCTGCTTGGTTCTATTATAATCTGTACTATAAATGGCGTCAAAATCTACTTCTTTAAAAACCTTTGCCCAATTCTCTGCTCTTAACTTCCCATCCTTATTAAGTTCTGGGTTTTTATTCTTGCTGTCTGTTCTATCTTTTTCTGCATGACGTATCATATAATACGTGGTCATGCTCTTTGTATTTTGAATAGCCTCTTTTTTCTGTTCAGATACTGCTTGCAGCGATTCTTCAGTTTGTGAAAAATTGCATCCTGCCAAGAGAATTGGTAGTATTAATAGAAGAAGCTTTTTCATAATTCTAGATATTTTGATCCTAATTTAGCATTAATTCTTATAACTGAATTAATTCAATTTTATTATTTAAGATCAACTTCTAAAAGTATGATCTGGCTTAATTGCTTCCCCATACTATTAAAATTATTATCTGAGATAAGAATTAAGGTGCTATTGCCATTAGGCAATTTTGGTCCAAAACTCATTCCCTCTATATTATCTATAATATTTTCAGTAAGCTTATCTTTTATAGAATCGAAATTAAACACCAATTTTTTAGTGGCGGTATTAATTTTAGCATGTTTTATGTTTTGGATAAGAAGGGTATTAGAGGCTGAACTGGCGTCTACATCAAATATTCTTACCGTATTCCCTGTACTTCCATGTCCTGCAGAAAAAGCTCTTTCTAATACCAGAAATTTGTTTGGTGCATATTCAATAAGATCTGTAAGTCCATTAACCGCAAAATATTTCCACGGAATTTTAGATATAGATTCTAGCTTAAATGCAAATTGAGAAACAGGTTTTTTAGATACTAGGTTAAAATTTGTGATCCTAACCAAAGAATTAGTAGGGTATAATTTAGGTTTAGGCCCATCCTTCTCTAAAGGCAATTCCATGCCTGCCCAATATCCTTTTTTATCAAAACTCTCACTCAAACCTTCAAACACTCCATTATTTCTTGGTTTTTGGTATCCATCCACCTTAAAATAATCTGGCATCTCAAAGTTAGAAATATATTTACCTTCTGGAGTTACACTAAATATAGATGGATTTTTATTTTTTTTAATAGATCCTTCACTTGTTAACCACAGATTGCCTGAAGTGGTATTATATCTAATAGCTTCTAGATCTAAGGTGTTATCCTTAAAGAAATTAGCATCTTGTTGAATCATTACGGTATTCTTAAAAATTACCGTATCAATTTTGGTATTGCTTAAAGCTACAGACGCTACATAAAATCTAGGATTACCGGGATGATCGCAGACTAAGTAGAAATTATCATTGTGATAATCTATCCCGGAGAGACCGCCAACCTTAGTGCCATCTATCTCAAGATCTGCAGGGATTATATAATCATCTAAAAATTTTAATGTAATATTTTCTGTGCTTATCTTTTTTGAAGTTCCACAGCTGGTTAAAATTAGTATTGAGGATAGTGCTAAAAGAAGGTAATTTTTCATGGCTAAGAGCTATTTGGCAAAAATAACAAATCCTTAAGATAAATATGGGAGTTTGTTGAGACAAATCCCTGCGGCTTAGCGGTACATTTATTCTTATTAACAACAAAAACCAAATATTATGAATAATGATCAGTTAGAAGGAAAGTGGAAACAAATAAAAGGTGAATTCAAACAGAAGTACGGTAAAGTTACTGATGATGACGCTACTTATACAGAAGGTAAATTTGATGAAATGATGGGACGTCTTCAAGAAAAAACTGGAAAGACAAAAGAAGAATTACAAGATGAAATTGATAAGTGGTAGGAATTACCATATAAATGAAAAAGGGCTGTTTTATAACAGCCCTTTTTTTTTGCTCATATTTTCTAATTTAATTTTCTTTTAATTCCTCTTGGTTTCTAAAAACAAGTTGATCATCAAAAGCGTCTAATAAAATAATGCTATTTACATGTACGTTCCCGGAAAGGATCTCCTTAGAAAGTTTGTTCAAAACTTCTTTCTGAATCACTCTTTTAACGGGTCTTGCACCAAAATGAGGATCATATCCACGTTCAGCAAGAAATTTAATAGCGTCTTCTGTGGCATCCAATAGAATTCCTTGTTTAGACAGCATTTTTTTAATTCCTCTAAGTTGAAGATCTACAATTCTTTTAATATCCTTTTTGGTTAAAGGAGTAAACATAACAATATCATCTATTCTATTGATGAATTCTGGCCTCACACTTTGCTTTAATATGGCAAGCACATCATCTTTAGCAGATTCCATTGCTGTTTGAACATCCTGAATAGCTTCAAATCGTTCTTGAATTATATCAGAACCCATATTACTTGTCATTATAATAATGGTATTCTTAAAGTCTGCAAGTCTTCCTTTATTGTCTGTAAGTCTACCTTCATCTAATACTTGTAGTAAAATATTAAAGGTATCTGGGTGCGCTTTTTCGATCTCATCTAGTAGCACAACAGAATAGGGTTTTCTTCTTACCGCTTCTGTTAACTGTCCACCTTCATCATATCCCACATATCCTGGAGGAGCGCCAACTAATCTACTAACAGAATGGCGTTCTTGATATTCACTCATATCAATTCTCGTCATAGATGCTTCATCCTCAAAAAGATATTCTGCTAAAGCTTTAGCCAATTCTGTTTTTCCTACTCCCGTAGTACCTAAAAATAGAAAGGAACCTATAGGTTTTTTTTGATCTTGAAGTCCGGCTCTACTTCTACGCACGGCATCACTAACAGCGGTAATGGCTTCTTCCTGCCCAACCACTCGTTTATGTAGTTCGTCTTCTAATTTTAAAAGCTTTTCTCTATCGCTCTGTAACATCTTAGTTAAAGGTACTCCTGTCCATTTTGCCACAACTTCAGCAATATCTTCATAGGTAACTTCTTCTTTAATAAGAGTGTGATTTTCATCATTCTCATTATGATCTATTTGTAGTTTTTCTAACTTTTCTTGAGCTTCTTTGATTTTTCCATATCTTAACTCTGCCACCTTCCCGTAATCTCCGTCGCGCTCTGCTTTCTCAGCTTCCATTTTAAAATGTTCAATGTCAGATTTTGCAGCTTGAATATTATCTACAACTTCCTTCTCATTTTTCCATTTTGCATTCAGTTCATTTCGATCCTCTTTAAGGTTAGCTAAGTCTGCACGTAAAGATTTCAGTTTAACTTCATCATCTTCTCGTTTTATAGCTTCAATCTCAATTTCTAATTGGGTCACCTTTCTGTCTAATACATCTAACTCTTCCGGCTTAGAATTTATCTCCATTCTAAGCTTCGCTGCAGCTTCATCCATAAGATCTATTGCCTTATCTGGCAAAAATCTATTGGTTATATAACGTTGAGAAAGCTCTACGGCACCTATAATAGCTTCATCTTTAATCCTAACTTTGTGGTGAGTTTCATACTTTTCTTTAATACCTCTTAAAATAGAAATAGCACTTTCTGTATCTGGCTCATCTACAAGAATTTTCTGAAACCTTCTTTCCAAGGCTTTATCTTTTTCGAAATATTTTTGATATTCATCTAAGGTAGTGGCTCCTATAGCTCTAAGTTCTCCACGGGCTAAAGCCGGTTTTAAGATATTGGCTGCATCCATAGCGCCTTGTCCGCCACCTGCACCTACCAGTGTGTGTATCTCATCTATAAAAAGAACAATATCACCTTCGCTACTGGTTACTTCTTTGATAACAGCTTTTAATCTTTCTTCAAATTCCCCTTTATATTTAGCTCCTGCAATTAGAGCTCCCATATCTAGCGAGTAGATCTGTTTATCTTTTAGGTTCTCCGGAATATCTCCCGAAATTATTCTATGGGCTAATCCTTCTGCAATTGCTGTTTTACCAACTCCCGGTTCACCAACTAACATAGGATTGTTCTTGGTTCTTCTTGAAAGGATCTGTAGAACACGTCTTATTTCTTCATCTCTACCAATAACCGGATCTAATTTGCCTTCCTCAGCCATTTTATTGAGGTTTTTGGCGTATTTATTAAGTGAATTATAAGTGTCTTCAGCACTTTGAGAAGTAACTCTATCTCCTTTTCTCAACTCATCTATAGCTGCTTTTAAATTCTTTTCTGAAGCTCCCTGATCTTTAAGGATCTGAGCTACCTTACTGTTAGAATTAAATATTGCTAAAACTAGATGTTCTACTGAGACGTACTCATCATTCATCTTTTTAGCAATACTACTTGCTTCGTTGAGCGTTTTTGAAGCTTCTCTAGAAAGCATGATCTCTCCTCCAGTAACCTTTGGAAAACTAGTAAGCGTATTATCTAGAATTTGATTGAACAAATTCACATTTATGTTTAATTTTTTTAAAAGGAATGGAGGAACATTTTCGTCTACCATAGTGATAGCCTTAAATATATGTTCATTCTCTATTTGTTGATGTCCCATTTCTTGAGCGAGCTGATGCGCTTGCTGGATAGCCTCCTGAGATTTTATGGTGAAATTATTTAGATTCATTACTGTAAATTTTGAGTTCAATATAGATAAGCAAACTGCGAGCCACTGCAATAAATTGTCAAAAAGTCAGTTAATTTAAAAGATTTAGTGACAATATGTCCTATATTAGCTATTCTATTTATAAATTTACTTTTTTAAAAACCAAAGTTGGCAACTTGTTATAGAAACTTTAGTATTTCTATTGGAATAGGTTTTTAAATGAAAATGTATTTTTACCTTCTAAAAATTACACATCATGGGAATATTTGATAAGATCTTTAAGAGCGATAATGAAGAAAAGAATGTTGAGAAAAAACAAATTTCATGGATTGAGATAAAGCAAATGGAAATGTTAGACGACATTGTGGAGGCAAGTAAACATCAGCCAGTTGCAATATTAAAACACTCTACCAGCTGTGGAATTAGTAGGATGGTCCTACGTCAATTTGAAGCAACTTATGATATAAGAGAAGAAGATATGAAATTGTATTTTCTTGACCTTTTAAGTTATAGAGAGATCTCCAATAAAATTGCTTCTAGATTTAATGTGCCTCACCAAAGTCCGCAACTCATTGTTTTAAGTGAAGGAAAGGTTATTTACGATGCTTCTCATAGTGAGATCTCTGCAGATAAACTTAAGTCTATTGCGTAATAGTTTTTAAAGCATCATTAATTATGGATGAGAAGCCGAGTCAAAATAAAGGAGAAGAAAAAGAAGGGAAGGATCAAGATCGTAACCCTAAGAATTCCGGGAGAAATAAGATAAGTAAAGAGTCTCAAGAGTCGGAGCGAACAGATCTAAATACTTCTCCGCAAGATGATCAAATAGGTTAGTTCATTAGAATTGAAACCATGCATAATTTTATAAATAAAAAAGTCCGATCTAAATTTTAGATCGGACTTTTTTATTAGTGATAGCTTTTAACTATTTCTTTTTAGGCTCGTACACCGGTAATAATTTAGTGCTCACTTCTCCAAATCCAATTCTTCTGGTTTTGTTCTCACAATATCCTCTAAGAATTACCGTATCATTATCTTCTATAAATTTTCTTTCGGAACCATCGTTGAGTTTTACTGGTTTCTCACCTCTCCAGGAAAGCTCTAACATAGATCCAAAAGTATCTGGAGTTGGTCCTGAGATTGTTCCAGATCCCATCATGTCTCCAGAGTTTACAGGACAGCCATTAATGGTGTGATGTGCTAGTTGCTGACTCATATTCCAATACATGTATTTGAAATTTGAATTTGTGATCACCGTTTCTTCCTTATCCTCAGGTTTTATGGCTACTTGTAACTTAATATCAAAACTCTTTTTACCCTCAAATTGTAAATATGGTAAAAGTTCTTTTTCAGGTTCTGGACCTTTAGTTCTAAAAGGCTCTAAAGCATCTAAAGTAACTATCCATGGTGAAACAGAAGAAGCAAAGTTCTTAGCCAAGAATGGTCCTAGAGGTACATATTCCCACTTTTGAATATCTCTGGCACTCCAATCATTAAATAATACCAATCCAAAAATATAATCTTCGGCATCTTCAATAGGAATAGGTTCTCCTAATAAATTGGCATCTGTAGTAATGAATGCCATTTCCAATTCAAAATCTATAAGTCTGGATGGCCCAAATACAGGTTCTGTAGCTCCATTAGGCAATTTTTGTCCTTGTGGCCTATGTACAGGAATCCCACTTGGAATAATGGAGGAACTTCTTCCATGATACCCCACAGGAATGTGTAGCCAATTTGGTAATAATGCATTCTCAGGATCACGGAACATTGTTCCTACATTGGTAGCATGCTCTTTACTAGAATAAAAATCTGTATAATCTCCTACCTGCACCGGTAATTGCATTTCAATTTCATCTAGGGTGAAAAGCACGATATTTCGATGATCTTGATTGTTCTTTAATTTCGAATTCTTTTCATCAAAAACTTCGGCAATTCTATTTCTAACCAGTCTCCATGTTTTCTTTCCATCAGAAATAAAATCGTTTAGCGTGTCTTGTAAAAAGATATCATCAGTTAATGGTATATCCTCAAAATACCCCAGTTGGTGAAGTGCACCCAGATCTATGGCGTAATCTCCAATTCGGGTTCCTATGGTCACAATATCATCTCTTGTCAAAAATACTCCAAAAGGTATATTTTGAATAGGAAAATCTGTGTCTTTAGGGGTGTCCAGCCACGTTTTTCTGTTAGGGTCATTTGCTGTAATTGGCATATTTCTTTGGTTTTATTCTTAAATCTATTGATTTCAAATATATTATTTTCCCTTCATTAACCGAATGTTATTCTTACTTTTGAGGAATATTTAACGTAAAAAATTAATATGCAACGAGATACGGAAATTTTTGATTTGATAGAAGCGGAAAAAACCCGTCAAACCAATGGTTTAGAATTAATTGCGAGTGAAAATTTTGTAAGTGAACAAGTACTGGAAGCAGCCGGATCTGTACTTACAAATAAATATGCTGAAGGATATCCTGGAAAGAGATATTATGGAGGTTGTGAGATTGTAGATGAAGTAGAGCTTTTAGCTATTTCTCGCTTAAAGGAATTATTTAATGCAGAATATGCTAACGTGCAACCACACTCAGGATCACAAGCAAATACAGCAGTTTTTCATGCTTGCTTAAAGCCTGGAGATAAATTTTTAGGTTTTGATCTTTCTCATGGAGGTCACCTTACTCATGGTTCTCCTGTTAATTTCTCAGGAAGATTGTATGAGCCGGTATTTTACGGTGTAGATGAAAAAACAGGATTAATAGATTACGATAAAGTTGCAGAAATTGCGCTCAAAGAAAAGCCGAAACTAATTATTGCAGGGGCTTCAGCATATTCTAGAGAGATAGATTATAAAAGATTTAGAGAAATAGCAGACAGCGTTGGGGCAATTCTTTTTGCAGACATTGCACATCCTGCAGGGTTAATAGCTAAAGGATTATTAGGAGATCCATTACCATATTGCCATGTGGTAACTTCAACAACACATAAAACTTTACGCGGGCCTCGTGGTGGAATTATCATGATGGGGAAAGATTTTGACAATCCATTTGGAGAAAAATTAAAAAATGGAAACTTAAAGAAAATGTCTGCTATGTTAGATAGTGGTGTTTTTCCCGGAAACCAAGGTGGACCTTTAGAACATATTATAGCAGCTAAAGCTGTAGCTTTTGGAGAGGCACTTACAGATGAATTCTTATATTATATGGTGCAGGTTAAGAAAAATGCAAAAGCATTGGCCCAAGCCTTTATGGATAAAGATTACAATGTTATATCTGGAGGAACAGATAACCATATGATGCTAATAGATCTTAGAAATAAGAATATTAATGGAAAACAGGCAGAGGAAGCACTTGGAAAAGCTGAAATTACGGTGAATAAGAATATGGTTCCTTTTGATGATAAATCTCCATTTGTAACTTCAGGAATTAGAATAGGTACTCCGGCAATCACCACAAGAGGCTTAAAAGAAGAAGATATGGCTCAAATTGTATCATTTATAGATACGGTGATATCAAATTTTGAAAACGAAGAGAAACTAGAGGAAGTTAAAGAAGAGGTAGTCGCTTTAATGAAGGATAAACCACTTTTTAATTTCTAGATACCAATAAAATTTTATTTAAAAAGGCTAATTGTAAATCAATTAGCCTTTTTTGATGATTGTGATGTGTTCTTATTTAGCGCTTGAATTGAAATAAATGGAATAGCTATTGTATAAGGAATATCGTTCTTTAAGGTTAATGTAAAATACAATAGAAAAATTGTAAAGTAACTTTGGTAAAAGAGACTGTAAAGAACTTCTATAACATTTATCAATAATTAAATTTGAAGAAATATGAGAAAGTATGTAATTTTTTGTCTTTTGCTTATAGGTACTACCTTCAGTATAAATGCTCAAGAATGGCAATTAGATCTTAAAACTGCAGAAGAGACTGCATCAAAAGATCATAAAAATATCATTTTAGTTTTTCAGGGTTCAGATTGGTGTGCACCATGTATGAAACTTGAAAAGCAAGTTTGGAGTACTGATGAATTTAAGGCATATGCAAAATCCAATTTTGTAATGTTGAAAGCAGATTTTCCTAAGAGAAAGAAAAATGCACTTTCTGAAGCGCAACAAGCTAAGAACGATAAACTTGCACAAAAATATAATTCAGAAGGGTATTTTCCGTTAGTAGTTATACTGAATGAAAATGGAAAAGTTTTGGGTAAGACAGGGTATAAGAATCTAACGCCTTCAGAATACATCAAACATTTGAATTCTTTTAAAGGATAGTTCTTTTGAGAAAATTAATTACCATAACGTTTGTGCTTTGTATTGCTATAAGTACTAATGCTCAAAACATTCAGAAGCGTACCTTAAAACTTATGGGTAGTAGGTTTGATGTTACGGTGGTGGCTGAAGATTCTACTAAAGCTGTTTCTTATATTGATCTTGCAATAGAGGAAATGACGCGAATAGAAAAGCTTATATCTTCTTGGGATCCAAATTCTCAAACTTCAGAGATCAATAGGAGTTCTGGAATAAAACCAGTAAAAGTTGATAAAGAGCTTTTTGATCTTATAGCGAGATCAATTGCAATCTCTAAACTCACAGATGGTGCTTTTGATATAAGTTACGCTTCTATGGATAAGATCTGGAAGTTTGATGGTTCTATGAAAACTATGCCTTCAGAAGCAGATATTAAGGCTTCTGTTTCTAAGGTTGGATACCAGAATATAATTTTAGATAAAGAAAACACTACGGTTTTTCTAAAAATCCCTGAAAGCAAGATAGGGTTTGGAGCTATAGGCAAAGGTTACGCTGCAGATAAGGCAAAAGCGCTGTTGATGTCTAAAGGTGTTTCTGCCGGTATTATTAATGCAAGTGGAGATATGAATACCTGGGGAAAACAACCAAATGGAGATGAATGGAAGGTTGCAATTACAAATCCGTTAAATAAAAATAAAGCGTTCGCATTGTTACCAATTAATGAAGGTGCAGTTGTAACTTCCGGTAATTATGAAAAGTATGTGAATTTTAATGGGAAGCAATATACGCACATCATAGATCCAAGAACTGGATATCCTTCCACCGGAATTATTAGTGCTACGGTGTTTGCTCCTAAAGCGGAATTGGCAGATGCTTTGGCAACGTCTGTATTTGTGATGGGGAAAGAAGTTGGTTTAAATAGGATCAATCAATTACCTCAAATAGAATGTATCATAATTGATGATAAAGGAAATATATTTACTTCAGAAAATATTAAAATAGATAAATAATGATCAAGAGAATTTTATTCTGTTGTTTGATTGCGGGCTACTTTAGCTCCTGTACTGCGGTTAAGGAGTATGAAAAGGTAAAGATCAACGATCCAGACATGGTATTATCAACTAAAGGCGTTGATAGATTTGAAACAAATTTCCAGGCGTATAGAGAAGCTGCGGCAGGAGCTAATGGCGGAAAGACCGGTGGTGGTTGTGGTTGTAATTAAAATTTTAAAATGAAAAATAATTTATTGATAGGTTTGTTCGTGATCTTTTCTTCAATTGCTTTTGCACAAGATGGTGATTCTACAAAAACTTATAAGAAGAGAGTATTAGAGAATACAGAAGTAGATTTTTTAGCCAGTTATTATACGCAGGAAGGTGATAATGCTGCTGTAAGTGGTGGTATAGGTACAGAGCATCTTACCAATGTTACTCCCACTGTTGTGGTTTCTATACCTTTAAATGCAGATGATGTATTAACTATAGATGGAGAGGTATCTGCTTATACTTCGGCCTCGTCTAGCAATGTTAATCCATTTGATGGAGATCAGGCTGCAGATCCATTTGTGGCATCTACGGGAGCATCTTCTAGCGATACCTGGACAAATCTTACAGGAACCTTCACCCATAACTCAGATGATAGGAATGATATTTGGAGTGCTAAATTAGCGGTTTCTACAGAATATGATTATTTCTCACTAGGTTTAGGTGGAAGTTATACGAAGCTTTTTAATGAGAAGAATACAGAAGTTAGTGTTACTGCTAATGTCTATTTAGACAATTGGAAAACTATTTACCCCTATGAACTTAGACCTTTTGAAGATGGAGGTAGAGGCTTAACCGACGGACTTTTTAGAAGATATACAATTACAGGAAATCAAAATTACAATCCAGATTTTGTTGCTTTAGATGGAACTTCAAGAAATTCATATTCTGTAGGATTTGGGTTCTCTCAAATACTTTCCGAAAGATTTCAGGGTTCTTTGGCTTTAGATTTTGTTCAACAAGAAGGACTCCTTTCTACACCTTTCCAAAGAGTATATTTTAAAGATGTGGAAGATTCATTTATAGAGAATTTTCAATTAGCAGATGATATTGAAAGATTACCAGACACTAGATTTAAGGTTGCAGTAGGAGGTAGGTTAAATTATTATTTAAATGAGACCTTTGTAGTTAGAACTTATTATAGATACTACACAGACGATTGGGGAATTAGATCCAACACCGCAAGTATTGAAGTACCTATTAAAATAGCTCAAAAATTCACGCTCTATCCATCTTATAGATATTATGATCAAACTGCGGCAGATTATTTTGCTCCTTATGAAGAGCATGTGTCCACAGATGAGTTCTATTCTTCAGATTATGATTTGTCTGAATTCAGTGCAAACCAATATGGATTTGGAGTGACTTATACTGATATTTTTACACAATTTCATCTTTGGCAATTTGGGTTAAAAAGTATAGATCTGAAATATCACTATTACGAAAGAAATACCGGATTGCAAGCAAACATCATAGCAGCAGGAATTAAATTTGTTCTAGACTAAATTACAGAGCATCTCGAAATGAAAAAATCCGACTCAGTAATGGGTCGGATTTTTGTTTTGGATATGTATGATAAGATTATCCTTTTGTTGGATACCACTCTAACAATTCAACAGTAATATCTTTGTTCTCTTTATTAACCAATTCCTTAAATTTTTCTACATCAGCTAGTCCATCTTTACCTCTATAGTGGTAAGGGATGACTTTCTTAGGTTGGAAAGCAAGTACTCCCTTTGCAGCATCTTCAACCGTCATTGTGTAAGGTAAGTTCATTGGTACCAGTGCTATATCAATATTCTTAAGGTTTCTCATCTCTGGAACATCTTCGGTATCTCCGGCTATATAAAGTCTTTGGCCATCTTTCTCCAAAACATAGCCATTTCCTCTCCCTTTAGTATGCATAGCGTCTGGACTTTCCGGCAAATTATACATAGGAATTGCAGTAATGTTGAATCCCATAAAGTCTTGAGAATCTCCATTATTCATTACTATAAGATTTTTTTGAAGATCTTGAGGTAATTTTTCCTGAACTGCTTTAGGTACTATGATCTTTGTTTCTCCTAATTGTAAAGCCTTTAAAGTTTCGGCCTCCATATGATCTTGATGAATATCTGTGATCAATACAAAACTTGGTTTAGCTTGACCTTCAAAACCGGCAGCTCCTCCTACTGGATCTGTATAGATAATAGTTTTATCCCATAGAATAACTGATGTCGCATGAGATATTGGAGTAATATTTATACTAGTCTTATTCTCCATTTCATCTTGACGTGTTTCCGCCGGAGTCATAACTTCAGAACTCATTTCTTCAGTAGAGTCTTTAGCTTCATTTTTACAAGAAGTGAATACGGCTGCTAGAGCCAAAATTGTAACTATTTTCTTCATTTTGTTAATTTTGGAATAAAGTTACTGTTCTAAATAGATAATATAGTGGGTATTAGTATAAATTTAGCAATAGTTCAATCTCAAAACTAGGTCATTTATACGGTATTTGTTTAACTTTAAATGCTAATCGGCATTTTCCAAATTTCAATCTCAAAATCTCTATGTTGCATACAGATCTTCGTTATTTTTTATACCCTGGTTTATTAGTGCTATTTATTTCATGTTCTGGAGGTAAGGTTGTAACAGATAAATCTGTGAAGATCCTACCACCGGAAGAGTTGTATGGCAAACTTTTCTATGACGTACAGGAAAGACAGATCTTTGAGGATAGTAAAACTTTTGTAGATGCCATTCCCCTTGGTAATGTAGATACCATCGTTAAATTATACTTCAATAAAGGAAAATTGAATAATACAGATCTGCGGTATTTCGTATTAGATAACTATGAAATTCCTCAAAATGATATCAATTTCACTTCAGATTCAGTATCCATAAATAATCATATAAAACAATTATGGAAAACTTTAAAAAGACCTTATGATGAAAAGATCTCAGGAACTTTATTGCCGCTTCCAAATCCGTATATAGTTCCAGGAGGAAGGTTTAGAGAGATCTACTATTGGGACAGTTATTTCACAATGTTAGGTTTGCGTGTAGACGGGGAGAAGGAGACTATAAAGCATATGGTAGACAACTTTACGTATCTTATAGAAACAAACGGTTTTATACCAAATGGGAATAGATCTTATTATTTAGGAAGATCACAACCTCCATTCTTCGCAAATATGGTTCAAATCTTAGCAGATACTGAAGGAGAGCAGGTGTATGAAAATTATATGCCCACATTAGAAAAAGAATATCTTTTTTGGATGAATGGTGAAGATTGTATAGATGAATTAGAACCTACTAATAGAAGAGTGGTTCGGTTAAAAGATGGGGAGATCTTAAACAGGTATTGGGATGATTTTGACACTCCACGTCCAGAGAGTTATAGGGAAGATGTGATAACTGCCAATAAAGCTTTAAAGAAATATCCGGAACTAAGTAGAGAGAATGTGTATCGTAATTTAAGAGCCGGAGCAGAATCTGGTTGGGATTTTTCTAGTAGATGGCTAATTAAAGATATGAAAGGAGAGTATGATCTATCTACAATTAGAACTACTCATATAATTCCTGTAGATCTTAATGTATTGCTTTTTAATGTGGAAAGAACATTGGCTAAGGGCTATAAATTTAATGAAAATCTTTCTAAAGCTAATTATTATAAAGCTAAATACTTAGCAAGGCGTAAAGCTATAAATAAGTATTTGTGGAGCAGGCAGGAAGGTTTTTTTATGGATTACAATTTTATCTTGGAAGCACAAACCGAAACTCTTTCCTTAGCGGGTGTTTACCCCTTATTCTTTAATCTTGCTACTGAGGCTCAGGCGAGATCTATTTCAGCGAAATTAGAAACTATTTTTCTAAGACCAGGAGGATTGGTTACCACCCCTTATCATACAGGAGAGCAATGGGATGCTCCTAATGGTTGGGCTCCATTGCAATACATGAGTATCGAGGGCTTAAAAAATTATTCTTATAAAGATCTCGCAGATAAAATTGCAAAAAGATGGACTAGCCTTAATGAAAAGGTGTACTCACAAAATTACAAGATGCTAGAGAAATACAATGTAGAAGATCTATCCAAAAAAAGTGGAGGAGGAGAATATCCTACGCAAGATGGTTTTGGATGGACAAATGGCGTATATCAGGCGCTTACGAAAGATTAAGATCTTAGATCTAGTTTCATTTTTATATCCCCTCGAGAATAAGGATTTTTCTCTTCAATGGGTATTTCTTTAAAGCCATATTTAAAATAGATATAAATTGCGTTCTCCAGCTTTCGGTTAGAATACAGAATCAATTCTTTCAATTTTTGAGCTTTCGCATACGCTATTGCATGATTCATTAATTTCTGACCTAAGTGTTTTCCTTGATGTGATGGAATAATAGCCATTTTTGTGAGTTCGTAAATACCGTCTTCAATTTTCATTAAAGCTACAGTACCAACGATCTTGTCATTCTCCTGAATGAAAAAAATAGTTCCACCTGGGGTAATTATATATTTTTCAGGATTACTTAATACCTCTTCATCATGAGGTTCTACATAAAAATACTTCTCTAACCACGCAATATTAAGCTCCTTGAATTCTTTGGAAAATTTTTTCTCAAAAGGAATAATACTTATACTCATCATTAATCTGTCTTTTGCCAAGGAAATTTGCCTTCCAATTCTACCTGAAGAGAAAGGCTTAAAAATGTTCTAATTAAAACAATAAGGCCTAGAGATAGTACTTGTTGGATAGTTGGATCTATAACCACAGTACCAATTATATCTCCTGCTACCAAAAATTCTAAACCTAATAGTATGGCCTTACCTAATTCTTGCCTTAATATTTTATAAGATCTATTCGCTGCCTGAAGCTTAAATGCATACCTCACCAAGGCAATAGCTGCGCCTATGATTATTGTGAGTATACCTGTTACTTCTATAACATTAGCCATGATCTCTATAAAATATAGCAAGTCCTTATCCATAACTTTCAGCTGTTATAAAATCTGTGATCAAATAGCTGATGGATTTTCCAACCTGTACGGCATTGGTACTATCGGCAGAAGCTTCGCAAATATGTAGGTATTTTATTTTTTCCTCTTCAGAAGCTAGCCAGATAAAATTTCTAACCATATTAATAGGCAAGCCTGTTGGACTTTGTGCACTGCTAGAAAAATCTTTTATAGCATCACAATCCAATTCAAGCCCAAATTCATCATGAGAGACCATTTCCAATTCTTCTAAAAATGCTTTTTTGATCTTTTCTGAAGACATTAAGATGAGGTGCTCAAACAATCTAAAACTGTCATTAGCAGATTTTTTCATCTCATCGAAGATATATTGTGGAGTATAATTTTGATGAACCCCAAATACGCGATATTTCCCTAGGATCTTATCCTTTCTAGCAAAGCTAAAACCATTACCACTGTGGCGATAGTCTGTAGTCCTAAGATCTGTATGAGCATCTATATTTAAAACATTTATAGGTTTTTCTAAAGCATTAAAAGCTCCTCTAATATTACCATAGGCATTATTATGACCCCCACCTATGATAATAGGTACTTTACCGGCAGCAATAATTTTTTGCACCACCAAGCTCACTATATCATCTAAATGACTTACCAGCTCTCCCATTTTTATATGGTAATTAGGATCTTGAGAATCTAGGTTAGATGCCTTTTGCATTAAACCTTCACAACTTATTTCTCCTAATAGAATTAGATTCTCTGGTCTGGTATATAAATTAGCTTGAATATTTAGCAGAGCAGCCAAAGTCGCTTCCCAAGCTTTTGAAGCTCCATCTTTTCCATAATTAGCTCTTACTCCAATATCTTCTGGTATTCCGAAAAGTACATATTTTGCGTTTGAAGTTGCAAGTGTTCCAAGATCATCTAAGAATTGAACTTTTTCTCCAAATTTCACTTCTCCCTTTCTAAGGGCAATTAATTTTTCTACAGACTTAAAACTGTATAACGTAAATCCTTCCATTAATTTAAAATATTACCATTTATGTATACAGATGCTATCTTATTACTTCCGAAGGAATAAGGCAGGTATGCGTAAGATGGTATTGGTTCTGTAATTATAAAATTTGCTGATTTTCCTTTGGTGATGCTTCCATGAGTAGTGCTTAATTCCATTGCATAAGCTCCATTGATAGTAGCTGCATTTATAGCCTCTTCCGGAGTCATATTCATTTTTATACAAGCTAAAGAAACCACTAAATTCATATTTCCGCTAGGCGCACTTCCTGGATTATAATCTGTAGCCAAGGCTAACGGTAAACCTGCATCAATGATCTCTCTTCCCGGTGTATAAGGAATACTAAGAAAAAGCGAACATCCTGGCAATGCAACAGGAATGGTTTTCGAGTTCTTTAAACACTCAATATCTTCTGGCCTCATTACTTCTAAATGATCTACACTTAAAGCTCCATTTTCAACCCCTGCTTGAACTCCGCCAATAGCGTGAAATTGATTTACATGGATCTTTGCTTGTAAGCCTAGTTTTTTTGCCGCTGCCAATAGCGTATTAGTATCGTCTACATCAAAATATCCTTGCTCGCAAAAGATGTCTATATATTCTGCTAATTTCTGATCAACTACTTGAGGAAGAATTTCTTCAATCACGTAATTAATATATTCCTTCCTTTTTGCCTTATATTCTGTAGGTAGGGCATGAGCTCCTAAAAAAGTAGCTTTAATGGGAAGATCAAATTCCTCTTTCAGTTTTTGGATGACTCTTAAAAGTTTTAACTCTCCTTCTTTTTTAAGTCCATAGCCCGATTTTATTTCGATAGCGCCGGTTCCTAAGCTCATTACTTCTTTTAATCTTTGAGCAGATTGTTCGTAAACATCTTCTTCAGAAGTATTTTCCAAAGTTTTTGCGCTATTAAGGATCCCGCCTCCACGATTAGCGATTTCTTCATAGGTAAGTCCGCTAATTCTATCTGCAAATTCCTGTTCTCTATTTCCTGCATAAACCAAATGTGTATGAGAATCGCACCATGTTGGTAATACAATTCTCCCTGTAAGATCTATGGTTTTTTCAACATTAATTTCCGGGAGTGCATTCATTTCTCCAAAATCTTCTATTTTCTCATTATTAATCAACAACCAGGCATTTTTAAGGGTAGGAAGTATGTTCATCTCCTTTCCGCTAACTTTTTCTACGGAAGAGTCCCGAATTTGCACAAGTTCTTGAATGTTGGTAAATAGTATTTTCATAGTGTAAAGATAGAAAAGTAGGGAAGAATTTTATGAAGTAAATGAGTTAAGTTACTATGAAAAATGTGATGTAATTATCAAAATTCTTGAAGTTAGCGCAAAAAAAAATCGGATAGATTCTTAGAATCCATCCGATCATATAATTTTAAATTAAGTTCAATTTATAATGTGAACTCTGCTAATAATTGTTGCACTTCATAAATATTAACATTCCTATTAAAACGCTTAGAAATTGAAGGACTTTGTTCTCCGGAGATCCAGATTTTTAATTCTGCATCCAGGTCAAAACTGCCCGCAGTTTCTATGCTAAATCTACTAATGCTCTTATAACTAACAGAGAAATATTCGATCTTTCTCCCTGTAAGTCCTTGAACGTCTACAATAATGAGTCTTTTATTGGTGAAGATAAAAGTGTCTCTAATGATCTTAAAACCAGCTTCTATACCTTCTGAAGGTATTAAAAGCTTAGCATAATCTTTCTCTAGTACACTTTTTTCTATTGCACCTGCGTTCCCTAACAGGGAAGAGATCAAACTCATATTAAGAATTTTTAAGAGATTTCATATCGATCACAAATCTGTATTTTACATCAGATTTCACTACGCGATCATAAGCTTTATTGATATTTTGAATGTCTATCATCTCCACATCCGAAACTATGTTATGCTCACCACAGAAATCTAACATTTCTTGAGTTTCTTCTATTCCACCAATTAGTGAACCAGCTATTCTCTTTCTTGAGGCGATCAATCCACCTCCATGAATTGGATCTAAAGGTTCTATTGCTCCAACAAGTACCATAGTTGCATCTCTTTTTAACAAAGCAATATAAGGGTTCACATCATGACCAACAGGAACTGTATTCAGTAAAAAGTCAAAAGAGTTCTTATGTTTATCCATCTCTTTTTCATCTTTAGAGATCAAAACTTCTGCAGCTCCTAATTTCTTAGCATCCTGACTTTTATCTGGAGAAGTGGTTATCATCACCACATGAGCTCCCATAGCGTTCGCTAATTTTATTCCCATATGTCCTAATCCTCCTAGACCAATAACTCCAACTTTATCACCCTTCTTCACATTCCATTGTCTTAAAGGAGAATACGTGGTAATTCCTGCACACAACAGAGGAGCTACCGCTTTAATGTCAAGATTTTCTGGAACCTGTAATACAAATTTTCTATCTACTACTATTTTTTCAGAATAACCACCAAAAGTGTGGCCACCTAAATGCTCATCCGGACTATTGTAAGTATAGGTAGCACCGTTCTCGCAATATTGTTCTAAACCTTCTTTACAGGAGTCACAATGCTGGCAGGAGTCTACCATACATCCTACCCCTACAAGATCTCCTTCTTTAAATTTGCTGGCATTCTTACCAGCTTTTACTACTCTACCAATAATCTCATGTCCGGGTACAGATGGATATTTTGCATTTTTCCAATCATTTCTTACAGTATGAATATCAGAATGACAAACCCCACAATACAGAATATCTATTTCAACATCTTCTTCAGTGATTTCTCTTCTAGTAATATCAAAAGGTTTTAAATCTGCAGTGCTAGACTGCGCAGCATATGCTTTTACTTCGCTCATTTTCAATTTTTTTTAAGAATATAAATTTAATCATTAGTAGGTCGCTTACTCTACTTTGGGCTTACTTTAAAACAAGTTTAACTTTAGCTTCATTATAATTCCCGGAGCTATTGCCTTATCTCATAGCGCAATAAATTTTGCAAGCGTACTAATATTCTTTTTACCTTGGATGAAAATTTGCAATTACAAAAGAATCAATATTTATGAAAGAGAATAAATTAGGTCTTAATACAATATGTACACATACAGGAGAGCTGGTAGATACTCAGTTTAAAGGAGCCATTTCTCCATTGTTTATGTCTACTTCTTATGCCTTTGAAGATGTTGAGGTAAAGAGATATCCAAGATATTTTAATACTCCAAACCAAGTGGCGCTAGCAAAAAAAATGGCCGCTTTAGAACATGGCGAAGCAGCGCTAATTTTCGGAAGTGGAATGGCGGCGGTAAGTACTTCTATGTTCGCCTTTTTACATAAAGGAGATCACGTGGTGCTTCAAAATACGCTTTATGGTGGAACTAGTAACTTAGTGGTAGAAGAGTTTGAGAAATTTGGAATAGAATATTCGTTTACAGAAGATCTTAAGATTGAGAGTTTCAAGGCCCAGATTCAAGATAACACAAAGGTGATCTATATTGAAACTCCATCCAACCCACTATTAACCGTTACCGATATTAAAGCGGTTGCGGAACTTGCTAAAGAACATAACTTGGTAAGTATGATAGATAACACATTTGCTTCTCCGGTGAATCAAAATCCTATAGATTTTGGAATAGACATAGTTATTCACTCTGCAACCAAATACATGGGTGGGCACAGTGATATTTTAGCAGGAACGGTGATCTCTTCTGAAGAGCATATCAATACTATTTTTCAGATGGCTAAGAACTTTGGAGGAAGTTTAAGTGATTATACCGTATGGTTATTAGAACGCAGTTTAAAGACAATGGGAATTCGTGTGAAGGCTCAGAATAAGAATGCTAAGAAATTGGCTAAATTTTTAGAAAAGCATGAAGATATTAGTCAGGTATATTATCCGGGTTTAAAATCTCATCCAGATCATAAGTTAGCAAAATCTCAGATGCATGGTTTTGGAGGAATGATGTCTTTTGAGCTAAGGGAAGGATTAGATGCAGATTTATTTCAGAAAAAATTAAAACTAATTAAATCTTCTATGAGTTTGGCAGGGGTAGAGTCTACTATTCTTTCACCTACAAAAACATCTCATGCATTGTTAACTCCGGAAGAAAGAGAGAAACAAGGTATAAGAGACGGCCTTCTAAGATTCTCTGTTGGGATAGAAGAAAAGGAAGATCTTATAGCTGATATTGAGCAAGCGCTAAAAGAGTTGAAAGGTTAAGTGTCTAAGTCGACCAATTTGTAAGTAAAATTTTATATATGAAATTAGATATCTTAGCTATAGGTGCACATCCAGATGATGTAGAATTAAGTTGTTCTGGAACACTTGCTAAAGAAATATCCAAAGGAAAAAAAGTAGGAATTCTAGACCTTACCAGAGGAGAATTAGGAACTCGAGGTACTGCGATAACAAGAAGGGAAGAGGCAGAAAGTGCTGCAAAAATTCTCGGAGTATCGGTGAGAGAAAATCTAGGTTTTAGTGATGGTTTTTTTGAAAATAATAAAGAGCATCAACTAAAAATCATAGAGATTTTAAGAAAATATAAACCAGAAATAGTTTTTTGTAACGCTATAGAAGATAGGCATATAGATCACGGTAAAGGCTCTAAACTTGTGAGTGATGCTTGTTTTTTAAGTGGATTACGCCGAATAGAGACTCTAGATGAAAATGGGGAACAAGAGGCTTGGAGACCTAAACAGGTTTTTCATTATATACAATGGAAAAACTTGGTACCGGATGTAGTAGTAGATATTTCAGGGTTTATGGATGTAAAGCTAAAGTCTGTAAAAGCGTATAAGACGCAGTTCTATGATAAGGATAGCTCAGAGCCTAAAACTCCCATCTCTAGCGATAATTTTTTAGATAGTATTACCTACAGAGCGCGTGATTTAGGTAGGATAATTGGTACAGATCATGCTGAAGGATTCACTGTAGAACGCTATGTAGCAGTAGATTCCATTTTTGACCTAATTTAATTTTATTTTTTTCTTGGTAGAAATGTAGAAATGATATACATTTGCAACCGCGAATAAATGGTGGTTGTAGCTCAGCTGGTTAGAGCATCGGTTTGTGGTACCGAGGGTCGCCGGTTCGAACCCGGTCTTCCACCCTTTTTAAACTCCTTAGGAAACTAAGGAGTTTTTTTATGTCTTAAATTGAGGTGCTTAGAGTTCTAGCGTTCTAAGGAACTACAAAATCTCCTTGCCATGTATTAATAGTTCTATTAAAAATAAGCCTTGTATGGTCTGAATCTTTATGTAGCTGAAGGTAGTCTATAGATGTAATTCTAAATTCGAGAATGCAAAAGTTTATCCTTGAATCTCGTTCTATATAAATAGGCTTTTTAAGCGTAGTACCTGGCGGTAACACAGTATTATAGTCGCTTGCAGCTTTTTTATCTATACGTTCTAAATTTTCTTTATAAAGAGCATCTTTAGTATGTATACTCACTTTACCTTGAAGAGAAAGTTGCAGGCTTTTATCGTGATGGTAAAAAAGTAAACTTCCTCCAGCATTATTAAATACCTGAGTTACCTTATCTGATCTGAAATCTGTATAAAATATTAGTGTTCTATCTTCTGTTATTCCTCGTAGAACTAAAGTTCGCTGTTTTATCTCGTTCCTATTAATTAGCGTTGCAAGCGTGCAAAATCTAAATGGATGACCATGTTCTGAAATACCTTTTTCTAACTCTACCCACGCATTTTCTAAATATGCAGTTTCTTCCATATAACTATTCTATTTCGTATTCTAATCTCATGGTTATAGAGGCCGTTTTCTTCTTATCCTGTGTGTTATACGCGCCACTCCAGCTATAGTCTTCACCGCTGTTTTTTCCTGTGATCTGAAATACTCCCATACTCGCATTGTTGAGTTTGCCTAAGGAACCACCACTATTCTCTGCAATTTTTTCTGCTCTTAATCTAGCATCTTCTGTGGCTTTTGAGATCATAGAAATTTTCAGGTCTGAGATCTTGGTGTAATAATAGCGAGGAGGAGTAGAGTTAAATTGAACACCTTTATTTAAAAGCTCTGTAATTTCTCTTGAAACCTTTTCAATTAATTCTACATCTACAGATTCAATTTTCACAGATTGATTAAGTTCGTATCCCTTAAAGATGCTACCTACATAATTTCCATTCTGATATTGATTTTCCTGCTGTTCAATGGTCTGTACCGAGTTAAATACAATATTTTCAGATTTAATACCTTTACTAATTAAATATTGTTTCACTATTTCCTTGTCAGATTCTAAGTCTTCAAAGGCCTGTTTTAGATTCGGAAACGTCCTGCTAAATTTACCTTCCCAAACTATAAGATCTGAAGTGAAATTCTCACTACCGGAGCCTGTTACAGAGATGACTCCTTTAGGCTGAGCTCTTTCTACGTAAGCATTTCCTAAGAAGTAAGAAGCCAGAACAATGGCAATTGCAAAGATGATAGCACTAATGTATTTCATAGAAGACGATTATTTTTCTTTTAAAGATATAAAAATTGATTTCCTCTAACTCATTTTTGCCTCAAATTCTTACTTTTGTGCATGCAACAAAACGTACTTATCTTAGACTTCGGCTCGCAGTACACGCAATTAATCGCAAGGCGTGTAAGAGAATTAAATATTTTCTGTGAAATATTTCCTTATAATAATCCTCCAAAAGATCTTTCAACTTACAAAGCGGTAATCCTTTCCGGAAGTCCATTTTCTGTAAGAGCAGAAGATGCTCCACATCCAGATCTTTCTGAGATTAGAGGAAAACTGCCAGTTTTGGCGGTTTGTTATGGAGCTCAATATTTTGCTCATTTTCATGGTGGGAAAGTTGAACCGTCTCAAACAAGAGAATATGGTAGAGCTAATCTATCTATCATAAAAGATGCAGAACTTCTATTTGATGGTATTCGTGAGAACTCTCAGGTTTGGATGAGTCATAGTGATACTATAAAAGATCTACCTACTAATGGAGTGAGATTGGCAAGTACTGCAGATGTTCTAAATGCAGCGTATAGAATTGACGGTGAAGAGACCTACGCCATTCAATTCCACCCAGAAGTTTACCACTCTACAGATGGAAAGCAATTGTTAGAAAATTTCCTTGTAAAGATTGCAGATGTACCACAAACTTGGACACCTCATGCTTTTGTGGATATGACGGTAGATGAATTAAGAGAAAAGATAGGTGAAGATAAAGTAGTTCTTGGCCTTAGTGGGGGAGTAGATTCTACCGTTGCGGCAGTATTGCTTCATAAAGCTATTGGTAAAAACTTATACTGCATTTTCGTTAATAACGGTCTATTAAGAAAAGGAGAGTTTGAAAGTGTACTAGATCAATATAAAGATATGGGCTTGAACGTAAAGGGAGTAGACGCTTCCGGACGTTTTTTAACAGCTCTTGCCGGAATAAGCGATCCGGAGACTAAACGCAAAAAGATTGGAAATGCTTTTATAGAGGTGTTTGATGATGAAGCACATTTAATTAAAGATGTAAAATTCCTTGCCCAAGGAACGATTTATCCAGATGTGATTGAATCTGTATCTGTTTCTGGAGGTCCTTCTGCCACGATAAAATCTCATCATAATGTTGGTGGATTGCCAGATTTTATGAAACTTAAAATTGTAGAACCTCTAAAGATGTTATTTAAAGATGAGGTAAGAAGAGTAGGAGCTGAAATGGGCATAGATGCAGAATTATTAGGGAGGCATCCTTTTCCTGGCCCGGGTCTTGCTATTAGAATCTTGGGAGATATCACTGCAGAAAAAGTAAGGATCTTACAAGAAGTAGACGCTATCTTTATTAATGGTCTTAAAGAATGGATGTTGTATGATAAGGTTTGGCAAGCGGGTGCTATCTTACTTCCTGTAAACTCTGTAGGTGTTATGGGAGATGAAAGAACGTATGAGAAAGTAGTTGCTTTACGTGCTGTGGAATCTACAGATGGTATGACCGCAGATTGGGTAAACCTACCATACGACTTTCTTCAAAAGACCTCAAATGATATAATAAATCGTGTTAAGGGCGTTAATAGAGTAGTGTATGACATTAGCTCTAAGCCACCAGCAACTATAGAATGGGAGTAGAATATCTTTGAACTTTTGATGTTAAGTTTTGAGAATACTGCTTTTTAAATAATATGAAAATCACGAAAATGAAGTACTTAATTGTTTTATGTTTATTTTTCCAGGTAGTTACTTCTACCGCTTATGGGCAAGCTTATAAATACCATACGGTGTCTCCGGGGGAAACTGTTTTTAGTATTTCGCAAAAATATGGAATTAGTGAAGCTGCTATCTATAAATATAATCCAGATGCTAAGAATGGGATACAGATTTCCAGCAAACTAGTAATTCCGGTAGTTGAGGATAATACGGTTAATAATAGCGCTGTTGCAGAAAATTCTCCTGTAAGTTTCACTTCGCATAAAGTTGAAAAGAAAGAAACATTATACAGTCTTTCAAAACAATATAATGTAGACATTGAAGATATTAAGAAGTATAATAAACAATTATATTCAAAAGAACTTCAGAAGGGAGAAACGGTTCAGATACCTGTATTTGGAAAAGCTCCATTTAGAAACGTAAAGACGGAAGTACCATCTCAACCAAAATCTGAAATAACCAGAAGTCCTGCTAAAACTCCACAGATCTCTAAGACTAGAGAACATATTATTATTCCTAAAGAAACGAAATATGGAATAGCAAGAAAATATGGGATGACTGTTGCAGAGCTAGAGGCTTTAAATCCAACAGTAGATGTGCTACAGCCGGGTATTATGCTTAAAGTAGGTACTAATGTATTAGATGAACCTGTGATCATTACAGATAATGCATTTGAATTTTATGAAGTTCAACCACAGGAGACTTTATATAGTTTAACAAAAAGATTTCAAATAGAACAAGACTCCTTAATAGCGCTCAACCCAGCTTTAAAAGATGGTTTGAAATATGGAATGGTTCTTAAAGTGCCTACTAAAGATGCTTATGGAAGAGAATTAAAAGAAGTTCCAGCTGAAAAAGCAGAGAATGCCATAACTAGTAAAGTACAATCTTTAAGCTTAGAAAATAAGATCAAAGATTTCAAAACAAAGAATATAGTTTTAATGTTGCCTTATGGCTTGAATAAGGTTAGAATAGATTCTACCTCGAATGCTGGAAAGGTGCTGGAGAGCGATAGAGTAATGAGAATATCTTTAGATTTCTACAGTGGGGTTTTAATGGCTGTTAAGAAAGCAAAAGATCTTGGTATTTCTACAAATTTGAAAATCTATGACAGTCAGCAACAAACATCAAGTGTTTCTTCTATTATCAATTCTAATAGTTTTAGTAATGTGGATGCAGTAATAGGACCGCTACTTCAAGCCACTTCAGAAGAGGCTGCTCAGCTGTTATCCAATAAGAACATTCCAGTGATCTCTCCAATGACAAATAGAGAACTAAGATCAATGTCAAATCTATATCAATCTATGCCTACAGATGATATGTTAAGAGATGCTATGATCTCATATCTTCAAAAGAATTCTCAAGATAAGAACGTAATAGTAATAGCAGATGGAGCCAATACTGCTACCAAGAGTAAACTGATGAATGCTATGCCCAATGCAAGAACAGTGAACGTTTCTGGTAATAATGTTACAGAATCTTCACTTGCATCTCTAATGTCTACCTCTCGTGAGAATTGGGTAATATTAGAATCTGAAAGTGTTGCACTACTTAGTACGGCAACATCAGCATTGTTTAGACAGGCTAGAAAAAATAATATTACCTTATTTACTACCAATAAGAATAAATCTTTTGAGAGTGATGTGCTACTAAATGAGCATCTAGGGAAATTAAAGTTTCACTACCCTTCAGAATATAAAGAATTTGATGAAAATAATAGTGATTCTTTTATAGATGCTTATAAAGAAAAATATGGGTATTTGCCTAATAAATATACAACTAGAGGTTATGATCTAACGTTGGATGTATTGTTAAGATTGGGAGCAATGGGAACTTTAGAAAAGTCTGTACAAGAGAATATCATTACAGAATATGTGGAAAATGAGTTTCATTACAAGAAAAAAGCCAATGGTGGTTTTTACAATAGTGCAGTTTACATTATGGCGCTAGATGAGAACTTAAATTTAAATGTAGCAAACTAATTAAAAGATGACTTCAAAGGTAACTTACAAAGGAGATTTGCGCACAGAATGTGAGCATTTACAAAGCAAAAGCAAGTTTATAACAGATGCACCTATAGACAATCAAGGTAAGGGAGAGGCATTCTCTCCAACAGATACCGTTGCAACGGCAGCTGCCTCCTGTATGCTAACCATTATGGGTATTAAAGCCAGAGATATGGAGATAGATATAGAAGGAACTACTGCAGAAGTTATTAAAACTATGGCTGCAGATCCTAGAAGAATCTCTGGAATAAAGATCCTTATTGCTGTTATGGGGGATGATCTAAGCGATAAGCAAAGAACTATTTTGGAAAACGCAGGAAGAACATGTCCTGTTTTACAAAGTATTCATCCTGATATTGAAAAGGATATTACTTTTAAATACTAAGAATTGGATGGGAACAGTTAAAGAAGATTAATTTCTTTTTTAGCTGTTTCAAATTCTGAGATGATATCTGCAACAATTTGTGCTGCTGATTTAATATCGTGAATCAGACCAGCAATTTGACCGATCTCGAGCTCTCCTTCTACAAGATCTCCTTCAAACATTCCTTTTTTAGCTCTGGCTCTTCCTAAAAGTTCTATTAGGTCTTCTTTGCTTGGAGCCTGTTGATATAATTCCTGAACATCTTCAAAAAACTTATTTTTAAGCAATCTCACAGGCGCAAGTTCCTTGAGAGTTAATTGAGTATCTCCTTCTTTTGCTTGCACTACAAGTTCCTTAAAAGACTGGTGAGAGGAGGCTTCATTACTCGCTACAAAACGAGAACCAATTTGTACCGCATCTGCACCTAAAACCATAGCAGCAAGCATGCCTCTACCGCTAGCAATTCCTCCGGCTGCAATTAGTGGTATCTCAAGTTGCTCTTTAACCATTGGAATAAGTGTAAGGGTAGTTGTTTCATCACGCCCATTATGACCTCCTGCTTCAAAACCTTCAGCTACTACTGCATCTACACCAGCTTCCTGAGATTTTAATGCGAACTTAACGCTGCTTACTACGTGTACTACTTTTATACCGTGTGCTTGCAGGTGATTTGTCCATGTTTTGGGATTACCAGCAGATGTAAACACGATCTTAACTTCTGCTTTAATGATGATCTCCATGATCTTCTCTACATCGGGATACAACATAGGAACATTTACACCAAATGGTTTATTAGTGGCCTTTTTACACTTTAGAATATGTTCTCTAAGAACTTCTGGATACATAGAACCGGCACCAATTATACCTAATCCACCTGCATTGCTAACGGCGCTTGCTAATTTCCATCCACTTGCCCAGATCATACCCGCCTGAATTAAGGGGTATTCAATATTAAAAAGTTCTGTGATTCTATTTTGCATATCTAATATTTCATTTTATTAAGGTGTAGATCATCTCGATCTTTGAAGTGTCTAAATTTAAAAGCCACGAATCATCGAATATAATAATTTTATATTCGTTGATTTGTGGCAATTTTATAAATGCACAGGATTTTGACCGATTAAGAAATAACTCCAGATCCTACAAGTTCATCTTCTAGATACCAAGCCACAAATTGCCCCTCGGTAATTGCAGATTGCGCTTTCTCAAATTCTATATAAAGTCCGTTCTTTGTTTGATATAAGGTAGCATTTTGTAAGTCCTGACGATAGCGTATTCTCGCTTTCACTTTCATTTCTTGTTCTGGTTTTAAAGCGAGATCTATTCTTACCCAGTGTACTTCTTCTGGTGCCACAAACAGTGCTTTTCTAAACAAGCCAGGATGCTCTTTACCTTGCCCGGTATATATAATATTTTCTTCAACATCTGTATCTATAACAAACAATGGCTCTGGTGTTCCTCCCACAGCTAAACCTTTACGTTGCCCTTTAGTAAAATAATGAGCGCCTTGATGTTTACCAACTATAGCACCGTCTTGCTGAGAATATTTAAATTTATTAGAAAGGTGTTTCAATTCATCTAATTTCGAATTGAACTCGGGAACTTCCACTAGAAATTGATCTATTTCTGACCTTACTTCTACAATAACTCCTTCTTTCGGTTTCAATTTTTGCTGAAGGAACTCTGGCAATCTTACTTTTCCTATAAAGCAAAGTCCTTGAGAATCCTTTTTGTTAGCAGTAATTAGATCTTGTTCTGCAGCTATCTTTCTAACTTCGGGCTTTTGTAATTCCCCTATTGGAAATAAGGTCTTAGCTAATTGTTCTTGCGTAAGTTGGCAAAGAAAATAAGATTGGTCTTTATTATCATCTTTTCCTGCAAGTAGTTGATAGGTAATTTCGCCATTTTTTACGATCTCTCCTTTTCTACAATAATGACCTGTTGCGACATAATCTGCACCCAAAGAAAGCGCGATCTTCATAAAAACATCAAATTTTATCTCTCTATTACAAAGCACATCTGGATTTGGTGTTCGACCTCTTTCATATTCACGGAACATATAATCTACAATTCGTTCCTTGTATTGTTCGCTAAGGTCTACTGTCTGAAATGGTATTCCTAGTTTGTCTGCCACCATCATCGCATCATTGCTATCATCTAACCATGGGCATTCATCAGAAATGGTGACGGTATCATCATGCCAGTTTTTCATGAACAAGCCTATAACCTCATATCCTTGCTGTTGAAGTAAATACGCGGTAACACTAGAATCTACACCGCCCGATAATCCAACTACTACTTTTTTCTTCATTTTCTTCACTCGAGATTTCAATAATCAATATATTCTTATCCCTTAATTGTCGGATAAGAATGTGCAAAATTACGAAATAAAATAGGGCGGTAAAAATACCGCCCTATTAGTAATATACATCTAATGTAATTACTTTTTAATAAAGACGATATTAGTTTGTTGAGTAGCAAAAACGGTAGGGTAGAACTTAAATGATGTATTATCATCACTGAATTCTACAGTTCCTGTTAACTGTCCAATATCTTCTACTGGTACATAGAATGAATAATTTCCACCACCTAGGTCACTCCAATCAGATTCCTTTGAAGAGTCTAAAGTACATTCACCGTCTGTTGTAGTATAGTATTCAGAATTTGCATCTTGATTCCCTTTAAATTCTATAAAAGATCTTTCATTACATTCTGAAACCTGAAGATTTAACGTACCGCTATTATTGATCTCAGATAAATACCATTTACCCACGATTTTATTGTCGCTACTATTGTTATCATCATCCTTATCACAAGACAGTAATGCAGCAGCGGCTAAAAATAATACTAAGAATTTTTTCATGTTTTTAAATTTTGATTTGGGATGTAAATATATGTATAACGTATTATTGCAGCCAACGATTAAGAATTATTTATACAAAATTTGGTGTTTAAGAAAACAATTAAATCTAGTTTAATACACTTGGTTGTTTAAATATCATTTTGTAAAAATTTGAAATTAAGTTGGTTGCGTAATTATTCAATTAGATATTAAAAGATTTTTTTCAGCCGTTTTATTATTCTTAACAACGATTAAACAAAATCACGAAGCTCACTAATTTATTTTTATAAAGTAATAAAAACTTAAAAAGTTGTACCATCAGATCTTCTTGCATCTATTCTAAGTTATCATGTGGTATCTGGTTCTAATTATAGATCTTCAGATATAATGGATGGATTTACTGTAATTACTTTTGAGACAGGTGATCTTACCTTAAATACAGGAGATAATGTTACAATAATAGATGAACGCGACAGAACTTCAACTGTTGTAGCTTTAGGTATACAAGCCAATAATGGGGTAATTCATGCTATAAATAAAGTATTATTACCTGCAGCATAGTAAAATTATATTATATTATATATAAAAAGAAGCCTGGCATTGTCAGGCTTCTTTTTATGAAACATATTTTTAATAAATCGTAATAATTATAACTATGCTTAAGTTAGTTTAGAAGTACATTTGAAAATGGTTATACGATATTCTAAGATAACTATCTATTCATCAAATTTCCGCCTATCGATAAAATTTTACAATTAGATTTCTAAATAACTAAACGGTTCTCTTCTCAAAGTTCAAACGATTTAAATTTTAAATATAAATCGTTTTCAAATGAGGAGAGTTCAATTAATATCAAGTTGAGAACATAATTTTTCTATCATTTTTTAATGATTAGATGGATCATGAATTTATAGAGTAGAGGTCTAAATTCTTAACTATATGAAACTAAAAAAAGCCCAGCAATGCCGGGCTTTGATAATATAACGAAACTAAATTTTATTTTTTAGCGTTTTTTTGTTGTTCTGCTTGCTCCATCATTTCTTGCATCTTTCGAGCAAATTTACCTTGTTTTTTAGGTTTTTTCTTGTTTGCCTGAATCTTAGCATGAATCTTTTCTTCATCTACAATTACATACTTAATTACTAACATAATACCAATGGTAATAAGGTTAGATGTGAAGTAATACAATGATAATCCACTCGCATAATTGTTGAAGAATATCAACATCATTAAAGGAGATAGATACATAAGGAATTTCATGTTAGGCATTCCTGGCTGCTGAGCGTTTTGCATATTCTGCCCAGTGGTCATCATCATATAAACAAAGATGGCAATAGATGCAAGTATAGGGAACAAACTAACGTGATCTCCGTAAAAAGGTATGTTGAATGGAAGTTGAGCAATAGTATCATAACTAGAAAGGTCATCTGCCCATAAGAACCCTTTCTGTCTTAATTGAAAAGCACTTGGGAAAAACTGAAATAATGCATAGAAGACTGGGATCTGCATTAAAGCCGGTAAACAACCGCTTAATGGACTAGCACCAGCTTTACTTTGCAACTTCATAGTTTCCTGTTGCTTTTTCATAGGATTATCCTTGTACTTTTCATTGATCTCATTGATCTCTGGGCGAAGGATCTTCATTTTTGCCTGAGATAAATAAGATTTATAAGTTACAGGAGATAATACCAATCTTACTACTATGGTCATAACAATGATTGCAATACCATAACTTGGTAGAAATCCAGATAAGAACGCAAAGAACGGTATGAATATATTTTTGTTGATCCATCCAAATATTCCCCATCCTAAAGGAACAACTTCATCTAAATTACGGTCATAATCATTTAAGATCTTATAATCTGTAGGGCCATAATACCAATTCATGTTATAATTAAGCTCACCACCTTTTAAGGCTAGAGGTACAGAAGAACTAAATTCTTTGGTATAAACGGTATCAATATCTTCATCTTCAACTAGATCTTTAGATATAAAATCTGCTCTTTCAAATGGAGTGTCTGTTAAAAGAATAGAGGAGAAGAAGTGTTGTTTATAAGCAATGTAGGTTACATCTTCTGCATCTTCTTCGTCTAGCTTACCTTTTCCAACATCGCTATCGTCGCCATCATTATGCTCATAAGACAATTCTGTATATCTGTTTTCATAAGGAATACTTTTACTATGTCTATATCCTTTTAGCTTCCAGTCCATAACAATTTGAGACGAACCATTAATAACCCCATTTAAACCTTGAGATCTAACTGTAAAGTCCATCATGTATTCTCCCGGCTTAAGAACATATCTGTATTCTAAAAATTCATCTGGAGAAACCTTTAACTTCATTGATATCACCTTATTCTCACCACTTTGAGTAACTGTAGGCTCAAAGTACATGTCTTGGGTGTTAATTACTTTCCCATCTCTCGTTGTAAAATTGATATTGAAAGAAGCATTACCATCTTTTATAGTGTAAACAGGAATAGAATCATAGGTTTTAAATTTAACCAACCTTGCTTCAGAAATATATCCACCTTTGTTATCAATCTTCAACTCTAAAACATCATTAGAGATGGTGGTAGTATTATTGGTTGCAGATGCCAAAGATGAGGAATATCCAAATTCTCCCAGTTTTTTACGAGAAGCAGCTACTGCTGCAGAATCTTGAGGCGTGTTATTGCTAATATCATTTTGTTCAAAATCCTCATTAGCAGGAGCATCTATTTGCTCTGTCGCTATTTTTGGATTTTCCTCTGTGTTATCTTCAAAGGAGTTGTTATACAACATCCATAATAAAATTGCACCAATTAGTAAAAATCCTATTAGGGATTGTACGTCAAACTTTTTTTCTTCCATGTTATAAAATAAATATGCTATTGCGAACAGCTTGCTTGCTGTGAATTACGTAGTCAAAAAAATGACCATTTAGTTGCTTTGTGTCACTTTGGCATTCTTTTTTTGAGTAGAATACTCTAATGCCGCCTTAATAAAGGCTATAAAAAGTGGGTGTGGAGTAGCTACAGTACTCTTATATTCTGGATGGTATTGCACTCCAATAAACCAAGGATGGTCTTCTAGTTCTACAATTTCTACCAATCCAGTTTCCGGATTTATACCGGTACTTTTCAAGCCGGCTTTTTCTAATTCTGGTTGGTACTTATTATTGTACTCGTAGCGGTGTCTATGTCTTTCATTAATAGTATTCTGACCGTAGATCTCTCTAACCTTAGAACCTTCAGATAAATCGCAAGCCCATGCACCTAACCTCATAGTACCTCCTTTATGAGTAACAGATTTCTGCTCCTCCATAATATCAATAACAGGATGTTTGGTTTCCGGATCCATTTCTGCTGAATTCGCATTTTTAAGCTGAAGAACATTACGAGCAAATTCTATTACTGCCATTTGCATTCCAAGGCAAATTCCGAAGAAAGGAATATTATTTTCTCTTGCATATCTTACAGCATCGATCTTTCCTTCAATACCACGTTCTCCAAATCCTGGTGCCACCAAAATTCCATCCAAATGAGCAATCTTATTTTTGATGGTATTTTCATTGATGAACTCTGAGTGGATGCTTTCTACATTCACCTTTACCTCATTCTCGGCACCGGCATGAATAAAAGCTTCCAGTATAGATTTATAAGAATCTTGTAATTCTACATATTTTCCTATCAGCCCTATTGTGATCTCAGATTTTGGATTTTTATGTCTATCTAAGAAATTATTCCAGTGTTCTAAATTAGGCGTAGTATCGTCTGGTAAATTAAGTTTTTTGAGAACAACAGTATCTAGACCTTCTTCTAGCATTAAGTTTGGCACATCATAAATGGTAGAAGCATCAATAGACTGAATTACCGCTTCTTGTCTTACATTACAGAAAATTGCAAGCTTTCTTCTGATGTCATCAGAAAGTTCATGTTCTGTTCTACAAACAAGAATATCAGCTTTAATTCCACTTTCCATTAATGTTTTTACACTGTGCTGGGTAGGTTTTGTTTTTAATTCTCCTGCTGCAGCTAGATAAGGCACTAAAGTGAGGTGAATTACCAGCGCATTCTCATCGCCTAATTCCCATTTAAGTTGTCTTACAGCCTCTATATAAGGAAGAGATTCTATGTCTCCAACAGTACCACCTATTTCTGTAATAACGATGTCAAAATCACCACTTTTTCCTAAGATCTGAACACGTTCCTTAATCTCGTTGGTAATATGAGGGACTACCTGCACGGTTTTACCTAAAAATTCTCCGCGTCTTTCTTTTTCTATTACGCTTTGATAAATCCTTCCGGTTGTAACATTATTTGCCTGAGAAGTATTAACATTTAAAAATCGTTCGTAATGACCAAGATCGAGATCTGTTTCTGCACCATCTTCTGTTACATAACATTCTCCATGTTCATAAGGATTTAAAGTACCAGGATCTACATTGATGTAAGGATCTAATTTCTGAATCGTGGTTCTAAATCCACGCGCCTGTAATAATTTTGCTAAAGATGCAGCTATAATTCCCTTTCCTAAGGAAGAAGAAACCCCACCGGTAACAAAAATATACTTGGTTTCGCCCATTTTTGAAGTGTTTATTGTGTTGTTGATTCAGGGCGCTAAATTACAAAGAAGAAAATAAAAATACTTGTAAAATCAAAGTGAATATTACTGAAAGTAAATGCTTGATCTACAGAAAGGAAGTTGTTAGTATTTAGGGTATTTTGATCTTATGTTGCGAAGGATTTGTTCCATACCATTCACTTTAAGTTCTGTTACTTGTAATAATTGATTTCCTAATTTACCTTTAGGAAAGCCTTTTTGACGGAACCAGATTAGATAGAATTCAGGAAGTTCAGACAAATATCTGTCTTTGTATTTTCCAAAATACATCTTTGCATGGGCAAGTTCAATTAAGGCGCGATGATCTGGTTTTACTTCCATTAAAAAGATTGTACAGGTAATTTTTGTTTATAGTGAAGTACAAAGATGGGTAGAAAGTTTGGAGAATTTCAACTTGCTAAAGGGTTTTATGATATAATCTATAACGCATGGATAATCTTTTGCTTTTAAAACGTCTAACTCACTTGTACTAGAAGTTAAAATAACAATCTTAGGAAAGCGATTACTTCTTTTGAGATTATCTAAAAATTCCCAACCTGTCATTTCAGGCATATTTAGATCCAGAAAGATAAATGGGTCTTGATCTATTTCCAATTCTTCTAACGCTATTAAAGGATTGGTAAATTCTTTGATTTTTGAAGTGATCCCTTCAACCTCAAGTAATTTTCTAGTAATAAAATTGGTTATTGGCTGATCGTCTACCAGGTATATAGAATTCATGTTCTTTCGGCTTTTAATTCAGATAATTCATTAGTGGCCATGCTAATTACATCTTGTAATACATGGTCCATTTCTTCTGCAGATTTCTCTAATTTAGGTATTACTTCTGTTCTTATTTGTTGATCATCAAAAACATCAAATAACTGAATTAAGCCCTGAATCCTCGAAAGAGGCTCTCTTACATTATGAGCATTTATAGCAGAAATATGCAATAACTTTTTATTCTTCTCTACAATTTCCTTAGTTCTATCTTCTATGATCTGTTGTTGATTCTCAACGATCTTTTGAATTTGATCATTTTTTTCCTGAATGGTGTTCAATGCTTTGGTTAGAGATTTATTCTTTATTGCTAGAAGTCGAGACAGATAGATCTCATGAAATTTAGCTTCAAAACAATCTACAACTAGTTTTAGAATATCTACATCACCGGTATTAAACGGTTTATTCTTATCAGAAATAAGGGTTATCGCAATTTTCCGTTCATTTTTCTTAAAGAGCCATCCCCAAAGAGAAGGCTCTATGAGTTGATTTGATTCCATATACTCATCTATCCATTCATGCGGGATATCTTTTGTTAATAAGGGAATCTCATTTTCTAAAAGATCTTTTTCATGATTTAAGATTTGCGTTTGCTCTTTTAAATCATAAATCACCTGATTTCCAGCTATGCTAAAGAATAGATATTTATCATCTTCCTGTATAGATAATCTTATAATATGAAAATTTAAAAGATATTTAAGATGCGTACGAGATATCTCACCAACTTCTTTCAAACTGGTGCATCTACTTATGTTATTAGCAAATTTTGAATAAGCCTCATAAGTAATCCTGTAGAGTTGAGAGGTATTGTTTGTTATTGAAGCCATTAGGAGTTAGTCTAATGTCTCCAATAGCTCATTATCTATCTTAATTCCAGATACATCTGCAATAGTATTAAGCATGTTTACAAGATCTGCCTGAGCCATAAGCTCTTGAATTTCAGTGTTGCTAAATCCGGCATTTTCTAATTCTTGAAAATCCTCATTGCTTATATTTTTATGGTCTAAAGCAGCTTTAGTAACTACATTTACAGCAGTTCTATAACTAACTGGCATAGATGGAGAATTTAAACTTTCTGTAGCTTTAAACCCATCCTCTTCACTAATCATCGCACTCATGCTGTCTGCAAAGATTCCGTGAGCATGGGAGCAATAATTGCAACCGCGTTCCTTAGAAACATTGTATATAATTAATTGTTTAAGAACGTTAGGAACTTCCCCTTCCATTAGGGTATTTTTCAATTTTCCCCAATTTCCTTTTAGAAGTGTGGCATTATCACCTTGGCATTTAAACCAGTTTAGAACGAAGGGAAGTTGTAAGGTTTTTTTAGTATCATCATAAATTGCTTGAACGGCAGGGCTTGCTTCGTCATAAGAAATCATGGGATATCGGGAGGAGTTATTCATCATAAGTAGGAATTTTTATAATTTGGGTAGGCTTTAAGATACAAAATGAACAAGCAAAATAAGAGTTTATATTTTAATTTTCAGAGAAGTAAACGTATTTTTTGAGATTATTTTAACATAGGTATAAGTGATCCTAAGAATTGGATAATCAAAACTTAAAGTGCTAATTTTGCCAAATAGCTATTTTCATGATAAAGAATTTTCAATTAAGAACAAGTCCGGAGATTGCGGCAACCCAGGAATTGCTTCATATAGAAGTTGCTAAACAGGCTCGTCTAAACTCTAAAGACATTACCCATGTTGAAATTCTTAAAAGATCAATAGATGCTAGGCAACAGAGTGTAAAGATAAATCTGAAGGTAGATATTTATATCAATGAAGTATATGATGGTAAAGTAATACCACTTCCAGAGTATCCTGAAGTTTCTAAAGAAAATCCGGTTTACATTATTGGAGCAGGTCCCGCAGGATTATTTGCAGCACTTAGAGTTATAGAATTAGGCAAAAAACCAATTATATTAGAGCGAGGGAAAGATGTAAGAACAAGGAGAAGAGATCTTAAAGCTTTGAATATAGAACACGTGGTAGATGAAGATTCTAATTATTGTTTTGGAGAAGGTGGTGCAGGAACCTATAGTGATGGAAAGTTATATACAAGGTCTAAAAAGCGTGGAGACGTAAATAGGATCTTAGAATTGCTTGTAGGTTTTGGAGCCACATCTGATATTTTGGTAGATGCGCATCCCCACATTGGGACTAATAAATTGCCGGCCATCATTGCAGATATTAGAGAAAAGATCATAGAACATGGAGGCGAAGTTCTTTTTGAAACCCGAGTAACAGATCTAATTATTGATAATAAAGAGATTCAAGGTATTAAAACTGCAAATGGAGATCATTTTAAAACGAATCATGTAATTCTTGCTACTGGTCATTCTGCCAGAGATATGTTTGAATTATTAGAGCGAAAAGCAATTAAGATAGAGGCAAAGCCTTTTGCCTTAGGAGTGAGAGTAGAGCATCCTCAGCAATTAATAGATAAAATTCAATACAACTGCGATTATAGGGGTGAATTTTTACCTCCCTCTCCATATAGTATTGTAAAGCAAATTAATGGTAGAGGAATGTACTCATTTTGTATGTGTCCGGGTGGTGTTATTGCACCTTGTGCCACCAGTCCGGGAGAAGTAGTAACCAATGGGTGGTCTCCAAGTAAAAGAGATCAACCTACTGCAAATTCTGGTATTGTGGTAGAATTAAAATTATCAGATTTTACTAAATATGGTAATTCTCCATTAGCCGGAATGTACTTTCAGCAGGAAATAGAACAAACTGCATGGAGCGTAGGGGGAGAAACTCAAAGGGTTCCTGCGCAACGGTTAACCGATTTTGTAGAGGGAAAAGTTTCTAACTCATTACCAGAAACTTCTTATAAGCCGGGGACTACTTCTGCAGATCTAAGAACCGTCTTTCCAGAATTTATTCATCAGATTCTAAGATCTGGTTTTAAGGAGTTCGGAAAATCTATGAAAGGTTATATGACAGAAGAAGCCATTATTCATGCTCCAGAATCTAGAACCTCATCTCCGGTTAGAATTCCTAGAGATTATAACACCTTACAACACGTAGAGATAAAAGGGCTTTATCCATGCGGGGAAGGAGCAGGATATGCCGGTGGAATTATTTCTGCGGCCATAGATGGAGAAAAGTGTGCAGAACGATGTGTAATGACAATTTCATCATAATCTAATGTAGATTTTAAAGGTTAAAAAATTGGTAATTTGTGGTTTATCCTTAAAGGATTTTCCATTTTTGCTATGTTTAATACTTACCAAAAAAATAAATCATGGCAATAATAGGTTCATTAATAAAAGGGTTGATTGATCTTGGAGATAAGATCATTTCAGATCCAAACGCTACCGAAGCACAACAAGATGTATTAAAATCATTATTAGAGAAAGCTAAAGATACCGCCTTTGGTAAGCATTATGACTTTGAAGCGATCTTAGAATCTGAAGACATAGCAAAAACATTTGCTGAAAAAGTGCCTTATTTTGACTATAACAAAATTAATGAGCAGTGGTGGAGTAAGATGCATGAGGGAGAAGAGGATGTAACTTGGCCTGGAAAACCTCCATATTTTGCCTTAAGCTCTGGAACTACAGGAAAAACAAGCAAAAGAATTCCGGTAACCACAGACATGGTAGATGCTATTAGGCAATCTGGTATTAAGCAAGTAAGTGCACTAAGCAACTTTGATCTACCTTCAGATTTCTTTGAAAAAGAGATCATGATGTTAGGAAGTTCTACAGATCTACAAACAGAAGGAGACCATCAGGAAGGAGAAATAAGTGGAATATCTGCCAGTAACATTCCTTTCTGGTTTAGAAGTTTTTATAAGCCGGGAGTAGAGATTGCAAAAATTGATGAATGGGATGAACGCGTTCAGAAGATCGCAGAGAATGCCAAAAATTGGGATATTGGAGCTTTATCCGGAATTCCTTCGTGGATGGAACTTATGATGAAAAAAGTAATTGAATACCATGGAGTTAACAACATTCATGATATTTGGCCAAACTTACAAGTATATACTTCCGGAGGTGTAGCCTTCGAGCCATATTCAAAAAGTTTCAATGCCTTATTAGATCATCCAATTGTGGTTATAGATACCTATCTGGCTTCAGAAGGATTTCTAGCATATCAGCAAAGACCTGATACACATTCTATGAAATTGGTATTGGATAATGGAATTTATTTTGAATTTGTTCCATTTAAAGCAGAATACGTAAATGAAGATGGTTCTATAACAGATAATGCCCCTGTGATCTCTATTTCCGAAGTAAAAGAAGAAGAAGATTATATACTTTTAATTAGTACGGTTTCTGGTGCATGGAGATATTTGATTGGGGATACTATAAAATTTACAGATATAGAGAAGCATGAGATCAAGATCACAGGAAGAACTAAATTTTTCCTAAACGTAGTTGGATCTCAGCTTTCTGTAAATAAAATGAATGATGCTGTACAGGAACTGGAAGAAAAATTTGATATGGAAATTCCAGAATTTACCTTATCTGCTAAGAGGATCGATGGAGAATTCTATCACTCTTGGTATCTGGGAACAAACTCTGATAAAGACGAAAAGGATCTTGCAGAATTTCTGGATAATGCCTTGATGAATGCTAATAAGAATTATAAGGTTGCACGTTCTAAAGCTTTAAAAGGAGTAAAGGTTAAAACCATTTCTCCAGATCTTTTTTACGCATGGAACGGCGCTAACAAGAAAAAAGGTGGGCAGGTAAAAATGGAACGTGTTATGAACGAAGAGAAATTTGCAGAATGGGAAGCCTTTATAGCTAAACAATAGCTATAAAGGGTTATTCCTTAATTTCTTCAACGATCTCTAAGATCTCTTCAGGAGAAAGGTAAAGTCTTTTAATCCTTTCTCTATACTCTTCAGATAATCCGGCATGGCTAAGAATAAAGTCTTTTGTGGCAAGTATATAATCTGCCATTCCGTGATTTACTGCATAAGTATCTGCAGCTCTTTCAGCATTCATTAAAAACTTTTTAGAAGTGATATAACTCATTCCAAAAGTGATAAGATTAAAGCCGCTTCTATTTTTATAATCAATAATATGACCTAATTCGTGTCCTATCCAACCCACGAGAACATCAGAAGGAATATCTGTTACCTCAATTTCTTCACCATCTATAACAAAATTCTTTCCAATAAGAATATAATATTTTCTCTTGCTCTTTTTCTTGAACAAACTTGAAAATCCAGGTTGAGCTTGCATAAAAGACTTTTTAATATTGTCTTTAAATCTAATCTCTATCTGGGTATCCTTCAATTCCGGATAAAAGGATAGCGCTTTTAAAGCTTCATTTGATATGGTTTTGGGAATAGTTTTGTTGGTATAATGTAAACTGTCTGTAACTTTCATAGAAGTAGTAGATCCAAAAATGTTCGAATTAATAAATAGAAATGCCATTACTAATACCAAAGTTATATAATGGTTCATTGAACGGGCAATTTGAAATGTTAGATTTTTAATAATTTTTGTTTTGAATAAAATTGCAATTATGATACCGTTCTTGGAAATTATAAACAAAAAAAAAGCCTTACACAATGTGTAAGGCTAAAACTTTCATAAGTATAGTAACTATATAAACTAAGCCTAAGCTTGTTTCACGTTTACTGCATTTAATCCTTTTCTTCCTTCTTCTAGATCAAATGTAACTTCGTCATTTTCTCTAATTTCATCAACAAGACCATTTGCATGTACAAAATATTCTTTGTTTGATTCTTCGTCTGTAATAAATCCAAATCCTTTAGAGTCGTTAAAGAATTTCACAGTTCCTTTATTCATTATATATAAATTTAATTTGGACAAATATACACGTTTTTTGAAAACAATGCATCATTTCTATCATTTATTTTAGAATATTTTAATAGACATAGTTTTCTATTGAAATATTTTAAATTGATATGGATGAAATATCTATGTTTATTGCCAATTCTTTAATTAAAAAGCCCCCATTGGTATGGAGGCCTTTAAACATATACTTTAAAATTGAATTATTCTGAAGTCAATATTTTTTGCAGTCTGTTCTGAAGATCCGTATCAGATTGTAAAGCTATACCTATCTCCTTATATCTTTCTATTGTAAAACCTGCATCTTTTACCAGATTTTCCATTTCGTCTTGAAAATCTTTTTGAGCATCTTCAAGATCTTCTACTGCATCTTCATATTTTTTTATGTCTTCTTTGCTTGCAGTAGGCTCTGTATTGGTCATTTTGGCCTGGTGAATTGCATTAAATGTATTCACATCCATTTCACGTTCGCTCAGTTTTTCTATTACCTTAGATTGCATTTTCTGACTTTCTTGTTGCATATCATTAAAAGTAGCGGCGAACTTTGCTAATTCTGCATCATCTACATTAATTGCAGATTGCTGCTCAACTTTAGGCGTTACATCTTGGGCAAAGCATGTTGCACCAGTAAATAGTCCAAATGTCAGGGCTATATAACTTATTTTTGATTTAATTAAATTCAACATGATCTCTTATTTTATTTGTTAATAGGTGGCGCAAGCTAAAGGATTTTAAGCGTGTGAAGCTAAAATTTACGTTAAATCATAATTTAATCTGCAATTAGGAAAAATTTATCAAATAATTGGAGATCCTTTAACCATAAGAGATGAGCAATTTATCTAGTTTGGCTCTCTGTAAATAACCTAACACTAACTTTTTAATATGGTTGCTATTTTCTCCATATTAGAATCGACAATTATGTAATTGATGCGTAAAAAATTCCATACTCAAATTTTTCTCCCGGCCTTTTCCTTTTTAATGATATTAGGGGTTTCTTGCAATAGGAACAATTCCGAAGTTACCAAAGATGTTGAGCAACGATCTAAATCCTTAGATACTATATATACAGAGAAAGAACCAGAGCCTGAACCAGAACTAATTGTAAACTATAGTATAGATTCTCTTGCCACAGCAGTACTTGTAGATAGTTTTAAAACCAAGTATGATGATCATCAAAAAGCAATAATTTATGCTCTTAATAGGATAGATGCTTCTAGAGTTAGACCAAAGACAAATCTAGTTATTCCAGATACATTACTTGCAGATCTAAATTCTTATGCTCCATTTCCAAAGAACCTAGATATTTTGAATTCTATACCTAAAACCGTTCTTATAGCACAGAGAATACAGGCTTTTGCATTATTTGAAAATGGAAAATTAGTAAAATGGGGGCCTATAAGTTCTGGAAAGAGAACGACACCGACTCCAAACGGACTTCACTATGGGAATTATAAAGCCAAGCAAAAGATAAGCACCGTTAATGATGCGTGGAAATTACCTTATTATTTCAATTTTATGAATTTTGAGGGAGTAGGAGTACATCAGTATTCTTTACCAGGATATCCTGCAAGCCATGCATGTGTTAGATTATATATGGACGATGCGCAATATATTTATGATTGGGCCAAGCAATGGGAATTAAACCCTACTGGGCAAAAGGTAGTAAAAAAAGGTACTCCTTTTATGGTCTTTGGTACGTATGATTATAAGAGTGATGCCCCATGGAGACAGTTAGCAAATGATAGATTGAATAACGATCTTATAGATGAAGAAATTGCTACTCTAAAAGATTATGCCTCTCAATATGACGATTATATTAAAACGACGCAACCTAGTGATGACTTGGATAAAGAACTTTCTCTAAGCGAAGGAACTGTGGTTACCTATAACTAAAACTATATTTATTAAATAATAGAAAAAGGTTCGTATTAGATACGAACCTTTTTTTTATTTCTAGTTTTTAAGTAGCCCTAATTCTTTAATAGTTCTTAGTACACCATTTTGATTATTATCGAAGTTCGTGACATAATTACTGGCGCTTTTTATTTCAGGATGCGCATTTTTCATAGCATAGCTAAATTTCGCATTCTGCATCATTTCTAGATCATTAAGATAATCTCCAAAAACAAGAGTTTCTTCAGGGGTTATATTCATTTCTTCTTGAATCCCTTTAATGGCATTTCCTTTATTTGCAGTTAAGGTGGTTATATCTATAAAAACGCTTGCAGCAATTGCTACCTTAAAATCATCTTTGTATTCCTTAAAATGGTGGAAGGTGTTTTCTTCAACTCCTTTAAAATTACACAAGGTCACTTTCAAAACAGTATCATCTACCTTGGTAAGATCATCCACGATCTTCAAACGCTCGTAATATTTATTAATCTCCTTATAAAAACTATCATCCTGAGTCTCTATATATGCAGAGTTCTTTCCGCAAAGTACCAGTTGGGTATGCTCTAAGGTTCTTCCAATTTTAATGAACTTATTGGCATCATCTCTTTTTAAAGGATTCAGATAAACTTCTTTGCCTTTATAGACCACATACGTTCCGTTTTCTGCAAAGAATAACATCCTGTCCTTTATCCTTTCAAATTTACTTTCAAGGTTATAGAATTGTCTTCCGCTTGCTACAGAAAACATAATTCCTTTCTTTGTTAGCGCTTCTTCAATTTCCCAAAAATCTGGATGTATTTGATGCTCATCATTAAGCAACGTTCCATCCATATCTGTGACGATCAATTTTATCATACTATGTTTTAAAAAAGGGCAAAGATAAGTTATATCAAGGCAGATAAAGTTAAGATTGTATCAATTCTAAGTGTCGAATGATCGGTCATCCAATGTCATAAAAAAAGCACCTCAAAATAAATTGAAGTGCTTTTGTTTTAAAATATAGTATCGATTAGAATAGAATAGCGTCTACTAAGGCTCCTACCAGTGCTAGAATAACGGCTAACCATATAGAGGTAACAAAACCTATTGTTTTAAAATCTTTGCTTAATTGATCTGCAAGCTCTATAATTATAGCATATACTACAACTCTTATTATAAACCCTAAACCTAAGAAATAGAAAATTCCTAACGTGGCAATGTTGAGAACAACTGTAAGGATCCAGCTTAGAAAGAAGCTCAGAATACCAATTAATAGCGCCACGATAAGAGCTGTTTTAAAACCTTTAAGGTGAACTTTAGTCATCATCTTAGCTGCGCCTAAAAGAACTAGAGCATCAATAACAATATGAAGTATCCATTGTAACATATATTATTTTTTTTTGGTTAGTTAATCTAAAGTAATAAAATTCCAGCAATTGTTAATCATATGCTGTTGCTTGCTAAATTCGCTTTTTGAGTGTTGTGGGCTTCGCATTAATAACCAGTTCCCAAATAGCTTTGATATTAGCAAGTTTCTCTCTAAATATAATTTGCTGAGTTGCTTTATAATCTTGGGGCTTTGCCGCAAACCCTTTGTAATTTAAACCAAGATGTTTTGCTATAAAAAGAGATCTTGGCAGATGAAAGCTTTGAGTTATTACTATAGCGCTATCCATATCAAACAAAGCTTTAGATCTATACATGCTATCATAAGTATCCAAACCAGCATGGTCTAAAGTTATTTTATTTTGTGGTACCCCTTTGCCAAGGAGATAGTTTTTCATAGAATTTACTTCATCATAATCATCTGTAGTATGATCTCCACTTAAAAGAAAATTTTCAACCTTACCAGATTCATATAAAAGATAGGCAGTATCTACACGATCTTTTAAAATTGGAGATAATTTTCCGTCAGAGTGTACGCTGGCACCTAAAACAATAGCGGTCGTGGTTTCAGGAATATCTTGCATATTCTTAATAAACATTGAGGAGGTATCTTTTTTTATGTATGCGTGAATACCAAATATTACCAGCATTGCTAATACTCCACCAAGAAAGAGCATAAAAAGGATCTTTTTCAATCTTCTCATATTCTGAATTAAATATCCTGACTTTTGGCCGAATATAGCTATTTATATTGGTTGATAGGTTTAATTTATCAATTAACGCCGAGCTTCTTTCTTACATTGCTTAACTTTGAAGAAATATTAAATCTGAAGGTTTATGCCTAATATAAAAGCCTTAAAATGGCGCTATGCTACAAAAAAATTTGATTCTGAAAAGATCTTACCAAAAGATAAGATAGATACGTTAAAGCATGCTTTTAATCTTACGGCAACTTCTTATGGCCTACAGCCGTTAAAATTGCTGGTAATTCAAAATAAAGAGCTACAAAAAGAGCTTAAGGAATTTTCATATAATCAAAATCAGGTAGATACCGCATCTCATCTATTGGTTATTTGTATAGAAAGCCAGATAAGTACAGAATTTATAGAGAATTATTTTAAAAGAGTGAAACATGTTAGAGAAACTCCAGAAGAGATCTTAAACCCATTTAAGGATTTTCTAGTTAAGGACTTTAAAGAAAAAACGAAAGAGGAGATCAACGCCTGGGCTATCAATCAGGCATATTTAACGCTTGGTACCATGCTTACAGTGTGTGCAACAGAAGAAATAGATTCTTGCCCGATGGAAGGCTTTATACCTGAAAAATACGATGAGTTATTGAGGCTGAAAGAACATAATCTTCATTCTGTACTGGTATTGCCGGTGGGGTATAGATCACTAGATGATGCATTTTCAGGTTTTAAAAAAGTACGTCGCCCATTGGACGACGTAATTATAGAATTTTAAACCTGAATGTTTAAAAGGTTTATATAGTATTATTAATAGTTCACATATTCTGTGATCTCCAAACCATACCCAATCATACCAACACGTTTGGTTTGTTGGGTATTTGATAATAATTTGATCTTATGAATATTAAGATCGTGCAGGATTTGAGCTCCAATCCCAAAATCTTTATTATCCATAATAACAGGAGGAGCCTTCATTTCACCCTGTTTTTGTCTTTCTTTAAGTTCTCCTAATCTATTAAGTAGGTTAAGAGATTGACTGGGCGGATTTATAAAAACAATGGCGCCACGGCCTTCATCATTAACAGCCTTAAACATATCGTCCAGTTTCTTATCTGCATTATTAGTAAGCGTACCAAGAATGTCATTATTAATAAGTGTAGAATTAACTCTTACCAAAATTTCTTCTGAAGCACTCCAACTTCCTTTAGTTAAAGCAATATGAACCTGATTGTTGGTGGTTTGATGATAGGCGCGTAATCTATAGTTTCCAAATCTGGTCTCTATATTAAAATCTTCTTTTTTCTCTATCAAAGAATCATGTTGCATTCTATAAGCTACAAGGTCTTCTATAGATACCAATTTAAGATCGAACTTTTCAGCAACTTCCACCAGTTGAGGTAGCCGTGCCATAGTTCCATCTTCGTTCATTATCTCTACAATTACCCCTGCTGGTTGAAAACCGGCCAATCTTGCAAAATCTATAGCTGCTTCTGTATGTCCTGTTCTTCTTAGTACTCCACCTTCTTTTGCTTTTAGCGGGAAAATATGCCCTGGGCGACTAAGGTCATGCGGTTTGGTTGTAGGATCTACAAGCGCTTTTATCGTTTTGGCTCTGTCTCCCGCAGAAATTCCGGTGGTAACACCTTTACCTTTTAAATCTATAGAAATTGTAAAGGCAGTTTCCATAGGATCTGTGTTATTGCCTACCATCATTTCTAGCTTAAGAGCTGTGCAATGTTCTTCGGTAATTGGAGTACAGATAAGTCCTCTCCCATGGGTAGCCATGAAGTTGATCATCTCGGGAGTTACCATCTCGGCAGCTGCCAAAAAATCTCCTTCGTTTTCACGATCTACATCGTCTACAACAATAATCACTTTTCCATTTCGAATATCCTCAATGGCTTCTTGAATAGTATGTAATTTGATCTTATTTTGATTTTCAACAGTATCGGGCATAGCAATATACTTTTAAGAATGCAAAGGTATTTAATCTATTTTGTTTCCTTCTTAATAAGGCCGAGTTTTTTAAACAGCTTAGAGAACGGTTGGATTATATTTCCAACTGCTAAAAGTCCTTGATCTGTAGTAGCTCTGTAAGTAAAGAATATACCTAATGGTAACATAATAAATGTGGAGATCCAAGTGGCTAGAAACGGACTCATACTGCCGTCTTCTGCACTATTCTTTGCAAAAATACCTATAAAATGATAGGTTAGAAATATAAGAATAGCCACAACTATTGGTAAACCCATTCCACCTTTTCTAATAATTGCTCCTAGCGGTGCTCCAACAAAAAAAAGAACGATACATGCAATAGAGAGGGCGAATTTCTCATGAAGCGCGATCTCAAATTTATTTAATTGCTTGGCAGATCCTTTAAATTCCTGCTCTTTTACGGTTATGTTAGAAATACCTGCATTTATAGTTCCTAAAGCCAAATTAACGATCTGTAGTTCTGTTTTTGGATCATAAAGTTCTAATACAGAATTTTCGAATGCTACAATAGTATCCTTAGGCGTATAATTTGTATTTACGGTTGTAGCCCCCGTTCTTCTATACATAACATCGGCAAAGATCTTTTTATCGTTATTAAAAGCAGTAGAAAAAGAATCTATACTCTGTTTCAATTCTGAAACTTTCAACATGTTCTGAGAATTTCTATAATTCTCATCACTAAGATCTACATTGTTGAAATTCGAAAGATCTATATTGATGGTGTATTCTTTAAAAAAACTTTTTGCAAACGGTTTATTTACGCGTTTAGATGGATCTGTAGGTTGAATCTCGTCGTAATAGTTCCCATTGGTTAGAATTAGAGAGAGTACTTGAGATTCTGTACTTCCTACCAATTCACCTTTTTCGGCTTTAATTACAGTAAAATTACCTCCCCTAGTAGATTTTTGGTGAATTATAACATCATCTAAGTACTGATCATTATCTCCGGTTTTCTTATTCACCTTAATATTAAAATTCCCTACGTCATTAAAGATTCCTTCAGAAATGGCCATAGCAGGCTTTAACTGAGCGATATTCTTTCTTAAGTTTATTGATTTAAATTCTGCTGCTGGAATCACATTATTTGCAAAGAAAAAGGCTATTAGGCTTACAAATACTATAAATACTGTAAGTCCACGCATGGCTCTTTGCAAGGAGATACCACTAGATTTCATCGCTGCAAATTCATAGTTTTCAGCAAAACTACCAAACACCATGATGGAGGTAAGCAAAATGGTAAGCGGCAATACCAGCGGAACTAATTTAGGAGAAAAATAAAGCAGGAATTTAAAAATAATTCCTGCGTCCAGATCTTTACCTGCAAGTTCCCCTATGTACAACCAAATGGTTTGTAGTACAAAAATGAACATCAGGATAATAAAAACCGAAAAGAATGTCTTAAGGTAACTTACAAGTATATATCTGTCTAATATCTTCAAAATTAATCCAGTCTGTTAATGTAGTAGTCTTTGTATCTAGCCTCGTTAAAAGAAAATAAGTTCTTAGCTAAAGGCTGATTTGTTTTAAAGCTCTTTACAGTAATAGTGATCTTAGTTCCATTCTCCTGAGTTTGGATAAGATTGTAAATATGCTTTGTTTGATTGTCTATCCCTAATAGAATATTTTTTACATCGGCATTGCTATCTTTCGGAGTCAGTTTAATATACTGGATCTTTCTACCTTTAATGTTCTGAGTAATATCCCATTTGTAGGTATACCCTTCTTGGTAGAAAGTAAACATTTTAGAAGGAGTTATATTATTTTCTTCTTCTGCAACATAGTTAGAAATATTGATCTCTTGATCTTCAGGAATAATAGTATAGATCTTTTTTCCATCAAATAATTGAGTGGTACCCATTAAATTTAATACGTACTTCTCTCCATTAATGCTTACGTCTCCGCGAGTTTCTTGGTTAACTCCTTCAGCTTCATTTTCCAAAGAATATTTGAAATCTATAACCATATTATTGTAGGCTTTCACTTTAGATGAAACTTCATCTAAAAGCTTTTTTGCTTTTTGTGAATCCTGAGCATTCGCGGTGTTAAAAACACTCAAAAGGGCAATCATTATAATACTTAATCTTTTCATTTTATGATCTTTAATTGTTGGCTTAATTGTTTAAGAGTTGATCTAGCGATGTCATATCTGAAACTAAAACTTGTCTAGCCTTGCTTCCTTCAAAAGGACCAACTACTCCTGCAGCTTCTAATTGATCTATAATTCGTCCGGCACGATTATATCCTAATTTTAATTTACGTTGCAGTAAAGAAGCAGATCCTTGCTGTGCAATAACTATAACTTCTGCGGCTTCTCGAAACAGCTTATCTCGCTCGCTCACATCTATATCAAGACTTGTGCCATTGTCCTCTCCTTCGTACTCTGGCAGGAGGTGAGCGTCTGGATAGGCTTTTTGAGAACCAATAAACTCTGTTACTTTATCTACCTCCGGAGTGTCTATAAATGCACATTGTAAACGTATTAATTCGTTACCCTGCGTGAATAACATATCTCCACGCCCAATTAACTGATCTGCTCCTTGGCTATCTAGAATTGTACGTGAATCTATTTTAGAGGTAACTCTAAAAGCAATTCGAGCTGGGAAGTTAGCTTTAATAATACCGGTAATTACGTTAACCGACGGTCTTTGGGTAGCAATAATAAGGTGAATACCAATAGCACGTGCTAATTGCGCAAGTCTCGCAATTGGAGCTTCAACCTCTTTTCCTGCCGTCATGATAAGATCTGCAAACTCATCTACCACTAATACTATATAAGGTAAAAATTTATGACCGTTTTCAGGATTTAACTTTCTAGCCTTAAATTTTACGTTGTATTCTTTAATATTCCTTACCATGGCATCTTTCAACAAGTTGTACCTGTCGTCCATTTCTATACATAAGGAATTAAGTGTATTTATTACCTTGGTGTTATCAGTAATAATAGCGTCTTCAGATCCTGGAAGTTTAGCTAAGTAATGTCTTTCAATTTTATTGAAAAGTGTAAGTTCTACCTTCTTAGGATCTACCAATACAAATTTCACTTCTGCAGGATGTTTGCAATATAGTAACGAAGTTAGAATGGCATTCAATCCAACAGATTTACCTTGTCCTGTTGCTCCTGCCATTAGTAAGTGAGGCATTTTAGCCAGATCTACCACAAATGTTTCATTAGAAATAGATTTTCCTAAAGCTAAAGGCAATTCCATTTCTGCATTTTGAAATTTTGGAGATGCAATTACAGAACGCATGGAAACAATAGTAGCATTCTTATTAGGAACTTCTATACCTATGGTACCTTTTCCAGGTATTGGTGCAATAATACGAATCCCTAAGGCTGCTAGAGAAAGCGCAATATCATCTTCTAAGTTCTTAATTTTAGAGATTCGAATACCTGCTTCTGGTACAATCTCATAGAGAGTTACTGTTGGTCCAACGGTAGCTTTAATTTGAGCGATCTCTATTTTGTAATTTTTTAGTGTAGAGACAATAGTGTTCTTGTTCTCTTCTAATTCTTGTTGATCTACCGTAATTCCGCTGCCATTAACATTATAGTCTTTTAGCAGTTCTATAGTTGGCCATTTATAATTCTTCAGCTCTAGTGTAGGATCAAATTCTCCAAAGTCTTTTACCAATTTATTGCTTAGAGTATCTTCTACTTCTTCCTCTTCAATAGTCTCCACTTCCATTTTTACATCTTCTTCCTCTTCTTTTGCTGAAGGAGATGGAGTAGGAGGGGTAGTTTTTACCGGAGTTTCAAAACTTACGGAAGCTGGAGTCTCTGGTTTAATTTCTATCTTTGGTTCTGGCTTTTTAGTAATTGCTTCTGTAACCCAATTCTTCTCTTCTGAAGTGATCTTAGCAGCTTCTCGTTTTTGCTCAAAATCTTCATTTATTTCTTTCTTTTTAGATTTCACATACGTACCAATTAACTCTGGAGTGATCTTTAATCGAACCACTAAATATGCGATCATTAGAAAAGTAAGAAGCAGAATAGTTCCTATAACACCAATAAAATCTGTTAGATAATCATTGATCTCATAACCAACTCTTCCGCCTAAAAGTGGAAATTTAAGAGCAAAGAATCCTAGGAGAACAGACCACCATAAGATCATTAATAATCCCCATAACCAGAATTTAAATAGATTCTTCATCTTAAAGGCAAAGAATAGATAAACGCCTGTCATGGTAATAAGGGCTGCAAAGATAAATGCAGCAATACCAAAGCCATCATATATAAAAAAATCGCTAATGATCGCTCCAAATTTGCTCATCCAGTTCTTAGCTACGATCTCTCTGTTACCAAATTCGCTTAAAGTGCTTTGGTCTGTTTGCCAGTTAAATAGGAAAGAGATGAATGCAATGAATAAGGCTAATCCTAAAAGCATCAGGAAACTACCAAGTACTACTTTTTGTTGCCTGTTTAACTTAAAACTGGCTTTATTTATCTTAGTAGAATTTTTCTTTTTAGTGGAGGCTTTTTTATTGGCCATATAATTTCTGGGGAATTTTTGCAAAAATACAAATTAGAGCTTGTCTAAAATAAAGAAAAGGGATTCAATATTAACAATGCTATTTTTTTAATAATTCAACTCAAATCTAAGAATTTTATTTCGTGTTCTTAGGTCGAAATTGAATGTAACGAATATGCCCGAGATTTTATTGGTTGTTGGCTTCATGTTTTTTTACTGAAATCAAGTAATCTTCAAATTCAAAATTTGTATATAATTCAATAAATAACGATGATATATTAATGAATGTTTTTTAGTTTTGACTTGGATCGATGTTGAATATTTAAATCTCATCAATCAATAATTAATCGTAATATTGCAATAAACAAATTAAGTTGATATGGGCTTAGTAAAATCAGAAAAATTCACAGCACAGCAAAATTCGCTGGCTAACTTCGCAAAAGCATTTGGACATCCCGCTCGGGTAGCTATTTTGCAACATCTCTTTAAAATAAACTCTTGTATTTGTGGAGATCTGGTAAATGAAATAGGGCTAGCTCAACCTACAATATCGCAACATCTTAAAGAGCTTAAAAATATAGGCTTAATTAAAGGCAATATTGAAGGTACGAGTGTTTGCTATTGTATTGATTTAAAGAATTGGAACGCTATGAAAAAGGATTTTGGAGTATTTCTAGATCAAGATCTTAATTTAAATGACAGTTGTTGTTAATCAGAAAATAATAATTTAATAATTTATCTAATGAAATTATCACAAATAATTAAGATTCTAAAGGATGTAGAAAACATCAGTTTTAAATTACCAAACGGCGAGCTCGTTCCCAGTCATTTTCACGTAACTGAAGTAGGAAATGTTAGAAAACATTTTATTGATTGCGGAGGCACGATTAGAAACGAAGAGGTTATTAATTTTCAGTTATGGAATGAGAACGATTATGACCATAGATTGCATCCAGAAAAATTACTTGCTATCATAGAACTTTCAGAAAGTCAGTTAAATCTGGCAGATAATGAGATAGAAGTAGAGTATCAAGGAGATACCATAAGAAAGTTTGGTTTGGATTTTAATGGTACTGAATTTTTACTGACCAATAAGCAAACAGATTGCCTTGCTAAAGATAAATGTGGCATTTCTGAACCTAAACCAAAAAAGAATTTGTCTGATTTAAATAAAAAGAATTCTGAATGCTTGCCTGGTTCTGGTTGTTGTTAATTAGGAGTCTTTTTTAACCTGATTGATTAAAATTATATAATTTATTGAATGAGTAGCGAATGGAACACTCAGAAAGCCTCTATCCTAAATTAAAATCTTTTATAGATTCTTTGAATACCTCCCAAATTTCAGAACAGCGGAAACAAGAATTGCTGCCTTTAATTGAGAGTATTCAAGATAATAGAACTTATAATAAACCATTAGAGCTTGTATTTATTTGTACTCATAATTCTAGGAGAAGTGTATTAGCACAGGTTTGGGCCCAGACATTATCATATTATTTTAAACAGCCATATATTCACTGCTATTCTGGAGGTACAGAAGCTACAAGTGTATATCCTATGATTATTAAAGTATTGGCGGAATGTGGTCTTAAGATCGCTGTGAATGGTAAGTATAGCAATTCTAACTTTAGTATTTCCTATGCCGCCAATGTTCCTTCAATAGCTGTTTTCTCAAAACGTTTTGATGATGCTCAAAATCCGTCTCAAGAATTTCTGGCAATTATGACCTGCTCTCACGCAGATCAAAATTGTCCTTTCGTGGCTGGTGCTATAAAAAGATTTACCCTTACGTATGAAGATCCAAAGATCTATGATGAGACCACTAAAGAAAAAGAGAATTATAACATTCGAAATTATCAAATAGCTACCGAAATGAAGTTTATTTTTTCGAAGATCAATATCTAGTAACATCAATGAAAAAGCTTAGTAAGTTAGACCGATACTTAACACTTTGGATATTTTTAGCAATGATTCTGGGAGTTGTAATAGGATATTTTATTCCAAATTTCCCGATGATTGTTAATTCAATGAGTTCGGGAAGTACAAATATTCCTATTGCAATTGGTCTTATTGTAATGATGTATCCACCTTTAGCTAAAGTTAATTATAGATTGCTGCCAGAAGTTTTTAAAGATGTAAAATTACTTTCATTATCTCTTATTTTGAATTGGGTAATAGGTCCTATTCTGATGTTTGCACTTGCATTGCTCTTTTTACATGATCACCCAGAATATATGGTAGGTCTTATTTTAATAGGTTTGGCTAGGTGCATAGCTATGGTCTTGGTCTGGAATGATCTGGCAGAAGGAAGTAGTGAGTATGGTGCAGGCCTAGTGGCATTAAATAGTATTTTTCAGGTTTTTGCATATAGTTTTTATGCATGGTTGTTCATCACAAAATTACCGCCTCTTTTTGGTTTTGAGGGTGCTCTAGTTTCTATTTCAATAGGTACAATCGCTCAAAGTGTTGCTATTTATTTAGGAATTCCATTTGCCCTTGGTATCTTGACTAGGCTCATATTGATAAAGCTAAAAGGAGAAGTTTGGTATTCAGCTAAATTCTTGCCTAAAATAGCTCCTTTAACCCTCATCGCTTTATTATTTACCATCGTCATCATGTTCTCCCTTAAAGGTGAATTGATCTTGCAAATACCTATGGATGTATTACTTATAGCATTACCATTGTTAATCTATTTTAGTTTGATGTTTATAATAGGATTCTTTGCAAGTAAATTGATGGGCGCTAGTCACGCTAAAAATGCATCTATTGCCTTTACCGCCACAGGGAATAATTTTGAATTAGCTATAGCGGTTGCTATAGCAGTATTTGGATTAAATTCTGGACAGGCCTTTGCAGGGGTAATAGGTCCTTTGGTGGAAGTTCCGGCTCTAATATTACTGGTGCGGGTTTCTTTTTGGCTGAAAAGGAAATACTATCCCGCCTCAATGTAAATACCTTAGTATTTAGAAGTATTTATGTTAATTTTAAGATTTACTTTGCAGTGTTTCGAGAATTCTATTAAGTTTGAGGAAATTTCGGTAACCCTACTTATCGCAATCATTTGGGTTTTTTAATATGAATTTGATTATAATTTTGTCATAATATATTTTTCAATTCTACTAAAAAGTTTAAATATCATCAAAAAACGATAAATCTATAAAAGGCGATCCATCATGAAAACTTTAGTTATTATAATTGTAAGTTCTGTTGTTAATAATTATACAGAACAGCCGGTACATGTAGTTAAAGATACCATTCACCCCGTTAAGGAAATAAAGCTTGTAGTGAAGGCAGAGAAAGATCCTGCACTTAAAGAGCTTTAAAAAGCAGAAACTTCATCCATCTATATAACATAGTTAAGTCTATTGAGATTTAGCTTTACTGGCAGTTCTTGTTTTAAGATTTTATGAAAAGTTTTAATTTTTTGAAATATCTATTTCTACTAATTAGTATTTCTATTTTCATTCTTTATATTTTTGAAAAATCTTTCATCAATAAATATGTACTGTGCATTGGCTATGTAATGATCTTTTTAGTGCCTGTGTTACACAAAATGAAGAGTAGTTGATGTAGAAATATCTCTTAGCGAAAAGCTAATCTACAGCTTTTGAAATTGTATAAAAACACAGTATAACCTTTATTTTATTAAATGCCGACTCGAAGAATTAAACTTACGCGAGAGAAAGAGAATTACAATAAAAATTTAGAGTATAAAGTCTTTATTGATAAACAAGAGATTGCACATCTAAAAAATGGAGATTCTCAAATTATTAAACTTAAGACCAAAGCGCATTATTTAGAAGTGCGATTTAACTCTGGGAGTAGTGAAAAAATTCGTGTTGATAATTTAAAGGCAGACCAAGAACTATTAATTTCAGGAAACAATTTTAGAAATAAATATCTAAAATATGCAGGCGCTTTAATACCTTTAATTGGATTAAGCTTTGTATTGAAACACAATTATGATTTTATTAAACAAGTTGGGATATTCATCTTTGTTTCCTACTGTTTAATACTTATTTACATTTTAATATTTCAAAAAAGGAAATGGATTGATATAGAGCTTAAACATTAAAATTACTATCCAACCATTAGGTAAATAAGTGATTTCTGATCTTTTTTAAAAAATAGGTATGTTGAGAATTCTTCCAAATTGTATTAATAATATTACTAATTCAACTCAATAAATGAAAATTATAAAACTAAATTATTTTCTGATCCTGCTCTTAGTATTCAATAGTTCATGTGATAGCTCTAGTTCTAATTCTGATGATGATTTTGTAGAAGAGCCAGTCAAAGAGAGCGTAGATGATTATAACTTAGTTGCAGTTTCTGACCTTGGGGAGATATTTGAAATTGGTAATATAACAGGAAACGTTACAAACGTTGGTCAATTTTCTAAAGAGAATAGCAATACTATTTTATCTGCAAATACTTTGATAGCGAATGCAGAGAAGATCTATGCTTTAGAATATGTTTATAATCCTTCTCCAACAAATAATTTATTGATCTTTGATAGGATAAGTGGAGCGACCCAAATTATGTCTTTAGAGATTCCATCCTCCATAAAAGGAGATGAAAGAGGTATCGTTGCACTTGCTCGTTACAATGATAAACTTTTAGGAGTTCTTACAGAAAATGTCCTTACCACTAATACGGTAAAACACCTGATAAGTATAGATCTTCAAAATAAATCTATAACAGACTTGGGCATCACCTTTAATGAAAATAGAATTAGTTCTATGAAGTTGATTGATTCTAAAGTATATATCTCTACATGGGGTGAAGGTTTCTTAGAAATTGATCTAATAGATAAATCTGTAAGCAATTTTGAAACGATAAACGGTAGCAGATTAGCCCAAGTAAGTAATTCAGAATTAGCTATGATGCAGGCTGTGACCGGTTCAATTAACGGTGCTAAACCTGCGTTAGTAAATCTATCTACCAAAAATATTTCGGAAAGCTCTAATGATGAAATTTATGGCTTGGTTTCGGTTTTTGGGAATACGATATTCGATAATGGTATTTATATAAATTTGGTAAGTTCTAACAGTCTAAATCTTTATTTAGGCATTTTAAAAACAAATTTTTCAACTAATAAGAATACCATCGTTAATATCAATTCTACAACTATCAATAGAAATTTGATCATTGTAGATAGAACTAGGTAATATCTATTTAATTTTACTTATTACCTACAACTCTATGCGTTGCAGGTTGGACCAGAAATTGTTTCAAGGCCAAAATTTTAGATTGTTACAGCTAAACATCAATGAAGAAAATAATTTGCTTTATAATTTTCTGTGCGGTACTTAATGCTTGTGGACAAGATAAAGGTTTTATGGGTTATTCCACAGCCTTTGTTAATGAGGATAGCATTATAGAGATTAACTATGTAGGATTTGCAGATAGAGAAAACGGTGTGTTGTATAATATTAAAACCATTCAACCCGTAGGCTCTGTAAGTAAAACATTTATAGGGGTTTCACTACTGATCGCTCAGGAAAAGGGATTACTAGATTTGGATGATGACATTAATAAATATCTAGATTTTGAATTTGTAAATCCTCATTACAAAGGAGAAATTATAACCTTACGCCATTTAGCAACCCACACTTCGGGCATTTTGGATAATGAAAAAGCCTATAAGTCTTCATATACTTATGGATTAACACCACGTCTGAAACTGGGAGACTATTTGCGAGAATATCTGGCAAAAGGCGGAAATATGTATGCTAAAAACAATTTTAGTAAAGACAAGCCCGCAACAAGATATGAATATTCCAATATTGCATCTGCACTTGCGGCATATATAGTGGAAAAAGCCAGTGGAAAACCTTTTGATGTTTTTACAGATGAAAATATATTTAGCCCTTTGCATATGTACAATACTGGATGGTACTATAAAGATATCTCTATTGCAAACCATGCCATTTTGTATGATGAAAAGGATATAGCATTAAAGCCATATTCTTGCGATACTTACCCGGATGGCAGTCTAAAAACTACAATATTTGATCTTTCCATTTATCTCAAGGAACTAATAAAAGGATACCATGGAAATTCTACATTGCTGACTAAGGATTCCTGGAAGGAATTATTTGAAAAGAATTTTCATGATAAAGATAATGTCAAGCATAAAAGCGAAAAAGAGCCAAATACAGGAATTTTCATGATGTACTTTAAATCTGGTACTTTAGGACATACCGGATCGGATTATGGTGTTTCAGCAATTATTAATTTTGATCCGGAATCTGGTGAAGGAAAAATTTTTATGGCCAATGAAGATATTACAGACAAAAATATGGAAGAATTTAAATCAATTTGGAATAATATTGGTCAATAAGGTATTATAGATTATGAGTGAAAAATCGGAATTGTCAGGATGGCAACGGGTATTAATAATAATATTGCCATATTTATTTATAGTTGGAATATTTCAATTAATAGGAGCATTTGCAATAGGTCTTGATTATGAAGATACAAATAATCAGAAAACCTCTGAACAACAACTCATTATTCAATTCTTCTCTTTTATCGGGACCGTTTTTGTAGTCTGGCTCTTTATGAAATATGTAGACAAAGAAAAATTTGTCGCCATTGGATTGCGTTTAAAGAATAATTTCAGATCAATTTATTTAGGATTTTTTATAGGTTTAGCGATAATGTTAATAGGTTTTGGTTTGTTGTTTAACTTAGACGAAATACAATACCAAGGTTTAGATTTTGATCTAAAAGAACTAATGATTTCTATTCTATTATTCCTATTAGTATCGCTAACAGAGGAAATTATTTTTAGAGGATATTTTCTTAGAAACCTAATGCATTCTTATAGTAAATATTTAGCGCTATTAATAACTGCTACTTTTTTTGCACTTATACATACATTCAATCCTAATGTGGGTATACTAGGATTAGTAAGTATTTTTGTTGCTGGAATTTTCTTGGGAATAACTTATATACATACTAAAAACCTGTGGTTTCCTATTGCACTTCACTTTAGTTGAAATTTCTTTCAATCTATGTTAGGCTTCAATGTTAGCGGGCAGGATACCTATTCTGTAATTAGTTATAGTATACAGGAAGAAACCATCTTGAACGGAGGGTACTTTGGCTTTGAAGGTTCTATATTTTCCATAATTGCTATGATAGCTACAATAGTTGGCATTTTAATGTATTATCAGAAAAAAAAGATAACTATAAGTTTACAGAATTAAGCATATATCGATATTGAACACTAGGTGCTAATAAGATTAAGATTTACTTATTTCTTTTGAAAGATTTTATCTCAATGGAATTGACTAGAATCGATTTAAAATTAATATTTTAGTAGGAAATTAATGGTATTCGAAATGCTTGAAATATAAGTTCTTATAGTTTGCAAGGCTATTTACAGATCTCTATTGAAGGATTTATAAATCATTAAATTGTCGAATTTAAAAATTCATCCATGGATTCAATTTAGTTAATCGCGATATTACTTTTTATAAGCATCACTTATTTATTTTGGAAGCTCACCAATACTCATTTTAAAAAGCAAAATGGTACGAAAATGTGGCAAAAATGGGGTACGAGATTATTTTATTGGCAAGGGGTAATCTATACAGGAACAGGTATAACAATTCTCTTATTGTATGCTTTAAAATGGACTCATGCGCTTACTTTTTAATTAAAAGATCTCTACTAAATGGTAAGATCAGATTTGGAATTTAGATTATATAAATGAATATTATAGTTATTGTTTTATTGCTAATAACTTCCATGCTATGGGTCTGGGCTTTTTGGGATATTATCTCCTCTACCGGAGAGAGTTCCAGTTTAAAATGGTTATGGATTGCTGCGATTGTAGTATTTCCAATTATCGGATCCCTGTTATATTTTAATACAAAGAATAAGATAAAAGGTTTTAAAACTAGAAAATTTGAACCTAAATTCAACAATAACGTAGTGCCTTAATATTGCCTGCCATTTAAATTTTAAATCTTAAAGCATATTATAAAATGTCTGACCACAATACTTTACTTTCTAATCCTTCAAAAAAGCAATTCTTATCTCTCGTAATGATCTGGTTTGTAGGAGTGTTTTTATTAATATTAGTAATAACAAACAGTTTTAATGATTTTATAATTAGAAAAGATAATGTGTTTTACTGTTTGCTGTTGTTTTTTAGTACATGGAAAATGATCATGGTTTTTCGAGCATATTTTAAACATTGAAGAGTAATCACTCTATAATATATAGTCGCAACGTACCTACAAAATAAAAGATTTCATGCTCATGATTAAAGAAAATTTACTACCAAGTTATTCCAAGAAGATCGCTATTATTACAGCTATAGTTGCAATTATTGCTTTTTTCTCAAAAGTATTGGTAGCAGAAATTATTGCTGTAGATGAAACTAGAATCGTCATAATATTTAAAACATTATTGATAGTGTCTCTATTTGTTTTGGTGTTTTCTAAAGAAAAAAATGAATCTAAAGATATTAAGAGGTTGCGGTCGCAAGAATTGAAGGGAGCATTGTTGTTTGGAGGTTTTCTTTTACTTGTAGATTCTATTCAGGATATAATATTTGGGGAAGGGAGTTATGAAACTAAGAGCGGCGATGGTTTGATGATCGCTATTTTACTGTTTTATTTGATATCCTTTGCTATTAAAAAGAATGCTTTAAAAAATTGAAATTCCGGTAGCTTGAATATCTAAAGAAACTCAATAGAGTATTGCTATTTTGATGTTCTAAAGCTGTTAATTCGTTTATTCGCTAATTGGAACCGTTATGCTATTTTTAGTACATATTTTGTAACAATAATGGTTATTAAAAGACTTATTGTGCGAGAGCCTCTTGAGTAAAAGAAACTTTACCGAGATTAATTAAGATGGAATAATAACCATATTTACCTATTGCAACCACCAAAAATTGAAGATGACAATTAGATATTCACAAAAGCGAATCAATTTTAATTTGGGTTATGGTATTTTAATGATCATTATTGGCTTATTTGGTTTCTTTAAAAGTGGAGTGAGCTTTTTTAATTTCGGTTGGGTAATATTAGGCTTATTGCAATTAGGAGTTGCATTGTATGAAAGAAAAAATCAGTATATAACCATCACCGATACCAAATTTATTAAACATTCTATTTTTCCAAAGTCCGTAGAGATAGACCATATCAATAACATTAAAATTTTTGCTAATAGCTTTAAGGTGGAAACTGTAAACAGTAGTATTACAATAAATAAAATTCTCGTAGAAACACATTCATTATATAGGCTGCATGATTATTTATCGACCTTGAAATTATCTATTGATGGAACTACAACATATAAAGACAAGAATTTTGAAAATAAGCAAACACTATAATCAAGAAGTTAGTAAATATCCAGACCTCTTAAATATCAGGGGCTAATTTTTTTTTAAACAAATTCTAAAACATAACCGTGAAAAGCGTTCGGTCTAAATAAACTACATATGAAAAATTATAAGTTTAAATTCTCATTTATAATCTTATTATTGGTGAGCAGTATATCCACACAAGCACAGAATTATATCAAAGCCCCTAAAGGTTTTACACCTCAGGTGGGAAATTTGGTTTCTATGCTGGAAGATCTTAAGGAGAGAATTACGCAAAGCGTAGAGGATATGGATACAAATGCAGTAGATTATTTATTAGATGATAAAGCAAATAGCGTTGGGGCTATGATCATGCATTTGGTGGCTACAGAAAAGTATTATCAGGTACTTACTTTTGAAAATAGAACTTTTACAGAGGAAGAAGCAGCAGTTTGGATGATGCCATTGAGACTTGGAGAAGATGCTCAAAATCAAATTCAAGGAAAACCTATTAAATATTATCTTAAAGAATGGGATAGTATGCGTAAGCAAACCCTTAAATTATTAAAAGAAAAGGATGATACTTGGCTCAATTCAAAATTGGGGAAAGCAGATATGAACAATCATTGGGCATGGTACCATGTAATGGAGCATCAAGCAAATCATATGGGACAAATAAGATTGATCCTTAAAAGAGTGCCTCAAGAGTAAGGGATCTGCGCAGCTCAAGAAATAATTTAATTAGCAAACTTTAAAAATTTATAATGAATTTTAAAATTGCTAGAAGAGATTGCAAAATTTTCTTCCTTGTAGTATTTTGCGATGTTATTATTAACGGTGTTATATGACTGGCAAGATTTTGAATCTGGTTTCAAATCTTCATTTAATGAGGTAGGAAATAACATTGACGTTGAAGAAGGATCTTAATCTTAATCTTAAGATTAAGGATGGTATTAAAAGATGAAGTGATTATATATTAAAATTGAAAAAACATGAATTATTTGGCAATTGAATTATCGGGAAGATCTATGATGTTACTAGGTGGCATAATGATCTTAACTATTATAGTATTAGCTATATATTTAGCAAATCGCTACAGTAAAAAAATATAGTTTATAAATCAATTTTCTTTAGATTAAGTTTTAATCTAAAATTTCTTTTTTATTGAAACCTTATTTATATTGTAATAAAGTGAGTAAACTTATAGTAATTAGAAGATCTGAATATCTTAATAGATCTCGAAATATTCGTCTCTATTTAGATGATCAACCTATTGGATCTGTAGCGAATGGAAAATCTTTTGAGCTAGATCTAAAGCCAGGAAATTATAGTTTGAATGCTAAAATAGACTGGTGTAGGAGTCAGAAATATGCATTTTCAATTTCCGAGGGAGAACTTAAGAAAATGAAGCTAACAGGTTTTTCTAAAAATAAATGGATAGTTCCAATTTTAGCCATGATTCAACTCCTCTTAATTGTACTTACTTTTTATGTAGGTCTTAATAGTATTTTCCTAACGCTCTATTCTATATCTCTTTTATTGGTGATATTCTATCCAATTAGCGTTGGAAGAAATAAATATTTAAGGCTAATTGAAGATTACAGTTAGTTCATAACAAGTCCATTACATTTTAACTAATTCATGAACTAAAGAACATACATAATAATTTGAACCCCATTCAATGAAGATTCTACTGCTAATTTCTTTTTTCCTTTTATCTGCTATCTCATTTTGTCAAACCCAAAAAGATAGTCTTTTTAAAGCCGATATTGAGGTTTTAGTAGAGGAGCTGGAATTTATGTATGGATATGATCAGACATTACGAGAATATACCTTTTACAAAACCTTTGATAAAAGTGAAACGAATAGGGTAGAAGCATTATCAGATTCTCTAAGAGCTGAAGCCTTAAAGGAAATAAGCTTTACTTCAGACAGTTTGGTTAGGAAAATTTTTAAGTACTATATTAATCCTCAAGATGCATTACATACTCAGAGAGTAATAGATATAACCAAAAAATATGGTTTTCCAAGTTCTAAGCGTATTAAACAATTTTATAACCAAGAATTTGAAGATCCGGAATTTAATCCAATTATAATATTAATACACTCGCCGAAAGAGTTTTGGGAAGAATTAAAAGTTATGATGAAAAACGAATATCAGAATGGCGATATCTCACAATGCGATTATGGCTACTTATTGTGGCAATTTTCCGGACGAAAAAGTTTTAAGCCAATGTTGGATAATGGTTTTGAAATGGTAGAGAAAGATGGAAGATCTGTGCTAACTTCTACATGTGATTAGAGAGGCTCTTTTAGTTATTATTTTATCTAATCTTTCCTATATATTATTAAACTTTTTTCATCAAATAAATTTTATTAAATCTCCTTTTAATTATGAAAAAGCATTTCACCCTTTTAATCCTGTTTATTAGTGCTAGCCTTGCTCAAGCTCAAGATAACTATGATTATGTAGATAAGATCGCTCAGGATGCTTGTGAATGTGTTCAAAAAGCTAAAGATTCAAATCCCAAATTAACAACAGAAGATCTTGGAGGATGCTTGCTGTTAAGTGCTAAAGACTATAAAGCACAACTTTCTAAAGATTATGATTTAGACCTTGATAGTTTAGATGGAGAAAGTGGTGAAAAATTAGGACAGACCATAGGTTCTAGAATGGCTTTTATTTGCCCAACCTTAGTAGCATCACTAGGGAATGTGTCAGATAAAAATAAAACAGAAGAATTTAGAATTTTAGGAACCATAAAATCTATTAAGATAGAAACATTCATGGTATTTGAAATTAAGAGCGAGGATGGGAAATTAGAGAAACTTTACTGGTTAGATTTTGTAAACTCTGAATTTGATCTTCAAAATAATTATGAAGAGCTTAAAGAAAAAGTAGTTGAAGCTATTTACGTTAATAAAGAAGTATATGATGCAAGAATTAAAGAATATAGAGTTATTAAAGTGCTTAAGAAAATAGCAGTACAATAAGAGTTTTAATTGTTTTATTGGAAAACTAAGAAAACAGGCTTCATTAAAACTGTTAGTTTTTAAATGTTTTAAACTATTGAAATTAAGTAAAGTATAATTGTTTATCGAAATAAAGTTAATATCTTCACAGCTTTAATATGAATAAACTGTCCCTACCCAGTTGAGACAAGAATAGACTCCCCCTAAGTTCTGTTTTATCGTCTGTTATAGTTTGTCATAAATGAAAAAGTTCAGAGAGAATAGAAGGACCATTTCTTATGGATTATGTTTTGGTGTAATTGGTGGTACGTTTATAGGAATATTTTTAGCCCATTTCTTTGGTGCTCCTTTAATAGGAGTGCTAACCGGTTTAACTTCAGGAATAATATCGGGCACCTTGATAGGGGCGTTTTTATACTAATATAAGCGATGATCTATCTTTTATTAATAATGATCGCTGTAGATGTTTATATTGCTGCTTTTATGCAATTAGAAAAGCAATACCGCAAGCGCTTTGTTAGTATATCTTCTGCACTAATAATTATCTTCTTATTTTATTTCTTTGGAGAAGCATTGGGAGAGGCCTATTACTATATGGTTCATTAAACCTATCAAAAAACCCATTAAAAATTAATTCAATGGGTTTCATATTTTATATATCAATTATTTTTACCAATTCACATCTGGAAAGATGTAAGGTAGATAAATTATGCAGGCTATAACAAAAGCTGTTATTGCTGAAAATAATACTGCTCCTGCGGCTACATCTTTAATGTAACCAATTTTTGTATGAATATCGGGATGTACAAAATCTGCAATTCCCTCTACTGCGGTATTCAAACCTTCAACGCTAAGCACTAATCCTATAGCAAAGATCTGAAACAACCATTCTGTTTTTGTAATGTCAAAATAAATTCCGGCAATGATAATTCCAATTCCCATAAAGAATTGTACTTGAATGCTATGTTCACTTTTTAATAGTATCCATGCACCTTTTATAGCATAACCGCCTCCTCTTATTCTTTTTCCGAGGTATGAATCCCTCATTTATAATAAAGTTTTTAATGCAGATAGATAATCTGGCTCTTGAGAAATCTCTGGTACTTGTTGACTATGCATTACAACACCTTCTTCATCTAATACTACTACAGCTCTAGATAATAATCCATGCATAGGTCCATCTATCATTTCTACACCGTAATCTTTTCCAAAATCCCCTTGTCTAAAATCAGATAAATTGGTCACATTATTCAAACCTTCATCATCTACAAAACGTTTTTGAGCAAAAGGAAGATCTCTAGAGATACATAAGATTTCGGTGTTATTCAATTTTGCTGCACGCTCATTAAAATTTCTAACAGAAGTTGCACAAACATTAGTATCTATACTAGGGAAAATATTCAGAATAAGTCTTTTTCCTTTAAAATCTTTAAGCGTTGTAGATGAAAGATCGCTTTTCACAAGTTCAAAATGTGGTGCTTTTTCTCCCATTTCCGGTAAACTTCCGTAGGTATTAATTTTGTGTTCTTTTAAGGTTATCTGTGACATGCTATTTTGACGTTAGTTGGTTTGAAAGCTAAATTTAATGCTTATCACGTAGGGATTTACTAAAATTATCATAAAACAACAAAGGCTATTCTTGTTGAAAAGAATAGCCTTTGTTACATTATTTATACTAAGGTATTAACGATCTATAGACCCCATAACCTTCTTCACAAAATTGTTTGCTGCATCCATTTCAGAATCGCCGCTATCTATCATTTTGTGTACTTCAACAGCTCCGCATAGATTGGTAAGTAGCTCACCAATTATATCCATCTCCTGATCAGAAACAGATCTATGTTCTGTAAAACTCTCCAAAACGTCTATAGTGTTCTGAAGTTTTTCTGCATCGTTATTACGTTGCAAATGCTTAATTACTGGCAACTTCATCTACTAGATCTTTTAAAAGTTCAAACTTATTAGTTTGTACTTGATTTACTAAACTTCCGTTCTTAAAAGTCGCAAACGTGGGTAAGTTATCTACTTTAGCCATTTTACGAGACTCTGGAAACTTTTCAGCATCTACCAATAAGAAAGTAGAACCTTCATTCTCTCCTGCCAGTTTCTTAAATTTAGGTTTCATAACGCGACAGTTTCCACACCATCCAGCCATGTATTGAACCACAACAGTCTGGTTGTTTGCAACAACTTCATTCAAATTATCTTGTTCTAATTCCTTAACCATAACAGTATTTTTTAGTTTAAACTTAGGTACGAAGCCACACCTTCACGATCTGCATTCATTGCTTCTTTTCCTTCTTCCCAGTTTGCAGGACATACTTCACCTTTTTCCTGTACGTGCGTATAAGCATCTACCAAACGTATAAATTCATTTACATTTCTCCCAAGTGGCATATCATTCACCGCTTCATGAAAGATCTTTCCATCTTCATCAATTAGATAGGTTGCACGGTATGTTACGTTATCACCTTCTACAGTTACAGCACCAGTTTCTTCATCATACTGTTCGTTAGAAATATCTAAGATTCCTAGTTGTGAACTTAAGTTTCTATTAGAATCTGCAAGTATTGGGTATGTTACACCTTCAATTCCTCCATTATCTTTTGCAGTATTTAACCATGCGAAATGTACTTCTGGAGTATCACATGATGCTCCTACAACCATTACATTTCTCTTTTCAAATTCTTTTAAAGAAGCTTGAAAAGCGTGTAATTCTGTTGGACAAACAAAAGTGAAATCTTTTGGGTACCAGAATAATAAAACTTTTTTCTTATTTTTTTGAGCTTCTTCAAGGATGTTCAACTTGAAGGTATCGCCCATTTCATTCATTGCGTTTACACTTAAATTCGGGAATTTTCTTCCTACTAAAGCCATATAATATGTATTTATGTTATTATTTATTTTCTGCTGCAAAAATATAAAATGCTTCCCTGCATCATAGCAAACCGAATTTTTATTTCTTATTACACAATAGTATTTGATTATAGCGTGCAGAAATATGAATAGATATTTTCTATTTTAAATTTTTCTATTTCCAGTTGTATTGTGTTTAAGCTGTTTTTGCAGTAGTAGCGATCTGTCTTATTTTAATACTGAATGCAGCAAATAATAAGGTCATAAACGGACTTAAATAGTTAAAGAAGGCATACCCTGCATAAGATAGGGTAGGGACACCTAGCACTCCACTATGATAGGCTCCACAGGTATTCCATGGCACCAACACAGAAGTTACCGTACCAGAATCTTCTAAGGTTCTACTTAAGTTTTCTGGTGCCAAGCCTTTCTCTCTGTAAGCCTTTGCGAACATCTTTCCTGGAACCACAATAGCAAGGTATTGATCGGAAGCTGTTGCATTTAGTGCTAAACAACTAATAACGGTACTTGCAAAAAGACCGAAGGTGGTGTGAAAAAGATTTAAGAGTGCAGCACTAATTCTAGACAAAGCACCAATGGCTTCCATTATTCCGCCAAATACCATAGCACAAAGAATCAACCAAATGGTATCTAACATTCCAGCCATACCTCCAGAAGAGAATAGGTCGTTTAAATTTTCGTTATCTGTAACCACAGAGGTATCTACTGTAATTGCCTGCATGATACCTTTATATCCTGAAACAAAATCTAGATTATCTGCTCCAGAGATCTGTCTAATGATTTCTGGCTGAAAGATAAAAGCTGCTACAGCTCCCAGTAATGTTCCTATAAGTAATGCTATAAGAGGGGATGTTTTTTTAACGATAAGAAAAATAACAATTGCCGGAACTAAAAATAACCAAGGGGTGATATAAAAAGACGAATCTATGCTGCTAAGTATTGCTGAAGTATCTGTATTACCAGAAACGTCTATATTCAAACCAATTATAATAAAAATGATAAGAGTTACTACCACGGTTGGAACCGTAGTGTATAACATGTATTTAATATGTGTAAAAAGATCTGTTCCTGCCATTGCGGGAGCTAGATTGGTAGTATCGCTTAATGGGGAGATCTTATCTCCAAAGTAGGCACCAGATAAGATGGCACCAGCCGTCATTCCCGGAGAAATCCCAAGTGCATTTGCAATACCAATAAGAGCTATACCTACAGTAGCAGAGGTTGTCCAGCTACTTCCTGTAGCCACAGATATAATAGAACAGATTACTACGCAGGCAGGTAAAAATATTGTAGGATTCAAGATCTGAAGTCCGTAATAGATCATAGTTGGAATAATACCACTCATCATCCATGTTCCTGCTAGAGCACCTACCATAAGTAAGATTAGGATGGCACCGGCAGTACTTTGGATGTTGTTGGATACTTCATCTATCATCTTGTCAAATTTCACTTTATTCGAAATTCCAACTATTGCTGCAACAGCACCTCCCAATAATAAAATGAACTGATTTGAGCCGCTTAAGGCATCATCTCCAAATACATAAACATTAAAAGCAAGCATCCCAATTAAAGCAAATACCGGGATCAATGCTTCTCCTATACTAAGTTCTTTATTGATAATTACAGGGTCATTTTTCGAGGTTTTGCTCTGGTCTTCCATTAAGTGATTCTTTTTTCGGATCGTAATGTTACGATTTTAAGGCATATTTGGCAAGTCCTAAAATGAAGTTCTTTGCTTAAAGCAGCGGTTTATTCCCAAATTATACAGAATTTTAAAAGTTGTAACGCATTAGATCAAAATAATCATAAAAAGCAAAAAGGGAACTTTAGCCTAATTGCCAAAATTCCCCTTTATCATAATTTATAAAATTTCAACTAATTATGCATGCTCGGTTTTTAAAAGACCTACCTCTTTCATGCATTTTCTCATCATCTGATACGTTCTTTCAATATCATTATCTAATCCTATAGAAAATCGTATCAACCCATCGCTTAAGCCCATTTCTTTTTGTTCTTCTAACGGAATTTCAGAAGAAGTTGAACTTCCCGGAGCACTAAACAAGGTTTTATAGAATCCAAGACTTACAGCCAAGTATCCTAAATTGCGTTCTTGCATTAATTCCATTAATTCATTGGCTTTATCTATACTGCCAACATCTATGGTTAACATTCCTCCAAAACCGTAATCGGGATTCATCATGGTTTTATATAACTCATGACTTGGGTGAGATGGCAATCCCGGATAAACCGTTCTAAAACCATCTTCTTGAAATTTATGTGCCAAGAACATTGCGTTCTTGCTGTGTTGTTTCATACGGATATGAAGCGTTCTCATGTTTTTCAAAATTGAAGCAGAGCGCATACTATCCATTGTTGGTCCTAATAGCATATTAGCTCCATCGTTCACACTTCTAAGCGCATTGATAAAATCTTGAGTTCCACAGGTTACTCCACCTACGGTATCACTACTACCATTGATGAATTTGGTTAAACTGTGTAAAATTACATCTGCACCTAATTCTCCCGGAGTAATAGAAAGAGGAGAGAAGGTATTATCAACTATTAATACTAATCCGTGTTTTTTCGCGATCTTAGAAAGTCCCGCAATATCGGCAACTTCTAATAATGGGTTACTTACAGATTCACAGAATATCACTTTTGTATCTTTTGTAATAGCAGCTTCAACAACATCTAGTTTGGTGATGTCTACAAAAGAAGTTTGAATGTTGAAACCCGGAGTAAAGTTCTTTAAAAAGGCATAAGTACCTCCATATATAGTTCTACTGGAAACTATGTGATCTCCTGCTTTGCATAATTGTAAAATTGCAGAGGTAATAGCGCCCATTCCAGAAGCAGCAACATTTGCAGTTTCTGTACCTTCCATAGCAGCTAAAGCTTCACCTAAATATAAATTGGAAGGAGAAGAGTGTCTGGAATATAAATAACAACCATCTGCATTTCCTTCAAAGGTGTCGAACATGGTCTTTGCCGAAAGGAAGGTATAAGTAGATGAGTCTGAAATGGAAGGATTCACTCCACCAAATTCTCCAAAATATTGAAGGTCTTGAATATGATCTGCAGGTTTATATTTCATCTTGATATATTTTATGATACTATCAAATGAAGTGGATATTTGAAAGAAAATCAATAGGTATACAATTATTCAGTAAATAAATCTAATAATTTGATAAATTGCAGAATATTAATCTTCAATATTTTAATTTTAGATTGGTAAAGCGAAAAAACATCAGTTTATGAAATTAGATCCTATAGATAAAAAGATCCTTCAGCATTTACAATTAGATAGTAAGATCACTAACAAGGAGCTCTCCAACAATCTCAATCTCTCTGTTACTGCTATTTTTGAAAGGATTAAGAGGTTAGAGAAAAATGACGTAATTTCAAAATACGTGGCGCTTATAAATCCGGCAGGAGTAGAGAAGAGTTTTATGGTTTTCTGCCAGATAAAACTCATTCAGCATACCAAATCTTATATGTTGAAATTTGAAGCCGAGGTGGAGAAACTTCCCGAAGTTTTAGAATGTTATCATGTAAGTGGAGAGTATGATTATATCTTAAAGATCTTGGTGAGAGATATGGAAGCATACCGAGAATTTATGGTGACAAAACTTACCGCTTTGGAGCATATTGGGAGTACACAGAGTACTTTTATTATAAGTCCGGTAAAAAGTACAACGGCCATTCCTGTATAGAAAAAACTCATAAATCAGGATTTCTGCAGATTGGTCATTGCCGAGAATAGTCGTACTTTTGTTTTCGGTTTAAAAAAAAATATAATTATGAGTACATATGATGTAGTAATTATTGGATCTGGTCCCGGTGGATACGTGGCTGCCATACGCTGCGCACAACTAGGATTAAAAACTGCGATCATTGAAAAATATTCTACCCTTGGTGGAACTTGTTTAAATGTAGGATGCATTCCAAGTAAAGCTTTACTGGATTCTTCTCACCACTACGACGATGCTGTAAAGCATTTTGAAGAGCATGGTATAGATATTCCAGGAGAGATAAAAGTGAATTTAGAGCAGATGATGAAAAGAAAATCTGCTGTGGTTCAACAAACTTGTGATGGGGTAAAATTTCTGATGGATAAAAATAAAGTTGATGTTTTTGAAGGGATTGGATCTTTTAAAGATGCTACCCACATTAACATTGATAAAACGGAAGGTGAAAGTGAAACTATTGAAGCTAAGAATGTAATTATAGCTACAGGTTCTAAGCCTTCAACGTTACCTTTTATCAAAATAGATAAAGAAAGAATCATCACTTCTACTGAAGCTTTAAAACTGAAAGAGATCCCTAAGAAATTAGTGGTTATTGGAGGTGGAGTTATCGGGTTGGAACTTGGGCAGGTGTATAGCCGTTTAGGTTCAGAAGTTACTGTGGTAGAATATATGGATAGAATTATCCCTACTATGGATTCTGCACTTTCAAGAGAACTGAATAAAGTTCTTAAGAAACAAGGAATGAACATCAATGTAAGTCACAAAGTAAAATCTGTAGAGCGCAATGGCGATGAGGTTATTGTGAAGGCTGATGATAAAAAAGGAAATGAAGTTGAATTTACTGCAGATTACTGTTTGGTTTCTGTAGGAAGAAGACCATTTACAGATGGATTAAATGCCGATGCTGCCGGAGTTGAAATTGGAGAGCGCGGAATGATCTCTGTGAACGATTATTTACAAACCAATGTAAAGAATATCTATGCGATTGGTGATGTTGTAAGAGGAGCAATGTTAGCTCACAAAGCGGAAGAGGAAGGAACTATGGTTGCTGAATTGATCGCGGGACAAAAACCACATATAGATTATAACCTTATTCCCGGAGTTGTTTATACATGGCCAGAAGTTGCTGCAGTTGGTAAAACTGAAGAAGAACTTAAGGAAGCTGGTGTAGATTATAAAGAGGGAAAATTCCCAATGAGAGCTTTAGGTAGATCTCGTGCTAGTGGAGATACCGACGGATTGGTAAAAATATTAACAGATGCAAAGACCGATGAGGTTTTAGGAGTTCATATGATTGGAGCTCGTGTTGCCGATCTTATCACGGAAGCTGTAACTGCAATGGAATTTAGAGCGTCTGCTGAAGATATTGCAAGAATGAGTCATGCACATCCAACGTATGCTGAAGCTGTAAAAGAAGCTGCCATGGCAGCCAATGATAGAGCAATGCACATCTAGGGTCATAGACCCCTTTAAAAAAATTAAAACCCTAATGATCTTAGATCGTTGGGGTTTTTTATTGGAAATTATTTAGATAATTGAGTACTTGCTCTTTATAACTCCTACTTAAAGGTAATGATCTCCCTTCAATTAAAATTTCTTCATTATTGTACGAATCAATCTTAGAAGTATTAATAATAAAAGATCTATGGATCCTCAAAAATTCTTGTGAAGGCAGTTTTTCAGAAATGTTCGTAATAGTTTCTCTTACAACTAGAACTTCTTTATTCTGAAGATGGATCTTTAGATAATCGCTTAGACTTTCAATACAAAGGATATCTTCAAATATAATTTTTACCATTCTTCGATCTACCCGAATAAAAATAAAACGTAATGCTTCTTCATTTTCTAAAATTTGGGAAGAAGACTTTTGGTGGACGTTTGAATAATTGGTTATGGCATCCAGTAATCGCTCGTAAGAAATGGGTTTTAAAAGATAATCTACTGCGTGAAGATCAAAACCGTCTACAGCATATTCTCTATAAGCGGTGGTGAAAATTATTTTAATTGATGAATTGATGGTCTTGGCGAATGAAATTCCGGAGATGCCAGGCATATTGATATCAAGGAAGATTAGATCTATTTGTTCGATACTAATAAGATTAAATGCCTCCGTAGCATTGTTGCAAGTGCCAACAATATTCACTTTTTTGATCTTCGAAAGATGTGTTTTTAAAATATCGATTGCCATAGGCTCATCGTCAACCAATAAACAGCGAATTTTATCGTTCATTTTTTTTCTGTTAATTGAAGTTTCAAATTAACTTTAAACTCATGTGCTTTGTCGTCGATCTTTAAGCTATGCTTGTTTTTAAACAAAAGATCCAGCCGCTGCTTTACATTCTCCAATCCGATACCTTTATCATTTTCTATAGATGCTTCTTGCATTTCTTTAGGACTTTTGGAATTTATAATTTCGAAAAATAGATCGGTTTTATCCTGAATAAGCTTCATGTCAATTTTAAGATTACCGCTTTCATCTTTGCCGTGTTTAAAGCTATTTTCCAAAAATGGTAGAAACAACATCGGCGGAATTTGCGTGTATTCTGAGATTCCTTTGGTAGTAAAATTTATATATAATTTATCTTGAAACCGGTTCTTTTCCATTTCAATAAAATCTTGCAGGTGTTTAATTTCATCAGCTAGAAAAACATGAGGCTTTTGAGTTTGATATATAATGTAATCTAGCAAATTGGATAATTGTAGGATCATCTCGGGTGTTTTTTCATTTTTATGCAATGCAAAAGCATACAAGGTGTTCAAGGTGTTGAACAAAAAATGAGGATGAATCTGCATTTTTAGATATTTCAGTTGCTGCTCTTTTATCTGCAACTCTCCCTGTAAAATTGAATTTTTCAATTCTTTATTATCCGAAAGTGTAACGTAATAATTCTTAAGTAGGGTAAAGGCACAAGCTATTAGAACTACTATATATACAGCGATAATAATAAAAAAGACACTTTTGGAAATTGGAAATTTACCGGCAAGATCCATTTTTGAGAGAAAAACCAATCCGTAAAAAGTAGAAATAATGATATAAACACAAGAAAAGATAACAGCGCAAATGGAATAAAATATAAATTTTACATATTTCTGATTTAGTAAAAATTTCGGAATAATATAATAGACAAAAGCATAGGTGGTGAAAATTGTTATTGGCAGAAGATAGAGTGAAAATTGCAAAACGCTTGAGAAACTAGCTCCTTCTACACCAAAGAATACACTAAAAAATAAGAGCACCGCAATCCACAGAATTCCGTGGATGAGCATTTTTTTACCAAAATATTTAAGAAATCTAAGGAGTTGCATATATTTATTAAATATGCCTCTTTATATTTAAAACCTCAAACTTTTGCGATGAATAACCCTTAAGCAACTGTTTTTAACCGTTTCTGAATTTTAAGTGTTGGGATCTAATTATTTCTTGTAGAAAGCAGTTCTAATTTCGTAGTTCATCGCAAATTTATCTTGAAGGTGAGTTTATCCAATAGTTTAGCTGAAATAATCCTAAAACTCAATCATATGTTAAGTCTTAAATTAGTTATGTTTTTTAAAAGCACCGTTTTTCTTTCAGTAGTTGGTGATAGAATGGCGGAAGGGGGAATTTTACCTATGAGTCTTATCTTAATTAGTTTTTTACTAATGATTTTTCTAATTTTCAAAGCCTCAGTAAAACTAAGATCTGATTATTTCAGCTTTAAGAAATACGTCTCCTTAGTTAATCAAATTGCATTGTTAGCATTGGTCATTGGTTTATTTACGCAGCTAATTGGTTTAATTCAGGTTTTTGATGCTTTCGAAAGCCTTGATAATGTAAACGCGGCCTCATTTGCCGGCGGAATTAAAGTCGCATTATTGGCTCCACTTTTTGGTTGGTTAGTATTCTTAGTTGGAAGGATTGCAACTTTTATTCTAACTTGGATCTACAAGGATAATGAAGCGGAAGCCAGAGTTGCATAAAGGATATAAAAAATTGAAGTTTGTAACTTAAGTTTTCTTACATTTATTCTATATAACTGTAATAAAACAGAAATCATGGCTAAAGAAAAATCTCCTTCAAAAAATTCAGCAAAGAAAGAACCTACGTTGAATTTAAAAGAGAAACGCGCAGCAAAAGCAGCAAAAAAGAAAACCAGAAGTTAAATCTATAAACGCTGCTATTTGATAGCGATCGAATAGGAAGCATTAAAAGTTTCAGAAGGCATTAATTTATTAATGTCTTCTTTTGTTTTTAGATCCTTCTTGGTATTTACTCCATCGGCTATTCCTAACCAAGGTTCTATACACACATAATCTGCTCCCGGTTTTGACCACAAGCCTAAATTCTTAAAATCTGGATAAGTAACTTCTAGAACTGGTCCATGCTGCTTACTCATCAAAACAACCTTTTTAGAGCTGATATCTTTAAAGATCAATGCATCTTTTAAAAAAAGATCTTTATGTAATTGTATTGTTTCGCTATCAGAAATAATCTCTTCTGTTTCTTCTGAAACCAAGCCTTCCGGACTTAAAAGGTGAGTTTTAAGATGTAATTTCTTATCAAATTCCAGATAATAATCTTGATATTCTTCACCTTCGAATAGCGGAAGATTGAAAGCTGGATGAGCGCCAACAGAGAAATACATTGGTTTGCTATCTAGATTGATAACTCCATGTTTTACTTCAACGGTATTCTCATTCAGAATGTAACTTAGTTGAAATTCGAACTTAAAGGGATATTGTTTTAAAGTTTCTTCAGAATATTTAAAACTAAAGGTTAAGCGATCTTTTGTTTGCTCAATAAGTTCTATAGCATCGCTATGTCTAAAGATTCCATGACGAGGCATAGAATAAGCGTTGCCTTCAAAAATAAATTCATCATCTTTAAGATTGCCTACAATTGGAAATAGAACAGGGGCATGACCTTTCCAAATATTTGGATCTCCTTGCCAGATATGTTCCAATCCGTTTTCCTTATTGATAATAGAGCACAATTCTGCTCCTGTAGGTTTTACTTTTAAGCTTAGTTTTTTATTCTCTAAACTATACATAGAACGAAGTTTTATGAAAGACTATTTCTTATTGCGCTTGTTGTAATTCTTGTCTCCTCGAGTTTTTGGCTTCTTATATTTTTTGGCGATCTCTCTTCTATAAGAACCTCCTAAATTTACCTTCTGATTCTTTGCGCTCTTTTCGTGAAAAGCAGGCCCCGGAGCGTCCTCATTCTTATTAGGATTATTGATCTCAAAAACTTTTGGTTGTTCTTCGGGAATCAATATAGTAGATACTTCAACACTTTCGGGAAGTTCAAATTGCGGAACTTCCATTCTCATCAAGGTTTGGATCTTCTCAAGGTTTTCTTCTTCCTTTTCAGTAGTTAAAAGAAAAGAGATTCCTTGTCTTTCTGCACGGCCGGTTCTACCAATACGGTGCATATAGTTTTCAGGATATTCTGGAGTGTCAAAGTTTATAACATGAGAAACATGCTCAATATCGAGTCCACGTGCCATTACATCTGTAGCCACTAAAATTCGACAAAAACCATCTCCAAACTGACGGATACTTCGTAATCTATAATTCTGACTTTTATTGGAGTGGATTATAGTACATTCTTCTTCAAATTCGAGATTTAAGATCTCGAACAATCTATCTGCTAACTTTTTGTAACCTACAAAAATCAAAACCTTAGAATAAGTCTCCTTATCTTTTAGCAACTCCTTTAAGAAATTCGCCTTTGTATGAAAATTTGGAATTTTATACCCGCGTTGCTCGATATTATCTAATGGAGTACCACTAATTGCAACCGATATTTTTTCAGGAGTTTTAAAATTGGCATCTATCAACTCTTCTACCGCCTCTGTCATGGTTGCAGAGAACATAATATTCTGACGATTATCCGGTATTAATTCTAAGATATTGTTGATCTGAAATCTAAATCCAAGATCTAACATAACATCAACTTCATCTATCACCAATTTCTGAATAGACTTTAATTGAACCGCTCTTCTTATAACAAGATCGTACAAACGTCCTGGGGTAGCAACAACAATATCTTGTCCTTGCAATAGATCTTGATGTTGCGTATTTATATTTACACCACCATAAACTCCTGCAACTCTCACATTAATGTATGCTGCAAGCTTTTCAATTTCTTCCACCACTTGTACTACCAATTCTCTGGTAGGCACCATTACCAAGATACGCGGATTCTTTTGCTCAGAATATTTAAGCATGCGTAAGATAGGCAACATATAAGCAAAGGTTTTCCCGGTACCGGTTTGCGCGATACCCACCACATCTTTACCAGACATAATGGTAGAAAATGCCTGTTCCTGAATAGGAGTAGGGGTTTCGAATTTTAGATCCTCTAAAGCATTAAGCAGAGGAGTATTTAAATTAAGATCCTGAAAAGTCACAAGATGAGGTTTTTATTAACTGCAAAGGTAGGTTTTGCAGCGCAGGTTTCAACTAAAAAGCGTGCAGAAAATTGGAGACTGTACATTTATAATACTATTTATCCCGATTATCTTGTTTATAATTAGGCACCTTTGAATTCTTCTCTATGCTATTATTAGTCTCATACTCTTTTAATTTTAGGTATTTTTGAATTCAATTAAAGAGCTATGAAAAAAATTCTTGCCTTTGCAGGCTCAAGTAGTAGTATTTCTATTAATCAGAGATTAGTAACTCATGTGGCCAATAGGATTCAGGGTCATGAGGTTAAAGTTATTAATTTAAGAGATTTTGAGATCCCTATGTACAGTGCAGATGTAGAGCTAAAAAGCGGATTTCCAATAGATATTCGCATCATTAAAAACCTTATTGAAGAACACGATGCTTTAGTTATTGCTGTTAATGAGCACAACGGATCTGTTTCTTCTTTTTTTAAAAATATCATAGATTGGCTTTCAAGATTGGATAGAAATTTTCTAAGCAATAAAAAGATCTTGTTAATGAGTACCTCACCAGGTATTCGTGGTGCGTCTTCTGCATTAGAATATACCAAAGGAATTTTCCCAAGATTTGGAGGGCAGGTAATAGAAAGTTTTAGCTTTCCTTCTTTCAATGAAAATTTTGAAAATGAGAGTGTTATAAATGAAGTGTTGAATATGGGAATAGAAGATGTTTTAACAACTTTCTCTCATGAAATTGATGGATAATTGCGAAGTGTAAAGAAATATGAAGTTGCTAATATTCATCTTTTTAAGCAACAGCTTTTAGAGTGGAGTAAGCACTATGATGAGATAACTTGGTTAGATAGTAATAATTATCAACAGAATCATAGTCGTTTTGATGCAGTTTTAGCACTGCAGGCATTCACCCTTATTAAAACAGACTATGTACATGCCTTTGATAAACTTCAGGAATATCAACAAACCACGAAAGATTGGATCTTTGGGTATCTCTCTTATGATCTAAAAAATGATGTAGAACAGCTAAAATCTAATAATTTAGATCTTCTAGACTTTCCTGAGCTTTACTTTTTTCAACCTCAAAAGTTGATCTTTATAAAAAATAATGAGGTTGAATTTCAATATCTAAGAATAGTGGACGATGAGATGGATTCTGATTTTAAAGAAATACATAAATTAGAAATTAATACCCTTAAAAGAGCTGCTACTTCTCAAAAAGGGGAAATTCAATCTCGAATATCTCCATCTCAATATTTAGAAAGAATACAGGAACTTTTGGCTCATATACATAGGGGCGATATCTATGAGGCTAATTTCTGCCAAGAATTTTATCTAGAAGATACGAGCATAGAACCATTTCAGGTTTTTAAAGATCTAAATGCACTATCACTATCTCCATTTGCTACCTTTTTTAAATGGGAAAATAACTATTTGCTTTCTGCATCTCCGGAAAGATATCTTCAGAAAAAAGGAAATAAGATCATCTCACAACCCATTAAAGGGACTGCAAGGCGCGATGAGAATGAAACTATAGATCTACGCATTGCTAAAGAATTAGAAGAAGATCTAAAAGAACGTTCAGAAAATATTATGATCGTAGATCTTGTAAGGAACGATCTTTCTCATACCGCAAAAAAAGGAAGTGTAAAGGTAGAAGAACTATGTAAGATCTATTCATTCAGGCAGGTACACCAAATGATCTCAACTGTAACTTCTGAGCTTGCAGATGGAATTCCACCTGTGAAAGTCTTGCGTTCTACTTTCCCGATGGGAAGTATGACCGGAGCTCCTAAAATTTCAGCAATGAAGATCATAGAAGAGTTGGAAGTTTCAAAAAGAGGCTTATATAGCGGCGCAGTAGGATATTTTACTCCAGAAGGAGATTTTGATTTCAATGTAGTAATAAGAAGTATTCTGTTTAATGCTAATTCTAATTATGTATCATTTTCTGTGGGAGGTGCTATTACAGCTAAATCTATTCCTCAAAAGGAATATGAAGAATGTCTGCTGAAATCTAAAGCTATGAGAGAAGTACTACTTAATGGTATAAAGGAGTTGAAGTAAATCTAAGTGTTTGCGAGTATTTATTGCAATACCGAATATTATGGTATTTCAATTTAGTAACTTTGCTACAATATGGAAAAAGCATTTAAACAACTCTTAAAATTACAGTTTCCTTTTCTATGTCAAGGGAAGCTGCTGTTGGCCGTGAGCGGAGGGGTGGACAGTGTTGTTATGACACATCTCTGCAAGTTAGCAAAACTGGATTTTTCTATTGCACATTGCAATTTTAATTTGAGGGGTGATGAGAGTAATGAAGATGAAATCTTTGTAAAAGAGCTTGCTGAAGAGTTAGGAGTTGAGGCTTTTACTCAATCTTTTGATACAGAGGGTTTCGCTAGAGATGCAAAACTTTCTATTCAGATGGCCGCAAGAGACCTTCGCTATTCGTGGTTTGAAGAATTGCGTAGCACTCGTAATTTTGATTATATTTTGAGTGCTCATCATGCAAATGATAACGTAGAAACTTTCTTGATAAATCTGGTTAGAGGTACAGGAATAGAAGGTTTAACAGGAATTAAAGACACCAATGGCTATATTATAAGACCTCTTTTAAATTTTACTAGAAAAGAGATCGAAAATTACGCTACAAGCAATCATTTGAATTGGAGGGAAGATAGCAGTAATGCATCTTCAAAATATATGCGTAATAATATCAGGCATCAGGTGGTTCCAATTCTGGAAGAGATAAATCCCCAGTTTATAGAAAGTTTTTCTCAGTCTCAAAGATTTTTGAAAGAAAGCGTAGATCTGGTAGATGATTATATCGCTTTATTATATAAAGAGATTGTTGAAAAGACTTCTATTGGATATCAACTTAATGTAGAGGTTCTCAAAAGAATTCCAAACAATAAAGCGGTACTGTATCAATTGCTAAAGTCTTTTGGCTTCACAGAGTGGAGTGATGTACACGCCTTACTGCAAGCTCAATCTGGAAAAATGGTCTTTTCGAGATCTTATAGATTGATTAAAGACAGAGATCATTTATTACTTACTGAGATTCCTAATAAAGAAACGGATAAGGAATACGAAATCTTAACCTATGAAGATGTAGTTATGCTTCCTATAGGAACTTTTAGTTTTCATGAAGTTTCTGAAGTGAAAGAGGTTGATGAACATCATATTTTTATTCCCAAAGAACTGTTGAAATTTCCGTTGATCTTACGAAAATGGAAACATGGAGATCATTTTTTTCCATTTGGAATGAAAGGAAAGAAAAAGCTTAGTGACTACTTTAAAGACAAAAAATTATCTTTGCCCGAGAAGGAAAATGTTTGGTTGCTTTGCTCAAATAACGAAATTGTTTGGGTGGTTAATCACAGAGCCGATAATAGATTTTCGGTGACAGATGCTTCTCAAAAAATAATAAAAATAACGTATACCCCATGAAATATTTCTTAATCCTGATCCTGTTTGTAACCTCAATATTTTCAAGTCAGGCCCAGGTTTTTACCTCTGGTGCAGATGAGAATCAAGTTGAAGATCCAGTATCCTGGGATGTAAAGCTTGAAAAACAGAACGATTCTATTTATAAATTGATTATTAATGCCAAAATTGAGAAAGGTTGGCATCTATATTCTCAAAATATTGGTGATGAAGGGCCAATAGCTACTAGTTTTATCTTTGAAGATGCTCCCAAGGATTATTTGGCAATAGGTGAAATGACCGAACCAGATGTCCCATCTATATTTGATGAGGTATTTGAAATGGAGATCAAATATTTTGAGGATAATGCAGAATTCATTCAAGAAATAAAAGTTTTGGATGAAGACGCAGTGATCAAATTTGAGGTGGAGTATATGGCTTGTAATGATACGCAATGCCTGCCGCCAGAGACAGTTCCTTTTCAAATTTCGGTCTTAAAGAATAAAGCCAGTAAAGGGTACACAGATGTAAATGTTACTTCTATAGATGTAGATAAATCTAACAATCTAAGGATAGGAGTTCAAGGTGGAGAAAATTATCAACTAGAACAGCAAAAAGAAAAGAAGGGATACCTTTCTATTTTCTTATTAGGGTTTTTAGGAGGTCTTATTGCCTTACTAACGCCTTGTGTTTTTCCTATGATACCGCTTACAGTCTCTTTTTTCACTAAAGGTGCTAAAACCCGTAAGCAGGGCTTAAGTAATGCGATTCTCTACGGTTTTTTCATTTTTGCAATCTATCTGTTATTAAGTCTACCTTTCCACTTGCTAGATAGTGTAGCACCAGAGATCTTAAATAATATCTCTACTAATGTTACTTTGAATATTGTCTTTTTTGTAATATTTATAGTTTTCTCATTATCATTTTTTGGGTATTACGAGATAACCTTGCCAACTTCATGGAGTAGTAAAATGGACGATAAAGCTTCCAGCGTAGGGGGTATTGTAGGGATCTTTTTTATGGCACTTACCTTGGCTTTAGTTTCATTTTCTTGTACAGGTCCTATTTTAGGTTCTTTATTGGGAGGTTCTTTAAGCAGTGATGGTGGAGCAACACAATTATCTTTTGGAATGGGTGGATTCGGACTTGCATTGGCTTTACCATTTGCCTTGTTTGCATTATTTCCAAACTGGTTAAATTCTTTACCTAAAAGTGGAGGATGGCTTAATACTGTTAAAGTAGTTCTAGGTTTCTTAGAATTAGGACTTGCTTTTAAATTCTTATCTAATGCAGATCTTGTACAACACTGGGGAATTCTAAAAAGAGAAATATTCATCGGCATTTGGATCATAGTAGGTATAGGTCTCATGTTATACCTCTTCGGAATTATTAGATTTCCACATGACGGTCCAAAAAAGAAGTTGAGTAAGGGTAGGTTTGGTCTGGGTGCCTTAACGTTCCTATTTGTTTTATACTTATTTCCTGGGTTAACAAATACGCCGTTCGCAAATCTCGAATATATAAGTGGTTTCCCGCCACCTTTGTTCTATAGCGTATATGATAAAGAAACTGAAGGACCTTTAGGATTAGAAGCCTATAAAGATTGGGATAAAGGTTTAGAAGCTGCGAAAGAACAGAATAAACCTATTATGATAGATTTTACAGGATGGGCGTGCGTAAATTGTAGAAAGATGGAGGAGCAGGTGTGGAGTGATCCAGAAGTATATGAAACCATCAAAAATCAATATATACTGATTTCTTTATATGTGGATGATAGAAAAGAGTTACCTACTCAAGAACAATTCAACTACGTAAGGGAAAATGGATCTATAAAAAAGATAAAAACTATAGGAGATAAATGGGCGACTTTTCAAACAGTCAATTTCAAAAATAATTCACAGCCTTTCTATGTATTATTAGATACAGAAATGAATCTACTATCAGAGCCTGTAGGATATACTCCCAATATCAAGAAATATCTTAACTGGCTAAAATCTGGTGTAGCAAACTTTAGACAAACGGTAAAAGAATAAAATCCCTTTAGGGTTAACGGGGTTATTTCTATCTTTAGGAACTAAAAATTCTTAAATATGAAATTAATTAAATTCCCCGGCTTGTTATTACTTGCTTTCTTATTCACACTTTCTGGATTTTCTCAGGATAGTGAAGAATACCAAGTAGCCGAAAATTACACGAAACAGGAAGTAGATATCGCCATGAGAGATGGCACGAAACTTCATACCACAATTTATTCACCAAAAGACACTTCTAAGAAGTATCCAATAATTATGCAGAGAACACCTTACAGTTCTCGCCCTTATGGAGAAGGTCAATTACGTTCTAAAATAGGACCTAATGAATACCTTATGAAAGAAGGTAATATTATTGTTTACCAAGATGTAAGAGGTAGATGGATGAGTGAAGGAGTTTACGATAATATGCGTGCTTACATTCCTAATAAAAAAGGGAAACAATTTGATGAGGCAAGTGACACTTATGATAGTATAGATTGGCTTATCAAGAATATTAAGAATAATAATGGAAAAGTTGGAACTTGGGGAATATCGTATCCAGGATTTTATGCAGTATATTCTTTATTAGATGCGCATCCAGCGCTAAAGGCTGTATCTCCACAAGCTGGAATAAGTGATTTCTTTTTCGACGATTTTCATCATAACGGAGCCTATTTGTTGAGTTACTGGAGAGCTACGTCTATATTTGGATACGAAAAATCTACCCCTTCTGATACTGCCTGGTATAAGATGCCAGAACTAAATAGTGAAGATCAATACCAGTTCTTTTTAGATAATGGCCCGTTGTCTAATTTAGATAAATATTATAAAGAAGATAATGTATTTTGGCAACAGCTTAAAGATCACCCTAATTATGATGAGTTTTGGAAGTCTAGAGGTATCCTGCAACATCTAAAAAATGTAAAGCCTGCGGTAATGACCGTTGGTGGTTTATTTGACGCAGAAGATCTTTATGGACCTTTTCACGAATATCAGAGTATAGAGAAGAGCGGAGATAATTATAATACCCTTGTATATGGACCATGGAGCCATGGAGATTGGGCCAGAAAATCTCCGCGTCAGGCAATTGGGAACGTCTATTTTGGAGATAATATATCAGAAGATTATCAAAAGAATATTGAAACTAAATTTTTTAATCATTTTTTAAAAGGAAGTGGATCTAAAGATTCTGGTTTACCGGAAGCTTATATGTACGATACTGGAAATAGAGAATGGGATGAATATGCAGCATGGCCTCCAAAAGAAGCTAAGACTAAAAAATATTTCTTGGGAGCAGATCAAAAGTTAGAAGATAAAGCTACAGATGCTGAGGTTACTTTTGTGAGTGACCCTAAAAAACCGGTTCCTTATTCTGAAGATATTAAAATGGTTTTCACGCCTAGAAAATATATGACAGATGATCAAAGGTTTGCAGCCAGAAGACCAGATGTTTTAGTTTTTGAAACTGAGGTATTACAGGAAGATCTAACCTTAGTAGGGCCAATTGAAGCAGCTTTAAAAGTTGCTACCACCGGTACAGCTGCAGATTGGGTTGTAAAAGTGATAGATGTGTATCCTGCCGATGCTCCAGATTATGAAGAAACTCAGGAGTATTTGAAGATGGGTAATTATCATATGATGGTAAGAAGTGATGTTATTAGAGGGAGATTCCGTAATTCTTTCGAGAAGCCTGAACCATTTGAAGCGAATAAGAAAACTGATGTTTCTTTTGAGCTGCAAGATGTAAATCACACTTTTAAGAAAGGGCATAAATTACAAATTCAGGTTCAAAGTACGTGGTTCCCACTTATAGATTTGAATCCACAAACGTATGTTCCTAATATTTTTAAAGCGAAAGCTGAAGATTTTAAGAAGCAAACTCATACCGTTTACGGAGACTCATTTATTAAAGTTTCTGTATTAAACGAAAAATAATCTTTTAGTATTAACTTAAAAACCCATCTTTATTCAGTTAAAGATGGGTTTTTTGTTTTTAAGGAAAATTTGAAACATGTTATTTACAACTCTGATCAGAAAATTTTTGAACTACGTAATCACCCCACTCCGCTATAGATCTTATTAATGGTATGAGTGTTTTACCAAATTCGGTTAATGAATATTCCACTTTTAGAGGTGGTTTAGTTGTATACTCTTTTCTTTTTATCAGACCATCTTCTTCTAAAGCTTTTAGCTGTAGGCTTAAGGTTCTTTCAGTAACTGTAGGCATTTCTTTTCTCAACTCGTTATAGCGAAGCGTTTTATTCATTAAATGATATAAGATAACCGTCTTCCACTTACCGCCAATAACTCCCATGGTTAAACTTGGGCAACAAGGGTATTCATTACCTCTAAATATTAGCTTTTTAGATTCTGCCTTTTCCATAAAAATTGTACTGTCGTTACAACAAAGATAAAACACCATCAAAACCTCTGCAACTATAAGAATTATAGTAGCTAGGATGTATTAAGGTTGGAACGCATTATTCTAAAAGAATACATATTAAAGGCGATAATTCAAATTGAAGCAGTAAATAGTTTTTAAGGAAAGTAGGGATAAATATTGTACTAATTTCAAAAACGAATTTCGTTTGAACTTGAAGATTTATAAATAAAAATTCTTTTATACAATGTTAATAGCTTCTGCATAAAAGAGTCATTCTCTACTATTATTAGATATTCATAATATGTTAGACACCGTAATTCTAGTGCTTAATAAGCCAAAGTGCTGCATCAGGAAATAGTTTAGACCATGCCATTTCATTATGTTGGCCATTAGGTATGGATCGAGTATTTAATTGATCTTGTGTTAACCCCTTATTAATGAGTCTCTCCTTTATCTCCTTCATTAAGGGTACCATCGTTTCATCTTCTGCTTCCCCCGCCCTAAAATAGATAGCTATTTGCTTTAACTTAGATAATTCTGTATTGTCTGTAAAAGGTTTTATCTCATCAGAAAACCAAAAACTTGGAGAGAAAACCAATGCCTTGCTAAAGATGTCTGGTTGTTTTAGGAGTGCATAATATGAAAATAGCCCGCCAAGGGAGCTTCCACCTACAAATGTGTTTTTAGAATCAATTTTGGTTCTATAGGTAGAGTCAATTTTAGGCTTTAAAGTTTGAGTTAGAAAGTTCAAATAAGAATTGGCATTACCTCCATGATATTTGTGATGAGGAAAAGGGGTTAATTCATCTATTCTTTTTTCATTACCATGTTCTATTCCAATCACAATAAGATCTAATTTTAAACTGTCCAAAATCTCATCAACTCTCCATTCTCCTGAATATGAAGTTGATTTATCAAATAGATTTTGCGCATCTTGTAGATAAAGTACAGGATAACTTTCATTATTCGCTTTGTAAGATAAAGGCAGATAAACCCATATTTTCTTTATAGTATCTAACTGAGGTGCTTCTAATAAAAAAGTTGATACATTCTGTGTAGCTGTATGTTGTGCTTTACCGGGAAAACTCACTAAACCAAGTGAGAGTATAAGCAATATCCTGAGAATATTTGAATTCATGCTTTGCGTTATGATTATAGGACTTGTTAAATTTATATAAGTTTATAATGATTAGCAAGATTCATCACTTTCTCAATATCATCTTTGTTTGTAATGCCTTCCTGTGCATCATCTAAAAAGCTTTTTGCTTCGTTAAAAACCACTTCTCTATATTTTTCATTGAAGGGTTTTTGATCTATTAGGTGGCGAAACATTATCAATAATTTGTGCGTTAAAGTAATATCGTGCTTGCAATAGGTTCGTATTGATGCCATTACCTGATATATAAGATCTTCAAAATCTATAGTGTTAATCCTTAGATAAGGGTGTTTATCTCTTCTAATTACATTAACGTCTTTTTTATGCATACGCAATGCAAAAAGTTCGGTTAGGTAATCTATAGCATTAAGAGCTGTACCTGGGTCATTAATTCCTGGAGACATTGCCTTAACGATGATCTCCGTAAGCTGTTTAAATCCTAATATATAGTTGTCCTCCACCAATTCTTCTCTAGCAAAATTGAAATTGGCCAATATTTGTTTCAACGTGTCATCATCAAGTTCTTTTTCAGATCTTATGATAGGTCTGTCATTTAATATAAAAATACCTTTAACCGGAAGAATATGAATTTTGGTTTCAGTATCAATACAAATATCTATAAGGTTAGTATCGGAAATATTTTGAAAATATCCACTTTTGTTAGAATGATATTCATACCAGTCGTCAGATTCCGGAAAATCATCATCATATTTCTCCTCGTTATCCAGCAAGGTCTCTAATCTATTTTTAGATTGATTATATATCTTTTCTAAAATGTTACTTATTTGTATGGCTTGGGAAATATTATGTATGAAGAAGATAAAGGCATAGATACAAACCACTGTACCAAAAATACCAATTAAAACAGAAAACCCAGGAATTTGATATTTATCTCCATCGGGTTGTATTGTAAAAAGTATAAAGATATTATACAAGATGGTGGAGAGGTAAGCTCCTAAAATAATTTGATGGTTTTTATTGGAAATAAGTCCAGGCAGTAATCTTGGAGAGTAGTTACTTGAGGCTTGGCTTAACAAAAGCATTACCATTGAGAAGCTAAATACAATTACGGATATTAATCCAGAGATAAGTGAACTCAGAATTGTAAGTGCTGTATCACCATTATTAACTACCAAAAATGGCGCTTTGTCCATTAAATATTTAGAGATACCTAAGTTCTCTAAATAAATCATTATAAAAGCGAATAATACACCAAATATGGCTAGAGCAGTAGGGTAGAATGCTATTTTGCTTTCCATTACATTAAAAAAGGAAAGTGAACGATAGTATAATTGCTTCATGAAAATTGTTTGAGTTTTAAAATTAATCAATTATGTTTATTTGAACTTATTCATTGCTTTATTATAACAAAAGATTAGTGTAAGTGTCAAAATGACAGCTTTAGTACTCTCTTAACTGTCTTAATGGCGCTAAAATTGTTTTGGTTTTTATTTTGTTAATAATCTATGAATTATAATAATTTTAAATTTAAAGATCATGAGCATTATAAAAACAAAAGACGCAAATTGGTTGCCTTCTGCAATAGATGATATGTTCAAAGCAGATTGGTTAGGTGGAACAACTAATGTAAATAGCATTGGAACGAGTATTCCTGCTGTAAATATTTTAGAGAATGATGAGACCTTTTTAGTTGAGGTTGCTGCTCCCGGAAAAGATAGAGAAGATTTTAAAATAGAATTAGATAATGATATTTTAACGATCTCTTCTATGAGTAAGGAAGAGCATAAAGAAGAAAAAATGGCTAAAAAATATACTCGAAAAGAATTTAGCTATAAAACTTTTAAAAGAGCTTTTCGTTTACCTGAATCTGTGGATAGTGGAAAGATTTCTGCGGGTTATACTAATGGAGTACTAGAGATCAATTTACCGAAGAAAGAAGAAGCTAAGGTGCAACCAAAAAGGTTGATTGAGATTGCTTAAGAAGCATAAATAAATAGTAAAATTGAGAAAGCGTTGATTTATCGGCGCTTTTTTTAATTTCCTAAGAACAACCATCTATTCCCAGCACTTTGAATTCTGAATATCTGGTTTCCAGCGATAGATGTTATTTTTTGATTTTTAACAACGTCGTACAGATCGTCATTATTCAAGAAATTAAAATTCTTAGTAGCGGTACCATCCCAACCAATCAATATTAGAATTCTGCCTTTATTCAAATTTGCCTGAGGTAAGGTTATAGTAGAGATGGTATTATTAATACGTAAGGTATAAATCTCATCTGTAATTATAAAATCTCCTGTTGCTCCACCCGTGGTAGAATAATTTTGAGTATTTGGATAATTCCAATTTAAATTTCCGGAGGTATCTAATTTTAGAATTTGATCTGAACTCCCTCTGGTAGCCGGTAATATATATTCATCTAAAACTGAATTTCCAATTCCTACCCTCCCTGCAAAATAACCGGCAAAGACTTTTGCGCTGCTATTTCCATACGCTACAGAATAAATTCCGTAGATATTTCCTTGCCCTTGTATACTTCCAACCTCACTATATAACCCATAATTATTGCTATTGGCACCAAATGTCCTTCCTACACGATTAAAAATACCGTAAATATCATTGGTACCGCTATTTTGATATGATTCATTAAAAATGCCGTAGTGAATTCCATTACCTATTCCGCCTACATTATTTTTGATTCCATATTTATTGCCATTAGTAGCACTTCTATTATCACTAATAATTCCGTAGGTAGTAAGATTATCTGTTGCTGGATTGTTATTGTCTACTTCTAATGCTTTTTTAATAGAGGTATCTAATGTAGAATTTAAAGCAACCTGAAGTTTAGCGGTAATATCTTCGGTTCCTATGCCCATGTTGCCTTTCCTAAAAATAGCATCGTTGATGTTATTTGGACTTACAGTAGAACCAGGTTTATAAAAGTTGCTCCCGGAAATCCCGCTTATAGGCTCCCATTTTGATGACGTATTATTCCAAAAATAAAACCCTGATGTTGCAAGTGTCGTGGCAGTCTTTAAGAAAACCATCATTCCATGTTGAGCAGCACTTGGATTAGTTAGTGGAAATTTTTCAATTCTGGGAATTAAAATTCCATCTATGGTAGAAGGATTTTCGGGAGAACCTGCAACTATATCTAATTGAGCTTGTGGATTAGAGGTGCTAATTCCTACCTGAGCATAAAAAAAATTCATACTCAGGATGGATATAAAGATAAATAGATTTTTCATGATAGCCTGTTTTAGACAGTCATTGAAATTAGCTTAAATGTAAAAGGGAATATTAAATATATAAAATTATATCATTGAAATTCAGTTAGTTGAATTAGATATTAACGTAAATCAATTTTTAAATGACAAATAAGTAAATATTATAAAGCTTTAGATTTTTCTTGTAACATCTTTATCTCATCTCTTAATCGAGCAGCCGTCATAAAATCAAGATCTTTAGCTGCAGCTTCCATTTCTTTTCTTTTATTTCTCACTCGTTGCTCTAATTGAGGTTTACTGAAATATGCAGTCTCTTTTTCTGCGGCTTTTAAAGTAGGAGCAGATTCAATTTTATAGGCTTCTTCTTTCTTCTTAACCAATGTGCTATTAAAGGCTTTAACTAAAGCCTGAGGCTGAATCTTATTCTTAGTATTATAGGCAATCTGTTTCTCTCTTCTGTATTCTGTCTGATCGATCGTTAATTGCATACTTTCTGTGATCTTATCTGCATACATGATAGCTCTACCTTCTAAGTGTCTTGCAGCTCTACCTATAGTTTGTGTAAGCGATCTATTACTTCTTAAAAAACCTTCCTTATCTGCATCTAAGATAGCAACCAGAGAAACTTCAGGTAGATCCAGACCTTCTCTTAAAAGGTTTACCCCAATTAAGACATCAAAGATACCTCTTCTAAGATCATTCATAATTTCTACACGTTCTAAGGTGTCTACATCAGAGTGTATGTATCTACATCTAATATTGATTCTTGCGAGGTATTTATCAAGTTCCTCTGCCATTCTTTTTGTAAGCGTAGTAACTAGAACCCGCTGATCTTTTTCTGCTCTCACATGAATTTCTTCAATAAGATCATCTATTTGATTGAGACTAGGACGAATTTCTATAATTGGATCAAGAAGTCCTGTAGGTCTAATTAATTGTTCTACGTAGATACCTTCTGTTTTCTGAAGCTCATAATCTGCAGGAGTTGCACTTACATAGATCACCTGATTTTGCAGAGCTTCGAATTCCTCAAATTTTAATGGTCTGTTGTCCATAGCAGCAGGAAGTCTAAACCCATAATCTACTAAGTTTTCTTTCCTAGACCTATCGCCACCATACATGGCATGAACCTGTGGTATGGTAACGTGACTTTCATCTACAACCATTAAATAATCATTCGGAAAATAATCTAACAAACAGAATGGTCTGGTTCCAGGTAACCTTCCATCTAAGTAACGTGAGTAGTTCTCTATTCCAGAGCAATATCCGAGCTCCCGAATCATTTCTAGATCAAAATTTGTTCTTTCTTCTAACCTCTTGGCTTCCAAATGCTTTCCAATTTCTTGAAAATATGCCATTTGTTTTACAAGGTCATCCTGAATTTCACGAATAGCGCCTTGCAATACATCGGGTGATGTTACAAACATATTTGCAGGATATATGTTTAAACGCTCATATTTTTCTACGATCTCATTAGTTTGAGGGTCAAATGCTTCAATCTCTTCAATGTCATCTCCAAAGAAGTGTACTCTAAAGGCATTGTCGGCATAACTTGGAAATATATCTACGGTATCTCCCTTAATCCTAAAATTCCCATGGTTAAAATCTGCTTCAGTTCTCGAATATAAACTTTGAACCAAGCTGTGTAGTAACTTCGTTCTAGAGATGTGTTGATTTTTTTCAATAGAGATCACATTCTTTTTAAATTCTACAGGGTTCCCAATACCATATAAACAGGAAACAGAAGCTACTACAATCACATCTCTTCTTCCGCTTAATAGTGAGGAGGTGGTGCTTAACCTTAGTTTTTCTATCTCTTCATTAATAGATAGATCTTTTTCTATATAAGTTCCGGAACTGGGAATAAAAGCTTCCGGTTGATAGTAATCATAATAACTCACAAAATACTCTACAGCATTATCAGGAAAGAATTGTTTAAATTCTGCGTAGAGCTGTGCTGCCAACGTCTTATTATGTGCCAATACCAACGTAGGTTTCTGTACATCTTGAATTACATTTGCTACAGAAAAGGTCTTTCCAGACCCTGTAACTCCTAGTAAGGTTTGATATTGTTCGTTCTTGTTAATTCCGGCAACAAGTTGCTTTATAGCCTGTGGTTGATCTCCGGTAGGTTTATAATCAGATTGTAAATTGAATTTCATGAATCTCTTTTTCTTAGCTTCACGAAAATAAGCAATAATTGTACCTAACGCAATTGCGCCAATCCTACCTTATAAGGCTAAAATGACCTGTAAATTCTTCTCCGTTCTTCATCTTAGCATGAAACCAATAATCGTCTTCTGGCATTGCATAGCCATTAAAAGTGCCGTCCCAACCTTTACCCTTAGGACTAAGTTGTTTCAATAGTTTTCCATACCTGTCATAGATCTCAATTTGAGTAAGAGTATTATCAGCAGTATCAGTATTAAAGGGTATCCAATAGTCATTATATCCATCATTATTTGGCGTAAAAAGCGAAGGGAATCCAAACAATTCTACCTCTAATTGAGCTACCCCGCAAGAATTTTCATCTTTTACGAATACAGTATGGGTTCCTCCTAATACGTTATTAAAAACTGGACTATTTTGATAAGGTCCATATTCGTTATCCAATGAGTATGAAAGCGCATTTTCATCTGTGGAAGTGGTTTCGATAGTGATATCATTATCAGCTCCATTATTTTTTACAACAATATTCGAAATTGCGGGTGCCTCTAAAGCATTCACAGTAAATTGTACTGTTCTCCCACATCCTACCAAAGGATCTGTAATTTCTAGGGTGTATAATCCTCCAGAATTTATTTCAAGTTCTCTAGTTGTAGCACCAGTATTCCATCTGTAGTTGTAATTGTTAGGGTTTGGAATATCATCCATTCCTATTGTAAGTGGAAAGTTATCTGTGCAAGCTTGTATAAGTTGCTCATTTTTAATGGAGGGAAATGCAATTAAATCAAGCTCAAGAGATCCAAAACCGAAGCAATCGCCAGATTTTTTCAACTTTATAAATACGGTAGAAGGCCTGCCCTCATAGATTCTAGGTAATGGATTGATACCGTAAATAGCATCATCTTTACTCTGAAAAAAGTCCATGGTTACATCATTTCCTAAATTTAGATCTAAGAGTATTGAAGCTTGAATAGTGTCAAAATTGAACTGCCCAGAACCGGAGGTTAGGGAACATCCAAAAACGGGATCTGGTTTTATTTCTATAGTTGAAGTTGTTTCAAGAACTACTTTAGATAAACTATAACAGTCTGTATTGAATGCTATAGTTTTTACCGTTAATTCTTGATTTCTAATAGTATTTGTAAATATAGGATCTAAAGATTTTTCATTGTTAATATCATTCATCGCCTCTGCATCAGTCTTATAGAAATAGTACTGCATTTGTGTATTTGAAGCTTCAGTATCTCTTATTTCCTGAAGGTTGAAAGTGGTAATACCATCTGTAGGATCTATATCTCCCACATCACATTGATTGAGCTTGTAATCAGAAACTTTTGGAAGTTCTACTATAATCACTTCCTCGCAAGCGGGGTCTAGCGGTATTCCATTAACTATTTTTGTTATTGATACCGTGTAGCTACCCGGGGCTGTAAAAGTATGGGTTGGAGAAACTTCTGTAGAAGTAGAACCGTCTCCAAATTCCCATACAAGACTATCATAGCTGCTAGTATTGGATAGTGTGAATTTAGTTTTAGCGCCTAAACAAAGATTTTCAACATCAAAATTGCTATTGAAAAGAGATTGAACAAAAGGAGGTAGCCCTAATCTTAAATATCCACTTTTGATCTTAATACTGTTATGAGCGTAACTAACATTAGCACCGGTTGCTTCAGGATTATTAATAACAGATAGTGATTGATGGTCTTCTATAAAAACAGGATATCCTGCTCTATAGATCTTTCCATTTAACGCAAGCTGAAGTGCTCCGGCTACATTATTAGAAGTATTAATGGAGTATTGAGAATTGGCTATGTCTGTTCTTGTGAGATCAAATTGAATTAAGGCGCTGTTCTGAAATACATCCCGGTTATCATAATTATTGGCAGTAACATATAGTTTCTTAGATTCCGAGGAAAATTCAATGCCGTAAGGAAAGGAGTTTGCCAAGATAAGGAGCTCATTAGATACAGTTCCACTTATATCATCAAAATTATACAAAAATACTTTTCCGGTTTTTTTTCCTCCACCGGTTCTCGGACTTCCTAAAGATGTGGACGAATAAGCTACTGCCAGCTTTTTACCATCGGGAGATATTTTTAAATATCCTGGTGCAGTTACATTACCCTTGCTATCTTCATCAATTAAGGGATGTACATTATTAGAAACTGTAGAAATTACTGGAGAACTTTCTACCCCTGCAGAGCTAACTCTAAACGCGTAAAATTTATTTGTGAATTGTGTTACCACCCAGTATGAGATACAATCCCCAGCTATCACGGCAGATATTTTTTCTGAACTTTTGTATTCGTTTTCTATTGGTTTTGAAGCATCATACGTAATAAGATGTATATTCTTTTTATCTGAAATTATTGCGCCTTTACCATTGTTCATCGCCATGTCTATTTCAGAATAATGTATGCCTTCAATAGGATCGTTAGGTACTTCACTAATATCGGGTTTATCTACGGTAAAAATATAATATCTGCCAGGATTTCCTGGTCTTGGCACTATGATGGCAGATTGGGTACTTGAGGCATTTCCTTTTAATGAAGAACCATTCTGCATAATTTCATTGGTTCTATCAAAAACCCGGGTACCATCAGTATAAAATAATAAATTTCCATAGCTGTCTGAGATAGATGCAGATCCTTCTGAAGTTTGCAAACTACTATTAGATATAGATTCAACACCACTGTCGGTAAAATGAAGTCCGGCAGATTGTCCAAAATGCCAATATGCTGTCTCTTTTTGAGAAAAGCAAAGCATTGGTATGCTGAAAATAAATAGCGTTAATAAAATGCTTTTCATAATGGTTAAAGCTATGAAAAATAGCTATGAACTTTAAATTTTTTCTTAAAGTAAAGATGAATGTTCAAAAATTAATGGATTGAAGCAAATAGTTCTAAAAAAGGAAGAAGTATTAAAGAGGACCTTGATTTTAAAATTTATATAAGTAATATGCTCATTAGATCAAATTAAGATCTATCATTCTTTGATTTATAAGCAAATTCAGAAATATCTTCAGGTAGCACTAAGCCTTAAAAAACCATCTAATTCTATCTATAGTATTAATTATAGATCTCTTTTTTTCAATAGTTTATAAGACATGAACACAAAAAGTCCTGTCCATGCAATTACAATTAGAATTTGATACCAATGTACCCCATAATCCTTATCAAGTTCAGAGCCTATTTGAGAGGCTGCAGCTTTTATAACATTTAATCTGGATATTGGTTCTACAACAAGATTACTCATTGATTCTAAGGGGAAGAATTGAGCAATGGAATCTGCCACATCAGAATCTCTAAAAATTTTCCATTTTAAAACCCCATATGCTATGCTCTCTGCGATCCACCATATAAATAAAAATCCTAAAGCGAATGCAGATCTTTTTATAAGTATTCCCAAGAACATACAAAATGAGAAAAAGCCTACCAGTTTTACAAAATAGCCCAATAAGTATTCAAGATCTGAGAATACTATTGAAAGCTCTGTATAATCTGAAAATGAATATCCTAAAATTAAGGATACGATAAACAGAAATAGGGTAGAGACGAGTGAAAAAAGTACTACAGTTATAAATTTAGATAGAACAAATTCCTTTTTACTAAGACCATCAATTAAGTTCTGTTTTAAAGTTCTATTGCTATATTCATTAGACATCATAGAAACAATTACAATGGCCAGAAACAATTTTAATAGGGCTGCGATATAACTGTTAAAGTGCCATATAAATGGGAAATTAAATATTCCCTGATCTGCCAGTCTAAAATGAACATTTCCTAAATTGAATTCTATGGAAGCGATAAGAGCTATAAAGGTAATTAGGATAAAATATGTGGTAGTGAGGATCTTAGCAGACCGACTATATTTTAGTTTGTGGAGTTCTATATTTAAAAGTCGTAACATGTACTAAGAATTTTCTTTTGTTAATTGAAGGAACTGCTCTTCCAAGCTTTCTTTTCTCTGATTGAGATAAGACAGGGTTAAGCCTTGGTCGAATATATATTTATTCATCATCTCTGCATCCATAGGTTCATTCAAAATGGCTGTTATTAGACCTTCGATATTCGTAACTTTACCTATAGATGGATGTTTTGTAACGATTTCTTCTAGGTGTTGCATGTTTGCGGCTTTCAACTCAAAGAATCCAAAACTTGCATTCATTTCATCAACCCTTCCGCTATATAGTTTAACCCCTTTTCTAATTATAACCACGTGAGAACAAACCTTTTCTACTTCATCTAATAAATGAGATGCTAAAAGAATGGTTGTGCCGGTAGAAGCGATCTTTCTAATGATCTCGCGAATTTGATGTATTCCTTGAGGATCTAATCCATTGGTAGGTTCATCAAGAATAAGTATTTCCGGATCGTTCAAGAGTGCAGATGCAATTGCTAACCGCTGCTTCATTCCCAAAGAAAAAGCTTTAAATTTGCTGTCTTTCCTTTCTAAGAGATCAACAATAGCTAATTTTTCTTCTATCTTAGCGGGGTCTACACCTTTAATCTTACATACCAATGCCAAATTTTGAACAGCGGTCATATATGGATAGAAATTAGGATGTTCGATAATGGCTCCTACTTTCTTTAATGCTTCATGAGTAGAATCTTTACCATCAAACCAAAAGAATTCTCCACTAGTTTTATTAACTACGTTTAAGACCATTCCAAGGGTAGTAGATTTTCCACTTCCGTTTGGCCCCAAAATTCCATAAACATTACCTCTTTGAATTGTAAAGGAGAGATCGTTCACAGCGGTTAAAGCACCGTATTTTTTTGTGAGATGTTGTAGTGTTAGAATTGTATCCAAAGTAAACTTGATTTTAACATTTGACGACTAAGTTAACGTTTTGTTACAGCAGAAGTGAGGGAGAAATCTTATTTTTGGAAAAATCGGTTACATGGAAGAAAAATTAATGTCGAAGAAAAAGCCTTCATTTCCAGTGAATGAACGCTTTAATGCTTATCTCGCAAAATATAACAGAAATACCAAGATCCCTGTGTTTTATGATGATCTTCTAAGGTTTGCAGGCTGTGTTACTGTATATGATAGACATGACGAGGATACGCTTTGGGTACGATGTTATTATTCTGATAGTGAACGAAAAGAAATAGACGATTCTTTAAAACATGTGTATACCATTTTGCATTCCGATGGTAGTGATGATTCTTTAGAATCTTTAAATATTGATGCTATAGACTATTGCACCTTCGGAAACTCAAAACCTTTCAGAATTAAAGTTCGAAATATTTTAAATGATAGTTTTACCTATTTCTACGTGAAAATGGCAGATTCTTCTAGGATATATGGCCTTGAAATAGAGCATATATTATCTCCGCACCGTATCAATTTTCTAGTTTATAAAGACACATTAATAGAAGAACACATTGCAGGAATACCCGGAGATGTTTTTATAACAGATGAATTACCGCATTGCGATGATAGAGCAAAAACTCAAATAGCTAAGCAGTTCGTTAAATTTAATGAACGATGTATGGTTAGGCTTCTAGGTGATATGCGAGCTTATAACTACGTAGTTATTCCTACCCACGATTTTGATCATGTGGAGTACACCATAAGAGCTATAGATTTTGATCAACAATGTTTTGAAGGAAATCTAAAGGTTTACAGACCGCAATTCTTTAAAGAAAACTATAAGATGGTTCAACTTGTAGCAGAGAAGTTACAAGACGATTCTATAGAGCAATATAGAAGAGAGGAACGTTCTCTATTAGCCAAAAGGATGATTAACGCACATTCCAGATTTAAAGAGCTTATAAGATGCATGATTAATGACCATGTTTCTACACCAGAGAATGTTAGAACTCTGAGAAAAGATCTATTCGTATTCACACGAGACGTAAAATTTAAACGAGCGAGAACTATGGGGCAAATCCTTAGAACAGCCTTAGAGTTTGTGCGTAGAAATTATGAAGATGTAAATATGAAAGTGCTAAGGTAACTTAGCTCTTTTCTTCTTTATTGAAATAAACCAGGTAATAATACATCTGCTTTTCTTCATCCCATCCCTTTTCTACAAACTTCTCTGCAGATTCCGGGTTTATGAAATCCATTCTAATCTGTATATGAGTATCAAGATTAATGGTATTCTTTATAGATTTTCTTGAAGCAGTTACAGCCGAGTTTGAGATTGGAAATTCTGTAAGATCTTCAATTTTATATTTAGGAGCTTTCTCCGTTTTGTAGTTCTTAAATTCTGGAATAAGATCTGGATTATCTATTACAGAGTTTAGAAAGTTATCTTCATCAAAAGAGTCGTTTTTTGCAAAATAATCTACACTACGGTTCATGAACATAACCTCCTCTTTTTTATCTTCTGCTGGTAAAACAACATCTTTAGCAAAATTCTGACAGAATTTTAGGTACTTCTTAGTATAGAAATTCTCATCTGCCAGTACATCTACTCCAAGAAAATTCTCTAACCAGTATTTTGTATCATATTTGTTAGAATCTACAGAAAGGATCTTATATCCTTCGTCTTTATTCTTATTGAAAATAAGTGCGCCTTTATCTAGTTTATTAAGGTTAATTCCTTGCTGAATGATCATTTCTAAAACACTTCCTTTTTCCTGAAATTGTAAGAAATCATGCTTTAACTCAGATTTAAATATTCCTATAGCTGAGGTCTTCTCATTATCTAAAAGCATATTTTCAAAATATACAATGTAAACCTCTCCACTTTTAATATGTGGATGTGCAGATTGTTCAAACAATAAAGTGTTTATCTTTTTAGAAACTTCATGCACAGATTCTGGATCTTCAAAGATCTTGTTGGCAAAATTATATAACTCGTTAAATTCTAGATCTGTCTCATGAAAGAACTGGTAATAGTTCTCTTCTTTTTCTCTAAAAGGCTTAAGAAAATATTCTTTTATAAGTGGAGTGATCTCATCATTTAGTTGAAAAGGTTCTGCAGATAAAAAAATGTTTTCATTTCTACTTTTATTACCAACACGGTGAATAGAAAGAGATTCAATTTGAGCGTTATATAAGTTGATCATTTTAGAGGTTTACGTAGATGTTTAACGTGGAGGTTAAATGTCTTACTAATAAAATAAATTAAAGGCTAGGTTAACAGCTATGTATCGAGTAACTTAAAGGTCTGAAGGTTTAAAATGATTAATTCCAGTTATCGTCAAAAGGAAGGTCATCATAATCTTCAAGATCAAAATCATCATCAAAATCATCGTCGTCAAACCCATCTTTTTCGGCTACAAATTCTTTATCTGGTGCCTCCATAGGTATTTGGCCATGAACGAACATTAGGTTTGGGTAATCTCTTCCATCTTCGGGCTCTGCAATTTCAGCAAGTTCTATAAGAAAGGTCCACATGCTTAAAAAGTCGTACACGTATATAAGCTTAGTCTGAGATTCTGATACTACAGAATCTAAGGTTGTCTCGTTCATGAGGCGTATAGATCCTTCCTCGTCAGAAAGGTCGAATTGTGAGATCTCTTCCCCTTGGTTCCAGGTGTCATCACTTATATAAAAAGAGGCCATTTCTGAACCATCAAATCCAAAAGCATTGATTATGGAGTTATGGAAATCTTCCAAAGTACTTTCTTCTAAAAGTTCAATGTCTCTAAAAACATCCTCTTCAGCATCCAAAATAACTCTAAATCGATAAATCATAATATTCTTTTTTTTGAGCACGCAAAGTTACAAACTTTTAGCCTTTTTAGTGGCACGTAAAACCTCCAATAATATATAAAATTGAAACCCGAAAAGTAACGTAGCAATAACTAGATGTAAAGGTTGAGAAAGAACCGGAAAATCTAGATAATACATTGCCATTCCGGTAAGAATTTCAGCAAATATCAAACCTATTATCCAGTTCATCTTATTAAAACCAAGTGATAATTTTTTATTTTGTCTCCAAAGTAATAGGTTTACTAATAAGATAAGTATAGAGAATGATCGATGAACGTAGAAGGTGAGCGATGGATTTTCTAACCATTGCTGATTGGTGCCATAACCTAATAGTTTTATTTGCTCATCTATAAGTTGCCTTACCTGTGTACCAGAGGTTATCTGTATAAGCGTAAAAATTATGGCAAAAAACATCAAACTTTGAAATGCTTTATTTTTAAATTTTGAAGACGTATTAAGTGTTGTTAATTGCATTAAATACAATAAAATTGCAACTATTACTAACGCCATAAGCATATGCACGGTGATCTTTACCGGAGAGAGTACAGAGTAAACAACTGTTGCGCCAAGCCAGGCTTGGAATCCCATTAAAAAGACGGTAAGCCATGATAATAATGTAATTCGCTTTTTGATCTTCCATTTTGAAAACGAGAGTGCTGCCATAATTAAGATCACAATTCCGGCAAGGGCCCCAGCAAGTCTATTGAGATACTCTACCCAAGTGTGCCAGGGATTGAAAATGGCATAATCATGTTTGGTATAGGTATTCCAATTAGAAGGGTTATAAGTATCACCCGATCTAAAATCTGTAGCAGCTACCTGTAGAGCTTCATCAACTATAATTACCTGACCTTTTTCGTAATCATGTTCTGATTTAAACTCAATTTCAGAAACCTCGGTAGGAGGAATATAATATCCAAAGCATTTAGGCCAGTCTGGACAACCCATTCCAGATCCGGTCATTCTTACTAAAGCACCTGCAATAATTACAAGGTAGACTAAGGCGAGTGATAATTTTACTAATTTTCTATACATTTCTTAGGGTATTATCAAATATCGAAACCAAAATTTAAGTAAGATCAAGCTTTCTTTAAGCCTAGTTCTTCTCCTTTTTTAAGCATGTAGTTTCTAGCAGCATCATAGTCATTGGCAATTTCACCTTCCAGAATAGCTTCTTTTATAGCATCTTTAATCATCCCGATCTCTCGAGAAGGCTTAAGATTAAAAGTTTCCATGATCTCTTCCCCAGAAACAGGTGGCTGGAAATTCCTTACATGATCGCGCTCTTCAACCTCTCTTAATTTTATCCGAACCTTTTTAAAGTTATTATGATACTTCTTAAATCTTTTTGGATTTTTGGTAGTAATATCTGCCTCACAAAGTGTCATAAGATCTTCTATCTCTTCCCCGGCATCAAAAACTAACCTTCGTACTGCAGAGTCTGTAACTTTTTCATCTGCAATTACAATAGGTCGAGAACTCATAAGAACTAACTTCTGAACATACTTCATCTTCTCGTTTAATGGAAGTTTCATATGTTTAAAAAGCTTGTACACCATTTTCGCACCCACAAATTCATGTCCGTGAAAAGTCCATCCAATTTTCTTGTGAAATTTCTTTGTTGGAGCTTTTCCTATGTCATGTAATAAGGCAGCCCATCTAAGCCAAAGATTATCGGTATTTTCTGAAATATTATCAACAACTTCTAACGTATGCCAAAAGTTGTCTTTATGTTTTTGTCCTTCTATTTCTTCAATACCTTCCAAAGCAGTAAGCTGAGGCATAATAATAGGCAATAACGCTGTTTTATGAAGTAACGCAAATCCTATAGAAGGTTTTTCAGACATTAAAATTTTGTTGATCTCTACAACAATCCGTTCTCCAGAAATGATCTTTATTCTTTCTTTATTTCTAGTAATGGCTTCCAGAGATTCTGGTTCTATCCTAAAATTTAATTGAGTTGCAAAGCGTATAGCTCTCATCATTCTCAAAGGATCATCAGAATAAGTGATATCGGGATCTAGTGGAGTTCTTATCAGTTTGGTACTAAGATCTTCTAATCCGTTAAAGGGATCTAGGAGTTCTCCATAGTTATTTTCATTAAGACTTAAAGCCAGTGCATTAATAGTGAAATCTCTTCTGTCCTGATCATCTTCCAAAGTTCCATCTTCTACCACCGGATTTCTACTCTCTAAATTGTAGCTCTCTTTCCTGGCACCAACAAATTCAATTTCCATATCATAAGCATGAAGCATGGCAGTTCCATAATTCTTAAAGATCTGTACTTTAGGGTTATGGTCTAGTAAGGAGGAGACCTTTTTAGCTAGCTCTATACCACTTCCAACTGCAACTATATCTATATCCTTATGTTCACCGCGTTCCAGTAAAAGGTCTCTTACAAATCCGCCAATTACATAACTATCTATTTGAAGCTCTGCAGTAGCCTGAGAAATTACTTTAAAGATGGGATGCTGAAGTGCTTGACTGTAATTCTTTTTATTGGGCATGTCTTATTTGCGTATCACTTTTACAGATCTATCGTTTCCAAGCTTAATAATAGCCGATGGAGGACCTGAATTTTTAGAATGATGCAAATTTACTACATAGTCCACACCTTTTAAAATTTCAGGAGAAATTTGAGAAAAAGAATTAGGTGTTGGTTCTCCACTAATATTGGCAGAAGTGGAAACTATAGGTTTTCTAAATTGATAGATAAGCTGTTCACAAAATTTATCTTTAGTAACTCTTATTCCCAAAGTATCGTCTGCTGCTACCAGATTATTCGCAACTCTTAAAGGATTGTCATATATTATTGTAGTTGGTTTTGAGGAATGCTCTATAATTGGATATGCTGCATCTGGCACCTGATCTACAAATTGCTCTAGCATTCTAAGGCTATTCACTAAACAGATCATCGCTTTACTATCACTTCTTTTCTTAAGTTTATAGATCTTATCTACAGCTTCAGAATTTGTAGCATCGCAACCAATTCCCCATACGGTATCTGTTGGATAGAGTATAAGACCTCCTTTTTTAAGAATTTCCAGACAAATCTCTATTTCCTGTTTGATGTTATTTTCCATTTACAATGCTTTTATAGGTAGTCATCGTTTTTTGCGCCATAGTTTCTGTAGAAAAAGATCTTATAAGGACGTTATGAGAACGATGAATAAAATTTTCTTGCAAAGATACGTTGTCTATTAAAGTTATAAGCAAGTTTGCAATTTTAATATGATCATGCGCTGGAGCTAATAACCCGTTTACTCCATGTTCTATGATCTCTGGAATCCCTCCAACATTAGTACTTAAAACAGGAATTTTCATTAAAAAAGATTCATAAATAAATTGAGGCACTCCTTCACTCTGAGAAGTCAATACAGAAATATTAAACTGAGAGATGAGCTGTGATGCATTTGGCTGGAAGCCCATAAATGTTATATGATCTTCCAGATGAAGTATCCTAACTCGATGAATTAAGGCATCTGTTCTTTTACTAAATGCGCCTATCTGAATAAAATGGAGTTCTTTTTTATTTTGAACGTTTACTAGTTGATCTATAACATTTATAAATGTATCTAAGTCTTTTGCTCTTATATGATTTGCAATATTTCCAATAAGTATTTGATCTTTCTTCAGATTTAGCTGTTCTCTCAGAATAATAGAAGATGGATATGGATTTGCAGACACATTGGTACCATGATAAATGGTTTCTAGTTTGTCTTTTTCTACTATTGCTTTAGAGGTAATTCTCCGAGTTTCTTTAGAAACGCATAAGATCTTCTTTATCTTAGGGTAGTTGTATTTATAAAGGGTTTGTCTTCTATCTTTTATAGGAAAAGAGGTTTTTTTACTAAGTACAAATGGAGGCAGCCGGTATAATTTATCTGCTATAATAGAGAGTGTTAGTGCGGTTGGATCATGAATATGAATTAGATCAATTTTCTCTTTTCTACAGATAGCAATGATCTTTGAGCTATATCTTGGGTCTATCTTTAAGCTTAAATTTGAAGTTGAAACAGATAGATCATTCTCCTTAAGTTTTTGGTAAAGTGCAGAATTATTGGGGCATAGTACAAAATTCTTATTTTCAGGATAGGTGCTGTTTAGAGTTTTTACCAGATTGAAAATATGATTTTCTCCACCTCCCCAGGTCTTTACCGCAGATAGATGTAAGATTTTCATATTTTTGAAGCCGCTTTCATTGGTGCAAATTTACAATTTCCCTAAAAGAAGCTTGTACTAATCATTCTGAATTTTATATTTGGAAGGGAAAGGAGAGAGATTTATAAGAAGGTTTATTTTTCGTTAATCTCATCAACAGAATATATTATATAATTTTAAAATCATTAATGAAAACAGCGCTGCTTATTTCTACCTACAACTGGCCAGAAGCCTTAGAATTAGTACTTAAAAGCCTTATTGCTCAAACAGTACTTCCAGACGAGGTACTTATTGCAGATGATGGTTCTAGAGATGAAACAAAAGCGCTTATAACTAAATTTAAAAAAGAATCTACTCTAAATATTAATCACGTATGGCATGAAGATTCGGGGTTTAGAAGAACTGTTATTCTAAACAAAGCTATAGCCAGTACCAATGCAGATTATATTATTCAATTAGATGGAGATTGTATAATGCATTCAAATTTCATTGAAGATCACATAAAAAACGCCACTGTAGGTATCTACTTATTTGGAAGTAGAGTAAATCTAACCGAAGAGCTAAGCGCTGGTGCAGTTAAAGATCAGCAAATAGATTTTAGTTTTTTCACTAAGGGTATGACGCGAAGAACTAGGAATATTTATCTTCCTAAATTTGGAGCATTTTATAAAGCTAAAAAAGAACTTTCTAAGAAAGTACGAGGATGTAATCTTTCTTTCTGGCGGGAAGATTTTTTAAAGATAAATGGTTATAATGAAGATATGACCGGATGGGGTAGGGAAGACTCGGAAATGGTAATAAGATTATTAAATAATGATATCTACGGAAAAAGGCTAAGATACCAAGGCATCATATACCACCTGTGGCATCCCCAGGCCCAAAGAGAGCGAGATACCATCAACTATAAAATTCAATTAAAAGCTGAGCAACAGAAATTACAGACCTGTGAAAATGGAATTGATAAGTATTTGCCTTAGCAATTAAGAAACTTAATTATAGCCTGTGCTGCTCTGATGGATGGAGTAGAACCTTCCTGCACAAAATAATTCTCAAGATTTAATTTTTCTTGAACAGGTCTATATTCATCAAAACTTAAGAAAGCTTGCGATAAATCGCTATCCAAATCTTTAATACGGTCTATTACCAAACCACTCTGCCAAAATCTATAATTGATGTCCTCTTTATAATCTATACCATTCGTGTTTAAAAATAAACACGGTCTAGGATTAATTATAAACTCATATACCTGGCTAGAAACATCGCCCAGATAAAGATCTGCAGCATTAACTAATTGCATATCTGTACTGTCTGCAGAACCTAGATCTATGTGAATATGCGGTGCATCTAAAAACCTTTTTGGAATTTGCTCTTTATTTTCACCTCCCTTTAATTCTTGAAATAAATGTAAATGGGGTGCGAAGATCAAATTATATTTATCCTGATTGTAAAAATATGCGAGTATCTCCAAACCAAATTTGTTCCATGAAGATAATTCAGAATCAAAGTGAGGATTGTAGATAACAACGGGTTTTTGATTTTTAAAAAAGTTCTTTTTTTTCAGATTTTTTACAGCATCTAATTTAGGATACCCAACTACTACAGGATTTTTCCCTAATAGATTAAGTTCTTTGAATTGCTGATGGTGAAACTCGCCAAATAATAATTGAAAATCGAAATCTAATTGAGCGGGATTATAAGAATAGGCTCTACCAGGAGTACCATGTGGGAACTTGATCAATTTAATATGGGTTCCTAGAAGATATTTCTGAAAATAATCTGTAAAGACTACCGCGTCAAAATTGTCTGTGATGTATTTTTTGTTCTTTTTTATCCAGAAACCTTTTCTAGGCAATTTTCTATCCTTTAATTTATCGGTAAGTGCTCGAAAAGGGGAGGTACTAAGTTCTTCAATTTTTAAAGCCGTTGGTTGAAATCTATTAATACACTTAAATAAATAGGGATCTGGATTTTTGTAGGTAAGTATAGACACTTCATGATTCTTAGCAAGTTCTGCTGCTACACTTATAAAATGATTGATATGATGAATTTCATCAAGAAATAGAAATCCAATTTTAAATGATTCCGATTTATTCTTCACAAGTAATTTCTTTACATTTTAAGCAAATATAATTTAATAAAAAGAACCTTAGTTCTATCAATTTAAGAATACCAATATTTTATATTTGCAGCATGAAAGCTAAGTTCAGCCAGAATTATTTATCAGAAAATATCGAGATCTCTCAAATTATTGAAGATTTCGATGCTACCGGCACCACTCTCTATGATGATAGAAATACAATAAAGATCTTTGATCATAAGGGTGATGTTTTAAACATCAAAAGGTTTAAGGTGCCTAATGCGGTAAACAAGATTGCGTACAAATTCTTCAGAAAATCTAAGGCAGAGCGTTCTTTCAATTATGCACAGGAGTTATTAAAGAGAGAGATAGATACACCAGCACCCGTGGCTTATTTTGAGGAGCAGTTGCCTTTTACTTTTGGAACAAGCTACTTTGTGAGCAAGCATATAACGTATGATCTTACCTATAGAGAGCTAGTACAAGAACCAAATTTTAAAGATCACGAAAAGATCTTGAGGGCGTTTACCAGATTTACTTATGAGCTGCATCAAAAAGGAGTGTTGTTTTTAGACCACTCTCCGGGTAATACGCTTATTCAGATTAATGATGGTTCGTATAAATTCTATCTGGTAGATCTTAATAGAATGATCTTTAAAGATCTTACTGAAGAAGACAGACTTAAAAATTTTAGTCGACTTTCTCCAAAAAAGGAAATGGTAGAAGTTATGGCAAATGAATATGCTAAACTTATCAGTAAACCATCCGTAGAGATCTTTGAAAAAATGTGGGCATACACGGCCGCTTTTCAGGAACAGATAGAAAGAAAGAATAGATTAAAGCAAAAATTCAGAAAGTAGTCCAATCCCTATTTATTTCGATCTAAGAACAATTTCAGATCTGGATAGATAAAATCTGGTTTAAAGATCCAATACCATTGGTAAGCTTCTTTTCGAAGGTCTTTTTTATCTTTTTCTATAAATAGTTCTGGTCTATAATCATTTAGATGAACCCCTACATTTTTTAAACCGTCTTCATATAAATTCCAGTCGGCTTTAAATATTTGTGGGCTAAATATGGAGAAGCTTGGAATGCTTAAAGCTTTGGCCATATTAACAGCACCGCCTTCATTACCTATAATAGCATTGCAGTAGCTGGTTAGCGCCATAAATTCTCTAAGATTCTTTCCGTAAACAGCTAGATTTATTTGAGCTCGGGTTTCTTCTTCACACAATTCTAAAATTTCTAGAACAGTATCTTTTTGTGAAGGGATGTAATTAATTATGAGTTGAGCCTTGGTTTGAGCCACAATATAGTTCAATAGCATGGCCATATATGGTTTGGGGTAAGATTTACTTTCTGAACTTCCCAAAATACCTATCATATACAAAGGCTGCTGAAGGTCTATTCCATTAACAATCAAAAGTTGCTTCGCCTTATCTTTCTCTTCCTGAGTAAGATAGATCTTAGGTTTTAGAGCTTTTGGGAAACTTTTTCCTAGTCCCTTTAATAATAGCATTCTATTTTCAATAGCTAAACCTGCTGGTGTTTCAGATTTTGTAGCGGGTCTATATCTTTTTGAATAGGCATTTTTGGTATACCATTTCTTAAAAGAGATCTTCTCTGAAGCTCCACTTCTCATAGTGATAGCTGCCGAATTTATTTTAGAATAGACATCAATAACAACATCATACTTCTCTTCTTTAACAATGTGGATCATCTTAATCAAACCTTTTGCAGATTTATGCACTTCAGGATCAAATATGATGTATTTATCTATAAACGGATTGTTCTCTACCACCGGGAGCGTATGCTTATAGATCAAATAATGAAGTTCAGCATCTGGGTATCTGGAGCGTATTGCCTCAAATAGAATTGAGGACGTAAGTACGTCCCCAATCATTTTCATCTGTATGATAAGTATTTTCAATCTTAGAGATTATAAATTTATACAGCTACATTATATTCCCTTAATGCGTCGTTCAAGGAAGTTTTCTTATTGGTGCTTTCTTTTCTTTGTCCTATTATTAAAGCGCATGGCACCTGAAATTCTCCTGCAGGAAATTTCTTGGTATAGCTTCCAGGAATCACTACAGAACGAGCAGGAACATAACCTTTAAATTCTTTTGGCTCATCTCCAGTTACATCTATGATCTTTGTTGAAGCTGTAAGTACTACATTTGCTCCCAGAACAGCCTCTTTTTCTACTCTTATTCCTTCAACAACTATACATCTGGAACCTATAAAAGCGTTATCTTCTATAATTACCGGTGCTGCTTGAAGAGGTTCTAAAACGCCTCCAATTCCAACTCCACCACTTAAGTGTACATTCTTTCCAATTTGAGCGCAACTCCCAACAGTTGCCCAGGTATCTACCATTGTGCCCTCATCTACATATGCTCCAATATTTACATAACTAGGCATTAATATAACACCACTAGAAATATATGCGCCATGTCTGGCAACAGCATTAGGAACAACTCTAATTCCTTTTTCTTTATATCCGGTTTTTAAAGGAATTTTATCATGATATTCAAAAATACCCGCCTCTAAGGTTTCCATTTTCTGAATTGGAAAATACAGCACTACCGCCTTCTTAACCCATTCATTAACTTGCCATTTATCTCCTAAAGGTTCTGCAACTCTTAATTTTCCTTCATCTAATAAAGAGATCACTTCTCTTATTGCATTGGTGGTCTCTTCCTCATTCAACAAGCTTCTGTCCTCCCAAGCTTTGGTGATAATTGCTTCTAAATTGGTCATAATCTATTTTTGTAGCAAATATAATAGCTTCCCTTCAATTTTTGGGAGCATTAGTATATAAACCTTACATTTGCATAAAATTTGATATGGCTAGAATAATGGCTTTAGATTATGGAGCTAAGCGCACAGGAATAGCAATTACAGATGAGATGCAGATCATAGCATCTGGTCTTGCTACAGTGCCTACTTCAGAATTGTTGGTCTACCTTGAAAAATATTTTCTTTCAGAAAATGTGGAGTTGGTATTAATGGGGCAGCCAAAACAAATGGATTACTCCGATTCTCAAAGTGAACCGGCAATTTTAGAGTTCTTAAAAAAGTTTGCTCTTAAATTTCCAGATATGGAGGTTAAAAGAGTAGATGAAAGATTCACTTCTAAAATGGCCGTAAAAACCATGATAGATAGCGGATTGAAAAAGAAAAAACGCCAGAATAAGGCTTTGGTAGATGAAATTAGCGCTACCATAATTTTACAATCTTATTTGTATAAATAAGTTGATCACATAAAAGTTTATAAAGCATTAATTTTTACAAGAATGATTTTATCAATTGTTGCGTACGGAGATCCCGTTCTAAAGAAAAAATGTAAAGATATCCCTAAAGATTATCCAAAATTGGATGAATTGATCAATAATATGTGGGATACTATGTACAACGCCTATGGTGTTGGGCTTGCTGCCCCTCAAGTGGGATTGCCAGTACGTATGTTCATGATAGATCCTGCTCCTTTTGCAGATGATGAGGAAATGGATGAAGAAGAAGTAACGCAATTAAAAAATCTTAGAAAAACGTTTATCAATCCACAAATAGTAGAAGAAGAGGGTGAGGAATGGGCGTTTAATGAGGGTTGTTTGAGTATTCCGGATGTAAGAGAAGATGTCTTTAGAAAACCAAAAATCACCATAGAATATATGGATGAGAACTTTGAACCTAAGAGAGAAACTTATGATGGTTTGGCAGCAAGAGTTATTCAGCACGAGTATGATCATATTGAAGGTATCTTGTTCACAGATAAATTATCGAGTTTAAAGAAAAGGCTTATCAAGGGAAAACTTAGTAATATTGCTAAGGGAAAGATACATGCAGACTACAAAATGAGATTTCCATTAATGAAAAAAGGGCGTTGATTCTTTTGATATTAAATCAAGAGATATGATATTTGCCAGCCAAAATTTATAAAAGAAGTATGGGTTTAGAAAAAATTTTATCGATTTCCGGGAAACCAGGATTATATGAGTTAACAGCACAAACGCGTGGTGGTTTTGTTGCCAAATCTGTTACAGATGGTAAGAAAATAGCTGTAAATGTGCGTAATAATGTGAGTTTACTTAGCGAAATAGCTATTTATACCTATACAGAAGAAGTTCCTTTAGGAGAGATCTTTCAAAAGATTTCAGACAAAGAAGAAGGTAAAAAAGCTATAGATCATAAATCGAATAAGAAAGAACTAGAAGCTTATTTTTCTGAGATCCTTCCAGATTATGATGTGGAAAGAGTTTACCAAAGTGATATAAAAAAAGTGTTACAATGGTATAATCTATTAATTGACAATGGATTTACCGATTTTTCTAAAGGTGAAGCAAAAGCTTCAGACGAAGAAGAATAGTATTGACATACCTATAAAATAAAAAGCAGCTTTAGAATCTAAAGCTGCTTTTTATTTTAATAATAATTCTTTCAGATAAAATTTATTATTATTTACGATTGTACTTTTATAAAAATCTTAGATCATGAACTCCAGAGAAGACCAACTTTTAGCATTTGATAGACTTCTAACAATTATGGATGAATTGCGAGCACAATGTCCTTGGGATAAAAAGCAAACAATGGAGTCTTTAAGACATCTTACTATAGAAGAGGTGTATGAGTTAGGAGATGCTATTTTAGATAAAGATCAAGAAGAGATCAAGAAAGAGCTTGGAGATGTGCTGCTACATCTTGTGTTCTACGCAAAAATAGGTAGTGAAACTAACGATTTTGATATAGCTGATATCGCGAATTCCATTTGTGAAAAGTTAATTAGTAGGCATCCACATATCTACGGCGATGTTAAAGTGGAGAATGAAGAGGATGTGAAAAGGAATTGGGAGACATTAAAATTGAAAGAAGGTAAGAAAAGTGTATTAGAAGGTGTTCCTAAATCTCTGCCAGCACTTGTTAAGGCTAGTAGAATTCAAGAAAAAGTAAAAGGTGTGGGTTTTGATTGGGAAGAGCCTCAACAGGTATTTGAAAAGCTACAAGAGGAATTAGGAGAACTCCAACATGAGATAGATACTAATGATAAGGATAAGATGGAAGCAGAATTTGGGGATGTTCTCTTCTCTATGGTAAACTATGCAAGATTTTTAAATATCAACCCGGAAAATGCTTTAGAACGTACCAATAAAAAATTCATTAAAAGGTTTCAATATTTAGAAGAGAAAGCTATCCAGATCAATAAACCTTTAAGTGAGATGAGCCTGGCAGAAATGGATATCTTCTGGAATGAAGCTAAGTTGCTCTAGATACGATAAATTTTAAATTCGACTATATAAATATATAGGCTTTGTAATTAAGCATCCTCTATTTCAGGTGGAAATTTAAAGGAGCTTTTTACAAAGCCTAAATTATTAGTAATTTAATCTATTTAGTATAAAGATTTTATCGCTTTTAGCTTCTCTTTCCAGATCTTAAGATCTTCTTTATGATTTTCTATATTCTTAAGAACTTCTTTCACTAGAGGATTATCATCCTTCACATTAGAGAAAAATTGAAGGTTGTTCTCCAACTGCCTAATTTCAGCTTTGGTCTCTTCCACTTTCTTACTCAAGAAATAATGCTCATTTCTAAGTTTTTTATCATCATCTGCATCATTTAAGGCTTGGATCTTATTCTCGTATTTCATCATCTCAGCCTTAGTGTTGCTCACATCCAGCTTAGAGAATAATTGGTCTAGAAGTTTGTTGAACTTTCCTTCAATAAAACGTTTATTAAATGGTACTTTTCCAATATTTTTCCAGTCTTCTATCGCAGTTTTAATCTTTGGAAGATCTGTTTTTTTGTCTCCAGAGAATTCAAAAGATTTTAAAGAGTCTAGCATTTCTTTTTTCTGATCGAAAGCCTTCATTTCTTCTGCATTCTCTTCATTGCTGTTCTCGTGCATTCTATTAAAGTAATGATTGCAAGCTGCTTTAAATTGCTTCCATACTTTATCACTGTCTTTTCTAGGAACATGACCCACTTTTTTCCAGTCAGCCTGGATCTTTTTCATGAGTGGAGTAGTGGCCTTAAAATCTTCGTTGTCTTTATTGTCTTCTGCAATTTTAATAAGCTCTTTCTTACGTTCAAGATTATCATATTGCTCTTTCTTCAAACCTTTGTAGTAGGCATTTTTATTACGGTTGAATTGTCTTACGTTAGATTTGAATTCACTCCAGGTAGCTTCATTCTTCTCACGTGGCACTTTTCCTGCCTTAAAGAATTGCTCTCTTAGCGTCTCTAATTCTTTAATTTGCTGTTGCCATTGATTGTGAGAGGTATATTTTCCTTCAGATAGTGACTTTATCTTGGTTATGATCTCTTGCTTAATCTCAAGATTCTTCTCATAGTTCTTTTCTAAATCATCATAATAAGATTGTCTAAGATCGTGGATCTTTTTAGTAGCTTCGCTAAACTTATTCCAGATGTCATCTCTATATTCTTTAGCTACAGGTCCCAATTCTTCCTTCCACATTTTATGCAACATCTGCAGTTCTCTAAACGCTCTGCTAGTGTCTTTCTCCTGAGTTAGTTCTTCTGCTCTATCTATGATCTTTAATTTCTGCTCTAAATTATGCTTGAAATCTAGATCTCTAAAATCTCTGTTCAAATGAAGGAAATCATAGAAATTCTCTACATGATGATGATAAGTGTTCCAAACCGTATTGTATTTATCTCGCGGAATAGATCCTGCAGTTCTCCACCTGTTTTGTAGCTCCTTAAAATGCTTATAGGTGGTATTAATATTTTCTTCTACATCCAACAAGCCTTTTAATTCTTCAACGATCTCAAGTCGCTTATTTAAGTTCTTATTTAGATCTTGTTTTAGCTGTTGATAGTAATTATTTCTTTTCTCTTTATAGTCGAAATAAACAGAGTTGAATTGTTTTTTGATGGGAGTAGAGTAGTGGAAGTCTATAATATTACCTCCTTCTGCTAAGAAATCTTCTTTCTTTTCCTCAACCTCTTCATCAAATTTAGCATTGAATTCAGATTTTATCTCTTCAACGTGTTCTTTAATGGCTTGCACTTTTTGAGTGGTTACCAAATGTTCAAACTCTTTTACAAGCTCTTCTTTAGACATTGCATGATAATCCTTCTTCTCTATACCATGTCTTTCAGAGGTAGTTTCATCTTCGCTATCTTCTGCCACAGTATCTTCAAACTCCGTCTGTATATCTTTTTTTTCTGATGATTGTGCTAGCTCTTCCTCATCTTCATCTTCCAATTGAGCACTAGAGGTAGCAGCCATCTTTTCTTCTGCATCTTTGGTGGCTTGAGAAGAGGAAACTTCACTTTCATCTATCATGGCCTTTTCCAAATGATCTTTATCTTTATTTTCTGCAGCGTTTTGAGACTCAGTTACTCCAGAATAATTTTTATTATCAGAATTGTCTTTCTCTTGGCTCGCAGATCCTAATACAGATTCTTTATTTGTATCTGAATTTCCGTCAGAATTTGTAGCATCTTCGTTGTGGAGATCTTTCTTCATATTTTCGTTTTCTTGCTGAGACATATCTTTCAATGTTAGGGTTCGTGAATAACTAATTAGCCTGAAAGATACTAACTACACTAAAACCAACCAAGATTTTACGGCAATTTATGATTGTTACTACTGTGATGGTTACAATTATTTATTCCAGATCTCCCAGGCTTTTTCTGCCTGTAGCTCCAACATTTTTTCACCATTAGTTACCTGTCCGTTCGCGTTCATGGTTAATTTCATCAACTGAGTAATTTTGGGATTGTAAATAAGATCGTAAAGGAGATGATTTGGAGTTAAAAATTCTACGGGAATTGGAGGGTAGGTCTCCACATCAGGAAAAGTTCCTAATGGCGTACAATTTATTATTAGAAGGTGATCTGCGAGTACTTCTTTATCGAGATCGGAATAGGTTATTTGTCCATCTTTAGCACTCCTGGATACAGATGTATGATCTATATTTAATTTCTGAAGGGTATATGCAATAGCTTTAGATGCTCCACCAGTACCTAAAATTAATGCCTTTTTGTGGTAATCTTTTAAATGTGGGCGTAATGATTCTTGAAAACCATAGTAATCTGTATTATAACCGGTAAGCGCTCCTTTGTTGTCTAGCTTGATCGTGTTAACCGCTCCAATCTCTTTAGCTATGGGATCTAAATTAGTTAAAAATGGAATTACCTGTTCCTTATATGGAATGGTCACATTAAGACCTCCAAGATTCGGGGTCTCTTTAAGTACGCTATAGAGCTGTTCTATATTTTGAAGATCAAAATTCACATACTCTGCATCTATCTTAAGTTGACTGAATTTATCAGAAAAATAAGACCGAGAGAACGAATATGATATATTTTTACCTATTAAACCGTAGGTTTTCATTTTAGAGAATTTCTTTGTTCATACCAAGCCAGGCCTAAGACTATAAATATCCCAATGAATACGCATAGTATAGCCAGATATGTTGCTGGATCACTAAAACTAGGAAAGTATCTATCGTAATTGTCTATAATATAATTTCCATGCCTGTCTACTAAAAATTTTCCTTCAGCATTTATTTTAAAGATCTTTTCTTTCCAAGGCCAAACTACTCCTAGAGAACCAGTAATAAAACCAATAATAACTGAATACGTTTCTTTTTTATATTTTTTAAGCACATATCCCAAAAGGTGTGATAATGATACCAATCCTGCTAAAGAGCCTAATGAGAACATTGCTAAAACTTGAAGTAATCTTATTCTTTCAGAATTATGAATAAATGAAAAATCCATGAATACAAGATCTGTCATTGTATCAAATAAGGCATTTACAGAATCTATGAGAAGAAGTACATAGTTTCCAAAAAGCATCAGTATAAAGGAACCAGAGAGCCCGGGCAGTGTCATTCCGCTAACACCTACTATCCCGCAAAAGAAAACGAAGAATAAATTATCATTTTCTTTAGCCGGTTCTAAGAAACTAATGGCTACTCCAGCAATAATTCCGGCAATTACGAAAAGAACAGATCTTTTAGACCAATGATCAAAATCTTTGCTAATGTAGTAGACCGAGCCTATGATCATTCCGAAAAAAGCAGCCCATACATAAATTTCATAATGAATAATAAGATAATCAAGCAGTTTTGAAATGCTGAAATAGCTTATAATCATCCCTAATATTAAGAGACTTAGAAATCTTCCATTAATATAGCTATACAGGCTTCTAAACCTGCCGCCTAACAGCAGCTTAAACGCTTTTAAATTTATCTTTTGAAGTGAGTAGATGAATTCTTCGTAGAAACCGGCAACAAATGCAACAACACCTCCAGATACACCAGGCACTTTATTGGCAGCACCCATTGCAAGACCTTTTAATACTAATAAGATCTTATCACTAAAGGTTCTCGTTTGTTGAAGCATCTTCGGTTATTGGTTTTTGGGTCGCAATTCGTTCTAGGAAAAGTATTAATAAAAATCCAACAATCATCAAAATAATAGCTGCTAAAAGATGAGGATCTCCGTCAAAGTTAGACGGAAGCACAGATATTTCTTTAATAACAACTATTTTCTCTCCGTACTTAGCAGTCTCCAAGACCTCTTTCCAAGGCCATATCTTGTTTAAGGATCCTGCTATAAAACCTGTTAATACTGCTAAAGTAATATTGCTATAGTTATTGAAAAGCCATTTTAAGATTCTTGAAAAAGAAAGTAATCCGAAAACAGCGCCCACCGCTACAATAGCTAATGTCTTAAAGTCTAAATTTTGAGCAGCTTCTGTGATGGTCTTATAGGCTCCTAATAACACCAGAATGAATGCGCCAGAAATCCCGGGAAGGATCATAGCACAAACTGCTAAAGCACCTGCTAAAAATAAGAACCAGTTATTACTTTGAACATTTAAGGGAGGTAAGGAGCTAATGTATAAAGCCAACGCCGCGCCAATAATTAGCGCCAATACAATTTTAAAATTCCATTTAGGGATTTGCTTTGCTACAAACCAAACACTGGCAACTATAAGCCCGAAGAAGAAAGACCATACCATTACCGGGTGATTATCCAATAAATAATTGGTAAGTCTCATTAAGGTTAAAATGCTTATTAGGATCCCGGTAAGTAGCGCTAATAAAAATGAGCCATTAGCTTTACGCCACATGGCCTTTGTTCCACTTTCTCTCCAAACATGTATAAGAGAGAAATCTATACCGCTAATAGTATTTATTAATTCTTGATAGATTCCCGTTATGAATGCGATTGTTCCTCCGGAAACTCCCGGTACCACATCTGCGGCACCCATTGCCATTCCTTTTAAGGTAATTGTAAAGTACTCCTTTAAACTTCGCTGCATATCTGAAATTAATATAGTTTCCGCCAAATATAATTAAAATATCAGGAGGCTTTCAGATAAGAATTGATCATTTCTTTTATGCTCTTTCTGCTAAAGATGGAAGGGAAAAGTTCTTCGATAATTATATAGTATTCAGTATCTATCTTTAATCCATTATTTAGATGAAAATATCCTTTATCACCTTCATTAAGACTAAAATATAAACCTGCTAACCTAAATTCAATTTCCGCAGTTTCAGGATAGAACTCTAATGCTTGAATTAAATTTTGAACTGCAGTTTCATACTCTCCAAGATTTATTAAAATATCACACCTTCTAATCCATGTCTCTAATTCATAATTACCAAGATCGATAGTTTTTTGATAACCTTTCTCTGCTTCTTCAAAGTAGCTCAACTTGCTATTGATCTTTGCATAACGTTTCCAATAAAGAACATTCTCCTCATCTATTCCAATAGCTTTATTTATAAAATACAAGGCTTTTTGATAATTCCCTTTTTTAAAATAAAAATCTGTAATTGCAATCCATCCTTTATCTAATAAAGGATCTTCCTTAACAGTTTTTGAATAATGCTCGAGCGCTAATTCTTCCAAGCCTAGCTTTTCGAAACACTTTCCTATTCTTAGATATGCAAATGAAGTAGGATCATCCAGGTCTAAAGTGATCTTATAATTTTCTATAGCTTCGTTATAACGACCTAATTTTTCAAGAACTTTCCCTTTTTCAAGATAAGCTCCAATAAAATGCTCATCGCTAATAATAGCAAAGTCAAAAGCGTTCAAAGCTTTTTCAAACTGTTTTAGATCAAAATATTGTTTTCCAATTTGATGCCATGCTACCTCACAATATGGGTTCTTATTTAAGAACATATTGAGGTAATCTATAGCTTCGTTCTTTTGTTCTAGAAAATCAAAACAATACATAATATTATAAAGAGCAGAATAATCTTCATCATCTGCCTCCAAACATTTCATAAAACTAAGCTTTGCATTCTCAAAATCTTCCAAAAATAGGTATTCCATTCCTAAAAGGGAGTAAACATCAGCCTCATCCATGGTGATCTCTAAAGCAGCTTCCAACATTTGAATTGCTTTTTGGTGATCATCTCTCTTTGAGAAAATATTTGCTTTTTGAATATAGATCTCTTCATTAGAAGACTCCAGATCGTGTAGCTCATTTAAAAGCCCATCGGCAAGATCTAATTTATCTTCAAATACCAAAATTTCTACTTTGTAAAGTTTCAAATTGGTAGATGTAGGGTGCTGCGTTAAACCTAGTTTAACGGCTTTCTTAGCTAAAGCTATTTTGCCATTCTCTAGATAATGATTAATAATATCCTCAAATTCTTCTGAATCAAAAAACAACACATCGTTTGTTTTTAACATAGATTCAAAACGGGTAAGTGAGAAATTGTTTTCTTCGTTATGACTTAATTGCATACACTGGGGATTACGATATTTCTACAGTATTAAAGTTAACCATGTTAACTTATAAAGCCGGTAGTACTTTATATTGTTTTTAACAAAGTAATTAACAAGCCAAGCCTATTGATTTATATCATTGAGAACGTCAATAATAATGCCACATCCTTCTTTAATTTCATCAATAGATATAGTAAGCGGAGGAGTAATTCTAACCGCTCTTTTTTCAAATAATAACCAAAATGAAATAAGTCCTTTTTCTTGACATTTTAAAATAACTTCTGTAGCAATATCCTCGGAAGGAGTGATAGCAGCGAGCATTAATCCCTTTCCTCTTATTTCTGATATTAATGGATGTACTAAAAGAGATCTTATAAGTTCCTCCTTTATTAGCGTCTCTGCCATAAGGTCTGATTCTGTGATCTCTTGCAATGTTGCTAGTGCTGCTGCTGCAATTAAAGCATTACCTCCAAAAGTGGTTATATGTCCTAATTTAGGATTTTCGCTTAGTAAATCCATCACTTCTTCAGACGCTGTAAATGCTCCAATTGGGAGTCCGCCGCCCATTCCTTTTCCTGTAACCAGAATATCCGGTACAATTCCAAAATGTTGAAATCCAAATAACTTCCCTGTTCTTCCAAATCCGGGTTGAATTTCATCTAAGATTAAAAGAGCACCAACTTCCTGGCAACGCTCCTTCACTTTTTTAAGATAATCATTCTTAGGTAAAATAAATCCTGCACCACCTTGAATGGTCTCTAAAATGACAGCTGCTGTCTTAGACGTTATTTTATTAAGATTATTACTATCATTAAATTGGATAAAAGAAACATCACCAATTAAAGGTCTAAAAGGCTTTACTCGTTCTTCAAAATCCATAAGACTTAAAGACCCCATAGTATTTCCATGATATGCAGATTTGGCTGCTAATATCTGCGTTCTACCTGTTGCTCTTCTGGCTAATTTTAGTGCGCCTTCTATGGCCTCGGTTCCAGAATTGGTTAAATAGGTTTTACTAAGCGTAGGAGGCAGGTGAGATGCTAATAATTTAGAAAATGCTACCGCAGGCCCTTGGGCATATTCTCCATAAACCATTACGTGTAAGTAAGATTCTGCCTGAGTTTTTATGGCATTTACAACTCTGGGATGACAATGTCCTAAGCTACAAGCAGATACGCCTGCTACAAAATCTAAGTATTTATCTCCTTGTTTGGAAAAAATATAGCTGCCTTTGGCGTGATCTATTTCCATTCCCAAAGGGTGGGGAGTAGTTTGAGCTTGGAACTTTAAAAAATCTTCTTTCAATTAACGGATGCTTTTGTTTTATTTTCTTTTTCTTTCAATTCTGGTGTAGCTTTCGGCTTGAATTGCTGTTGAATAGAGTCTGATCTTTCATCTTTAAGATCTGTAGGCTTCAATCTGGAATTTTCATTTAATAGAGGTTCCTTGCGTTTACTATCATCAAAGAATTCTTCTTGATTCTCAGGTAGTTCAATACCTTTAATCTTAGTTAACGTAGGTTCTGGCTGACCGGCAAAAAGATCTGCTTTGCTTAGTAGTCTTTCTTCTCCTCTCCAATTAAATCCTGTAAGCTCTCTTACATTTTCCGGAAATTCATCTTCAGGATTTAAATTACCCTCTACTTGTTTATAGTAATAGATATCTTCAATTTTATTCTTTTCAAAAAGAATTTTTATAGAGCTCGATAGTGTTTTATTGATACCTAGAAGTTCACTCTCATCATTTCTGCTATAAAATATGGTTTCGGTATTTTTTATTATATCTACCTGATAAAGCTCATTATCTACAAATAAACCAGTAAGCTCTTTGCCCTTAAGCTGATTATATCCTTCAATACTATCTTTCTGTATCATAAAAGCGTTATTAAAAACTCTTATAGAATCTAGTTTTTCTGTTTTTGGATTGCTTTGAAGGTGAATAGTGTCTCCGGTAATTTGATTATCACCAGACCATACCACAGGGCTTCTTTTAATACTAACAGAAGTAACAGGACCCATATTAATATTGATCAATTTTGTGAGTCCACTTTTTTGATTGATATAAATAGAGTCACTTTTGCCGCTCATATCACTCTTAAACATTCTAACATCATAATAACCTTTAATAATTCTATTTTCAGGTTTTCCCATCACCATTAAAGTATCACTATGTACAAATATAGAATCTTGATCTTGTACGGTTGCCGCTACAGCTCTTTTGGTAATAAATACTGAATCTTTCTCTCTATAGACTTCAGCATAATGACCAGTAATTAGGCTATGGTTTAATGTATCTATAACTTTAATATTGTTGGTTCCAGATGCAAAACTATTCTTCCTGTTAAAATATAGACTGTCACCTTTCAAAATTCTATTGTCATAATCTATCCGTGAATTTTTTACAAAGTAACCATTATCTAAACGTGTATTGTAAAATCCACGTTCACAGTAAACCGTACTTGTTTTGCTCTCTATTGTGGTTGGCCCATATAAATAAGCATATCCATTCTCTGAGTAAAAGTCTAATTGATCTGAATTTATAACGTATTCTGGGTTCGTAACGGTTACTTTAGATAGAAATGAATATTTATCGTCATCCATATAATATCTTCCAACCTTACTGGTTAGAACACTCGCGGTATCTCTTATGGTACCACCACTTCTATAATAAGCCTGTTGTTTAATTCTATCAAAGAATAAAGTATCTGTCTCTAAGGAGGTTTGAGGTCTTGTCATTTTTACTTTTCCACTGGCAAAAGCAAACTTCGTGGTACCGTTGTATTCAGCGTAATTACTTTGCATAGTCACAGTATCACCTTGTTGCATTCTCACATTACCGTAAGCTTTAAAGAAGTTCGCCTGATCATAATGTATTGCCTGGTCACACCAAATTTCTATTCCTTCGTGAATAAAATGTACCTGATTCTCAACTTTACTTAAAATGATCGCTCCAGGGTACTTGTTTTCATCCTTCAGAGTTCGATCACTGGTATAATCAATCTTTTTGGTCTGAGCTATTAAAGGTTTTGAAGTCAGCAGAAAACCTATAATGAATATGAAATAAATAAATACATTTTTCAAGAGCAGAATTATTTAGATCAAAAGTAAATAAAAGGCGAAAAAGAAGGTGGCTTTAAGCAGAAAATTATAAGAATCTAAGACTAAATTTATTTCAGAAAAAATCTACAAAGAGCAAAAAAATATAGATAACGAGTGAGACGAGCGCTAAACATTATAAAATAGTTTGTTAAAATTAGCATATATTAAGATTTTTAGAATCTTTTTAGCAAAATATTAACCACTTCAAAAAAACCAAATATGAATTCCCTACGTAAGTTTACATGTAATCTAGAAAAACACAATTATGAAAAAACCATTGATTAAAGTGCAGACCTCAGAAAATTTGCACTCAAACAAGAGTAACTCTCGAAGAAATTTCTTAAAAATGGGAGGTTTAGCCGTGGCCGGTTCAAGTCTTTTACTTGTAGGATGTAGTGATGATGATGATGATCCAATGACACCAGAACCAGGTGATGTATTTGATCTAGGAAGTGGAGATGTAGGAATACTTAATTATGCTTACGCATTAGAGCAATTGGAAGCTGCATTCTATACCAACGTATTAAATGGTTCTTATTGGATGGGACTATCTGATGGAAAGGAAAAAACTATTTTAGAAGATTTGTATAATCACGAAGTTATACACAGAGAATTTTTTAAAACAGCTATAAATGCTGCAACTAGTGCTTCAAATGTTTTGCCAGAATTAGAATTTGATTTTACTGGTGTAGACTTTAGCAGTAGAGATACTGTTCTTGCTACTGCTAAAATTTTAGAAGATACTGGAGTAGCTGCTTATAATGGAGCAGGACAATTACTTGCTAGTACAGATTATTTGTTAATTGCAGGTAAAATTGTATCTGTAGAAGCAAGACATGCTTCTGCAATAGCTAATCTAATTAATCCAGGTTCTACAGATTTCGCTGGAGATAGTGTATTAGTTGATATTGGTGGGTCTGGAGTAGCTTATGATAAAGCATCTTCTCCAAGTGAAATCATTACAGCCGTTGGGGCAACAGGATTTATTAAAACTAAATTCACTGCTAACAACTTACCTACCTCATAATTAACTTATCAATTTAAAACGAAAACGATGAATTTATTAAAAATATTAGATAACCTTTCTAACGACGAGCTTTTAAACGCTAAAAGTTCTAGAAGAGGTTCCATAAATCAATTTAAGAACGTAGGTAAGAATATTGCCTTGGCATCAATCCCATTTGGACTTGCAGCAACTAGTAATAAAGCTAAAGCAGCAACTAGTTCTATGGCAGCCGCAGCTTTTCAAGCTTCTTCTACTGATGTGTTAAATTTCGCTTTAACTCTTGAGTATTTAGAGCGTAACTTTTACAGAATGGGTCTTGATACCGATGGACTTATTCCTGATGCAGATAAAGATATTTTTGCACAAATCTCTAAGCATGAAGATGCTCACGTAGATTTTCTTGTAACAGCTTTAGGAGATGCAGCTATAGATGAGCCAACTTTTGATTTTACAGGAAAAGGATTAATGTTGGATACATTTCAAAATTATCAAACATTCTTAGCATTATCTCAAGGATTTGAAGATACTGGTGTAAGAGCTTACAAAGGTCAGGCAGGAGCCTTGGCTAATGATAATGATCTTTTAACTTATGCATTGCAAATTCATTCTATAGAAGCACGTCATGCTTCACAAGTTAGAAGAATGCGTGATGAAAAAGGATGGATCACAGGAACTCAAAACACACTTCCAGGAGCCTTTAGCGCTATTTATGGTGGTGAAGATAATACAGTGCAAGGTGGAGTAGATCTAGCCGGATTATTTGGAGACTTTGGTGGAGTAGATGGTGTTACCGAAGCTTTTGATGAGCCTTTAACAATGGAAACTGTAAATGCTATTGCTACAAACTTTATTGTTACAGAATAGTAAGATTTTAGCTAATAAAAAAGCCTTCCAGATTTGGAAGGCTTTTTTTGTTATAAACTGTTATGAATTTTTTATCTATTAATTGTCTGCTTTCTATCCGGTCCAACCGATACAACAGAAATAGGAGTTTTTAATTCTTTCTCTAAGAACTCAATGTATGTTAGAAGTTCTTGTGGAAGTTCTGAAGCATCTGTCATCTTAGTAAGATCTTCTTTCCATCCTTTAAACTCTGTGTATACCGGAGTTACATTTTCTGCTTCAATATTATAAGGTAAATGGTCTATTTCTTCCCCCTTATAGTTATAAGCAGTACAAACTTTTAAAGTTTTGAATCCGCTTAGAACATCCCCTTTCATCATTATTAATTGGGTAATACCGTTAATCTGAACCGCATATTTTAGTGCAACTAGGTCTAACCATCCACATCTTCTAGCTCTTCCGGTTGTAGCTCCAAACTCATTACCAACTCTTCCCATCGTCTCTCCATCTTCATCAAACAATTCCGTAGGGAAAGGTCCGCTTCCAACTCTGGTAGTGTAGGCCTTAAAAATTCCAAAGGCATCTCCAATTTGATTTGGAGCAACTCCTAAACCGGTGCAAGCTCCTGCAGCTGTAGTTGTAGATGAAGTTACAAAAGGATAGGTTCCAAAATCTATATCTAATAGAGAACCCTGTGCACCTTCTGCTAAAATGGTCTTTCCTTCTTGCTGTGCATTTTGAAGATAGTTTTCACTGTCAATGAATTGCAATGTCTTTAGCATTTTAACCGCCTCAAAGAATTCTTTCTCTAGCTCTGCAAGATCGTATTGAACATCTACATCATAAAAGCTAATCATAGCCTCATGCTTATCTGCCAACATTCTATATTTATCCATCCAATCTTCTAGCTCCAGATCTCCAACTCGTAATCCATTTCTACCGGTTTTGTCCATATAAGTAGGGCCAATTCCTTTGAGAGTAGAACCAATCTTAGCCTTTCCTTTAGAAGCTTCAGAAGCTGCATCAAGAAGTCTGTGGGTTGGTAAAATTAAATGTGCTTTTCTGGAAATTAGAAGTTTAGACTTATAATCTGTTTTAAAAGGCTCCAGATTATCTAATTCTTTTTTAAATATAACAGGGTCTATTACAACTCCGTTTCCAACAAGGTTTACAGTGTTCTCATGAAAAATTCCGGAAGGAATGGTATGTAGTACATGTTTGTGCCCATCAAACTCCAAGGTATGTCCAGCATTTGGACCTCCCTGAAATCTAGCTATAATGTCATATTTTTTGGTAAATACATCAACTATTTTACCTTTTCCTTCATCTCCCCACTGTAGTCCGAGTAGTAAGTCTACTGCCATAAATATTTAATTTGTTGGTTGTTTTTTAGTGCCGTAAAAGTATAAAGAATGTTTAGAAACATCTATGTCAAATACCTCTTCTATAGTTTGTTTGATACTTTGTATCCTAGGGTCACAAAATTCTATAACCTCTCCAGTATCGGTAAGTATAATATGATCGTGCTGTCTGTCAAAAAATGATTTCTCATATTGCGACTGGTTTTGCCCAAATTGATGTTTTCTAACCAATCCGCATTCCAATAAAAGTTCTATGGTATTATAGAGCGTAGCTCTACTAACGCGATATTTTTTATTTTTCATATTGATATAAAGTGATTCTATATCAAAATGCTCTTCATTATTATAGATCTCCTGCAATATAGCGAAGCGTTCCGGAGTCTTTCGATGTCCTTTTTCTTCTAAAAACTTTGTGAATACGTTTTTAACTACTGCCTGGTCGTTCTTATTTATTACTTTTTTACTCATATTTTTTCTTCCTCGCAAAGATATTAGATTATTCTCTGGAGACCTTATCTATCCCATTAATTTTTTTTAATCGATCTATAAGCGTATTTAGAATTGAATTATTCTTTACAATTACCGTGATCTTTCCGGTAAATACGCCGTCAGAACTATCAAAATTAATGTTTCGCATGTTTACGTTCATACTTTTTGAGATCTCTTGGGTTATTTCACTTACCAATCCTAGATTATCAATTCCCGTTAATTTTATAATAGCCTTGAAATCTTGTTGTGACGAATCTATCCATTTTGCTTGAATGATCCTGTATGCATAGTTGCTTTGAAATTGAATTGCATTAGGGCAATCTTTCTTATGAACTTTTATACCCTCACTTACCGTTATAAAGCCAAATACATTATCTCCCGGAATTGGATTACAGCAATTTGCTAATTTGTAATCTAAAACCTCTTCCTCTTTTCCAAAAACTAGCTGATCATACTTAGAAGTGATCTCTTCCTTATCAATATCTTCTGCAACCGCAGGTTTTCGAATCTTATTTTTAATATAGCTAACAAAGGCGTTGCTGCGTGAATTCGTAAATTCCTTTAACTTTTGATTGTCAATTTTCCCTATTCCCACTCTGTAGAAAAGGTCTAAGCTGGTCTTTAGCTTAAAATAGATCACCAATTCATTAATGATCTTTTCGTTAAATGTTAATTTCTGAGCTTTTAATTTTCGTGCTAAGATCGCTTTTCCATCTTCTGCAATCTCTTTCTTTTCTTCTCTTAAAGATGATTTTATTTTAGCTCGCGCTCTGGCAGTAGAGGCATAATCTAACCAGTTTACATTAGGCTTGGCATTTTCTGAAGTGATGATCTCTATCTGATCTCCACTTTTTAATTCATGACTTAAGGGAACTAATTTGTTATTTACTCTAGCTCCTCTAGTATGTAAACCAACTTCAGTATGTACTCCAAATGCAAAGTCTAGTGGAGTAGCTCCTTTAGGTAGCGATTTAAGATCTCCTTGTGGGGTAAATACAAAGATCTCCTTAGCATAAAGATTCAATTTGAACTGCTCAACAAAATCAACAGCATTGGTCTCAGAATTTTCAAGAGCTTCCTGCAGCTTATTCAGCCAGTCTTCCATTGTTTTTTCTTCCTGTACTGCACCTTGTTTATATTTATAATGCGCAGCATAGCCTTTCTCTGCAATCTCATTCATGCGCTCACTTCTAATCTGCACTTCTACCCATCTACCTTTTGGCCCCATTACCGTTATATGCAGAGCTTCATATCCTGTAGATTTAGGAGAAGATATCCAATCTCTTAATCGTATAGGATTGGGTCTAAAATGATCTGTTACTATAGAATAGATCTTCCATGCTAAGAACTTTTCATTTGCAAGATCTGCCTTGTAGATAATTCGCACAGCAAACTTGTCAAAAACTTCATCGAAAGTGATGTTCTGAGCCTGAATTTTTCTACGGATAGAAAAAATAGATTTTGGTCTACCCTTTATTTGATAGTTAAGATTTTCTTGATCTAATGAATCTTTAATAGTTTTCGTAAATTCATTAATATACGCATCTTGCTCTTCTTTACTTTCTCTAATTTTTTTTAGAATGTCATTATAAACATCTGGCTCAGTAAATTTTAAACTAAGATCTTCTAATTCGGTTTTTATACTGTAAAGCCCAATTCTGTGAGCTAGTGGCGCATAGATGTATAAAGTTTCTGAAGCTATTTTAACCTGCTTGTCTGGTTGCATAGACTCCATAGTTTGCATGTTGTGCAAACGGTCTGCAATTTTAATGATGATCACCCTTACATCATCATTTAAAGTCAGCAGCATTTTTCGGAAGTTCTCTGCTTGAAGAGATACGTCCTTATCTTGTTTTAAGTGAGATATTTTAGTAAGGCCATCTACAATCTTTGCAACCGTTTCCCCAAACATTTTTTCAATATCTTCCAGAGTATAATCTGTATCTTCTACAACATCGTGCAACAAGGCAGCTACAATAGATGTAGCGTCCAATCCAATTTCTGAAGCTACAATTTTAGCAACCGCAATTGGGTGAAAGATATATGCTTCTCCAGATTTCCTGCGTTGATCTTTATGGGCATCTACGGCAGTATCAAATGCCAGCCTAATCATTTTTTTATCCTCTTCAGACAAAGACCTGTAACTAATGCGCAACAGCTCCTTATATTGGCGGGTTATTTTCTTATTTTCTAATTCTATAGCAGCTTCGGTCATAGTCTAAAATTACGATTAAGATTGTAAAGAAACAACTACAAACTACCTTCTTAAATTATTAAATCTCTCTAAAAGAGTAGGGTGTGAGTAGTGCACAAAAACATAGGCTTTATGGGGCGTTAAATTGCTTAAACTGGTTTTTGATAATTTTTTTAAGCTAGAAATCAATGCCTCTGCATTATAAGTATTTTTAGCAAAATCATCAGCCTGATATTCAAATTTTCTTGATAAAATATTCATTAATAATCCTGTTACTGCTGATACGGGACTATAAAGAATCCCGAAGACTATCAGGCCTATGTGAAAACTAGGAGTTGATACTCCTAGAGCTTCAGATAATAATGGATTTCCAATAAATAACGACAATAGCCATAATGTAAGTCCGGTGGTAAAAATAGATGCTGCAACATTTGCAATAATATGTTTTTTCTTATAATGTCCAACTTCATGTGCAAGAACTCCAACGATCTCCTCTTCCTCAAGATCATTTAAAAGCGTATCATATAAAGTGATCCTTTTTTCTTTGCCAAACCCTGAAAAATAAGCATTTGCCTTCGTACTTCTTTTAGAACCATCTATTATAAAAATATTATGTAATTCAAATCCTACTGTCTTTGCATATGCTTCAATTTTAGTCCTTAAGCTACCATCTTGCAGTGGTACTTGTTTATTAAAAATGGGAACTATCAATTTCGCATAGAACATATTTGCGAAAAGGGTTATGAAGATGACTAATCCCCAAGCATACAGCCAAAAATTTTGAGCCGTTAATTGATAGAACCAAACTATTAATGCCAAAAATCGCTGTAAGTACTAGCGATTTCAATTTGTCAAAAACAAAAGTTTTAAGGCTTGTTTTATTAAAGCCATATTTTTCTTCAATGACAAAGGTGCTATACCATGAAAATGGTAGCATAATTATCTCATTTATTATCATAATAATTCCGAAGAACAATAGCGTAATAACAATCTCATTTTCAGAATACGTTCTTACTAGTTTGTCTAGATATGCAAATCCTTCAAAAAAGAGAACCAGTAGCATGGCTATAAAAGAAATTGTAGATGTGACTGTACTATATTTATATCGCTCTTTTTTATAATTTTGTGATTTATTGTATTCAGAGGTTTCATAAACATCAGATAATCCTTCTGGGATAGGATCATTAAAGTGCTTCGCATTGAGGGTATCTAAAATTTTATCGATTAAAAAATCTATAATGATCACCGCTATTAGTATATAGAATAGAGTTTGTGCCGTCACAAGTGATTGTTTTTTTAGAGTGAAATTTAAGAGAACTATAGTTACATAAAGGTTAACAGCAGTGATTGTTTAAATAAAAGACATTAGAATTTGCGCTGTCGTTTTGCTTCGAAAATTAGTATTCCAGCTGCCACAGAAACATTCATTGAATCTATTTCACCTTGCATAGGGATGATGATATTTTGAGTAGAATTATCTAACCATTCTTCGCTTAAACCTGTAGCTTCGGTACCTACTACTATTGCAGTTGGCGCTGTAAAATCTATAATATCATAATGTACCGATGCTTGAAGTGCCGCCGCATAAATATTAATAGATTTATCTTTTAAGAACTGGATGATCTCAGCAGTACTTGCAGTACCAATATTCGTGGTAAAAACACAGCCCACACTAGACCTAATAATGTTTGGATTAAACATATCTGTTTTGGGATTGGCCAATAAAACGGCATCAACATTAGCAGCATCTGCAGTTCTTAATAATGCACCAATATTCCCTGGCTTTTCCGGAGCTTCAGCTACTAATATTAAGGGGTTCTTTGCGTTTAATTGCAACTGAGATAAACTAAGATCTTTAACTTGTACCAACGCCATAACTCCTTCTGTACTTCCTCTATAAGCTATTTTGCTATAAACCTCTTCAGAAAGTTCGGTAACTTCAGGATTGGTGATAACAGTTTTAGTTAGATCTGAAATATTTTCAGCTTTAAAAAGCTCATCACAGAAGAAAAGTTCAGAAATTCTATAATTTCCTTTTATTGCTAAGGAAATCTCTCTAACTCCCTCTACCAGAAATACTCCTTCTTTTTTTCGGTTCCTGGATTTCTCCTGTAATTGAAGTAAGCTTTTGACCTTTGAATTCTGTAAACTTGTAATCTTTTTGAACATAGTGCAAAATAAAAGTTAGATGTGGCTACAAATATAAAACCTCTGAAGTTATCAGAGGTTTTATAATAAGCTAAGAAGTGATTAGATCTATCTTTTTAATTCCTTTCGAAATTATTAGATCTTAGAATACTAAAAGGTATTACTCATTTTCTTTCTTTTTAGTTTTATCTTGGTCCTTATATTTGTTAGAATACCTGTGATATAATTCTGTTTGGTGACTTTCCAGACTTATCTCTCTTCCCTGAATAAAAGCGTGCGTAATAATGTTGGTTCTCATATCTAATGCATCACCTTCACTAATAAATAGTGTAGCATCTTTACCTCTTTCAAGAGTTCCAACCATATCATCTATTCCTAAGATCTTTGCGGTATTAAAAGTAATAAGTTTTAAAGCTTCCTCTTTATCCATTCCAAAGGAAGCCACGGTACCGGCATAAAAAGGTAAATTTCTAGAGTTCATTCTTTCCATTTGTCCGCTAGATTCTAAACCAACAAGCAGGCCTTTATCTACAAGAAGTTTGGCCATTTTATATGAATAGTCATAATCATCTCCGTCTTGATCTGGAGTAGTATGAGGTCTTTGAGCTAAGATTGAGATATTATTAGCTTTTAATGCATCTGCAACTTTAAGTGCATCATAACCTCCAACAATAACCATATCTTTTAGGTCTTGTTCTTTTTTGAATTGAATAGCGTCTGTTATCTCTTTTTCGCCATTTACATGAATATAAACTTTTTTATAGCCTGTAAATACAGTTTTCATCGCCTTAAAGGGTAAGTTCACCTCATTCATATCTCCTGCTAAATAGGCTTTCGCGCTATTGAAGAATTGGGAGATTTTTGAAACTTCATCTTTGTAATCTTTATTTGGTTTCATTCCTCTTTCTTCACCTTCCCACCATTTACCTTGCTTAAAACTGTTTGGCCAATTTAAATGAAGTCCATCATCTTCTTTAATAACCGCATCTTCCCAGTTCCATGCGTCAAATTGTACTATAGAAGAAGTACCAGAAATAGTTCCTCCTCTAGGAGTGATCTGTCCCATTAAAACTCCATTAGGTCTCATAGATTCTACAACCTGACTTTCGGTATTATAGGCTATTAAGCTTCTAAGATGTGGTAACATATCTCCAATCTCATCTTCATCATCTGAAGCTCGAACCGCATCTATTTCTACTAAACCTAAGGTTGAATTGGGAGCAATAAATCCTGGATATACGTGTTTCCCATCAGCTTGAATAATAGTACCTCTATACTGCATTTTGGTAGTTAAGGCATCCATGATCTGGGTGATCTTGCCATCTTCAAAAATGATTAAACTGTTCTTTATAGTTTCACCATTTCCCAAGTGAGCGGTAGCTCCAACTATGGTTACGGCTTTAGATTGTTTGGGCGCAGGTGTTTGCTGTGCCATTATTCCTCCTGACATTGAAATTGCGAGGATAAAGATTTTTATAGTAAGCTTTTTCATTATAGTTCTTTTAGTGTATTTCAATAGTGTCGCAACCCATAGTCTGGTTTTCTTTCTTCACAACTGGCTTAGTTTTAGCTCCACCATTTTTAGCAGCTAACATTTGTGTAGTAAGGATGCTCTTTTCTTTTGTGATCTCTTGTCTTAGTTTTTCATCTCTTTCCAAATCAAAATAAACAGTACCATCAATGAAAGTTTTTTCGGCTTTAGAGTATATAGAAAGAGGGTTGCCAGACCATAATACAACATCAGCGTTCTTACCAGACTCAACACTTCCTACCAGATTATCTATATGAAGTAGTTTCGCCGGATTTAAGGTTACAAATTTCCAAGCTTCCTCTTCTGAGACACCTCCATATTTTACACTTTTTGCAGCTTCTTGATTTAATCTTCTGCTCATTTCTGGATCATCACTATTAATTGCAACGGTAACTCCTGCATCATGTAAAATGGCCGCATTATAAGGAATTGCGTCTTTAACTTCATATTTATAGGCCCACCAGTCTGAAAAAGTCGAGGCTCCAACGCCGTGTTCTTTCATCTTGTCTGCAACTTTATAACCTTCCAGAATATGAGTAAAAGTATTTATTCGGAAGTCAAACTTCTCTGCTACCGTCATCAACATATTAATCTCGCTTTGAATATAAGAGTGGCTAGAAACAAATCTATTTCCGGTTAGGATCTCAACCAAAGTTTCCATTTCTAGATCTTTTCTAAAATTCTTATCTTCTTTTTTAGCAGCTTCATAATTTCTTGCTCTGCTAAAATAATCCATGTAAACTTGTTCTGTACCCATTCTAGTTTGTGGAAAACGAGTGGTACTTCCCCAATTGGCTTGTTTTACATTTTCTCCCAAAGCGAATTTTATAAATTTTGGAGCTTCTTTAAAGATCATTTCATTTGGTGCCGCTCCCCATTTTAATTTTAAGATCGCAGATCTCCCTCCAATAGGATTTGCAGAACCATGCAGTAGTTGTACAGTAGTAACTCCACCTGCTAGATTTCTATAGATATTAATATCAGAAGGATCTATCACATCTTCCATAGTTACTTCTGCCGTAGAATTCTGCCCGGCTTCATTAATTGCTGAAGCGGCTATATGAGAATGTTCATCTATAATTCCAGAAGTTAGATGCTTTCCGGTAGCGTCTACAACTTTAGCCTTTCCGGCGTTAAGGTCTTTGCCAACAGCAGCTATTTTTCCATCTTTTATTAACACGTCTGTGTTCTCCATAATTCCTTTGGAAGTATTGGTCCAAACAGTAGCATTCTTAAATAATATATTTTCTGAAGTAGGCAATGTTTCAAAACCATAAGCCATATTAGGGTAGGAGACAGGCATCACATCTTGTAATACATCCTTTTCTTTTTCTTTCTCCTTCTTTTCTTCTGAAGCTGAAACATCATCTGATCTCATAGCGTAAAAAGAAGTTTCTGTTCCATTATTAAGAGTAGCGCTTCCCTGTAAATTATCTGATTTAGAATTCACTCTAGCAACCAACCTGATATATTCAGATTTTGTAGAATCTGGAGATTCCAACATTAAGTTCATCCAGGAATCTGAATACGTTAGCTTAGATTTTACTTTGGTCTCACCAACTTTTACATCTACTTTAGGCTCGTTAGGTTCGCCAGAGAATTTAAGATCATACGTATTCCCATCAAGTTTTAGAGTATAATTACCAGCTAGACTTGGAGTATCCATAGGAGTAAAGGCGGTTCTATTTCCCTGTACCCAGTTCTCATAAAGTACAGTTTCCTTATCAAAATAATCGCCGGAGGTGATCAAGAAATTTGCCCAAGCACCTTCTTTTAAAACCCCTAATTTATTTTCTTGCCCAATAAGTTTTGCCGGAATTGTGGTAAGTGCATTTAATGCAGTTCTCTTCTCTAGTCCATACTCAATAGCTTTTAGAAGATTCTCCTTGAACTTCTTTTCATCCTTAATATCGTTAGTGGTAATAACAAATGGAATTCCGTTCTTTTGCATCATTGCCAGATTAGAAGGAGCCTGATTCCATCTTTTCATATCTTGAAGGCTCACATAGTTCGCCATAAATGGATTTTCTACATCATAAGCATCTGGAAAGTTAAGTGGAACGATATACGTAGCGTTGGTTTTCTTGATCTCCTCTAATCTTTCAAATTCATTACCATTTCCGTAGATTATATATTGAAAGCCAAATTCATCTCCAATCTTATCTGCTCTTAATTCATCTAATAAATTATCGGTTTTAAAGATCTTGGTAAGCGACTTATTTCTGTTTAATGCTTCTAAAGCAAGATCCTTATTTTTAGATTTACCCTGAGTATACCAGGCTGCATCTAAATAGGTTTGACGCAGTAATGCCATGGCACCCATTATAGATGTAGGATAAGATTGTCTGGATTGTACACTTTTGTCAAAAGAAAGATATTCTGCAGATCTATCGCTCAGAATTCTATCTCCAGTGGTGCCCTCAGGATTTAAAGCAACCAACATTCCGGCTCCTCGAATAATTCCATCTGCCATGTGAGTGTTTACCACTCCAAATCCGTTTTTCTGTAATTTTTCTGCAGCTTCCTTATCATAGCTAAAATATTCTACTGCATTTGTTTCAGGTCTTATATGATCATTCCAATAATACCCTTCTCTACTGGCATCATATTGTGGTTGCCCGCCACCTTCTGCTTTCTTAGGTTTTGCAATTCCATAATCACTATAGATATCTATAAAAGATGGATAAACATCTTTTCCATCTAAATTAATCTTAATAGCATTCTTGGGTATATTAATTTTCTTACCCACTGCGGTGATCTTACCATTTCTTACTGCAAACATTCCATTTTCTATTATGGTGTTGGCATCTACGTGAATTTTGGCATTTTCAAAGACCGTGTAATTGTTATTTTCAGATTTAACTCCGTCATTCTTTGGGAAGTATTCTTGTGCCTGTGCACAGCTACCCATAATTGCCAGAGAAAACAATAAAATTTTTAACTTCATAGGAGGGATGAATTTGAATTGATGATATTTTAATTTTTAAAGGCAGAATTTAAGAAAATTATAACTAATACGGCTATTAGTTAAAATGCTTTTTCAACATCATCAAAATAATTAACTAATAGTGCTACCACATAACTATAGCTCTTCATTCCCTCAGCCTGATTATTTGCTTTTAGAAAACCATTATATGTAGTCTGAAATAATGGCTCAAAAGGATTTTGATGAAGCGACCAAAAATCTCTCACCTCTTTATAATTAGCAAGAATTCCTGGATGTATGGTTTTAAGCATGGCTTCTGCTTTTACTGCATCTCTTACATACAGTTCATTTAAGCAATACCTTAAGGCGAAGGTTAATCCTGAATATCTGAAATATGGATCTGGATGATGGATTGTAGCAAGACAAGCTATAAAGTTAGCTTCGTTCTCTTTAGCAAATCCTAATTGATGGCCAATTTCATGACTCGCAGTGGTAGGGATCTTATATTTAACTATCTGAGTATTTACTTGCGCCTCATTTGTTAGCGGATTTAAATATCCATTAAAACCCATATACGTAAGCGGAATACTGAACAAGGATCTTTTTAATGCCTTACCGCTATAGGTAAGCTTAGGATATTCTTCACGTAAATAGTCAAATCCCTGAATGGTTGTGTGCAGTAGTTGAGTTTTAGAAAAGTTATACGCTACTATTACAGAATCATTATTTACAAGTTTGCTATGAACCTGATTAGATTTTTTAATCAAGGTTTCTGTTAATAACACCAGTTCTTCTGTAGTATAGGTATTTTTGATCTTTAAGGTTTTATGCAATGGTAATCTGTAGTAATTAAAACCCCAGAAAATATGAAAACAAGCATAAACAATAGAGAATGTAGCAAAGATCTCCAAAATCCATTTTTTGGGATTACTAAATTTAGTTCGTAATCTTAAAACAAGCCATCTAACAATAGAGAAGATAAAAAATGTATATAATAGGTCACCTACAGAAAAAGGAAGGATACCAAGGGAAAATCTCATTACCTTAGAAATGTAAGGGTAAATGCCGGTGCTGTACCACTCTTCTATAAACGATGGATAATTGGAGATGATCTTAATCACCACATATTGAACTGGCAATAGGAGCGCTAAAATAAGTGCGGTTTTATTTTTCACATTTTAAAATTACAAACTAATTAAGAGCTACAATTTTTGTGCTTTCGTAATTACCAATATCTTTGTGAAGATACCAAAATATAATAGTATGAATGAAGAAATAAGAGCACTGGAACCGAAAAATCTTTGGAACAAATTTGCAGATCTAAACGCTGTTCCGCGGCCATCTAAAAAGGAAGAACGCGTAATAGAGTTTATGAAGAATTTTGGGAATGATCTCAATCTCGAAACTCAAGTAGATTCTGTAGGGAATGTGATCATCAAGAAGCCTGCTACTAAAGGTATGGAAAATAGAAAAGTTGTGGTTTTACAATCGCATCTAGATATGGTGCATCAAAAAAATAATGATACCAATTTTGATTTTGATACTCAGGGTATCGAGATGTATGTAGATGGAGACTGGGTAAGAGCAAAAGGAACTACATTAGGAGCAGACAATGGGCTTGGAGTAGCAACTATAATGGCAATTCTAGAAAGTGACTCTATAGAACATCCTGCTTTAGAAGCATTGTTTACTATTGATGAGGAAACAGGGATGACCGGTGCCAAAGGTTTAGAAGAGGGACTACTAGAAGGTGAAATTCTTTTAAATTTAGATACAGAGGAAGACGATGAAATAGGAATAGGATGTGCTGGTGGAGTAGATGTTACTGCTAAAAGAACATATTCTCAAGAAGATGCTCCAGAAGATGCTGTTGCCTTTAAAATAGTAGTTAATGGATTGCAAGGTGGACATTCGGGAATGGATATCATCAAAGGATTAGGGAACGCCAATAAATTTATGAACCGCTTACTTTTTAATGCTTCTGAAGATCTTGATCTTAGAATTTCAAGTATTAATGGAGGTGGCTTAAGAAATGCAATACCTCGTGAGAGTGAGGCGGTTGTTGTAATTGATGATTTTCAAGTGAAAGCTTTTAAAAGCGAATTAGAAGATGAGATTGATGCAATTAAAACTGAGTTTTCTAAGTTAGAACCTAATCTAAAAGTTTCTATTACTGAAACCGAAGTTCCGGCAAAAGTGATGGAGGCTCAAGTACAGGCTCAGGTTCAAAAAGCAATTTATGCAGCACATAATGGGGTTTACAGAATGAGTCCGGAGATTGAGGGGCTGGTAGAAACTTCTAACAATATTGCTAAAGTTGAAATTAAGGATGGCAAAATAGAAATAAAATGTCTTACCAGATCTTCTGTAGAAACCTCTAAAGATGATCTAGCCAATAGTTTAAAGTCTAGTTTTGAACTTGCAGGATTTGATGTTGAACTTTCTGGGGATTATCCAGGGTGGGCTCCAAATAGAGAATCTGCAATCTTAACTGTTCTAGATGATCTATATGAGAAAATGAATGGGGAGAGAGCAGATGTTGCAGCTTGCCATGCAGGATTGGAATGTGGTATAATAGGAAATCATTATCCTGAGATGGATATGATCTCGTTTGGGCCAACTATTAGAGGAGCGCATTCTCCAGATGAGAGAGCGAGTATCTCTTCAGCTAAAAAATATTGGAAATTCGTTTTAGAAATTTTAAAGAACATCCCTGTAAAATAGAAAATGCTTTATATGTAAAAAGCCGCTTCATTTATTTGAAGCGGCTTTTTTATGATTTATAATTGAAGTTCTTATTCTTCTATACCTACCATTGTCATCTCAAAAATAAGATCTGTATTTGGAGGAATAATTCCACCAGCTCCTCTGGCTCCGTAACCCAAGTGTGATGGGATATAGATAATAGCTTTATCTCCAACTTTTAATTGTTGAATACCTTCTTTAAATCCTGGAATAACTGGAGCATCGGGACCATAAGGAATTACCATTGGGTTATATCCAACCTGGTCTTTACGTTGTTGATTAAATACACCACCTTCTACAGCAACTTCTTCAATACTTGTATCAAACAAAGTTCCATCTGCAAAATATCCTGCATAATCAATTTTTACTTTATCTCCAGCTTTTGGTTGTGAACCATCACCTTTTTCCAAGAAATGGATCTTAAGACCACTCTCTAATTCTTTAGTGTCTGTTTCTTTAAGGGCAGAAAATCGATCAGCATTAGATCTCTTAGAAGCAGCTTTCATTTTCTCTATTCTTTCTTCTTCTTCCTTTACTTTAGATAGTTTTTCTTCAAAAAGTTTAGCTGCTTCAAAATTCTTAGCATCCTTACCTTTTCTAATGATCTTTACATTCTCTATTAAAACATCTTGTAAAGGCTTGTCTCCAGGACCTGTTTTTACAGAACCAATGCTATCTACGACAGTCATTCCTTCCAAAACTTTACCAAATACAGTATGTTTTCCTGTTAACCATGGAGTTGCAGCCAAAGTAACAAAGAACTGACTTCCGTTTGTACCAGCACCTGCATTAGCCATTGCTAATAGACCTTTTTCTTCAAGTTTTAAAGTATCTACAATCTCATCTGGAAATCTATATCCTGGGTCACCACTTCCTGTACCTTGAGGATCTCCACCCTGAATCATAAAATCTCTTATTACACGGTGAAAGATCAAACCATCATAGAATTTCTTTCCTTGATAAGCGCTATCTACCATTTTATGGCTTTTTCCTTCAGCAAGAGAAACAAAGTTAGCAACGGTTATTGGTGTCTCCTTATAATATAATTCTGCTAAGAAAGTACCTTGGTTAGTATTGAATTCTGCATACATCCCGTCTGCTAGATCCGGATAATCCTCTTTGCAGCTAGTAAAGCTTAGAAGAATGGTACAAATAAATAGAATGCTTAATTTTTTCATATTAATTATTAGAGTTTGAATTGGTATTTAAATCGTTTTCTGTAGTTATAGAGTTTAAACTCACTTTTGTAATAATGGGAATATTGGTTCCTATTCTATTCTTATCGCCATAATAACCAAAGGCTTTATGAGATGGAAAGATAAATGTTACAACCTCTCCTTCTTTCATTAATTTTAGACCTTCTCTAAGTCCGCCAAAAAGCTCTTCTTTATCTATAGCATATCTTTTTGTAGGAAGTTCTCCTTCATCATATATCACATTTCCATTAAGATCGTTAATAGTATAATCGAACTTAACAACATCGCCAAATTCAGGAGTTTTAATATTTAAGGAATCTGTAGTTTGCTTGTTGTAATAATACCAAAATCCATTCGCCGACGCTATATATTCCTTAATAGAATCTTGTTGGATCATTTTTTCAATAACAGCTTCCTCTTTGGCAACTAGTTCTTTATTTCTGGCTATAGATTGATCTATAAAAGAACCAGAATTTTGAGTTACAGGTCTTCGGGCTTCAGGAGATTTACATGCTCCAAAGCTTATAACTGTTAGAATCAATAATATAAATCTTATTCTCATCCTTTTAATTGCTCTGAGTATTTGTTCAATACACTGTTAAATTTTATGACGGTATCTTCCAGAGAAAGATCACTTTTTCCTCCAGCGGCATTAACATGCCCGCCTCCTTCAAAATGAGCTCTAGAAAAATCGTTTACAGAAAAACTTCCTTTAGATCTTAAGCTCATTTTAATGATTCCATCTGCTTTATGTTCTATAAAAATAGCTGCAAAAATAATACCTTCTAAAGCTAACCCGTAGTTTACAAAACCTTCTGTATCTCCTTTTTTAAAGTTATTTGTATCTAACTCTTCTTGTGAAAGGGTGATATATGCCGTTCTAAGTTCTTTATTAACTCTTAAATTCTGAAGAGCCACTCCTAATAAATGCATTCGGTTTGCAGAATAGGTGTCATAAATCATTTGATGGATTAGGGTGTTATCTGCACCTTTATCTATAAGAGCTGCAATTACCCTGTGGGTTGTACTGGTAGTAGATCTAAATCTAAAAGAACCAGTATCTGTCATTATTCCCGTGTACAGGCATGTGGCAATTTCTGGGGTTATGCTTTTTACCGCTCTTAATTTTTCTATGAATTGATATACCATCTGGCAGGTAGAGCTCATAGTAGTATCGCTGTAAATATGATTTGCATAATCTGCAGGTTCTGGATGATGATCTATCATTATAAAGGTAGCTTCTGCTTCCTCTAAGGTGGTATGCATATCTCCTGCTCTAGAAAGTACATTAAAATCTAAAGTAAATATAATGTCTGCTTCTAAGATCAATTTTTTACAATCTTCCTGACACTTTTCAAAATTTAAAATGTTTTCTTGCCCCGGAAGCCACTTCAAAAAGTCTGGATAATCATTAGGTGCTATTACATTTACAAAATGTCCTTTCCCCTTTAAAAAGTGATATAAGCCTAGGCTAGAGCCAATGGCATCTCCATCAGGACCTTTGTGCGGTACAATTACAATATTGTTCGCTGTAGAGAGTTCTGAGGTAATTTCTAAAATACTTTGTTCTATCATAATAAGGGGTAAATATACAATTTTTATAATCCTGTAGTATACAGCACTATTATCTTGAAATGCTAAATCTGAAGACAAATGAAATGAAATTATAGGTTTTTTCGCTTATATCTTCAGTTGAAAATTTCTACTTTATTAAGAATTAGAATATAATCTTAAAAATTATAAAGGGTGTAGCTCATTATTAAATTATGGTATTTGTTATAAATTTTAAAAAAGCTTGCATAAAGGTTTGAATTGCTTATTTTTGCAAAAAATTTAAAAACAAAGAAATGGCAAATAATAGAACATTTACAATGCTAAAACCCGATGCAGTTGAAAAAGGGTACATCGGTGGGATCCTAGAACAGATTAATGCTTCAGGCTTTAGAATTGTAGCAATGAAGATGACTCAAATGACTCGTAAAGATGCGGAGACTTTTTACGCAATCCATAATGAGCGTCCATTCTTTGGAGAATTGGTAGAGTATATGACACAAGGACCAATTGTGGCGGCTATCTTAGAAAAAGAAAATGCAGTAGAAGATTTCAGAACTCTTATTGGAGCAACAAATCCAGAAGAAGCAGCAGAAGGAACTATTAGAAAAAAATATGCAGCATCTATCGCAGAGAATGCAGTTCACGGAAGTGATAGTGATGATAATGCAGCTATTGAGTCTGCTTTTCATTTCTCAGGAAGAGAGATGTTTTAGTAAGAACTTACCTTATACCAAAAAAGGCCGTCCAATTTGGACGGCCTTTTTTATTTAAGTCTATTCGTTTTTTAACGCAATATCAATTTATTGATAAGTTCTTTGCCAAGTTCTTCATTGAGTAATCTAATGATCCTTTCCTTTCCATAACTTAACTCTTCTCGTAAAACCGATGAACTTAACTGAACATAAAGTGTATTTCCATCTAATTTAATAGAGGTAGTATATTTTTCTATAGCCGGACCCATTTGAGCATTCCAAACATCTTTGGCATTTACCTTGTCTAATCCTTTTTGCAACTTGTTTGATGAAACAAAGCTTTGCAAAGCATCACTTAATTTCATATTTTCATTATTCCTCTTTTTCATTGTCATCTTTTAAAAGTGGTGTATATCTATTGTAATTATAAATAATGCCTCTACTATTCTTAAGGCTTAATTTTTTATCGCTGGCTTTTAAAACCTGTTCTTTCCAAGAATCAAATGGTGTAGAATAATACAAGGTTAATTCACCATCTTCTATTACAGCTTTAACTTCTTCACTTGTTTTTGGATTTACCTTATAAGAGCCATGAAATTGAGGCGTTACTTTTTTTCTGAATCCTGAACCATCTGCAATTTCGAAATAATCTATATGTTCACTAATACTGAAATCTCTAATGGAATCTTTCGAAAATTGTACCTGATCTATTTCCCAATACCCGTTAAGATGCTTTAATTGTTCTTTAGGATCTTCAGTATTACATGCTATGGTTAATAACGCTAGTAAGAAGAATGAAGCCTTTTTCATAATTTAAATATTTTGTAAGATTGATTGCTTTCTTTTACAACTTTCTCTGTTCTATCTGCATGGGTATCACTTATAAATATTTGCCCTAGCTCATTTTCTGCAACTAGCGCTACAATTTGAGCCACCCGCTGTTCATCTAATTTATCAAAGATATCATCTAAAAGTAAAATAGGATTGGCTTTGCTTATGTTTTTAATAAAATCAAATTGAGCTAATTTTAAAGCGATTAAAAATGATTTTTGCTGGCCTTGAGATCCAAATTTCTTGATAGGATATTCTGCAATTTCAAAACTGAGATCATCTTTATGCAAACCAACACTGGTATATTGTAATGCCATGTCTTTTTGAAGATTATCTTCTAAGAGTTTTGCAAGAGGAGTTTCAAATAACTTGCTAGCATACGCTATAGATACTTTCTCTTTATCATTAGTGATCTCTGAATATCGATTATTAAAGATGGGAATAAACTCTTTTAAAAATTCTTTTCTCTTATTAAAAATCTTATTTCCTAGATTGCACATTTGGGCATTATAGATCTCTAGTGTGTCTCTATCAAATTTAGAATTGGCAGCAAAAAATTTTAATAGCGCATTTCTTTGCGCTACTACTTTACTATATTGTATCAATGCATTTAAATAACCTTGGTCACTCTGGGAAATAACCCCATCTATAAATTTTCTGCGTGTTTCGCTACCTTCAAGAATAAGATCTCTATCTCCGGGAGAGATCATAACTGCAGGAATAAAGCCAATATGTTCACTAAACTTTTCGTAGGGTTTATTATTGCGCTTAATCACCTTTTTCTGTCCGCGTTTGGCGCTTACCAGTACATGCTCCTCTCTATCATTCTTATCTAAAGTACCTTCAATCACAAAAAAATCGCTATTGTGATTGATATTCTGACTGGTAATTGGGTTGAAATAACTCTTGCCAAAAGAGAGGTGGTATATACTATCCAGAACGTTAGTCTTACCGACACCATTATGACCTACCAAACAATTTATTTTAGAATCGAAATCGAAAGAAGCGGAGTCAAAATTCTTATAATTAACTAAGGAGAGGGATTTTAAAAACATAAAACGCTGTAATTCAGCTATTTAAAATTTATAATCTTTTAAGTAAAGGTAATAGAATAGGGATGAAAATATTACAAAATAAGAAATATTTTCCCTTTAAAATATGAATAAAAATTTTATTTTTGCCACTCATTAAACCTAATTTATGGCGACTTACAAGAAAAAAGGGCATAAACCAACTACCCAAGAAGAGAAAACTCATGTAGCTGAAGAACATTCAACAACTGCGGAGGTATTTAATAGTCTTGACGAAGGGGCAAGTAAAACAGAAGAATGGGTAGCTGGCAATCAAAAGATCATCTACGTTATTGTAGGGTTAGCTATTGTAATAGTATTAGGATACTTAGGGTATGAGCGTTTTATTCATACTCCAAAAGAAAATGAGGCATCTAACGAAATGTTTCAGGCACAAGAATATTTTGATGCGGCTTTAGCAAGTTCTGGAGCTCAAAGCGATTCTTTATACAACATGGCCTTAAACGGTGGTGAAGGAAAATACGGGTTCTTAGATGTTATTGACAATTACGGAAGTACTTCTTCTGGAAATCTGGCTAATTACTATGCTGGTTTTTCTTATTTAAACACTAATAAATACCAAGAAGCTATAGATCATCTTGAAGACTTTAAAAGTGATGATGAGATCTTAGCACCATTAGCAACAGGTGGAATAGGTGATGCATTTATGCAACTAGAACAGCCTGAAGAAGCGCTAAATTATTATGATAAAGCGGCTTCTATGAGATCTAATGATTTTACAGCACCAAGATTTTTATTAAAAGCAGCTATCACTTCAATTCAATTAGGAAAAGGAGAAAAGGCATCAGAATATCTTAATAAAATTAAAGATGAATACGCAAATACTCCAGAAGCAGGACAAGTTGCAATTTATCTAGGTCGCGCTGAAGCGATGAAATAAGCTAAACTATGGCTACACAAGGTAAAAACCTTTCAGATTATAATAAAGATACAGTTCCGAACGCGAAAGAATTTCGCTTCGGAATTGTTGTTTCTGAATGGAATGAAGAAATTACAGAAGGACTTTTTAATGGAGCTTTTCAAGCTCTTAAAGAGAACGGAGTGTTAAATGAGAACATTGTAAGATGGAATGTTCCAGGAAGTTTTGAGCTTATCTACGGTTGCAAGAAAATGCAGGAAAGCTATGATATGCTAGATGCAGTTATTGCCATTGGTAGTGTAATAGAAGGAGAAACTAAACATTTTGATTTTGTTTGTCAGGGAGTAAGTCAGGGAATAAAAGACTTGAATGTTCTTAATGACATTCCGGTTATCTTTTGCGTTCTTACAGATCAAAACATGCAGCAGGCTATAGACAGGTCTGGTGGAAAGCACGGTAACAAAGGTGCAGAAGCGGGAATTACGGCTATTAAAATGGCACAGTTACGTAAAGACGCTAGATTCTAATAAGATCTATACATTAGCCATTATTGCTGTTTCAGTTATTTTACTTGATCAAGCTTTATTTTCTAAAGCTTTTTAAGTAAATTTGAACATCCATAAAGCAAAGTATTTTGAAGGTTAGTATTACCAAATTAAGAAAGAACACCCGCTATAATTACACTCCACGTTATTATAAAGGTAAGGATGAAGGTAATATATATGAGTTTGATTCAAAATTCAATAAATATAAAAATCTTACCAATTCTATAGATTTTGGTTCTCATTGGGCTGAGGCTCGAACTAATAGTAGAACTCGTGGAAATCGCGAGATCAATAAAAGAGTTATCTACATTATAATTGTACTAATCTTGATCTTCTTATGGATCATAGACTTCGATTTATCCATTTTTAGGAATTAAGCTTTCATGAAAGATGTTATCCATCTGCTACCAGATCATGTAGCCAATCAAATTGCTGCAGGTGAAGTGGTTCAAAGACCTGCGTCTGTAATTAAAGAATTACTAGAGAATTCTATAGATGCGGGAGCAAAAAATATTCAAGTTTATATAAAAGAGGCAGGTAAAATTCTTATCCAGATCGTAGATGATGGTGTAGGGATGAGTATTACCGATGCCAGATTAAGTTTTGAGCGTCATGCCACCTCAAAGATTACTTCTGCTCAAGATCTTTTTAGCCTTAATACCAAAGGGTTTAGGGGAGAAGCTTTGGCATCTATAGCGGCTATTGCTCACGTAGAACTTAAGACCAAAAGAGATCAGGACGAAATAGGAACCTGTATTAAAATTGAAGGTAGTGAGATTATCTCTCAGGAAGCTTGTGTTACTAAGGCCGGAACTTCTATTAGTGTAAAGAACTTATTTTATAATATTCCCGCCAGAAGAAATTTTTTAAAATCTGATGCCGTAGAAACTCGTCACATCATAGACGAATTTCAAAGGGTATCTTTAGCACATCCACATATCGCTTTTTCTCTAGTTCACAATTCTGGCGAATTATTTCAATTGCCAGAAACCAATTATCGTCAACGCATTACCAATATACTGGGAGGTAAAACCAACGAGAAATTGGTGCCGGTAAATGAGGAGACAGAAATTCTGACGATCTCAGGGTTTGTAGGTAAGCCGGAATATGCAAAGCGCACTCGTGGAGAACAATTCTTCTTTGTAAATGATAGATTTATTAAAAGTCCATATTTAAATCATGCTGTTACTGCTGCATTTGAGGGGCTTTTGAAAGATAAGGCATATCCTAGTTATTTTTTATATCTAAAAGTAGATCCTAAAAGTATCGATATCAATATTCATCCAACCAAAACTGAAATTAAGTTTGACGATGAACATGCATTATATGCCATCTTAAGAAGTGCTATAAAGCATAGTTTAGGACAATTTAATGTAGCACCAGTTTTAGATTTTGAAAGAGATCCTTCTATGGACACTCCTTATAATTACGAAAACAGGCCTGCATCTACGCCACAAGTGGAGGTAGATAGAAATTTTAATCCCTTTAAAAACGATTCTTCTTTTAGCGGGAATTCTGTTACTTCTTTTAGAAATAATTTTAAAAAGGAATCTACAGCAGGATGGGAGAGCTTATATACAGGCTTACAATCTGAATCTTCCAATATGAATTTAGATGCTGATGTGAAAGCTATAGAATTTGAGAGTGAAGAAGTAACAGGGAATCTCTTTGGTGCTCAGAAAGTTGAAAAGACTCAGAATTCTACTTTTCAGCTTAATAAAAAGTTTATCATTAGCACGCTTAAAAATGGAATGCTCGTAATAGATCAACATAGAGCGCATACCAGAATTTTGTATGAAGAGTTGTTAAAGAGCATTACAGTTTCTGCAGCACTAAGTCAGCAATTATTATTTCCTTTAGTTCTAAGATTTAGTAGTAATGAAATTGAACTGCTTAAAGGTATTATGGACGCTTTAGAGCAAACGGGATTTATCTTTTCTGAAGTTAAAGTAGATTCTGTAGAGATCACAGGGATTCCTACAACAGTCTCTGAAAGTGAGGTGGAAATGTTATTAGAACAGCTTATTTCTGATTTTGAAAATGAAGTGCCGGAAAACAATTTTTCTCAAACAGATCTCCTTGCGAAATCACTTGCGAAAAGCATGGCAGTTAAATCTGGGAATTTATTAAATGATACAGAGCAGTTGCATATTGTAAATGGATTATTTGCTTGTAAAGAGCCAAGCTTAACTCCATTTAACAAGCCTGTTTTTATTACCTTGCCGGTTGAAGAACTAGAAAAAAAATTCATGTAGATGGGAAGAATAACAGATACGGTTAAAGCACTTATAATTGCAAATGTTCTATTTTTTGTAGGTACAATGATCCTTGGTGATTATGCCTATCAATTATTTTCATTATGGTTCTTTAAAAATGAAAATTTTCAAATTTGGCAGATTATAACTCACATGTTCATGCATGGTGGGTTTATGCATATTTTGTTCAACATGTATGCACTGTGGGCTTTTGGAAGTCCTATAGAACAACGACTTGGTCAGAAGAAATTCCTTTTCTTTTATTTTTCTTGTGGGATAGGTGCAGCTTTAATTCACAGCCTCGTTAATTATTATCAGGTAGAAAGCGCTTATACTGCCTTAGTGAACGCAGGGTTGAATTCTATAGAAATTCAAAATATCTTAGATACTGGGCAATTTCCTAATGCCATTCTTAATTCTGTTTCACGAGATACAGTAGAAAGTATGTACACGGCTTACAATACTCCCGCGGTAGGGGCTTCTGGAGCCATCTACGGTGTTTTAGTTGCATTCGGAATGTTGTTTCCTAACGTAGAACTATTCCTTATTTTTGTGCCGGTTCCAATTAAAGCTAAATATTTTATTCCTGTACTTATAGCTATAGATCTATTTTCAGGAGTTACCGGATATTCTTTATTTGGAGGTGGAATTGCACATTTTGCCCATGTTGGAGGTGCATTATTTGGATTTATCATGATGTATTACTGGAAAAAGAATCAATTCAATCAAAACAGGTGGGATTAAATGACAACTAAAGAAAAAATTAAATATAAGTTTCAAACGGCCAATGTGGTAGAAAAGCTCATTGCTATCAATGTGCTGGTATTTATTTTATTTTTTCTTATTCAGACTATCGCTTTCTTATTTAAGATCCCATCAGATTTTTTAATGAGTTGGTTAGTCTTTCCAAAAGATCCTGGTGAGTTTCTCTTCAAACCTTGGTCTATAATTACATATTCATTTTTGCATTCGGGAATTTGGCATATTTTGTCTAATATGCTTATTCTATATTATTCCGGCACCTATTTTTTAAGCTATTTCTCTTCCAAAAAACTACTCACTGTGTATTTTTTAGGGGTGATTTTTGGTGCTTTAATATATATGCTAAGTTATAATCTGTTTCCTGCTTTTGAGGCAACAGGTAAATCATATTTAATTGGAGCTTCTGCCGGCGTGATGGCGGTATTGGTAGCTATAGCAACCCATATTCCAGATCTTAAGATCAGATTGATGTTCATTGGAGCGATAAAATTTTGGTATATCGCAGCATTCTTAGTGGTTTTAGATGTGATCCAAATCCCATTTGGAAATGCCGGAGGACATTTTGCGCATCTTGGAGGCGCCTTATTAGGTTTTTTATATGCGAAACAACTTGCAAAAGGTAATGATATAGGTGCTGGCTTTGAAAAAGGTATAGAATGGTTCTTATCATTGTTTGAATCTAAAAATAATAAGAAGCCAAAGATGAGAACGGTTTATAAAAAGCCGCAAACTTCTACTTCTAAAACACAGATTAAAAAGAATATTAGCAAAGACGAGAAACAGCAAAAAATAGATTCTATCCTAGATAAGATTAGTAAGAGTGGTTATGATAGTCTTACTAAACAGGAAAAGGACTTTTTGTTTCACGCAGGAAAAGAGAATTAAATGAAGAAACTAGGTGTTTTAGATAAGGTTATATTCATTTTAAATACAATAGCTGCCTTTGCGCTATTGCTTTCTTTTTTGCTCCCTTATGTGCCCCCTAGATCTTTTCCGTTACTTTCGGTCTTAAGCTTGGCCGTGCCTATTCTAATCTTAACCAACATTATATTTTTAATATTTTGGGCTATCAGGTTTAAGAGACAGTTCTTATTATCATTGTTCGTTCTTATTTTAGGTTACAAGTATGTGTTCGCATGGGTTCAATTTTCAGAAGAGAATTATGCAGGAAGTGCTTCTGAGCTAGTATTGATGAGTTATAACGTACGGATGTTCAATTCTTATAAGTGGACGGAACAAAAAAACATCCCCGACAAAATTTCAGAATTCATTAAAGAAAAGGCCCCGGATATTTTAACTACCCAGGAGCACGCAATTAATGTGTCTAATGTAAAGGAGTTATTTCCATATCAATACATTGTTTTAAAGGAAAAAGCATCAGAATTTGGTTCTGGAATATTCTCTAAATTTCCAATGATCAATAAGGGTTCTGTAGATTTTCCAGAAGACGGAAATAATAATGCTATTTATGTAGATGTTGTAAAAAGTGAAGATACTTTACGCGTCTTTAATGTACATTTCCAGTCGTTGAACATTCAGCCGGCAATTTCAGATCTTCAGAAGGAAGATTCTAAGAAGTTGATAGGAAGAATAGGCTACGGTTTTTCGCTTCAGCAAAACCAGGCGGAGATGCTTATAGCTGCTATAGAAAGTTCTCCTTATAGAACTATTGTAATGGGCGATTTTAATAATACCGCCTTCTCCTATATTTATCAAAAAATCAAGGCAGACAAATTTAACGATGCATTTTTAGAGGTAGGAAGTGGTTTTGGAAAGTCTTTTAATCTTAATTATTTTCCTTTAAGGATTGATTTTGCATTGATAGATAAAGCGCTAAAGATTAGTTCTTTTGAAGTGTTCCCTGTTGAATATTCAGATCACTTTCCAATTGTAACCAAGATAGAACTATAAGTATACTACTGTAAAGACTCCAGATAATCTAAAGTATTTGGGCCCTCATTAAATAGAAGGTCTACAATACATAAATTGGATATAAAACCATGTTTTTCATCAAATACCTGAGTATAAGCCGGTAATAAGTGATCTTTTTTGGCATTGATAAGTTCACGCTTATCTATAACTCCTTCAGGTGATATTTGATATGCTGTTGTTTTATTATAATTAAGCTCTAACTGCAGGCACTCTTCTAAAGCTTCTAAACAAGCATAATTAAAATCTATTAAGTACTCGTACTCTTTTTGATAAAGCGGCGCTAGATCATCTTCATAGTATTCAAAGAAAGGGGAGGTCTTATAGGCAGATTGCAAGGATTTCCAATGCTGCTTCTGCCATTTATATTCTTTCTCGATCCTAACTTCCTTATACTTTTGATGCTGTTTTACACCTGGAGTATGCAAATGCTTTATTGGAATATTCAAAGTTAACTTCCCATTAGCTCCGTAGATATTTATACGATTGCGATAGGTTTGCTTTTGATAGTTGTCTTCATTTTCAACGTAGATCGAACCAGATCTCAGCATTTCTCTAAATTGCACAATAGAGCCAAAATAGGGGAGATGAACTAGAATATCTTGCATAAATTATAAGTTGATCTAAGCGTCTCTTCTTTTCTTGAAATAACTAAAACCAAGACCAATTGCTACTATAATGGCGGCATATGGTAAATAAGAAACAGGATCTGAATCTCCTTCAACGGTAGTAAATAATCTATTCCAACGAATCTTATCTAACCCACTAGCGTTAGTGTCCCAACTCATCCATATAAATACAGGTTTTCCAACCACATGATTAAAGGGTACATATCCAAAATAACGGCTATCTAAGCTGTTGTGGCGGTTATCTCCCATCATCCAGTAATAATCCTGCTGAAAGGTATAAGAATTTGTAGGAGTACCGTTTAATAGTACCTGCGTTCCATTTGTGGACAGTTTATTGGTAATTCCCATTTCAGAACCTTCATATACTTCAATAATTCTTTTATATAATGGTAGGGTTTCTATAGTAAGGGGAGTAGTAGTTCCTGCTTTTGGAATGAAAATAGGTCCGAAGTTATCTTGATTCCAATTATTATCTTCGCTTTGAGGGAACACAGAGCGATCTTTATTACCTGCAGGATTAATGACTCTTTGTACGCTGGCTACATTGGGATCGTTCTTAAATTTCTCAAATTCTCCATCTGTTAGATTTATCCAAAATGTATTGCTGTTTTGATCATATCGATATGGATCTGTAACTCCATATAATTGATACATAACGCGTGGATTTAAAGGCTGACCTTTGGTTTTTCCAATATAAGAAGTTTGTAATCTTGCTCTTCCCGGCAGGTTTAAGGGCTTGGAATTTATAAATACTTTCCCGTCTTTGATCTGTAGCGAATCTCCTGCTACACCAACAGCTCTTTTTACATAATTTGTTTTCTTATCTATAGGCTTATAGTAGTACTTATCTGTAGTGGTCATGTATCTCATAGTATCTACTGGCCAGTTGAAAACAACAATATCTGATCGCTCTATATCTTCAAATCCGGGAAATCTGAAATAAGGGATTTGAGGTTTAGAGAGGTATGATTTAGTATTTACAAATGGTAAAGTATCGTGAACCATGGGAAAAGCAACTGCCGTCATAGGGGTTCTGGCACCGTAATGAAATTTACTCACAAATAGAAAATCTCCAACCAATAACGTTTTTTCCAATGAAGAAGTTGGAATGGTAAAGGGTTGAATTAAATAAGTATGAACAATTGTTGCAGCAATAACAGCAAATAGTATAGAGCTTATCCATTCTCCTGTGCTGGTCTTAGGCTGAAGACTTCTTTCTGCAATATAAGTAACATCTTCAATATAGTTTATGTAGTATATATAGAATCCTAGGGTAGCAATTACAAGAACAGTATCTAGCGTAGAGTTCTTTCCAAAGCTTCTAATGGTTTCTACCCAAATAACCGGGAACATAATTAGATTTACAATAGGCACAAATAAAAGAATTGTCCACCACCAAGGCCTGTTAATGATCTTCATTAGAACTACAGCATTGTATACCGGTATTGCCGCTTCCCAGGCTTTTCTTCCTGCTTTAACGTATAGTTTCCATGTTCCTAAAAAATGAATAACCTGAACTATCAGGAAAAATATAAACCATTGTGTAAATGTCATAATCTAAATACTTTACTGGTATTAGTGTAATTTTAATTTGAACCGTTACAGTTAAACTAACTTAAACTTGAAAGTACGTCTTTCATGGAATGAACTCCCTTTTTGCCATTCAACCATTCAGCTGCAATTACGGCACCTAAGGCAAAACCTTTTCTAGAATGTGCAGTATGTTTTATTTCTATAGAATCTATAATAGAATTGTAAGCTATGGTATGAGTTCCAGGCACTTCATCTATTCTCTTCGCGATAATAGGAATTTCATTGGCTCCTGCTTCATCTAGTTTCCATCCACTTTTGGAAGAATGTTCAATGATCTTTTCTGCTAGAGTTATAGCTGTCCCGCTAGGAGCGTCTAGCTTATGCGTATGGTGAACTTCTTCTATTTCTACTTTATAATCAGAAAAAGGACTCATCATTTTTGCTAATTTTTGATTTAATTCAAAAAATAGATTTACACCAATACTAAAATTTGAAGCGTATAAAAATGCAGAATTTTCTTCATTACAGATCTTCACAGCTTCTTCGTATTTTGTTAACCAACCGGTAGTACCGCTCACCACAGGAACTTGATGTCTCATGCAAGTGGTTATATTGTTATAGGCAGCGGTAGGTACGCTAAAATCTATAGCAACATCTACCTTGCTAAAATCATAATTTTTAATATCTTCTTTGATCTTGTAAACTATTTCATGACCTCTTTCCTCAGCAATACCTTCAATGGTCTTCCCCATTTTTCCGTAGCCTAAAAGTGCAATTCTCATATCTAAAAGTTGTAATTTAATGATAATAGGTAGCCTGTTTTACCTGAAATTCTATCATAGTTCATTGTAGGCTTAAAAGAAAGGTCTTCGCTTACATTAAACTGTTGTAAGTGTGCATCTACGTTAGCATCTATTATGTTTAAGGCATATATACCTACTGTTACCAATAAAGAAATTTCTTTATTACGCTGGTAGACTTTTTGAGCTCTTATTAAACCGTCATTGGTTACTCGTTGCGTACCATCTTCCCTCGAGAATTCATCGTCTGTAAAACCTGCTAATCTACGCTTATAGGCATCTCGATACCGGTCATATTGTTTATCATTGTCTAAATAGAAATAAATTCCGATCCCTAGTCCAGCGTAAGCTATTGGAATTTTCCAATATTTTCCATTATAGGCCTGCCCTAAACCTGGTAATACGGCAGAGTAAAAAGCAGCCTTAGCAGGTGCTAAAGGATTATATTCTTTATACTCTTCTTTTTTATCTTTTTGAACAATAGGTTCTTTGATGGTATTAGCAACAGAAAGTGAGTCTTCCTGAGCTGCAAGAAAATTAAACGCTAGTAAAAGCGAGAGTAGCGAAAGTAATTTCTTAAGCTTCACCCTGAATTAATTTTTTAAGTCGGTTAAAATCTTCTTCGGAAGTAAAAGGTATTATTAATTTCCCTTTTCCTTTGGCGGCAACCTTCACGTCTACTTTAGTGCCAAGATAATCGGAGAATTCTTTAATTCCTTTTTTGAATTCCTGTGGAAGTGGTTTCGCTTTTGGAGTGGGTTTTTCAGAAGAGTTTCCACTAAGTTCACGCACCAATTTTTCGGTATCTCTTACAGACAAAGATTTCTCTAAGATCTTCTCGTAAATGTCTAATTGTAGTTGTGGATCTTCAATATTTATCAAGGCTCTTCCATGCCCCATAGATAGAAATCCATCTCTCATTCCGGTTTGAATGATAGGGTCTAACTTTAATAATCTCAAGTAGTTAGCAATAGTAGATCTATTCTTTCCAACACGCTCGCTTAATTGCTCTTGGGTAAGATTGATCTCATCTATCAATCTCTGATATGAAAGTGAAATTTCTATAGGATCAAGATCTTGACGTTGGATATTTTCTACCAAGGCCATCTCCAAAGATTCCTGATCGTTCGCTATTCTAATGTAAGCAGGAACTGTTTCAAGTCCAATTAATTTAGAAGCCCTGAATCTTCGTTCTCCTGAAACTAATTGATATTTATTAAACTCTAATTTTCTTACCGTTATTGGTTGAATTACCCCTAATTCTTTAATAGAAGAAGCTAATTCTCTAAGAGAATCTTCATTAAAGCTGGTTCTAGGCTGAAATGGGTTTACTTCTATAGAAGTTAGCTCCAATTCTACAATATGCCCTACCAGTTTATCTGCATTCTTATCTTCTGCAGATTTTATATCTTGTTCAGGATCTTTCAGTAATGCTGAAAGGCCTCTTCCTAATGCTTGTTTTTTAGTAGCTTTCGCCATCTTCTACATGTTTTTCTTTATGATCTCATGGGCAAGGCTCAAATAATTATTTGCTCCTTTGCTACCAGCGTCATAATTGATAATACTTTCCCCGTAACTTGGTGCTTCACTTAAACGTACATTTCGCTGGATGATTGTAGTGAAAACCATTTCATTAAAATGTTTCTGCACTTCATCTACTACTTGATTTGATAGTCTAAGTCGAGAGTCGTACATAGTTAACAATAAGCCCTCTATATCTAATTCTTTGTTGTGAATTTTTTGAACACTTTTAATAGTGTTCAATAGTTTGCCCAACCCTTCTAATGCAAAATATTCACACTGAATTGGAATGATCACCGAATCTGAAGCGGTAAGTGCATTTAAAGTTAGCAGTCCTAAAGAAGGAGCACAGTCAATAAGTATGTAGTCATAACTCTCTTTTAGGTGAGTAATAGCTTTTTTAAGCATATATTCACGCTCGTCCTGATCTACAAGTTCTATTTCTATAGCAACAAGATCTATGTGAGAAGGAATGATATCTAAATTTGGAGAACTGGTTTTTATAATAGCTTCTTCCGCTTTGATAGAATGTTCCAAAAGTTGGTAGGTTCCAAATTCTACCTGTTCTACATCAATACCTAATCCAGAAGTAGCATTCGCTTGTGGGTCGGCATCAATTAACAACACCTTTTTTTCAAGAACCCCAAGAGAGGCTGCTAAGTTAACAGAGGTGGTAGTTTTGCCAACACCTCCTTTTTGATTTGCAATAGCAATGATTTTACCCATTAAATATCTTCAATTTATGAGGGGTAAAAATACAATTTATTACAGCTATATAAAATGATTTTGTTAACAGCTTATACAGTTTCGTAATATTCTGGATTTTTACAATGTAACGAATCTCGTTATCAGTTATTTATTTACTTTTCTTAGCGCGGATCATTGCTTCCAGCTGATCCCACATTTCTTCAGGGATGGCTTCCAATAAATTGAACTGTCCTGCACCTTTCAGCCATTCGCCGCCATCTATAGTTACAACTTCACCATTTATATAGGCAGAAAAGTCTGAAACCAAGTATGCAGCTAGATTAGCCAATTCCTGATGCTCTCCAACACGTTTTAATGGCACTTTTTTAGCAAGATCGAACTTCTCTTTTAAATCTCCTGGTAGTAATCTGTCCCATGCGCCTTTAGTTGGAAATGGTCCTGGAGCAATGGCATTAGATCTAATACCATATTTTGCCCATTCTACCGCTAAAGAACGTGTCATAGCTAATACTCCAGCTTTTGCAGTCGCACTTGGAACTACATATGCAGAACCCGTCCATGCGTAAGTAGTAACGATGTTAAGTATAGTTTTATTCTCCTCTTTATTGTCTATCCAATGCTTTCCGAAGGCTAGTGTGCAGTTTTTACTTCCTTTAAGAACTATGTCTATAATAGTGTCAAAAGCATGTGCGCTCAAACGTTCTGTTGGCGAGATAAAGTTTCCAGCTGCATTGTTTAAAAGTACATCTACAGATCCAAATTCATCTACAGAGGCTTTTACCATAGCTTCAACCTCTTCATAATTACGAACATCACATTGCACCGGTAAAACCTTTCCCCCGGTTTGAGATCTCATCTCTTCTGCAGTATTTTTTAGTTTTTCCAGGTCTCGTGAAGTAATTACCACATTGGCTCCAAGTTCAAGAAAATAGGTGCTCATTGCTTTTCCCAATCCACTTCCTCCTCCTGTAACAACAATAGTTTTGCCTTCTAAGGCATCATCTCTCAGCATTTTTTTTGTAAAATCCATATTTATAAGTTTTAGTGGCAAGTCTGGTTAGGCCTTGCGCTAATTGGTTGATTGTATTAAATTGAAGAGGAATATAAATTATTCTTCTTCTATAAGAATTTCTAATAATTGAATTGCTGCTTCGCTAATTTTTGTCCCCGGCCCAAACACCGCGACAGCTCCAGCATCAAATAAAAACTGATAATCTTGAGAAGGAATTACCCCTCCAACTATTACCATGATATCTTCTCTGTCGTGTTTTTTTAGTTCTTCAATTACTTGAGGTACTAAAGTCTTATGTCCTGCAGCTAAAGAAGATACGCCTAAAATGTGAACGTCATTTTCTATAGCTTGCTTCGCAGCTTCTGCAGGGGTTTGGAATAGCGGCCCGATATCCACATCAAAACCAAGATCTGCATAACCGGTTGCTACCACTTTAGCGCCACGATCATGACCGTCTTGTCCCATTTTGGCTACCATTATTCTTGGACGTCTACCATCTTGCTCAGCAAACTTATCGGCAAGCTCTCTTGCTTTTTTAAAGGATTCATTGTCTTTCATCTCTTTAGAATAAACTCCGCTAAAAGATTGAATTTTGGCTTTATATCTGCCATATACTTTTTCTAGGGCATCACTTATTTCTCCTAAAGTGGCTCTTTCTCTAGCTGCTTCTACTGCTAAAGCTAATAAATTCTCATTTTCTTTTTCAGCAGCATCGGTTAAAGCTTCTAAGGCTTTATTTACTTTCTCTGAATTTCGATCTTCTCGAATTAGTTTTAATCTATCAACTTGCTGAATTCTTACCGTTTGGTTGTCTACTTCAAGTGTAACCAATGGGTCTTCCTTTTCAAGTCTGTATTTGTTATTACCTACTATAATATCGGTTTCGCTATCTATTCTGGCTTGTTTGGTAGCTGCAGCTTCTTCAATTCTCAATTTAGGAATTCCAGCTTCAATGGCCTTGGTCATTCCACCAAGTTCTTCTACTTCTTCAATAAGTTTCCAAGCTTTTTGAGCTATATCATTGGTAAGGCTTTCTACATAAAAACTTCCAGCCCAAGGATCTACTGTTTTAGTGATTTTGGTTTCTTGCTGAAGATATAATTGAGTGTTTCTAGCAATACGTGCAGAGAAATCTGTAGGTAAAGCAATAGCTTCATCTAAGGCATTGGTATGTAAACTTTGAGTTCCTCCAAAGGCTGCCGCAGCTGCTTCAATGCAGGTTCTGGCAACGTTGTTAAATGGATCTTGCTCTGTTAAACTCCATCCGCTGGTTTGTGAATGCGTTCTAAGTGCTAAAGATTTTTCGTTTTTTGGGTTGAATTGTTTTACCAATTTCGACCATAACATACGCGCAGCTCTCATTTTGGCGATCTCCATAAAATGGTTCATTCCAATTCCCCAGAAAAAAGAAAGACGAGGAGCAAAGCTGTCTATATCCATTCCTGCTTCTAATCCTTTTCGGATGTACTCCAATCCATCGGCAAGGGTATAAGCAAGTTCAATATCGCAAGTTGCACCTGCTTCTTGCATATGGTATCCGGAGATACTAATACTGTTGAATTTTGGCATGTTTTGAGAAGTGTACTCAAAAATGTCTGAAATGATCTTCATGGAAGGAGTAGGTGGGTAGATATAAGTATTACGCACCATAAATTCTTTTAGAATATCATTTTGAATGGTTCCTGAAAGGTCTTTTCTATCTACACCTTGTTCTTCTGCCGCCACTATATAAAAGGCCATGATAGGAAGTACCGCTCCATTCATAGTCATAGATACAGACATTTTATCTAATGGGATCTGATCGAATAAGATCTTCATATCTTCCACAGAATCTATGGCAACACCTGCTTTTCCAACATCTCCTACCACGCGTTCATGATCGCTATCATAACCTCTATGCGTAGGAAGATCAAAAGCTACTGAAAGTCCTTTTTGCCCTGCAGCTAAATTTCTTCTATAAAAAGCATTGCTTTCTTCTGCGGTAGAAAAACCTGCGTATTGGCGAATGGTCCAAGGTCTGCTCACATACATGGTGCTATAAGGTCCTCTTAAGAAAGGAGGAATTCCTGCAGCAAAATTTAAATGCTCTGCATTTTCTATATCCATTGCGGAATAGGTCGGTTTTAAATCGATCTCTTCTGCGGTTTTAAAAACTTTAGAGTTATCAGAATTATTAGTTTCGCTAGAAACCGAACTCTTTAAAGTGATATTTTGAAGATTTTTTCTAGGCATTGCTTGTAAATTCTTCTAGCTGAAAAATATCAGCAGTTATATTTTAATAGTATTTCGTGACTGAAATTACTCTTTTTCTAATCGCTCTTGTTCAGATCTTTCTGATAATCTTCTCTCTAAAATTGGAGAGATCAAGGTTTTTCTTGGATTCATCTTCAAAAATGGAAACAATTCTAAATCCGCCTTCATTTTATCTTCAGGATTCTCATATTTATTAGTACCTATAAGCACCAATTCTCCTTTATCAAATTTCTCTTGCTCCAATTTAGCATTTTCAGCTATTTTTCTTTGAATGATCCCTTCCTTCAATTCTTTTAAAAATCCACCTCCAGCTTCAATTTCTTTAAATATTTCCAAGGCTTTTTCTGCAAATTGCTGAGTCAAACTTTCTATATAATAAGCTCCTTCTGCAGCGTTGGAAACTTTATCAAAATAGCTTTCAGTCTTTAAAATAAGTAACTGATTTCTAGCTATTCTATCTCCAAACTCATTATTCTTATGATAAATTGCATCATAAGGCATATTGTAAACAGCATCTGCACCTCCAAGTACAGCGCTCATTGCCTGTGTGGTCGTTCTAAGTAGGTTTACATTAAAATCGTATAAGGTCTTGTCTCTTTTTGTAGGTTGAGCCAAAACATTACATTTTTTATTGATGCCATATTCTGAAGCCAAGCTGGCATATAAAATACGAAGTGCTCTGATCTTGGCGATCTCAAAGAAATAATTGGTTCCGGAAGCCACAATAAAATCGATCTCCAGATCTTTATTTTCTGAAAAATGATTTAGGTATTCATTTGCATGAGCTAGAGCATAAGCCAATTCTTGTGGAATAGTGGCACCTGCATTTTGGTATAAGCCAGAATCTACGCTCAGCACTGATTTAAAATCAGCTGATTTTGATACGATCTTAGATAAAATTTCGTGATCTTTTTTAAGATTAAAGTACCAATTCCCCGAACGGGCAAGATTTCCAACAATATCAATATGAAGTCTTATTTGATGATCTGTACCGCTTATAAAAGTAAGCAACTCCTCAAAAGTGCTCTCTGGTAAAAACTCAAAATTTAAGTAGATAAGAGTATCTTTAAGAGAGATATCTTTGAATAACTTCTGAAAATCTGTCTTCTCAGAAGAAATGATAAACCATAAACTTTCGGCACCTTTGGTAAGTACTTCAAGAGCCCTTTTATTACTTTTTTCTTCTGAAACCACGAAGATCTTTTCACAGATCTGCCAATTCTTTGGAGAATTTATACTGAATGTTTTTTCAACATCTTCAGCATTATAAAATGGTTTTATGTGAATGCCATCTCTACTTTTAAAAACAAGCTTCTCGTTATAATCTGCTCCTTTTAAATCAACTTGGATCTTTTGCTTCCATTGTTTTGCAGAAACCTCTTCAAATTCCTGAAATAAAGGCTGACTCATTGTTTAGTTTTTTTAAGATTAGGCAAAATGTAAAAAACGTAAGGTTTTTAATTTACAGTATCATATTCAATAATGTAAATATCTTCATTTGGCCTTTTCATATAATATTGTTGCCTTGCAAAGCTTTCTAGTTCAAAAGAATCGTCCAGACTTTCCATAGTTGCTTTGTCTTTAGCGATCTCTTTTTTGTAATATTCTTTGTTGGTATTAAGCTCGTCTACCTTTTGGTTGAGTTCTCGCTGAATGTACCATGAGTTACTATCTAAAAAAAGCATCCAGAAGGTAAAGATCAGAAGCAACAGAACGTATCTATTACTAATGATTTTGAACCATCTTTTTTGTCTAAGCTGCTTTAGATTCATAGTTTTTAAAGATACAAAATTAACCCAATCTCTCTTTAATGATGGTTTGAACGATATCTACCGCCACTGTATTGTATCTATTGGTAGGAATTATAATATCTGCAAATTCTTTGGTTGGCTCAATAAATTGTTGATGCATAGGTTTTAATGTGGTCTGGTAACGCCAAAGTACTTCTTCCAGATCTCTACCGCGATCATTAATATCTCTTTTTAGTCTTCTAATTAGACGCTCATCACTATCTGCATGCACGTATATTTTAATATCGAACATGTCTCTGATGTCTGTATGAGTAAGAATCAGAATTCCTTCAACTATGATTACCTTTTTTGGCTGTGTAGTCACAGTCTCACCTGTACGGTTATGATCTTTAAAAGAATATACAGGTTGTTCGATGGTTTTGCCTGCTTTAAGATCTTTTAAATGAGAGACTAAAAGATCAAAATCTATAGATTTTGGATGATCAAAATTTATCTTTTTTCGTTCTTCCATTGGCAGATGGCTGGTATCCTGATAATATGAATCTTGAGAAATTACATCAACTTCATCATTATTCAATTCATCTAAAATTTGTCTAACCACGGTAGTTTTACCACTTCCGGTTCCACCAGCAATTCCTATAATTAACATAAATACTAAAATTTATGGGCAAAGTTAATTATTACTTTTAAAAGCCGGCCTTTGGATTTTAATTTAATGGTAGTATGTAGAACTTTTTTTTCTTACTCTTTCACAGCTTTTACTTCTTCTAGAGTGATAGGGTTATCGTTGGTATTTCCCCATGAACTCATGGTATAATTAAGCACGTCTGCTACTTCCTGATCTGTAAGACCCATTGGGGCCATTGCGTTATTATATTCTACATCATTTACTACTATAGGCCCATTTAAGCCATATTTAACCGCATGTATACTTTCAGCTCTTTTTTCTGTTAACCAATTAGAGCCGTCTAGTGGTGGAAAGCTACCAGCAATACCTTTTCCTGATGGTAAGTGGCAGGTAGCGCATAGATTATTATAAACTTCTTTTCCCTGTGGATATTCGTTTTGAGTGGAAGTAGTTGTAGATTTAGGTTTGTCTGCAATTACTATTTTTTCTGTGTTATCATTCTTATTCTCGTCAGATTTGCATCCAACGATCAATACCATTATAAAAAGACTTAATATTAATCTCATTTTTCAGTTTTAGTGGTTTTTACTTCTATTAATTTAATAATTCCTTTTCCCTCTACGGCGGCATAAATGTATCCGTCTGGCGCTTGGCGAACATCGCGAAATCTTCCTAGATCTTCAAAAAGTTTCTCTCTTTTAACAACTTTTTCACCTTCTAGTATATCCAATTCAAGGTATTGAAATTTTAATGATCCTACCAATAAATTTCCTTTAAGATTCGGATATTTATCTGAAGTGATAAATGCCATTCCGCTAGGAGCAATAGAAGGCACCCAATAGTAAATTGGCTCTTCTATTCCTGGCTTGGATGTTTCTGAAGTAATACTGGTGCCGTTATAATTTTTACCATAAGTAACTACTGGCCATCCATAGTTGGCTCCTTTTTTAATGATATTTATTTCATCTCCACCCATAGGCCCGTGTTCATGCTCCCAGATCTCTCCAGTTTCCGGATGTAAGATTAAACCTTGTGGATTTCTATGCCCATAGCTATAAATAGCAGTTTTTGCATTATTTTGACCAACAAATGGATTATCATTTGGTATGGATCCATCATCATTAAGCCTATATATTTTACCGTTATCTCTGGTAATATCCTGAGGATTGATATCTCTTTCTCCACGCTCTCCTGCAGAGAAGTAAAGATATCCTTCATTATCAAAAGCTATTCTCGAGCCAAAATGTTGTCCTTTAGTAGTGTTTGGGGAAGCTTTGTAAAGAACTTCTTTATTTGTAAGCTGATTTTCGCTTAATTGAGCACGCATAATTGCGGTATTACCTCCATCTCCTTCACCTTCTGAAGAGGAATAAGTAATGTAGATCCACCCATTATTTTTATAATCTGGATGTAGTACAATGTCTAATAAACCGCCCTGCCCTCTAACATACACCTCCGGAACGCCAGATACGGCTACTTTTTTACCATCCTTAAAATGTATCAACTCGCCACTTTTTTCTGTGATGAGCATACTTCCATCCGGTAAAAATGCCATTCCCCACGGAATTTGAAGTCCGTCTACCACCATTTCATAGTCATAAGAATAGGAGGAAGGGGTAATACTAGTATCCTTTTGTGCGCACGCAGAAAATGCAATTAAAAGAAGGCTTAAAAACGAGAATTTTAAGTATTTCATAAATTTATTTTGTGTTGAAGTTACTAAAAAACTACCTATGGAGCTGTGAAACAAGTGTTAAGGCACTTTAGATATTTTTTGATTTTTCTTTGCACTTTGTAGGTACATCAAAAGTTATTCTTATATTTGCACCCGCTATGACGATAAGCGTTTATTGCTTATCACAAAGATAACCTTCGGGGTGTAGCGTAGCCCGGTTATCGCGCCTGCTTTGGGAGCAGGAGGCCGCAGGTTCGAATCCTGCCACCCCGACTTTTAGTGTGTCAAAACACACCAAAGAATACCTAAACAAATGATTTTCAATACTTTAATAGAATTGAGGATCATTTGTTTTTATTTAAAACTATCCTTAAAGTGACCTAATCGGTCACCTCTTCGGTTACCTTTTTTTTCTTAACTTCAAGTATCCCACTGGGCTTTTTAAAGTGATTTGATTTTCGTTTATCTCATTTTTTAACTTTTAAAAGAGAAGGCAATGGTAACAAAAATAACATTCAGTATCCTATTTTGGCTCAATATCACAAAATCGAAAAACGGAGCCGCCCCTATTTATGCTAGAGTAACGGTAAATGGTCGACGAGCGGAGATCAGTTTAAAACGGAGTTGTCCTGTTAATTCCTGGGACAACGATTCCCATCGGATCAGAGGACGAAAGGCAGAAAAATCTTCGATCAATGCCTATTTGGACAGAACTTATTCCAGATTGCTGGATTGTCCGGAAGCACTCCAAAAAGAAAACAAGCTTGTAACAGCCAAAGCCATTAAGGCACGTTTTTTAGGTTTGGATGATAAGAGTAAAACCCTACTTGATATGCTGGATTATCACAACGAACATATGAAGGATGTTCTAAAGCCCGGTACTTTAAAGAATTATACCACCACAGAACGCTATCTAAAAGATTACCTTAAAAAGGAAGTCAAAACTTCCAATACTTATCTTAAAGATCTGTCCTACGGATTTGTGATCAACTTCGAAAATTTTCTACGACGAAAGAAGGATAAAAATGGAAAGTCTCAATTGACCAATAATGGAATCATGAAGCATATGGAACGGTTCAAGAAATTACTGAACCTCGCCATAAAATTAGAATGGATGCCCAATAATCCATTCCGAGAGTATAAGATGAAATTCAAAAAGTTTGACAGGGCATTCTTAAGCAGGTTGGAGCTTCAAAAACTGGAAGAAACTATATTTACCAGTAAAACATTAGAAAAGACTAAGGACATCTTTCTATTCGCTTGCTATACCGGTTTATCTTATGTAGATGTAAAGAAACTTTCAAAAAACCATTTGGTAAAAGGTATTGATGGACGGGACTGGATACACTGTCTCCGGGAAAAGAGCCAGACTCCTATGAAAATACCGCTATTAGAAAAAGCCAAAACAATATTGAATAAATATTCCACCTATAATAATTCAGAGTTTTTACTGCCTATATTTTCCAACCAGAAAACCAATAAGTACCTTAAGGATATTGCCAGTCAGTGTGACATTCATAAAAAGCTGAGCTTTCATGTTGCCAGGCATACCTTTGCCACAACTGTAACGCTTTCCAATGGCGTACCTATAGAAACAGTTTCAAAATTACTGGGACATACTAAACTTTCGACTACCCAGATTTACGCGCGGGTCGTTGAGCAAAAAATTGGAGAGGATATGGATAAGCTCCAATTGAAATTGGGAGGATAATCCTAAATTCAAAATGAATTATCTTTTCTAAAGAAGGGGAAATACGCTGTTACCTGTATATTCCCCTTCAATTCCACTTAAAGGGTGACCAGTAGGTGGAATTATAATTCTCCAAAAAAGGAGAGAGAAAGATGTAGGGGTCTTAGCTCCTTTATAAGGAGTTAATGAATATACTAATTTGATATTATATCGACAAAATATGGTAGGGGATTATTCAAGAACCAGTGAATATTATTAATTCCCCTTTCGTTAATTGCTAACTGATAAAATATAATTAACATAGGTTTATCTGGGAACTTTTTTGAATAAATAAGTATATTAGAGTTGACATAACGTTGTGCATAATGCGGAAATCGTGCAAATTATCATATTTAGTATTGAAAACCTACGCTCAAACAGCACATTTATTTTTTTGCCAACACTATAGGCCCAGCTAAAAAAAAATAAAAGAGCTGTTTTTTGCCATTGCGCTCAACGAAATAAGGAAAAAGTAAAAATAATAATTTTAAAAAACTATATTTAGTAAATAGAATACGATTGTAAATGACTTTAAACCAAATTTTAGAAAACAATAGTTTCAGCGTAAGAGCCTATAATGTTTGTGGGGGAAATGACCTATATAACCTAGATTTAATACTTGATTATTATTTAAAAAACCTCTCATTTAAGAAATTGAGAAATTGTGGCGATGGAACTAATCAAGAACTTATAAAATTCTGTAGAAATCATGTACCCGAAACTTCCCAAATTAAATTACCGATACAACAACTAGTCTCATTTTTAGAATTAACATCCACATTAACGAGAAAACAAAGAGAGGTTATAAACAGTTTCATAGTTATAAATACTTCCAGCTTATCGATTAGGAGTCAAAATGCTGTTAAGTGGCATCTTCAAAACAATCTCAAAATAAAAAATTTTTCCCGTAAAATTCTCGATGCAAATCTTGATGTAAACAATATGAAAAATATAGGGAAAAAATCTATTCCTGAGATTGAATTATATATAGATATTGTTAAAGAGTTTTTCGATGAAGTTGCGAAGATAAAAGATGATAAACAACTTACAGTTTTGAGAAATCAATTTTTAATCCAAAAAACTTTCGGAATTAAGCAAATCCCAGATGAGATTTTGGAATCTGAATCAATATTTCAATTAACAGAATTCCTTTTTGATAAAAATGGCTTTTTTGATAACAAAGAAACGCTTATCCTAAAAAAATCACTTCATATTTACGAGAACACGGAAGAAATTACTCTGGATAAAATCGCAGAATTAATTGGTTTATCAAGAGAAAGAGTTAGACAATTGAGAAAAAATTGTCTTGAACAATTTTTGTCTAACTTTAATTTTTTAAAAAATTTCAATGATGACTTATATTCAAATTATGGCATCGAAGAGAACTCATCTTTTATCTTCGTAGATGATGAACTTAAAAAGAGAATCAACAAAGTAAACGAAACCATTTTTACCAAAAGTTTCTTAACTTTTATCTTATATATTTATGGCTCTGATGAGTACACATTAATTGGTAATATAGAGGACGTTCTTCAAATAAACTATTTTAATCATAGAAACCGACATAATTGGCATTCATTTTACCTCGTTGAAAAACAAATTGCAAAGTCTTTCAGTTTTGAAAGGTTTTTAGATGATATCAGTTCGCGATATGAAGAAAGAATTACTGAAACATATACATTTAATTTCAAAAGTTATTTATCAAAATTTCTAACGGAGGACCAAATAGAAATGTTGGATAAAATAATGCCTATTGCCGAAAAAATAATCTTTATTGAACTAAACATCATAATTGATTTAGAAGATAATATTAATTTTCAAAGAAATACCTCTAAACTATCATATGAATATGCTTTTGAAGCATTAGAATATCTTGGAAAACCTTCAAAAGTAAAGAATATAGTTTTGGCCGTCAATTATTTACATCCAAATTATAATACTGATGAGCCAAAAATCAGAGCTTCTATGAAAAGAAAGCACGGATTTGTACCAATCGGTCGCCGAAGTATTTTCGGCTTAAAAAAATGGGAAAATGAGCTTGAGAATTTCAAAGGGGGTACAATTAGAACTATCTCCCAGGAGTTCCTTTTAGCTTTTAATGAGCCTAAACATAAAAAGGAAATTGCTAGATACGTAAAACAATTTCGCCCCAAAACCAATGCAAACAGCATTTACAATAATTTGTATATAGATGAATCTAAAACTTTTGTTTTTTTTGAAAATTATTTCATTGGCTTAACTTCAAAAGAATATCCTGATAAATACAAATTATTGAGTAAGACTGCTCCTCCATTAAAACGAACATGGGATGAAAGCTTGAAAGACTTGAAACAATTTATAAACGAAAATGGAAGATTACCCTTTTCAAGCGGATGTCCAGAACTGGAAGAAAAGCTTTACCGATGGTTTAATGTTCAAAAAAGAGAAGTTAAAAAGAATAAATTAAATGAAGAGCAAAAAAGTACGATTCGATCGATTGCAAAAAAGTTTGAAGATCTTTTAGGTAAACGAAGAACAGACAATGATAAGCGCTATGTAAAGTTAAAAAAGTTTGTTCAACAACATTCAAGACTTCCTAATGCAGGTTTAAATGATGAAAAGAATCTTTACTCATTTCATTACAAGGAGAGAAAAAAATATGAAGCTGGCGAATTAGATGAAAACGATAAGCAAAAATTAATTGAGGTCGCATTATTACTTCAAAAATAAAAAAAATGATAAAACTAACCAAAGAAAACCAAAACAATAGACTTAAGGAGCTAAGTGAAGAAAAAGGTATTGATTTCAATTCCTTAAAACTGCTCATTGATTCAGTAAAAACGAAAAAATTATTTAAAAGGAATAATTACCATTTTCAGAAGATTAATGATACAATAGAAAAAGCTACCAAATGAAATTCAGCAAAATAGACATTGAAAATTTTAGGCAGTATTACGGCAATGTGCCTATTAATTTAGCTACTGATGGTCAAAAAAATATTGTCGTTATAGGTGGAAGGAATGGATATGGAAAAACCAACCTTTTAATGTCAATCGTTTGGTGCTTATATGGAGATAAACTATCGCAAATAGATGACCATTTTAAAAAGGAAATACAAAAGGAAAAAAATTATAATTGATTTATGCAACAGTCTATAAATTGGACTGCAAAAAAGGAAGAGACAGTTACATTTTCCGTAACGATTAGAATAGATGAGACAGAGTTACCTGAATTAAAAATGTTGAATTCAAATTCAGCAGATTCTGTAATTATCAAAAGGGAATTTAATGTAGCCACAATGAATGAGGATTTGCATATTATCGACCCTGTTTCAAATTTGGAATTGTTCAATGATGATGATGATAAAATCAATTTCATCAACGATTATATAATTCCTATTGATGCCGCTAAATTCGTATTTTTTGATGCAGAAAAAATAGCAGAAATCGCCAACTTATCTATTAAAGAGGAAGGGAGTTTTATAAATGATGCCCTTGGTAAGATTTTAGGATTAGACACATACGAAACTTTGATAGATGATATTGAGACTTACATTAATGATCTAAAAAAGGAAGGAGCTACTAAAAATTTACAAGAACAAATTGCTGATAAGGAAAATGCCATAAAACTATCGCAGATTGCAATTGATAAATTTGAGGAGGAAAATGCTGATAGCCTGAAAAAAATAGATGAGCTTAAAAAAGCAATTAGAGAGTTTGACAATTTAATCTCAAGCGAAAGCAAACAAGGAAATTCAAAATTTGACAGAGAAAAGATTTTAACCGATATATCCGAACTTAAATCAAAAGAAGCTGAATTAGCTGAAAAATTCAATGAATTAAGTGAGATATTACCGCTTACAATATTGTCTGGAAAACTTGAAGAAGTAAATGAGCATTTGGATTTACAAGAATCCAATTTAGTTTTTGGAAAAATAGCCTCTGAAAATTCTGCGAAAATTGAAGAATTCATTGAACTTTTATTTAATAAACCACCCGAACCTGAAAATTCTTCTTTTTTGCTAAAGGACAAAATGTTCTACTTTGAAAAAGCTCAAGACTTGAGCCATAAACTTTTTGATCAACAGAACAACGATAATGCAGAATTAGAATTTGAACACGATTTAAGTAATGCTGATAAAAAAATGATTCAAGATGCTATTGATTTAGTCAACACCCAATCAAAAGATTTTTTTGAGACTATTATTGATGAATTTAACGCAACTAAAATAAAACTATCCGAATTAAACAACACCTTGAACAAAGTCGATGCTGATTTGGAAGATGACATAATATTAGAATATAATAGTAAAAAGGAGAAAGCAGATTTTCAACTTTCACAAGCAAACCAACAAATTGGAGAGAATAAAGCGAATATTTCTAAAGAGGAAATGAATGTTAAGAGGCTAAACCAAGCATATCAAGCCTTATTAAAAAATGTTGAAATAAATAAAAAGAATAAGACGAAAATTGTAAAAAGTGCCGAATATCTGGATGTATTGAAAAAATTCGTTTTTGAACAGAAAGAACAAAAAAAAGAGAGTTTGGCAAAAAATATTCTCGAGGAAATGCAAAAATTAATGCACAAGCTTAATACTTCTGGAAGTCAATTTGTTAGTGATATCAAAGTAACCATTCTTGCAGAAGGAAATGGAATGAAAATAACGCTTTACAATCCTGATGATGAGGAAATAAAAAAAGAAGTCCTTTCACAAGGAGAAAAACAACTTTACATTTCAAGCTTAATCAAAGCTATTTTGAAAGAATCCGTTCAAAGTCTTCCAATCTTTATTGATACACCTTTAGGCCGTTTAGATGATGAGCATATCAAAAATATTCTTCTCTATTATTACCCAGACTTATCAGAGCAGGTAGTAATTCTATCTACTAACAATGAAATAACACCAAAGAGATTCAATGATATTTTAGAGAGTGTTTCTAAATCATATTTACTTGTCAACGACGGTATAAATACAAAACTTAAAAAAGGATATTTCCATAGCTATGAGAATTAAAATAAGCAAAGAAAATGACGCGATATTATACAAGCTCAAAACGCTATATAATTTTAAAAACGAAAGTGTTGTTCCTCGAATCGCGTTTTCTTACAGTATAATGACTGGAAAAATTTTTGATTATAAAAGTGAGCTTATACCTCCGTCTGATGGAAAAGAATTTAGAGATGACCGTATGCTATTTGGGTCATTAATTGATGATACATCTAATTCGATAATTTATAAAGCTGTACTTGACCAACACTATAGTAAAAACACCTTTGAAGATGAGTTTGTAAAACTATTCAAACTTCATTTAAATCACGGATTAAATTTACTTGCTAGTAAAATTGATAAGGTTAATATTTCAAAAGGAGACATATCGATATTTTAATGAAAGCCGTAAAAAGTGGGCTTGATTTAAGAAAGAAAAATGTAAAAACTTTCACTAATCTAAAAAAGAATCAAGTAAAAGAATATGATGAAGCTTTATCTTTTGATTTAGGTAAAACTGAAGAAGGTAAAAATATAGAAATAAGAATTAATGATTTAAGGGAGTTTGATAATCGAAACATTGCTATTGCAGGTATGGCAGGTTCTGGAAAAACCCAGTTGATCAAAGATATATTATATCAAATTTCAACAAAAACAAATCACGAACTCAAATTTATTTTTTTCGATTATAAAGGAGAAGGAAATCCAGAGCAGTTAAAGCCATTTTTAGAAGCTACTAAATGCAATTTTATTGATATTGTCAATGATGGTGGCCTAAAATTCAATCCATTTTTATCAATTAGTACAGATGAAAGACAGAGACCTTTTAGTATCAAGGCTTTTGTTGATACAATTGCCACTTTTGTTCCGAGTGTTGGTGTCGCTCAAAAAAATATTCTGATGAATGTGATAACTGACCTGTTTGATGAGAAAAAAGGAGCGTATCCAACTATAAATGAACTTTTTGAAAGATTAGAAGAATACTACCAAGAAAATAACAGAAAACCAGATACACTTTATGCAGGAATTCAAGATTTAACTACAAACATTTTCAATTGTAGTAAGGATAATCTCAATATTTTAGATAATAGTCTATACCTGAATTTACCGCCAGCATTGTCTGACACACTTCGCCAATTGGTAGTTTTCTTGCTGTTAAGATATTTCAATACTTATTTTAGCTCAACAAACGATTGTGAGCCAAAGGACCATATTTTCCCTTTGAGGTATGTAATAGTAATTGACGAAGCTCATATATATCTTAAAAATAAAAATGCCCGAAAAGCTTTAGAAGAATTATTAAGATTATTGAGGTCTAAAGGTGTCATTATTGTAATGTTATCACAAGGAGTAGAAGATTATCGAACAAAAGATTTTGATTTTGCATCACAGGTTAAGTTACCTATTTGTCTAAATGTTCAAAATAAAGATTATAAATCGATAAGCAATTTTGTGGGAACACCGAGCAGTAAATATAAACTTGAAACTGCCATTCAAAAATTGGATTCTGGAAAAGGACTGATTAATGTTGTTGACCCTCAAATTATAGAACTTAACCAATGGTGGAGAACGAAAAAAACATTAGGCTGAAAAAGCCAACGCTAAGAGCTATAGACATTTGCAATTCGCTCAAGGCCAACACGCCCCCAAAAAACGCAAAAGAGTATGGCTTGCCAACAATCAATTCTAAATCAATCAGAAACGTCTGAAAATGAAGCGGAATGTAAAAAGCACTATGCACAACATCGGTTCCTATGAAAAGCAATAACCTTGTCTCTTAAAGATAATATTTTAATTTCTCTTATTTCATACTTATAATATTTTAACGTGTTGAATTTTTGATGAAGCTGTGCTTCAGTAAGAATTCAATACAAAAATAACCTGCTCAGCATCCTATTTGTGGTCACTTCATGAGTGCCACCAGCATCACTATGATTGTGGTTAATAAACCTGTCCACTGTCTAACAAATAATGTGGTCCATATGGCCACCAACGATGTTTTGTGGTACAGGCTTGGTTTTAGTTTGAGCTTGGTCATTGATTCTTATTTATGCTATCACCCCTATCTCATAAGGGATTTCAGTTTTTATAACCGCTAGCGTGCGGCTCAGTAATTTATGAGCCACCTTTACTATTATTTTCTTCACATCTTTGCCTACATGCTTCCGGTAATATGCCTGGATCACAGGATCAGTTCTTATCGCCTGCCAAGAAGCCTCCACAAAATAGGAGCGGATAAGTCTGTGGCAACGTGGGTTCATTCCAAGAGCCTTAGAAGTAGCCCCGCTTTGATAGATCCCAGGAGACAATCCAATATAACCCGCTAAATGTTTAAGCGTGTTGAAACGTCTTATATCACCCAGTTCAGACAAAATCCCTACGGCTACAATGCTTCCGATTCCAGGAACACTTCTTAGCAGATAGTAATCCTTTTTGAAGTGTTTTCGGCAATAGGCCCTTAACTGACTTGATACATCCCGAAGCTCTTTATCGATAAACCGGAAAGTCCGCATTTTGCTAGCCATGGTTTCCTGTGCGGTGGGATAATGGAACTCTTGGCTATCCACCCACTGACGAAAAGCATGGCTCCAATGATCATTATCAAACTCTGCAGGAACTTTAATTCCAAAATATAGCAAGTGCATCTTGATCCTACTTTTGATCCGACGAAAGTCTTTGACTAGCTCATTGCGACGGCGAAACAGACTACGTAATTCTTCTCGTTCTATATCTGGAACAGTGATACCATCCAGACGGCCATCTTTAAGCTCTCGGCTAATGAGTTGCGCATCGATACGGTCTGTTTTAGTGTAGCGCTCCTTTCCTTTACGGTGGATATCGGCAGGGTTCACCACTAAGGATTTCCAACCATAGCTCTCAAAACTGCGATGGGCTGAATATCCACAGCAACCAGCCTCATAAGCAGTAGTTACTTGGTGCTCACTAAAATGTTTCTGAACGTACTCATATAACTTCTCAGGTTCTGGAGGCATCGTAAAAGATTTACCACCAAAGAGATCGGTGCTGCAATGTATTTTCCAGCTTCTCTTGTGAATATCAATTCCTATGAATAACTTTGGTAATGCAGTAACTCGGGTTTCCATATCTTTAGTTTTTATCGTGAATATTAAAGATACTCGATTACTGCTTTTTCATGGATGCTAAGCGCAAATAGCGAGCATTCTGGTGAAAAGTGTTATTTTAGAGACCAAGAAACAAACAACAAAGCCGACAAGAACGTGTCCCTACTTCACGCTACTTGCCAAGACCGCTATATTGCATTTAAATTGAATGGAAAGAACTGAAATAAAATCTTTAAATATAAGCGTTGCAGTTGAGCAATATACTTTCGAGTTTAAAGATGAGTTACAACTTTATTATTCCCCTAATGAAAAGATTGATAAAATTGATATTCTTTTCACTAACTGCATTTTCCGAAAAGGATTGCATTTTAATATTGACATTCGTAAAAGTCAATTAAAGGAACTACAACTGACCTTTGACAACTGTATTTTTGAAGAAACAGAAAGTGAACAGAAAATTCTTTCCAATAAGCTCAAACAAAATATCTTCCTACATTTTCATTCTTGTTTCATAAAAGATCTAGTCTTTAAAAAATCTATTTTTCAACATTTGTATGTAGGCAAGTGTCTATTTGGTTCTAGGTTATTAATAGAACAGACTGATATTGGTATAATAACTATTCGAAATTGCTTCGGTGATTTTTTCCTAAATCGAAATTCCAAAACTAAACTTTTTATAGTTTACTCAGATGACAATCTATTTATAGAAGACACTCAAATGAGAAAAATAAATAGAATATTTATCAAAGAACACTCTTTAAAAAGAATTTTCGCCTACAAAACAAACTATTATACATCAGAATTTAAGGAATTAAATTTTACTTTCAATAAGCAAAATAAATCCGGCATATTCAGAGAAGAAAAACCTGATAAATCAGGTGATGAATATAAATATTATCTAACCGATAATGATATTGAACTTTTGAATATCTCTCTTTCTGCAACTATACAAAATGAAGATTCTGAAAAAGTGAAAATTGAAAATGGATTTTTCAATTCTTTAACTCTAAAAGGAGAATCACATGCTACAATCGACATTAAGCATACAAAAACAAACTCTTTATTTATTCATTCCTTTAGCTCTAAGAACTTTAGATTATATGATTTTAGCTCAAAAGGCCAAACCAGTAAATTAGAAATAAAAGATTCGGATTTAAATAATACATGGTTTGACAAAGTTCAACTTAATAGTTTTAGTATTGTCAGCTTTTACCGAACTACGGTAGAGAAAATGAAATTTTCTGCAACTGAATTTCCACTTTCAATTGAAGCTTTAGAAAATATACACTATCCAAATAGAAAGGAGTTAGATTATTTTAAAAATAAATATGAAACATATAAACAACTGAAAATAGCGCTTTTAAACCAGCATAACCAGATTCAGGCATTGCAGATGCATAGTAAAATGTATGAATCAATTCGTCACAGTACAACATTAACAACTCAAGATAGGTTAATCCTATTTTTAAATGATATTTCTAATAAACACGGTACTTCTATTTTTAATGCTTTTTTGTGTTTTTTAATTGGTGGTGTTACGCTATTTATTATTTATAGTTTAGTTCTTCCTGATGCTCCATATCACTTAGGTTGGCGAAGTTTAGAGGATTTTATTTGGACATACCGGAACACCTCTGTTTTTATTATGGAGAATTGGAAAATTTTTTATGTATTAATTAATCCTACACATAGAATAAGTCAATTAATAGAATATAGCCCAAGTGGCATTATATCCTGGGGAAATTATTTAATATCTTTTTTATCTAGAATAATCATCGGTTGGGCGATTTATCAGTTTATTTTAGCTTTTAGAAAATTTGGCAGAAGTATTTAAACACAATATAACAAGGGTTCATCATCAATAGGAGGTAACCTTAGAAAGAAAATAATTAACTTGACCAACGAAACAATACTAAGCCGACAACTCCGCGTCCCCTACTCCGCCAATTGGCGATAACCGACCGTTGTACATAAAAGACCGAATCTAAGATCGAAACCTGATTATTAAATTTGAAAAACGGATTGAAAATATTGGCTCATTGATTTAAGCTTGGTGCATGAAAAAATTAGTTTTTGCTCTCCAGTTTCTGCTCTTCGGGACAGATAGAGAATCCAACGCACATTGCACACATTTGCAAATCGCACAAGCTAACCCACAAACCAAAATTTGCAAAAAAACTGCAATTTTTGCCAACACTGAAATGAATATTATATGGGTTTATATACTGCACATGAAGGATATGAATATCAAGATTTATTAACTGCCTACTTCATTCTAGGTTGGATTCTTGAAGATGAAGAAAGTACTTTCTATATTGATAAAAAAGAATTTGATTCAGATAGATTTGATGATTTAACAATTAGAAACAATAAAGGGTTATTTAAAAGACAGATAAAGTATAGTAACTCAAAGAGTAATCATTCTTTAAAAAAAATGGACTTATCTACAGATGGTTCATACAACTTAGCTATTGATGAATTATTTAATTCATGGAACAAACATCCTGATAAAAGTATTCTTGATATTAGGCTTTGTTTAGCATGGAATGAGCCTAAAGATGAATTGCTAAATATTCTAGATATTCAGAATAAGCAAAAAACTTTCATAAATCACGATACTACTCTATACAAAGTAAACGTAGATAAACTATGGCCCAAAAATAAAAAGCCAATTGAAAAATGGAGAAGATTTAGAGCCAAATCTAGTGGTATTCAGCGAGATGAATTCATAACGTTTTGTGAAGCTTTTACAGTTGAAATAGATTTTCCAAAATTCAGTTTAAGTATTTATGAGCCTGGTCAATTGGAAAAAATTATATTAGACCAAGTCGACAGATTAGGTATAGGTATTTTCCCAAATAATAAAAAAAGCAAAGAGGAATTCATTCTTTCACTTTCTGCTCTTGTTAGCAAGTCTCGTAGCAATGGGCTTCCGATTACAACAAAAGAAATATTTAAGCAATTCGAAATTATTACTGATTTTGGTTCAATAGAACAAAATTTTATAATTGATGAACGTAAAAATATCCCAACAAAAGAGAGCGTTACTTCAATCCTTAAGTTAGTCAGATCAGATAAAAGAATAATTTTAAAGGGAGAACCAGGAAGTGGAAAGTCATGGTTTGTAAACAATCTCATAAGTGGATTAATTAGTCACAATATTAATACTGTAAAGCATTATTGCTATACAGACCTTCAAGATAAATTTCAAAAAGAACGAATAAAGACAGATGTCTTTTACGGAAATATAATCTCTGAAATCCTTAATTTATATCCAGAATTAAAGGATAAAAAAAGGCACAGATATGCAAGTAGTTTATCTGAATTAAATATACTTATTGAGAATATAAGTGAACCTACGGTATTAATAATAGATGGACTAGACCATATTCAGAGAGTTTTCAATTACAGGCCTTATGATGATTTAAGCATAAGTGAAATTGATATCATCAATGATATTAATAAAATAAATATATCAGACAATGTATCAATTCTTGTAGCCTCCCAACCTATTAAAGAATTGGATAATATCCATAACTATACTCAGATGTCAATACCTAGTTGGGATATTGACGATGTAAAAGCTTTAATGTCCAGACTCCACCTTGATGATGAAGAATTAGACGATAAAAATATATCAGACCTATTATTAGAAAAAAGCTCTGGTAATCCCCTATACTTAAATTACTTAATTGAAGAAATTAAATACTTACCTCAAATAAGTTTAGATATTTTTAATTCGCTTCCATATTATTCATACAATCTAAAAAAATATTATAGTTACCTGTTGGCAAAACAAAATCTGAATAATGATGTCCCATTTGCTTTATCTGCGGTAAATTTTAGTCTTACGAAACAAGAGTTGAAGGAAATAACAGAACTAGGGAAATATGTAGATGAAACATTAGATTTTTTAAAACCTGTTTTGAAACAAAACACATCTTCAAAAGGCTATATTATTTATCATGAAAGTTTTAGAAGATTCATATTAGAAGAACTAAAATCAAATGAAGTAGTAGAGAAAAGAATATTTCGCCCTGTAATTGATTGGTTTGATAAGTTGGATTTTTATTGTTATCCTAAGGCATATCGGTATTATTTACAAGTATTAACAGATGGTGGTTATTATGAAAAAGTTTTGGGATTTATCTCAAAAGACTTCATTAAGAAATGTGTATGCTCAGGGCATCCATGGGATATAATTAAAAATAATTATTACTTCTTCTCAAGGGCTTGTGTAGAATCAAAAGATATAAAAAATGTAATTACCATTAATGAAATTAATAAAATACTAACAGGTACAAAAGATTCATTTGATGAAGCTTTTTTGTATTATATCGATGCATTCGGTTGTAAAAATGGATATGAAGCAGTTTCAGAATATTTGTTGTTTGAGAGTAAACCTACATTAAAAAAAAGACAAGGATTGCAAGTTTGTTATTTAATAGACTCTAAAAATGCTGTTGCACCATGGGATTACTATTCAGATTATTTTAAATCCGGAGAGCCTATACAATTAGACGATTTTAAATATTATATAAGAGTTCTCCTATTTCAAAGTAATGAAGAAAAATTAATTGATATAGCCAAAAAGATTAAGAAGAAAAATTTGACTGATTTCAAAGCTATTTTTATTAAAGAGTTATCTTCTTCTAGACCAAGTGCATTAGTTGATGAATTAATAGATAAATATGAGATAATCAACGATGTATTTACAATTGATGGTAACAAAGAAATAGCAATAGAAAATCTTCAACTATTAGCAGAAGAAATTCTAAAGTTTGAAAATATTTTCGATAATGAAGTTCCTAAAATAAAGTTTTTTTTCAAGCAAATAGAAAATCAAATTTATGATATCGAATCAATTGCAGATGTGATTAATGTCTTTAAATCAAATAATTGGTTTTATAATTGGTTGATTTATTATATAAAGGTTAAACAATTTAGAATCACCAAAACAGTTGATTCATTAGAACTCAGAAATGCTTTTGATTTTCTTGCATATAATGTTGAGCCTTTTCACGGTAAGCCTAGAACTTGTGATTTATATTCATTGAATGATTTTATTTATGAATCACTAAATGAAGGATTATCTTTTATAAAAGAAAAAGAAGATTGGATTTATATATTAAAGGTACTTGATAAAGTTAGTACAAGAACAACAACATATTTACAAAACTCGCCAGGAGGGCCAATTGCAACTAATAATTTCTTTAAACTCCTCGTTGAAAATATCAATCACAACAATTCCATTTCTCTTATTGAATTATTGGTTGGGCAATATGAACGAAATAAAGTTGGGCAATTTCACGCATTTCTTTCTGAATATTGCTTTCAACTGGTTAAAGCATACGCTTTCATCAATAATTCTGAAAAAATAAATCATTATTTTAATCAAGGTGTTGAATATGTCCTAGGTTATACATGGCGTAGAGATTTAACTCTTGAAGACTTAACTGAAAGTATTGTAGGTTTAAGTTCTATAAATAATTCTTTAGGGAATGAGTATATCTTAAAACTGAAAGAACTGGTTGATTCTGTTGTTCAACACACAGATGGTAAAGACACAAAGCATTTTCCAATAGAATGGTTTGAAAAATTCTATAAAATTAATCCTAAAAATGCCTCCCTATATTTGCTCAATGAATTAGTTGGTACACGTTGTGATTGGCGATTAGAATCTTCCTTGAAACATTTAATTACAAATCCTGATTTTCGGATTAATGATTTGACTAAATGCTTTTTAAATCAAACAATGCTAGTTGAATCTGACGATGCATTTCTGATGGATTCTATTAACTTGTTTGAGAGGTTAAAAATACCAGTTGCAAAAAAGACATTAGCATCTTCAATTAATGCAAGGTTATCAATTAAACAAAACTCAGAGCGTTCAAAGGATTGTCAAAAGAAGATTAAAAAATACGCGAATGATTTAAAACTTTCAAATACTATTGTTACTACAAATACAATAGCTTCAAGTAGGAAGTATATAACCATTGACCCAATTGTAAAAATTAAAAAAGAATGTGTTGATAGGAAAGAATTTTCTGATATGTCTCTTTCTGAGCTTTCAGTTTACCTAAATGATAATCCAATTCTTGAAAAAGAGGTTCAATCTTTAGTTTATGTATTTGATAGTTATCAAATTCTTACTCCTGAAATTAAAAATTTAATCGAGTATCTTGTTAGGAAGAATGAAGACTTTCATGCTAAAAGCAACATTAACTTAAATCCGATTTTTGATTCAAATTCTGAACTATCTGTATTTTTCTGGGTAACACGGTTTATTTATCAAAGAGATGGATGGTTTAAAAGTTTGTCAAACTTAGGCGCTTTCCAAACAGCATATAAGCTTAATCCCTCTAAAAGCATTGATTTTTTATTTGAGTTATTAGCTTCAAATTTAAATCTAGGTTATAAACGTGTTTTTTCTGCAAACTTATTTAATGCACTTTCAAGTGTTGGTTATAAGACATCAAAGCTTGAGAAATCTTGGCTCTCAATGTATGAAATAATTGAGTATAGGTTACCTTCAAGAGAAACATATAATTGGGAAACAGTACTTACTAATGAGCTAAATATGGATATGGATGAAATTCATATTTGTCTGTTATTTTGTCGGTTTAAGTCTTATACAGTTCAAAAATACCATAATGTTTTATCAAGTATTTCTATTTTATTATATGAAGATTCTCAAAAGTTGATAAAACCAATAAAATGGTTCCTTTTAAACCATGAATACTTTAAAAAATCTATAATCCTTGCCATAATAGAATTATTGATAATGTATGATGATGAAGTCAAAGGTTATATTCATAATTTTGAATTAGAACTAAAAGAATTGTACCCTACAAATTATTTTTTAATCGATTTTTTAATTGAAGATTCATTCAATTTAGTCAATAAAACATTAGTAAAACCCGTCGATGATTTTATTTATCCCATTTCTAATGATGAATTCAAATGGTTTGAAGGCTTAAATATAAGACATGAAATATTAAAGAGAGCTGGCTTTGATACAAAAAATATTTTTGGAAAGTACATAGGAACTTTTTTACGAAAATATAATGATTATCTAGAACTCTATGGTAATCGTTCTTGTAAAAGAGCAGTAAACAATATATATTCTTCAGATTATCTTTTAGAACTATTTAACACAGAATACTATGAGGATCTTAATTCATTCGGAAATCCACAAGACGTTTTTGAATGTTTAAAGGTTGATATAAAATCAATAATAGCCCAGTATTTGTCATCAGAGGTTAGACCAAATAGTCTAAAAAGAGCAACTAGCTATGAAAATAATGCAGCTTTCAAAGAAGATTTATATAGAGATGAAAATGGCTGGGTAAGAATAGCTCATTATGAGCATGAATTAGAAAGAAAAGGATATTCAGAATTAATTGATAAAAGGATATTTGGTGGTGTTGTATTTGATGAGAATAATTCAATGAAATTCCCTTATGCATCATATAGGTTAGACATGGATTTATTATGGAATGAAAATTATGTTGATTTTCCAATAGATAACACCCCGATATTTTCATTTATTCAAAATCAATTTCAACTTGAATATTTTAAAATCTTATGGTTAAACCCATCTATTATGGTAATATTGGAATTACAATTTGGTGATTTTAAAGACGGAATTGTAGCATATGATTCTAGTGGTGAAATAGTTTTAAAATTGAAAACATGGCAGACAGAATATGTTGCTTTAGGTTACTGTGCGAATATACAGGACGAAATACCGAAATTAGATGGTTCTGAATTAGTAATGAGAGAAGATTACTTTAAAAAACTATGTGATTTATTTGATGAAAAACCAAAATACTCTATATCAAAAACATTTTAAGCATTCCGGCAGTCAAGCACATTTGCAATTCGCACATACCAACGCTCGACCAAAAATTATAAAAGAGTTTGTCTGTCTTCCACCACTTTTTTCCGACCCTAAAAACTAATTGTTTCGGAATTAGCAGTACTTCGATTGAGCGGATTTTGGATTTTAAAATATTGGTAATTAACTGATAATGGGTGAAATTCAGCATACAACACGGTATAAAAAGTATTTGGCGGAAAGTACTAATTTTAAGTGCGATACATTTAATAAACTTTGTACTGGTTTGATTAATTTCCCCTTGACATTCCAAACGTTTCATATACCCCATCAGAATGTCAAATAACTTATCAAAATACAGAAAGTATTCGGATAGGTATCTTTAAAAAAATGAAATACGTCATTCACAGTTTGTGAATTTAGTTTTTATACAGACCGCCATTGCCTATAATTTTAAAAAAATCTAAATTCAATGAAAATAAGTCTAATAATTGGGATTCTTTTTTGCTCGGCATTTTTCGCTTGTGGAAATGAGAATGATGACCGATATATATTCTTTCTCCACAATCGATTTTTAGAAGAACATGATTTGAATGAATTACATTCAGAATTTGGGCGGACCCAATACTTGGAAATAATCAATGAATTTGAGAAAAATGGCTTTAAAGTCATAAGTGAAAAAAGAAACGGAAATGTAAACTCTAGAGAATATGCTAGCAGACTTGTAATACGAATTGACAGCTTAATAAAAACTGGAACAGAAGCGAAAAATATAACAATAGTAGGAACTTCTAAAGGGGGATATATTGCGCAATACGTTTCAACTTTAGCGAGTAATCCTAATTTAAATTTTGTGTTTATAGCAAGTTTCAGAAATGAGGATACTTTGAACATTCCTGAAATCAATTATTGCGGAAATATCCTAACGATATATGAAAAATCAGATCCATTTGGTGTTTCAGCAAAAGTGCGAGCAGAAAATTCACCATGCGATATTAAACATTTCAAGGAAATTGAACTTAACACTGGGTTGCGTCACGGATTTTTATTTAAACCCCTAGATGAATGGATTAAACCGACAGTAAAATGGGCAAGTGGTAATTATAATCCGTAAAGAAAACTATAGGCAACATCGGTAAAAGACATATTTGGTATATATATAGACCGCATAAAATCAATTGTAATCTGTAGCCAAATTTTAAAACTTGAATCCCCTTATCGTTTTGTCCTAAATAAATATATAGGTATTCCCAGATGAGAAGTTACTCAGTTAGATGTTGATGAGTCATGTCACAATAGCTCTAAATAAATTACAAAGTATAATAATGTGGGAATAGCAAGAGGGTAACACGCAGAGCGATGTTACCTATTCCCAACTTATTGATTATCAGTTATTTGTGTTTTTTTAATTCAACTTTTATTACTTCATTTGCGACAAATACATTGAGAAACCCAGTAAACAGGCTCATTTTTGCGACAAACCTTGCTAAAAATTAAAATTTGAATGGAATTTTAGAACAGTCCTCATCATATTCCCTTTCACTTCATTTCAGGAAAAAAGATTCGTCCCAAGGTCTTGGACACAAGCCAAAAAGATTTAATATTTTAATCCTACCGGAATAAATCTTTCTGTCTCAAGTCCGCTTGGTTAGAACTACTAAGTTTAATTCTTTTTAAAAAACCGATCTTCCATACTTAAACTTTACTAGGCTTTTTTAAGAATTACCTTTTGATACCAAAGAAATAGGATCTGAAATTAGCCGGAATGCATAAGCCGGGCAAAGCCCTTTTATAATTCCTCTCTAATTCCATATCCTAAAAAGATCAAGTATCAAAAGGTAATGCATACAGCTCTGAAAGAAGTAAATGAGAAAGTCTAGAAAATATTCTGTTCGATCTATCATTGGAAAAACAAAAAAGGTAAATGCCCCAGATAAAAAAAGTAAATGTTTTTGTTATGAAGAATCAAAAATTCATCTATAATCAAATATTACTTGTATTTTCCTCTAAAGGAGCATTTAGATTTTCTAATAACCCCACAACCTGATCAATAAATTCTTGTTCCTGAAAGGGAATAAGCTGTAATATATGTCTTAGTACTTCATTGACATTGTAATTCGGCTGTAGTATCTGTTCATTGTCCACGCATTCGTTTTCTTCTAAGGCTAGAATACATACTTTCAGTAAATTGGTTATCAAGCACATCAATTCCAAATGACTGCTAACCTCAAAAGTGCCCTTATAGGATCTTCCTTTTTTGCTCTTTTTAGGTGTTAAATGGATTAAATGTTCTTCTTTAATCTTATTTAATTTTTTGAGTATCATTTTCCTTTTCATCTTAAAATTATTTTCGTCGAACCTTAACTTCTCTGTGAAGGGATTCTAATTCCTGAAGTTTCTTTTTTCCTTCATTAGCCGCATTCCCAAGGAAGCGTCGACATAAGCGCTGTGCATAATTACTGTCCTTTATGGAGACATCATCAACTGATTTAAAATTCACATTATACTGGGCATGGTAAAGGGCATGAAATACCCGCTTGGATCTAAATGAAGCTTTAGGTAATACTATCTTAGGACTACTGCAGAAGTTATCACAAAGATTTAAAAGATGACTCAGATCATAGTAACTAGGTTTATACTCCCAAAAAACATTCAACAATGCGGTACAAGCTTGCTGAAGTGACTGAGAGATTAAGAGCATCTTTGCAGATTCATCATAGATATCGTCGCACACATCTATTTTATCTTTAAAGTAATAAGCTCGGTTCATACGGAATTCCCATTCCTTTTTAATCATAGCATACATTTTCGGATGATAAAAATACCTGCAAGACAGTAGGCTTTCAGCAGTATATATTTCATTTTCAGGTTTGAGAATTCGGCTCAGAAAATTGTCGCCATGATTCAACCGATACTTTACATCACTTATAGTAAAATGAATGGAATCTATTCTTACACTTTCGTTCATTTTAGAAAACACCTCACTCATAAATTCTTTAGGTTGTGCAATGTATTCCTCGCTGATAACCAATAAAGTTAATTTATATGCATACACAGTTGAACTTTCCTTTTGTAGAGTAGGGTTAAACAGGTAAAATGATGATTTACTCTCCTTTTGCATACCGATGAGATAAATTGAATGAACTTTAGTAATAGATTGTATAACCTGGAGAAGCATAGTAATTACTTTATCTGGTAAAAGCTCATTGTGGATGGTATAAATATTTGATAACTTTGATAAAGGCTCCATAATATTGTTTTTAAATTATGGATATCAAGTTAAGATTAGGGAAAGCCGTACCGAACCAAAAGACTTGGTAATTTACCCGTGAAGGTTTGTTTTATACCCGAGAGGGTCATCTATTAATTTTTTGAAAAAGAATACTTATATTTGAGTTATGACAACAACAAAACCAAATCACATAGGCCGTAAGATTGCTCGAATCAGAGAGCTTCGTGGCATGAAACAAGAAATCCTTGCAGAACAATTAGGTATTAGCCAACAAAGTGTTTCTCATATAGAACAGAGTGAAACTTTAGATGATGCTAAGCTTAAAGAAGTAGCCAAAGTTCTTGGTGTTACAAAAGAGGGAATTGAAAATTTTACTGAGGAGGCTATTTTTAATATAATTTCAAATACATATAATAATACAAGTAATGATAACTCTTCGCTTATATCTAGTTCAGTTAACTATCAACCAACTTTTAATACTATAGAAAAAATGGTAGAGCTTTATGAAAGATTGGTTCAAGCTGAAAAAGATAAAGTGGTCTATTTGGAAGAGCTTTTGAAAAATAAATAATTTTAGTTTTCATAATAGATGACCCTGTATAGAATGTTTTTTAAGCAGGGTTTTTTTTTGGGGAAACTACACCCTTAAAAAGTTGACAGAATCAGCTATATAACTTGTCCTTGATCCAATTTACAATATCACTTCGATAAATGATGTTATGCTAAAAAGATTGATCTTTTTAAACTGATAAATCAGTCCAGTTAGTTAATTTCTATTTTTTTTGTTTTGTATTCTATTTTTATTTAATTTACACTTAAATAAACCTATTTCATATCATTTTAAAAGTTACCTAATCGGTCACCTGAAGGAATAGAAATTAAGGGAAGTATTGAATTTAAAGGGATACGGGGAATCACGATCAAGTCTGCCACCCCGACCAAGACCATTACTAAATGGCACCAAAACCTTGTTAATCTTATGATTATCAAGGTTTTATGATTTTAGATCGTTCATAGTATTTGATGCTAAATCATATAAAATGAGTCCGATTCGGTGACCTCTTATTATTTTGGGCTATTGTCCAGATTGTTGATTTGACTTTCGTTTTCACGCATTTGTTTAACCTGAAAACGATTATTATGAGAAATTCGGTGACCTTTGGGATAGTCTTTATCCCAAAATCCAGTAAAGCCAAAAATGGCAAAGCTCCCCTTTATGCTAGAATTACCTTAAATGGTGAGCGAATTGAACTAAGCCTACAACGTAGAATTACCCAAAATCTCTGGGATGAGCAAAAAAGCCGCTTAAGAGGTTGTAGCGCAGAGAGCATTCAAGTGAATGGTTCCTTGGATAGAATCTATAATAAGATATACGAGTCCTTCCGCCAGCTTCAAAACGAGAACAAACTTTTAAATGTTAGCGCAATAAAGCAACGCTATTTAGGAGCAGATGATTCTTTTAAGAAACTCTCTGAGCTTTTAAATTATCATACAGAAAATATGAAGTCCATATTAAAGTATGGTACAATGAAGAATTACTATACTACCGAACGGTACTTATATAAATTCTTGTTCAAGCAATTCAAAGCAGAAGACATTTACCTGAAACAGATCAATTATCAGTTCATCACAGACTTTGAACATTTCTTACGAACCTATAAACCAAAAAGGGTTAGAAAAGCTCCAACGAACAATGGAGTGATGAAGCATTTAGAACGTTTAAAAAAACTTCTGAATCTTGCACAGAAATTGGAATGGGTAGAAAAAGACCCCTTTGCAAAATTCACACTGAAATTCAAAACATCTGAGAGAGCATTTCTAAACGAAGCTGAATTAAAAAGCATAGAGAATTACCATTTTAATAAATTAACCCATCAGCAAACCCGGGATGTGTTTATATTCTCATGTTATACAGGCTTATCTTGGATAGATGCAAAGAACTTAAAACCAGAGAATATTGTAATTGGAATTGATGGTCGCAAATGGATATTTACCGCTAGGGAGAAAACAGAAAAACCGGTAAAAATCCCAATTCTTCCCAAGGCTATGGAAATAATAAAAAAATATGCAGTACATGCCGAATGTTCAGGATGCTTGCTGCCAGTTTATTCCAATCAGAAAACCAATGAATATTTAAAGCAGATTGCTATCAGTATAAAACTTAAAAAGAAACTGACCTTTCATGTAGCTAGGCATACTTTTGCTACAACTGTTACATTATCTAAAGGGATTCCAATAGAAACAGTTTCCAAGCTATTAGGCCACTCTAAATTATCTACTACCCAGGTTTACGCAAGAGTTTTAGAAAGTAAATTAAGTGAGGACATGCGAAAATTAATGATTTGATTAAATAGCTTCGTTGAATGTGTTTCTTAATACCCTAAAAAACTAAATTTTCAAATTATTATAATGATATATTTTATGAGCATTAATAACTTCAAAAATTGCCTTCTCAATCTTCTTTTTATTTGCAGAAGACCTATAGTTTTTTCCTACAGTTATTTTCATTGTATAGAATTGGAATTCTAAATTTTCTATTTTATCCAGTTTAAAATCAGGGAATGCAAACTCAACTGAGCAAATACCATCTCCTTGGGCATGTTTGAATTTATACTTGACAATCATGGAGTGTAGAAAAACACAATCTCTAAATTCCTCATTTGAAAGCAATATGTGCCTTCTAAGTCCACTTCCTTTTATATTTAAGTTTTCAATATCTTTTAAAAATTCTTTAGCTGCTTCGGGCAAATTTTCATTAGGGTCTGGACTAACTGAAATATTTTCAACTTTATCAAATTCCATAAAGGCTATAGTATCTAAAAATTTCATAAAAAATAGAAATCTATCAGCGTTTAAAAATTGAGTGAATAATATTCTCTCAAAAGTATCGGCCTTATCTACTGAGCCACTTGTTTTAAAATGATTCTCTAATTCTTTATTTATATTATCGACAAACTTCTGAGTACCTTTTGAACTAAATGTTTTTGTAACGCTAAGATGTAAATGACCATCTTCTTTTAATTCATAAACTATACCTCCCTTAAAAACTCTGTCCTTGTCATGAATTGCCTTAATATCAGAATGTTCTTCAATTTCAAAATTGAGTTCAATTTTATCATTCCGACCATCAACCTTTTTGAAAGAAGGTATTCCTATTAAATCCATATCTGATTTATAGGTATACATTTCATTTAAAATTTTCTTTAAATCGATATCTCTAGGTATTGATTTAAGTAAATTTTTATCTCCTTGCCATGGTATACTCGCTGTCCTATATTTTTCCTTTTCTTCCCTATTTTTCTTTAAATCTAAAACATCTCTGTACTCACTCGGACTCAAAATTGTACACATTAGCTCTGGAACAATATCGTTCTTACTATATTGTGATAAAAATATTCCTTTAGATTTGATAACTTTTTTCAGGTCACCTTCTGACAATTCAGGTTGTACTAGAATAGTTCTTAAAAGTTCTCCGTACGGTAGCTGATATAATGATGAATTATCTTTTTCATTCATGCTATTCTAGATTTGTAAGATTTTTAAAATTTGAATCATGAGAAACTACTGAGATTAGTTTTATGAAACTGTTATCTGTAAATCTTCCTTTAACTTTTTTTATCATATCATCATGATCATAAGAATTGTAATTTTTAAAGGATAAGAAAATACTAGATGTTGCTTCAAGTTTATCAAAAGTTTTAGCTAAACTAATTAATTGGGCCAAATGATCTTCATCTATATTATCTCTGCAAGACAGTATAAAATATACTTCATTGTTAACCATAAACCTCATGGGAATGACATCATATGCAAAGAAATCTAATGGAAAAATATCTCCGAAATTTTCATTAAAATTAGCCTTGAAATTTAATCCAGTGGATGGGTAAACGAAAGAGTAGTTACCACGGCTTATTAGTTTTACTTTTGAAACAGTCTGATGAATAAAATTTAGCCGCGCTGAATCTACCACTATTATTCTATTAAATACAATCTGCAACGATTCCACTTGAGATTTCGCTAGATCTTCTAATATTGAATTATCTGAATCTTCCTTTTCATTGGACAGCCAAAATAACATTCCAGTTACATTAGTACTCCTTACTCCAGTTGAATTACCTTCAATATCTTTTTTTTCATCAGAATAGTGAAAACATTCTAAAGCAGTAGCTAAGTCAATAAAATGCTCTTTGAACTTTCCCCTAGGGGAACCTGGATATTTATTTTTTGTATGTTTGACTGATATATATCCAATTTCTAAAACTTCAGATTTTAAAGGTGAATTATAGTGCACTAATCCATCTAATCCATGTGAGTTAGATTTATTAGTCCTGAGCTTTGCATGTTCTTCTTGACTTTCGCATTTTAAATTTGGAATGTTTGTTCTATACGCAGGAAAACCTAGAAGCTCTTTAAAAATGTTTTCAATAAGGGCTTCTCCATGGTCTCCAGATTTTTTAGATTCTTCTCCAGGCATAATTGTTATGTATTCTGAAATTTAATGATTGAATATTAATTTAAAAAAGTTTAAACTGGATTGTTTATATCTAATGCTTAAAAAAATATGAATGGTTTTTATATAGGTATATTTTCTAACCTATTTATTCTCAAACAACTTCTCCAAATAAGCCACTTTATCATTCTCTGCTTGTAATAGACGCTCATAAAGCTTTTTATTTTCTTCAAATAGTTCAACTACTTTGTCTAAAGGATTGAAATTACAAGTATTTTGATGCCCAAAATTGCTACTAGACACTTTATCATTAAAAGTGTTAAAATAATTAATAACAGCTTCTTCCGAAAAATTCTCAATAGCTTCTTTTGTAACCCCAAGCACTTTTGCTACTTCTTCAAGTTTTGCGTCCTCTAAATTCTCGCTTTGTTCGATGTGGGAGATACTTTGTTGGCTAATGCCTAATTGTTCTGCAAGAGTTTCTTGTTTCATGCCACGAAGCTCTCTAATACGAGCGATCTTACGGCCTATATGGTTTGGTTTTGTTGTTGTCATAACTCAAATATAAGTATTCTTTTTCTAAAAATTAAGGTATAACCCTCTCGGGTATAAAACAAACCTTTTCAGGTAAATTACCAACACTTTTGGTTCTATACGGTAAGGCCTCAACCTAACTTGATATTCATAATTAAAAAACAATATTATGGAGCCTTTATCAAAGATATCAAATATTAACGCCATCCAAGATGATCTTATACCAGATAAAATAGTTACTAAGATTACCAAGGTTATAAAATCTATTATTGAAGTTCATTCAATTTATCTCATCGGGATGCAAAAGGATAGTAGATCATCATTATATCTGCTTAACCCCAATCCCGAAAAGCAAAGTCCAATAATGCATGCGTATAAATTAATTATATTGATTATTAGCGAGGAATACGTTGCACAACCAAAGGAATTCATGAGTAAGGTGTTTTCCAAAATGCACGAAAGTGTAAGAATAGATTCCATTCATTACACTTTGAATGAGATAAAGTATCGGTTGAGGCATGGTGATAATTTTCTTAGCCGAATTCTTACACCTGAAAAAGCAATATACGCTGCCGAAAGCTTATTGTGTGGTGGTTATTGTTATCATCCAAAAATGTATGCAGCCATTAGAAAAGAATGGGAATTCCGTATGAACCGGGCTTATTACTTTAAAGATAAAGTAGATGTATGCGACGATATCTATGATGAATCTGCAAGAATGTTTTTAATCTCACAATCGCTACAACAAGCTTGTGCCGCATTGTTATATGTTTTTTGGGAGTATAAATCTAGTTACTATGATCTGAATCATTTTTTAAATCTTTGCAGTAATTTCTGCAATAGCCCAAACATAGTATTACCTAAAAAGTCTTTTCGCTCCAAGCGAGTATTTCATGCGCTATGCCATGCGCAGTATAATGTCAATTTTAAATCCATTGACGAAGTTTCGTTAGAGGACAGTAATTATGCACAGCGCTTATGCCGTAGATTTCTTGAAAAAGTGGCTAATGAAGGAGAAAAGAAACTTCAAGAATTAGAACCCCTCCACAGTGAATTCAATGTTCAATAAAAAGAACTTTAAAATGAAAAGGAAAACAATTCTCAAAAAATTAACTGAGATTAAAGAAGAAAATCTTAACCATTTGACTCCACTAAAGAACAAGAAAGGCAAGTATTACACGGGAACTTTTCAGGTTCAGAGTCATTTAGAACTAATGTATTTGATTACGAATCTTATTAAAGTGTGTATCCTCGCATTAGAGGAAAATGAATGTTTAAGCGATAAACAAATACCCCAACCGAAATATAATGTTAATGAGGTATTGCGACATACCTTACAACTTATTCCCTTTGAGGAACACCAATTTATTGATCAGGTAGTAGACTTACTAGATAACCTAAATGATGACAATGATGGTTAATAGAATTTTCTCTGTTATTAGAAACCTCTGCGCTCATTCTATGGTATAACCCATTTACTTTTTTTATCTGGAGCATTTTCCTTTTATGTTTTTCATGGATAGATCAAATAATATGTTTTCTGTGCTTTCTCATTTACTTCTTTCAGAGCTGTATGCATTACCTTTTGATACTGCATCTTCTCAGGATCTGAAATTAGAAAGGCCTTATAAAAAGCAAAGCGGCTTTATGCAGGCCTCTAATTTCAAATCCTGTTTTTTTGGTATCAAAAGGTAATCCTTTGAAAGTATTATAAAGTGTAAGAAGTGAAGATCGGGTTCTTTACACAAAGTATAGTTTACAGTTCCAAACTAGCGGACTTGAGTCAAAAAGATTTATACCATCAAATAATAAAATATCAAATCTTTTTGGCTCGTGTCCAAGACGATTTTTAGTGAACCTCTTTTTCTGAAATGAAGCTTTTGCGAAATGAAAGGAAATGGGGTCAGTATCGCACAATCTTTTAAATTTAAGTTATTCTAAACTCAGTCCAAAGAGGATAGTGATCTGAAAGCATAAAAGAAATACTCCTTTTAGATAAATTCCGATTTCTTAGTGCTGTTGATAAAAAGTCAAAATTACCTGCTCTTAAAAAGTCCATAGATAAATTTGGAACATTACTATTATTATTGAACCAGGCAATTTGATCATAATATTTAGTTTCATTAAAAATAGAACGGGTAATTAGTGGATCTTGTAAAGCATCGGGTACAAACAAGCCTTCAGACAAAAATGTTTTATCCAAAAGATCACCACGTTCATCAATATTAAAATCGCCAAGTGTAATTAAGTTTTGGTGATAAGCGTTCATGTCGCCCGCCCAATCAGAAAGCCATTGTGCTATACCTTTGAGTTCCTGAATCCTTTCACTTGATTTTTTCCCATATTTAATATGAAGCGTCACTAGAATAAAGGTCTGGGAACAGGATTTAAAACTTACTGCATACGGGGTTCTGACAAACTGCTCTTCTAAAGCATTTTTAGAAATATCTCCTTTTAACCATTCTTTCGGCACTACTAATTCACAGGCCAATCCGGATAGATTGACCCTACGGGTATCAAAAATGAATGCCATTCTTTCTCCGTTGCCACTACTACCTTTGGTGACATCTGTTAATATTAGAGACCAATGACTTCCTAAAAGTTTCATCACATCTCTTAAACCCCTAATGTTAGCTTTCACCTCCTGAACTGCGATGACGTCAAAACGTTTGATGATTGCAGCAATGCATAAAATAGAATGCATATCCCGCTTAGGACTATCTTCTTCTTCCGACTTCCATTTTCTGATATAATTACCGAAAGCTCGAATATTCCACGTTGCTATAAGAAGGTTTTTGTCAATTTCCTTAGAAGGCAGGTGAGCATCCAGATCGTTATTTAAAAGATCTATATTCTTTTGTATATCATCTGGTGGAGCGTCTAAGATAGTTGCCATAACATTTTATTTTTCTAATTCCTGATATAACCAATCCGGCTGATCTTTAAACCGCAACCAGTCATTTAATAATTCGGCATGTAATTCTTTTAAATTATTTTGAATGTCAGTGTCCAGGTTTTTAAAACCACTTCCTTTTCGATTTATTAGTTCCGATACATAAACCATTAAATCCTGACAGCAACCTACCTGACCACTAACCACAAGTGCTTTGACCTTTTCTTCCTTAAAATCGTCATGGGTAAACCAAAGCGTAGTTCCAAATTCAGAGGCTTTGTCAACATATTCTTTGATATTTTCACCAATGATCTCTTGGTAAGTTTCTCCCTTTAATTCAGGATAAAATTTCCCCATGAATGCAAAATTTTTCTTGGTTTTTTTAAAGTCAACTACGGTAAGCTCCTTAATCAAACAAGATGCCCTACGATAGTCAAATTGCTTATTTTCATATAGCCCATTATATTGCAATTGTCTAATTCGTTTTAGAAAAATATCGGGAAATAACAATTTCAAAGAATTTATCCTGTCCAGTAAGAGCACTTCCAACCTTCCTATTTTAGTTGTCTTGTAATCAAAGAGCGTCAATCGTTCTTCAAAAAAATCAGGGATTAGTTTCTTTAGATATAAATTAAAATCCCCAAACCATCCTTTAATTTTTTTTAGTAACCAGAATCTGGCAAATGCAGAAAGAAATCCTATGATAAGGAGAGTAATTCCAATTCCGGTAATAATATTATCTTGAAGCTTTCCAAGAGCCGCCAATATTAGCCCGATGGCACAAATAATAATCGGTAACCAGATTGAATTCTTTTTGATATTCTTAAGTCTATTCAATTGGTCTTCCAGCGTACTATCTCTGAATTCGTCTATTTTTTCTTCTGAAAATTGGAAAGGTGCCAGATATGGGGAAGACACATCACATAAAAAATACAAATCGAAGGTTGATGTACTTTTTTTATTTTCATAACGTCGTAAGGCGGATATTCCCTGGTTGTCAAAAATCCCACCATCCATCAGCCCCATACTCCCACCATCATCTTTCAATTTTTTTTGGATTGTTTCATAAATCTCAGATCGAGGATCAAAAAAATCTTCAGGAAGGGATAAAGGTTCAAATCCTCCCGGAAAAGCCGAGGAAGCAGCGACAATATCCCCGATACGAAAGTCTGTATAATGATTATTTGAAATCCTAAGTTCATTGGTTCCGAAGTAATTATAATTGCCACCATGTTGAAATCTAAACTGAAGTCCGGTTAGAAATTCTGTAGCATTAAAGCAGACAAATTCTAAATGAGAATTCTCAAGATTATTTATAACCTCTAGGGTATCATTTTCAAATAAAGTGTCATCATATATTTCTGCAAATGCATTGATCAGGTTCTTTTTTTTATAAGCGTAATTCCAAAGTCCTTTTGTACTTATTTTGGTCAAAGCTTCTTTAACCAAATCCTGTTTTCTTATCCATGCCAGCAGCTCATGATAGATTTGGGTAAATGCTTTGTTTTTTTGAATACCCGCCGCGTAGAATGCTCCCGTAATAGTACCTCCTGAAACTGTGGAAATAGCTTTTACATTTGTTAGAAGTGGTTTTCCTTTATATTTTTTATGATTAAAATAACTTAAGATTCCTAAGTGAAAACTGGCGGCACGGTAGCCACCACCACTCATCGAAAGGGCAATGCGCTCTAATGGATTTATTGAAATTTCTTTCTTAGATTTTAAAAAGTCATCTTCCACAGCATGAAGTTTTTATAAATATAAAGAATTTAAATTGAAGCTTTTAGAACCCTAAAAAAATGATTTGAATTAATGTAGGCCAGTAGTATTGAATATAAAATATATAATAGAAAATAAGTTACCACAAAGTTTTTTTTAATAATGAAAAGTAATCCGGCGGACTTTATTCAACAAGAGAATTCATCACTTCATAAAATATCAAAACTTTTTGGCTCGTGGCTAAGACCTTTGAACGAATCATTTTTCCTGAAATGAAATGCAAGGGAATTGATGAGGACGGTCCTATAATTCCATTTAAATCCATTTTTATAAAGATTTGTCGCAAAAATGAGCCTGTTTACTGGGGTTCACGATGCATTTGTCGCAAATTTAGTAAGAAAGAAGGAATTAAAATAATTTAAAATACTGATAATCAATGATTTGGGAATATGTAACATCGCGAAGCGTGTTACCCTCTTGCTATTCAAATCCGTTCGCCAAAGCGAACAAATTTTCTTACTCTTATTAAATATATATTGTACTGATATTCCACTATTTGAACATATCCTTTTTTTTTAATGAGAACCGATGTTGTAAACAGTGATTTATTCGATTCTAATACATCCCTTTTTATCTCTAGACCTTTTACTTTTTAGTAAATAACAGAAGCTATTATCTGAAGGAATAGCGATATAATTTGATTTATTTTCATTTAAAAGTATATCTTCTTTTATCAATCTCAATTTCCAATTCGGAAAATTTGCATCTGGTTGAAAATTTGCAGCTAATTCAATTATACTTTGAAATTTTAATTCAAGTATTAATTTTTTGAAATATTCCCTAAAGTCAGAATAGATTAAAAATTCTATTTCTTTTATGTTGTTTTTATTGTATTAAATCTTCTTTAGTAATTGTAATTAATTCAGATTTTCCGATTTTACTTGCTGCTTTTCTTTCAGCGACATCAACTACTACGAAATAATAATTTTTATTATTTATGGTCAACATTGGTGGATACATGGTTTGCTTATTATTCAAGTCAAAATTTATTTGAGCTTTATCAAAATTGAAAATAACCAGAAAACCTTGTGTTTTATTATAATTTTCTGTGTACTGTCTAATCTGAGTAAATCCCTCAACAATTCTTTTTTTGCCATATTTCTTTTTGCGATCAAATATTTTAATTTCTATAATTAAAGGATCTGAGGTATCTATGTTTCCCACAATATCTGCTCTACCAGATTTCGATTTAGGCGTTGAAAAAGGATAATCTATTCCTTGATCAAATAAGAATATTCTTAAATCATCCTCTAAGGAGTCTTCATAGTTCTTGGTTTGTAAACTATATTGATTTAATAATTTTTCTGATGTAAACCATTCGGTTCTTTTCTTATATTTTTCTAAAAGATAAACTATTGAGTTACTGTTTTCTAATGAATCTATTATGAACTGAATAAAAGGAAGGATTAAATCCGAGCATATTCTATCTTGCGTTTGTTGATAATCGCCAAAATTGAAATGTGTTAATGTATTAATCTGAAACTTATATTCATTAGCCATAAATTTTGTAAGCTGATAGCAAATTGCAGCTCTATGTTCTAAGCTATCCATTCCAATTTCATAGAAATCAAATTGTAGGTCTTCATCTAATCTTTTTAGTTCTTTTTCGTTTAAAAAATACTTTTTAACCGATTCTGAAATAACACCTTTAATTGTGGCATTATCTTCAATGTTTTTAAGTAGAAATTTCAAATCAAATTGAAAATTATCTAATGTTGAATTTTGAACTCTGGAATACCAATTAGAAATATTCTGAACAAGATTTTTATTGTAATACATTGAAACTCAAATTTTGATTAAAAATTACCACAACGTCTCGTATAAGAACAGTGCGAGCGGACGAGTGTGATTGTCCGTAGGACAATCCTCTAAGCAAGCGAACACGGAACTTCGATTCAAGACAGGTTTAAGCATTGTATTTATATGTTGTTGTGCAACGTTGTTTATATCTTCAACAGGCTAAAAGTATCTTTCTAAGTCCTTTTTTAGCTTTCCTTCCTTATATCCAACCCATCGATCCACTATTTTTCCATCAGGACTAATGAGCAGGAAAGTTGGAGTAACTGAGAAATTATAGCGAAGGGCACTTTCGCTGTACCTCCCTTTACCATCCCACAAGCTGGGCCACGAATTTTGATCTCGTTCAACCGACTTCAGCCAAGTTTCCTTATGAGGATCAGCAGAGAAATCTACAATATTGAGAGAGTTTTGGTACTTGTTAGAAATTTCTTTGAGTTCATCTGTAGCCCTTATGCAGTAACCACAATATGCGGAAGTGTAATTGATTAAAAGAAATTTTCTTTCTTCCATTAGGTTTGATAGGCTGGTTTTATTATCTAACTGATCTAAACCCACAAAATCAAGAAATTTATCACCTTTTTCTATGTTCTTTGATTCAAGGTATACTTTTACAACTCTGCCAAACTTACTCTGCTTTAGTTCATTGCTATAGCGGTCAAATATTATTTTGACTGAATCTTTAGGAATGTCATCTTTGTGAAAGCCGAGTTGTAAAATACCGGCATAAGTGTCGCTGGTTTCTTTGACATATTTAATTGTTCGAAGCTTTATGATGCTATCAATTTTGCCAACAGTTTCCATAAATTCCTCTCTCATTTCCTCCTTTTCACCATCTGACAAAGCGTGGAAACCAAATATCAGTGAGTCCCTTTTGATATCGAGTTCCTTTGTTACATCCATTGACTTGCGGTAACTAGCGTCAATTTTAGATCCGCTGGTTTTCACGTTCCAGGCAAAATCCTTTTTGTCAGCAATTAATGTAAGGTTATCGTTTCCAATGAATAAAGGTGTATAGACATAATCTTCACCATCAGTGGCTCTCAGCCAGAACAACGATGGAGGATCGGCAATGTGGCCCTCCATTAAAAATTTATTATTCTTAACCGTTGCACTATCGACATTCGCATTTGTTGCGAGATTATGGAGGTAAAATTTAGTACCCTCTGTAAAATTGGAAACATTTCCTTCTATCCTGTAAGTTGGAGCTCCGCTATTGACCTCTTTCTTGTCAGGCAGACATCCTATTAACAAGAGGGAGCAAAAGAAAAGCAGAGGCTTATAAAAAGTCATTTTTGATAATTTAATAGCAAGTTAGCCATATTACATTTATATTTTTCAGTTTGCCCAATGTTGCACAACGGTCTTGGTTGACGCAAGTAGCGCGGAGTAGGGACGCTTTCTTGTCGGCTTAGTTGTTTGTTAGTTGGTGTCTAAAATAGCACTTTTCACTACAATGCCCGCTATTTGCTGGTAACCGATGTTTTTGCCAGTTTTAGTTTGTACTAAATTTTTTGATATCCTCTAATGTCAGAACTTTATAATCGATGTTCATACTTTTAGCGCTTTCTTCTATGGATTCTTTAAATCCAACATTTTCCCTCAAATTATTTACCTCAGATGGAGATTCAATCGGCCATATAAAGGACTCCCATTTAGTTTCTTTTGTTTTTGGATCTACAACCTCATGACCGCTAGCTTGAGTTCCATATTTCTGTTCTAAACCTTTATACATTAACATTCTGTCCTCCATCATAGCAACTAAAGTCATTGGAATCTCATTTTCGACACCAGCTTTTTCTATCAAAGGAAAATATTTCTCTATTTGATTAGAATGCTGTATTACGCTCCACGCAGCAGTATTTGTCGATTTACCAACAAGTGATTTACCAGGATAACCAAATTGGTCAATAATCTTACTTACTTCTTTTATATTTAAGCTATCTTGTTCTGAAACGAGTTTCCACTCCTTTTCTACAAATTGCTCCCAAGTAAAGCCCAACTTATTTAAAATGTCTTTTTTTTCTTGTGTAGAAATCGGATAAAATAATTTTCTTAGTTTTTGATCTTTTTCCTCTATTGAATCAAGTTTGACTTTTAATTCATAGTTGATTTCTTGAGCAGAAATATTTGTTATAATTAATAACAGAAATATGGAAATAATATGTTTCATTTTTTTTTAATAAAATTGTCTAAAATGGTCTCGGTTCACACAAGTTGCGGAACTAGCGACGTACACTTATCGGCTTAGGTTTTAATTAATGGTTAATTTAATTATATTCTATTAACAGCTACCCCTTATGTGTGATATCATTTGTTAGCAAATGTTATTTTTGCACTAATATTCTATGGTTCGAAATATCAATTGTTAATTTTTCTCCAATCCAATTAATGCCCATTATGCCTTCATATATGAGGCCTTCAATAAAAATAGCGTCGAAATCTTTTACTGATGCATTGTTATTATCATCTATTAAATCGGGTATTTTCGTGATAAAAAAATTGTTCCCTTCACCTTCTTTAAAATAACTTTTTTTATAAACCTTTTTTATTAACGTTGAATCAATTTTAAAAGCTGTTAGATATCTCGAATTAAATCTATAAACGTCAAATCCTGCACCACTATCTAATCCTACATTCAAGTTTAATTTATTGTTTAGTTTAATGTTCGTAGATATACTTACATCTATATTCCTGTCATTAGTTATTTGAATAGGCATTTCGAAATCTTTATCTTTAATTAAATCCAGCATGGACGATTCGGATTCAATTGTAATGACTTTATTCCTGAAATCTATACTTATTGGTGTCTTCCTGAATAAAGTTAGGGAGATTAATCCGTCATATTCAAAATCTATATCGTAAATTCCAGTAATTACATTCTTGACATTAAAACTGCCTAATGATAAAGATTCTAGATTATATAGATCAACTTGCAATTCTTCACCTGTAGCTCTATGTCCTGTATAGAAATTATCAGTTTGTTGTAGATTTTCAATTTTATCTGCAAAATTTTTAAAAATTATATTTATTCCTGCTCCAGTATCAAATATAAATTTTCCTTCTACACCATTAATTTCAACTGGAATTATTATATGTCCATATTGAGTCAATGTAAATGGAATACTCGTTTTATTTATTAAATTTTCTTGTGAATAGGTTAGTGTTGATAGTAGCATTATTAAAATCGCAGTAAACTTTCTCATAATTATTTAACTTGGCTTATTTATTATTAATCTCACGAAAGTATTTAATTAAGAATAGAGCGTACTGACACATTTGTGTCAATTTTTATTTTTTAAATATTTTTTCTTATTCTGGTTAGTGATTGTCTTTCAATTCCAAGAAATGAAGATAGATGAGTTAAAGTTATTCGATTTATTAGCCTCGGATTATTTTTTATGAAATTGAGATATCTTTGCTCTGCATTTTCAAATAAAAAACTTTCAATTCTATTTTGGCGTTTAATTAATAAATATTCAGCGATGAGTCGACCATATTTTTCAAAATTTTTAAACCTGGAATAGCATTCTTGAATTGAATTGTATGATAGATTAATGAAGATACAAGGTTCTAAAGTTTTAATATAAAATTTTGAAGGTATTTGTTGTATGAATGAACGATAATCCGTGGCTGTGTTATTTTCACTTAGAAAAGCTGTGGTAACTTCCTTTCCATCAGCGGTCAAATAGTAACTTCTTAAAAGACCGCTATAAACGAATCCTAAGCTTTCTTGAACTATTCCAGCTTGTAGGTAAAATGTTTTACTTCTTATTTGAGTAAAGGAAACTTTCGTTAATATAAATTCTAATTCTTTTTCTGTCAAATCAGGGCAAATTTCTAATAAGGAATTTGAAAATGCATTTTTTGCATTATTAAAATTTTCAGATTCTTCCATTCATAATTATATCTCAGTTTTCCTGCTAAAATTGGCTACAACGGTCTCCTTTACTTCGTTTATTAATAAATATACCTTTGAGATGAAGAAGGAGGAGAACTAAAACGGTCTCTAGATTACAGATCCAATATCCGTAAGAGTCCTCCATTCTTCATATGGGCAGCAAAGAACCATTTGGAATACCAGGTCAATAAATGGACCCGTTAAAGGAGTTAGTTACTGCGCCCTTCAAATATTAATTTTTAAAAATATGAAAAATTACCAAGAAGTAATCGGAATTGATGTTTCAAAAAACAAGTTAGATGCTTTTGCGTATAATCGAAGTTTACATCGTGAGTTCAGTAATGATGTAGTGGGTTATAAAGCCTTGTTGAAATGGGCTAACGGTAAGGAACAGAAAGTGTTTTTTTGTTTTGAGAATACAGGTCATTATTCCTTGAAGTTAGCGTTGTATTTATCGTCGAAGAAGGCGGTTTATGTGCAGGAAAACCCAGTAGTGATCAAAAGATCCTCTGGAGTAATCAGGGAGAAGAATGATGTTGTAGATGCCATGATGATCGCCAGATATGGTTGGCTTCACCGAGAGGAACTTTCTGCCAGTGAGCTGAAAGATAAGGAACTCTTGGAAGTAGGCAGATTACTCGCTTTACGGGATCAACTGGTTCGAAGTCGTACAGGATTAATGAGTACCCTTTCCGAGCTAAAGAAGTTACTCAGCAGTAGTTCAACCGATACCTGTTGCAAGACGCTGGTAAGCTCTATTGCTCATCTAACTTCTCAAATAAATAAAATAGAGAAGCAACTAAAATCACTTATAAAGAATTCTGAAGCATTATCACAAAACTATCGGTTGATCTCTTCTTTAAAAGGCGTGGGATTAGTTGTAGGTGCCCAGTTGCTTTATCACACCAATAATTTTAAACGTTTTGATAGCTGGCGCCAATTCTCCAGTTATTGTGGGACTGCTCCTTTTGGTCATAGTTCTGGGAGCAGTATTCATAAAAGGCGAAAATGTCACCCGATGGGAGACCGGCAAATGAAGAGTCTGCTTAGCATGGCTGCTTGTACAGCTATTCAACATGATAGTGAATTACGCCGTTATTACAAGAAAAAGCTAGAAGAAGGTAAACTAAAGATGATTGCGCTGAATAATGTTCGCAATAAGCTATTATCCAGAGTGTTTGCAGTAGTAAAAAGAGGTACTCCGTATGTGGAACTACATAAATTTGCTGCCTGAAGAATTAGGGAAAAAAGTTTGGATTTAACCTTGGAATACGGTTAACACAAGTTGCGGGAGTAGGGATGCGAACTTGTCGGTTTTGTTCTTTTCTTAATTAGGATACTAAATTACACTTTTTCGACAACACCCGTTATTTGTGATAACCGTTGTTGCCCACTGGCTTTTTTTAAACATTAATCAAATTCAATTTTCTGAATGTTGCTGCATTGTATTAAAATGTTCAATACCCCCAATATCTTTAAACATTAACTCAAATACCTCATAGATGTCCTCAATATCTGTATGGGTCATTCTTTGATAGTAAAAATCATCATTAGGATTGTAATGGTGACTATCATCATTAATTTGAGAAATCAAGCAACTAAATATTATCCTTTTGGGGTCATTTTGTTCAAGTTCTTCTATTAATGTCCATTCCTTTGGAGTATTCCTAGTAAAATTTAAATAACTTTGAAGAATCCTTCTCATCAAATTACCGACAACAACATTATTTGCAGGATTACCTTCTGTTTTTAAATTTTGTAAGCCCTTCCATAACAAGTTGTAATCATTATCAATCTCATTTTTTGCAGTTTTTTTAATTTGGGTCTTATCAGAAATCTTTTGTATTTGGTAATAACTAATCTCTTGACACAACTTACTACCCGTAGCGAAGGATACTTCTTTATGGAAATATATGTTGTGAGTTAAAACGAAAATTTGCTCGATATAAGGATTGTAAAATTCCCTTTTATCACTGGCTAATCCTCCTTTTTTCTTGGCCAAATCCCTAATGATTGTAGTTACGATAAATAATGCTTGACTATCTAAACTAGATACTGGATCATCTATTACCACAATCTTCTTTTTTTCTTTATTTTCTTTTTCTAAAGTTCCTTTACATATTTCATTAAAATATAAAAAAGCGATAAAATTCTTTTCTCCTTCACTAAGCGTGTTGAAGACATTATTACTTTCTGAATCATCTCTTTTCAAATAATATTTAGGAATTTCATTTTCTGAACTTTTTGGCATTTCACCAATTTCAAAACCTTTAAATCCTGCACCTTTCAGAATTTTGTTAATGTTAATTTTGGCTTTAGCGGTATTAATAGTATTGTCTCTTAAATCCTCTATTTCAAGTCGTAGTTTTTTTATCTTTTCTGACAAATAGGTTTCAAATCTACTAAGTGCGGCTTTCTTAAATTCAATTTCGTTTTTGCGTGAATAGTAAAGTTCAATATCATCTTTAGATTGAAAGCTTATATAATTCCAAATTTTAGAATCTAAATTATCCTTTTTATCCTCCAATGAATCAAACATCTCATTGTTGGTTTTAATTGCATTGATCAACTTTGATAATTTTGGTTTGAATTTGAAAATAGAATTAACTTCAAATGTTTCATTTGTTCTATCTAATTTATTTTGAATTATGTCTTTTTGTAATTCAAAATGAGAAGATAATTCTAGGATTAAATCACTTAATTGGCTGTCAGGATTAAATTCTGTTTTAGTAGTATTTAAGTTAGCAATAATTTGCTCTGATAAAGTTTCATATTTGGATAATAAGCTTTCTATATACTTCTTTTTCTTCTTATAAGATTCATCAAAATATTCGTCGAATTTCTTTATCAGTTCTGGGGTTATAGTAAATTCCTGACAGAATGGACATTTTTCTTGATTACCTGATGTGTCTATTTTCTCTAAACCCTCTTCTACCCATTTTTGTAGGCTTAGTTTATCTATCATCTCTGCAATATCGATGTCCTTATTTCCAGTGAAAATTTGTTTTAAGGCATAATTAATCTTTTCTTCCAGTCTCCGGATTTTTAGATATAAAGTTGATTTGAAGGTATTTTGAACCTTGGTTAAGTCTTGCTCATAAAAAAACTCATATTCTTTCTTTAGGTCTTTAAATTTGTAGTATTTGTTTTCTTCGTCCTTTAAAACTTTCTCAACTTGACTAATGTGATTTGGTTTACTTCCTTTATATTTTAACTTTAATAGAGGAAACGACTGATTGAAGACGTCTCTTTTTTGAAAACAAGCGTCTAAAATTCCTGTTTTCTTTCCTTTGTATAGCTCGTCTAATTGACTATTATAACTGTCATTTTTATTAGTCAGATCTTCAGTAACGTAGTTTTCAAATTTTTCTGCTTTTTCCTGCTTTTCTTTGATTTTTCTTTCTATTTCATCATTCTCTTCGTCTAATGAAAAAATACCTTTTAAAAAATCTTTTTTTATAAAGTTTCTTTTTACAAATTCATCATCAAATACTAAAACTTCATTATTTTCTTCATTGAAACCTAATTGGCTACAGTCTTCAAATCCGTATAACTCATTTGACTTATTTGGATTTATATTATAAAGAAATTTTGCTATTGTAGATTTCCCAGAACCATTATTACCAAAAAAGAAATTTAATTTTTTTAATTCCTTTATAGGGACTGGTTCTTTGTAACTAGAAATATTATCAATTTTAATTTCAGTTATCATTATGCTCAATTTGTAGTTAGAATCTTGGTTAAAGCTTGTGGGCAACGGTCTTGTTTAACGCAAGTGGCGTGGAGTAGGGACGGCAACTTGTCGGCTTAGCTGTTTTTTACTTGGTGTCTAAAATAACACTTTTCACTACAATGCCCGACATTTGCTGTTAGCATCCATGAAAAAGCAGTAATCGAGTATCTTTAATAATCACGATAAAAACTAAAGATATGGAAACCCGAGTTACTGCATTACCAAAGTTATTCATAGGAATTGATATTCACAAGAGAAGCTGGAAAATACATTGCAGCACCGATCTCTTTGGTGGTAAATCTTTCACGATGCCTCCAGAGCCTGAGAAGTTATATGAGTACGTTCAGAAACATTTTTCTGATCATCAAGTAACTACTGCTTATGAGGCTGGTTGCTGTGGGTATTCTGCCCATCGTAGTTTTGAGAGCTATGGTTGGAAATCTCTAGTTGTGAACCCTGCTGATATCCATCGTAAAGGAAAGGAGCGCTACACTAAAACAGACCGTATTGATGCGCAACTCATTAGCCGAGAGCTTAAAGATGGTCGTCTGGATGGTATCACTGTTCCAGATATAGAACGAGAAGAATTACGTAGTCTGTTTCGCCGTCGCAATGAGTTAGTCAAAGACTTTCGTCGAATCAAAAGTAGGATTAAGATGCACTTGCTATATTTCGGAATTAAAGTTCCTGCAGAATTTGATAATGATCACTGGAGCCATGCTTTTCGTCAGTGGGTGGATAGCCAAGAATTCAATTACCCCACCGCACAGGAAACCATGGCTAGCAAAATGCGAACTTTCCGGTTTATCGATAAAGAGCTTCGGGATGTATCAAGTCAATTAAGAGCCTATTGCCGAAAACATTTCAAGAAAGATTACTATTTGTTAAGAAGTGTTCCGGGCATTGGAGGGATTGTAGCGGTAGGGATTTTGTCTGAACTGGGTGATATAAGACGTTTCAACACGCTTAAACATTTAGCGGGTTATGTTGGATTGGCTCCTGGGATCTATCAAAGCGGGGCTACTTCTAAGGCTCTTGGAATGAACCCACGTTGCCACAGACTTATCCGCTCCTATTTTGTGGAGGCTTCTTGGCAGGCGATAAGAACTGATCCTGTGATCCAGGCATATTACCGGAAGCATGTAGGTAAAGATGTGAAGAAAATAATAGTAAAGGTGGCTCATAAATTACTGAGCCGCACTCTAGCGGTGATAAAAACTGAAATTCCTTATGAGGTAGGGGTGATAGCATAAATAATAATCAATGACCAAGCTCAAACTAAAACCAAGCCTGTACCACAAAACATCGTTGGTGGCCATATTGGACCACATTATTTGTTAGACCGTGGACAGGTTTATTTAACCACAATCATAGTGATGCTGGTGGCACTCAAGAAGTGACCACAAATAGGATGCTGAGCAGGTTATTTTTGTATTGAATTCTTACTGAAGCACAGCTTCATCAAAAATTCAACACGTTAAAATAGTATACGTATGAAATAAGAGAAAATAAAATATTATCTTTAAGAGACAAGGTTATTGCTTTTCATAGGAAACGATGTTGCCACCAGTTTATTATCTTATTGCTCAAATTCTACATTCGGATAGTAATAGCTATATGTTATACCAAAAATTTTCTTCCCAGGAATATTTTTTATTAAATTATATTTAGTAATTAATCGTTTCTCATTAATTAGATCTTTATCGCTTCGATACCATTTTTTACTAATTTCAGGTGTAAGATCCCAAACCATACCTAACGAGGAAATACTATTAATAAAAAGTAGTAGTTGTTCATGAGTTGATAATTGTGCTCTTAAAGTTTTAGCATAAAAGTATTTTTCATCATGTCTTAAATTATTTTGAATATTAATGAATGAAAATGTTTGAAATAAATGCCTGAAATAATGACCTAATTGGTATTGATGACCGCCATAAAACTTTACATAATCCGATTTATAAAAATGTTCATTGGCAAGATCAACTTGTTCATCATTAGGGATAATTTCATTGTTTCTTATTCTCCGAATTAGCTGAGCAATTCTTACTCTTGATTTACTCGGAAGTTTATTAAGTCTTGACCAAGACTGGAAATATAAACTGCTCTTAGCAGGTTTCATAGAAATATATTCTATTGCTTTTTTTATAAAAGCTTTTTTATATTTATTCTCTAAAAAATCATAAATGGCTTCTCTACCATGTGATCCTACACCGTAAAAAGTTACTAAATAAGGAAGATTTAGTTTTGCTAAGTCTACCAAATTAATATTTTCATTAGTCAGATTAAACTTTTCCCTTAACTCATCTGCGTATTTTTTTTCATATATGGTATTTTCATTTGCTCGTCTAAAAACTGGTTTCATATCTTCCCTACATTCTAAAAATTGTAAGAATATTTTGTGAAATTCTTTTCTCCCACTTGTATTATCTTTTTCCAATTCTCTAACATTTTCCCTATGAAGTTTAACCAGATCAAAAAATTTGCTTTCAAATCTTTCTTTATGAGCGAATTTAGTTTGTTCAGATAAAGTGAGAATAAGAATAAAAAATCCACCTAGTGAAAAAAATGTTCCTACAACTCCTCCAATAAAATTTCCGACATATGCTGTTTCTTTTAGAAGTACTGCATTTTCTCCTAATACTTGAAAATCAGCTGTAAGTTTATTAAAGAAAAAAATAGCAACTATAATTCCGCTTAATATTGTTAGAGCAGAAAATATTCTTAAAAATTGTCTCATAATTTAAATTGGTGGCAACGGTCTTGTATAACGCAAGTGGCGTGGAATAGGGACGAGAACTTGTCGGTTTTATTCTTTTTTACTTGGTCTCTAAAATAACACTTTTCACAAGAATGCCCGCTATTTGCTGTTAGCATCCATGAAAAAGCAGTAATCGAGTATCTTTAATAATCACGATAAAAACTAAAGATATGGAAACCCGAGTTACTGCATTACCAAAGTTATTCATAGGAATTGATATTCACAAGAGAAGCTGGAAAATACATTGCAGCACCGATCTCTTTGGCGGTAAATCTTTCACGATGCCTCCAGAGCCTGAGAAGTTATATGAGTACGTTCAGAAACATTTTTCTGATCACCAAGTAACTACTGCTTATGAGGCTGGTTGCTGTGGGTATTCTGCCCATCGTAGTTTTGAGAGCTATGGTTGGAAATCTCTAGTTGTGAACCCTGCTGATAATCAATGACCAAGCTCAAACTAAAACCAAGCCTGTACCACAAAACATCGTTGGTGGCCATATTGGACCACATTATTTGTTAGACCGTGGACAGGTTTATTTAACCACAATCATAGTGATGCTGGTGGCACTCAAGAAGTGACCACAAATAGGATGCTGAGCAGGTTATTTTTGTATTGAATTCTTACTGAAGCAAAGCTTCATCAAAAATTCAACACGTTAAAATATTATACGTATGAAATAAGAGAAATTAAAATATTATCTTTAAGAGACAAGGTTATTGCTTTTCATAGGAAACGATGTTGTGATGCGTTAAGCAGTGTAAATATAGTTTTTTGAAATTTATTTATAACTTTTCCTGTTTCGTATACTTTGTAATTTTAAGTTCAATAAAATAAGTGAATCCACGCGTTATATACATCATCTTCATTTAGTGAGTGTGGTTCTCTTTTGAATTCACAGGTTTAAAATTAACTTAGAAATTAATTTTTCCATCTATATTAAGTTTAACCCTTCTATGTTACTTACGAAATTGTTTTTTAGAAAGAGTAAGAATTAACCATACAAAGTGTACGGTTAAAATTTAGCATTGTTGATGAGTTTTTATCAAGTTTACAATATGATAGAACTGCGCAGGCTATTATTTATTCAAATGATTTAATAATTTAATTTTTTTAAAATGAAGAGATTACTACAATTAATGTCTTTTATGGCATTATTTATTTTCTTGGGTAGTTGTAGATTTGATGGAGGTTATACAGATAACACACCACCGGATTGTGATTTTTCTGCAACTAAAACATACACCATGACAAATTTTAGCCTGGGGTTGCCAAATATCCAGTCTACAAATGTTGCGTTTAATATCGCCTTTAATAATGGAGGAGTAATTTATAATTTGAACACCCTTTTGGAAACCAAAGGCGATTATAGATACCCTGAGAATGAAGCTGCTGTTTATGGAAAAATGACTGCGGATGGCTCTGAATGTAAAGGAGAAAAAGAATTTGAATATAATGAAGGTGACTCAAACGTAATGAGTAATTCTGTAGCTGTACCCGTCCCGTCAAATAGTAGTTTTTATGGAGAAGTAACAGTGAAAGCTAAAACAGATAGTTTTAGGGAACAAGGTTCAGGTTACAATCAAGGATTCTACGTGCGTTGGGAAGTTACCGAAAATGATGGCGATAATTTTGTAGAAGGGAATATTCAAGGAGAGAAGATTAATTTCGATTACGACCAGGACATGATGTACATTCCCGAGATTCAAGAGCCTATATATATAGATGGCAATTGGGGGTTACCTTCTGAGCCTACTGAACCTTAAGTTTAACAACTAAAAATTTTAAAGATGAAATTAAAAAAAATCACATATCTTTTATTATCTGCAATTATTTTTACATCATGTCAAAAAGACGAGCAGAATGAAATCGAAATGACTACTGAAGCTTCCAGTGCAAATAAGGAAATATCAAATAAGTATAGACTGTTGGATATTAGTCCAAATGCCTATCATGATTATTTTAAAATGACAGATAATACTTTGGGTTTTAATAATCTAAAATCAATCAATAATGTACAATATTCATTATCTCAAAAAATTGAAATCCAAAATTATGCTAATAAATCAGTTTCTTTGAATGGACAGAAAATGGCTTTAGGGGAAACTATCGAAGGTAGTAAATTCAGTGAGTCAGAAATTTATGGTAAAACAATATCTCTTAACTTCAAAAACAATAAGAGCTCAAATGATGTTACAGAGGTTGAATTATATATTCCGAAAAAATTAAATGTCAGTAAGCCTGTTCAACAGATAGAATCTAAAGTCTCTATATTAGCATATTACAAAAATTTCTTATTGGAATGGAATGCTGATCCTAAAAATGAAGAAGGTCTAATGGTTGCTGTTGAATACCTTGGAGAAACTCTATCAAAAGATGGAAATAAACAAGAAAGAAAAAACATTGTGAATGTGGATCATATCGAAAATGATAATGGGAAATATATTCTTAAACAGGCAATATTTGAAGATATACCAAACTTATCCTTTGTCAATTTGATTTTAATGAGAGGAAATGTGGATATTAGCGTAATTGAAGGAGCATCTTATAAAACATATGCGGAGTCTCACCAAAGGATTCCCATTCTTTTAGTAAAGGATTTAAACTCTGTAAAAGGATTTAATGAGTAATCATATAATTACAATCTATAATACAACCCAGATTTTTCTCAAGTCTGGGTTTTACTATAAGGATATTTCGATACTGATATTTTGCTTAATTATTTGTGGAAAATCAGGCGAAGCCCAAAATTCCGATTTGGAATTCGCTTTAGTGAATGTTGGGGTTAGCTCGGTAATTGGTGGAATAGGAGCTATTATCAATAAAGAACCGGAAGAACAATTCAGTAAGGTTTTGCTAAAAGGCTTTGCTCAGGGAGCTTTAGGAGGCTATGTGGTATTCGAGAGTAAACGAATGCTAAGGGAATTTTCACAAAGCGAGAATTATGCTTACGTATGGCCGTCTAAATTGGTCAACGCGGCAGGAAATTCCATTATTGAAAATGCTGCGGGCAACCAAAATTTTTGGGTAAAATGGCATTTAAATATAGGTTTCAACAGATTTGATATTTATACGAAAGATAAATTTCGATTGCGGTATAGGATCATGCCGTTTAGTCTGGGATCAACTATAAGTGGTTTTATTAATTATTCTTTTGATTTTTCGCAAAGTCTTACATTTGGAACGTTTGTTTTCACTGATGAAAATATTAGTATAGATGGAATAAATAATTTTGATGGAGCAACCGGGGATAATTTATTCGTACTAAAAGAAAACTCTCCTATTTCAATAAAAGCACATGAGATCATTCATACTTATCAGTATGAACAATTATCTGGAATTAATATGTATGTTTCTCCAATTTCAACGAAACTTGAATCGAAGTCGAAATTATTTAAATTTTATCAAAAATACTTTTATACAGATTATAACTCCGTATTAAAAAAGTTTCTCTATCAAATTGAAAAGAAAAAATCTCAAAATTATAGCGATAATCTTTTTGAAAAAGAGGCATATTATTTTATGCAATAATTATCTTGAATGTATCAGCGAATCTCAAATTGACTTTATAAATTTTCCTTTAGTAAATATTTATATCAATTCCAATTAATAAATTATCTAGAATTGCTGCTGTCTGGAACAATTTATTAGTTTAATTATATTGAATATTATTACTATAGCAGATTTTGGAATTGGCAGCGTATTATGAAATTTTATTTACTCAAACACTACATCATCAACGGGAACTGAAGCTAACGAAATAATCCATAACTATCAATATGAAGAATTATAATTATTTAAACATTTTTCACTATACCAAAAGATCTCTTAAGGAAAAAAAAGTTTGTACAATTCTATACTAAAGATTTCATACGGAAATGAATTCCGCATATTCTCTTTTTGTTGGATCATTTTGTTTAATGCATCACAACTCATTATATGAAAACTAATATAGTAATTAACCTGAAGATATACCGCGATAAAAGCAGTATTTGAAATCATCACCTGGTAAGTTCTCTGGGTTAATTGAAGAATTATGATAAATAACTCAACATCAATGCTTAAAATTAGAAATCAAAAAAATAATTCTGTACTTTTAAATAGTGAGAATGAAAGTAATATATCTTAACATTGATTCCGATTCGGTGACCTATTAAAATTAAAATACTGAGAAGTCTCTACTAACAAGGGATAACAAATAAAAGGTGCGTTCTGCCACCCCGACGAAAAAAAAGCCTTGAACATTTGTTCAGGGCTTTTTTGTGTATATAAATCTTCCAAACATAGAAGATTATATTTATTCTTCCTTTATTAACGGAAAGGCTCCTTTAGTCACAAATTGATCATCTGGTTTAAAATCTTTGCTATTCGTTATAACGGTAAAACCGTTATAAACATCTCCTAATTTTACCTCACGACGTTTAAACACATAGCCACTATCTGTTCTGTCTACTAAAATAAGAACATAGTTAGTATTATCTAAAGATACTATACTCTCTGTAGGAAGCGCTTTTGCCTTCTTTTCAGCTGTTTGGATCTGAGCTTCTACAAACATTCCGGTAGCAAATTTATTTTTTAAACTTTCATCTTTAAAATGCCCATGCACCTTCACTGTTCTTTTTTCACTATTAATAGAAGTTCCTACCAAATGAACTTCTCCTTCTATGGTATCATTATTTGCCTCAGGAATGCTGAATTTTATCTCCTGATCTTTTTTGATATTCATCAGATCTTTTTCAAAAACATCTAGCTCTATATGTAAATGATCTCTATCTATAATTTGCATTAAATTTTGAGCTGCAGAAACATACATTCCATTATTGATATTCATTTCTGTAATACTCCCTGTAATAGGCGAATAAATTCTAATTTGAGAAGAAATAGAACCTTTTTCTATGGCATCAGGAGACAAATTTAACATTTGTAACTTTTTGCGAAGCGCTTGGTATTTAGCCAAATTTCTTTTGTAGTCGCTTTCAGCTTTTAGATAATTCTTCTCTGAAGTTATATTTTCTTCTATGAGCGTTTTTTGACGTTCATACTCAGATTTCAAATATTTCATCTGCTCCATAGCATCTAAATAATCTTGTTGCATCTGAATGTACTCTGGATTTTCCAAACTAAGCAGAAATTGTCCTTTTTTAACCGAGTCACCAATAAGCAGTGGTGTCTGTCTAACATATCCATCTGCAAAGGAGCTAATGACCGCTTTATTTTCTGGTGGAACATCTATAACTCCGGTAGCAGCTACACTAACAGGAAAATATTTTTCAGTAAGCTTATCAATTTTCATATTGCTCCCATCAAATTGAGCAACGCTTAAAGTTATTTCTCCTTTCTTAGCAGTGCTTTCACCGCTATTAACGTCTTTAGGCGTTTCTTCATTATTTCCGCACGAATATATTGCCGAGACTATAGTGAGTACTAGAAGATATCTTTGAATATTAATATACATGGGCAGAAGTTATAAGGTTAGGTAATTTAGTTGAAGCACCGTTTTATTATATGCATTCAAATTTTCATAATAAGTAAGGATGATGGCATAAGAGTTTTCTAAACTTTGGATGTATTCAAAAAAATCTATCTCTCCATTTTTAAAGCTCATAGTAGCAGTTTTAATGATTTCCTCAGAAAGCTCTTTTCCTTCGCTTTGGTAATAAGAAAGTGCTTCTTCATGTTTATTCATTTGTTGCAACAGCTGGTTATATTCAGAATTTAATCTGTTCTCGTAATCTTTGGCATCTTGAATAGAAGCACTTTTTGCAAAATTTGCTGCTTTTATTTTTGAAGAATTTCCAAAGAATAAGATAGGTATATGTATTCCAACCTGATATCCTCTTAAAGGATCTTCTACCATATCATTATTAAATTGAAAATAATTTAGACTAATATCTGGCAATAACTGTTGTTTCTCCAATCCGGCTTGAGCCTTAAAATAATCAGTTTTATTGCGATACAGATCGATCCCAGGATTACCTTCAATCCCCAGATTGTCTAATGCCACTTTATCTAACTTCCAGGTTTGAATAATAACGTCCTTATCTGTATTTAATAATGGTTTAAGTTTCTCATAAGAGATATTAAGTTCATTTTGTGCTTGTTTTAGTTGTGTCTCTAACTGTTTCTGTTTAGATCTGGCGGTGATCTTTTCTAAATAATTAGTTTCTCCAAGTTCAAACCTTCTCTTGGCAGCATATGCAAACTTTTGGTAAAGACTATCAAGATCTTTGTAAACTGAAATTTTAGCATTTTCATACTGAAGCTGATAATAAACCTCAGCAACCTGCTGTTCTATTCTAAGTTTTTTAAGCTGAAAAGAACTTTGTGCTTCTCTAAATTGAGCTTTACGAACTTTTTTTCTGGCAAGATAAACCGTAGGGAAATCGAAGAACTGTTTGATTCCAATAACGTTCAGAGATTTATCTAAAGCTCTGTTACTTTCATCTTTTCCAAAATACCCTTCGGTTTTATCAAAAGTAAAGGCAGTACCAATTAAAGCGTCAGATTCATTAATTCTTAGAGAAGATGCTTTTAGTCCAAGATTATTTTCAAGAGCAATTTCTTTAAGATCTTGAACATTTTCTATAGTTATTACTTGAGTCTCTTGAGAAAACGCAGAAAATCCGAAAAGTAAAAGGATAACACTAAGTGGCTTTATCTTTAAATTTTTAGTATCTGCTTCTTTCTTCTTTTTTTCTTTGCTGAATAGAGAATATATCACCGGCAACACAATTAGTGTTAACAGGGTAGAAGTGATTAATCCACCAATAACAACAGTTGCAAGTGGGCGTTGAACTTCTGCTCCCGCTCCAGAAGATACCGCCATCGGTAAAAATCCTAAAGCAGCAGCAGAGGCGGTTAAAAGTACAGCACGTAATCTATTCTGTGCACCATTTACAATTAGGTCATCGTCATTTTTCATACCGTCTTCCCTTAGTTCTTTAAAATGTTCTATCAATACTATTCCATTTAATACAGCGATCCCAAATAGTGCAATAAAACCAACACCGGCAGAAATGCTAAATGGCATGCCACGTGCCCACAATAATAAGATGCCGCCTACGGCTGCTAATGGAATAGCAGAAAAAATCATCAATGCTTCTCTAATTGTTCCAAAAGCGAAGTAGAGTAGGATAAATATAAGTATCAGGGCAATGGGTACTGCTACCTTAAGTCTTGCAGTGGCGCTTTGTAAATTTTCAAATTGACCTCCATACGTAATAGTATATCCCGGAGGCAGGCTAATATTAGATTCTACAATTCCTTTTATTTTATCTACTACTGTTTGAAGATCACTATCTCTAACGTTTACACCCACTACAATACGTCTTGGTGTATTATCTCTAGAAATTTTTGCAGCTCCTTTTTGATAGGTTATATCTGCAAGTTCGCTTAGCGGAATTTTCGCTCCAGATGGCGTATTTACATATAGATTCTTTAAGTTAGAAATATCCTTCCTACTTTCCTTTTGAAGCCTTAGAACCATATCAAAACGTTTTTCTCCCTCAAAAACACTCCCTGCGGTTTCTCCGGAAAATCCCATAGTTATTACTTTGTTGAGATCTGCGATATTAAGGCCATATCTCGCAATTTTCTCTCTATTGAAATTTACGTTCATTTGAGGAAGTCCCACAATTTTTTCAACCGTTATATCTGAAGCTCCTTCTACATCTCTAATCAGGTTTTTGATCTTCTGAGCTTTTGAGTTTAAAATATCTAGATTTTCTCCAAAGATCTTAATGGCTATATCTGCTCTCACTCCCGTTATCAATTCATTGAAACGCATCTCTATAGGCTGCGTGAATTCTATTTCCATTCCAGGTATTATTGCCAGCGCATCTTTAAATCGTTCTGCAAGTTCATCTTTGGTTTTAGCTGAAACCCATTCAGATTTAGGCTTAAGAGATATTATAACATCACTTTCTTCCATAGACATAGGGTCTGTAGGAACTTCTGCTGCACCAATTCTACTTACAACTTGCTCTACTTCAGGGAAACTATCCAGAAGAATATTTTCAATTTCTGTGGTAGTTTCTATAGTTTTACTCAAAGAAGTTCCTGTTTTCAGTACAGGCTGAATTACAAAATCCCCTTCATCTAATTGCGGAATAAATTCACCTCCCATACGGCTGAATATATATCCGGAGAATATTAGGAGAGCAATAGCAATACCTAATACCAGTTTCTTTTTATTTAAAGCCCAAATGATGGCAGGTTTATAACTTCGATTTAAAAATTTTATAAGTCTCACAGAAATATTCTTCTCATACTGCTCCTTAGATCTTAGAAAGAGGGCAGAAGCCACCGGAACGTATGTTAAACACAAGATCATTGCACCTATTAATGCAAAACTGAAGGTAAGTGCCATAGGTCTGAACATTTTGCCTTCCACACCCGTTAAAGATAGAATTGGAATAAAAACGATTAGAATGATAAGTTGCCCGAAAATAGCAGAGTTCATCATCTTTGAAGAACTATTAAAGGTGACGCGATCTTTAAGATTTTTTAGTTCTTGTTTTCCTAAATTTTCATATTCTTTATGTTTTTTCGTGATCTCAAAGGCCGTAAATTCTACAATAATAACGGCTCCATCTATTATAATACCAAAATCTATAGCCCCTAAGCTCATCAAATTTGCATCTACTCCAAAGATGTACATTAAAGAAAGTGCGAATAGAAGACATAGCGGTATTACAGATGCCACTACTAAACCAGAGCGAAAATTACCTAATAGTAATACCACAACAAAAATTACGATAAGGCATCCTACAATAAGGTTTTCTGCAATGGTAAAAGTAGTTCTTCCAATTAATTCACTTCTATCTAAGAAAGGCTTAATCACTACCCCTTCAGGTAGCGAAGTAGCAATTTCTGAAACCCTTGCTTTTACATCTTCTATTACCTTGTTAGAGTTTGCTCCTTTTAACATCATTACTTGCCCAAGTACGGTTTCTCCTTTTCCATTGGCTGTAATGGCACCAAAACGGGTGGCTTGACCAAATCCAACTTCAGCTACATCTTTTATAAAAACAGGTATACCATTATCATTCTCCACCACGATATTTCTAATATCATCTAAAGAGGATACGCGTCCTTGTCCCCGTATAAAATAAGCCTGATTTACTTTTTCTATATATCCACCACCTGCAACGCTATTATTATTCTCTAATGCACTAAATATCTTAGACATAGAAATATGCATTGCGTTCAATTTTTTTGAATTGATGGCAACTTCATACTTCTTTTACATAACCTCCCCAAGCATTGATCTCTACCACACCTCTAATGCCAGAAAGCTGCCTTTTTACCAACCAGTCTTGAATGGTTCTAAGATCTTCTGCAGAGTAACGGTCTTCAAATCCTGGCTCGGTATCTAAAGTGTATTGATAGATCTCACCTAATCCGGTAGTGATTGGCCCCATTTGTGGCTTACCAAAACCTTCGGGAATCTTTTCTGAAGCCGATTTAATTTTTTCTGCAATAAGTTGTCTTGGGAGATAAGTACCTAGATCTTCTTCAAAAACAATGGTAACTACAGATAATCCAAATTTAGAGACCGATCTAATTTCTTTTACTCCTGGCAAGTTTGCCATTTCCAGTTCTACAGGATAGGTAATATATTGTTCCATATCTTGAGTAGAAAGATTCTGGGAAGTAGTAATTACCTGTACTTGATTATTGGTTACATCTGGTACAGCACCAATAGGAATTTGAGAAAGCGAATAGATCCCAAATCCAACAATGAAGATCGTAAAAAGCAAGATTATTAGCTTGTGTGAAATACTAAATTTAATGATACGATCGAGCATAGGAATATTTTATCTAAGTCAAATATAGACCTGATCTCTAAGTTAAGAGAAATTTCTAGCTTAAGATTGGCTTAAATAGTATTTTAAAACTGGTGCCTCCTTCTAATTGGCTTTCTAATTCTATTTTAGCACCAATAGCGTCTGCAGATTTTTTAGCAATAGATAATCCAAGTCCGTTTCCTTTAATATGCTTATGTTGCAACGCATTAGATCTATAGAAGCTATTAAATATTTTCTGAATATCCTCTTTTTTGATACCTATCCCATTGTCGGTAATAGTACAAATAATGGCTTCCTTTCTTGCTTCTAGAACTATAGATATAATTCCATTTTCATAAGAGTATTTAACGGCATTTTGAATAATATTATCTAGAATTAGATGCGCGTTATATCTAGGTACAACATAATCTCGATTGGTTTGAAGCTTTAATTTAATCTGAAGATTCTTATGCTGAATTGCTTCTTTGTTTTTATACACTATTTCATCTACCAAGGTAGAAAGTAAGGTTACATCTTTAGACTCTGAATTGGTAGGAGCGTCCATTCTAGCTAAAGTGAGTAGTTGGTCCAAGGTAAAGCTCATAGTATCTATAACTTCTAGACTGTACTCTATTTTTTCTACGTATTCGGCGGCACTGCGTTCTTTTTGAATTAGCACTTCTAGATTTCCTCTTAATGAAGCTAATGGTGTACGGAGCTCATGAGAAGCGTCTGATGTAAATTGGCGTTCTCTCTCTATAGTTCTTTCAATTCTATTTAAGAGTTCATTTATGGCCGATGATAGTTCATGTAGTTCATCTTTTTTCTGAGGTAAAGCTACTCGGTCATTTAGATTATTTCTGGTAATCTTATTAGTTGTAGCAATTATAGATCTTATGGGAGCAATACTTCTACCGGCAAGAAAGCTAGAGATGAAAAATAGACCAATAATTATTAGAGGGTAGAGAAGTAGTAAGGTATTTCCAAGATTTCTAATTACTCTGGTAGAACCTTCCAAAGACATTGCCGCAACCACGTATCCTTTTAAAACATCATTTTTCTCTATTGGCAATTGTACCTGGCGTATTGGCTCATTAGATAGGATTGTATTAAAATGCTGACCGGCTTTTTGATTTGCTGAGGTTGCTAATTCCTTATCTTTAAGGTTTGGAGACTTGTCAAATAATTTTCCGTTTGTTCCTGATAGCTGAATAAATACAGGATTAACCTGCACTTCTACATGTTCGCGTTCTTCCAATTCCTCTTTATTAGAGAAATAAATACTATCATTAGAAATAGTGATCTCCTGGGTATGCTTTTGGATCTCAAAGTTCAGATCTTTATCTAGATTTGCGTAAACAGTACTTTTAACTACAAAAAAGATCACCAAAAAAACCAGACCAACAATAAGGGCAGTGGCAACTATATAATGATAAGCGATCCTATTTTTAAAATTTAGTTTCATTCTGCTTTTTGTAACTTATCTAAGATCTAGGTTCTTTAATAATATATCCAACCCCGCGAATGGTCTCAATTAAATTGTCTTGGACATTTAAATTAAGTTTCTTTCTTAATGAATTTATATAGACATCAATAACGCTAGAATCATAATCAAAATGAATATTCCAAACCTTGCGGATGATCTCGGTCCTCTCGCAAACTTTACCTTTATGCTGAAGTAAATATTGAAGCAGTTCAAATTCTCTTTGAGTTAGGTGTACTTCATCTATATCATTATACACTTGATGGGTGGAAATATTTAAAACTATTTTTCCTACATTAAATTTATGATCTTCTTTAGTATCTTGTCTTAATTGAACCTTAATACGTTCTAGTAATTCTTTAAAATGAAATGGTTTTTTTATATAATCATTGGCTCCGGTTTTCAAGCCTAGAACGGTTTCATCTACTGTATCTTTCGCAGTTAAAAAGATAATTGGTGTTTCTTTATCTTGATTTCTAAAATTACTACAGATCTCAATGCCGCTCATACCGGGAAGCATCCAGTCTAGAAGCAATAGATCATAATTATTGGTAAGTGCCAATTCTAATCCTTTGCTGCCATCATCTGCTACCTCTACGGTAAAGCCATTTTCCTCTAATCCCTGTTTCACAAAATTGGCAATACCAACTTCATCTTCTACAAGTAATAATTTCATCTTACAAATTTTAATTTTTATTCTTTAATAGCTCTTAATAAATACCTTAAGATTCAATTAAGATTTAAAGGAGGAATATCATATTTATATTATTCTATCGCTCATAATTTGGTATTATCTCTATTTTATAGGAAGTTTCAAAAAGATCAAGGTTCAACTAAAGATCGGTTTTTAAAAATCTCATTAGAACTTTTATTTAAGCGAGATTTACTCCAAAAAAATAACCTACAACAGCCGTTAATCCCATGGCAACAGTACCCCAAAAAGTTATTCTAAGAACAGCTTTTGCAATATTAGACCCTCCAGCTTTGGCGGCTAAGGCCCCCAGAATTATCAAGAAAATAGTGGCAAAACCATACAAGTAATACTCCATAGATTGAACCGGTAGAAAAAGAACTACTAATAATGGTAGCACGCCACCTACGGTAAAGGAGGCTCCAGATGCAAAAGCAGCCTGAATTGGTTTTGCTTGGCTTATCTCATTAATTCCCAATTCATCTCTAATATGGGCGGCCAGTACATCATGCTCGGTTAGCTCTTTGGCTACAATTAGTGCGGTATCTTTTTTAAGTCCTCTTTTTTCATAGATCTCTGCAAGGCGCTGCAATTCTAATTCTGGAGTTTCTTCTAATTCTATCTTTTCTCTGGCGATATCTGCACTTTCCACGTCGGTTTGTGAGCTAACAGAAACATATTCTCCGGCAGCCATAGAAAGTGCACCTGCTACCAATCCTGCCAACGTGGCCAGAATAATAGGCTCTCTTAAGTCGCTGGCAGCTGCTACCCCTATGGCTAAACTTGCAGTAGAAAGAATACCATCATTTGCACCCAAAACTGCCGCTCTTAACCAATTACTTCTATGTATGTAATGATTATCCAAATAGTCGTCTACTGTTTCGCTCATCGGTATGCCTTATTAATGTTAAGTTTGAATTATGAAAATAAGAGGTGTTCCTATTTTTACTGAAGATAATTAAATAAATCCAACAAGATTAGTATTTAATAGCAGCTTAGAAATAAGATATGTTCTAGATAGCACGAATAATTTTATTCTAAACTTTTAAGTTGATTCAACAAGAGTTTAGTCTACTATAAATTTAGAAATATAAATTCTTATATTTATAAAAATGAACGGCACTTCGGGCTGGTTATATAAAACATAATAACATGAAAAATTTTATAACATTAATAGCAGTTTTAATTGGAGTCTCCGGCTTTTCTCAGGATAAAGAAAGAACTAGTTTACCAGTAGCTATTCAAATTAAAACCGCTGTACTCGCCGCTCCAGAAGATCAAAGAGAAGGAGCAAAGGTATATGGATATAGCGAGAGTGGAGAATTAGAGGTTCTTAGAGAAGGATCTAATTATATGGTTTGTATAGGAGATGACCCTTCCAAAGAAGGAATTCAGGTTACCTGTTATTCTAAAAAGTTAGAGCCATTTATGGAACGAGGAAGAGCGTTAAAAGCTGCAGGGAGATCTGAAGCTGAAAAAAGACAAATTAGAGCAAAAGAAGCTGCAGATGGAAGTTTAGAGATGCCGGATGCTCCAAGTGCCTTCTTTGTTCTTAGCGGTTCTGAAGAAAATTACAATAAAAATACGGGTGATCTAAAAGATGGTAAATTTAGATATGTAGTTTACATTCCTTATGCAACTGCAGAATCTACAGGTTTGCCTATAAAGCCAGAAGCTCCGGGAATGCCATGGATCATGGATCCGGGAACTCATAGAGCACATATAATGATTTCTCCAATTAGTAAGAACTAAGTTTAAGAACTTATTCCTCTGTGAAGAATTGACAATAGAAATAAAAAATTAGTTTTTTGAGCTATAATTCATAGCGTATTTACATATTTGTATTGCCTTGTTTTAGCTTATATTTAAGAAATAACTCTATTTTGAATGCCTGAAAATTACACCGAAAAGGAGCACGCTACTTTTTTAAGAATAAAATCTTTAGTTCAATCTTTTGCAGCGCTCTCACTTATATGGTTAGCCTTGATATTTATATTAAGCGTTATAGAAGTTTCTCTAAATTCTAATTTCCACGGTCTTCCTTTAGGTTTCTTAAAGCTATTGATGTGGAGTTTTTATATAGATCTGCTTTTTTGGTTAAAGTTCATTCCATTACTTTTTATTCTTTACGCGATATTATATCTAATAGCTCCTAAGCTAGCAAACATCAGTTTCAAACTATTTATATCCTTAATATTCGCAATTCAACTATTACTTATAAGTTATTTTAATACCGCTTTGGTAATGTTGGGAGCAGATCTTTTTGGCTATTCGCTTGAAGATATAACCCAAACCGTGGGAGCATCTGGGGGAGTAAGTATAGTATCTGCTGTATTATTTATCCTTCTGGTGTTATTTAACGTTGTAATTTTAAATTTACTCCCAAAGCGATTTAAATTGAATTTTATTTTGGCTGCAGTAATAGTTATACTAGCAGTAATCTATATTCCGGTTAACGCTATAACTTCATGGAATAAAGTCAACTTAAAATCTGATTATGCCAATAATCTGATCACTAATAAATCTGAACATTTTTATAGCGCAGCCTATGATCATTATTTTCCAGAAATTTATGAAATTGATATCTATGCAGATTCTTATATTGGAGATTTTATAGACAAGCTTACCAAAGCTATCCCATTTGAATATGTAGATGAAGAGAATTATCCCTTTTTACATAAGGATATAGAAAATGATGTACTAACTCCTTTTTTTGAGCCAGGAACAGAAAAACCGAATATTGTAATAATATTAGTAGAAGGATTAGGAAGGGCGTTTACTAATAGCGGCGCTTATTTAGGTAATTTTACCCCATATCTAGATTCCCTTTCTTCAGAAAGTTTATACTGGAAAAACTTTATGAGCGAGGGAGGAAGAACTTTTGCCGTGCTTCCATCTATACTAGGTTCTTTGCCGTTCGGGCAAAATGGTTATTTAGCAATGGGACCAAAGATGCCTGAACAATTATCTATGATCAATCTTTTAAATGCAAATGGATATAGAACTTCTTTTTATTATGGAGGAGATTCGGGATTTGATAATATGTCTCAATATTTAAAGCTTAATAATATAGATGAGATCAATGATCTAAGCACATTCCCATCATCTAAGTATCCAAAGTTACCAGCTAATAATGGATTCTCTTGGGGATATAGCGATAAGGCGTTGTACCAGTATTATTTAGATACTAGGCCAGTAAGTAGCTCTCAACCGCAATTAAGCGTGCTTTTAACACTTGCAACTCATAGTCCTTTTCTAATTGAAGAGAAAGAAAGGTATACAAAGAAATTTGAGGAACGACTTACTGAATTAGGTTTTGATAACAGTAAAAAAGAAAATTACAGAAATTACGAAAAGCAATATGTAAGCATTTTATATGCAGATGATGCTATAAAAGAATTTATGGACAGCTATAGAAAAAGAGCAGATTTTAAGAACACCATTTTTCTTATAACCGGAGATCACAGAATTCCAGAAATTCCTATGAGTACTAAATTAGATAGGTACCATGTACCCTTCATTGTTTATTCTCCAATGCTTAAAAGGACTGCTGAAATGAATTCTGTTTCAACTCATTTTGATATTGCTCCAAGTTTGTTATCATTTTTAGAGACCAATTACAGTATAAAGTTACCAGCAACTATGAGTTGGGTAGGAAAAGGTTTAGATACTACCAGAGCTTTCCAAAATATACATGAAGTTCCGTTAATGCAAACCAAAACAGATCTTATAGATTTTATAATGGGCGAATATCATTTAAACGGAGATAACCTTTATAAATTTAACGAGAAAATGGAAGAGGTATTAATAGATGATGCAGATAAAAAAGCACAACTTATTAATGCTTTTAATTTGTTTAAAAAGCGGAATGCTGAAATTATTAAAGGAAGAAAGATCGTGCCAGATTCCATATTTCAGAACTACACCATGTCTAATTAAATATCAATCGTGAAGGTTTTGGTTATAATCTTCTAAAATTTCTGAAAGCATAGGGCGATAGAACTTCCAAAAGAAACTTTTTCTTTCTAGAGCATCTTGTTCGTTATAAAAGAATCCTTCAAAAAAACCAATGCCTTTAAAATATGAGCTGGTAATATTTACTGCATTATCACTAAAGTCTCCTGAAAAATAATAGAAGATATAGTCTTGGTCTTTATGCATGGTCACTGCAGGGAACGTGGTTGGAATACCATACTTTTTAAGTTCATTTTTGCCGGCATTGTTAGCGCTTATCTCAAATTTAGAGACCACATCGTTCACTTCTAAATTAGGTACCATAATATCAAACCAAAAGGGATATTTAATCTTCTCGGGTAATGATAAATGCTCCTGTGCATAATCATTACTAACTATATGTGGTAATGACTCTGTAAGATGTTCATCTTTCTGCAATATTACTACTTCATCCTTATCATTAACAAAGGCAATTCCAGACTTTGTGAACGGCCACTTCCTTTTATGTGTGTTTTCATAATTTCTTATGAGCCATTGTGGGATCTCTTTATTTATGCTGATATCTAAATTGTCAAAATAGCGTGCCGTCCAACCAGTCCATTTTAATTGAAACATATTTTCAAACTGATTCCTATTTTCAGATTGTGTGGGAGAACCAATCGTGTTGAATTCGGTTATGATAAGTTTCTTTTTCTCTTTCATTAAGCGCAAAAGTTCAATGTCTTTAGAACTTAAACCACCATATAACATACCGGAACGCTCACCAACGTCTTCTTTCTTAAACCACTCATTATTATAAATGCCATAAGTATCTGTAAAATAGACCATATCTGCATCTAAGCTTAACTGCTCTAGCTGATTTTTGGAGAAGCGCTCTAAACCTTTAATTCTGAATTTTTCATCTTTTTGGGGGAAGAATCCGTAGTAATCATGGCTGATATCATAAGCATCTTTAGTGGTCTTAGTATAACGTTCATGATTTAAGATCCAGTTTAAAGAAATATGTTCCTGGCCTTCTTTAGTAAGCACGGTTTTATCGATTATTGCAACTACAAGTTTGGTTTTTGGAGTTATTACCCATGCCATCCACATTATTAATGGAAGAAAAATTATAACTATAAAAATGAGCTTGAAGATCTTTTGACGCATATTTAGAACCTTTTATTATAACCTACACCAATTTGAAACTGATTTCCTTTAACGCCTTGTTGGTATTCTTGGTTTTCAAGTTCTGCAGAAATAAATATAACATTAGTTGTATTAAAGCTTCTTCTGTAACCTATAGAGATATCACTTGTCTTAAGTTTATAAGTATCTCCATTATTATATAAAATGTTGTTAGTAGGATCGTCTGGAGATAAACCAGTTCCTACAGAAAAGCTTAAGAAATCATCTGCACCACCAATATAATATCTTACGTTTAAGGTTAAAGACTGAGATAGAGATTCGTTAGAAGGGGTGAGATACGTTCTTAAATTGAACCAATAATTCTTATAGTATTTTCCCAATGATGCGGTGTAGATCCAAGTTTCATCTGAGAATTTTAGCATTCTAAAACCTGCCTCTGCCTCCATAGACCACGGCAAATTTGCGTAAAGAGAAAAACCCGTTCTAAGTTGTGGAAAAATTCCGTCTTTTTTAGCGATTCCAGCACTTACATAGGTGTAAAAAGTATTGGAAATTCTGGGATAAGCATCCACTTCAAATTGAACACCATCAGTTTGAAATCTGTTTGCGTAGTTAACTCTACCGGTTATAGATCCAAATTTTGTTTGTCTTCCATAGTCTACACTTGCAAGATGCCATGGATCATCAAAGCGTTTGTCAAAATACACGAAATCATAGGTTAGTCCTATAATATTTTTTGAAGAAGCATTTTTTATACTTTCACTTAAACCTCTAGCTTTAGAGTATTGAGGGTTGATATTTAGAAGCTCATTAACCGTTTTATTAGCTTCGGGAAATTCTCTTAGATCTGTTAAAATACGTGCTTTTAAATAAAGCAATTCTTCAGACTTTGGATGGTATTCCAATCCATTATTTACGATCGCCTTAGCCTTTTTTGAATCATCATTCCAATATTCCAAACTTCCATATGCCAAACTACCATCTTCATGTCCCGGGTTCTTTTCTAATACTCGGTTAAATTCTACGCGAGCACTATCCACCTTGTCTGTCCAAGTATATAATCTTCCTAAAAATATGCGGATATCTGCGTAGTCTGGGCTAATTTCTAGAGCCTTTTTGGTTAGGGCAATTGCTTTTGGATAGTTATCATCATCAAAAGCGGTGTTACGCGCCTTTATAAAAAGCTCATCAGAGCTAAGATCTTCCTGAGCAAAAGTATTGGGAATTTGGAGCATTAGAACGAAAAAAGCAAACAGAGCTTGACTTTTAATTCTACTAGAACTGGGGTAATTCATAAGAATTTATAAAATAGGTTTAAACTTGGGGTACAAAGATACGTGCTTTCAATTGGACTTATAAAGAGCCAATAATAGTATGCTTCATAATTAATTAAAGATATATAATTTTAAAAAAGACACAATGATTTTGATAAAAAGAAATATCAGACTAGAATATTTAAGTAGAAAAATTCTAGTCTAGCGACTTAGGTGAGTGTGGATTTTAATTTTGGAAAACAATATTTTTCTTATCGATCTGCTCTTCTATAAAATTATCTTAATAAAAAAAGCAGATCTAATGGGAGTGCCTTTGAAAATAGCCTTTTTATAAATTCTCGCTATTAATGTTAGAATTGCGAATGAAGGAATTTAAAAAAAGATAAGATTTAAAGGCTTACTTATCTTTAATTACTACTTCCCCCATTCTTTTAGGATAAGAAAGTTCTTCCATTTCCTTAAGATTTTTCATTACAAACTCTGTTAGAACGGTGTCTGTTTTTACAATATTCGTGCTTTTTCCAAATTCATCGTAATTATGAATTCCGTTAATCATTCCTGTATGCGTAACTACTTTATAAAGTTTGGTTGGATTTAGATCTTCATTTTGAATTTTAATGGCATCAATTCTTTGCCCTATCGGCTTGTTGAGATCTAAGTGATATTGTATCCCTGAAGATTGAATTAATCCACCTACCGTCTTTAATTTGTCTATAGGGTTTAAGTTGGTAGCTGTTTGTTCCAGCGTTCTTCTTATTTGTTCCCCTGTCATCTCCAACGTAACTATTTTAGCAGGATGCGGCAAAAGTTTATAGATATCTTCTGAAGTGATTTCACCTTTTAAAGAAATCCCATATCCAACTCCAGGCAAGAACGCTGCATCTGCCTTAAATTTATCTACCATAAAGCTGGTAACCATTTTATCAAAAGGACTTTCAGATTTATATTGTCTTCCAATTACAGTATTCGTTTTGATAATCTTTTCTTCTAATTGAGATTTATATGGTTTTCTAAGTTCGGAGATCATATTCTTCATTTCTGGATCTGGAGACATTTTATCATGCCACAGGTAGTGATAATTAGCATTTAGCGCTATAATCTTATTATTGCTAACTTGGATTTCAGTTTCTCCTAAAATAGCTCCATCAGAAAGAGCTTGAACAATATAAGTATCGTTTATTTTTATGGGTGGCGAGATGACGTCATGACTGTGTGCACCTACAATAAGATCTACACCATCAATTTCTTCAGCAATAACTTTATCTACTGCCATTCCCTCATGAGATAACAAGACAATAATAGCTGCTTTTTTACTGATTATGGGAAGATACTTTTTTATGGCATCGATCCCGGTTTCAAATTTTAAACCTTCAATATTTTTAGAATTCCCTGTAAGTGGTGTGTTTCTGTAACCTAAAGAAAGAATAGCAATAGAAATTCCTTGTTTTTCTATAATAATATAGGGTTCACCAAAAACCGGAGCTCCCGTTTTTTCATCTATAATATTAGCAGCTCGCATCGGGAAATTTGCCAATTTTTGAAGCTCATCGGTTCGCTCTAATCCATAATCAAAATCATGATTTCCAAGCGCCAGAAGATCGTAACCAACTTGGTTCATCATACTAATCATGGCTTCCCCTTTGGTAAGATTTCCTAATTGATCATCACTAAAAGTATCACCTCCATCTAATAATATCACCCTATCATTTCCTTTTTCGGTTCTTATAGATTTTATAGCTGCTGCCATATAATCAAAACCTCCAATAAAGGCTTTACGGTCAAATCTCATTAAGTTGTCTATAGAATCTCCCGTTTGTGCGGTAGCATTATCTAAAGTTGTTTCAAAAGGCATATAAGAACCATGCATATCGTTGGTATGCAGTATAGCAATAGTTTTTGCCTTATTTTTCATAGCATTATTTTGAAGCACCGTTTTCTTATTGGTATTGCAGCTAACTATAATAAGTGCAAGCATTCCATAAAAAGGCAAAAAGTATTTAATATTATTGGTCATAACTATAATTTTAGAGAGCGGACTAATTTAAAAGTATGATGAGCTATTATATGTAACATTTGTTACACATTTAAGAACTTCTAATCTTTAGGTTTGTTACTAATTTCGCCTTATTAAACTTATCTTAGTATTACCATCTTTTTTGATAAGAAATTTATTTTAATGGGTGACGATTAATTTTAAGAGCGATGACTATTTATAGAAAATTAAGCAAATCGATTGCCTTTTTATTCGGATCAGTATTAGCAATAATAGTGGTGATATTCTTAGGTATTTATCTTTATAGTTCAGATCCTTACTTGTTTAAAGATAAGCAAATACTTGCGGAAAACTGGCAGCCAAAAGATGTAGAAGCTGAAATGAGTGCTGGATTTGTAGATTCTCAAATTAAATATGGATATCAGCTTATTTCTGAATCTCCAAAATACATGGGACCTCAGGCAGAAGATCCTGAAATGAGATATGCAGGTAATAATCTTGCATGTATGAATTGCCATTTAAAAGCAGGAACCCAGCCAGGTTCTGCTTCTTGGATAGGAGTTACCAATAGATTTCCTCAGTTTAGAGGTAGATCTAATAGCGATGGAACTATAGAAGATAGAATTAATGGATGCATGCAACGAAGTATGAATGGAGACAAGCTGCCAACAGATTCAAAAGAAATGAAAGCCATAGTTGCTTATATGGAATGGTTAACTGAAGATATGCCTGCAGAACGAGAAAAGGATTTCAAAGGATATGCTAAAGTTGAACTTCCCACTGTTGCTGTTGATTTTGATAAAGGTAAAGATCTATTTTCTAAAGAATGTACAGTGTGTCACGGAGATAACGGGCAGGGCGTAAAATTGGCAGATTCTACAAAAGGATACCAATACCCTCCACTTTGGGGCCCGGATAGTTATAATAATGGTGCAGGAATGCACAGAGTAATCACCGCTGCACAATTTATTAAAGGAAATATGCCTTTTGGACAAGCAACTTGGAAGTCTCCAAAACTTACAGATGAAGAAGCTTACAATCTGGCGGGGTATATCAATAGTTTCAGTAGACCTCAAAAAGCAGGTTTAAATAAAGATTATCCAGATCTTAAACTAAAACCAGTTTCTACTCCTTATGGCCCATATGTAGATAATTTTTCGGTAGAACAACATCAATTTGGCCCGTTTCAGCCTATAATGGACTACTACAAACAGAAATATGATATAACTAAAAACAAATGATAAAGAAATTCTTCTTCCTTCTACTTCTAATTTTGTGTTTTCCTTCATTCATTATAGCCCAGGAAAATTCAGAAAATAAAAAGCGAAGTATCTTATCAGGTCAAATTCGTAGTTATTACATGAATACTGTAAATAAAGGATCTTTAAAAGATTTTAAGGCTTTAGCAATAGGAGGTAAATTAAAATATCAATATTTATTTAATGAGAATCTAGAGTTTGGAGTAGCAGTTTATAATTCAACAAATTTAGGTTTACAAGATCTTACTAGTCCAGATTTGGCAACAGGGAAAGTGAGTAGGTATGAAGAAGGACTGTTTGATAGGTTAAATTTAGATAACAAGACCATATTTATTTTAGGAGAGCTCTACGTAGATTATAGTTTGGAAAAACATTCTTTTAGTTTAGGTAGAATGAAGCTAAAATCTCCGTTGATAAACCCTCAGGATGGTAGAATGATCCCAAGTCTTTTTCAAGGCTTTATGTATAAGTTTGATCGAGATAAAAAGACTCATTTTCAAACCGGTATTTTTAATGCAGTAGCTCCTAGATCTACAGGGGAGTTTTATTCTATAGGAGAAAGTATAGGTACTTATGGAGCAGGTAGAAATTTTGAAGGAAAAGATTCGCAGTATGCAAATAACACCAATTCAGATTTTCTAATTATCTCGAGTGCAAATTTTAATCTTACCAACAATCTTAGTTTTGATACTTGGAATTATTATATAGATAATGTTTCTAATTCATTTTATGTCAAACCAAAGATCGCAGTAGCTCCTAGCGTAGATTTAGAAATGGAATGGTTGCATCAAAACAAGATTGGAAACGGAGGGAATGAAATAGATTCTTTAAGCTACATTAGATCTAATACTTCAGATGTTTTAGGAATAAAGATGAAATATAAATGGGCGCAAAGTAATTCTTCTATTTCTTTAGCGTACGATAGGATCTTACCTCATGGTCAGTTTGTGTTTCCTAGAGAATGGGGAAGAGAGTTTTTGTTCAGTTTTCAAAAGAGAGAACGTAGCGAGGGTACTGCAGATAATCATGCTTTAGTAATGTATTATGAAAATACATTTAAGCTACTAGATCCAAAATCTAAGATTCAAACTATTTTTAGCGTAGGCCATCAATGGAAACCTTCTGTTCTAGATCCAAAATTGAATAAATATGCCGTTCCAGATTATACGCATGTTAATTTAGATATCTTCTTTTTCTTTGATAAAATAAAAAATCTTCAGCCGGAACTATTATTGGTGGCTAAATTTGCTAATGGAGATTTTCCTGATAATCCTAACTTTTATTTGAACAAAACAGATCTTTTTCATGCAGATCTGATTTTGAATTATAACTTTTAAGAGCGAAGAACTTAAAAACATATAATTAGTAGGTTCAAAAAAATGGTAGTAATTTTAAACTGTTAACCAATATATTATTCATGATCGAATCTCTTACAGAGGCTTATTCCTTTATTTTTGAAAAAGAATTAATAGAAGAAATGGCAGAAGTTGGCCATCTAAAATCTATAAAAGAAGGAGAGAAAATAATTGAAATTGGCGATTTTGTTACCCATATGCCTTTACTTATTAGTGGGGCTATTAAGATCTTAAGAGAAGATAAGGATGGCGATGAATTGTTGCTTTATTTTCTTGAAAGAGGGGATACTTGCGCTATGACGCTTTCATGCTGTTTAGGCGAAACAAAAAGTGAAATTCGTGCGGTTGCAGAGAAGCCTACAGAAATTATAATGATCCCTATAGAAAAGATGGAGGAGTGGATAGCAAAATATAAAACCTGGAGACATTTTGTTTTTGAAAGTTATCATTCTCGCCTTATCGAAATGTTGGATACTATAGATACTATTGCTTTTCTAAATATGGATGAACGGCTAATGAGGTATCTTCAAGATAAAGCAAAGATTAATCAAAATGAATTACTTCAGGTAACCCACCAAGATATAGCTTATGATCTTCATACTTCAAGAGTTGTAATTTCTAGACTGCTTAAAAAATTAAAATTAGAAGGTAAAATTGAGCTTCAAAGAAACAGTATTAAAGTGTTGTCTTTATAATTTTCATATGTAACTATTGTTACTGTGCGCGCCGTGCTAACTCTCTACTTTTGTATAGAATTAAAAATTGGTAAATGGAATTGATAGATATTTTAGGTTACGTTGGAGCGTTTTTGATAGGTGGAGTTTTAGGTTTGATAGGTGGAGGAGGTTCCATCTTAACAGTTCCAATTTTAGTATATTTATTAGCGATCAACCCGGTTACCGCTACGGCATATTCCTTATTTGTAGTTGGATCTGCTTCTTTAGTTGGAGCTGGAAGAAATCTGCAAAAAGGCTTAGTTGAATTTAAAACAGCTATCTCCTTTGCCATTCCTGCTTTTATAGCTGTTTTTAGTACCAGAAAATTCTTAGTTCCTGCAATTCCTTCAGAAATTTTTACAATTGGCGGTTACATTCTTACTAAGAATATTGCGATCATGTTGTTTTTTGCCATTTTAATGTTGGCAGCCTCTTTTTCTATGATTGTTGATAGAAAGACACTTCTCGCAAATAAAGATGAAAATGCTAAGGCAAATTATAAGGCATTAATTCCTTTAGGCTTTATTACAGGAATTATTACCGGACTTGTGGGTGCAGGAGGTGGATTTATCATCATTCCTATACTCGTAATCTTGGCAAAACTACCAATGAAGAAGGCCGTGGGAACCTCGCTCTTCATTATTGCTATCAATTCTCTTATAGGCTTTTTAGGAGATCTTGGAAATGTAGATATAGATTGGATCTTCTTACTTATTTTCACCGGAATAGCAATTGTTGGAATTTTTGTAGGTATATATCTTGCCAATTTTATAGATGGGAAAAAATTGAAAAAGGCTTTTGGATGGTTTGTATTAGTTATGGGATTTTATATTATCTATAAAGAAATCTCTTAATTTTAAAGATAGGATGAGAGCAGGAAAAGATTGGATGTATGTTTTACTTCAATTTATCCTGTTTGGTGTTTATTTAATAGAAATTGATCTTATTACTATAAGTCTGCCCGAATGGTTTAAATTGGGGGTATTGACTTTTTCAGTCTTAGGAATTATAATAATAGTACTAAGCTTTTATCAATTGGGAAGCAACTTATCCCCATTTCCTTCTCCTGTTAAGAATGCAGATTTAATAACAACCGGAATATTTAAATATTTAAGACACCCTATCTATACTGGAATATTATTAATCTTGTTCTCTGTCGCTATTTATATTACCTCGGAATATAAACTAATTATAAGTATACTTCTTTTAATTTTATTTCAGTTTAAATCAAAATATGAAGAATCCAGGTTGATTGCCAATTTTGAGAACTATAAAGATTATATGAAAGACACGGGTAAATTCATTCCTAAATTATAAAACATCTTTAGAAAAATATATAACGAATTCGGCTAAAATTTAGAATAAAAAAAAACGATGCAAAATAGAGCTACTCACTGGGAAAATATTTATCAAACAAAAGATATAAGTACGGTGAGCTGGTACCAGCCAACGCCGTCAACATCTTTAGAATTAATAGCTGATTGTAATTTAGATAAGGATGCGGCTATCATAGATATTGGGGGAGGAGATAGTTTTTTACCAGATCATCTTCTAGCGCTAGGGTATACAAATATCACCGTGTTAGATATTTCTGAAAAGGCTTTATCTAATGCTAAATTACGTTTAGGTGAAGATGCTAGTAAAATTAAATGGATTCTGGAAGATGTAACTAAATTTTGTCCTAAGCAAAAGTATGATCTATGGCATGATAGGGCTGCTTTTCATTTTTTGAGAGATGATAAAGAGATAGAAGCCTATGTTAAGTTAGTTTATGAGAATTTAATAGATAATGGAAAAGCAATTATAGGTACATTTTCTAACAATGGTCCAACAAAATGTAGTGGTATTGAGATCTCTCAATACTCTAAAGATGAGCTTTCACAAGTATTTGCTCAGGATTTATTCATAGATAAATGTATAAATGTAAACCATACTACTCCTTCCAATGCTGTTCAAAATTTCACCTTTTGCACCTTCAGAAAGAAAGGTTGAGGTCTTAGAGAATCGTACATTCATAATCATAAGTTTTTAAGCTGAAATTGTTTAATTTCAGCTTAAATTTTATTGAACATTTATGAATTTCAAAACTTTTGGTAAAATACCTTCAGAAGATAGATTAAAGAAAATAGAGCAAGTTGATAATTATAGGGAGGGTGAATTTAAGAATGTAGAAACAACTTCACTAAATCCTGACAATATTTCTACTTTTAAGATGTTCCGTGCTTTTTATAATAAACCAAAAGATGTTAAACCAGATAGAGAAATTCCTAATAAGAAAATAGATCTGAGTTCTATTGAAGCAGAAAAACCAACAATTGTTTGGTTTGGACATTCTTCTTATCTAATTACTCACAATAATTTTAAGATCTTGGTAGATCCTGTTTTTAGCGGTAATGCATCTCCGGTTAATATCTTCGGAAAATCATTTTCTGGAGCAGATAATTATGAGGTTGAAGACCTTCCTGAAATTGATCTTTTAATACTTACCCATGATCATTATGATCATCTGGATTTTCCTACCATAGAAAAACTTCATTCAAAAACTAAGAAAATAATTACCTCCTTGGGTGTAGCTTCTCATTTAGAATATTGGGGAGTTTTTCCAAATAAAATTACAGAACTCAATTGGTGGGAATATATAACGATCAATAAAAATTTAAAAATTACAGCAACTCCTGCCCGTCATTTTTCAGGAAGAGGATTTACAAGAGCAAAAACTTTGTGGTCATCCTTTGTGCTAGAATTAGATAGATATAAAATCTTTATTGGAGCAGATTCGGGTTATGACGATCAATTTAAAAGAATAGGAGCTTATTTTAAAGGTTTTGATATTGCATTTCTGGAATGTGGGCAATACAGTGAACATTGGCCACAAATACATATGTTTCCCGAAGAAACCGTTAAAGCTGCGAAAGATCTAGATACTAAAATTGTATTCCCAGTTCACTGGGGTAAATTTATGCTTTCTACGCATCCTTGGAATCAATCTATCAAAAGATTTATTAAAGAGGCTGCAGTACAAGAGCAGGAATATATCGCTCCAATTATTGGCGAAACTTATGTATTGGGTGAGAACTATATGCAAACCAATTGGTGGGATTTTTAAACTTATACGTATATGAACTTTACTTTTACATTTAATGAGATTCCAAATATTCAGGATATTATAACTATCTATGATACAGCTGTGCTTAAAAGACCAACAGAAAGTGCCGAGAGAATTGCAAAAATGTATGAGAATTCTAGTTTGATAATTGCTGCATGGCATGATGAAAAACTCATTGGAGTTGCCAGATCACTAACAGATTTTAGTTATTGTTGCTATCTGTCAGATCTTGCTATTCACCCCGAGTATCAAAAGCATGGAATTGGTAAAAAATTGATAGATCTTACCAAAAAGAAAATAGGGGATGAGTGTATGTTACTATTATTGTCAGTTCCAACGGCTATGGAATATTACCCGAAAGTTGGTTTTGAAAAAGTAGAAAATGGATTTATAATAAACCGTAAAAAATAAATAGCGATGTCTTCTTCAGTTAAAATATCGAATTCAGAAAATAAAATTGAGATCAATGGTTTTGTTCATAAGCGTTACAACTCATTAGGTGTCGATCAAGCAGAAATGCTTTCCAGATCTCAGAATTTTTTTGATAAAATGAATGTTAGAAGATCAATTAGAGAATTTTCAGATAGAGAAGTATCCAGAGAAATCATAGAAAATATTATCAGAACTGCTTCTAGCGCGCCATCTGGAGCACATAAGCAACCTTGGACGTTTTGTGCAGTTTCTAATCCGCTTATAAAATCCAAGATCCGTAAAGCTGCAGAACTTGAAGAGAAGGAGAATTATGAAAAGCGAATGAGTGAGCGATGGAAAGAAGATCTTCTAACTTTTGGTACCGATGCTAATAAACCTTTTCTAGAAAAAGCACCATGGCTTATAATAGCATTCAAGAAAGCTTATGAAATGGATGAGAAGGGCTCAAAACAAAATAATTATTATGTAAATGAATCTGTTGGTATTGCCTGCGGAATGTTAATTACTGCCATTCACAATGCCGGGCTGGTAACCTTAACGCATACTCCTAGTCCAATGAATTTCTTAACAACGGTACTAAATAGACCTGCCAACGAGCGTGCATTCTTACTTCTTCCTGTGGGTTATCCTGAAGATCCCTGCTATGTTCCAGACATAGAAAGAAAAGGATTAAGTGAGGTAAGTGAATTTTATGAATAATTCTTTCAATTTATTATAGATTATAAGAATAAAGAAAGAATAAAAAATGCCGTCATGAGGTTATCTTGACGACATTTTTTAATTTGGATAACTGTTAATGATCTAAAGTTCTATACTCAAATACCCTTTTTTCTGAAGTTCAAAATCATACAAAATTCCGTTTGATACAACTTCTAATTCTCTAGGCAGATCTTTGGCTTTCACTCCGAATTTTTTCATAGAAAATCCACAAACCACAATTTTTACATTCTCGTTTTTGGCAGCTTCTAAAAATGGCTTCATGTTATCTTTATCTGTTAATTCTTTTACAGTTTTCCCACAAATAATAACCTGAAACTCGCCATATTTTTCCTGATCTTGTTCTTGAAGCGCTTTTGCAGTTAATAGTATAGGTTTTAATTGAGGTACATTTTTAGTGAGAACTACGTAGTTGTTCTTATGGTTATCCAAAGTAGATTTTTGATCTTGAGCAGATGCTGTAAATAGAGCTAAAATTATTGCAAATGTTGATAATAGCGTTTTCATATTTTTTGTCTTTGTGTATTATTAAAATCATTTAGTATAAAAAAAAGTAAGCCACCCAAAATGGCTATATTTTTGAATAATGGGCCTAGGGTGGTCATTTAACCCACCTGCACCGTAAGTGTTATTGGTATAAGTATTAAAGCTAGTATAATGGCTGAGATCTTAGTTTTAAACCCGATCATTAAGCTGAATCCTGCAATAAGCATAATTATTCCAGAGACTATAATTGGATATGTGGGTTCTCCAAAGAGATATCCCAAAGCTTTAAACCTTGCCTGATTCATTTTGTAAATAGTTCGCTCTACGTATATTAAATGACTTGAGCTGGCAACTAAGAAGATGCCGCTTAGCATAACTCTAAATAGTACCACCGAGTTATGATTCACCCAAAGTTTAGGTTTCATAATTAGTGAAATTGATAAATTAATAAATGGAAGAGCCATATAATCTTAGTACAGATTATATATAGGTCTACCGTAATTTTAACTGAATAAATAACTAAACTTGAGGAGGGGGATAAAAATGGTTTATAAAGCCATCTGTACGCGAACTGGCTTTGTAATGGTATTTTTGAAAATTAAGTATGGTTTGGACTGATATAAAAACTGGTTGTGGTACTTGTAGCGCAATTGGGCAGGATACTTCTACAGGGATAACTTTATAATTCTTATCAGTTATATTTTGATGATCAAAATTTAAAGTTTTGATCTTAGCTTTAGGACATGTGCTCTTAACCATTGCAATCCTAGCGCCTTCAAAATTTGATATGGCAATGCCAACATCCATCGCAATTAATTTGCTAAGGAAAATCACAGTTAATATTATGGAAAGAGTGTTCTTTTTGCACATTGTGGCAAATATAGGTGCTCAGTTCTAAGATTTATGTAACCAATGTTACAAAGTGTTTATCATGAATATACTCGATACATCATTAAAATATAAGAGCGTATTAAAGATAAATGATATTAATTGATAGAACATATTTTGAGACTTGTAGATATAGATAAATAAAAAAGCCCTTGGGCAATACCAAAGGGCTTTTCATTACTATAATTAATAATTAAGAGGGAGTAACCGCTCTATCATCAATTAAGTTTTCAGCTTTCAATTCTTTCCAGAAATTAGATGGTATTTTAACATCTAAGAATTTCATATTTTCTTTTGGCTGATTAGGATGGCTTCCACCAACCAATAAAATATCAACTTCTTCTGGAGCGTAAGAAAATTGCATAGATGCAGTACTAAGATCTACATTATGCTTATCTGCAATAGCTCTTATTTTCTTATATTTTTCCTGAACTTCTTTTGGCATTTCACCTTGGTAATTATATCTGTCTTTACCTGCAAGAAGTCCTGCATTAAACGGTGCTCCAACCATTAAAGATGCTCTACTATCTGCAATTGCAGGAAATAATCTATCTATAGAATCTTTATGATCTACCATTGAATATTGTATAGCAGATAGAAAAATATCCGGATCTGCAACTTCTAGGGTCTTTAAGATTGGTTCAATAGTATTTACTCCAAGTCCCCAACCTTTAATAATTCCTTCTTCTCTCATTTTTGTTAACTCTGGCATTGCACCTTTCTTAGCAACTTCAAAATGATCTAACCAAGTTACTCCATCTTCGTACTCTTCATTATGGTCTGGAGACAAGTCATGTATAAAAACGTAATCTAAACGCTCTACTCCAAGACGTTGTAAACTATCTTCCACAGATCTTCTTACAGCTTCTGCAGAATAATCGTATTTATAATCGAAAGGTGCTGGATTCACCCAAATGGTTTCCGGCATCTTTCCAGTATTAGCTTTCAAAATTCTACCCACTTTGGTAGATAATACATATTCATCTCTGTTCTTATTATGCAAAAAGTGTCCAAATCTTCTTTCACTTAATCCTAATCCATACCAAGGAGAAGTATCATATTGTCTAATTCCTGCATCCCAAGCTGCTTCTAAAGTTTCTTGTGCTCTTGCATCAGAAACTTCTTCAAATCCGTTTCCTATTGCAACTCCACCAAATGCTAATTTGTGTTCTAAATTCAATTTCTTCGTACTCATAACTTTTCTTTTTCATTTAATTGGTGGTGCAAAAATACCGGAGGTATAGGTTTTATTATCCTTTTTTAACTTTCGCTAACATCCAAATCTTAAGCAATGTTAATAGAGAGAAAAACATTATTTATCATTTCTGAGGTGCTGTAAAAGGCAATAATTTTTAAGCGGAAATAGCAGCGTGCTGAAAGTCAATTTATTAAAAAATAGCATCTGTAACATAAGTTACTGTCATAAGTAATTTGAATGTGTATTTTTGCTTAAGAATTAATAAAATAGTTGGAAAAGTATTTAAAGATCATACAAGAATCGTTTTCAGGATATTTTAATTACCTGATCACAGAAATCACAAATCCGTCGTGGACAAATTATTTGTATTGGCTACTTGCGGTTTCAATTTTAGTATGGAGTTTAGAAATTATATTGCCTTGGAGAGAAAAGCAAAAGATTTTTAGAAAAGGATTTTGGTTAGATTCATTTTATATCCTCTTTAATTTTTTCTTATTTTCTTTAATAGGATATAACGCTCTTTCAAATGTTGGTGTAGAATTATTCAATGATTTTCTAGGGCTTTTTGGAATAGAAAATATTGTAGCTTTTAAAGTTCAAGATTTCCCGGTTTGGGCTCAATTGCTCATCATGTTTGTGATAGCAGATTTTGTACAATGGAACGTGCATAGGCAATTACATAAACGAGCTTGGCTTTGGGAATTCCATAAAGTGCATCATAGTGTAAAAGAAATGGGGTTTGCCGCTCAGTTTAGATTTCACTTTATGGAGACAATTATTTATAAGACAGTGCAATATATTCCTTTAGCAATGATAGGCTTTGGAATTCAGCAATTCTTTATAGTACATATGTTTGAGGTTTTTGTTGGCCACTTAAATCATGCAAATGTAGGTTGGAATTATGGCTGGTTAGGCTACATTTTCAATAACCCAAGGATGCATATTTGGCATCATTCGAAAGAATTACCAAAAGATCATTCTTTTGGGATGAACTTCGGATTATCGCTGAGCATTTGGGATTATCTCTTTGGAACGGCCTATATTCCGAAGAGTGGAAAAAATATAATTATAGGTTTTAATGGAGATGAAGATTTTCCTGAAGATTTCGGAAATCAGATGTTATTTCCATTCAAAAAGAACAGAACAAATAAAGTAGAATAACAAAAAGGTAAAAAGATGAAGATAAAACAATTTAAAGATGCTCCTTTAGCACATTATTCTTATGCAATTATAAGTAATGGAGAAATGGCTTTGGTAGATCCTAGCAGAAATCCAATGCAGTATTACAAATTTGCTGAAGAGAATAACGCTAAGATAGTAGCGGTTTTTGAAACGCATCCACATGCCGATTTCGTTAGTAGTCATTTACAAATTAGCGAACAAACGGGTGCAAAGATCTATGTAAGTAAACTTTTAGGAGCAGATTATACCCACACATCTTTTGATGATGGAGATACTTTAAAAATGGGAGATATCACTTTTAAAGCCATTAATACTCCTGGACATTCTCCAGATAGTATTACCATAGTTGCAGAGCAAGGTGGAAACACAGCTTTATTTACCGGTGATACTTTATTTATTGGTAATGTTGGTAGACCAGATCTTAGAGAAAATGCCGGGAACATGAAGGCGAAGAGAGTAGAATTGGCAAAAGATATGTACAATACTATTCAAACTAAATTTAATGAGCTGCCAGATGGAGCTCTAGTTTATCCGGCGCACGGAGCTGGGTCTTTATGTGGTAAGAATATGAGCGATGCTGCATCTAGTACTCTTGGTAACGAAAGACAAGGAAACTGGGCTTTTAAAGATCAAACAGAAGAAGAATTTGTAGAAGAGATCTTAAAAGATCAGCCATTTATCCCTTCATATTTCGGATTCAATGTAGACATCAACAAAACAGGAGCGGTTAACGATAAGAACGCTAAAGCAGAAGTTAAGTTGAATCTTTTGGTTGAAGATGTGGAAGAAGATGTTACTGTAGTAGACGTGAGAGATGGAGATGCTTATAAAGCAGGTCATTTACCAAACGCTATCAATATTATGGCAAGAGCCGAAGGTGATAAGTATGAAACTTGGTTAGGAGCCATCATAGAGCCTAAAGAAGCGTTTTATCTTGTAGTGAGTAGTGTAGAGGATATCGAAGATATTTTAGAGCGTACAGCTAAAATTGGATATGAAAAACAATTAAAAGGCATAGTTACTTTAGCTGATTCAGTTTCAGAAAAATCTGAAGATCTTGATGTAAAAGATTTTGGAGCGCATCCAGATAAGTATACCATTGTAGATATTAGAAATGCAAGTGAGGTTGCGGAAGGTAAGATCTTTGAAAGCGCAATTGCAATTCCTTTAAACGAATTGAGAGATCGTTACAAAGAGATCCCAACAGAGCATCCAATAGTGGTGCACTGTGCAGGTGGATATAGATCTGCAGCAGGAAGCAGTATTCTTGAAAATAAATTTAAATCTACTACTGTCTATGATCTTAGTGAAGCGATCAAACAATTTTCAGAATAATTTTATTGTTTTCTAGAGGAGTTAAACCCGAATTGTTCTTGACATTTCGGGTTTTTCATTTTATAAAATTTCAGATTTGATTGAAGGAATCTCAAAAAATACTTCAACATTTTTCTATATTTACAACATTCGTTTGAAAAGCGGACTTTGAAATAAAGATTTATGGAAAAAAAGTATAAAGTCTCGGTGAATGATTCATACGACTATAAATTCACCCAAGATCAGATCAATTCATTAGACACACAAGAACTCAATGCTACTCAGTTTCATATTTTAGAAGAGCACCAATCTTTTAAAGCAGAAATTCTCAAAGCAGATTTCTATAATAAATCCTACACCGTTAAGATCAACTCTAATATCTATGAGGTTGCTATTACCAATGAGCTCGATATGCTTATTGCAGATATGGGACTTTCCCTTGGATCTGCTCAGCAAATAAATGATATTAAAGCACCAATGCCGGGTCTAATTCTAGATGTAAATGTTAAAGAAGGAGATGAGGTAAAAGAAGGTGATTATCTTATTGTTTTGGAAGCCATGAAAATGGAGAACACACTTACTTCTCCCGGAGACGGAGTTATTAAAAAGATTAGTGTGGAGAAAGGCCAGACAGTAGAAAAAAATCAGTTGTTAATTGAATTAGAATAATTGAAGATGAAAAAGATATTAGTTGCCAATCGTGGTGAGATAGCATTAAGGGTAATGAAAACTGCCCAGAAAATGGGTATTAAAACGGTAGCGGTTTTCTCTACTGCCGATAGAAATTCCCCTCATGTAAAATTTGCAGATGAAGCGGTTTGTATTGGAGCAGCTCCTTCTAACGAGTCTTATTTATTAGGAGATAAAATTATAGAAGTTGCTAAAGAACTTGCCGTTGATGGAATTCATCCCGGATATGGGTTTTTAAGTGAGAATGCAGACTTTGCTGAAAAAGTTGAAAAAAACAATATCACATGGATAGGTCCTGGTTCTAAGGCTATAAAAGTTATGGGAAGCAAATTAGCTGCTAAAGACGCGGTTAAAAAGTATGATATCCCTATGGTTCCCGGAATAGACGAAGCTATTACAGATGTTGAGAAAGCAAAGAAAATAGCCAAAGAGATAGGTTTTCCTATTTTAATTAAAGCTTCTGCAGGTGGTGGTGGAAAAGGAATGCGTGTGGTAGAGCAGGAGAAGGAACTTGCAGACCAGATGAAAAGAGCTATTAGCGAAGCAGAATCTGCTTTTGGAGATGGTTCTGTATTCATTGAGAAATATGTAGGTTCTCCTCGTCATATCGAAATTCAGGTGCTTGCAGATACACATGGGAATACGGTACATTTATTTGAAAGAGAATGCAGCATTCAACGTCGTCACCAAAAAGTAGTAGAAGAAGCACCCTCAGTTATTCTTACTGAAGAGAAAAGAAAATTGATGGGAGAAGCGGCTATTAAAGTTGCTAAATCTTGCGATTATGTTGGTGCAGGAACCGTTGAATTTTTGATGGATGAAAACCTGAATTTCTATTTCTTAGAAATGAATACAAGGCTACAAGTAGAACACCCCGTAACCGAATTTATTACCGGAATAGACTTAGTAGAGCAACAGATAAAAGTAGCCAGAGGAGAGAAATTAGAATTTTCTCAAGAAGACCTCACGATCAACGGCCATGCCGTGGAGTTGAGAGTTTATGCTGAAGACCCAATGGGAGATTTTATGCCAAGTGTAGGAACTTTAGAAAGATATAGAGGTCCGGAAGGGGAAGGGATTCGCTTAGATGATGGTTTTGAAGAAGGTATGGAAGTGCCTATTTATTACGACCCAATGTTATCGAAATTGATCACCTATGGTAAGACTCGAGAAGAAGCAATTCAGTTAATGATAAAAGCTATTGATGCTTATGAAGTAAAAGGTGTGATGACCACCTTACCTTTTGGAAAGTTCGTTTTTGAACATGAAGCATTCAGAAGTGGAAATTTTGATACTCATTTTGTGAAGAATTATTATTCAGCTGAAAAATTAAAATCTAAGATCGCAGAAGAAGCAAAATTAGCAGGTTTAATTGCTTTAAAAAGATATTTAAAAGATCAGGAGTTGGTAAGATTACCACATTAATTAGAGCGACGCTCTGAACTTGTTTCAGAGTCTCAATGACGGCGAAAACTTCGAATATTTAGATCAAACAAAAATTAAAATCATAATTGAATTATGAGTCAGAATATAGAAAAATTGAATGATAAAGTTGCTCAGGCACATTTGGGTGGGGGAGAAAAAAGAATTGCTAAGCAACATGAAAAGAAAAAATTAACAGCAAGAGAACGCGTAGATTATTTATTGGATGAAGGTTCTTTTGAAGAAATAGGAATTTTGGTTACACATAGAACTACAGATTTCGGAATGGAAAAACAACAGATCTATGGAGATGGTGTTGTTACCGGTTATGGTACCATTCACGGGAGATTGGTATATGTTTTTGCACAAGATTTTACCGTATTCGGTGGTGCCTTGTCTGAAACTCATGCCGAAAAGATCTGTAAAGTAATGGATCATGCCATGAAAGTAGGAGCTCCAATTATTGGATTGAACGATTCTGGAGGAGCTCGTATTCAAGAAGGAGTTAGATCTCTTGGCGGATATGCAGATATCTTCTACAGAAATGTTCAAGCATCGGGGGTTATTCCTCAAATTTCTGCAATTATGGGGCCTTGTGCCGGTGGAGCCGTTTATTCTCCTGCTATGACAGATTTTACCTTGATGGTAGAAGATACAAGTTATATGTTCGTTACCGGGCCAAATGTGGTAAAAACGGTTACTAATGAAGAAGTAACTTCAGAAGAATTAGGGGGAGCAAGTACGCATTCCACAAAATCTGGGGTAACGCATATCACTTCATTTAACGATATTACCTGCTTAGAAGACATCAAGAAATTGATGAGCTATTTGCCTCAAAATAATAGGGAAACCACTGCAAAATTACCTTATGAATTGGGTGATGAAATTAGAGAGTCTTTAGATTCTATGGTGCCAGATAGCGCCAATAAACCTTATGATATGCATGAGGTGATTAAAGGTATTATAGATGCAGATTCTTTTTATGAGATCCATAAAGATTATGCAGAGAATATCATTGTTGGTTTTGCTCGATTGGGAGGAAGAAGTATTGGTATTGTAGCCAATCAGCCAATGAGCCTTGCCGGAGTACTAGACGTAGATTCTTCAAAAAAAGCAGCAAGATTCACCAGATTCTGTGATTGTTTTAATATTCCACTTTTAGTTTTAGTAGATGTTCCTGGCTTCTTGCCGGGTACAGATCAAGAATGGAATGGGATCATTTTGCATGGTGCTAAGCTACTTTACGCTTTAAGTGAAGCAACAGTGCCAAGAGTTACTGTTATTACTAGAAAAGCTTATGGGGGAGCCTATGATGTTATGAATTCTAAACACATTGGAGCAGATCTAAACTTTGCATGGCCAACAGCAGAGATTGCGGTGATGGGAGCGAAGGGTGCCAGTGAGATCATTTTCAGAAAAGAGATCCAAGAAGCGGAGAATCCGGAAGTTAAACTTTCTGAAAAGGAAGCAGAATATGCAGAGAAATTTGCAAACCCGTTTGAAGCTGCAAAACGTGGATTTATAGATGAGGTTATTATGCCTCGAGATACCAGAAAGAAATTATTAAAAGCATTTAGCATGCTGGAGAATAAGAAAGTAATGAGAATAGATAGAAAGCACGGGAATATTCCGCTTTAAGAAATTATTACTTATTAGTTAGAATAGATATTTGCAGCCAGACTTTTAGTTGAATTCTTTATTTTTAAGAGATTCTTCTCAAAGTCTGGCTGCATTTTTTGTTTGAAAACGGAATAATCGTTTTATTAGTTTAAATATTCAAGTTGACTTATGCGTAAATTCAATAAAATAGTAGCTGTAGATAATACGAAACTTCAGGAAAACGCCATAGATGAATTGAAGAAATACAGTGAAGGCGAAGTTCAAATTTATAATGATTATCCTCTTACAAATGCTGAGATTATAAAACGCATAGGTGATGCTGAAGCGATGCTAGTTTCTTGGCATACACAAATTAGTGAAGAGGTTATTGCTGCATGCCCTAATTTGAAATATATAGGCATGTGTAGTACTTTATTCAACGAAGAATCTGCCAATGTTGCTGTGAACTTTGCACGACAAAATGGAATAGAAGTCACAGGAATTAATGATTATGGAGATCCTGGAGTAGCAGAATATATTATTTCAACGTTGATACATCTGCTTCATGGTTTTGGTGAAAAGCAATGGAGAGAAATGCCTGTTGAACTTACAAATAGAAAAATAGGAATTATAGGTCTAGGTGTAACTGGGAAGTTACTTGCAAAATGTCTTCTGCCATTTGGTGCAGACCTATATTACTTCAGTAAGAGCAGAAAAAAAGACTGGGAAGAAAAAGGTGTTAAATATCTTAGTTTAGAGGAGTTGCTGAAAACTTCAGAGATTATAAGCATTCATCTCCCTAAAAATGTACAATTATTAAATGAAAGAGAATTTGAAGTTTTGGGTTCTGGTAAAATTTTGGTCAATACTTCTTTAGGTTTGCCTTTCAACGAAGAAGCCTTAAAAAACTGGATAAAAGATTCTTCGAATTATGCAATTTTTGATGGTGATGCTAAAAATGCGCTAGACGGAAGAATATTAAAGAATAAAAATATAATCTTTTCAGAAAAAAGTGCTGGCTGGTCTGCAGAAACGGAAATTCGTCTATCTAAAAAAGTTGTTCAAAATGTCAAGAATTATTTGAAATAGTTCACCATTCATGTTAAGTTTCCTTTATTGTAGTGTAACAAATGTTACTTCAATAATCGATAGAATACCTTTTCTTTGCATCACTAAAAAAAATAAAATATGGAATGGATTTTTGAACCATGGCCTTGGTATGTTGCCGGCCCATTAATTGCTTTAATTATGTTCTTGCTGATATTTATAGGTAAGCAATTTGGAATGTCTTCTAATCTTAGAACGATGTGTACCATATGCGGAGCAGATAAAAAAGCAGATTTTTTTGATTTCAATTGGAAAGATCAACGATGGAACTTGGTGGTGGTATTAGGAGCAGTAATTGGAGGTTTTATTGGAGCTCACTTCTTATCTAATGATATTAGCGTGGCGATTAACCCAGATACTGTTGCAAATCTACAAGCTATGGGAATTGAGAGTGCAGGAAAAGCTTATTTACCTACAGAATTATTTGGAGTAGGAGCCTTTACTGATATTAAATCTCTTGCTATCTTATTAATTGGTGGTTTGTTGATTGGATTTGGTGCAAGATATGCCGGAGGTTGTACTTCTGGGCATGCTATTTCCGGATTAAGCAATTTACAATTACCTTCTTTGATCGCAGTAATAGGATTTTTTGTAGGTGGATTATTTATGATCCATGTTTTATTCCCTTTAATTTTTTAAAATATGAGAACACTTAGTTATTTATTTATAGGAATATTTTTTGGAATTGTAATGTTCAAGTCTGAAGCAGCTTCATGGTTCAGAATTTATGAAATGTTCAATTTTCAATCATTTCACATGTATGGGATCATTGGATCTGCATTGGTAATTGGTATTGTAGGTATTCAATTGATCAAGAGAAATAATATAAAATCATTTTATGGAGAACCTATAAAGTTCACCCCTAAAGATAAAGGAGTAAGCAGGTATCTGTTTGGCGGAATTATCTTCGGACTTGGTTGGGCTTTGGCAGGTGCTTGTCCTGGACCAATCTATACCTTAATAGGAGCCGGATTCCTTCCTATTATCGTTGTTCTTATAGGTTCTTTGTTGGGAACTTTTATTTATGGACTGCTTCGTAAGAAATTACCTCATTAATTGTCTTCATCTCCGGCAGTAATATAGAAAAATGGTAGTGAGATCTTGTATTTCACTACCACTAATCTTATACTTATAACAATAAGTGCAGTAACAATGTAGATCACATCTTCCTGAACTCCCAGATAATATAAGATTACATAGGCCAACCCTCCTGTAAGAGAAGCGGTGGCGTAGATCTCCTTTCTAAAGATAACAGGAATTTCATTACATAGGATATCTCTAATAACTCCTCCAAAAGTACCTGTCATTGCACCAATAGCTATAGATATTACAGGATGTAAATTATTCTGAATTCCGGCTTCTACTCCAATTATTGTAAAGATCCCTAAACCTATGGTATCAAAAAGAAAGAGGGAAGTTTTAAGATAATTGATCTGATTCCTAAAAATAATGGTTAGAATAGTTACTACTCCAATGAGGTATATATAACTGATATCTTCCATCCACATAACCGGAGTATTCCCTATAAGAATATCGCGCAAAGTACCTCCCCCAATAGCAGTTACAAATGCTATAATAAAAGTGCCAAAAAGGTCTAATCTTCTACTCATAGCAGCAAGTGCGCCAGAGATAGCAAATGCAATTGTACCTAGTAGGTCTAATATATTGAATAGTGATATATCCATAGATTGGCAAAGGTAATTTTTAATGTATAATTTCGACTAAGGATTACCTATTTTACGAAGAATTTTGAAAAAGTATAAGTTTAAACTATAAATAAATAGTAAATCTTAAGAACAATTAATCGGAGGTTTTGGTTAAAGTTTCTATTTTTACAATCATAAAATTATTGAAATGACTGAGAACGTTGAAAAAATAAAATGTCTTATCATAGGATCGGGTCCTGCAGGATATACTGCTGCAATTTATGCAGCTCGCGCAGATATGAAACCTATTATGTATACAGGAATGGAGCCGGGTGGACAACTTACTACTACTACAGAAGTTGATAATTTTCCAGGGTATCCACAAGGAATTGATGGTCCTGCCATGATGGTAGATCTTCAAAAGCAGGCAGAAAGATTTGGAACCGAAGTTAGAATTGGAATGGTTACCGAAGTAGATCTTAGCAAAGAAATTGGTGGAATACATAAAGCTTGCATAGATAACTCTCATTGGGTGGAAGCAGAAACTGTAATTATATCTACAGGAGCAACTGCCAAATATCTAGGTTTGCCAAGCGAGCAACGCTTAAGAGGTGGAGGAGTTTCTGCCTGTGCAGTTTGTGATGGATTCTTTTATAAAGGCCAGGATGTAGCAATTGTTGGTGGAGGAGATACCGCTGCAGAAGAAGCTACCTACCTTGCTAATATTTGTAATAAAGTTACGATGTTAGTTAGAAAAGACGAAATGAAAGCTTCTAAAGCTATGCAGCATAGAGTTACTACCACTAAGAATATAGATCTTAGATATAATACCGTTATAGACGAAGTGTTAGGAGAGCAGGTAGTTGAAGGTTTGAGAATGAAGAACAATCAAACTGGAGAAATGGAGACTATAGATATTACAGGTCTTTTTATTGCTATTGGGCATAAGCCTAATACCGATATTTTTAAAGGTCAGTTAGATATGGACGATTCCGGATATTTAGTAACCAAAGGAAAAAGCACTAAAACTAATCTTCCCGGTGTTTTTGCTTCGGGAGATGTGCAGGATAAAGAATATCGCCAAGCTATTACTGCCGCAGGTACAGGTTGTATGGCTGCTTTAGATGCAGAGCGCTATTTGAGTGTTGTAGAGGAGCAAAAAGTGGATGAAGTTACGGCTTAGATCACTTATTATATGAAATAAAAAAGTCCCGATAATTATCGGGACTTTTTTGTTATAAACTTTATGCTAATCTACTTTTACCTTTTTCGTTACAGTACCGTCATCATCTTTGGTGATCTTGATCTTCTTATCATCGGTCTTGATCTTAACCTTGTCACCATCGTTTTTAACTTTTACTTCTACACCATTTTCTGTAGATAAATCATCTGCATCATCGTTTACATTTTCTCTACAGGAAACTAATGATATACTTACAACAGTAACTAGTAGTAATGAACTAAAAAATCTTTTCATAAATTTTATGTTTAGGTTTATCCTATTAAAGATAGTCTTATTTTAGATAATATGGTTATTAAGATTAAGATCATCATTTTTATGAAAAGAGCAAGTATTCACGTTCCTGCTAGTATCACATTGTTCGGTTCTAATTTGATCTACTACTTTATTCTTTTCTGTTTTTTCTATAACAGTGAAGCTAGAGATCAAACTTATAATATATACTATTACTAATTTTACCAGAGCTGTCATGGCTAGTCGGTTTGAATTCTAATACCATTCTTGTCTATTTCAACTTTTTTACTTCGATTCTTATTGATCTTTATTCCATCTTCATCGATCTTAATACTAACTTTAGAAGTAGAATCGTTCTCATTTGTAATAGAAGCTTCAAATTCATTGTCTTCTTCATTCCAAGTAGCCTCATTCTCATCATCCCAAGAATCGTCATCTTCCCAAGAATCATCGTAATGATTAAGCGGACATTCTTTGCATAAAGTTCCATCTTCCGTTATGATCAAGAAATTATCTTCTTCTCCAGACTTCAAAATATTTCCGAAGTTATGACGATTGGTAAAAGAAGTAGTATTTCTATCTGCTCTAAGCGTTGTTCCTTCTGGCAAGTAAACCACCACACGTATTTTTTGATCTCTAAAGTAATTTTTTGCATTGGTTGTTAGATATGAATTCAGCAGTAATTCATTTCCTGAAAATTTAGTGCCGTAATCTATACTTTGAGCTCGTTGTCTGGCATCTTTGTAATCTGAACCTTCTGCTTTTTTAATGATCTCTATTCGTCCTAAAGAATCTTTAGTAGATCTTACCACTACATCTATATCTGTATTATAGATGATCTGATTATCATCATCATCATACTTTAACTTTACAGAATTTCCGTGCACGCTAGAAGCATATGTAGGATTGTATCTCATACTTAGATACATGGTATCTTTAGCAGTAACTGGTAAATTTTCAGTAATGATAAACTCGCCATCAAAGGCTCTTTTCGTGGCTTGAGAGACTCCAATTATAGAAAGTCCTATCAAGGATAATAACCATAACCCTAATAGCACTAGTTTTGTAGGAGTACCTAAAGATTTCAGGTTCTTAACCAATATCTTCAAGCCTAAAATGAAAAGGAAGAATACTGGTATTCCTGCTACAAAGAAGGCTAATAAAGAGATTAACCAAAGCGGAGCTCCTATTCCTGCCATTTCTACATAATCTGTCCACGGAGCATCTATAATTCCGAAAGTTCCTACTGTAAATAAAGCTATAAAAAGCCCAATAAGTATAGAACCTGCAACTAATAGGATCATGATACCGATAAATTTAACAAAGATGTTTAGCATAAATAGAATGGCAGCGCTTATTCCAGTAGCAGCAGAGGTTGCTCCAGATCTTGCTTGCTTCCCGTACTTCTCATAATCTACGCTTTTTACCTTTCCTGCTACATCGTCAAAACCTTCACGAATTTTACGCTCGATGTTAGAAATATTAACCTCTTCTCCTCGCATAGAAAGTTTGTCTGCAGTGGTTTTTGCTTCAGGAACAAATATCCAGAGTGCAATGTAGATCAATAAGAATGCACCACTAGAAGCTATGGTTAAAATTACCCATAGTAGTCTTACCCATATAGATTCTATTCCCATATAATGAGCTAATCCAGAAGATACCCCTCCAACATAAGAATGATCTGTATCTCTAAACAGTTGTTTTCCGGTAGTTTTAGTCTGAGAATATGAGTAAGAGGGCTCGTCTTCAAAGATCTCTTCATCTACCATATAATCTTCAGGTTGGCCCATGATGGTAATTACTTCATCTACTTCTTTATAACTTATTACCTGGCGTTCATTCCTTATCTTTTCTCCAAATAATTCAGCTATACGCGCCTCTATATCGGCTATAATTTCGTCTTTACCTTGAGTGTTGTTTAAAGAACGTTTTATTGTGTCAAGGTAATGTTGCAATTTAGCGTAAGCATCTTCGTCTATATGAAAGAAAACGCCTGCAAGATTTATGTTTACTGTCTTATTCATGATTCTTAGATTTTTGCGTGGTTACTATAGTTACAGCAGTTTGTAGTTCGTCCCAAGTATGGGTAAGTTCTGTTAGAAATAATTTTCCGGTATCGGTTAATCCATAATATTTACGTGGAGGTCCACTAGTAGATTCTTCCCATCTATAATTGAGAAGACCTGCATTCTTAAGCCTAGTGAGTAAGGGGTAAATTGTACCTTCAACCACTAGTAATTTGGCGTCTTTTAGAGTTTCAAGAATTTCTGCTACATAAGCATCATTGTCTTTTAACACAGAAAGAATGCAATATTCCAGAACACCTTTACGCATTTGTGCCTTCGTGTTTTCAATCTTCATAGCGTTTGATTTTGAGTGTTGTTAAACTGTTCATTTTTTGATGTATGATCTCCACTATTTGTGGAACTGATGAAATTGATGGTAATAGGGTATTTATAGTTATGCCCGTCTTTGGCTTTAATTGTCGCAGAAATTACAGCAACAAGATCTGTGATGAATAAACCTAGGAGTATGATCCCGATAATGATCATAAAAACTATTAAAGGAATAGCAGTATTTAGATTGCCTACTCTTATAGAATCTTCAGAAAAGAAAAGGGGACCCTGTTCACTTATATTCATTCCCATAATTACTACTCCAGATATTCCAATAGCTGCAACTAATACAAAGTATAAGAACATACTTATTTGAAAGTTGAGCGCTTTTTTGCCATGATCGTCTACAAATGGATCTTGTTTTTTAGCGGTCCATAGTATCAATGGAAAAATAAAATTTCCAAAGGGGATAAAATATTTTGAAAATGTTGACAGATGGATGAAGGCTGCAACTGTTTTATCCGGGTTTGTGGTTTGTGTGTTCATGATGAATGGTTTTATCTTATACAAATATATATCTAAAAGAAGGTATTATGCAAAGCAAAGTACTGTATATATTTAAAATTTATGAAACTTTAACATTTCGGTATGTTTAGAATTTTGAATACTTTTATGAAAAATATTACTGAATAATGAAGCTATCACCTAGTAAACTCAATAAATACGTACTTTTTAAACTTCCTAGTGCTTGGCTTACCGGAGTAAGAGTTAAAGAAATTAATGAGAATCAATGTACAGTTTCTGTAAAACATAGATGGATCAATCAAAATCCTTTTAACTCGATGTATTTTGCAGTGCAGGCAATGGCGGCTGAATTAAGTACCGGGGCGTTGGTAATTGGGAATATTCAACAGAGCGGAAGAAAGATCTCCATGTTGGTAGCGCAAAATAAAAGTACTTTCTCAAAAAAAGCTACCGGTCGAATTAATTTTGTTTGTAAGGATGGATATTTAATTTCAGAAGCTATTCAAAAAACCATTGCCACTGGAGATGGACAAACATTTTGGATGAAATCTATTGGTACTAATGAGGAGGGAATAGTAGTTTCTACATTTGAATTTGAATGGACAGTAAGAATTAAGAAATAAATCTTTTAATTAAAATAAAGTCTTATGAACTCACATGAAATAGATTACGAGATCTTTGGGGAAGAGATGCAGTATGTAGAATTGGAACTAGATCCTTCTGAAGCGGTTATTGCTGAAGCTGGAAACTTTATGATGATGGATAGCGGTATTAAGATGGATACTATTTTTGGAGACGGCTCTGCTCAAAACGAAGGATTTTTAGGAAAGGTTCTTGGGGCTGGTAAACGTTTGCTCACCGGAGAAAGTTTATTTATGACCGTTTTTACTAATTATGTTCAGGGTAAAAAGAAGGTAAGTTTTGCATCTCCATATCCGGGAAAGATCATTCCAATAGATCTAAACATTTTTAATGGAAAGTTTATTTGCCAAAAAGATGCTTTCTTATGTGCAGCAAAAGGAGTTGCTATAGGAGTGGAATTCAGCAGAAAGTTAGGTAGAGGGTTTTTTGGAGGAGAAGGTTTCATTATGCAGAAACTAGAGGGTGATGGATTGGCATTTGTACATGCCGGAGGTACCATGGCAAAAAAGGTGTTATTACCTGGAGAAAAGTTAAATGTAGATACAGGTTGTATAATAGGATTTACTCAGGATATCAACTACGATATTGAATTTGTAGGAGGTATTAAAAATACTTTTTTTGGCGGAGAAGGGCTATTCTTTGCTACTCTTACGGGGCCGGGAACCGTTTACGTCCAGTCATTACCGTTTAGTAGATTAGCTAACAGAGTATTGCAGGCTGCTCCCCAAGGTGGAGGTAAAGATAAAGGAGAAGGTAGTATTCTCGGCGGAATTGGAGACATTATTAGTGGTGATAATAGGTTCTAAAAGTTAAATAAAAGTAAGTATCGCAAACGTTTTCGTTTTAATTTTGTACCTTTAATTGAAATTAAAATTCTAGGCTTATAGACCACTTCTACTTATTATATTTCAATTTTTAACAATAACCTAAACCAGTATCAAATTATGGCGAGAGCGATGTTTGAATACACCAAGACAATCCTTAACAAGGTGAGTTTTGATGCTGTTCTTTTCTGTAGAGAAGTAGAAAAAGCACTCCAGAGATTATTACCTCATGAAATTGAGGAATTAAAAATATGGATTGTCTCACTTACAAAACAGAATCCGGAATTAAACCAATGTTTAATATACTTAGATTAATAAAAAAGCGGCAATTTGCCGCTTTTATTATTTTGAAGATTTTTGATTGTTAAGAGGACTAATGATCTTAATATTTTGAAAAGCTATGGCTCCCTTAACAACTCCAGCTATGGTTGCTCTTAGTGCTTCAATTATCTGCATTTTTAGTTCACTCTTGTTATAGATCAAACTCACTTCTCTTGCAGGAATTGGATCTTCAAACATTTTTAAGTTTTTACTTTCAGACTCCTTTAGATCTAAAGTATGTAAATAGGGCAGAAGGGTCATACCTAAACCTTCATTGGAAAGTTTAATAAGAGTTTCAAAACTACCGCTTTCTAGTTGAAAATGATCACCATCGTAATTTCTAGAAGCTTTACAAAGATTTAAAATACCATCTTTAAAACAATGTCCGTCTTCAAGTAACAACATATCATCAACATCCAAACTCTCTGTGGTTATCTTTCCAGTATTAGACAATCTGTGGCCAGATGGTACATATGCTACAAATGGCTCATAATACAAGACCTGCTCTTTAATTCCATCTATCTCTAGAGGTGTTGCTGCAATTGCCGCATCTAAATGTCCTTCCTTAAGTCTTTCTACTATAGCTTCTGTGTGAAGTTCTTCAATCTTTAACTTTACTTTTGGATATTTTTTAATGAAATTATTTAAAAACATTGGTAAAAGTGTAGGCATTACCGTTGGAATTACTCCAAGCCTAAATTCTCCTCCTATAAATCCTTTTTGCTGATCTACAATATCCTGAATTCTGTCACTCTCATTAACAATATTTCTAGCCTGATTTACTATTTTCTTACCTGTCTCAGTAAGTTGAATAGGTTTCTTGGTTCGATCAAAAATTTGAATATCCAATTCATCTTCCAGTTTTTGAATTTGCATACTCAACGTTGGTTGCGTAACAAATACCTTTTGAGCTGCCTTGGTAAAATTTTGATGTTCTGCCACCGCTAGAACGTACTGTAACTGAGTAATAGTCATAAAGTCGTTATTTGATCGGTCACAAAGGTATTGATTAATTCTATACTACAAATTATTATTTAATGATTTGTCTATAGTGACTAATTCAATTTAATGTTCATATCTATATCTTTATTTGCTACCTCAAATTTTGCTTCTTCCCATTCTGGAGGACCATACATATTTACAGCATTATTGGAAATGCCGTATCTTTCTTTAGGCATTCCACTTGGCTCAAAATCCATTTGATCATTGCCATTCATATCATGGAAACAGGAGATAGCATACGTTCCTTTTGGTACATTTTCAAATGTTATTTGGGCTACGCCATCAACAACTTCACTTTTAGCCATAAATTCTGGTTTGGCCTTCATAAATGTAGATTGTGTGTAGAGACCAAATAGAACAGATCCATCGTTAGTTTTTATGTTCTCAATTTTAACTGAAATCTTAGAACTTTCTTCAGTTTGAGCGTAAAAACTCATGGTAAGTAGTAATGCGATTAATACGGTTAATTTTTTCATATTTGTTGATTTTTAAATTGTTAAGATAAATATATAACCAATTATACTATCTAATTAAATAAAGATCCTCAACTGTACAAATTGATGGATCAACTGTAATAATTAGTTAATAATGTTTAATCTAGTCTGCTTAACAATCAAAATTACAGAATTCCACGTGCTTTGATCTCTAAATATTTATTAATAGTATTTAGAGTAAGATCTTTAGGCTTGGTAAGAACTGTTTGGATTCCATTTTGTAGTAAAAGCTTTTGCATTAATCTTTTTTCTGAGGCGAATTCTTGAGCGATGATCTTATGAGCAATATCCTGAATCTTGCTAGCATCTTTACCTATTACACTGTTAATCTCTGTATTCTCGAAGAAGATCACAACGAGGACATGTTTTTTCGCTATAGCTTTTAAATAGGGAAGCTCTCTTTTAATGGCATTAGTATGTTCAAAATTGCTATAAAGCATGATCATACTACGATGTTTTATTTGTTTATTAATAGTAGCGTATAGCAATCCAAAATCTGAATCTAGAAATTCTGTTTTGATATTGTATAAAGTCTCTAGTATAGAAAGCAGGTTTGTTTTTTTAGAATTGGCAGTTACTATCTTACCGGAGGTATTGGAAAAAGACATCATGCCTACTTTATCTTTTTTTTGTAGGGCTACGTTAGAGAAAGCTAAGGTGCTATTAATAGCATAATCCAATAAGCTAAGATTTTCAAATGGCATCTTCATCACACGGCCTGTGTCTATTATAGAATATATAGGTTGGGCTTTTTCTTCTTGATATTGATTGACCATCAAGGAGCCTCGTTTTGCTGTGGCCTTCCAATTAATATTTCTTATATCATCCCCAAGTATATAATCTTTGATCTGCTCAAACTCTTGGGTATGCCCGATTCTTCTTATCTTCTTTAATCCTGGTTGTCTTAAACGCTTATCTATAGCTAGAAAGTCGTATGCTTTCATTTGAATAAAAGATGGATAAACCTTTACCGCTTGCCCATGATCAAAAACCTGCCTTTTTTTTAGCAATTTTAATTTAGTGGATATGAATATGTTGAGATTCCCGAAAAAATATTCACCTCTTTCATAAGGTTTGATGGTATATTCAAAACTATTTTTAGAACCAGCTTTCATTTCTAAAGCCTGCAGAAAATCACGTTTTTGGAATTGAACTGGAAGTTCATCTATTACTTCAATATAGATCTTAAATGTATAAATGCTCCAAATTTTAATTATAACGGCATTGCTATCAGAATTAGAGAACTTATCGGGTAATATCCGCTCAGATCGCATACCGTTCTTAGAAAACAATAAAAGTCCATCTAAACATACAACAGCACAAAGCACCATTGCTATCACCCATGTGATTGCATACAATTCTATTATCCAATAAGAGAACAAAAATAATACGGCCAGTATAAAAAGTGCCCAGAAAAATCTCTGATGAAAATAGATTGCCTTTAAGAATTTCACTTACCTAGGGATTTCAATTGAATTAGTAATCATTTCAATTACATTTTCTGGAGTTACTCCTTCCATTTCTCTTTCTGGAGAAAGAATTATTCTATGGGCAAGAACAGGAGACAGAACTTTTTTTATATCTTCTGGGATTACAAAATCTCTCCCATGTATTGCTGCCATAGCTTTTGAAGCATTCATAACTGCTATAGAAGCTCGTGGCGAAGCACCTAAGTATAGATGAGGGTGATTTCTTGTCTTAATTACTAGCTGTGCAATGTAATTGAAAAGTTTATCTTCTATAATTATTTCTTGTATCTGCTCCTGAAGATGTTTTAAGGAGGTAGGAGAAAGAACAGCCTCAATTTGCACCTCAGGAGGTGTACCTTTTCTATTATGGTGAGATTTTAATATCTCAATCTCCTCTTCTTGATTTGGATAATCTACTTTTATTTTGAAAAGGAATCTGTCTAACTGAGCTTCTGGTAACGCATAAGTACCTTCCTGCTCTATAGGGTTCTGGGTTGCTAAAACCATAAACGGAGGTTGCATCTTATATTTATTCCCATCTATAGTGATCTGCCTTTCTTCCATCACCTCGAACAAGGCTGCCTGTGTCTTTGCAGGAGCTCTATTAATCTCATCTATTAATACGACATTAGAAAAAATAGGTCCTGGTTTAAATTCGAATTCTGATGTTTTTGGACTTAATATGGAAGTTCCCAGAACATCACTTGGCATTAGATCTGGAGTAAATTGAATTCTGCTGAACTCAGTTTGAAGCGTTTTTGCAAAAAGTTTTGCTGTAATAGTTTTTGCTACTCCTGGTACTCCTTCTATTAATACATGGCCGTTAGCTAATAATGCGGTTATTAAGAGCTCAATAAAATTATCTTGCCCTATGATCACCTTGTTAAGTTGTAACTTTAATGTTGATATAGCTTGCTGTAATTCATCCAGCGGTATTCTATTATTAAAATTCAATTCTTGATTTTCTAAAGATTCGTTATTCATTACTGGCATATTTTAATGTCTGGATTGTGCGATGGATTTCTTCTAATTCAATTTTAGAGAGCTCTTCTTTTTTAGAAAGCTCTGTGATCTTTTTAAATTTAGATCTAATATCTTCTTTGCTTAGATCTAGCTTAGCGGAAAGATCTACAAAGAATTCTTCATTTAAGTTATTGGTATCTAGTCTATAATGAGTTCTAAGATATTCATATAAATGTTGAATATCTTTAAGTGCTAAACTTTTAAATTGCTTTTGCTCCAAGTAAAGTTCTGAAATGGTTTGAGAATATTCATAACTTTTATTTTTTAGAGGAGTTACTACTGGAATAGCTCGTTGCTTTCTCTTCCCTTCAAAAATTATAAATAATCCGGCAGCAATAAGTACGAAGTAATATGCCCATTTAAGTGCTTTGTTATTCAATAATATATATAGGGGAGAAGTATGATAAACTTTCCCTGATTTATAATGATCATCCCAATAAACTTTAGTTTTAGCAGGGATATACGCTAAAGCATTTTCAGCATATCTGTAATTAGTATCTGAAAGCAGAAAATAGTTGCTAAAAACTTCGGGCATAGTATGTAGGTAGATTTGTCCATTTCCAAATTTAGAGCTTATGAAATTTGAATAAGCCCTATTTTTCTCATCGAATGAACTTGCATTTACCACTCCTAAAGTTTCCTGATGCAAGCTATCAGATTTTTCCAGTCTAATAATTCTTCGTTCTTGATCTAAATGATAAGGACGCTTCCTCCAAAAAGACTTTTTGGTTAAATTAAGATAGGGTTGTTGTTTAAAATTTTCACCCGGATTAACAGTAAAAGGCTCAATATCGAGAGTGTCTAAAAGATTTTTTGAAATATTATTAGCAGATAGGTATAAATTATTTCCCTTAGAAACCCATGTTAGAAGTTTATCTAATTCTGCCTGATCGATAAAAATATTATCATTCAGGAAAAAATAAGTGCCTTTCGGGTCTTCTTCAGATAAAAACTCAAATGGTGACTGTCTTACTTTTTGAATCTCATGCGTCCCTGCATCTGTCCAAGTCTCATAGAGTACATAACTTCCTAAAGCTATTTTATCTGATTCCAAATAACTAGCATTCCAATTAATAGGTCTACTTGTAGTAGCTTCCAAATAAGTAAGTATAACTAAAAGAAGTAGAAATGCTCCGAAAATGAGCTTAAAGCTTTTACTCATCTTTTAAGGAATTTAGATCATTTTTAATCCCTTTAAATGATTCCTGAGCTCTCTGAAATTCTTTTTCACCAATATTAAAATTCCCATACCAGATAAAATCATAAAGCCTTATAATATTTTTAAAGGATGCTTTTAGCTCTAGATTCTTAATTTCGGCTAAATAATCATCATTGGTTTTCTGGAATTCGTAGTTTATAGTTCCTTCAGAATTAAAAATCTTAAGAAGCTGTAAATAGTAATACCGGATAGCAAGTCTATAATCTTGAGCTTGAATGGCAGACGAAATAAGTTCATCTATATTTTTAGACCTTATGATCTCTTCCTCAGCATTAATATAAAAAGCGGTGTCTTTATTTTTATGTAGCATGGAAGTTGAGGCGCTCAACTTACTAAAAAGCCATCCTATTAAAAGAACTAAAATACCAAGTAAGAAGTAAGGTAAGATCTTTAAAAGCAAAGAAACGGCGGTACTGGTACCAAATTGTTCAAAGAACCAAGTTACAAATTGATTATATTTTAATCTTAGCCAATTTTTAAATCTAGCCCACCACCCATCGCTTTCTGCATTATTTAAATATGCAAAATCTTTAGAATTCTTAAATTCTTCAATTTTATTTGAATTAAAGGGTACTGTAGAAATTAGTGTATCGCTGTTGGAAATCTGCGTAATTGTATCATTATTGATACTAACCTGAGCTTTTGATGGAAAGCTTAAGAGTAAGGAGAAGAATAATACGATTACACTAAATTTCATTGTTAGTTCCCTAAGTTATCTATGTTCTCATAAGTTCCTGTGAAATTTTTCTTTTCATTCAAACTAAAATAAATAAAGGATATACAAATTACAGAAACGGTAGCAAGGAGATAATTTACAATAGACCCAAAAACATTAAGAATTACAAAAACCCAATCTGCCTCTGCAGTTGCCGCAGATACTTCTCCAGATTTAGTGAAGATTCCCATAACGGTGTAAATCACAGCAGGTAACTGAAAAATATAACCTATTATGTAGATCAAAATTCCAAAAACTATTAGCGTAAAGAAGGTATACCACCAATTATCTTTAATGTAGTGTAGACAGGAGGAAATAGTTTCTGTAAGACTTTCTTCATTAAAGATCATTACTGCAGTACCAATACTAAGGGGTACCATAAGATAGATTCCCGGTAATACCAGTAAAAATAATCCAGCAATTACCAAAATTGCGGAAACTATAAAGAAGAGAAAGAACTTTGCGAAGTAATTGCGATGTCCTTGTTTAATTTCCTCTTCTACTACCATACCATTATTAATGATATAAGATTTTATATAATTTAATACGGTAGCGTATAAAGAAGAATAAAAAATTAATAAGGCTAGGGCAAATACCAAAAATGCTATTGAGAACTCCGCTGTTCTGCTTTGCATTAGTGTTGCAGGACTGTTACCTCCAGAAACCATATAAGAATAATAAGTAAGAGCAGCAACCAGCAATAAAAATGCAGGTCCGGCAATCTTAAAAATGATCTTAAATAAGGGTTTAAAATTTTGTCTAAAAAACGAAAAGGTATCGCTTAGGATAGCTCCAAGATCTCGCTCCTCCTTAAATTCAATGTAATTTTTCTGCTGCATTAGATTGCTGTTTTTTATATAAATAGATTGGATAATAGACGTAATAGAATAATATGGTTAATAGTGAAATAGTAATTATTAAAATTGCTAGCCAATCTGGCATCTCTGTAATTCTAGTTACAAAACCCTCAAGAAATCCTGCAATGATAAAGAATGGTATAGTACTCATAACTATCTTAAGTCCATTCTTTATACCAGCAATAAATGATGTTAATCTAGTATAAGTGCCAGGAAAAAGTATCGCTTTTCCTAAAACTAATCCTGCACATCCCGCTACAATGATAACCGATATCTCTATGGTACCATGAAGCCAAATTGTTCTTGCAGACTCCCAAAGCAACCCGTTTTGATAGAAAAAATATTGAAAGGATCCTAACATAATGGCATTTTGCATAAGCACTAAGGCCGTTCCAAGTCCGCCAATAATACCTAAAGTATAAGCCATTAGAGAGACTTTTATATTATTAATAGTAATTCCCAAGAACATATCTATCTGCCCCATTTTTTTGTAAACCGCCATAGGATCATTATTTGAAATGTTCTCCAGGGTCATATTCACATATCCATCGCCAAGGATAGCTCTTATAAATGTTCCATCACTGGCTGCAGAAAATATTCCTACTATCACAAAAGTGCTAAATATTAGAAAGCTTAACAGTAATTGACGTTGATGTTTATAAAAAAATAGCGGGAAATCTTTTACGTAAAAATTATAAAATGCATTTCCAGATTCTTTCTTATTGCTATATATCTTTTGGTGTGCAGAAGATGCAATTTGATTAAGATATGCAACTGTGTTACTTCCAGAATAGAAGGTTTTAGCGTAGCTAAGATCGTCTGTAATTTCAAGATATAGAGCAGAAATAATTTCAGGAGCTATTGTTTTATAATTCTGAAGCTCATTTTCAAATTTCAGCCATTTATTCTTATTTTGCTTCACGAAAGCAGCCTCACGCATAGATGGTTATTATTTCTCTCAAAGAAACGTATTTAATGGATAATTTTCAAATAGAAACAGCCCAAAATATTGGTATTCAACAAAAAATTGCAGGTATAGGAGATAGGGTGCTTGCCTTCTTGATAGATCTGTTTATTTTAGTGGTGTATGGTATTATTTCTACCATTTCCATGTCTAGTTTATTGGGAGATAGAGGAGAGACCTATATGATCTATATGGTGATAGGGCTGCCGGTATTTCTATACTTTCTTTTATGGGAGACTTTTTATAACGGTCAGACTCCGGGAAAATCTATAATGAAGATCAGGGTTGTTCAGCTAGATGGTTCCAGACCCAGATTTAGTCAATATCTCATTAGATGGTTATTACGTACTATAGATATTTCTTTAGGAAGTGGGAGTATTGCAGTGGTAAGTATATTGATGTCTGGAAAAGGACAAAGATTAGGAGATATGGCTGCGAAAACCACCGTTATTAGTGAGAAAAAAGATATTACTATAGCAGATACCTTAATTACAGATATTTCTGAAGACTACAAACCAAGATATCCACAAGTAACCATCTTAAAAGATAAAGATATTCAAGATATCAAGGCTATGTTTAGGAAAGCTCAATTTAATGGAAATCATCATATAATAGTAACTCTCTCACAAAAAATAGCAGATCTTTTAGAAGTCACGCCAGAGGAAAAGCCAATAGACTTTGTAGAGAAAATTATTAAAGATTACAATTATTTTACCCAGAAGTAAAAGATCAATCTAACACTTCAACCTTGATGGTAATATTAATAAGAGGCCATTCTCCCTGTCCAACTTCTTGATTGTTTATTTCATCTACCACGTCCATACCTTTAACCACTTTTCCATACACAGTGTGCTCATTATCTAAATGATGAGCACCTCTATGATCTTGAACTATAAAAAACTCTACGGGAGAAGAGGCATCACTAACGTTTTGCTCTGCATATTTGGCAGCAGAAAATGAACCTCTGTTATGCGTATGTCTAGCACTGGTCTCACTTGGAATAAGATAGGACCCTATATTATTTCTTTTTAGAGCTGTTTCAGGATTATCTGAATTACCACCTTGTATAACAAATCCTTTTGCGACTCTATGAAAAAAGGTATCATCAAAATATCCATGTTTTGCCAAGAAGATAAAATTGGCTCTATGTAATGGAGTATCTTTAAATAGCTCCACATCAATATTTCCAAATCTAGTAATGATCCGCACCTTGGTTTCCGGGTTCTTTTTACCATAATCTGTTAGAAAAGGTATCAACTCTTCCTGAACGAGCATGGGCTTATCTCGTTTGGTTAAAATATCAATACTATCAATATCTTTATTTTTTGCTACCTCTTTTACAGGTTCTTTCTTGGTTACAGAAGTGCTTACAGGGTCTTGTGTATTAATTTTCTTTGTTTTTTGCGTATCTTCACAACTTGCCAATAAAAGGCAGAAAACGCAAAATATAATAGATAGTTGTCTGATCATGAATTTTGATGAATTTAAATATAAGATCTCAAATTTAAAGAATTTAGAACTTCCGGGAGAATCAGCGCAAATTAAATTGGCACCGGCTATGCGTGTTTCAGAATTAAAGGCCTTAGATATAGCTTCCAAAAAGCCTAATAAAGCTGGAGTTATGGCTATTTTCTATCCTAATGATCGCCAAGTTACCAATTTAGTATTAATACTAAGAAAGACTTATAGAGGTGTTCACTCCAATCAGGTAGGTTTTCCGGGAGGAAGAGCAGAGGTGTTTGACAAGAATATGAAATCTACCGCCCTACGAGAAACAGAAGAAGAGGTGGGCATTCCAAGAGATGAAGTCACCGTAGTTAAAAAACTTACTAAATTATATATTCCTCCAAGTAATTTTTGGGTACATCCTTATGTAGGTTTATTAAATGCAACTCCAAAATTAATTAAACAAGAATCTGAAGTAGAAAAGATCTTAGAGATAGATATAGATGAGTTTCTAGATGAGAGAAATCTAATCTCTAAAAAATTAAGCACTTCTTACGCGAAAGATATTGATGTTCCTGCTTTCTCTCTTAATGGTCATATTGTTTGGGGCGCTACCGCAATGATGCTTAGTGAACTTAAAGAGCTCCTCATAAAATCACTTTAGATCTATTTATTATATTTGCCGATTTTAACAGAAATTAACAGTTTAATAGTTGAAGTAATTAATGGGACTATTTAAAAGAAATCCATTTGGACATATTTTATTAATAAAGAAGTGGCTAATTAGAATTTTTGGCTTACTAACCCATAGAAGATACCGTGGGTTTAATGAACTTAAGATAGAAGGATCTGAGATCATTAAAAATTTACCTCATAATAATGTTCTTTTCGTTTCCAATCATCAAACCTATTTCGCAGATGTGGTAGCAATGTTTCATGTATTCAATGCCAGTCTAAGTGGCAGGGTAGATTCTATTAAAAACGTTGGCTATATCTGGCAGCCTAAATTAAATGTATATTATGTTGCGGCTAAAGAAACGATGCAAGCCGGACTTCTTACTAGAATTATGGCCTATGCTGGTGCTATTTCTGTAGAAAGAACCTGGAGAGCTAAGGGGCAGCAAGTACAGCGAGAAGTAAATCTTAATGATACCCAAAGTATAGGTATAGCTTTAGAAGATGGATGGGTAATTACTTTTCCTCAAGGTACAACCAAACCCTTTAAACCCATTAGAAAAGGAACGGCACATATAATAAAGCAATATAAACCTATCGTAATTCCGGTAGTGATAGATGGATTTAGAAGATCATTTGATAAAAAAGGTTTAAGAATCAAAAAGCGAGGAATTCTACAATCTTTTCAGATCAAAGAACCCTTAGATATAGATTATGATAATGAATCTGTGGAAGAGATTGTAAAAAAACTAGAGTATGCTATAGAGCAACACACCTCCTTTTTAAAGGTTATTCCAACAGAAGAATTAGATGCTATAGAGAAACTTAATGAGCAAAGAAGCTGGGAACAGTATTAATTTTTAATCCTATTACTATCATATAAATTTTTGGATCACTTTATTTTCCTGTTGAGCAATTTTATCTTTTCTAGTTCCAAGGATAACTCCAAAGATGAGTCCGAAAACTACTCCGAAAACCAGGTTAATACTATTATCTAAGGTAGCAGTAAGAAGCAGCCCAAGCGGTAATCCGAAGATAGTCATACCTAAAGTAGTATAAAGATCTCGATAGTAGTTTTTGGGTATAATACCAAGATCTGTCTTAATAATATGAAGAATGCTATGATATGTCATATCCAATAAATTTTGAATCTTTATTGAATTATCTATAGCACAGGAATTCACCTTATCTATTTGATAATTTATTTTATAACAAACCTCTTCCGGTATGTTCTTCGATTTGATTTCGGCGATCAACATCTTCAGATTAGAGATTGAAACATATAGTTCTAAATCTCTATCCTCAGATAACTCCAAGTGATGTATGTGCATAATAGAATCCCTAATTTTCTATTTCAAGTCTTTTAAGTTCCTTATAATTTTTTTGAAGTCTGTTTAATAAGATCCCATAAAGCAGTTTGTAAAACAACCAGATGAGCCCTAAGAATACAAGCATAAAAACTACAAAACCAACAATTAATAAAAGCCATTGCGAAGTGTCAAAATCGTATAGGGACGGATTTTTGATCTCCAGATTGGCGGTATGATATTTTAATGTAAAGTATGTATAAACTAAGAATGTAAACCCGGTTGATATAAGAATGTAACCTATATAGTATTTTACCGTTTTACGAGTGTTGATGATATTCTCCATTAAGATAGCTGCACTATCTGTAGCTGTTATTTTTTTATAATTTTTATAGAATTTAAATATAAAATAAAAAGTTATTACGTAACCAATTAGATACAATCCAATGGTAAACCATTTTAAATGGATCTTGTCCATCTCTTTCCAGAAGTCTTGATCTGCAAGGCAGAAATTCAATATACCCCAAAATACAAATTCTAAAACGCTAATAATAAAGATCCATCTTACAATAGAAGAAGATTTTTTCCATATCATTTTATAGAGCTGGTCATAGCTGAGTTTGGGATAATTCCCATCCTGCTTTTTCCAGTCTTTTTTTAAAAATTCTAATTCATCCATTGTTCTACGGATTTAATATTTTCTTTAGTTTAGTTTTCACTCTATTCATTTTCACTCGTGCATTCACTTCACTAATTCCTAATGTGTCTGAGATTTCTTTATAGTTTTTATCTTCCAGATATAAAAAAACCAGTGCCTTATCTATATCATTAAGTTCCTTTACAGCGTTATACATTAATTTTAATTGCTGTTCTTCTTGCGGATCATATTCCTGCGCCTGAATTCTAAAATGAACCGTATCATAATCTTGCGTTTGAATACTTCTTTTCTTCTTTCTATAAAGAGTAATTGCTGTATTAAGCGCTACTCTATACATCCAGGTGCTAAATTTAGCTTCTCCTCTAAATTTAGGGTAGGCTTTCCAAAGTTGTATGGTAATTTCCTGAAAGAGATCATTGTGTGCAGCCTGATCATTTGTATAAATACGACAGATCTTATGCACTATGTTCTGGTGCATTTCTAAGTTCGATACAAATTGATGTTCAAGTTCCTTGTCCACAGTAATTTTCTGATATCTATAGGTACAACAATCTAGTAAATTGTTACAAAAAATTATAATATATAGTTAATCCATGGCAAATCTGCTAGTTAAATATTAATTTTGAAAGAAACCAACTATATGAATATCCCAAGAACTAGTTTACCTAGGGTTGTTATTATTGGAGGAGGATTTGCAGGAATGGCTTTAGCCAAAAAGTTATTGAAAGAGGAGGTGCAATTAGTGCTTTTAGATAGAAATAACTATCATACCTTTCAGCCTTTGCTATATCAAGTATCTACCGCAGGCCTAGAACCAGATTCTATAGCATATCCTTTAAGAAAGATTATCAGAAATAGTGATAATTGCTATTTCAGGTTAACAGAGGTAAAATCCATTTCGCCAGAATCTCACACCATTCATACATCTATTGGAGAAATAATTTATGATTATTTGGTAATTGCTACTGGTTCTAAAACAAATTTCTTCGGAAATGAAAGCATAGAGAAGAATGCTATGTGGATGAAAACAGTGCCGCAAGCATTAAACATAAGAAGTTTGATCTTGGAAAATCTGGAACAGGCAGTTATAACAGATGATCCAGAAAAGAGAAAATCTCTTTTAAATTTTGTGCTAGCAGGAGCAGGACCAACAGGTGTAGAATTAAGTGGTGCTATTGCAGAACTCAAGAATAATGTAGTACCTAAAGATTATCCAGATCTAGATCCCAACGAGATGCAGATCCATCTTTTAGAAGGTTTAGGAAGGGTGTTACCTCCTATGAGTGAAACAGCCTCAGAAAAAGCAGAAAAATTCTTAAAAGAGCTAGGAGTTCAAATTCATCTAAATACTATGGTAGAAAGCTATGATGGTCATTTAGTAAAAACCAATAATGGACTAGAACTTAAAACAGAAACTTTTATTTGGTCTGCGGGAGTTACCGGAGCCCCGGTAAAAGGCTTAAATGCCTCAGCGCTGGTAGATAAGGCCAATAGATATGAGGTTAATGTTTTTAATCAAATTCTGGGGTATGAAAATATTTTCGCTATCGGAGATATTGCTTTAATGAAAAGTTCAGATTATCCAAAAGGTCATCCAATGGTTGCTCAACCCGCAATTCAGGAAGGACAGCATCTGGCTAAAAATTTAAAACATTTAATAAGAGGAGAGAAATTAGAGCCCTTTAATTATTTTGACAAAGGTACCATGGCAACCATCGGTAGAAATAAAGCAGTGGTAGATATTGGGAAATTTAAATTTGGAGGATTTTTTGCCTGGTTTATATGGATGTTCATTCATCTATGGTTTCTTATTGGTTCTAGAAATCGAATAGTAACATTCTTTAATTGGGTATATAATTATGTGAATTATGATAAGGCAGCAAGATTAATTATAAGACCATTTAAGAAGAATCGTAAAAATTTAGAGACAGATCAAAGAAAGGTTTAATAAAAACTTTTCCTTAATCTATAATAATATCGCAAAACTGAATAAGAGATATTATAATATCTAAAAGCCCGTTCCATATGTGAGCGGGCTTTTTTAATCTTAAGTTCAAAGAATAATATGGGAATTGCTGATTTACTATTGGAACTCTAATTCTGAGGAGATCATATCTTAAATTGATTAATTAGCAGTTCATCTGCATAAATTGACGGTTGAGTATTAAATATTGGTTTCACCTTAATAATAGAATCAATTTTGATCTTATAAAATCAACGAATTATGAGATCTCACTTATTTATAATATTCCTTTTTAGCTTCCAGTTATTTTATGCACAAACTCAGATTACCGGAGTAGTGGTAGATACTAAAGGTAAACCTATATCTGGAGCCAACGTTTTTGTTGAAGGAACCTATAGTGGAGATACTTCTAAGGAAGACGGTTCATTTTCATTCTCCACCAATGCTTTAGGAGAGCAATCTTTACAGATCTCGTTCTTATCATTTCAAACAGCCAGATATTTTGCGCATGTTGGTAAAATGACCTCACTAAAGATCACTTTAAAAGAAGACCTTAATTCTTTAGATGCAGTTATTCTAAATGCCGGATCTTTTAAAGCTGGGGGTACTTCTAAAGTTTCAGTATTAAAACCATTAGATATAGTTACTACTGCAGGAAGTGCTGGAAACATTATTGCAGCGCTACAAACATTACCGGGAACCCAGGTAGCGGGAGAGAGTGGTAGGTTGTTTGTAAGAGGTGGAGAAGCAGATGAAACACAAACCTATATTGATGGCTTAAGAGTGGCTCAGCCGTATGGGGCAAGTGTACAAAATGTTCCTAGCAGAGGAAGATTTTCACCGTTTCTATTTAAAGGTATTTCTTTTCAAACTGGCGGATATAGTGCAGAATATGGAGAAGCTCTATCCGGAGTATTATTATTAGATTCAGAAGATGACGTGGAGCAAGATAAAACGGAAATCTCTCTTATGACGGTAGGATTGGGCATGGGAAATACTCAGAAATGGAAGAAGAGTTCATTAAGTATTAACACCTCCTATATAAATCTTGCACCTTATATGCTAATAGCGCCGCAAAATCTAGATTGGGTAAAGCCCTTTAGAACTATCTCCGGAGAGGCTATTTACAGACAATCTCTTAAGCGAGGTCTTTGGAAAACCTATGCAGCTTTTGATAATTCTAAATTTGAATTTAACCGAGAGAATATCGATCTGGCAATTCCAGAAAATATAAACCTTAAGAATAATAATTTTTACTTCAACACTTCTTACCTAGGAAATTTTGGAGATAGATGGGAACTCAATACAGGAATTAGTTATGGTAGAGGAAACAACTCCCTTAATTACAACTCCACTAGTATCAATAATACGGAGGATGCTATTCACCTAAAAATGAAAGTTAGTAATAGATTTTCAGATCACTTAAAAATTTCTGCAGGTTCAGATCTATTTAACACAGATTTTGAAGAGCAGATTGAAATACCAAAAAACGTATTGTATAATTCTAAATTTCAAACAACCATAGGTGCTATTTATACGGAAGCAGACCTCCTATTTAGCAAATCTCTAGCTCTTAAAGTAGGTGTTCGTGCATCTTATAATAATTTACTAAAAGAAAGTAGGGTAGCGCCTAGAGTTTCCTTTGCTTATAAGACTAGTCCCTTTTCCCAATTTTCCTTTGCCTATGGGAATTTTTCTCAAACTCCTAAAACAGATTACTTAAAATTCAATGATAAATTATCATCAGAAAATGCTTCTCACTATATTCTTAACTATCAATTCAATAAGGCAAATCGCTTGCTTAAATTAGAAGCCTATTATAAAGATTATAGAGATCTTATAAGATATACACAAGGTGAGAATTCGGAGCCAACTTTTTTGAACAATTCAGGAAATGGCTATGCTGGTGGCTTAGATATTTTTTATAGAGATGGTGCTAGTATAAAGAATTTGGAATATTGGATTTCATACTCTTACATAGATTCTAAAAGAAGATATAAGAACTTCCCAATAAAGGCTACGCCAGGTTTTATTGCAGATCATACCCTGTCTATAGTCACCAAATATTGGATTAACGATCTTAGATCTCAGGTGGGGATTACTAATTCATTTAGTTCAGGAAGACCATATAACAATCCTAACCTATCGTCTTTTATGAGCGTGAAAACCAAAGCTTATAATAATTTGAGTTTGAGTTGGGCTTATCTTTTAAGTCCTCAGAAAATTCTTTATTTCTCAGTCTCTAATGTGTTAGGGACCAAAAATATTTTTGGATATGACTATGCTTCTACTGTAGATACTAACGGAAATTTTAGAAGGCAGGAAGTGGCTCCCACAGCAGATAGATTCTTCTTTGTAGGATTCTTTTGGACCATTAGCAACGATAAAAAAGCGAACAACCTTGAAAATCTTTAACTCGCTTTAATTTTAATTACAGTTCATCCTTATAATTAAACAACTGGGTATATCTTAATTTCTCAAAGAGAACAAACCATAGATATTTGTTAAATCAAAAACCAATACTTAATAATCATGGATAAATTTATTTTAATACTAGCGGTATTTTTTACCAACTTAATCTTTTCTCAAAACAATTATGAGGAAGGAATGACTCATGCCTTAGAATTATGGGAGCAAGGAAAACCAAATGAAGCTTCAGATTTTTTTGAAAGAATTGCAGCGGCAGAAGAAAACGAGTGGCTTCCAAATTACTATGTCTCTTTAGTAAATACAACTCAGGCTTTTGAGAATTTAGGCACTAATAAGGTAAAAGATCTCATAGCTAAGGCTCAAAGCGCTTTAGATAAAGAATTAAATATTGATCCGGAGAATACAGAACTTTTAATAGTACAAGCTCTGATATATACAGCACTTATTGCTGATGATCCAATGAATAATGGGCAGAAATTAGCTCCAAAAGTCATGAGTATTTATAACAAGGCAGAGAAAATTGATCCTAAAAATCCAAGAGTGATCTTATCTAAGGCGCAGTTTGAAATGGGATCTGCAAAATATTTTGGAACAGATACTCAACCAATTTGCAATAGAATTGAGAAATCTTTAACACTTTTTGATACCTTTAAAACTCAAACAGCATTTTATCCTAAGTGGGGTAGGGAGCAAGCTGTTACAGCATTAGAAGATTGCGCTAAGTAAAAATGAATTTTCAAGAATGAAAAAGATATTAAAAATAGTAATAATGGTTTTGGTGATAAGCGTTCTATTGAATGTCTTGGAACTAAGTTTTAAATTTCTTGCTGGTGAGTATGTAGCATTAGATCTAACTATAATTAGTTCCTTCGGATATTACCTGCTTTATACGCTCCCGCTAACACTAATTAATTATTATTTGTTTAATTATTTAAACCATAAGATCAATTGGGAGAAGTATGACCAGCGTTATAGGTTTGTAATTGGATTTGTAGGTTCCATAAGCTTAACGCTTATAGCATTATTTCTTATTAGGACTTTCCATAAAGTAGTTCTTGAAGGGCAGACCTATTCAGAATTCTTAGCATCCCAAAATGGAACTTTTTATTTGATTTCATTAATTATAACTGTTGTAATTTCTCTATTCTTTCATGTATTTTACTTTTACAAAGCACTCCAAGAAAATAAAGTAAAAGAGCAAAAGATCATTGCAGGAACGGCTTCTGCTAAATTTGAAAGTTTAAAGAACCAAATAGACCCCCATTTTTTATTCAATAGCTTAAATGTGCTCACATCTTTAATAGAAGAAAGTCCTGATAATGCTCAAAAATTTACCACATCTCTGTCAAAGATTTATAGATATGTTTTAGAGCAAAAGGATAAAGAACTAGTGAGCATAGAGGAAGAATTATCATTTGCCATTCTCTATATGAATCTTTTAAAGATGAGGTTTGAAGATAGTATACATTATGAGATACCTAAAGAACTAAGTACTCCTAATGGTAAAGTGGTACCTCTATCACTGCAGCTATTATTAGAAAATACCATTAAGCACAATGTAGTAAGTGAGAAGAAGCCTCTTTATATTAGAATTTTTGAAGATAAGGGCTATTTGATCGTAGAAAATGATTATCAAAAAAAGGAAGTTTTAGGTGCCCGAAAGGGTGTAGGACTTCAAAATATAGCAGATAGATATTCTTTAATCACTCAGCGTGAAGTTGCTGTAGAGCAAAATTCTGAGGTGTTTAGAGTAAAATTACCAATATTAACTAAACAATTTTCAGTTATGGAAACAAATCAATCTAACAAAAGCGAAGCTTATTTTAAAGCCAAACAACGCGTAAAGGAGATCAAAGAATTCTATGGAAATCTAATTTCTTATTGTGTAGTGATCCCTTTTTTAATCTTTATAAATTATATGACCTATTGGGGCTTTCAATGGTTCTGGTTTCCATTATTTGGTTGGGGACTGGGACTTACCATACATGGATTCTCTGTGTTTGGATATGGTTCTACTTGGGAGGAAAGAAAGATCAAAGAGATCATGGCAAAAGATGTTGAAAACAATAAAACCTGGAACTAATGAAAAAGTACGATGAGCATAGCAATAGTTATCAATTAGCGAAAAAACGTGTAAAACGAATAAGAGGTTTCTATATTCACCTTTTCATATATATCGTGGTGAACATATGTATTATCATTTTAGATTCCAATAGACAGTATTATATTGATGGAAATTTGCAATTCTGGGCTTTTGCGAATATATTTTTTTGGGGAATAGGTCTATTTATTCACTGGGCTAGTGTTTTTGGACCTAATATATTTCTAACCAAGAAATGGGAAGAGAAAAAGATAGAAGAGCTTATGAAAAAGGATAGTTTCGAACAAAAAAAATGGGAATAAAAATATACTAGAGCTATGAATGCTATTATTATAGAAGATGAAAAGCCTGCAGCAAGAAGGCTTAATAGAATGTTAGATAAGCTTGAGGTTCCAATAATTGAGGTTTTACATTCTGTAGAAGATTCTATAGCTTGGTTCTTACAGAATGACCATCCAGATCTTATATTCTTAGATATTCAACTTAGTGACGGTTTGTCTTTTGAGATCTTTGAGAATATAAAGATTAAAAGCGCAGTTATCTTCACTACCGCTTATGATGAATACGCTTTACTGGCCTTTAAGCTGAATAGTATAGATTATCTATTGAAGCCAATTGATGATGAGGAATTGGAAACAGCGGTACATAAATATCAAGATCTTCTAAAAGATCTAAATTCTAAAAATGAGGATCTTAACCTTCAATTGAATTTTGAAGATATTAAAAAGTTATTGGTAAGTCCTGAAGAAAGATCCTACAAAAAACGATTTACCGTAAAAGTGGGTCAACACCTTAAAATGATTTCACTTGAAGATATTGAATGCATATACAGTGAAAATAAAGGTACCTATATCTATACTTCAGAAGGTAGAAATTATTTACTAGAGACTACCTTAGAAAGTTTAGAAAATGATCTTCCTCCAGACTTATTCTTTAGAGTTAATAGAAAAGTATTCGTTCAACTAGGAGCTATCAAAGATATTATTGCGTATAGCAATTCAAGATTAAAGATTATAACAAAATGCTTTAAGGAATTTGAGATCATCGTTGCTAGAGAGCGCGTAAAAGATTTTAAAAATTGGTTGGGTTAAAAATTAAAATGTTAAAAATCATCATTTTAAAAACCAAAGTCAAAAAAGTCTCGTAAGTATAACAAATGCAGAATATTAATTGTAGTAGATCATAAGGCATTTATTTTTTCTTTGGTTTGTTTTGATCCTATGGAAGATTTGTTGTTGAGTTTTGATTTTACAATGCTTTCTGAATACTACGATTAAGTATTCTTTTGATTTTTTTTGGTTGGTTATAGAAAGGTTTGTTTTGAAAAGGACAAGCCTTTCTTATTTTAATAAAATTGGATAGTTGGAAAAAAAGAAGGATATCTATAATATAGATATCCTTCTTTTAAATTTCTGTTTCTTCTAGTTTTAAGTAGAAGAGACTGTTCCTAAAGTATATAACTGTTCCATTGTTGGAGTTTTACTACCTCCTGCAGGTTCTAAAGTTATTCCAAATCCTTCCGATAGATTTTCATTTGTTAATTCAAAGATCTTATTATCATCATCTTCAAATTTATTCAGCAATCCTATGCTAACAGGAGTAAGTGGTTGCATTTTTAAAGACCATACCTGGTAAACCATTCCTCTAGGAGGATTGGGAAGATCTTTAGCATCTATATAGGTTTTATTATTTTCTTCATTATAATATGCAAATGCATATGCATCTGGAGCTACTTGCTGTCCTTTAAGAGAAACTCTAATAATGTTCTTATCTCTAAGTACTGTTAATAATTGCTGAGATTTCTCCGTATTATTTCTTGCTTCTGCTATTTGAGATTCCATCTGTGCTTTCTCTACTTGCAATGCCTGAACAGAATTTTGAAGTTCATTGTTCCTATTAAATAGTACGAATAATCCAATTAAGAATAATAAACTTGCTGCCCATCCTAAATAAGGAACTAAACTAGATTTTTTTCGGGTAATTGGAATTACCTTTTCAGAACTACCAAGTTTGGTTTTAATAGAAGCTATAAGTTGCTCTGGATTATACGGCGCTGCTGCAGAAGATAGTTGCATTAAAGAATTTTCTATTGCAGCTACCTCTTCTTCAACGGTAGGATATTCTCTAAGCTTTGCAGCTACTTCCGCGCTTTCTGTCTCTGTAAGAGCACCATATACATAGAGCTCTAAAATTCCGGATTGTATGTAATCGTTAATGTCTTCCATAATTATATAACTGTAGCTCTAAGTTTATCAATACACACCCTATTTTTGGTCTTTACAGTTCCTAAAGGCATGTCTAGTTTCTCTGCAGTCTCTTTTTGTGTAAATCCTTTAAAGAATAAAAGATCTATAAGTTTTTTGCAAACAGGCTCTAAAATATCTATATATTTTTGAAGACCTATTGCATCTATCTTACTACTAAAGTTAGACTTTGCTTCTAGTATATCTACGAAATTATCCGACTTAAGGTTTAACTGTTTGTTTTTAAAATCTTTAGATCGAATCTTATCTATGGAGGCATTTCTTGCTATATTCAAGATCCAAGTAAAAAATCTACCTTTTTTCGGGTTATAGGTAGGTGCTTTTTCCCAGATCTTAAGAAACACGTCTTGAAGAATTTCTTCTGAAACCGTTTTATCTCTTGTGATGGTATAAATAATACCGAAAATACTTTCCGAATATAATTGGTAAATTCTTTCAAAGGCTCTCTCGTTTCCAGCCTGAAGTTGAGCAATTAGTTGGTCTTGTTGCATGGGTTATCCTAAAATATTTCCTTTAAAAGTATAAAAAATAATGTCATAAAACAGCAAAAGCAACCAATGGTTGCTTTTACGTTAATAATTTATAGAGGTGTAGTATTATTTAATAGTCCCACATCCAACTCTAGTTCCTGCAGCTCCAGAAGGTTGAGAAGTGAAATCATCTACACCATCATGTATTACAACAGATTTTCCAACAATGTTCTTAGCATCATCATCACATCCAATACACCACTCATCTGTAGTCATAGTAATAGTTCCATTTCCATTGGCATCAACTTTGAAGTTTCCAATATCACCTTTGTGGTATCCATTTGGAGATCCCCATTTACCATGATCTTCATGAGTTGGATTCCAATGTCCACCTGCAGAAGAACCATCTGCCGCAGAGCAATCTGCATTTTCATGAATGTGAATTGCATGCATTCCGGCAGCAAGACCATCAATAAGAGCAGTCATAGTTACTTCTCCATTTTCCTGAGTAAACACAACGTTACCAGATAATTTACTGTCACTCTTAGCTTCTAAAGTAACTTTTGCTTTCTTAACTTCTTCTTGTTTAGTTTCCTGAGACATCTCAGTTGTAGAAGAATTTTCGTCTTTAGCTTCTTTTTTGTCGTTTTTACATCCAACAATCAATAAGGAAGCACAGAATAAAAATGATAGACTAATACGTTTCATAATTTTGTTTACTTGGTTTGTTAATTTATATCTAAAGTACAGTGATTCTTAGGAAGCACCAAAGATTTAAGGATTGCTTAACAGATGTTAAAATCTATATTATCACTCCCAATTAATTTAAAATTTCTATTCTTTAATAACAGTAGTTATTACTTGTGTAGGGGTAGTGAGGGTTTTATGAACGGGACATTTATCTGCGATGAGTATAATTTTATCTAGCTGAGCTTTATCCAAGTCTCCTTTAATTATTATTTCTCTGCTAAACGTATCGATCTTAGCTGAAATATCTTCGCAATTCTCACAATCTGTAGAATAGTCCTTTGCGTAGTTAATATGAGTTTCTACAGAATCTATTATCCAATTCTTTCTTCTTGCATACATCTGTATCGTCATTGAAGTGCATGCTGCTAGTCCGGCAGAGATATAATCGTAAGGGGAAGGTCCTAAGTTTTTACCGCCTACTTTTACGGGTTCATCTGCAATAAAACCATGATCTCCGGCTTGCATCTGAGTTGTAAATCCTTCAGCTCCTAATTTTGCAACTACTTCAAAATTGGTAGTTAATTCAATTTTTTCTGAAATCTCAATATACCTGCTAGCCCAATTTCCAATCATAGATCCTGCATAGATAGAATCTCTAGTATTGGTTAATAAATGGTCTGCTCCGTCTAGAGATATAAAACTTTTAGGATGTCTGGCGGCTAAGTAGATCTCTTCAGCATTTTTTATTTCTACAATTGCATCTTGCGGGCTATGTAAAATTAGCAGAGGTTTATCTAGATCTGGTAAAATTGTTTTTAGTTGCTTATCTTCTATATCCTCTAGAAATTGCTTCTTAATCTTAAAGGGTCTTCCACCAATATTAACTTCTGCAGATCCCTCATCATTAATTTCCTTAAGGTCATCTTTAAGTAAATGTACTAAATGATTAGCTTTAGATGGAGCAGCTATTGTGGCAACAGCTTTTACAGAAGATAATTCTTTAGCCGCAAATAAAACAGCCGCTCCACCTAGAGAATGACCAATAAGTAGACTTGGCTCTTTATATTTAAGCCTTAGAAATTCTACAGCCTGTAAAAGATCGTCTACATTACCGCTAAAATTGGAATCTTCAAAATCTCCTTCACTTTCACCTAATCCTGTAAAGTCGAATCTTAGAACTCCATAGCCTTGTTGAGTAAGCGCATTGCAGATATTTTTTACTGCAAAATAGTTCTTATTACAGGTAAAGCAGTGCGCAAACAAAGCGTAGTTGTGCGGTTCCTGATCTGATGGTAATTCTAATTTACCTTTAAGCAGATGCCCATTTTTATTTTTAAAAGTTACATTTTGAGAACTCATATAATTTTTTTTAATTGATCGAAGCTTTCTTCCTAAATTCCTTAGGAACTGCTATTAATAATTTTATAGGACTCACCTGTGCAAACACTTCTGTTACTTCACCTATAAACTCGCCATCTATTTGTAAAGCCACAGGAGTTTTGGAGGTAATTTTTACACTTGTGGTAGATACATCTTCTACAAATTCTGAGTCGAAATCTACTTCTTCACTATACAGCGATTTAAAAATTTCTATAATGTCAAGATTTTTAAATATCAAGACTTCAAATTTCCCGTCGTATATTTTACCCTTCGGATTTATATTCGCTCCTGTTCCAAATTTACTTGCATTGGCTATGGCTAATAAAATACCTTCCTTTTTATAGAATTTCTTATTGATCTCTAATTCAAAATCAAATGGATATTCAGAGTTCAGAAGGGTAGGAATACTTTGTAAGAAATATCCGAGCTTTCCATGAAGTTTGGATTTTTTGTAGTTTTTAATCAGCTCGGCATTAATACCCAGATCTGCAATATGTAAGCAAATTTTATCATTTATTAATAGGGTATCTGTTTTTAAAAGATCGTTACTAAGTGCAATCTCTAATTGTTCTATTCTATTTGAAGGTAAATTAAGATTAACGGCAAATCCATTGGCAGAGCCGGCGGGAATAATACCAATTGGCAGATGATCATGATCTTTTAATACTTCAGCTACAAGTTGAATAGTTCCATCTCCTCCAGCTACTAGAATTCTTTCTGGAGTTTCCTTATTTATAAGATCATCTATTCTTTGAATATCATCCTTACCATTGGTCTCATAGATGATAAGGTTTTTACCTCTATCTTTTAGCTCACTTTTAATAAGATCCGTTAATTCGGTTTTTTTTAGATTTCCTGAAATAGGATTTACAATTAGTAAAATTTTATTTTTTGCACTCATGAATTGTAGATTGTGATTAAAAATAAGTATTTTGGAACGAACCTATGTTAACAAAATCTCAATTGATAAAAATAGATCTTAAGCTTTACAGAGGATATCTCAATAACAAAGAACTTGTGGTTTTTGGGCACGTTTTTAAGTCGTGGGCTCCAGATAAATACAGGATAGATAGAAGAGGGGTAAAACATGCTTTCTCTATAATACATATGTTCAATATTTCTCCAATATCAAATTTTAGGATCAAACTTAATTTTAAAGATGTTGAAGTTGAAACTAAAACACTTAATGATGGATATTTTAGATTCGCCATTCCTTTTACAAAAGAGTTAGAAAGCGGTTGGCATACTTATACCGTGAGTTGTAAATTTAATGATTTTGGTATCGTGGAGCAGGGAGAAGTTCTAAAACCATATGATAGTAAATACGGTATTATATCAGATATTGATGATACTTTTTTAATATCACACAGCAATAATTTTTTTAAAAAGCTTTATATAATGCTTCTTAAAAATATTAATAATCGAAAGGTTTTTTCAGACGTTGTGCCTCATTATAAAGCGCTAAGTTCTTATGGTCAGGAATCTGAGAATAGTTTCAATTCCTTTTTTTATGTTTCTAGCAGTGAATGGAATCTATATAGTTTTATTAACGAACTGGCAGTAATGCATGAATTGCCAAAAGCAGTGATCAAGTTAAAAAAGATCAAGACCGGAATTTCAGACTTCCTTTTTACCGGCAGAGGCAGTCACGATCATAAGTTTGAAAAAATCAAAGATATTATTTCATTTTATCCACATATTGAATATGTGTTGTTGGGAGATGATTCCCAAAAAGATCCTTATATCTACGAACGTGTTTGTAAAATCTTTCCTTTAAATATAAAAGCTGTTTATATCCGGCAAACAACAAATACTAAAAAATCTGAAGTATTAGAGATTCTAGAGAATTTGGAGGATTTGAATGTAGCTACCTGCTATTTTCAGCATAGTGAAAAAGCTATAGCACATTCTAAAAAGATAGATATTATTTAAATTTGAGAACAATAAATTTGAAGGTACATCGCTCTTAAAATTACCTTTACATCATCTTTAATATTTAAAATCATTTACTCTTGAAGTTACTCGAATATATAAAAGCGCAGATAAATGCGCCAGAGAAGTCTATTCAAAATACCCTGGATCTTATAAAAGCAGATGCAACTATACCTTTTATTGCCAGATATAGAAAGGAGCTTACCGGAAATTTAGATGAAGTTGAAATAGAAAAGATCGCTACCTTATTAAATGCTTTTCAAGAACTTGAAAAACGCAAAGAGTCTATTTTAAAGGCTATTGAAGAGCAAAATGCGCTAAGTGATGATTTGCGTTCTAAAATTAAGAACTCTAATGACTTAATAGCGCTGGAAGACCTTTACTTACCGTTTAAGAAGAAGAGAAAGACAAAGGCAGATGCGGCTAGAGAAGCTGGCTTAGAACCGTTGGCGAGGATCTTAATGGCGCAACAAGACAATTCCATAGAGTCAAGTTCCAGGCGATTCTTAAGTTCTGATATTAGAACAGTAGAAGATGCTTTAGAAGGAGCTAAAAATATTGTTGCGGAATGGATTAATGAAGATCAGAATGTTAGGGCTAAAATAAGGCAGCTCTATCAGCGCACGGCAGAAATAAGTGCAAAAATTATTAAGAAAGAAGCATCTTCAGAAAAAGCTCAAAAATTTAAGAAATATTTTGATTGGAATGAACCTCTAAAGCGAATTCCATCACATCGATTTTTAGCTATTCATAGAGCAGAAAAAGAAAGCATTTTAAAATTGAAGATCGAAATAGATCAAAAGGATGCTTATAATATTATTTCCAGAATCATATTAAAAAATAGAGAGAACGCTACCACCCGGTATGTTTTCGAAGCAATTGAAGATGCATATAAAAGATTGCTAAAACCATCATTTTATACAGAATTTTTAAATGAAGCTAAAGCGAGGGCAGATGCCGAAGCTATTTCAGTTTTTGCAGATAACCTCGAACAATTGTTATTAGCTCCTACTTTAAATGGTAAAAGAATTTTGGCGATAGATCCTGGGTTTAGATCTGGTTGTAAAGTGGTTTGTTTAGACGAAAATGGCATTTTACTTCACAATGAGAACATCTATCCACATCCTCCGCAAAAGGAAGTTGCTATGGCAAGTAAAAAAATTAAATCCCTAGTAAATGCGTATAATATTGATGCAATTTCCATCGGTAACGGAACGGCTTCTAGAGAAACAGAATTCTTTGTGAAGAAAATTTCTTTTGACAGGGATCTTTCGGTCTATATAGTAAACGAAGCCGGAGCATCTGTTTACTCTGCGTCAAAAATAGCAAGAGATGAATTTCCTAATTATGATATTACCGTTAGAGGTGCTGTTTCTATTGGAAGAAGATTAACAGATCCTTTGGCAGAACTGGTGAAGATAGATCCAAAATCTATTGGAGTAGGACAGTACCAGCATGAAGTAGATCAAAATCATCTAAAAAACAAGCTAGATACCGTGGTTGTAAGTTGTGTAAATAGAATAGGTGTAAATGTGAATACAGCAAGTAAGGAGTTGCTATCTTATGTTTCTGGGATTGGACCTGGCTTGGCCGATAATATTATTTCTTACAGAAAGATAAACGGTGGTTTGAAGAATAGAAAAGAATTGCTGAAGGTACCTAGACTAGGAGCTAAAGCCTATGAGCAATCTGCAGGATTCTTAAGAATTAAAGATGGTAACTTTCCATTAGACGATTCTGCGGTGCATCCAGAAAGTTATAGTTTAGTTCAAAAGATCGCCAAAGATCAAAAGTTGAAATTAGAAGACCTAATAGGGAATAAGGAGATTCTTAAGAACGTGGACCTAGAAAAATACATCAGTAAAGATCTAGGTTTACCAACTTTAAAAGATATTTTAAAGGAATTGGAAAAACCTGGAGCAGATCCTAGAAAGGCTATAGTTAATTTTCAGTTCGATCCGAATGTGAAAACTATAGAAGACCTAAAGGTTGGTATGAAACTACCTGGGTTGGTAAATAACATTACCAATTTTGGATGTTTTGTAGATATAGGCATTAAAGAAAGTGGATTGGTTCATATTTCTAATTTAGCAAACGAATTTGTAAGTGATGTTAATTCTATAGTGAAACTAGGTCAACAGGTGGAGGTAACTGTTATGGAGGTAGATGAAAGTAGAAAAAGAGTTCAGCTTTCAATGATAGAATAAAGTAGCTGTCACAAATGTTTTTGTTTGCGTCGAGCGGAACTAATTTTGTTTAAAAGTTAAACGTCATTCCGAAATAAATTCAGAATGACGTTTATAATAGCTTTGTACGGTCTTCTTAAAGTGATGTTTATCTATAAGTTCCTGAAGGAAATACAACTAAACTTTCATGCCCTTCTTTATCTACCGCGGCTACACCAAATAAGAAGTTATCTATAACGATACCCTCCAGCGTAAATTCTGATACATCTCCAACAAATCTAGAATATTGCCAAATAGGAGAAGTTGTATCTCTCCAATAGATTTTATATCCTGCTATTTCTCCATCTACTTGCTTCCATCTTAATTTAGTAGAAGGTTCTACTATTCCGCCAATTTCTACATCTTTAGGAGCAGGTGGTGCCCAGGCAATTGCTGCCATATTTATAGCATTAACGGCCGTCATCTTAGCAGCATAATCAAAATTTACACCTTCTACAACATCTCCATATTTAATTCCGTTTTCTGTGCGAATATTTTGGTGCTGTCTATTATAGTTTTCATGCGCTTCCATAATTCTAATTCCTGCATATCCAAGATCATTAAAAGATCTGTGGTGGCCACCACGTCCAAATCTATCTAATCTATAAATCAACATTGGGTTCATTTCAGGCATGTAAGTTTTTGTAGTAGTATAAACAAAACGCGCAAGTTGTCTTGAGATTCCATCTACTTCGCCACCATAAAATCTTCGCATGTTTCTTTCTCTCTCGGTTTCAGTAGGAGGCACTGGCTCAGAAAAAATTCTAAAACTTCTATTATCTATCACACCATCTACTCCTTCAATATTGCCTATCATATCATTATTAAAAACTCCTATAATATCCCAGCCTTTTTCCTTTGCATAGGCTGCCATAGATTTTCCTCCAAATAGGCCTTGCTCTTCTCCAGATAACCCTAAGTAAATAATACTATTTTCAAATTTGTATTTTGATAGAACGCGAGCAGCTTCCATTGTTCCGGCCATTCCACTTGCGTTATCATTGGCACCAGGTGCATCTCCTTTATAATCCATCACATCAGAATTTCGAGAATCTATATCTCCACTCATTATGATATATCTGTTAGGGTATTTTGTCCCTTTTTGAATAGCTACAACATTAGTAATATATGCTTCCATAGGTATTCTATCACCGTCTGAAGGCTTAACCAGATCTCTCTGGTACTTAACGTCTAGGCAATTGGAACAATCTTTAGAGATATTGTCAAATTCAGATTTTATGAATCTTCTGGCTGCTCCTATCCCGCGAGTATTAGAAACGGTGTCACTAAAAGTATTTCTAGTACCAAATCCTGCTAAAGTTCTAATATCCTTTTCGATTCTTTGGGAAGAAACATTGTTTATTATATCATAGATTTTAGAATCTGTTTGTTGTGCATTGGCAGGAGCTATTGAGCTTATAAATAGAAAAGCTCCACCAATCGCAAATTGGGATAATTTCATAAGTTTTTTGTTTTCAATTTAGTGAAAAGAATGAAGATTAGGAAAAAGAAAGATTTAGTAGTTTTAGAGCATAAAAAAACCCCGAAAAATCGGGGTTTTATAAATATTTAGTCAAAGACTAGCTAGCTTTCATTTCGTGAATTTCAGCTTTTGCTTTGTTGATTGCTTCTTCAGATTTTGAATTTGTGAATTTAGCTTTAGACTTGTCTTTCAAAGCTTCAACTTTGTGGTTTAAGTTATCAGAAAATTCATCAAATCTTCCTCTTGCACCTTTTAAGTAGTTATCACTAGTTTCAGAGATCTTTTTACGAGTATCTACACCTTTTTTAGGAGCAAATAATAATCCTAATGCTGCTCCAACTGCTGCTCCTGATACTAATCCTGTTAATAATCTTCCTGCTTTCATAATTATGTTGTTTTATTGGTTTATGTTTCAATTATGATGTAAAATTACTTATAATTACAAGTATACAACAGTTCAGATAGTTAAGTTTGATATAATTTTTATGATGATTTCCTAAGTATTTTAACACTTAGAATTTCAATTAAACTATCTTTTTACTAATCTATATCGCTAAAAGCTTTTAGCAAGGTTCTAACTTTAGCAGTATCTTCTACGTAATAAGTGGCTGCAGTTTTTTTAAGTCCCACTTTCACGGTAACAGATTCTTCAGGAAGTTCTTTAAATAGATACTCATCGGTCCAATCGTCTCCAATTGCGAAGATAAAATCATACTCTTCCTTTAAAAGTAATTTGTTCGCAGCTTTTCCTTTATTAACGCCGCTACTTTTAATCTCCAACACTTTATTGCCATCAAGCACACTCAATCCGTGATTGGAAATTAGATCTTTAAGAACATTAGAAAGTTCATTGGCTCTTATCTCACCGAGATCAGGATCAGCCTTTCTGAAGTGCCATGCTAGTGAATAATTTTTTTCTTCAATAAACGTCCCAGGAGTTCTATCTACAAAGGTTTCTATTACAGGACGCACAGCACCCATCCAGTCATTTTGTACTTTCTCGTTTAATTTCCAGTCACGGCCTGTTTTTCTAACCCACACTCCATGTTCTGCAATAAGCTCTACAGGAGTAGATTTCCACCATGTACCTAGCGTGTTCTTATCTCTACCACTTATAAGTACCACTTTGGTATTTTCTAGGGTAGTTAGTTTATTAATAAGCGCTAAAAGCTCGTCATCCGGACTTGCGTGATCTGGATTATTAGTGAAATTCACCAATGTTCCATCATAATCTAGAAAAAGTACTCTATTCTTAGCATTCTTGAATTTAGTGAGTATTTCCCCTTTTACACTTGTATTAATAAGGTTAGCCTTATAAATATCTCTATTTTCTGTTGTTCCTTTCAAAGATTTCATAAAATCATTTGCCCATTTTTCTACATTATATCTCTTCAGTCTTTTCTGTAAAGAGGTGATTCTCTTGTTTTGTTCTGCCTCGGGCATTTCTATGGCGAACTTAATAGAATCTGCTATCTCATTAAAGTTGTTCGGATTTATTAAAATAGCTTCATTCATTTCCTGAGCGGCTCCTGCCATTTCACTTAGTATAAGTACTCCGGTTTTGTTAGTTCTGGTAGCTATATATTCTTTAGCAACCAAATTCATCCCATCTCTTATAGGTGTAAGTAATGCAATATCGCAACTGGTATATAAATCAATTAAGTTTTCAAAAGGCATAGATCTATAGAAATACCATATAGGGGTCCAGCTTACTGTGGCAAATTTCCCATTAATTCTTCCTACCAACTCATCTATCTCCTTTTTTAATAATTGATATTGAGGCACTTCAGATCTAGAAGGAACTGCCAGCATCACTAAACGAATTTTCTCTATGTACTGCGGATATTTATCCAGAAAATATTCAAACGCTCTTATTCTATTAGCTATACCTTTGGTGTAATCTAGCCTATCTATGCTCAATATTAGTTTCGCATCTGGAGCAGCTTTTTTATGATGATCTAATCTCTGTTGAATTTCAGATTGATCTTCTGCTGTTTTCTCAAAATGATCTAGTGCGGCGCTTTCAAATTTATCGTAATCTATTCCCATAGGAAAAGAATCTACTTTAACCAAGCGCTCGGGTAAGCTAACCTCATTAAATTCTACCTGATGCCTTAAAATCCTACTTACAGAACTTAAGAAATGTCTTTCATAGTCATATGTATGAAAACCAATAAGATCTGCTCCAAGCATTCCTGTTAAGATCTCATCTCTCCATGGCATTGTTCTAAATACTTCATAAGATGGGAATGGGATATGATTAAAGAAACCTATGGTTGCATTCGGTTCTTTCTCTCTAATCATATTTGGAACTAGCAGTAATTGATAATCATGTACCCAAATTACGTCTCCATCTTTATAATGTTCAATAACTGCATCTGCATATTTCTGATTAACATTTTTATAGGTTTCCCATTGCCATGAATCCCATTCTGTAAACTCCATAAAATAATGAAATAATGGCCAGATCCCTCTATTGCTAAAACCATAATAGAAACCTTCCATTTCTTCAGAAGAAAAATTTACAGCAATGCAATCTTCTGCCCTCGCTTTTTTATGCACTTCATCAATTAAATGTTCTGGGATTTCTTCGGTGGTCATTCCTGTCCAACCTATCCAAATACTATCTCCGTCTTTATGAAATGATTTTAGTCCTGTTGCCAATCCTCCTACACTAGGAGTCACAATTAATTCATCATTTTCTAGATTTATTTGTAAGGGTAATCGGTTGGAAATAATAATTGTTTTACTCATAATTTAATGTGAATGCTGATGTGAAAAAATTGATTTTTCTTAAATTTCGGAAAATCAATTCAGAGTACCACTCTTTTAAAACAATTTTAAGATTATATGGAGAATTTAGATTATGGAATTATAGGAAACTGTAAAAGTGCTGCCTTAATTTCCAAAACCGGAGCTATGGAATGGTGCTGTTTGCCAAATTTTAATTCTGCTTCAGTATTTGCAAAATTATTGGATGATGAGATAGGAGGGAGTTTTGAATTTAAAGTGAGTGAAGATTATAAAATAACTCAAGAATATCTGTGGGGAACTAATGTTCTAAGTACCGTTTTTGATAATGGTACTGATGCTTTTCAGCTTATAGATTTTATGCCTAGATATCAAAGAGAAGATCAATCTTATTATGCACCGCCAGATGTTATAAGATTTATTAGATTGTTGAAAGGAGCTCCAAAGTTTAAACTTATTTACGACCCAAAGTTGGATTTTGCCAGAGAGAAGACCTTTAATGAAAATAAGGGAGATTATATAAAGAGTTATACGGAAGAGGGAAAATATGATTCTCTATTTTTATATTCTAATTTCAATCTAGATAAGATCCTCAATCAGGAAGAAATTGAATTAAAGGAAAATTCTTACCTGCTTCTAGCATATCACGAAAAACTAATAACACAAACTATAGACAGAGCATATCTTAAATTTCAACGCACCAAGACGTATTGGATGAATTGGAGTGAGAAGACCACCAAATATAAATATTATAATGAGGAGATCTTAAGAAGTGCACTGGTACTAAAAGCTCTTACTTATAAGAAATCTGGAGCTGTACTTGCAGCTGCTACTACATCTTTACCAGAAACTATAGGTGAGGAGCGAAATTGGGATTACAGATTTTGCTGGATTAGAGATGCTTCTATGGTTATAAAAGTGATGGCAGGATTAGGTCATACCAAATCTGCCAAAGATTTTCTTCAATATATCATCAATATCATCCCCCATAAAGATGAAAAAATTCAGATCATGTATGGGATAAATGGTGAAAAGGATCTTACAGAAAATATACTTACTCATTTAAAAGGATATAAAAATTCCGGACCGGTTAGAACGGGTAATGCTGCATATATTCAGAAGCAAAATGATATTTACGGAATTTTGATGGAAGTGATCTATCAACAATTTCTTCAGTTTGAAACATCTCTGGAGAATAGTGAAGAATTATGGACCATTACTCGAGGTATCGTAAAAATTGTAGAGGAGCATTGGCAAAGTCCAGATAAGGGAATTTGGGAGTTGCGCACTGAAGATAGACATTTTGTTTTTTCAAAATTACTTTGTTGGGTAGCTGTAGATAGAGCTATTAAGATAGGAGAGATCTTAAGAATGGGTATTAATGATACCAAGTGGAAACAGCTAAGAAATGAGATATTTGAAGATATTCATGAAAATGGATGGAATGAGGAAATCCAGGCTTATACACAATCTTACGGTTCTAAAGATCTGGATGCTTCTACTTTACTTATGGAACAATATGGATTTTTGGAAGCGTCAGACCCGAGGTTTATTAGTACAGTGAAGGCTACTAAAAGAGAATTATGTAAAGATGGGCTAATGTATCGATATAAAAATAAAGATGATTTTGGAGAACCTTCATCTTCGTTTACAATTTGTACTTTCTGGCTCATAGATAGTTTGTATAAGATTGGCGAAGAAAAGGAAGCTAAAGCTATGTTTGACGATTTACTTTCTTATAGTAATCACTTAGGTCTTTTTAGTGAAGATATAGATTTTAAGACTAAACGATTATTAGGTAATTTCCCTCAGGCTTATTCACATCTTGCTTTAATTGAAACAGCTGCAAATTTTAGTAAGAGCTATGTTTCCGAAGAAAATATTCAATTTTAATCAGTTTTTAGACTTACCCTGGATTTTGGAAGACTTTCAGGGTAATTTTCTTTTATAAATACTAAAAGATGTTCTCTTACATACACTCTCAGATCCCAAGAGGTAGGGGAGTCTTTAGCGCTCATAAGCGCTCTAATTTCTACAGATCTATCTGTTGCATTTGTTACCTGTAAAACATTGGTCTTTCCATCCCAAAGGGGTGATTTCTCTAAAAGCCTTGTAAGTTCTTCTCTCAATCTATCAAAAGGCACTTCGTAATCTGTATAAATAAATACGGTTCCTAAGATCTCTGCGGTATTTCTAGTCCAGTTCTGAAATGTGTTTTCAATGAAATAAGTAGATGGAACCACAAGTCTTCTCTTATCCCAAACTCTTACTACTACATAGGTAAGTGTAATTTCTTCAATCCATCCCCATTCTCCTTCTACAATAACTACATCTTCAATTCTTATGGGCTGAGTTATGGCTATTTGAATTCCTGCCAGTAAGGTAGCTATAGCTTTTTGGGCTGCCAATCCTATAATTATTCCTGCTATTCCTGCCGAGGTAAGTAAACTCACTCCAATAGATCTAATACTATCAAAGCTCATTAACGCTATTCCAACAGAAAGAATAATTATTAGAAAAATTATGATATTTTCTAAGATCATAAATTGAGTATAGACTTTTCTAGCCTTCAGATTATCTGAAGTAGAAACATCGTACTTCTTAAGAATCCTTGCCTTAAAAACCTTGAGGATAATGATCAAGAACCAGGCGGTACTTAATATAATTCCTATAGTGCTTAGATGCCCAATTACAGTATAGGTATATTCAAATCTAAATAATCTTATTATAAGTGCTATTTGACAAAAAAGGGAAATCAAAAAAATTAGCAAAGGTATCCATATTCTATTGGCGAAATTTACTGGTAATATATTACTTGGGTCTTTTCCTATTTTCTTTAGACCGTAATAGGCAAGAGTAAAAGTAACTATGATGGCACAGATGCCTATTATTAAATAATCTATTAGTTCTTTATTGAATGAAACCATATTTATTGTTGATGTAATCTATATCTATCAATAATAAAAATAGGCCTTTGAAGTTTAGGCTACAAAGAATTCGAACAGAATTAACCTATAAGCTTTTCGTAACAATAAAATGCCTTCTGGTTAGGGTGGCTTTTATAAGTATTGAATTAGAATTCTGTGGCCATCGTTGCTCTTTTTTATAGAACTAGTAGGTGCTTTTCTTAAGCGAGATTTCAACCTATAGAACATTTAGATTTATACCGTTCTAAATAAGGGTAATTAACAGTGGAATAGAAATTTTGGTTAGATCCTTCCCAAGATATCTAATAACCTATAAAATCAAATTTTAAATTTAGATTTATAAATTTTAATTAATGATAAGGTTACTCCGTTCTTCATGCCAATATCACTTGCGAAGAAAGTTTTAAGATTGTCTGTTGATATTATATTTTTTTGTTATTCTACACTAGTATGAGTAACTCATATATCTTAAATTGAACCTAAACAAACTAGTTCCATTTTGCGTATGTATACTTTGACTAAATTTTATAACACCTAGATTTTTTGGATATTCATATCAATCAAATTGATCAGTTTCATCGTTGATCTTTTGAATACTCACACGTTGTTTAGAAAGGTAGAGTCCATCTTCTAGTTCACACACATATTTGATAAGCTCTTCACGTAATTTACATCTAAGGTTCCAAACGCTAGAAAAGTCCTTTGCGCTACAAAGACATCTCATTTTGAGAGTTTTCTCGGTAATCTCGGTAACTTCAACTATAGGTTCATAATCTTGGTCCCAATCTTCAGATTGCTTTAAAAGTTCAGAAAATTTTTCTCTTACTTTTTGAACATCAATTCTATAATCAGCTACAATTTCAATTTCCCCTAATTTTTGCGAATTGGTTATAGATAGGTTTTTAAAACTTTCAGATATAACATCTCTTAGGGGAATAATTTTGCGATGCAAATTCCATGTTCTCACTATAAGATATGTAAAGCGAATATCTTCAACAAAACCATAATCACCTTCAATAATTAAAGCATCTCCAATTCTAACAGGCTTTGTGATTGCTATTTGTATACCGGCAATAATATTACCCAACGTACTTTGTGCTGCAATACCTAAAACAACCGTAGCTATTCCAGCAGATGCCATCAAAGAAATTCCTAAATTTTCTAGGGAAGGGAACTGTGATAGCATTATATAGGCTGAAGTAATGACTATTGCAAAAATAAAAATTCTTCTACCAACAGAAATGTAGGTTAACATCCTTCTAGACTCACTGTTTTCTTCTGCTGTAATATCACCAATTTTACTTTTAGTAAAAAAATCCATGATATAATCTATGAGTCTCATAATTAGCCAAGTAAAAATAATAATTACTGATAGCAATAGAATAGCATAGATACCTCTGGCCAAAGGACCTGAGAATGATATTAATTTATTGAGTAGCAAATAAAATATTAAGACTCCTATCGCAGAACCAGCGGGAGATGATAATTTATTAGCGATATCTTTTATCCAATATGTATTTGAACTAGAAAAGATCTTTCTAATGATTATGGCAACGCCTTTAGCAATTAGATAGGATATAATTATTAAGAGTAAAGTTCCAAAGTATTTCCAAAATGGAATATCAAGTATTTTAAAGCTTATCCAAGTAGGCATTATCTTATCTAACTTTCTAGGACCATAGATTTTATAAAGCGGTTCAATATTCTCTACGGTTTGAGAAGAAATAAGCCATAGCGGTCCATTGTCCTTATATTTTAAGCGTTGTAAGCGAAATACAATGTCCCGTCCATCCATTTCTATTTCTCCAAACTTTATACTTCTTCTTGGTTTACCCGCAACTGCCTTATTTGTGGAAGTGCTAATATCTACTTGTCCATCTGGCCTATCTGGAATATTATCCCAAGAAATGAGAACACGTTGTTCTATTACGAAGAACAATTTTTCCGTAATTATTGCTGCATCTTCTTTTGAAATATTATCAGACAGTAAATTGAAATTTAGAGCGTAAGCTGCTTCATCAAATTTTTTATTTCTAGAACTTACTATAAAATGTTCTAAAGTAGCCTGTGGGGATGTTAAATTAAATTCCTTTGGAGGTAAGCCAATAGCCTCGTTAAGTTGATTAACAATATAATAACCTTCGGAATATTCTACTAATGGATTTTGATCATAATTCAAGCTATCATTAACAATAAGACTTTTATCTGGTGAATTTTGGTCTTCTGTTTTGGTGCTATCTTTTTCATTTTGATATGCAAAAGTATTTTGAAAACTAACTATAAATCCAATAAGTAGCCAGATTTGAACTGTTATTTTTATCATAGGATCATTTGTTGATATTGGATAATATAGAAAATAATTATAAATTAAAAAAGCCACCTAATTTGGGTGGCTTTTAAATAAAATAAATAAGGTGTGTTTTAGTTAGCCATTGCTTGTCTTGGTCCTCCACTCATAAAAATAGTTCTAAGTCTTTCTTTTTGACCATTAGAGAACATATACATACATGCATCATTAGTATAATCCATATAGTTCATAGTCATATCAGTAGATCTACAATTTACGGTAGGGTATGATGGACAACCATAATTTGGTGCATCTGAAGAAGGGGTATCTGCAACAAAATCATCTTGTTGACATCTACCATCACCCCAGATATGACGTAGGTTTAAGTAGTGACCAACCTCATGAGTTGCGGTTCTACCTTTATTGAACGGAGCAGAGACATAACCTGTGCTACCAAAGTAATTTGGTCCTATTACTACACCATCTGTGGATGATGGTCCACCTGGAAATTGTGCATAACCAAGAATTCCTCCTCCAATATTACAAACCCAGATATTTAGTGTAGAAGATGGAGTTACGGGTGGGTACTGACTCTTTACAGCATCATTTGTTCCCCACTGGGTGGTAGAATTACTATATCTGCGCACACCAGCTAAAGTAAATTGAATTTCAGAATCTGCAGCTAGCCCAGCAAATTCTGAAGGAATATTACTTCTATCTCCATTTGTTGCTCTAAAGTCATTATTTAAAACTGCAAGTTGAGAATTGATCTGAGCATCAGAAATATTTTCTTGAGAATTGCTGTATACAACAGTTATTACTACAGGAATAGAAATTACTCCTAAGTTATCTGAAACAGGAGGGGTAGATCCACCACCTCCGGATCCTGGTTTGCCTTTTTGCCCGTTAGACGATTTAGCAAGTATAGATCTTGTGTTATGTTCTATATCATACATCTTTTTATAAAGCTTCTCATCCTTATTTAGCATATGATTAAGATGTTGCATAGAATAACAATTTTTCTTGCCTTCTGCAGCTTTAAATTCATCATTTGCGGTAAAATCGGTGTAAACATAAAAGTCACTCATATCTACGTTTTCTTGAGCAATTTCATCCACATTTTCTGATTGGTCATCATTACACGATGTGAACATCAAAGCCATAGCAGCCATTCCTAAAATTAATTTTTTCATTTGTTAAGTTTGTTAGGGATTAAGCCTACAATATATATTATTATAGCAATTACCTTAACAAATAATTAATATTTTAATGAACATAGTACGATATGGTTATTCTTATTAATTGATTTACAATAGTTAACATCATTAAACTTTAACAATTAAAAAATAAAAAGCCACCTTAATTACAAGGTGGCTTAATAATATGATAATTTTAAAGCTTCTTAGAAACAATATTTGTTTTCTGAAGTTAATTTATCAGCAATCATATTTCTCAATTCAACTACGTTAGGCTGATTTTGATATTTAGTGAAACGTTTAAGTCCCATTAACATCATACGTTGCTCATCTCCTTCAGCAAAAGATACAATTGCTTCTTTCGCTTTTTGAGTGATAGTATCTACAGCATGGTATAGGTACAACTTTGTCATAGCTATTTGTTCTTTTTGCTGATCTTCTCCAAAACGCTTCGCATTTTTTTCAGTTCTTAACAAAGTAGATTCTGCCATATATACTTCAATAAGAATATCTGAAGAAGCTAAAAGTAATTGCTGATGATCTTCTAATTGTGGACCAAATTTTTGAACTGCACTACCGGCAACCATTAAAAACACTTTCTTAAGGTTAGCAAGAAGCTCTTTTTCTTCTGCAAATAATTCAGAATAGTCTGGTTTGTCAAAAGAAGGAATACCTGTAAGTTCTTCCCCAACTTTAGTAGCTGGTCCCAAAAGATCTACGTGACCTTTCATTGCTTTCTTTACTAACATTCCAACAGCTAGCATTCTGTTAATCTCGTTAGTACCTTCGTATATACGAGAGATACGGGCATCTCTCCATGCAGATTCCATTGGAGTGTCTGCAGAGAATCCCATTCCTCCATATACCTGAATCCCTTCATCGCTACAGTTTTGAACGTCTTCTGAACAAGCTACTTTTAGAATTGAACATTCTATTGCATATTCTTCAACACTCTTTAATTCTGCATCTGCATGAGAGTTTCCTTCTTCGGTTCTAAGAGTTATTCTATCTTCAATATTTTTAGCAGCTCTGTAAGATGCAGATTCTCCGGCATAAGCTGAAGTAGCCATTTCGGCTAATTTAGATTTAATAGCTCCAAACTGAGCAATAGGAGTATTGAATTGTGTACGCTCATTAGCATAGCTTACAGAACTTGTAATAACTCTTCTCTGAGCGTCTAAACAAGCTGCAGCCAACTTAATTCTACCTACGTTCAAAGCATTCATTGCGATCTTAAAACCGTTACCTCTTTCAGATAGCATATTTTCTGCCGGAACTTTTGTCTCATTAAAAAATACTTGGCGAGTAGAAGAGGAGTGAATACCCAATTTCTTTTCTTCCTCCCCAAAAGAAATTCCGTTTGGATTTTCTTTATCATATTCAACAATAAATCCGGTGATGTATTTATCATCTTCAATACGGGCAAAAACTATAAAAGTATGAGCAAATCCTGCATTGGAGATCCACATTTTCTGTCCGCTAATGCTGTAAGACTTTCCGTCTTCAGAAAGAACAGCTTTAGTCTTTCCAGAGTTGGCATCACTACCTGCACCTGGCTCTGTAAGGCAATAAGCTCCAAACCATTCTCCGGTAGCTAATTTTGGAACATATTTTTTCTTTTGTTCTTCAGTTCCGTATAGGGTTATTGGCATAGTTCCAATTCCCGTATGTGCTCCAAACGCAGTTGCTACAGATCCGGTTGCACCAGAAATATAATCACATACTAACATTGTAGAAACAAAACCCATTCCCAAACCATCGTATTCTTCAGGAACAGAAATACCTAGAAAACCAAGTTCTCCAGCTTTTTCCATCACCTCTTTGGTTAGAGCATAATTCTTTTGTTCAAATTCTTCTTTTTTAGGCCAGATTTCACGGTCTACAAATTCTTTAACCGAGTCTTTCATCATATTTTGCTCCTCGTTGAAATCTTCTGGAGTAAAAACATCTTCGCACTTGGTTTCTTTTACAAGAAATTGTCCACCGCGTAATAGATCTTTGTTCGTTGCTGTATCGCTCATTTTATTTTATTGAATGTTGAATTATAAAATCTTATAGTCGATTATAATTCAGATTGGTTAATACTATTTTAATTGAATTAATTAAAATACCTCGTAAACACCTGCAGCACCTTGTCCGGTACCCACGCACATAGTTACCATGGCATATTTATTCTTTAATTCACGTTTTTTCATTTCATCGAAGATCTGAACAGATAATTTTGCTCCTGTACATCCTAGTGGGTGACCCATAGAGATAGCTCCACCATTTACATTTACAATATCCTTATTCAAACCTAGTTCTCTAATAACTGCAAGAGATTGAGAAGCAAAAGCTTCGTTCAACTCGAACAATTCAATGTCATTTTGTTTCAATCCACCTTGTTTTAAAGCCTTTGGAATTGCATAAACAGGTCCCATCCCCATAATTTTAGGTTCTAATCCTACCGGAGCATAACTTACTAATCTAGCAATTGGCTCCAAATTCATCTCTTTCATCATTTCTTCACTCATAACCATAACAAAGGCAGCACCATCACTCATTTGTGATGAGTTTCCGGCAGTTACACTTCCTCCATCTGCAAATACAGGTCTCAATTTGTTCAATACTTCAATAGAAGTATCTGCTCTTGGACCTTCATCTTCAGTTACTGTATAAGACTTGGTTTGTTTTTTTCCATCAGGACCAACAAAAGTCTCGTTAACAGTAATTGGGACGATCTGATCTTTAAATCTTCCTTCTTTTTGAGCTTTTAAGGCTCTTTGGTGAGAAGTGAAGGCAAATTCATCTTGATCTTCTCTAGAGATCTTGTATCTATTTGCAACCTCTTCTGCAGTAAGACCCATTCCCCAGTAATAATCTTCATTGCCTTCTTTGGCCACTTTGTAGTCTGGCGTTGGTTTATATCCTCCCATTGGGATATAACTCATGCTTTCTGCACCACCTGCAATAATACAATCTGCCATTCCGCTCTGTATTTTTGCTGAAGCAATGGCAATGGTTTCCAATCCAGATGCGCAATAACGGTTGACGGTCATTCCAGGAACGTCTTCCACCTTAAGACCCATAAGAGAGATGAATCTACCTACGTTAAGTCCTTGTTCTGCTTCAGGCATTGCGTTTCCTACAATAACATCATCAATTCGAGATTTATCAAAATTTGGAACTTTGTCCATCATGTATTGAATAGTTTCTGCTGCTAATTCATCAGGTCTTTTAAATCTGAAGACTCCGCGAGGAGCTTTTCCAACTGCAGTTCTATATGCTTTAACTATATATGCTGTTTTCATGTTAATAGTATTAAGATTTTAGTACTTAGTATTGAGTTTTTATAATGATTTTTGAAGTCCAAAATTCATTTTTTGAATCTCAATAATATCTTTAAGTATTGGTTTTATTTTTTCTTCTGAAATTAGTTCGAGTTCCATAGAGAGTATAAGCTGTGTTTGTAATTCATATGATAATCCATTGACAATTGATAGAAAATGTGTGAATTCTTTTTGAGAATTTCTTCCAGCACCTTCAGCAATATTTGAAGGAATTGAAATAGCACATCTGTTAATTTGTGAGATAAGACCAAATCTTTCATCTGCTGGTAATTCTGCACAAATCTTATAAACTGATTTAGTCAAATTCATTGATTTCTGCCAAATTTTTAAATCTTCAATCTTATGCATTTATACAAATTTGTCTCAATACTCACTACTGCTCACTCAATACTAATTTCTAAGTGGTTTCCCCTTTTTCAACATGTGTTCTAATCTTTCTAAAGTCTTACGTTCTCCTGTAAGAGATAAGAATGCTTCTCTTTCAAGATCTAGTAGATATTGTTCACTTACATAATTAGCATCAGAAAGATCTCCACCAGCCATTACATAGGCCAATTTGTTTGCGATCTTCTTATCATGCTCACTTATATATTTTCCTGCAAACATTTGGTCTGTTCCTACGTAAAAAGCTCCTAATGCTTGTTTTCCTAAAACCTTAATATTAGATTGTTTTACCGGTTGTGTATATCCGTTTTCAGCCATTAACAAAGCATGTTTCTTAGCAATTGCTAATTGACGGTCTGGATTTATAACAACTATATCTTTTCCTTTTTGAAGTAGATTTAGGTCAAACGCTTCGTGGGCAGAAGTAGAAACTTTAGCCATTCCAATAGCTAAGAAATGTTCTCTTAGTCTATTCAACTCTACATCACCATCATGATAAGTAGCAGCAGCACGAACCGTCATTTCTTTAGATCCACCACCACCAGGAATTACACCAACTCCAAATTCAACTAAACCGATATAGGTTTCTGCCGCAGCAACTACCATATCTGCATGAAGTGAAAGTTCACATCCACCACCAAGTGTCATTGCATGTGGTGCAGCAACTGTTGGAATAGAAGAGTAGCGCATTCTCATCATAGTATCTTGGAAATATTTGATTGCCGTGTTCAATTCGTCATACTCCTGTTCAACCGCCATCATAAAGATCATCCCGATATTTGCTCCTACAGAGAAATTCTTCCCATTGTTAGCAACTACCAATCCTTGGTAATCTCTTTCAGCAATATCCAATGCTTTGTTCAATCCATCAAGAACATCACCTCCAATAGAATTCATTTTACTTCTGAATTCAACATTCAAGATTCCATCTCCTAGATCTTCAACTACAACGCCACTATTTTTAAAGACCTCTTTAGATTCTCTAATATTATCAAGAATAATGAATGCATCCTGACCTGGTACTTTTACCTGTTCCTTTTTAGGAATGTCATAATAATAAGTATTTCCTTCTTTTACGGTATAGAAACTCTTACTTCCGCTTTCTAGCATCTCCTTAACCCATGCAGCAGGTTCATGACCTTCTGCTTTCATCATTTCGATACCTTTTTCTACACCAATAGCATCCCAAATTTGAAATGGTCCATGTTCCCATCCAAAACCAGCTTTCATGGCATCATCAATTTTGTAAAGCTCATCTGCTATTTCTGGAATTCTGTTCGAAACATAAGCGAAAAGGGCAGAGAAGTTCTTTCTATAGAATTCACCCGCCTTATCTTTACCTTTAATTAGCACCTTAAATCTATCTACCACATTATCTATGGTCTTGGTCATTTCTAAAGTAGCAAAAGAAGCTCTTTTTGATCCTCTGTATTCTAAGGTATTTAGATCTAAAGATTGTATCTCGCTAGATCCATCTTCATTTTTAATTTTTTTATAAAACCCTTGGCCAGATTTACTTCCTAACCACTTATTGGTCATCATAGAATCTATGAAGTTTGGTAAGGCGAATAGATCATGTTGCTCATCTGATGGTACACCCTGATGTAACCCATTAGCAACATGAACTAAGGTATCTAGTCCTACAACGTCTACCGTTCTAAAAGTTGCAGACTTAGGTCTACCAATTACTGGTCCGGTTAGTTTATCAACCTCTTCAATGGTCATATCCATATCTTTTACCATATGGAACAAACTCATAATACTAAAAATACCAACTCTGTTTCCTACAAATGCAGGAGTATCTTTAGCAATAACTGTGGTTTTACCTAAGAATTTTTCTCCGTATTCATTTAAGAAACTTAGAACTTCCGGATCTGTTTTTGGTCCTGGAATAATTTCAAATAATCTTAAATATCTAGGTGGGTTAAAGAAGTGAGTTCCACAGAAATGCTTCTGAAAATCTTCGCTTCTTCCTTCACTCATAAATTTTATTGGAATTCCAGAGGTGTTAGAAGTAATTAAAGTTCCCGGTTTTCTATGCTTTTCAAGATTATCAAAAACCTGCTTTTTAATATCAAGTCTTTCTACAACAACCTCTATTATCCAATCAACTTCTGAAACTTTAGAAATATCATCTTCTAAATTCCCCGTTTTTATTCTACTAGCAAATGCCTGATTATAGATAGGAGAGGGCTTAGATTTTAGAGCAGTTTGTAAATCTTCATTTACAATTCTATTACGAACTACTTTGTCTTCTAAGGTTAACCCTTTTTTCTTTTCTTTCTCATTAAGTTCTCGAGGAACTATATCCAGTAGAAGAACTTCTACTCCTATGTTTGCGAAATGACATGCAATACCGCTACCCATAATTCCGGAGCCAATAACTGCTACTTTATTAATTCTACGTTTCATTTGTTGATGTTTATTTTTGAATTATTAAAGACCATATAACTACCGGCCTTTATCTTTAAATTATTTACTAATGTCTTGCTTGTATACTTTTTTGTTTGAAATAAGCTCCATAATAGTATTGGCAACATTCATAAAGGTTTTTAACTCTTCCGGGGATACAGATTCTTTTACCACCTCATCAAACCTTAGCACTACACCTTTAGAAAAATCTCTCATTTCTTTGCCGAAATCTGTTAGGTGAAGAAGAACACTTCTGCCATCGTTTGGATTTTTCTTTCTTTCTATAAGACCTTTCTCTTCCATGGTCTTTAAAATTCTGGATAAACTGGTGGCTTCCATTCCCATTTTGGGGCCAAGTGATGTAGAAGGGGTGCCTTTTTCCGGATCTATGCTTAAAAGTGCAAATCCTGTTGCCATCGTACTTCCAGCTTTGCCAGCTTCTTCATTATACATTTTTGAGACTGCCATCCAGGTAGCTCGCAAGACGTAATCGATGGTTTTTTCTTTCATATTTAAATTGATGGAATCCAAAGTTATAAAAAATTATTATGCATGCATAATAAATTAGACTAAAATTTCATCTTGAAAGCAAAACACTTAAATTTAAGCTAATACAATAAAAAAACTCCTCAATTTTGAGGAGTTTAACAGTAACTTAATATTATATATGAAAGATTCTAACGTTCGTAGATCTTATTATAGAGATCCATATATTTCTCTTTTATATTTCTACGCTTCAATTTCATAGTAGGAGTAAGCATATCGTTATCTATTCCCCATACTTCAGGCGTTAGTTCAAAACGTTTTACTTTCTCCCAATGTCCAAACTTAGCGTTGTAAAAATCTACTTCTTCCTGAATGCGTTTTATTACTTCCTCATTTTCAACAAGTTCTTCAGAAGATTTTCCAAGATCTAAATTTTTTCTTTTAGCCCAATCTTCAACAAACTCAAAATTAGGCTGAATAAAGGCTGCAGGCATTTTTTCTCCTTCACCAATAACCATGATCTGCTCTATAAAGCGAGATTGCTTCATGGTATTTTCAATTATTTGAGGAGCAACATACTTCCCTCCAGATGTCTTAAACATTTCTTTTTTTCTATCTGTGATTTTCAAGAAACCTTCTTTATCGATTTCTCCAATATCTCCAGTATGGAACCATCCCTCAGGATTTATAGCCTCATCGGTTTTCTCCTTATCCTTAAAATAGCCTATCATTAAATTTGGACCTTTAGTAAGGATCTCCCCATCTTCAGCTATTTTAACTTCTACATTATCTATAACTCTCCCAACTGTACCTATCTTAAATCCTTTCTTACGCTGGTCATTTACCGCAATTACAGGAGATGTTTCAGTTAATCCATAACCTTCCATAACCGGTATTCCAGCCGCTGCAAAAACTCTGGTAAGTCTTGGTTGTAGAGCGGCACTACCAGAAACAATCAATTCAATATTACCACCTAAACCTTCTTTCCATTTAGAGAAAATAAGTTTTCTGGCAAGGCTAAGCTTGGTTTCATACCACCAGCCATTGGCACCGTATGGTTCATATTCCAATCCGAGTTCTACTGCCCAATAAAATAATTTCTGTTTTACACCGCCAAGATCTGTGCCTTTTGCGATAATTTTATCGTAAACCTTTTCTAAAAGGCGGGGTACTGCAGTTATAACGTGTGGTTTAACTTCTTTTAAGTTATCACTTATCTTATCTATAGACTCTGCGAAATAGATAGATACGCTATAATATTGGTATAGATAGAGTATCATTCTTTCAAAGATGTGACAAATTGGTAAAAAGCTCAAAGCGGTATATACTCCTGTTTCAAAAGGAACTCTAAGAGAACTTCCCAATACATCACTGGCAATATTTTCATGAGAGAGCATCACACCTTTAGGTCTTCCTGTAGTTCCGGAAGTATAGATTATAGTTGCAAGATCTTTTTCTGTAACAGCTTTCTTTAGCGTTTCTACTTCGTCTTGATTGCTTTTATCTTCCCCTTGATCTAAAACTTCTTTCCAATTCTTACAACCTTCAATTTCGTCAAAAGAATAAACCTCTTTTAATTGGGTGTTATGCTGAATCGCTCTCAATTTCTCTAATACCTCTGTGTCTGATACAAAGCAATAGGTAGCACCACTATGATTAAGAACATATTCATAATCTTCTTCAGAAATAGTGGGATAGATAGGAACGTTCTGAGCTCCTAATTGTAAAACTCCAATATCTAAAACATTCCATTCATTTCTATTAGATGTAGAGATTACCGCAATTTTATCATTGGGCTTAACTCCCAGTCTTAATAGTCCGCGGCTAATTACATTTGCCTGGTCTATATATTGTTGTGTAGATAAAGTCTCCCATTTACCATTGTATTTCGTGGCCAAGGCTACTTCTAAAGGATGATTCTCTAATTGATAATATGGAAAATCAAAAAGCCGTTTTATATCAGTCATTTAAGTGTTTTAATAAAATGTTCCATGCAAAATAGTAAAATTGGAGGCTATTTCAAATCTATTATATAAAAAAAGATGGGATATATTCATTATCCCATCTTTTTATGATCTTTAAATTTGATTGTCTATATCTTTTCCAACCACTTTCTTGCGTTTACAAAACCTTCTAACCAAGGAGAAACTTCATCTTTTCTTCCTTCTGGATAGTAGGCCCAATTCCATTGAAAGGTTGATCTCTCAAAATGTGGCATAGTTACTAAATGTCTTCCGGTAACATCTGTAAGCATTGCGGCATTAAAATGAGAACCGTTTGGATTGGCTGGATACCCTACATATCCATATTTTCCTACGATATTATAGTTGCGCTCTTCATAAGGAAAACTAAATTTTCCTTCTCCGTGCGCAGCCCAAATACCTAATTTACTTCCCGCAAGACTTGATAACATTACAGAGTTGTTCTCCTGAATTTCTACGGAAGTGAAATTACATTCAAACTTATGAGATTCATTATGCTGCATTTTTGGCTTTTGCGAATCATCCGGATTAATAAGTCCTAATTCAATGAATAACTGGCATCCATTACAAACTCCAAGAGACAACGTATCTTCTCTAGCGAAGAACTTGTCTAATGCATTTTTAGCTTTTTCGTTATACAAGAAAGCTCCAGCCCAACCTTTAGCACTTCCCAAAACATCTGAATTTGAGAAACCACCAACAGCAGCTATAAACTTGATGTCTTCTAAAGTTTCTCTGCCAGAGATAAGATCTGTCATGTGCACATCTTTAACATCAAATCCTGCAAGGTGCATAGCACGAGCCATCTCACGTTCAGAATTCGATCCTTTTTCTCTGATGATCGCTGCTTTAATCTTTGGTTTAGAACTATCTAATTTTGGTAATTTTCCATCAAAATGTTTAGGAAAAACAAATTCTAATGGTTGCTTTTTATAATTATTAAAACGCTGCGTAGCATTGTCTATTCCGCTTTGAGCTTCATCTAATAGGAAAGACGTTTTATACCAAGTATCTCTTAAGCTTGGAATATCGAACTTAAATTCGTCCATTCCATTTCTAATTTCTACTGAAGTTCCTTCTACAACATTTCCTATTTTAAAGAATTTTATTGCGTTGTCTTTCAGCACTTCTTCAACTGCACTATTATCTTTCGCTTGAAAAACGATTCCGCAGTTTTCATTGAAAAGAAGTTTTACAGAATCTTCTTCATTCAATCCTGTAAGATCAAGTTTTGCGCCTAAATTCACATCGGCAAAACACATTTCTAATAAAGTAGTGATCAATCCTCCCGAAGCCACATCGTGTCCGGCAGCAATAAGATCTGCCTTGATCAATCCCTGGATAGTATTAAAAGCATTTTTAAATGAAGCTGCATCTTTTATGGTTGGCACTTCAGCTCCCACTTTATTCAAAATTTGTCCAAAAGAAGAACCTCCCAATTTAAACGAATCTTGAGATAAGTTGATATAATAAACATCACCGCTATTCTTTTTAAGAACCGGCTCTACAACTTTAGTAATATTATCGCAATGCCCGGCAGCAGAAATAATAACCGTTCCCGGTGCAAGCACGTCTCCTTCTTTATATTTTTGTTTCATAGAAAGAGAATCTTTTCCCGTTGGAACGTTGATCCCTAATTCTATAGAAAAATCTGAAACTCCTTGAACCGCTTCGTATAATCTAGCATCTTCACCTTCATTATTACAAGGCCACATCCAGTTTGCAGAAAGCGAAACAGATTTCATTCCTTTTTCAAGCGGTGCCCAAATTAGGTTTGAAAGTGCTTCTCCAATAGAATTTCTGGAACCTGCAACAGGATCTACCAAAGCCGAAATGGGGGAGTGCCCAATGGTGGTAGCAACTCCTTCTTTTCCGTTATAATCTAAGGCCATCACCCCAACATTGTTTAATGGAAGTTGCAATGGTCCTGCGGTTTGTTGTTTAGCAACTCGGCCGGTAACACATCTATCTACTTTATTGGTCAACCAATCTTTACAAGCAACCGCTTCTAATTGAAGTAGTTGTTCTAAATATTCATTGATTTTTTCTTTTGAATAAGAAACTTCAGCATATTTTCTATCTACAGTACTATCTGTCATGATAGTTTTTGGAGAACTTCCAAACATATCTGCCAATTCCAGATCCATTGGTTTTTCACCGGTTTTCTTACTTTGAAATAAGAAATGTCTGTCTTCTGTAACATGACCTACGCTGTACATAGGGGTTCTTTCTCTCTCAGAAACCTTTCTTAGGGTCTCCATATCTTTTTCAGCAATAAGAAGTCCCATTCGTTCTTGAGACTCATTACCTATGATCTCTTTAGACGATAGGGTAGGATCTCCAACAGGTAATTCATCCAGATCTATATTTCCTCCGGTATCTTCAACAAGTTCGCTTAGACAGTTTAAATGTCCACCAGCGCCATGATCATGGATAGAAATTATAGGGTTGTGCTCACGTTCTACCATTCCTCGAATAGCATTTGCAGCTCTTTTTTGCATTTCCGGGTTCGCTCTTTGTATAGCGTTTAATTCAATTCTGCTTCCTAAAGCACCGGTATCTGCAGAAGATACTGCAGCTCCACCCATTCCAATTCTGTAATTCTCACCACCAAGAACTACTATTTTATCTCCTTTTTTAGGAACTTCTTTGATGGCCTGATCTGCTTTTCCATATCCTATTCCTCCAGCAAGCATGATCACTTTATCATAGGCCAAAGTCCTGTCATTTTCTGAATGTTCAAAAGTTAGAACAGAACCGGTTATTAAAGGCTGGCCAAATTTATTGCCAAAATCTGAAGCTCCGTTTGATGCTTTTATCAAGATATCCATAGGTGTTTGATACAACCACTTTCTTTCCTGAATTTTCTTTTCCCAATCTTTGTTATTCTTATCTAATCTAGAATAAGACGTCATATAAACAGCAGTTCCCGCTAATGGTAAAGAACCTTTTCCGCCGGCAAGTCTATCTCTAATCTCTCCACCACTTCCGGTAGCAGCTCCATTAAAAGGTTCTACTGTTGTTGGAAAGTTATGGGTTTCAGCTTTTAGGGAGATCACAGATTCAAAATCTGTATTTTGGTAGTATTCTGGAACATCTGCAGCTTTTGGTGCAAATTGCTGCACTCTGGGTCCTTTTACAAAAGCTACATTGTCTTTATATGCAGAAACAATCCCATTTGGATTTTCTTCGGAAGTTTTTCTGATAAGCTTAAAGAGGGTAGATGGTTTTTCTTTTCCATCTATCACAAAAGTACCATTGAAGATCTTGTGTCTACAATGCTCTGAATTTACTTGAGAAAATCCGAAAACTTCTGAATCTGTAAGTTTTCGTTCTAATTTTTTAGCTAGATTTTGAAGGTATGCTACTTCTTCACCATTTAAGGAAAGTCCTTCCTGTTTGTTGAAAGCTGCAATATCTTCTACCTCAATAATAGCTTGAGGCTTGCTATCTACTGTGAATATTTCCTGATCCAACCCATCATACTTCTGAGAAAGCATCGGATCAAATTTGCTATATTTTGAATCAACTTTTAGAAATTCTTCAATTCTAAGAATTCCTTTAATACCCATTGTTTGGGTTATTTCTACAGCATTAGTACTCCAAGGAGTAACCATTGCGGCACGTGGACCAATAAAAAAATCTGCAAGTGCAGATTTATTGAGGTGTTGGGCGTCGCCGAAAAGCCAGTCTAATTTTGAAATATCCTGCGCTGAAAGTGTGGAGTGCGTTTGCACTGCGTAAACCTTAGTGGTTTGGGTTCCGAAGAAAAGGATCATTCTGCCTTGTTTTGTGTTGTTTGAGAAAGCTCAAATTTAAGTTTTTTAGGTGTAATTTAGAATAATTAATATAAAATATTAGTTCTAATAAATGAACGAGTAGAAGTGATATAAAATAAGAAAGATCTCAATAAAAGCCAAAGACGTTCTATTGAGATCTCTAAATTATAAAAGAATTTGTTCTATTTAATTCTCGATTTTATTTTCAAGCAAAGCCATATAAAAACCATCATACCCGGTTACAGAAGACAGTATTTTTTGATCTTTTACTAGTTTGAAATTCTTCCCGGCTTCACGGTTTAAGAATTTCTCAACCTGTTCCTGATTTTCAGAAGGCAAGATAGAACATGTGGCATACACCAATTTTCCTCCAGGCTTAACTATTCTAGAATACTGATCTAAGATCTCTATTTGAGTTGCTCTAATTTTATCTAAAAATTCTGGTTGTAATTTCCACTTAGCATCCGGGTTTCTACTTAAAACTCCAAGTCCGCTACATGGCGCATCTATTAAAACTCTATCTGCAGTGCCGTAAAGTTTTTTAACAACTTTAGTAGTATCTATAGTACGCGGGTCTATATTATGAGCTCCGGCACGTTTAGCACGTCTTTTAAGCTCTTTTAATTTATTCTCATAAATATCTGTAGCAATAATCTGCCCTTTGTTTTCCATTAAAGCAGCAATATGCAAGGTTTTACCACCTGCACCTGCACACGTATCTACTACACGCATTCCAGGTTCCACTTCCATGAATCTGGCTACCATTTGTGAAGAAGCATCCTGAACTTCAAAATTTCCATTCTTAAAAGCCTCCGTCTTAAAAACATTAGCTCTTTCTACCAACTGTAAAGCATCCGGAAATCCTTTAATTGGTTCTGTAAGAATATCCTCATCTTTTAAAACACTTCTAAGTTTATCTCTATTAGTCTTTAAAGTATTCACTCTAAGTACCACAGGTGCTTGTTCATTAAGCGCATGAATTTCTTTCTCCCATACCTTTTCACCAAGTTCTCTAACCCCTAATTCATCCATCCAATCTGGAATAGATTCTTTAAATTTTCTAATTTGACTCAATTCATCAAACCTTCCTTTTATTCTTCTGCTAGGAGTTGGTTCTATTTGTTTCCAATCTGGTAAGGTAACGCCTCTAAGAGTTGCCCATACCGCGAACAATCTAAATAAATTCTCTCTAGAATAAGGAGCCTTAACTTCAGCGATTTCTGTATAAAGACGTTTCCATCGAACAATATCATAAGTGGTTTCCGCAATAAAGCTACGGTCTCTAGAACCCCATCTTTTATCGCGTTTTAAAGTTTTTTCAATCACTTTATCGGCATATTTCCCATCATTAAAAATTTCTGATAAGGCATCAATCGTTGCAAAGACTAAATTTCGGTGTAAACGCATAATTATATTTTAAAGCTGCAAAGGTACATTTTTTTGCTACGGAAAAATTTATCTTTGATTCAAATTATAGATATGAAGAAATTACTGTTTTTATTTGTTTTATTGACTATAGGCTGCAAGTCTGATGAAAAAATGGAGAAGCAACGAAAATTCTTTACAAGTGTTGATGTAAAGAATATCTTACAAGATGATTCTCTTAGCATAAGAGCGATAGAGATAATGGGGAATAATCTTGCCTTTGCAGCTAATAAAGGAATCTATGGGCTTTATAATTCTCAAACCGGACAATGGAAAACGAATCAACAACTGAATGATTCTGTAGCTCCTGAGTTTAGAGCAGTGGCAAGTACTTCTTCAGATTTCTTTATGTTGAGCGTAGGAAATCCTGGGCTGCTTTATAAAACCGGCGAAACTGGAAAAATGGAATTGGTATACAAAGAGGAGAGCGATAAGGTATTTTATGATTCAATGATCTTTTGGAATGAAAAGGAAGGTGTAGCAATGGGAGATCCTACAACAGAATGTCTTTCTGTTATTATAACAAGAGATGGTGGACAAACCTGGAAGAAAATAAATTGTAATGCATTTCCTAAATCTGAAGAAGGAGAGGCTGCTTTTGCTGCTAGTAATTCTAATATAGCAGTTCAAGGAGATCATACCTGGATACTTTCAGGAGGTAAAAAGTCAAGAATATTTTATTCTGAAGATAAAGGGAATTCATGGAAAGTTTATGAAACTCCTCTTCTTCAAGGAGAAGCTACAACGGGTGGTTATAGTTTAGATTTTTATGATGCCGCAAATGGTTTTATTATTGGCGGAGATTATACGAAACCTGATGGGAATGAAGGTAATAAAGCCAGAACAAAGGATGGTGGTAAAACCTGGCAATTGGTAGGAGAAGGGAAAGATCCTGGATATAAAAGCAGTGTAAGATACATTCCAAATGGAGATGCTAAGGAATTGGTGGCAACTGGTTTTACCGGCATCTCTTATTCTAAAGATGGAGGTGAAAATTGGACTCAATTAAGTGACGAAGGATTCTTTACCGTTAGATTCTTAAATGATTCTACAGCATATGCCGCTGGGAAAGGGAGAATTGCTAAACTGACTTTTAAATAATTTTTGGAATAAAAAAAGTCTTCCGAACTTTTACATTCGGAAGACTCAACTAACTTAACTTAAATCTAACCTAACAATTTTTAATTTCTTGAGTTCTTACCTTTCCTACTTCGGTATTCTTCCCATAATTTTTTATTGAAATCTGCTTCAAGTTGATGCAACTGGACAATCTCTTTGGCAGAGAATATTTGTTTCAATTCATCGTATAATTTGCGTTTATTTAAAAACTCTTGTCTTTCTATATCTACAAATTCATTTAAACGCTTATCTGCATCACCTTCAGACATTGCTGCGATATTTTTCACATCCCTATGTTCGCGCTTATGCAAGTCCATTTGTAGACATTCATAATTATTATAAATAGGCCAGAATTTTTCTGCTACAGCCTTGCTCATGTTCATTTCTTGAGTGATATATGCCACTTTAAGAGATTTGATTTGCTCTTTGTTTTTATCTTGTGCTTTAACAGCAAGGCTTAAAAAGCAGATCGTAAAAATTAGTAATATCTTCTTCATCTGTATTAACTTATTTTAAAAGTAAATCTGGATCATCTACATTATTCATTAAATATTCTAGTACAGCTTCATCATTTACTTTGCTGGTATTTAAATTATCCAAGACAATGCCATCTTGAGTAATTAAGGTAGAAATCTCTAAAAAATTGAGATCTATCATTTCTGTATCTATATAATCTTCAATCTCAGCAAGCTCTACATTATCTATGCTAAGTTCCGGCTCTGGATTTGTGAACCAAATATTTATAACTCCAACAAAGACTGCAGCGATAGCAGCAACCTTTAATAAATTGTGTTTGCTAAAAATAGAAATTACTTTAGAGGAACGTTCTTTTAATACAGTTTTACCAAGCACCTCATTTTCTAAAGTTGCAAAATAATCTGTCGGAATTTTAAAACCTGGATCCTCTATACCTTGAATAGAGTTTTGATCTTCATCATTTAAAATATCCAACATCTTATCTTCAAATTGCTTGAAATAAGTCTCTGGTATTTTAAAGCCAGATTGAGGTGGATATTTAGAATTATTCTTTTTCATCTGTATATAAGACTGATCTTTGTAAAAATGGTTTAATCTGATTTTAAAATATTTTCTATCTTCTTTGCCGCAATATGATAGGAAGCTTTCAACGCCCCTTCACTAGTATCTAGAATCTCTGCCATCTCTCTGTATTTAAGCTCCTGAAAATATTTCATGTTAAATACCAATTGTTGTTTTTCTGGAAGTGTGGCTATGGCTTTTTGTAGTTTTAACTTGATTGCATCTCCATCAAAATAGGTGTCTGCCTCTAAATTGTTAATTAGATTCTGTTGTAATTCTTCGGAAGATATCTGTAATTTTTTAGCTTTCTGGCTTAAGAATGAAAGAGATTCATTAGTAGCAATTCTATACATCCAGGAATATAGCCGACTGTCTCCTTTAAAACCATCAATATTCTTAAAGATCTTAATAAATGTATTTTGTAATACATCATCTGTATCATCATGATCTTTTACAATATTCCTTATATGCCAATATAAACGCTCTTTAAATAACTTTAGCATCTCTTTAAAGGCTTCATTCCTAGAAATAGGATCTTGAAGCTTTTGCACGAGTAAAGTTTCTTCTGTAATCAAGGCGCAGTTTTTACTAAGACCTCAAAGTTAGGTAAAAGTTTAAAAGAGAAAATGATAATTTGGGAAAAGTAATAAGCAATTCCTTATAAGTCTTAACTATCAAAATATCGACGAAATGCATTTTTATTAGATAAAATACACATTTTGTTTGCTCAGATGAAATATATCTTTATATTTACATTGTTGAAAGGAATTAGTCTTTTTTTGCCCCAAGCAATTAAACTTAAATTTCAATAAATTTTTCATTTTCCCCAAGATGAAAAAAACTATAAAAATGGATGAACCTACTTCATCCATTTTTTATTTAACAAAAAACCTCAAATCGCTTTTCGGTGATTTGAGGTTTATGTTTTTAATAACTTATTTAATTTAGTCGAAAGACTGCATCTCCACTAGCTTTCTATAGGTTCCATTTTTAAAGAGTAATTCTTCATGCTTCCCTTGTTCCACGATCTCTCCTCGCTGCATAACTACAATCTTATCTGCATTTTGGATGGTAGATAGTCTATGAGCAATTACAATAGAAGTTCTATTTCGCATCATATTTTCTAAAGCTTTTTGAACTAATTTTTCACTCTCTGTATCTAAAGCAGATGTTGCTTCATCTAAGATCATTATAGGTGGATTCTTTAATACGGCACGAGCAATAGATATTCGTTGTTTCTGTCCGCCGCTTAATTTGTTTCCACTATCTCCAATATTAGTCTCTAAGCCTTTAGGAAGATCTTTTACAAATTCCCAAGCATTAGCTATTTTCAGTGCTTCTATAACTTCTTCTTCTGTAGCTTCCTTTTTACCTAGAGATACATTGTTTTTAATAGTGTCATTAAAAAGAATAGAATCCTGAGTAACTAATCCCATCAGGTTTCTTAAAGAATGTTTGCTTACTTCTCTAATATCATTCCCATCTACCTCAATAGAACCTTCATTAACGTCATAAAATCTAGTAACCAGATTGGCAATAGTAGATTTTCCGCTTCCAGATTGACCTACTAGCGCTACCGTACTTCCTTTAGGTACATTTAAACTGAAGTTCTTTAACACTAACTCATCTTCATATTTAAAGTTAATTTTATTAATAACGATCGATTTTTCAAATTTCTCCTGATTGATTGCATTTGGAACATCTACAATCGTAGAAGGAGTTTCTAATACTTCTAAAATTCGCTCTGCTGCAGCATTACCTTTCTTAACACTATAAGAGGCCTTGGATATCTGTTTTGCAGGAGTTAGAATATTATAGGCCAAACCTAAAAACGCAATAAAGGCAGCAGCATCAAGTGTTTTATCTACTAAAACCATTTTCCCTCCAAACCATAGAATAACTACAATTACAAATATTCCTAAGAATTCACTAGTTGGAGAAGCAAGATTCTGCCTATTTATTAGACTGTTTAAAATATCATTCAATCTATTAGTAGACTGCTTAAATTTACCTTCAAATTGAGATTCTGCATTAAAACCTTTTATTATTTTAAGGCTAGATAAAGTTTCCTCTACAATAGAAAGAAAATGTCCATTTTCCTCTTGTGCCTGATGTGATTTTCTTTTAAGTTGTTTTCCTATTAAAGAGATCACAAATCCGGAAATTGGAAGAAATACAAATACGAAGATAGTAAGTTTAGCACTTATTAAGAGCATTGCCGCTATAGTGAAAATGATTGTAAGTGGTTCTCTTACTATCATTTCTAATATAGATAGAAAAGAATTCTGAACTTCATTAACATCTGCAGTGATCCTAGAAATAGTATCACCTTTTCTTTTTTCAGAAAAATAAGAAACCGGTAAACTTAAGATCTTTACATAGATAGCATCTCTTACATCCCTTAGAACCCCATTTCTAAGGAACGTAATAAAAAACGCTGCTAGATATCCAAATAGATTTTTCAAAAAGAATAATAATACTACTATTCCGCAAATAAAGATGAGAGCTGAAACTTCATCTTCAATTATTCTTTGGGTTACATTATAATTAAAATAATCTATTGGGTAATCTTTAATGCTGGCAATACCTTCAAATTTTGGTTCTATTAAAACCCTTTTATTCTTATCGAATAAAATTTGAATTACCGGGATTAATGCGATAAAACTAAGGGTACTAAAAAGTGCGTAAAAAATATTGCAGAGAATATTTAGTAATGCGTACTTTTTATAAGGCTTAGCAAATTGAATGATTTTTTTAAAATAGTTCATTAAGGATGTTTAATCTACCTGAAGATCAGATTTAATTCTGGTAATTTTCTCGCCCAGTTGATTGTATATTTCATCAAAGTTTGCAACAGTATCTAACTCTGTATTTACACTTATATAAAACTTAATTTTTGGTTCTGTGCCGCTAGGTCTTGCTGCAATTTTGGTTCCTTGTTCTGTGTAATAGATCAAAACATTAGATTTAGGAATATCGAGTGCATGCTCTGTATGATCTTGTCTATTCTTAGCTATGGAAGATTGATAATCTTCTATAAGCACAATTTTTTCGCCATCTATTTCAGATAAAGGATTTTCACGAAGGTTTATCATGGTTTGCTTTATCTCTTGCTCTCCTGTAATACCTTTCTTTACTAAAGAGATTAGTTCTTCTCTATACAAACCAAACTCTGTATAAAGTTCTAATAATTTCTCATACAAAGAAATACCTCGAGATTTCATTTGTGCAGCAATTTCACAAGCGAGTAGGGTAGCAGTAGCTGCATCTTTATCTCTCACAAAATCTCCAACCATAAATCCAAAACTTTCTTCACCTCCTCCAACAAAATCTAATGAAGGATGATCTTTAATAAGTTTAGCTATCCATTTAAAGCCAGTTAAAACTTCAAAATATTGTGCTCCAAAATCTTCTGCAACGATCTTCATCATTGGAGTGGAAACTATAGTGGATGCTATAAAACTATCTGTATTCAGCTTACCTTCTTTTTTCCACTGTTCTAACAAGAACCAAGTCATGATCAACATGGTCTGGTTACCGTTAAGTAGAACGAGTTTGTTGTTAAGATCTCTAACCGCAACTCCTAAACGGTCACTATCTGGGTCTGTTCCAATTACAATATCGGCATCGGTAATATCAGCAAGCTCTAAAGCCATTTTCAATGCTTCAGGCTCTTCAGGATTGGGAGATTTAACGGTAGGGAAGTTACCATCTGGTTTTTCCTGTTCTTTAACGATGGCTACATTTTTATATCCTGCCTTCTTTAAAACTTCAGGTACAATGGTAATTGATGTTCCATGTAAAGAAGTAAAAACAATTTTTAAATTATCTTTTGCTTCTTGAGCAGTGTCAAAACTTCCATTTTTTACTGAAGATGCAATAAAAGCAGTATCAACCTTCGTATCTATTTCTTCAATAAGATCGTTGTTCGCTTCAAAATTGATCTCAGAAAAATCCAATTTAGAAATTTCATCTATTATAAGTTTGTCTTGTGGCGGCACTAATTGCCCTCCATCCTGCCAATACACTTTATAACCATTATATTCTGGTGGATTATGGCTAGCTGTTAGCACAATTCCGCAGTGACAGTTTAAATATTTAACAGCAAAAGATAATTCGGGCGTAGGCCTCAATTCAGAAAAAATAAAAACTTTTACACCATTCGCAGAAAATACATCTGCTACAACTTGTGCTAATTCTTTACTATTATTTCTACAATCATAAGCAATAACAACTTTATGCTGTTCTCCGGGAAACTCAGATTTTAATATATTAGAGATACCTTGAGAGTTCTTACCTAAGGTATATTTATTAATTCTATTGGTTCCAACACCCATGACACCTCGCATACCTCCAGTACCAAATTCTGCATCTTTATAAAAGCTCTCTTCAAGATCTGTAGAATCGCTTTCGATTAATTTTGAAACTGAATTTTGAGTGTCTTTGTCGAAGTTTTCTGCAAGCCATAATTTGGCCTTAGAAATAATTTCTGGTTTGTTATGTGACATATAAATAGAGATTTGAAAGCAAAAATACAGATAAATGCTGAATTGCTTTAGTTTAAGCCTTTGGTTTTGCTGATTCTGTATCTATCCTTATCTCTTTTGCTTCTTAAAATGAGCTCACCAAGAAAACCGGCAAGAAAGAATTGAGTACCAATAACCATTAAAATAAGAGATATATAAAACCACGGGTTAGATGTAACCAAAATGTTTGGTAAGCCGTGATACATTTTATAGAGTTTAGAAAGTCCAATCCATCCTGCAGCTGAAAATCCGAAAAAGAACATTAATACTCCCAAAGCACCAAAGAGGTGCATAGGCCTTTTTCCAAATTTAGATAAGAACCAGATACTTATTAGGTCTAGAAAGCCGTTTATAAAGCGGTCCATCCCAAATTTAGTCTTTCCATATTTTCTGGCTTGATGTTTTACTTCTTTTTCTGTGATCTTATAATACCCTGCATTTTTTGCCAGAACAGGAATATATCTATGCATTTCACCATAAACATCAATATTTTTAATGACTTCTTTTTTATAAGCTTTTAATCCGCAATTAAAATCATGTAGTTGTACTCCGGAAGTCTTACGTGCAGCAGCATTAAATAGTTTGGAAGGAAGATTTTTTGCAATTACAGAATCATATCGCTTTCGCTTCCAGCCAGAAACCAGATCATATTTCTCTTTTGTAATAAGGTTATATAATTCTGGGATTTCTTCCGGGTTATCCTGTAGATCTGCATCCATAGTAATAATTACATCACCTTGAGCCGCTAAAAAACCCGCATGTAATGCTTGAGATTTACCATAATTTCTATTAAATCTTATACCTTTTACACCTGTATGAAGATCAGATAAACCGCTAATTATCTCCCAGGAATCATCTGTACTACCATCATCTATAAAGATAATTTCATAAGAATAAGAATTGGATTGCATCACAGATACAATCCAATTATATAATTCTGTTAAAGATTCATCTTCATTAAGAAGAGGAATTATAATAGATAGTTGCATTAAATAAATTTTAAAGCTTAGGCTTTATAAGGATTTTCCTTTTTCATTACCAGCCCCGAAATTAAGGAAATTATTAATCCTGAAAATAAACTCCAGATAATTGTCATTGCCATAGCAATCCATGGACCACTAAATTTTGACGAAACTTCTTGAGCTGCATCTAATTGAGATTGGGTTATGTTTGGATTTGTAGCCAACATTTTTTCTTGTTGTGCCTCCATTAGTAAGCTCATGTAATTAGGCTCTATAACAGTCATTAATAATAAAGACCAGATTGCCGTTAAAATACCTCCAATTACAGCAATTCCTAAACCAATTTTAATAGCTTCTCCAAGACCTAAAAATCCTCCATTAGCAGTTTTAAAGGCTTTTATTCCCATAGTAATGATAACAATAGGTAAAGCAATGCTAATAACACTATAGATCCAAGAAGGGTTTAAGTAAGAATTTGTAACATACATAATTACCCCTATTAGTACAGAGGTTATACCTAATAGTAAACCGTAATTAATGATAAACTTCTTTGAGTTTGTTTCTTTAATCTCCATATTTAATTTAATTTTGTTAGTTAGTAGTAGTTAGTGAACAAATATAGCAAAACGTTACATTTCAGGAGTTTTATATATTTTATAGGGTTAATGTAAATTTTTGTTGCTTATTAGTTTGTTATTTGTGAAATTTGATTAAATTTGCCACTCGAAAAACGAACACGATTTTAAAGAATAAAGAGATGAAGCAGGGAATCCATCCGGAAAATTATAGATTAGTAGCATTTAAAGACATGTCTAATGAAGAAGTCTTTCTTACTAAATCTACCGCGAACACTAAAGAGACTATTGAAGTTGACGGAACTGAGTATCCATTAGTTAAAATGGAGATCTCAAGAACATCACACCCATTCTATACAGGGAAATCTAAATTATTGGATACAGCTGGTAGAATTGATAAATTCAAAACCAAATACGCGAAATTCAAGAAGTAATTTCAAGTATCACAATACTATTGAAGCCTTCAGAAATGAAGGCTTTTTTTGTTTAAATGAGATAACTAGAGTTGTAACAACTTATTGCAATCACATTTTATTTAATTATATTTCATTTGCAGGTCTTACTGTAAATTGAATTTAGAAAATTTGAAGTATATGAATTATATTTTATTCGACGGTTCTTCCAGAGATCAATTATTACCTTTCACGTTTACGCGCCCTGTTGCAGATCTTAGAATAGGTATTTTAACCATTCGTGAGAAATGGGAAAAGATATTAGGTACCACAACTTCTACTATTACTGAAGATTATTTAGCAGAAAAATGGCCTATGGTAGAATTTGAACAAAATATTATGATCAATGCCTCCTTTCTGCCAACCCCAGAATTTATTGCTCAAATTGAAGATCTTAAACTTAATCAGGCTATTTTCTTTGAGGAAGACGTAATTGCCTTTTACGCAGAAGAAGATCAAGAAGTAGATTTTGAGGTTTTTGAACAAATTGAATTGAAGGGGGAACCTTTTAGAATAGCTAATACGTGGGATATATTCTCTAAAAATGCAGAAGCCATTGCAAAAGATTTTGAATTACTCACAGCAGACAGAACTAGTGCGCCTATATCATCATCAAATTATGTGAAGAATAGAGAGAATATCTTTATTGAGCCCGGTGCTATAGTAGAAAATTCTTCTTTAAACGCATCAGACGGACCAATCTATATCGCTGCGAAAGCAGAAGTAATGGAAGGTTGTTTTATTAGGGGGCCTTTCTCTTTAGGAGAGTCTTCAGCTTTAAAGATGGGAGCTAAAATTTACGGTGCAACAACCATAGGTCCACATTCTAAAGTAGGAGGAGAGGTTAATAACAGTGTTATTTTTGGTTATACTAATAAAGGACATGATGGATTTTTGGGAAATTCTGTTTTAGGAGAATGGTGTAATCTTGGTGCAGACACCAATAATTCTAATTTAAAGAATAATTATGCTGAAGTGAGATTATGGGATTACGCAACGGAAGGTTTTGCTAAGACGGGATTGCAATTTTGCGGACTTATGATGGGAGATCACAGTAAATGCGGAATTAATACCATGTTTAATACCGGAACAGTTGTAGGGGTGAGTGCTAATATCTTTGGCAGCGGATTTCCTAGAAACTTTGTACCTAGTTTCAGCTGGGGGGGGAGTGCCGGAATGAGCACTTATAAAACCGCTAAAGCATATGAGGTTGCAGAAATGGTTTTAAGTAGACGTGGTTTGGAGTTTTCTGATGTGGATAAAGGGATCTTAGATAAGGTATTTGAAGATACTCAAAAGTTTAGAAGAGATTAAACGAAGAAGGAATTGGATATGCTTAGTAATGAAGTACTGTTTTTAGTAAATCAATTAAAGTAGGTATATTTGCACTCCTAAAATTAAGGTAGTAATTAAAGATTGCTGATGAAAGACGCGAAAAAAGTGGCATTTTATACTTTGGGTTGTAAGCTCAATTTTTCTGAGACTTCAACTATAGCAAGATCTTTTAAAGAGGAAGGTTTTGATCGAGTAGAATTTTCTGAAATAGCCGATATTTATGTTATTAATACCTGTTCTGTAACCGAAAATGCAGATAAGCGCTTTAAATCTATTGTAAAGCAGGCTCAAAAAGTTAATGAAGATGCATTTGTTATTGCTGTTGGGTGTTATGCTCAATTAAAACCAGAGGAACTAGCAGATGTTGATGGAGTGGATTTGGTACTTGGAGCTACAGAAAAATTTAAGATCACAGATTATCTTAATGATCTTACTAAACATGAGTTTGCAGAAATTCATTCTTGTGAGATACAAGATGCAGATTTTTATGTGAGTGCCTATTCTTTTGGAGATAGAACAAGAGCTTTTCTTAAGGTTCAGGATGGTTGTGATTATAAGTGCACTTATTGCACGATACCTTTGGCTAGAGGAATTTCCAGAAGCGATAAATTAGAAAATGTTCTTCAAAATGCGGCAGAGATCTCTGCAAAAGGAATTAAAGAGATCGTTCTTACTGGAGTTAATATTGGGGATTATGGTAAAGGTGAATTTGGTAATAAAAAGCATGAACATACTTTTTTAGATTTAGTTAAGGCTTTAGATGATGTAAAAGGAATTGAAAGATTACGAATATCTTCTATAGAACCAAATTTACTTAAAAATGAAACTATAGAATTTGTTGCGCAATCTAAAACCTTTGTTCCGCATTTTCATATTCCGCTGCAAAGTGGAAGTAATGAGATTTTAAAGGCTATGAGAAGGCGTTATATGAGAGAATTATATGTAGATAGAGTTTCTAAAATCAAAGAAGTCATGCCAAACTCGTGTATTGGGGTAGATGTTATTGTAGGTTTTCCTGGTGAAACCAATGAGCAATTTCTTGAAACGTATAATTTTTTGAATGAGCTTGATATCTCTTACTTACATGTTTTTGCTTTTTCTGAAAGAGAAAATACCCCAGCTGCAGAAATGGAAAATCCTGTTCCATTGAGTATTCGTAAAAAGCGCAGTAAAATGTTACGCGGCCTTTCCGCTAAAAAGAGAAGAGCTTTTTATGAAAGTCAGATAGATACTGTACATACTGTTCTATTTGAAGGAGAGAATAAAGAGGGTTATATACATGGATTTACAGAAAATTATGTAAAAGTTAAGACTCCTTGGAATCCGGAATTGGTAAATACACTTCATCAAATTAAATTAACTACCATTGCAGAAGATGGGTTGGTAAAGTTTGAATATTTTCAGCAAGAGGCTGTAGAGGCTTAGATGTTCAACCCCACTGGTAATAGATCCTTATATTTTCTTCTGTTTTTACGCATAAATTTTGCGATCTCCGGACTTGTAGGAACAACTCTATCATTACCTGAATCTTTTATGTCTCCTAATAACACCTCTAAAAATTGGTCTAAATAGCCATTTTCCTGTAGCTCTTCAGACATTTTTAACTTGGTTAAGAATATTTTTCGCTCTTGCTGTGCGTATTCAACCGTGATTAATTCTCCATTTATAACCGATTCAAACTGTCTCAAAAAATCATTCTTGGTAATAACTATCTCTTTAGTGCTCATTATAAGGTATGGTTTAAATTAATCTTTTAATATTTGTTGAAGTAATTTTAAATAAACAGTTCTTATTTTTAATCATTCAGTAAAAGCTTTACAATCGAAATATTTCTAAATTGAATAATGTATGATTTGAATAACGGTACTCCTTCTTAATTTATAAAGGAACTATTTAATATAAAATAAGATCTACTATAGAAAGGCTACGATAGATTTATTACATTATAGGTAATATATTTAAGAACGAAGGTTTTTAGAGCTTAGCATCTGCATTTGACCTATAAAGTATATGTCCCCCAAAAAAATAACTGTAATTTTGATAGTAAATTTACAATATAACCAGCGCTGTTAGTGTTATACACATGTTAAAATGCTCGAAGAGAAAGATTTAATACACGTTTACCTGGTTCCCGGGATGGCAGCCAATCCAAGTATCTTTGAAAATATAAAGCTCCCAGAGACACAATTCAAAATGCATTTATTAGAATGGATGATCCCAGAAAAGGACGAATCCTTGAGAGATTATGCTTTAAGGTGGAGCAAAGATGTTAAACATAACAATGCAGTACTTATTGGCGTATCTTTTGGTGGTGTAGTGGCGCAGGAGATGAGTGAATTTCTGGATCTCAAAAGATTAATTATTATTTCTAGCGTAAAATGTAGAGCAGAGTTGCCAAGAAGAATGCGATATGCGTCTGCAACAGGCCTATATAGATTATTACCTACCAGTTTAATGAACTATGTAGATCATTTTAAAAAGATTGCTTATGGAGACTTCTTAACTAAAAGAGCCCATCTGTATCGTAAATATCTATCTGTTAGAGATATTTATTATATCGATTGGTCTATTAAGAATATGGTATGCTGGGATCGACAAGTTCCTAAAGATGGATTAGTACATATACATGGAGATTGTGATATGGTTTTTCCTTATAAATATATTAAGGACTGTATCACGGTTAAGGGAGGGACTCATATTATGGTTGTAAATAGATTTAGATGGTTCAATACGCATTTACCAGGTTTAATATTAAACGGAAGATTAGATAAGAAAATATAAATTATAAGTTATGAAAATTATAAAAATGTTATTAATGGCTGTTGGATTTATTGCTATCCTAGCAGTAAGTATCCAAGCAGTGCAAAAAGGTCCAGATCTAGGAGTAAATCCTATTAAGAATAACGACCCCGTTACGGGTGATAATTATAATATTTACTCTCTTCCAATGCCACAGAATTTGGAATTTGCAGGGGAGATGGTGCCTATCGAGAATCCTGATATTTATGAAAGAATGGATAAGGAGCTATTGGTTAATACGTATTGGCAATCTAATGCTTTGTTATTAATAAAAAGAGCCCATAAATATTTTCCTATTATAGAGCCGATATTAAAAGCAAACGGAGTGCCAGATGATTTTAAATACCTAGCAGTTATAGAAAGTGGTCTTACTCAAGTAGTTTCTCCGGCGGGTGCTGTGGGGTTCTGGCAGATAATGGAAGGTACAGGGAAAGATTTTAAATTAGAGATTAATGATAACGTAGATGAACGTTATAATATCGAAAAGTCTACACAGGTAGCTTGTGATTATCTTAAGCAATCTAAAGCTAAATTTGGAACATGGACTATGGCTGCTGCTGCTTACAATGCAGGAAATGCGGGGGTGATGCGTCAATTAGATAGACAGGATGCTAGTAATTATTATGACCTTTTATTGGGTGAAGAGACTGGACGTTATGTATTTAGAATACTTGCCTTAAAGGAAATATTAAAGAATCCGATTCAGTATGGTTTTAATATAGAAGAGGAGCATTTATATAAAAATATTCCAAGTTATAATGTAAAAGTAGATACAGCTGTAAAAGATTTCCCTGCATTTGCAAGAAAATTTGATATCAATTATAAGATCTTAAAGATTCATAATCCTTGGTTGAGAGAAGCTTTTTTAAATAATAAATCCGGAAAGCTTTATGAGATTCAAATACCTGAAAAAGGAGTTTATAAATTCTCTAAATAATGATATTAATTGTTGTTTATAGCAACAGTTTCTTTTGATAGCGTAAATTTCTTGCTCTCAAATAATAAATGATTTGCAATTCCATCATGTATAGAATTGTAGTTCATTTTATAAGATTCGTCAAAGGTTTTGCTTAGTGGGTGGGTAATACCTCGTCGAATATCAAGAATTTTCTTGGTTCCATCCAATAGAAAAGTTGTAGGTAATCCAAGAGAATGTTTTAATTGACTTATTACAAAGGAATCGTTATTTTTTTGTTCGTCTACATAAAGAACGGTAATGTTATTGCTGTAATCTTTGGACATTTTTTTTGCAACTTTTTTGGTGTCCCAAAAAAGTATTACAAATTCTACCTGATCTTTATATTTTGATGCCAAAGCATTAATAGCAGGAATTTCCCCTTCTGTTGCAATACACCAAGAGGCGTATGTAATTAAATAAACGGGTTTTTTTATATTGTAGAGGTCAATTTTTTTACCTTTAAGGTCATTCAATTCAAAATTATCCATATAACTACCATTCAAATCTTCCTGAACAAGCGTGTCGAATAATGTATGAGCTTTCTCGTAATTTCTTAATCTATATGCTTTCTTAGCCTGCTTTTCATATTTAGGTAGGTGCAAAGCTAGAGCCTCAGAAAATAAAATTCTTGGATCATCCTGCTGGGCGAAAGCACCTAGACTAAAGTTAAAAATTAAAAAGCAGAGTAATAGTCTTACCATATTTTTTGCATCACTACAAAAATAAAGGTAATTTATACCGGTGGCCCGTCATAAAATATTCGTTGAAGGACCTAGAAATTAGTCGAATGGTAAGCTGTGTTTGAAGTATCTTAAGAACAGTAACAGCATAATGAAATTTAAATCTTTTTCATCTGTTGTTTCATCATCTGTATTTGCTCTTTCATCATACCGTGTTTATCTAATTTCTTAGCTTCGGTTAAGTATATTTGAGCTTCGCGCTTACGTCTCTTGGTCATTGCTATACCTGCAAGATTTAACTTAGCCATGGCAAGATCCTGATCCATTGCAAGTCCTAGTTTTATTGCTTTTTTGAAATACTTTTCTGCTTTGGTAATATTGGTTTGAGAAAGCATAAGGCCGTGTAGGTACCAATAATATCCTTGTTGTTTTTGGGTAAGTGCAGCTTCAGGATTTTTTATCTTATCTAGCCACTTCTTAGCTCCTGGAAAATCTTGTTTTCGCAACCTAAGAAATGCTAGTAATATCATTTCATTTTTAAAGTAAAGGAATACAAATATTCCGGCTAAAAGAATATACATAATTCCGTTACCGATATTCCCTAAATAAAACTGCCAGATAGAAACTAATAAGATAATTCCGGCTAAAACTAATTTGATATTTTTGTTGAACATATTGGGTTTTTATATTTCAATGCGCAAAGTTAACAAAAACATTTAAAATTATTTTTATTAAGTTTTTGCATGAGATAAAAGTCTTTGTATATTTGCACGCAGTTTTAAGGAAAGGCTTAGAACTATTTAAACAAAGAATCCCACAGAAGATATTAAAGATAATTAAAAATGAAAAGAACATTTCAACCATCTAAGAGAAAAAGAAAAAACAAGCACGGTTTCAGAGAACGCATGGCAAGTGTGAACGGAAGAAAAGTGTTAGCTAGAAGAAGAGCTAAAGGTAGAAAAAAATTATCCGTATCTTCTGAGAACAGACACAAACACTAATGAGAATTAGTTTTTAAATATTAAGGTGTTACTTTTATAAGTAACGCCTTTTTTTATATCTAACAGTTTCCTATTTAATCAACTTAAAACTACCTCCTTAACATGCCAAAAAATAATAAAATTAAAAGTGTTTTAATAATTGGGTCTGGTCCTATAGTTATAGGGCAGGCATGCGAATTCGATTATGCTGGAGCTCAGTCTCTAAAATCTTTAAGAGAAGAAGGAATTGAAACTATTCTTATCAACTCTAATCCGGCTACAATAATGACAGATCCTTCTATGGCAGATCATGTGTATTTAAAGCCATTAACAACTAGATCTATTGTAGAGATATTAAAAGCACATCCAAATATTGATGCGGTTCTGCCTACCATGGGTGGTCAAACTGCTTTAAACCTTTGTATTGAAGCAGATGAAAAAGGAATTTGGAAAGATTTCGATGTAAAATTGATCGGTGTAGACATAGATGCTATCAATATTACAGAAGATAGAGAGAAATTCAAACAGTTAATGGGTAAGATTGGAATTCCGGTGGCTCCTGCAAAAACTGTTACTTCTTATTTGCAAGGTAAAGAAGTAGCGCAAGAATTTGGTTTTCCTTTAGTTATTAGAGCGTCATTTACATTAGGAGGTAGTGGTGCTGCATTTGTACATAGGGCAGAAGATTTTGATGAACTTTTAACTAGAGGTCTGGAAGCTTCCCCTATACATGAAGTTTTAATAGATAAAGCACTTCTTGGATGGAAAGAGTATGAGCTAGAATTGTTGCGCGATAAGAATGACAACGTTGTGATTATTTGTTCTATTGAAAATATGGATCCAATGGGAATCCATACAGGAGATTCTATTACGGTGGCTCCGGCAATGACGCTTAGTGATACAGCATATCAGCGAATGAGAGATATGGCTATCAAAATGATGAGAAGTATTGGGGATTTTGCAGGTGGGTGTAATGTTCAGTTTGCAGTAAGTCCAGATGAAAATGAAGATATTATTGCTATAGAGATTAACCCTAGGGTTTCTAGATCTTCTGCACTAGCTTCTAAAGCCACTGGATATCCTATCGCAAAAATAGCTACTAAGCTTGCAATTGGGTATCATTTAGATGAATTGCAAAATCAGATCACTAAATCTACTTCAGCATTATTTGAGCCTACTTTAGATTATGTAATTGTAAAAATTCCTCGTTGGAACTTCGATAAATTTGAAGGAAGTGATAGAACCCTCGGACTTCAGATGAAATCAGTAGGAGAAGTAATGGGAATTGGAAGATCTTTTCAGGAAGCACTTCATAAAGCAACTCAGTCTTTAGAGATCAAAAGAAATGGTCTTGGTGCAGATGGGAAAAGTTATACAAATTACGAGCAGATCATAGAAAAACTAACTCACGCTAGTTGGGATCGAGTTTTTGTGATCTATGATGCTATACAAATAGGAATTCCGCTAAGTAGAATTCATGAAATTACGAAAATAGACATGTGGTTCCTTAGACAATATGAGGAATTATATGCGTTGGATGTAGAAATATCTAAATACGATATCAATTCTATTCAAAAAGATCTGATGTTGGAAGCTAAACAAAAAGGATTCGCAGATAGACAGATAGCGCATATGCTAGGATGTTTGGAAAGCGAAGTCTATAATAAAAGAGACGAATTCAACATCAATAGAATATATAAACTTGTAGATACATGTGCTGCAGAGTTTAAAGCAGAGACTCCATATTATTATTCTACGTTTGAGGCTGAAATTGAAACAGCTGATGGAAAGCGTTATGTAGATAATGAAAGCAAAGTAAGCGATAAGAAAAAGATTGTAGTTTTAGGTTCCGGGCCTAACCGAATTGGGCAAGGAATTGAGTTTGATTATTGTTGTGTTCACGGAGTGTTAGCAGCATCAGAATGTGGCTATGAGACCATCATGATTAACTGTAACCCGGAAACGGTTTCTACAGATTTTGATGTAGCAGATAAATTATATTTTGAACCCGTATATTGGGAGCATATATATGACATTATAAGACACGAAAAACCTGAAGGAGTTATTGTGCAGCTTGGAGGTCAAACCGCGCTTAAACTTGCTGAAAAGCTGGATCGTTACGGAATTAAGATCATAGGAACTAGTTATGAATCTTTAGATCTTGCCGAAGACAGAGGAAGTTTTTCAAAATTATTACAGGAGAATGACATTCCTTACCCAGAATTTGGGGTAGCAGAAACTGCTGATGAAGCTTCAGCACTTGCAGATGAATTAGATTTTCCAATTTTAGTGAGGCCATCTTATGTATTAGGAGGTCAGGGGATGAAGATCGTTATTAATAAAGATGAATTAGAAGCTCATGTGGTAGATCTGTTAAGAAAGATACCAAACAACAAGTTATTGCTAGATCATTATCTAGATGGAGCTATAGAGGCAGAGGCAGATGCTATCTGCGACGGGGAAGATGTGTACATTATTGGAATTATGGAGCATATAGAACCTTGCGGAATTCATTCTGGAGATTCTCACGCCTTATTACCACCTTTCAATCTTGGAGATCTTGTAATGCAGCAGATTAAAGATCATACCTTAAAAATAGCGAAAGCTTTAAATACGGTAGGTCTTATAAATATCCAGTTCGCTATTAAAGATGAAATGGTTTATATTATTGAAGCTAATCCTAGAGCATCTAGAACGGTTCCGTTTATCGCAAAAGCTTATAAAGAGCCTTATGTGAATTACGCAACTAAAGTAATGCTAGGAGAGAAGAAGGTAAAAGACTTTACATTCAATCCACAACTAAAAGGATATGCTATAAAGGAGCCAGTGTTCTCTTTTGATAAGTTTCATAATGTAAACAAGCAATTGGGACCAGAAATGAAGAGTACCGGAGAAGGAATTCTTTTTATTGACAGTCTTAGAGATGATACTTTTTATGATCTATATTCAAGAAGAAGAATGTATTTGAGTAAATAATCTTAGGTAAAATTAAAAGAGGCTGATAATTAATTATCAGCCTCTTTTAATTTTATAGCACTTAGAAAATTATTTCTTTCTACTCAATTCAATGATTTGAACGGCATTACTTCCATCTGTAGATTTCCATAATTGCTTATCTTTTTTGTTAGTGATCACGATCCAAGTTTTATCAAAATCAGATTTTTTCTCATCTTTTGATTTTCTTTCATTACCAGTAATCGTTAAATTACTATCCATCAATTTCCAATCAAATTTTTGAACATCGCTAAATTCATTATTGAAAATATTATATTCAATGTTCTTTTCTCCAGAACCATCCTTATTTAGAACAATCTCTCCTGCATTTCTGGTAGTTATATTTTGACCTTTTTGATTGTTTACTTCGTATCTGTCAACATTCCAGGTTCCGATGATTTTTTGACTACAACTGGTTAAAAATAGAGCACAAAGTGCTGTAAGTAATAATGATTTTTTCATATCTCTTAATTTTTAATCAAAGATACCATAAATTGCACGCTATAGAAGGATTAGGCAAACAGGACCCTAATTTTTCACTTAATTTTAGCATATGAAAGAAACGATGTTAATTTTCGGAGGCATTTTTGGAACACTAGCAGTTATTTTTGGTGCTTTTGGAGCACATGCACTAAAGAAGAAATTCAACGAAGATCAGTTAAAAAGCTTCGAAACGGGAGTAAAATACCAGATTTATCATGCTCTTATCATTATAATTAGTGGTGTTATTTTTCCATTTCTGAATACTTCTCAGAATATTATGGGTTGGTGTTTTATAATAGGTGTAATGCTATTTTCGTTTAGTATTTACGGACTTTGCTTGAGCGGTGCTTATGGTAATAAACTTAAAATTTTAGGTCCAATTACTCCTTTAGGTGGATTATTGCTTGTTATTGGTTGGGTAATATTTACATTTCAGGCAGCAGAAATTGCTTTATATCTATAACTATTCTGTAATTTCCTCCAAAACTCTCTTCTGATATTTTTGAGCGAAAAAGGATACTAATACCAACTGAAAAATATGGTAAAGCATAATTGGTAATAAGAATAAGCCAACATTTGGATTCGTTCCAAAAATGATCTTTACCATAATAGAGCCATGAACCAAAGATTTCTTAGTTCCACAGAACTTTGCTGTTATAGTATCTTGTAAATTAAAGCCGAAGAGTTTGCATAAATATCCGGTTAGTTTATAAACACTTAAGAATAGAAAGATCACTATTCCAAAAAGTTTTAAAAGATCTGTCCATTCAATATTATCAAATAAATTTGAATTAAAAGAATGGCTAAAGCTGGTAAAGACAATTAGAATAATAACAGCTTTATCAAACAAACTGAGCTGTTTACTGTATTTATTAGCCCATTTCCCTAAGAATCTTTGAAGAATAACTCCCAGAAAAAGTGGAATAACGATCTGGATAACTAGGTCTATCACAATTTCCATAAAATCGAACTCTCCAGAGTTCATCATAAAAATACTCATCCATAAAGGCGTAACCACAATCCCAATTAACCCAGAAACACTGGCGTTAAAAATTGCAGTTGGTAAATTTCCTCTGGCAATTGCCACCATGACTACCGCAGAGGTAACTGTAGACGGAAGCGCTCCTAAAAAGAATATTGCTAACCATAATTTGGACTCTGTACCACCTTCAAAAAAAGGAATGAAGATCATCGTTAGCAATGGAAATATTACGAATGTGGTAAGATGAATTAAAATGTGCGATTTATAATTTAAAAATCCCAATTTAAGCTCTGCTGGTGCTAATTTAAGCCCGTAAAAGAAAAATATAAACCCTACACCAATATCTATAATGTGCTGTACAGGTAATAGCTCTAACACAGTAGGGAAAAAGTAAGCGAGTGCGATAGCTACTATTAAGGCAATGATAAATCCGTTTGGCTTCAAGACAGCTGCATTTTTACATTATGATCTTCTAATAAATGAATGTATTCATGTGAGGCAAAATCTGTTTCGTGAAATTCTTTCTTTCTTTTGAATTTCATTTTATTCCTTTTAATGCTTTTTACAAACCTTCTAATATCATGATCATTTTCTAAAATAAGACCTGGCACACTGATGGATTTCCCATCATCATCTTTAGCAACCATCGTAAAATAAGATGAATTACAATGCTTAATTTGTCCAGTCTGAATATTTTCAGCTTCCACACGAATTCCTATAACCATAGAGCTTCTTCCAACATAATTTACGGAAGCTTTCATAGTTACCAATTCTCCAATTTCTATTGGATTTAAAAAGTCTACCGTGTCTACACTTGCAGTTACACAATAAACTCTGGAGTGTTTAGAGGCACATGCAAATGCTATTTGATCTAGTAATGATAAAATGTAGCCTCCATGAATCTTTCCATTAAAATTTGAGTGGGAGGGAAGCATTAATTCTGAAATTACTACTTGAGATTCTGATATTTTTTTAAATTTTTCCTGCATCATTAATTCCTAAAATGTGGAGATTGGACTTCTTCCACTTTATTTATAAAATATTTGGTATCACCCCAAAATACAAACGTAGCATATCGCTCTACATAGGTGAGTTTAACGTAATTGCCTTGATTGTTCTTAAGCTTATCTATAACTTCTTTTTTCTCGCTTAAAACAGAAAATTCAAAGATCTGGGCACCACTTATTCCTTGACTTATCTCACCCTCATAGGTTTTAGTGATCACTCCTTTGCTGCTAAATTTTATAAGTTCTCCGGTTCTTGTGCCTTCACTATAAGGCACAAAATATACAAAGGCGAAATATACTAAATACAGCAAAAACAATCCGCCAAGTATGTAAAACAAGATTCTTTTCATTAGGTGATAGTTAGTTTTCTAAATTTAATAGTTCTTCTTCCTCTTCATCATTTCTTTCCTTTGCAATCAATTTCGGGTCGAGCTGTTTACTCGCGCTGGCGCCTAATTTCTTTAGTTTTTCCACTTTCCTTACAAGATTTCCCTTTCCGGTAAGCTTCTTCATGGCAGTATCATACGTATTCTGCACGGTGCCTATTTGCTTTCCAACTTTAAGAAGATCTTCGGTTAAATTGGTAAAAGAATCATACAACGCCCCAGCTTGCTTAGCAATTTCTAAAGCATTTTCCTTTTGCTTTTCATTTTGCCACATGGTGTCAATGGTTTTTAGAACCGCAAGTAGCGTAGTTGGAGTAACAATTATAATATTTTTCTCGAAAGCATCAGAATATAGTGCCGGATATTCATGAGAAGCAATTGCAAAAGCAGACTCTATTGGTATGAACAGCAAAACAAAATCTGGACTTTCCATTTGGTAAAGTGCATGATAATTCTTGGCGCTCAATTCTTCAACTCTTCTTTTTACTGAAATCAAATGATCTTTAAGGTGCTTGGCTTTCGCTAAACTATCATTTTCATTGATATAGCGCTCATAAGCATTGAGAGATACTTTAGAATCTACGATCATTTTTTTATCTCCTGGAAGATGAATCACCACATCGGGCATCACTCTTTTCCCACTATTATTAGTGAAGTTCTGCTGAACAAAATATTCACTATTTTTCTCCAGTCCGCTGCGTTCTAATACTCTTTCTAACACCATCTCGCCCCAATTACCCTGCATTTTGGTATCACCCTTTAAAGCGCGTGTTAAGTTGATGGCTTCTTCACTAATCTTTAAATTTTGTTCATTTAAAAATTGAAGTTGTTTTCCTAATTCGGCGTGGCGTTCTATAAAATCGTTGGAATTCTTATCTACCTTTTCTTCAAAGAGTTTGATTTTCTCATTTAGCGGATTCAAAATATTCTGAATGTTCTCTTTGTTGAGTAAAGTGAATTTTTCAGATTTTTGCTCCAAGATCTTATTGGCCAAGATTTCAAAATCTTTGGTGAATTTTTCTTGAAGTTTTTCAACTTCTGCTTTCTGCTCTAAATTACGTTGCTGTAAATTTTCGAATTCGGAGTTTCTTCTGGTAAGTTCAGAGTTCAAGAAATCTTTTTCTTTTCGGATGTTTTCTTTTTGATACTCACTCTTCTCTAATCTATTTTCAAGATCAAATCTAACCGAACTATTTTCTTTTTTTAAATTTTCTATAGTATTGATATTAAATGAATTAACATCTTCTATTTTAAGTTTAAGTTGATTGTTTTGTTCCTCGATCTTACTACGCTCCGATTTACTTTTTAATCCCGAAATAAGCGATCCTAAAAAGAAGCCTAAGCTAAGAGCAATAACAATTATAAGACTAACTATTAAATAGTCGTTCATAGAAACGATTGATTTTGTTCAAAGATACTTATTTGAATTTCTTTTAAAAGATATTATGAAAAATTAGGGAGTAACGTATTTTAAGTTTTGATCTTAAAAGAATTGGAGATCTTATCAAAAACTATAAGATCTGAAGGGAAAAGTGTAGCAAAAGAATCATTTTCAATAAGTTGTTTTGGGCTTCCTACGCTAACTTTATCTGGCTGCATTAAAACAATCTTATCACAAAGCTGAAGTGCAAGATTGATCTCATGAGTAGCAAATAGAATGCTTTTATTGGTTTGAACACAAAGCTTTTTAAGCAATTTAAGAATATATGCTTGGTGATAAATATCTAAATGGGTAGTAGGTTCATCTAAAATTATAAGAGGAGTATCTTGAGCAATGGCTCGCCCAATAAGAACTTTCTGCAATTGACCGTCGCTTAATTCAAAACACTTTTTATCTCTTAACTCAGTAATTCCAACAAGCTCTAAGGCGGTGTTTATTTGCTGAATATCTCTTTTACCTAAAGTGCCAATCCAATTGGTATAGGGTTGTCTACCCAAAGCAATCAACTCAAAAACACTTAAATTCTTAGAGATAGGTTGTTCGGTAAGTACGATACTTATCAATTCTGAAAGATCTTCCGGAGAGATATTTTTTAAAGATTTATTATTGATGGAAATATTACCATCGAGTGCGTCTTGTACTCCAATTAAACTTCGCAACAATGTAGATTTTCCAACGCCGTTTACTCCAATTAAAGCTACTAACTCCCCTTGATTTACATCAAAATCTATATTAGAAGCAATAATGCTTTTAACATTTTTGCTCTTATAACCAATTTGAAGATCATTAGCGCTAAGTACTGTATGGAGGTTTTTAGTTTCGATAGGTTCTAAAATAAAAATTTACGTTTTCTTACCAATAACCAAATTACAACAGGCGCACCAATTAAAGAAGTAATTGCATTTATGGGTAAAGTATATTGTGAGCCCGGTAATTGCGCAGCGATATCGCAAATAAGCATTAGAATAGCACCTCCCAAGATTACAGCGGGTAATATTATTCTATGATCATTAACTGGTATTACTTGTTTTATTAAATGCGGGACTGCCAACCCAACAAAAGCTATTGGTCCTGCAAAAGCTGTAATACTTCCCGCAAGTAGGCTGGTAGATATTATAATAAGAATTCTGTTTCTAGATATGCTCACTCCTAAACTTTTAGCGTATTGTTCCCCCAGCAGTAAAGAATTTAAATTCTTGATACAGAAGATGGCTATAATTATACCTACAAACCAAAATATTGATAAAATGCCAACTTCATTCCAAGCTAAATTTCCTAAACTTCCAAAAGACCAGAAAATATATTGTTGTAATTGTGCAGCCGAACTAAAATAGGAGAGTACACTTACCACTGCAGCTGTTAGGCTGGCAAACATAAGCCCAATGATTAATATGGCCATAGTATCTCGCAATCTAGATGATGCTAATAAAACGGCAAATAGAACTAATAAACTTCCAATACTGGAAGCCAAGACAAGACTCCATTTAGATAATAAAATGGTAGCAGTAAAACCTCCAAATAGGCTAGCTCCCATCAATAATATCGCTACTCCCAAACTCGCTCCAGAACTTAGTCCTAAAACATAAGGACCAGCCAACGGATTTCTGAATAGCGTTTGCATTAAAAGTCCGCTAACGGCAAGACCGGAACCGGTTAAAATAGCTGTAAATACTTTTGGTAATCTATATTCTGAAATTATATATCTATGACTTTCAAGACTCACCTCTCCGTGAAAAAAAGTACCTAAAATATCCTTAAGTGGAATACTTACAGATCCTAAACTGAGATTGATAAAAGCAATAACTACTAGTAAAACCAATAGTATTAGTAATAATCCTCTGTATTTCTTTGTTTTTGGCATTTAATCCAGAGGTTTGAAAAAGGTAGGTTTGTAATCTTTTAAAAGCTCAGGATGAAATATGGAAATTAAATCTTTAAGAACAAGATCCGGCCTATTTGGAGCTAATTCATAATATAAGACACCACCCGTAGCTCCCATAGTATTGCTATAAGTGAAAACCTTTTTCTTTTGAACGGCCTTAAATTGTTTGTAATGTTGGGAAGTTTCGTATAACTGCTCATAACTTTGAAATTGACCTGGAGCCACCCAGAAATCTGCGTTCTGAGCATCGTTGAGAACAGATTCAAAGGAGAGAGCTTTACTGCCACTTCCTTCTGTGTCTTTATAAATATATGCTGCGTTGGCATCTTTAATGAATTGAGCCTGCCAAGAATTTCCGTAGGGTACAAACCATGAATCTTTATACATAGACCCTGCGATGACTAATGGGGTTTCATCTACAGATTGTGCTAGTTGCTTTGCTTCCTTATAATTCTTAGCAATATCATCGTAAATTTCTTCCGCTTCTTCAGATTTATCGAAAAGCGCTCCAAAGAATTTGATCCATTCTGCTTTTCCCATAGGAGATTCTTCGGTCCAATCTCCATTAAAGATCACTGGAATTCCACTTTTCTCAATAGTGTTATAGGTTTTATTATTACCATCTATGGCAAAACCTATAACAAGATCAGGTTCTAAGGTGATAAGAATTTCGGTATTGATCGCTTCATTTTTACCAAGCTCTACGATCTTATTTTCAGCTATTAAAGCTCTTGTAGTTTCTGAAGAAATATAATCCAACCCGGGGAAACCTATTAAAGCTTCAGTTTCATCTAAAGCTTCAAGTGAAGGGATGTGAGTAGTAGAAGTGAGCACAATACGTTTTATAGGAATATTAATTTTTTTATCGAATTCTATTGTAGATGGTACTTTACTTTCATCTTCTACCAATAGATATTTAAAACTTTTTTCGGCATTTGGCCAAGGATCTGTAATGGTTAAAATCTTATATCCGTTGTATTTCGAAATGGTAAATCCATGCGCATTTTCAATTTTCAAAGATTCGCCGATTTCTTGAGAAGTAGAATCTACTTCATTCTTTTCTTCATTTTTACAAGAGAGGAAAAGCAGGGAAATGCATAAAATTAGAATAGGTCTCAAAGATTTAATTTTGGTTCAAAAGTAAGATTATTTAGAATTTTTACATCTTAAGAAACATAAATGTTTAATTTCGCATCGAATTTTTGGTTTGACATGGAGATTATCTAAATAAATAATAGCCTGTCAATTAAAAGGGAATCAGGAAAATTGAAATTTTTAAAAGAATACATACTCTTTAAAAGTTTTGATGTAATGCCTGAGCTGTTCCCGCAACTGTATGCTTAGTCTAAGACGGTATTTTGCCGAATTAGATGCTTGATGTTATTACTTCAAAAAAACCACTGTTCTTTTTTGAATGGGAAGGTAAATATCAAGACGCGAGCCAGGAGACCTGCCAATATTCACCAAATGTCAAACTTTCGGGATAAAAGTTTGGTGTAGTATACTACATCTTTTCTCCTGGCAATAATTTAAAAACATGTTTAAAAAACTATGGGTATGCAGTGCATTGTTATGCACCGGTTTGTCTTTCGCACAACAAACCAAAATCGAATCTTTAGACAGCGTAGTGCTAATAGATTCAAAATTTGAACTGAAACGTGAGAATAGTGGTAAGGTAGTTACCAAAATTTCAGCTAAAGATTTAGAGAAAAGCGCCGGGCTAACCATTCCGGATCTAATTAACAAGGTTTCCGGAATTGAGATTAATGGAACTAGAAGCACCGATGGTCAGAATCTTGGTTATTATGTTCGAGGAGGAAGAAACAGACAGGTATTAATTTTGGTAGATGGGGTTCAATTAAGTGATCCATCTTCTATCGCAAATGATTTTGACCTTCGATTATTACCGTTGGATCAAGTAGCTTCAATAGAAATTGTAAAAGGAGCGTCTAGTACCTTGTATGGCTCTGGAGCTGCAACCGCAGTTATCAATATTACGACTAAGACTCCAAAAGATAAAAAGATATCGCTACAGTTACAATCTACTCTGGGTACCAATCAATCGCAAAATGATCAAGATTATGATATAGCACAATTTGATAATTCTGTTGGTGTAAGCGGAAAGTTATCTAAGTTCGATTATCAGGTAAATTTTAGCAACAGATATTCAGAAAATATGTCTTCTATAAATTCTGAAGATGAAACTGTTCAATTTGAAGATGATCCTTTTTCAAAATACAATGTATATGCAAGGCTTGGTTATAAAATAAGCGATCAGTTGAAGTTCTATTTCTACGGGAATTATGATAAATTCAATGCAGATTATGACGATTCTTTTATGTATGCTGATGCGAATAATGAGTTGGAAAGTAGACAAGTTAGAACAGGAAGCCACTGGGTAGCCACCTATAAGAATGGAAGTTTCATTTTTAGTGATAGCTATACCGAGTCTAAAAGGCAAATATTCTCAGATTATCCAAGTAAATATGATAGCAAGGTGTACGCTTTTGATGCTTACAATAAATATGTTTTTAACGATAAGTTTCATACCGTACTTGGTGTAAATGGAGTGTTTAGTAGTTTTAACAGCTATAGTATTCCTTTTGGAGAATCAAATTTTAAACAAACGGTAAGTGAAGATGTAGCAGATTTTGATATTGTAGATCCCTATGTAAATGTGGTCTATATTTCTGGAACTGGGCTTAACGTTAATGCCGGTACGAGGTTGAATATTCACAGCGAATATGGGTCTAATTTGGTGTACAGCCTTAATCCTTCTTACTCTTTTAAACTAGGTGCTAATTCATTAAAAGCGTTAACTTCTTACAGTACGGCATATATAACTCCTTCGCTTTATCAGTTATTTGACAGCAGCTATGGGAATACAGAACTCGATCCAGAGGAAAGTAGCACCTTTGAAATTGGTTTAGAATTGAATACCAACGCTTTTAATATGAATTACAGTTTGGTTTACTTCAATAGAAATACCAAGAATTTCATAGATTTTGTAACAGTAGATCCTGAAAATTATATTTCTGAATATCAGAATATCGGGGAAGAGTTTAATGCAAGCGGACTAGAATTTGAATTTAGTTTAGATCCAATTGAAAATTTAAGTCTTACTGGTAATTATACCTATACCAAAGCGGAAGAGCGCTTTGCTCTTAGAATTCCTGAGCATAAGATCAACCTAAAGGCAGGGTATCAAATTTCAGATAAAAGTTATACTTCTTTAAGTTATCAATTCAATGACGACAGAACCGATAATTTTTACAATAATGAAACTTTTGCTAATGAAACCGTGGTATTAGAAAGTTATGGAATTTTAGACTTTTATTATAGCCATCAAGTGAGCGATCATCTAAAAGTTTTTGCAGGAGTAGATAATATCTTTAATACTGAATTTCAAGAACTTTATAGATATACTACTAGAGGTAGAAATGCACGTTTAGGAATTGCGCTTAATTTTTAAGCTTTAAATCTCAATATAAAAAAAGGGTTCTGAAATTTCAGAACCCTTTTTACATTGTAAATATGTATTGTTAACTATTCAGAAACTTTTCCTGGAAGTACATCAATATACATTCTTTGATAATTCAAGTCATTCATGCTGCTTTCTGCAACAGGATCAAATAATTTATAATCTCTAGAAATCGATCTTCTATTACCTTGAATAACGTCTAAAGCAGCTTTAAGTAGTGGCTCATTTGCGTCTCCAAGTACACCTAGATTTTCAATATCTTCAAAGATCTCGATATCTGGGATTAGACCATCTACATAATCTGAAACTCCGTTTGCATTTGCAGATTTTAATACTAAAGGTTGCATAGCGTAAGTATGCTTTGGATTTGCATTAGCTCTTCCAAAATTTGAAGAATCATATAAGGTTACAGAGGCTTGGAATTTACCAGTAGTAGTTCCACCAACTTGTACCACGTCTATGTAAGGATCTAGTCCGTTAATAATAAGTTCACTTGCAGAAGCTGTTCTATCTGTAGTTAAAACAAATAATCTAGTTAGATTAAGGCTATTGATCATCTCTCCATTGGTAATGGTAGTATTAAATTTGTTCAATAATCTTTCTGGTTCTGTACTCTCGAAATAATCTTGATAATCTTTATTCCATTGTTCTTTAGAAAAGATCTGTCCAGGGAATTGTCCGGTGATCATAGAAGCAAGATCTGTAGCAGTTCTTACAGATCCACCACCATCATATCTAAGGTCTAAAACTAATTCTTTAACTCCTTCAGCTTTAAATTGCCCAAAAGCAGCATTTAATTCCGGATCATAATCTGATACAAAACTGTTATACATTAAATAACCAACTTTTTGTCCTGCTACCTCTAAGGTTTTAGCAATAAAAATTGGGTTCGCATTGTACTCACGCTGGGTAAGATCTGCAGTAACCCCATTTTCAGAAATATTGCTCTCAGACAATGTAGCAAATCCTAATGTGTAAGAATTTTGATTTAATAAACCCTGATAGTTAGAAACGGTAAGTTGTTGTCCGTCTATTTGAGTAAAGATATCTCCTCTTTTAACTCCGGCTTCAGAAGCAGATGTATTTGGCTGTACATAACGTACATAACCAAAGATATCATTAGAAGTTGCAGAAAATCTTACCAAACCATAAGACATTCCGGTAGTTGTACTAATACCGCTAAAGGTTTTTTCTAATTCCACATAATCATCAACTAAAAAGCTAAATCTATCTTGAGGAGCTGTAAGGCCATCGTAAAAAAGATCTTCAGGAGTGTCATAATTATCTAAAAAATCATCTCTATCTTCTGTACTGGCAAAATAATTATCTCCTAATTGAGCTACATCAGCCTTATAAAGATAAATCTCATTAAGTCCACGATAGATAAATCTTTCTACCGTAAGATCTTTAGGTTCTCCCGGTTCTGGTGTAATAGATTGTGGAGAATCATTATTATCATCAGAACAAGCGGTTAAAGCACCAATTAAGAATAAGGTTAAAAGGGGGCGTTTAAAAATTTTCATAGTTTTTTTGTTGTATATAATAAGTTTCTAAAAGTAATTAAAAAGTGTAAATTAAAAAATTGTAACAAAAGTAATTCTGATTCGTCGTAGTAATAAGAGGGCTAATACAAACTAACCAAATGAACCAAAGAACCTTTTTGAGATTAATAGATCCCATTCAGGATAAGATATATCGATTGGCACTTCGATTGCTAACCTCTAAAGAATCTGCTCAAGATGCTTCTCAAGAAATAATATTAAAATTATGGAATCATAACAATAAACTCAAGGATTATGCCAATATAGAGGCATTTGTAATGACTATGACAAAAAATTACTGCTTAGATCAGTTAAAATCTAAACAAAATAGCAATGTAAAAATAGTTCATAATAATTATGAAAGTCGAGAGAAGAGTTCTTATGAGCAATTAGAGATCAAAGATGAATTTGAGCATATCGATAAAATTTTGGATGCACTACCTCATCAACAAAAGCTGATCTTTCAACTAAGAGATGTTGAACAATATGAATACGAGGAGATATCAAAAATCACAAAAATGAATGAAACTGCCATTAGAGTTGCACTTTCAAGAGTTAGAAAAAAAATAAGAGAAGAACTACTTAAAACACATCGCTATGGAATTAACTAAAATTGAAGCGTTACTTATAAAGTATGATGATGGAGCAACAAATCTTGAAGAAGAGATAGTACTAAAAGAATATTTCGCCAAGGGAGATGTGCCAGAACAATGGAGCGCTTATGGTGTTATGTTCGCTCATATGAAAAAAGCCAAGGATCTAAGGTTGGAAAATTCTTCTAAGATATCTTCGAAGATCAAAAATAATAGATCTAAATATGCTCTTGTAGGAATAGCTGCAAGTTTGGCACTTGCTTTGGGAGTATTTTTCTACGAGGATGACAATCATGAAAATTTAGTTTCTAGTACAGATTATGGAACCATTGAAGATCCTGAAGAAGCATACCTTAAAACCAAACAAACGTTACAGATGATTTCTGAAGTTTTTAATAATGGGAAAGAAGATCTGGGGTACATAAAAGAATTTAATAATACAAAAGATAAATTTATAAACGAGTAAATCAAAAAACGATGAAAAAAATAATTTTATTAGTAGCAATAGCTTTAGTCTCTTTAGTAAGTAATGCTCAAAACTTTCAGAAGTATGAGAGTATGAAAGATGTAGATGCTATGGTGATGACCAGTAAGATGTTTAAACTTCTTGCTAAGGTAGATCTTAATTCTACAGATCCGCAAGCTCAACAATATATCAATCTTATCGAGCATTTAAAGGAAATTAAGATGTATACCACAAATAAGCAAACCATTAGAAGCCAAATGGCAACAGATGTATCTTCTTATTTAAGCAAAGGATCTCTAGAGCAATTAATGAGAGTTAATGAAGATGGTAAAAATATTAAATTCTATTCTAAGCCGGGAAGAAATGAAAATTTTGTGAGCGAACTTTTTATGTTTATGGAAGGAGAGAAAGATGGTAAACCTATCTCCGTAATTTTAAGCATCACTGGTGATATAGATCTTACACAATTATCTAAGCTAGCCACAGATCTTAAAGTTCCAGGAGCTGAAGAATTAAAAAAAGTAAATAAAAAATCTTAAGTATGAAAACTTTTAAATTTATAGGTTTAGCAGTGGTAGCTGTAATGATGGTTTCTTGTAACAGCAATCAGAGCCTACAGGAATATTATGTAGATAACCAGGGAGATAAAGAATTTGTAGCAGTAGATGTTCCCACCAGTTTGTTTGCCAATACCGAAGCTCTAAACGAAGATCAAAAGAGAACGTTAGAAACGGTTAAAAAAGTAAACGTAATCGCCATTCCTAAAAAACCTGAAAATCAAGAAAAGATTAACATCGAAAAAAATAATATTTCTAAAATCTTGAAAGATGAAAAATATCAGCTTTTAATGAAATTTGGTGGCTCTAGTACCAAATTAGAGGTGTATTTTACAGGTAATGAAGAAGCTGTAGATGAAATTATAGTTTATGGATATAATGATGAGAAAGGAATGGGTATAGCCAGGGTTTTAGGAGACAATATGAATCCTAGTGATATTTTGAATCTTGTTAGTTCTATGCAAAAGGGCGATATAAATATGAGTGGTTTAAAAGAAATTACGGGCATCTTTGCAGATAAATCTTAAGCTAGATAACCATATTATAATTTAAAAAGCCCCGAAATATGATCTGTTTCGGGGCTTTTTAATAGATGTGATCTAGCTATTTAGATTCCAGTATAATTTTGTGGAGTTATAGTTTTCAATTCTTCTTTTACGCTTTCTTCTACTTCTAAGGTTTCAATAAAATTAGCCATGCTTTCTTTATTTATAGCCTCATTAGTACGTGTAAGTCCTTTTAAAGCTTCATAAGGATTTGCATAGCCTTCTCGTCTTAATATAGTTTGAATTGCTTCTGCTACTACAGCCCAGTTATTCTCCAGATCGCCCTGAATTTTTGCTTCATTCAATAAAAGTTTATTTAATCCCTTTAATGTAGATTGGAAAGCGATAAGTGTATGCCCTATTGGAACACCTATATTTCTTAATACAGTACTATCTGTTAGATCTCGCTGTAATCTGCTTACCGGTAGCTTTGCAGAAAGATGTTCGAACAAAGCATTCGCTATTCCTAGATTTCCTTCACTATTTTCAAAATCTATCGGATTAACTTTATGCGGCATCGCAGAAGATCCTACTTCTCCTTTTTTTATCTTTTGTTTGAAATAATCCATAGATACATAAGTCCAAAAGTCTCGATCTAGGTCTATTAAGATTGTATTTATTCTCTTTAAAGCATCAAAAAGAGCCGCCATGTTATCATAATGCTCAATTTGCGTGGTTGGAAAAGAGTGATCTAATTTCAAAGTTTTTTCCACAAAGTCAGATCCAAAAGATTTCCAATCTATAGCTGGATAGGCTACGTGATGTGCATTATAATTTCCTGTTGCTCCACCAAATTTAGCAGAGTTAGGGATTATTTTAAGTTGTTTTAATTGAGCGTTAAGCCTAGTAACATACACTTCCATTTCTTTACCAAGACGTGTAGGAGAAGCAGGTTGACCATGCGTTCTTGCTAGTAAAGGAATATTTTTCCAGTCTACGCTAAGATCATTAATTTTTTCAATAATCTCGTTAAGAACCGGTAGGTAAACATTTTCTATAGATTCTTTTAAACTTAATGGAACTGCTGTATTATTTATATCTTGAGATGTAAGACCAAAATGAATGAACTCCTTGTACTGTTGTAATCCAAGTTGATCAAACCTATCTTTAATAAAGTATTCTACAGCCTTAACATCATGATTTGTGGTGCTCTCGATCTCTTTTACCGCTTCTGCATCAGTACTAGAAAAATTTAAGTAAATATTTCTTAACTCTGAAAAGATATCTGAATTTACAGTTTTTAACTGAGGTAAAGGTAAGGTACAAAGCGCGATGAAATATTCAATTTCAACTCTTACTCTATATTTGATAAGAGCTTCTTCGCTAAAATAAATTACAAGGTCTTTGGTTTTTTGAGAATATCTACCATCAATAGGTGAGATTGCTGTAAGCGGCGTCATTTTTAATGATTTAAAATTGAAAGGTTAAAGATAGCGCTTTAAGCAATTCTAAGCTTACAGATTTTATTATTTTAAAGGAAAACTTTTTTATAAAAATAAGTTTCTTACTCAGCTTCAGCTAAAAGTCTTTTCGATAATTCAGGAACCCCTAGTGCAGCTTTTTCTTTAATAATTTCAAGATATTTACTAGGATATACGGCAGGATTTGGATCTATAAAGTAAATAGGGATTTTAGCAGGTGAAAAATCTAGTAGTGCTGCTGCAGGATAAACCTGCATGGAAGTGCCTACAATTATTAATATATCTGCCTCTTCTGTAATCTCTATAGCATGTTGCAGTTTTGGAACCGGTTCTCCAAACCAAACCACATGTGGTCTTAATTGATGATTAAATTCACAAAAATCTCCTACATTAAGATCTGTTTTCCAATCCATTACCAGATCTTCATCAAAAGTACTTCTTACTTTTAAAAGTTCTCCATGCAGATGAGTTACATTAGAACTGCCAGCTCTTTCATGCAGGTCATCTATGTTTTGCGTTATAATGTGAACATTATATTTTTCTTCTAGATCTCGCAATGCATTATGAGCTGCATTAGGTTCAACTTCTAAAAGTTGTTTTCTTCTAAGATTGTAGAAGTTAAGTACATTTTCTTGATCTCTAGCCCAACCTTCTGGAGAAGCAACATCCATAACATTATGGCCTTCCCAAAGACCATCGACATCTCTAAAAGTTTTGATTCCGCTTTCTGCACTAATTCCAGCGCCGGTTAATACTACAATATTTTTCATGAGGATAGAAGGTAATTGACATTTGAAGGAATCAAAGTATAACTTTTAATTTTATAATCCAATGAAATATGAATAGGCGTAAAGTGAAGAAAATAAAAAAACCGCTTAAAATTTATATTTTAAGCGGTTTTGAAGTAGCGAGAACGAGATTTGAACTCGTGACCTCCGGGTTATGAACATCGACAAGTAGTTATTCAAAATAGATTAAAAACCGTTAAAATATATGATTATCAGTTAAATACGTAATTTTTGCAATCAATTGAATTCTGTTAAAATCAAGTGATTCTGTACTTATTCTGTACTAGTTTATAAACTAATTATTTATCTTTATAAAGTTCAAAATTAAATAGTTATGGCTAGCATAAAGATAGTTTTAAGGAAGAATATGATTCGAAAAGATGGAAGAATTCCTTTAGCACTGAGAATTAGTGAGAATTATAAAACTAATTACAAGTGGCTCGGACAATATGTTTTTGAGAAAGATTGGGATAACAATGCTGGAATGGCTAAGAAAAGTCATCCAAACTCGCAACAGCTCAACATTTTTTTAATGAAGAAAATGGTTGAGGCTAATAACCTATTTTTCCACTCTGAAGATCGTGTTACTCCAAAACAGATCAAGCAAAAATTAAAGGGAGCCAGGGGGCAAAAATCATTTTTTGAATTAGCGGCTGAACGTATAATGGAAAAATATGAGAGGGGGATATTCTCAGTTGCAAAAGGTGATTTATCTATACTGTATAATATTGAAGAATTTTTAAACTTTAAAAGGACTAAAAGGAAGTCAGCGATCATTGAGGATATAAAGGAACGCAGATTGAAACGTATCAGTAATGCTCGTCGTAATAAATATGTATGGATGGATGGGGTAGAGCATTTCAAAAAAAGTAAAGCTCTTTCTTTTAGAGATATCGATGAAGTATTCATTAATAAATACAAAACCTTTTGCTATTCTTATTTAGGACAAAAAACCAGAACTATTACTAATCAGCTTATTTTAATTAGAACCCTGTTTAATTTAGCAATTAAGCAAGGAATTATTGATCAAAAATATTATCCTTTTGCCGGAGATAAGGAAAAAATTAGAATTGGTTCTGGTAATAAAGTAGGACTTAGCGTAGAAGAGGTTGAGAAAATTGAACAGTTGAAATTGGAGGAAAATACTTCTATCTGGCATACGCACAACATATGGTTATTTTCTTTTTATTTCGCAGGAATTCGTATTTCCGATGTGGTTAAAATGAAGTGGTCTGATTTTAAGGACGATCGTCTTTATTATGTGATGAACAAAAATGAAAAAGCACTCAGCCTTAAAATTCCTTTGAAAGCGGAAAAAATTTTAAATTATTACAAAAAGGAGAAAAACCTTAATAAAGGTTTTGTATTCCCCTTTTTAAGAAATACCAATCCTAAGGATGCTGAACAAATTTATATAAAAACAAAAAGTGCTACGAAGGTTTTTAATAAATGCTTAAAGCTAATTGCCACGGAATGTGGAATCGAAAAAAACTTATCTAATCACATTGCTAGGCATAGCTTTGGTAATATTGCTGGCGATCGAATTCATCCATTAATGTTACAAAAGCTCTATCGTCATAGTGATTTAAAAACTACCTTGAATTATCAAGCTAATTTTATGCACCGGGATGCTGATGAAGCACTTGATGAAGTTATTAATTTTTAAATTTATATGGATTAAAAGTCTGTAATAACATGATTTATGATGGTTAATCAACCGTTGATAAATATCTGACATTTGGTAATACCAAGTTTATAACCAGAAGGTCTCTCGAGTCCAAGTCCCTCTACTGGCATTGACAAGGTTTCAAGAAATTGAAATCTTTTTTTTGGACTGGGTACAACATTTTTTGAAAGTCCGAATTCCCTGAAATTTAATATTAATTAAAATTATTCAGAATAAAACCTTATGATAACCGGGATAAATATGGTCGCCATAGCCCAGACTTGGTTATTTCGTTTTATCAAATATTGTGGTGAAGTGACTACAGAATGAACTTTATATTTTAATTGATATTATTAAGATTATTCTATTGTGCCTATCGCAGCTTTGAGACCTTTAGAGGGAAATCCCTATTAGTGAATCCCGCTGATACAGACCGTAAAGGAAAGGAGCAATACACCACAAATGACAGGATGGACACTCAGCTCATTAGTCGGAAACTTATAGACGGTCGTCTGGATAGTATTACTATACGTAATATAGAGCGCGAGGAATTGTGAAGTCTTTTCCGTCGTAGTATTGAACTGATTCTTATGAAATTGGGGTGATATTACAATATAAATAAATAGCTAAAATCAGAATAGTAAAAGTTTGTACCACAAAAAACGTAGGTGACCAATTAGGATCACATTTTTTAGCAGATGGACGGACTTATTTCACCAATCAGAGTGATGCTGATGGCGCTCTGGAACTGCCTTAAAAAATTAAATGATTATGAGATAATAAAAATTTAAATATATTTTTAAGAAACAAGATTATTGCTTTTCTTAGGATACTTTGTTGTCTTGTCCTATTTTAGTTGTTTTACTATTAAAGCTTTTATAAAAATAAAGTAATCCAATGGCGGTCAATATAATGATGCCGGCAATAATAAAGGGAAAATAAAACCCACCTGTAATAAGCCAAGTCCCTATAACCGGACCTAAAATTTGTCCCACACTATTTGCCGATGTTTGGATAGAAATATTGCTGCCCGCATTTTCTTTTGAAAGTTGGGAAACAGCTGAAAGTAGGTTTGGGGTCACCATAGCACCTCCTGCGGCGAATATGATGATTAATAAATAGACGGCAAATTCATTATTAAAAAATGGGAATGCAATCATTGAAATTCCTGAAATAAACAACCCGGCTGCAATTTGCTGCTTTGCCGTTAATAGTTTTTCCCCATAGGTTGCAAATACTGGCTGTAATACGGCCATTACCACTCCACAAAGCATAAAGCCAATGCCTATTTGATTACTAGAAAATAACAACTCATTTTTTCCGTAAATTGAAAAAACCGTTTCGAAGAGGGTAATTACGAATTGCATTACAAAAGAAAGCAGTAATAGGACAGTAAAGAACCTACTAAAGCTAAAGCTCAATTTTTGTGCTTCTGAAACAAACCGACTTATAGGTGTTGTGTTCCCAAGCCATTTTATGAGTATGCTCAATATAACAAAACCCAAAAGAGCAACCAGGAGAAAGGGGATTGAAAAGCGATCCAAATGTAATATTCCCAAGGAATACTTGAAATGTAGATTGGTTTGGGATAGAAGGCTACCTAAAACAGGGCCAAAAATAACCCCTGAACTTATCGCTACCCCAGACCAGGCCATAACCTTGGTCCTGTGCTTTATAGAAGTGATATCACTAAGATATGCATTACTAACGGGAATTACAGCTGATGTAAAAATACCTCCGAAGATTCTAGCTATATAGAGCATCGTCAATGATGTAGCAAGACCGGTAAGTAATTGCATAATTACAAAGCCGATTAGCCCAACAATGATAATGGGCTTACGTCCGTATTTATCGGATAGCCTGCCCCAGAGTACAACGAAAAGAAGCTGGAAGAGCGGATAAATACTGGTCAAAAAACCAATATGAAAGTTAATCGAATCAGTATCTAGGTTATCTCCTAAAGCTAATCTTTCGGTATAGTAGGGAAGGGTTGGCAATAAAATACCATAACCCAACATCACTACAAATAAACTCAACAGGATTAAAGATATCCTGTTGAGTTTTTCTTTTCTTTCCATCTATTTTTTACCGATTTTTCGCTTTAATAATTGCGCATTAATAGCTACTATAATCGTACTTAAACTCATAAATACCGCACCAACCGCAGGACCTAAAACAAAGCCTGAAGAATATAATACACCGGCTGCTAAAGGAATAGCCACGACATTATATCCTGTAGCCCACACAAGGTTCTGGATCATTTTATTGTAGGTAGCCTTGCCGAAAAGAATCAGGTTAGCAATATCTTGCGGATTGCTGTTTACCAAAATAATATCCGCGGTTTCAGCGGCCACGTCAGTACCTGAACCAACGGCAATACCAACATCAGCTTTTGCAAGTGCAGGCGCATCGTTTACACCATCGCCAGTCATAGCCACAAATTCTCCTTTGTTTTGTAACTTTTCTACAATTTCTACCTTTTGATGTGGCAGCACTTCAGCATAGTAACCATCCAAGCCAAGCTTATCACTTACAGCTTTGGCTGTTTTTTCGTTATCTCCTGTTGCCATCAAAACTTTAATGTTATTCTTTTTAAAGACTTTTATGGCTTCGGCAGATTCTGGTCGTATTTCATCGGCAAGAGCAATGTAACCAGCTAATTTTCCATCAATCAATACAAAAACAACTGTTTCAGCGGCATCACTGTATGCGTCTTCGGGAATAGTGATTTTTTCATCCCTTAAAAAACCAGGACTAACCACTTTTACTTGCTTACCTTCTACATTGGCCTCAACGCCTTTACCTGTAATTGCATTAAAGTTTTCAGGCTTTGGGATGGTCATATTATCTTCTTTGACTTTTTTAATAATACCTACGGCGATAGGATGTTCCGAACTTTGTTCCAATGCACTCGAAAGCCTTAAAATTTCTTCAGATGAATAAGTTTCGCTAACAGACTCAATTCGAGTAACGCCAAAATCGCCTTTGGTCAATGTTCCCGTTTTATCAAACAATAAAGCTGATATTTTTCGGGATTCTTCAAAAGCTGTCCTATTTCGAATTAATAACCCGTTTTGAGCTGAAACAGCAGTAGAAATAGCAACCACAAGTGGTATGGCAAGACCTAATGCGTGTGGACAAGCAATAACCATAACGGTAACCATTCTTTCTAAAGCATAGACAAACGGAAAGCCTAAAATCAACCATACTGCTAATGTTCCAAAACCAATAGCCAAAGCGATATAGGTTAACCATTTTGCAGCCCTATCTGAAAGGTTTTGCATCTTGGATTTGGTTTTTTGTGCTTCTTCAACCATTTTGATAACCTTGTTGAGATAGCTATCCTTTCCAGTATGTTCAACTTTTACTTTTAAGGTACTATTGCCATTTACCGAACCACCAATAACCTTATCGTTTTCATCTTTTTTTACAGGTTTAGATTCACCTGTGAGCATAGATTCATTTAGGTAACTGGAACCGTCTACTATTATTCCGTCAGCCGGAACTTTTTCACCTGGTTTTACCAAAATCACATCATCCTTCAGTAAATCTTCAAGAGGGATGTCTTCTATGATGTCGCCTTTTACCCTATGCGCTTCTGCAGGCATCATACTCACCAACAACTGTAAGGCTTTTGACGCACCTAACACACTTTTCATTTCTATCCAATGGCCAAGCAACATTATGGATATAAGTGTTGATAGTTCCCAGAAAAAGTCTTCACCTCTTAAACCAAAAACGGTAGCAGTACTATAAAAATATGCTACAGAAATTGCCATAGAAATCAAAGTCATCATTCCTGGTGCACCTTTTTTGACTTCAGACCAAAACCCTTTTAAAAATGGCCAACCACCATAAAAATATACAACAGTGGAAAGTGCAAAAAGGATATATGGATTTCCTGGAAGTAAAAATTCATAACCAAAAAATTCCTGAATCATTGGCGAGAAAAACAATATGGGAATGGTAAGCACAAGTGTTACCCAAAACCGTTTTCTAAAGTCTGCAATCATCATTTTATGATGGTCGTGACCCATTTGACCGTGTCCCGGATTGTGACCTGAATGGTCTCCATCTCCATGATTCATTTTAGAATGGTCTGCTTTTTTTTGTTTTTTCTTAGAGTGGTCCATTTTTGAATGGTCCATTTCTTCGTGATTGTGGTGTTCGTGATTTTCCATTATTGTCTTGTTTAAGTGTTATCGTAATTTTTTTCTCATTGCTTCCGATATGTTTTCGGCATAGACGCCATAAGCATCTACTAAAAGACCTTTAAGCTCTTTTTTGGAAGATATTGCATATAAAATGCTGTTATCATCGGTACTGCTCATTCCTTCAAAGCGATATATTTTATCCACTTTAAAATCTTCTGGTCGAATCTCAATTTTCAGGGAAGCACATTCCAGACATTCAGGTTTTAAGTTGAAATCATAAGGGTATTCGTTTGTCTGCAAATCGTTAATAGCTTCTGAAAGGGTGTTATAATTTTTCATTTATAAGTCATTGTAAAATAACTGTTGTCTTCTTCGGTAAATTTTTGAAAGGTCAATAGACCTTGTGCATTTAATTTCTCGTTAACAGTATAATTGAGTTGCTTAATGCGAATTCCCAAGGCATAGGCCTTAATGTTAATTTTTGAATTAATATTATTTTCGCTATTATTAAATTTTCGGTCGTAAATTTTTATGGTACTTTTTGAGCCAAAAAAATTCAACAAGCCCGAATCAAAACTCATTTCTAATTCTATATCTTCAATATTGTCCAAATCATAGAGGTCTTTAAATTTTTTAGAGGTGGTATTAATTTCGGTCTCCTTTGATTTTGGGCTGGAAAACGGGAAAGCCATTACCATTATACTTGCTTCATCAGGCTTGCAACGATAAGTTGTGGTGTATTTATCGGTCGATTTTTTGTCTTCATCGAACAATTCCGTAACCACCTCAATTTCATAGTATCCATTTTTCTTTATTGTTTCACCAGCTTCAAAAGTTTGTTTGTTTAAAAAAGAGCCTTCTTCATCAAAATTTTCTCGAACAACAACTCTACCTGAAATCTGCCCAATAAGCATTTCAGTTTGTCCAGTCATTGTGATGCTGAATAAAGTGATTAGTACTATAAAGCCTTGTTTTTTCATATATGGTGCATTAATTTTTTTACCTCTTTTGCCATAATATCACTTAAATCTATTCCATTTGAAGAGTGTGGGATGGTATTACAAGTCACTATTTTTTCTACTCCGGAATCCAATAAATCTTGATAGGCGTTTCCTGAAAAAACGGCGTGAATGCCTACACAAATAGGTGGTTTCATTCCTGCTTTTTTAAGATGTTGTACGGTTTCAATCATTGTTCGGGCTGTGGAAATAATATCATCTACCAAAATGGGTGTAGCATCTTTATATATATCCACATCGGGAACAGAGACTTCTACATCACGGTCACCGTGACGCACCTTTTGTAATACCGTAAATGGTGCTCCTGCATTTTTGGCGACTTCTGATACCCATTGTTCACTTTCAGAATCAGGTCCGATAAGTACCGGGTTTTCGATATTTTCTTTAATCCATTCTGAAATTGCGTCGGCAGCGTGAATCACTTTATTTGGAATTTGATACACTTCTCCCAACGAACTAATTCTGTGCAAGTGAGGGTCAACCGTGGTAATGCTATCGGCAAAACCTGATATCAATTTTCCGAAGAAACCAGAAGTCACTCCTTCACCTTCATTAAATACTTTGTCCTGCCGCATATACGCCAAATAGGGTGCTACCAAACAGGTACACATTGCCCCCAATGATTTGGCTGTGTGACTTAAAAAATAAAGCGGCAACAGTTTTTCATCCGGTTCGTGTAAGGTGCATACCAGTACCACACATTTATCTTTAACATCAGATAATATACGTGTGTACGATTCCCCATCAGGAAAATTACGCAAAGTGGCTTTGCCCACTTCAGCATCCATTTTTGTAGCCATAAGTTCTGTGAGTTCTTCATTTCCGGGAAGACTGAATAATATTGTTTTCATAGTTTTTTAAATTATAGTTAGGATGTCGTTATGGTTGTTTTTATATTCCAAGGCATAGTTAAGTTCACCTTTGGATTCAGCATATATAGTATAAAGCAATTGGTTTTCCTCAATGGGTTTTCCCAGATGAACATTTAGAAGAATCCCTGCCGATTTAGATTGTGGTGCTCCAGAAAGCTTGGCCAGTTTTGCAATTTTACGGTTATCAATTCGTTGCAAAACGCCTGACTTTTCAGCTTTAATTTCAATTTTATAAGGTGCTAAAACTGGTTTTGAAAATTGACCTTGCGCCTTACAAATGGCTACGAATTTTTCATATGCTTTTCCAGATTTGAGAATTTTATGTGCGGTTTCCTGTCCCTTTCCTTTTTCTACTTTTCCAGAAAGTTCTAATAGTTCAGTAGCTAAAAGCAATGCTCTTTCTGTTAAGTCTTTAGGTGCATCTTCCTCATTTTTCAAAACTTTTAATATATCTATGGCTTCTAAAGTTGGACCGATACCCCTTCCAACAGGCTGCGTGCCATCCGTAACTACAACTTTTACATTCAACCCAACAGCAGTTCCAACGGTTTCCATATGATTTTTTAGTTTTTCTGCCATTTCGGTACTGCGAACCTTGGCGGTTTCTCCCACGGGAATATCAATGACCACGTGAGTAGAACCAGCTGCTGCCTTTTTAGAGAGTACTGAAGCGATGAGCTGACCTTCGCTATCAATATCCAAGGCTTTTTCAATTTTAATGAGCACATCATCGGCAGGACTTAACTGCGCTGTACCGCCCCAAACAAAACATCCGCCTTCTTTTTCTACTACGGTCTTTATTTCCTCGGAAGAGAGCGTAACATTGGTCAGTACTTCCATTGTATCTGCTGTGCCTGCTGGCGAAGTGATTGCCCGTGAGGATGTTTTTGGCATAGTAAGCCCATACGCGGCAACAATGGCAACTACCAATGGTGTTGTCCTATTGCCAGGCAATCCGCCAATACAATGTTTGTCGACCACGATATCCTTGTTCCAGTTCAGTTGCTTTCCGGAAGCAATCATTGCTTTCGTTAGGTCGGATATTTCATCAATATCCATTCGGTCGCCAGCACAGGCAGTAATAAATGCCGAAAGGTGGATGTTGGAATAATCGCCTTCCACGATATCGGTTATGATGTTGTTATAGGCCTTATAATCCAGTTTTTTGTTATAGATTTTTGCCCTGACGTGGCTTAAGGATTCAATAGGCTCTAAATGGGAAACATATAATGTATCGTTTGGGGAAACATTGAGTTTTTTCGCAGCAGCATCTGATAGTCCGATTTCATTAGGCAACAGAATATCAGAATTCAGGACATTAAGACTTGCTACGATTGATGTATTTGCATTGGATATTCTTATTCGGGTAAGTGCCTCAAACCCTTCTGAAATACAGACGTGGCAATCTTCGCGCATATACACTACATTTTCGTTTTGGGTATAGATTCCGAGATGTTTATATTTTAATATGTTTGAGTGTGTGTCCATATTTTATTGGTTGTTGTGATTTTTCGATTTATTCTATTTCTTCGATGGTGTATAATTGCGGAATTTCTGCATCCCACCCATAGGTTTCCTTGATGCCTTTTTGCAATGCTTCTGCACTCTCTTTTTCACCGTGTACAATGAAAATACGTTCGGGTTTGTTTTTTATCTTATCCATCCAGTCCATAAGTTCTGCGTGGTCTGCGTGTGCCGAAAGCCCTTCAATTTCTACTACTTGCATTTTAAACGGCACCCATTTTCCATATACTTTTAATTCTTTTTCACCTTCCAATAATTTTCTGCCACGAGTGCCTTCAGCTTGATAGCCTACAAAAAGTAAGGTGTTATTTGGATTTTGTGCCTGTGTTTCAAGATAGTTTAGCATTCTTCCGCCTGTGAGCATTCCGCTTCCTGCAATCACGATTTTTGGTTTGTTATCTGTTCTTAATTCCATTGTTTCACGATAACTGCTAACAACTGTAAAGTGTGAGCACATTTCGTCACATTCGTTGTCTTCTAATCTGTGCCAATCCCGAGTTCTATGAAACAGTTCCAATACGTTGGCACCCATTGGACTATCCATAATCATTTGTACTTTGGGAATTTTGTGCTCTTTCAGTAATTTCCAAAAAATAAGCATCATCAATTGGGCACGTTCTACCGAAAAGCTTGGGATAAACAGGCTGCCACCTCTATTGATGGTGTCATTTACCAATTTTTCAATCAGTGGAAGTGCTTCCATTTCATCTGGATGAAACCTTCCTCCATAAGTAGATTCTATAAAAAGCACATCTGCTCTTTTTGGTTTCAGGGGTGGATAAAGCAATAAATCACTGGTTCTTCCAATATCTCCTGAAAAGACAAAACGCTTTCCTTCAACATCCAGCTCGATGAATGTAGCACCAAGAATATGTCCGTTGTATTGGAAGCGAGCCCTAATACCATCAAATAACGGAATCCATTGTGATTGTGGAATTCCTTTAAAGTGTGGGATAGTTTTTTCTACATCCTTTAAATCGTAAAGCGGTTCTGCGGGACTATGTTTGGAATAGCCTTCCTTATTGGCACGTTCGGCTTCTTGCTCCTGTATTTTTGCACTATCATTCAAAATGATTTTTGCAATGTCCAAAGTAGGATTCGTACCATAAATGGGACCATTGAAGCCTTGTTTTACCAATCTGGGTAAATAACCTGTATGGTCCATATGACCGTGGGTAAGCAAAACAGCATCAATATCACCTACATTAACAGGTGGGTACTCCCAGTTTTTAAGGCGTAATTCCTTTAACCCTTGGAAGAGGCCACAGTCTATAAGTATCTTTCTATCTCCTGTATCCACCAAATATTTTGAGCCAGTCACGGTGCCTGCCGCTCCCAAAAAGTGGATGTTTATTTTTTTGTTTTTCATCGTTATAGTATTTATTAATGTCCACCACAACAGGAAGGCGTATTTCCTTTGTCTTGGTTCGATTTGCTCAATTCCGCTATTTCGTTATATAGATTGCGGGAATCCTCTTTTATTACGAGTGCCAACTTCTTTACGGATTTAGGCTCGAAGTGTACCATACCCAATAATATTTCGAGGGCTTCTTCAAGTAGTTTAGAATCATCTTCCAATGCTTGGTAAAATGGCTCTAAATCTATGTTGCCCTGTTTTTGCAATTCTTCAGTTTTCATTTGTATTATTTTTAAAAATTAGTAATTATTCATTATTTGAATTAATGGGATCTACATAATTCTCTTGAATCTTCGAGTATCTTATTTTGCCTTAGCTTACTGATACCCATTTGTTCCAAAAAGTCTGGATTTTCGTGTAGCTCCTTGCAGAGTATGATGCCTTGATCCAATAATTTTGTTTTTTCAGCTTTGGTAAGTGTTGTTAAAGCGGTTAAGGGATGTAGCCCAGATTTATCTATTCTGTCCTTGAGACCATTTCCTCTTGGATAATCCCAACTGCTTAAAAGCATTCCAACACATTTCCCGTACTGAATGGCATCGGTTGTGAAACGCGTATTGGTGTACACAGCTCCTTTATGAAGTTTAGCCTCGTGACCTTTTTGGTGTTCCCATTGCTTTTCTACGTCCAAAAACCGTGAATGGATATATAATGGGATTTTTACATTACAAAATCTGCCTTGGTCGCTATGGTATTTGCATTCAATCATATAGTGTTTGTTTTCTTTTTGGGCGATAACATCAACTTCGTGCTGTACACAATTACCTTGAACAATAACTCCCACATTTGTGCTAAAGCCTTCCATCTCTAAAATCTTACCAACAAATTTTTCAAAAGGAAATCCTGATGGCCCTAATTCCATTATCGCTTTTTTTAGCTTGTATTTTGAGGCACTTACACGAGATTTTCGTTTTAGCATCTTGAAAGCCAACTGATAGATTTTTTTGGTTGTCATTCCTTCTTCAATCTGCTCTTGTACTTTCCAGGCTATATCTTGAATAATATCCTCATCTGCCCGTGAACGCCGCAGGGAGTTGATGAGTTTGTTTACATCAAAGGCTTCGTACTCACCAGAGTATTTTTTTATTAAGACTGATTTATTCATTGTTACATTTTAATAGTCATTACTGGTAATTCGGAGTGATTGGTTACACCCTCTGCGATGCTTTTAGAGAATAAGCTTAAAAAGCCTGTACGTCCGTGAGTACACATTGCGATTAAATCGGCATTTTTATATCGTAAATAATTGTTTATCCCTGTTTCTACGTCTGGTTCGTTATATACATTCATTGAGAAGTTATCCAAATCGGGGAATTTTTTCAGGAACTCCTTGATGGGATCCAACCCTTGTTCTATACTGTTAAAATCGGTCTGAGTATTGACCCTCAATAAATGGATATGTGCGCCGCATTTTTCAGCAATCGAAATAACTTGCTTAAATGCATCGCTTACATCTTGAAGAAAATCTGAAACAAAAACGATATCCTTAAAAGGAAAGGATACTTCTTCATCCTTGACTACAACAACTGGTACATCAGCTTTCCTAACAATTTTTTCTACGTTGCTTCCCATTAACTCACGTATACCGCCTCGGGTGCCACTACTTCCCGTAACTATAAAATCGTGATGAAAATGACCCGAATGTTTAAGGATATTTGCCTGACCACCATCAAATTCAAGAAAAGTCCTGCATTCAAGGCCTTGTCGTTCTGCTTTTTTCTCCAGTTCTCTCAGGTAGGCTTTTGCGATGCCTATTTGCTTTACTGTTTCTGGGTACTGTTTTTCTTTTTGTTTATCCAACTTTACCCATTCTACCGGGGTTTTCATCAAATGGAAAAAATGGATTTCGGAATTGTAAAGCTTTGCCATTTCAATTCCGAGTTCTTCTGCTTTATTGCAATTTTTTGAAAAGTCTGTTGGTACGAGTATGTTTTTCATAATATTTGTTTTTAACTATTAATTAATGCTAATTTCATTTCCAGAAGGTTTTTGTTTTTCAAAACAATCCAGATTATATATTGTGGTTTCAGCAATATTTGTCAATGCAGTTTCGGTTAAAAAGGCCTGATGACTGGTAATTAAAACATTATTAAAAGTCATTAAGCGTGCAATGACATCGTCTTGCAAAATGTCATCGGAATGGTCTTCAAAGAACAATCCTTCTTCTTCCTCATACACATCTATTCCGAAATACCCAATTTTTTTAGTTTTCAATCCTTCGATAACAGCTTTGGTATCGACCAATCCACCACGACTTGTATTGATAAGCATTACGCCTTGCTTCATTAATGAAATATGTTTTGCATCAATCAAGTGTTTCGTTGAAGACGTTAGTGGTACGTGTAAGCTTATGATATCGGACTGCTTACAAATAGTTTCACAATTGGTATAGATTACATTGTAAAACTTGATTAAATTTTCATCCTCAATGACATCCTGAACAAGTATTTTACAACCAAAACCGTGTAGTATTTTTACCAATACAGACCCAATTTTTCCTGTTCCAATCACGCCGACGGTTTTTCCATTGAGGTCGAAGCCGGTAAGACCGTTCAATGAGAAATTCTGGTCACGAACCCTGTTGTGTGCTTTAATCAATTTTCGGTTTAATGCAAGTATGAGCGCCATTGTATGCTCTGCAATGGCATAAGGGGAATAGGCTGGAACACGTGCCACCTTCATATCCAGTTCAGCTGCTTTTGCTAAATCCACGTGATTGAATCCTGCTGAACGCAGAGCAATATATTTTATGCCAAAAGCATTGAATTTTTCAAGAATGTGTGCCGAGGCATCATCGCCCGTAAATAGACTTACTGCTTTAGAACCCGTTGCGAGAATAGCAGTTTCTTCAGTTAAACGACTCTCAAGCAGCTTTAATTGATGCTTGCCATCATTCGCTTTTACGAGATACGGCTCTTCAAACTTATGCGTGCTGAATACTGTTGTTTTCATTTCACTTTTTTTAATTTCCTAACTGTATTAAAATATATACTAACCCTACGATGACAACAGTTCCAAAAATTAGCATCACGAGTTTCCCGGTCTTTTTAGAACCTTTGAAATAGGTAATACCAAGTTTTACAATCATATTGCTTATGGTTGCTGTTATAATGACATTGGTGGCCAGCGTGAGTTTTTCTTCCAATGACCCAAATTTTGCCATACTAATAGTTATTGCATCCGTATCTGCCAATCCTGCAATTAGGGCTGAATAGTATAAACCGCTTTCGCCAAAAAATTGATTTCCATAAAAAACTGCAAACAGGATGACCACATAAATACCACCAAACCCAAGGGCGTTCCAAATATTGAGCGGATTACCCAGATTGATAGCTGTTTTTGTGACATCTGTATTCTTTTTGATGAATAAGAGTGCGCTTATCAAGCAGATAAGGGTAAGAATAGTAAATGGAATGACTAAATTTAAAAGTATGGCACTATTGAAAATATAGGCCAGAATCGCAAGTCTGGGAAACATAATTGCGGAAGCTATAATGATACCCGCAGCATATTCTTTTGAAAGTTCTGGCGATTCCTTACTTCGCGAAGCATATATCCAAGCTACTGCGGTACTTGAAATCAATCCGCCTAAAATAGCAGTGAGCAGAATACCACGTTTAGAACCTACATATTTTACAAGAAAGTAACCAATGAAATTCAGAAATGACACTATCACTATTATCGCTCCAATCTCAAAAGGGTTAAGTAATCCCTCTGGACCATAATCTTGATTTGGTAAGAAAGGCAAAATAAGAAGCGCAATAATTGAAAACTTAATAAAAGCAAAGAGCTCTTCAGAAGTAATATTCTTAATGAATGTATTAAAGGTCGTTTTCAATGATAACAGCGTAACCACGACTACTGCGGTCGCAACTGCTTCCTTATGCAAATGATTGGCAACCATAACACCCAAAATTAGCGTAGCGAACAAGGCCATATTGGTGGTAATACCAGTCATAATATGCTTTTGTACTATGGAAAGATGACTCAACGCCAAAAACAAGAGAAATGCTACCGCAATAATAATGACCAACCAAGGTGTGTAAGCTGTCGTAAGGTTGCCTAATATAAAACCGATGATTGCGACAATTGGGAAGGTTCTTATGCCTGCAAAGCCTTGTTCTTCCTTCAATTTATCGTATTCACGTTCCAACCCAAGAATAAGGCCAATGCCCAGACTGATGAGCAGTCCAAGGATGAAAGGGTTGATATTTTTAAAGGCCTCGGTCATAACTACTTTTTTATTGCTTGGTAGGATTAAAATCGCTAACTGTTTGATACATTTCGTTCTATTTTTAAACTTTTACCGATGCACTTTTCTTGGATGATCTTTTTGCCACGTTTTGAAGCCGAGTCCATCTTTAAACTTAAATCTAATTTATTTTCTTTAAGACCAACCTCCAAAGGGTAACCCTCAACAACTAAACGCGCCATTACGTAGCACAAGCTGGATTCCGCACCTTGATTTATATTAATATTTTCTTTTTCAAGACCATCATAACAGGCCCCATTAACAGGGTTGTACATAATTTGCTTGAGATGGTTATTGCCTAAAAACCAATTAAATGCGGTATGAAGCTGTTTGGAGTATTTCTTTTTATGGGTAACTTTACAGAATAGGTCCAATGAAAGAATGGTATAAGCCACCTCAATGGGTTGTTCGCCGTGAAAGGTACGTTTGTTTCTTTTGTGAAACCATCCGTCATTAGAAATGACTTTAATTTGCCCTTTCATAAAATATTGTGATAATAAAAAGTCAAAAGTAGTTTCGGCAACGTCCTTGTATTTTTTATTTTTTGTGATTAGCCAAGCATAAAAAAGCGCTTCTGGCAATATACTATTGGCATAGGTCAGGTAATCTTCAAACCATTCCCATTTTTTATCACTGGTAATATTAAAAATGCGCAAGAGCTCTTGGGCCAATGTATCTGCTAACTGATTATATTGGGTTTTAGGCTCATTTTCTTGATAATAATAAAGTCCTTTTAATATAAAGCCAATGGCTCGTGGGGATTTGAAATCCGCTACATTTCGTATGACGTTTTTAAAACAGTTTTCTGCTTTGGCTACTAAACTTTTTGGCAGGTTTTCTGTATCAGACAATACATAGCCAAGTGCCCAAATGGCCCTGCCATTGGAATCTTCCAGGTTCACTTCGGTATTCTGATTGGTAAATTGCTTTTCATAATCCACATAATTATAGAACAGTCCATCGTCCTGTTGGCAAAACACAATAAAGTCCATATAAATTTCAATGAGCCGCAGGACTTTGTCATTTCTTTTTTTCTTATAATACATAAGCATTGCTATAAGCGCCCTTGCATTATCATCAAGTGTATAACCAAAAGACGTATCCGGGACACTAAAATTTGAAAATTGAAGCATCCCAAAGTCAGTAGTCATATCTTCAATATGGTCTGTTTTTATGGGTGGTAAACTAAAATCCAAAGAATTATTATGTTGCAAATAATCCTGAAAAATATCGGAATAGGAAATGGCTACATTTTCCCAACTAAAAGCACGCATTTTAATAAAGGCATTTTTCCCCATTGATGTTGCTATGAACGGTTGTTCCAACAAATCGATAACAGCGTCGCTAATTTCTATGGGATCTTCAAAATCATTCAATAAAATACCAGTACTGGGATCAAGACATTCTTTGGAATGGGGAATAGGTGTTGATATAACGGGGTTTCCGCAACTCATGGCATAAGCAAAAGTGCCGCTAACGGCCTGGTTGGGATCTTTAGATGAGAATAAGTAAACATCGGATAAGGATAGGTATTCCAACAACCTGGTAAGTTCCAAATATTCGTTTATAAAAATGACATGGTCTTTAATATCTAAATCATCGACTATTGTTAAAAGCGCATTTCTATATGTTTCGCCTTCTCTCTTTATTATATCAGGATGTGTTTTGCCTAAAACCAGATAAACTGTGTTAGGGAATTTTTGGAGTATTTTTGGCAATGCACGAAGTGCTGTTTCTATATTTTTATTCTCACTTAATAAACCAAATGTGGAGAGCACATTTTTATTTTGAAAGCCATATCTATTTTTAAGCCGTTGTTTTTCTTTCCATAGTACAATATGGGTGCCATGGGGTATGACAGCTAATTTGTTAGTATCAATATGATAATCACTTTCTAGTATTTCTGCGGATTTATTGGTAAGAACGATCAGTTTCTCGGAAAGATCACCCAACGCTTGCACTATTTTAGTTCTTTTTTCATCTGGATTGGGTAGCACGGTATGAAACACACAAGAAATAGGGATGTCTAACTTTAGTAGAAAAGCCACCAAATGGCTACCGTAGTCACCTCCAAACAGCCCAAACTCGTGTTGTATACAAACCATTCCAATATCGTCCCTTTCATTTAACTTATTGGCTACCTGGAAAAAGGAATTTAACTCTTGGGCATCTATTTTATATTTAACTTCCTCTGGATAATCATTGGCGTCGCAGCACTCATTTTCCAGAGCACAAACCTCGATCTCTATGGTTGAGCCAAAGCATCTTTTCAAAGCCCGTATCAAATCTTGTGAAAAAGTAGCAATACCGCACTCGCGTGGAGGATATGAGCAAACAAATAAAATTTTATTATTTTTCATGATATAGCTGTTTTTTTTAATTCATTCAATAATAGTTGTAGGCTTACTTTAGCTACCGCCGTATGTTTGTCGGCCGCTCCATAATAGATATGAAGGTCGTCCCCGAACAATGCGGTCCCGGTAGGAAATACCACATGATCTACAACACCAAGCAGTTCCCATTCTTCGGTAGGGGAAAATAAGGGATAGGGCAATCGCCCAATTACTTTTATAGGGTCTTCAATATCCAGTAACGCAGCGGCGGCGTGATAGGTCTTTCCAATGTGGGTTTCACAAACTCCGTGGTAAATCATCAGCCAACCATCCTTTGTTTCTATGGGAGGGCATCCGGCACCGAGATAATTCACTTCAAAATCGTAGAACGGATCCATAAGAATATGATCGTGAAGGTTCTTTATATGATTTTCCCAAAATTCTTTGGTAAGGTTTTCCCACTTTTCAAACTGTACTATTTGTATTCCTGGCCATATACGGTGGAGCATTACAAATTTACCGTTGATTTTTTTGGGGAACAGGACAATGTCCTTATCCCTCAGATACCTATGTTTTTCATCTGCCAATCCAATTTGTGCAAACAAGTTGTAGTAATAATAATACTTTGGATTCAATCTTTCCTGATTACAATGCTCCAAATGGTATTTATATTCTTTGTAGGTAATGAATGGTGTGATTATCCCCTTTTTCTCAAAATGTTTCAGGTCTTTTGAAGTTGCCAAAGCACCCATGGCATTTACCCCATCATAGGCGGTATAGGATAAATAAAAGGTATCTTCAATTTTAACAATACGAGCATCTTCCACACCATGTTTTTCATAATCAAAATCACGAGTTATTAACGGGCTTGATTTCCTTTCTATGAGATCTAAATGCTCATTGGTTTTGGCATATCCAATAGTAGAGTAATTGCCATCTTCCACCGCACGGTAAAAGATATGCACCTCTTCACCTTCTTGAAATATTCCAGGGTTTAAAACCCCATTGCTCTCAAATTTCAATTTAGTGGGACTGAGCAGTATCCCTTTTTTCTCTATGGGTATTCTGGTATTAATTTGATGTGTATGTTCCATATTGTAATATTTATTTGGGTCTTCCCTGTTGTATTTGTCCTTTAGCCTGACAATATCGTTTTCATCAAAATTTCCAAAAGCAATTTCAAGTACACTTACAGAAGAATCAGATGTTTTTATTTGATGTACGGTTTCCTTCGGGATAAAAAATTCGTCCCCTTTATGGCCAACTTTGGTATTGTCGCCAATTACGAAAGTTCCCGTTCCATCTATTACTCTCCAGAATTCTTCCCTGTTATGGTGAAACTGTAGACTTAGCTCTTCGTTTGGATTAACCGTAAGTATTTTTACGGTGCTAATCTCGTTATGGGTAAAGCGTTCAAAGTTTCCCCAAGGTCTTTCCTCTATGTATGTTTTCATTTTTCTCGTTTTTATTTTCCAAATAGTTCTAAGAGTTCGTGCAATTCTTTATTGACCTGATGTTGTTTGACCACTTCATTAAAAGGGGTTAAGTGCAATTGATTGTTTAAAATCCCGACCATTACATTCTTTTTACTTTGTAAAAGTGATTTTACGGCTTCCACCCCAAGCCTAATACCCAACATCCTATCTAAAGCAGAAGGATTTCCACCACGCTGTACGTGCCCAAGTTTTGTAATTCGTAAATCGACATTGGGGTTGACTTCCTTTATTTTTGAAGAAACAAGTTCGGCACCTATTTCATCGCCTTCTGAAACCACGACAAGAAAAGCATCTTCGCTATCGTAATTTTTAACCTTATCCAATAGATAAATAAAGTCCTTTCCACTCTCGGGAATTAAAATGGCATCTGCTCCTGTGGTAAGTCCTGAATGAATGGCGATGTAGCCAGAATCCCTGCCCATTACTTCCACAATGAATACCCGATTGTGAGATTCCGCAGTGTCCTTTATTTTATCAATATTCTCAATGGCTGTATTTACTGCGGAATCAAAACCAAGGGTATAATCTGTTCCTGAAATATCATTATCTATAGTACCAGGAATGCCGATAAACGGAATGTCGCATATTTCTGAAAAAGTAAGTAGTCCTTTAAATGTGCCATCGCCACCAATGGCAATCAGGGCATCTATTTTGTTTGCATTTAGGGTTTGCAGGGCTTTTTTTCGACCTTCCAGTTCGAGAAAACGTTTGCTTCGTGCGGTCTTTAGAATTGTGCCACCCTTTTGGGTCAGTTTTTGTAATTCGTGTGATTTAAATTGAACCAAGTCACCGTCTATCAATCCTTCATATCCTTTTCTAAAACCACTAACTTTTATACCAGTTGCTTCAGCCGTTTTTGCAATGGCGTACAAGGCTGAATTCATCCCTGGACTATCACCTCCAGAGGTAAATACACCTATATGTTTAATTTTATTAGTATTCATTTAAAATTGTTTTTTGTGATTTTTTATCTGAAACAGAAAAATCTTGGATGGTCTTCCATACAAATTCTGCTTCTTTTAGAAAGAACTGATGGTCTCCCCCTGTAGAGGTAACAGTTTTTACGTTTGTAAATTCTCTTGATAAGTCTATAGCATTTTTGAGCGGTGCAGTAGTGTCCTTTGCTCCGTGAATGAAAAGCACTTTTGTGTTTCTAATCTTTCTTGCAATCCCGTATAAATCTGTTTTTAGGATTATCCTCGTAAGCGAATAATAGTAGCTCTGCCAATGGTGTTTTTTTGCATCTTCATAAACATCATCCGTGAGGTTGTCTGGTTTAAATGCACGCGACATAAAAATGGGATGAATCATACAGATGTATTTAGAGAATCTGCTTATTGATATTCTGTCCACAAAGGAATGTGAGGACATAATTTTTTTAAATTCATCTGCATCCTGATAAACAGGTATTCCAATAAAAATGCCTGCTTTGAGCCAATTTGAGTGTTTTTCCAATAGGGCCATTGAAATTATAGCGCCCATAGAATGACCGGCAACTATGGTTTTTCCATCATTGAATCCTTCTTTTTGCAAAACCAATTCTAAAGCTTTTAGTTGAACTGAAAGCGAATAATCACTTTGTGGTTTTGGCGAATCACCAAAACCCAAAAGGTCTATTAATAGCAAAGTGTGTGTTTTTGAAATGCTTTCTAAATTGCGTTTCCAATAATTCAATGACCCTGTCAAACCGTGCAGCAAAACGAGTTTGTTTTCACCCGCACCTATAATTTCATAATTTAAGAGTGTTTTGTCAGCATCATAAGCTGGGTGCTTAACAATCTTATAATGTTGATATCCTGCTATTGCGACCACAGGAAAAATGAAAAATATGGATATGAGTAGTAATGTCATATTTTTAAAGTTTTATCATTAACCAATATTGGGGTTTTACCATAAAACCTATTAAAAACCATACAAGCTGTGAGGTCACCCGTTACGTTTACAGCAGTCCTGAACATTCCCAACAATCTTTCTACACCAATAATAATGATGATGCCTTCGGCTGGAATACCGACACTTCCCAAAACAGAAGCGAGTATCACCACACCACCTCCGGGAATGGCAGGTGTGCCGATTGAAGCAGCAACGATGGTTACGATGACCACAATAATATTGAGCAAACTCATTTCCAAGCCATAGGCTTGGGCTATGAATAGCGTAGTTATGGTTTGATAGAGTGCAGTGCCATCCATATTGACGGTTGCACCTATGGGAATAATAAAATTGCTAATGGTCTTGTCCACCTTCAATTCTTCTTCGGCTGTTTGAAGGGAAAGTGGCATCACGGCCGCAGAGCTTGTGGTTGAAAAGGCCAATAATTGAACGTCCCTTATTTTTTTTAGGAAATGCATAGGGTTTGCTTTTCCAAGAAGCACAATTAGCCCTAAATAGAAAATTACCAAAAGTAATAGACCGAGCAGGACGACGCCAACATAATAGGTGAGACCGGAAAGAGAACTTAAACCAACACTAGAGGTAAGCTGCGCCATAAGTCCGAAAACAGCAATAGGGACTAATAACATAGACCATTTTACCACCGTCATACAGACTTCCTGAATGGCAGTTAGAAGCAGCTTTACTGGGCGCAGTAAATCATTTTCAAGAGATAGCACAGCTACACCAATAATGATTGTGAAAATCACAATACTTAACATTTCACCACTTACCATAGATGCCAATGGATTTTCAGGAAGCAGGTTTGAGATGGCATCAGGAATCGTTTCAACTCCGAAGGAAAGCTCGGGTTCATCAGTTGAAACTGCCGTAATTTCATTATGCTCTTTTAGTGCTTGTTGATGAAGAAAACGACCCGGTCTAAAAATTTGGGATAGTATCGTACCAATGCTAACCGAAACTATTGTTGTGCCCAAAAAATATAGTAAAACACCACCACCTAATTTTTTTAAACTGTCCTTATCATTACTTGCGATTCCTGTGATGATGGAAGCCACAATCAACGGAATCATAATCATTTGAACCAGTTTCAGAAATAGTACACCGGGCAATGCCAGCCAATTCCCCGCGATATCTGCTGTTTCTTTAGAAATCCATCCGTTTTGTGGACTCAATAACAGACCAAATCCAACACCTAACAACAAAGCAATGATTACTTTAAGCCATAGACGGCTTTCTACCAGTTTAAGGAGGTAGTGGTTAAGTGATTTTAATGATTTTATCTCTGTGTCAAACATTCTGTTGATTATGCTATACTAATTTTATCGTCCAAATAAACTTCCTGAACAGATTGTAATACTTTCACGCCTTCGCTAAAGGGCTTTTGAAATGCTTTTCTTCCCATTATCAGCCCAGAGCCACCAGCCCTTTTATTGATGACGGCAGTTGTTACAGCTTCGGACAAATCTGATTTGCCTTTGGAACCACCACCTGAATTAATCAGCCCTATTTTACCCATATAGCAATTGGCTACTTGCAACCTGCAAAGGTCAATAGGGTGGTCTGTGGTAAGGGTTTTATACATTTCATCATCATATTTTCCAAATCCTATCTCTTTGAAACCAAAATTATTGGTTGGTAATTTTTGTTTGATGATATCTGCCTGTATCGTTACTCCAATCTGATTGGCTTGTCCGGTTACATCGGCCGATGCGTGATAATCTTCTTTATCGGTTTTAAAAGCTTCATTTCGTGTATAGCACCATAAAATGGTAGCCATACCAAGATTATGAGCTTCTTCAAAAGCCTCTGCTATTTCTTTGAGTTGTCTGTTACTTTCCGCTGAACCAAAATAAATCGTAGCTCCTACGGCAATTGCTCCCATATCCCAAGCGGTTTTTACCTTACCAAAGAGTGTTTGGTCATATTTGTTCGGGTAGGTAAGCAGTTCATTGTGGTTAATCTTAACGATAAAAGGGATTTTATGGGCATATTTTCGGGCATTCAAACCCAAAACCCCAAACGTGGAAGCCACCCCATTACAACCGGCCTCAAGGGCGAGTTTTATAATGTTCTCTGGGTCGAAATAATCTGGGTTTTTATAGAATGAAAAGGCCGCGCTATGCTCAATACCTTGGTCCACAGGAAGGATACTTAAATAGCCTGTACCTCCCAGATTTCCGTTGTTGTACAATTGTGAAAGACTTCGAAGCACCTGCGGATTTCTGTTGCTACTGCCAAATACTTTTTCTAAACTATTTTTGCTTGGCACTTGCAATTCATCCTTTGTTATTTTTTCACAAACGTGTTCTAAATAGAAGTCTGCTTTTTCTCCTAAAAGTTCTACTATATTCTTGTCTGTTTTCATTTTGATAGTATTTAATGGATTCCTAAACTTTCATTTGTTTTGGCTATGGATTTTGTACCATCTGTTTCAATTCCAGTTAAAGCCCTAATAGCATCAATTGTTTCCGGGATTACAATAGCTTGGTTATCGACCACGTAGGCATAAAAGAGTTCGTCTCCCTGTACCTTCAGCATATCTTCCCATAGTGCTACTTCGTACATATCGCCCCAAGGTCTTCCCATATCCAAGAACATTTCTTTAATGGTATTGTTTGAAACTAGGCCTTGGTCATATTGAATTAGTTTAATACGGCTAGATGTTTTAAGGGCGTTAAGAACTTCCTCTTTTGTGGCTTGTCTTTTCAACTTCACATTCCAATAGTGCATATGGCTCAATGTTTCAGGTACTTTTACTGCTGCGGTGATGACATCCAGTTCTGGGTCAACACTTTTAGCATCCGGACCTTGATGGCTTGGGATATCTTTTTCGGGAACCATCGTATTCATAATACCACCCAAATGACTTTCCCAAGGGTCTGTAGCTCTTCTTAAAAGTGTACCTCTGGCATAATCCAATAAATCGGCTCTTTTTAAAGCGGTCAAGGTTCTTAAAATAGACGTAGTATTACAGGAAACTACTCTTGTCGCATTCAAGTTTAGAGCTGATTTGTAATTATTTTCTGCACTAAAGGAATGCCCTGTGGTTTCGTGTTTTTCGCCACCGTGTAGAATAAATTTGATGTTTTGCTCCTTGTAGATAACGACATTCTGAGCGGCAATTTTTTTGGGTGTACAGTCCACAACCAGGTCTGATTTCTTTAAAAGCTCCTGTAAATTTCCTTTTACTGAAATTCCTTCGGATTTCATTTTACCTTCAGCTTCCTGGGTAGCTGCATAAATATCGTATTCCTTTCTTACGGCATTTTGAATTCGCCAGTCGGTAATGATATCGCATACTCCCGAAAGCTTCATATCTTCTTGTAGGTTGATGGCATCTGCCACCCTTTTTCCAATGACTCCGTAACCTATAACTGCTACATTTTTCATATAAATTGTTTTTAATTAATTATGTTTTATTGTTTTTGTCACTTGTATTCTTCATTCCCATCGGCATATTACCTTCATCGTCTGTATGTGAAATCATAAAAAGGCGTTCCGCCACAAGTATTAGAACAATCCCAATTGCCGCGACAATAAGAACCAAAGGATCGTTCAGATATTTTATATAAATAAAGGCCGAGAGTACTGCAACATCCAGTATAATGGCAATCACGGGGATAATTGGTTTAAAATCCACTTCTTTTCTAAGATTGCGGAACAGCCCCCAATGGATAGCGATATCCATAATAAGGTAAAAAATAGCCCCAATGGATGCTATCCTTGTCAAATCGAAAAGCACGGTCAGTAAAATGGCGAGGGAAGACGTGAATATTAGTGCTGGATTTTTTAAGCTACCAAGTTTGGTTAAAGAAGGCACCTGTTTCATATTGCTGAGCATTGCCAACAAGCGTGAAGAGGAAAAGATACTGGCAATGACCCCAGAAACCGTGGCAATAATGGCAATGCCAATGGTAATCCAGGAACCCCATTCCCCAAAAACAGGTTTTGCGGCGGCTGCAAGGGCATAATCTTTAGCTTCGATTATTTCAGGAATGCTTAAACCTCCCGCAACAGCTAATGCCAAGGCTACATATATCAGTGTGCAGATAAGTATGGAAAACACGATAGACCTACCAAGATTTTTATGCGGGCTTTTAATATCGGCTCCTTGGTTCGTGATTGTTGTAAATCCTTTATAGGCAAGGATTGCCAATGCCAATGCAGCCACAAAGCCAAAGCCCTGTGGTAAAGCTTCGGTATTTTGAGGAATATAGCTTCCTGTAATGTCTGCAAATCCAGAAACTATTAACCCTGCAATGGCGAGCAATGCAATACCAAAAACTTTGACAACTGCTGTAAAGGTAGCTGTTGCACCAATAACCTTATTGCCCAGGATATTCACTATATAAGCAATAACAATAAGTCCGACTCCAAGAACAGAGGCATAATTTGCGTAGGAATCTGGAAATAGCCTAAGTGTATAAGCCCCAAAAGTGCCGGCCACCAAACTTTCTGAAACTACCATTGATACGTACATCAGTAAAGAATAAAACCCAGTTGTTGTTCCAGGCCCATAGGATTTGTTAAGGAATTTAACCACACCTCCAGACGACGGAAAAGCATTTGAAAACTTGACATAGGAATATGAACTGAACCCCACCACAACGGCTCCCGCAATAAATGCTATTGGAAATAGATCTCCCACTAATTCAGCTATTTGACCCATTAGGACAAATATGCCAGCACCAATCATTACGCCTGTACCAAGGGATATGGAACCTATTAGGGAAAGCTTATCTTTATTCTCTCTGTTATTCTTCATTTTTAAATTATTTTCCCCTGTTTTTAATCGAAGATTTCGGATTAAAATTTCTAATAATCAGTCGGTTGCTCTTTTCATAAGTGAAATAACTAACCGCCCAATTAAAACCAACCATCAATCTATTTCTAAATCCGCTTATGGACATCAAGTGTACTATGGACCATAGTAACCAGGCGAAATAGCCAGCAAACTTCATTTTTCCCAAGTCGGCTACTGCTTTACGTTTTCCTACGGTTGCCAAAGAACCCTTGTCTTTATATTCGAAAGGTTTTGGTGCCTCGTTCTTAATGATTTTTAATAGTGAATCACCCAACCATTTACCTTGCTGAATAGCTGTCTGTGCTACTTGTGGATGCCCTTTGGGTCTTTCTTCAGAAATAAGCGCAGCTATATCGCCTATGGCAAAAATGTTTTCGTAGCCTTCTACTTTTAAATTAGCATCGGTTTTAATCCGGTTGCCCTTGACCACGTGTTTTTCATCAATACCTTTTGGGAATTGTCCTTTTACGCCAGCCGTCCAGATAAGGTTTTTAGCCAAAATGGTCTTATCACTTTTGGTAGTGACTTCCTTTCCATCATAATTGCTTACAGCTTCATTTAATAATACCTTTACATTTAAATCCTCTAAATATTTGAGGGTTTTCGATGATGCCTTGTCTGACATTGTGCCTAACAACTCATCAATGGCTTCTATTAGATAAATATTCATAATGGAAGAAGGGTACTCTGGGTAATCTTTGGGAAGGATGTATTTGCAAAACTCTGCCAAAGCTCCTGCCATTTCTACGCCTGCTGGACCACCACCTACTATTACAAAATTTGTCAGCGCGTCGCGTTCTTTATCATCACAAGTAATAGCTGCCTGTTCCAAATTTTGCAACATCATATGACGGATGTTGAGGGAATCGCGAATATCCTTCATCCCCAAACTATTTTCGGCCACAGAATCCATCCCAAAGAAATTGGTGGTCGTGCCAGTAGCCAACACTAAATAGTCATAAGAAACACTTCCCTTATTGGTCAATATAGTATTTGAATCAGGTTGAATTTCCTCAACTTCAGCCAAACGAAATACTACATTTTTGTAACCATTGAATTGTTTTCTAAATGGAAATACTATGCTATCAGGTTCCAACGCACTCGTTGCCACTTGATATAATAAAGGTTGAAATTGATGGAAGTTATTTTTATCGAGTAAAACCACTTGAACTTCTTTGTGTTTCAGTTTTTCAACCAATGCCAAACCTGCAAATCCTCCACCAACGATAACCACACGAGGTAATTTAGTATCTGGAAGACAGATTTCATCTGTTATCTTACAGGTGGATTCCAACGGAATGCTATGTGTTTGCTTTTCTTTCATTTTTTATTTCTATCTCTTGCAATGAGTACTGAACATTTGGCATTTGTGGTCAAATATTGGGATACAGAGCCCAATACTAAGCGTGAAAGTGCACCGTGACCCTGAGAGCCTACTACGATTAAATCTGCACCCCAATCTTCTGCTTTTTCATAAATAGTACTTTTGGGCAGGCCACTAACAACACTTGTGGTTATGGTAAGTGCCTTGTTTTCGGCCTTGATTTTATCGAAAGCTTCTGAAACGATTTTGTTTCCCAATTTTTGAGCGTTACTTCTAATTTCTTCTATGTAATTTCCTATCCTGCCGCCCATAGTATGCAATCCCAGGCCGGTTGTTTTCGGAACTTCATAAACATTTATAATATGAATTTCACTATTTGAGGATAGGGTCATTTTTATAAGTTCGTGAATGGCTACTTTACTGAAATCTGAACCATCTATGGCCAATAATATTTTCATAATTTGAATGTTTTAGTTGGTTGACATTTCTTTCGATTTTATAAGTTTTCTCCAATACAAGTGTTCATATAATCCAGACCAATACATACCAAAGGTGAAAGCGAACAGTAACTCTTCAATTGGGATTCCCAAAACAAGAATATGGGTCAGGTTGTCCAGATTCCAGTACAACTCCACATATTGGGGATAGAACGGAAGGATGCTTCCGAAATAAATGAAGTACAGTATGGTAAACAAGATTCCTCCAACCCATATCTTTCCTTTTAAATCTGGGCGACAGTACAATGTTGCCAAACCACCAAAAAACATTGCAATGATGCCACAATAGATGTGGTTAAGCGCGGTGAAAAGACTAAATATTACAAATACAATGGCTGGAACAAAAAGTATATAAATATGTAGCTTATGTCTTTGGTGGCTCCGTTCGGTATGAGGCATATCTATATAGCCTTTTTTGAATATCAGATTATACAATACCGTCCCTATTCCGCCAATAGCAAAAGAGAAGATAAGGCTCTCAATATCAAAACCTGTTCTTTCCGCTAAATGGAATAGGGAAGGTGGAAACCAATATTCTGGAACAAACAAGGGTTCTGTTAGGCCAAAGGGCATAGTGATAAGGCTCATTTTGAGCATTTCTTTTCTATACCCCTTTTTTGACAAATAGATTATTGCCCAAAGCGCAAGAATTATAAGAGACCATATAAACCAGACATATTGCATAGACCTATTGCTTTCTATTTTCTAAATAATTAACAGCTTCTTTAACAGTCAATGGGTAGGTTGCATTGCCAGTACGCACATAGAATGTGGTGTTTTCGGTATCGTTGACATAAATGGGTTTTTCCGAAGGTTCGATATCCACTACGCACACATCTTTTTCATTAATACTGTAAAATGAAATATGGTTGCTGAAACAAGCCTCGTGCCCCAATTGCGTAGAAATAATCCTGAACACCGCACGTTCATACCCGTCCCTGTTTTTATGCTTTAGGGTTTTATAATCTTTTTCCAATCCCAGAACATTTCCTTCGTCATCAACACCAATTATAAGTTTTCCACCTTTTGCGTTCATAAACCCTGTGATGGTTTTGGCTATGATAACTTCTAGGTCGCGATTGGTTGATTTACGGTAATAGTCATAACGTATGGAAGACTTAAATTCTACGCGCTCATTTTCACCGGCCTGGATCAATTCTTCAATATCACGAACAAGCAGCCGCTGTTGTGTGCCAATAATTTCATCTTTCTTTTTCAGGTTTATCCAGAACAAACCAGAAACTATTCCCAAGAAGCCTCCCAATAGAGTCAATAAGCCGCCCATTCCCCGCATATCGAAGGTGAAAGATTCCACAAAACGTTCTTCCAGAACTTGCTGAAACAAGGGGAAAGAGAAGGGCGTATTACTGAACTCAAACCAATAGATTACCATTGTGAAAGGGTGTACCAGGAAATAAAAAATACCTGCACCTAATAGTAAATGAATAAAAATGATTTTAATTTTCGCCATAGCCTTTTTCAACTTTCACAATTTTATTTGTTTTTAATTTGAGCATTGTAAAAAGCAGCGATGCACGCGCCTATAAGCCATCCTAAAATGAATATCTGTACTATTCCCAAACCGGCTTCCCATAAAGGAACATCCATTCTAATAATACTGGTAACATCCAATCCGTGCACAAGGCTATTAAAAAATGTTATGGATCCTCCTTGTCCGGCTGTAGCCATTACGATCATACAGCCCAGATATATCAAGGCTCCAGTTAGACCGAGGGCAAAACCGAATTTTTTTACATTTAATCGATACATAATTTATATGTTTTAAGATTGGTTATCTGATTTTAATAATTTTTTGGATTCTTCAAATTCCTCCTTTGAAATTTCGCCCTTGGCAAACCTGTTTTTTAGGATGTCCAATGGCTTTTCTTTTTTTGGTTTTTGGTATGGGATATCAGTTGGGATAAAGAAAATCCAAATGATAAACGCCATCCAAATAATCCACCATATCAGGTGCATACCTCCGAAACTTCCGTCGTGAAAAAACATAATTTTTGATTTTAAGTTACTTTTACAGTTTTTCAATTGTGTAACCCTCAAGGTTGCTGAGTTGTTTTTGTAATTCATCTACTGAAAGCGTTTCCTTCATAGTGATGATTGTAGCTCCTTTTGGTGCCAGAAAAATTTCTGCCTTTTCAATCTTTGGATGTTCTTCCAATGTCTTTTTGACCCTGCTAATGCAGCCGCCGCAACTAATACCATTAATTTGAAATTTTCGTTTCATAACATAAATTTTAGTGATGTTGTCCTTCTTTTTTTTTATCCTTCTTTTTTAAGTTCTCATTGGACAATCCGTGCGTATGGCTCCCGTGCCGCATGGGCATTAACAAGTGTACTGCGAACATTATTATAATAAATGCAAAAAGCCAGGTGCCACCACCAATTCCAATAGATGGTGCTAAAAAGATGAGTAAAAGCGGCAGTCCACAACCGAGGACCATCCATAACCAGTGATTTTTCATTGTTTTTTATTTTAATTAATGTTTATTCCTCGCCTTTTTAAGACCTGAACTGGCTTATGTTGTAATTGGGGGATTATCAACACAAGCCTTAGGGTTTTTAATATTATAATTAACACGAAAGCTATCTGTTTTTATGCTACTTCATCTGCATAACTTTCGTTGTTATTTATATAATTTCATCATAGAAATTTCGTTTCCATTTTTCTGTGTTTTTATAGTCGCTCATACTCATTCCCACAATCTCTTTAAACTGTCTTGATAAATGGTTAATGCTACTATAATCCAGCATATATGCCACATCTGAAAAAGAATATTGTTTTAATTGAATAAGTTCTTTTACTTTTTCAATTTTCAGTTTTATAAAGTATTTTTCAATGGTGGTGTTTTCATTTTTAGAAAACAGCCTGCTCAGTATTTTATAATCCCTGTTGAGCGTAGAAGACAAATGTTCTGAAGTATTTGTTTTCAAATGAAGTGGTAACTGAGTAAGCAGTTGGATTAGAATGATTTTTACTTTTTCAACCAGCATTTCCCCTTCACTTTGTACTATTTCAAAATCATTGGAATGAAGTACTTTGGTAACTTTATACGTAACCTCCGTGTTGGTGTTTTTTGAAGATTCAACCAATAGTTTACCTAATTCCAAAGAGAGTACGGTTATTCCCATCTCTTCCAGTTCTTGCGTTATTACTTTTAGACAACGGCTACATACCATATTCTTTATCCAGAATTCTTTCTGTAAATCCATAGTATTAATTATTTATTCTTAGAATGGTATTTATTCTAATAGATTATAAATTTCTGTTTTTCAAATAGTTGAAAGTGTGGTATGCTCAGGATAGAGCGCACCAGTTGTTAGCCTTTGCGTAGTACAGGCCAACATATAAGGTAGGTTGTTTGAAAAAGAACCTACTTAGGATGAAATCAAATTAAATATACCTCGTGGAGTACTTGAAAATCTTTCGGTATGAGGGGTGGGTCATAATCCCTAAAAGGGATTATATTTTGTTCCAACCCTTCGAATAGATTTACGTAAGTGTAAAAAAATGTGTGCAGGAAAACCAAATTTTGATTTTCCGTTTTAAAGGAGTTTTTTTGAAAGTTATCGCTACCTTCTTTTACAAAAGATTTATTATCACAGCAACCTTTCTTTTCAAGAGAACATTCTTTCGAAGAATTGTCTTGAGTATCCATCGCTTTATCGCACACCTTGGCTTTGGTGAAAACAGCTATATCCACAAGCTCATTACAGCAGAAATGCATATTTACAGTAAAGGACGAGGTAGCGAACATTACTGCAAGTACCAATGAAACAGCTATTGTTTTATTAAAGCTTTGCATAATACGAATATAAAAAAATTAACAAATGTTAACTATATTTTTAACATAATTTTTAGTAATGTGTTTTTTAACACCTTATTTAACCGAAGATACTGCAAAAAAAGACGACGGTAATATGATATTTATCATATTTTTAGAAATTTGATTCTCTTTTTGTCGAAAATAGTATAAGAAGTAAAAGTTTACATAACGAAAAAGAATTATTAATGTTTTTATATTTCGTTGTTTTATATATATTTGCAGTCTTATGAAATCATTTTTCCATAAAATATTATCTGTAGCCTTAGCGAGCTTGGTATTTGTTACCACTATGTCTTTTACTGTAGATATGCATTATTGTGGAGATTCTTTGGTTGATTTTGCTTTATTTCATAATGCTCAAACCTGTGGAATGGAAAATCAATCATCCCAAAAAAGTTGTGAAGCAGGTTTTTCGGAAAAATCTTGCTGTTCAGATGCACAAATAGTGAATGGCGGTCAAGATGATTTAAAAACATCTTACACAAATTTAACCTTTGAGCAACAAGCCTTTGTTGCTACTTTATTTTATACCTATATTAATCTTTTTGATGGACTGGATAAGAACGTTGTTCCATTTAGAGATTATACACCTCCTTATCTCATAAGGGACGTACAGAAACTACACGAAACTTATTTAATTTGATTTTAAACAGTTTCCGATAATTATCGGAAAGATTTGCCCTATGGTTACTGCCATCTTGGGCTTACTTTGTTGTGTTTAATTTTCTGCTATTATTAATTGGTGCTGCAGAAAAAATAATGGAGAGTGAAGATATTTCTACTCAGCGGGATCATTTTAAACACCTGTCTGCCCATTTGAGTAAAGCGATGCAACTTTTTGGAGTGGGACAGACCGTTTATAAGCAATTTTGCCCTATGGCAGATGACAATGCGGGAGCCTACTGGCTCAGCCGTTCAGAAGAGATCAAAAACCCTTATTACGGTAGCGCAATGTTAACCTGCGGCGAAATCGTGGAAACTATAAACTAAAGCAGGGAAGAACAAATTTTTATAACCTTTAAAACCTATTAAGATGAAAAGAACAATGATGATGCTCCTTCTAACTTTGTTAAGCATGGGAGTTTATGCACAACACGACCACGACAATATGGCCGGTCATGGTGAAGAAATGCAAATGTCGCCTAAGTTCAAAGACAAAGATCTGGGCGCTGCTTATGAACATTACCTATTGGTAAAGGACGCTTTAGTGGCTTCAAATGATGCAAAGGCCGCCAAGCATTCGATGAAACTCGAGAAAACTTTGGCAAAAGTGGAAAATGCTGAGACGGCTCGCAAAGAAGCTTCGCAAATGGCCGGTGCCACTTCTCTGGAAGACCAACGTGACAATTTTAATGCTCTTAGCGATGCAATGTTGAAACTGGTTAAAAATGGGAAGCTTGCCAAAGGTGAAATTTACCTGGAATATTGCCCTATGGCAAACTCTAATAAAGGCGGCTATTGGCTTTCCAATGAAAAGGCGATCAAGAACCCATATATGGGCCAAAAAATGCTGAAATGTGGTAGTGTAAAAGAAACTATCAATTAATAAAGTCCTGCAAGGTATGGATAGACTCTTTTTTATAGGTCTATCCATTTTGCAGGCACAAAATTAGATTGAAATGAAAAATACATTCAAAGTTCTAACAGCGGTATTTCTTCTGGCCGTGGTTTTTGGTGCTTGTAACTCCTCTGGGGAGCAGCAAAAACAAAAAAAGCAAGACAAACTGGCTACAGAAATTAGTACAAGTACCGCCAATAAACAAACCTTTTCTTTAGATTTTCAGATAGGAGACAAGTTGCCTAATGACCTGGTATGTATGGTAAACGATGCCTATATGGCCAAACCGCAAATCCCGGTTCCGGTAAACGGGAAAACCTATTATGGTTGCTGCGAGATGTGCGTGGGCACCTTGAACAACGAAGAATCTGCAAGGATGGCCACCGATCCCCAAACAGGGGAAAGCGTGGATAAAACCGAAGCCTTTATTGTACTGCTTGACGCGAATGGCCGGGTTGGCTATTTTAATTCAGAAGCGAATTACACAGCTTACACAAAAAAGAGCTAAGCATAACAAAACTTATTTCAACTTAAATTTAGAAGATATGAATGAGATCAAAGCCTTTATCAGACCCGAAAGACTTAGTGAAGTGACCATGAATCTGCGGGAAGAAAACTTTTGTTGTTTTACCGTATTTCAAGGCGAGGGGGTTGGAGATTAAACTGATTCCAAAACCGCTTCCCCCAGTTTGAATTTTCCATTTATGCACAGCAAAGTCATTAAAATGGAGATAGTGTGCGAAAAAGAGGATGTAGATAAAATTGTAAATATTATAAAAGTAAGTGCCCGTACTGGCAAAAGCGGGGACGGGCTCATCTATGTAAGCGACGTGGAACAGCGTATAAAAATAAGGACTGGGGAAAAGGAAAGCCGGTAAGTGCTTTTTTTGTTTCCGGTCGAACAACCAAGTAAAATACTAAGTTCCGGGCTGTGTTTTATGGCATCCGGAAAATTTAATTATAGAGGTCAGTAGTTAGTTACTTATAATTTGGGATTGATATATGACATTGCCCTGAACCATTTTTGTAATCAGCTTATTGAATATAGTAGCTTTGCTCTGAGATCGGTTGATCCTGAAACAGAATTCGTTAAAATACCTGTTCAGGTTTTTATCGCTTACCCAGGAATAAGTGGTTCTAATCCAAGATTTCACTTGGTGTATCATGGTGTGAATTGCCTTAAAGTTCAATCCCTTATTGCTTTCTATTTGTGTAATGTCATATGCTTTGGCAATTGGCCTATAACCACGCCATTTATCAGTGGTTACCTTAGCTTTGCGGCTTATATGGTTGATAAAGATGTACTGAAGGGACTGGGCTGAAAAATCTTCAATTTTCATGGTATACATCCGCTTTACCTTTCCATCTTCGGTCAATTGCACTGCCGTGATTGCTTTTTTTTTCTTACCATCATAACTTCTTCCTATTTTCCCCTCGTCCCTGCCGCCCATAACAAATTCATCCACGTGAACATCACCATCCATAGGGTCATTCCCACTCGAAGCCATAGCTTCTCTAACTTTCAACATAAATAATCTCGCCGTTTTTTCAGTAACCCCATAGCGCACGGCCATATAACTTGCTGATAAACTTTTGGTTGTCGTGGCCATCTCAAAACAAATAAAAAATGCTTTGCGAACACCAAATTTAACCTTGTGAAAAAGGGTGTTTGCGGTAGCGGATTCAATATGGTGGCAAATATTGCACTGCCTGGCAAAATCCTTCCGTACTTGGCAAGCAGTGTGATTACATCTTGTACATTTAAAACCGGTTTTGGACTTGATTGAAGCAAGGTATTTCTTGCAATCCTCATCGGTTTTGAACCGATCAGAGAACTCCAGAAGGTTTTGACCCTTAAAAATATCCATATTTTTATATATTTACTGGTAATAAAGATATGTATTTAAATACTGACCTCTATTTAATTAATTGCAGTAACAGAAATATCAACCTTTTAAAAACAAGAAAAATGAAAACAGTAAAAGTAAGTTTGGGAGTGATGGCTATGGCATTTGCCGTAATAAGCACTTCTTGCAAGAACAACGAGAAAAACAGCAATACAACTATTGAAGACGCGGCGACCGAGCGCGCTGTCCCGATGGAAGAAAACAGGATGGAAAGCAGCAATGCTGCCCAAACCGATGCCAGCCTGACCACATACTTGGAGCTTAAAAATGCCTTGGTAAATGACGATCAGGAGGCCGCGGCCAAAGCCGGGGAAAAAATGGTGGGACAGTTAAAGACCTTTAAAACGGAAAACTACGAACAGAACGACCAACAAGAACTGCAAGATATCATAGAAGACGCCACTGAGCATGCCGAACACATTGCGGAAAGCCCCATAGGCCACCAGCGGGAACATTTCGACATTTTGAGCAAGGACATGATAGACTTGATTGACATTGTCGGAACCAGCCAAAAGTTGTACCAAGCTTATTGCCCGATGTACAATAATAACAAAGGTGCACAGTGGTTGAGTGTAACCAAAGAAATCAAAAATCCCTATTATGGAAGTAAAATGATGGATTGCGGAGAGGTGCAAAGAGAAATTAACTAAATGAAGACAATCAAAATCATTGCACTGGTTTTTTTAGTTGTGTTGGTGGGCATCCAGTTTGTGCCCACCAATCGCAACCAAAGTGAAGTGGTGCCAAAATCAGATTTTATGCTGGTGAACAATGTCCCGAAAGACGTACAGGATAAATTAAAGGTTTCCTGTTATGATTGCCATAGCAACAATACAGCATACCCTTGGTACAATAAAATACAACCAGCTGCCTGGTTTTTAGAGGATCATATAAAAGAAGGAAAAGATGAATTGAATTTTAATGAATGGGGTGAATATTCCGACCGAAGAAAAAACAGCAAACTCCGGTCAATCATCAGTCAGATTGAAGATGATGAAATGCCACTGGACTCCTACACTTTTATTCATGGGGATGCGAAACTTTCCAAAGAAGAAAAAACAGAAATGATACAATATATGACCCAGCTTAAAAATAGTTTATAGGGGATTTTTAAAATAAACAATATCATATCCCAAAAAAGGAAAGGAATTTTTTCATTGATTGGTTAGTTAATCTTTTTCTTTTGAGAGTATGATGTTAAAGTCCTGTGAGGGAAGGGTATTCTTAAATTTAATTAGTTTATAAAGCCTCTTCCCTTGACAGGCACAAAAACCAAAAAATGAAATATTGTTAGACTACTGGGAAAAACATGGGCGTGGTAGCTTAAATAAATGCTTAGGGTATGATAAAAAATAAATTTTTAAAAAACATTACCAAAAAATTATCATGGTAGAAGTCTTTGTTAAAAATATGGTCTGTAACCGGTGTATAAAAGTAATTAAAAACGAGTTACTTGAAGCCGGGGTGGAAGTAACAAAAGTAGAACTAGGCCGGGTAGTTTATAAAAGCAAAAATATAGCTCGTGATTCTAAAAAGTTAGAAAAGGTCCTCGATGAAAATGGTTTTGAAATATTGGAGGGATCCGATAAAATTTTAGTCGAGAAGGTAAAACAAAGTCTTATACGGCTTTTGGAAAACCTTCCCCTGCAAAAATCAGGGACTTTATCCCGCTACTTATCCAAAGAAACCAAAATTGATTATTCGAGGTTGAGTCGAATTTTTTCCTATACCGAAAACATAACGGTAGAAAAGTATTTTATAAAGCTGAAAATTGAAAAAGTAAAAGAGCTCATTCAGTCCAAACAATATAATTTTACCCAGATTAGTCAGCTATTGGATTATACTAATGTAAATTATCTTTCCCGGCAATTTAAAGCAGAAACAGGGATGAATTTATCTGAATATAAGGAACTTAATAAAAATTTTAGAAATTCTTTAGACCAAATTTTATAGATGTTTAACCAAATTATGACAATAAATCCTTTTTCTTACCATTAATTTTAAAAATCAAATTTAAAACCAGTCAAGATATGAAAAATAGATTTTTAAGTTTTAGTGTGTTTTTATTTAGTGTAATTGTATTTACTTCCTGCCTTGATAACAAAGCAAAACAATCGGTAGGAATAGACACCCCTGAAGAGGTTAAAAAAGCCGAAGGGAAAACAGCAGATATCGCCGATCAGGATTTTATAGATGGAATGACGGGAAAAATATGGCATAACTACCTGGAAATAAAAATAGCATTGACCAATGCTGATGCAGGCCAGGTACAGGATGCGTCTCAAAGTATGGTAGCCTCTTTTTCAGAAGAAAGAGCAGAACTGAAAGCTATTGCACAACAATTATCTGAAACCAGCGAGCTGGAAAAACAAAGGGAATTATTCGCAGCATTCACAGAAAAAGCAGGGCCTATGTTTGAAGATGCACTTTCTGGCGGTACGATCTATAAAAAGTTCTGTCCTATGGCTTTCAATAACGAGGGCGCATACTGGTATGCCGATATCGAAGAAATAAACAATCCATATTTTGGCGATAAGATGCCCAATTGTGGTTCCGTAAAAAAGACAATTAAAAAGTAAAAACCAACCTAACCAAAACCAAAAAATAATGAATTCAGAAGCAAAAAACCACCATAAAACTGGTGGTAGCAATTACGGTAGATTTTTTCTAATGCTCGGGTTATCTTTTATAGCCATGTACATTACCATGTACCTGAATACCTACGAATTTGATCATGTTTATTTCAGCTTGACCCGTTTTTATATGACCTGTTTGGGGATAGCGGCAATGGCGGTAATTATGTTGTCGTTGATGTTGAAAATGTATAAAAATAAGAAGAAGAATATAGCAATTTACGTGGGTAGCCTGGTGCTGTTTGTCTCTGCTTTAGGTTTAGTACGAGCACAACGACCTATTATTGGCGACGTTTTATATATGAAGGCGATGATTCCCCATCACTCTATAGCGATATTGACCAGTAAACGGGCAGATATAAAAGATCCTGAAACCAAGAAACTGGCCGAAGAAATAATTGAGGCTCAGAAACGCGAAATTGCCCAAATGAAGAAGATCATTTATCGACTGGAAAACGAAAACAAATAAAATAACAAGCTATGAAATTGAAAAATTGCTTACTAATTCTACTGATATTTTTAGGTTTTTCAGTTTATAGTCAGGAGGAATTAGAGGCATCGGTAGAAGGAAATATTAATAATTTACCGGTGCGTGAATACAAAATAACTATAGATCAGGAAATGGTTGTTAAAGCCAAGGGTAAAGAGACCATGGGAATGACTATTAATGGAGGAATTCCTGGCCCTGCATTAGAATTTACTGAAGGGGAATACGCGGTAATTTATGTAGAGAATAAAATGGATGTAGAGACTTCTATCCATTGGCATGGAATGTTGTTACCCAATTTTTTTGATGGGGTGCCTTACCTTACCACTCCGCCCATTAAACCTGGAACTACTTTTAAGTATGAATTTGAGATAAAGCAACATGGAACATATTGGTATCATTCCCATACTATGCTACAGGAACAAAGTGGCGTTTACGGTGCGCTTATGATCCATCCAAAAGAAAAAACACTGGAATATGATAAAGAACTGGTGCTGGTACTTTCAGATTGGACTAATGAAAAACCTAAGGATGTTTTAAGGTTCCTAAAAAGGGGAACGGAATGGTATAACATTAAAAAAGGAACTGCGACACCACTAAATCAGGTAATAAAACGAGGAGCATTGGGAGCACAATTAGATTTCTGGAGGCAACGAATGGAAGGGGCTGATATTGCTGATATTTATTACCCTGCCTTTTTGATTAACGGTGAAGAGAAAATTGAATATCCAGATTTTAAACCAGGTGAAAAAGTAAGGATGCGTATTATTGACGGTTCCGCCTCCACTTCATTCTGGATGACCTTTGGCGGGGAAACTCCCACTTTAGTATCGGCTGATGGAAAGGATATTGTTCCGCTTAAAAGAAATAAAACCTTTATAGCAGTTGCAGAAACCTATGATTTTATTGTAACCATTCCCGATGAAGGGAAAGTGGAATTTAAAATCATGGCTCAGGATGGTTCTGGAACAGCTTCAGCTTTTCTTGGGGAGGGGAGAATACTCCCTGCTCCTAATGTGCCAAAACCAGATAAAATTGGGATGATGCAAAAAATGGCAAAAATGAAGATGAAGATGGGCGCGCCAGCTTTACAATTTAATCCTAAAGATCCGGATCCATATGAGTTAAAGGAAAAATGGGGAATGCAAATGAACGATATGAAGATGGGAGAAGAGGACCACTCTAAAATGAATATGAAAAAGGATTCTGTAATGGGAGGAATGGACCACTCTAAAATGAATATGAAAAAAGATTCTGTAATGGGAGGAATGGGTGAGAAAGATAAAAGGATAGATGGGATGGCCATGAAGGAGGACGAAATGAATGGGATGGATATGAAAAAGGGAAAAATGGAAGATATGCAGGGAATGGATCTATTTTCGGAATATAATTACGATTACCTTAGATCACCAGAAAAGACGGCTTTTAACGATAGCATTCCGGTCACCAATGTTTTACTGAATTTAACTGGAAATATGAACCGTTATATTTGGAGTTTAAATGGCGTACCACTGTCTGAAGCCGATAAAATCAAAATAAAAGGCGATGAGGTTACCAGAATTACCTTTAATAACCTCACTATGATGCACCACCCTATGCACCTGCATGGTCATTTTTTTAGGGTAATAAATGAAAATGGAGAATATTCGCCTTTGAAGCATACCGTGAATGTTCCTCCTATGAAAGAAGTAACCATAGAGTTTTATGCTAATGAATATGGAGACTGGTTTTTACATTGCCACATCCTTTATCATTTGGATTCTGGTATGGCCAGAGTGGTAAGTTATGATACCCCACGGGATGAACGTATGAAGCCATTCCCTGTTTCTAAACTCATTAATGAAACCGATAAATTCTATACCTGGGGGATGTTGGATGTAGCTTCACATATGTCTACTTTAAATGTGGTAAGCTCCAACATCAGAAATCAGTTTACAGTTTTAGCTGAATATGGCTGGAATAAGAATTTGGAAGCTGAAATATCCTATGAATATTACCTTAATGACTGGGTTCGTGTTTTTGGAGGGGTAAATGTGGAGAATGAAATGGAGGATAGCCTGGAAGAACTTCAAACTACTGCAATTGGCGGAATCAGGTATTTTACCCCTTATATGTTTGCCCTGGATGTTCGGCTGGATAGCAAATTAAGACCACAGATAAGTCTGGCCCGGGAAATCATGATTTTTCCCAGATTAGCTGTCTTTGGAGAGTATGAATTTCAGGCAGATTTTGGCTGGGTAGACGATTTACCTGAAGATGAAAATTTTAAAAAAGAAATTACCTGGAGCGCCGGCCTGGAATATTTTTTAGGAAAAAACTTTTCTCTTATGGGAAGTTATGACAACCGGTTTGGAGCTGGAGGCGGATTATCATTACGATTCTAAACAATATGGGAAATTATAAAGAAAACAGTCTAAGCCTGGTGGGTGCAATATCAATGGGAACCAATGTTATGATTGGTGCAGGGATCTTTGCGCTTCTTGGTCAAGTGGCAGAACTTTCTGGTGAGTATTTTCCAATAGCTTTTATTGTGGGTGGAATTATATCAGGATTTAGTGCTTATTCCTATAACAAGATGTCTAATGCGTATCCATCTGCAGGAGGTATCGCCATGTATTTGGAGAAAGCTTATGGAAAAGGTATTGTAACTGCTTTTGCAGCTTTGCTGATGACGTTCTCTATGATTATTAATGAAAGTCTGGTGGCCAGAACCTTTGGTAGTTATACGTTGCAATTGTTCGATGCGCCAAAAGACAGTTATCTCATTCCTGTTTTAGGGGTGGGCCTACTCATTTTAGCCTTTGTAATTAATATTGCGGGCAATAAGGTAATAGGGAAATCCTCCCTTGCCATGGCGGTCCTCAAAACCGGTGGATTATTGATCTTTGCCGGAGGGGCTATCTATGCCTCGGGTTTTGTAGTGTCAGATTTGGTGCCTTCAGGAGGTACCGGCGGGGAAAGGGGGGTAATGGAGTACCTTGGAGCACTGGCTTTATCTATCCTTGCCTATAAGGGTTTTACTACTATAACCAATAGTGGTGGTGAAATTGTGAATCCACACAAAAACGTGAGCAGGACCATAGTTATATCTTTATTGATCTGCGGGGTGACCTATTTACTGGTTTCCTGGGGGGTTATTTCCAATCTAAATATTCCTGAAATCATTGAGGCCAAAGATTATAGTCTAGCTGAAGCTTCCAGACCATTATTTGGTCAATTTGGTTTATGGTTTACCGTGGCTATTGCTATTATCGCCACTATTTCTGGAGTAATTGCCAGTGTTTTTGCAGTTTCAAGAATGACTGCTATGTTAACCGACATGAAGTTGATACCTCACAGTCACTTTGGTATGAAAGGGAGTATACAAAAGCATATGCTGGTGTATATTATAGTAATTGCCATTGTGCTTACTATCTTTTTCGACCTTTCCAGGATAGCCTCCCTTGGCGCAATATATTATTTGGTGATGGATATTATTATTCATTGGGGAGTGCTTACCAAAATGAGAAAGGACATAGAAGCCAAAGCTGGGATCGTAATAAGCGCAATAATTCTGGATGTGGTAGTTTTGGGTTCCTTCGTTTATATTAAAATAGAACGTGATCCCACCCTAATTTGGATAGCATTTGGTTCTATGTTGCTCATATTTTTAGGTGAAAAATGGTTTCTAAATCGAAAACCTCCAGAAAAAGGGGCGGTAGATTAGCTGTTAAGCAGCCTGCGACTTTTAAGTTGTCGAAGTATCTAAAATTTAAGCGGGGCTGTAACTTTCCTTGTGCTGAAATTGTTACGGATGCCATTCAAAATAATATAATGATGAAAAAAAACGTAAACAGAAGGAATTTTATACAAACTGCAAGCCTGGCAGCAGCAGGTTTCTATGTAATGCCTTTTTTTGCCTCCTGTAAATCGGATGCCTCCACCCGGCATCCCGAGATCGTAAATAAAATGAACAAGGATTTTATTGCCGATTTAGATCTACAACTTACCGCATTACCTTCCCAGACCGGCATCTATCCAGAAAGTAGTACCAAAACATATTCCTATAGAGCATCTATTATAAAAGGTAGTGAAGGTAATTTACAAAATATAGAGGGTAGCTATTTAGGACCTGTTATTCGGGTAAAAAAGGGCGATAAGGTTAGGGTGAGGTATGAAAACCAGATTCCGGCCGAATCTATTGTACATTGGCATGGCCTGCACGTGTCTCACGAGAATGATGGCCACCCAGAGCATGTAATAAGTGAAGGCGAAACCTATTATTATGAATTTGAAGTGATGAACAGGGCTGGAACGTATTGGTTTCACCCACATCCGCATAAACATACAGGGGAACAGGTATATAAGGGACTGGCAGGATTGTTTATCGTATCTGATAAAGAAGAAGAAAAATTAAATTTACCCCAGGGTGAATATGATATTCCCGTGGTAATCCAGGACAGGACTTTTAATGATAATAGGCAGCTCCAATACCTAGGTGATGGAGAGATGGATCGAATGCAGGGTTTTTTAGGTGAGCAAATATTGATCAATGGTAAAATTGATAATACCCTGAACCTGGGCGCAAACGGGAAATATCGTTTAAGGCTCTTAAACGGTTCCAATTCCCGTGCCTATAAATTGGCATGGGATCACGGCGAAGCGATAACCGTATTGGGTGTAGATGGAGGTCTGCTTAAAGCGCCAAAAAGAATGCCTTATTTAATGCTAGGGCCGGCCCAGCGGATAGATATTTGGCTGGATTTATCTCAACAGTCAGAAAATAGCCGTATTAAACTGGTCCATTTACCTATCCCACTGGACATGATGGGTGGTGGTATGATGAATGGCGGGATGATGGGAAATAGCAGTAGCAATCACTTGCCTTATGACACTCAGTTTGATATTCTGGAAATAAAGGTGGGGGCTTCCGCAGAAAACAATGCTCAATTACCTGGTGAGCTCAGTTCTTTCAATACATTGGCGGCCACAGATGCCATCAATAAAGGCAATCCCAGGACTTTCACCTTCGCTATGGGCGGAATGATGGAATGGACCATTAATGGTCGCACCTATAATGGTACCGAAGTAGCTGAAGAAGAGACCGTGAAATTAGATACTACCGAAATTTGGCGTATCAATAATGGAAGCCAGTTTTCTTCAGATCCTGATGATGACAGCGGAATGATGGGCGGGGGAATGCATGGCAACGGCGGAATGATGGGCGGTCAGCGAGGCATGGGAAATATGATGCAAATGCCACATCCTGTTCATATCCACCAATTACAATTCAACATCTTAAACCGAAACGCTGATAAGGTAGATGATAAGCTTTGGGAAGCAACCAAAGACGGTTTTATCAACGAAGGCTGGCAGGACAGCGTTTATCTTTTACCAGGAATGCAAATGGATTTGATCATGCGATTTGAAGACTATAAAGGATTGTTTCTATACCATTGCCATAATCTGGAGCATGAGGATATGGGCATGATGAGGAACTTTAAAATAGTGTAGAAAGAACAGGATAAGAGAATTATAAAAAAATATAACTGAACGATGAAAATTTTATTAACTCTAAAACAAAGTAAAATGAAAACAATTGTAAAAACCTTAATGATTATAGTAGCAGTAGGAACATTGGTAAGCTGTAAATCAACATTTAACGCTTCTGAAGCAATGGATGTTCCAGACAATCGAAACGCTGTTTACCAGGAAATTATTTCGAACCCAAACCAATTCAATGAATTTATTGATCTGGCACAACAAGACGAAGGGGCAAGAAAACTCATGATGCAAAACCATATGCAAATGATGGAATCTGGCAAGATGAATGCTATGATGGAAAAAAATCCGGAGATGAAGGAGAAAATGAAAAAAATGATGCAGAAAAAGATGGAAGAAGACCCTGAAATGAAAGAAATGATGGGAAAAATGATAATGAAACAAATGAAGGAAAATCCTGAAATGAAAGAAAAAATGATGCATGAGATGATGCACCAAATGGGGAATGATCCTGAATTAAGAAAAAAAATGATGCAGGGGATGATGAAAAAAATGAAAGAAAACCCGCAAATGATGCAGGAAATGATGGAAAAAATGCATGATGATCCCGAGATGATGGAAAGAATGAAGCAACATATGGATAAAAAGAAAGGGGATGATTCCAAAAAAGAAGCCGGAAAACATGAACATAATCCAAAACCATAATTAGGGGATAATGATGATGTTTTGGTGGATTGTAATAGGGCTTATTGTCGTGGCAGCAGTCTTTCTGCCCTTAAGTAATTGGTTAGGTAAAAATCAGAGAACAGGCGATAGCCCTATACAAATACTTGAGAAAAGATACGCAAAGGGAGAAATAAGTAAAGAAGAATTTGAAGAGCAAAAAAATAATCTCAAAAGAAAATGACTTATGAAATACTATTTTAATAAAACGATAAAAGGAGATTTTGAGCAGGTAATTGATCAGGTAACCCGGGAACTGGAAAAAGAAGGCTTTGGCGTTTTAACTGAAATTGATGTTACTGGCACTTTAAAGAAGAAACTGGATGTGGATTTCAGAAATTATCGCATCCTGGGAGCATGTAATGCGCCTTACGCCCATAAGGCATTAGAGGTCGAAGATAAGATTGGCACCATGCTGCCTTGTAATGTTATAGTTCAGGAGAAAGAATCGGGCCAAATTGAAATTGCGGCCGTTAACCCTATAGCCTCGATGCAGGCTGTAGAAAATAAAGCTTTGGGAAAAGTTGCCCAGGAAATAAAAGGGAAACTCGAAAAAATTATTTCAAAATTATAGTTAGACGTTTTTAAAACTAACCAGATGAAAAATATGAAATTTATACTGTTGCTCGTTTTTATTGTAGGAATTAATTTTTCTTTAATGTCCTGTAGGGAAACCACAGAGACAGAGCATGACGATATGGATGATATGGAAATGCAGGATGAAGGGATGATGGAAGAAGATGATATGCAAATGGATCACGACTAGGATATGGATCTTGAAGGAGGTCACGATCATTAAACAACATATTTGATCAAAGTTTTTTGAAAATGGAGGGATTTTGTCTTAATATTAATTAGTTGAAAACTTCGATTCCTCTCCATTTTCTTTCCTACTTGCTTTATGACATATTTCTAAGAACCAAAAAAAGATAACAGATGAAAAATTTTTTTCTCATATGCCTGGTTTCTTTGGTGCCAATTATGGTACAGGCTCAGGAAAATCATGAAAGCCACGAACACCCTTCAAACACTGAAGAACGAAATATTGAAAAGGATTCAATTCCTGCTCAAGATTTGGAGTCTAAAGAAACCAATGAAGAAAATTTAGAACAGCACAAGAATGAAGTGAAAGCCGGGTTGGACGAATTTCCAAACCTGCATCCTTTGGTTGTTCATTTTCCTATTGTCCTACTCATTTTTGGGGTAATTTTACAACTTATCCAAATTTTTATATTAAAACCTAATATGGATTGGGTGATTTTGCTTATGGTGGGTGTTGGCTTTATGGGAGCTTATATTGCCGGGGTATATGCCCATCCTCATACACATGATTTAACTGAAACAGCCAAAAGTGTGCTGGAACAACACGATAAATTTGCTGAATGGACTATCTATTCCAGTGCCATCGCGGCTACTTTAAAATTGGTGAGCGTGTTTTTACTTAAACAGAACCGCCTTTTTGAAATTTTAGTTTTTCTGGTGCTGGCTTTTTCAGCTTATTCAGTTTCAGAAGCTGGGCACTATGGCTCGCAATTAGTTTACCTTGAAGGCGTAGGACCACAGGGCAACTACCTGGAACCTGAAAAAACAAATGAGAATAGCAAAGACGAAGGACATTCGCATTAAATTGCATTTATGAGAAATTCTTTTTTAATAGGTTCTTTAGTGTCCGTGGTAGTGCTCACAATCCTTATATTGTGGCAGCCGAATTTATGGTGGGTAGCGGTTTTACTGCTTCCTGTTTATATTTTGGGCTTTAAAGATTATTTTCAAAAAGCGGACAACATACAGCGTAATTATCCTTTATTTGGTAGGCTTACCAATCTTTTAGAAGAACAACGCCACGTTTTGCAAGAAGCTTTGTTCCTTAATCGCACCGAGGGTATGCCCTTCAACTGGATCCAGAAAGAAATCGTTTATAAGCGGGCCGCAAACGCAAACAAGAATCAGCCCTTTGGCACCCAGTTATCTTATGAGAGTGTTGGCCGAGAACGGTTTTTGCATTCTACATTTCCGTCAAAGGAATTCCGGGATAATTTTCGTATTAATATTGGAGGCCCAAATTGTACTAAACCCTACAGCTCAAGTATTTTAAATCTCGGGGCGATGAGTTATGGCTCTATAAGTAAAAATGCAACTTTGGCATTAAATGCTGGGGCTAAAATTGCAAATTTTGCACAAAATACAGGAGAGGGAGGTTTAACCCCATATCACAGGAAATACAAAGCTGATTTAATTTTTCAATTTGGCACGGGTTACTTTGGTTGCAGGAATAAGGAAGGGGATTTTGATGCTAAAAAATTTAAAAAAATAGCTGAAGATAAACTCGTGAAAATGATAGAAATTAAAATCTCACAAGGAGCTAAGCCAGGTTTTGGTGCTATACTTCCTGCCAGTAAAAATACCAGGGAGATTTCAGAATATAGGGATATTGAAGCACATACAGAGATTCATTCCCCGGCGCACCACAGTGCTTTCAGTAACCCTAACGAGTTGCTTAAATTTATCAAAGAATTACGTGATCTTTCCTCTGCAAAACCTATAGGGATTAAACTCTGTATTGGTTTAAAACTCGAATTTGATGAGATGATTGAAATATTTTCGAAAAATAAAGAAAATAATTTTCCAGATTTTATTGCGGTAGATGGAGCAGAAGGTGGTTCTGGGGCTGCAAGCATGGATGGATTACATTGGGGCGGAACACCTTTAATTGAGGCGCTCCACTTTGTGGATATAACTTTAAAAAAATATAATCTGCGCAAACATATTAAGGTTATAGCTGCGGGAAAAATAATTTCTTCTTTCGATATTTATAAAGCATTAGCCGTTGGGGCCGATGCTTGTTACAGTGCCAGGGGTATGATGTTTGCCCTGGGGTGTGTCCAATCTTTAAAATGCAATTTAAATACCTGCCCTACCGGAATAACCACTATGGATTCAAAGCGGGTAAAGGCTTTGGTAGTTGAGGATAAGAAACACAAAGTGGCTAATTATCATAAAAACACCATTCAGGGTTTAAAGGAATTGTTACTATCAATGGGTATCTCAGATAGAAATGGAATAAACAAAACCAGTATTGTAAGAAAAATTAGTGAGTCGGATAGTAAATCCTATAGTGAACTTTATAAGTGATCTTTAATGACTAAAAGTAAATTTGTAATGGATTACGTAGGTAAACGTAAACATAATTGCAAACGTAAAAAGAATAATCTAATATATGGAAGTTAATTAGAAATGGTGAAGAGAAAAACAGCGATGAAAATTCGTAAAGCCCATCGATATCTGGGAATCTTTATAGGCATTCAGTTCTTGATGTGGACTATTAGCGGGATGTATTTTAGCTGGACCGATATCGATGAAATTCACGGAGATCACTTTAAAAAATTGCCTCCTGAAACTTCAAATTTTGAAAATCTTGCCGGTATTTCCACGCTCATTCCAGAAATGAAAATTCATAGTATTAGTTTAAAAGAAGTTTCGGGAATGCCTTACTATTTTGTAAACAACGAAAAACTGGTACACGCACAAGATGGCAAAGTTATCGATGAAATTTCAGAAGAAGATGCCAAGAATATTGCGCAACGATATGTAAAAGATGATTTTAAAATAATTTCAGTAGAAAAAATCAACAAAGTCGGGGATCATCATGAATACCGTAGTGGATCTTTTCCGGCTTATGTTATTAATTATGCCCAACCTAAAAACCTAAAAGCCTATGTGGGTGCTACCGATGCAAGTTTTAAAACGGTACGTTATCGCGACTGGCGTTGGTTCGATTTTCTTTGGATGACCCATACCATGGATTACGAAGGAAGGGACGATTTTAATAACCTTGTACTACGTATTTTTTCTCTTATGGGCCTTATAACGGTCTTGAGCGGTTTTTTACTCTGGTATATTTCATCACCATCAATAAGAAAATTTCAAAAAAAATTCAAATAAACCTAATTTTGAACATTAATAGCGATAAAATCGGAAAATGAAAAAAATAATTAGAAGCATAACAGTTTTAAGTCTCATTGCTGGAAGTTTAGCGATATTCTCCTGTAAAAATGACCAAAACACAAAGGATGCCCCAAAGCCTATGCAAAATGAAATGCACCAGCCAAACATTGATGAAAATGCTGAAGCAAAAGGCTATGAGGATGAAGGATTGCAAGCAGAATTTAAGGATGAAAAAACTGCTGATCTCTATGACCTGTATGTAGCTATTAAAGACGCATTTGTAAATACCAATTCCCAAGCCGCTAGTGCAAAAGCAGCAGAACTTGCGGAAACGGCAACCAATAAGAAGGGTATAGTGGCTATTGCAAATGAAATTGCAGAAAGCGGTAATATAAATAAGCAGCGGGAAGCTTTTTCTAAACTTACAGAAGCTATGGAACCTGTTTTAAGGAATGCATTAGCCTCTGGAGAAATCTATAAGCAATACTGCCCCATGGCTTTTGAAGGAAAAGGAGACTATTGGTATTCAAATTCAAAAGATATTTTTAATCCATATTACGGAAATAAAATGTTGAAATGTGGTAGAGTTCAAGAAACAATCAAATAAGCGTAAGAATAACTTGCTTGGTTTTCGCACCTTGTAGGTTGTTCAAAAGTTTTTGGGTCAAAGTAAATAAAGGGTGCATAAATAAACGTGGTGTGCTAGAGGTGCTTATAGTGGTAAAAGAAATTTTTAATAATTTGAATATTCCTTTTTCCGTGGTAAACCTTTGTGAGGCCATTATAGAAAGGAAGCTCTCTGCTGTTGAGAAAGAGCAACTATAAACAGAATTTGAAAAATTAGGGTTCGAGATCATTGAAAGCCGTAATGAAAAATTAATTAGATAAAATCCTTAATTATTAAAAAGGTTTATTCAAAAGACACCGCAAACGATAAATTTTCAACTATGCCTAGCTCGCACCTGCACTTCGATTATAGACATATAACCCACATCTTTACAGATAGGGAGGGACAGAGTATTCAGCAGCTTTACATCTCGGTTCGAATTGAACGCGTAAAAGAACTTTTAAATTACGATGATTGGAGTATCGCGATGATTGCAGATAACCTTGGATATTCCACAGCCGCCTATCTTTCAACTTCATTTAAAAAGGCAACTGGGCTTTCCCCTTCAGGTTATAGGAAGTTACAAGTAAAAGACCGGAAAAGTATAAATATGGTCTAAGTTTCCCTTGGTATGGAAGTTTAACAGGGTTAGCTTGTTCAAGGGGCTACTTAGGTCAAATAAAATAAAGCATAAAATATGAACATTCTTTCAATCTTAGGCATAATTATTTATCTATTAATTGTGTTAGATGTTATTCAAACAACTCTTTCCTTGCAGGGTGGGGGGTGGTTAACCAGCCGGTTTTCCCATTTTTTCTGGAAAGGATTTTTAAATATTTCTGGCAAAGACGGAAGCTCAAAATTTTTAAGTCATGCAGGTTATATCCTGCTTATTGCAATTGTAATAATTTGGGTCTTTGCCCTGTGGAGTAGTATGGTGTTGATTTTATATTCCAATCCTGGATCAATAATTCAAAGTTCCACCAAGACCACCGCAGGATTATGGGAGGTAATATATTATAGCGGTTTTACCCTCTCCACTCTGGGCGTTGGTGATTTTATAGCGGCAGGAAATTATTGGAGGCTACTAACCACTATTTATTCCTTTACAGGTCTTATTCTTCTTACTATGTCGGTAACTTATTTTATTCCCGTTCTTTCAGCAGTTATAGACCAACAAAAATTGGGGATAAAACTTAGTACCTTAGGAAGCACACCGCAAGAAATTGTACTTAATTCCTGGAATAAAAAAGACTTTTCAAGACTGACGAATAAAATTGATGATATATCCGACTCTATTATTAAATACAGCCAGCATCATAGAACATATCCGGTTATTCATTATTTCCACAACCCAAATCAAAGTAACAATGTAGTTTTGCAACTGGCGCGCCTATACGAGGCATTAGTTATCCTTACCCATAAAATAAAAAAGGAAAAACAGCCCCCCTTAGAAGATATTCGGCCTTTGATTGTAGCTTTTGAAAATTATTTTAAAATTATATCTGAAGTTACCCATATCAATATTAAAGAAAAAAATACTGCAAAAATTTCGGTTGCAATTTTGCAGGAACACGGCTTGGTGTCTACCACTATAGAACAAAAAGATATAGAAGAAAAATTTATGAAAAAACGTAGATTTTTCAAGACCTTATTATTGCAGGATGGCTGGAAATGGACACAATTAGAAGAAAAAAAGCCTTAAAATTTTAAGGACTTTGTTAAATACCTTTAAAATTGAAAGATCTTAGCATAATTTTAAAACCCACTTTGGTTTTTAGTTTATAATTTCGACATAAACCATTAAAAATCAATATTATGAGAAATGAAAAATTAATTAATGCACTTGGAAATTGTATTAACCATTGCAATTATTGTGCTGATGCCTGTCTTGATGAAGACAATGTAAAGATGATGAAAGATTGCATTAGAATTGACAGGGTATGTGCTGAAGCCTGTGCTGCTTTAAATCAAATTTTAGCCACGAGTTATAGCGATGTGAATGCCCTGGTTGAATATTGTAAAAAGGTATGTCAGGATTGTGCAGATGAATGCGATAAGCACGATCATCAACACTGCAAGGATTGTGCGCAGGCTTGTAGAGAATGTGTAGAAGCTTGTGAAGCTTATCTGGCTTAATTGTAACTGGGACCCGGTTTAGGCCGGGTTTTTATTTACGATTTAGCAGGCTATGTTAGTTTTTGAACCTATTTGAAAACTACCTCAATGTTTTTGAGGTCGCAACTGGTCAATTGCCAGTTTGATGCTCTTAATCTATAATATTTTGTGCTTTCGCAGTCCTTAAAAACTACTCTTTCCTTTCACTTTCATATATGCGTTTAAAGTAATTTCAGGGCGGTTTTTTGCCTGAGGTTACTTAATAAAATTAGGACGATCATATCTTTTGATTCTTAGCTAATTATAAGAAATAACTCTTAACTGGACAATTTTACCAATCATATAAATATAATATAATGAGTGCAAATAGAAGAGATAGAAGAAAAAATAAAAACCGGAAAAAGACAAAATACAAGAAAGATACTATTTCTAAAAAAGATAAAATTTATGGTATTCTTGCTTTGGTTATTTTATTTTTCGCAGCCTTATTTGCTGCCATTTCTTTTGCTTTTATGGCTTAGAGTATATATTTAAAACCTAAATTATGATTAATACTCTTTATCGAGTTATCAATTTAAGTTCCATTTTAAATGACCAGAATAATGCGGGTACTTCTAAATAATTTAAGATGTTTGGGCCTAATGAATTTACCTTAAAGACATATTTATATTATATTATGCCACTAATCCACGAATACTTTCTACAATTTATTGGTGGATTCGTGGCTCCTTTGCGCATTTTTGGGCAGACTAAGAATATTCTATGGTCCCGGTAATTAACTTTATAACTCCAACTCTTTATATTAAAAATATGGTGTGTGCACGCTGTATAAGCTCAGTCGCGTTTATCTTAGATAAGTTGAAAATTTCTTACAGTGTCATCAAACTGGGCGAAGTATATTTAGAATAAGAATTAAATGAACAAACAAAAACCTTTTGAAAAAAGAACTTCGGAATTCTGGTTTTAGTCTAAAAACCGATCGAAAAAGTCAACTCATTGAACAAATGAAAAGCCTGGTAGTGGAAAAAATTCACCACTCCAATAAGTTACTCGATATAAAATGGCCAGAATTTATAAGTGAAAAATTACATCTTAACTATAAGTACCTTAGCTCTTTTTTTCTGCTGTAGAAGGCATAGCATTTGAGTTATACATCATCAACCAGAAAATTGAATGTGTTAAAGAATTCATTGATTATTATAAATTGACTTTAAGTGAGATAGTTTTTAAACTAGATTATAGTAGCGTTGCCTATTTAAGCAATCAGTTCAAAAAAGTAATGTACTGAGCGTCACCGGGTTTTACCTCGCACGTAATATGAACGTGGATGTATTTCCAGACCTTACCGCGCCTACCGTGACCATACTAACGGAAGCACACGGAATGGAAAGTGAAGAGGTAGAGAAACTAGTGACCTATCAGCTCGAAACCGCGATGAACGGTTCGCCGAATGTAAGAAGGATTCGTTCTTCCTCAGCCGCCGGGATCTCCATCGTTTGGGTTGAATTCGACTGGGGTACTGATATTTACAAGGCAAGACAGATCGTAAGTGAACGTATTCCAATGGTTCGTGAAAACCTACCCACAGGAAAAGGAGCTCCTACTATGGCACCCATTTCCTCGATTATGGGAGAAGTAATGCTATTGGGAGTCACTTCAGATAGTTTGAACCCAATGGAACTAAGAACATTATCTGACTGGCAGATACGTCCACGGATCAAAGCCATCGGAGGGATTGCAAACGTGGTGGTGATTGGAGGAGATTATAAACAATACCAGGTTTTTGCCGATCCCGGAAAAATGAAATATTACGATGTAAGTCTCGAAGAATTAACCGAGAAGGTTAAAGAGGCAAATACGAATGCTCCCGGTGGTTTTCTGAATCAATACGGAAATCAATACATCATCAAAGGAAGTGGTAGGGCTTATGCGATAGATGATCTGGAGGAAGCTGTGGTAAAACAGGTAAACGGTCAGAGTATTAAAATAAAGGATATTGCGGAAGTACAGATAGGCGCTGCCGATAAGATCGGGGATGGCTCCCTGAATGCGGAACCTGCGGTTATTTTGACAATTTCCAAGCAGCCCGATGTCAATACGCTGGAACTCACGGAAAGACTGGATGAGGCCATTGCCGAACTGAAAACAAGTCTCCCTGAAAGCGTGGAGATCAAAAGTCAGATCTTCCGACAGGCAGACTTTATTGATGCTTCCATCAGTAACCTGAATATGACCCTGCTGGAAGGTGCCTTTTTCGTGGTCATCGTGTTATTCATATTCCTGATGAACTGGCGTACTACCCTAATTTCGCTATTGGCGATCCCAATTTCGTTACTGGTATCGATTATCGTATTAAAAATGCTGGGCTATACCATCAATACCATGAGTTTGGGTGGAATGGCAATTGCAATTGGAGCACTGGTAGATGATGCTATTATTGATGTGGAGAATGTTTATAAACGCCTGCGCGAGAATATTCGAAAACCTAAAGCTGAAAGGCAGTCGGTGATCACCGTGGTAAGGGATGCATCGGTGGAAATTAGAAGTTCCATCATCATAGCAACCCTTATCATTATCGTCTCTTTTGTGCCGCTGTTTTTCCTTGGCGGAATGGAAGGCCGATTGCTGAAACCTCTGGGAATTGCTTTTATCACTTCAGTATTGACGTCGCTGATTGTAGCGGTAACCGTTACTCCCGTGCTGTGTAGCTATCTTCTGAAAAAGGAGAAAATGCTGAAAAAGCAGTCCGAAGGAACAAAAGTGGAAAGATGGTTACAGAAGGCCTACGCCGATATTCTAAATCGTGCCTTAAAGATCCCTAAAACCGTGATCACGGTAACAGTGGTTGCTTTTTTACTGAGTATTGCGTTATTTACGCAATTAGGAAGAAGTTTTCTTCCTGAATTCAACGAGGGATCACTAGTGATAAGTGTGGTGGGGCCTCCATCCATGTCGCTAGAAGAAAGTAATAAGACTGGAAACCAGGTAGAGCAATTATTGCTTGAAATGGCTGAAGTGGATGTGGTTACCAGAAGGACTGGTAGGGCTGAACTGGACGAGCATGCCCAGGGAGTAAATGCCGCCGAGATCGATGTACCATTCACCCTGGAAGATAAATCGAAGGAGGAGTTTTTTGAAGAGGTACGGAAGAAATTAAGTATCGTTCCGGGGGTTAATATTACGCTGGGGCAGCCCATTGCTCACCGTATCGATCATATGCTTTCAGGTACGAGAGCCAATATCGCAATTAAGATCTTTGGACCCGATCTTCAACAGCTATATGAAATAGGTAAAAACGTGGAGGAGAATATTACTCCTATCGATGGGCTTGCCGATGTAGCTGTTGATCAGCAGATCGAAGTACCACAGATCAAGATAAGCCCAAAACGACAGATCCTTTCAGCTTATGGAATGACCGTAGGACAGTTAATGGAGCAGGTAGATATCGCCTTTGCCGGTCACGAAGTTGGTGAGATTTATGAAGGTCAGAAGTATTTTGACCTGGTGGTGCGTTATAAGGAGGATGTTAGAAACAGCATTGAAAAAATCAGAACTGCCTTGATAGGATTGCCAAATGGTTCACAGGTTCCATTGGAACAGCTCGCTAGTGTTTCTTCTGTAAGCAGTCCTAATACCATTAGCCGGGAAGATGTGCAAAGGAAAATCGTTGTTGCTGCCAATGTGCAGGGTCGGGATTTAAGAAGTGCGGTGGAAGAGATCCAGGTAACCGTGAATTCTTCAGTGACTATTCCCGAAGGTTACAGGGTACAATATGGCGGACAATTTGAAAGTGAATCCAGAGCTTCACAAATGCTGTTGATCACTGCCATTATTGCAATCTTCGTGATTTTCCTCCTGTTGTATTTTGAATTCAACAATGTGAAACTCGCTTTTGTTGTGCTTATCAATTTACCCCTGGCTTTGATTGGTGGAATCTTAATCGTATACTTTACTTCAGGAATTGTAAGTATAGCTTCCACGATAGGTTTTATCAGTTTATTTGGGATCGCGACACGAAACGGAATTCTGCTGGTTTCGAGATATGAAGATCTGCGGAAGGAAGGCCTTAGGGGTTATGAGCTCATTAAATCTGGTGCGCTCGACAGGTTAAATCCAATTCTGATGACCGCGTTTACCACAGGACTGGCACTTATTCCGCTAGCTTTAAAAGGAGGCGAACCGGGAAGTGAGATTCAAAGCCCAATGGCGGTGGTGATACTTGGAGGATTGCTCTCAGCAACGGTACTAAACCTGGTTGTGATACCTTGTGTGTATGAATTAGTTACGAGGGAAGATTAATTCATTTCTAAAATTTTAAAAAAAATTGGCGGGCTCGATGTAGAGTCCGCCATTAATTAATGTTCTTTAAAACTCCCTTTTTCCGGCTAATAAACCTGGGTGATATTTAATTTCCACTTATTAGTTAAATTACCGTCTTCTTCATCCTGAACTATCCCTTTTACTTTTACAATTCCGGGTTTTAACCTGGAACGTAAGTTGGTAGAAGTTGCTTCAGCTATCTTAAAAGTTTCTTTCCCGGTTTGTATTGCATAAGTGCCATCCTGCTCAACGAAGTTGCCCTTTATAACTATTTCGGCATTCTTAGCTGAAAAACCATTCTTTTTTACTTCCTCCTGAATTTGCCTAAGGCTCAAGTTATTGTTATTTGCCAAATCAAGATAAGCTTTACCGTCATTCAGGCTAACCTGCACTTTTTCCAGGCCATCCAATTTTTCAAGACCTCGCTCCAGTCCATAAGCACAGGGGGCACAGTCCATTCCAAACACTTCCTGATCTATTTTCTGAATCTGGGCATTGGAACTAAAACTTCCAAATACAACAACTACAATTAATAATACTATTTTTTTCATCTGTTTATTTTATTAAATTTATTTATACTATAACCAATAACTTAAATTAATGGATACCCGATAGTTTTCTTTGATTGCCTTTGGGGTTAAATCCTGTACCACTGGAAACAGCGCTCCGAAAGAAATACCCCAAGCCCCGTAAAGTCCTAAGAATGAAGGTCCCACTAATACTTTTTTGCTACGTTCGTCTGTAAAATTTTGTTGACCGGTATATTTATTGTCTCCTGGAAACTCGACTAATGATTCAATAAAAACCCGCCAATCGGGTTTAGGATAATCCCCCATAAAAACATCGGGACGATAACCTATCACCATGCTTGCATAGGGTAAATCGCCTAATTGCTCGTTGTCCTTTTCAAAATAATATTGGTAACCGCCACCTAACCAGGCGTACCAGGTACGTGAGGCATATCCCGTAGAAATGGCCCCATGGATAGAGTTCCCTACATTCACCTGTCCGCGAACATCCTCAGTAGGGGCAGATACACCTAAAATTGCTGTGGATTCAAACCTCTTTCCTACCCCAAAAGCATTTGAAAAAAAACGATACCACAAAGCAGCCTCGATATCTCCATTGGAAGGCATCATACTATTTCCACGGGTTCGTGGAGCATTTTCCAGACGCTCAATCACAGTAGGAGTGGTAAGGGTAACCTGTAAATCTTCCGTAATGCCATAGAAAAATGTATACCGAAGCATATAAGAGGCCTCGTCTTCGGTCGCTATACTCATTCCGGAAGCGTTCATGTTTATACCGCCTTTTGCCAGGGTGGGGGTTTGTAATCCATAAATTGGGCCATGCCCCTGGGCTTCTACTTTATACAGTGTCGATAACCCTATGAATAGGATCAAAAAATAATTTTTCATGTTTTGTAAATTTAAACTTCTAAAAATCTTTGAATGGGCAATAGTAAATAAGCAGCAAACAATCCAAGGACATAAAGGCCAAAGGAAAACCAAAGAATGGCTTTGCTCCATCTTGTTGCTGTATCACATGCGGTCTCATTTCCGTTTTCATCGATCTCGCAGGTTTGGTTTCTTTTTCTTCCGTAGAACAACCAGAAATTAAAGCCTATCATAATCCCGGCAATCAGGAAGGTCCAGTCTTTATATTTGCTCATGGTAATGAGCCAGGGCAGGTCAGAAGCCAATCCCGCAACCACAGCTCCCATTCCCAGGGCAACCAGTAGCGAAGGCAGGGCGCAACACAGTAAGGTGGAAACCGAGGTAAAAAGGGATCCTATACTTACGAAGTCTTCTTTTATTTTAGCAAACATCTTTATTGTTTTTATACAGGTATCTCTATCCGTTTACAGAAGCCCCCTTTTCGGTTACAACTTCCACTTCAAACCCACGGTCTTTGATAAGGGAGAGTATCTTTTCTTCTGAAATCTGCTTTGGATCATATTCAATTATCGAGGAGCTTTTATCAAAGCTTGTTTCACTTTTAATAATGCCTTTTTGCTCCTTCAACATTGAATCGATACCATTAGCACAACCGGACTGGCAATGCATGCCTTTAATTTTTAAGTGTAAGATTTTTTCCGTCATCTCCTTTTGGATTTTAAATTCAATTTGATTTTCATTTTTCTGATCCATAGCGCTAGCGGTATTTCCAGAAAACGCAAGGGTCGTTCCGGTTAACAATACCGCGAATAATTCTTTATGTAAACCTATCATCTTATAATTGATTTTTAAAAATTAACTATGTCAAAATTAGGGGCAGCAGGGGGGTGGTAACCAAATTAGATTTTATTTTTTTCTTTAAAAAAATCCTACTGCTTAATCTTCTAAAAATCTGAAATATTCTTTTTTCATTTTTTCTTTCGGATAGTATAATGAATGGTCTGGGCAATTATCAGCCCCTCGCGCACTATGTAGGAATCTGCTCCGTCATCTATTTGTGAACTGTCTGAATATGCAGTCCATTCCAGAAAAGCTATTTCATCTTCAAAAAGAAAATTGATATAGTTAAACTCCGCTTCGGGGAAATCCTTTATCAGCATTTTATTTAATTCCCTTAGTCCTTCATGTCCTTTATAAATACCATGCGTAGTAAGCAGGATCAAATCTTTGGAAAAGTTTTTCTGCAGATCCTCTTCTATAGATCCCTTTTTAGAAAGTTCTAGATGATCTTTTAATACTTCTTCTGTAGTTCTCATAGGCTAAAAATTTTAAATTTAAACTAGGCTTTAAAAAATTGTTTGCAGCACATTCTATTTTTCGGGATTAGCCCTTATGGATACCTTATTTGTTGTTGAGACCCAAATATTGATCACTGCTGCCAGTATAATTATATTTTTCATTACATATTGACCTTTCATAGTTAATACAAATGGGAAATGGGAGAACATTTTTTCGGGAAAAATGAAGAAGGTTGAAAAAGTTCCTAACATATGCAGGAAAAGTAAGCCTAAAGCCCATTTCAAAAACTTCCCCGATAACAAGCATATGCCAATAAGGCTTTCACAAATAGCCAATACAGGCATACAACTTCCTTGTGGAAAGAAATGGCCGCTCAGGGTACAAATGGTTGAGGAAGCTAAATCTTCCGCCGGGCTCAGCCCAACAAAAAATTTAACCATCCCAAACCAGATGAAAATTATGCCAATGCTCCACCTTAAAAAGGTTATGGCCTTACCAGAATCTAAATGGTTGTTGTAGCTTATCATTTAGTTGATAATTTTATTTCTGTCTTTAAAAGTTTTGCGGCTACAATCGTAAATACTACCTGTACAACCGCAAAAATAATTAACGCCTGATCTAACCCTAATTTCAATAATTCCCCAAACAATAAGCTCCCAAGGCCAAAGCCGGTAAACAATGCAAAAACATTCAGTCCCATGGCCTGGCCTCCCTTTGTTTTACCACCCAATTCGGTTACTATACCTGCAAATAGAGGTTGAGTGAGGTCGTATCCCAAAGAGATCAAGGTGACTGCAAGGGCCGCGACAAGAACGGGTATTTCCAGGGCGAGACTGGCTGTTGCTATGGCCGCTGTTGCCAAGCCTGTTAAAATAATAGGATATCGCCCCCTGCGATCGGCTGCGCGCCCTATAAGGGAACCAAAGAAAAATCCTGGCAGGCCATAACCCAGAATGGCCAAACCAATTTCTATTGGCCCCAGATCATACTTTTGTACAAAATAGACCCCTAACCAGGTATAAATACCTGAATGGAAGATCCCATTCCAGAATACAAATAAATAGGTCCTTAACCCGCGTGGGAAAGCAAGTAGCCTGTAAAACCCACCTACCATTTTTTTGAATGAAGTACGATTGGATTTATGAGGTTCCTGTTTCCAGCCCATTCGGGCTACCTGTATCCACAAAGCCAAAGCGGCCAAGAGGGCAGTTGCCAAAAATAACATACGCCAGCCTGTATAAGGTTCCAACATTACCCCGGCGGTAGAACCTAAAGCCATTCCCCCTTCCATAGCGGCAAATAAAAGTCCCAGGGGTCTCCCTCTCTCTGAAGGTTTGAACATATCTCCTACAAGTGCCAGGGACATTGGCACCACACCGCTTGCCCCTAAACCCGTTAGCAATCGTAACAGGATGAGTTGTGAAGCAGATTGCACCAGGGCGGTTATCGCTGTTAATACAATAAAAGCCAGTAGGGATATTTGAAGTATGCGTTTTCTTCCAAATTTATCGGATATGAAACCATAAAACAGGACTGAAACTCCGTAAGCCAGCATATAAGCTGGTACTATAAGACCAATCCGCTGTTCTGATACATTAAAAATAGTTGCCAGTTTAGGAATAAGTGGCGCTATCATATACGCCTGAAAAAATATTAAACCCGCTGCCATGGCCAGGGGAGCAAAAATGGTTTTTAAGGGTTTATTTAGATTGTCCATTATTGGAAGGTTTTGAAATTTATATTCATTTGGCTTTTTGAATAAACTGCCATCTCACAATTAGCAGAACAATCCCGATGATCCCAAAAATAATATTCAGATAAAAAGTATGGGAATTGGTATCAAAACTTAGCATGTTTTGTAAAGATTCAGGGCGTGCTGTGGGAATTGCATTAAAAACGGCAAAAAGATAATGTACGGTTATCCCGGCAGCTACCATACATACGTATAGCAATAGAGACATATAGATGGTAAATTTCCAGCCGTAGTACTTTGCATTAAGATATATTACCGTAGCCGCAACCAGGTCTGCTCCCAGGAAAGCCATTACCCCGGCAAAAGAAGCATTTTTTGACCATAAGATCGCCGCCAATGGTATATTGCCCAGGGAACCAACAAAAGTAAAGACAGCCAGGATAGGAGCTACCAAAGCATGTTCCACTATTGCGAGGAAAGACTGGGTTTCGGCACCACTTTCAAGAAAAATTGAATTCCAAAAACTGTCGGGTACAAAAGCCGAAACGATTCCTGCAATGGTAAAACCTATCAATACTTCTTTGTAGGCCATTTTCCATTCTCCAAGAAATTTATAGCTGATGATTTTAATCCCTTTCTTAGAAGTAAGCTTTTCATACCATTTCATTCCCTCGGGAGAAGGGTGTTTCAATTCTTCGGCTTCCAGTTTTTCGGCATGTTCCTTTCCGGCCCGGGCAACTTTTTTTGATATAAAAAAGCGGTACAATAAATAAGCATATATAATCATTATTGTCCCGAGTGCGAAATTGGCAACAACAAATTTCCATCCTACCAACAGCCATAATACTATTCCTGTTTCTATTACAAGATTGGTAGTGGCTATTAAAAAAGAAATAGCATTTTTAGGATGGGCACCCTTTACCATTACTGATCGCGTGGCCGCCAGAGAAGCGAAAGAACACGAAGAAGATATAAAACCAAAAAATCCGCCAAGACTCATTTGCTTTATCCCGGTTTTACCTAACACATTGGACATTTGTTCCCTGGTGACCAAAGTTTGGATAGCAGCGGAAAGGATATAGCCTAAAATAAAAGCCCATAAAGTATACCATATTAATAATCCGGTAGTTTTTAAAGATTCGACAAGGAGTTGTAAAATATTTGATTCCATAATGGGTTGGTTTTGATAAATATTTATTTAAAAATGCATTAAACAAAAATTAAAGAGGTGCCAAACATAAAATCGAACATAGGGTGGTATCCTAATGTTAGCTTTCTTTATTAAAAAAAAGGAGCAACTTTTTAGCCGCTCCTTTTTACATTTTTTTTAAGCTGCCATTTCTTTACAGCTTTCGGCACAGGTTCGACATTTTTCTGCGCATTGCTGGCAAACTTCACTGTCAAACTTTGCACATTCATCAGCACAGGCTTTACATAAGTCGGCACAAATGGCACATAGACGTTTTGAATAATCAGACTGGCTTGCAAGTAGTTGAACACAGGCTGTGCATAAAGCAATACAATCCAGACAAAATTTGTGGCATTCTTTCATGTCTGGTTCCCCCAAATGTTGGTCAAGGCAAATTCTCGCCGCAGTAATGCAGGCGTTGCAATCATCGATACATTTTTGCATTTCTGAACTTAATGGTTTCATAATTTAAATGGTTTTAGTTACTTCCTGATTTGCTCGGAAATCAGAAATAAAAGATTAAGAGCCGAACCTCTTTTCAAATATCGACTCATAGCCCGGGGGGTAGGCAAGCCGATTAATAAAGATTTAACATTTTAATTTGATTAAAAAAAAAGGCAGCCAAAAATGGCTGCCATAAAAAGTTTCAGATTTTAATTTCAGTACGATGGTTTTGCTAACTGGCTTTTCCTATTCCTGCTTCGATAAGTTTTTCTTTGCTTATACCATTGTTTGTACAGCACTCAAGCAATTTTCCATCAACCGCCACCGCGGGAATTCTCTTTACACCGTACTCCTGCACTTTGTCTATACAGGTCTTATCCTCACATTGTTCCACCAGGTTATAGGTGGTAATCTCGCAACTATCGCAGGACAACTCTTTCACCATTTTTACAACCGGATCACAAACCGGACAATTTGCCGTAAATATTTCTATTTGTCTTTTCATTTTTTTTTGAATTTAAATTAACAATCAGTTTTATCCTTCTTATTAAAGAACAATCCAAAGATAAGAGCGGAACCGGGGTGGTCTCCAAATAAAAAAACCTGCTTTTTTACGACAGATTTTTATTAGTATTAAAATTAAATGGAAAATTTTTGAATGTTTTACTCTGATCTATTTTCGGAAATGTAAGATTCCAGCCTTCGTTTAAGTTCATCAATCTCCTTCATTTTATCGGTAAGGCTGTTAAGCTCAAGGTCGGGAAATTGTTTGCGAATAAATTCAATTCGCTCTTCATTACCGCAATTACCGGGACAGGCTTCCACAGTTTCTGAAATTGTGATCGCCAGCGCTTTGCGGTACACTTCATCTAAAAGAAGAAAATGCGCCTTATCAAGTCCTTTTTGCGCCGCTTTGAACTGGATCAGAATCTTTTCTGGATCTTTATTTTCATCCAGCATTTTTATAAGTCCGTTAAGCTGGCCGCTGATGCTCTGCAAGCGAGTTTTTATATCTTTACTTAGATCTCTAGGAATCATACTTTTAATTTTCAGCAAGATACATCTGGAGTGGGGGAGGTCACCAAAAGTATTTTAAATTTTTAGCAGCAATTTGTTCCTTCCTGAATGGGTGGACAGGCAACATTACCATAAGAACAATAAACACAGCAATCACCTTCTTTTGGTTTTAATAAATGCTTGCAATTATCACATTGGTAAAAAAACTGACAGGCTGTTGTGGGCATTTCCTCTTCTTTTGTGTGTCCGCAACCAGGACATGTAATGGTAGAAACTAGTTCTATTTCCATAATCTATTTATTTTTAAAGCATATGAGGGATATCTGATGACAGAGTTGGATACGTAAATATCATCGTCCTTAACTCATTAATTTTCATTTTGGTCTTTATCGCCATGGCGAATAAATTGATGGTTTCTTCCGCGTTAGGGCCTATTAGATGTGCGCCAAGAATAGTCTGATTTTCTTTATTAATGATGGTTTTATAGGCATATTCCTTAACATTCAGTCTTTTTGCATTGAACCAGCTTTCCGCATGGTTATAATTGACCTGATATTCTATCTGTTTTGATTTGGCTTCTGCTTCGGTTAATCCTACTGATGCCAGGGTAGGCAAAGTAAAAACTACAGAAGGCATTGGGGGATAATTGACTTTTTTCTTGTTCCCGTTGATGATATTTGATGCCACAATATGCCCTTCCATTACTGCAACAGGTGTAAGGGGTAATCCTCTTGAATCTGCCGAATCTCCCGCTGCATAAATATTAGGGTTAGAGGTACTTTGAAGGTATTCGTTTACCGTAATTCCTTTTTTTGAAAAAGAGATGCCAGCTTTTTCCAAATCTAAATCAAAGATAGCGGGAGGACGACCGGCTGAGTTAAAGACAGAGTCAGTCCTATAATTGACCTCTTTTCCATTTGATTTTCCTGTTACTACGTAATGGTCTTCTTTCTTTTCAATTTTAGAAACTTCGGTTTCCAAAACCAGTTTAATTCCTAGCTTTCGGGTTGCATGCACAAGATGTTTAACAATGTCACGATCAAAGTTTTCCAATGGATGATCACCACGATGTAATATGGTTACATCGGCACCGGCCCGCGCAGCGATATGGGCAAATTCAAAGGCAATGTAGCCACCACCGATAAAGAGCAGTGAGCTGGGCAATTCCTCCAAATTAAGGAAATCTGTACTTGAAAGTGCCAAATTTCCACCTTCAAAATCCAATACCCGTGGTTTTGCTCCGGTTGCGATCAGGAATTTATCAGCTTCAATAACTTCATCTCCTACCTGCAAGGTGTTATCAGATAAAAATTTAGCTGAAGTGTGATAGGTATCTATGTCTTTATTCTTATATCCTTTTTCAATTTTAGGAGGCATGGCATCCACAAAAGATTGCTTAAAAGCCATAATATCTTCCCAATTGACTTCAGGCACGGTATCTATTCCATTTCCTTTAAGTCTTTGGGCAAAATCACGTACTTCAGTTGCTCCTATGATCACCTTTTTAGGATCACAGCCTCTTAGGGCACAGGTTCCACCGTAGGGAAGTTCATCGGTAATGCCAACCTTAAGGCCTTTGGAGGCACATTTATTAGCAACGGTCATACCTGACATCCCGGAACCTATTACAAATACATCATATTTTTTCATCTACTTCTCTTCTTTATTTTCTGTATCGATTGCTTTATAACCAGTTTTATTTATTGCTTCTCGAATTGCGACCAAATCAACTTTAGCTTTATCATATTCCACTACGGTATTAGTATTTGCGTAACTCGCCTTGACTGATAAAATACCATCCAGATTATTTACCTCACTTTCTACGTGGGCTTCACATCCTGCGCAGGTCATTCCCTCAACTTCAAAGGTGTGCTTTATTATGTTTGATTGAGAAACATACACTATATCCTTGCTGGGCTGTGCATAAAATATATTGGAATAATAAGGGAAAGCCAGCATCAATCCGGCAAATACTGTAACTATGAACAGAAAATTTTTGGACTGCCAAAAAGATGGTTTTGCTTCCTCGTCGCAGGCACAATCTATTTCTTCTTGTGTTTTCGGTTTTAATTTTAAATACCAGGCCAAACCAAGAATTCCTATGGTAAGTGCAACCAAATAGGGACGAAAAGGTTCTATCCATGAGAACATGGTTACAAATCCACTACTACCTGCTAAAATCGCCAGGAGGGGAGTAATACAACATACGGAAGCAGTTACCGCAGTAAGTAAACTAACAAAAGCTGTGCTGTTTGACTTATTGGACGATTTCATTTTAGGCAATTTTTTTAACCATTTTGATTGTAGTGAAAACAGCATCAAGTACAGCTGTTTTATCCTTCATTAATGAATAGTACAAGGTTTGTCCATCTCTTCTTGAGGAGATAAAACCTGCATCTTTAATTTTCCGGATGTGTTGAGAGATTGCTGGTACGCTCATTTCTAAAATATCAGCAATATCACAGGGACATAATTCGTCTTCCATGTTCAAGAGGAATAAAATTTTTAAGCGTACCTCGCTACCAGCAATCGATAGTAGTTTGGTCATATCCTGAAAATTATCATCCATTCTTTCCAAAGTGTTTTTGCAATTAAGAAGTTGTTGATGATCAGCCTGAGCTCTTGTACACGAAATTTCCATGGTTAATCTATTATTTAGAGATCAAAAGTATAATAAAATACGTATTTAAGCAAATTCTTAAATAATAGTTAGTATAAATATTCTGCTTCATACATTTAAGAGATTATGACCACTAATTTCAAAGACCTTCTGGTTGTAAATCGGTCAGCACATTACCGCTTCATTCTGCGAAATGCTCCATTTCGGGTAAAGAGCTTCCCTAAGAATATCTTGGGCATCCTTTTTATTTTCCTAATGATGTATCCGCTATATAGTAGTTACCGCTCTTCGTGTAATCTTATACTTAATTAAGTAAAAAAGGACGCCCGCTAAATCGGAATTCCATTCTTGCATTTACTTCGCTTCCAGTTGTTTTTCAATTTCAGTATTTCCATTTCCTTCCCGGCCGTTGCTGTCCCTACCTTTTTTGTAATGCAAAATACCAATATTTAGAAGTTAGTCCAGGTTGCATAAGCCAGTCGCTTACTCCTTTTTATAAACCTTCCCTAATTCTAAATATTGAAAATGTATCAGCATCAAAAAAGGTAATAGCAAACGGCGCTATAGGAAGTAAATCAACAAATAAAAATTATGAAATCATTTCAAAACAACATACCCGGAAGCAAAGTGAAAAAATCAAAAAAGGAAAACGCTCCGGATATAATAAGTAAATCAATGTTTAATCAATCTGCTTAGAAAGCAGGTATCTAAATCTTTTAATTATGAGTAATCTAAGAAACCAAGTACAGTTAATCGGAAATGTGGGGAATGCCCCGGAAATCAAAAACTTTGAAAGTGGTAAAAAAGTAAGCAGTTTTTCACTGGCTACCAATGAGTACTACCACAAGGAAGGGGAGAAAATTCAACAAACCGACTGGCACAATGTAGTGGCCTGGGGAAAGCAGGCTGAGCTTATCGAGAAATATGTTGATAAAGGTAAAGAAGTGGCCATCCGCGGAAAACTAACTTCCAGATCCTATGAAACCGAAACAGGAGAAAAAAGATATGTAACTGAAATTTTAGTAAGTGAAATCCTGTTTTTAGGTAGTAATGAAAGTTCATTTAATTAAAATATCGAAGATCTTTTAATTCTTAATTATCAAAAAAATAAAGAGGGCGCTCCCTTCGAAAGTTGCACCCTCTTTTAATTAGTAACCCTTTAAATAAGATAATAATGAAATCCAAAGTTAATGAAATAGCGATAAGCTACAACGGAAGTTTAAAAACAAATTTGCTACCCAAAATTTCAAGTTCCAGAAGTGCAGCAGATTTAGCGTTCGCACAATGGAATAAAAATGATATAGCACTGCAAGAGACTTTTAAAATAATGCTACTTAATAATGCTAATAAAGTAAAAGGTATTTACGAAGTTTCTAAAGGAGGTATTACCGGGACACTGGTCGATGTTCGAATCTTATTCGCAGTTGTATTAAAGTCTTTAACCACGGCACTAATCTTATTGCACAATCACCCCAGCGGAACCCTTAGACCAAGTGAAGCGGATAAAAGCCTGACCAGGAAAATTAAAAATGCGGCATCATTTTTTGATGTGAAAATCCTGGATCATATTATCCTTATGCCTGATGGTAATTACTACAGTTTTGCAGATGAAGGAATTTTGTAATTTACCTGGCACATTCTAACTAGATTGTAAGCACTTCTAATTTTAGAAGTGTTTTTTTAGGCTCAAATATTTCAATGAATCTTCTAAGCAAAGCAGTTCTATAAAAGGTCATATAAAAATAGCTTGGTTGGTAGTGCTTAACAGTAAGGAGCATTTCAAGCTCAATCAATTAAAAAAGGGAAAATTCGCTGTTACCTGAATTTTCCCTTTCTTTTTAGGTCATTGAAACCTACTCAATAAAGATAAAAAAAATCTTGAATCCGGACACCCTTTTGAATAAGAATTATTTATTACTCGCTACCTGTTACTAAAAAAATCCTTATATTTATTTCGCTGAACTTCAGCATTCAAATTTACGCAGGGCTATCCATTTTTGACTTTCGCCGATAAACCTGCACAGCAAAAAATTATTAATTCGGAAATTTTTTCCGGGAATTGGCAAGTGGCTTTTGACTGTCTATTAGGACAGGCAACAGGTCAAATTGTACGGAATTTTTGTCCCGCGCTGCGGGACAAAAAGGAGTAGCAAGAGGGTAACACGCTGCGCGATGTTAAGCACTCCTTTTTGTTTTTAAGTAACTGTAAATCAGTTGCTTAAAATTTATTTAGATTCCTGATTTTAAGCAATTTGCGACAAATGGCCTGCCAACGCCCATTTTTAGGGAAGAATTTGCGACAAATCGGCGAATTATGGACTCATTTATCGGCATCAGGTTTAAAAAGGAAACAGCAAAACGTTTTCAGGAATTTTCAAGAACACACTTCAAATCACACACCGAAGCCCTGGAAACAATGCTCGACTTTTTCTTCTATAATGAAATTTCCCCCCACGAAAGATTGGGTCCAACCGGCAGGACTATCGAAGCTTCTTTTAAGAAACGTATCAATGCAGTTATTGCCATTATGCGAGATATGGAGAAAACCCAAACCAAACCCACCGCAGCGATGATCGCCTCACTCTTCCAAACCGAAGTGCCCAAGCAGAAACCCTTGATCCTGGAAAAGAAAATCCTCCGGGAGAAAAAGGATGGTGTTTCAAAGCAGGAACAAGTTGGGTTCGGCTCGAGTGATAATTCTGATAATAACCTGTAAAATTTTCTGTTATGTATATCACGATCACACCTCAAAAATTAGGTGGGAATTACTCCCAAAGTTCGGCCGGTTTTGTTAGCTACCTGGAAAAAGAAAATGAAGGGATAGAAGAAGGGGTAAAGGAACATTTCTTTAATCAATATGAGGATGCCATTACCCCTGAGAAAGTCGTCAAAGAAATTGATAATAATACCTCCAAGCTCAAAAAGAAAGAACCCAAGTTCTATTCCATTACCGTTAGCCCTTCCAAATATGAATTAAAACGCCTACAAAGCAGTAGTAAGGATCTAAAAAAGTACACCCGGGAATTGATGAAGGATTATGTGGCCTGCTTTAACCGTGAAATAGACGGAAGGCCAATTAATGTCAATGATATTAAATATTACGCTAAAATTGAACATAGCCGGAGTTTTAAAGGTACAGATCGCCAGGTTCGTGAAAACCAGCCTTATGCCACTAAAATCCTTCAACTCAAAAGTGAAATCCGAAAAATAGAAACCGGGCTGATGCAGGGAAGTATTCAGAAGCGGGAAAAGGAAATTGAGAAACTGGAAGCAAGGGCTCCACATCGGCAAGATGGTAAGCGAATCGTACAGGGAATGCCCAAATCGGGAAACCAAAGCCATATTCATATTATCGTAAGTAGAAAAGATGCTTCCAATTCGGTTAGCTTATCCCCGGGAAGTAAATACAAAGCTTCGGAAGTTAATTTTAAAGGTAAGACCGTTAAACGCGGATTTGACCGGGACCGCTTTTTTGAAAAAGCAGAAAAGACCTTTGATAAAACCTTCGGCTATCAGCGCAATTTTGTGGAAACCTATACGGCTCGAAAGGAATTTATTAAAAACCCGAACCACTATTTTACCGCGCTAATGGGATTACCGGCTAACGAAAAAGCACTTGCTTTTAAGCTTATCCGGGAATCAGGGATCCCGATGATGCCCAGCATTCCAACTTCCCAGGCACAACTTGCCCTCAAAATTTTTAACAGGCTTAAGAAAGGGGTGGAGGTAGCCGTTAAATCAAGTTCAATCGGTATTTAATTTTAATTATTATGGACATAGAAAATCTTGTTAGACTGCTTCTGATCATCGGGCCGGTAAGCATATTGTTCTATATATGTTTTAGGCTGATCAACCGCTTTGCTTTTATTTTGAATTTATTGCTGATGGTGGCCCTTGGCATTTATGGGGTCCAGGATAACCAGTGGATTCCGGCTTTGTTATTCCTGGGTTGTCCGTTGCTCCTGATCAATACCCTGATGTATGTTTTTTTACATACTCACCAGGATAATAAAAAGATCAATAAAAAATACCAGGTCGGTTTTGCAACCACCAAAGGAAAATTTAAACTGGAAAATATTAAACGGGGCGCTTCCGTTATTGGCTCTGCCGGAAGCGGGAAGACCGAAAGCGTAGTGTATGGCTTTTTAAAGCATTTTCAACAGGAAAATTTTTGTGGGGTGATCCACGACTATAAGGACTTTGAGCTCACTGAAATGGCCTACCCGCTTTTTAAAGACCGGGAAATTCCTTTTAAGGTGATTTCCTTTGATAAAATCATCCATAGGGTGAATCCCATCGCTCCAAGATACCTGGAAAACGAGGAAAGCGTCAATGAAGTCTCCCGGGTACTAGTGGAAAACCTCCTCGAACAACGGGAATCAGGTACCTCGGGGACTACAAAATTTTTTAATGATGCCGCAGAAGGGCTAATCGGAGGATTGATCTGGAAATTAAAAACTGATTATCCGAAGTTTTGTACCCTCCCGCACCTTATCGCTATCTACCAATACCTGGATACCGATAGCCTGATCCAGTTTTTGGAAACCAATACCACCTCCCGAGCGATGGCCGATGCCTTTATTAGCGGTAAAGATTCTGAGCGGCAAACGGCCGGGGTAAAAAGTACCCTGGCCAATGCCCTTAAAAGGATCAGTACCCAACAGATTTTTATGGTCCTTTCTAAAGATGAAGTACCACTTCATATTAATAGTGAGCAAAACCCTTCGGTTATTTCCGTAGTGAACAATCCCAAATACGAAGCTTCCTACTCTCCGGTCATAGCCACCATCATCCATACCATAACTAAGCAAATGAGTGTGCGTAATTCCAAAGCTTCCTTCCTGCTGATGGAAGAGGCACCGACTCTTCGTTTGCTGAATATGCACCGCATTCCGGCCACTTTGAGGAGTTATGATATCGCTACAATTTATGTAATGCAGGATAAGATCCAAAACGATATGATGTATGGGGATAAAGCCAGCAAGGCTATATTAAGTAACCTGTCCTATCAGTTTTTTGGGAAGGTTAATGATCCCGACACCGCGAAATACTACGAGCGCTTTTTTGAAATTGTGAAGAAACCCACCACCAGTGTGAATCGCGGGTACAGTCTTGATTTTGATACTCGGGTAACCACCGGAGAGAAGGAAATCCCAAAAATCCGTGCCGATGTTTTCTTCCGTCTGAAACAGGGAGAGTTTATAACCTACGCCGATGGTAAGGATAAAAAAATACAGTTTAAACTGCAGAAGATTGGGCGAGATCTACCTTCGGCTAAAGAACAAAAACCTTATTCTAAAGCTGATTTGGAATCTAATTTTGAAAGAGTTTATAAGGAGGCCAGGTCTATATTTGAGTAAGCGGAAATAGTTATTAATTATTACTATTCATTTTTACAATATGTCAAGTAAATACTGTAAAAAACTTGACATTTTATATTTTAATTCACTATCTTTGTGGTGCTATGAATATTGCGACATCCATAAAGTCTAAAGTAGATCGTATAAATACCGGAAAGGTATTTACCTATGATAGCTTATCTATTCCCCAAACCGAATTTTCTGCTGCTGCAAAAGCTTTAAGCAGGATGGCTGCCAGGGGTGTGATTAAAAGATATAAAAATGGGATGTATTATAAGCCCAAACAAACTATTTTTGGGGAAATAAAACCAAGTGAGGAAGAATTACTTTATAGTCATCTTTTTGAAAACGGTCAGCCAATGGCATACATAACAGGCACTCGGTTATATAATGAACTTGGCCTTACTACTCAAATCCCTACTACGGTAAGAGTGGCCAGTTGGGATAAGGTGATAAAAACCAAGATAGGAAACCTTGTTGTAAAGCCTGCTAAAAGTTATGCACCTGTATCCAAAGAAAGTATTCCCTTCTTGCAATTACTGGACGTAATGAAGGATTTTAAGAAAATTCCAGATTTGGATAAAAAGAAGGGGGTTAATTTTTTAAAGAAAAAAATCAAAGGGCTTTCCGATACCGATAAAATACAACTAGTTGATCTTGCTAAATCTTATCCTCCCAAAGTAAGGGCATTGTTAGGCGCTCTTCTTGAGGCACTCTCATTTAACGAGGTGAGTGAACCTCTTAAAAACACCCTTAATTATTTAAGTAAGTATGAATTCGGAATACCCGAAAATATATTGCCCACCATTTCAAACTGGAAGATCTCCTGATGAATTTACATAATTATAAAACTGCATTTCAGGGAGCTATTGTAGCTACTGCCCAACACTTTGGGATTTCTGAAATCTATGTAGAAAAGGACTATTGGGTTACTTTAGCACTTAAAGAGATTTTTACTAATAAATCAACCAGGCAACTCGCCGTGTTTAAAGGTGGAACATCCCTATCTAAATGCTTTGGCATAATTGAGCGCTTTTCCGAAGATATCGATTTGGTCGTTATAAAAGAGGAGGGGGAATCCGATAATTCCTTAAAGCGAAAACTCAAAAAAGTCACTGGTGCACTGGAACCTGTTATGACTGTTATTCCCGACCATCCTTTAGAAAATAAACGGGGCAAAATTAGAAAAGTGGTTTATGGTTACGATAAAGTAGGCGTGGCGGGTGCCTTTGGCCAGATCCGGGATCATATTGTAGTGGAAGCTTCAAGTCTGGGCAAATCCCATCCATCGGAAATAGTCAGTGTCCATTCCATGATTGCGGCTTTTATTGCCACGACTAATAATGTAGACCTTATCAATGCGTATCACCTGGAACCTTTTAAGGTTACGGCATTAAGTATAGAACGTACATTTTGTGAAAAAATAATAAGCCTGATCAGGTTTTCCTATACTGAAAATCCTTTAGAAGATTTAAAAGATAAGGTTCGCCATACCTATGATATCCATCAACTGCTGCAACGAGATAGAATTTCATCGTTTTTGCAATCAGATGATTTTGAAAAAATGTTGCTGCAAGTGGGGAAAGATGATGATAAGGCCATCCCCAATGATAAGGAATGGTTATTGGCACATCCATCCCAGTCCCTGTTCTTTAACCAAACAGAGATGGTTTGGAAATCCTTGGGCAAAACCTATTCTGGTTCGTTTAGGGAGCTGCTAACCGGAGATCTTCCTGAAGAGGGGAAGGTATTAAAATCCATGATGAGGATTTCCGTAAGGTTAAAGGAAGTGAAATGGGAAATTTAAAACTACCTCCGTTCAAACAAGCCAACAACTAGTTAATATTTAAATTAACAACCTATGTGCTAATCCGGTAACCAAATTACCCTGCAAGAGACCCCGCAAGTCACCCCGCAAGTTCAAGACCTCTTAAATGTGATTAATGGTGAAGATAGCAGAAGTGAGATGCAATATCATTTAGGACTTTCCGATAGAGAAAATTTTAGAAAAAATTATTTGCAACTTACCCTTGCCGAAGGCTTGATTGAAATGACCATTCCCGAGAAACCACAAAGTAGTAAACAGCGTTATAGGCTGACTTCCAGGGGTGTAAACGCCAGAAAAATTTAAACTTTTAAAGTCGGAATTTTTCAAAATTATCAATTAGGGTTATTAATAAACCGATGGGAGATCTTTAGTTTTAAATTACGTTCCCCATCCTTTTCATTAAGTTCCAATATCGCCCTCCTTTCTTTAGACAAGGAAAATTTTGGCAACACATAAACCAATCTTGCGGTTTGGTTTTTTCCAATCTTAGCCGGTAAATTATAGCTGAAAACCGGTTCCTGGTATAAGCGTTGTAAGGATTTCTTCTTTCCTTTTTTACGGGTTTCAATCGCCAGGTTTAAGAAATTAAGATCATAATCCAGGCTGGATCTATTCTCAATTTCGATCACAAAATAGAGCTGCTCCTTATTAAAAACGATATTCTCAACACTTAAAATAATACCGTTCTTGCTTTTTTTTATGCGGCCCAGGCGCTGCTTTTTACTAAGCAGGTAGCTGCAGAATCTGCGGTAATGATCTTCCTTCTTGTTTAAGTTCTTTTGCGGTTTTTTGTCCTTAACTGAATCCTTGACAACTGGCTTTTCTTTTCCAATACTTTCCGCTTCAGGGATAAAATAGTTCAGCCGGGAAAGCTGTTTTTTATACTTCAGGATATAGGAGAATACCGAACCATTTGTTCCGATAACAAGTAAATTACTTTCTCTGCCGGGCTTGGCCTGCAGCAGTCCGAAGTGTTGCTGCTTTTCCCGGTTGTAGGTAAAGACAAAATGCTCAGCACCGATAAGCCCCTGGCTAATCGCTTCAGGAAAAAATAGCGCAACATTTTTATGATCATTAGCGTAGATAGTGTCCAGTTTTTCCTGGGTTTGTGCACTGGTAATAATAAAAACTAGTAGAGAGGCCTTGGTTAAAATATACTTTTTCATAATGATTGTTTTATTGGTTAGCCAATCCCCAGTTTGATTCAGGTCTGCTGGCCTTGAGAATTAATCTGTAATTATTTAGAATGGTTACTTTTACATTTCGGTTATTTCTGCGAAATACTTTGCTTATTCCACTGACCTGGGGTACACTTGGGATATTAATATCACCGATTACATCATCCAGGACTTCCGTGGCTACTTCCGCCCGGAAATTATTCTCGATGTAAATACCTTCGCTACCATCTTCAAGGTCAAAGGCTTTTAAGCTAGTTTGATGCTTATTGATATTTTCGATCTCGATCAGGACCCGATTTGGCTGAAAACTCACAAAGCCGAAAACCGGGGTGTTTTTGGGGATAAATTTGTCACCAATACTGGCAGGCTGGGCAAGCCGCATTCGAAGCCTGGAATTGGCTTTGACTACCTGGGTGCCATCGATCACCACTTTAATTTCCTTATCGGTAGTACTTGTTATACGATCCTTAGCTTCTTTGGGAGCAGATGCAAAGAATAATTGATGTTCCAAACCCATTTCTTTGGCTTCGATTTCTCGCTTTTCTTCAATTTCCGCAGTATCTACTTTTGGTACTGTTTTTATTAGGCTCGGGCTGCTATTCTCCGGAGGGCTGGTTAGCCGGGTTTGTGTAAGGTTTGCAATTTGTGCTTGCCGGGCTTTTCCCAATTCATAAATACTATCGATCTTGCGCTCTTTTTCTTTTTCCAAAAGCTCGGTGTCGTAATAGCCTAAAGAGTCCAAAAACGTTTCATCATAAATACTTGGCGCATTCTTATCCCGAACTTCTTTGAGGTTATCAATAGCCTCCAGTTTAGAATCATAGGTTTGCTGGCTTTCTTCTTCAAGGGCTGGGATTTCCGTTTGCCTGAGGTTTTCCTGTTGCTCTTCATCCTCCCCGGTGATCATTATGGTATAGGTGACAAGAAAAATCACAATGACCACCAGGACGCTAATGAATACGATTTTGTTCTTTTCAATTTTCATCGGTTCTAATTTTAATTTTGTGAGGGTACTTTTCTTAAACTGTTTTCGAAATAATCCGTAATGAGGAGCCCGTGTGGGTTATGGGGGAAGTGACGATCTACGATGAGTAGTTTTCCCGTGGTAACCAGTTCGTAGGTATCCACAATGCTGCCGCGGTTGATCTCGAAAATAACGGTAGTTTTAAAATGAAACGATTCCTCCTTTTCTTCCAGCTGCGAATCGATCGTTAATACCTTTTGGACCAGCGAGTACTGCAATAAGCGGTTGTAAACCCCTTCGGCCTTTTTCTGCCTGTATAGGTTGTCTACCGAACTATTGCCCAGCCATAATGCTTTTTCCAGGTTTTTCTCATAATTGCTGGCATCAATATTATAGAAGTAGGTGTGAAACAGCTCCAAATGAGCCAGGGCTTCTACTCGGAAGTTTTCTTTTTGGGTCACCAGCTTTAAGGGAATGATGCTCCCATCGGTATTGATGGCAAAGGCGCTGTTTAATGCCATATTCCTTGTGGAGATGGCCATCCAAATAGCAAAGACACTACAAAACAGCGAACAAAGTACTACGGCCAGTACTATAAAGCGGTTGAGCCTTAATATCGAATAGATATTTTTATATGGTGTTTTCATTTTTGAACTATTTTTTATGACTAAATAGGTTATATCGAAGCTTATTAAAAGAACCATTTTAGATTCTCTTTATAGGCTTCACGTGGTGAACAGTCTTAGGGTAAAAGAAATGGCCCGTCGGTAGAGTTTGAATTTTAAAAACACGATAAAAACTATCGAACCCATTTCTATAACCGGGGCGAAAAAACCGCTCCCGTAATCTGTACCAAATAGGTTTTCCCAGAAATTGGTGTTGATTTCCGTATAAAGGGCGTTGATAAACACATTAACCAGGAAGAAAGCCGGAACCAGCATATACACTGCGGCATACAACCTGAAAAATCCATAGGCCATCGAACGGAACTTTTCAATTACCGCCAGACTAAGCACCAGCGGAAAAAAGGCTTGCATAATTCCAAGGAGGAAATAACGCTCTGCCAAAAATAGCGGGTAGATGAATAAATCAAGGATCCATAAAAACAGGCTGATTAGAAATGCAAAGGTTTTAAAGCCGTAGAGGGGAGTCACCAGGGCTTCATAAAGTAAAGCCATGGCTTTACGCATCGCCCCCATAGGGGAGACATCTTCCTCGATGGGAATTTCCTGCATTTGCAAGGGGAGAAGGGCAGGGGCGGTATCGCGGTACTGATTTTCAATAGCTACGAGAATACTGTCAAAGAACCCCAGGATTTGGGTTGAGAAAATAACCAGCAGTACCACTGCAAAATTTTTAGCCAGATCCCCGGGTGAAAGCCCCCAGGTATAGCCCTGTCTATCAGCTACGCCTTCATTATACTTTTTAAGGATGTTTACTAAAAAGAAGAGTACCGCCAAAGTTTTCATGCCCACGATGGTGTACTGTGAAAACTCGCTCTCCTGGATGGTTTGGAAAACGCTATCGAGATATTCGACGCCTACAGCCAGTATGATTACCCCGCTAATCATCAAAAGCCTGTTTCCCGGTTATTGATCTTATCCTGCATTTTCCTAAAGGAAATGATCTCGCGGTAGCGTTTAGTCTTTAACCGCACATCGATGACCATTTCTTTGGACTCGAGTTCTTTTTGTTTTAAAACTTGAGCCCGCTCGGCATCACTCATTTTTAAATGATCACTCGATAAAATCTCATCGATAAAGCTTGCGGTCTCCAGGGAGTTTTCAACCACGGCACTGAAGGATTCGGTAACACGGCTTACTTCTTCTGGCTTGATATAGGGGGAGTTCAAAATATCCCGAAGGTCGTCCTGCATCACCGCAATAAGACGCTGATTGTTACGACCGATCTCGCGCACAGCTTTTAAATTCTGTACCACGCTATTGACTTTTTCAATATTTTCCTTCTGTGCTTTTAAGAAGTTAACGGTCTTGACCAGGTTGGCGGTTTGCTTGGCCGATTCCACCAGGGATTTGACCAGGCTGACAAAGTTCGTGTTATCGTACACCGGCATCCCCTGGCAGGCAGCGCCTGCGGGCAAGCATAATGCTAATGCCAGTGTGAGTAACCAGGTTTTGTGATTGTTTTTCATATCGAATTGTTTTAAATATTAAGGAGTGTTTAGGATTGCCTGATGAATTCCTTGATAGCCTTTTCCATATTTTTTGTCTCATTATAAATGGCCATGATGGCCTCGTTTTCGGTTCCGTCGGTGAGATAGGCAGCATAAACTTCGGGTGGTACTTCCAGGCGGAAAATGTTGCTTTCCTTGCCGATCTTAATGAAGATCTCGGTGTACTTGCGCTTGCCGGTCAAATTATTCCTGATCGATTTCAACTGGTTGAGATCGTGGCTGGAGAGGCTTAAGCGCCTAGCTAGTTCTTCATAACCTTTTTCATTGTTCAGGCTGTAGACCACCTGGGTGTTTTCCAGGATGCTTGAGGAAGTAGCGTTATTAGGGAGCTGGTTTATGGATTGTAGGATGATTCCAATGGCCCCGTTTTGTTTACGAATCGCCTGGTAATAGAATTCCACGCTTTCCAGGACATTTTCAAACTTGAGTTGTTTGGCAAATTCATCAAAGAGGATAATTCCTTTTTCGGCCCGGTTTTTCCAGATGGTGCGTTGGATGGCCGATTTTATCAGTTTGAGCATCACCGAGAGGATCTCTTTATTGTCTTTGACTTCATCGAGTTCAAAGACAATCAGCCGCTTATCTTCGATCTTGTAAGTTTGATCTTCGCTAACTTCAAATAAGAAACTGTATAGACCATCGCCGACATACTCCGAGAGCACGTGCAAAAAGTTGGTTACATTGAAGTAGTCGGGATGGATTTTAAGGGGTTCCAGCAGCTCATCTTTTCGCTGCTCGATAAAACGGTAAAAACTATCTAAGGAATGGTTTTTCGTGGTGTTTTTGTAATAGTAACGGAGGATCTTTTTAATGGCTACGGATTGTGCTTTGGTAACTTTATCATTTGCAGCAATGAGTTCTAATAGAAACACCGAAAGATCTTCCAGCCACTCAGGACTTACATCGTCGGGATTGGATATGTAAAAAGGATTGATCCCTAAGTTCTTTCCGCTCTGGTAGCGCAATACAGTGTAATTATCAGGATAGAGTTTAGCGAACTTGGTATAAGAACCCCCAAGATCGATAATCACCAGCCGTACCCCGTTTTCAAAATATTGACGTAGAATGTTATTGGCCAAAAAGGATTTTCCTTCCCCGGTCGGGGCAAAAATGGCAAAATTGCGCGCCTTGATCCGTTTCTTCCCCTTGTCCCATACATCTTTTAGTACTGGAATGTTATGCTCACGGTCATTAAAAATGATGCCGGTAGGGTCCGATTTGTAATTCGTGTTATTGATAAGGAGGCACAAGGCATGTTTCAAATCGGTCACATAAAGATCTTCATCGGAAAAATTGGAAGCGTGGCAGCAGTAGCTGTTCAGTAGGTAATTCTTTCGTTCCTCGCCGCGTGGAGCATAAGGGATGATATCCAGTTCCTTGAACTCAGCCTTAATTTTAGAGGCAATGCCTTCCAAATTACGAGGATCCCGATCCCAAAAAATGACATTAAGATGGCCCCGGATAATCCGCGCGTTCTCATCGCTATTGATCTTCTCCAGGATTTCCTGGATCTTTCCAAGAACAACTTTGTTATGAGAGCCAAAGTTGGAACTTTTGCTAAGCTCTTCTACTTTTTTATCCAGTAGCTTGCGCCACTTGTGTTTATCATCCAGGTAGAGGATATGGTTGACTATATGGTTCTCTCTTAAATGAAGCCCCAGCCCATCAATAAACCCCTGGTGAAATACAAAATCATCGGATGTGAATTTCTCATTGGTTTTGCTCGACTGTACCCTTTCGCCAAAGCACAGCTCGCTATTGATAGCCAGGGCATCAAAATAATTGTCCCCCGTTTGAATATGTTGTTTTTGGAGTAGGAAATCGGTATCGAAACCCTCATTGAAACCATTGAAGTACTCGGAAGTTAGGCTGGTGATTTCTTCTGATGGTATTGCTTTTATAGAAACCTTTCGGCTGTTAGCAATAAAGGAAACACAATCGTTTACCGAGCCGATAAAGCTTTTAACGTTGGCATCCAGTTCCCTGACAATTTCTTTGGAAACTTTTCGAAAAGGATTTACATATTTGGAGTTGTTTAAAGCTTTGTTCCTGGTCAGGGTAAAAAATATTAAAGAGCGGTGTGCTATATACTCCCGATCTTTAAAATAATCACTGGTGGCCTTTTCCAAAAAGGTTTTGTTTGGTAGTGTCGCTGCAGTGAATGCCTTTTTCTCATAAATATCCTGCTTATGCACTACTGTACCCACCGGCAGGGATTTAAGCGCCTGGAACCAGGTGGCGTGCAGGTCTTCAAAATCTTTTTCCGATAAGGAGTAAATTTCAGGTAGGTCCAGCTGATAACACAGCACAACGTTACCGTTTCTGGAAAAAATGATATTATCCCGGATATCGGCAATTGGCCAGTGGGAGGAAAGATTAATCTTCTTCATAATCGATACCTGAGTTTCTTTTATTACTAATCATTTTTGGAAATACCCCGGTCATCTGTAGAAAATCCAGGAGCCTGCTGATAAGGTTTAACCCGATATACAAGAATGCATTAAAGAGCAGGGCGCTGATAATCACACCCAGACTGAAGGAGAAAATGATCACCAGTAGGGACGCGATTATCGAAAGCATCATTAGTGCAAATAGGGGAAGGGAAAGCCCAAAGATGATGGCACCCTTTCGAATATTCCTATAAGGAGTATATTTTTTCATAATTGTTCCTTTATTTCTTTAAATGTCGCTTAGCGACCGACTTAAACTACAATGCTGATCAAATAAGTGAAGATGCCTACCACGGCGCCTGCGATAAGTACAAAGACCAACACCCGGGTTATTCCTTTTTTGAGATCGGAATTTTCCCCAAAGAAATGGCCGGCATTAAAAAGGAACCCGACCAGGAAGATTACTCCAAGGATGATTGGAAATATATTCCTTATAGTATCGGAAATATCGGCAACGGAATCTTCGATCCCACCGATTTGCGCAAAAACGCTCGTAGAAAGCAACGATAAAACAGTTGCCATAGAGATAGATTTTTTCATAACTGAAAGTTTTAAGTTTTGACTCGTTTTCGTTATGAGAAAATTAGAAATTTAATGTCTTAAATAATTGAAAATCAGTAAATTGTGAATAAAATATTATTTATATAAGATTGATTTTCAATGATTTCATTTGGCATTAAATTTTATGGGATTATAGAAGGAGGTGGTTAATAACTCGGAAAATGAAAATGAAAAAAGTGCTCAAAAACGTCAGTTTTATGATTTTGCTTCTGAATATGTGCATCATTTTTAGACAGGAAACTGGATTAAAAAAAAGAATAGTAATTAATGTGGGTCAGGGTGGAAAAGATTCCGGTGCCATCGGAATAAATGGAATTAAAGAAAAGAATGTTGTGTTGAATATTGGCTTGGAAATTTTAAGGCTCAACGAAAAGTCAGAGGCACCATTGAATTTATACTTGATTCGGTATAACGACACGCTTATTTCATTATCGGATAGAACAAAACTTGCTAAAGTTCTGAATGCTGACTTGTTTCTTTCGTTGAATTGTAATCATTCTCATAATGCTATTGCAAGGGGGATCGAGGTGTACGTTGGAGAAACTCACTCTGAATATTCAAAAGAGTCTGTTTGGTTTGCCTATCAATTGCAGAATCAAATTAAAAAGCATTTAGGCTTTGATGTAGGGGCTTGAAGTTTACTAATTTTCAGGTATTGCGGGAAACGATTAATTATTTTCCTTCGGTATTCGTAGAATTGGGGTTTTTGAGTAATGGAGAGGAAAACGGTTATTTTCAAAAGCCTAAGAACCTTCAAGTTTTGGCATTCGTGATATGGGAAAGTTTAATCAAAAATTTAGAAAGTTATGAGAGAATTGGGAATTGAGGTGATAAAATGTATTCGCAAAATAGTACTAGAAATAATAGGGCATATTAGAAGTCGGAAGGTCTTATGAATTTTTGCATTCGCTCATGTTCTGCGTGATTATGTTCTGATTGAATTATCTTTTTTATAAATGCTTTGATTGGAATGATCTCAATCACCATTTTGGATTTTTCGACTATGGCCAGAATCCTTTCCCACCTTTTTGCGTGTAATACACCCCAATTAACCTCACCCATTTGTACTCCTGGATTTCCTGGCCAATCTATTTGTTTGAAAAATTCTACATTGCTATTTAAATCAAGAAAGAAAAGTAGTAATTCTTCAAATTTATCATTGAATTGCTTTCTGATTATATCAAATATGACTTCAATCTGTTTACGATTTTCTTGATTATTTGTAATATATGATTTCAAGAAATTTAAGGCGTTTTTAGACTGTATTGTATCCAATTCATTAAATAATACGGATACGGAATGACCACCCAAACCAAAATAAGGTTCTGCATCTACTAGAAATTCGATTACAGCAGATATTTCTTTAAATCTATCTGAAGTGTCCCATATAAATCCAATTTTCAAATTGTCATTCCTACGCCCCAAATCATATTTCGAATAGAACACGTTGAAGAAATCAAATAAGAATTCAGGATAGGATACATAGAGGTTTTTAAATCCTTTCTTTTCATAATCAAAAGTAAAACTGGTCTTACCTAGTGTGTATTGCTGAAAATATAGTTTGCTCATTAGAGCGTAATCATCCTTAAGTTGATCAAAGCCATCCGTATATGGATATTCTGAGGTTCGTAAATTAATCCCTTCCTCAATTTTCTGCGATATAATATATAAAATTTCTTTTATGGCATCCGTTTTAACCAAGTTGAACTTTTTGTATTCTTGAATATAGAGATATGCGTTACAGTCGATGCTCTTAAGAGTGGATTTTAAATTATCGTAATAATTATTGTTGACGAAATCCGAAGGGAGTCGTTCGAAAAAAGTCAATTTCCAATAAATGGAATTCTCACCGCTCCAATTTTCTAATATGCTCCAGAGTTTCTTAGAGTTTAGTTTGGAACTTTTTACAATGACACTAATAGTTCGGTAAAGGCATCTAATCTTATAATTCTTGTTTAAATATTCTTCTAAAAGTTGCAATCCTATATCTTCGTCTTGCAAAAAATTTTCTTCGAAAATTACCTCTAGCGACTTTTCTATCTGCGAATGATTTCGATCAATAATTGCCTGAGAATTATTTATACAATCAAAAAAAGCAGGAAAATCATTAATTGATTGAAAGGTGAAATTCTGTTTTAAATCATCTGACTTTACTCTCTCATATTCACGCCAATCTTCAAATTCATATTCCTCTTTGTCCCTGAACCTATTCCAATCCAATTTTCTAAAATTTTTGTAGGCTTTTGTATTAAATGCAGATTCTAATTCATTAAAAATCTCCCCATCAATTCTATCTTCATTTTTTAATGATATTGATAAGTCATTTGCCGAATGAGATTCAATAAATGATTGGGGGGAAAAATTTTCTAGAATAAAAGGTATAAGAAACGACAGGTCATATTCCAATAGCTTGGGAGTTCTTTTTCTATATCCAGGGCGAAAATTATTTATTGATTTAATAACCTTGCTTCGGTAGTTGTCAAATAAAGTAAAGAGCGTTTTCCAAATTGTAGCCCTTAGTAATTCTATTTCTTTAGTCTGAGGTATAGGATAATCGTAAAAGGTAATTGTGTGTTTTCTTCCACCGTGTACTATATGAAATGAATGTTGAAGAAATGTTTCGGAAACAGCAAAAAAAGCTATACAGAAATGCTCTTTTCCTTTGGCAATTCTTGAACACATAAGTTCTATGAATTTACTTTGGCGGGCAAAGCCATACCGTTCGTCACGTTCATCGAATAAAAGAGTTTCCCGAATCCTTCGAATGAATTCTGGCAGATGTTCTGGCTTCTTTCTTATATATTCAAATGCCAGTATTACTGCGGGTTCAAAAGATTCAGTTTGATGGCGAAAGAATCTGGTTAGAAAATCAAGAGTTTGTTCTTTACTATGTACAAAATCATTCGTTTCATATTCTGTAAGATATTTTGGATTCTCTGGCTCCGATAGATTATTTATTTTCTGCCCGAAATAACTTAATACGTCTTCAGGTTTATAAAACCAAAATTGGTCCAAAAAAGTCAAAGTTTTGTTTTCATCATTTTGAATTCTTACCAAATATTTATCTAGTGCAGGATTTATTTTTGAAAAAACCTTATCGTATCCAAAAGAATTGTTGGCTGGAATTATTGTATCGGTATACCTATGTTTGTAACCATCAAAATAGTTAAAGAGTAATTTGTCAAAAGATAAGAGACCATCTTTAATAAAGACCAAGTAGAAAAAGTATGTGGCCATTACCTGTTCAGATATCCGAATGTGGTTGTATTGAACTTCTACTAATTCTTTTTTATGCAATTCCTCTACAGCTTCATTAAATTTATAGTAGTCAATCTCAAAATTCTCTAAAATCGTTTCAATTACATCTTTGTCTTCCCTATTTATTGTGAAAAAGAATGAAATCAAACCAAGAACTTGCATCTGAACCTTATTCTGAAATATATCTAAGTCTGAAGTTACATTTTTAAAATATGTATCATAGAGCTCGGTAACATCTCCTGCTAAGAATTCATATTGTTTATCGAGTGCGATTTTAGCACCCATTATGGCTAGTCTTGCATTGCCATCGGATAATTCGACGATTTTCTTCTGATACTTAGAATTCTGAATACCAAATGATTCACTTTCAAGTAATTGAACAATCTCTTCGTCTGAAAATTTTGGAATGTCAATTGTTTCATTATCAAAAACAAACGATTCTTTAAGAATGTCTGTTAAGGCATAATTTCTGACAGTTAAAACTAATTTAATTTTCCCTTTTCGGACTTCTTTAAAGACACCAAAAAGTTGTTGTAGGTTTATAAGTTGTCTGTTAGCATCATCTACAAATAAAATGTAGTCATTATCCTGTTGTAATTGTATTTTTAAATCTTCGTAGATATCCACATCCTTTTTAACAATAACATAGGGAGTATATGAGGTATTCTGCTCTAAAAACTGGTCAATTGATTTAAGAGCAATCTTTGTTTTTCCAACTCCTGCGGCTCCAGAAATAATTACGAGGTCTGATTCATTAATCGCATCATTTATCTGTTTCAATTCATTTTCACGATGCAGAAATACGTTATCTAGTGGAGTAGATAAATTATTCGCTTTGTTATTGTATTCTGCTATAAATCCTGAAAGTGTTTGTATTTGTCCTGTTTCTAATTTTATGTCCAAAAATTCTCTAGCGAGGAGGAGGTATTTGGAGAGTATTTCAAGAGCTAATGTATCGACTCCAATCAATTCCAGTTTTATATTTTTGGATTGAGCATATTCCTGTATTTTAACCTCTTGGGCAGTTTTTAATCTTCCGTTAAAACAAATTATAATTCTGTCTATTTGTTTAGAGGCAACTTTGGTAATTGATCCGTCCAAACACTTATCAATATCCTCTTTCATTTTTTCTGGTAATGAAGAAGATTGCGTTGTGTGTTCAACATAACCCAATTTATTGTTAGACAAACGGATAAATGAATCCGGCGTACCTTTTACGGTTTTCTCTTTCCCAAATTGGCTGCCAGTACGTTCAATACTTGTAAATTCTCGCTCTCTTAGGACTAAGTATGTATCGCAAAGATTTTGAAATCTTGCACTGTTTATTTGGTGAAGTCTATTCTCAATATCTTGAAGTCTACCAGACATAATATTCAATATTTGAAATTAAAGATAGATCCAAGTTACTAAAAACTCATCTACTTCCTCTTATCCCCAGCATTCCTATCAAAAGCTACTAAATTAAATAATTCACGCATCCGGCTACGAACACGGTTACCATATCGTTCTTCCAGTTCTTCTGCATTTAAATTCGTAGTGGCGTGGGTCCTTAGCTTTTTACGGGTCTCAAGGAAGAGTTCATACCGGGATAACAGCACTTCACCCATAACGTTTAGATCCTTACCATAGAATCTTCCAGGGGGTTCTACGCCAAGGTCATCAAAACAAAAAAACTTAGTATCGCCATAATCCTTAATAGTTTTATAGCCTATATGGTTGAAACTAAATGTAACATTTCGGCAGGGAATCATTTCATAAGGACGCTGCCTGGGAGCCAAATGCCTTAGGAGCTTCATTAGAGAAGTCTTACCACATCCTACAGGCCCGGACAGTAATATTCCCTTTTCTAGATCGAGACCATATTTTTTACAGATTGCTTCATCCCGGATGAAATAGGAGGTGAGTTTTAAGAGAATAGCCTTGTCTTCTTTGTAAATCTTAAATTGCTTTCCAAAAAGTAGCTTGCCCTTAGCATCGAGATATTTTAAAATTTTGGGAAAGTCATAATGAACGCAAGTCCCATCGAATTTCCCCAGGGAATACTCCACACCGCCTTCGGTTATTTTAGAGGGGTTGTCCATAATCTTTATTTTTAGTGGTTCGCAAGTTGTCCCGGAAATGGGACACCTCCTGCTTTTTATTTAATCTATTTTTTTCTTTCATAAACGATTTTTGTTCGACCCAATATTTTGCTAGAGCTCTCCAATCTCTCACGTCAGAACCATCGCTTGTCTGCCACTGCCTGTCTTCATAGTACTCGTAAAACTCTTTTCCATCATCAGGATTAAAATTTTTATCATTAAAAAAATCTAAAACTATCTGCAAGCTGTTTGGTTGTTTATTATGTTTTATTGGTTTAGTATTGTTTATAGTAGATACCAATACTTGTCCACCTGAGGGACGCTGCGAGTACACAGCTTGTTCATTATTGGGAGGGTACCGGTTCACTACTGGTTCTCGTATGGGATGGTAGCGTTCCGCAAGATGTTCTAATTTGGGATCGTAATAGTCTTCTGCAGGTTCATCACCTGTCCCAATAATGGCCATCTTAATTTTACTGCCTTTGTAAGGATTATTTGATGGGAAGTAGCAAAGGTATTCCCAGTTATCAAGATCGGTTACACACCTGTGATAGGTAGATTTAGAACCGATCTTGGCTACTTGCATTAAATCCCTGCGGTTTACAAAAAAATCCTTTGCAAACCGGCTACTATTCCATTCCTGGAATAAGGCCATATATAAGCTAATATGGGTAGGATTCAAGCGATCATCATAATAGAACTTCTCAAAAGCGGCGTTTAATTGCTTGATATAGTTCATTGCTATAGATCTAAATTAAGTACACGATTCTCTTCCATGACCTTTTGAATTTCAGCAGCATCGTAATAAATAATACCTCCTATCTTAGTATAGGGTAGCGTCCCATTTATTCGTAAATTTTGAAGCGTTCCCGGGCTTATTTGTAAATAATCCATGACCTCTGCAGATTTCAGGTATTTTTTTATTTTACCTGATTTTTGCTGGTTCAACAGTTGTTTAATGTCTTCGAGTAATTCCATTTTGAAATCCTGAAGATCGTCTGTAGTAATAATTGATGTTGGCATAATAGAACAAATTTTATGGCTCGGAACATTTCATTTGTTTGTTCCTGACCTGGTTTATAATTGTTCTATAAAATTGAAATTGTTTGCAGGAAATAATTCCCTAGGTTTTTCGTAGTACGAAAAAGTTTAACGTTTAATAGAAAATGACGAGGATTGCTATAATTTGAGGTAAAGGTAGGAGGGAAGTAGCAGAAATTCTTTGTAAAATTAATGTAGAGCTGATTTTCGTAGTTACGATTTACTTCGAAAATTCACCTTTCATCATCCTGGCGCATTTTTGCTTCCAATTTTGCAGCTATTTGGTGAAGATATTTACTTCTAGGATCTTTTCTGGCTCTCATCTCACCATATGTTTTATGATAGTTATCGAGCTTAATATTAAAAAAATCTTCAAAGGCAGAGATAAGCGTTTTAAGATCCGCAGTCCCATGGTTGATATCTCCTTTAAGATATAAACTATAGATTACCTCTACTAAAGAAGTTTTGGATCCGGACCATCGTAATAAATTTGGTTGGCGTTCCCGGAAATTCCCAATGCTTCCGGGCTGTATCAATTCTAATTTCTCTCGGATATAATGGATGTACCTGTATAAAGCCTGGACTTTAGACCAAAGCATATCGTGGCTGGTCGAAAATTCAGGATTTTGATAATAGTTAATAGTTGGGCTAAAGGAGAAATCCATTTTTCCACTGCGACTGAAAAATTGTGGATCCAGGTAATTGTGGTTTTGCTCCATATAGTTGACAAAACTGTTATTTTCAGAAAAAAATCTATTGATCTTTTTAATCTCCTTTTCCAAATAACGAACTTTATGAGAGTTACCGACTTTCGGGAGCTTTAATTCACAAGACCTGACTTCGGTAAAATAAATAAGATAGCTCATCGGGAAAGGTTTTATATTTTTAAAAAACTCAATTTCCGCTTGAGTATTTTCAAAATCATTCTTATCAACTTGCTTTTGTAATTTGGAAAGAATTTTAATACATAAACTAATGCCATCTTCAGCTTTCTTCAAATCAGATTTACCTGACTGAATTAGGCTTTCAACATTTTCGCTGAATATAGACATTGTTTTCTCGAACATGAGATTTGTATTTAATAAAAACAAATAATGCCTTTGCTGTGCTATTTTCAATACGGCTTTTTATAGGGTAAATATTAAAAAATATGCTTCAAAGGGGGGGTGTTAATCTTTACGTAACCAATCTAAAGCTTCAAGACTAAAGTTGTCATCCGCTTGAACATAGGCTATTTTAGGTATTAAAGTGGCTCCCAATTTCTTTTTTTCAAAACTGGCGCTAAGGCCAAAATTAATTTTTTCGAACTTTAAAATCCCGGCCGTTTTTATTGCCTGGAGTAAAAGCTGGCGATAGACATTTAATTTTTCATTATATTCATAATCCACGCCTACAAAAGCGGGTATGAAAGTTTTTCCAGATCGCGTTATAAACATCACACCTACGATCTTATCCAATGCGTCGGGATTATCTGCTTTAAGATATAATGTTAGAAAATCCCACTTCGGACTTTTAACCATTTCAGTAAATAGCTTTTTAGGAAATTTAAAAGTGTTAATTCCTAAATTGTTACTCCAAACCTCTTCAAATAACTGGTAATATTTGTCAATTTGTTCTGGGGTAGGGGAGCATACGATCCTGGTTTTAAAATAGTTCTCAAATGCCTTGATATCCTTTCTGAAATGTTTCCTGGAGCGTTTACTGAGTGTGGAAATATATTGTTCTTCATTTCGCCAATTGAAATTGGCAATTTCACAGGAATCGGGCATATCTATGGAAATAAAACCTTGTTTGTGAAGAAAAGTGTTCAACGTATTTGTTTTTTTAAAATCCCTTAAAATGATGAGTTTAGCCCTCACCTTGGCCTTTATTTCATCAATTTTCTTCAGAAATAACCGCATCGAGCGAATATGTAATGGATGATCATCGTCTAAAAACAAATGGGCTCCCTCTGAAAAAACCGAGCCTAAGGATAGAACGACATCGGTCATATAATAGGGATCCTGTTCACGAATTTCTTCAATGGCTTTCGAGGTATTTGCATCAGAAAGCATATCATTTTTTAAAAGCGCACTGGTAAGGGGTGCCGCCAATATCATTTTTCCTGTTTTGTCCTTTATCGTAATGTAATGGAAGCCCCAGTTATGCTCCTGTAAATTATTATTGGTAAACACTTTCTCCAAAAAATCAAGACCATCCCAGTCAAAAGTACCTTTCCCGGAAAAGCAGGTATCCCATTCCAGTTTATTTGTTTGTTGAATGGTTTCGAAGTATTCCAGGTTTAGCTCATCCATTTGAGTAGTTGGAAGATTGGTTTTTTCGGTTGTTTGAATTCCAAATGATTTGTAAATCCTGTTTAAATCAGTATGGGTTTCTTCCATTGCTATGGGAAAGTAAAAGCTCATCGCATCTACCAATGCTTTTATATTTTTCATTTCATTATGTCTGGAAATCGTCACCCTAACCCCGGTATTTTTAACCGGAACTGCCGGAAACAAACCAAGATTGACAAAAAAACCGGCCTCCATCATTTTGCTTACAAAATTATACCCTGTAGCCGGGAGCCCTGTACCAATATAAAATACCGGGGAGGTATTCTTATGTACCAGGGGTAAATTCGAAGTCTCTAACAGTTGATTAAAGTAATCAATTTTAGCAGCTAAATCTGACTGTAGTTCATAGATTTCAGGGGAGAGATGAATCTCCGCAGAAGCAGTGGCAGCAGCAACTGAAGCAGGTTCTAATTGGGCTGAAAATGTAAGGGGTCCTCCGAAATTTTTAATTTTTTTATGCAATTTTTTATCAGGACATACCAGCACCGCACCACTAGCCCCAAAAGTTTTACTCAAAGTGCCGAATAATAGTATATTCTGCGGAAGCTCTTTCAATTCAGACATAACATACCCCGAACCGTGTTTTCCTTTCCAACTCATTCCGTGAACATCATCAATGTAAAGATGTAACTGCGGGTACTTTTTGGATAACTCCATTAAGTCTTGTAAAGGGGCATAATCCCCATACATGGAATAAACCCCGTCTGCCATATACCAAATTTTATTGGCCTTATTTCTTAAGTCTTTGATATAATGTTCCAACATATCCATATTGTTATGCCTGATCATCCTTACTGTTACCCCTTTTGATTTTAAAACCTCCGTGGCACTTTGTACACTCCAGTGTACCTGGTGATCCAAGATCACCGCATCACCAGCTCTTACAGCAGTGGGAATGACTGCTAAATGTCCAAGTGTACTATTTTTTGTAATGAGTATGGGATGCTCGTACATTTGGAAAATTTTTTCTTCTAAGGGCGCATAGAGCGGGTGCGAAATATATGTTTTGGACAAAGGAAACTGGGTTCCGTATTTTTCAATAGCATTTATTGCTGCGCTTTTTAACCTTTTATCTTGTTCAAGGCCTAAATAACCCGTTGTACCGAAGTGATAAGAAGGTTTCCCGTTGATGGTTATACGCCGTCCGTTTAATTCATTGCCTTCTGCATGGAGATGGATTACCCCGGCATTTGTTGCATTGGTGATTACTTCATCAACCGTATCCAGGAAATTATTGTGTTTAACCTTAGCCATAACTTTTGATATGAAAATTTCCATTTCAAGCTATGATAAATATCTATTATAATTCTGTGCGTTATAATAAAAAGTCTTTTCAGAACAGTTATTCGGCTTTTCGTTCAAATGCCATTAAAACCTATGAGAATAACTTTATAACATAGTGCATAAAATCAAGGAAAATGTTCTGGTAAGACGTATTGAAATTTTGTTTTATATTAGTGATATCCAAATTATTACGGGATGGTTGTGGATGGTACCTATGCAAAAATGTGGATTTCCAGGGGGATCCTTTACTTTGTCTATAAAGAAATTTATGAGATCAATAGGAGTATGGCCAAACAGATCGTAAGCCAGCGGTTACAGCTGCAAAATGAAAATTCATATCCTATATTTTGTGACCTAAGGGCTGTCACCATCGCACAAAAACAAGCCAGGGATTATTTGGCTATTGAAGGTGCATATATGACAACGGCACTCGCCCTACTCGTTGAAGATGAGCACGCCATGGCAATCGCCCAGATGTATATTAAAACAAATAACCCGGCTTATCCTACCCGAGTATTTACTGATAAGGAAAAGGCGCTTGCGTTCTTGCAGGACTATAAAAAGTAACCATTAATAAAATAATAATTATGGAAAAGGAAATCAGCAACGAAGAGAAAATGAGATTCAATTCTTTGTACCAGCAGATCATTGAAATTGCCTGTGGTAATTTTATGTTACGCCAGGAACCGTCCGGTCGTAGGGATCCGCTAGACACTATTGGTGTATTGCTAAATATGATGTCCGAAGAAATTTATAATTCCTGTTTCAAACCCCAGCAGCGGGAAGAACACCCGGAATTCCATTTTTCAATATTCCTGGATGAAAATTATCATATAACTTCCTATACTAGCGAAACTCCCAAGATCCTGAAATGGGATGAAAAGAAAATTAATAGGCCAGTTTCAGAAATTCTTTCCAGTAATTCGGTAAAAGTTTTAAAAGAGGAATTGGAATCAAATGGTGAAAAACCTTATCAGCGATTAATCCCTTTAGACTTTCTAACTGAAAATAAAAGCCTTTACAGAGCTTCTTGTACGATTCAGAAGATGACGGGCATTAATTCAGACTGTTCTTTTGCAATTACCGCTTTTCGTTTCGGAAATAAAGATGAGGAGGATGAGAAAGATAGGAATACCGCCCGGTCTTCAAAACCAGGAAAAAAGGAAAGTGCCGCAACAAAATTACTCCTAAAACAAGTGCGTCTCTATATTCTCCGGAACCTGCATACGGAGCTGCCCTCCCTTAAGGAATTAGGACTTATTCACCGTACGAACAAAACTAAACTCAAAGAAGAATTCAAGAAAATGTATGGGACTACGATACCCAGGTTCCATATGAAAAAAAGACTTGAAAAAGGTGCCCTTTTAATTCGAAGTACGGAATTGCCTATATCCATAATTATGCAAAAATGCGGTTTTAAGGATCATTCACATTTTTCTAAAAATTTCAAGCTCCAATATGGTCCGACGCCTTCGCAATATAGAATGGAGAATGCCTGGTCAATTCAATAACAGAATAGTTTTTCGGCTTTAGCGACCATTTTCTTTGAGCTTATTTGATGAAATTTACTATTGTAAATGATAGTAGCCATAAGCTTATACTACTTTCAATTTTCAGTAATGCACTGGAATATTTACACCATAAAAGAAACGTTATAAATCTTTTTGCGCAGAAAGTAGGAGAAGCCGAAAATCCTTCAAAGAGTAGGTATATATTAAAACTTTATATTATGAAAAAGTTATTTTTAATTCCAGCAATGGCCCTTCTTGTTGTTCTAGGCATGTCCTTTACAAGCGAGAATCCAGAACCAGAAGTTAAAGACCAGGCAAATGATTATTTGCTGATTAATGGTGAATGGGAAGAAATTGCCGAGCAACCGTGTACAACTTCCGGGCCTGAGGATTGCCGGGTACAACTTGGTGAAAATGGACCGATTTATCGCGTTTACGACGAGATGGACACCTCTACCTTAAAAAAGAATGACACAGGTGATCCAATTGTGATCGCTCCACCATTCTAATGGTCAGGTAGAAGTTTAATGATAGCACATTGTATCTTCATACAATGTGCTATTTTTATTTTAAGGTACTTTAAAATTGTTGCTTACTTTTACTTTTCAATTCATATTTAAACTCGTTTTTAAAATATTTTTGCGCTGTTTCCTCAATATCCTCAACAGTTAAAGAAGATAAAAAATTCTGGATTTCGTCGACCTTAATTATTGGCTCATTATATTTATAATGACGATACAAGGATTCATTATTCCAAAGAGATAAATCTTCAAATTGCTGATATTGAGAAATCAATTCTTCTATTGCTTTTTGTAAATAACTTTCCGAGAAATTGCCCCGTTGTATATCATCAATAATATCCTTCGTTTTCTTTTCTACCAGGGACAGTTCTTCTTGAGTACAGTTAAGCCTAAACTTTAATTCATATCGGCCCATAGCGCGGTTGTAATATCCCCCAGCTGAAAAATAATATAATGCGAGTTCCTCCTCATTTCGCAACCTGTATAATAAAGCATTTGCAACTTTTCCTAGTACCTTTACTTTTAACTCCTCTTTCCAATCACCAATGCTTTCTTTTCCCTTTATATAAGCCAAAGCATAATATGCATTATCCGCATTTTGTGAATTTTCCAGGTTAATACTTTTTGAAATAGGACCCTCCGCTAAACTTATAGGTTTCCCAGGTTCGCATACTATTTCAGAATCTGATTTAAAATGTGTAGGTAGATTGCCAAGATATCTTTGGATGATAGGAAGTAATTTTTCTTTCTCAAAATTTCCGGTAATAATAAAAGTTAATTCTCCGGGACGAGTAAAAAGCCCATTGTATATATCTAAGGCTTTATTCAGCTCAACCTCTTTTATCGCCTCAATCCTTTTGGCACCAATTGGTGGCGCACTTTTATCTTCAATTAATTCGTTGAGTTTGTTATTTAAGTCATTTATCGGGTTGATTGCTGTTTCAGAAAAAAGTAACTGCTCTCTTTTCCAGTGCTCATAAGCCAACTGATTCTGATGGGGCTTGGATAAAAATAGATAAATCAATTGCATAAGGATTTCTAACTCGTCGTTATTTACACTTGCCTTCAAACCCGCTTCGTTATAATTAACATAAAGATCCACACCTTTTTTTAAAGAGGTGGTAGTTTGATAGAATCGGTTTAATTCAAATTTATCAAATTGTCCTGCTCCAGAATTTTTAACCAAAGAAGGAGCTAGAATCGCCGAATTATGATCTTTTTCTGGAAAACAAGATGCTCCATTTTTAGAAAATCCACGAATTGTCATTTTATCACTTTGCGAATATTTATCAGGCTTTAGAATTAATTTTATACCATTGGATAATACATACTCTTTACTTTCTAAAACACCATCATTTATGGACATTGGATTACCAATCTTCAAGTTTTGTTTTTCCTCTGGAGAGATTAGATAGTCAATAGTTTCAGGAAGTTCGTAAGCAGTAACTGGCTTACTAAATGATTTAGAGATATAGTTTCTAGTGAATTTTTCAGAAATTAATTCAGTCTTATAGTATTGAGGAAGAATTATACCTATATCTTCAGGCATACCGGAAACAAAATCATAGGCAAATTTATTGATTTCCTCAAGCGATAAGTTTTTTATGAATGATCTTATCTTGGAGTTCTTATGTTCTGGAAGCGATTCTCCCCTGATAAAATGATCCCTTATTTGTTGCTGCCAATAGCCATAATTACTATCGCTAATAAGCGGATACTCACTTAAAAGTTCTTTTTTCGATTCTTGGAATTCAGATTTTTTAATCCCGTATTTTTTTAGCTGTTTCAAATGTCCAATACCATCCTGTAGGGCTTTCTTTTTTTTTAGCGTATCTGTCCTAATAACAACTTTGAAATTGTTATTGATTTCTCTCTCCTCCAAAAGTTCGACAAACGGCCTATACATACTATAAAATTCTGAGGATTTGTGGAAAGAGTTTTGTAGTTCCTTGAAACGCTTATTTAACACCTTACTAAGTAAGTCGGCTTGTATTTTTTGTTCGATACCTGACATCATTCTGCTATCTTCCGGTGTTATTTTATTTGCGTAATTCAGGTGAATTTCAACCGAATGTTTTCCCGAATTATTAGTATGCTGTACTTGACTTTTCACGATCCCGAATCCCGGTCTTTTTTTCAAAGACCTAGTAACCACATCATTTTTCGAATTTGGTGGTGTTGTTGATCTTGGGGTTTCAAATTGTTTTTTAATAAGGCTTTTTAACTGTGCTGGATTTTGAATCTTCCCAATGATACTAAGAGCCGCCCTATCCGACCTGTACCATTTTTCATAAAACATCTGTAAATCCTCATAGGGAAAATTTTTATTATGCCAGACAAAATTTTTCCTATCAGAGATCCAGGGAAATAACATTGATTTTAACTGGTTCTTGATTCTATTGCTTCCACTTTCATTTTGTTTTAATAAATATTCCTGTAAGAGCACCCCCCTTTCTCTATCAACACTTTGCTTAGAAATATCAAGACCAGACATAATATCGCTAAACCAAAGAATACCGGTTTTCAGAGCTTTTTCAGTTACCGGGGCTTTTAAAAAATAATTAGTCTGATCAGCACCAGTCATACCACCTAAGTCTTCCGTACTCATTCCTAAAGCTGACAACAGCTTTGTATTCCCGGCTAAGCCTTTTTGCTTCCGAAAATTTTTTGTGGCTCTAAAAGACAGGTGTTCAACGGCGTGGGCGAAATTTACCTCTTCATCGCTTTCATAGTATGAGCCTACTTTAACCATCAAATTCATTTTTATATCAGGTAATGAATCAACTGGTTTTATATAATAAGTAAAACCATTATCTAACACCCCATAGATGATACCCCCATCAATTGTACTGGGATCCATTGGTAATTGTGTTTCTTTGTTTATCTGGGCATTCACGGAAGAATAAACCAAGAGGAAGAATGGTAAAAAGCATTTATAAATAATTTTCATATTTTTAAATTTAATATCCGGGATTTTGTGAAAGGTTGGGGTTTTTTAAACGCTCCTCCTGGGGAATGGGGAATAATAAATTTGTTTGCTCCCAGGAGGGTTTGTTATCGCCTAAAACTTTTTCTGCCATTTCTGTACGTTTTAGGTCCAACCACCGATGCCCCCATTCGGCAAACAATTCCCTTCGTCGTTCTTCAAGAATAATGGCTATTAATTCTTCCTCCTCGGTATTGATATTATCAAGAGAAAGGGATCCAATTCCTGCTCTATCACGTAATACATTTAAATCTTCCAGACCGGCTGATATATCATTTTGTTGGAATTTTGCCTCAGCCCTTATCAGGTATTGTTCAGCAAGTCGAAATACCATGGAGTATTCTACTATAGGAAAGTCACTGCTATTCCTTATTTTATATTTATGAGGGAAATATGCGTCAACAGGTTCGCTGTAACCGAGCCATTCCATTAGTCTTTTATCCTCAGAACCGAAGGCAGCATATAGATCTCCGGATATTTTAACCGAGGCAAAAAAATAAAGTACCGGATCAATGATAAAAAATTACCCTCACGTGTATGTGTGGTCATCTCTCCATTCCCAATAGGCGAGATCTGCCAAATTGCCTCCGAACTATTTGCAAGAAATACCTCATTAAGATTATTTAAAATTTCATAGCTGGAATTCGCCTGAATAACCTCCGTGCTTAAACTTTCTGCCAGACTCCAGTTTTCCAGGTATAAATACACCCTGGATAATAATGAAGTAGCCGTGTAATAGTTCGCGTGTATTCTTTCACCTGTAGGGTACTCACTCTCCAGGACTTCCCTGGATATTTCCAAATCTGCGATTATCTGGTTATAAATTTCATCGGAAGGAGTACGGGATGCCAACTCATTATTACGATAATTCGAAGAGAGTACCAGCGGAACATCCCCATAGAGGTTAACCAAATAAAAGTAGGCAAAGGCCCTCACAAATCTCGCTTCGCCCTCCAGGCGTAATTTCAGGTCAGTAGGTAAATCTTCGGCAGATGCAACGCCTTCCAGAAATGAATTGGTAAGATATATTATCTGGTAGGCTCCCTGCCATAATTCGAAATTGCTCTGGTTATCAGGCGTAAGCTCATTTTCCTGAAATTGCATCCATTCTACATTGGAGGTTCTTAAGCTCTGGATATTGTCTGCAGATAAACCAGCCAATACTGTGACGCTACTTTTCGACCCATTACAAAAGGCCGCAACAAATAATTGATTGTAGATGCCTTTCAGGGCACTAATTGCAGTTTCTTCACTTCTAAATACATCATCGCGAATTAGTTTATTATTAGGTGCTGGAACTTCAACGAAATCGTCACACGAGAATAATAAAAAACCAAGCAATGCGATTACAGTCTTATAGGTATATATTTTAATTTTCATCTTTAGTGATTTATAAATTAATTTGAACTCCTGCCGTGATAGTTCGCAGGTTCGAAAATCCTGCCCCCGATACGGCCTCGTCGGGGTCAAGTCCATCGTAAGGGGTAAAGGTTAGTAGGTTCTGTCCGTGAAGAAATAACCTGAAGTTCTCTATGGCACTTTTTCCTATTAGGGCCTCAGGTAAATTATATCCAAGCGATAAGGTCTTCAGTCTCAGATAAGAAGCATCCTGTATTGAAAAATCGGTATTAACCACATTCATAAAGGCAGTTGAAGCCTGGGTTGATTGGGAATATTGTTGGTAGCCTTCGTCGGTTAAAACCTTGTCTATTGGGTTGGAATCCCTGCCTGCATTAAATAATGTATGGCTCCCCTGCTGTTTTACAAACTGCCATAGAAATTGTAAAGAAAAGTTCTTGTAAGTAAGGTTATTATTAATCCCCCCGTAAAATTCCCTATTAAGATCCTGGATATTTATTCGATCTTCATAATCTATACTACCATCCTGGTTTACATCACGCACGGTATAAAATCCTGTTTCGGGATCTAAACCTGTATAATCGTATAGGAGGGAAATATTTAACGGATGCCCAATGCGATAAGTATTGGCATAGGATGATTGCTCAATACCGGGATAGCTTATTAACTCGTTCTTTGGGAAAGTTAGGTTAAACGAAGTTTCCCATTGAAAATTCTTATTGGAAAAATTTCGGCTGTTAACCTCAATCTCCCAACCTGTATTTTCTACGGTGGCAGGTAAATTGGCCTGGACGGAATTAAAACCGGTAATATAAGGTAATGCGTATCCAACTAGCTGGTTGGAAGATCGATTTCGATACCGACTAAGATTTACCTGTAAATGATTTTTTAGAAAACCCAATTCAATACCTACTTCCAGCTTTTTATTGGTTTCCCAGGAATAATCAGGATTAGATAAGGCGGTAGGGTACAAACCGCCAGGACCTACGGTAGCTTCATAAGCATCCAAAAAACCATAATCCCCAATCTGGTCATTGCCTGTTATCCCATAACTTCCTCTAATTTTGCCAAAGCTTAGAAATGAGAGGTTGTCACCTATAAAATTTTCATCGCTAAATATCCAGGAAGCACCAATAGCTCCAAAATTTGAAAATCTTTTGTTAGGTCCAAAGCGGGAAGAACCGTCCCTTCTGCCGGTTAAATTTAGATAGTACTTCCTATCCCAATTTATTCCCACTCGTGAAAAGAGGGCAGCATACCGGTAAACTGAATTTGCATTGCTGGCGTTTATAATATTTTCAGCCGCAGCTATATTCCCGATAAGTGCTTCAGAAGCATAACCGCTTCCCTGAAAGCTTACCCTGTCTGTTGTATTTTCCTGGAAAGTAGCTCCTACAATTGCATTTAGATTGAATTTTGAAAATGCTAAATCATAAATTAACTGGGGTTCTACAATCCAGGATTTCCGGGTTGAACTAGTATGGGTAGATATATTGGGGAAACTACTATCAGGACTGTAAGACCTGCTGGGCAGCATCCAAAATTCTTCGCTGTTATAATGCGTATAGCCCAAATTGGTTTTAAGCCTTAATCCTTTAAAGAACTGGTAGGACAACGAAGCGTTGGAAATAAGGTTATTGGTCTTGGTTTCACTTTTATTAAAATTCCCTTCAAGAGGGTTGTTTAAACCAGCTACAGCCCAATCCTCCCAATTCAAGGAGCCATCACTATTAAATACTTCCGGTGCATTTGGGGGGAGGCGGGATACTGATGAATTTAAACTAAGGTTACCCACCAGGTTATTAATATCTACCCCGTAATTTACCGATAGGTTTAAATTGAACCTGTTGTTTGCCGATCTATGGTTCAAGCTAAAATCTCCAGTGACTTTATTGTAATCATAATCTCCCGGGTAAACCGTTCCCTGTTTAAAATAAGATCCCCCAAAGCGGAAAGAGGTATTATCATTCCCACCAGAGAAGGTAATATTTGCATTGGTGGTTTCCGAGGTGCCCCCATAAAGAAAATCCTGCCAATCGGTATAGCGGTCCTGGTCCCATAAAACTAAATCATAGGCATTGTATTGTGTAGGTTCCACGCCGTCATTTTCAAAAGCAGCCCTCCTGACTTCAAGGTATTCCTGGGTATTCAATAAATCCAGCCGGTTGGGCACGGTTCCGGCACCCTTAAAAAACCTGGCTTCCAGACCTGTTCCACGTTGTTTCTCGGTTTTAGTTGTGATCAAAACAACCCCATTGGCCCCACGCGACCCGTATATAGCAGTAGCATCAGCATCCTTTAAGACTTCTATGCTTTCAATGTTGGAAACATTTAAATTGTTTAGTGGGTCTAAACCGGCAGTACCTATTATTGAATTGGTTTCTACCGGGGTAGAATTAATAGGAACCCCGTCAATAATATATAAGGGGTAGTTCCCTTCGTCACGAAGGCTGTTTGTACCCCTTATTCGAATTGTTGAAGCTGTACCCGGATTACTGCCTCCCAGAGTTATCTCTACCCCAGCCATTCTCCCTTGGAGTGCCTGAATAGGACTCACCACCGGTTGTAGTTCTATTTCCTCAGCAGTTACCCTAGAAATATTACCTGTACTCTCGCGCCTGGTAGTATTATAGTAACCAGCATTAATTTTTACTTCGCCAAGCGCAGAAACATCCTCCTCTAATTGAATGCTAATTTCTTCGTTGTTATCTACCAGGATTTCTACAGTTTTATATCCTATATAGGAAAAGACCAAAATGCCATTGGCAGGAGCAGTGATGTTGTACTCGCCATCCAGGTTAGTTATTGTTCCTCTGTTGGTATTTTTAACTGTAACGGTCACCCCAGGTATAGGAATCCCGTTTTGATCTTGTACTACACCTGAAATTTCTTGCTGTTGCAAGGGCAGTGGGGCAGTGGTTGCCGCATTAGCAGCACTAGCAAGGAAGAAGAGTATCCCGCCTATAATAATTAGCGCCACCCATTTAAGGCGCGAGTAATTATTTTTCATAATTTTACGTGTGATTTTAAGTGAAACATTGTTTTACTTAAGCTTAGGCCTTCCCCTCCAGACGCCAATCTTCAGGGAAGGCTTTGAGCTTAATTCAAATAGTCCCTTTACTCTCGATGGAGGAGCAAGGGTATCCCGGCTCCCTATAGCCGAAACTGCAAACCTATTACTAATGTTCCCAAGCCCTTTTAAGGCTTTTCCCAACCCACGCTGTAAAAAAAAATAGGGTATCACAGCACCCACGGGATTGTAAAAATTTTGGCCTGTCCCGCAACAAGCCTAAGATTAGACATACTTTAAGATAACCAAAACAGTTGTTTTGGTGTTGCGAGACTTAAAAAATTGTAGAAAATCACTTTGAAAATTAAGAAGAGAAATGACGTAGTTCGAACTAAAAAATAGACGTGGAACTCAACTTATTGTATAGGAGGTACTGGCGGTACCTTTACCACAAATAAGTGAGCCCACGCCGTTTTATGAGCGTGAGCATGATCACTTATCATCCCGTGGTAATATTAAAACGCCAGTTTTCCTATACGAGATTCAAAGCGTATGCTTCTATATTTTTAGAAGTAAACGCAAATATAATATCACTCAAATATATATAAAAATTTTTAAGTGCGTACGATCGTGCGCAATTATTTTTCAAAGTTCCTCTTCTTTTGTTATATGGCTGGTATAAATTTTATTATTTGTGATTTTATAAATAGGGAGTGGATAAAGCCATGGCTTGATCAGAAACGATCGCAACGTTCTTTCGCTGATAAATGTAACGTAGAAGAAGGAATCATAAGAAAAATTAGAGGAAAAGCAGAATATCGTATTCCGGTGGAAACTCTCGAAAAAATTTGTGATGGTCAAGGAATTACCCTTCATAATTTTTTCAAGAAATTGGGGAAATAATTATTCAATTTCGAAAAAATAAGCTTCACTAACTGGTCTAATTGTTTTTGTAGAAATAATTCTGGTATACCTCAACTTCAAATTGAAAAGTCTATAGTTCCAACTGATTGCTTATTCTCTAACTATACTCACAACTCTTTTCTTTACGGTTTTCCGTATTCTTCTATTATTTTAAGGTTTTATATTTAGTAAAACTGGGTTTATCCTGGTATTTTTTTTAATTAAAAGGGTATTTTAGGTGGGGAGTTGTGCAACATATTTAATGAAAATTCAACTTCAATATAAAATAATTGTATTTTTGATTTGTGGAAAAAATTGGTGACATAGAAATTAGAGTCGTAGGAAAGTCTGGAAATCTTGAATTAAGTCCAGACAACTATGATATTAAGCAGATTGCATCCATTTTGCAAAATGTCGAGGATTTGTTGTATCCAAATAATAAAAAAGATAGACCGATTATTACCTATGATATAGAAGAAGGATCGGTTCGCCACATTTTTAAAACTTCTATTCAAGCGGTTATTGGATTTAGTGCTTTACTTTCTCAAGTTCAAGCGCAAAACAATATTGATTTTTTAGAATTAAAAACTGCAAGGGCCTTAGAGGAAATTCAAAAAATGTCTCGTCAAAAGAATTATGAATTTCAAATTAAGACTTCTTTAGAAAAGGACTATGAATTAAAGATTAATCCCTCCACAAAATTCTTTCGTACAGAAAATATCTGGTCGGATGCAGAATTTTATTTCTATGGTGTTTTAAAAGATGCAGGAGGAAAAAGTAAGGCTAACATACATCTAGATACAAAAGATTACGGTTACTTATCAATAGAAACTGGAGAAGAATTTTTGAAAGAAAGAGAAGAAAACCTTTTATATAAAAAATTCGGTGTTAGAGCATCTGGAAAACAGAATGTGGAAACTGGAGAAATTGACACAAAATCTTTGAAATTACTAGAATTAATAGATTACAATCCAAAATTTGATAACGATTATCTGAATACATTAATTAATAAAGCAAAAAATAATTGGAGAGGAATAAATGCAGATGATTGGTTGTTAAATATGCGGGGAGGTTATGAAGCATAGCGTTTTATTAGACACTAGTTTTTTTATTCGATTACTAAATGACGAAGATCCCCTTCATAGAAATGCAGTAGGTTATTACAAATATTTCTTGGAGAACGATGTAACCTTGAAAATTTCAACAATTTCAGTTGCAGAATATTGCGTTTTAGGCAAATTAGAAGATTTACCCTTAAAAGACCTTCAAATTATTCCATTCAATTTAAAAGAAGGAGAAAGAACTGGCGAATTTGCCAAAATCATTTTTAGTGAAAATAAAATTGAAACTGAAAAATTAACTCCTAGGGCTATAATTCCAAACGATTCAAAATTATTTGCGCAAGCCGATTTAGATAAAACAATATCCCATTTTGTGACGTCTGATGTGCGATCAAAAAACACTCTCGCACTATTAAAAAGAAGGGTGACTCCAAAATTTTCGATTATTTCCATTGATGTACCTCACACAGAAGCTTTCGGTATTTTAGATTTATAGTAAAAATACGTTGCACAACAAGTCGGTTCATCGCAAATAAAGACGGGTGTTGTCGAAAAAGCGTAATTTAGAAAACCAGGAAACAAAAACGGTAAGTCGGCAAATCCGCTTCCCTACTCCGCCAACTTGCGATAGTGTGCCGACCAAGCAATGACCGGCAATTCAGGCAAGAATCTGCTCAATCTTTAGAATCCTTTAACATTAGAAAGATTTTTCCTAAATTGCTGCGGCTTCTTACCCTACTTCATGAAGCTATTGAAATATTTACTTGTAAGACCCGAATTTTAATAATGGCCAAAAAGAAAACGAGCAAAGAAAAATCGATTGAGGAAAGTCTGTGGGATGCTGCCAATAAACTTCGTGGCTCCATTGAACCTTCAGAATACAAGCACGTAGTACTCGGGCTTATCTTCCTGAAATTTGCTAGTGACAAATTTGAGGTCCGCCGCGAGGAGCTTATTGCCGAAGGCAAAGAAAAGTACCTCGAGATGAAAGACTTCTACAATATGAAGAATGTCTTTTTCTTAGCTGAGACTTCCCGGTGGAATTATCTTATTAAAAATGCAAAACAGGACGATATTGCCTTGAAGATTGATACTGCCTTAAACCGGATAGAAAAGAACAATCCTTCTTTAAAAGGTGCATTGCCGGATAATTATTTTTCCCGTTTGGGACTGGATAAAAGTAAGCTGGCTTCCCTGTTGGACACCATTAATAAAATCGATACCCAAAAAGACAAATCCCAGGATATTGTGGGGCGTGTATATGAATATTTCTTATCCAAATTCGCCTTGGCGGAAGGAAAAGGAAAGGGAGAGTTTTACACGCCAAAAAGTATTGTAAACCTTATTGCCGAAATGATCGAACCCTATAAAGGGATTATTTATGACCCGGCTTGTGGCTCTGGTGGTATGTTTGTGCAGTCTATCAAGTTTATAGAAAGCCACCACGGCAGCAAACGGGAAATTTCCATTTACGGCCAGGAATACACAAATACTACTTACAAACTGGCCAAAATGAACCTGGCCATTCGGGGAATATCGGCAAACCTGGGGGATAAAGCTGCCGATACGTTTAGCAACGACCAGCATAAGGATCTGAAAGCAGATTATATTATGGCCAACCCGCCATTTAATCAAAAAGACTGGCGCGGACCACAGGAATTAATCGATGATCCTCGCTGGCAGGGCTATGAAGTGCCTCCAAAAAGTAATGCGAACTATGGTTGGATCTTAAATATGGTTTCCAAATTATCAGATGATGGGGTTGCCGGATTTATTCTGGCTAACGGATCGCTTTCGGGTGGTGGTGAGGAATATAAAATACGGAAAAAACTAGTGGAGAATAACCTGGTGGAAGCCATTATTATCCTGCCACAAAATATGTTTTATACCACGAATATAAGCGTAACTGTTTGGATCCTGAATAAAAATAAAACTGCCCATACCCGTTCCATTGGAGACGAAGTCCGCCACTACCGCAATCGGGAAGAGGAGGTGTTGTTTATGGATTTGCGGCAAATTGGAGAGCCATTTGAAAAGAAATTTATCCAGTTTAGTGGAACGCAAATTAAAGATATTGCCAGGACTTACCACGATTGGCAACAGGAAGACACGGATTATAAAGATATCCCGGAATATTGCTACAGTGCCACTAAAGCCGATATTGAAAAGAAAGATTTCTCCCTGGTGCCCAGCAAATATATTGAATTTGTAAACCGGGATGAAAACATCGATTTTGATACCAAGATGGCAGGTTTACAAACCGAACTTACAGACTTACTACAACAGGAAGAGCAATCTAAAAAAGAATTGTTGGACGTTTTTAAAGAGCTGGGGTATGCCATCAAACTATAGGCCTATAGGCGATTATATACAATTGGTTGATGAACGTAATAAGGAGTTAAAAGTCACTACACTTTTAGGCCTAAGCATATCCAAAGAGTTTATTCCTTCCGTGGCCAATACGGTAGGAACAAATATGCGCAACTATAAAATTATTCGTGAAAATCAATTTGCCTGTAGTATTATGCAGGTTAGGAGAGATGGTAAAATGCCCGTGGCATTACTTGAAGATATTGAAGAAGCCATTATTTCTCAAGCTTATCCTGTGTTTGAAATAATAGATACGGAGGTTTTACTCCCCCAATATCTAATGATGTGGTTTTCCCGTTCTGAATTTGACAGACAAGCAACATTTCACGCAGTTGGAGGTGTTAGGGGGAGCTTGGAATGGGAAGATTTTTTAGCTTTTGAACTTCCCGTTCCTTCCATAGAAAAACAGCGGGAAATTGTAAAGGAATATAATGTGGTTAAAAACCGTATAAAATTAAATGAAGAAATAAACCAGAAGCTGGAAGAAACTGCCCAGGCCCTTTATAAACATTGGTTTGTTGATTTTGAATTTCCTAATAAAAAAGGTAAGCCTTATAAATCTTCCGGTGGAAAAATGGTTTATAATGAAGAGTTGGATAAGGAAATTCCAGAAGGGTGGATCGCTGGTAGCATTGATGAAATTTGTGACATCGAAGATGGAGATAGAGGGAAAAATTACCCCAAAAAAGAAGAATTCTCAAATGATGGTTATTGCCTATTTCTAAATGCCGGAAATGTAACAAAATCAGGTTTTGATTTTAGTAATAATAGTTTTGTGACTAAAGAAAAGGATGAATTACTGCGAAAAGGAAAATTAAAAAGAAAAGATGTCGTAATGACCACTAGAGTTACGGTTGGGAATATAGGTTACTACAATGATAAATTAGATTTTGAAAATGTCAGGATTAATTCGGGAATGGTGATTTTAAGAAATCCCAGGATTTCATTCTTTTTATATACAAAAATGAAAAGTGCGGAAATGAAAGATCTTATTATAAATCATTTATCTGGATCTGCTCAGCCACAATTGCCGATAACAGACATTAAAAGGATGAAATTTCCAATGCCTGGAAACCAAAACAATCTAACAGAAAATTTTAATTCAAAAGTCACTCCATTGCAAAATTCAATAGATGATAAAAATTTGCAAATTAGATATTTAAATCAACTTCAAAATCTTCTGCTTTCCAGAATTGCAAGGGTAAAACAAGAAAAAATATCTCTTGCCTATGAGTGAAAATTTACAAAAGAATCAGGAAATTAAGGATAAGAAACAAAATATCCCTTTTAACTCCCTTTCTCCAGTTAGTGATCCAGAAAAGCATGAATTTTACTGTGATTCTTTAGAATGGGCTCTGTCTAATCGGAAAGAAAAAGACATAAAAAATATCGCGCTATCTGGAACCTATGGTTCCGGCAAAAGCAGCATTTTAAAAACTTTTCAGAAAACCAATAAAAATGAAAGTTTAAAATTTTTAAATGTTTCATTGGCGACTTTTAAAGAAGAGAAAAGGAATGACACTGATAAATATGCACATTTAAGAAGTGAAAACATAAATAGTGACAAACTTTCAAAAAATGATCAGCTTCGATTAGTAGAATTAAGCATTCTTCAACAAATCTTTTATCACGAAGAATATGATAATATACCTGATTCCAGGTTCAAGAAAATAAGAAGTTTGAATCCCAAGGAAGTTCAGGAAACTACTTGGTTAGTATTCGGACTTATCTTTGTATTATACACTTTTTTTAATTTCCATTTCCTTAGAACCCTAATTAATTTGCCAGAACCAAAATTATGGTTCGCATATATTGTACAGGGCTTATTGGCTATTGGAGGTTTAGTTCTTTCATTTTACTTTCTACGTGCTGTGGTAGGATTTTCTCAAAAACTTACGATTAGTAAATTAAATTTTCAGAATCTTGAAATCCAGGTAGCTGATAAAATAGACAAATCTATCCTGAATAATCATCTGGATGAAATTTTGTATTTTTTTGAGGTAACAGATTATAATGTTGTAATCATTGAAGATCTGGACCGTTTTGAGCAAACAGAAATTTTCACCAAGCTTAGAGAAATAAACCTTCTAATTAATAATTCAAAATCGATTAATCGTACCGTAACATTTATTTATGCTATTCGCGATGAAATGTTTAAGGACAAAGACCGGACTAAATTTTTCGATTTTATAATCCCCGTTATACCAGTTATCAACTACTCTAATTCCAATGAACAATTAACCCGGGCATTAGAAAAATTTGATTATTCTTTATCCACAGAATTGATAGATCAGGTCGCATTTTATGTAGATGATATGCGGCTTCTGTATAATATTGTAAACGAATTCCATATTTACTTTCAAAAATTTAAAGGTGAAAAATATCAGAATAAACTTTTTGCAATAATCGTTTATAAAAATATTTATCCTGAAGATTTTGTTATGCTAGGAAAAAATCAAGGCATTCTTTATAAAAACCTTGTAGAGAATAAGTTGGATTGGGTGAATAGTGCAATAGAAAAGATTGAAGAAGACAATTCTAGCTTAAAAATAGAATTAAAAACGCTAGAAGAATCTTTACCTAGAAATTTAGAGGAATTAAAACGCATTTATCTTTTTGAATACATACAAAAGGTTCCAAATCTCATGTATTTTAAAATTCAAAATAAAAATTATACTGTTCAGCAAATGCTTGAAGAGGAAAATTTTGAAAAATTAAAAAGTGGATCTATAAGCTATCGAGAAAGTCAATATACCAGACCGTTCAACTTTAAATTTTCTGATGTAGAATCTCGTCTTGATCCGGAAAAGTCTTACTTGGAAAGAAAAACTGAAATTGAAAGCAAAAATACCGGGAGGGTAAAAGATATTAGAGATAAATTAAAGAAGAATGAAGAAGAAAATAGAAGAATAAAAAATGCAAAGATAAAATATCTTTTAAAGGACAAAAAAATTGCATTGTCTTCAGAGCCCTCCAAACAGGAACAGTTAATAATTTTATTAATTCGTAATGGCTATATAGCTGAAGATTATCTTAATTATATTTCCTATTTCTATCCGGGAAGTATTACTGAAAGAGATCACTGGTTTTTGATGAATGTAAGGAATGAAATGGATAGTAAATTTGATTATAAGCTGGATGAAGTAGAAAATGTTATCAAAAAAATAAGTGAATCAGAATTTGAAAGGAGATTTGTTTTAAATTATAGTCTTCTAGACCAGTTTTTAAAGAGTAAAAAATTTCCCTTGAAAAAGGAATTATTTTTGAAGCAGCTGTCAAACGAATCAAATGATTCTGTCAAATTTATTTACTCTTATATCAAAGAAGGTAAAAATTCCGGATTGTTCATAAAAGCTTTATGTAAAAGTTGGATAGACATTTGGAAGTTTATTGAAGAAGATAGCTCGCTTTCAGAGGATGATAAATCAAATTATCTCTCTCTCCTTCTTAACAACGCAGAAATTGAAGATATAGAAAAAATAGCTTCTACCTCCCAATTAGAGGCAGTTTTAAACCAAAAGGCAGATTTTTTATCAATAGTCAATGATCCAAAGAAACAGATCCAAATCATCGACCAATTTGACCTGAAATTTACATCCTTAAATTTGGATGAATCCTCTGAGGAAATAAAGGAATATATATATTCTATGAATAACTATGCGATCAATACATACATGTTGAAAAGAATGATCAAGGAATTTGGAGAATATAGGGAGGATGATTTTAATCGGAGTAATTATGCAGCCATTCATTCGTCTGGCTGTGATAAATTAATTGAGTATATAGAAAAGAACATAGAGAAGTATATCAGTTCGGTATATTTAAAACTCAAAGATAACTTCAATGAAAAACAGGAATATCTACTTAAGCTACTAAACAATTCAAACATCAAAAAAACTAGCAAAGAAGATATAATATCTCAAACTGAAACTCTGTTGCCTTCTATTTCTGAATTAGAAGATTCTAAGGAATTGAGTGATTTTTTGCTTAAGAATTTAAAGATAGAACCAACCTGGAAAAATGTTATTTTCAACTATCAAGAAAATGAAAATAAATTTTCGGAAACACTAACTGGTTATTTAAATAATCCAAAAATTGCTGAAGTCCTAGTAAAAGAATCTATACCAACAGATAAGGAATTAGTAAGTTTTAGACGTGATTTCTTGTTAAACAATAAGATTCAAGATGAATTGTACAACTCTTATCTAAAAACAGTACCGCTAGCATTCAAAGATTTAAACTTTGAAGATTTATCGTTTAAAAAAGTAGAAGGATTAGTAAATGAGCTAAAATTATCATTTAATCAAGAAAATTATACCAAACTAAGATCAAGTTTTTCTCCCACACATCTCATCTTTATTATCCTGAATATTTCAGAGTTTTTTAAAATATTTTCAGAAATAGTTCTATCAGAATCAGATTTGGCGGAAATCCTGGAAAATTCTATGTTATCTGATTCTCATAAAATAAAATTAATAGAAAAATTCGAAGCTGATAACGCTATTTCGGATCAGAAGGCACTTTCTTTAATAGGAAAAATGGCCTTAAAACACAAAGAACTAAAATTGTCTGATTCAAATATTTCTTCAATTCTATTAAAATCTGCTTTAAAGACTAATGAGAAAATTGAGCTTTTTATGAACAATCTTACTTCCTTTGATAAGGAATTTATAAAACCGTTTTTGAATTCGTTAGGGGGAGATTATAAGCAATTAAATGCAAAAGGTCCTATGCCGTACTTTAAAAACTCTGCCCTTTTGCTCAGTTTTTTTCAATATTTAAAACAAGAAGATAAAATATCTAAAATCAAAGAAAAAAAAGACCATATCCAAGTTACAACATTTAGAAAATAAATGATGCCCGAAACCAACCGTATAGAATATAAACGAAAACTTTCCGGAAATCTGGAAAGAAGATTAAGAATAAGGTGAAAAAGGATTAGCAAAGTAATTTTTGATACGCTTTCCCATAGCACAAGATTAAATACAACATGAAAAACGGCCTACATAATAACCTGGTAAAGGAGTTAAGCCAGCTTATAGAACAGGGAAAACATCAAATCGCGGTACAGGTAAACAGTACCATGACTTTAGTGTTTTGGGAAGTAGGTAAACGTATAAATAAAGAAATACTGCAATATGTACGGGCAGATTATGGCAAAAACATTGTGACAACAGTGTCGTCACAATTGAAAAAGCGCTACGGGAATAGCTTTGGAACATCTAATAAAAAAACCGGAATAAAAATAAATACTGCGATGGTCGCAGCGCGCGAACGTATAGCACAGAAAAAATTGCAATAAACCAGGAATGAGTAAAAAGTTTACCGAAGCACAACTGGAAAGCGTTTTTGCCACACAGCTGGAACAGGAAGGTTATCAGCATCAGTTAGGAGGCAGCATATCCCGAAAGGAAGATGAAGTTCTTATTGAAAGTGACCTTCGGGAATTTCTGATGTCAAGGTACCGGGAAAACGGGATCACCAAAAATGAAGTAGAATCCATCATTCTCAGGCTCAAAACCCTTCCGGCTTCAGACCTTTATGAAAGCAATAAAGGATTTATGCAAATGCTTTCTGATGGTTTTTCGCTAAAGCGGGAAGACCGTTCCCAAAAAGATATCTGGACCTATTTAATTGATTATTCAGCAGAGAACCGCAACACTTATAAATTCGTCAACCAGCTGGAAATTACCGGAACCCAAAAACGTATTCCTGACGGGATACTTTATATCAACGGAATTCCGGTGGTTGTTTTCGAATTTAAAACCGCCATTCAGGAAAACACCACAATTTATGATGCTTACAAACAATTAACCGTTCGTTACCAAAGGGATATACCCGAACTTTTTAAGTATAACGCGTTTTGCGTGATCAGTGATGGCGTAAATACCAAAGCAGGTTCCTTTTTTGCCCCTTATGAATTCTTCTATGCCTGGCGCAGAATCGCAGGGCTGGTAAAAGAGGTTGATGGCATTGATAGCATGTTCACCCTTATCCAGGGGATGTTGCATCAAAACAGGCTTCGGGACATCATTAAAAACTTTATTTATTTACCGGACAGCTCCAAAAAGGATGAAAAAATAGTATGCCGTTATCCTCAATATTATGCGGCGCGGGCTCTATTTGAAAATATTCAGAAAGCTCAAAAACCGGCCGGAAACGGAAAAGGAGGCACCTATTTTGGAGCCACCGGTTCCGGTAAAAGTTTTACCATGCTTTTTCTGACAAGGCTTTTAATGAAAAGCGACCACTTTGAAAGTCCCACTATTATTCTAATTACAGATCGAACTGATCTGGATGATCAACTTGCAGGACAGTTTACCAATGCAAAATCATTTATTGGCGATGATGCTATCGCCAGTGTGGAAAGTCGTGTAGATCTTCGGAAACGCATAAGAGGAAGGGAAAGCGGCGGCGTATTCCTTACCACCATTCACAAGTTTACGGAAGACACAGAATTGCTTACCAATAGAAGCAACGTAATTTGTATATCTGATGAGGCTCACCGGAGCCAGACCAATCTTGACCAGAAAATAAAGATTACCGAAAAAGGGGTTCAGAAAACTTTCGGCTTTGCCAAGTACCTTCACGATTCTTTACCTAATGCTACTTTTGTAGGTTTTACCGGAACGCCAATCGACGCTACTTTAAATGTTTTTGGAAAAGTAGTAGATGAATACACTATGACGGAATCTGTAAAAGACGAGATTACCGTTCGCATAGTCTATGAAGGAAGATCGGCGAGAGTGGCCCTGGAAAACCGGGAATTGCAAAAAATTGAAGATTATTATAGAGTAGCTGAGGAAGAAGGTGCCAATGAGTACCAAGTGGAAGAGAGCAAAAAGCAGTCGGCCAACATGAACGCAATTCTGGGTGATCCCGATCGTTTACAGGCCATAGCAGAAGATTTTATCCAGCATTATGAGAAAAGGCTGAAGGAAGGCGCTACCGTAAAAGGAAAAGCAATTTTTGTAAGTAGTAGCCGGGAGATAGCTTACGAGCTTTATAAGAACATCATCGAACTAAGGCCGGAGTGGGCAAAGATCAGAAAAGCAGAAGAAGGTGCCGAATTAACCGAAAAAGACAGGAAGCAGCTTAAGCCTATTGAGCGCATAAAAATGATCATGACTAGAGGAAAAGACGATCCCAAAGAAATGTATGATCTGTTAGGTACAAAAGAGTACCGGAAAGAGCTGGATCGTCAGTTTAAAAATGAGAAATCGAATTTTAAAATTGCCATTGTAGTCGATATGTGGCTCACCGGTTTCGATGTTCCGTTTTTAGATAGCATCTATATCGATAAGCCCATCCAGCAGCATAACCTAATCCAGACGATTTCCCGGGTAAACCGGAAGTTCCAGGGTAAAAACAAAGGACTGGTAGTAGATTATATTGGCATTAAAAAACAAATGAATTTAGCACTTGCCAAGTATAATAAGGGGGAGCGGCAAAATTTTGAAGATATTGCAAAGTCCCTGAAAATAGTAAGGGACCACCTGGATTTATTGGGAAGGATTTTCCACAAATTTGACAGCACCGATTATTTCCGGGGCGACCCTTTGAGCCAGTTTAACAACCTAAACAAAGCCGTTGAATACGTACAACAAACCAAAGAGTTGGAAACGCGCTTTATGAATTTGGTAAAACGCCTGAAAGCCGCCTATGATATTTGCGCTGGAAGTGAAAAGTTAACTCAGGAAGAACGGGATTATACTCATTTTTATTTAGCTGTAAAGTCTATAGTCTTTAAGCTTACAAAAGGGAACGCACCGGATACCGCCCAAATGAACGCCAAAGTAAGGGAAATGATCAAAAATGCCTTGGCTAGTGAAGGCGTAGAGGAGATCTTTAAAATGGGTGACCAAACCAATAGCCAGCAGGACATTTTTGATGAAGATTATCTGGCAAAGATCGATAAGATCAAACTGCCTAATACAAAAATCAAACTTTTACAGCAATTACTGGCCAGGGCCATTGATGAGATAAAGAAGGTGAACAAGGTAAAAGGAGTTGATTTTTCCAGAAAAATGGAGGGCCTGGTCTCCAGGTACAATGAACGAAAAGGAGATGTGTTACGCAGTGAAGTTTATGAAGAAATGGCGGAACAGCTTACCGATCTTATTTGGCAGGTACAAAAAGAGTTTTCGGCCGGGGAAATGCTGGGAATTGATTTTGAGGAAAAAGCTTTCTACGACATTTTAAAAGAACTATGTATAAAGTATGACTTTCAATATCCGGAAGATAAGCTTATCGAGCTTTCGAAAGCAGTAAAGGATTTGGTGGATGAACAGGCAAAATTCCCGGACTGGAGCAAGAGAAACGACATTAAATCTGCTTTAAAAGTCGGGCTTATCCTATTACTCGATGAGCACGGTTATCCCCCGGTGGAACGAGACGAGGTCTATGAAGAAATCTTTGAACAGACTGAAAATTTTAAGAAGAATAGACCAGCCTAGAGGAATTCCTAAATTTTAAGGCCTGGCACTAACGGTGTAAATATTTAACCGCTTAAATAGTAAAAATACGTTATAAAAAGTTTTTGAATTTGTATTACTTTGGCTTTCGATAAGACCATTCAGGGAATGGTTCATAAATTTTAAGTTTTTCCATGAACCTCTCCAGGTTATTATATATGTACCCAAGATCTTCATTATCGTATAAATATTCTTCAATATCTGAATCCCAAAAAAAATCACGAAGAATCGCTATCTTTCTCAAAAATGGCATTCTTGATCCCCTTTCAAGATGTTCGAGTAAAACTAATTGACGGTGTAATTCAAGTAATTTGTCAATGACCTCTTTCCTGAATTCATCGTGAAATTGTACTTCTTTAAATGCTCCCTGCTCTTCCATAATTATTGAAAATTTGGTGATTACTAAATATACTACATTGATTTAAATGGTGATATTTGAAAAAGAATACATAATTTTGAATACTTTTTTATGCTTCAAAGTAACCCAACCAGGAAAGGGACAGGAATAGAATTATGGGGTGATTACGGTGACTTAACAAGCCTGTATGAAACGATTCACAAAATAGGAGAGCGTTTAAATGAATATAAGAAAGAAGAGAAGGGACAATCAGATATAATAATGGGCTTTGCTTATGAGGTTCGAAAGACTTTCCAGCATTCCAGGTTGAAAGAAAATTTTGTTTTTGATTCGGAGAATAAGGTTGAATATTTAGGCTTTAGATACCTATGGACAGACTTACTTTATTTGATTTCTGTTCTTCGTTACAATGCAGGTTATGTAGTGTTGGATGCCCTGGATCAGGCGAACCTTTATATCCTCGAATTTAATTGTAAGAAAGCCTTATTTGATTATGATCCCCAGGGCGCACAACGAATTCAAAACTTTATAGGTCAAAAAATTGACATACATAATGACCTGGTTTTTTTAGTGCTCCAGGCTATTAATATAGAATATTTGAGCAAGACCCCGGGAAAAAGAAGATTTCGGGGACTACCAGATTTATTAATTGCATATTCCCAATTTTCGCCAGCCTATAAGATGTGGAAGTCTGATATGGAAAGTAGTGCTAAGGCTTTAAAATGTGAAGTGCACGAAATAAGTTATGATAATTACCCTGAAATAGTTTGGTAATGGAAAAAAGCAGCTCATCAGAAAGATTTGATTTTTGAAAATCTACAAACTATCTAAAGCTGCTTTTTTAAACCTTAAACCGTCGCGTAAGGAACTGCAATCCAAAGTCGCATTTAAGGCTTATATAATAAGTCTTATACCATCACTAGGGAAATACCATTGGAGGCTGAATATAAGACTTAAAATTTTAACTGCCGCTCCAAACAAAAAAGGCATCAGTGTAAAATCTTCTTTTTTGGAGGTAATTTAATCCTCGTTTAGAAAAAGGAGCGGCTTGGAGGCTTTCACCTCCGCGCCACATAAATTTAAGCCCGCACTTAACACGGGACTTAACTGTAGATTAATATCAGATAGCGCCGTCCTTATCAGCCGAAAGTTGCCCCCGTCATCTGCCAGGTGTTGGCCACTCCTTAACCGCTATCTTCAACTTAGGATAAATATAATAATTTTACTAAATAGTTTATATATGTTTTTTAGTGGATAAGAAAAAAGAGAAGAAGATATTATTCAGCCTGCCATAATTAAAATCTTACCTTTTTGATTTTAGAAAAATGTGCTTAGAAGTAGGAGAATTTACCGTTGCATGGTGGGGGAGTGGGAAATAATGATCTTGGGTATATTCAATAACGACTATAGGTTACATCGCGAAACTGTTTGGTGGTACAAGTTTTCTCCTGGTAAACCCATAGTTATATTGAAAAAGATTGCCTTCTAAATTAGATTTTCCAGAATAAACCTAAAATTCAGTTTCAATTGCTATCAGTTGGTAATATTTCAAATGACTCCTAATGAATTATTGAAAATAGATCAAATTCTGTACTTATTCTGTACTAGGTACAAAAATAAAAAGCCTCACATCTCTGTGAAGCCTTGTTATTACTGTAGCGAGACCGAGATTTGAACTCGGGACCTCCGGGTTATGAATCCGACGCTCTAACCAACTGAGCTACCTCGCCAAAAGGTAAATGATTTCAAACTAGTATTTTAACAGAGAACCTTTATGAATAAAGAGCTTCGCTGCTCAAAGTTTGCGGCTGCAAATATATAAACAATTTGAATTGAGGCAAACTTTATTTTAAAAAACTTTTAAAATCTTTTCTTTTAATGTTTCCAATTAATATTTATATTGCCCAAAATCTAACAAATACAGCATGGAAGATAAAGTTAAGTACGAAATGGAATTTCCTATTCAGGCATCTCCTTCGTTATTATATCAATATATTTCAACCCCTTCAGGATTAAGTGAATGGTACGCAGACAACGTAAACTCTCGTGGAGAACTATTTACATTCATCTGGGATGGCTCTGAAGAGAAGGCAAAGCTGGTAAGTAAGAAGAATGGAGAGCGCATTAAATTTAGATGGATAGAAGATGAGGATACCTCATATTTCTTCGAAATTAGAATCCAGGTAGACGATATTACAAAAGATGTTTCAATTATGGTTACAGATTTTGCAGATGATGAAGATGAAATTGCAGAAGGAAAAATGTTATGGGAAAATATGATCTCTAACTTAAAACAGATATTAGGTTCGGTTTAGAAATCCTTATATAAATAGTATCTTTGCCCCGTTTCTAAAAACGGGGTTTTTTTATGATGAATTTTAATGGAAGTTTAGTAGAGAAAGAGCAAGCAACAATTTCACCAAATAACAGAGGTTTGGCTTACGGTGATTCTGTATTTGAGACCATTCGTGTAATATCAGGAAAAATAATGTTTTGGGAAGATCATTATTTTAGACTTATGGCTTCTATGAGAATCATGAGAATGGAAATTCCTTCAAATTTTTCTCCGGAATTTTTAGAATCTGAGATTTTAGCGTTGGTTAAGGCTAATGATCTGGAGACTTCACCTGCTCGCGTAAAGTTTACAGTTTGTAGAATGGAAGGTGGATATTATAGCCCAACAACCTTAGAAGTAGATTATTTTATCCAAGCATCACAACTGCCCAATTCTTTTTATCTATTAAATCAGGATCCATATGAAATTGAACTTTTCAAGGATCATTACATCACAAGCGGACTTTTATCTACAATCAAGTCTAATAACAGAGCTGTAAACGTTCTAGGAAGTATCTACGCTAAAGAAAATAGTTATAACAACTGCTTGCTGCTAAATGAGAAAAAATCTATTGTAGAAGCTTTAAATGGGAATATATTTCTAATTAAAGATAATAAGATCAAAACGCCTCCTCTTACTGAAGGTGCTTTAAACGGTATAGTGAGAAAACAGCTTTTAGCTATTATTAAAACTCTTCCAGAACTGGAAATTGAAGAAGCTGCTATTTCACCTTTTGAACTGCAAAAAGCAGATGAGCTTTTTATTACTAACGTTATTGTTGGAATCCAGCCAATAACAAAATATAGAAAGAAAGAATTTAAGATCGAGGTAACAAAAGAAATACTTTCTAAACTTAACGTAAAAGCTAGATTAGGTTAAAAGATCTTAGTTATAACTTGGATTTTCTGGTGCATTGGACCAAAGCATATAATTTCCACCAAGTTCTATCATCTTATCTTTCCAGAAAGATCTATAGGGTCTTTCTATAATATCTTTAGCGTCTTGGTGAGCGGTGATTATCCAAGAATTAGAATTTAATTCTTCCTGTAATTGTTCTGCGTCCCAACCTGAATATCCTAAGAAAAAACGGATCTGTTTTTCTGTGATCAGACCTTTAGAAATTAATTCTTTTACCGCATCAAAATTTCCTCCCCAATAGATGCCATTTGCTATTTCTATACTGTCGGGAATTAGGTCTGGAATTTTATGAATAAAATATAAATTATCCTGTTCTACAGGCCCGCCATTATATATTTTAAAGCTCTTGGTAAGGTCTGGAATTAGTTCCTGAAGGGTAAAATCTAAGACTTTATTTAAAATAAAGCCTATAGATCCATTTTCTGAATGTTCTGCTAGAAGTACTACAGACCTATTAAATGAGACATCTCCAATTATTGAAGGTTCTGCAACTAATAGCAATCCCTTAGTTGGTTTTAAAGCTATCATAAGCCTATCTTTTGTTTAAAGCTAAAGATTTATTTAACAAATTCAAATTTTAACTAATTTTTTTTCCAAAAAAAAACTCTCCCGGAGGAGAGTTGTACTTTATAATTGTGGTAAATTCTTAGTTTACAGCTTTTTGTAAATCTGCTCCGGCTTTAAATTTAACTACATTCTTAGCAGCAATTTTAATAGTATTTCCGGTTTGTGGGTTTCTTCCTTCACGTGCAGCTCTTTTAGATACTGACCAAGATCCGAATCCTACTAAAGATACACGATCACCTTTTTTAAGAGACTTTTCAACGTTCTCTAAAAATGATTCTAATGCTTTTTTTGCGGCAGCTTTCGAAATTCCTGCATTCTCAGCCATTGCATCGATTAAATCTGTTTTGTTCATAATTTGAATTTTAAATTACTTGTTGGTTAAACATTCTGTTAATTTGCTTTACAAATTTATGTGGATATTTCAGCCGTGCAAGTAATATCAAGGGAAAAGCGAGTTTTTGTTAATAACTTAGGTAAATTGTTAATAACATTTGCTTTAAAAATCTAAAATTTGTTCATTTCACTATTTATAAGGGTTCACAGAACTTTCGCCTCTTCTTCAAAATTAAATCCGTTTAAAAGCTGCTTCACTTCCATTTTTCGTTTTCCGGGTAACTGAATTTCTTTAAAAATTATATATGCATCTTTAACACTCACTTTTAAGGTCTTATTCTCTACTACTAATCTTCCTAAAGGCTCATTGTGATCCACATCTTCGATCTCAACTTCAAAAACTTTTACCTTCAACTCTTCATTTCCATTTTGTATCAATGTCCATGCAGTTGGGTATGGGTTTAGTCCTCTTACGTGATTCTTGATATCTTTCGCATTTCTACTCCAATCTATTTGAGTGTTCTCTTTAGTGAGTTTTGGAGCTTCCTTGAGATCGTTATTATCAATTTGTTTGGTAGTGCTAATCTTATCTTGTTTCAATAGCTGTAATGTCTCTGTTACGAGCTTAGCTCCTGTGTTCATCAATTTATCGTGCAGATCTCCTAAATTATCTTCCGGTAAAATCTCAACCTCCTTTTGTAAGATCATCTCTCCTGTATCTATCTTTTCATCTATAAAAAAGGTGGAAACACCTGTTTTGGTCTCCCCATTAATAATAGCCCAATTAATTGGAGCTGCACCGCGATATTGCGGTAGTAGTGAGGCGTGAAGGTTAAAGGTTCCAAGTGCCGGCATCTGCCATACTGCTTTTGGAAGCATTCTAAATGCTACAACTACCTGTACATTTGCATTCAGTTCTTTTAATTCTTCTAAAAAACCTTCAGATTTTAAATTGGTAGGTTGCAATATTTTTAAGTTGTTGGCAACAGCAAACTCCTTTACAGCACTTTCTTGAAGTTTTCTTCCTCTTCCCGCAGGTCTGTCTGGGGCGGTAATAACTCCAACTACGTTAAATTTATGTTCTATGATCTCCTTAAGGGTTGAAACCGCAAACTCCGGAGTACCCATAAAAATTATTCTTAAATCTTTCATGTATTTTTTATTTTGAATGTTTTATTGGGGTTTAAAACAATGATATCTTTATCTAATAATAGTTGAAGAACTTTTAAAATGCCATTTTCTGGATAGGGTAAAGATGCTACCAATTCTCGAGAATTTTTCTCCTGCATTTCTAAGGCTTTAATAATGGCCTCATATATCCGTTTAATCGTTTCTTTTTTAACCTTTTTTTCCGGAGTTAGGCATACCGAGCAAATACCACAATTGGTAGTGACCTTTTCACCAAAATAGGATAATAGCTGCCGGCTTCTACAGATCTTATCATTTTCTACATAATTTAAAAGCGCTGTAATCTTATCTTTTTTATTCTGGCTTTGGGATTTTATATATTTAGAATAGGGGTAAATGCTGCTTTCATCTTCTCTTGGAACAAGAAATGTAATGGAAGCATCATTTTGTTGATGTTCAAATTCTGCAATCCCATCTTTTTTTAACTGCTGAAGTACTTCAATAGCTTCTTTCTCTATAGTGCCAGCTTTAGAACAAATTGCAGCCAGGTTTATAGCTACTTTATTTTCAAATATTCCTCCGTATGTTCTTAGAATTGATTTTACTATTGTGTCAAACTTTGGATTTTCCTCAAGATAATAGAATAATGCTTTATTGGAAATTATAAACTGAAGCTTTGCTGACTTCTCAAATTGTTGAGATAATTTTAATACACTAATTCTATCAAGTAGCTGAAGGGTATTATAAGCTTTGAGATAGTTAAGTTGATATCTATTGCAAAATTCTGAAAAATTAAAATCATGCGTTGTGTCTAAACCCTCTCCAAACGCAATTTGAAAATAGGAGGTAAGCTTCTTATAAACCAATAACACAAACTCAAGATCTGGTAAATTATTTAAGAACTGACTTTTTAAATGAGGAATATCGCTATTATTTGTGATAATTGTAGCTGTAGCGGGTTTTTCATCTCTTCCTGCTCTTCCTGCTTCCTGAAAATAACTCTCTATACTTTCCGGAAGATTTAGATGGATTACATGCCTAACATTTGCTTTATCTATTCCCATCCCAAACGCATTAGTAGCTACCATGATCTTGGTTTTTTCCTGTAGCCATGAGTTTAATCTTAAAGATTTCTCAGAAGAAGACAATCCACCATGAAATGCCTTGGCAGTGTAACCATAATGGGTTAATTCTTGAGCGATCTCTTGAGTAGCATTTCTACTTCTTACGTAGATTATGGAAGATTCTTCTTTATTATTTAAGATAGTTCTTAGCCTATATGTTTTATCTTCAGTTCTCAATACCTGAAATGCAATATTCTCTCTCAAAAGGGTTTTTTTATAAACCTTAGGAGAAGTTAGAAGTAATTGTTTTCTAATATCTTCCACCACTTCTTTTGTGGCAGAGGCTGTTAAAGCCATTACAGGCGTTTCCGGATGTAGTTCCCTTAGAAGCGAAACATTTAAATATGCAGGTCTAAAATCATGGCCCCATTGGGAGATACAATGGGCTTCATCTATAGCTATTAAATTAACCGGCATTTGTTTTATACGCTGTTGAACTAGATCTTGCTGAAGGCGTTCTGGAGAAAGATATAAGAATTTATAATTTCCGTAGATGCAATTATCTAAAAGCGTATCCAATTCAGAATAAGAGATACCGCCAGTTATGGCAAGTGCTTTGATGCCTTTTTGATGGAGTGTTTTTACCTGATCTTCTATTAATGCAACTAAAGGGGAGACAATAATGCAGATTCCTTCTTTTAATAATGATGGGATCTGGAAACATATGGATTTGCCGCCACCTGTAGGTAAAAGCGCAATAATATCATCCCCCTTATAGGCCGCTTCTATAATTTCTTCCTGTAACGGTCTAAAAGTGTGATGTCCCCAATATTTTTTTAATATGTCTCTTGCTTCCTGCAAATTTATTTTCCCAGGTTACTTAAAATAAAGTTACTACGTTCATCTACAGAGAGTTTTGGAACTTCAATAGGATCGTAGCCGTAGTTAATATAAGCTTTTTTTAGAAACTCATGTATTAGAACGGCTTGCTCAAAAGATTCATAGCGCTCATTGTCAGTTTTATAAATTTCTTGCCAAGGTGGCATCAGGAAGATCTTAGTGTAGGTATGATGCTCACAGGCTTTCGTAAATTCTTTAGGATATTCTGTTCCAAAGTAATCCATATAGGCTACTACATCTGGGATACCGCGATCTATAAAGATTATTTCTTCTGAAATCTCTTTAGCCTGCAGATGTTGATTTACCCTGGCTTCTAATAATTTCTCGCTAAATAATAGCGGTTGGTCTAAAAATAATTGCTCAATTCCTTGTCTTTGAGCTTCAAGCGTAATCTCTCTAGAAACTTCATGAAGGCATGAAAAGCCTTTATTTTCTAGATCTACTATTACTGATGATTTTCCGGTACCGGGACCGCCGGTAATTACAATTCTTTTATTTTGCACTTTGCAAATTTCGGTAATTGTAATTGATAAAAAAAATGAATCATTACTTGTATATTTGTAACCTAACAGATTAAATAAGATTATGGAACCCTCAAAGAATCCTGAAGATTTTTACGCAAAGTTAAAATTGCAATTGCAAGACACAGCGCTTTGGCCTACAGAATATCTATATAAGTTCATAGTGCCAACAAGTGCTTCTAAAGTAGAGCAGATACATGATATTTTTGATAACCTTGGAGCTGTAATTACCACTAAGAAATCCAAAACAGAAAAATATACCAGTGTCTCTGTAAATGTGAGAATGAAAGATGCAGATGCTGTGATAGAAAAATATAAACAAGTAGGTTCTCAGGTAGAAGGGGTAATATCTCTATAATATTATCGTTTTGGGAATGATAAGGTTTGATTTTTATTCATTTTAAACAATAGGGCAGTTGAATAATATTTAGTATTTTGCAGCCGATATAATTTCTACCAAGTTAATTATCACCTTTAAATTTCAATTTTGACATACGAATTAGAATATAACTCTGAAAGGAGCAAGTTGATCATTCCAGAATATGGAAGGCATCTCCAAAAAATGGTGGAACACGCCGTTGCAATTGAAGATGAAACCGAACGTAATAAAGTTGCCAAATCTATTATTGCGGTAATGGGTAATATGCAGCCGCACCTTAGAGACGTTCCAGATTTCCAACATAAATTATGGGATCAGCTTTTTATAATAAGTGATTTCAAATTGGATGTAAATTCTCCATACCCGAAGCCTTCAAAAGAGCTTTTAGAGGAGAGGCCGGAAACAATGACTTATCCTCAAAATTTCCCTAAATATCGTTTCTACGGAAATAATATTAAGAGAATGATAGATAAGGCGTTACAATGGGAAGATGGAGATCTTAAAGAGGCTTTGATCTATGCTATTGCTAACCATATGAAGAAATCTTACCTTAATTGGAATAGAGAAACGGTAGATGATGAAGTGATCTTTGATCATTTAAAGGAATTGAGCGGTGGCAAAATAAATCTTAAGAATAAAGAAGAAGATCTTAGTGAAGCAGCAAATCTATTGCGCGGTAATAAGAAATTCAAGAATACCCCTAAAAAGAGTACACGTAACAACAATCCACGCGGACGCAAGCGTCATTAAAATATTATTACCCTATGGGAACTTTTCAAATTGAAGGGGGCCACGCCTTAAGCGGAACTATTCAGCCTCAAGGTGCCAAAAATGAAGCCCTACAAATTTTATGTGCCGTTTTATTAACACCAGAAAAGGTCATCATCAATAACATTCCAGATATTGTAGATGTGAATAAATTGATTACCCTTTTAAAGAATCTTGGTGTTAAAGTTGAAAAACTTAAAAAAGGCAGCTATTCTTTCCAAAGCGATGCTATCAATTTTGATTATTTAGAAAGTGAAGCTTTTAAGAAAGATGGGAGTGGATTAAGAGGATCTATTATGATCGTTGGTCCGCTATTGGGGAGATTTGGAAAAGGATATATTCCTCGTCCCGGTGGAGATAAAATTGGAAGAAGAAGACTCGATACCCATTTTGAAGGATTTGTTAATCTGGGTGCAAAATTTAGATATAATAAAGAAGAACGTTTTTATGGAGTGGAAGCTCCAGACGGACTTCATGGTGCAGATATGTTGTTGGAGGAAGCTTCTGTAACAGGAACTGCTAATATCCTAATGGCTGCAGTTTGGGCTAAGGGAAAGACAACAATTTACAACGCTGCTTGTGAGCCTTACTTACAACAACTATGTAAGATGTTGAATTCTATGGGAGCCAAGATTGAAGGTGTAGGTTCTAATCTTTTGCATATTGAAGGAGTAGAAAGTTTTACAGGTTGTGAGCATACTATTTTACCAGATATGATAGAAATTGGTTCTTATATAGGTCTAGCTGCTATGACCAAAAGTGAGATCACTATAAAGAACGTAGGTTGGGAACATTTAGGAATTATCCCTAGAACATTTGAGAAATTAGGAATTACCTTAGAGAGAAGGGGAGATGATATTTTTATTCCTGCGCATACCAATGGTTATGAGATCCAGAGTTTTATTGATGGTTCTATAATGAATATTAGCGATGCTCCATGGCCGGGATTTACTCCAGATCTTTTGAGTATTATGTTGGTAACAGCAACTCAAGCAAGAGGAAGTGTGCTAATACATCAAAAAATGTTTGAGAGCAGATTATTCTTTGTAGATAAATTAATTGATATGGGAGCTAAGATCATTTTGTGTGATCCACATAGAGCCACTGTTATCGGTCATGATTTTCAATCTCAGTTAAGAGCAACAACTATGACCTCTCCAGACATACGTGCGGGAGTGTCATTATTGATCGCTGCCCTTTCTGCAAAAGGAACTTCTACTATTCATAACATAGAGCAAATAGATAGAGGATACGAAGATATTGATGTAAGATTACGTGCTATAGGAGCAAAGATCACTAGAATAGATTAGATAATAGCTCTTATAATAATAACATAAAAAAAGCGGTTTCAATTTGAAACCGCTTTTTTTATGCACTAAATAGAAATAATCTATTTTGCTTTTTCTTCTATTTTGGCCTCTTGATATCCAAATAGATGTTGATCCTTGATCATTGATGTTGTTCTTTCCGGTAACATATTTTCCCAGCCAGATTTTCCTTCAGAAATCATTTGCAATACTTCTCTAGAGAAGATCTGTAGAATATCCGGATTGAAGTTTTCTATATCTACAACTTTTCCGTTGTATTTAAAGAATTTATAGAGTTCCTTCATTCTAGGATGTACCTTAAGGTTTTCACTTGTTATAAGCTCCCCAGTATCTGGATCTTTTAGCGGATATAGATAAACTTTAAGATCTTTAAAGAATAGCTTTCCAAAAGCTTCTAAGATTCCACCACTTAAGTGACGGTAATATTTTTCATCAAATATATCTACCAGATTATTAACTCCCATGGCAAGACCCATTCTCTCTTTAGAGTATCTAGAGAAATATTCTACTACTTTATAATACTCCTGAAAGTTGGAGATCATTACTGTTTGGCCGAGTGAGCATAATAATTCTGCTCTATCCATAAAGTCTCGTTCATCTATTTCTCCTTCAGCACGTAAATTTGAAAGCGTAATTTCAAAGATAACTTCAGTATTTTCTTCTTCTACCTTACGCTCTTTAATGAATAACTCTAAAGAACGTTTATACATATCCATGTTCACCTTTGTTACAGGTCTGTAACTTCCTCTTAATGCAAGGATATTCTTTTTGTAAAGAATCTTAGCAGGCAAAACGTTATTTCCATCCGGGGCAAACATAACCGCTTCTGTCATACCATTTTTAACAAGTTGCAAACTCATAAGTCTGTTATCTACTTGCTCAAATCGAGGTCCGGAGAAATTGATAGTGTCAATTTCTATTTGATCTTTATCTATATGATCATATAGATATCTCAATAATTTCTTAGGATTATCATACTTATAATAAGCACCGTATATGAGGTTTACTCCAAGAATTCCTAAGGTGTTTTGTTGTAAACGAGCATCATTTTCGTGAAAACGAATATGAAGACTTATTTCATTATATGCTTCATTAGGATCTACCTGATATCTAATTCCAACCCAACCATGACCTTTATATTGCTTGGCAAAATCTATGGTTGCTACGGTATTTGCGTAACTAAAAAATAATTTATTGGGATGTTTCTCTCGGCTAATGCGTTCTTCGATCAAATTGATCTCATGAGAAAGCATCTTTTTAAGTCTATTTTCTGTTACATAGCGCTTATCATCCTCTACACCATAAATAGCATCACTAAAGTCTTTATCATAAGCGCTCATAGCCTTTGCTATGGTACCGGAAGCACCACCAGACCTAAAGAAATTCCTTACAGTTTCCTGACCTGCACCAATTTCTGCAAAGGTCCCGTAAATATTCTCATTTAGATTAATGCGTAATGCTTTACTTTTAATTGAAGGAACATTTTCAAATTCTCTGTCCCCCATAATGGTAATGGGCATATATATATCTTTTAATAACAACGTTATGTTGGACAAAGGTACTAAAACAGGATACTATAGAAAAAAATTATATTTACTTTTGTAGAAAAATAAAACTTTTGGAAATCATATTTTTAGGAACAGGTACTTCACAGGGCATCCCTGTAATAGGAAGCACTCATCCTGTATGTTTAAGCACAAATTCTAAGGATAAGCGCTTGCGGGTTTCTGTGATGGTTAAATGGGAAGACTATAATATTTTAATAGATTGCGGGCCAGATTTCAGAACTCAAATGTTAAACCATAATATAGATCATTTAGATGCCATTCTCTATACTCATGAGCATAATGATCACACGGCAGGTCTGGATGATATTAGACCTTATTTTTTTAGACAGGGAGATATTCCTATATATGCGCATAAGCGAGTGCTTATATCATTAAAAAAGAGATTTGAATATATCTTTCAAACAGAAAATAAATATCCAGGTGCACCTAGTGTAGCGGTGAATGAGATAACCAATTCAAACTTTACTTTTAAAGATCTTACTATAACTCCTATAGATACTATGCATAACCGTTTGCAGGTATTTGGTTTCAAAATAGAAGAATTTGCATATCTCACAGATGTCAAAACCATCGAAAAGGAAGAAATAGAAAAATTAAAGGGAGTAAAAGTATTGGTAATAAATGCTTTAAGGAAAGAATCTCATCATTCACATTTTAATTTGAAAGATGCTCTAGAATTTATAAATAAAGTGAATCCAGAAAGGGCGTATCTCACTCATATAAGTCATTTAATGGGATTTCATGATGAAGTACAGGCAGAGTTGCCAGAGAATGTTTTTTTAGCTTATGATAATCTTAAAATTAAAATGTAATGCGCAGTAAAATTTTTATGTATATGTTCATTTTTATGTTGATGCTTACGATCTTCATCTACGTAAATGATAAAAAAATATTGGAAGCTAAACAAAACACCATAGAACTTTTAGATGCAAAAGTGAAAGGCTTGCAGACAGAAAATGACTCTTTATTAAGCAAAAATTTAGATCTCAATTATTTCTCTCTAGATCAAAATGAAGAGGCTATTACGTATTTTGAAGATAGAGGTATTGATGCAAAAGAATTATCTCAAAAAGTTGAAGATGCTATCATAAGTCGAAATCGTGCAGAAGATGATAATGAGTTGATTCCATTTGCAGGAATGGAAGGGGTAATGCGAATAAATAAAGTAAAGATCTTAAACCATAAATGGATCATTGCAGATTTCACTGATGGAACTTATTGGGGAGAATTGTTGCTCTCATACGATTTGGATGAGAACAACAATCTTATTCTTAATACTGAAAAATCTTTCTTATACCCTCAGGATTAGAGACGCGTTCTCAGCCATTCTTTTAGTTCCATAAAATTTTGTGGAGCAACACCATGGCCTACGGGAAATTCTGAATATTTATGTTCAATATTTAATTCTGAAAGTAGTTCTGGAGCCTTCCTAGCCCAATCTATAGGAATTACCTGGTCTTGACTTCCATGAGAAGCATAAACAGATAACTTTGAAAAATCATTTTGTTTAAAATTATCTGCTATAATATCAAAATTCACATATCCACTTAGGGCAATTAAATTCTTAATTTTCTCTGGATGGCTTAAGGCCACAGCATAGCTAAGAATTGTTCCCTGACTAAACCCTAACAAGGAGATATTTTTCGCATCTATTGGATAATATTCTAAAGCTTCATCTATAAAATTTGCAATCTTATCTCTAGATTCAATGGCTTGTTCATTGTTGCTAAATTTATTCTGATCTGCATCAAAGTTAATTGCATACCAAGCATTCCCGTATGGCTGTAATGGGTAAGGTGCTTTTACAGAAATAATGAATAGTTCTTCGGGAAGTTCACCTGCAAAGGAAAATAGATCATTCTCATTACTTCCATATCCATGAAACATGAATAAGACTGGAGCTTTTTCTAGCTGCCCGATTGGAGCTTTAATTATGTGTTGTAAGGAAAGTTGTTTTGTAGTCATAAATTAATGTATTGTACTAAACCATTTTTGAAAATGTTCGCCTAAGAGCGGAATTGGTCTATGCTCTCCTTGGATAGCGGTTATTAAACCATAAATTCCTAAAACTAGTATAAAGATCCAAAAAGAATAAGTGATCATCCAGTTATCAAATATGCTTACCAGCGCTCCTAATAGATAGAAAGCTAGATGTATTCCTAAAGCTTGTCTTATATGAAAACTGGCAAATGGATTTTTCGAATCGTTATTTATAAAATAGGCTATAATGGTACCTACAATTGTAAAATAAGCTACAATTGCAGCGGTTTTTCCATCATTTGCAACAGGACTGTTCATAGATGATAATTTTTGATTGATTATTGCACAAAGTTACGTAATCTAAAAGATTAATCTACCAGTACTATCCTATCTCTATGCACAATACCGTAAGACTTACCCTTTAAGTTTCTTTGTAGAAATAAACTATTCTTAGAAGTAGAAAAAATATCAGATTCCTGAAACTGAAATGACACTAGCGGATTGAACAAACTTAAATTGGCTGAAGCGCCTTCTTTAATTTGAGGTTCAGAAATATGGAATCTACCTCTTCCTTTAGTGAGTAGATCTATAGTTTCTTCTAATGGTAATATAGAATTTAGTGCGCCAAAAGAAGATTCCAAACCTAGAGTTCCATTCAAGGCATTCTCAAATTCTACTTTTTTATGCTCAATGTCTATTGGTGCATGGTCTGAAGTAACCATGTCTATAGTTCCTTCTTTAAGCCCCTTTAGCAAGGCTTTAATATCTTTTTTAGTTCTAAGTGGAGGAAGCACTTTGGCAGCCGTTGGAAATTCTGCTAAAACATCATCTGTAAAAATAAGATTATGGATAGCAACACTACAACTTACATTAAGCCCTCTTTTTTTGGCCTCTTTTATAAGCTTTACAGATTTTTCAGCAGAGATCGTAGGAATATGTAATTTACCACCTGTATATTCTAGTATGGTAAGATCTCTAGATATTTGCAATTCTTCAGCAAATGCAGGTATACCTCTTAATCCTAACTTGGTACTATTATTTTCTTCATTAACCAGTCCATGTCCAGCAATGTCATTATCTTGAGGATAAGATTGTACTAAACCATCAAAATTCTGAGCGTAAAGTAAGGCAAGCTTAAGTAAGTTGGGATGCATTACTGCACTCTTATAATCACTGAAAGATACAGCTCCGGCCTGATACATATCATACATTTCTGCTAGATCCACCCCTTGAGATCTTTTTGTTAATGCACCAATTGGATAGATTCTTACCGCCAGATCTTTGGCTTTTGATAGCACAGAAGTTATGGAACTATTATTATCTAGAACAGGGTCTGTATTCCCACTTAAACAAATTTCTGTATAACCACTAAGGGCTGCGGTTCTTATTCCGTTTTCTATTGTTTCTCTTTCTTCAAAGCCCGGTTCTCCAAAACTTACGCTGCTATCAAACCATCCTTTAGATACATGAAGATCTTTTAAGTTGATCTCTTTATCAATATTTTCAGCTTTTATAGAATTTCCAATTTTTTCAATAATACCATTAATGATTAAAATATCTACTTTCTTTTTATGAAATTCTGAGGTACCATCTATAATGATAGCAGATCTAATTAGTAGCTTCATTTAAAATATTTTAAGAGTAGTGTTTCTATTATTAAAAAGAACAATGCAAAAGTAACAAACCATTTCCAAAAAGAATCTACTTCTTTTGTAAAGCCGGAGATTTTAGTGAATTCTGGAACTGATTTTATTTCCTGTATTTTACTATCATTTTCTAAACGTATCGTATTCAAAATACTTTCTTCTCTATCTACATTATAACTAAGATCATAAACTACAGTATTTCCATAAATAACCTCATAATTTCCAGCTTGTTCGGGAAGTTCTTTGGTGTTGATCTTAATTTGGTCTTCAAACTGTTGCTGCCTAGGAATAAAGCTTTGGCTTTCAGCTTTTAGAGTAAGTATATTATCACCACTTTTTTTAATTGGGATATCTATAACATTATTTTTTCCAAGAGAATAGTAAAGTTGAGTTGGTTGTAATGCAGAAAGGCCAATATTGTAAAAGCTTAGGACTATGAGTGGAGATTGCTGGAAATTAGAATTATCAATATTTAAAGGAGCTGTAAACGTATAGTTATTATCTGATGCAATCAGGAATGGCTTTAGATCTTCATAACCTAAGATTGGAGAGCCAAAATTGGTATTAACTATAAAAGATTTTTTTACTGTAGGATAGTCAAAATTCGAGATCTGTTTATCAAAAGCATTTTTAAAAACAGGATGTTGGAAAGTTATTTTGGTAATTAATTTTTCCTTTTCATAAATTGAAGTGAATTCTGGTAATTTCAAGTTTTGATAAAGCGTCTTTAAATTACTGTCTATTAATTTTAAAGAAGGAATAGTAATAAAGACAACATCATCCTTTGCTTTTTTTATCAAATTATTCTTGAGAGAATTCGAAATTTCTGAAAGTTCATTCAGTATCACAACCTGAGCATCCTCTAACTCATTGTAATCTACGTTTTTTGATGCAGCTGAAATAAAATTGAACTGGGGTTGAGTATAGATATTCTTTAAAAATGAATCTTCAACTTCAGTAATGCTAATAACTTTAATTGGTGCAGGTTTATTAATATTAAAATAGAGCGTGTTATCAAACGCCAGATTATTATCTTCAATTTTAATGATTCCCTTAGTAATAGAGCTATTTTGAAATTCAAATTGAAGAAGTGTATCGCTCTTATTTTCAAAATTCACACTGCTTTTGCCAAGAAGTTTATCCGCATTATAGAGTGATAATGAGGTAGTAGATTCATTAGTTCCGTAAGAAGTGAGCTTTACAATTAAAGTTTGTGTAGTTGGATTGGAATTGGATAGATATGCGGTATCTATCGCAATATTGCTAATAGTCTCTTTTTCTAATTCTAATTTAAAGAGGTTTATATCATAATTTTTTAAAGATATGTTTTCGTCTGAAAATTGGAGATCTGAGATAAGCAGAAGATTGCTTTGGCTAGTAGCTTTTGGTGTAATTGATTTTGCATTCAATAAAATAGATTCTAAATCTAATTGATTCGAGGAAAATGAGATATTCTGAATCTCATTTTTGGTAACGTCTTCAAAGATTTCATTATTGGTAATAAGTGCGACCTGTTTATTCTCTGGTAAAAATCTAATAAGTTGACTTTTACAAGATTCCAGTAATTGTCCGGATTTGCCATTGGCTTGCATGCTATAGCTATTATCTAAATAGATAATTGTATTAGCATTAGGAACGGTGTTATCAGAACGAAAATAAGGCTGCGCAAATGCAATTATTATTGAAGAAAATAGGAGAAGCCGAGTAGCAAGAATCAGCCATTTTTTAATACTAGAGCTCCTACGAGTTTTTGCACTTACTTCTTTTAAAAATTTCACATTAGTGAAATCTACTTTCTGAAATTTTCTAAGTCTGAATAAGTGAATTAAAATAGGAATGATCAGCAGGAAGAGCGCATAAAGAATTTCAGGATGACGAAACTGCATAGAAATCTACTATTTCATCAAATATACAAAAGCTAAAAGAATTTTGATCGCTATAAGCGCTTTACACTAAAGTCAAAAGTGCTTCCTTTTCCTATTTCTGAAGAGACCTTTATCTTACCACCCATATTGGTTACCAACTTCTGAACGGTGGCAAGGCCAATACCACTTCCAGGATTTCCATCTCTATCATTAGTATCCAACGTAGTGAAAAGTTGAAAAATCTTATTAATATCTCCTTCCTGTATTCCATTCCCATTATCTATCACTTTAAAACGATAATAATATGGAGAGTCTTCAAATTGAATTTTTACATTTCTTTCTTTCTTGTTATTATATTTAAGAGAATTGCTTACTAAATTCAATAATACTTGGGTAAGTGCAGATTTGTTGACTTTATGTAAAGTTATATTCTTAGGATATTCCATAGAAACATCTGTAGATATATTAAAGAGTTGTACAATGGTTTTAACGATCTCTTCAAGGTTTACATTTTCATAATCTTTATCGAGCATTTGCTCACTCTTATAGAAAACTAAGATCCCATCTACATAATTTCTAAGTGAATAGGAAGATTCTACAAGGTAGTTTAGGTATTCAACATTTTCGGCATCAAGTTTTCCTTTATTCTCTTCTCTCAACAATTCGGTGAGGGAAATAATGTTGGCTAATGGAGATTTAATATCATGAGAAACTAAGCTGGCAAACTTTTCTAGTTCCTGATATTTCTCTTTTAAACTGTTTTGGATCTCCTGAAATTTTTGATTTTGAAAACTAAATTCTATAAGCTTGTTGCATTGATTTGCAAGTGCGTGAAAAGCCTTTAGATCGCTTCCGTCTAAAGATCGTTCCTCAGAATCTAAGATGCTAAGAACGCCAATCTTCATTCCTAAATTATTCTTTAGCGATACCCCGGCATAAAATTTAATATCCCTGTCATAACTAATCCCAACCTGTTTAAATAATACTGGGTCTTCAGAATAATTAAGTACCGTTACTTGATTGCTGGATTCTAAGGTGCGGTGAGAAAAAGAATTTCGAAGTTCTTCCTTATCAAAGTTGATTCCTGTAGAATATTTACAATGCATATAATCTTCTCCTATCAAACTCATGCATGCCATTGGCACATTACACAATTTTGAAGCTAGAAATATAATTTGATAGAAATCATTGTCTTGAGAAGACAGTAATTGCTTTAATTCTTTGGAATTATGGGTAGGGTTTTTCGTTTCAATAGAATAGTCATCTTTCATACAGCGTTGCTCTACACATTTGCAATATCAATAATAACACTTATTTTTTATCTATTATGTTGTAAATCAGTTATTTTTTAAGAAAACAGATTGCGTTTAATCGAGAAATTGAACGTTGTGCCGATATTTACTTCAGAAATCAAAGATATTTCTCCTCCCATAGATTCTACAAGTTTTTTTACGGTAGAAAGTCCTATTCCATTACCTCGATTCCCGCTACGGTCTGATTCTGCTAAAACTGTAAATAAATTAAAGATTTCCTCTTGCTTATCTTTTGGAATTCCAATCCCATTATCTTTAATAGTAAAGTTGTAGTAATCTTCCTGCCTTATGCACATTACATCTATTACTATTTCGTCTCGATTATTGTATTTTAAACTATTTCCAATAAGATTTAGAAAGATCTGTTCCAAAACAACACGATTGGTCTTGATCATAATATTCTCTTCAGGGAGATTTATAACACAATCATAATTAATATTCAGAAGATCTATTATTTCTTCTAAAAGATCATGAATATCAAACTCAACTTCTTTAGATTCTGTGAGAGTATCGCTCTCATAATGTTCTAAAATGGAACTGATATAATTACTGAGCTTAAAAGAAGATTGTTTTAAGTAGCCAAGATATTCCATTCCCTGAGCATCTATCTTACCAGCATATTTGGCCTTTAACAGATCTGTTGTAATGATCATATTCGCCAGTGGCATCTTCATATCGTGAGAAACCGTTCCTGCAAATTCTCTCAGCTGATTATTTTTTAACTTTAGCTGATCCTTTACCTTTTCTAAATGGAGATTCCTTCTATGAAGTTCAAAAAGTTTCTCTACTTGTATGGCCAATGCTTTTAGCGCAGATTTTTGAGAATCATTTAGTTTATTTGGTTTAACATCTAAAACACATAGAGTTCCCAAAACTACCCCATTATCAGCCTTTAAGGGCATTCCCGCGTAATACAAAAGTGGGGGATCTGCTAAAGTATATGGGTTATCAGAAAATCTTTCGTCGTTACGAGTGTCTTCGATCTCTAGAAGTGTATTCGGATTTAAAATGGCATGAGCACAATGCGATAAACTTGGATCTCCTTCACAAATATCTGTTCCTACTTTAGATTTAAACCACTGCGTGTTTTCTCCTATTAGCGATATCAAAGCTATAGGAACCTTACAGATATAAGATGCCAAAGCTGTGATATTATCATAACTATCTTCCGCTTCAGAATGCATTATATTAAGGTCGGCAAGAGTCTTTAATCGCTGCGTTTGATTTTCTGGTTTCTTAGGATATATCATAACAATATTAAGTAAGGAACTCTCAATAGATACGCCTGTATTTTACGAAAGTCTTCTCAAAGTTAAACATTTTTAAATAGGAGTAGGGGGATTGTTAGTATTTCTCAAAAACTCCTAGACCAAATAAAGCAAAATCATACTTAACCGGATCCAAAGCATCCAATTTTCTTAAGCTAAGATCTAGCTCTAGTAAGGCTTTGGCATCGTTCTGTTTTCTCTTTAAAAGCCCTAGCTTTCTAGCAGTATTTCCGGAATGAACATCTAAGGGACAGGACAATTGATTTGGTTGAACCTTTTCCCAAATTCCAAAATCTACTCCCTTAGAATCTTTTCTTACCATCCACCTTAAAAACATATTTATTCTTTTTGCAGCAGAATTCTTCAATGGATCGCTCACATGTTTTTGAGTACGAGGCATGTGTTGCAGTTCAAAAAAAATGTTTTTAAATTCGTGGATTGCTTTTTGAAGGGAATTCTTTTCTGCATGATTAGAAAAAACGGTTTCTAGGCCTCCATGATTTTTATAAATATTTTGAAGTGATAAAATGAAATATTGAAGGTCAAGGCTATTAAAAGTTCTATGTACAAAATTGTCTAGATTATTGAGATCTTCTTTAGTATGATTGAGAACAAAATTATAAGGATCAAAATCCATTCTTTCTAATAGCGAATTGGCATTGGTTAAGATGCTCTTTCTATTGCCCCATGATATAGTTGCTGTAAGATATCCAGCGATCTCTATATCTTCTTTTTTACTGAATTTATGCGGAATTTGTATGGGATCTGTTACTATAAATTCCGGAGAATTATATTGCTCTACTTTATAATCTAAAAATGATTTTAATTCTGATCTCTTTAGCATTCAAAAATAATTCTAATATATAATTAAATGATCTCCCCGTCTACCATCGTTAATTTTCTATCTGCCATATTTGCCAATTCTTCATTATGTGTAACAATAACAAAGGTTTGGTGAAATTCTTCTCTTAGTTGAAAGAATAATTTGTGTAAATTTTCTGCAGACTCACTATCTAAATTTCCAGATGGTTCATCTGCAAATATCACTGCAGGATTGTTGATTAATGAACGGGCTACTGCAATTCTTTGTTGTTCTCCACCGCTAAGTGCTCCGGGTTTGTGATGAGCCCTCTCTTTTAATCCTAGAAAATCTAACAATTCATAAGCCCTTTTTTCCGCTTCAGCCTTGCTGGTATTCTTTATGAAGGCGGGTATACAAATATTTTCTAAGGCTGTAAACTCTGGTAATAACTGATGAAATTGAAAAATAAAACCTACCTGTTCATTTCTGAACTTGGAAAGTCTATTTGCACTTTGAGCATATATATCTATATCATTAATTTTTAAAGAGCTATCAGGCTTTTTATCTGGATTGTCTAAAGTTCCTAAAATTTGAAGTAAGGTGGTCTTTCCTGCTCCAGAAGCACCTACTATAGATACAATTTCACTTTTTGCAATATGAAGATTAACCCCTTTTAAAACATGTAGGTCTCCATAGTATTTATGAATGTTATTAGCGTAGATCATTTGCTTTACTTAAAAAAGTGAAATTACTTATAATCTTTTAAAGAGTACGTACTCCATTTTAAAAATACAGCTAAAATATTCTGGTGCACAATTCAGAAAGTAAAGGTGATAGTGTATAGATTGCATGATACTCGCCCTAAAGCTGATATTGTTTTTATCTTGATATCAATAAGCTATATAGCAAATAATTATTTTGTTGGTTTCAATACTAATTTAAAGATCTTTTGGAGTAATTTGTGATATAAGGTTAAGCCTAACAAATGAACGAATTTTAGGAGCATAAGAATAGTTTATATAATAGATCTAATCATTATTTTTTTGCATGTAATAAGCCTTATCATATTTAACACTATTATAAGGAACCTAATCTTCGAAAAAACAATAATATTGCGCATTATTGTTTAAAAATTACTTAGTTTTATTAAACAAAATTTAGAGATCATTATGAATGATATAAATACAGAAGTAGCTATTCTGGCAGGTGGTTGTTTTTGGTGTACAGAGGCAGTTTTTGAAAGGGTAGATGGAGTAAGAAATGTAATTCCAGGATTTAGTGGAGGCGCTATTAAAAACCCTGCATATAGAGAGATTATTACCGGAAGAACAGGACATGCAGAAGCTATTAAAATAGAATTTGATCCCAAGGTTACAAATTTTGAAGAATTACTGTATATTTTCTTCAGTACTCACGATCCTACTACTTTAAATAGACAGCAATATGATGTGGGTACCCAGTATAGAAGTGCTATCTTTTATACTTCAGAAGAGCAGCATAAAGTGGCTAATAGCGTTATAGAAAGGATCTCTTCAGAAGATATCTTTAAAGATAAAATTGTCACCGAAGTTTCAGAAGCAGGACCCTTCTACGAGGCAGAAGAGGAGCATAAAGAATACTACAGCAATCATAGACAGCAACAGTATTGCCAAGTTATTATAGATCCAAAGATCAAAAAGCTTACAGAGCTTTTTTCAGAAAAATTGAAAAAATAAGGTTATGTATAAATATTTTGAAGAATACGATCTGGAAGTAAGCGAAGCGCTAAAGGATAATTTTAAGAATATTATCGAAAAGATAGGTGAAGATCCTAAAAGAGAGGGTATAGTTAAAACTCCGGAAAGAGCGGCTAAGGCGATGCAATTCTTAATGCAAGGTTATGATGCTAATCCAGAAGAGATCTTAAGAAGTGCTATGTTTAAAGAGACCTATAACGAGATGGTTCTGGTAAAGGATATTGAGTTATATTCTCTATGTGAACACCACATGCTACCCTTTTTTGGGAAGGCTCACATTGCGTATATACCAAACGGACATATTGTAGGACTTAGCAAACTTCCTCGAATTGTAGATATTTTTTCGAGAAGAATGCAAGTTCAAGAGCGCTTAACTCATGACATTTTGGAGTGCATTAATTCAACATTAAAACCGCAAGGGGTAGCCGTAGTTATTGAAGCGCAACATATGTGTATGATGATGAGGGGAGTACAAAAACAAAATAGTGTTACCACAACGTCAGGGTTTAGAGGTCAATTTGAAAAAATAGAAACTAGAAACGAGTTTATGAATTTAATTAGTTCTCACTTAAGATAATGGCATCTTATTTGTTTTAGAGTTCTTATAAAACAGAACTAAATTATGAAAAATTCAAAAAATAATTTATTGATCAAAGGAGTTCTTTTTGATTTAGCAGGAATGGCAACATATGCTATTCCTTTTGTAGGGCCATTTTTAGATCTTGCATGGGCACCGGTTGCAGCTAAACAAATGCGAAATATGTATCCTGGAAAAAAAGGGAAATTAGCATCTATATTGGTATTTCTTGAAGAGATATTACCGGGAACAGATCTTATTCCTTCTTTCACATTAATGTGGTTGTATACTTTTGTGTGGAAAAGTAATCCTTCTAGTAAAGAAATTATCTTAGAAGCAGAAGTTGTATAAATTAATTAGTTGATTAAATAAAAAGGAGGTTGTCTTTTAGGCAACCTCCTTTTGCATTTATATGGATGTTCTTAAGCTAAGTGTAATATTTCTACCTCTATCTTGTATCCCATCTGGTTTTAATCTAGACAGATGAGAGATATAAGATTTATTGAATAAATTATTTGCACTAACATTAAAATCTACTCCTAATTTAGAAACCGCGAACGCTCCACCAAAACCTGCGCTAAATAAGGTATATCCTGGAGTTCTTGTTTCAAATGTTGAGAAATGATCTTGATCTAGTACGCTTTTCGAACTGATAAAAGCATAGCTATTAGCTATCCCCTTCACATTACTAAATTCTGTTCTTAATGTATTGGTAATTGATGCAGCTGGAATTAAAGGAAGGTCCTCTCCATCTTTCTGTTCGCCTCTAACTATCTCAAAATTGCTTTCTAAATGTAGCCAGTCTATAGGGTGTGGATGTAAATGCAATCCGGCTTCCCCTCCATACAATCTCACATCATTCTGTACATAATCAAAAACAGGATTTCCGTCTATTAATTCTCCGCTCGGGTTAATGAATATATAGTTGGAAATAATGTTGTAAAACGGATTCGCAAAGATCTCAAAATGTTCATTTTGATATTCAAAAGCTACATCAATTTGAAAGTTTTGCTCATTGTCCAGATCAGGATTTCCAATTTCATATCTATTTGTTCCTTCATGTGTACCGTTAGAAGTCAGTTCAGCTAAGTTAGGTGCTCTAAATCCTGATGCAAGATTTATTCTAGTAGACAGTTTTGTAAATAGATCAAATTTCGCTCCTATTGCTCCATTATAACTGGTAAAACTTCTATCTAATGGCGCAAAGTATTTTTCTTCACCTACAATTCCCATTTCCTGAGAATCTATATTTCGAGTATCAAACCTAAATCCACCCTGGAAATCTATTTTCTCTAGATGATAATGTGTGGTAGCTAGAATTCCAAAATCGGTTACTGTAGCATCTGGAATAAGAACTTCTTCTCCTAAGTTTTCATTAGTTTGATGCATTCCTTGAATTCCGAAAATAGTCTGAAATTTCCCCCATTTAGCTGTGTTATATTTCACATCATAGTTTAAGGTGTTTAAGTGCAATTCTAAGGCAGGATCTAAATTTGTAATTTCTGCTGGTACTGCATCTTCTCCCTCTTCTTCTTCAAACTCCTTTCTGTTATTGAATAGATAACCAAGTTTAACGTCTATACTGGAATTTTTAAGGTAAAACTTATTGTCTAAACTTAATACATGATTGTCTACCTCTTGGTTGGGTTGCATTTGATCTTTAGAAGTACTTTGAGCTCCAATCTCTTCAGGAATTCCTAGTTTTGAGTTATTATAATTGTATCTCAGATCTCCTTTATAAGACTGGGTTTGAAATCCTACACCTGTCTTTAGGTCTAGTTCCTTAAATCTTGTATTGGTTACTCTAATGTCAGATCCCGTTTCATAATCGCTATGAGTAGCGTAATTTCCTCGAGCTAAAAATTTTAAATTTTTGCCGGAAGTTTTTACACCCAAATTATATTCAGATCCAAGGGTATTGGTTTGATATGCATATTTAGCATCTGCATGGGTGCTCTGTTGTGGAGCATATTTCTCGGGGTTTAGGTATAATACTCCACCAAGGGCGTCACTTCCATAAAGAAGAGAGGCAGGCCCTTTAATAACTTCTACACTTTCCACACCACTGGCACTTACTCCTAATCCATGTTCATCTCCAAATTGTTGATTTTCTAATCTAACTCCTTGGGTGTATACCAACACTCTATTTGAACTAAGCCCTCTAATAACTGGTTTTCCGATACCTGCACCGGTGGTTACGCTTTCTACTCCAGGAATTTGCGTTATCCCTTCAGCTAAATTAAGTGCACCTCTTTTTTTAAGGTCACTTACGTTCTCTCTTTCCACTTTCATTACATTATCACTTTGTAATTGATGAAATGGAGTGGAAACAATAACCGTTTCCATTTCTATGGCAGAGGCCTGTAATAGAATTTCAAGATTTTGAGAATTTGGAATAGTAAGGTTTAGGGTCTTAGAACTATACCCAATGGAGGTAATTATCAGGTTAAAATTTCCATCAGGGATATTTTTAAATTCAAATTCTCCGTCTAGATTGGAGCTGGTTCCTTTTTCTAGTTGAGGAAAATATAATGTAACACCCGCTATTGGTAAATTTGTTTCTGCATCTTTCACTTTTCCGATTACAGGATTTTGGGAATAGGCATTTGTTGCTATTGCAAGCGCAATTAGCATATATAATATTTTATGCATTTTAGTATTATTAAGGAATTAAAGTATGATGGCTTAATAGCCATATAAGAATTTATACGATAGAATTCCCTTGAGGAGGACCTCTTAAGGCAAAGGAGAGTTTTTGATATTCGCTTAAGAAAATATAGTTGTTGAAGAATTTCTTTTCTACAAAGAAATCATTCGTTAACTCATAGGTAAAAGGAGTAAAACTACTAAAAGGAGCAAAGTGAAATTTACAAAGCTCACAGCTTAGTTGATTTTTGTGAATGTGGGCATCATTATGATCACTACAAACGGGATGATCATCATGAGCATACATGTGGGATAGTTTAGCACCCGGCGGAAATAAAATTGCCAGGGTAAGAAAAATTAAACTATATTTTTGAAATAAACTCACACTGTAAAACTAGTTCAAAAATCTAGAGAACCCAAGTCGCGTGAGCATTTTTTTCTCAAAATTCCAGAAGAATTCAAATTGACCAAATAGCCATCCAAATCCTACCAATAATAATTGATATATTGGAAAAACCAGTAATATTCTTATAGGCCAAAATACATACCACGGAGAAGTTTCTTGATATACTCCAAAAAAATTACAAATTGGAGCTGCAAGCCTTACCGAGGTAGATCCTGTTACGGCAAATACCACAAGAATCATGATTAATTGAAAATTAGAACTTATGCCCCAGCGTTGCTTTAATTTATTCATGCCACAAAGATATCATATAGAAATTCAATAGCGAAATTCCGTACTTAAATTCGGGTAGGGACAGAGAACTTTTGATTGTATTCTCTAGAAATGAAGACAAAATAGTTATATATTAAATAATTAACCTCGTATCCATAATCAATATTAGGATCATAATTAATCTCTTGAATATATAAATTAGAATTAAATCTTTGTGGCTGCATGACTCTTGCATTATAATCTCTCACAAGAAATTGATTCTTATTTTCTAAATAAGTTTGAGAATAATACGCTCTTGGTCTAGCAATACTATTTAGGAAAAGGTTAAAGCCAGGCTCTATAACTATTACTTCATATTCTAAACTATCATTTGCAATCCTTACAGTATCATTCACTGCAGCATTAGCATCTGTTCCTTTAAAATTTCTATTTCCCGTACCACAGCTATAAATAATAAGTGCTAATAGGAATATATAAAAAAGATTTTTCATAGATATAATTTTATTTTTTTCGAAGTCTTATGGTTTTAAACGTTAGAGATCAAAAATAATTATTAAACATATTAAGATACGACTTTTAATTTTCAGTTCTAAAAAGAAAATCTACAAATCAGAATCGCCTTAAATAAAAAATGCTCAAGAAGTTCGTGCTTCCAGAGCATTCTTATAATTCCGTTTTATTTTAAGCTGAAAGTTCTTTCTGAATTGCTATAATTTGGTCTGCAAGTTCCAAACCAATTCTTTCCTGAGCTTCTTTGGTGGAAGCTCCAATATGCGGACTAAGCGATATTCTTTCTTCCATTAACACTCGAATTGCCGGGGTAGGTTCTTCTTCAAAAACATCCAAACCGGCAAACCTTATTTTTCCACTTTCTAAAGCATCAATTAATGCTACTTCATCTACAACACCACCTCGCGAAGTATTTATTATAGCCGCACCCTGCTTCATCATTTCCAATTCATTTTTACCAATAAGTGGCTTATTTTGAGCGGGAACGTGCAAAGTTATAAAGTCTGAATCCTTTAAAATATCCTTTATTGGTTCTGTTTTTATTGGAATAGTAACGGACTGATCATTATAGAAATTTAAGGTGATCTTAGTTTCTCCAACAGTATCATCACTGGCAATAACTTTCATACCAATTCCCAAAGCTATCTTTGCCACTTCATGACCTATTTTACCCATTCCGATAATTCCCAGAGTTTTGCCTCTTAACTCGATACCACCAGCATAATTTTTCTTGAGATCCTTAAACATAGAATCTCCACTTAAAGGCATATTTCTATTAGAGTCATGTAAATAACGTACACCACTAAATAGATGTGCAAAAACCAATTCTGCTACAGAGCAAGAACTAGCAGTAGGAGTATTGATTACTTTGAGGCCTTTTTCTTTGGCATACTTAACATCTATATTGTCCATTCCAACACCAGCTCTTCCAATTATTTTTAAGCCAGGGCAAGCATCTATAACATCTTTTTTTACCTGAGTAGCACTTCTAACTAAGAGAATGTTGATCTTTTCATCATTAATAAATTGTATCAATTGCTCTTGAGCAACTTTAGTGACAGATACCTCAAAGCCTGCATTCTTCAATTTGTTGATACCAGATTCTGAGAGTCCGTTGGTAGCTAATACTTTCATTAAAAAATAATTTTCATTATTATTTACTCCGATTTTTAAATTAAAAGGAGTTCCTTAAAATTATGCGTTGCGTTCAAGATCACTCATCACATCTACTAACACCTCAACGCTTTCTAGCGGTAATGCATTATACATGGATGCTCTGTACCCACCTACACTTCTGTGTCCATTAATTCCATTTATGCCAGCTTCCTTGCACATACTATCAAACTTTTCTTTTAATGATTCATCATTTAGATTGAAAGTAGCATTCATAATAGATCTATCTTCAACAGCGGTATATCCTTTGAATAAAGGATTAATATCAATTTCAGAATACAGCAGTTGTGCTTTCTTTTCGTTTCTCTCCTCAATAGCTTTTATCCCACCTTGAGCCTTAAGCCATTTCATTGTTAATAATGATACATATACTGCATAAACAGGTGGAGTATTGAACATACTTTCTTTTTCTATATGTACTTTGTAATCCATCATAGAAGGGATCTTTCTGGTAACTTTTCCTAATAGACTTTCCTTAACGATAACCAAAGTTGTTCCTGCAGGTCCCATATTTTTCTGAGCTCCCGCATATATTAGATCAAATTTTGAAAAATCCATGTCTCGTGAAAAGATATCACTACTCATATCACACACCATTGGCTTTGGTGTATTAGGAAATTCTTTCATTTGAGTACCAAAAATGGTATTGTTACTGGTGCAATGAAAATAGTCTACATCTGTAGGGATCATGTATCCTTTTGGGATATAACTAAAATTCTTGTCTTCAGAAGATTTTACAACATTTACCTCTCCAAATAATTTTGCTTCTTTTATAGCTTTACTAGACCAAGTTCCTGTATTTAAATATGCTCCCTTTTGTTCTAATAGGTTATAAGCAACCATTAAAAACTGCATACTGGCGCCACCTTGCAAGAATATAGCCTTATAACCTTTATTTTGTAGTCCTAGAAGTTCTAATGATATACTTCTAGCTTCTTCCATTACAGCAACAAAATCTTTGCTTCTGTGAGAGATCTCTAGTATTGATAAACCTGAATTATTATAATTAAGAATTGCTTGCGAAGCCTCCTGAAATACCTCTTGAGGTAAAATGCAAGGACCAGCGCTAAAATTATGTATTTTCATATAGAATGTATTTGAAACAAAGATGATAAAAAGTAACCGAATCTTGTGTTATATTAATTGTATAAAGTCTTGCCACAAGGTACAAAACGGCAGAATTAAATAAAAATAGGGTAGAGGTGTTACCTCAAAATAAATTAAAATAAAAATGATTATTACAACCTGATCTTAATTAAGATTAGAAAGAAAAGATAAAATATCTACATTATCTGCGTAATCCCATAATTTTGGGTGTTGAGTTTCTCCAAATTTAACTTCCTCTTCTAGCAAGTTATTTGCTACTATACATTGTAAATTTTCTTTATTGTCTTCTAGATTCTTTTTTAAAGCATCTAGATCTGTATAGCTTTCCCAAAAGGTAGTAGCAATAGGGGAGCCAAAGCTCTCATCTTCTTTAAGAACTAAAAATCCATTATCTAACATCTTAAACTCACTCATTAGATACACAGCCTTGTTGTAGTCATAATTATTAGCATATTTGGCATGGTTCATAAGTGAATCATAAGGTTGTAAAGCTTTGTAGAAGCTATCAAAATCATAATTTTTAGGGACATATAGTTTAGAAACATTTCTACATCCTAAACCAAAATATCTAAAAATATCTTCTCCTAGCGCTTGTAACTGGTCTGTGGTTTCATTTCCTGTAAGTACCGCAACAGAATTTCTATTCTTTCTTATTATAGAAGGTTTATTAGCAAAATAATATTCAAAATATCTTGCGGTGTTATTGCTACCTGTTGCAATTACGGCATCAAAACTTTCTAATCTTCCGGTAGTGAAAGTAATTCTATCATTATATTCTGAATTTATTGCTTTAAGATAATCTGCTAATATTGGCAATAAGATCTTATCATTAGAAGATTGTTTAGCTACCACATTATGCCCAGAAATAAGTACAGATATAAAATCATGAAAACCTACTAGCGGAATATTTCCAGCCATGATAATAGCTACTGTTTTTGGAGTTATAGCATCAAGACTATAAGGAGTTATCCATTTCTCCAAATTATCTAAAGTTAAGGCTTGAGCCCATTCTTCAAGAGAGAATAAAACATTGTCTTTAGTAAACCAACCATTATGATGCACGGCCATTTCAATTTGCTCATTCATTCTATCAAAGAACTCATCATTATGAGGCAAATCATCTTGCTTTACTAAGCCCTCGCGTCGAAATTGATTTAAAAACAGACCTAGCTGATGTAAGTGAAATTTTCGCTGCTCGATTGTCATGGGCTTATTTGGTTATGAATTGTTTTGGCTTTAAATTTGTAACGGCGAAATTAAAAGTTATCAGTTAAAAATCGCCTATAAATCCTTGAAAAATTAAAATTTGTGAAGGAATTTTTTTCAGGATGTAAGTTTAAATTTACTAATAAAATAAGCTATGGCAATTATAATAACAGACGAATGTATTAACTGTGGGGCTTGTGAACCAGAATGTCCCAACACTGCGATCTATGAAGGCGCAGATGATTGGCGTTATACCGATGGTACAGATCTTGAAGGAAATGTAGTGCTGCCAAATGGTAAAAAAGCAGATGCTAATGAAGCACAAGAACCTATAAGTGATGAGATCTATTACATAGTTCCAGATAAGTGTACAGAATGTAAAGGTTTTCATGAAGAACCTCAATGTGCTGCAGTTTGCCCTGTAGACTGTTGCGTACCGGATGATGATCATGTAGAAACCGAAGAAGAATTACTTGCTAAACAAAAATTCATGCATGAAAATGCGTAGAGAATCTTATTTATTCTTGTATAATCCCGTTCAATCTTGTTGAGCGGGATTTTTTTTTTTGAATTATATTTTTTTTAGATAAAATCTTGATGCTTGGATCTTTCCTGAAAATTAATATTTGTTGTAGTTCTAATCTAAATATGACGTATTATAAACGATCTTATCAATTTTAGTAGACCCAACTAAAATTTTGTATGTAAATTAATTGAGCTAAAAAAATAGATCTAGAAATGAGTGATCTTCATTACAAAAGAGTCTCAGAAGATTCAGAATTAGAAGAAATTTTGAAGTTACAGAAAAGAAATCTTCCAGAAGCTCTTACTTCCAAGGAGATGAATTCTCAGGGATTTGTTAGCTTAAAATATACTTTTGAAAATTTAAAGGATCTAAACTTGGAAGAAGCTGCCATTATCTGTAAAAGTGATTCTGGAGTTGTAGCTTATATATTAGCAATTAGTAAAGGTTCTGAAATTTCAATGCCTTCTTTAGAAAGACTTAAAGCTAAATTAAGTAAAAGTTTATATAAGGATAAACCTATATCAGCTTATAATTATGTACTTATAGGGCAGGTTTGTGTTGATAAAAATTATAGACAACAAGGTGTTTTTAAATCTTGTTATGAGTTATATAAACATACTTTTCAAAATAAATACGAATTTGCAGTAACGTTCATTTCTGATAGAAATCATAGATCATTGCAGGCTCACAAGAAATTGGGCTTCCAATTTATATACAAGTATAAAGGTAATGACAACGAGGTTTGGAACATCGCATTACTATCTTGGTAAAAGATCTATTGCGGATCTTTCTTAATATTACGCTGAATTTTTTCTATGGCATTTTGTATTGATTTCTCAGGTTCAATAATATTTTGATCGCCCCAAAAATCTCTATCTGTAAAGCCTGAAACATCATCTACCATAACAACAGATGAACTTATAAATTGATCTGTATTCTTTAGGTTACCATTGCTAAATTTTTCCCGATCTGTCACGGCCATTTCTCCAGTAAGCGTATATCTGGAATTAAACAATTTATTGTCCCAGTTCACAACAAATTCTAATTGTGCTCTGCTGTAACTGTAATACCATTTCCCATTACTTTCTCTATAATCTACTTGATAAACTACATCTACAGGGTATACATAAGCTGCACTTGGTTTCTTTTTAACAAAAATCCTACTTGCCCTATCTCTATCTTCCACGTTCATACTGAAATTGGCTTTTATCAATGCTAAACTCTCAGAATCGATATAAAGCTTTCCAGAGTACCAGGGTTGTGAGGTATCATTTTCATTAAAATTGACTATATAGACCAATTTATTATTAATGCGTGTAACATTATCTAGTTTAAAATTAAAATTATCTGAGATAACACCGGTAAATAGAAACTCAGGATATTTCATTACGTCTAGAAAAACGGTATTATAAGGTCCTCCACGAAGTTTTAAGGCTAAAGTATCTAACCTTTCATAATCTGTTCTCTTTCTAGCTTTAAAGATTGATATTTGATCTTTCTTACCGCTGGTATAAGGTTGTTTTAGAACTTTTACTACCGCTTCAGAAAGAGAAACATTTCTTCTCCTTTTTTGAATAGACTCTCTATAAAATGCAGTAATTATATCTTTTTGATCTGAATAGTTTTCACCTCTCTTATCCATCATTGCCCTAACTAATTCTGTAGCATTGCCATGATCTAAAAGGCTAATCTCAGGAAGTTCTTCTACAACTTCACTAAGTTCTATCTGAGTATTTTCAGTTTTAAAATCACTTAATGGTAAAATTTTGCTCTGATATCCTAGATAAGAGATCTTAATGGCGCCTTCTTTTATTGATATCGGTATCTTAATAGAAAATTCTCCATCAGAATTGGTTATGGTAGATATATTGGTGCCTTGTAAATTTAATACTGCTAGTGTAATATCATTCCCGGTGTTGCTATCTACTACCTTTCCTTTAAATTCTCTATATTGATTTTGTTGCTGTATCTCTACTTGAATAAAGGTACTAGCAAAAGAATAAGGTCCTGTAAATACTAAAAATAGTATTAAAGCATAAATATAGTTAGATAAGGTGGGAATTTTATGGAATTTCATAGCGATAGGGTATAATATTTAAACAGTATAGTAAGTGCTACTAATTTAGTGATTTTTAGTAAATTAATACTTTAGAATTAACGGCTCAAAATATAAATATGTAAAATGAAAGATAACTTTTCCTCACAATCTAATCTATATGCTAAATATAGACCTACCTATCCTAATGAGTTGTATAACTTTATTCTAGCTAATTGCTCTAATTTTAATTCCGCATGGGATTGTGGAACCGGAAACGGACAGGTAGCGGGAGTTCTAGCAGAATACTTCCAAGAGGTTAAAGCTACAGATATTAGTGAGCAACAATTAAAAAATGCTATAGCTAAACAAAATATTTTATACTCGAGACAAGCTGCAGAGAAAACTAATTTTAAAAACGATTCGTTTGATCTGATCACAGTTGCACAAGCTATTCACTGGTTTAATTTTGAGGAATTTTATAAAGAAGTAGAACGATGTTTAAAGCCAGAAGGAATATTTGCGGTAATTGGATATGAGCTATTTTCTAGCAATGAAGAGACAAATAGAGTAATTGACGAGTTGTATAGAGATCTATTGGGGCCTTATTGGGATAAGGAAAGATATCTTTTAGAAGAGGGGTATAAGACCATTCCATTTCCTTTTAAAGAGATCGAAACTCCAAAAATTAGTTTAGATCTAAATTGGAGTTTCGATGACCTTATAGGTTATTTAAAAACATGGTCTGCCGTTAAGCACTATGAAAATGATAAAGGGGTGAACCCGGTGGATATCTTATCTAAAGAATTGAGGCAAGCTTATGGCGAACGTGGAGTTATTCATTACCCAATCCTATTCAGACTTGGTAAGCTCTCCTAGAATTTCATAAGATCTCAATCTTGCTTTGTGATCAAAAATATGAGAAACCACCATGATCTCGTCTACTGCTGTATCTTCTATAAATGCAGCTAGTTTTTCTTTGATGGTAGCCTTACTTCCTATAAAACTGTAATGTATCATTTGCTGAACAGCTGCTTTTTCAGCCTCATTCCAAATATGTTCCATATTTTCTACAGGAGCTTGCATAGGTCTTCTCGTACCTCTAATTAGCCCTAAGAACATTTGTTTCTGGCTTGTAGCTAAACGTTCTGCCTCTTCATCTGTAGCTGCTGCAATTACATTAACACAAGCTATAGCATATGGTTTATCTAATTGGTCTGAACTTTCAAAGCCATCCTTGTACAGTTTCAATGCCTGATGCAGATAGGCTGGAGCAAAATGACTAGCAAAAGCATAAGGCAATCCTTTATGAGCTGCTAATTGTGCGCTATATGTGCTAGAACCTAATAAGTATAATGGAATGTCAAGGCCTTCTCCCGGAATAGCTCTAACATCAGAATGTCTGTTATCTTTAGAAAAGTATCTCTGCAATTCCTGAATGTTATTTGGAAAATCGTTTACAGATTCCTGTGCATTTCTTCTAAGTGCCATGGCAGTTCTTTGATCTGTACCCGGTGCTCTACCTAAACCAAGATCCATTCTACCAGGGAATAAGAGTTCCATGGTACCAAATTGCTCTGCTATAACTAATGGAGCGTGATTTGGAAGCATAATCCCTCCAGAACCAACTCTAATAGTTTTGGTGCCCTGTGCGATGTGTTGTAATAAAATTACAGTGGCAGAACTGGCAATACTTTCCATATTGTGATGTTCTGAGATCCAAAATCTTTTATATCCCCAGTTTTCTACATGTTGAGCCAGATCTAGACTATTCCTAAATGAATCTGTTGGAGTATTTCCCTGAGTAACAGGTACAAGGTCTAAGACGGAAAAATGAGTATTTTGAAATATATCTTTCATATAATTTTAAATATTGAAGAATGAATATTACCAATTTCGATCAATTAAAAATTGAATTGTGGAAATTGTAATCATTGCAATTTCTGTCGCTATCAAGTCGTTAAAATTACATAAGGGTGTATTTCTCCATATTCATGGTAGGAAATGAAAATAATTATATTCGTTTTTTTTCAATTGATCTTTCGCGGCATAAAATATGATACGCTGTAAAATTTTACCAACAAGTAAATTCAAAGTTTTAAGGGATGAAAAAATCAATCTTCAAAATGTTATGTATAGGAATGCTATTTCCTTCAGTTATAATAGCTCAGGAGAATTTAGAAAATCATAGCGTAACCTCTTTGGTATTAACAGAACTTAATCGAGAACGTAACCTTCAAAAAGAAAACTTAGATCTTAAGATCAAACAATTAGATGCTAAGATTGATAATCTAGATGTGAGTATTAAGAATACTAGCTCTTCTTCAGAGAAAGTAGATAAGCTTTTAGAGCGAGTACAAATATTAGAAGAAAGACAGCAAGAGCTAGATAAAAACACGGTTAGTGTTTATAAATATAACTATAGTTCTGCGGTATTAAATCTTGCTTCTATGGAGCGTGAGATAAAACCATTAAATCTATTTAACAGTTCTAGAGATTTTTATGGAACCTTAGAGAAAACTAGTAATCCTATGAATTATGATGGATATGCAGAATGGTTTAAAGAATTTCAGAAATATATAGAAGAGAATAAAAAAGACGAAGCCAGACTGGCTGCTTTAAGTCATATTATAGATGTCACTGGAAATTTGGCTGAAGGTACACCTTTTACAGGCATGTTTGCGGGTAGTTTATTTGATGGTATAGGATCTTTTATAAACTCATTGGGTAGGAGAGATCGCAACCTTAGGGAGAAAAGCATGAAGATGTTTAATCTTACTACGTCTGTATCACAATTCACTCATGATAAGGATCTAATAGAAACAGAGTGGAAAGGCATTACAAAAAGTTTGAATGAGCTTACAGAATTGCAGAATCAGGCTATGGAGGCTAACGTAGTTAATTTGTTAGGGATAGAGAAAGAAGTATTTAATAAACGATTTACCAATGAGACCGATGCAAAAAAGAGAACTCAATATATTATAGATATCTCTAAAATTGCTGAAAATAAGATCGTAGAAGAAAGAGCAAAAAATCCTGAAAATTGGAAACAACAATATTTCAACCAGATGGAAGCTGTTCAAAATTTAAAGATCCGTTTTGGAACCATTACCTTTAGGATTTTAGAAAATCTAGATAAATACAAGGTTTTAATTGATAAATATAAACAAGACGAATTCTTAAAAGATAGAATGAATCAGTTAGAATTAAAATTAGATCTAGTAAAAGGTAGTTTTGAATCCACATTCAATCCCCAAGAATACATAAGAGCTTCCAATGAAATGTATATTGTAGAATAAGAAATGATATCGTAAAAAAAAGGCAAGGATTTTATCCCTGCCTTTTTTTTTGATGATAAATAACAAATTAGAATTGCATGTTTAATTTAGCGTAGTAATACGCTCCACCAAATCCCATTTGTACAGAATCCCAATATCCACCACCTTCACTCCAATCATCTTGTTGATCTGGATATACATTAAAAAGGTTATTAGAACCTACGTTTAATTTTAATTGATCGCTTATTTTGAATCCTAAATTTAGATCTGTGGTGATCTTAGCGCTATATGTATCTGTAGCAGCATCAATTTGATTTTCAAAACTACCATAATCTGCTACATCTTCGAATGTCTGGAAATCTAATAATTTAACTTCGCTAAACCTGTTCAATCCTAACGCAACGTCAAATCTTTTGATGTCATATTTTAAATTCAATAGTAACTTACTATCGGGAGCAGAAGCTAAAAGAAATGCCTTATCTCGTTCTCCAAAAAATGTTTGTTCATCTAGCATCCCATTTTTTACATCGGTTATACTCATGTCATTAAAATTTCCAATAAAGCTTGAGGTAAGTGTACCAGCTCCTAAATTAGCCTTATGAGATAGTACGATATCCAATCCGTACGTCTCCGTATCTGCACCATTGGCAAAAAACTGCGCTGCTTCTACATTTTCTATCTGTGGAGCATCAAAGTTTCCGGTAAGTACAATTCTATCTTTAACTTTGATGTAATAACCATCTATAGTTGAAGTAAAGCTTCCGAAATTTGCGGTGAAACCAAGGGATGCGTTTAGCGCTGTTTCTTCTTTTAGAGGTCCAATTCCAAAAGAAGCAGTTACAGGACTATTATTTGGAGAAAGCTGCGTATCTAATGCAACACCATTAACAAAATTTGTGAATTTTAAATTATAATATATTTGAGCCAAAGAGGGAGCTCTAAATCCTGTACTCACAGAACCACGTGTGTTTACGTTATCAGAAACTTTGTATCGCGCTGCTAATTTACCATTTATGGTACTTCCAAAGTCGGTATAGTCTTCAAATCTTGCAGCAGCCGCAAGTAAAAATTTCTCTGTAAATTCAAATTCTGAATCTAAATATAGGGAAACATTAGATCTGCTTCTATCAACCTCGTTTGCTGGTCCATATCCTGGGAAACCTTGAGAACCACCCGGTCTTAATTCTCCTGAATTTGGATCTATTGGTTGTACCTGAACATTAGGATCTGTAATTATTCTACCATTTTCATCAAAGGTTCCATAAGAGCCTTCTTCTCCAGAAAATATTTCAAAATTCTCTGTTTTATACTCAATACCAAAGGCTAGGTTGGTACCGGCAAGTACATTTTCATAATAATTAGAGAAATCTAAATTAACTGTGTTTTGACTTAAACTATGTCCACCTGCATCAAAATCTGTAGGAGAGTTTTCCTGTAAAGAAGCATTTAATGTTCCTTTAATATAGTAATGGAAGAAATTCTTTCCCCATGTATTGCTAACGTCTATTTTCCATCCGCTATTGGTTTCGGTTCTAAATCCTGCCGCCACAGAATTATCTGTGATAATGGAGGTAATTCTTGGTGTAAAGCCGTTTGGATAAATACTTACAACATTACGCTCTGTAGGATTATTTCTTGTAAAAGCATAAGCATCGGTATCTCTATAATTTCTACCTCCAAAGGCATAGAACTCTGTTTTATCTGAGAGCGGAATTGCAAGATTTCCAAAGAAATTAAAACCATCTATTGCCGCTTCTCCAAAACCTCTTCTAAAATCGAAGCCTGGTCTTAGTGTCTTATTTTTACTGATGTATTCTGTAGTAAAATTAGCAAACCCACTTTCTCCAATTCCTACTCCATAGTTTGCAGTTACTTTAACAGAGCCTCCATCAAAGTTCTTATCATCACCAATCTTATTGCCATCTCTTTCTGTATCTAATCTATTTCCATCTGTATTTGGAGTGCCATCTGGAAAATCTCCATCGGCATTGGTGTTGTAAAAGCCATAATTTATGTTAGCAGTAAATTTATCAACTTCATCATTCAAAACAAGATTGATCACCCCTGCAATAGCGTCTGATCCATATTGTGCGGAAGCTCCATCTCTTAATATTTCTATTCTTTTTATGGCAGCAGCGGGTATGGCGTTAAGGTCTGTTCCTGTATTTCCTCTTCCACGTGTACCAAATAAATTAATTAGCGATGATTGATGTCTTCTTTTTCCATTTATTAAAACTAAAGTTTGATCTGGTCCTAATCCTCTTAAAGATGCTGGATCTATATGATCTGCTCCATCAGATCCAGATTGTTTATTGGCATTAAAAGATGGTGCTGCGTACTGCAAAAGTTCATTCACCTCAATTCTACCGGTTTGGGTAGTTACAGAACTAACATCAATAACATCTATTGCTACCGGAGTATCTGTAGCTGTTCTTTTAGGACTGCGGGATCCAACCAGCTGCACCTCACTAAGAGAAACACCATCTGCTAAAATAACGTTGATGGATGTTCTATTTTCAACATCAACTTCTGATGTTTCAAACCCTACATAACTAAATACTAAGGTGGCAGAACCATCTACCGATATGGTGAAATTTCCATCAAAATCTGTGGTTGTTCCATTTTCAGTATTCTTTTCAGAAACATTAACCCCGGGTAGAGGTAAACCTGTGGCATCTTTAACGGTTCCAGAAACCTGTTGTGCGATTAAAAAATAAGGGCAACCTGCAAGAAAAAGTAAGAGTAAAATTTTTTTCATATTTAAAGGTTTAAGATTTATTATAGTAATTTCTATAATTAAAAAATAACTATTGAGAATAAATTATTGATTACCTATTTGAAGGGGGAGATGTAATAATATTAAATGGTAAAGAATAAAAATACTTAGTGAAAGTACACAATTTTTTATCAAATGCATATTTTATTATGAATTGATGTTGTTTACATTATCAAGAAATTTATAAAACTTCCTTAAAATGTAACATTGATCTTTTGCGAGCAATCCACAGAATTTGTTTCATTCTTGAATCCTACTATTAAATAAGCTTTTTTAGCATTTTTAAATAATAAGGATGTTAGGCTACTAAATCTAAAACAGATGGTCATAGATATTTCTATCAACTATATATAAAAAAACCGCTCTATTCAAAAGAATAGAGCGGTTTATGAAATTTAGAAATTAGTAATTTAATTATCCACACTTAGAAGATCCGCAGTCTTTACAAGTAAGACAACCTTCTTGATAAATGAGGTTTGTAGAATTACAATTGGTACATTTTTGTCCTTTAGCCTCTGTTCCATCTGCAACATAACGTTTAAGAGCTCTAGCAACACCGTTTTTCCAAGTGTTTATAGATTCGCTATTTAATTGCAAGCTGTTAATAAGATCTACCGCATTTTCTATTGGCATTCCATGTCTTAACGTACTTGAGATCAATTTGGCATAGTTCCAGAATTCAGGATCAAATTTATGAGAAAGTCCTTCTATGGTAGTTTTATAACCTCTTTGGTTTTTATATTGAAAGTCATATCTCGTATTACCTTGTTCATCTTTATTTTTGATGATCTTCCCATTATCTACCCATCTAGGAATTAGAATTCCATCTTCATCATCTGCCAAACCGGTAAAGATCTCATAAGGTTGATCTCCAATAAGTCCAATAAAAGCAATCCATTTCTCTTTATTGTTTTGAAATCTAATAACATCTGCCTCTAACTCATGAGGCCTTTTAGTTGGAAAACTCGAATTACTTTCTGAAGATTCTTTTTTCTCTTCATTAGAAATAAGCACCCCACTTCGAGATCCATCTCTGTAAACGGTAACTCCTTTACAACCTACTTTCCAGGCTTCCATGTAAAGTGTACCTACCAGCTCTTCTGTAGCGTCGTTAGGAAGGTTTATGGTAACACTTATAGAATGATCTACCCATTTTTGAACTGCACCCTGCATTCTTACCTTACTCAACCAATCTATATCGTTAGAAGTAGATTTATAATATGGAGATTTCTTTACTAATTCATCAAGATCTTTTTGAGTATAATCATTGCTTATCTCATGCCCATTAACTTGCATCCATTCTTTAAAACGGTGATGGAAAACTACGTATTCTTCCCAAGAATCTCCTGTTTCATCTACATAATCTACCGTTACATTCTTATCGTTAGGGTTTACTTTTCTTCTTCTTTTATAAACCGGCATAAATACTGGCTCTATTCCAGAAGTAGTTTGCGTCATCAAACTTGTTGTTCCTGTTGGAGCAATAGTTAACATGGCAATATTTCTTCTACCATGTTCTAGCATTTCATAATAAAGCTTGTCATCTGCTTCTTTAATACGCTGTATAAATGGATTGTTCTTTTCTTTATCTGAATCATAAAAAGCAAAAGCACCTCTTTCTTTAGCCATGTTTACAGAACCTCTGTAAGCCTCAAGCGCTAAAGTTTTATGAACTTTTACAGAGAAATCAATTCCTTCAGGGCTTCCGTAAGCAATTCCAAGTGCAGCTAACATATCTCCTTCTGCAGTAATTCCAATTCCTGTACGTCTTCCTTCGTTGGCTTTCTTCTTAATTTCTAACCAAAGATTTTTCTCTACTCTTTTAATTTCTTCATTTTCTGGATCTGCATCTATCTTACCTAGAATATCGTCGATTTTTTCTAATTCTAGATCGATTATATCATCCATCATTCTTTGCGCTGCAGCCACGTGTTTCTTGAATAAATCGAAGTCGAAAGTTGCCTCTGCAGTAAATGGATTCTCTACGTAAGAAAAGAGATTAATAGCTAAAAGTCTACAAGAATCATAAGGACATAAAGGGATCTCGCCACAAGGGTTTGTAGAGACTGTGTTGTAGCCCAGATCTGCATAGCAATCTGGTACAGACTCATTGATAATAGTATCCCAAAATAGAATTCCCGGTTCCGCAGATTTCCATGCATTATGAACGATCTTATTCCATAAAATGGAAGGATCTATCTCTTTAGTTTGCTTAGGATCTTTACTGTGAACTGGAAATTTTTGAATGTAAGGAGTCTTGTTATCTAAAGATTTCATGAAATCATCATCAATTCTTACAGAAACATTGGCTCCAGTAACTTTTCCCTGTTCCATTTTAGCATCTATAAAACCTTCAGAATCTGGATGATTTATAGATACAGACAGCATAAGTGCACCACGTCTTCCATCTTGTGCAACTTCTCTGGTAGAGTTGGAATAACGCTCCATAAAAGGTACGATACCGGTTGAAGTAAGTGCAGAGTTTTTTACAGGAGATCCTTTAGGTCTTATATGAGAAAGATCGTGCCCAACTCCACCACGGCGTTTCATCAATTGCACTTGCTCTTGGTCTATCTTCATAATGCTTCCATAAGAATCACTATTACCGTTATTACCAATAACAAAACAGTTTGAAAGAGAAGCTACCTGAAATTTATTTCCGATTCCAGCCATTGGACTTCCTTGAGGAACAATGTATTTGAAATTTTCTATCAACCCCATAATTTCCTCTTCACTCATAGGATTTGGGTATTTGGCTTCAACTCTTGCTATTTCTTTAGCAATTCTTACGTGCATATCCTGAGGGGACTTCTCATAGATATTATCATAAGAATCTTTTAATGCGTATTTATTAATCCAAACTCTAGCAGCTAATTCATCTCCTTTAAAATATTTTAAAGAAGCTTCAAAAGCTTCATCCTGAGTGTAGATTTTTTCTTTAGTGGGAGTGGTTTCAACTTTCATTAAGTGATTTTATAGATGTTTTATAAGGGTGTTTTAAAGAATGTAAATGTAGTAAAAATTAAAGGATAAGTAAAAATTTAAAATTCAAAAAGTTTGCAAAATAAATTATTTAATATACTGATATTTAATTAGTTATAAATTTATAAACAATCAATTGTTTACAAATTTATATAACAATTTCAAAAATTGATTATTTGATGTTTTCAGTGTAAGATTAAAAAATGTAGAAAATTATTAGAGAATTTCTCAATAATTGGATTTTAATACCAAGATTATTGTACGAGTTGCAAAGATAAAATTACCAGCGTAATCTAGCCCTAATTAAAGTTAATTCTCAAGAATTTATTCCTACCATTAATACTCAATAACTGCGCGTTAATTCTCCATTCAAATTTATATCTTTGCAGCCGCAAAATATCAGTATCAAATAATAAAGTATGAAAGCAGGAATAGTAGGCTTACCAAACGTAGGGAAATCCACACTTTTTAATTGTTTATCTAATGCTAAGGCGCAAAGTGCAAATTTTCCGTTCTGTACCATAGAGCCAAATATTGGAGTAGTAAATGTTCCAGATCATAGATTAGACAAATTAGAGTCTTTAGTAAATCCAGAAAGAGTAATGCCTGCAACTGTAGAGATTGTAGATATTGCTGGATTGGTAAAGGGAGCTAGTAAAGGAGAAGGTTTGGGAAATCAGTTCTTAGGAAATATTAGAGAGACAGATGCTATCTTACATGTGCTACGCTGTTTTGATAACGATAATATTGTTCATGTAGATGGTTCTGTAGATCCTGTAAGAGATAAAGAGACCATAGATATGGAGCTTCAGTTAAAAGATTTGGAGACTGTAGATAAGAAATTAGAAAAAGTTAAGCGTGCTTCACGTACTGGAAATAAGGAAGCTCAAAAAGAAGAAACAGCCCTTTTAAAGGCTAAAAAGGGTTTAGAAGCTGGTGTTTCTGTTAGAGCTATAGAATTCTCAGACGAAGAAAGAGAAGAATTTATAGCTAACCTACAACTCATCACAGATAAGCCTGTGATGTATGTTTGTAATGTAGATGAAGATGCAGCAACCTCTGGAAATGCTCACGTAGATAAGGTGAAAGAAGCTGTAAAAGACGAAAATGCTGAGGTTTTAGTATTAGCTGTAGGTACGGAGGCAGATATTACAGAACTTGATGATTACGAAGAGCGAAAAATGTTTTTGCAAGATATTGGTTTAGATGAGCCAGGTTCTGCTAAACTTATACGCTCTGCTTATAGTTTATTAAATCTTCAAACTTATTTTACTGCCGGTGTTAAAGAGGTAAGAGCATGGACAATTCCGGTTGGTGCTAGTGCGCCACAGGCAGCGGGAGTAATACATACAGATTTTGAAAAAGGTTTTATTCGTGCAGAAGTAATTGCTTACGAAGATTTTTCAACTTTAGGAAGTGAAGCTAAAGTTAAAGAAGCTGGTAAAATGAGAGTAGAAGGAAAAGAATATATCGTTAAAGATGGAGATGTAATGCATTTTAGATTTAATGTTTAAATTCTAGATCATATTGCTGATTCTTCAGTAAATTTCAAAGAATCCATTTGTACATATGTATAAATGGATTTTTTTTAGATTATAAAATAAAATTTTTGCAGTTAACATTTCACATTAAATCTTTGTTAATTACTTTGCGGGTTAGCTGTTTCAGTTTTTTGCGGGAAACCTTATATTAGCAACTCAACGGCACCTATTACTTATGAGTGAAGAAACCAAATATACCGAAGACAATATACGATCTCTCGATTGGAAAGAGCATATTAGAATGCGCCCGGGAATGTATATCGGGAAACTTGGGGATGGCTCTACTGCAGATGACGGTATCTACATACTCTTAAAGGAAGTTTTAGATAATAGTATAGATGAATTTGTAATGGGTTCCGGGAAAACTATAGAGGTTTCCGTTCAAAATCAGCGTGTTATAGTTAGAGATTATGGTAGAGGGATTCCATTAGGAAAGGTGGTAGATGTTGTTTCTAAAATGAACACCGGGGGTAAGTACGACTCGAAAGCTTTTAAAAAATCTGTAGGTCTTAATGGAGTTGGTACAAAAGCAGTAAATGCTTTATCTTCTAGTTTTAGAGTAGAATCTACCAGAGACGGTAGGTCTAAATCTGCAGAATTTGAGCAAGGAAATCTGGTTAGAGAAGAAGAATTAGATGAAACTTCTAGAAGACGAGGAACTAAAGTAACTTATGTTCCGGATGAATTGATTTTTAAAAATTTCAAATACCGTGATGAGTATATTGAAAAAATGCTCAAAAACTATGTATACCTAAACCCGGGGTTGACCATCATTTTTAATGGTGAAAAATTTTATTCTGAAAATGGATTAAAGGATCTTTTAGGTGATAGTATAAAAGAAGATGACCAGTTATATCCAATAATTCATCTTCGAGGAGAAGATATCGAAGTTGCTATAACGCATAGCAAGACTCAATATTCTGAAGAATATCATTCTTTTGTAAATGGTCAAAATACTTCTCAAGGTGGTACGCACTTGTTAGCCTTTAGAGAAGCCGTGGTAAAAACTATTAGAGAATATTACGGAAAGAATTACGATGCAGCCGATGTACGAAAATCTATCGTAGCTGCAATCAGTATAAAAGTGATGGAACCGGTTTTTGAGAGTCAGACAAAAACTAAATTGGGTTCTACAGATATGGGTGGAGAACTCCCAACGGTTAGAACGTACATCAACGATTTTTTAAAAACTCAACTTGATAATTATTTACATAAGAATCAGGAAACAGCAGAAAAGCTGAATAGAAAGATCTTGCAGGCAGAAAGAGAGCGTAAAGAACTTTCAGGAATAAGAAAACTTGCAAAAGACAGAGCTAAAAAAGCTAGTTTACATAATAAAAAACTTAGAGATTGTAGAATTCATTTGGGAGATAGCAAGAAAGAGCGCTATTTAGAATCTACGTTATTTATTACAGAGGGAGATTCTGCGAGTGGGTCTATTACAAAATCTAGAGATGTAAATACTCAGGCAGTTTTCAGTTTAAAAGGAAAGCCTTTAAATAGTTATGGTCTTACAAAGAAGATCGTTTATGAAAATGAAGAATTCAATTTATTACAAGCGGCTTTAAACATAGAAGAATCTATTGAAGATCTTAGATATAATAACATTGTAATTGCTACCGATGCCGATGTGGATGGAATGCACATAAGATTATTACTGATTACATTCTTTTTACAATTCTTTCCAGAATTAATAAAAGAAAATCATTTGTATATTCTTCAAACTCCTTTATTTAGAGTTAGAAATAAAAAAGAAACTATTTACTGTTATAGCGAATTTGAGCGCCAAGCTGCTGTAGAAAAATTAACAGGAAAGGCAGAGATTACTCGATTTAAAGGTTTAGGAGAAATTTCTCCAGATGAATTCAAGCATTTTATTGGAGATGATATTCGATTAGATCCGGTAATGTTGGATAAAGATATGTCTATTGAAGAATTATTGAATTTCTATATGGGTAAGAACACTCCAGACCGACAGGAATTTATTATCGATAATTTAAAAGTTGAACTAGATCTGATCGCGGAATAGCCTATGAGGTTTAAGAATACTACAGAGACTAAAATTGTTCCTTCTATCTACATTCTAATTGTAGCTGCCTTTGTAACCAATATTTTTGTAAATATTGAGTTGATGAATTCAGACACAGAATCCACCATAAAGTTTAGTCACTTTCTGCCAAATATTCTTTTGATCTTATTTGCCATTTATTTTCATAGAATAGGACAGGTGTTCGAATTTGACAGTGATGGTGAAACTTTAAATTTTAAGAACAACGGTGTATTCGTTTCAAAATTTATGGAATATAGAGTAAAGCGTGCAGAATTTCCAAAATCTAAATTGGTGAATTTTGAAGTATCAGATTACGGAATTTATGCAAGTTTAAAAATATATATTAGCAGTAGACGAAAGTCTGGTGTTAGATCTTATCGATTTAATATTACATTCTTGGGAAAAAAGAAAAAGAAGGGAATGATAGAATCTTTAAATAAAGTTCTACAAAAAAATAAAGCAATCTCTTAAATGGATATAGAAAATCAGGACTTATTGCCAGAAGAGCAGGATAATCAGCCAAAAGAGCAATTAATTCGAGTTACAGGAATGTACAAGGATTGGTTTCTGGATTATGCCTCTTATGTTATCTTGGAGCGAGCTGTACCTGCAGTAGAAGATGGGTTTAAACCAGTACAACGTAGAATTATGCATTCTATGAAAGATCTGGATGATGGGAGATACAATAAAGTTGCGAACATTGTAGGACATACCATGCAGTATCATCCACATGGTGATGCCAGTATTGGAGATGCCATGGTGCAAATTGGTCAAAAAGATCTTTTGATAGACACTCAGGGAAACTGGGGAAATGTTCTTACAGGAGATAGAGCAGCGGCACCTAGATATATTGAAGCTAGACTTTCTAAATTTGCAACAGAAGTAATTTACAATCCAAAAATTACAGAATGGCAATTATCCTATGATGGTAGAAAAAAGGAGCCGGTAAACTTACCGGTAAGATTTCCACTTTTATTAGCTCAAGGTGCAGAGGGTATTGCCGTTGGATTGAGTACAAGAATCTTACCTCATAACTTTAATGAATTAATAGATGCTTCTATAAAACATTTGAAAGGTAAAAAATTCACACTTTTCCCAGATTTTCCTACAGCAGGAGAAGCAGATGTTTCTAATTATAATGATGGAGAACGTGGAGGTAGAGTACGTATTAGAGCAAAGATTTCTCAATACGATAAAAATACGTTGGCAATTACCGAAATTCCTTTTGGTACTACCACCTCTACACTTATAGATTCTATTCTTAAAGCAAATGATAAGGGTAAGATAAAAATTAAGAGAATAGAAGATAATACTGCAGAATTTGTAGAGATCTTAATTTATTTGCCTCCAAACATATCTCCAGACAAAACTATAGATGCTCTATATGCATTTACAAATTGTGAAAATTCTGTAGCGCCATTAGGTTGTGTTATTATAGATAATAAACCAATTTTTCTTGGAGTTACTGAAATGTTAAAGCGATCTACAGATCACACTTTAAGTTTATTAAAGAGCGACCTAGAGATTAAGTTAGACGAATTGGAAGAGCAGTGGCATTTTGCTTCATTGGAAAGAATTTTTATTGAAAATAGAATTTATCGAGATATTGAAGAAGAGGAAACCTGGGAAGGTGTTATAAATGCTATAGATAACGGGCTTAAGCCTCATGTAACTCATTTAAGAAGAGCAGTTACAGAAGAAGATATTACCAGACTAACCGAAATTCGAATTAAGAGAATTTCGAAATTTGATATAGATAAGGCTCAGCAAAAGATTGATGCCCTGGAAGAGGATATTGCCAAGATAAAACATCATTTAGATCACTTAGTAGAGTATGCAATCGCATATTTTACTAGACTCAAGAAAGAATATGGTGAGGGAAAAGAGCGATTAACTGCTTTAAGACTTTTTGATGATATAGAGGCTTCTAAAGTTGCAATGCGCAATACCAAGTTATACGTAAATAGGAAGGAAGGATTTATTGGAACCTCGCTCAAAAAAGATGAGTTCGTTACAGATTGTTCTGATATAGATGATATAATTTGTTTTACCGGAGATGGAAAAATGATGGTGAGCAAGGTAGATGCAAAAACTTTTGTGGGTAAAGACATAATTCATGTAGCTGTATTTAAGAAGAAAGATAAAAGAACTATTTATAACTTAATATATAGAGATGGTAAAAATGGTGCCTCTTATATAAAAAGGTTTGCCGTTACTTCCATTACCAGAGACAAAGAATATGATCTTACTCAAGGTAAAAAAGATTCTAAGTTATCATATTTTTCTGCTAATTATAATGGAGAAGCAGAAGTAGTTACCGTTTATTTGAGACAAGTTGGAAGTATAAAGAAATTAAAATTTGAAATTGACTTTGCAGACATGCTTATTAAGGGTAGAAATGTAAAGGGAAATATAGTAACCAAATACGCTATTAAACGTGTAGAGCTTAAAGAAGAGGGTGTCTCTACTTTGAAGCCAAGAAGAATTTGGTTTGATGATAGTGTTAAACGTTTAAATGTTGATGAACGTGGAGAATTGCTTGGAGAGTTTAAAGGAGAAGATAGACTATTAATCATTACTCAAGATGGAATAGCTAAAACCATTAAACCTGAGCTAACTACGAGATTTGATGAAGAGATTATAATCCTTGAGAAATGGGCTCCGAAAAAAGCAATTTCTGCTATTTATTGGGAAGCAGATAAAGAGCGATACTACGTTAAGAGGTTTCAAATTGAACATCCAGACAAAGAGGATTATTTTATTGGAGGAGATAATGAAAAATCTTATCTAGAGCTAGTTTCTACAGATTATATACCGCAAGTAGAATTGGTTTATGCAAAACTTAGAGGCAAAGATCAGAAAGAAAGCGACATAGTTAATATTGAAGAATTTATTTCGGTAAAAGGTATTAAAGCTCTTGGAAATCAATTAACTGCAGAAAAAATAAAACAAATAAATCTTTTAGATCCTGTGCCTTACGAGGTGGAAGAGGAAATAGAGGAGGAACAAGAAGAGAGTGAAGAAGAAACTCAGTCTGATACTTTAGAAATAGGGGAGCTTAAGAAAGGTTCATCAGAAAGTCAGATAACATTATTCGACGAATAGATCATGGGAATGCTAAAAGAATTTAAGGAGTTTGCCATTAAAGGGAACATGATAGATATGGCTGTTGGTATCATCATTGGAGCTTCATTTAATAAGGTAGTAGATGTATTGGTGAAACAAGTAGTAATGCCGCCATTATCAATTTTAACAGATGGTATAAATTTCTCTGAAAGAAGGATTGTATTGCGAGATGGTGTAGATTCTACGGTAGAAGGTGTAGATGGTATCAAAGAAGTTGCTATAGGATATGGAGCCTTTATAGAAGCTATGATAGACTTTGTTATAGTTGGATTTACCATTTTTATAGTGGTAAAACTTATGAATAGATTTCGAAGAAAATCTCAGGATCCTAAAGATAAGACCGTGGAAACCCCAAAAGATATTCAGTTGCTATCAGATCTTACAGAACTTATGCAGCAGCAAAATGAGCTGCTCAAGAACAAGCAAGCTTAAACTTAATAAAATTCATTAATCTATCTTGGTAACGGTGCCTCGTTGTCTCTTAGCGTCGCCAACTTGTCCATATTCAAATGTATAGGTATTACCTTTAGTGGTTAAGATCTTAATATTTAAGGGTTTTTTCTCCGCCATGCTCTTAGGGTGTAGATTTGTGATAATGTATTCACAATTATTTATCCAACGTATAGAAGAGGTATCTGTTTTACCTTGAAATTGATCGATCTCTAAAGTATCATTTCTAACAAAAGTAGAAGTCACTAATTCTCCATTCAGATAAGATTGAAACTCGAATGTTCCGGTTTTAAATTTTCCGCAATCTCGTTCAGGAGAGAAACAGGAATATAGGGATGCAATAAGTAGAAGTAATAGAATTCTTTTCATATTACAAAATAACGGAATCTAGGCTTTAAAATCAATTTTCAAAGGCCTCAAATGTTCCGTCTTCGTAAAATAGAACAATCCTTTTAATTTTCTTTGTAGAACCTGCAAAAGGCTTTATATCATCATTATCAATTGGAAGTGGTCTGGTAGCTTTTATGTCCACATCTCTAGTTTCATCTTTTTCTTCTGCTTGTTTTTTAATAGAATGCACTTCTGTACTAACAGATTTTGGGAAACTTTCTTTTCCATTTAAGAGCCAATACAATTCTACTTCAGGATAGATCTTAATAATCTTCAGAACAAAATCTAGACTAGGTTTATTTCTACCTGATAGGATATGGGAGATGGAGGAGCGTCCTACTTCAATAGAATCTGCAAAGGATGCTGCAGATAAATCATAATAATTTATAATGGTTTGTAGTCTTGTTGCAAATTGATCACTGTTTACCATTGTAAATTTAATTTTGAAAATATGATGTTTACAAATGTAATTCAATCTATTTTCATCTGCAAATTACAAATGTAAATTTATTATTTACTACTAAATAAAAAGGTTAGGTAATATTGCTTAATTATCTAAATAATAGTATTTTAAGTTCTAAATATTCCTGATTAGGAATAATTCCAGAGATCAATTGGGTCGTTATTTAATTACTGTATACATGTGTAAACAATTAACAGTATTTAAACTGTTTACAATTGTAAATTATTGATTATTTACTTTTGTAAACATGAAATCAAGTATGGAAAATCTAAAAGAAATTTTTAAGAACTATCCTTCTTTTAAAGAAGAGGAATTGTTTGGGAGATATATTACCTACGCTCATATAGAGAACTTATTGATAAGATTAGGTAGTAGTTTTGAAGTGATAACAATTGGTCATTCCAATAATGCAATTCCAATTAGGTCTATTAAGATAGGAAAGGGTGCTACCAAGGTTTTAATGTGGTCTCAAATGCATGGCAATGAATCTACCACTACAAAAGCTGTTTTTGACCTATTAAATGTATTTCGAGAAGCATCTAACGTTTCTTTTATTAATTCTATCTTAGAGAAAGTCACAATTCTAATTATACCTATGCTTAATCCTGATGGGGCAGAAGCCTATACCAGATTAAATGCACATGGTGTAGACCTTAATAGAGATGCAAAAGATCTAAAGGAGGTAGAAAGTGTTTTATTAAGAAAGGTCTTTGATAGTTTTAAACCAGATTTTTGCTTCAATCTTCATGATCAACGAACCATATTTGGTGCGGGTGCAAAGTCTGTGCCTGCTACAATATCTTTTTTAACACCGTCTATGGATGAACAAAGAAGTATTAAGCCTTCTAGGATCATATCTATGAAATTGATAGTAGCTATTTTTAAAGATCTTGAAGAATATTTAATAGAAGGTATAGGTAGATACGATGATGCTTACAACGAAAATTGTACAGGAGACACTTTTCAGGGATTAAAGGTTCCTACTATTTTATTTGAAGCAGGGCATTATCCTCTTGATTACAATAGGGAAGAGACCCGCAAGTTCATTTTTTATGCAATACTATCAGGGTTAAATTCTATTGTTTCAAAATCTTATGAGGCTATAGAATTTCAAGAATATTTTAGAATTCCTCAAAATGAGAAGAATTTTTATGATGTGATCTTAAGGAACGCGGTGATTAACGACAAAGTTAAGGATGTTGCGATACAATTTAATGAAGTTGTTTTAGACGGGAAGATAAATTTTGAACCTGTGATCGTTAAAATGAAGTTCAATATTAACGAATATGCTCACAAAGAGATAGATTGTAAAAACTATAAAGTGACTACTGTGGAAAAAGAGGAGCTCGCCGAAAACGTTATAGTTGATAAAATTGCTATAAAAAATGAGATTTTGGTTATAAATTATGAAAATAATTGAATATCATTACTAATTATCTAAAGAGTTTGTATTATTTTTGTGTTTTAATTAAAGACAAGGACTATTATGGCCAAGTATAAACTAGATGAAACTGATCACCAGATTTTGGATATGTTGATCGAAAATACGAGAACACCGTTTACTGATATAGCTAAGAAATTAAATATTTCAGCTGGAACTGTTCACGTTAGAGTGAAAAAGATGGAAGAAGCACAGATCATTTTAGGATCTACTTTAACCTTGAACTATGAGAAATTAGGATATGCTTTTATCGCCTATGTAGGTATTTTTCTTAAAAATACGTCTCAAACCAAATTTGTATTAGAACGTATAAATGATATTCCATTTGTGACTGTAGCTCACGTTACTACCGGGAAATTTAATGTTTTCTGTAAGATTAGAGCGCGCAATACACAACATGCTAAAGAGATCATATTTCAATTAGATGATATTGAAGGTGTGTATAGAACAGAAACAATGATTTCTTTAGAAGAAAGTATGAATGATAAGAAAAGATTGATGCATTCTATATTTAAAGATCTATAGATTTAGCTAATATTTTATTAAATACCCTTTAAGCTTCAAAGTTTAAAGGGTATTTTTATACACTATTGTCAGATATCATACTATGAAATTAAGTAGCTTAAGACCTGGAGATCATTCCCCATTTTATCAAACCTATTTAGATTATTTACCGAATGAAGATGTAATAGATCTTCTAAAACAAACTAGAGATGAATTCCTTTATTTTTTAGATCATTTAAGTGAAAAAGATCTTAAACATTCTTATGCTGAAGATAAGTGGACGGTAGCGCAGGTTCTTCAGCATCTATTAGATACAGAGAGAATTTTTCAATACAGAGCATTAACTGTATCAAGAAATGATAAAACTTCTATTCCGGGTTATGATCATGATTCATATGTTCCTGCCTCCAGAGCAGATGGAAGAAGTTTAGTGAGCTTTAAAGTAGAGTTTGAGTTAATTAGAAATAGTGGAATTGCATTGTTCGAAAGTTTTGATACTGAAATGCTCACTATTCAAGGAAATGTAAATGACTCTAATTTTATACCACTGGCAGCAGGTTTCATAATATCGGGTCATCAAAAACATCATCTTCATCTATTCAAAGAACGTTACGGATTATGAAAAGACTAAAAACGTTTCTAAATCTTTTAAAGAAATCTTACACAAGCTGGATGGATAATGAGCCTTTTCAAAAAAGTGCCATTATAGCCTACTACACACTTTTCTCATTACCTTCATTATTGATTATTGTAGTAACTATTGCAGGTTATTTCTTTGGGAAAGAAGCTGTACAAGGGAGAATTACAGGACAGATCTCACGTTTTATTGGGGAAGGTGCTGCTGAAGCTATTGAGAATATGATCTCGAGCGCAGCATTAGATAATAATTCAACTTTAACCGTGGTTTTTGGGGTAGCAATGTTAATATTTGGTGCTACGGGAGTTTTCTTTCAGCTTAAAATAGCAATGAATAACATTTGGAATGTTGCAGAAAAGAAAGCTACGTTTTTTAGAATGGTAATAGATAGAATGATTTCTTTTGGGATGATTCTAGTAATTGGCTTTTTATTATTAATGGCTTTAATCGTTTCTGCTAGTATTAGTTATTTAAGTGATTTTATTGGAAGTTCTGCGCAGATTGCTAGCGTTTCTGTAATACAGTTAATTAATTATGTGATCTCTTTTATGTTTATCACAACATTATTTGCCTTCATATTTCAGTTGTTACCAGACGTAAAAATTAAATGGAGGATCACTTTAAAAGGAGCAGGACTTACTACTATATTATTCTTAATAGGAGAATCTCTAATAGGATTCTACTTTGGTAATACAGATCCTGGTTCTGTATACGGAGGAGCATCTTCTATTGTTCTTATTTTATTATGGGTGAACTATACATGTTTAATTATGTTCTTTGGTGCAGAATTTACAGTGCAATACGCTTTGTACAAGAACGAAAAAATTAGCCCTAACGAATTTTCTGAACCAGCCATTCATCAGGAAATGGAAAAATTAGAAGAAAAAAAGCAAAAGCTCAAGGCAGATCATAAAACGATGGAATGTCTAGAGAATAATACAGAATCTGAAGAAGTTGTCGCGAAATAGTGGGATTAATAAAGGTTTAACGAAAAGCTGTAATATTTTATAAGGTTCTTAATACAGTTTGCTGTATCTCTGAAGTAATTTTGAAAAAGAATATTATTACTAATTATAAAATCAATATTATGAAAAAGAGAATAGCAATTTTAGCTACAGATGGATTTGAAGAAGTTGAATTAACCTCGCCAAAAGAAGCGATGGAAAAGGAAGGATTTCAAGTAGATATTGTAAGTTTAAAATCTGGATCTATTAAAGCCTGGGATGGCGATCATTGGTCTAAGGAGTATAAAGTAGATAGAACTATAGATGAAGTGTCTTCTAAAGAATATAACGCGTTAATGCTTCCTGGTGGAGTTATTAATCCAGATAAATTAAGACGTGAAGAAAAAGTTCTAAAATTTGTACAAGATTTCTTTAAGGAGAAAAAGATTGTAGCTGCTATTTGCCACGCACCATGGACGCTAATAGATGCTGAAGTAGTAAAAGGTAGAACTATGACATCGTTTAATTCTATAAGAAAAGATGTTGAAAATGCAGGAGCGAATTGGGTAGATAAAGAAGTAGTGGTAGACGAAGGATTTGTTACAAGTAGAAATCCTGATGATCTTCCACCGTTTAATGCTAAATTAATAGAAGAAATTAAAGAAGGAAAGCATGAATTACAACATGCTTAAATAAGAGTATTTTCAAGTATAAAATCCATCTAAATAGAATTCACATTTATAGAATTCCGATTTAGATGGATTTTTTATTTATTATATTTCTTCTTCCTCTTCCTCTTCTTCTTCAATATTCTTCTCTGGAATCTCTACAATAGGCTCGTTAAAATCTGAATCTTCGTAATCATCTTCATCATAATTAGCCATGGTGTTTTCCAATCTGGTACTAACTTTTACGAGGTAGATTGAGTCTTCTGTTCTTACCTCAATAGCTTCTACAGTTTCATTCTTTGCGTTCTTAAAAGAGATAACTTGATCGTCGTCATATCCATCAGGATATTTTTCAACCAGCAAGCTCAAGATCTCTGGAGTTAACTTTTTGTAATCTACAATGACTCTTTTCATAGCGTATTTTTAATCGTGCAATTATAACAAAATTTGTAATAAAATCAATTGGTAATTAATTTAAATAAAAAAATTTATATCCCGGTGAATATCAGTAAATTAATTTTCTTGATAATATTCAAAAGCATTGATAATTAGATCATTATTAACCTTTTGATCTAAAATAGGCTTTCCTATATCTTTCAATAATACAAAATTTATCTTACCATATTCATTCTTTTTATCAAATTTTAATAGCTCGATAATATGTTCGATATCATCTGCTTCAAAATTAACTTTAGGATAGATATCACTTAATTTTTCTGTTATATTCTTTAACTTATTTTCTGGAAAGTCAAGTAAATTAGATGATATGTGGGTAGCTAGGATCATTCCTATTGCAATTGATTCTCCATGGAGTAAAGTATTCTTATCTTCATGAGAAAGAAAATAAGACTCTATAGCGTGTCCTAATGTATGTCCATAGTTTAAAGATTTTCTAACATTCTTTTCCAAAGGATCTTCTGTAACAATTGAAGATTTAATGCTCACAGATTCTTTAATAAGCGCTTCTAGATCATCTAAGCCTAAATTTTCCAGATTTGTAGCTTTTTGCCAGTAAGCTTCATTTGCTATTAACCCATGTTTTAAAATTTCAGCTAAACCACTTCTCATTTCTTTAGCTGAAAGAGTAGAAAGATAAGTTGGATCTATAAGAACCATTTCTGGTTGAGTTATTACTCCGATCTGATTCTTCAGAGTACCTAGATCTACTCCGGTTTTACCACCAACAGATGCATCTACCATAGCGAGTAAAGAAGTTGGAATATTAATATAAGAGATGCCTCTTTTAAAAGTGCTAGCTACAAATCCGCCTAGATCTGTTACTACGCCGCCACCCAAATTAACGATCAAACTTTTCCTGTCACCATTTAATTCTGACAGTACATTCCAAATTCCTGAACAGGTCTCAATATTTTTAAATTGCTCTCCAGCATCCATTTCAATCACTTCTATTGGCGATTCTGTCACCATCTTTTGAAGAAATGCGTTTAAACAGCAATTTTGTGTATTACTATCTACTAAAATAAAGATTACGGAATGGTTTGTGCGCTTTAAGAAATAGTTTAACTGCTGATATGCATTTTCAGAAAAGTAAACTGGAGCTTGATGAGTTGTAATGGCCATTAATATGGTTTTAAGCTAAATTTAGAAAGCTCGAAAATAAGCAGAAATTTAATAAATAATCACTACTCAATAATTATATTTGCGAGATTAATACATTAAGAATGATCACACAAAAGATTTTTAACGATACCGAAACTGCCTTCAAACTTAAATCTGACGATGAGCTTAATAGAGCTTTACTGATGTTTGGTATGATAAATAGACCAAGTTTAGTTAAGATCGGTACGTATCTTACAAAGATTTCTCTAAAGTTACATCTACCTGTAGAGGGATTGATTAAAGCTACTATATTTAATCAATTTAGCGGTGGAGAATCTATGGAAGATTGCTTACCTAATATTGAAAAAATGTATACTAAGAAGCTTCATAGTATTTTAGATTACTCGGTAGAAGGTAAAGAGGAAGAAGAGCAATTTGATGCTGCAATGAAAAAGAAGATAAGCATCATAGAATTTGCAGCTAATAGAAAAGAATTACCATTTGCTGTTTTTAAACCAACGGGAATCGGACGATTTGCAATCTGGGAGAAAGTTAGTTCAAAATTAACTTTGACTGCTGCAGAAGAGGAAGAATGGAAAAGAGTTCAAAGTAGGGTAGAGCAGATATGCGAAGCTGCATATCAGAATGATATTAGTGTGTTGGCAGATGGAGAAGAGACTTGGATGCAGGATGCATCTGATGAGCTTATGGTGAGAATGATGCAAAAGTATAATCAGGAAAAAACTATCGTTTTTAATACCTTGCAATGTTACCGTTGGGATAGAATGGAATATCTTCAAAATTTGCATGAGAAAGCTAAAAAAGAAGGCTTTAAAGTGGGCGCTAAAATTGTGCGTGGAGCTTACATGGAAAAGGAAAATGAAAGAGCTAAGAAAATGGGTTATCCATCTCCTATATGTGAAAGCAAAGAAGCTACAGATGTTAGTTTTAACGGAGTACTATCATATTGTTTATCTAATATAGACGACATTTCTCTATTTGTAGGAACTCATAATGAAGTTAGTAATTATTTAGCATTACAGATATTAGAAGATAAAGGTTTGGCAATAGATGATTCTAGAGTTTGGTTTAGTCAGCTTTATGGAATGAGTGATAATATAAGTTATAACCTGGCAAGAAAAGGATACAATGCAGCTAAGCTAGTACCATTTGGTCCTGTTAGAGATGTAGTTCCCTATCTTATTAGACGTGCCCAGGAAAATACATCTGTTAAGGGGCAGACAGGTAGAGAGCTCTCTTTATTGATGGAAGAACGCAAAAGAAGAAAAGGAGAGGATACCAGTAAAAGGTCTAATGAGAGTTCTTCACAAAAAGATCAGCCTAAACATCACGCAGAATAATCTTTAATGAGGTGGCTCTATAAAATAATATTTTTCAAAATTCTGGGTTGGAGTCTAAACGGTACAGTAGATCCTGCTATAAAAAAATGTGTTTTTATCGTTGCCCCTCATACCAGCTGGTTCGATTTTTATTTGGGCTTATTAATCCGAAAAATATTGAATATAGAAATAAACTTTGTAGGTAAAAAGGAGTTGTTTAAGCCTCCTTTTGGTTGGTATTTTAGATGGGTTGGTGGAGCTTCCTTAGATAGAACCCCGGGACAAGATAAGGTTGAAGCGATAGCTGCTGTTTTTCCAACCAAAGAAATATTTAGATTAGCGTTGTCTCCAGAGGGCACCAGAGAAAAAGTTGATAACTGGAGAAGCGGTTTTTATTATATTGCTCAGAAAGCAAATGTTCCAATAATTAAGGTAGCTTTTGATTATGGTAGAAAGGAAATAAAGATTGCAGCGCCTGTATTTTATAACAAAACATTTGAAGAAGATATTTTAGAGATCGAAAAATTCTATGCCGGAGTTACCGGAAAATATCCAGATAAATTTTAATAAAAAGAAACCGAAGATTAATCTTCGGTTTCTTCCATTGTATGGTAAACGTTCTGAACATCATCATCCTCTTCCAGACGTTCTAACAATTTTTCTACATCTGCAGCCTCTTCTGCAGTAAGCTTCTTTGTTACTTGTGGAATTCTTTCAAAACCAGAAGACAAAATTTCCAGGTCTCTACTTTCAAGCTCCTTTTGTAAAGTTCCAAAACTTTCGAATGGAGCATAGATCATAATTCCGTCTTCATCTTCAAAAACTTCCTCTGCACCAAAATCTATTAATTCAAGTTCCAACTCTTCCGGATCTAAACCGTCTCCATTAATTCTGAAATTACAGGTATGATCAAACATAAATTCTACAGATCCTGAAGTTCCTAGATTTCCATCACTTTTGCTAAAATGCATTCTCACATTTGCAACGGTTCTATTATTATTATCTGTAGCGGTCTCTACAAGAACTGCTATTCCGTGTGGAGCATATCCTTCAAAAAGAACGATCTTATAGTCTCCCTGACTTTTATCGCTAGCGCGTTTAATGGCTCTTTCGATATTATCTTTAGGCATGTTAACACTCTTGGCATTTTGTATAACTGCTCTTAATCTAGAGTTACTGTCTGGATCCGGTCCGCCTTCTTTAACGGCCATCACAATATCTTTGCCTATTCTAGTGAATGCTTTGGCCATTGCAGACCAACGTTTCATCTTACGTGCTTTTCTAAATTCGAATGCTCTTCCCATAAATAATTTTAATTCTACGGTAAAAATAAAAAAAACGTTCCATAATCTACTAAAAAATGGAACGTCAATTTATGTATGTGATTATCGCTTATTCAGCATTTACGATTCCTTCAATAGCTTTTGCCATTTTAAAATCTTTCTCTGTAACTCCATCTGCATCGTGAGTAGAAAGAGTGATCTCTAATTGATTGTAGACATTAGACCAGTCTGGATGATGTTGTTGAGCTTCCGCTTCAAAAGCTATACGCGTCATTAAAGTGAATGCTTCTTTAAAGTTTTCAAATTCAAATGAGGTATGAATTGCATTATCATTGTAATTCCATCCTTCCAAAGATTCTAATTTTGATAGGATCTCATCTTCAGTTAATTTTTTCATATCATTCATATTGTTAGAAATGTTTATAGTCTTTCCCATAATTCTTAAAGTTACCTTATTTGCAATAATTACCCACAATTTTGTTAGTGGTTTAAATTTATATTAGCATTCTTATTTTATTAGGGTGGCATTTATTACGTCTAGTACAGATACCTGTAAATTCTTTGGTAAGAGATTATCTTTAGGAAGTACCGCTAAAAATCTATCGAAATTTGAATCATAGACCTGTTTCAAATGTGGATTTTTAAACCCCAACTCTTTAGCTATATCTGTTACAAGATCATGCTGATGTATTAGGTCATTACTCCCTAAATGAAATACACCCTGCTTTTTTCTATTTATAATATAATGAATTTGTTGTGTTAATTTAGAAATATCTGTGGCATTTATAACCACGTTAGGAAACACTTCTATAGGCTCACCAAATTCAATCTTATTCTTAATTTCTAATACTCTTGGAGAGTTAGCGCCAAAAACCATAGGCAATCTAAGAATATTGTATTTATGATTTGGTAATCTTAAAAGTGCATTTTCTATCTTAATCTTAAACCTTCCATAAACACTCATGGAGAGTGTTTTGTCATATTCATACGAGGGAAAGTTCGTAAATCCATCAAACACATTAGAAGATGATAGAAATACTAATTTACAATCATTTTTAGCGATGTAATCAATAATAGAAAAGTGGGTGATCACTTGAGAAGTAAAATTTCCTCTAAGCGCAGAAACTATTACAGTGGGTTTTAAGCTTTGTAATAAGATCTCAACATTTTCTGTTTCATGATCAAATTCATAAAATTTTTGATTCTTATTAAAACCTTTTTCATTGGTATTATAGGTTCCATAAGTATCAAAATAGGAGCAGAGCTCTTTATATAAGGCATTGCCTATAAAGCCACTCGCTCCTAAAATCAATATTTTTTCCAATAGTTATTCTCCTTTATAAAAGGGCAACTTCACCAGGCTTGCTGGAATGGCTTTCTTACGTATCTGAATAAAGATCTTCTCATTATTCTTTGCCATTACAGTAGGAATGTATCCCATTCCTATTCCTTTATCTAATGATGGTGACATAGTTCCCGAAGTTACTACGCCAATTATCTTGCCATTTTCATCTACGATATCATATCCATGTCGAGGGATTCCACGTTCATCTAACTCAAAAGCAATTAACTTACGTCTGGCACCCTCTTCTTTTTCTTTTAATAATGCTTCAGAATTCACGAAATCTTTGGTGAACTTTGTAATCCAGCCCAATCCGGCTTCTATAGGAGACGTATTGTCATCTATATCATTACCATATAAGCAGTAGCCCATTTCTAGTCTTAGTGTATCTCTGGCAGCCAATCCTATTGGCTTAATACCATAATCTGCACCAGCTTTCATTACTGCGTCCCATACTTGTTCTGCATCTTCATTCTTAAAGTAGATCTCAAATCCACCACTTCCGGTATATCCAGTAGCAGAAATTATTACATTTTCTACCCCAGCGAATCCTGCAACCTCAAAAGTATAGAATTTCATATTTGCAAGATCTATATCTGTGAGAGATTGCATAGCTTCTGCAGCTTTAGGACCTTGAATTGCAAGTAATGAATAATCGTCTGATATATCTCTTGTGGTAGCATCCATAGTATTGTGCTGCGCTATCCAATTCCAGTCTTTTTCAATATTTGAAGCATTTACCACTAGTAAATATTTCTCTTCATTAATTCTATAGATAATAAGGTCATCTACAATTCCACCGTCTTCATTAGGAAAACAAGAATATTGAGCTTTTCCATCTACTAACTTGGAAGCATCATTAGAACAAACTTTTTGAATGAGTGCTAGTGCATTCTTTCCGGTGATCAAAAACTCACCCATATGAGATACATCAAACACTCCCAAGTTCTTACGAACATTCTCATGCTCTATATTAACTCCTTCATAGGATACAGGCATATTATAACCCGCAAAAGGGACCATTTTTGCATTTAAGGCTTCGTGTTTATGTTTTAAGGCGATTTCTTTCATACGGTTAAAATTTTGGCAAATTTATTTATTTAAGATTGAATACTGATAATTTTAAGTACTTTTTATTAAGAATTTGTTAGTGAAATGTATTGCGATAATTAGAAGGTTTATATTTGTTCATAACCAACAAGGATTAAAAAATTAGACAATGAAGATTTTTGATGTTAAGCAATTAGCTGAAGCCGATAAGGTAACTATGGAAAAGCAAAATATTAGTTCATTAGAACTAATGGAGCGCGCTGCAGGACTTGTATTTGAAGATATTCATTCAAAGCTGCAAAGCGCTCAAATACCTATAAAGGTTTTTTGTGGAATAGGTAATAATGGAGGAGATGGTTTGGTAATTGGAAGGTTACTTTTAGAACATGGATATCAAGTTACTATGTACGTAGTAAACTATTCAAATAATAGATCAGACAATTTCTTACAAAATTACGATAGGGTAAAGGATATAACCAATGATTGGCCAAAGTTGCTAAAAAGTGAAAATGATTTCCCTGAAATAGGAAAAAATGACTTTGTAATAGATGCTATTTTTGGAATTGGTTTAAATAGAGCAATGGAGAATTGGGTTGGGAAATTAGTAGAGCATATAAATATATCAAATGCATTTGTTCTTTCTGTAGATATGCCTTCCGGACTATTTTCTGATAAGATTCCGACTCAAGAAGACCGTGTGATCAAAGCAAACGTAACCATCTCTTTTCAAGCTCCTAAATTTGTTTTCTTCTTACCTCAAACTTCAGATTATGTAGGAGATCTTCAAGTTATTGATATAGGCCTAGACAGAGAGTATTTAATAAAAACGCCTTCTAATATTCAGCTTATTAACAAGGAAGAAGCAAAAGCAATGTTTCAGCCTAGAAAGAACAACACGCATAAAGGTAATTACGGGCATACTTTAATAATTGGAGGAAGTTATGGAAAAATAGGAAGTATAGTGCTTGCTGGAACAGCTGCATTAAGAACAGGAGCTGGATTGGTCTCTGTATATGTGCCTAAATGTGGGTATGACATTTTACAGATTTCTGTTCCGGAAGCTATGGTTCTTACAGATGAAAATGACCAGGAATTGATTACTATAGATTTTGAACTAGACCCAGATGTGATTTGCTTTGGAATGGGAGCCGGAACATCGAGCAAAACTGCCTTAGCATTGGAAGGTCTATTAAAAAAGACGAAAAATGCCATGGTTATAGATGCAGATGGCTTAAATATATTGTCTAATCACAAAGATTATTTATCATTATTGCCAGAAAATTCTGTATTAACTCCACACCCTAAGGAGCTGGAAAGATTAATTGGATCGTGGCAAGATGATTTTGATAAATTAGAAAAGGCCAAAAAATTCACAAAAGAATATAAAGTTATCTTGGTAATTAAAGGTGCTCACACCATGGTAATAAGTGGTGAGAATATTTATATTAATAATACTGGGAATCCGGGTATGGCAACAGCGGGTTCTGGAGATGTACTTTCTGGAGTTATTGCCGGCTTAATCTCCCAAAAGTACGATACACTAACAGCCGCAGTTTTCGGGGTATATCTTCATGGTAGAACAGGCGATATTTTAGCTGATAAGAAAAGTTATCAAGGTTTGATCTCCGGAGACATTGCGAATAATATGGGAGAAGGATATTTAGATTTGTTCAAAAATTGATATTTAATAGGACTTCAAATCGTAATTATTAATTTAATTTAGCATTTGTTTAACGATATGCATAATAACGTTAGAACCTTATAACTATTAAATCGCTATTCACATTATTACTATGGATTCATTTTATATAAGCTCTGCAGTTCTTGATCTTCACATAATTCATGAGATCTTACAGGAAAATAAAAAATTAGAGCTTAGTGAAGAGGCGAGGGTGAATATTGAAAAATCTAGGAATTATTTAAATGAGAAAATAAAGAACAATAACCTACCAATCTACGGTATTAATACGGGGTTTGGATCTTTATGTAACGTTAAGATATCAACAGAGAATTTAACCCATTTGCAAGAGAATTTAGTGATGTCTCATGCCTGTGGAACCGGAGATGTAGTGGCGAAACCAATTATTAAGTTGATGCTTTTGCTAAAGATACAGTCTTTGAGTTATGGTAACTCTGGAGTAGCACTAGAGACAGTTAATAGATTAATAGAACTCTATAATAATGATATCCTTCCGGTTATATTTGAACAAGGATCACTGGGAGCTTCTGGTGATCTGGCACCACTGGCACATCTAGCATTACCGCTTATTGGTGAGGGTGAAGTCTATTTTGAAGGAGAAAGAATAAGTGCAGCAGAGCTTTTAAAGAAGTTTGGTTGGACTCCATTAAAATTACAATCTAAGGAAGGTTTGGCTCTATTGAATGGTACTCAATTTATGAGCGCCCACGGTATATATGCATTGCTTGAATGTTATAAACTTAGCTACTTAGCAGATCTTGTGGGTGCCATTTCTATAGATGCCTTTAACTGCAATATGTCTCCCTATGATGAATTAGTTCATATGGTAAGACCTCACAGGGGTCAGGTTAAAACTGCTGAAAGAATTCGAGAGTTTCTGGCAGATAGTGAAATAGCAAAAATAGAAAAGGATAGTGTACAAGATCCATATTCATTTAGATGTATTCCACAGGTGCACGGGGCAACTAAGGATACCATCTCCTTTGTAAGAAAAACATTTAAGACAGAAATAAATTCTGTAACAGACAATCCTAATATCTTTATTGAAGCTGATAAAATTATTTCCGGGGGAAATTTTCACGGGCAGCCTTTAGCCTTAGCACTAGACTATTTAGCTATCGCAATGTCTGAACTTGGAAATATTTCTGAAAGAAGAACCTATCAAATGGTTTCTGGTTTAAGAGGCCTGCCTAATTTTTTAGTTGAAAATCCTGGGTTAAATAGCGGATTCATGATTCCGCAATATACGGCAGCAAGTATTGTGAGTCAGAACAAGCAATATGCAACACCTTCCAGCACAGATTCTATAGTCTCATCTAACGGGCAAGAAGATCATGTGAGTATGGGAGCTAATGGAGCCACCAAATTATTGAAGGTTGTTGAAAATATAAATACGATACTCGCCATTGAGTTATTTAATGCATCTCAGGCATTATATTTTAGAGAGCCACTTAAGACCTCTAATAAGTTGGCAGAAATTATCACTAAGTTCAGAGAAGTAGTGCCTATAATTAAAGAAGATCAGGTGATGTCTATACACATTCAAGAAGCAAAAAGATTTTTAAAAGAGTTTAAAATGGATGAAAAATCGTTGCAGGATTAGAACTAATATATATTTTCTTTAACCCAATTTGTTGCTTCTTCCAAAGTTTCAAAAATTCCAAACGAATTGCTGTCATTGTAAAATTGTTTTTCTAGCATAGCATTTTTTTGTCCGATAGAATCATTAGTAACTATAGCTATTGCCTTAAGATTTGTTTCTGCTGAGGAATTTTTATATATAAGAGGATTTACAGCATAAGAATTTATCCTGTTAGAAATATATCCATAGGGTTGACCCTTAAATACTTGAAGACCTAGTTCTAATAATACATTATTCTCTTCTATATTGAATAACACACCTTCGTTTAACTCTGCAACAAGGATATTATCTATTATTTGAACTCTTCCAAAACTAAGATTAATTACTTTTTTAGCCATATCCAACTGCGCTAATTAGATACGAACATATATTCGTAATGAAGTTACACACAAATTATTTAAAAAGATACGACTTTAACAATCTGTTGATAATCAACACGATAACTTTTAGTAGAAAACTAAAAAAAGCTGCATTTAGAAAATATTCTCTAAATGCAGCTTAGAATAATTGTCATCAAAAACTTAAGACTCTTTTTCTTTTTTAGCTTTCTCTATTTTAATAGTAAGTTCAGATTTCTCATCATTTAGATCCATAAAAATCTTATCTCCTTCTGTAAGGTGAGAGTTAATGATCTCTTCTGCCAAGGCGTCTTCAATATACTTTTGAATAGCTCTATTTAAAGGTCTTGCTCCGTAATCTTTATCAAATCCTTTCTCAGCAATATAATCTTTCGCTTTATCTGTTAAATTCAATTCATAACCTATAAGGTTAATTCTATCATACAATTTAGCAAGCTCAATATCTATAATCTTATGAATATCTGCTCTATCTAGAGCATTAAAGATAACTACGTCATCAATTCTATTCAAGAACTCTGGTGCAAATGCTTTTTTTAGTGCATTTTCAATAACACTTCTAGTATTTTCATCGATCTGGGATCTTTGAGAAGCTGTACCAAAGCCAACTCCCTGACCAAAATCTTTCAGTTTTCGAGATCCAATATTAGAAGTCATTATAATAATAGTATTTCTAAAATCTATCTTTCTACCTAAACTATCTGTTAAATAACCATCGTCTAATACCTGCAATAACATATTAAAAACATCTGGATGAGCTTTTTCTACCTCATCAAGAAGAATCACAGCATAAGGCTTTCTTCTAACTTTCTCGGTTAACTGTCCACCTTCTTCATATCCAACATATCCCGGAGGAGCACCAATTAATCTAGAAACAGCAAACTTCTCCATGTACTCACTCATATCAATTCTAATAAGAGTGTCTTCATTATCAAAAAGTTCTTTAGCAAGGATTTTCGCTAACTGTGTTTTACCAACTCCAGTCTGTCCTAGGAAAATAAAGGATCCAATTGGTTTGTTCGGATCTTTTAATCCGGCACGATTTCTTTGGATAGCTTTCACCACTTTGTTAACAGCATCGTCTTGACCAATTACTTTTCCTTTTATTCTGGTTGGTAATTCTGCAAGTTTGTTAATTTCAGTTTGAGCAATCCTATTCACAGGTACACCTGTCATCATTGAGATAACATCTGCAACGTGATCTTCAGTTACAATTTCTTTATGCAACTTAGATTCTTCTTCCCATTTTTCTTGAGCTACTTCTAATTGCTTTTCGAGATTCTTTTCATCATCTCTAAGCTTAGCAGCTTCTTCATATTTTTGTTTTTTAACAACAGCGTTCTTGTTCTCTCTAACTTCTTCTAGTTTTCGTTCTAATTCAAGAATCTGTTTAGGAACCTCAATATTTGTAATATGAACTCTAGCTCCAGCCTCATCCAAAGCATCTATAGCTTTGTCTGGCAAGAATCTATCAGACATATATCGATTAGTAAGTTTAACACAAGCATCAATAGCCTCTACAGTGTAAGAAACATTATGATGTTCTTCATATTTAGCTTTAATATTATTTAAGATCTCTAAAGTCTCATCTACAGTAGTAGGTTCCACAATAACTTTTTGAAATCTTCTTTCTAAGGCTCCATCTTTCTCGATGTATTGTCTGTATTCATCTAGAGTAGTAGCACCAATACATTGTATTTCACCTCTAGCCAATGCAGGTTTGAACATGTTACTAGCATCCAAACTTCCAGTAGCGCCACCTGCTCCAACTATGGTATGAATTTCATCTATAAATAAAATGATATCATCATTCTTTTCAAGCTCATTCATCACAGCTTTCATTCTCTCTTCAAACTGTCCTCTATACTTGGTTCCTGCAACCAAGCTTGCAAGGTCTAAGGTAACCACACGTTTGTCAAAAAGAATTCTTGAAACTTTGCGTTGTACGATTCTTAGCGCTAGCCCTTCTGCAATTGCAGATTTTCCAACTCCAGGTTCACCAATTAATAATGGATTATTCTTCTTACGTCTACTTAAGATCTGGCTAACACGTTCTATTTCTTTCTCACGTCCCACCACAGGATCTAATTTATCTATTTCTGCAAGAGCTGTAAGATCTCTACCAAAATTGTCTAGAACAGGAGTTTTAGACTTTTTATTGGTCTTATTTCCTCCAGTATTGCTAAATGGATTTTCTTTTGTAGTATCATCAGACGCACCATCGTCATCAGAAAAAGACTCTGCTCGTGGGGCTTCTAAATAATCGTCATCGTTAGTTATCATATACTTGAATTGATCTTTAACTCCATCATAATCTACATTCAATCTATTCAATAATTTCGTTGTAGGATCATTCTCATTTCTAAGAATACACAACAAAAGGTGAGCGGTATTAATAGAAGAACTTTGAAAAAGTTTAGCTTCTAAAAATGTTGTTTTTAAAGCACGCTCCGCCTGTCTGGTTAGATGCAGATTCTTCTTTTCATTAGAAATTACTGTAGTATCTGGATTGGCAGGGCTTAAAATTTCAACTTTACGTCTTAAATGACTAAGATCTATATCCATGGCATTTAAGATATTTATAGCTTTACCGTCTCCATCGCGCAAGAGACCTAACATTAAATGCTCGGTTCCTATAAAGTCATGACCAAGCCTAAGAGCTTCCTCTTTGCTGTAGGCAATAACATCTTTTACTTTGGGTGAAAAATTATCATCCATCTTATTTTCCTTTCTCTATTATTAATTTACTCCAAAGGGTTCAAAAATTATACCTTAAAGTGTGTGTATTAGTATGTCGTAAGCTAATTGACAAAATTACTTTCAATTATCAAAATGGAAGTTAGCGAACTTATTAACGAAGCGACTATAAATATTTGTTAATAAAATTTATCAAATGTATAGCGCTTTACCCTTAAAACATTACAGAAATGCGTAAATTGGCACGTTATATTTTTGAACTAAAATAAAATATTTTAATATGGCTGAAGGAGAAAATTTAATTCCTATCAACATTGAAGATGAAATGAAATCGGCCTATATCGATTATTCGATGTCGGTCATTGTGTCACGTGCTTTACCAGACGTGCGTGATGGATTAAAACCTGTACATAGAAGGGTTTTGTTCGGAATGCATGAATTGGGTATTAGAGCTACCGGTGCTCACAAAAAATCTGCTAGAATTGTAGGGGAAGTTTTAGGTAAGTATCACCCTCATGGAGATACTTCTGTTTACGACGCTATGGTGCGTATGGCTCAAGAATGGAGTTTGCGTTATATGCTTGTTGATGGTCAAGGTAACTTTGGATCTGTAGATGGCGATAGTCCTGCTGCGATGCGTTATACCGAAGCCAGAATGCGCAAGATAGCAGAAGACATGTTAGCAGATATCGACAAAGAGACTGTAGATTTCAGACTGAATTTTGATGATACACTTCATGAACCTACTGTACTTCCAACCCGAGTTCCGAACTTATTAGTTAATGGAGCCAGCGGTATTGCTGTAGGTATGGCTACTAATATGCCCCCACATAACTTATCTGAAGTTATTGATGGTACGATAGCTTATATTGATAACAACGATATTGAAATTGAAGAGCTAATTACTCATATCAAAGCTCCAGATTTTCCTACTGGTGGAACAATCTACGGGTATGATGGAGTTAGAGAAGCTTTTAAAACAGGTAGAGGTAGAGTGATGATGAGAGCAAAATCTGCTCTAGAAGAGGTGAATGGAAGAGAATGCATCATTGTTACCGAGATTCCATATCAGGTGAATAAGGCTGATATGATCAAGAAAACTGCAGATCTTGTTAATGATAAGAAGATCGATGGAATTGCTTCCATACGTGATGAGTCTGATAGAAACGGGATGCGAATTGTATATATCCTTAAGAAGGATGCAATTCCAAACATTGTTTTAAACACCTTATATAAGCACACTGCATTACAAACTAGTTTTAGTGTTAATAATATTGCGCTTGTTAAAGGGCGTCCTGAGATGTTGAATCTTAAGGATATGATCTATCATTTTGTTGAGCATAGACACGATGTGGTTGTAAGAAGAACTCAATATGAGTTAAGAAAAGCAGAAGAAAGAGCGCACATTTTAGAAGGTTTGATCATCGCATCAGACAATATAGACGAAGTAATAGCGCTTATTAGATCTTCTAATAATGCAGATGAAGCTAGGAATAAGTTAATTGAAAGATTCGAATTATCAGAACTTCAGGCTAAGGCTATCGTAGAAATGAGATTGAGACAGCTTACCGGGCTGGAACAAGATAAGTTGCGTGCGGAGTATGATGAACTTTTAAAAACCATCGAAGACCTGAAGGATATTCTTGAACGTAAGGAAAGAAGAATGCAGGTTATAAAAGATGAGCTTATTGAGATCAAAGATAAATATGGAGATGAGCGTAGATCTGTAATAGAATATGCAGGTGGAGATCTTAGTATTGAAGATATGATCCCAGATGAGCGTGTAGTAATTACAATCTCTCACGCTGGTTATATAAAGAGAACATCTTTAAATGAATATAAAACTCAAAATAGAGGGGGAGTAGGGCAAAAAGGTTCTACTACCAGAAGTGAAGATTTCTTAGAACATTTGTTTTCTGGTACCAATCACCAATACATGCTGTTCTTTACTCAAAAAGGAAAATGTTTCTGGATGCGAGTTTATGAAATACCAGAGGGAAGTAAAACTTCTAAAGGTAGAGCTATTCAAAACCTTATTAACATTGAGCCAGATGATAAAGTGAAAGCCTTTATCTGTACTCAAGATCTTAAGGATGAAGAATACATCAATAGCCATTTTGTTATTATGGCTACCAAAAAAGGACAGGTTAAAAAAACGGCATTGGAGCAATATTCTCGCCCAAGAATAAACGGTATTAACGCTATTACCATTCGCGAAGATGATGAATTGTTAGAAGCGAAACTTACTACAGGGAACAGCCAAGTTATGCTAGCTGTTAAGAGTGGTAAAGCTATTAGATTCGAAGAAGAAAAAACCAGACCAATGGGTAGAAGTGCCTCTGGAGTTAGAGGTATAACTTTGGCAGATGATAAGGATGAAGTAGTTGGAATGATAGCTGTTAACGATATGGATGCAGATATTCTTGTAGTGTCTTCTAATGGTTATGGTAAACGTTCTTCTCTGGAAGACTATAGAATTACCAATAGAGGTGGTAAAGGAGTAAAAACTATTTCTGTAACGGAAAAAACTGGTGAACTTGTTACAATTAAAAACGTAACAGATAATGATGATTTAATGATCATTAATAGATCTGGTCTGGCAATAAGAATGAGCGTAGAGAATTTAAGAGTTATGGGTAGAGCTACACAAGGAGTTAGACTTATTAATCTTAAAGGGAATGATGCTATTGCAGCTGTAGCCAAAGTGATGAAAGATGAGGAAGTTATTGAGGAATTAGAAGAGCTAGAAAGCTCTGAAAGTATCGATTTACCTGACGAAATTACAGATGGCACAACAATTGTAGATGACAGTGAAGAATAAATAAAAACCTAATAAAAAACAATACGAATGAAAACCAATCTTTTATCAGTAGCCCTGTCATTTGCTTCGATAGTTGCTATAGCACAAAAAAAGGAAATTAAAGATGCCGGTAAGGCAGTAGAAAAAGGTAACTATTCAGAAGCTAAATCTTTTTTAGATCAGGCAAAACCAATGTTATCTGAAGCTAAAGATAGTTACAAAGCAGACTTTTACTTATTTAAAGGTCAGGCTTATTTAGGAACTGGAGAAAATATTGCTCTAGAAGATTTAATGACTGCATCTGAAGCATTTAAGCAAGCGCAGGAAATGGGTAGCGCAGAGGCGGCAGACGGTTTAGCTGCAGTTACCAATTCTTTAGTACAAAGTGCTATCAATGATCAAAATGAGCAAAAGTTTGAAGAGGCTTCAAAGAAGCTTTATGCTGGATATCAAATAAATACTAAGGATACTTTATACTTATATTTTGCAGCTTCTAACGCTATTAATGCTAAAAATTATGATACGGCTTTAGATTATTACTCTCAGCTTAAAGACCTTAAATATACCGGAGTAGAAACTCAATATTTCGCTGTAAATAAGGAAACCGGTGAAGAGGAGATGATGAACAAGAATCAAAGAGATCTTATGATCAAATCTGGAAGCTATATAAAACCAGAAGATCGTACTACAGAATCTAGAGCAGGAGAAATTGCTAAGAACATTGCACTTATCTATATTCAAGAAGGTAAGAATGATAAAGCAATTGAAGCTATGAATGATGCCAAGGCTGCAAATCCTGGAGATCTTACATTACTTCAATCTGAAGCTAACATTTATTATCAAATGGGAGATAAGGCTAAGTATAAAGAGATCATGGAGGACATAGTTTCTAAAGATGCTAAAAATCCAACGCTTTATTATAACTTAGGAGTTACAGCTTATGAAATGGGAGATACGCAAGCAGCGATTGACTATTATAAAAAAGCTCTAGAATTGGATCCAAAAATGTCTGAGGCGCGTTTAAATATTGCAGCGGCTATTCTTGGGAAAGAGAGTTCTATCGTAGAGGAGATGAATGGTCTTGGAATGAGTAAGGCAGATACTAAGAAATACGATGAACTTGCAGCAGAACGTAAACAAGTTTATAATGATGCTTTACCTTATTTAGCTCAGGTAATTGAAAATGATCCTGAAAACAAAGAGGCAATAAGAACTTCTATGAACATTTATTACCAATTAGGTGAGAATGACAAAGCAGAAGCTATGAAAGCTAGAATTGCTGAATTAGAGAAGTAATATTATTTCCTAAATAGGAACAAAAAAGGCTGCCAATTGGCAGCCTTTTTTGTTTATTACGTTTCAGCTAAAATAGATAAGTTAAAGCAGCTAAAGATAGTAAACTATATTATTTTCTTGATCACCCTTAGTTGATGGGTATGTCTCTTAAGATCAATATTAAAGATTCCGGAATGATCTAGCATATCTATTCTCACCTTCCCGTTTACATGTATTATATAATTATCTTTCATGATCATTCCTACATGAGTAATATTACCTTCGTTATCATCAAAAAAAGCCAGATCGCCAACTTCGCTCTCTTCAATAAAACTAAGTGCTTCTCCTTGAGTTGCTTGTTGAGCAGAATCTCTTTTTAATGAATATCCATTTAGAGCGTAGACCATTTGTGTAAGTCCACTACAATCTATACCAAAAGGTGTTTTTCCACCCCACAGATATGGAGCGTTGAGATAAAGTAATGCAGTTTCTATTAGATAGCTTTTATCTGTTTTACCCTGATGATATATTCCATCAAAAGTATCATTTAAATAAGAAGCGCTTCCAATTGAAGATCCCATTGGGATAGAAGTTAATGCTCCTTTTTTATCGGTTATAAAATCGATAAGATCTGCAGAATAAGAATTTTCTACCTGAGAGAGATTACTATATATATCTTCATCAACTAACATAAATTGACGATTATCTACCCAGCCTTCATAAGCATCAAAAGCAATGCGAATTCTGCTCCATTTTCCTCGAGCCTCTAAAACCTTAAAATAATCTCCGTATAATAGTTGAGTAACCATCTCAGAGGTATCTGCCGGTTGAATTCTAACCGGCACGATACTTAGATTGCATATCCCGTATTGCATTAACTAAATCTTGCAATTAATTTATTACTTAATCTCTTTCTATAACAATTGCTGATGCTCCACCGCCACCATTACAGATAGCTGCAGCACCAATTTTACCATTATTTTGTTCTAGAACATTCATAAGCGTGATCAATATTCTTACTCCTGAACATCCTAGTGGGTGCCCTAAAGATACAGCACCTCCATTAACATTAGTGTTCTCATCAGAAAGACCTAGAATTTTCATGTTAGCAAGGCCAACTACTGCGAAAGCTTCATTAAATTCGAAGAAATCTACATCATCTTGAGAGATTCCAGCTTTAGCCAAGGCTTTTGGTAACGCTTTAGAAGGTGCCGTTGTAAACCATTTTGGTTCGTGAGCAGCATCAGCAAAACTTTTAATGCTCGCCAAAACTTTTAATCCAAGTTCGTCTGCTTTTTCACGACTCATTAGAACTACTGCTCCTGCACCGTCGTTTATTGTTGATGCATTTGCTGCTGTAACGGTACCATCTTTAGAGAATGCAGGTCGTAAAGAAGAGATCTTATCCATTTTTACATTTTTAAACTCTTCATCTTCCTTAAAGATTATTGGATCTCCCTTTCTTTGAGGAATTTCTACAGGAACTACTTCATTATCAAACTTACCTTCTTTCCAAGCTTTTGCAGAACGCTCATAAGATTTTATAGCAAAAGCATCTTGATCTTCTCTAGAGAAATTATGTTCTGTTGCGCAAAGATCTGCACAGGTACCCATAGCATTATGGTCATAAGCGTCTACAAGACCGTCTTTTTGAAGACCATCAATCATAGTAGCAGGTCCAAATTTATGACCGTTTCTTAAATGAAGATAATGAGGGATCATACTCATGTTTTCCATACCTCCTGCAACTACAACATTAGCATCACCCAACATAATTGCTTGTGCACCCTGCATAACTGCTTTCATTCCACTTGCACAAACTTTATTAACAGTAGTACAAGGAACTGTATCTGGTATACCGGCACCAAGAGCGGCTTGTCTTGCAGGAGCCTGTCCAACACCAGCCTGTACTACATTACCCATTAATACTTCATCCACCAATTCTGGTTTCAAATTAATTTTATTTAAAGCGCCTTGTATGGCTATAGAACCTAATTTTGTGGCAGGAACTGTAGATAAACTTCCTAAGAAACTACCTATTGGAGTTCTTGCAGCACTTACTATTACAACTTCTTTCATAATTCAAAATTTTTATTTCACTAGTTGCGAATTTAGTGATTTTATAAAGAACAAACCAAGGCTTCTAACAGCACCATGAATTTTTAGTACATTTGAATATTAGTACCCAATTAAATGAAGAACTTCATCAATAGTTTCTATAGACATCAAGCTTTATTCTACAAGATCTTTTTGTTTGTTATTACTGCAGTTTTAATTATCTATTTGCTTCCTAAAGGTGGAAAATTCAAGTATGAAATTACTAAGGGAAAACCTTGGCAATATGAGAATCTATATGCTCCTTTTGACTTTGCTATTTTAAAGAATGAAGATGAGATCATTAAGGAGAAAGATAAAATTATCAATAATAATATTCCTTACTATACATATAGTGAAGGAGTAGTAGAAAAGGTAAAGACAGAAGTACCAAATCAGATCAATCAGATATTTCCGGATAGCGTCTTAAGAAAACGTGGATTATCTATACATTCTTTTGTAAATAAAAGTTTAGATGATCTATACGAATATGGTGTTCTAAAAGATGCACGTAAACCTGGAAAGGATGTACTAGTGTATCTTAGAAAAGGGAATGTTGCCTTTGAAATAAATTATAATAAGATCTACTCCCAAGAAGATATAAGATCTTTTGTAACTTCAGAATTAAATACTACAAATCTAAAAAGTTTTCAGCCGGAGATTTTAGAGGTTTTCTATAATAGTGTAAAGCCTAACGTAAGTTTTGATGGAGCTTTAACTCAGAAGGAATTGGATGGTAAATTGAGAGCGATTTCTTATACTAGAGGAAGTATAAGTAGAGGTACCATTATAATATCTAAAGGTGAGATCGTTGAAGGAGAGAAGTTAGATATTCTTAATTCTTTAAAAAATGAATATGAAGCGCAAGTATGGAGCACCTCTAGCCACAACTGGATCTTACTTGGTTATAGTTTATTGGTGTGTCTTGCCTTATTAATGTTGCTTTTGTTCATTAGAAAATATAGAAACGATATTTATGAGAACAATGTAAAAGTAACTTTTATATTTTTCAATATTTTATTGATGGTCTTTCTTACCACATTGGTAATAAAATTTGATCCTAAATATGTCTATATAGTTCCACTATGTATTCTGCCTTTAACTCTAAAAGCATTTTTTGATTCAAGACTAGGACTTTTCTCTCATGTAATTACAGTACTTATTTTAGGCTTTATAGTGCCAAATAGTTATGAGTATATGTTCCTTCAAATCATTGCCGGAATAGTTACTATTTTAACTGTTTCTGAACTATATAAAAGAGCGAATTTATTTATTTCTGTAGGACAGATCACCTTTATATATATTCTTGTTTATTTCGCTTTTAATGTTATTCAGGAAGGAAACGTATTAGAATTGAATTCAGAAATGTTCTTAACGTTTATTCTGGGAGGTTTAGCAACGCTTTTCGTTCAACCGCTCATCTATATCTATGAAAAATTATTTGGTCTGGTTTCAGATATGTCTCTTTTAGAGCTTTCAGATACTAATTCAAAATTATTAAAAGAACTTTCAGAAAAAGCTCCAGGTACTTTTCACCATTCTTTAAACGTGGCAAATCTTGCAGAAGCTGCTGCAAATGAAATTGGCGCTAATGCTATGTTGGTTAGGGTAGGAGCTCTTTATCATGATATTGGTAAAATGGAGAATCCCACGTATTTTTCAGAGAATCAATCTACCTCTGTGAATTCTCATGATGAGCTTTCTCCAAAAGAAAGTGCTCAGATTATTTTTGATCATGTTATTAATGGGGTAGAAATTGCAAAAAAGAATAATCTGCCAGATAGAGTAATAGATTTTATTAGAACTCATCACGGTACAACATTGGTCTATTATTTTTATATAAAAGAAAAGGAGTTGAATGAAAATGCCTCTCCAGCAGATTTTAGATATCCCGGTCCAATCCCTTTTAGCAAGGAAACAGCTATTTTAATGATGTGTGATAGTGTAGAGGCTGCCAGTAAAAGCTTAAAAGAGCCTACCACTGTTAAGATTAATGATTTTGTAGAAAAGATCATTAGTAAACAGATGGAAGAGGCTCAATTTTTAAATGCAGATATTACATTTAAGGAAATTCAGCTCATAAAAAAAATTCTCAAGCAAAAGCTTAAGAATATTTTTCATTTAAGGGTGGAGTATCCGGAGTAATTAATGAACTTCTTCAATTTCAATCTCTTCATCTCTCCATGAAAAGGAATCTCCTTGTTTTTTATTTTCTAGCTCCTTATAAATAGGAGCTTCAGTAGAGATCACATTTATCTTAGTATCATGCAATACTACTTCTCCCAATGCTACAGCTATAAAATATAAGTGCTTAGGAGTTTTTACTACACTACCAAATTTCACATGTTCTGAATAATGTTCTCTATCAACTTTACTCAGTTGCAATTTCATGCTTTGTGCATTATCTAAATACTTAGCGTATTTTTCAAAGTCACCTAACAATTCTCCTTTACTTCCTTCTTCATCATAATCTGTATGAACATCATTAGCCACCATAGACTCTTTGATGTTATCCATTTCTGATTTGTATTTATCTATTTGACCGTTGATCTTGGCTAAACAAGTTTCAAATAATTCTTTCTTATTAATTTTCATTTCAGTTGTTTTTTTAAATGTAGTTATACCTTAGTAACTGAAAGAAATTTTTACAAATATTTAATATTATTGATATATTACCTAATACGTATTATAAGTCTATAAACTTATAATAAATCTTTATAAGCTTGAAGACTTATAATTATGTAATATAAGTTTTTAGACTAATAAAAAAGCTTATATTTGAATATGATAGCAGTTCTAACAGCAGATTTAATAGATTCTACTCATTATGAGGAGGAAATCTTGAAAACCGTATTAAACAGTCTCTCTGAAGAATTTGAGAAGCTTGTTGCGCAATATGGTAAAGAAAACGTACGCTTTAATATTTATAGAGGCGATAGTTTTCAGGGAATCATTAATCAGCCAGAAGCGGCATTGGAAATAATGATGCAAATAAAAACTGCGGTGAACAAAATTCATCTAAAAAAGACAAAAAAGAATAAAAGCTATTCGAAAATAGCAGATTTTAAAATGGCCATTGGAATAGGAACTTTGGATTTTGAAAGAGATTCTATATCTGAATCTAATGGACAGGCATTTTTATATTCTGGAAGAACATTAGATACAATGAATAATGACTCCAGAAAAACCATGATAAAAACAGAATATGAAGAAATAAATGAGGAATTTAATACAGCTTTCTATTTAATGGATACTTTAACCGAAAAGTGGAGCACAGCATCTGCAGAAGTTGTATACTATTTGCTCAAAAACCTCAAAGAAAGAGAAGTAGCAACAGCAATAGGTATTAGTCAGTCTGCCGTTAATCAGCGTAAAAAGGCAGCGGGTTGGGATGCAATAGAAGGTTTATTAATAAGATTTAAAAATGTGGTAGAAACAAGTTTTGTAAATAGAAAATAATATGATGATCTTATTGCAATTATTAATAGCCCATATTTTAACCGACTTTGTTTTACAGCCAGGTAGCTGGATAACTCATAAAAGAAAATTTAAACAAAGATCTTATTTATTAATTATTCACTCCTTAATCGCTGGGGTCCTAAGCGTGGTTCTTCTTCAAAATATCCAATTTTGGTATGTAGGTTTATTTATCACAATTACACACTATTTTATAGACTGGTGGAAATTAACACAAAAAGAAGATACGCTAAAATATTTTTTATTAGATCAATTATTCCACGTTGTCATGATAATGTTAGCATGGTTATACATCAGTAATAATTTTAATGAAATCCTTCCCGGTATACAATATGTTTTAAATTCAACAGCAATTTTAGCTATAATTAGCGTTTATCTAATAGTGATCTTTCCTACCGGTTTTTTGATTGGAAAGGCAACAAAAATATGGCAATCTGAAATAGAGATCACCCATCAAAAAAATAGTCTAGAAGCTGCAGGAAGATATATAGGTATTTTCGAAAGAATATTGGTTTTAACCTTTATTCTAACCAATAATTTCTCTGCTATCGGATTTCTAATCGCGGCCAAATCTATTTTGAGGTTTAGCGAAAAGTCTGAAACAGGAGCAAGAAAGCAAACAGAATATGTGCTCATAGGAACACTAATGAGTTTTGCTATTACTATTATCTTAGGATTGCTAGTAAGAAACCTGATTTTCTAAAAGCTGAATATTGCTAAGAATCCTTTCTTTTACCAAATTCATCATTCGTTTATTTAGAGCAGAAGAATTCTCTATATAAGTTAAATATTCATCGATGGTGAATTGGCCAATAATAATTCCCTTAAGGCTATTTCTGAATTTTATATCTCGTTGAATAGCATTTTCTATAAAAAGAAATTTCTTTTCGATACTAAAATTATGAAACGCATTTTTATGCTTTTTAATATAGTTTCTAAAGACTTCTATGAGTAAATCATTTTGAAGTTTTGCTATGGGTCTAAGAGTTTTATTCTGAAATTGTTCCTCCAGGCTCATGTTATCTGAAACTTTAGCAGATGTAATAATTGGCCTTGCCTTTAGTAATTCTAAATCTCGTGGTGTCATAGTTTTAGAGTTTTTTAAATGTAATTAAATATCTTTTGAGATATCCAGCCAACTACTACAAATTGTGAACCAGTTATAAACATTTAATGGTGCAGTTAAAATCATCTTAATCGGACTAAAGGATCCTGAGCTTCTTTTTATCTTTAAGAAAATTAAAAATTGAATTATGATAACTTCTAAGAATCCATACAACGGAGAAGAAATAGCTCAGATAAAAGAATTTGATCAGGCTGATATTAACAAGGCCTTAGATCTTGCAGATAATACCTTTAAGACTTGGCGAGAAACATCCTATAAGCATAGATCTGAATTAATGATGAAAGCTGCTACAGAGTTGAAAGAGAATAAGCAGGAATATGCAAGGATGATCACTTTGGAAATGGGGAAACCTATTTCTCAATCTATTTCAGAAATTGAAAAATGTGCATGGGTTTGTGAATATTATGCAGAAAATGCCGAGAAGCATTTGGAAAATGAGATTATTGAAACAGATGCAGATACTAGTTACGTTTCTTACGAACCAATAGGAGTAGTGTTAGCGGTAATGCCATGGAATTATCCATTTTGGCAGGTATTTAGATTTGCAGCTCCGGCACTTATGGCAGGAAATATTGGGGTATTGAAACATGCCAGTAATGTTATGCAATCTGCAGAGAATATTCAAAAAGTGTTTGAACGTGCAGGATTCCCAAAAGGATGTTTTCAAAATCTTCCAATTTCAAGTTCAAAGGTAGAAGGGATACTACGCGATAAAAGAGTGAAGGCAGCAACTTTAACAGGTAGTAAACCTGCAGGTAGCTCTGTGGCTTCAATTGCAGGAGAAGAAATTAAAAAAACGGTTCTAGAACTGGGAGGAAGTAATGCGTTGGTAATTTTTAAAGATGCGAATATTGAAGAAGCTGTAAAGACCTGCGTACAGGCGAGATTTCAAAATACAGGACAAAGCTGTATAGCGGGTAAAAGATTAATTGTTCATGAGGATATTGCAGATAGTTTCATCAAAAAATTTAAAGAGCAGGTAAGTGAATTAAAAAGTGGAGATCCTTCAGAAGAAGATACTTTTATAGGTGTATTGTCTAGAGAAGATCTAGCAGAAGATCTAGAAAAACAAGTTAATGATTCAGTAAAACAAGGGGCTAAAATAGTGTTAGGAGGTAAAAGAAAAGGAACTTATTTTGAGCCGACAATCATTTCTAATGTTAACAAAGAAATGCCAATATTTAAAGAGGAAACTTTTGGGCCGGCTATTTCTATAACTACATTTAAGGATGATGAGGAAGCAGTATCTTTAGTAAATTATTCAGATTTTGGATTAGGAGTTTCCATTTTCACAGAAGATGTTGAGAGAGCTAAAAGATTGGTGCCTATGTTTGATGATGGTGCTGTTTTTGTAAATGAACTTGTAAAAAGTGATCCTAGATTACCATTTGGAGGAACAAAGATCTCTGGATATGGAAGAGAATTATCTGCAGATGGAATTCGTGAATTCGTAAACAGAAAAACTGTTTATTTTAATAGCTATTAGTAAATTAATATGAGACCGCAAAACATCGCAATTACTGTAGATACAGTGATCTTTTATAAAATTGATAAAGCACTGAAGTTATTACTAATTCAGAGAAAAAATTCGCCTTTTAAAGAAAAATGGGCATTGCCTGGAGGATTTTTGGAAGAAGATGAAACTTTGGTAAATGCTGCTGCTAGAGAACTTGAAGAAGAAACAGGTCTTACCAACGTTAACCTTATCCAAATGGAGGCTTATGGAGCTATTGACAGAGACCCTAGAGGCAGGACAATATCTATCGCGTTTATGGGATTACTAGATAAAGAAGAAATTGTAGCCGGAGCAGATGATGCTATGAATGCAAGATGGTTCGATATTAGAAATTTACCCGAGTTAGCGTTCGATCATGCAGAAATAGTAGATGCAGCGCTTTCTAGATTATAGGAATTGATTAATACCTATTATAAAAAAAAATAGAAATTATAATTTATGAGATTTCATACAAGAAAATGGATTAAGCCTGAAGATTTAAATCCAAATGCTTCCTTATTTGGTGGCAGGTTATTAGAATGGATAGATGAAGAATGTGCGCTTTACGCTATCATTCAGTTAGAGAATCAAAAAGTTGTGACGAAGTACATGAGTGAGATCAATTTCATAAGCTCTGCTACACAAGGGGATATTATTGAAATTGGTATTGATGTAGTAAAATTTGGATCTTCTTCTTTAACATTAAAATGCGAAGTCAGAAATAAAATGACGCGTGAGACCATTATATCTATAGAAAATATAGTTATGGTTGGTTTAGATGAAATTGGAAAACCAAAACCTCATGGAAAATCTAAAATTGAATTTGTAAAAGACAGATTGAAAGATTAAGATTTCTTAGGAAGATTCTCTTTATTTCTATCAGATATAGTAAAAGGGAAATCATTTTCTTTACCATAGAGCTTGATTTCCTGTATATCTGCAGGCATGTAATATCCATGATCTTCCAAGGTTTCTTTTACCGCTCTTACCACATTACCTTTTGTAATTAGGGCAGTTCTTCTAAAATCTTTGGTATCTACCCAAAAGAAAACTTTAAGATTTACAGTACTGGTATCTAATTTGTCTTCTATCACAAAATTTTCATGCTCCTCATCCTCAATAACATTCGGTTCATTTCTTAATGCTTTAAGTACAACCTCTTTGGCCCCGGTTATATTATCTTCATAAGCAATTCCGATGATAAAATCCCATCTAAAGAAACCATCTTCAGTGTAGTTGGTTACAGGTTTTGTGAGTACATCGCTATTTGGTATATAAACATCTTTTCCATCAAATGTTTTTAGCTTGGTATATCTAAATTCCATCGCTTTTACTTTTCCAAAATTCGCTCCTATCTCTACGGTATCATTTACATTAAATGGTCTATTAAAGGCTAGAATTACTCCTGCTATAAAATTTTCTCCAATATCTTTGAATGCAAAACCAAGAACTAAAGCACTTGCCCCGGCAGCAGTTAGAATACCGGTAGCTATTCCCCCTAATCCTGCGGCTCTAAGTCCTAACATAATTCCTACAGTAGTAAGTAGTAATCTTATTACTTTCCCTAGAAATTTACTCATCAGAGGATCATGAGTATGAGCCGAAATCCTACGTCTGGCAAATCCTCCAACCCACATACCGATAAGAACACCAAGAATAATGATTAGAAGTCCAAAACCAATGCCTGGTAATTGTTCAATTAGGCGATCGTAGAAGTGATTAAACGATTCACCTACATTTGTTATTTTATCGGTTTTGGTTTCTTGCATGATCTTAATTTTCAAAAAGACTTAATTATTTTCTAAGGTTATGATCTGTAGAGCAATATATAATTATAAAATATTATTCTCCCAGTTTTTCTCCCTTCTTAGATTTTTCTTCTAGGAGATCTTTTATCTGCTCATTAGCTCGCTTTAGCTGACCTTCTGTTGGAGGTTCTGGTTTTTGTTCCTCTGCCAGATCTGTCTCTAAGCTCAAAGTAATAAAAAATGGATAATGATCTGATTTGATATTTTCGCCTGTTTTTATAGCTACAACTCTAAATTCTTCTGAAACCATAAAGTGATCTAAAGGCCATCTAAATAAGAAGCTACCCGCATCAAAAGAATTATAAAAACCTCTTCCCACTCGTACATCCAACAATCTCCCTGCATTCTTTAATAATCTAGAAGTGCTAGACCACGCTACATCATTAAAATCTCCTGCTACAAGGGTTGGAAGATTTCTTTCTCTTGCCATTTTTGCAACAAGCATCATTTCTCCGTCTCTATCTGCAGAAGAGGGATTTTCTTGAGGCATTGGAGGGGTAGGGTGAATAGCATGAAACATAATCTGCTTCCCAGATCTTAATTTTAGAATAGTATGTATTGAGGGAATTGAATCATCTACAAGAAATTTTAATTGTGGATTTATCATCTCTAATTTAGAATATAAAAGCATACCATATGTATTATCTATTGGTGCTTCAACTCTGTATGGGTATTTAGATACAGCATCTTCAACTTGATTCATCCAAATGCTATCTGTCTCCATCAATAAAATTACATCCGGATCTTTTCTTTTGATCTCATCATTTAATAGATCAAATTTTGCGTTTTTTTGAAGCACATTAGCAGAATAGAATTTTAATTCATCATTCTTATCTGCATCTTCTGATGCATTTCCAACTTCAAAAGGAGCAAAAGCTGTGTAAGGAGCGATCTTCATGATCTGATAAACCAGACAAGCAGAAATTATAGTTACAAAAACATAGTCTTCCCACCACTTCACATCAAACTTAATGAAGTAAGATACTAGTGCAACGAAGGTTAAGATAGTAAGTTGAATGTGAGGGAAATCAAACATTCGTATCCACCAAAAGTCAGCTGCAACTATGGGGATTAAGGTTAACACTATAGCCAAGATCCCAAAGGCTTGCAAAAATCTTTTAAACTTCATATTGATAGATTGGTTAGGTTAAAAAAGTGTGGAAGATAGCTAAAATAAGTTATATCCTAATTATTGAGATTACTAATGAATTTACCAAGATCCTGTATATCATCTCCGGAAGGTGCTTCAAAAAGTTTAAGATCAAAATAGGGTACTGCTGCTATAAGATGATCAAAGATATCTGCTGCTATGTACTCAAAATTTTCCCATCTTTTATCTCTGCTGAAACAAAGCACCTCTAAGGGAATTCCCTGAGGGGTAGGAGCTAGGTGCCTCACCATTAAATATAATTCTTTATGAACTGCAGAATGATCATGAAGGTAAGCATCTGCATACTTTCTAAAGATTCCCAAGTTGGTTTGATTCCTTCCGTTTATTGGTAGCGTAGTATCTATTTTGTTGGTACGGTTGTATTTGTCTATTTCCTTTTGACGATGCTCAAGATAAGGTGCTATTAAACTTATCTTCTTTAGTTTTTCATAATCTTCTGGAGTGATAAATTTTACAGAGTTTTGTTTAATGAATATAGATCTTTTAATTCTTCTTCCTGGAGATTCTTGCATCCCTCTCCAATTCTGAAATGAATCTGAGATCATACTATACGTTGGAATGGTTGTAAAAGTATTATCGAAATTCTGAACTCTTACCGTTGCTAGATTTATTTCTGTAACCGTTCCATCTGCACCATATTTGCTAAAGGTTATCCAATCTCCAATTCTTACAATATCATTCACAGAAACCTGAATAGAGGCTACAAACCCTAGAATAGTATCTTTAAAAATCAATAAAAGTATGGCAGATGCCGCCCCTAAAGATATTGCAAAACTTATTACAGATTCTCCGGTAACTTCAGAAAAAATGAACATAAAACCAACCACCCATATAAAGATCATTAACACCTGTATATAGCTATCTATAGGTTTGTCTTTAAAAGATTCCTGAGTACGTAGGTAGTTTTTGGTAGTTCTTAATACACTTCTACAAATCCAAACAATCAATATTATTACATAAACATTGGTAAAAAATAATACTCCTTTTAAAGTAAAAACATGATCTACCAATATATAAGGGATGGTAGCATAGATTATAAAGATTGGTATGATCTGCCCTACGTATTTTGGGAAATTACTTTTAATAAGGAAGTCATCAAAAGTTGTCTTGGTCTTATTGGTGAATGTTCTAAAAGATTCTATTACAAATCTTCTAATAATATAATTTACGAGAATTAAAAGAAGTACAAGTGCTACTAAGTTTATTGCTAAATTAAGATAACTGGCGACCACAGGATGCATTCCCTGATTTATAAAGCTTTCCTCTAAAAAGCAGCTTATATATTTGAGATTGATGTTATTTGCCATATGCTACAAATATTTCTTTTCTATATAGAAAGGACCTAATGGAATTACAGAACAAAGAATTATTATTGATAGCGTTTTAAGCTTCCAGTTTAGTTGCTTAAATAGTAATAAAGCTCCAAGTATATAAGTTATAAATAATACTCCATGAGCCATTCCAACAACTCTAACATATATATCCATGTGATAGATATATTTTAAAGGCATAGCTATAAGTAGCAGAATTAAAAATGAAAGTCCTTCTAATATGCTTATGATCTTAAATATTTTAATTTGATGCTGTAAATCCATTCTGATTTAATTTCTTACAAAGATAATTTTTATAGGGAGAGAAGGTAATAATTGAAGGTAATTAAAGGCATTTGTATCAAAATATATTGAAGCGTAGTTAAGACGAATTTGGATAATAAAGAAAAATATAATTCATGTCTACTGTTTTTGTTATTTTGCACCCACTTAGAAATAAAGAAAATGAAATCTAAAATATTAGTTACAGGAGGTCTTGGTTTTATAGGTTCTCATACGGTAGTTGCTCTAATAGAACAAGGCTATGAAGTAGTTATCATAGATAATCTATCAAATTCATCTATAAATGTTTTGGGAGGGATAACGAAGATAACTCAGGTTACTCCAGAATTTGAGAACATAGATCTTAGAAATAAAGAGGAAGTACTAGGTTTTTTTGAGAAACATACCAATATAGCAGGTGTAATTCATTTTGCAGCATCTAAAGCGGTGGGTGAAAGTGTTGAAAATCCATTATTATATTACGAGAACAACCTTGCTACCTTAATCTACTTATTACAAAGATTAAGCGAGAAGGAAGATGCAAATTTTATCTTTAGCTCTTCTTGCACTGTATATGGACAAGCAGACACACTTCCAATAAGTGAATCTGCTCCGGTAAAGAAAGCTGAATCTCCTTATGGAAATACGAAACAAATAGGTGAAGAGATCATTAAAGATACCTGTAAGGTTCATCCTAATTTAAAGGCAATCTCTTTAAGATACTTTAATCCAATAGGAGCACATCCTAGTGCAGAAATTGGAGAATTGCCTATAGGTACTCCGCAAAATCTGGTGCCTTTTATTACACAGACAGCAATAGGAAAAAGGGAACAACTATCTGTTTTTGGAAATGATTATCCAACCAACGATGGAACTTGTATAAGAGATTATATTCACGTAATGGATCTTGCAAGAGCACACGTGGTTGCGCTAAAGAGGCTTATGAATAATGAAGCTGAATCTAATTATGATGTTTTTAATTTAGGTACAGGTAAAGGGAATTCTGTATTAGAAGTTATACAATCGTTTGAAAGAACAACAGGGAAGAAGCTTTCTTATAAGATTGCAGAAAGAAGAGAAGGAGATATTACTGCGGCCTATGCAGATACTATAAAAGCAAATTCTGTACTTGGTTGGAGATCTGAAAAAGATCTAGATGAAGCTTTGGAAAGTGCCTGGAAATGGGAGAAAAAAGTTACAGATTCTGAGAAGAATTAAAGTGAATTTTTATAATATTAAAAAAGGGTTTAGATAATTTCTAAACCCTTTTTTGTTTTTTATTTAGTTCCGTTTACCAAAAATGCATGGATTACTCCAGGTATCCAACCTAAGGCAGTTAGAAGTACACTTATTAAAAAAGTTACCCCAAGTCCATGTTTCATAAATACAGCTAATGGTGGTAAAAGAATGTTTAAAATTATCGTTAATAAAGACATATAATTAGTTTTTTTGGTTTGGTGGAAAGGTATCAAAACCCTTATCTACCATCAAAATATCGGTCTATATTAGCTATTATTTAACTAGGTACAGGAATGTTTATTAAAATTTTTAAGAAGCTTAAATAAAGTATCTTTGTCGATCTAAAAAAAGTTAAAGAATGAGTTTTATTGAATTAGGAGTATCTGAAGATATAAATAAGAGTTTACAAGAAATGGGGATAGTCCACCCTACAAAGATACAAAGTGCAGCTATTCCTGTATTGTCTAAAGAAAATATAGATTTTATAGGTCAGGCGCAAACCGGAACTGGTAAAACTGCTGCCTTTGGGTTACCATTATTAGCTAAGATAGATCCAGATAATGTAAATATTCAGGCTTTAATATTAGCTCCTACTAGAGAGTTAGGTCAACAAATAGCAAAGCAACTTTTCAAATACACGAAATACACCAATAAAGTATTTACAGAAGCTGTTTATGGCGGAGAGAAAATAGATATTCAGATTCAAAGATTGAACAGGCCAACACAAATAGTTGTTGCTACCCCTGGGAGACTATTAGATCTTCTCACTAAGAAAGCTTTAGATATTTCGAAAATTAATACTCTTGTCTTAGATGAAGCAGATGAAATGCTTAGCATGGGCTTTAAAGATGAGTTAACTCGAATTTTAAAGAAAACAAAGGGGAATAGAAATATCTGGCTTTTTTCTGCAACCTTGCCTTCAGAATTAAACGAGATCATAGAAATGTATGTTTCTAAAGATTGTTTAAGAATTTCTGTTGATAAGACCGAGGCAGTGAACTCTAATCTCCAACATCAATTTGTTGTTGGAGATGACAACAATAAATTAGATACACTTGCTCAATTCTTAAAGACGCAAGGAAAAAATAGAGGTATAATTTTCACAAAAACGAAAGCTGCTGCTAAATTGCTCACCAAACAACTAGCTGCCAAAAATTACGAAGTAGGTCTGTTAGAAGGAGATATGCTCCAGAAAGATAGAGATAGAGTAATGAGAGCTTTTAAGAAAAAAACATTAAAAATTCTAGTTGCTACAGATGTAGCAGCCAGAGGTATAGATGTAGATAATTTAGCGTATGTTGTTCATTACCAATTACCAGATCAAACAGAATATTACACTCATAGAAGTGGTAGAACCGCACGAGCGGGAAGATCTGGTCTATCTTTGGTGCTTGTAAATACTAAGGAACAAAGAAGGATCTGGGAATTGGAAAAAGAACTTGGTATTAAATTTCTTAAGATCAAATAGATTATTAGGCGCTAAACTTTCGATATTTTGCCATCATAAACATATATATAGCATATCCTATCAATCCTGCAGCCACCGCGCCCAGTAAATAAGCTCCATACGCAGAATCTTCTAAAAATGAAAAAGCGTCTGAAGTGGTTTTAATGTCTGCAGGATTGGATGTGATGGAAGCTTTTAATAGAAAAAATCCTATTATAATAAATAGAACACCTTTAGATCCCATTCCAAAATAAGCAGAATTTTTAATCGTTTTTCTTCGCTTCTCATCTGTCATAGATTTTAATTCAAACTTCTTGACAAAATCTGCCTTATATATTCTTACAAATTGATAAAGCCCTGTAGCTATAGTTATACCACCTACAATTCCTAATACAATCAATCCCCAATCGTTACTTAAGATAGTGGCTTTCTTTCCAGAAGAACCTCCAGAACCTGCAGAAGAATTAATTACTCTAAGCACAGCATAGATCGCTAATCCAAGATAAATGCAGCCACTAACAAAGAATGCTGCTCTTTTTACTTTTCCTTTTTTATCTGAACCTATATTTTCTGGATCACTAATAGCCTGGGTAAATCTCCAATATGCATAACAGATAAGACCAAGAGCTAAAATAATGAGTATGATATTTCCAAAGGTTTGCTTGTCTAGATACTCTACAACTTTAAACTTTCCTGCTTTTTGTCCGCCTTGATTAAAAGCAGCTAATAGTGTTAAAATTCCTGTTATAGCATAAACAGCTCCCTTGGCAACATATCCAATACGTGCCGTTTTCTTTAATTTATCATTCATTTTTTTAAAAAATTGGTTGGATTCTAAAAATAATTAAATACCGCTAGAATAAACTCGTATTAAAAAAACTTTATGATAATAACTGTAGATACTAGAGAAATGTGAGAATATTAAACCATTCCGAAGATAACCAAAGCGTAAGCATAGAATCTTACAAATCTTAATAAACCGAACATTAGGTAGCTCATAAAAGGGAATCTAATAATACCAGCGGCAATACTGCTCATGGCGAACGGAATTGGAAGCAGAGCTCCAACTATAATTAAAAAACCACCCCATTTTCGAGCGTTTTTAATATGCTGTGCTAAATTTATTTCCATTTGCTTATGTACAGCAGGAATTTTAGTGATTCCAACGCCTATAAAGTAAGACACTATTCCTCCTAAGTAAGAAGCAGCAGCAAGTAAGGATAAATAGAAAATTGGCAATTCAGATTTTCCTGCCCAAGCAATAAAGAGTTCTGGGGGAACCAATCCAAGAAGAGATTCTGAAGCAAAGAATACAGATAATATTCCTGCCGGAGAATAAGTTTCAGTAATAGTGACCAAAACCTTATTTAGATCTAAAACGAAATAATCTATTGCGAAAATGGAAGCAATAAAAACTAAAATAGGAATTATTGCCTTTTTTAAACTTTTACCCACAAAACTATAGAAACCGGTATAGTCATAATACTGGTGCAATAAACGCAAGCGCGATTTCTTTTTAGATTTCGCATCCTTTTTCATGGAGTATTGTAATTAGGTAGATTATTTAAAAAAGGCAATCAAAAAATTAATAGAGAAGCTTAGTTCTCTTCAGCATACGTCTGTAATTCTTTGCTATATTCTCTAAGGTCCATTTCGTTATTCTTAATAGAAGTATCAGACATTAGGGACATCAAATAATCTAAACTTTCTTGTGGATCAGATTCTGGAGTTGCAGAAGCTTCTTCCTCTTCATCTAAAGGCTCGTCATCCGGAATTGCAATTGCAAAAGTTTGATAAGCTTCAATATGCTCATAAGTTAAGCGAATAACCTTAGCTAATAATGGATTTTCATCTTCCACAGCAAATGGGCGAAGTTTCTTTAGATCTTCCACAACAGTGTTGATGATTATACCATTACGCATTAAGTCGCGTTGAATCTTATCGATTAATTTTTGACCTTTTGGATTTTTCAACTTTTAAGAGATTTTGAAGTATTAAAACTTTAATTAATAGAAAAATTACACATTAGAATGTGTTTTTTCGATGAAAGCAAAGTTAGTTTATTAAAGTATTTTCAAAAGAGTTTTGGCGAATTTTTATCAAGATTTTAATATAAAATTTAAAGCATTCAGTCTTAGTGGTATTGAGAAGAAATAAATAGAATTAACAAAGTCTTAGTTCTCAAAATTTTATTAGCAAAAGCATCTTTGTTAGCTTTAAACCATTAAAAAAATAAAAATCTATGGAATCATTTAAATCAAAAGTCGCATTTATAACAGGTGGAAGTAAAGGAATAGGGTATGGCGTTGCAGAAGCCCTTTTAAAGTTAAATATGAATGTTGCTATAACCAGTAGGTCTAAAGAATCTGCAGATAAAGCTGCAAATGAACTTTCCAAATTGGGAAATGGTAATGTTTTAGGCTTAGAAGCCGATGTACGCGATTATAAAAGTCAGCAACAAGCCATAAATAAAACTATTGAAAAATGGGGGCAATTAGACGTGTTAGTTGCTAATGCAGGAATTGGGCATTTTGGTAATATTGCAGAGTTAAGTGTGGAAGATTGGAAGGAAACTATAGATACTAATCTTTCTGGTGTTTTTTATAGCCTTAAAGCAGCAATAGATGGACTAAAAAAATCTAAAGGGTATGCTATTACCATTTCTAGTTTGGCAGGTACAAATTTCTTTGAAGGTGGTACAGCATATAATGCTAGTAAATTTGGTGTAACCGGATTAACTCAAGCAGCAATGTTAGATCTTAGAGGTCATGGTATAAATGTAAGTACTATTATGCCAGGTTCTGTAGCAACACATTTTAATGATCATACTCCAAATAAAGAGGATGCTTGGAAAATTCAAAAAGAAGATATTGGAGAATTAGTAGTTGATTTATTGAAGATGAATCCTAGAACATTGCCAAGTAAGATCGAGGTTAGGCCATCTCAACCACCTACTAAGTAGGTTAATAATTTATAGATATTTTAGAAAAGCCAGTTATTAACTGGCTTTTGTTATTTTCATCAAAATGTAAAACAGATACGATTATTACAGAAATAGTGGCTCGGTTTAAAGTTTTTTGTAAAACTTTAAACCGAGCCAGACTAATAGTTTAGATACTATAATATTCTTAACATCTATAAAGAATCCAGTTAAACTCAAGCTAAATAGCGCTATAAATTATATAGAAGCCTAATGCTATTTTAAATTTGCAAAAAAAATTAATGTTATGAGTATTAAGGGAAAAGTTGTAATAATTACAGGAGCATCTAGTGGAATTGGAGAAGCAACAGCTAAGAAGCTTGCTAAAGAAGGAGCTAAGGTTGTTTTAACTGCCAGAAGAAAAGAGAAGTTGAACAAACTTAAAGAAGAAATAGAGAAAGATGGTGGATTGGCAATGGTTGTAACCGGAGATGTAACAGAGAAAGGAGATTTCAAAAAAATCGTATCTCAAACTTTAGAAAAATTCAAAGGAATAGACGCCATTATAAACAATGCCGGTTTAATGCCACTATCTTATATTAAGAACTTACATACAGATGAGTGGGATACCATGGTAGATGTAAATATAAAAGGAGTTATGAATGGTGTGGCCGCAGTGCTTCCAACTTTTATGGAACAAAAGAGTGGAAATATTATTAATATTTCTTCTAGTGCAGGTAGAAAATATTATCCAGGAGGAGCCGTTTATTGCGCTACTAAAGCTGCAGTAAAAATGTTTTCTGAAGGATTAAGACAGGAGTTGGCGCCTAAATATGGTATTAACGTTACATCCATAGAACCTGGATTTGTTGCTACAGAATTAACAGAGACCATTACAGACGATGAAATAAAGAAAGATCTAATTCCTATGGTTAAAGATCTTACCACTTTAGAGGCAGAAGATATTGCAGAAGCAATTTTTTACGCATTAGCGCAGCCTAAAAGAGCTAATATCAATGATATATATATTATGCCTACAGATCAAAAGGAATAGTAAAAATATAATTTTATAAGGAAAAGGCATTGATTAATTTCAATGCCTTTTTTTATATAGCTATTATTGATAATTAAAATTAATTTGAATACAGGTTTATGTTCTCAATCTATAAATCGGAATATTTTTCGATAACATTAACGATAGTAAATTTTGTAGCAGTTATATTTGTTTGAAGCTCAAAAAACTTAATATTGAAGATTTTAAATATAGATGTGAGTGCGGGAATACAGGATTTTTTATCATTTCTAAAATCTACAGATTTTTCTAAAGCCATTATTCTTGCTCTGGCTATTACCATACCTATAATACTTGGTGTATATACAGAGCATTTAGAGATGGGTATTGCTGTAGGATTAGGAGCTTTACTAAGTTCTCCCAGCGATGTTACAGGAAGCGTAAGACACAAGTATTTTGGAATATTATTATCGTCTTTAATTGCGATTCTTGCAACATTGATAGGTGGTTATAAACCAGATGAGTTTTGGATCATTTTATTGATCTTAGGGAGTACCACATTTTGTCTATCTTATCTCGCAGTGTATGGTTTTAGAGCTTCCTTAATTAGTTTCTCCGGACTTTTTGCACTGGTTTTAAGTTTTGCCAGTTTATCCAAAACTTTGGAGGTCTATGAAAAAGCCCTGCTCATTGGTTTAGGTGGATTATGGTATTTATTATTATCTGTAGTTTGGAATAATATAAATCCTAAAGGACAAACAAATCAATTCATGATCCAAAATCTAGAATTGACTTCCAGGTATATAAGATTGAGAGGTAGATTGTTAGAAAATGGGATTGATAGAACAGATCTGCTAAAAGAATTGCATAATCTTCAGAATGATCTAAATGAGAATCATCAAAAACTTAGAGAAATTCTAATATCTTCACGAAAATCTTCAGGTTATTCCAACTTTCAGCGTAAGAGGTTATTAACTTTTATTCAAACTGTGGATATTTTGGAGCTTGCCATGGCTCACCCTGTAGATTATGAAAATATGGATAAGATCTTGAAGGATTATCCGGATAGGATTAAGCCTTTTCAGGAGCTGGTCTTTACACTTTCAGATAAATTGAATGACCAGGCTATATATCTACAAAAAAATAAAATTTATAAAAGCGCCAAGAGTATCGGGGAGATTCGATTGGATCTTAAACAAAAACTAGATTCTTATAGAAACGAGAAACAATCTATTCATACAGAAGGTTTTCTAATTCTATTGAATTACTATGAATATTTAGAACATCAATCTGAAAAGATCGAGAAGATAGATGAATTGTTGGTAAATCCAGATCTCACAAAATTAAGGTTGATAAAAAGCGATGATGCTCTCAAGTTTTTGAGCACTCAAGAATACAATCCTAAGATCTTATTAGAAAATCTAAATCTTAGATCTTCCATCTTTAAACATGCATTAAGAATTTCTCTAGTTATGATGGTGGGGTATTGCATAGGAGAATACTTTTCTTTTCAAAATGCTTATTGGATACTACTTACCATTATTGTAATAATGAGGCCAGGGTATGGTCTTACCAGAGATAGGTCTAAACAACGTATTATAGGTACGGTAATTGGCGCTATTATTTCTATAGGTTTAGTTTTACTTATACATAATGTAGTTGTTTATGGTATTCTGGGAATAATTTCTCTGGTAATGGCCTTTTCCATGATACAAAAGAACTATAAGACTGCTGCCGTATTCATTACCTTAAGTGTAGTTTTTGTGTATGCACTTCTAAGGCCAGATGTGTTAAACGTTATTCAATTTAGAGTAGTAGATACTTTAGTAGGTGCAGGTCTGGCCGCATTAGGTAATTTCTTGCTTTGGCCTTCTTGGGAGTTCTTAGGAATTAAGACAATAATCCTACAAAGCCTTAAAGCTAATCAGAAATTCTTGATGGAGGTAAATTCTTATTATCTAGAAAAAGGGGCTGTTTCTAATAGTTATAAGCTTAGCAGGAAAGAAGCTTTTTTAGAAACAGGAAATCTTAGTGCTGCATTACAACGAATGACTCAAGAGCCAAAATCCAAACAACAAAATTTAGATAATATTTACCAGCTCGTAGTGCTAAATCATAGTTTTCTAACATCATTAGCCTCCATAGGTTCTTACATTAAAACGCATAAAACTACACCTGCCTCTAATCACTTTAAAAATTTAATAGAGGCTGTAGACCAAAATCTAGAAACGGCTATAGAGCTGCTCTCTGGTTCTGAAGTTGATATAGACCTAGAGCATCCTGAAAAGTTAAAAGAAGCACTAGATTTTTTCAATAAAAATTACAAGGCTTTGGTAGAAGAAGCGAGTACTTTTAATATGTCTGGAAATCTTCAGGAAACACAGCTTATTTTCACTCAATTAAAATGGCTGTTGAATTTATCTCAAAATATTGTCTCTACGATTTACAAGACAAAATTCATCAATTAAGCTTATAAAATTATAATAGCTAAACTTTTGAGGTGGCTCGATTTTTTAATTGATAGATTCTTATGTCAGATAAAGTTCTTTTTGAAACATCCTTCTTCGTTTCTTACTTTTTTAAATGTTGTTTTGGTTGAGATTTACTGGGATTAACTTATTGCCTTTCCATAATATTAAAATTTAAATTAATAATAATTTTAATGTAGTATATAGATCACATAATTAGTTGTTCGTTAGAATGTTAACATTAATTTTAACTATTAAAGTTTATAGCTTGAACTCCATATCATAGACTTATACAAAAACCCAAATTCTTCCAAAACTAGCATATCTTTATAGGGCAATTCCCTAATTTTGATTTATAAGAATTTCAGTATGTTATTATCTAGCTTTAGAATCGACCTATTTCATGAGAAGAACATATTAGCTGCATCAAATTTAGTATATGAATAAAGAACAGGTCATAGATAAGATCAAACTTCAAAAGAAGTTACCAAATTTAAAATATGCTATTAAACAAAGAACCGAAGCTTTTACCAGCAGGTTATTTTTAACGCTATTCGATCAGGATACGGAGGTTGAGAAAAATCTAAATCTTCTTGAAATTGAATTTGGAGAATTAGCAGATCTTGTATGTTGGAAACCAGAATCTCCATGTAGTAAAATATGGAAATCTTATTGTGAACTGTTACCAGATCTTTTAGAGAAACTAAGTAAAGATGCTGCCTGGATCGCAGAAAATGATCCTGCAGCAAACTCTGTAGAAGAAGTATACTTATCTTATCCCGGTTTTTACGCTATCGCAATTTATAGACTTAGTCATGAGTTTTATAAATTTGGACTTCCATTAGTTCCAAGACTCATGTCTGAATGCGCTCATCGTACTACAGGTACAGATATAAATCCGGGAGCAGTAATTGGAGTTCCATTCTTTATAGATCATGCAACTGGAGTAGTAATAGGGGAGACCACCATTATTAAGAATAATGTAAAGATCTATCAGGGTGTTACCTTGGGTGCGCTTTCTGTGGATAGATCTTTAAGAGCTTCTAAGAGACATCCCACTATAGAAGATAATGTAACTATTTATGCAAACAGCACCATATTAGGGGGTAAGACTATTATAGGTGCTAATAGTATTATTGGAGGAAATGTTTGGTTAACCAAGTCTGTTCCTGAAGGTTCCATGGTTTCACATACACCACAAATCAATATAAAAAATTCAGTAAAAAATGAGTAATTCTATTATAGATTTAATTGGAAATACACCATTAGTTAAGGCAGAAACTTTAATTAAAAATCCGAAGGTTAGTTTATACTTTAAATTAGAAGGGCAAAATCCTGGGGGCAGTGTAAAAGACAGGGCTGCTTATAATATGATAAAAAGCGCTCTAGATAGAGGAGCTATTAATAAAGAATCAAAACTAATTGAAGCAACTAGCGGTAATACAGGAATTGCTTTAGCTATGATAGCAGGAATATTTGGATTAGATATAGAGCTAGTAATGCCGGAAAATGCAACTATAGAGCGTGTTCAAACCATGAGGGCATATGGAGCAAAGGTTACGCTTACAAGCTCCGATGTTGGAATTGAAGGCGCTAGAGACTATGCAGAATCTAAATTGAAAGATCCAGCTTATTTCATGTTCAATCAATTCAGTAATGATGATAATTGGAAAGCTCACTATAAAACCACTGGGCCCGAGATATGGAGAGATACAGATCATAAGGTAACTCATTTTGTATCTTCTATGGGTACAACCGGAACTATTATGGGAACATCAACTTATTTAAAAGAGCAGAATAAAAATATACAGATTGTTGGGGTGCAACCCTCAGATAACGCTAGTATTCCTGGAATTAGAAAGTGGCCTAAAGAATATCTGCCTAAGATCTTTAATCCTTCTAAGGTAGACCAAGTAATTGAAGTAAATGAAGAAGAAGCTATTGCAATGAGCAGAAGGCTTGCAACAGATGAAGGGATCTTTGCAGGAATGAGTAGCGGTGGAGCTACCGCAGCAGCAGTTAAGCTATGTGAAGAATTAGAAGAAGGAATTGTAGTGAGTATAATTTGCGACAGAGGAGATAGATATCTATCATCAAACCTGTTTAAATAATTGAAAAAGAGGAACCAAATAGTTGGTTCCTCTTTTCATAATCCTTAGAATTCTATTTCTTAATTAGAAACAATTACGGAGATCTTTGCATTATTCGGGCTCAGTTTTACATTTTGTTTTTTGTTCCCACGTTCCAATCTAATCTTATATTCTGCTTTGTCAATTTGATCTAACTTACCGCTAGCAACGTATTTGTTCTTTAAAACAGACCATCCTGTATAGTTAAGATATAATGCATCTCTAATTTCCTTGGGCATATATACATTTTTAAATTGTTGAAAAGTAGAAACTAAGTTTCCATCTCTGTCATAATTTGCATTCAAAAACCCTTTGGAACTTCTAAAGTTTACCTTATAAGAATCATATTCCTGATTTTCTACTTCAGCAATAAACTTATTGATGATAAAATTATTCTTAACATATTCAATCGGGTTTTTGGTAAATTTTCCAGCATGCTCTTTGTCAATTTTAAATTGATATTCATTCAAACCGGTCTTAACGAACGTGGTTTGAGAATAATTAACATTTGCTGGATCTAGTTCGATAATCTCCTGTGCTTGCAAGCTAATAATACCGCTTATTACAAGTAAATAAAACATAATCGCTTTCATAATATCTATATTTAATTGGTTTATAAGCCCAATTTACAGCCAGAATAATTTTGAATTTTCTACCTGGGTAGCATAGATATTTATTTTAACATCTGTAATTCACAAATAATTTTTCCCACCTTGATTTTCTAATAGATGAAGTAGTAAATTAAGATCTTTTATCTCCAGCCTATTTCTAGATAATTTTATACACCCGTTCTTCTTCAATTTTTGCAAATGTCTATTTACTACTGCTCTTGTAGAACCTATTAGGTTCGCCAATTCTTTATTAGAAAGATCATTAATGAGCTCTAAATTCTTGGAACTTTTATTTACATTTTTAAGAATCAACTTTATAAGTCGGGTAGAAATATTGGTAAATGTCATATCAGAAACTGTATTTTCTAGCATTCTCAACTGGGAACCTGCATAAGGAAGAAAATTTTTATAAAGTTTTGGATTTTTGTTTAACCAATCTCTTAAAGTGTCCATAGGAGCGGCAAGCACTTTAGCATCATCTAAACACTCGTAATAAACATTATGTTCACACCCGTCTAGTAAACAGAACAGATCGAAAACATCATTATTTGTCAAAAGGAAAAGAGTTAATTCTTTGCCATTAAATGTGTCTACCTGATACATTTTTATTCGGCCTGAGAGAATGATATGAAAGTGGTAAAATAGTTTTCTATGATTAATAATACACGTTTCCTTAGGCCAATCTTCTATATGGAACAATTCTAATAAGGATGTTATCTCTTTAGAAGATAATTTCTTAAATAGTGTACATTCCTTTATAGTAGTGCTAAAAAATACTTCGTTTTGTTTTGCCCCTTTCATACCGCATCAATTAAAGGGGGAATTATTATATCAAGATCATTTGGAGAATTATAAAGATACTGAATTCCTGATTTTAAAGGAAGTAAAAAACTAAAACTTAAAAAGTGATTAAACATTTTAAATTAGCTTAGAAATCCACTATTTTTGCAAACTTGCTGAAATACTTGATATATGGCCGTTGAAACCTTTGGATTAGAAGAAAAGAAAAATGATAAAGTACTTTATGATTACCAACAAGCAGACATAGATAAGATTTTTAATGTTATTGATGCTCACCCATCAAAATATAATTTACTTTATCAATTACCAACTGGAGGAGGAAAAACCGTAATTTTCTCCCAAATTGTTAGAGAATACATACAACGCACCAATAAAAAAGTTTTAATTCTTACTCACAGAATTGAGCTTTGTAAGCAAACCTCTAAAATGCTTGCAGAATTTGGAGTACTAAATAAGATCATTAATAGTAAAGTTAAAGAGCTACCGGACCAACAAGATTATATGTGTTTTGTGGCAATGGTAGAAACTTTGAATAACAGATTGAATGATGAAAAGCTAGAAATTGATGATATAGGTCTTGTTATTATTGATGAAGCTCACTACAACTCTTTTAGAAAATTGTTCAAATTCTTTGATAACAGCTTTATCATGGGAGTTACAGCAACTCCATTAAGCTCGAATATCAAACTTCCTATGAAGGATAACTATAGAGAGCTTATTGTGGGTGACTCTATTACATCACTTATAGAAAAAGGATTTTTAGCACAAGCTAAAGTTTATAGTTACGATGTAGGACTGCAATCTTTAAAAGTAGGTATCAATGGAGATTATACCGTGAAATCTTCAGAAGAGCTGTATTCTAACATGTCTATGCAGGAAAAACTTTTGAATGCTTATTTACAGCGATCAAAAGGTAAAAAGACCTTGATCTTTAATAACGGTATTAATACTTCTAAAGAAGTTTATGAAACCTTTAAAAGTGCCGGTTACCCTGTTAGACACCTGGATAATACTACCAGTAAGAACGATAGAAAGGAAATTTTAAAATGGTTTAAACATACTCCAGATGCAATTGTAACCTCTGTGAGTATCTTAACCACAGGTTTTGATGAACCTTCTGTGGAAACCATTATTCTTAACAGAGCAACTAAATCTCTTACGTTATATTTCCAAATGATTGGCCGTGGATCGAGGATCCTTAAGCATAAATCTGAATTTTCTGTTATAGATCTAGGTAATAACGTTGCCAGATTTGGGCAGTGGAGCGCTCCAGTAGATTGGAAACAACTATTTCGCTCTCCAGATTTCTATTTTGAAAATTTATTGAGTGATGAAGAGATAGAGCGAGAATTTAAATATGTGATGCCTCCAGATCTTCGAAAACAATTTTCAAATTCAGAGTCTGTAGATTTTGATGTAGAGGGGGCTTATGATACTGTTATTAAGAAAGGACTTAAATCTAAGGCAGTATTAGAATGGTCTTTAGATCAGCACGTTAAGATATGTGTTGAAAATTCTGAAGATGTATTTGATGCTCGTATTCTTGCAAAGGAACTTAAAGATGATATCTCTTCAAGAATTAAACAATATTCTTACTGTATAAGTAAGAGTACCAAGAACTATAGAGATTGGCTGGAAGAAGATTATTCAAGAAAATTACGTCTACAGATCAATCAGGAATTTGCATAATAAATTCTCCCTGAAAAGTAATTTTCAGGGATTTTTTTTACAATTTTAATTTATCAATCTTGCAACGCAAACGCTTTTTTTATCTTATTAAGTTACAATATCTAGGATATCGCTTACATGGATGGCAGCGGCAACCTGGGATTAAAACTGTGGAAGGGCTTTTAAAAAAGACCTTGAAATTTATTCTTCCAGATAGAAAATTTAAAATTCTAGGTTCAAGTAGAACAGATGCTATGGTATCTGCAAATTTGGCGGCATTTGAATTATTCTTAGATGAAGAACCACTTTCAGATAAAGAGGAATTCATGAGATTATTCAATTTTAATCTTCCCCCAGATATTAAGGTGTTAGAAATAGATGAGGTAGATGCAAAGTTCAATATCATACAGCATCCTAAGCAAAAAGAATATTGTTATTTGTTCTCTTATGGAGAAAAGAATCATCCGTTCTGTGCGCCTCTAATGGCTAATTTTCAACATGATCTGGATATTGAGCTAATGCAGAAAGCAGCCAAGATCTTTCAGGGAACTCATTATTTTGAGAATTACTGTGCTGCGCCTACAGAGAAGACAATATTTGAGAGAGAAGTTCTGTTGTCTGAAATTGAAGTGAATACCATGCTTACAGCAAATTTCTTTCCAAAGACTAGTTATGTCTTCACCATTAAAGGAGCCGGGTTTTTAAGGTATCAGATAAGGCTTATGATGGGATCATTAATTCAAGTAGGGAAAGGTGATTTAACCCTGCAGCAATTAAAAGAGAGTCTATCTCCAAACAACAATATTATTACCAATTATATAGCGCCAGCATCCGGCTTGATCTTACACAAGATTGACTTTGAATAAACTCGAAAGTTTATTTTAATCTATAATTTGGTTTCACAGTCTTACTCGTCTTCGCTCGAACTGAAAGTTTACATTGTAAATATTTTAATTATCTTCTTTTTCCAGCACTGTCAAGGCGAATCTTATAGTCCAATAATCTAAGGCTTCATTAAAATGCTCGTAATAAGGTTTTAGTGTCTTTGGATCTTCTAGTGTCACTTTAGCTTTTTTCACCGCATCTAGATCTGCTTTGGTTAGGAACTTGTGTAAATCGATATCTTTTCCATCTGCATAAAGTTTTGCCAGATGAGAGTAAACAGTAGTACTAGCTAATTCTCTCTTTTTAGAGATCTCTTCTACACTTAGCCCTTCATTATAAAGTTCATAAGTAACAAGGTGCGTATTCCCTTTTTTAGACTTTTTTTTTTGTCTTTTCTCTTTACTAAATGCTATTATTTCCTTGATGAATTGGTATCCATAATCTTGCATTTTCTTTTGCCCTACACCGTTAATGGCCATAAAATCTTCATCGGTCATTGGTCGCTGTTTTTCCATTTCTTTTAAAGTGGCATCATTAAAAATAAGGTATGCCGGAATATCTTCTTCCTGGGCGAGTTTTAAACGGAGCTTTCTCAGTTTTTCAAATAAAGAATTATCAGCTTTTTGCGTTTTCTTTTCTCGAGTTTCCTGAATTTCCTTTTGATCTGGAATATGTGCCAATTGCACTTTGGCCTTTTCGAACAGAACATTTTTAGCCAAAGGAGTTAGCTGAAGGTGATTGTGTTTATGAAAAGCAATTTCTATATATCCAATATTTATAAGCTGAATGATATATTGCTGAAGATCTCTCCAAGATAAATCTTTAGCTATGCCGTAAGTAGACAGTTTATTATAATTTTTCTGAAGTACCGCTTCATTTTGTGCTCCACGTAGGATATCTATAATTACCGATATTGGTTCTTTTCCCTGTAATCTATAGATACAGGATAATGCTTTTTGAGCAAGGATGGTCCCATCAAAGAATTTTGGAGGATTTCTGCAAATATCACAGTTTCCGCAATCTTCTTGTTTGAGTTCTCCAAAGTAGCTTAGCAAGATCTTTCTTCGGCATGTTAATGCTTCAGAATACTGTTTCATCCTATCTAGCTTAGCCAATTGTACATCTTCATTCCCGGAGTTGGAGGCAAATTTTTGTAATTGTAATACATCCGCATAACTATGGAATAGCATAGTGTCTGATGGTAAGCCATCTCTTCCTGCACGACCAATTTCTTGATAATAGCCTTCTAAATTCTTGGGCATGTTATAATGTATTACCCACCTAATATTAGATTTATCTATCCCCATACCAAAAGCTACCGTGGCACAGATAATCTGTTTTGTATCATTGATGAAATCGTCCTGGATCTTGGTTCTTTCATCATGGCCTATCCCGGCATGATATGCTTCTGCTTTTATTCCTGAAGCTTTAAGTTTAGAAGCTATTTCTTCTGTAGTCTTTCTGCTCAAACAGTAAATAATGCCACTTTCGTTTTTTCGACCTTCAATAAAATCCTGAATTTGATCAAAACGCTTTATTCCTGGACGAACATCTAGACTTAAATTTTTCCTGTCAAAAGAAGCAATATGTTTCTTTGCATTTGGAATATTAAGCTGATTGCATATATCCTTTCTAGTTGCTTTATCTGCAGTAGCTGTTAAAGCAATTATTGGAGTAGAGGGGAAGCGATTCTTTAAATATCCAAGCTGAGTGTACGCTGGTCTAAAATCATGACCCCAGCTAGAAATACAATGTGCCTCATCTATAGCGATTAAACTTACTTTCCCGTCACTTAAAAATCTGTCTATAACCTGAAGACTTTCTGGAGCTACATATAATAATTTTAAATGATTGGTATCTATTTGATGAAAGATCTCTTGTTGCTCTGTTTCAGACTGACTGCTATTTAGGAATGCTGCCGGAACTCCATTGGCGGTAAGACCATCTACCTGATCTTTCATTAACGCAATTAATGGGGAGATCACCAAGGTAATTTGTGGCAACAAGATTGCTGGAAGCTGGAAACAAATAGATTTTCCACCACCGGTTGGCATGATCACTAAATTGTCTTTTCCCTCAAATACCGAATCTACTATGCTTTTTTGTAAAGGTCTAAAACTATCATATCCAAAATATTCTTTAAGTGTGCTTAAAAGTTTGGTCTCTTCCATAATGCAAAAATAGGAGTTCCTTTTCAAAATAATCTATACAGACATCAGAGTTTCCTAGCTATTTTCTAATTGTTTAAGTATCAGATTTAAAGTAAATAGAGAACCAATATAAAACCAAGAACTAATCATCGTCTAACCTTATAACATGAAAATGTTTTATACTTTTATAGAAATTTAATTTTATGGCTAAACGCAAAAGGCATTTGCTACGTAGACCTAAATCTACCAAAGCGCTAAATCAAATGCCGGGAACGGTTACGTACATTGGGAGAAAAGAATCTGCGGAGACCAAACTGGATGTTATAGATTATAACAAAAAGAATTACGAGCGTTTTAGCTCCAGCCATCCTGAAGACGCCTTTAAATTTGAGAACAAAGAAAATAATACCTGGATTAATATTGATGGGTTATATAATACATTAGAAATTGAAAAGCTGGGGAAGTATTATGAACTTCATCCTTTAATTCTAGAAGATATTGTAAACACTAATCAACGACCAAAAATAGATGAATATGAAGATTATATCTTCGTGGTGGTAAAGATGCTCTATTTTCCTAAAGACAGCGTAGATAAAGATAATAAAGATCTTGTGATAGAGCATCTAAGTCTGGTTTTGGGAAAAGATTATGTACTTAGTTTTCAGGAAGCTAATGGAGATGTATTTGATAGTATTAGAGACAGATTGGTGAATGCCCAGGGAAGAATTAGAAATAACGGTACAGATTATTTGCTCTTCTGTTTATTAGATGCCATTATAGATCAATATTTTGAAGTTATAGATCATATTGGAGATAAAATAGAAAATCTAGAAGATGAACTATTTCAAGCTCAACCTAATGATGATATTACTTTTGAGATACAGGAGCTAAAAAGAACAATTTTAAGAATTAGAAGAGCTGTATTTCCATTGCGAGAGGTAATTAGTAGATTAGAGAAAATTGATAGCGTTCTAATAGAAGATAAGACTCGCAATTATATTAGAGATCTTTATGATCATACCATTCAGGTTTCTGAAAATATTGATATTTATAGAGAAATGACCTGGGGATTAATGGATATGTATATGACCACTATATCCAATAAAATGAATGAAGTGATGAAGGTACTTACCATTATGGCTACTATCTTTATTCCATTAACGTTTATTGCAGGTATCTATGGGATGAATTTTGATTATATCCCAGAGCTTCATTATAAATATAGTTATTTTGTTCTTTGGGGTATAATGATCACTATATTTCTATTAATGATCATCTATTTCAAACGTAAAAAGTGGCTGTAAATTCAGCTAATATTAAGATCCTTTAAATTAATAATTCAATGAAAATTTTTAAAAGCAGTTACATTTTTGCAGTTGCATTTGCTATTTATTCACAAACTACATATTCACAGGAAAATAAAATTTCAAATTGGATGTATGTTGGAAGTTATACCGAAGATGAAGGATTTGTAGATGGGAAAGCGGAAGGAATTTATACTCTTCAACAAAACATACAGAATGGTAAACTTACTTTAGGCTCAACAGTAGCTAAACTTAAAAATCCAAGTTTTGTGCGCGCATCTACAGACGGCAAGTATCTACTTTCTGTAAGTGAGCTTAATGATAAAGAAGCGGAAAGTGGTTTCGTTCTTTCTTATAAGATCAATAAAGATCATAGCTTAACCAAGATCAATCAACTTTCTACACATGGTTTTGCTCCTTGTCATATTGAAATAGATAAAACAGGAAAATTTGCCTTCGTTTCCAATTATATGGGCGGAGTTGTGATGATGTATGAGATAGAGGAAAATGGAAATCTGATAGAGAAACAGAAAATAGAACTTGAAAATCCTAAAGAATCTCATGCACATTCAGTTAATATTACTGCAAATAACAAGCATGCTTACATAGCAGATCTAGGAAATGATAAGATCTGGATCTATGATCTGGATGCTCAGAAAGGTACTTTCTCTAAAAATGCGCAGGAGTTTGCAGAAGTTGCAAATGGTGCAGGACCAAGACATCTATCTTTTTCTAGAGATGGAAAGTTTGCTTATGTTATGAATGAATTAAATAGCAGTATAAGTACATTCCAAGTTTTAGAGACTGGCGGACTTCAATTGCTTCAAAATATTTCGTCACTTCCTTCTGGATTTATAAATAATAATTCTGGAGCAGAGATACATTTGCATCCTACAAAAGATTTTCTTTACAGCTCGAACCGAGGAGCAAACAATATTGCTGTTTTTAGAATTAATATTGAAACTGGAGAATTAAGTTTGATAGCTCACACTTCAACAGAAGGAAAAACACCACGCAATTTCAATATTTCACCAGATGGGAATTTCTTATATGCAGCAAATCAAGATTCAGGAAGTATTAGTTCTTTTAAAATAGATTTAGAAACAGGAATGTTGAACTCTTTAGGGGAAGTATTAGAGGCAAAGACACCTGTTTGTTTAGAGTTTGTAGAATAATCTCTAATATTCGCTTAAAATTATTTTGAGATAAGAATTGTGTGCTTTTATATCATAATAAATTAGCCATTTAAAATGTATTCATTTAAAATGGCTAATTGAAGCTTTTAAAATTTGAATTTGGAAAACTACATATTCAAATTAGAGTATGATACAACAGTTGTAAGCCTATTTAACTTTATATTTGACGGGTCAATACTTTTTCAAAACAAACGCTTGTGTTAAGACCTTTATATTGCTCATAATTGGGAATTATTAGATATCCTGCTTTCTTATAAAATCCTAAAGCTTCTATCTGGTTAATTCCTGTTTCCAGCACACATTTAGTAAATCGCGATGATCTTGCCCAGGATTCCAATTCAGTTAGAATAGAACCTGCTATACCTTGACTGCGATAGTCTGGTACTACAAACATTCGCTTAATCTCTACTGTGTTTTCATCAAATCTTTTGAAAGCACCGCATCCAATAGGTTTATCATTCTTATAAGCAACAATTACATTCTTGATTAGCTTCAGATTGTTAAACTGATTGTAGAAGCCATAATCTTCTCCATCTGTAATTCTTAAGCTTTCATCTAATAAACGGATAAGATTTAAGAAATCTTTATTCTTGGAATTTGTTTTAAGAAGTTTCATGAGTTATAACCAAAACCAATTTTACCAGATATAACGGTAATCACTCCAAATCCTACTAATGCACCCGCAAAAAAGTGAAGAATAGAATTATCTGAAAAATAAAGTATGCTAATTCCTAAAATTAAACAGTATGCTGCTAGAATTTGAAATTTAGTAGTGTTTCTCATGCCAATAAATTTATTAAAAAACATTAAAATTTGAGCATAAAAAAAGCTCCTAAAAGTAGGAGCTTTAATTAAGAAGTGATCGCGCCAGGATTCGAACCTGGGACCGCCTGCTTAGAAGGCAGGTGCTCTATCCAGCTGAGCTACGCGACCTATTTCGCGCTGCAAATATAGTTGACTTTCTCGGTAAAACAAGACTTTTTTAAAGGAAAATTATTTTTTTTATAGCTTGAACTTCTAATTACTTAGTATTCAGAACTTACGAGTTGAAAAAAAAATTAATTTTTTTAAGCTATTTAAATCGATATCTAATTTTTGGTAAAATTATAAGGTCTCACTCAAGTTTTATAGCATTTATAGGCTTTCATAGAATTGCTATCTGATATTATTTTCAAAATCTTATATAGCAAGTCCTTATCACAGCTATTGCGTTTTTACTATTTTAATGCCAGAGCTGGTACCAATTCTGCTCACACCTAAGCTTATATATTCTTTTGTAGTTATGGCATCTCTAATACCTCCAGAGGCCTTAATTTTTGCCTTTCCAGCTACTGCCAAGCTCATAAGAATTATATCCTGAATACTCGCGCCATTTGAGCCAAACCCAGTAGAGGTTTTAACAAAGTCTGCTTTAGCATCTACCGCAGCTTTGCACGCTATTTTTTTCTCTTCATCTGTAAGATAACAGGTTTCAATAATTACTTTAAGAACCTTATCTCCAATTGCTTTTTTTAGACCTCTTATCTCTGAAGTAACCTTATCTATTTCTCCAGATTTTAACCAACCTATGTTAATAACCATATCAATTTCATCTGCACCGTTCTTTAAACATTCTTCTGCCTCAAATATTTTGGCTTTAGTGGTCATGGCGCCGAGCGGGAAACCTATTACTGCAGCAATTTTTATATCTGTTTCTCTAAGAATTTCTTTACAGAAATTTACATGAGAACCATTAACACACACTGCATAGAAATTATATTCCTGAGCCTCTTTACAAAGGGTCTTGATTTCTTCTTGGGTTGCCGTTGGCTTAAGAAGGGTATGGTCTATATATTTTTCTAAGTTCATGAGTTTTCTTTTAGGATTTGATTAAATATAATTTAATAAAAAAAGCCAATCAATTTAAGATTGGCCATAAGGTTAACTTTAGTATAGTATCGTTAAATTAGTTTAACGGCAATCTGTTCTGGTTACAATGGCATTAAGACCTAAAGCAGTATCTCCACCTTCTATCACTGCCTCCTTATCATTCAAAATAATTTTTAGAGAAGTAGAATCTTCACGTCCTTCTTGAGTAAATATATAATTAGCGGTCACTACATTGTCTTCCATAGTTCCACGTATACTACCTTTTCTTTGATCTTTAAGTGCGGGTCTCCAATTGTAAAATCCTTCCACATTCTTACCTGTTATATTTAGAATTAGCTCTAAAACATCTTTTTTGGAAGCATCGTCTTTGTAAGGTTGCTCATTTAAATAGCAGTAAGTTCTTTTGATTTCCGCTTCAGATTCTAATTTAGATTTAGTAAATGCCGGATTTTCTTGATCTATATTTTTTAAAGAATCTTCAGGTTTAGATTTATTACAGCTTAAAATAGTTAAAGCCATAATTAGGAGAAAGCTGATTTTTAAAGTAGGTATTTTCATAATAATCTGTCCTAAAATATGGTTCAAAAAGGACGTGATGAAGGTACTGCTTTTTGAAATATGTCAAAATGAATTGATGTTTAAAACCTTCATTCTTAACATTAAAATCATTTAAAAATTTATAAACACCTAGTGTTCAATTTATTATAAATTTATATACTTATTGAAATAATAAGAGAACCAATTTTATGTTTTGAAAGAGAAAATGATTTTCATATATTTTAAGAGAGAATAAAACACATTTAATTTAAGTTGCAGTCATTAAAATTTATTTGATTATGGAATCTAAAAAGAAAGATATTGCAATTATTGGGGGAGGAATTTCAGGCTTAGTTGCTGCATTTGAGCTTAGTGAAGAGCAGGATCTAAATATAACCGTGATTGAAGGAAGTGACTCGTGCGGTGGGAAAATGAAAGGATTCTATAATAAAGAGAAAGATCTCTTCGAAGAACATTCTATACGTGCTTTAGCATCAACTTATTTTGCGCTTTTTGATGTTTTTTATCGTGCAGGAATTTTAGGTACTCTTACAGCAGTAGATACCTATATCTTTTACGAAAGTAAAACCGGTAAAAAGGTAGCTGTAGATAGAACAGAACCAATAAAATTAGAGACATTTAAGGATTTAGTAAAGACGTTCGATCTGTCTTTAATTGATATGATGACACTTGCAAAAAAAATAGCTCATCATACCAACGCATCTCAAGAAGAGCGAGATCAGCTCGCGTACAAAAATGCCGGAGATGTTATTGGAGTGGAAGACTTTAACGAGCATACCAAGCAATTCATTATTAACTGGTTTGGGATTTTAACGGGAGCTAGAATGAAAAGTAAAGCTGTAGATATTATGGATAGCTTTTTACTTATGTTCTTACCTATGACGGAGAGTCCGCATTTGCCACCTGGTAAAAAGTCTAAGTCTTATTGTTTTAATCGTCCAACATCCGAAGTTGTAAAACTCCTGGTTCATAAATTAGAACAGCGTGGAGTAAAATTTATTTATAACACCAGATTGACCAACATAAGACATAATATAACAACAGATAAAGTAGTTTTAAAAACGCAAAATCATTGTGCCATTAACGAATTTGATGCATGTATTATGGCAGTACCTCATGAAGTTATGTGGAAGGTAGGCTTGCTTCCGGAAATCAAGAAACCTTTTGATGACGAGTGGTCTTTTGGAACGCAATTTCTTATGAAAGATATTCCTGAAACTTTTAAAGATTTTACAGGCAAATCTTATAATTTAAGTTTTGATGCTCCCTGGAATATTGTATTTCAAATCCAACATCAGGATGGTTTCTGGAAAGACGTGGAGTTTCCAAGATCCTATCCTTATAATTTATCGGCTACCTGTAGTTCTCCCTTTAATAAAGGTTCCTTATACGGAAAACGCTTTATGGAGTGCACACCTTTAGAAGCAAAAAATGAAATCTTGTATCAATTAGGAATTACCTCAGCATCAGAAAGAGAATTAATGATGAAATATGCTAGCATAGATTCTATATATCTCAAATACACAGAGAACTGGGAGGATTACTCTAATTTGGAGACTGCATCTTTAGGAATTTTACAAGAGAATGGAAAACGATGGGTAGATCTTTCTCAAATTTATGTGAGATCTGCAGGAGATGAAGAAGTTTCTGTGACTACTGCTACAAAAGGAGTTTTTCTTGCAGGAGAAGTAGTGAGTGTTCCGGGAAAATGGAAGATACCAACTATGGAGCAGGCAGCAATGTCTGGAAAACAAGCTGCTCAAGAGGTATTTGGATATATTAATTTTAAAAGATCTGTAAATATGGATCATGCTACGCTAGAAAATACAACCAGCTTTAAATTAATGGAGGGTGTATTAAGCGGATTGACCGCATTAGCTAAACTTGTTCCTACACAAAAAGGTTCCAAAAATCATTAGACATTTCAAATTTCAGCATTCTCTAAATTTTTGAATGTATACTAGATGAAAGTAATTAAAATAGAGTGTTTAAATATATTCAATCTGCTTTTCTTATAAAGTGAAATTGAACGATAAAATTATTGAGGAAACTTAATTTTATGTCGAAATAATGCAACGCCTTAAACAATTCATAATTTTTTTATTATTATTGAACATTGATAAATAAGTAGTAGATTAAGAACTAATTTGATGTTTAAAGTCTGTTACTAGAATAATCACTCATTTTATGAGCAAATCTCATTTCCCTAATATTTTTCTTGATCAAAATAAAGATCCTATATGGATGATCGATTTAGATTACCGATTGATTTACGCTAATCAACGATATTTAGACATAGTAAGAAATATTACTGGAAAAGAACAACAACTTAATGAAACGGCTTTTATAGAAGACTTTGATGAGAATTATACCATAAAATGGCGACAGTACTACAGAAGAGCTCTACATGGAGAAGCTTTTGAGATTGAAGAACACTACTCTCTGCCAGATACCAATGAAATTTATTACGGCCAGATTTCATTTGAGCCTTTATTAGGTGATGATGATAAGCTTTTTGCAATAGCTTGCCAATCTCGCGATATTTCAAAGATTGTTAAGCACAAATCTGAAGTTAATCAATTAATAGATGCCTCTTTAGATGTATTTTGTACGGTAAATGAACAGGGACGTTTTGTATATATAAGTGGAGCTGCATTAGATATTTGGGGCAATACGCCAGAAGAACTTTTGGGAAAACCTTATAAGGATTTGATAATGCCGGAAGATCTACTTGAAACTAAACAAAAACTTATTTATATTCAAGAAGGCCAAACTGTAACAGCTTTTAAGAATAGATATATAAAGAGAAATGGGGATATTGCTTACAACCTTTGGTCTGTAAAATGGGATCCAGCATCCAGGCTATTCTATTCTACGGCAAGAGATGGTAAAGAGATCATGGAGCAGGAAGAGAAGGTCCAACAAAGTGAGCAACGTTTTAAAGCTTTGGTACAAGAAGGTTCAGATCTTATAGCCATTTTAGATGTACATGGAAATTATAAATATGCAAGTCCTACAAACTCTTCAATAGTAGGGATTTCACAAGAGGAATTTCTCTCAAAAAATATAATAGATCTTATTCATCCAGATGATAAAGAAAAGATTTTAACCTGTTTAAAAAAGATCAAGGTTGAAAATAAATTAGTTTTAGACACTTTCCGAATTCAGAATCATAAAAAAGAATGGCGTTGGATAGAAACAGTTTTTACCAACATGTTAGATAATCCCGCCGTAGAGGGGATTGTTGCAAATTCTAGAGATATTACCGAAGAAAAGATTTTAATAGAACTTAATCAACAAACCAGTCAGTTAGGTAAAATTGGAAGTTGGGAAGTTGGTTTTTTAAATGATGAAATCTATTGGTCTGAAGAAGTTCACAAATTGCATGAAACAGATCCTGAAAATTTTACTCCAAGTGTTTCTAAGGCTATAGATTTCTATCGTCAAGATTTTAAGGTATTTGTAGAAACAACAATTCAAAAATGTATTGAAACCGGAGAGCCTTTTGATTTTGAGGCTGTAATTCTTACCACTACAAAAAAGGAGCTGTGGGTACGTGTAATTGGAGCTGCAGAGTTTGTAGATGAGAAATGTAAGCGTATTTATGGGAGTACTCAAAATATCAACGATAAGAAAGAGGCAGAAATTAGACTTAATTCTTTGGCAGATAACTTACCTGGAGTAGTATTTCAGTATCTCATCTTTCCTGATGGCTCAGATAATTTCAAATACATAAATAAGGGTTCTCAAGAAGTATGGGGATTTCCTGCGGAAGATTTAATTAAGAATTCAAGATTGATCTGGGATGGAATTATTGCAGGAGGGGAGATTAAAAAAGTAAGAAAGAGTCTTGCACTTTCTATAAAATCTAAATCTAAATGGACTACCAGATTCAAATATATAATGCCCAATGGGGAAGTTCGAATTCATTTATGTAATGGTACGCCAATATTTTTAACAGATGGTACAATTCTTTTTAATGCGGTTATATTAGATGTTACTCAAGAAACAAAAGATGAAAAATTATTAGAGCTTGTTACTAAAATTGCAAGAATAGGTAGTTGGGAACTAGATTTGGTAAATCAAACAGGAGATAACATGTATTGGTCCCCCATGCTGTTCGAAATTTTAGAAATAGAAGATAACTATAATCCTACGCTCACCGGAGGGATAGAATTTCATATAGGAGAGAGTAGAGAAAGAATAAAAAAAGCAATAGAACATCTCGTTGAAGATGGAATTGAATTTGATGAAGAGATCTTATTGCGTACAGCTAAAGGGCATAAACGCTGGGCCAGAGCTATAGGTAAATGTGACAGAGTCCATAATAAACGCACCAGAATATACGGAAGTTATCAGGACATCACAGAGCGTAAGAAATCTGAATTAGAAAATAAATTTAAAGCCAATCTATTAAGTACTATAGGGCAAGCTGCAGTTGCAACTAATATTGAAGGAGAAGTTACCTATTGGAACAGGGCTGCAGAAACTATTTATGGTTGGAAAATGGAAGAAGTATTAGGAAAAAATATAATGGAGCTCACAATTCCTGATACTAATGCGGAACAAGCTACAGTTGTCATGGAAATGTTGAAAAAAGGTCAAAATTGGTCTGGAGAATTTGTAGTTCAAAGAAAAGATGGTTCTAGTTTTCCAGCTCTAATTACCAATTCTCCAACATACGATGAAAATAATAAGTTATCTGGAATGATAGGAATTTCTTCAGATATTACTCAAAAAGTGAGATATGAGAAACTCTTAGAAAAACATACTCAAGAACTTGAGCGCTCTAATTTAGCTTTAAAGAAAATAGCATGGACACAATCTCATGTGGTACGTGCACCTATAGCCAGAATATTAGCGGTTATTAATTTATTAGAAGAGCAACCAGAGAGTTTTGACGAGATTTCATTTTGGTTGAAGCAATTAAAAATCTCTACCCATGAGATGGATGCTATTGTTAAAAAGATAATAACAGAAACTTACAGCCTGGATCAAGAATAGATTAGCTTAATGAAAAAGAAAATTTTTATAATTGATGATGATCTTATCTATAGGATGATTGTCGCTAAAACCATAAAAAGTATAGACGAATCTATTCTAATTTTTGAATGCGATAATGGAAAAGAAGGATTAGAAAATCTGCAGAATTTAGAAATCAATAGAAATTTTGAAATTACTATTCTACTAGATATAAATATGCCTGTTCTTGATGGTTGGGGATTTTTAAAAGAACTTAGAAACTCTAAAATATATGCTGATACTAAATTTTCTATCTTTTTGGTGTCTTCTTCTACAGACAAAAGTGATATGTTGAAAAGTGAAGAACATGATCTTTTAAAAGGCTTTTTCAGTAAACCGTTACGAAGAACAGATATATATAATATTTTGAAATAGTCTTTTTTTTCTGAATGTTTTATTATCTATGACCAGTACCTTAAGATTGAATTTAAGAATGGTGAAATTGAAAGAATCAATAATAACTTAGAATCAACTATAAAATCTATAATTACTTTAATATAAAAGGAAAGTAAATAACGCTAATAACTAGTATTCTTTGAACTAGTAGTAAAATTATAAAATCAAAAAAGCCTTGAACTTTTGTTCAAGGCTTTTAGTGGTCGGGGTGGCAGACTTGATCGTACCTCCCCGTATCCCTCTAAATTCAATACGTTCCTTAATTTCTATTCCTTCAGGTGACCGATTAGGTAACTTCTAAAATGATATGAAATAGGTTTATTTAACTGTAAATTAAATAAAAAGATTTTATAAACCAATTTTGAAATACATTATTGAAAATCATATTAATTAGAATATTGAAAGCAAAAATTTCTTCTTTACCATTTAAGGTTTTCGTAATCCATATGTTCGTCGTTAATTTCCAATTCTGAGATTTTACATCCCAAAAGGTCAGCGTCTTCTTTTAACTGCTTAGAATACTCATCATATTCCCTATTATAGAAAACAGCCTTCTTCATTAGTACTGGGAGTTCTCTAAAGGCCTTTTTTCCTCCTCCCATTTGTAAATATTCAATATTTATCCTTCTCATAAATAGATAAATATATTCATTCGCTGAATAAATCGAATCTGAAATATAAGGTTTTAAGTTTGCAGCTCCCTTGCTGTCAAATTGATTCATTGCTTTTTCTAGCCAAAATTCAATTTGCAGGAAAATGGATAAATCAAATTTATTTGTTTCAAAATATTTCATATTATAACGGAGAGCTGAGAATGTAAATAGTGCATGCACCCAATATATTTTGAAACCCATATATTCAATAGGCTCAAGAGAAAAATGACTATATTCTCTTTTTAATCTATTTTTCTCAAACGCTTTCCTTAATTCATATGAGAAACCACTAATAACTTTGTCGCGACTTTCAAACCCTTGTTTATATAAGTAATCATCCTTATTCCACAAGTTTCCAATTACAGAATAGATATTTCGTAAATCATCAGGAGTTCCCCAAAATTCAACTCCTAATCCATTTTTGGTGGGAATTATATAAAACATAGAAATTATTTCTTATAAGTGAATGAATAATTAAAATTCAGGAAACTTTATCTCGACTCTTTTTATTTCATTTTCGTAGAGGCACTTACGTATTCTATACAAATTTTTATGACTGGATATACCTTTGTATTCTAGGTTCCCATTTTCACGACCTTCATTTTTTATATCTTCTACATAAATATTCAGAACTGGGATTACACCTTCCTCTTTCATCCAGATTATGTGACTAATTAATTCCTCATCGGAAATTCCAATAATTTCATTAAAGAATAAATCCAATTTCTCACTGGGTATAAAAAAATGATCTATAGGAAAAAGTTCTATGATCATACCATTTTCAATTCTTTTTGCAAAGGAATCTTTTTTATCAAGTTCTTTTAGTTCCTCATTCATTTTTTTTATTTCATTCATTTCCTTTCTATAGGATTTAAAATCATCCCTTATGTTTTTAATAAAAGTCCCCCCGTTTAGAATAAAATCAATCTTTCCTTGAAAATAGGGAAGATCGATTTCCTGTTTAAATTTTTTTAGCTGCTCTCTTATGTTATTTTCTTTTTCGCTATTCTCAATAAACTGATAAAATTCTAAAAGAGTTTGCAAGGAAAAAAGTTGATTCTCAAATTGCTTAATTTCACTAAAAAAGGTTGAGGCCTGAATTACTAATTTCTCAATTTCTAACCAATAATTATCTGGATGTTTAATTTGAAAAGCATAGGTTGCAATAGCATTGAAGTGAATTAAAAATTTAAAATGTCTTAATGCTAAAACATAGATGTCAGACTCATTATTTGCCAAATCAAGTTGTTCCCTTTGAATTCTAGTGAAATTTTGACTGATTATTTTGAATCGTTCATCAATGGTTGAAAATAAATTTTTTCTAGATAATTGAGGAATTAAACAAATAAATTGATCAGCATAGTAAGTGGTCAATTCCAAGAGTGCCATTAATTCAAATCTTTTCTCTAGCTTAGGTTGCTCTAAGTATACTTTTATTTCATTTTCAAATTCATTCGCTACGAAATTGTCATCTGAATACATATTGTTTTTCAAAGAAACAATACTTTCAAGTTTTAGATGATATTTTAAAGAATTATCTAAATCGGATGAGGACAAAATATCTTCGTAATCTATTTTTTCAATAAATCCAAAAATATTGTTGAGTTGTAGTTTATAAAATTTTAAATGTGGAATTAATATCGGAGCAATTTCTGAGATGTTTTTCTCTGCTTCTCTCAGTTGGATTCTTGACTTGAAAAAATTTCCAGTATTAAAATAAGCTATCGCAACGGTTAAATAGTATGTGGGTGATTTTAATGAAGTTTCAGAAATTTTTTCATGTAATTCAATAACTTTCTTCCAATTGAGGGATTGATTTAGATACAATCCTTTTTGTTCAATAAAAAGAATATTTTCTATATCTGAGTAGGTATCTCCTTTTTGATTAATTATAAATTTATAATCATTGTCAAGATGATGACTTTGATCCGTAAGAAACAGGGACTGTTTTCTTTTATTGAAACCTTCTTGCAAAGTTTCCTTGAAAATTTTTTCAATCGCCTTAGAATCTAAAATTTCTTTAAAACGTACGGTTATAGATTCCTGCTTGTCCCAAGATAAGTTTTTGCGATTTAATGTAGTCAATAGCTCATAGAGACTCTGATAATAAAATTTCTTTTCTTTATTGTCGTAAAAGCAATAATACGCCGGTTGAGCATTATTAACTAAGTATTCAATATTGCTTACCTCAATTGATTTACTAATGCTACCATCCTTATTTTTTTCAATCGACTCAGAACTTTTTAACTGTAATAGAAAACCAAAACCAAGTTTAAAACCATCTTTTTTTATTTCAGCACGAATATCAACGCCATTATCTATAATCTCTCTTTTTAGTATGAATTGATCCTCTGGAAAAAGAGGAGATAATTTTGTCAGAGATATAGCTTCTAATTGTTCATTTCTCGAATCTTTAGGTAACTGCATAAATAAGACTTTGATTATTTTCTTGGGTGTAATTAAATAATTGCTTTCTTGCTTATTATCTTTCTAAGTGCTCTTTAAACTGTTTATTAATCAGTTTAATATCTTCCTCAGAAATAATTACCTCTTCCCTTTTTATAAGATATAAATGATCCATAAAATCATTTACGGTAAGAATTAATGGTTTAGCTTGAAGCGTTCCTTTCATATCGCCAGCCTTGAACTTTTCCCTAATTGTATAACCTATATAAAATTGATCTCTTTGTTTATGAATTTTTAGTCCGTGTAATTGTGATGTATAAATAGTCATATACTGGGCCGCAAGATAGCTTTCTTCAAAATGAAAAAATTTGGTGAGCCATATGCTATTAATGGATAGAAGAGAATAGTACTCTGAAAGTACTTCGTTCTTTTCGGCTGCAATAATCTCTTTTAAAATATCCAAATCAATTTTTTGAATCTGCTTTTTCTCCAAATTAAGGATAGGTTGTCCCAATTTTATTTTATCGGATATAATTTTATGTGTAAGGAAAGGGTTGGTGTTATGCTCTGCAGAATAATTTGTTGTGATCATTTATAAAAATTTAAAAGCTTATATATAAATAGAAGATTGAAATTCATTTTTCAGGAAGAATTAATTTCAAAAAATCTACTTTAAAAAAAATTAGTACTTCGTGCTGATGAGCCAGATGCTTAGAATAAACTAAAAACATCTGCTCCTACTTCTTAAGGACCTTAAAAGTTAAGCCTACTCCTCTGGTAACATCTATAGAAATTGATGGATCTGATTTAAAGTATTTGCGAAGCCTGCTAATAAAAACATCCATGCTTCTACCTGAGAAAAAATCATTGCTCTCCCAAATGGTATTAAGAAGATCTTCCCTTTTTATAAGTTCATTTTTATTATTAATTAAATACTGAATTAAACTTGTTTCTCTCGCCGTCAATGGCTGAATGTTTCCATCTATACTCAATAAATGATTTTTTGAATCAAAAATATAATTGCCAATATTATAGCTCTGTAAATTATCTTCATTAATAGTTAACCTCTGTACTCTTTTCAAAATATTACGTAATCGTAATACTAAAATGTCTGCATCAAATGGTTTAACTATATAGTCGTCTGCACCAAGTTTCAATCCTCTTATTTTATCTTCTTTCATTTTTTTTGCGGTTAAAAAAATAAAAGGAATTTCTGGATTTATATCTATTATTTTACTTGCCAGCGTGAACCCGTCTATACCATTCATCATTATGTCAAAAACACAGATGTTAAAGGTTTCAACTTTAGAAGAATTATCATATTTGAATGTTTCTAAAGCCTCCTTTCCATCTTTAGCCCAACTAACACTAAAATTATGGATTTCTAAATATTGCTTTAAAATATTGCCAAAGTCAAGATCATCTTCCGCTAATAAAACTTTTATATTTTTCATTATTTAGCTGGAATTTTTATAGTAAAGCAGACTTTGTTCTCTTCATTTTGTACAGATATAATACCGTCGTGAGCTTTGACTATCTGTTTGGTATAATAAAGACCGAGACCCATTCCTTTTACAGTATGTAGATTACCAGAATTCACCCTATAAAATTTTTCAAAAATATGCATTTGATCTTTTTTATTTATTTTACTTCCACCATTACATATTTCTATTGTGTATTCATTTTGTTTTAAATAAGTTTTAAAAATAATTTTTGAAGATTTACTTCCATATTTCAATGCATTTTCCATTATATTTCTTAAAGCAGTCGTAAAATGAAATTTATCGATTTTTAGGACTACTTCTGATGTAAAAAGAATCCTTTCAATCTTCTTCTTAGGTATATTGGAGGATAATTCAAAATCTTCGATTACCTGTTTAAAATATTCATTGTCAAATACGTCTTCTTTATCTAAAATGATTTTTTTGGAACTTAAACTATTAGTCATTACTTCATCCACAAGTCTTTGAAGCCTAATATTTTGTCGTTTTATGATTTCTATGGTGTTGTTTAAAAAATTTGGTGATTCAAGAATAGTTTTATTTTCTAAACTCTTAACAGCAATTCCCAAGGTAGCTAGGGGGGTTTTGAATTCGTGGGTTATATTATTGACAAAATCAGTTTTAATCTCGGCTATTCTCTTTTGAGTAATTAGGCCTCTAATAGAAAAGAATAAAAGAAGAATAACAAATAAAAAAATGAAAATTGAGATTATAAATAAACTTGCCATTCTCCTAAATAAGATATTTTTTTGATCCTCAATAAGAACTACATCTTCCGATACTACATCAAATTTTAAGACCTTTTTTGAGGTTAAATTATTACCCGCTGAATCTAAAACTCTTGCTCTAGAAGAAAATATGGAAGTGTTTACAATAAATGCTTCGGAATTTTCAAAGTTGTCCCCTAATATTTTGATTGGCTTATCTACACCTGTTTGGTATATAGTATCTATAATACCTTCTTCTATGATTAGAATACTTTTTAAAACACTCTTATGTTTTATCTCATAGCCTAATTTAGCTTCCTGTATTTTCTGATTGAAGTATTGTCTATAGGAGGAATTTATATAATTGGCTCTTTCTTTTATCCTGGAAATGAGTGCTGGTTTAGAAGTTCCATTGTTATTATAACCTGCTATTATAGCTGTTAGATTATCCTGCCAAACTTTCGTAAGGGAATCAATTTCTTGACTACTCCGGATTTGAGAACTCAAATAATCTATTTCCGCAATTATAGCATCCTCTTCCAACTCATAAGTATTTCTAATCAAAAAGGCCTGAATAGCCGATAGGGCAATGAGGGCAAGTACTGAAAATGCGATTAACAAACCAATTTTATTTTTCAAATGTGAGCTTTTTTTGTGAAAGAATATACTTTAAAAATTAGATTAAGAAGTATTAAAGCCCCCCATTAACCTTCAATTAACCTAAAGTTCAAAAAAAGCCCTGCTAATACTGATAAGTGAAAATCGTCGAAAAAACTAAAGAACTCCTCTTTAAAGCATTAACCTATTAATGACTTTGGATTAACCATAATTTCAAAAAAACAAATTCATCTTTGAAAATAAGAAAGGAAAAATTTTTAAAAGAAAAACCCCCGGTTGAAGGAACATAACGCTAATTATTAACCTTTAAAAACCTGCTTATGACTTGACAGATTCTTACCCAACCAGAGGATACTATTACAAAAGTAATATTCCTCGCAGACTCAAGAAAACTAATTTTTATTAAACATTAAAATTTAAAAAAATGAAAAATTTTATATTAAGTGCAGCTCTTGTTTTAGGAGCATTGAGTGTAAATGCGAGCAACTCTTTAGATGCTCCAAATGAGTTAATTGTGGAAGACGGATGTACAACTACAACTGAAACTACAACAACGCAGACTCCAGGAGGAACAGTTGAGATCAAAACAACAACTGTGACAACCTGTGATTAAAAGAGAATTTTAACAAATAGAAGGGGCAATTTAAAATGCCCCTTCTATTAAATAAAAAACTATGAAAAATTTTATAATAATACTTCTTGTTTTGGTCTTTACTGACCTTCACGCCCAAGAATTGAAAGTAACTTATAATAATAGGGTTTTAATTGACAGTACACAACTAGAGAAGGCAGACAGAAAGATAAGAGAAATACTTCTTACAAGTGCTAAGGGTGAGGATTACGAATTAATGATCTATAATGGAGTTTCTTTATATGAACCAATGACCTTGATAGAAGATAAATCAATTAATACTTCCAGCACAAATAGTATGACCAATTATAATTATTATGAGACAATCTTTAATGACTATAACGGGAAAGAAAGAACTTCAAGCATAAAATATTCAGGAGAAACTTTCTTAATTATTGAAAAGCTGGAACCTATTGATTGGCAGATAATGCAAGAAACAAAAAAAATAGATTCTTACGATGTAAAGCGCGCCGAGGCAGTGGTAGATGGCAGTAATGTAACAGTCTGGTTTACAGATAAAATACCGGTGAGTGCCGGCCCTAGTAACTTTTTTGGTTTGCCCGGTCTTATTTTACAGGCGCAATTTGGTAAACGGTTAATCACAGCAAAGAAAATTGAACCCCTAACCGGTAGTATAAGTTTAGTCCCACCAGTTAAGGGAAAAAAATATTCCCGCAAAGAATACGACGACCTTATTGATGCTGAAAATAACGTGAAAGAGGGGACTACTAGAAAAGGGAATACCACAACTACAGTTACCCGTAATTGATTAAACAAAAGTTTAGCGAAAAAAGCAAGGACTGTTCTAAAATAGTTCTTGCTTAATTGTTAAAAATTTTAAGAGAGGATTAATTGTAGTTTTCATTATTCCATTTTGATAAAACTTGTTCCTAATATAGTTACAACGTTTACAACAACCCGTAATTCTTATAATCTAGAAGATAATAAATTGATGAAATTAATTCCTTTTACATCCCTATTCCTCCTTTTTAACACTTTCGTTTTTAGTCAAACAACCATTAAGGGAACTGTTAAAGATAGTTTGGGTTTTCCTTTAGCGTATGCCACAGTTCAGGTATTGGACTCATTACAAAATAATCTATTGGCCTATGCAATTAGTAACGAAAATGGAGAATACGCAATAGATGTTGAAGAAAAAGGTGTCCTTTTTATAAAAACTTCATTTTTAGGATTTGAACCTACAATAAAACAAATTACAATCATTTCAGAAGATAATCTGAATTTAGATTTTCGGCTGAAAGAACTCGCTTCCTCACTGGAAGAAGTAGTCATACAATATGACTATTCCTTGGCTGATGTTAAAAAGGATACTATTATTTATAATCTAAAGAATTTAACCAATGGCCAGGAAAATAATTTGAAAGATATTATAGGAAAACTACCTGGGGCTGAAATTGACGCAAATGGAAAAGTGAAAGTAAATGGGCAGCAGGTGGATAAACTGCTTATTGATGGCGATGCTTTTTTCGGAAACCAGCACCAGCTCGCCACCGAAAATATTACCGCCGATATGGTGGGAGGAATAACTTTTTTTGAAAAATATCAGGATTTTACCAATATCGAAGGTTTTGAAAGCAATTCCACAGCCCTGAATATTACCATAAAAGAGGGATATAAAAACAGGATTACCGGAAATATGGAAGCAATGGGCGCAGTTGAGGACAAATATTTAGCGCACACCAATTTATTCCGGTTTGGAGGAGAATTTAAACTTACTTTTATTGGTGATCTTAATAATATTGGAAAAGAAGCTATTAGCTTTAGCGATTATATTGAGTTAAATAGCGGGGTAGGCCAATATACCAGCAATAAGAATACGGGAGTTCAAACCCGTAGTTGGGATAATGATGATGTTCCCGTTTTTTTACAGTCATCACTGGATGTTGCAAACAGGGATATACAACTTGGTGCCCTCAATTTTACCTATGCACCTACCGAAAAAATTAAATTGTCAGGCTATAGTATTTTTAATAGTGCTGCACAAAATCAATTTTTTATGATTGACAGGTATTATTTAAACCAGCCCAATTTAGACCAACAGGAAAGGCAGGAAATTTTTGGCGATTACTTTTTTAACAGTTCAATGGTCAATGCAGATTATAAAATAGATGATAAAACATTGCTCAATTACACCTTAAGTTATAATTCTGGAAAGGATGATCAACGGTCCTTTATAAACATTCAAAGGCAAGAAGAAAATATCTACGACCAGGAGAGCATCATAGAAAGGTACAGTTTAGGCCAGCGAATAAGCTTGACAAGAAAAATAGGTTCAGGAAAATTGTTAACATTAAATGGTATAGTAGAGTTTTCGGACACTGATGGAAAGTTAAATCTAGATTCCAACCGGCCTTTTCTGGGGTTAGATTTCAATGCTTCTAATTTTTTTGCCAACCAGAAGAAACTTGAAAAACAAAACAGGTATAGGGTAGATTTTATGTTGGAGAGCGATATTAAAAAAGGTAATATTACACTTTCAGGTGGTTCCACCATGTTCGAGGAAGAGTTTAGCTCTTATATAAATGATGACACAGCTTCCTCCAATTTTTCGAATGATCTAGAAAGAAATAGGTTTGATCATTATATTGGCTTCGATATTTTTTACGAAACCACCAAGTGGCTTTCGCTTTCCGGGGGTTTATCTTATCATTATTATATGTTTGATCATAAAGATGGTGATAAAATTGACTATCAGGCTCTTTTTCCCACAGCAGGCTTTGTGATAAAATTCAATCAATTAAACAGGCTTAATTTCAGCTATAGATACACTAATGCATTTCCGGGATTACAGGAAACTATAGACAACTCGTTTATCGAAAATTATTTGAGCATAGTTAGAGGAAATTCTATTGCGATGGACGAAGCCTTGCCGGAACACAATTTTAACCTTTATTTTAGCAGGACAAAATTTTCATCAGGCACCAGTATAGTTTTGATGATGGATTATTCAGAAAAATCAAAAAATATTACCTCAAATACAATTTTCCAGCCCGAAGGATATTTAGTGCGCGAATATAGATTAGGGAATGCTTACCAACGATTTTCCACTACGGCAAGTTTTCAGAAAAAATTCAGGAAACAAAAATTATCTTTAGATGGCCAATCCTCTTATTTTCAGTCTGCCTATGAAAATTTTATCGGTTCACAATTGAACAATGTAGATTTATATACCTTCAAACAAGACTTAGGGGCAAGTTCAAACTACAAAACCGCTTTAAATTTTTCCACAGGTATTTCATTTGTTTACAGGGAGTATGAAAATTCAGTTAACGATACCCGATTCTCATCAACGCGCATCAATCCTTATTTTGATCTCACTGGGTATCATTATGATGGAAAATTTTATTGGAGTTTAGAATCAACCTATAGAAGTTTTGAATCAAATACTATAGAAAGGTCATTTTTAGAAATTAATCCTGCATTTAATTATAAATATAATAACTGGAGGTTTTTTATCGATGGGAATAATATACTGAACCTAAACAGCCCTGAAATAGCCGAAATAATAAATTCTGGTAATTTTTATGAGGAAAGAGTGAGTAAATCCCTAGAAGGCTATTTAGGTATAGGTGTCAATTATAGTTTTTAAAATTTTTCTGACCCAACAAAACCTTTCACAATCTTTCTTAGAACACCATTACCTTATTACCTTTTCGATTAAAAATAAAAATTTATAATTAGCCGGATTGCATAAACCGCCTTGCTTTTTATAAATCCTATCCTAATTCTAAATTTTATAGATACGTGTATCGAAAAGGTAACAGTGATGGCTCTATAGGAAGTAAATAAAATTGAGAGTAATTTTATGCAAATTATTCCAAATCGATTTCTGTTGGATAGGATAATATTTTGTTTTTCAGAAGATAAAAGAAAAGGAAAACGCTCAGGATATAATAAGTAAATCTATTCTTTGTTTCGAGATATATTCTTAAATCCTTTCTTCGATTTCATGCTTATTATTCCATTAAAAAAGTTGTACCTTCTAGTATTAATTTTTAGAATGGTTATCTAAAATGATTTGATTTTCGCTGGTAACTGTGTCATTAAAAAAACTACAAATTGAAATTTTAGTTCCGAACAATGTAATGGAATGGTAAGAAAATTTGTCCCGTCTGGCGGGACGGATTTGATTAGCAAGAGGATAACACGCAGAGCGATGTTATAAATCCGTACAAATTGTTTAACTAATTGAATTTCAACCAATTAAATTTAATTTTTTTGACGCACTAATTTAAGTAATTAACTGTTTTTGACGCAAATGAACTGGGAACCCCAGTAAAATGGTAAGATTTTGCGGCAAATACTTGAAAATCTTTTCAACTATGGACAATTTTGCAACTATCCGCATTAAGAAAAAAACTGCACAGAGATTTCGTGAATACTCAAGATTTGTAGCTAAATCACATACAGAATCTGTAGACGTGATTTTGGATTTTTTTGAAAAAAACCAAATTTCTCCACACGAAGATCTAGGACCTAAATTTGAACGTCTGGAAAAGATTATTTCAAAAGGAATAAATTCTATAATAGCAATCATTAAGAATATAGAAAAGACACAATTGCAACCTACTTACGTAATGGTGTCTTTACTTTTTGAGGAATATGCCAAACAGAAAAAACCTAAACCGGTGGTAAAAACTTTAATGGATCATATGGATGAAATGGAGAAAACTGAATTTGAGAATATTTCAAAACTTCAATATGATAGAGTCGTTAGTGAGCTAAGAAAAGTTAAACGTGAATATTTACAGGTGATGGAGAAAGTTAAACCTGTGGAAAATTTGTTTGGAAAAAATTATCTTAAGATTGATCTTCCACCATCCGAACTGAATAAAATAAAAATAGCTTTAAAGAGAGAGGATTATTATTAAATAATCGAAGATTACATGATAGGGTTAATAAGCTTTCCTTGTCTTTTAGATTTAAAATGGTATTTTCATAGCTCCTCAGAAAAAATTGATTAACACTACTTTTATAATCTTTTGAGGAAATTATAATTCCACTCATGGGTCATCCCTTAAGTGGAATTGATGGGGAATATACAGGTAACAGCGTATTCCCCTTCTTTAGTTTAAGAGAACTTTTTTAAATTCGCGCAACCTGTTACCCTCTTACTATTGCCACATAGTTTCACGAATATTTTAGTTTAAAATCGAAATTTTTAGACTTAAACGTTAAAATTTAGAAATATTAATAATAATTTAAAAATTATATATAATTTCCGGAGCTAACTATTTGAATTTTCTACAATGCGTATAAGCAAAATCTTAATTTTATTATTTTTTTCCTGTCTAATTGCATGTTCACAAAGTGAATCAACTGAAAGTGAATGTGGTTGTTTTTCAAAAATTCAAAATAGCATCTCAATGAATGAAAAAATTCAAGGTAGAATTGCTTATAAATATCAAATTAACCCTGATGACAATTTTTATAATGAAACTTTTTGGATAAACATAGAAAACGGTAATTGTGAAAGTTGCACAACTACATACATAATTTGTAATGAAGAATTCTTAGGAGAGAATTTTTTAGAGCTGAAAAACTCTCTGGAAGTTAAGAATGTAGAATTTTCAGGTGATATAAAGGAGTTGTGTAAAAAAAATAATGATATCACCGAACGTAATTACAATTTAATGACTCTAACCTCAATTGACTTCATATGAAAAAAGCACTACTATTAATCAGTATCCTCATTTTATTTGCATTTTCTGGTTTCTCTCAAGAAAATATTGAGTACAGTATAGAAGGTAAAAATGTTAGGTTACGTATTTCGAAAGAAGAAATTTTTGTAAGTTCAAATAGTTCTACAAATCTAAATTTCTCTGAAGAAATGATATCCAGTAAGATATCTCCAAATTCAATAATTGTTAGAAACAAGAAAAAATTTGATGATTTTAATTACTTCAAAACCTCTTTTCTAAATAAAAATAAGGGAATCGAAGATGTAAAACCAATTTTTATTAATGATGATGGAGTGAAACAAATTATGACAGGGGAAATTAATATAAAATTAAAACCTGGTAACTCAATTGAAAAAATTTTCAATGAACCTTTTATAAGTTATCAAAAAAATGACTTTTTGAAAGATTTCTATTCAGTGAAATTTAATCTGCCCTATCAAGGTTTGATTAGTATTGTTAATAAATATAAAGATGATAAAAGAATAGAATTTATAGAACCTAATTATATAAGATTGTTAAAGCCAAGTACTGACGATGATTTGTTTCCTTCACAGTGGTCAATAAATAATCAAGGTTTCATGGGAGGAGATGTCGATGCGGACATGGATGTAGAGGAAGCATGGAATTATTCTACTGGAGAAGGAATAAATATTGCAATCCTCGATGAAGGTGTTGATTTGACACATCCAGATCTTACTGGAAATTTACTGCCATGATTCGATGCAACAGGTAACGGATCCAACGGAGCTCCTAACGAAGGCAATGATGATGCTCATGGTACAGCTTGCGCTGGAATTGTAGCAGCAATCGCAAATAATGTGGAAGGAATTGCTGGAATAGCCTATGACAGTAGAATCATTCCGGTAAGAATTGCATTTTCCAATGGTTTTCCCCGTGGCGATCCTAGAAGAGCATGGATAAGCAACGATACGCAAATAGCTAACGGAATTCTATGGGCTGAACAAAATGATGCTGATATCTTAAGTAATTCTTGGGGTGGTGGAAGCTATTCTGCAACAATTGCAAACGCTATAAATACAGTGATAAATAACGGTGCTGTAGTTTTATTTGCCGCAGGAAATGATAACAGCGGCGTTAGTTTTCCAGCAACCTTGAACGATGTTATAGCAGTGGGTGCTACTTCACAATGTGATGAAAGAAAATCTCCAGCATCTTGTGATGGAGAAAATTGGGGTAGTAATTTTGGGAGCCAATTAGATATAGTTGCACCAGGAGTTGAAATTTTCACTACTGATATTTCTGGAGGAGCTGGTTACGTTGTAGGGGATTATGAAACTGATTTCAATGGAACTTCTTCCGCGTGTCCAAATGCTGCTGGAGTAGCAGCCTTAATTTTATCGATTAATCCAGATCTATCTCCTCTTGAGGTTAAGACATTAATGGAAGAAACTGCCGAAAAAGTAGGAGGATACAACTATTCATTCATTTCAGGCAAACCTAATGGAACTTGGAATAATGAAATGGGATATGGTCGTATCAATGCTGAAGAGGCTGTTAAAAAAGCTTACAGAAGTGAGATTTTAGGTACTGATTTATTTTGCACTTATAATCAGGAAACCTTTGAATTAATTAATATTCCTAGTGGAGCGACTAATTTAACCTGGAATTACCCAGGATTTTTATCTTATATAAGTGGGCAAGGTACTGATGAATTAGTGCTTGGAGCGTATGGAGCAAATAGACCTGGTGATTATTATATTTCAGTTGAGGCTTCTGTGAACGGAGAGACAATTGTACTTGCAAAAAAATCTCTCTTAGTTAGAAATACTACTTCTCAAACTCCTTCTTCTCCATATATTACTCTTCATCAAGATAATCCGGACGATTTATATTGTTGTGGACAAGTACAAACATTTTATCAAGGAAAATGCGCATATAATTGTAATGATTTGGAATGGAGTTTTGATGTAGAATACCAAAATGCCCAAGATAATTATAATTTTAATATAGACACTGGATTAATAACTGCAGTAAAAAATACATACAGCCCTTTAATTTTAAATATTAAGGCTCGAAATAGGGCGGAGGGTTGTGGAAATCCTTCAAATTGGAGTAATGAAATAAACCGATATTATGGAACGATTGGCTCTAATTCTTCCTTTAAGACAACCTCATCTCAATATTCCTTATCTAATTCTGATGAAAATTTACCATTAGAAATAATATATTTAGTAGCTGCAAATGAAATCCAAGTTAATAAAATCAGTCTGTTAGAATGGTTAAATTACAAGTTTTCTAATAGAAATCTAACAAAGGAGGAAGTCTCTGTAATTAAAAATTTATTATATCATTACGATGATAATTCTAAATTCAGTTTCTCTATTTACAATATGAATGGAAAAGAAATATTATCAAATCAAATATTGGAAGATTCAAAAATAAAACTTAGAGATTATATTCCAAGCAGAAAAACTCTAAAAATTGTCAAATTGAGAATGGGAGAATTTGAAACAAACATTAAAGTAATCTATTAAAAAGTTGGGATAAACTTCAACTTAAATTAGGATGTTCCTCCTAATTTAAGTTGAAGTTTATCCATGTCCTCTCCGATTTTTTGTTCAACAACACGGGCATAAATTTGAGTTGTGGATAATTTTGTATGCCCTAATAATTTAGAGACCGTTTCAATTGGAACACCATTAGAGAGTGTAATGGTGGTCGCAAAAGTATGCCGAGCTACATGGAAGCTCAGTTTTTTATGAATACCACACTGGCTGGCAATATCTTTAAGGTACTTATTGGTTTTCTGATTTGAATATATAGGTAATAAGAATTCAGATTCTTGATTGTTAGGATATTTATCCAGTATTGTCTTAGCCTTTTCCAATAAAGGGATTTTCATGGAAGTCTGACTCTTTTCCCGAATACAATGTATCCAGTCTCTCCCGTCAATTCCTTTCACTAAATGATTTCTAGAAAGTTTCTTTACATCAACATAAGATAAACCTGTATAACAGGCAAATAGGAAGATGTTCTTCGTCTTTTCCAAGGTGATACTGGTAAATATAGTTTCTTCCAATTTTTGGAGCTCTAATGTGCTTAAAAAAGCTCGGTCAAATTTTTTGAATTTCATCTTATAGTCCCGGAAAGGATTTTTTATCATCCATTCTAATTTTATAGCTAGGTTCAATAGTTTCTTGAACCGCTCCATATGCTTCATAATACCATTATTGGTTAGTTGAAGCTTTCCATTTTTATCTTTTTTCCGTCTGAGATATTTTTCGAAATCAATCACAAAAGAATAGGACAGGTTCTTAAGATAAGCATTGGAAGTTCTAACTTCCTTCTTTAGGTAATCTTTCAGATAGCGTTCTGTGGTCGTATAGTTTTTTAAAGTACCCGGTTTTAGAACATCTTTCATGTACTCATTGTGGTAATCAAGAATATCAAGCAGTGTTTTACTGGTATCATCCAGACCTAAAAAACGTGACTTAATAGCTTTGGCGGTGACAAGCTTGTTTTCTTTCTGAAGGGTTTCCTGGCAATCCAGTAATCTGGAATACGTTCTATCCAAATATGCGTTAATAGTTATTTTTTCTGCCTTTCGGCCTTTAATTCTATGCGCATCGTGATCCCAGGAATCAACCGGGCAACTCCGTTTTAAACTGATCTCCGCTCTACGTCCATTTACTGTTACCCTTGCATAAATAGGCGCAACACCATTTTTAGATTTTGTAACATTGAGCCAGAATAAAATACTGAATGTGATTTTTGTTTCCATTGCCGTCTCTTTTAAAAGTTAATAAATTGAGATAAACGAAAATCAAATCACTTTAAAAAGTCTGATAGGACACAGAAAGTTAAGAAAAAAAAGGTAACCGAATAGGTGACCGATTAGGTCACTTTAAGGATGGTTTTAAATGAAAACAAATGACCTTCAATTTTATTAAAGCATTGAAAATCATTTGTTTAGGCATTATTTAATGTCAAATGAAACATTAAAAGTCGGGGTGGCAGAACGCTTTTAAAACGCTGAAAACCCCAGTATTTGTATGGTTTCACGCAGTTCTAGTTTTTTGAACTCACGATTAACTCACAATTTAAATAGAACGTATTGGTGCAGTTTGATATTCTGACCTAATCAAATATACAAATAATTAGATTATGAATCCTGTCTAATTTATTGAGGAAGTAAAAGATCCGACTCCAAAAAAATCAAAGATTTTGCATCGAATCTGGTCAATCCGGAAAGTTTAGAACAAAAACCAATTTACTTTTTTCATCTGGAGCATTTTCCTTTTGCCGGCGAAAAGAAAAAATAGTGAGATCAGGATGAAATGGTTTATTCTCAATTTTATTTACTTCTTCCAGCGCCATCGCATTACCTTTTGATGCTACTTCATTCAGTTTTAAAATTATAGAGGAGCTATAAATAGCAAAGCGGTTTATGCGCTCCGGTTAATTTTTAAGCTTGATTTTTGCATCGAAAGGTAAGGTGATGTAGGAAGGATTTTTAAATAATTCTGAAAACCTGATCGGTGAATTTTAGTTACCGCCTAGCGGACTTGAGTCAAAAAGCTTTTTCGATCGTATTCTTTTAATATTTTAAGCTTTTTGGCTCGTGTCTAAGACAAATTGTAATAAACCTCTTTTGCTGAAATGGAGCTTTTGCGAAGTGGAGGTAAAAGTGGTAAGTGGGTTTGAATTTCAGTTTTCCGTGAAATTTGTCGCAAAAAACCACCTATTTACGGGGGTTGCGAGTGCATTTGTCGCAAAATACGTGAAAAATGATAGGATTTAAATTCGTAATTTATTGAATTTCAATGTATTAATGATCTGTAACATCGCTTCGCGTGTTACCCTCTTGCTATTCCCCCTTAGTTTTACGAACACACTTATTTAGGAATTATATATATGTTAGTGAGTTTCTGTAATTGTTAACTTTCTATCGGGGAATACTTCCCCATAATAATAAACTGTGACCGAACTGATAGGAACGAATTATACGCTATTCAAAGCTTCGGGCTGATACTTATTTGATAAAAGCCCTTGTTAGTTATCTCCGGAACGGCATCAGATGGAAAATCAGGTTTTAAGACCTTTTAATTTAATAGGAGTTCAACATCCTTTTCGTTAAAGAAAATTTCAACATTTTAAAGGGTAATCGTATATAGACATATAATTATCCTTTTCTTTTAAAGATAACGAAAATTTCGCCTGGGTTACTCATAGGTCTATTTTATTCAAGGGATTATTAAAAAGCTCACATAAAGTTTTATTTCGGCAAGTTCCAGACAGGACATCCACCTCTTGGCAATGGTTAGAGGAAATTCAGAATAAATAGAAAAATTACAGTATACGAGAACCGTAGGTATTTTTACGTGGAAAGAGGTAACGGAAATTAATCCCGTGTCTCCTCTCTCATTCATTTAAAATACCTCGCTAAATTAAAAATGAATTTAATTATTCATTTTTGCTCACCACCCCGGTCTGGTTAAGAGCCGTTTTCAGACCGTGGGCGAGTTTCTCGGCTGGGCCCACACCCCAATAATGTAAAAAGAATATTCTTGGTTCTTCATACACCATGTGATTATGTACTGCCACTACTTCAATACCGTTTTCTACAAGGGCTTTTATAACAGGGGCAATTTCATCGGCAAGCATGGTGAAATCTCCTGCAACAGCAGCTTTTTCTGGAGTCCCCTGCCAGCTGGCCCAGGTATTAAATCCCATAAAAGTACTAACAGGAGCTCCGTGCTCCCTAAGATCAACATCTGGCCTCCCTATTGTAATCTTATAAACTCCATTGTTAAGATTACCTGAATGTCCTATAATATTATCTATTCTATCAGTATCCAGCGTATTCTCGACTTCACTAGGTTCGGAAGCTGCAGGATTCCCACCACGCACTTCCACAACCTTATCGAATAAAGCTTTTACTTTTTCTGCAAGTACTCCTTCTTCACCCATACCTCCAATATGCATGTACATGACATTGGGATTATTCCTCACAAAATGATTATGGATGGCGGTAATAGTCAATCCCTGTCTTATTACTTCCTGTTGTACCGGCCACAAATCATCTTCAGTCACCACTATATCGCCCATGACCATTGCTCCCTCTTTAATCGCAGAAAATGCTGCCCAGCTGCCTAGTCCCATCGGGGGGATGATTTTAAAACCATCAACCATTATCTCTAGATCATTTTGGGGAACTACTACTTTATATTCCCCATTGTTTTCCGTGCCCTTAATGCCAATAACCTCCCGGATAGCTGTAATATTCAGGGGATGCCGTTCCATATCTTCCTGTTGTTCTATCTCCTTTTGTTTTTCAGAAGATGGGCGAGAACTGTCAGCATTCTCTTTTTTACCGTCATGGCCATTGCACGAAAGCAATAAAAAAACTGTTGAAATCAATACGTATTTACTTTTCATAATATGTTTGTTTTATTATTTAAATTCTTCTAATCAATCTAATGTTTTTATACTGAAATCATCAAAGTAAGTTACAGCATCTTCTTTGGTCCATAAACCCACCTTACCAGCTTTAGTGAGGGTGGTATCTTTAACTTTAAATACTCCTTATTGTTCAAATAAATGGTAAATCATCACTTTTAATATTAATTCCAGGCTCTTCCAGTTATCACCTAGAGCGGCAACATCTAAGCCATAGGTTTTTCCTTTTCCTACAAGGGGCAAATCTCTGCGTTAGCCATCTTCTACTTTGTACACACCACGTTATCCTCGAGTGGATTTGCCCGTACTACATAATAATTGTTTTATCCATAAACCGCCGCCCTTGTCGTGATTGCCGGTTACACCTTTTAAACATACCGTAAGTGCCATATCCTTTGTTATCATGCTGTTATCGACAATAGGGTTACAGCACATAATCAACCTAATTCCTTAAATATGAAGAAATAGATGATACCTGATAAAACACTGATCAGGATAGTTTTCAACATATCCCATTTCAAAATGAAATATACAAAAGAGGCTATTAGAGCAATAATTAATGATCCAATATTAACTGTGCTCCATTCGGGAATCAACCACCTTGCTCCGTACAGATATTTTTCGTTAACCTCAGAGAAAAGGGTGTGGATTGCAAACCAGACACCCAGATTAAGTACAACCCCTACTACGGCAGCTGTAATTCCTGATAGTGCAGTGGTTAAACTTTTATTGCCCCGTAGGTATTCTATATAAGGAGCGCCTGTAAAAATGAATAGAAAGCAAGGTACAAAGGTAACCCAGGTAACCATCAGGGAAGCTAAAATTCCAGCTGTTAGAGGATCGAGAGAGCCGCTTAATCTATAGGCCCCCATGAAGCCTACGAACTGTACCACCTGTATCAGCGGACCCGGCGTAGTTTCGGCCATACCCAGTCCATCCAACATTTCACCGGATTGTAACCAGCCATAATCTTCAACCGCTTTTTGAGCGATATAGGCTAATACAGCATAAGCCCCTCCGAAAGTTAGAACGGCCGTTTTACTGAAAAATAAGCCTTCCGAGAAGAAAATGTTTTCGACCCCAATCACCAGTCCAAGGATCAATAGTGGTAAAGACCATAGCGTTAGGAAAATAAAAATAGTCTTGAATGTTTTTTTTAAAGACGGCTTTACAGGTTGTATTTTGCTGTCAATCAATGTATTTTCATTATTGTCCTTGTCTTTATGTTCTTCAGCTAATCTATGCCCTTTAATGACATGGAATTTTTCTTCCCAAAGTTTTCCGCCAATAAAACCTGTCAATCCCGCTGCTATTATTATATAAGGAAAATCTACCTCAAAGAAAAATATAGCTATAAAGGCCAAAGCCGCCAAAACAAACATGAGCTCATTTTTGATGGCCTTTTTACCTATTTTAATGACGGCTCCAACAACTATGGCTAAGACGGCAGGTTTAATACCGAAGAATATAGCTTCGACAATACCAACATCTCTGTAAGCAGCGTAAAGAATACTGAGAATTAGTATTGAAACAAATCCAGGTATTACAAATAAAATACCTGCAGTTACCCCCCCTTTCGTCCTATGCAGCAACCACCCAATATACGTGGCCAGCTGCTGGGCTTCCGGCCCAGGCAGCAGCATACAGTAATTGAGCGCATGTAAAAAGCGGTCCTCACTTATCCATTTTTTTTCTTCGACCAGAATTTTATGCATCACCGCAATCTGCCCGGCAGGTCCACCAAAGCTATAAATGGCTACTCTAATCCATACTTTTATGGCTTCTTTAAAGGGTAATTGCTCCATTAAACAATTTTTATGGCCTTATTATATCGTTCTGCTACATTATCCCAATTAATGATATTTAAAATCGTATCGACAAAATCCCCTCTTTTATTTTTGTGTTTCAAATAATATGCATGTTCCCACACATCAATAACCAATAACGGAATCACGCCCCACTGGGTCAGTTTCTGATGATTCTCACATTGCAAGATGGTTAGCGATCGGGAAAAGGGTTGATAACCCAAAATACCCCAGCCGCTTCCTTCTACGCCTTTAGATACTTTTGCTATATATACCTGGAGCTTTTCAAATGAGCCGAAATCTTTTTCTATCTGTTTCAATAGTTCTGCTTTGGGCTGTGTTTTTTTATTGGAAAGGTTTGTCCAGAAAATGGTATGTAGCACGTGGCTTGAAAAATGATACGCCAGTTTGCGTGTCCACAAATCAACCTGGTCTAAATCTCCTGATTTTAGGTGTTCTTTTATTTTAATCAAATCTTTGTTTGCACCTTTAACTGCTCCACCATGATGAAACTCATAGTGTAAGTGAAGGGTTTCTTCGTCCATATGTGGTTCCAAAAATGTTTTGTTGTAAGGAAGTGATTTCTGGATAAAGTTACCGTTTTTGTCGACCAACTTATCTATTCCATTTTCAGTCACATTCTGCGAAAATACATTGTTAGTAGGGAGTATGGTTGCTCCACCTAAAATTGCTGAGTTCCTTAAAAAATCTTTTCTGTCCATAATTTTTTCTTTTATATGATTAAAATGCTATTCCAACTTGAAAACCAAAAGTTACTGAAAAAGGTAAATCATTGCCGAATCTAAACGGAATGGGCGTAGCGAGGAAATAAGTTACTTTTTCCTTTTTAATTATAGGTCTAACCATAACGGCCGTTGGTATTGAATGCAAGCCTGGTTAAAAAATTAAAACCTCCAATGTTTCGGTAGATAACACCTGGGTGAAAAAGTAATCCGGTTACCCTACTCGCACGATCATTAAAAGAAATCATAGGTGCAAACTCGATACTGTAAGCTATTTTGTCGCTCTGAAGAAAATTTATACCAACTGGAAAGCCTACTGTATAACTGCCATCAAAATTAAAGTGATTCCCGTCTTTTGTTATAGTGGCAATAGGATGCATAATACTAAAATAGTTTTTTATCTTAGGATAATTTGTTTCTTTATTTTCTACCTGTGAAAAAACAATTTTAGGGGTTAAAAAGGATAAAAGCAAAATAAGAATGATTTGGTTCCCGGCTCTGTTCATTATAGTTTCATGATTTTATTAAATGCAAGTATATGAATGGAATCTGTAGAAATTTGGGAAGCTGATTGGTTACCCGAAATTCACTTCAAAAATGTGCAATCCTTCTTCTTTATAATAATGAAGTCCCCATCCACTCGTTTCAGCTACCTTTAGAGCAATGGCTAATCCCAACCCCCAAGTATTGGGATTCCTGGATTGTTTGTAAAAACGGTTGAACAATTTATCCTTCTCAAATACTTTTCCTATTTCTTGCTTTTGCCCGGTATTGGCAATAATGAGCTTGTTTTCCATTATTTGAACGCTTACCATTCCATTCTCAATATTATGCAGAAAGGCGTTTTTAAGTAGGTTCTGTATCAGTATCTCCGTAAGCATAATATTTCCCTGCACTTTCAAACTATCTCGTGTTTCGGCTTTCACCGATATATTCAAGGCGGCTTTATGTTCTTCATAAAATTCCATGGATCGGCATAAAATTGTTTGAATATCAACCTGTTCCGAAAGGATAAACTGCCGGTTTTCGATTTTAGATAAGAGCAACAGAGTTTTACTCAGTTTTTTTAAGCGTTGTGTTGAACCGATAATGCCTTCAATAATTTCCGCCTGCTTCTTTGAAAGTTCAGCCTGCCCAATGAGTGCTTCCAGCCTTGACTGGATAATGGACAAGGGCGTTTGCATTTCATGTGAAGCGTTTTCAATAAATTGCTTTTGGCTTTGAAAGACTTCAGTATTTTTTCGGACCAGCTCATTCACAGCTTCATTCAGCATCCGGAACTCATCAATATTTGTAGATGGTAATTCGGGCATTTTCTCTTTATCAAAGCGCAAGAGCCGGAGCCTTTCGAGCATTTCAAAAAACGATTTCCATATTTTTTTGGAGATAATACGTTGGGTTAAGTAAAAAGAAAGCGCCAAGCCCATAAATAGGCTGCCGAGTGTAATGGCAATGGTACCTATCATTTCTCCCGCTTCCAGATGTGGCTTTATAATTTCCAGCCGGTAGTTATTATTGTGTAATTTCACATAAGCTGTAAGCTTTCGGTACTCATCAAACTCATCATCAACAGGCTCATAAATAAGAGTGTCAGTGTAGCTTTCATAGCTTTCCTGAAACACCTTCTTTTCAACAGGAAAAAAGGTAAAATCGTCTAGTGGGTTATCCTCTTTAAAAGGAGCTTCAGGATTTTCTTCTAGATAAGCTAGCAAGTTGACTTTGCGGTTGTTCAACACTTCATCTACATTTTGAAGTACATTCCAGCTAAGTACCAAATAAAACAATATCGAAAAAATCCCGAACAAGACGAGGAAATACAGCATTTGAAGGCGGGATGTGTAGGTAAGCAGCTTCATAAAGCCTGAATTTGATAACCTACCCCATAGATGTTATTTATTTCTACTTGTGCCCCGGCATCTTTCAGCTTTCGTTTGAGGTTCTTAATCTGAGAAAACAAAAAATCAAAACTCTGGGCCTCATCTACATAATCACCCCATACGTACTCTGCGAGCGCCATTTTAGAAATAATACGTTTATTATTGTTAATGAGGTGGATGAGTATAGCATATTCTTTTTTAGTAAATGAGATTGGCGTAGAAAAGTTATCTATTCTCACTAGGTATTGGCCTAGATCTATTACCATATTGGCAAAGCGGATAGGCTTATTGGTTTTAAACTGTTTCCTACGAATGACGGCTTTTATCCGGGCATTAAGTTCTGAAAAATAAAATGGTTTTATCAGGTAATCATCAGCTCCTAATTCGAGGCCAGTTAACTTATCATCTAGGGAATCTCTTGCAGAAAGAATAATAACACCATCAGTCTTATCTTCTTTTTTAAGAATTTCAAGAATTTCGAACCCACTGCCATCCGGTAAATTAATGTCTAGAATTAGACAGTCATAATCGTATAAATAAACACGTTCTTGGGCTGTTTGAAAGTTGCCTGCCGAATCATATAAATAGCCTTCTTTGGCCGCGAAATCCTCAAGGCTTTTTAACAGGTACGGTTCATCTTCTACAATCAGTAATTTCATAATAAATACAAATTAAGAAATTAATTCTGTAGAAATACTGGCTGAGCAATATCTTCTTCGCTTCAGTTCGATCTCAAAATCCATTGGCAAATAAAAAAATATGATCGGCAACCAAAACAATAACAGCTGAATCAAAGCCCCCAAAGTTTCTCAGTATAACGGACAAAAGTTTTTTAAAAGATAAATTTGGATTGGTGATAAATTTATGACCAAATACTTTGCTCTCAACGGCTTCCGGTAAATAGAAGCTAAAATGGAAAAAACAAAGGATTTTAAGGATATCAAATAGGTTAATTTTTATTAATAGGTTGATCAAAATTCCTAGACCTGAAATGATCCACCCAGTTTCGAAGAAATTCTGCGACAAATAAAGATATAAGCTATTTTAGAAGTAGTTTCTACTTTCTTCAGTATTTGAAAACAAAATTTGAACAAAAAACTTGAATCCGAATTGGTGACCTTGAAACAAGACTATTACAAAGTCTCTATTAATAAAGGTTTATAAATAAAAGGTACGGTCTGTTACCATTTCTGTTTTTTCATCGTTCAACTTTTCTCTTAAATTATCAATATCATTAGAAATTTTAGAATCAATTACTCGTGCATAGATCTGTGTAGTGGATAATTTGGTATGGCCTAAAAGCTTGGAAACTGTTTCTATGGGAACGCCATTAGCTAAAGTTATCGTTGTGGCAAAAGTATGCCTGGCGGTATGAAAACTCAGTTGTTTTTTTATTTTCACCTCTTTAGCTATTTCTTTTAAATACTGGTTGGTTTTCTGGTTGGAATAAACCGGTAGCAATTTTTCCGTTCCGTCTATTTTAGGATGAGTTTTATATCTTTTTAGAATTCGTTCCGCCTCTGCGAGTAATGGAACTCTCACAGCAGTATTCGTTTTACTCCTTCGGGTATAAATCCATTTATTGCCATCCACTCCAATTTGCAAATTGTTTTTATTTAAGGCTTTGGCATCAGCATAAGCCAGCCCGGTATAACAGGCAAAAACAAAAATATCCCGGTTAATAGTTAATACCGGTTTTTCAAACTCTTCGTTTTTGATCTTTTCCAGCTCGGTCTTGTTTAAATAAACCATATCCACCTGATCAAAGCGTAGCTTGAACCTTTTGGTGGGGTTCTTTTCAATCCAATCTAAATGTTCGGCCAGGCGCATTAGTTTTTTGAACCGCTCCATATGCTTCATTACTCCATTATTTTGAAGGCCCGGCAAAACACGTAAATAACTTTCAAATCCCAGGGTAAACTGGTAATCAATTTGCTTTAGATAAACATCTGAAGTATGATGCTGGGCTTTTAAATAATCTTTTAGGTAATTTTCCGTAGTCGTATAATTTTTCATGGTACCATATTTTAACACCTTATCCATCTTTTCTTTGTGATAGTTAATCAAATAGGTAAGCGTATAATGTTGCTGGTCACTACCCAGGTATCTAGCTTTGACTGTTTGTGTGGTTACCAGCAGTCCTTCTTTTAAAAGGCTATCATAGGTTTTATATAATTGCGCTTTGGTTTCATCAATCTTTTTATTGATCTGCCGACTTTCAGAAGTGTTACCGGTAAGTTTACTGGCTGATTGGTTCCACTTGTCTACCGGAATAGTTCGTTTTAAACTTATTTCTAATGATTTACCGTTAACGGTGATTCGGGCATAGAGGAGGGCTAAGGCTGGTTGCTTTTTCTTTTTGCGAATAAAAAAAGAAATGGAAAAGGTTTGACTGGTACGCATCGTTATGTTATTTTAATGAAACAATTAATTAAGGCGAAAGTCAAACTACCAATACGCAATTATGGAGTATCGGTAAGCTAAAAATACAAAAAAATAACTCACGATAAACTCACAAATTCCCAGTGAACTCACGGTGAACTCACATAAAATTTAACACTGTTTGTTAAAATTTGAGCAAAAAAGAAAGGGCAACTATATGAAAACCATATAATTACCCTTTAATTATGTTAAAATATAACTTGTTAAAGTCGGGGTGGCAGGATTCGAACCTGCGGCCTCCTGCTCCCAAAGCAGGCGCGATAACCGGGCTACGCTACACCCCGAATAATTCGGTTAGAATTAAACGTTTTGCGGAGAGTATGAGATTCGAACTCATGCGACAATTGCTCGTCGACAGTTTAGCAAACTGCTCCATTAACCACTCTGGCAACTCTCCATTAAAATAAGAACGATTGCAATTATTTTGCGGTTGCAAATGTAGCTTTTACCTTCATACCATGCAAACCTTTTTAAACATTTTTGAAGTAAATTCTAAACCTTTTTTATAAAGCCTTTGACATCAGAATTTTAACTTTAATTTTTTTTTAAGTCTTTTTCTTCCATTTCTATGAGATGGACAATATTTTTAATGATCCTGGAATGTTTTTTTACAAAGGGATTAGTTTCATCCCAAACATAACCTGCAAGAACAGCACAAATTTGCTCTTTAATATCTGTTCGAGGAGATGGATGAAAAATGATCTTTTGCAAATTTCCTGTATACCATTCTTTTACATAACTCGAAAATACATCTACTCCTTTCTTAATATAAGATGAGTACTCGTCATCCCAATTTACCTGTTCTCCCGATAGTTCTTTTGTTGCCAATTTAGAAGCCAATAAACCAGATTCTGTAGCAAATGAAACTCCTGAAGAGAAAACAGGATCTAAAAATTCTGCACTATTTCCGGTTAATACATATCCTGGTCCATGAAGTTGGGTGACATTTTTTGATATATTTTCTACTTGAATAGGATCAAAGAGAAATGCATGCTCTTTAAATCGTCCTGAGTAGAATTTTAATTCTTTAAGCATTTTACGGAATCTTTCCTCATTGTTACCTTCAAATTTCTCAAACCACTCGTTTGGACCAACAAACCCTAAGCTAGAATTTCCATTGGAAAAAGGAAAATACCAAAACCAAATCTTAGTCTCTAGAACCTCAAAGGTTATTAATTCTCCTTCTTTTCCTTGTGGTCGATCTTTTTCATTTATATGAGTAAAAATAGAAGAGTGAGAGGCTATTTGAGGTGGCGCTTCAAGATTTAACTGTTTTGCCAGCACTCGTCCAAATCCACTAGAATCTATTATAAATCTGGCCTGAATTTCGGAAATTGCATCATTCTGATCTTTGATGGTAGTAACAGAGAACTCTTCTTTAAATTCTACATTAATAACTTCGGATTCAAATAAAATATCAACCCCCTCATTGATTACTTCTTGAGCCAGAACATTATCAAAATCGGCTCTTGGTACTTGCCAGGTCCAATCCCATCCTTTACCGTGTTTCTTTGAGAAATCAAATTCCCCTACTAAATTGTCTTTAATAAATCGAGCACCAAATTTCTTCTGAAATCCAATTTTTTTAAGCGCTTCCAGCAATCCGGCTTCTTCAAAATTATCCATACATCGAGGAATCAAACTCTCGCCGATGCTAAATCGTGGAAATTTAGATTTTTCCACTACTTTAATTTTAAATCCTTGGTTATGAAGATAAGAGGCAGATACCATTCCAGATGGGCCTGCGCCAATTATAAGGATATCTGTAATTTCCCTTTTCATTACATTTTATTAACGCTGTAAATATAGTACATTTGTTAAGAGTTTTAACAACTCGAACATCCATGGTAACCCCGATTTTGAGTATATGTTACATATAAAAGAAGCCCTAAATTTCGATGACTTTTTTCAAGTGCTCTTGCATGATGAAAAGATAGAATTAGATAATAGCCTACTTAAAAGGGTTTTAGAAAGTTTTGAATTCTTAAAGGAGTTTTCAGAAAACAAAGTTATTTATGGAGTAAATACTGGCTTTGGGCCTATGGCTCAATATAAGATCAAAGAGAAAGATCGTGTAAAACTTCAATTCAACTTGATAAGAAGTCATGCCTCGGGAATGGGCAAACCAATGGAGCCTATGTATGTAAAAGCATTAATGCTTGCCAGATTAAATACGTTGGCCTTGGGTAAATCTGGTGTGCATCCATCGGTAATTGAAACTATGACCAGTTTGATCAATAAAAATATAACGCCTGTTATCTATGAACATGGAGGAGTAGGTGCTTCTGGTGATCTGGTTCAATTAGCACATCTTGCATTGGTGTTAATTGGAGAAGGAGAAGTTTTTTTTGAGGGTGAACGAAGAAAAACAAAGGAAGTTTTTAAGTCAGAAAATATAGATCCAATAAAAATTGAGTTGAGAGAAGGACTTGGATTAATGAACGGAACTTCTGCAATGACAGGTATTGGAATTGTTAATGTGATCTACGCAAAAAGATTATTAGATTGGTCGATCTTCTGTTCTTCAGCGATCAATGAGATCGTGCAAGCTTATGATGATCATTTGTCGGAAGAATTGAATAATGCAAAGTTACATGTAGGGCAACAGAAAATAGCTAGAAAAATGAGAAGTCATTTATCTGATAGTCAACTTACCAGAGATAGGAACGAGCATTTGTATAGTGGCAATCATTCTGAAAAAGAATATTTTAAAGAAAAAGTGCAAGAATATTATAGTTTACGATGTGTGCCACAGGTTTTAGGTCCTGTTTATGATACTATTGAAAATGTAAAAAAGATCTTACTGGAAGAAGTAAATTCGGCTAATGATAATCCAATTATAGACGTTAAAAGTAAACAGGTATATCATGGCGGGAATTTTCATGGTGATTATGTATCGCTTGAAATGGACAAGTTAAAATTGGTAGTTACTAAACTGAGTATTTTAGCAGAACGTCAGCTAAATTATCTTTTAAACAATAAGTTGAATAATATTCTTCCTCCATTTGTAAATCTTGGAGTCCTTGGGTTAAATTTTGGGATGCAGGGTGCTCAATTTAGTGCAGTTTCTACTACGGCAGAAAACCAAATGCTATCTAATTCTATGTATGTGCACAGTATTCCAAACAATAACGATAATCAAGATGTAGTAAGCATGGGAACTAATGCTGCTAATATTACTAAAACGGTGATAGAAAATTCCTTTCAGGTGATCTCTGTAGAACTTGTAACTATAATGCAGGCATTGAAATATTTAGATTTTAATGATAAGCTATCCAGTAAAACCTTGGAAAAAGTTAAGGTATTTGAAAATATAATTCCTGAAATAAGAGAAGATCTATCGCTTTCAGAAACTTTAGAGCAAGTGAAGGTCTACCTTCAAAATAATGATGCTTACTAATTTAAGGAACTTTTAAAATGAACAATAAGTATGCATTAATAACAGGAGGTTCCAGAGGAATTGGAAAAGCAATCGCTATTAAACTGGCTTCAGAATTACATTATAATATTCTGCTTAATTATGCGGCTAATGATGTTGCAGCGAAAGAAACTCAGGTATTGATAGAAGCTGAAAATGTTTCGTGTACTTTATTAAAGTTTGATGTAGCTAATACAGAACAAACTTCTCAAATTTTAAAAGAATGGATGGAAGAGCATTCTGAAGCTAAAGTGGAAGTAATAGTAAATAATGCAGGAATTACCAGAGATGGATTATTTATGTGGATGAAACCAGATGACTGGAATTCTGTAATAAACACGAGTCTACAAGGCTTTTATAATGTTACTCAACCTTTATTAAAGGACATGCTTACCTCTAGATTTGGTAGAATAATCAATATAGTTTCTCTTTCGGGAGTTAAGGGAAATGCAGGGCAAGTAAATTATTCTGCAGCTAAGGGAGCCGTAATTGCTGCAACGAAAGCATTGGCACAAGAAATAGGTAAAAGGAATGTGACCGTAAATGCTGTAGCTCCGGGTTTCATAAAGTCTGATCTTACTGCAGATTTTGATGAAAAAGAACTAAAGAAACAAATCCCTTTAAATAGATTTGGAGAGGCAGAAGAAGTTGCAGAACTCGTGGCTTTTCTAGCTTCTAAAAAGGCATCTTATATTACCGGGGAAGTTATTAATATTAATGGAGGTTTATATTCATAAAAATGTCAGAATGGAAAGGCCAATCCAGAGGAACCGTTCTTGGTTTTAAGATTTATGTTCTTATCATTAAGACCTTTGGCTTATTGGTGGCTTATTTTGTACTTCTCTTTGTTGCGGCTTATTTTATCATATTTTCTTACACTTCAACAAAAAGTACCTATTATCTTTTCAGAAAAAGACTAGGTTATTCAGTATTAAATTCAGCATTTCAGGTGTATAGAAGTTATTTTACATTTGGGAGAATTCAGTTAGATAGAATAGCAATTGCGGTAGGTTTAAAGAAGAAATTCACTTTTGAGTTTGACGGTATTCATTATATCAAAGAAATGCTTTCAGAAAATAGAGGAGGAATTTTACTTACGGCTCATATTGGAAATTTTAATCTGGCAAAACATTTTTTTGATGAGAAGAACAATCCAGCGGTGGTGAATTTGGTGATGACAGATCTGGAACATCGTGAGATTAAAAATTATCTGGAATCTGTTACCGGAAAATCCATGATAAAAAGCATTGTTCTGCAAGATGATCTTTCTCATATTTTTAAAATGAATGAAGCGCTGAAAAATAATGAATTGCTCGTTTTTGCAGCCGATAGATATTTACCAAATGCAAAAACATATTCGGAGGAATTTTTAGGAAAAGAAGTTCAATTTCCACAAGGACCATTTAAATTAGCCATCAGAAATAAAATTCCGGTCTTGTTTGTGCATATTATGAGAGAGCAAAATTTTCATTATCATTTCTATGCAAGACCCTATATTGCTAAAGAGCACAGCACAAAAGAATTATTAAAAGCGTATCTTGGAAACCTTGAAACCATGGTGAAGCAATATCCTCATCAATGGTATAATTATTATGATTATTGGAAGGATTTCAAATAAAACCTATATTCATGGCAGAAAATTTACTGAAAGAGCCTATAAAATCTCTAGATAGAATTTTGCAATTAATTCCGCAGAAACCTCCATTTGTAATGGTAGATGCGTTGTACGATTACACTAAACTTACCGGCACTTCCGGCTTTGATATTTTAGAAGATAATATTCTTGTAGAAGATGGAGTATTTTCTGAACCTGGACTTATAGAGCACATGGCGCAAAGCATGTCTTTACATAGAGGGTATCAAGGATTTTTAGAAGGTTTAGATAAGCCAAGAACAGGGTTTATTGGTGCTATTAAAACTGTTGAGATCTTAGAGCTACCTAAGGCCGGCACGCATCTTACTACGTATGTAGAAATACTTCATGAGATCATGAATGTAACTTCGGTATCTGCTATTACTAAGAATGAAGAAGGAAAAGTTATTGCAACTTCTGAAATGAAAACAGTTACCGTAGATTAAGATGCAAAAGCAGTTACTCACATCTCGATTAGAAAGAAGAGTTCAGTTCTACGAATGCGATCCTTTACAGATTGTGTGGCATGGAAACTATTTGAAATATTTTGAAGAGGGCAGGGAGGCGTTTTGCAGAAAGCACGGTTTATCTTATTTAGATGCAAAGAGTAATGGCTTTGCAACGCCTATTGTAAAATCTATATGCGAACATAAATTGCCTTTGCAATATGGCGATGTTTTTACCATTGAAACTACTTTTCAGCCTTGTCATGCCGCAAAAATGCATTTTAATTATAAGCTAATTTTAGAAAATAAGGTTATTTGTATAGGGGAGACAGTTCAAGTATTTTTAGGAGAAAACAGAGAATTAATATTGACCAATCCTCCATTTTTCTTAGATTGGAAGAAGAACATGGAATTTGAATAAATGAAGAAGATCTACCTGCATGAAGATGCAATTATCTCACCCTTAGGCTTTACCACTGCTGATAATATTCAATCTATTTTAGCAAAGCAATCAGGATTAAAATTACATCCAAACTCAAGGTTCGAGCATAATAGCTTTTATGCGGGGATTATAGATGATGATATCTTGACTAAGTCATTTTCTAAAATTGGAAATTCTGAGGAATATACCAAGTTAGAAAAAATGATGATCTTGGCGGTACAAGCAGTTTTAGATCAGAATACACAGATCAATTTAAAAGAAATACAGCTGATAGTTTCAACTACCAAAGGGAATATAGACGTTTTAATGGTTGATTCTAAATTCCCTGAAAAACGGGTGCTGCTTTCTGAATTAGCAAATGTCATTCAACAATTTTTCCATTTCTCTAAAAAACCAATCGTTATCTCTAATGCTTGTATTTCCGGCGGACTTGCCTTGGCTGTGGCGAGAAGATTTATAAACTCTGGTAAATTTAAAAAAGCCATTGTTGTTGGTGGAGATCTTGTTTCAGAATTTGTTGTTTCCGGTTTTAATTCTTTTCAAGCGATTAGCAATGAGCCGTGCAAACCATTTTCGGCAAATAGAACAGGAATAAGTTTAGGAGAGGCTGCAGCAGCGGTTCTTGTTTCTAAAGAGAAAAATATAAATGAAGCTGTAAGTTTAATAGCAGATGCTTCAGCCAATGATGCCAATCATATTTCTGGACCATCTAGAACAGGAGAAGGACTTTATAAAAGCCTTTCAACAGCTTTGAATGAGGCTGAAGTTTCATCTTCTCAAATAGATTATTTGTCTGCACACGGAACCGGAACCTCTTTTAACGATAGCATGGAAGCCATTGCCTTTACTAAAGCAGGACTTCAACATACGCCTATTAACAGTTACAAGGCTTATTATGGTCATACGTTGGGTGCAGCATCTTTATTAGAAAGCATTATATTAAAGCATGCGATGTTGAAAGATCAACTTTATGAATCTTTAAATTTTGAAACTTCAGAAATAGAAAACCCTATCAATATCATACAAAAGCATCAAACTAAAAATTTGAGGTATGCTATTAAAACGTCCTCAGGTTTTGGAGGATGTAATTTAGCGATGGTATTTAAAAAGGAAATAGATGGGTAAACAGTTTTATATTAATAATGTTGTAAGAATTAAAAACCGTTCCATTTATAATAATCAGGAATTGCTATTTAGGTCTGGGTTAGATATTGCTGAAATTGATCTTTTCTTTAAAGAAGTCTATCAATTTTTACAGCTTTCATATCCAAAATTCTTTAAAATGGATAGGATGTCTAAATTAGGAATTCTGGCTACAGAAATACTTTTTAATATAGAAAAACAAGATATAAATACCGCCTTGGTGTTCTCCAATAATTCTTCAAGTTTAGATACAGATAAAATACATCAAAATGCTTTATCTCAAATAGTTTCACCGTCTGTTTTTGTCTATACCTTACCTAATATTGTTTTAGGAGAAATAAGTATAAGACATCAGTTGCAAAGTGAGAATATTTTCTTTTTATCAGAAACTTTTGATGCAGAACTTATTGGAGATTACACACAAGTTTTGCTTGATTCTGGAAAAGCTAAAGATGCGGTTTGTGGATGGATAGACCTTAAAAATGCTGAATATGATGTATTTTTGTGCCTAATTTCTGAGGTAGGGGAAATTCCTTTTACCGTTAAGAATTTAGAGCAGTTATATTATTTTGAAAATGAGTGATTTACGTACAGAGTTGAAAGTTAGTATTATCGAGCAATTAAATCTTGAAGAATTATCTGTAGAAGATATTGAAGATAATGAACCCCTCTTTGGGGATGGAGTTGGTTTAGATTCTATAGATGCATTAGAATTAATTGTACTACTAGAAAAGGATTACGGTATTAAACTTACAGATCCGCAGCAAGGAAAAGATATCTTTATATCCATAAATAAAATGGCTGAATTTATTGAAGCTAACCGCACTAAATAATCTATGAGGAAAGGAATTGCCATTACCGGAATGGGAATCATTTCTTCTATAGGAAATAACTTAGAAGAGACCTACAGTTCACTTAGTTCTGGTAATAACGGACTTTCATTTTCAGAGATCCTTCAAACCACTCATACAAATTTACCTGTTGGAGAGATAAAGCGTACTAATCTTGAGCTGCAACGATCTCTTAATATCACCATTTCTGAACCAATTACCAGAGCTTCATTATTGGGAATTATAGCCGTTAAGGAAGCAATATCTCATGCTAAATTTAATCTAAAGGATTTAAACAGCTGTGATTTTATTTCTGGTACAAGTGTGGGAGGTATAGATGCTACAGAGAGGTTTTATTCAGATTTTGAGAATGGCGGTCACACGCAATTTATAAAAGCTCAGCATCCAGGTTATACTACTTGTCAAATTGCCAAGTATTTTAAAATAAATGGCCAAGTATCCACTATTAGTACTGCCTGTTCTTCAGCTGCTAACGCAATTATGTTAGGTGCTCGATTAATTAATAGCGGTAGATCTAAAAGAGTGATCGTTGGAGGTACAGATTGTCTAACAAAGTTCACCTTAAATGGCTTTAACTCCTTAATGATCTTGTCTGATGCTCCATGCAAACCTTTTGATGAAGAAAGAAATGGATTGAACCTGGGAGAAGGTGCTGCATATTTGATTTTGGAGGCAGATAACTGCTTAGATGGGAAGAAAGTTCTAGGTAGAGTAACCGGATATGCTAATACGAACGATTCTTATCATCAAACCGCTTCATCTCCTGAAGGGGATGGTGCCTATCTAGCGATGAAAAACGCTATAAATTTTGCTGAAATAGATTTAGGAGAAATAGATTTTATTCATGCACATGGTACGGCTACTAAAAATAATGATCTCTCAGAAAGTGCAGCCATGAAAAGAATATTCAAAAATCATATTCCAGATTTTGCTTCTACAAAGGGATTCACCGGTCATACCTTGGCAGCAGCTGGTGCAGTACAGGCAGTTCTTAATTTGTTAATGCTAGAAAATCAGCAAATATTTCCTAATCTTAATTTTGAAAAATCAATTTATGAGACCGAATTAAGTCCAGTAACAAAAATTAAAGACAGGAAAATAAAGAATATTTTATCCAATTCCTTCGGTTTTGGAGGTAATTGTACTTCTCTAATCTTTAGTAAAGATGAAAAATAGAATCTTTATCAGTGGAGTTTCAAGCATTGCAGCTCAAACAGAAGCTTCGGTATTTAACGAAGCTCCAAATGTTTACTCAGATCCAATTTTTGAAATAGTGCCATTCAACCATAAAGAATATATTCCTACAAAATCTTTACGCCGACTCTCCAAGGCTTTAAAAATGAGTATTTCGGGAGCAATTATGGCTCTTAAAGATGCAGAAGTAACATGTCCAGACGCTATAATTACCGGCACTGGACAGGGCTGTAAGCAAGATACAGAACGTTTTTTAGAATCTGTAATTAAACAAAAAGAACTATTATTATCTCCAACAGCCTTCATACACTCTACTCACAATACTATTGGGGGACAGATCGCTCTACACCTTAATAGTAAAGCTTACAATGTTACATATTCACAGAATTCTGTTTCATTAGAATGGGCACTTTTAGATGCCATGATGATATTTGATGAAGGTAAGAATAGTAAAAATGTACTGGTAGGAGGTGTAGATGAAATTTCTGAAACCATCACTGGATTTATGGAGTTTGATCATCAACTTAAGAAAGAGAGAATTTCAAATTTAGAATTATTTAAAAGCGATTCTCGTGGAACGATTACCTCTGAAGGGGCTCATTTTTTCAATTTAACTTCTGAGAATAAGAGCTCCTTGGTAGAATTATTGGATATTTCTATAATTGCAACTTTAGAAGTAGAAAATATAACTAATACAGTTGAAGAGTTTTTAGGTAAAAATCGCATATCCTCAGCAGATATAGATCTTGTGATCTTGGGTAAGAATGGGGATGTAAATTTTGACCACTTTTATGAAGCTTTAACTACGGGTATTCTCAAAAAGACACAGCAATTAGCTTATAAGCATTTGGTAGGTGAATATAATACGGTTTCTGGATATGCCCTTTGGCTAGGATGTAAGATCATAGAATTGCAAACTATTCCAGAGATCTTAAAAGTTAATAGTGTTACCGCTGGTAAAATAAAGTATGTGCTTTTATATAATCAATATCAGGGTGAAGACCATAGTCTTATTTTAATTAGGAAGCGTTGAAATTTAAAGTAGCACATATAATTATGATTCTCCTCATAGCTTTTGGGGTAGTACTGGCATTTCTAAATCTCATTTCTTTTTGGATGATTATTGGCGTTGCGGTTGGTTATCTGATCTTCTTACTTGTTATTTCTACCAATGTTAGACTTAATTTTTTTGTTCGTGCTCATAACGCTAATCCCATAGTAGGAGATAGAAGTATTGCCATAACTTTTGATGATGGCCCTGTAGAAAATACGAAAGAGATCTTAAGTATCTTAAAAAAATATGATGTTAAAGCTAGCTTCTTTTGCATAGGTCAGCATATAGAAAATAATCCGGAAATTTTTCAATTACTTATAGAGGATGGTCATTTTATAGGAAATCATTCTTACTCTCATACCAGAAAAATGGGTTTCCTGTCTTCAAAAGATATCGTTAAAGAAATTAAAGCTTGTGATGCTATTATCTACAAAATTGCAGGAATTAATTCTAGAACATTTAGACCTCCCTTTGGAGTAATAAATCCAAATACTCAAAAAGCGCTAGTTGAGACCGGACATGTGGTAGTAGGGTGGAATGTAAGATCTTATGATGCAGTTTTAAGCTCTTCCAATTTTGTTCTAAGAAGAATTTTAAGAAAGATAAAACCTGGTGATGTTATACTTCTACATGATAACAACCTTAAGACCGTACACATATTGGAACAGTTGTTGATATTTTTGAAAGACAACAATTACACACCAGTTAGAGTTGATACTTTATTTAATATAGATGCGTATAATTAAAATTTTATTCTTTTTGTTTACTGCAGTCGGAATGGCTCAGCAAAGACAAATTCCGGTTTCGGCAACTTCCAACTTTCGGAATTCTGTAGAGAATCGTGCAGATGAGATCAAAACCATGTCTGGAGATTTTGTGCAGGTAAAATATATACAGATGATGCAAGCCGAATCTGTTAGCGCAGGTAGATTGTATTTTAAGTCTCCGGAGGTTCTAAAATGGGAGTATTATAAGCCCTATAGTTATCAGATGTTATTTAAAGAAGGGCAGATGTTCGTGGACGATGAAGGAGAAAAATCTGTTACTAATTTAAGGTCTAATAAAATATTTGAAAAATTGGTAAGTCTTATTTCTGGGAGCGTTAATGGTAAATTGATGGCAGATACAGATAATTTTGATATTACCTATATTCGCGTGAATGCAGATAGGATGGTAGTACTCGTGCCAAGAGATGCGATGCTTAGACAAATGTTTGCTCAAATTGTACTTAAATTTAACAGGCAAAACCTGGTAGATACTGTGAAATTAGTTGAAGAATCTGGAGATTTTACGGAGATACACTTTAAAAATATTAGTATAAACAAACAAATTGATCCTAAAGTGTTTAAGGAATAAGACTTGGTTATTCTTATTAGAGTTTATTATAAAATTTAATGATTCGACTGTAAACATTATATTTTCTCTCTATTTTAGTATTTCTTTAAAAAGAGAGATCACATGCAATTAAAAGATTTTTATACAGAAGTTAGTACTATAGAAGATCACGGTGAGATCATAACCGAAATTTCTATAAACAAACATCATGAGATCTACATTGGTCATTTTCCGGAAAGACCAGTAACTCCCGGAGTTATTCTTATGCAACTATTTAATGAAGAGGTTGAAAAGAGAACAAATAAGAATCTTCAATTAGAAAAGGCGTTGAACGTAAAGTTTATGGCTGTTGTAGATCCTAATCTTTCAGCCAATTTCACCATGTATTCCCATATATCAGAAAATAATGGTGTTATTGAGTTAAAGGCAATTGCAAAACATCAAGATAAGGTTGCGCTAAAGATCAATTCTATTTATAAGATAATTTCAGATAGATAATATAGAACTGAAGGTGCTATCACTCCATTTATAAACAATACTTTTGTAGTCTAATCTAGACTCTATATTTGACTTCTTCCCCAATATATCAAGCAAGATTTGATGCTCTTAAATGTTGCATCATAATGCCTACATATAATAATGAGAGATCTTTAGGTATAGTCCTGAAAGATCTTGAGCATTACACTCATAATATTGTTGTTGTTAACGATGGTTCTACAGATAGTACTAAAGCTATTCTAGCTGCAGATCCATATATAACAGTAGAACATTTTAAGAAAAATTGCGGAAAAGGTATTGCACTTAAAAGAGCGTTTAAGGTAGCTCAAGAATTAGGATATGATTATGCTATATCTATAGATTCTGATGGACAACATTATGCAGACGATCTAGAAATTTTCTTATCAGAATTAGAAAATAAAGCTCCTGAAGAAGAGATCTTATTGGTTGGAGATAGAAACATGGGGAGCGGAAATGTTCCAGGTAAGAGCAGTACAGGTAACAAGTTTTCCAATTTTTGGTACATGGTGGTCACAGGGTCAGAATTACATGATACCCAGAGTGGCTATAGGCTTTATCCATTAAAAATAGTAAATGATATTCCTCTATATACTTGGAAATTTGAACTAGAGATAGAAGTGATCGTTAAAGCATCCTGGAGAAAGGTGAATGTGAAGAATGTGCCCATTAAAGTTTATTATGATAAGGAAAATAGAGTTACTCATTTTAGGCCATTTTGGGATATAACCAGAATCGTACTATTGTATATGTGGTTTGTGCTGGTAAGTTTTTTTTATATCCATCCACAAAACAAGTACAAAGATTTTAAAGAAAAAGGGATCAAAAGATTTTGGAAGGAAGATATTCTAAAAAGTCAGGAATCGCCTAGCAAAAAGGCTGCTGCCATAGCACTGGGAATTTTTGTAGGAATTTCGCCCTTTTGGGGACTTCATACATTGTTAGTTTTTTTATTAGCTGCAGTATTTAAATTGAATAAGGTTTCAGCTTTTGTTTTTTCCAACATTAGTATTCCTCCCTTTATACCTATTATCATTTATTTAAGTTATCAGTTAGGTTCTTTGATCTCCGGGAAAGGAATCTCCTTAGATCTAGATATTTCACAAATAGACTCTGCAGCTGCTATATATCAAGGTTTAAGACAATATATAATAGGTAGCCTTTGTCTTGCCGTAATAGCATCTTTACTAACGTGGGTTGTCTTTTATTTATTATTTTCGGTGTCTAATCAAAAGCAAGTAGTAGAGCCTTAATGTTAAAGATCTATACTCTTATAAATCAGAATAAAAAAGCGGCTATTGTAATTGGGCTTATAATTCTTGGTATCATTACTTTTCTAGCCTCACGAATTACTTTAGAAGAAGATATAACTAGTTTAATTCCTAGTGGAGAACAGCAAAATACCTTAAAAAAAGTTTTAGATCAAACCGAATTTTCTGATAAGATAATAATTACCGTATCTGCAGATTCCAGCCTTTTAGAACCAGAAGATCTCATTCAATACGCGCAGCAATTTATAGATTCTATAGATCAGGAATTACCAGAATATGTAGAACAAATTCAAGGCAAGGTTCCAGAGGAGGGAATACGGGAGATCTATGATTTTGTATATCAGCACATCCCTTTATTTTTAAATGAATCTGACTATTCTGAAATAGAAAAAAGACTTGACAAGGATAGTCTGAAAGATAGGTTAAGAGAGAATTATAAAAGTTTGATCTCTCCAACAGGACTAGTTACTAAGCAATATCTTTTTAAAGATCCATTATCTATATCTGCATTAGGTTTAAAAAAATTAGAAGAACTACAGGTAGGTGAGGATTTTGAGCTTTACAATAACTTTTTGGTTACTAAAGATCACAAACACCTATTACTGTTTTTAAGCCCAAAGTATCCTGCTTCCGAAACAAATAAGAATACCATTTTCGTTGAAAGATTAGAAGAAATTCAATCGCGATTAAATAAAGAATTTAAAGGTATTTCGGGCGAATTTTTTGGTGGTGTACGTTATTCCGTGGCAAATGCCAATCAGATCAAAAAAGATATACAACTTACCTTAGGTATAGCAACTATCATTCTACTTTCTCTGTTGATCTTTTATTATAAGAGAATCTATGTTCCAATCTTACTATTTATTCCAAGTGTAATTGGAGCAATAACCGCTTTAGCAATACTTTATTTAATCAAAGGAAATATTTCTGCAATTTCCGTAGGTATTGGGGCAGTTCTCTTGGGTATAAGTATAGATTATGCGTTGCATATTCTCACACATTATAGAAATAACAACAATATTCCAAAGCTTTATAAGGAAGTTACAAGGCCAGTTTTAATGAGCAGCAGTACTACTGCAGTCGCATTTTTATGCTTAATTTTTGTGAAGAGTAAAGCTCTTAATGATCTAGGGATATTTGCAGCTATTAGTGTGATGGTAGCTTCAATATTAGCGTTGATTCTTATTCCACAATTATACAAAATTCCTAAAGGTAATGGTGCAACCAGCTCTAATTTTATAGATAAACTGGCATCCATAGAGTTTCATAAAAAGAAACCTTTAACCCTTATAATTTTCATTCTCTTTATCATAGGATTGTTCTTTTTTACCAAGATTAAATTCAATAATGATCTTTCTGCGTTAAATTACGAACCACAAAATATTAAACAGGCAGAACAACATGTTCAAGAGATAGCTGGAAAAGCAGCTAAATCTATTTACCTAGTTTCTTACGGAAATACGGTAGATGAAGCATTAGAATTCAATAATGAGCTTTATAAAAAGCTTACAAGACTTAAGAAAAGTAATAAGATCATAAATTATAGCAGCATTGGTGGGGTAGTGCTTTCTACTAATACGCAGCTCGAAAAGATAGAAAGATGGAAAGAATTCTGGCCGGAGCATAAGAAACAGTTAATTCAAGAAGATCTTATAGAACAGTCTGATGCCTTCGGGTTTAGACCGGAAAGTTTTAATACCTTTTATGAGCTACTTTCTTCTGAATTTAACCCGATATATTTAAAAGATTATAGTGGTACCACAAATTTATATTTAGACGATTTTATCTCTTCTAAAGAAAATTTTGCTACAGTAACTACTTCTGTTAGTGTTAACGAAGAAGACATACCTAGATTGACCAAAGAATTTAAAAGTGTTAGGAATGTTGTAGTAATAGATAGAAAACAGATCAACCAAAACTTTCTTGGGCATTTAAGATCAGACTTTAATATCTTGATTGGCTATTCTATAATTGCGGTATTTCTTATTTTATTATTGGCTTATAGATCTATAGAAATTAGTGTTCTTACGCTTATCCCTATTGGAATTACTTGGGTAATAGCCTTAGGAATCATGAGCATTTTAGGGATAGAATTTAATATCTTGAACATTATAATTTCTACATTTATATTTGGTCTTGGCTTAGATTATAGCATTTTTATTACAAATGCTTTTCTAAAGGAGTATGAGACTGGTACCAAAGTTTTAATTACTTATAGAACTTCAATTATTCTATCTGTGTTTACAACACTTTTAGGTATAGGTGCATTATTCTTTGCTAAGCATCCAGCTTTGGAGTCTATTTCGTTGGTCTCTATTATAGGAGTATTATCTGCGGTGCTGGTTGCATTTATCCTACAGTCATATTTTCTAAATATGTTGTTCCTAGAAAGAATAGCGCGAGGAAAGCCCGCATTTAATATAAGAACGATTTTACTAAATATTTTTGATAAGAAAAGTATCGATAAGTTATATTATAAGAATTTGGTTTTGGACAATTATAGATACAAAAGCGTATTTCCTACTGTAAAAAAAATGTTTGAAAGTCAAAAAGAGCGATATCTCAAACTTTCCGCTTTTATTGAAAATAAAGAAACTGTTATTAACATTTATTCTGGTTGTGGATTACTTGAAATCTTTCTTGGTTATAAGAATACAGAAATAACTATTACGGGAATAGAGCCAGATATAAATGAACTGGTGATAGCTCAAAATTGTTTTGCTTCCAGATCATCAAGGCTTCATTTTTATCCAAGTGTTCCAGAAGAAGCTAAAAAATATGACGTAGTTATTATCTCTAAAATACCGACTTTAGAGATGGAAAAAGAAATTAAAAAAATGGTGAATAGATATGCTAGTAAGGTCATTATTCTAGATCCAAAATATTCTTACAGGTGGATCGTAGATCTTAATTTCCAAATAGATTATAGGCAAAATGATGTAGTTGTTCTAAAGAAAATGGAATAGCTATGAAAACATCTATTTTACAACTTCTATACTTGGTTCTCCTTTTTTCTATAACTTCTTGTGGAGTAAATAGATCTTTAAAAGATAGACCAAATCTCGATAGCATCTCTGAGATCGATACCGTTAGAACTGTTCATAATGATAGCTTACTTACTATAGGTAAGAATACGCTATTAAAAAATAAATATGGAGTTTGGGAACTCTATCTAGAAGGAGATGCGCTAGAACGCGGACTCATAAATGGAAGTCTTACTAAAGAGTTAATGGCAAAACAAGAAATTGCTATTATGACCAAGATTGAAAGTCTTGTACCTTCCAAATCATATCAGAAATTTCTAAGCAAAATGGTTAAATTCTTCAATAGGAAAATGTACAAGTATGTTCCGGAAGAATATAAACAGGAGATCTATGGTATTTCCAGATTTTCACTTGAAAAATATGATTTTTTTGCACCTGCTTATGTTAGAGCTATGTACTTGCATGGTGCTCATGATATTGGGCACGCATTGCAGGATCTAATGCTGGTTGGTTGTACGTCATTTGCTGCCTGGGATGGTAAAACCAGTGACGGGAAATTATTACTCGGTAGAAATTTTGATTTTTATGCGGGAGATGATTTTGCGGAAGAAAAAATAGTAGCATTTATCAATCCAACTGAAGGTCATAAATTTATGATGTACACATGGGGAGGATTTATTGGTGCGGTAAGCGGTTTAAATATTCAAGGATTGAGCGTTACTATAAATGCCGGAAAATCTAAAATTCCCTTGCTTGCTAAAACTCCAATATCTTTGGTTGCTAGAGAGATCTTGCAATACGCCGGTACTATAGATGAGGCTGTTGCTATAGCTAAGAAACGAAAAGTGTTTGTATCTGAAGCCATCATGATTGGAAGCTCTAAGGATCATAAAGCCGTTCTTATAGAAGTGTCTCCAAATAATTTTGGTGTTTTTGATGTTGAGAATAGCGATCATTTAGTATGTAGCAATCATTTTCAAAGTGCTGCTTATAATTCAGATAGAAGAAATACAAAAGCAATTGAAGAAAGTCACTCTGCATATAGATTTAAGAGAATGCAGGAATTATTAGATAGTTCAGATAAACTAGACCCAGAAAAGGCTGTGGCTATTTTAAGAAATAGAAATGGATTGAATGGTAAAAAGATAGGTTTGGGTAATGAAAAAGCAATTAATCAATTATTGGCTCATCATGGAATTATATTTAAACCTGAAGAACTGAAAGTATGGGTATCTGCAAATCCTTATCAATTAGGAGAATTTATAGCTTATGATCTTAATGATGCTTTTAATAAATTTGAAAGGGGTAATGTGAAAAATTCTGTATCCAATGTTCAGGCTACAATTTCCAAAGATGAGTTTGTGAATTCTCAAGAATTTTCAGATTATGAAGTGTTTAGAAAGTTAAGTCAGCAAATTGAGCTGAATCTTTTAAGTGGTCAAGAGATTAAAGAACGAGATCTTCAAAAGCTTCAAATCTTAAATCCCTATTATTGGAAATCTTATAGTATAACAGGAGATTATTATTATGAGCGTGAAGATTATAAAATGGCGATCATCAATTATAAAAAAGCGTTAAGGTTAGAAATAACTACATTGTCAGATAGAAAGCGCTTAATCAAAAGAATTAAAAAGAGCTATAGAAAATTATAACTTATGAAGAACATTCAAACGGCTTCTAAAGAGGAAATAGCAGAAATACAATGGCTTAGATTAAAGAATCAAATGCTATTTTTAGATCAGAATTCTAAATTCTATCATAAGCGTTTCAAAAAGAACGATATAGAACTTAGTGATATCCATACTTTGGAAGATCTAAGGAAGATTCCTATCACTACTAAAGAAGAGCTACAACTATATAACCATGACTTTATATGTGTTCCTAAAGAAGATATTATAGATCATGTTACTACTTCTGGAACTTTGGGTAGACCGGTAAGTTTGGCCCTAAATAATGCAGATCTAGATAGACTCGCTTTAAATGAGATGCAGTCTTTTCAGATAATTGGAGTAAAGAAAGAAGATGTGGTGCAAATTACGACCACTTTAGATAGAAGGTTCATGGCCGGGATGGCATATTTTCTAGGATTAAGAATGTTAGGTGCCGGTGTAATTAGAACAGGTAGCGGATTGCCACAATTACAGTGGGATTCTATAGAGAGATTTCAGCCCAAATATTTAATTGCTGTACCTTCATTTCTTTTAAAAATGATAGATTATGCTCAGGAGCATCATATAGATTTTAAAAAGTCCTCAGTAAAGGCAGCTATTTGTATAGGTGAATCTATTCGAAACATGGATTTGGAATTTAATGCATTGTCAAAAAAGATAAAGCAGTTATGGGATATTGAGCTATTTTCTACCTATGCTTCTTCAGAAATGGCTACCGCCTTTACAGAATGTGAGTTGCATGTTGGTAATCATGCACAACCCGATCTTATCTTCACCGAAATTTTAGATCAGGCTGGAGCACCCGTAAAGCCCGGAGAAGTAGGGGAGTTGGTTATTTCCACTCTTCAAAATACCACCATGCCTTTATTAAGATATGCCACCGGAGATATGGTTTCTTTTATTGATGATCCATGTAAATGCGGAAGAAATACCATAAGATTAAGTCCGGTAATTGGTAGAAATAGACAAATGATCAAATTAAAAGGAACAAGTCTATATCCTCAAAATGTTATTGATACTATTAACGAGTTTGATAAGATCTCTCTTTTTGTAATTATAGCAGAAAGAGGAAATTTGGGAATTGATAATTTAATAATAAAGATACCTGATACTTCTACGTTGACATTAATACAGCTTTTTAAAGAATTTTTAAAATCCAAGTTACAGGTTACACCAACATTAGAAATGGCTTTACCTTCTGATATAGAAAAATTAAAGTATCCCGAAGATGGAAGAAAACCGAGAGTATTTATTGATAATAGGTATTAAGTTTCTTATATCTTTTTACAACTAATTATAATCTTTCTATTATTCATATCTGTAGTAAAGAATAAATAAAGTACTCCGCCATCTTTAATTTTTAATTCCTCTCTTAGTGCCTCTACAGATTTGGGGAAATTTCTAGTAGTAATATTGGCTTTTTTAGACTTAAAGTATTTCTTTAAGTACTTTTTGTTATATTCCAGTATTTCAATGATTTCAAATCTTCTACCTGGAAATTCTACCAAACTCTGTGAAGTATATAAATGAGAATTTTGATGCAGAGTAGAAGTCTCTGTCTCTTTTGATAAAGTACCGAATAGTCCGCTTTTCATTATAGCAGGATTTGGTTCAAATAGATAATTAAGAGGGAGACATAGATTGTAACTTTCTTCATCTGCATTAAACCAACCTTCAAATTTCTGAATTGATTCTTTTAAAAAGTTAACGGTCTTTATTTTAATAGAATCATTGTAATTCTTCTCTATAACCCAAAGCAGTTCTTTAACCTCATTATTTACTGAAACTATATGAACTTCTTTTACATTATCTAATTCCAGAATACCTGCCTTAATATCGAGGAGTGGAGAGGTCTTAATAAGAATATTATTGGTTCTACTCAATACAAAATCTAGCTGTTCCACAATATTGGGAGTGCACTGATCTAAACGAAAAACCTTCCCACCATGATCATCTCTTCTTGCAGGATCTAAATAGATCCAAGTATATTGCTTTTCATGTTCATTCAAGAATTTAATACTGTCGCAGTTAATGGTTTGAATATTCTTTTTAGCTAACACATTGAAATTATGCGTAACGATCTCTGAAAGTTCTGTATTAATTTCGCAGTGTGTCACTACCTTAAAATTATCCGCGAAATAATAGTCATCTATACCAAAACCGCCCGTAAGATCTATCAAATTATCTCCATAAATAAGCGAGGCCTTATATTTTGCAGTAGTTTCTGATGAAGTCTGTTCCAGATTCAAGGCTTCCGGATATATTATAGAAGATTTGGAATACCAAGTAGGCAACTTTTTTTGAGCTTTTTTAAATGCTGCAATTTGTATAGCGATCTCCTGTATAGTAATTTCAGGAAAGGGACTACCCTTCAAAATAAGCTGTGGTAAATCCACTTTCTGATTTTTCAGAATAAATTTCTGTACCTCTGGATGTAAGATGGCCTTATTCAAGCTTTTCTATTTAAAGATCTCTTGTAAGCCTTTTAACGATCTTATATTCGCTTAAAGATTCTTTGGCGATCACTTTTAATGCCGTATAAAATGGAATGGCTACAACCATACCTAGAACCCCAAAAATCAGCCCCGAGATAAGTATGATCAAGAATATCTCTAATGGATGAGATCTTACACTAGCACCAAATATAAGCGGCTGACTTATAAAATTGTCTATTAACTGGCAAATAGCATATCCCAGCATTACATATATTAATTTAGGGAGAATGATCTCTTGAAAATCTGCTCCTAAATTACTAGAGATCACAAATAAGCTCATTAAAATACCAGCAGCAATAGGTCCTAAATAAGGAACAAGGTTTAGCGTGGCGCAAATAAATGCTATTGCAACTGGATTGTTAATTTCAAATATACTTAGTAAAAGCATGTATAAAATGAACAGCACGGTTACTTGCATGGTAAGTCCTACAAAGTATCTTGATAATAATATCTTAATTTTGTTGAATACTCTCTGAAATTTGTCTTCCTCTCCTTTATTAGCAAATACCAAAATACTATTTAGCATCAGCTTACTATCTTTTAGTAAGAAGAAGGAGATAAAAATGATAGAGAAAACTGCGATTAATGTAGCTCCTAAGATTCCAAAAACACTATTTAAGAATTTAGGAACCATTTTAAGATTGAGGCTTTGTGCAAATTCGCTTTGTTTTAAGCCTTCAATGATATTTATATCGTTAACACCAAGATATGCATTAATTTGAGTGTTAAGCTCGGAGATATCGCTTTTAAAGGCTTCAATATCAATTTGTCCTAAATAGTAACTCTGTTCTATCATAATAGGAACAAAAACAAATATTATTCCTACGAAAATCGAGAGTACGAGCAGTAATACCATAATCACCGCCACTTGGTTTGGTATACGAAGTCTAGATCTTAAAAAGATCACCACAGGTCTACCAACAAGAGAAATAACACCGGCAACTGCTATATAAATAAGCACCGATTGAATTTGATATAAAAAATAGAGTAAAAGGAAAATACCAGATAATATTCCTAATGCACGTAATATTCCGTAAGAAAAAGTTTTCGCGTTCACCGTGTAAATATATTATTTATTCGGAAAGGGAAGAAGGGTTTTAGTAATTTCATATAAAGCTATTCCTGTAGCTTGTGCAACATTCATACTGCTATTTTCTCCAAACATATTGATATGAAGATGTTTATCAGACAGTTCTAACAATTCTGAGCTAATACCGGCGCTTTCATTACCCACTATTAATAACAATTTAGTTTCATTTTCATAACTAATGCTATCTATACTCACGCTATTGGATGTTATTTCTATAGCTAGAGTTTTATAACCCTTTTCTATAAATGATCTAACAACACCTGCAGCCTCTTCCATATATTCGAAATCTACATACTTGTAAGTAGATCTTGCGGTTTTTTTTAACCTATTGCTTTTTAAATTAATGGGGGAACCGGTAAAAATGATTTTATGAATGTTAAAAGCATCTGCAAGTCTAAAAATACTACCAATATTGGCTTCACCTATAATATTATCTGTTAGTATAATTAAAGGGAATTTTTTAGTGGTACTGGAGTGATCTGGATGAGCTAATTGCATAATTAATCTATAAAAGCATATTTAATAATATTAGCACCCATTTTCAAGGCTCTACTTCTTACTTCTTCCGGATCGTTATGAATAGCCGCATCTTCCCATCCATCTCCAAGGTCGCTTTCAAATGTGAATAATAAGATAAGTCTATCTCCTTCAAAAAATCCCAAAGCCTGAGGTGGTAATCCATCATGTTCATGGATTTTAGGTAATCCGTTGGGAAATTGATACGCAGTACTAAAAATTAAGTGATTTGTGGAGATCTCTTGTAAAGTTTTATTCGGAAATAATTTCTTTAGCTCTTTTAAAAGATACGGTTTCATTCCATAATTATCGTCTATGTGTAAAAACCCTCCACTCAATAAATAATTTCTAAGATTTGTAACTTCCTGATCATTAAAGATCACATTTCCATGCCCCGTCATATGCACAAATGGGTATTGAAAAATAGCGCTACTTCCTGGAGTAACAGTAGCTGGTTTAGAATTTATTACGGTATGAATATTATCATTGCAAAATTTTATAAGATTTGGCAAAGCTGTGGGGTTTGCATACCAATCTCCACCACCATTATACTTTAAAAGTGCTATTTCCTGAGCGTTGGACGCTAAAGAAAAAATAAGTACCAATATAACTATCAAGTATTTATAGAATATCATGGGCATTTAAAATAGAGTACGTCTAAAAAGTAATTTCTTAGTTTTCAGTTATTCTAACAATATTAATCTTCATTAGCTAAAGCTACAGTATGACATGCTACTATTGCTGCAGTTTCTGTTCTCAATCTGCTATTTCCAAGGCTTATAGCTTTCCAATTATTTTCTAATGCGAGCCGAATTTCATTTCCAGAGAAATCACCTTCTGGGCCAATAAGTATTATCGATCTTTCTCCTTTTTGAATAGAGCGTTTTAAAGAGACCTTATCTTTTCCTTCTTCACAATGAGCAATAAATTTGTGTTCTGCAGTATTATTCTTAATAAAATCTGAAGCTTTTACCGCCTCGTTCAATTTGGGAATGCTTAGATGTAAAGATTGTTTCATAGCGCTTTGAATCACTCTTTCAAACCTTTGTAACTTTACAACCTTTCTTTCACTATGATCACAAATAATTGGTGTGATTTCATGAACACCAATTTCAGTAGCTTTTTCTAAGAACCATTCATATCTATCATTCATTTTTGTTGGTGCAACTGCCAAATGCAAATAATAGTCGGGTTCAGGCTGTGTTTCAACTTCCAATACCTTTGCTATACATTGCTGTGGAGTGACCAAAGTGATCTCCGTTTTAAAAATATATCCCTTACCATTGGTAACATTCAAAATATCACCTTCTCTCTTACGAAGCACCTTTACAATATGTTTGCTCTCATCTTTAGGAAAAATGATCTCCTTAGCGTCAGCATTCACATTAGGATTATAGAATAACTGCATAGAATTAAATTTTTAAACGAGCGGTAGCGGTTACAGAAAGGTCTGAGAAATCTTTATTTAAATATTTGTAATAACCAACAATACCAATCATTGCTGCATTGTCTGTAGTGTATTCAAATTTAGGAACATAGGTTTTCCAGCCATATTTTTGTTCAGCTGCTTTTAGCGCATTTCTAATTCCACTATTAGCAGAAACTCCTCCGCCAATGGCAATTTGATTGATTCCGGTTTGCTTTACTGCCTTTTTCAGTTTATCCATTAGTATTTCTACAATAGTATATTGAATAGAGGCGCAAATATCATTCATATTATCTTGAATGAAATTAGGATTATCTTTCACCTGCTTTTGAATAAAATATAGAACCCCTGTTTTTAGTCCGCTAAAGCTAAAATCAAGATCTCCAACTTTAGGTTTTGTGAACTTATAAGCTTTAGGATTTCCTAGTTTAGCATATTTATCTACCAAAGGACCTCCAGGATACGGCAGCCCTAAGATCTTTGCACTCTTATCAAAAGCTTCTCCCACCGCATCATCTATAGTTTGGCCAATAACTTCCATTTCAAAATAGTTAGAAACATTAACTATTTGAGTATGTCCACCACTAATGGTCATTGCTAAAAATGGGAAGGTTGGTATATCAAAGCCTTCCTCTTTAATAAAATGAGCCAAAATATGGGCTTGCATATGGTTAACTTCAATAAGTGGTATATCTAAGCCCATAGATAAAGACTTTGCAAAGGAAGTTCCTACTAAAAGTGAACCCATAAGACCAGGACCTTTTGTAAAAGCGATTGCAGATATGTCTTTTTTGTCGATATTTGCTTGAGAAATAGCCTCATGAATTACCGGCACAATATTTTGTTGGTGAGCTCTAGATGCTAATTCTGGCACCACGCCTCCATATTTTTGATGTACTTCTTGAGTAGCTACAATATTTGATAATAAGGTATCGTTTTTTAATACCGCAGCGGCGGTATCATCACAAGAAGATTCTATTGCTAAAATGTAAATATTTTGGGAAGCCATTATGAAAAAAAGGGCGTATAAATAGTTAATATTGTTCACAAAGTTATAACATTAAAGCGTATCAAAAAATTCTGGAAAATACTAATTAGAACAGTCGCTGCACTGCTTTTGTTTTTCGTGTTTTTATTGATTTTATTTTCCGTGCCCGCTGTGCAAACATCGGTGGCAAAAAGGTTAACAAATTCTCTTCAGAAAAACTCTAACGTGGTGGTTTCTGTAGGAAGGGTAAGTCTATCTTATTTCGGTAAAGTAAAACTGAACGAGATTTATGTAGAAGATCATCACCAAGATACACTCTTAAACATTCAGGAGTTACGAACTTCAATTCTGGGTATTTCCAATATTATTAATAATAATCCTAATCTAGGTGCTACAACTGCTAAGGATTTCACTTTAAAGATGAGACGGTATAAAGGTGAAGATCAGGATAATGTGAGTGTACTTCTAGAAAAACTAAAAACAGAACCATCGGGAGACCCTAAAACTTTTGAGCTCTTAATTAATACTATTAGCATTGAAGATGGGTATTATAGTTTTGTAGATGAAAATAATCAAAATCCGGAGATCGTACGTTTACGAGAGCTTCAAATAGATGCAGAAGAACTGCATATTTTAGATAGCGATGTAAGTGTAAAGATAAATTCACTAAAAGCTAAAGAAGGGCGAGGCTTTGACATTCAGAAGTTAGCCACCAATTTTTCTTACAGCCCTACAAGAATGCAGCTTAAAGACTTAGAGCTTATTACGCCTTATTCTAATGTAGAAGGTGAGATAACAATGAACTATGTTCTAGAAGATTTTTCAGATTTTCTGAACAAAGTTAATTTTGATGCCCAATTTAATCAATCTGAAATCTCTACAATAGATCTTCAAAACTTCTATCCTCCCTTTGGCGATAATCAAGACCTAAATATCACCACTCATTTTAAAGGAACTTTAAATGATTTTGTTTTAGAAGACCTTGAACTTACCGGTATGGATAGAAGTAGGTTGGTAGGGAAAATTGCTTTTAAAGGGGCCTTTACTCCAGAAGATTTTAAAATTACTGGAGATCTAAACGATCTTACTTCCAATTATTATGATCTCGTAAACCTACTTCCGGGTATCTTAAAAGATAAACTTCCGGCTTCTTTAACAGAGTTTGGAAACTTAAGTGTAAAGGGGAAAACCACGGTTACCAAGAATTCTTTAGACGCCAATATTTTTGTAAATACGCAACTAGGATCTGTGAAAGCAGATATGATTTTGAGAAATTTTGATAATTCTAATCAGACCACCTATAAAGGGAATTTAGTATTCAATGAATTCAATATAGGAAGATTATTAGATCAGAAAACATTAGGTAAAGCCAGTTTAGATTTAAATATAGACGGTAAAGGTTTTACTTCAGAAAGCTTAAATACCAAAGTAAGAGGAAGGATCTCCAAAATAAATTATAACAATTATAACTATACCAATATTCTGGTACTGGGAACTGTTAGGAATTCTATTTATAATGGAAGTTTGGTATCTCAAGACCCAAACCTTAAGATGGAATTTAATGGATTGGTAGATATATCTGGTAAAGATGATGTGTATGATTTTGAAGCATCTGTAGGCTATGCAGATCTTAATAAACTTAATTTCATAAAAAGAGACAGCATTTCGATATTTAAAGGAGATGTTATTATGAATATGAAAGGAACTAACATTGATAACGTTTCTGGTAATATTTTGCTAATAAACACTTCCTATAACAATCAAAATGACCTGTATTATTTTGACGATCTAAGTGTAACTTCTAGTTTTGATTCTACCAATGTTAGAACGATTGCTGTGAATTCTCCAGATGTAATAAACGGAGAAGTAACAGGAAACTTCAAAATTTCTGAAGTTCCTGCGCTTATTGAAAATTCTATAGGTAGTATCTATACCAATTATCGTCCAAATACCATTACAAATAATCAGTATATGGAATTTGACTTCAATATTTATAATAAGATAGTAGAGGTTTTTTATCCTGAAATTACGTTAGCTCCAAATACATTTATTCGGGGTAGAGTAGAATCTGATGAGTCTGAATTTAAGCTCACATTTAGATCTCCAAAGATAGAAGCCTTTGGAAATATGATGAAAGATATTAATGTGCAGGTAGATAATACCAACCCTATCTATAATACATTCGTAGAGGCAGATAGTGTTTCTACAGAATATTATAATTTTTCAGAATTTAGCTTAATTAACGTTACTCTTAGAGATACTTTATTTATAAGGTCTGAATTTCAGGGAGGTAAATCTAATGATGATGTTTTTAATTTAAACTTTTTTCATACCATAAATGAGAATAACAAATCTGTAGTAGGTATTCAAAAATCTGATGTAAAATTTAAAGACAATGTTTGGTTCTTAAATGAAACTAATAACAAGAATAATAAGATCGTTTTTGACAATAGTTTTAATGATCTGGTAATAGACTCTTTGGTATTAAGCCATAAGAATGAACTCATAAAAATGAGCGGATCTTTGAGGGATACAACCTATAAAGATTTTAGAATAGAATTTGAAGATGTAGATATAGGCAAGATCACTCCAGATATAGACAGTTTAGATATTGCGGGAACTCTTAATGGGAAATTGCATTTACTTCAGGAAAAAGGTGCCTATTTTCCTAACACGGGCTTAAAGATAGACAGCTTAACAGTTAACGAGACGCTTTTGGGGAACTTAAGATTAAATGTAGATGGTAATGAGAATCTAACCTATTATAACGTAGACGCCACCCTTAAAAATCAAGGGTTTGAATCTTTAAATGCGAAAGGTGGAATAGATGTAGGTAGAAATAATCCAACCATAGATCTAGACGTTGCTTTAAGGGATTTCAATCTGGTTGCTTTTAGTCCGTTAGGAGGAGAAGCTATAGATAATATTAGAGGTTTGGTTACAGGGGATGCCAAAGTTACGGGTAGTTACAAAAACCCAGATATTACAGGAAAATTAAACCTTGCAAATGCAGGATTTAGAATTCCTTATCTCAATGTAGATTTTGACCTTAAAGATGATGCAGTTATAAATCTAACTAAACAGCAGTTCAATTTTGATAAAATTGATATGGTAGATGTTAAGTATAAGACGGAAGGAGTTTTAGACGGTAACATTTCTCATAAGAATTTTAGAAAATGGTTTTTAGACCTTACTATAAATAGTGATAGAATTGTGGTTTTAGATACCAAAGCAGAAGAAGATGCCCTGTATTATGGTACTGCCTATATAGACGGATTTGCTAGTATAGTAGGACCTACAGATGAACTTGTTATAGATGTAAATGCCTCTACAGCTAAGGGAACGCTTTTTAAGATCCCGCTTAGCACCAAGGAATCTATTGGAGATAATTCTTATATACATTTTTTAAGTCCGGAGGAGAAGGCAAATAGATTAGCAGGTAGAGAGTTAAAGATCCCAGATGTAAAGGGATTAGAACTAAATTTCGATCTAGATGTTACTAATGAGGCAGAAGTTGAAGTGGTGATAGATCAAACTAGTGGAAGCACGCTTAGAGGAAGAGGTGCAGGTAACCTTTTGATAGAGATCAATACCAAGGGTAAATTTAATATGTGGGGAGACTTTGTAGTCTATAAAGGAGTATATAACTTTAAATATGCTGGACTGGTACAAAAATCATTTCAAGTTAAATCTGGTAGTAGCATAAACTGGGATGGTAACCCTACGCAGGCAGATCTCGATGTGAGTGCTATTTATGAAGTAGATGCAAATCCTGCTGTATTATTAGAAAACCCTTCAATAAATAGAAAGATCCCGGTAGAAGTGATCATACTTTTACAAGGGCAGATCGCGCAACCAGATATAACATTTAATGTTCAATTTCCAAATGCGAGTTCTGCAGTAAGATCAGAATTAGAATACAGAATGAATGATCGCGCCAGTAGAGAATTGCAAGCTTTGTTCTTAGTAACTCAAGGTTCCTTCTATAGTGAGTTTGCTATTGGACAGAATGCCATTACTGGAACTCTTGTAGAAAGAGCTTCTAGTTTAGTAAATGATATTTTTGCAGATGAAGATGGAAAATTTCAGGTGGGTGTAAACTACGTTCAGGGAGATAGAACTCCAGATCAACAAACGGTAGATAGATTTGGTCTTACACTATCTACTCAAATTAGTAATAGAGTGCTAATAAATGGGCAAGTAGGTATTCCGGTTGGTGGTGTTACAGAATCTGTAGTTGTTGGAGATGTAGAAATAGAATTCTTACTTAATGAAGATGGGAGTTTGAGAGCAAAAGTTTTTAATAGGGAAAATAATATTCAGTATATAGGAGAAGAAATAGGTTTTACACAAGGTGTTGGTCTTTCTTACTCTGTAGATTTCGATACCTTTAAAGAATTGATCAGAAAGATCTTAAATAAAGAAATTGCTAAATCTTCCGAAGAAAAAGAGCAGGAAGAGTCTGCGAAATCATTAGCTCCAGATTATATAGTTTTCCCAAAACAATAGAGTTTTTTTAATTTGCTTTAAATTAAATTTGTATGAAACTCTTTAATATCAACTATAATTATTACTAATACTTTGTAATTTTAATATATAATTTTTAAAAAATGTCAAAAAAGATCAAACGTATTGGTGTAATGACTTCCGGCGGAGATTCTCCTGGAATGAATGCCGCTATTAGAGCTGTTGTTAGAGCTTGTGCTTATTATGATACAGAATGTGTTGGATTCTATAGAGGATTTCAAGGAATGATTGAAGGAGATTATGAAATTTTAGATGCCCGAAGTGTTAGGAATATTATTACCCGTGGAGGAACCATCCTAAAATCTGCTAGATCAAAAGAATTTTTAACCCCAGAAGGAAGACAGAAAGCGGCAGATAATCTTATTGAAGCAGAAGTAGACGCTATGGTTCTAATTGGTGGTGATGGAACCTTTAGAGGAGGAAAGGTATTTAGTGAGGAACATAATATCTCTATTATTGGTGTTCCGGGAACTATAGATAATGACATTTATGGAACTCAATTTACGATTGGGTATGATACTGCATTAAATACAGTAGTTGAGGCTATTGATAAGATACGAGATACCGCAAGCTCTCACAATAGATTATTCTTTGTAGAAGTTATGGGGAGAGATGCCGGGTTTATAGCGTTAAATAGCGGAATTGGAGCAGGAGCCGAAGAAATTTTGATTCCTGAAGAAGATCTGGGATTAGAGCGATTATTAGATTCTTTAGAGCGAAGCAGAAGATCTGGAAAGACTTCGAGCATTGTAGTAGTTTCTGAAGGTGATAAAATTGGAAAAAACGTTTTTGAACTTGCAGAATATTTTAAGCAAAGCAATTTAGATTATGATGCAAAGGTTACCGTTTTGGGTCATATTCAAAGAGGAGGGAGCCCATCTTGTTTTGATAGAGTACTTGCAAGTAGATTATGCGTAAAAGCAGTAGAATTAATATTGGATGGGAAAAGTGATTTGATGGTTGGCTTGGTTAATAATAAAGTAGAATCTTGTAGTTTAGAAAAAGCTTTGAAAAGTAAACACGATATAAATAAAGAACTACTCAGAATTTCTGATATTTTATCTACTTAATTATGACAATAGCAATAATTGCCCATAATGGCAAGAAAGCAGAAATGGTACAATTCTTAAACGAAAACAAGAATGTGCATTACGTGCCAAAGGTTTAAATCTGGTAGCTACAGGAACCACCGGAGCTAAGGCGGAAGCTGCAGGTTTTGAAGTGGAAAAGTTGCTTTCCGGACCTATAGGAGGAGTTGCGCAAATAGCATCTAGAGTTGCAGAAGGGTAAATAGACATGGTGATCTTTTTTGGAGATCCATTAGATAAGCATCCTCATGAGGTTATGTGATGTTCATAATATACCTATTGCTACAAATCCTGCTGCAGTAACATTATTGTTAACGGCTATTTAACAGCAATAGCACTAATTTCTACATTTACAAATTTTGGTAAATTTGCTACTTCAACCGTTTCTCTGGCAGGAGCAGTTTCAGCATTAAAATAGTTGGCATAAACTTCGTTTATTTGAGCAAAATTATTCATGTCGCTTATAAAAATTGAAGTTTTAATCACATTGTCAAAGGTCATTCCTGCTTCGGTTAGAATAGCCTTCAAATTTTCCATGACTAAGGCAGTTTCTTCTTTAATGTTACCTAGCTTAAGTTCTCCTGTTTTAGGATCTAAAGCGATTTGCCCAGATGTATAAAGCATGTTTCCGGAAAGTACCGCTTGGTTATAAGGGCCAATAGGAGCAGGGGCATTAGAGGTATTAATTATCTTTTTCATAATATTATTTTTTGGTGTATGTAGCTATATTATTTTAAGATGAAGAATCACTATAATCTTCTATCCGGTTCACGTCGTTTATCATATTTAATATCGCTAAGAATAGAAGATTTAATTCCAATAAAGAAATACCAAGAGCTTCTTTCGCTAAAGGGAACCCAGTTAAAGCTCATTCTCCAACTATCTAAATCTCGTTGAAATCGTAACTGAGTATAAGTAAAGCCACCGTCTTTTATATCAAACCCGGAAGAACCTCCTACAACCCATTTTGGAGATAACTCAACATCTCCAGAAAACATGATGGAATGAGAAGTGATTTCGCTTTCTCTAGTCCTGTTACTATAAGTCATGGTATAAGCTAAAGTAAGGTTCCATGGAATATCATAATTGTACCAAGTGTTATTAGAAGATTCATCTCCATCTTTAGCAAATACATCCTCTTCTTCATCATAGAATCTACCATCTAGATCTGTTCCTTTTCCAAAAAGATCATCTGGTCTTCCACCATTTCTAAACGTATCATTCTCTTGTTTGTCCTTATTTTTAGTGTCCTTGTCAAAATCTGTACTTGCAAATGAATACCCAAAACTTACATTGGCAGAGGTAAATCTAAATAAACTACCTCCATTATTAATATTCAATTTGTCTATTCTACGGTTATTATTATCTAAAGCATATAGATCTAAATTTGCCGCCAAATTGATATCTAATTTGTTCTGAATTACCGGAATACTTCCTCTAAGCGCAATAGGAGATAATTTAAGCGAATCTCCAGCTAAATTGTAGGCAGTACTCATGCTAAAGTTATTTAATAGCGTGATCTTCTTAGGTTCTGTAGCAGTGCTATCTTTATCTCTTACTTTGGCCTCTAAGGTATTATTGATAGACAATCCTATAGAGCTAGAAAATTGTCTTCCCGGAGCACCATAAAGGGAACCTTGAAATCTTGAATAATCTACCACGCGTTCTGTAAGCGTTTGATCCTGCTCATCAAAAATGGTATATTGATCGTAATATTGATCAAATCCAGGATTGATATTGTAACTAATATTAGGTCTTATAACATGGCGTAGCGCCTGTATTTTACTATCCTTTTTAAAATTCACTTTTCCGTAAATAGTGGTACCAATTCCGGTGCTAAATCCATAGGTTCTATAAGAATCAAAACCAGAAACGGTATCTATAACTTCTCTTCTTAAATTTTGATCATAGGTTTTCTCATAAGTTTTGAAAACCCAATTTTCTTCATAATTAGCATTAGCACTAACACTTAGAAACTTAAATAGTTTAAAGTTTGTTGAAACGGGAATAGTGTGTTGAGCTCCAAAATTTGCGTCTTTAAACATTTCTGGTTTAAAGAATAAAGAGTCTGTGGTTACAAATCTATTCTCTCCTCTAAAGTTATATTGAAAGTTTATATTCTCAATCAATCCTTTTTTAGCACCTAATTTTGGTGCGAATGGATATACTCTAGAAACACTGGTTTGTACCGTAGGTAAAGTCATATTTATAACCTTGGTATTAGTATTCTGAGAATGTGTGGCTGTGGCGCTAAAATTAACTTGCGGCTCTCCCGGAAATGTCTTGGAGTAAGACACTGTAGAATTTAAAGAGTTATTTAAAAAGTTACCCGTATTAGCCTGATTAACAGATTCTCTATAGTAATCACTACTTCCAAGGTTTACAGAGGCAGAAAATCTCGAATTTGGGTTAGCTTTAGAATCTTGACTGTGGGACCATTGAATGTTATAATTTGTTCTCTGAGCAAAATCGGGAAAGCCGCGTTCACTATCTAATAAGTTCTCATACCTGAAGTTTAAATTTCCTCTAAAGCTGTAACGCTTAGCGTAACTAGATTGTAACCTCAGGCCGTAACTTCCGTTTGTATAATAATCTCCTAATGCTAAAAGATCTACATAATCACTTATAGCAAAATAATACCCCCCATTTTGAAGAAAATAACCGCGATTATTACTATTTCCAAAAGAGGGTAGAATAAAACCAGAGGTTTGCTCATCTGTTAATGGAAAATATGCAAAAGGTAATCCTAGAGGTGTTGGCACATCTGCTATATACATATTTACTAATCCTGTAACGATTTTTTTGTTTGGAACAAATTTTATTCGCCTAGCATAAAAATAGTAATCTGGATTTTCTTCGTTGGTAGAAGTAGTAAATTTTACATTCTTCATAAAGTAAACAGAATCATTCTCTCTTTTAGTGATTTCTCCTCTCACTTTAAAGGCACCTTCTTCTGTTCTAGTATTATAGATCAAGGCCTTTTCAGTATCAAAATTGAATCTGATAGAATCTGGCTTTACTGTATTTTGAGCCTGAGTAAAAACTGGAAGTTGAGAATAGGTACCTGTAGAATCTGGTATACCGTAAGCATAAATTTCTTTCTTTTCGTTGTCTAAAATGATCATACCAGCAGTTATTACCATGTCATCGTAGGTAATTTGTGCATTATCATAAAGATACATTCTATTCTCTTTTACGCTTAAGCGCATATAATCTTCAGCTGAGTAGTTTACGATATCAGTTAATAGTGCAGGAGCTTTTTTAACAGTATCGGTTTTTATAGTGTCTTGTTGAATGATTTGGCCGGCAATTGAAAGAGAATCACTTACTGTTACAACGTTATCTCTATCTTTTTCAAGAATAATATTACCACCTGGTTTAATTTCTTGCGCCAATGAGTATATTGGAGCTAAGAGCAAAAAAACACAAGAAAAAAGTATATAATGTGAGTATGTTCGCAATGCTTTAAGTGCTATTTTTGTAAAGAATGGCTTGCTTTTTGAATATCCAAAATTACATATATTTTTTAAGCTTCCTTTTCGGAATACAAAAAAAGACAGAATAAAATAATAAGCCTAATTCTATCGTTACTATTTTTATGAAAAATAACCTACTTACATTTATTGCAATACTCTTTATTTCAACCTTATTAGTTGCATTTACACCTATTTCTAATACCAAACCTAAACCAAAATTTGTTGTGGTTTTAGACGCTGGTCATGGTGGAAAAGACCCTGGAAATAGGGGGGGAGGTTTTAATGAGAAAGATATAGCCCTAAGTATTGTCCTTAAGGTGGGAAAAGAACTGGAGAAAAATGATAACATTAAAGTTATTTATACCAGAAGTAATGATGTTTTTATTGAGTTAGATAAGCGGGCAGATATAGCTAATGATGCTAAAGCAGATTTATTTGTATCTGTGCACTGTAATGCTCATAATTCCCAGGCTTACGGTACCGAAACTTTTGTACTTGGATTACACCGTAACCAGGCTAACTTTGAAGTTGCTAAGCGAGAGAACTCTGTGATCTTTCTAGAAGAGGATTATGATATTACCTATGATGGTTTTGATCCTAATTCTCCAGAGTCTTATATAGGTATGCAGATAATGCAGGAAGAATATCTAGATCAAAGTATATTATTGGCAGATTATGTACAGAAGAAATTTACCAAAGAACTAAGAAGAAATGATAGAGGTGTAAAACAGGCTGGATTCTTAGTTCTGCGCCAAACCTATATGCCAAGTGTACTTATTGAAACCGGATTTCTTACCAATAGGGAAGAAGGACCTTTTTTAAATAGTTCTAACGGGCAGTCTAAAATGGCAGATGCTATTGTAGATGCTATCAAAGACTATAGCGGAAGTATAAACATGGCTGCTTTAGATAATTTAGAATCTAATGCTCCCGTTGCAGTAACAACTGTAGATGCTCCTACAGCTTTTGAAGACGCTTTTGAGGGAATTACCTTTAAAGTACAACTTGCTGCTAGTTCTAAGAAGTTAGAACCAAAATCTTCTAATTTTAAGGGCTTAAAACCTGTATTTAGAGAAGAAGAAGGTAAATTCTATAAATATTATTACGGGGCTACTTCAAGTTATAATCAAATTCAAGATCTTCAGAAAAAGGCAAAATCTAAAGGTTATAAGTCTTGTTATGTGGTTGCATTCAAGGATGGTAAGAAGATTACCGTTAATGAGGCGTTAAAAAGCCAAGGCAAATAGCAGTACTTTCCTATATTTATTTCTAAATTTGCAATCATTCTAAAAAATAGAACTTTTGAAATATACTAAAGAGGTTAAAACTGGCATCCTGGCCATTGTTGCTATAGTAATATTAATATTTGGATATAGTTTTCTTAAAGGTAAAAATCTCTTAGATTCAAGCCGGAAATTTTATGCTGTGTATGCAGATGTAGAAGGATTATCTCCATCTTCTGCAGTTACTATTAATGGTTTAAAGGTTGGGAAGATAAATACAATAGATTTCTTAAATGAAAGTGGTCTCTTATTAGTAACCTTTAGCGTGGATAGTGATTTTAGATTTTCTAAGAACAGTCTGGCTCAAATATATGGAGGTGGGCTTATTGGAGGTAAGTCTTTAGCTATTGTTCCTGAATATGAACGAGGCCAAATGGCTCAAACAGGGGATACATTGCCAAGTGATATTGAAGAAGGAATCATGGAATTGGTAAATGAGCGCCTAACACCCTTACAGGTAAAAGTAGAGAGAACAATAGTTAGTGCAGACTCTATGGTTACTGCATTAAACCAGGTGTTGAATCCACAAACTCGTAACAACATAAAAGCAACTTTTGATGATCTTGCTTTAACAGTAGCTTCTTTTAAAGCTACTGCTCAATCTTTGAATGGTATTGTAGATGGTAATTCTCAAAAATTAGATCATACATTTACCAATTTAGATGAAATGTCTACAAACTTCAATAAGTTTTCTGATAGTCTTTCTCAAATTGATCTAAGTGGTATGGGAAGAGATCTTGAGAAAGTTATAGCAGATTTTGAAGAGATCTCTAATAATTTGAGTAGCGGAAAAGGAACTGCAGGTAAATTGCTTACAGATGATAGGGTTTATGATAATCTAGACCGTGCTACCAAACAAATGGAACAACTACTACAGGATATCAAATTAAATCCTAAAAGATATGTTCACTTCTCAGTTTTCGGAAAATCTCCGGGATCGTATGATAAGCCAAAAGATTCTTTAAAATAGAGATTATGCAAATTATTACTCAGATTGTTTTTTTAATTGGACTTGTTGCCGGAATCCTTTTTTTTGCCAGAAATATTCGGAGGGTTATTCGAAATATAAAACTTGGAAAAAAGATAGATAGAAACGATCAACCAGGAGAGCGTTTTGCGAAAATGGCAAGAATTGCACTAGGGCAATCTAAAATGGTTAAAAAGCCAATTTCTGGTTTCTTGCATATTATAGTTTACTTAGGATTTATAATTATTAATATAGAAGTTCTCGAAATCGTTATAGATGGTGTATTTGGAACTCATAGAATTCTCTCCTTCCTTGGTGGAGGATATAATTTCTTAATAGGTACTTTTGAAATTTTGGCATTCTTAGTATTTGTTGGTGTAATCATCTTTTGGATAAGAAGAAATAGCTTAAATATTTATAGATTTTTAAGTAGAGAATTAAAAGGGTGGCCAAAAAATGATGCTAACTATATCTTATACTTTGAAATGGTCCTAATGATACTTTTCATCGTTATGAATGGTGCAGACTATCAATTACAATTGAACGGAGCGGCTCATTATGCACAAGAATCTGGAATTGTAGGTTCTTTTCCTATCAGTCAATACTTAAGTCCTTGGTTTGAAAATTTTAGTACAGATACTCTTATAATAGTTGAAAGAGCAGCATGGTGGTTACATATAGTTGGAATTCTTTTCTTTTTGAATTATTTATATTATTCTAAGCATTTACATATTCTATTAGCATTTCCTAACGTATACTTTTCCAAACTTGCTCCTAAAGGGGAGATGGATAATCTCGAAGCTGTTACTAATGAAGTTAAGCTAATGATGGATCCAGATGCAGATCCTTATGCTATGCCAGAGGAAGGTACAGAAGAGGAGCCAGCAAAATTTGGAGCTTCCGATGTGATGGACCTCAATCAGGTTCAATTATTAAATTCATATACCTGTACAGAATGTGGTAGATGCACAGAGCAATGTCCTGCAAACCAAACCGGGAAAAAGCTTTCACCAAGAAAGATCATGATGGACACCAGAGATAGACTAGAAGAAGTTGGTGAGATCATTAACACTAAAGGGAAGTTTAAAGATGACGGAAAACAACTTTTAGATAATTATATCCTCAGAGAAGAGTTATGGGCTTGTACTACTTGTAATGCCTGCGTAGAGGCTTGTCCAATAGGTATTGATCCACTTTCTATTATTTTAGATATGCGACGTTATTTAGTAATGGAAGAAAGTGCTGCGCCTAATGAATTGGCAATTGCATTACAGAACATTGAAAATAATGGTGCTCCATGGCCTTACAATCAAATGGATAGATTGAATTGGGCAAATGAAAAATAAATAGGTTAAATTAATTATTTAGTTGATCTTCCCAATTTGCTAAATATCAATCTTTTGATAGTATTTACTATCAATTTTATTTTCACAAAATTAAGAATTCTAAGTAAAGTTTATAAAAATGTCAGAAGCAATTAAAGTTCCAACAATGGCTGAGTATATGGCAGAAGGTAAGAAACCCGAAGTATTATTTTGGGTAGGATGTGCCGGAAGTTTTGATGATCGTGCTAAAAAGATCACCAAAGCTTTTGTCAAATTATTACATGAATCTAAAGTAGATTTTGCTGTTTTGGGAACAGAAGAAAGTTGTACAGGGGATCCTGCTAAACGTGCTGGGAATGAATTCTTATTTCAAATGCAAGCAGCAACTAATATTGAAGTTCTTAATGGATATGAAATTAAGAAAGTTGTTACCGCTTGTCCACACTGTTTTAATACGTTGAAAAACGAGTATCCGGCATTAGGTGGTAATTACGAAGTAATGCACCATACCACTTTCTTAAAGTCTTTACTGGAAGAAGGTAGATTAAAGGTAGAAGGAGGAAAATTTAAAGGAAAGCGTATTACTTTTCACGACCCATGTTATTTAGGTAGAGCAAACAATGTTTATGAAGCTCCACGAGATTTATTGCGAAAGCTGGAAGTGGAACTGGTAGAAATGAGAAAGTGCAAGAGCAATGGATTGTGCTGCGGAGCTGGTGGAGGACAGATGTTCAAAGAACCAGAGCCAGGAAATAAGGATGTAAATGTGGAGCGTACAGAGCAGGCTATGGAAGTTAAGCCGGAAATTATAGCAGCTGGATGTCCATTTTGTAATACTATGATGACAGATGGTGTTAAAAATAAGAATCAAGAAGATAAGATTGAAGTAATGGATGTTGCAGAGATGATAGCAAATGCTCAAGATCTATAATAGGTATTCAAACTTTTAAAATATAATATCAACTAAAACCTTGAGACCAAGTCTTGAGGTTTTTATTTTGTAAAAAGTATCGTAGGTAATGTCTAATTTTAACAGGTATTAGGTGTTAATAAGAAGAATTTACTTGTACTAAATTTGAAGCTAATCTTATAATCAAGTAGCTTTGTAAAAATATAATCTCAAAAAAAATGTTAGTACCTTTTAAGGAATTATCAGATTCATCTAGAGTGTGGATCTACCAGGCAAATAGATCATTCTCTGAGCAAGAGCTTCAGGAAATTACAACCAAGTTAGAAGATTTTATTTCTCAGTGGACGGCACATGGTGCTAATCTTAAAGCTTCCTTTGAAATTAGATATAAAAGATTTATCATCCTAGCTTTAGATCAGGAGTTAAATGCTGCCACCGGTTGTTCTATAGATGCATCTGTTCATTTTATTCAAAAATTAGAACAAGATTACAGTGTAGATCTTTTAGATAAGATGAATGTGAGCTATAAGCAAGGAGAACATGTGGCTTATAAGAATTTGATCGATTTCAGAAAGATGGCAAAAGATAAAGCTGTTTCTCCAAATACCATCGTATTTAATAATCTTGTAACTAATAAATCTGAATATCTAACAGATTGGGAAGTCCCTGCTTCAGAAAGCTGGCATAATCGCTTTTTAAAATAGAGAGTTTGTATGAAGCCCCTACAGACATCTCTCATTTTAATTTTATTCTTCACTTTTTCCATATCAATCTTTGCTCAACAGGATCCATTATTAACTAAGGATGTGTTGCAACAAAAGGCATGGGTGGATAGTGTATATAACAAAATGAACCTTCAGGAAAGAATAGGTCAATTATTTATGGTTGATGTTTTTTCTAACCAGTCTCGAAAAGAGACAGAGAAGATTAAAGATCTAATAAGAGATCACCATATTGGTGGGGTCTTGTTTTCTAAGGGAGGGCCCTTGCAGCAAGCAAAATTAAATAATGAATTTCAAGAATTGGCGAATGTACCTTTGCTCATTGGTATGGACGCAGAATGGGGTTTAGCAATGCGCCTAGATTCTACCTTTGCCTTGCCGTGGAACATGACACTTGGAGCTGTAAAAGACCTTAAACTTATTGAGAAGGCTGGTGCAGCCATATCACGTCATACCAAGAGATTAGGGGTTCATATAAACTTCGCGCCAGATGTAGATGTTAATACCAATCCCAAAAATCCAATTATTGGAAATAGATCTTTTGGAGAAGATAGAGAAGAAGTATCTAAGAGAGCTATTGCTTTTATGAATGGGATGCAAAGTATGGGTGCACTTACCTGCGCTAAGCATTTTCCGGGTCACGGAGATACTCAAAAAGATTCTCATAAAACTTTGCCTACTATATCTTTTAGCAAAGAGAGGATAGATAGTATTGAGCTATATCCTTTCCGAAAAATTATTGATAGAGGGGTTAATAGCATTATGATTGCTCATTTAGATGTTCCTGCACTAGATCCAGAAAAAGACGTGCCCTCTTCGCTATCTAAACCCATAGTGACAGAGCTTCTTCAGAATAAAATGAATTTCAAAGGCTTGATCTTTACGGATGCTCTTAACATGAAAGGGGCTTCAAATTTTAAAAATCCAGGTGAAATTGATCTAGCAGCTTTTATGGCAGGGAATGATGTTCTTACTATGTCTGAAGATGTTCCTAAAGCTTCTATTAAAATATTTGATGCTTTTAATAATGGAAAAATAACAGATACCCGCTTAGCATATTCTGTAAAAAAGATTCTTTCAGCCAAATATCAGGCAGGACTTGCACACTATACTGCAGTAGATACTACTAACCTAATTAACGATCTAAATACTGTAGATGATAAGGCTCTTTACGAAGAGCTTATAGAAAATGCTATCACCATCGTTAAAAATGATTCAGGAATTCTCCCTATTAAAGATCTAGAGACTAAAAAGATAGCTTACGTTAATTTTGGAGATTCAGAAAGTACTCCATTTCTGCATCAACTTTCACGATACACTAAGGTAGATTGGGTTAAGGCAGAAAATTTAGACGAATTACAAGAGAAATTAAAAGCGTATAATTTAGTGATCATTGGTTTCCATAAATCTGATGCGTCGCCTTGGGCACGCTACAAATTTAGTAGTGAAGAGGAGCGGTATATAGACGAAATAGCTAGAAGTAATCATACAATACTAGATGTTTTTGCCAGACCTTATGCTTTAACAGACCTTAGATCTACTAGCAATCTTGAAGGTATTGTTATGAGCTATCAAAATAGTGAAGCTTCACAACAAAAATCTGCTCAGATTATCTTTGGGGCATTAGAAGCTAAAGGGAAGTTACCGGTAAGCTTAGGGGATAATTTTCCTGTTGGAACAGGGTATCAAACCAAGAGTTTAGAAAGATTGGCTTACGGCATGCCACAATCTGTAGGTATGAATTATGAGAAACTTCAGAAAATAGACTCTCTTATAACTTTGGCTTTAGATAGTAAAATGACTCCAGGGTTACAGGTAATAGTTGCTAGGAAAGGAAAGATTATTTATGAAAGAAATGCTGGTTATCACACTTACGATAAGACATTTCCAGTTACTGATACCTCTGTTTACGATCTTGCATCTTTAACCAAGATTCTCGCTTCGCTGCCTCTAATCATGCAATTAGAAGAGCAAAAAGTTATTAGCTTCGATTCTAAACTTGGAGATCTTATTCCATTTTTTAAAGGATCTAATAAAGCAAAGATCAGATTACAGGATATGCTCATGCATTACGCAAAATTAAAAGCCTGGTTGCCTTTTTACGTAGGAACTTTAGATAGCAAAACAAAAAGGCTCTCTACTTCATTTTATCGTGATGAAAAGAGAGAAGGATTTGGACTTAGAGTGGCAGAGAATATGTTTATTAGAGATAATATTAGAGATACCATTCTAGCAGAAATTAGAGATAGTAAACTAGAGCCTAAGCTGGGATACAAGTATAGTGATCTCCCTTTTTATTTAATGAAGTATTATTTGGAAGGTCATTTTAAATCTTCTTTAGCTTATATAACTCAAGAATATATATATCAACCGTTGGGCGCAAATTTTACAACTTACTTGCCTTTAGATAAATTTAATCCAGATCAAATTGTACCTACAGAGTATGATAATCTATGGAGAAAACAACTGGTTCATGGCTATGTTCATGATCAGGGCGCTGCAATGCAGGGAGGTATTGGTGGACATGCAGGATTATTTAGTACCGCTAATGATGTTGCTAAGATTATGCAAATGTATTTGAATCATGGTTTCTATGGAGGCAAGAGATATATAGGAGCCGAAACCATAGAAAAATTTAATACCTGCTATTATTGCGATAAAAATGTAAGGCGAGGTGTAGGTTTCGACAAACCACAACTTGGAAAGTCCGGCCCTACATGTGGTTGTGCTTCGGTTTCTAGTTTTGGTCACAGCGGTTTCACCGGAACTTTTGCCTGGGTAGATCCAGAGACAGAGATCTTATATGTGTTTTTATCTAATAGGGTAAATCCTGATGTTAATAATCGTAAATTGATAAGAGAAGATATTAGGTCTAAGATCCAGGAAGTTATTTATGAATCTATTGAGAATTAATTTATGAAAATAGGGATTGTTTGCTATCCTACCTTTGGTGGTAGTGGTGTTGTTGCCACAGAACTTGGAATGGCATTGTCTAAAAGAGGGCATTCTATTCATTTTATAACCTACAAACAACCTGTTAGATTAGAACAGCTTAATAGGAATATACATTTTCACGAAGTAACTGTACCAGAGTATCCTTTATTTCATTTCCAACCTTACGAACTTGCGCTTAGTAGTAAATTAGTGAATATGGTAAAACTTCATGAGATTGATGTTTTACATGTACATTATGCCATCCCACATGCTTACGCAGGATATATGGCTAAAAAGATGTTGGAAGAAGAAGGAATTTCACTTCCAATGGTTACTACTTTGCATGGTACAGATATTACTTTGGTAGGAAATCATCCTTTTTATAAACCTGCGGTTACATTTAGTATAAATCATAGTGATGTAGTAACCTCCGTTTCTGAAAGTCTTAAGAAGGATACTTTAAATCTTTTCAAGATCACCAAGGATATCGATGTGGTTCCAAATTTTATTGATACTTCTAAATTTCGAAAAGGCTTTACAGATTGTCAACGTCATTTAATGGCAGATGAAGACGAGCGAATAATTTCTCATGTTAGTAATTTTAGAGCTGTAAAAAGAATAGGAGATGTAATTCGAATTTTTGATGTTATTCAAAAAAGTGTAAAATCTAAACTGATCATGGTGGGTGCCGGTCCTGAAAAGGAAATGGCAGAAGCTTTAGTTGCCAAATTAGGACTTCAGGAGAAGGTAGTATTCCTTGGAGAAAGTAATGAGATAGATAAGATTTTATGCTTCTCAGACCTGTTTCTATTACCTTCAGAAAAAGAGAGCTTTGGGTTGGCTGCTTTAGAGGCTATGGTAAACGGTGTTCCTGTAATTTCCACCAATAGTGGTGGAATCCCAGAAGTAAATATTCACGGAGTTTCTGGATACCTTGCAGAAATTGGTGATGTACAGGCTATGGGAGATTTTGGGGTAAAGATTCTTGAAGATAATGATACCCTTAAAAGATTTAAAGAAAATGCTTTAGAACAAGCAAAAACTTTTGATATTGATATTGTTGTGCCGCAATATGAAGCACTATATGAAAAGGCATTGGCAGAAATAAAAAAAGCGTAAAATTTAATTTACGCTTTTAATTTATTTTGTTGTTTTTTAGAATTGGTATCTAACTCCAACCGCGATATCTGGTGATAATTTATCGATATCATCGTTATCATTAATAAACCCAACTTCTGGTCTAAAGTCTAAAGAAAGCAAAAGTGGAATATCAAAGTTATATTCTATACCTATGTTACCTGCTAAGAATACAAAAGTTTCATCTTTATACCTGTAATCTCTTTTATCATAGTAGCGATCGTCTTTAGCGCTAATATTTCCAATACCACCACCGGCACCTGCATACCAATTAAAACCACCATCAATGTTCCATACCCATTGGTACAATGCCGCTAGTTTTACAGAGTTATATCTAGAATCGTCATTTCTCCATCCAAGATCAAACTCTAATCTATTATTGTCTCCTCCAATAGCACGTTGATAAGAAACTTCTGCTCCATATCCATTTCCACCACCAATTCTAAGACCTAGTGCATTCTCAGAAATTGTTTGTGCGTTAGAAGTTGTACCTAATCCTATGGCAAACAATGCTAATAAAAATACTTTTTTCATATCTGATTTATTTAATTTGTAAAAGCAAATTTAATTGTAAAATTGAAATGCAGACACCCCATTAAGCCAATGTATTGTTAATAATCATTAATGATCTGTTAAGCAAAATTCGGCTAAATTCGTACTTTTAGAGTCAATATGAAAGCAACATTAGAAGAGTTAGGATTATCTATTGAAGGGGAATTACTTCAGGATAAATTACATAGAAGCATATATGCAACAGATGCCTCTGTATATAGAGAATTACCTTTAGGAGTATGTTATCCAAGATCTGAAGCAGATATAAAAACCATCATTAACTTTGCTCGAAATAATAACATAGGTTTAATTCCTAGAACGGCTGGAACATCGCTAGCAGGACAATGTGTAGGTAGCGGTCTGGTAGTAGATGTTTCTAAATATCTTACTAAGATAATAGCTATTGATGCTGAAAAAAGAACCGCTATTGTTCAACCCGGGGTAATTAGAGACGATCTTAACAGACAACTTCTGAAATATGGTTTGTTTTTCGGTCCTAATACTTCTACTTCCAATAGGTGCATGATAGGAGGGATGGTTGGCAACAACTCTAGCGGAACTACTTCAATAAGATATGGTACCACCAGAGATAAGGTCTTGAGTTTAAAGACTATTTTAAGCGATAGTTCTACCGCAGAGTTTTCAAATCTTTCCGCAGAAAATTTTAGGCAGAAATTAAATGGTGATCTTTTGGAAAATAAAATTTACAGTTCTATTTATCACCTTTTATCTCCAGAGACCGTTCAGGAAGAAATAAAACGAGAATTTCCACAAGAAGCTATACACAGAAGAAATACGGGATATGCTATAGACGAATTAATTAGAACTGAACCTTTCTCTAGTGGTAAAGAGAATTTTGACCTTTGTAAGTTATTGTCAGGTAGCGAAGGAACATTGGCCTTTACTACAGAGATCACTTTGCAATTAGATGTGCTTCCACCAACACATGCTGCCATGGTTGCCGCGCACTTTACAAGTATTGAGAACTGTATGCTTGCAGTAGTACCGTCTATGAAAAGCCCATTATTCACTTGTGAAATGATGGATAAAGTGATCTTAGATTGCACCAATGAAAATTTAAAATATAAAGAGAATCGTTTTTTTATTGAAGGAGATCCTAAAGCAATTTTAATGCTGGAACTTCGTGCAGAGACTGAAGAAGACTTGCAAAATAAGATCAAAATCTTGCTTAACAGATTAAGGGAATCTAATTTAACCTATGCTTTACCCGTTTTAACGGGAGATCAAATAGAGCTCGCATTAGAACTTAGAAAAGCAGGCTTAGGATTGTTAGGTAATATGGTTGGAGATAGAAAGGCGGTAGCATGTATAGAAGATACCGCTGTAGCTATTCCAGATCTTGCCAACTATATTCTTGAGTTTACACAAATAATGAAAAATTATGGGCAGGAAGCTGTGTACTATGCCCATGCTGGTGCCGGTGAATTGCATTTAAGACCTATACTTAATTTAAAGATAGAACAAGATGTAGTGCTTTTTAGAAAGATCACAAAAGATGTTGCTACTTTAGTGAAGAAATATAAGGGTTCTATGAGTGGAGAGCATGGAGATGGGAGGCTTCGGGCAGAATTTATTGAAATGATGGTGGGGTCTAAAAACTATCAACTCTTAATAGAAATCAAGCATATTTTTGACCCTGAAAACATTTTTAATCCCGGAAAAATTGTAGACGCTCCTGCAATGGATACTTCGCTGAGATATGTACCTAATAGAATTGAGCCTAACGTTTCTACTATAATGAATTTTGAAGATTCTGAAGGTATATTAAGACTTGCAGAAAAATGCAATGGGAGTGGAGATTGTAGAAAATCTGTAGAAGCGGGTGGAACTATGTGCCCAAGCTACAGAGCGACTAAGGATGAAAAAGATACTACGCGAGCTAGAGCAAATGCCTTAAGAGAATTTCTAACAAATTCTGACAAGCCTAATAAATTTGACTATAAAGAGCTAAAAGAAGTTTTTGATCTTTGTATAAGTTGTAAAGGCTGTAAAAGCGAATGTCCTTCTAATTTAGATGTTGCTGCATTAAAAGCAGAATTTCAATTTCAATATCAAAAAGCTAATGGAAGATCTTTTAGAAGTAAGGCATTTGCTAATAATGCGAGCATGAACCAACTAGCTTCAAAAGTTCCAAAAATCTCTAATTTTTTATTTACAAATAATATTACCTCAGGGATTGCAAAAAAGGTAATGGGAGTTGCTAAACAAAGAACCTTACCTAAACTTTCTAAACAAACTTTGACAAACTATTATAAGGAAAATAAAGACAGGCTTATTGTTACAAATCCCATTAAAACGGTTTATCTCTTTACTGATGAATTTACGAATTACTTAGATGCTACCATTGGGATTGATGCCATAGAATTATTATTCAAGCTAAAGTATCAAGTCAAAATTATAGCTCATTCAGAAAGTGGAAGAAGTCATATTTCTAAAGGATTTTTAGAGGAAGCCAAAGAGTTGGCAAACAAAAATATAACTATCTTCAAGGATCTTATTTCTGTAGATACGCCACTTATAGGAATAGAACCATCTGCTATCTTAACTTTTAGGGATGAATATCTAAGATTGGGGGATGATAAAGCTTCAGCTATACAACTTTCAAAGAATTGTTTTCTAATAGAAGAATTTCTAAAGAAAGAAATGGCTTTAGGGAATATTGATGTTTCCGCTTTTACTTCAGAATCTAAAAAGGTTAAGATACACGCGCATTGTCATCAAAAAGCATTATCTAATTCTGCCGTTACTTTTGATGTTCTTAATTTTCCAAAGAATTATATGGTAACCATTATTTCATCAGGTTGTTGTGGGATGGCAGGTTCTTTTGGTTATGAACAAGAGCATTATGAGATTAGTATGAATATAGGAAATCAAAGTTTATTTCCCGCAGTTAGAAAAAGCGATTTAGACACCATTATTGCCGCTAATGGAACAAGTTGTCGTCATCAAATCTTTGATGGGACCAAAAGAATTGCAAAACATCCAATAACAATTCTTAGAGAATCTTTAGCTTAGATTTTTCATTAGGTAAGAGACCTCAAATTTAGTTCTGAGGTCTCACTTTATTTAGAATGGTTATTGCTGTAATGAGATCTAAAATTCGCTCCATTGGCGCAGTCTCGATTTCCTTTTTAGTCAGGGTATTTTCATCAAATTTGTTCAATTCCCATCGTTTATTATTATACTCTAGAGTAGTTAAATTCTCTATCCATTTACCAGAATTAAGATAAAGACAAGTACCATATATATTAGTTTTTCTTATGATCTTTGGTTGATGAGTATGACCAGAGATTACATATTTATATTCATTTTCTATGGCAAGATCTGATACTCTTTTTTCGAAAAGTTGAATATCTTTAATATTAAGTTCCAGATTGTTCTTATTTTTTTTAGACTTGGAGAATTTTCTCTTCTCAGATGTAATCAAATTCCAATTAAAGAGTTTATTGATTTTCAGAATAACATTATAGCTCCATACATCAATATTTGCAAGCCACTTAGAATATAGAAAAGAAAAATCTAGAACATCACCGTTAAAGAACCACGCTAATTTTCCGTCCAGATCCAGAACAAGTTTATCTACTACAACAAAATTTCCAAGTTTCAGTCCGCTAAATTGCATCTCATTATGACTGCCGGTAATATAGATCACTTCGGTTCCATTATTGCTTAACTTAATGATCTTGTTTATCACTTCTAAATGATCTTTTGGAATATGGCTTTTTATAAATTGCAAGCGCTCCATAAAATCACCTATTAGAATAAGCTTTTTCGGCTGTATAGAATTAAGGTAATGCAATAGTCCTTTTGCATTGCATCCTAGAACACCCAGATGTATATCTGAGATTACTACGAGTTCAATATCTCTTCTCTTTTGCAATTTCGAATTAATTATATCTCAAAGAAACCTTATTAATCTTTTAATTGGATTAGGCATTTTTTAAAGTATTCTTATCAAAAGATTAATTAATGATTAGTTTGTTAAGAGAATATTAATAGGGAATAGACTTTTAAATATGTAGTTAAAAAATTACATTTGTTCAAAATCGATTTTATGGCCGGAAATACTTTCGGAAAGCTTTTTAAATTAACCACTTTTGGAGAATCACATGGCGCTGCCATTGGTGGAATAATTGATGGTTGTCCTGCAGGAATAAAAATAAATCTTGAGAAAGTTCAGCAAGATCTTAATAAGAGAAAACCGGGGCAATCTGCAATTGTAACTCAAAGAAAAGAACCAGATACAGTTGAATTCTATTCAGGGATATTTGAGGGACAAACTACTGGAACTCCTATTGGCTTTGTGATTAAAAATGCAAATCAAAAATCTAAAGACTACTCTCATATAAAAGATACGTACAGACCCTCCCATGCAGATTATACATATGATGAGAAATATGGAATTAGAGATTATAGAGGTGGTGGCCGTTCTTCTGCACGCGAAACAGCTAGTAGAGTTGTAGGTGGTGCCATAGCCAAGCAAGTAATACCTAATATCTCATTTCACGCTTTTACAAGTTCTGTGGGAAATATAAGCTTAGATAAAAATTTAGAGACTATAGATCTTAATTTAATAGAGTCTAACCCTGTAAGATGTCCAGATACGGCTGTTGCACAGCGTATGGAAGATTATATTAAAGACATAAGAAGTCAGGGAGATACCGTTGGCGGTACGGTGCAGTGCGTTATAAAAAATGTTCCTAAGGGTCTTGGAGAACCTGTATTTGATAAGTTACATGCAGAACTAGGAAAAGCAATGCTTTCTATTAATGCGGTTAAAGGCTTTGAATACGGAAGTGGATTTGAAGGTACCAAGATGAAAGGAAGTGAACATAATGATCTTTTCAATTCTGATGGCAGCACAACTACAAATTTGAGCGGTGGCATTCAGGGAGGAATCTCTAATGGTATGGATATTTATTTTACCGTAGCATTTAAACCTGTGGCTACCATCATGCAAAAACAACCAACCATTAATTCTCAAGGTCTGCAAGTTGAAATGCAGGGAAAAGGCAGGCATGACCCTTGTGTGGTACCACGAGCGGTACCTATAGTAGATGCTATGGCTGCGTTAGTAATAGCCGATTTCTATTTACAAAACAAAATTTCAAAAATATAATTGCAACAATACTTTACTATGAAAAAATTAGCGCTGCACTGGCAGATTTTATTGGGAATGGCTTTAGGAGTTCTTTTCGCATTAGTACTAACTAATTTTTCATGGGGACCAGATTTCGTTGGAGATTGGATTAAGCCTTTTGGGAATATCTTTATAAACTCGCTTAAATTAATTGCGGTTCCTTTAATTCTAGCCTCTTTAATTAAGGGTATCTCAGATCTTAAAGATATTTCTAAGCTATCCAAAATGGGAACTAGAACTATTCTTACATATATTGGAACTACCGTTATAGCTGTTTCTATAGGATTAGCATTAGTAAATTTAATAAAACCAGGTAGTGCCATAAATCAAGATACTAGAGATGATCTTATCTCTAGTTATGAAGGTGATGCTAATGTTAGAATTGCAGATGCTCAAAAACAGAAGGATGCAGGCCCACTTCAGGCTTTAGAAGATCTTGTACCATCAAATATCTTTGGTGCAGCCAGTGATAATTCTAATATGCTTCAAGTTATTTTCTTTGCAATTTTCTTTGGTATTGGACTAATCTTAATTCCTGAAAAGCAAAGTAAACCGGTAAAAGACTTTTTTGATGGCTTTAATGAAGTAATTCTCAAAATGATAGATCTCATAATGCTTACTGCTCCTTATGGTGTATTTGCATTGTTGGCTGCATTGGTGGTAGAATCTCCAAGTACAGATCTATTTGCAGCACTAGCTATGTATGCCTTAACAGTACTAATAGGATTAGCATTAATGATCGGTTTTTATGTGCTGCTGGTATGGATCGTTACAAAAAATAAACCTTCTTTCTTTCTTAATGGAATGGCTCCGGCACAACTACTAGCATTCTCAACAAGCTCTAGTGCTGCAACTTTGCCTGTAACTATGGAGAGAGTAGAAGAGCATATGGGCGTACATAAGGAAGTGGCAAGTTTTGTACTTCCTATTGGAGCTACTATTAATATGGATGGAACAAGTTTATATCAGGCGGTAGCTGCAGTATTTATTGCACAGGCCTTTGGGATGGACCTTTCATTTGGTACTCAATTAGGAATAATTGCTACAGCAACTTTAGCCTCTATTGGTTCTGCGGCTGTTCCTGGAGCAGGAATGGTAATGTTGGTTATTGTTCTAGCACAAGCAGGAATTCCGGAAGCTGGATTGGCATTGATCTTTGCTATAGATAGACCATTAGATATGTGTAGAACAACGGTAAATGTAACCGGAGATGCTGCAGTAGCAATGATCGTTGCAAAATCTGTAGATAAATTAGGACCTCCTAACGTAAAAGATTGGGATGATAATTACGATGCTGATGCTACAACCACTCCTGTAGAAAGAGAAGAGGTATCTACAAAAATTTAGCTTTAAGTTCTGGTGTAGGAATCATACAAGCATCTTTTTTACCAAACCATTGGTAGCGATTCTTGGCAATAAAATCATACACCAGGTTTCGGAAGCCCTCCGGTAGTACAGAGAAAAATCTCAATAAAGAAATACTACCGGATAAATGCTTTGCTATTTTAAGTGCAGCAGTAGATTTATTGTAATAAGCAATACCAGGCTCAATCAATATTATAGAATCTATAGCATTAGGATCAATTCCACGTTCTTCCATAAGCTCAATTCCTGCTTTACTCTGTAGGGAAGCAAATCTAAAGAGATCTTTTGCGTCATGCTCAATTACATAATTTACAGCAGAATTACATAGATTACACACTCCATCAAATAAGATGATCTTCTTATTAATATCTATTGAACTTTCCATTATTTCTTCTTTTTAGCAGCTTGTACCAATTCTAGTTGATCTAAAGAAACAATGGTTGTAAAAATACCATAGTTAACTGTAGCTTTTCCTTTTTCGATATTATCTATAGAACCTACCGCTTTACCATCTTCCATTCTTACACGATCTCCAACTTTTAAGAGCGCTTTTGTTTTATTTGCTTCTTTAATTTGTTGAGTTTCTATCTTCTTTTTTTCCTCTTTCTTACGCTGTCTTATTACTTCAACTTTCTTCTCAGCCTCTTGAACAACCTTCTTTTCTTTAGCTTTCTTAATCTTAACCTGTTTTGCAGTTTCTTTAGTTCTCTTAGAATTTTCGATCTCAACGATCTTAATGAATTCTCCTATTAACTCTTTCTTCTGCTTATTATTGAAATATTTCTCGCTTATATCATTAATTTTTTGTCCAAGATAAATAAGCCTTTGATTTGAGTCGTATAATTCTTGATAGCTTTCTAACTTCTGCTGGATCTTTGCATTGGTCTCTTCAAGCTTATCTTTTTGCTGAGCAGTTACAATTTCTTGATTTTTAAGAGAATCTGTAGTCTTTTTGAGCTTGCTTCGCTCTTTTTGCAGATCTGCTATGCTCTTATCAAATCTAATTTTTCCTCGCTCTACTTTTTTCTTAGATCTGTTGATCAAACTATATGGAATTCCATTTTTCTGTGCGACTTCAAATGTAAATGAACTTCCTGCTTCTCCTAACTGAAGCTTATAGATAGGTTCCAGCGTTCTAGAATCGAACATCATATTAGCATTGGTCATATTAGGCAACTCATTTGCCAACATCTTTAAATTGGTGTAATGTGTAGTTAAGATCCCAAAAGATTCTCGCTCATAAAAAACCTCCAAAAATGTTTCAGCCAAAGCACCTCCCAATTCCGGATCACTCCCGGTTCCAAATTCATCTATAAGGAATAGGGTTTTATTATCACATTTCTTGAGAAAAGAATTCATATTCTTTAAGCGATAACTATAAGTACTTAAATGATTTTCTATAGATTGGTTGTCACCAATATCGGTTAAGATCTTATTAAAAAGGCACATCCTGCTATATTCATGAACCGGTATTAGAACACCGCTTTGAAGCATAACTTGAAGTAAACCAACAGTTTTTAGGGTGATACTCTTTCCTCCGGCATTAGGTCCGGAAATAACAATTATCCTATTATCTGAAGAAAGACCTATACTCTGTGGAAATGTTTTTTCTCCTCGTTGCTTATTATTTCTATATAAAAGAGGGTGGTAGGCATCCTTTAGACTAAGCTCTCTTTCTTTGGTGATCTTTGGCAGTATACCGTTGATCTCTCTGGCATATTTTGCTTTTGCAGATATTACATCTATCTCACTTAGCAGATCTTGGTATTCTAAAAGTAGCTCTTTATAAGGTTTTAAAAAATTGGTGAGCGCTTTTAAAATTCTATTGATTTCTTCTTTTTCTTCATATTCCAGATTGTTAAGCTCTCTGGTATGGTTCATTGTAGCTTCAGGCTGAATGTAAACGATACTACCTGTTTTAGAATTCCCTAAAATGCCACCTTTAACTTTTTTCCTATACATTGCTTTTACGGCAAGCACTCGTACATTTTCTACTACACTTTCTTTAATTTCATCTAAATATCCATAGCCGTTATATGTGGTAAGTGCGCTTCCAAAACTAGTGTTTATCTTACCCTTTACTGCGTTCATAGAACGTCTGGTATTCAATAAAAGGGGAGTGGCTTCATCTTTAACTTCCCCATATTTACTAATGATCTCATCGATCTTTTCAGTTATAGCCTTTGTATATTCTATAGGCTCTGTTGTTTCAAACAAAGAAGGATAAAGTTCTTGAAATTTGTTGAAAAATCTAATCTGAGTATTCGCTGTTTCTGCTAATGAAGAAATTTTACGAAAGCTTCCAAGCTCTAGCACTGCTTCTTCAATTCCAAGCATTCTAATCTCCTTATTGATACTATCAAAACCATGATTAGGTATTCTACTTTCTTGATTGTAGGAGTCTAAGTATTCATTAGTTTGGTGAAGTCCGAACAATGCCTCTTTGGGAGTGGTATATGGTACTATCTCGAGGGCTTTATCTGTTCCCATTTGCGTAATACACATTTCGCTTATCTGTTTGCAAACGGTAGGAAATTCTAGATCGAGAAGAGTTTTGGCTGCAATTTTTATCATAGGTAATTTTCCCTAATTTTGGGTTCTACAAATTTACTTAAATAATATGAAGGTGGATATCCATAATAGCTGGAAAAAGGTTTTAAATTCTGAATTTGAAAAACCCTATTTTGAAGATTTAGTGAGCTTTGTAAAATCAGAATACAAAAATTTCATCTGCTATCCTGAAGCTTCCAACATTTTTGAAGCTTTCAATTTAACTCCATTTCATGAAGTGAAGGTAGTTATAATAGGACAGGATCCATATCATGGGCCTAATCAAGCTCATGGTTTATGCTTTTCCGTTCCAGAGGAAGTTGCTATACCACCATCTTTGGTAAATATTTATAAAGAAATAAATGAAGATCTGGGAAAGAATATACCTAGCACCGGCAATTTAGAGCATTGGGCAAAGCAAGGAGTACTTTTACTAAATTCGGTACTTACTGTTAGAGCTCACGAGGCTGCATCTCACAAGAATAAAGGCTGGGAAAAATTTACAAATGCCGTTATTAAGAGCATTTCTGAAGAAAATAAAAATGTTGTATTTCTACTTTGGGGTGGTTATGCCAAAAAGAAAGGTGCGAAAATAGATCCAAATAAACATTGCATTCTTACTAGCGGACATCCATCACCTTTAAGTGCTAATAGAGGATACTGGTTTGGAAATAAACATTTCAGCAGAACCAACACCTATCTAAATGCTCATGGAAAAAATGAAATTGAATGGTAAGATCTAAAATCTAAATCCTAAATTCACGTTAAATTGACCTACAATAGTTGGAGAGTTATCATTAAATAAATTTCTACCTATTCCTGCATTCAGATCCAAAAAGAAACCTTGTTTAGAGACAAACTTCCCTCCAAGACCAAATCCTAAGGCAAGATCTGTATAGTTATTGTAATCTCTTTCACTCTGGTAATAACCATCATTATAGATCTCTCTATATTTATAATATTCACCGGAAGAAACCATGGCAAAGCCATTTACATAAAAACCCCAAGCTGTTCTTCTTTCACTAAAGAAATATTTATATTTTCCCGTAAGCGAAAAATCTTTAGTAAAAGCATCGCCTACATCTTCACTATCACGATCTAGCGCTAATACAAATCCCTCAACAGCCCAACTAGAATGTGGTGTTAGTATTCTTTCATATGCTAGATCTAAAGCTCCAAAAACAACCAGATTAAAAGTTCCAATACTCAACTCATTTTTAGCAGTATCTCTTTTAAAAACCTCTTCAGAATCCAAATTAGGATCATCAGTAATTTCCTGAGAAAACGAAATTGAAAAGCATAATAATAACAGAGGAAGTAATAGTTTTTTCATATTAGTTGTGGATGTTATTCTAACATTTTATTGCTCACAAGTTATAAATAATGTTAGAACTATCAACTTTTTTTGAAATTAACTTAAGATCTATTAAACTTTCCTGAACATTTTCAATTTCCTGCTCTGTTAGATTTGTCTGACTCCATTCGGTTATTTGTAGCCATTCCTCAATATCTTCGATCTTTTGGTCATAACGTTTAGCTAGTGTTCGTTCTATATTTGAGATGTTTTTGAAACTCACTGTTTTTTTATTAATAACCTTAATAAGCTTTTCTATTTCTATTTCATTTGATTCTAAAATTTCATTTCTAACCGCTATTACAAAACATGGCCATGGAGTAGGGCAGTCTGCAACTCTTCTAAAGGTTCCATTATCTACCAAAGGTTTTGTGGTAAAATGCTCCCACATAAAATATTGAGCGGTATTGTCTTGTAAAGCACTAACGGCTCCGTCTATGTTCCCAACTATTTCAAACTTAAGATCACTTGAATTCCATCCTTCATTCTTTGCGTTTACATAGGCCATTAACTGAGATCCCGAACCATTTCTACTTATAGCTACTTTGGAATGTTCTAAATCCTTTAACGAATGATATTTAGATCCTTCGGCTACATGAATTCCCCAAATTAAAGGAGACTGCACATAAGTTTGAACAATTTTAGATGGATTTCCTGCAATTATGTCTTTTATAATACCCTCTGTTAGTATTACAGCAACGTCTATTTCTTTATTTCTTAGAGCGGTGTTAAGATCTCCAGTACCTCCTGGAAAGTCTGTCCATTCTATTTTTAAGCCTTCTTTTTCAAAATCATTTTCTTCCATTGCTAAATGCCAAGGCAGATTGAAATGTTCTGGTACACCACCAATTCTTATAGTTCTCATATACTATGCTTTTCTTTTAGATATTCATAGATCTCAAATTGAGATCTCACCTCTTTGTCTCCTTCTTTTTTCTGAACGTAAGTATTCGTTTCTTCCGAATCCTGAATTCTAGCTTTTACATTATCATTTAGTTGAATTTGAAAGATATCTTTGAATTCTTGAGCTATATCTTCTTCTAAAATTGGTGCAATCACTTCAATTCTTCTGTCTAAATTACGCGTCATCCAATCTGCACTTCCAAAAAATACTTGTTGATCTCCGCCATTCTCAAATACATATATTCTACCATGCTCCAAAAATTGATCTAATATACTTGTAATATAAATATTTTCGCTAAGCCCCTTAACTCCAGGTATCAAACAGGTAAAACCTCTAATTAAAAGTCTAATTTTTACGCCGGCATTGCTTGCTTTATATAGCCATTCTATAATTTGTGGATCTTCAAGACTATTCATCTTAGCAGTGATCTCTGCTTTAATTCCATTCTCTGCATTTTCAATTTCTTGCATGATCATTTCTGTAAACCTTCTTCTAGTAGAAAAAGGAGAAATAAGTAAATGCTTCTCTCTTGGTATAATTAATGAGCCTTCCAAGACCTTGAATACTCTAGCTAGTTCTTTGGTTATGTATTTATTTGCAGTAAAAATTGCATGATCACAATATAGGGAAGCGGTTTTACTATTGAAATTTCCGGAACCTATATAAGCATATTTCTTAAGCTTTTCACCTTCACGCCTTCCAACCATCATTATTTTAGAGTGAACTTTTATCTTAGGGTAACTGTAAATTACATTTGCACCTTTCTCTTCAAATTTCTTTCCCCATACAATATTGTTCTCTTCATCAAACCTAGCTTTAGCTTCTACAAATACAGTAACTTTCTTACCATTCTTTAATGCTTTTAGCAAACTTGAAGTCAATTTAGATTCATCTGCGATTCTATATAGTGATATTTTTATTATTTCAACATCAGGATCTACAGCAGCTTGCTCAACAAAATTTTCCACATAATCAAAACTCATATATGGGAAATGGACAGATTGATCTTTTTCTGAGATCACCTTAAAGTAATTTTCAGCAAATTCTAATATTTTATGTTTAATTACAGGACGTGCCTTAGGATGAAGTGCTTCTTTTTTGCCAGGATCTGGAAAAGAAAAGAAATCGCTGAAATTATGATATTGCCCACCAGGCATCATATCTATCTTCCCTAAATTAAGTAGTTTTCTTATGTTTTTCTGAACGTCATCCGGCATTTTTGCATCATATAGCAATCTTGTAGGTTGGCCATCTGTTCTTTGAGCTAATGAAGCATAAATCTTTTCTGCGAGAACCCCATTAAATTCGTCTTCTATATAAAGCTCTGCATCTCTAGACATTTTAATTTCATAAACACCCAATATTTCCTCCTTTAGAAATAAACTCGGTATTTCATATCTAATAATATCATCTATATAAGTGATTGCATTATCGCCAAATTCTACAAATCTACCGCACTCTTCTGCAGGAATGTTCACAACCCCTAAATGATCACTGTTTTTAAAAGTGATAGCAAAATAAAGTATATTATTTTCAAGAAATAGATCTGAATCTTGAGTAAGGTCTATTTTTTGGGGTTTTAGGTATTGAGCAATGTTATCTTTATACAGGGCAGCAGCAAATTCTTTTTGTTTACTGCTATAATCATTACTTTCAACCAAGTATATTCCATTTTCAGCAAGTTCTGGAATTATCTGTTCGTGATAAATGTTTCCAAATCTATTTAGATGAACCTTTACCTCGGAAAGTATCTGTTTGGTGATCTTATTAGGTTTTAAAGCAAGCTTCTTTCGAATACTTTTTTCAACCCTTTTTATCTGTCTAAGTTGTGAAACTCTAACTCTAAAAAATTCATCTAAATTAGATGAAAAAATTGCAAGGAATTTAATTCTCTCATAAAGAGGATTATTCTTATCCTCAGCTTCTTGTAAAACCCTCTCATTAAAACTTAACCAATTAAGGTCTCTATGTCTTAACTGGGTCTCAGGATCTGATAGCATATATTGTATAGTTTCAACAAAAATACAAAGATGAGAGAGTTGAGAAATTTAATGTTGTGTTAAAAGCAAAACTATTAGCTCACCAATTTCTCCAAGCTTAATTTAATAAGATCATCTACTAATTTACCTGGATCTGCACTAAAAGCTCCGGTAGCTCTATTAGCAATAATAGCGTTTAAAGAAACTGCACGGTGACCTAGCAATTTTGAAAGACCATAAATACCGGCTGTTTCCATTTCTAGATTGGTAATTCTTTTTCCGTTAAATTCAAAAGAAGCCATAAGATCATTAAGATCTGGCATGCTTAGCGGCAATCTTAATTCTCTCCCTTGAGGGCCATAAAATCCGCAGTTAGTTACAGTAACACCTTTAGAATAACCATCACTAAACTTAGAGGCAAGATCTTTATTGCAAGCCACTACATATGGCAAACCATTGGTATCTTTTAGTTGAAGCTGCTTTTTTAGGGCTTGAGCAAAATCGATATCTAAAATCTCATCCGCCTTATAAAAATGTAATAAGGAATCAAATCCTACTCCCATTTCAGAAACTAAAAAGCTATCTAAGGCCACATCCTTCTGAATAGCTCCTGATGTTCCAATTCTGATAATATCTAATGATGTAAGATCCTTTTTGATCTCTCGACTTTCAAAATCAATATTAACAAGGGCATCCAATTCATTAAAGACAATATCTATATTATCGGTTCCAATTCCGGTGGAGATCACGCTTATGCGTTTACCTTTGTAATATCCGGTTTGAGTATGAAATTCTCTTTTATGAACCTTAACTTCAACTTCATCAAAATATTTAGTTACTTGAGCCACTCTATCAGGATCTCCAACCGTAATAACAGTATTTGCAAGTTGATGTGGTAATAAATTTAGGTGATAAACACTACCATCTGGATTTTGTATAAATTCTGAAGCCTTTAAAGTCATGCTATAGTTTTAAAATATTATGTGAGACAGAGTCATATAAAAAATCATACATTTTAACTCCACCAAAAAATTCATCGTTTTTAAGTACTTGATAAAAATTGCGCGAACCATTAAGGGCTTCCGTACCCTCGGCAGTTAATTGAATCTGGTTATTCTCTTCTTTATAAAATCGATCTAATTTATCTAAGATTCGCTGCATTTGAGAATCTCCATAACCAAAATAACCTTGATACTCCAAAGCGTATCCTAATAGCTGATTTTTACTGGAGATGTTATTTCTATCAATAAGTTTTAGAATATTCTTTTCTAGGGTATTAATTCCTGTTGTTGAGTTGGGAAAACGTTCAATATGCGCTCTAATACAGCTAGAAAGATATTCAAAGTTGGTTTTCTTTTTAATAAGCAACTTTAATTTCTGTGGATTTTCTCCATTATATAATTGCCACATTAAAGCAGCCATTTCTAGATCATCTTCATTAAGATGTATTCGTTTTACATAATGATTATTAAGATCTTTAAGACTTAATTGAGAGAGAGGATTAAATTCTGCTTCTCCTTTAAGCTTCTTACTACACACTAGGTAAACAGGAACATTAAGTTTAAGATTTTCCAAATGGCTTATCATAGCCAGCATATTTATATGAGAAAACAGATCGAACTCGAACCACAGCACAACTTCATCAAACTCATTAACCTTAGACAATTTATAAAGCTCTTCTAGAAATTGAGTTTGATAATAATCTTTCGTGATATTATAATGTGAAGTTAGAAAATTAGTACGAAGCTCAATAAATTCTTCAGATCCCAGTTCATAAACCGTAGGACCTTCACAAAGCATCTCGCGCCAAACTACAGTTTCTCCACCTAGATTTAGCTGTTTAATAGTATCGGTTAACCCATCACCGTTGGTAATATGCAATTGATTTGCCATGTTTTTATAGTTTAACCGTAATAAATTTAGCCACCCACTCTCTTTACCTTATAACCATCATCTTTTAGGAATTTTATGATCTTTTCTCTCACATCTCCCTGTATAATAATTTCACCATCTTTCACAGATCCTCCCACACCGCATTTCTTCTTCAGCAATTTTCCTAACATATTTAGATCTTCATCGCTACCTTCAAAACCTTTAATGACTGTTACAGTTTTGCCACCGCGACCTTTATTGCTAAAATGAGCTTCTAATCGTTGATCTTTTGGCGCGGGAGTCTCATCATTTGAATTCTGACTATTTATATCAGGGTCAAAATCGTCATTAGTTGAAAATACGAAACCGCCAAGATCTTCCAATCCTAACTTTTTCTTTGCCATAATTATTTTTTGATAAGTCCTATTTCTACAAGTCTTTGATGTAAAAATTCCCCTGCAGTTATATCTTCATATTGCTTTGGGTTATTTTCATCTATACACTCCTCAAGACAATTTAGTGGCATCTCACTTCGTGGATGCATAAAGAATGGTATCGAGTATCTAGGTTTACCCCATTGGTCTTTAGGCGGATTAATAACTTTATGTATAGTAGATTTTAATTTGTTATTAGTAAGTCTTTCTAACATATCACCTACATTAATAACCAATTCATCTTCTGATGGAATGGCATCAATCCACTCTCCATCTTTACGCAATACTTGCAGTCCTCCTGTAGAAGCCCCCATAAGTAGGGTAATGAGGTTTATATCTCCATGTGCACCGGCACGTTCAGCTCCTTTAGGCTCTTCATTAATTGGAGGATAATGAATAGGTCTTAATATACTATTACCATTACTTGCCCAATGATCAAAATAATGCTCATCCAAACCAATATATATAGCTAGAGCTCTTAGAACATAAATTCCTGTTTTCTCTAACATTCTATAGGCTTCCATACCTGTATGATTGAAGTCCATAAGTTCTTCAACATGTACATTTTCTGGATACTCTTCAATTAAAGCTGCATCTGCCGACGCTTCCTGACCAAAATGCCAAAATTCTTTAAGATCTCCTTCTTTTTTGCCCTTAGCATGCTCTTTTCCAAAAGAAATATAACCTCTCTGTCCTCCAAGACCTTCAATTTCATATTTCTCCTTAATCTCTAAAGGTAGATCAAAGAAAGACTTTACTTCTTTATATAATTCATCAACAAGATCATCGCTTAAGAAATGATTTCTCAAGGACACAAAACCTATCTCCTCATAGGCTTTCCCAATTTCATCAACAAATTTTTGTTTCCTTTTGGGATCCTCAGATAAAAAATCTGATAGATCTACGCTAGGTATATTATTCATTGCCATTTCAGTGCTTTTAAATTAGTGAACTAACAAAGTTAATTAAATTTACGGTAGTATTTATTTTTCTATACGTTAAACAACTTAGTTTTAAAATTAATTACATTTGGTTAACTAATCTTAATTATGGCAACCATAACTTCTCCCAATACAATGATGAAATTTTCTAGAATGAATCTTAAAGATTCAGAACTTCTCGATCTATATAAAAAAATGCTAAAGCCACGACTCATAGAGGAGAAGATGCTTATCTTATTAAGACAGGGAAGAATTTCTAAATGGTTTAGCGGAATTGGCCAAGAAGCGATCTCTATTGGAGTAACTAGTGCTTTAGAAGAAGATGAGTACATACTGCCAATGCATAGAAACCTTGGAGTATTTACTACCAGGGAGATACCATTATATAGACTGTTTTCTCAATGGCAAGGAAAGGCCAATGGGTTTACTAAAGGACGTGATAGAAGCTTTCATTTTGGAACCCAAGAGTTTAAGATCATTGGGATGATATCTCATCTTGGTCCACAATTAGGAGTAGCAGATGGAATAGCCTTGGCTCATAAGCTACAAAATGAAAAAAAAATTACCGCTGTTTTTACAGGAGAAGGTGGAACTAGTGAAGGTGATTTCCATGAAGCTCTTAATATATCATCGGTTTGGGATCTTCCGGTATTATTTTGCGTAGAAAATAATGGGTACGGGCTTTCTACACCAACTACAGAGCAGTTTCGTTGCAAAAATATTATGGATAGAGGGATAGGATATGGAATGGAAGCTCATAAAATAGATGGGAATAATATTTTAGAAGTCTATAATAAGGTTTCAGAAATTGCCGCAAGCGTTCGAGAAAATCCAAGGCCAGTATTATTAGAATTCGTAACGTTTAGAATGCGTGGGCATGAAGAAGCGAGTGGTACAAAGTATGTTCCTGAGGAATTGATGACAGAATGGGCAGACAAAGACCCAATTTTAAATTTTAAGAATTTTTTGGAAGAAAATAATATTCTTACTGAGGAGATACATACAAAATACCAAAAAGAGATAAAATCTGAAATAAATGAACATCTACAAATGGCTTTTGATGAAGCAGTTATAACTGCAGATCTGGAAACAGAGTTAAATGATGTGTATAGCTATTATGAGCATGAAGAATTTTCTGCAGGTAAAGAAGTAGAAGAAATTAGATTTATTGATGCTATATCGCTAGGATTAAAACAATCTATGCAAAAGCATAAGGATCTTGTTCTAATGGGGCAGGATATAGCAGATTATGGAGGGGTATTCAAAATAACAGATGGATTTCTTGAAGAATTTGGAAAACACAGAGTTAGAAACACACCTATATGCGAGTCTGGAGTTGTAGCAGCTGCCATGGGTCTTTCTATAAAAGGAATAAAATCTATGGTAGAAATGCAATTTGCAGATTTTGTGAGCTCTGGCTTTAATCCCATAGTTAACTATTTGGCTAAAGTAAATTACCGCTGGGGACAAAATGCAGATGTAGTTGTGAGAATGCCCTGTGGTGCTGGAGTAGGAGCAGGGCCATTTCATAGTCAGACAAATGAAGCCTGGTTTACTAAAACTCCGGGATTAAAAGTTGTTTATCCCGCATTTCCATATGATGCAAAAGGTTTATTAAATACAGCATTTAATGATCCAAACCCGGTATTGTTCTTTGAGCATAAAGGCTTATATAGAAGTATTAGACAGGAAGTTCCAACTAATTATTATACCATTCCTTTTGGCAAAGCGGCGTTGCTGAAAGAAGGAAGTACTGCTACAATTATTACTTATGGAGCTCCAGTACATTGGAGCCTGGAGATTTTAAATAATAATGAAGAGTACAGTGTAGATCTATTGGATCTTAGAACTTTACAACCTCTGGATAGTGAAGCAATCTATAGTTCTGTGAAGAAAACTGGTAGAGTTTTAATTATAACAGAAGATTCCGGCTTTGGAAGCATAGCTTCAGATATATCTGCCATGATAACAGAAAATTGTTTTGAACATCTAGATGCTCCGGTATTAAGATTGAGCAGTTTAGAGACTCCAATACCGTTCGCATCTATGCTAGAAGAGCAGTATTTATCTAAGCAGCGTATTAAGGAAAAGTTAGACGAATTAATATCATATTAATAAAACATTATGATGATTTATTAATAATTAAGACATCTTAACGCAATCATTGTTAAATAATTAATAATCTTTTGTTCAGGGCCTAGACGAAGAGTAATTTAGTTTCAGCTAATCAATAAAACTAATATTATGATACGATTAATCGTTATTTTCTTAATTATTGCTCTTGTAGCCGCAATCTTTGGATTTGGTGGTATTGCTGAAGGATCAGCAGACATAGCAAAAATAATTTTTTATATTTTTATCGTGTTACTTGTAATCTCTTTAATAAGTAGATTATTTAGACGATAATTAGTAAACAACATAAAAATCCAATCAGTCATAAATTTATGATTCGATTGGATTTTTTTAATACCTAAACTAAACTTATAACTCATGAAAAAATTGTTATTTGTAATTGCTGCGGCGTTACTTATTGTTTCTTGTGGACCTAGCAAGGTAGCCACTCAAGCAAGAAAATCATTTGACGGGAATTGGATGCTAAACAGCGTTACTTACCCAAACAATACCGGAATTTTTGACGTAACATTATTTAACGATGCTTCGGCTGCATGTTTTAAAGGTAGTTCTTGGACATTTGTATCGAACAACAACCAAGGTAACTATTCTGTAGCAGGAGCAGATTGCACTGCTGGAGAACGTTATTTCAATTGGGCTGTAGATGAAGAGAATTCTGCTGCTGGAAGTTTTGATTTCTTATTAAAACCAACAGATAGTAAGCATAAATCTACTACTGGAAACCAAGGATTTAGATTAAATCTTGTTTCATTATCAGAAACTTCAATGATCTGGGAACAAACCGTTACTTTAGAAGGGAAACCTTTTGTAATTAGAATGAACTTTACTAAAATTTAAAATTAGATATTATGAAAAGAGGATTAAATACAATCGCAGCTGTTTTTATGTCTGCCAGTTTATTGGTAGGTTGCGAGGCTACAAAAAATGCAAACAATAAGCAAAAAGGTGCTGTAATAGGTGCAACAAGTGGAGCTGTTTTAGGTGGAGTTATAGGTAACAATACTAAAGGAGGAAACACTGCACTAGGTGCTATTATTGGTGGTGTTGTTGGTGGTGCTGCTGGTGGATACATTGGTAGTAGAATGGACAAACAAGCTAAACAAATAGAGCAAGAAATTCCTGGAGCAGAAGTAGAAAGAGTTGGTGAAGGAATCAACGTTACTTTTGATGAAAGTAGTGGAGTTTATTTTGATTCAGAGAAATATAGTGTTAACGCTAAATCTCAAGAAACATTAAAAAAACTTATTGGTATTTTTAAAGAATATCCAGACACCAACGTATTAGTTGAAGGTCATACAGACGATACAGGTAGCGAAAGCTATAACCTAACATTATCTAAGAACAGAGCACAAGCTGTAACTTCTTATTTAGTAAATAATGGTCTTTCTCGTGGACGATTTGATACTAAATGGTATGGTGAATCTCAGCCTAAATATGATAATACTACTGAAGATGGTAGAGCTAAGAACAGAAGAGTAGAATTAGCGATTGTTGCTAATGAGAAAATGAAGCAAGAAGCTGAACAGGCTACTTCTGAAGAATAAGCATTTATTTTATATTATTAATAAAAACCCGGGAACTTCCCGGGTTTTTTTATTCTTTTAAGTATCTTCAAAAGGTGAAAGAACAAAAAAAGGTGACCGTATTAGGTGGTGGATTAGCAGGACTTACTGCAGCTATTCATTTATCCAAATATGGTTTTGAAGTTTGCGTAATAGAAAAGGATGCATACCCACGTCATAAAGTTTGTGGTGAATATATTTCGGCAGAAATTCTGCCCTATCTAAAATCTTTAGAGGTAGATCTGGAGGAACTCTCTCCGGAGCATATTTCAAAATTAATATATAGTACCACCGCTGGTAATAAAATTGAAACTGAGCTTGATCTTGGTGGAATTGGTTTAAGTAGATATGCTTTAGATCATTTCCTATATCAAAAAGCAGTTAAGATTGGAGTGAAGGTATTGCAAGATACTGCTGTTGACGTTGTTTTCATTGAAGAAAAATTTAGGGTAGATACTTCAAATTCTAGATCTATTGTAAGTGATTTGGTGCTTGGCGCTTATGGTAAAAGATCAAATCTTGACAAGAAATTAAAAAGAGAATTTATTGAGAATAAAAACGGATGGTTAGGAATTAAATCGCATTACTCAAATTCAAATTTTCCTGAAGACACAGTGGCGTTACATAATTTTGAAGGTGGATATTGCGGACTTTCAAAAACCGAAACAGGCGCTGTTAACGTATGTTATCTGGCAACCTATAAAAGTTTTAAAAAGCATAAAGATCCTGAAGCCTTTAAGTTGAATGTACTTTACAAGAATCCCTACTTAAAAGAATTCTTTGAAAATTCTACGCAGTTATTTGATAAGGATCTAAGCATAGCACAAATATCTTTTGAAAGAAAATCAATTGTAGAAGATCATATTTTAATGTTAGGAGATGCGGCTGGTTTAATTCATCCGCTATGTGGAAACGGTATGGCTATGGCTATGCATAGCGCAAAATTAGCTTCAGAAGCAATTATAAATAATTATAACGATTTTAAGTTAGATCGTATGGCACTGGAACAGGAATATTGCTCCCAATGGAAATCTAATTTCAGCTCAAGGTTAAAATTTGGTGGAATACTTCAAAGAGTATTACTAAACCCAATTTTAGCGGAGAGCACTCAAAAAGTAGTGAGTATTATTCCTTCAATCTTGCCATTCATTATAAAAAAAACCCACGGTAGCCCCATTGTATGAATAAAATAAATACTGATAAAAGAACAGAGGAAGCAGAGATCATGGACGATTTCGATCTTCAAGGTGAAGAGCTAGAAAAGACACTCAATGATCTCGACAACATAAATAAATGGTTGGGTGGAAATAAGATTACCTTAGATGGAGTGAAAGAATTGCTTCAAGGTCTTCCAAAAGAGGTTACCTATAGCATTGCAGATGTTGGCTGCGGAAATGGGGCTGTACTTCGAGAAATAGCGAAATGGGGCAGAAGTAATAGCTATAAACTTCAATTATTTGGAATTGATGCCAATGAATATGCTATGGATATTGGCCGAAAATTATCTGTTGAATTTCCCGAAATTAAATTTAAAGCATTAAACATTTTTAGCGAAACCTATAAAAATGAGAGATTTGATGTAGTACTTTGTACCTTAACCCTACATCATTTTAAAGATGCAGAAATTGTGCAATTAATGCAACTGTTCATAGAGCAGTCAAGGTTAGGGGTGGTTATAAACGATCTACAAAGAAGCAAAATTGCGTATAGATTGTTTCAGGCGTTCTGTTTTGTTTTTATCAATAATGAAATTGCCAGAAAAGATGGACTTATCTCCATTTTAAGAGGCTTCAAAAAGGAAGATTTAGAAAAATACTCCAAGCATATCAGTGCTAAAAATCAAGAAATCACTTGGAAATGGGCTTTTAGATATCAATGGATCATTCAGAAATAAAATTATATGAGCGTAACTATAGTTAATGTTGGAAAAGAATTACCAAAATATTCACGTGAAACCAAAGATGTTTTACCTTTAGTAGAGGCATGGTTGGATGGGCAAGATGATAGATTCAAAAGGAAGATCTTAAAGATATTTGAAGCTGCAGCCGTAGATAAAAGGTATTCTATTATGGCTCCTGAAGAAGTTTTTACAGCTACTTCTTTTGAAGATAAAAATGATATTTATATACGTGAGGTTAAGAAATTAGGAACCTCCGTTTTAACCAACGCGCTGAATAATACAGATTGGGATCCAAAGTCGTTAGATTATATCATTACTGTAAGCTGTACTGGTATTATGATCCCTTCTTTAGATGCGTATCTAATTAATGAACTGGAATTAAGACAAAATATTACCAGATTACCGGTAACCGAAATGGGTTGCGCGGCAGGAATTTCAGGAATGATCTACGCTTATAACTTTTTAAAGGCAAATCCTGGAAAACGCGCTGCAGTGATTGCCGTAGAAAGTCCAACGGCTACCTTTCAATTAGAAGATTTTAGCATGGCTAATATGGTGAGCGCTGCCATTTTTGGAGATGGCGCTGCCTGTGTTCTATTATCTTCAGAAGAAAATATTGAAGGCCCTAAGATAATAGGCGAAGAAATGTACCACTTTTTTGACGCTACACATTTAATGGGATTTAAAGTGGTAAATAGCGGACTCCAGATGATCTTAGATGAAAGTGTTCCCGCTACAATTTCAGATCATTTTCCACAGATCATACATCCATTTTTAGAGAAACACGGTACGAATATTCAAAATGTAGATCATCTAATTTTTCATCCGGGAGGTAAGAAAATTGTACAAACAGTTTCTGATCTTTTTGGTACCTTAGGAAAGAATATTGACGATACACGCGAAGTTTTACGATTATTCGGAAATATGAGCAGTGTAACCGTACTTTATGTTTTAGAAAGATTTTTAAACAAAGAGATGGCCAAAGGAGAACAAGGCTTAATGCTAAGTTTTGGACCCGGATTCTCTGCACAAAGAATTTTAATAGAATGGTAGAAGAATTTAAGGGAACTAATTATTGGGCACTTATTTTAGGTGGAAGCAGTGGGCTTGGCCTTGCTACAGCTAGGAAATTGGCGCATCATGGTATGAATATTATCATTATTCATAGAAATCGAAGAAGTGAAATTCCAGATATTGAAGAAGCCTTTGATGATATTAGAGGTACCGGTGTAAAATTTGAAAGTTTTAATGCTGATGCGATTCAAAAGGAAAAAAGAGGTGAGTTAATTGAGCAAATTACAGCGGTTCTAGGTTCCGAAGGTAAAATTAGAACGTTGGTTCATAGTATTGCTAAAGGAAATCTGAAACCAATGACTGGTGAGGGTCCTTTTTTGGAAAATATAGATTTTGCTTTAACCATAGATGCAATGGCCATTATTTTATATGATTGGACTGAAGCTGTTTTTCAAGCAAAACTATTTGCTAAAGATGCTCGTATCATTTCTTTTACCAGTGAAGGAAATAAAAAAGCATGGGCTAATTATGCTGCAGTTTCAGCGGCAAAAGTTGCCTTAGAATCTATAACGAGAAGTATGGCTTTAGAATTTGCTCCTTATGGAATTAGAGCGAATTGCATTCAGGCGGGAGTTACAGTTACCAGATCTTTCCAAATGATTCCCGGCAATGAAACTTTGAGAGTGCATGCATTAAAGCACAATCCGTTCAAAAGATTAACCGTTCCTAATGATATTGCTAATGCGGTTTATCTCTTAAGTAAAGATGAAGCAAGCTGGATTACTGGAACCATAATTCCTGTAAATGGTGGGGAACATCTTAAATAGCATTTTTTTCTGAAATAATCTCATCAAATTAGAACTGTGCAATCAAAAGACTTACTTAAAAAACTTCCATATACTTCTCCATTTCTCTTTGTAGATGAGCTCTCCAAGGTAGATGAAAATGGGGCCACAGGAACCTATTGCTTTCCCGAAGATTCATTTTTTTATCAAGGGCATTTTAAGAATAATCCCGTTACACCAGGTGTTATTCTAACAGAATGTATGGCACAAATTGGTTTGGTATGTTTGGGTATTCATCTATTAGATCCTGAAAATAAGATGCAAGAAGGTCAAGATGCTTCTAATCTTCAAATTGCTATGACTTCTACCAATGTAGAATTTTTTCTTCCAGTTTATCCCGGTGAAAAAGTTACAGTGATCTCTAAAAGAATCTATTTCAGATTTCAGAAATTGAAATGTGAAGTGGAAATGCAAGATTCAGAAGGAAATTTAATTTGCAAAGGAGAAATTGCAGGAATGTTTAAGACTCCTGAATGAGAAAACGTGTTGTAATTACAGGTTTAGGAGTAACAGCACCCAACGGCGTTGGAATCGAAGATTTTGAATTCGCTTTAAGATCTGGTAAAAGCGGTATTGAATTTCATCAAGAATTAAAAGATCTCAATTTCAGTTGTCAGATAGGAGGAAAACCTAAAGTTTCAGAAGAATTGAAATCTCACTATTTTACACCACTTCAATTAAGAGGATTAAATAGCAGTGGGATTGTTTACGGCGTTATTGCAGGCACAGATGCCTGGAAAGATGCAGGCTTACCTATTTCTGAAGATAATGAACCAGATTGGGATACAGGGATCATCTTTGGAACCGGAATTTTGGGAGTAGATAAATTTAGAGAAGCCATACATCTTATTGACGAAGGTAAAACCCGAAGACTTGGTAGTACCAGTGTATTACAAACCATGGCGAGTGGAATTAGTGCTTATTTAGGTGGCATTTTTGGATGCGGAAATCAAGTAACCACCAATTCTTCAGCGTGTACTACCGGAACTGAAGCTTTGCTCATGGGATTTGAAAGAATCAAGAATGGCCACGCTAAAAGAATGTTGATAGGAAGCTGTAGCGATCATGGGCCTTATGTTTGGGGCGGATTTGATGCTATGAGAATACTTCCGGGAAATTACAATGACGAGCCTTCCAAGGCATCAAGACCATTAAGTGCTTCAGCTTCAGGATTTGTTCCCGGAAGTGGGGCAGGAGCAATGATGTTAGAAGAGCTAGATTCGGCATTAGAACGAGGAGCTAACATCTATGCAGAAGTTATAGGAGGGAATGTGAATAGTGGCGGTCAAAGAGGTGGTGGAAGTATGACTGCTGCCAATGATACTGCTGTTCAACGTTGTATAAAGAGTGCTCTCCATGATTCAGGTATCGCTGCAAAAGATATAGATCTTATAAATGGCCATCTTACAGCGACTTCCAAGGATAATGTAGAGATTCAAAATTGGAAATCTGCCTTAGAATTAGAACGAGAAGATTTTCCTTTTATAAATTCATTAAAAGGCATGACGGGGCATTGTTTAAGTGCTTCAGGCAGTATTGAGTTAGTTTCAAGTATCCTTCAGCTGAAAAAGAATTTTATATTTGGTAATGTAAATTGTGAAGACTTGCATCCAGATATTACAAATATGATAAGCACCTCTAAAATACCTTTAACTACAATAGAGAAAGAGCTAAACATCATTGCAAAAGCAAGTTTTGGGTTTGGAGATGTAAATGCGGTAGCTATTTTAAAAAAATATAACAATTGAAAGAAAATAATCAAGCTATTAATTGCTAGGCTTGATACCTATTTAAAATGAAAAAGAATGACAGATAAAGAAATTGTAGAAAAGATAAAAAAGATCGTAACTCCATATACTCAGAATAAACCTGCTTTGGAAAACTTCGATGAGAATACCGACTTTATTAATGATCTAAAGATAAACTCTGCCAATTTAGTAGATGTAATTTTAGATGTTGAAGATGAGTATAATATTGAAATAGACAACGACTCTATGAACGAGATGTTGACCGTTAAAGATGCAAAACGAATTATAGAAAGCAAATTGGCCGCTCGTTGATAGGTAATGATATTATAGATTTTACGCTGTTTCTTAAAGAAACCAATTGGAAGCATCCTAATTTCTTAAATAAGATCTATACTGTAAAGGAGCAAGAACAGATATTAAATGCTCCAGACCCACCAGTTTTAATCGCAATTTTCTGGGCGATGAAGGAAGCAGCTTATAAAGCGCACCATCGAAGATTTAATCTACCACGAAAATATAACCCTATAAACTACTCCTGTACTTTAGATGCGTTGGGGACGACTGATACTGTTTTAGGAAGTATTGAAATCTTTGATAATTACTACACTGCTAAAATATTGAGGAGTTCAAAGTTTATTCATTGCACAGCCAAAGCTTTTGATATAAGCATACTTCAGAAAATTTATAAGGATGATGTAAATTTAAGATCAGAATTAGTAACTCATTATTCTGATATTCATTATCTTAACAAGGATGAAATTTATATTGAAAAAGACAAGAACTTTATTCCTCGAATTTTTCAATTAGAAAAAGATCTAAAAATATCGTTTTCATTATCGCATCATGGAAGGTATGCTGCCTTTGTACTAGCGTTAACGAACTCCTAAATGCAGGTTAAACAATATTAAATATAATTGTCTAAAAAGAGTGCATTTGTAAATTGGTATAACTAATTAAAAAAATACATATATGAAGACCGTAGATAAAATGGAAGTGTTGCATAGCCAATCGGCAGAATTTATAGCACAGGGAGAGATCGGAAAATTTTTGAAATTAATACCTGATACTTTTATTATTAAAGGTGATGATTCTGAAGCAGGTTCTAGTCAGGGTTATGCTATTAGGCACTTAAATAGACAAGATATAATTCTTATTGATGTTGTTGAGAAATCTTCTAGCGATGCCGTTAAAAAATTGATTACCGATGGATATAATATTAAAGCAATCTTAATTTCTAATGGTACGATTTTAAAGAATGCACATACCAGTTTAAAAACTCTTTCTGAAGATGCAGGTGGCGCACCTATTTATACGCATCCAAGAAATTCTATTCAAGACGATTTTCATACTAAAGATATTACAGCTAAAAACGAGATCTTTAAGCATTTTGCTTTAAAGATTTTTGATCTACCTGGAGATGGTGGAGGGTCTGTACTGATCTATTCTGAGATCAATGACGGAATGTTATTTACAGGAGAAGATGCCATTGGTTCAAAGTATGATTCTGAAGAAAACACTTTTCACAAACCTAAGCTGAAGAGTAAAAATGACGAATTTGGAATGGCGGAAAGTTGGGGAGCTTTTGATGAAGAATTCACCTATCTCTTTCCATTACACGGTAAACCGGGATTCAATTTAGAAGAAGGAAATCAAACTGATATTTTGAATAAATTAAGTAGAGTAGAAGAATAAAAAATATTATTTTGATGAAGTTAGAGACTATTTCTGAAGTATTTTCTCGTCATTCCCAATTTAACGAGATATTTCTAAGTGAAATATTTATAACTTAGATTCCGCTTGACGAACTGAAGTAACTTTTCGAATAGTCTCATTCTTTATCCAAAATTATAATGCTCGCTTTAGGCGAGCATTTTTTATAGTATCAAATTCCTAAGTACGGCATATAATCCAGTATTTTTTTTATGATCAGGTCACAATATTCGAAACATTTCACGAATAAAGATTTTAAAATAAGTTTATAAGGTATTGTTAAACCTAGCTTTAAACTGAATTATAAATGATATTTTAAATGAAAATATACACTCTATGACTTCATATAATGTTACACAGAAACTTATCAAAGATCATCTATTGCATGGTGAAATGATTGCCGGAAAAGAAATTGGTATTAAAATAGACCAAGCGCTATTACAGGATGCTACCGGTACACTTGTGCAATTAGAGTTGGAAGCTATGGGTTTAAAAAAAGCCCAGACGGAGGTAGCAGTTCAATATGTAGATCATAATCTATTACAAACCGATTTTAAAAATGCAGACGATCACCTGTTCCTCCTCTCTGCAGCCCAAAGATTTGGTTTATGGTATAGTAGGCCGGGTAATGGTGTAAGCCACCCGGTACATATGGAAAGATTCGGTAAACCCGGAAAAACCATGGTTGGTTCAGACAGTCATACCCCTGCAGCAGGATCTCTAGGTATGTTGGCAATAGGAACTGGAGGTTTGGACGTAGCTGCAGCTATAGCCGGACAGCCTTACTTCGTAAAGATGCCTAAGATAATGGGGGTAAAACTTACCGGTAAATTACCAGATTGGGTGAGTGCAAAGGATGTTATTCTAGAGATGCTAAGACGTTATGATGTAAAAGGTGGAGTAGGAAAGGTAATTGAATATTATGGAGATGGATTAAAACATCTAAGCGCTATGGATAGGCATGTTATAGCAAATATGGGAGCAGAGTTGGGTGCCACTACAACCGTTTTTCCTAGTGATAATGAGACAAAAAGATTTTTACGTTCACAAAAAAGAGAAGAAGACTGGATAGAATTAGTTGCAGATGAAGGTTGCACTTACGACTTTGAAGATGAGATTATTCTCGACGATCTTATTCCACTTATAGCGTTGCCAACTAGTCCGGGAAATGTAGTTCCTGTTAGTGAAGTGGCAGGCAAACCAATAAGTCAGGTTGTAATTGGATCTTCAGCCAACCCAGGATTACGAGATTTTTGGATAGCAGGCGCCATTGTGAAAGATAGAAGTATTAATAGTGATGTTTCTTTTGATGTGAATCCAACGTCAAGACAGATCATTCAAAATATGATAGATAATAAAGCTTTTGCAAATCTTATTAAAGCAGGAGCAAGGTTCCATCAATCTGGTTGTATGGGATGTATCGGGATGGGAGAAGCCCCCGCATCAAACACCATCAGTTTAAGAACAATGCCAAGAAATTTCCCTAGTAGATCTGGAACCGAAGATGATATGGTTCATTTGTGTAGCCCTGAAACAGCAGCGGCTTCAGCATTAACAGGAAAGATTACAGATCCTCGGGATCTGGAAAAATTATATAACATGAGCTATCCTCAGTTTATTCATCCGGAAATCGATATAATAAATACCGATATGCTAGTGGCTCCAATGGAAGATGGTACGCATATCGAGCTTAAAAAAGGGCCGAATATAAAAACCTTACCTCATATAGATCCGTTAAAAGATGAGTATAAAGTTCCTGTATTATTAAAGATGGGTGACAATGTTTCTACGGATGAGATCCTTAAGGCAGGAGCAGAGGTGCTGCCTTTTAGAAGTAATCTACCCGAGATTAGTAAATATTCTTTTACCGTAATAGATGATACTTTTTATGATAGAGCACAAAAAGCAAAGTCTGAATATGGAGGTCATATTGTAGTTGCAAAAGAAAATTATGCGCAGGGTTCTAGTAGAGAGCATGCTGCACTAGCTCCTAAATATTTAGGCCAAGTAGCTGTTATTGCTCAAAGCTATGCGCGTATAGCTTGGCAAAATTTGGTGAACTTTGGAATTCTCCCATTAGAATTTATCAATATTGAAGACTACGAAAAGATAATGCAAGGAGATATGGTTCAGTTTAAAGATCTTACTGCGGATATCAAAAATAGAAAGAATATACAAGTAAAAGTTCAGAAAAATTCCGGAGAAATTCTAGAGTTTGAAACTAAACATACTTTAAGTGATAGACAAATAGAGGTTCTTTTAAAAGGAGGAATAATTAATGAATTCAAAGAAAAATTAGGCGAAAAAAATTTAAGAGCATAAAATAATATTAATAAACTAAAAATTGAAGATTATGAAAATTGGAGTAATAGGAAGTGGAAATATTGGAGGTAATTTAGGCAAACATTGGGCGCAAGCTGGGCATGAAGTTTTGTTTAGTTCAAGGCATCCAGAAGAGCTCAATGATATTGTAAGAGATGCCGGGGGCAATTCAAAAGCCGTAAGCATAGAAAAAGCTTTTGAAGCAAATGCTGATGTTTACCTTTTGGCGGTACCTTTTATGGCTATAGATAGATTATCTGAATTATATGCAGGAGAATATGGTGGTAAGGTAATTATTGATGCTACAAATCCTTATCCGGAAAGAGATGGAGATATGGCTCAAGAAGTAAGAGATTCTAATAGAAATGCGTCGGAATATACCGCTATGAAATTTAATACGGCTAAAACTTCAAAAGCATTTAATACTATTCACGCAGAACATCTTAAAGATAGAGCTTTTAGAAATGTAGATAAACTTGCGGTTCCATATGCAGCTCAAGATCAGGAAAGCAAAGAAACTACAAGAAAATTAATTGAAGACATCGGCTTTGAAGCTGTGTATGTTGGAGATCTTTCGAAGACCAAAATAATGGATCCAGATCAAAAAATTTATGGACAATCTGTTAGTAGGCAGGAATTAGAAAAGATGATATCTTAGCTTAAAATTAGAAATACCATTTACTTAAGGCAATAGCTTAAGAAAGGTAATAGGTAACACCTTAAGTATTTATGAAAGAAGATAAGGAAAAACATCTTGAAGATGTGGAGCAGGAAAAGAAGCAAAAACAAATAGATTCTGAGCTCAAAGAAAATGAAGATAAAAGTGATGAAAGTAAGCCTAGAAAGCATGGTGAGATTCTAAATGAGCAACTAGAAGAAGGCAAAGAGGTATTTAATAATAGTACAGGTAGCATTTTATTATGTTCTTTCACTGCCGGCTTGGAAATTGGCTTTAGTTTTTTACTGATGTGTTCAGTTTTCACGTTCTTTAATGGAAAAGTTGCAGAAGACACTATATTTAAATTATTAACCTTTGTTTATCCTGCAGGTTTTATAATGGTTATTTTAGGTAGATCGTTATTATTTACTGAGCAAACCTCTTTACTAAGCTTACCGGTTTTAAACAAAAAAGAATCTGTTTCAAGTTTATTAAAATTATGGGGACTCGTGATCTTGGGAAATCTTGCGGGTGGTTGGGCTATGGCCGCATTACTTATATGGATAGGACCAGCGTTGGGAATATTCGATCTTATAGCAGTAGAGAAAATTTCTATGCATGTTACATCCTTTTCCCCTCCGGTGATTCTAGTGAGTGCTATTTTAGCCGGATGGTTAATGGGTTTGTTATCTTGGTTGCTGTCCTCAGCTCAAGAAACCGTAAGCCGGATTTTGTTGATTATCATGATAACAGGAATAATGGCTTTTACCAGTTTACATCATAGCATAGTAGGAAATGTTGAAGTATTTGCTGGACTATTAAGTTCCTCAAAGATCTCTTTTTCAGATTATTTAACCTTTGAGAGTCTTTCCCTTTTGGGTAATGCTATTGGAGGAGTAGTTTTTGTAGCCTTGCTTAAGTACCGAGCCTTTGTTTATAGTGTAGAATAATCACTATAATTTTTTAATAAAAAAAAGCCCTTATAAATTAGTATAAGGGCTTTTCTAAATCTCAACTATCAATACTAGTGCGTTTGCATTTGAGATTTACGTTTAGCTAATTGCTTTTCTAGATCTCTTATTGTTTCTGCAACTGCAGCTTCAAAAGAGTTTTCATTAGATTCAGCAAAAACCTGAGGGCCAGGCAGGCTTAGTTTAATGTTACATATAAACCCGTTAGGATCCATTCCATCCTGTTTTTTAATAAAAACTTCTGCGCGAATAACGAAGTTATATTTATTCTCTAATTTATCTAATTTTTCCTGTGTGAATGCTTCTAGACTTTCACTTCTAGTAAGCTGCACAAATTGAAATATTGCTTCCATATATGTTGATTTATTTTTAAAGCAAGAACGTTTATATACTATCCTTAGCCAAGATTTTAAAAGAAAATTATATGTTATTTAAGATATTTTTATAAGTGGATGTGCGTCTATTACAACATCCTCAATATAGTCATATTATTAATGAAAAAAGAATAAATTTGCATTTAGTCAATCTTCTTATATTTATTCAAATAGATCAATCCGGGTTATATATAGTTGAGCTTAAACTATAAATCTCCTGCTGTTCTACCAATGGCTTGTTCTAGATTAAGTTTATTTGTGGTTTGAATAAAAACCTGATTGATCTTAGGATATTTGCCCTTGATTTGTTGTCTCATTGTCTGAATGCTTTTTTCTGCAGTTAGAAGATCAATATCCTCTTTAATGTCTACTTCTATTACTACAAGAATATTGTCTGCTCCTAAGTGCATAGTTTTAGGAAAGTTCCATTTCTTAATATCCTTGTTATTAGAAAGTATACTCTCTATACCTTCTATAACTTCAGGTCTTGCACTTTCTCCTAATAGTAATCCTTTGGTCTCTTTAGCTAAAAAGGTAGCAACCCCTAAAAGTAGAACACCAATCAATAATGACGAGATACCGTCTAGATAGGGGTTATTTAATTGTTGAGATAGAAAAATACCTATTAATGCGATAAATAAACCAATTACAGCAGCAGTATCTTCAATGATCACCGCAAAATTCGCAGGATCTTTACTTTTAATAATATTTTGTAACAATTTTCCCTTGGGATTAGATTTTTTAAAGGTTTTGACTGCAATTATCAATGATGCACCCTCAAATACTATAGCGGCAGCAAGTACCCAATAATTCCAAGTTGGATCCTCAATTACGCTAGGATCTTCGAGTGCATGAATTCCCTCATAGATAGCAAAACCACCTCCAAGTGAAAATATTAAGATGCTCACCACAAAACTCCAGAAATAAATCTCTTTACCATAACCAAATGGGTGTTCGTGATCTGCTGGCTTTTTAGCTTTTTTAAGGCCTAATAATAGCAAAAGACCATTACCAGTATCTATTAATGAGTGAATTCCTTCTGCAAGCATAGCAGAACTCCCAGTAAAGAAAGACGCCACAAATTTGCTTATTGCTATTAGCGTGTTGGCAGCAATTGCGCCATATATTGCTAGTTTAGATCCTCCAGCCATATTATTTTTATTGATTATTAGAACGAAATTACAATAATCTACCAGAGTAGATTCTACTCTATACGAACTTTAAATATTATTTGACATTTAAAAAATTGATAGTAAGCTAGAAATGAGTTATTTTAATTATATTAAGAAGGGGAGAGGCATGCAACAAGATAATATTTAATATGTTATACCTAAAACCTGTAAGGATGGTGTATAGATCATTGATATTGAGGTGTACTTCAAATTAAAATTATATTTTTAAAAGCTATGAAGAATCAAGCATATCTAAATATTGCGCGTAAGGCATTCGTTTTATCTTTAAATCTGGTATTGTTATTAGTAGTAGTATCTTGTGGAAGTTCTTTCCAGACTAAAGAATCTAAAGAAGCAGAGCTTAAGAAAATTTCAAGAATTATGGAGGGAGGTACTTTTAGTATAGAAAATGAATGGACGTATCCTTTTAGTGGCAGTAGAATTGATCTTATAGGCAATCCAAACTTTTTCAAAATAGATGGAGACAGCGCAGATGTAAACCTTCCGTATTTTGGAGTTAGACAATTTGGAGGTTTTGGAGACCGCGGCGGAATTATTTTTAATGAACCTATTACAGATGTAAGTATAGAACAAGGAAAGAATGCTAAAAGTATGGTAATGAAATTCAATGCAAAACAAGGCACTGAAAATCTTCAGTTTTATGTAACTATATTTCCCAATAATAGAACTGATATTTCTGTGAATAGCTCTCAAAGAGACATAATTTCATATCAGGGACATATAAGATCTACCCAAAAAGATGAATAATTTATAGAAGGTTGGATTTATTTAGATGCAGGTAATAGAATAAGACAATCACCATATTTTAAATATATAAGAAGAAAGATGCTTTTAACTCCAATCTTAAATATTCTATTTTACATAATATAAATTATAGTACAAATATGTTTGTGTCTTAAAAACGGCGTATAGCTCTGCTATCTGATATTATGTCAAAGCCGTTTTACTGGAATGTTCTTGAATATTTGATAGCTATAATTAATTACTATGTAAAATATCCCAGTATATCAATTACATAGTATTCCATCTGGGTCCTCCCCTGCTACAATTAGAAAGATCTTGTATAGCTGGCAGAGTATTGGAGCAACAGCACATACGTTGCAGGATTGTGAAACACTAATTAATAGCGAAGTAGATTATATTGGTTTAGGTCCATACGCTGGTGATGATTACGTTGCTGCGGCACTTGGTATTAATGGATACAAAGCTATAACCGATGTTTTAAAGACCAATACGGTAATACTAGCTTATGGTAATATTATGACAGCAGACGTACCAAGTCTATTAAATAGCGGTGCCTCTGGAATAATGCTCTCTACTGAAATTAGCGATAATTTTAATCTTATCAGGAAATATAATCAACTATTGTCAGCTTCTGCTGTTGCAGAGCAAAAACATACTTTTAAGTAAAAACAGTATCCAATTTTTAAAAATTTTATATGAAGGATTAATCTGCTGTTAGGTTTTAGCACGTTCCACTACCAACGTACCATACTGATCTCCTTCCAGTAGCAGTATAAATTTTCTCCCTTTCTAATCAATTTAACTGGAGTTGAAATGAAACACGTTAAATTTGATTTAAAAAAAAGAATGAACGTTCATTTTTAATTATCTTTGTCTCAGATTTGAACAGATGCTTGATTTGTAAATCATCTACCGTTCAGAAACTTAAAAACAACAATTTTAAATAAGAGATAGCATGGAATTATTAAATAAATTAAACTGGAGATATGCTGCAAAAGCCATGAATGGTGAAAAAGTAGCTGAAGATAAAATTCAAAGAATATTAGAAGCAGCAAGATTGGCTCCTACTTCTAGCGGACTACAACCTTTCGAGATCATGGTAGTAAAAAATCAGGAGATCAAAGAAAAAATTAGACCTATAGCATGGAATCAATCTGTAATTACAGACTGTTCTCATTTATTAGTATTCGCAGCCTGGGATACTTATACAGCAGATAGAATAAATCATATGTTCGATCTTACCAACGAAATTCGCGGATTTAAAAATGAAGGTTGGGAAAATTACCGCCAGATGCTCTTAGATTCCTATCCTCAAAAAGATGAAGAAGAGAACTTTAATCATGCCTCTAAACAGGCATATATAGCATTTTCTCAAGCAATTATTGCTGCCGCCTTTGAAGGTGTAGATGCAACTCCTGTAGAAGGTTTTGATCCAGCCGCAGTAGATGAGATTTTAAATTTAAGAGAAAAAGGACTTAGAAGTGCGGTGCTTTTACCATTGGGATATAGAAAAGAAGAGGAAGACTGGCTGGTAAATCTAGTTAAGGTTAGAAAATCTATGGATGAACTGGTAACCGTAATCGAATAATATTAAGATTAAATTCTACATCAATTCAGAATAAAAAAAAGAAAAAGAAAATGAACAATTTTGATTTTAAAAATCCAACCAAAATTATTTTTGGGAAAGATAGTATAGAAAAAATTACAGCAGAAATTCCCGAGAACGCAAAAGTTCTTTTGCTTTATGGTGGTGGAAGTATTAAAAAGAATGGTATCTATAATAAAGTAACCGCAGCTCTTAATAAGTATGAATTTATAGAATATGGCGGTATTCCGGCTAATCCTGAATATGCGGTATTAATGGATGCCTTAAAGGTGATTAAAGAAGAAAAAATTACCTATCTATTAGCTGTGGGTGGTGGTTCTGTTATAGATGGAACTAAATTCTTATCTTCTGCTGCTTTGTTTGAAGGTGATACTCCTTGGGATATCTTAACAAAAAACATAAGAACAGAAAAAGGAATGCCTTTTGGAACGGTTCTAACCTTGCCTGCAACAGGTTCTGAAATGAATTCTGGAGCGGTGATCACCAGAAAAGAAACTCAGGAAAAGTTAGCCATGGGCGGACCTGGATTATTTCCTGAATTCTCCATTTTAGATCCTGAAGTAATATCTTCTATCCCTCAGCGTCAATTAGCAAATGGTTTAACAGATGCTTTTACACATGTTCTTGAGCAATATATGACGTATCCTGTTGGAGCTTTACTTCAAGATAGATTTGCTGAAGGAATTTTGCAAACTCTTGTTGAAATAGCTCCAAAAATACTTGAGGACCCTACAGACTATAAAGCTGCGTCTAACTTTATGTGGAGTTGCACTATGGCTTTAAATGGATTGATTCAAAAAGGAGTTCCTACAGATTGGGCGGTACATGCTATGGGACATGAGCTTACTGCATTGTATGGAATAGATCATGCTCGTACGTTAGCGATAATTGCACCTAGCCATTACAAATTCAATTTTGAAGCTAAGAAAGAAAAATTAGCTCAATATGGAGAGCGTGTTTGGAATATTACAGAAGGAAGTGTAGATGATAAAGCAACTGCTGCAATTGAAAGAACAACAGCTTTCTTTCATGAATTGGGAATAGATACCAAGCTTTCAGATTATACCAAAGATTATGAAGGAACCGCAGAAAAAATCGCTAAGAGATTTACAGATCGTGGTTGGGTAGCTTTAGGTGAGCATCAATCTTTATCTCCAGATAAAGTGGAGAAAATAGTTAAGATGGCGTATTAATAGGCCTTTTGAAAAACCGAAAATAATAATAAAGCCATCTATTTAGATGGCTTTATTTAATTAATATCAATTCAATAAATCATTTACTTTTTAGAAGGATCTACTTCTGTAGATTTGATCTCATATTGATTGTTCTGATATTTTTTACTCATTTCCACAAAGTCTTCTGGTAAAATGGTTCTAAATTCATGAGAATCTAAAGGTATAACCTCCACCATCTTATCTATCATTTCCTGAGGATCAAATTGGTTCTCTGCCATATTCTTAGCCGCTTCTTCAATTTTCTCTTTTGGAGTAAAATGGAAATCTTCATCGAACCATTGCAAATAAGAATCATAAACTCTATCGTTAAATCCTGTTTTATAGGGACCCGGATTAATAGCAGCCACAGAAACTCCCATTGGTGTTAGCTCATCTCTAAGAGATTGTATTATCGCTTCCAATGCATATTTACTGGCATTATAAGCACCTAAATATGGAAAGGTAGAAAGTCCTGCTACAGAAGATACAAATACTAATTTACCCTCTCCCTTATCTACCATCTTATCTATAAATGGTTGTGCAAATTCTAAACTAGAGAATACATTGGTTTCCATCACTTCTCTAATTAATTCAACAGGCATTTCCGAGACCGGTCCTGAATGTCCAATTCCCGCATTGCTAACTAAAATATCTATATCTAGATCCCATGCTTTTTGACAATCCATAGCATCTAAAATATCCAATTTAATGATCTCGATAGTATCTTCCAATCCCTCTTTCTCTATTTCTTCTAAAAGCCTGGTTTTCTGCTCCCATTTATGAACTCCTGCAATAACATGATGTCCTTTTCTTGCTAATCCTAAAGCAGTTCCTTTTCCTAATCCGGATCCTGCACCTGTAATTAAAATTGTTTTCTTGGTCATGATTTTTAATTTTAAACCAATATAAAATGATAGCTATTGACACTATTATATTTTGGGACATTTTAGGATAGGTATTAACTAGATTTTATAGATTTTGTCAAAATTAATTTAGGTTTTCATTGTTTCATTTAAAATCAACTTATTTAATTTTTTATCTAGCACAGGCATTATAAATATTTAACTGAAATAATCCTGCCTTATATCATTATTAAAGCCAATTATCTTGAGATGTATCGTAACTTAAAAAAAATCCAATGATAATAGTTACCTGCTAAACTCCACAAACGTGGAAGTAATTCAGTATTATCTGGAAAGTAGTAAAACGAGTGTTTAAACATCATCTGGATATAATTATCTATAAATAAAATATTATGAGCGAGATAGCCACTTCAAAAAAACAGATCACATTTTATTATAACTCTAATTCTGGATTAGCAAAGCAAACTTTGGCCTATGCAAAAGCTGAAGGATTACCTATCCAAACCATAGATCTTATAAAAACCAAACTTACCGGAACTCAGATTGTAGAATTAGCAGATAAATTAAACATACGTGCTGCCGATCTGGTAAATCAAGAACATCCATTCTATAAAACCAATTTTGAAAACCATAATTTCTCTACAGATGATTGGATAAAAATGATCCAAAACAATCCTGAAATTATGAATCAACCCATTGCTATAAGAGGTGATATTACTATTTTAGTAAAAACTCCAACAGATATTATTAATATATAGATTAAAAGTTAATGACCAGTAAGCCAACTAACAAAGCCATATACATTACCACTACAGAACCCAACAGCGGTAAGTCTATTGTCTCTTTAGGTTTAATGCAAGCACTCCTAGGAAAGGCTGCAAAAGTGGGATATTTCAGGCCAATTATAGACGATTCTAAAACCGGGAAGATTGATAATCATATCAATACGGTTTCCACCTATTTCAATTTAGATATAGATTTTAATGATGCTTATGCTTTTAGAAGAAGTGAGGTCATTAAGATGAAAAATGATAATAAGGATGAGGAGATCATTAGAATTATTATTGAAAAATACAAAGCGATAGAAAAGCGTTTCGATTTTGTACTGGTAGAAGGGACTAGTTTTGTTGGAGAAGGTTCTATAATAGAATTTGATATAAATGTATTGATCGCCAAAAATTTAAATGTTCCTGCCATTATTTTAGCTAGTGGTGTTGGCAAAACATTAGATGAATTAGTAGGTAACCTTCAAATGGCCTTCGATTCTTTTAAGGATAAAGGTGTAGAAGTACTTAGCATCATAGCTAATAAAATTGAAGAAAAGAATCAGGAACTAATTATTTCATCATTAAAGAATAATTTACCTAAAGGAGTACTTGTAAATGCCATTCCGCTAAATCCTATTTTGGGGTCTCCATCTATTAAAGAGATCGTAGATGTTTTGGATGGGAAAGTGCTCTTTGGAGATGCCTTTATTAATAATCAGGCTGGTAATTTTAGTGTGGGAGCCATGCAATTGCCTAATTACCTTAAGCACTTAAAAGAAAATGGATTAGTAATTACACCTGGAGATAGAGCAGATATCATACTTGGTGCACTTCAGGCAAATGTCTCTGAGAACTACCCTTCTATTTCCGGTATTTTATTAACCGGAGGATTAATTCCAGAAGACTCTATAATTAAGCTTATTGAAGGATTGTCCGACATAGTTCCTATTGTTTCAGTTAATGGTGGAACCTATGCTGTTACTAATACTATAGGAAATATAAAATCTCAGATCTATGCAGGAAATACGCAGAAGATCACCTCCTCCATTCAGGATTTTGAAAAGTATGTAAGTGTAGATGCTTTAGTAGAAAGGCTTATTACTTTTAAATCGAATGGAGTTACACCACGAATGTTTAGATACAATCTACTGAATCAAGCTAAAGCTAAGAAAAAACATATAGTGCTGCCGGAAGGACTGGATGAGCGAATTTTAAAGGCCACGAAGCAGCTTATAGATCTAGATGTAGTAAATATTACACTACTTGGCAATAAGAAACAAATTGAAGAAAAAATAGCTACGTTAGAAATTGCATTAGATGTAGATAAGATCAACATTATAGATCCTATTGAATATAAAAATTTTGATGATTATGCCAATACCTTATATGAATTAAGAAAACATAAGAATGTAAATCTTGCCATGGCTAAAGATCTTATGGAAGATGTTTCATATTTTGGAACCATGATGGTGTATAAAGGAGATGCAGATGGAATGGTATCTGGAGCTATTCATACTACGCAACATACTATAGTTCCTGCACTACAATTTATAAAGACGAAGCCAGAAGCTTCTATTGTCTCTTCAGTTTTCTTTATGCTCCTGGAAGATCGTGTTTCGGTTTATGGTGATTGTGCTATTAATCCTAATCCAACATCAGAACAACTGGCTGAAATAGCAATTTCATCTGCCGCTACCAGTAAAGCATTTGGAATAGAGCCTAAAATAGCCATGCTCTCTTATTCTTCTGGTACATCTGGAGTTGGAGAAGATGTTGAACGTGTTAGGAGAGCTACGGAAATTGTAAAATCTAAAAGACCAGATCTAAAAGTAGATGGTCCTATACAATATGACGCTGCAGTAGATATTAAAGTAGGTAAGTTAAAACTACCAAATTCTGAAGTTGCCGGCCAAGCCAACGTTTTTATATTTCCAGATCTAAACACCGGAAATAACACCTATAAAGCGGTTCAAAGAGAAACAAAGGCATTAGCTATAGGCCCTATTATTCAAGGTTTGAACAAACCGGTTAATGATCTTAGTAGAGGTTGTACCGTAGAAGATATTTTTAATACAGTAATAGTAACAGCTATACAAGCACAAGAAGTTCAAAATAATTAATAAGAATGAATATTTTAATAATAAACTCTGGAAGTTCATCTATAAAATTCCAGTTAATACAGATGCCTTCAGAAACTTTAGTTTGTAGCGGTTTGGTAGAGCGAATTGGTAATAAGGATGCTGTTCTAAATTACAAGAACGAGACCATTAAATTAAAGCAGATACATTACATCAATAATCATAAACAAGGTTTACAGATTATAATAGATCTTTTGCTAGATGCTGAGAATGGCGTTATTGAAGATATCAAAGAAATAGCCGCTGTAGGTCACAGAGTGGTACATGGAGGAAATACTTTTTCTAATACTGCACTGGTAACTCCAGAAGTAAAGCAAAAGATACAGCAATATGCTCCATTGGCACCATTACATAATCCTAGTAATCTAGAAGGTATTGAAATTGCTGAAGAGTACTTTCCACATGCAAAGCAAATAGCTGTATTTGATACCGCCTTTCATCAAACAATTCCTACAAAAGCGAGAAAATATGCAATTCCAAATGATCTTTATGAAGATAAGGATATTCAGGTATATGGTTTTCACGGTACAAGTCATAAATACGTTTCTGAAAAGGCCATCGAATATCTGAAATTAGAAAGATCTAAGATCATTAGTATTCATTTAGGCAATGGTTGCAGTATGACAGCTATTCAAGATGGAAAAAGTATAGATCATAGCATGGGATTTGCTCCTACTAACGGACTCATTATGGGGTCTAGAAGTGGAGATATAGATCATTCTGTCATATTTTATTTGGTGAACAGCTTAGGCTATAGCTTAGAGAACGTAAATAATCTTCTCACAAAGAAGAGTGGAATGTTAGGACTAACTGGTTATAATGATCTTAGAGATATTGAAAAGGAGGCCGAAAAAGGGAATATAGATTGCTTACTGGCTTTAGAGATGAATGCGTATAGAATTAAAAAATTTATTGGAACTTACGTTGCAGCCATGAATGGATTAGACGCCATTATCTTTACTGCTGGGATAGGAGAAAACTCTAGCCTAATAAGAGAATTGGTATGTAAGGATATGGATTTCTTCGGAATAGAATTGGATAAGGATAAGAATAATGGAAAAGCAAAATCTATAAGAGAAATTAGTACTTCTACTGCTGAAGCTAGAATTCTAATAATACCAACCAATGAAGAATTAGAGATCGCTAAACAGGCATATTGTTTACTTAACTAAAATATTACAACAATCATATTAAATAAACGTTGTCTTATCAATAGTTAGATAGTTAAAGAAATTAATAAGAGGTTTATTAGGTAACTTTTTATTTTCTATTTTTCTCTCTATCTGTTTCACTCATTTGTTTTTCTGGCATCATTCCAGAAACTTTTTCTGGATTGAATTGTGTCTTTTTTCCTTTATTATCTTGAATAAGATCATGATCCTTTTTCTCAGGACTTTTTCTGACTAACATAAAAATTGCTATGGCAGCTATTATTCCTATAACGATATATATTCCTAGGTACATATTTGATTTTTAGATTTGAATAGGTAATTTACAAATTATATATTTCTACTTAATATAATAATTAAAAAACCCCGCATAATAGCGGGGATTTTACTTATCTAACTAAATTTAAATCTTAGTTATTATAAAGATATAGAGAAGATGCTGCTGGAAGATCGTTACTTACCGCGGGAGCAATATCTCCTGTGGCACTCAACACATTGCTAAATGCTAATACTTTTCCATTTCCAACTTCAGCAATATAGACGGTCTGAGTTTTGTGATCATAAGCGATATCTATAGGATTACCTAACATTGTAGAAGGTCCTGCAACTCTAGTTTGATTTGCTAACGTTATACTTCCACCGGTAGCTGTCATATTTAATTTAGAACTAAAATTTTGAATTACCTGAAATCCTCCATCATTGGTTGCATTAGCTGCATCCCCAATATCTGTCATTACTAAAACATCATCTGCTTCACTATAATCTATACCATGAGTTCTAACAATACCAGCAATGGTTATTCTTTTATCTGCAGCTAAATTGCCATCTATTGCATTATTTAAAAAGTCATTAAATATTGCTAAATCACTAGACCCATCTACAACGGCAAGAAGATCATCTCCTTTAAAAGTTATTCCCCAAACATTAAATCCTGGAGTAACTGTATTTTCTAACGTAAAGGCAGAACCATCAAAAGAATAGACAAAGAATTTATGCATTGCATTATCAGACACCACCACTCGATTGCCTTTAACGGCTATTTCTCTTGGGCTAGTGAGATCTGCGTTAGAGGAAAAATCTGCAGTATTTACTGCACCGCTAGAAAGGTTAGAGAAATTATTATAATAAGCCAACATCAGATCTGATCTTGATGCCTGAATTAAAACATCATTAGCACCAGAATAAAAAATTCCTTCTGTAGCTGTAGAAGATGAAGTAATAGTTTTAGTTAACATTCCTGAGGCATTGTAAATATTAATGTTACCATTAGCATTATTAGTGGTGTAAAGTTCAGTTCTTAAACTTCCCATAGGAGTAGCACTGCCAAAATTACCATCGGTCTCATCACTAGAGAAATAAATGGAAGAAGCTCCGGCAAGATCTTTCATATAAGTTGGAGCAAGGTCTCCCCCATTACCAATAGATGTAAATCCTAGAACAGTTCCATTCCCAACTTCAGAAATATATACCGTGTTATCTTGAGAATCATAAGCCACATCAATAGGATTTCCTAGTCTTGTTGATGGTCCTGCAACACGTGTTTGCATGCCTAAGGTTATCATTTCTCCATCAGATAAAGCATCAAACTTATCTGAGAAATTGTCTATAATATGAAAACCACCATCATCTGCTGTATTTGCTGCATCTCCAATATCTGTCATTACAAGAACATCATCAGTACCATCATAAGTAATTCCGTGGGTACGTACTATCCCTTCAATAGAAACTCTTTTAGAAGGAGACATCATTCCATCTTCTGAAGAATTGACAAAATCATAAAAAACAGCAAGATCATTTGTTGTATCTACCACAGCATAAAGATCATTTCCTTTAAAAGTTATTCCCCAAACCGGAAAATTAAGTTCTACCGTATTTACTAGCGAGAAACTATCTCCATTTTTTGAATAGACAAAAAACTTATTAGAGCCATTATCTGAAACAACATAGGTGGAACCATTTACAGCAAGCTCTCTAGGACTCTCTAGATCTGCACCGCCAGTGTAAGCTGGTGCCAACGAGGCATCTGCCATAAAAGTTGAAATATCTGAATAAGCTTCCAAATGTAAATTAGATCGAGATGCTTGCACCAAAAGATCTGATGCTGCATCGTAATAGATTCCTTCTGCTGCTGAAGATGGAGTTGAAAAGGTTATTAGAGAATCACCAGTCACACTATATTTTGTAATGTTTCCTGTAGCGTTGCTTGTTACATAAAGTTCAGATCTTCTACCTAATGGAGTTCCATTATTACATGGAGCACACATAGTACCTCCACAATCTATCCCTGTCTCATCTCCATTCATGATCCCGTCTGAGCAGGTGTCTATAGCTGTCATGGCATCATCATCATCTGAGCAGGATACTGCAAATACAAATGCCAGCGGAAGTATCCCTAGCTTTAAAAATAATCGGTTTGATAATCTCATATTATTTATTTTATTGATTAGTAGTAATTTATATACGAAGAGATTATAATTCCGGTTTGTTATGTAATATTAAATATTTGTTAAAGAAACATAATGAAAATTAACAATTCTAAAGCTAAAATGAAAAAATAATGGATTTATCTATTTTTTGATTAGAGTAAGAACAACTTAGACTGAATGATCTACTAAGTGAAAAAAGATCCGAAATATCTTTGAGGAAGTAGCTTTAAGATATTAAATAACTATTGTTATGGTAATGATTAGATTTGTAATCTTTACTTTAAGTTTATTAATTAACATCATCACAAATATGACACTGACAATAATTTTGGTTCTAATTTCAACAATATCTTTCTTATTCTTTGGAATTAGTTGCTTTGTAACTGCAGAAATGAAGACAGAATTTATTAGATACGGTCTAAGTGACAAATTAAAATTGGTGGGTACTCTACAAATAATAGGAGCGTTAGCCTTAGGTTTAGGATATCTTTATTTACCAACATTAGCAATTATAGGAGCCATAGGACTTTCCATTCTGATGCTCTTTGGTTTTGGAGTAAGGATAAAAATTAAAGATAATTTTATTCAATCTGCACCATCAATAATATTTGCATTTCTTAACGCTTATATTGCTATTGTTCTGATTATGAATGATTAACCGATTTATAGCACAAATATCAATAACAGGCATAACACTAAAAATAAGAATGCCGGAAGGGATTTTTTAAGAGGATCGTTGATCTTTAAATGCATTAATATAGAACCTGTTAGCAACACTGCTAATCCAATAGCAGCAGGTTTAATAAGTTCTGAAAACCATATTCCGAAGATAAGAGCGATTGCCAAAGTAACCTTTAAAAACCCTATAACATAGAGACTCCAAACAGGTAAACCATAAGCAGCAAATTCTTCCTTTATAGTTGTAGCATTACCACCTCTCCATTGCGTATTCTTATTATATTGTATAAGCCAAACATTTAGGATACTTAAACCCACAATGAGTTGAACCGCGATAGTAATATATTCCATATTAGAAGATTTTAATTAAAAACAGATTTAATCACAATCTACTAAGATTATTTTACTTAATGAGTAATTTTAATTAATCTGTATAGAATTTATAAATGTTTTAAGATAAATTATTGCAACAGGTATCCTGTCGTGAATATGAAGATGTATTAGCAGAATAACATACCAAATCTATTTTTGCAAAGCTGTATATAAATTTTAATGTGCAATATTTTCTATTTGGTAGCATCTAGTTTAGTTGTTCTACCTCTAAATCTTGAAAATAGCACCAATCTCTTCTTTGTATTTATAAAATATACTCCGGTTAATAATACCATCGCTGCAAGTATAGACTGTGATGTGATTTGTTCATTTAAAAAATACCAGCCTAAGCTCATGGCTATTATTGGATTTACATAAGTAGAAGTAGCTACCTTTTCTGGGGATACCACCTTTAATAGATAATTGAAAGATGTAAATGCTACAATGCTTCCAAATATTATTAATAAGATCATAGAAAGTTGAACTTCCCCGCTCCATGTGTTTGGTAGAGACCACTGTTCTCCAAATAATAAACTCATTATCATTAACATAATGCCACCGGTAATCATCTGGTAGCCGGTATTCACAAAATAATTTAAAGGTATTTCTGCTTTGCTAACAAAGATGCTTCCATAAGCCCAGCTTACCAGACAAACAAAGATCATAGCCATTCCCAAAAGTGAATCTTCCCCAGATAATACCTGCTTTTGATTTACTAATAGATACATTCCCAATATTCCTAGTCCTACTCCAATCATAGACATAACTTTAATTTTCTTATTATCTATGATCCTTAATAATATTAGAACAATTAAAGGTTGAGCAGATATCTCTAAAGCAGCAAAACCGCTGTCTACATATCTAAGTGCCCACACCACTACTCCATTTCCAAAAGATAAAAATAAGAAACCGGCTATGATCGTATTTAAAAACTGCTTTTTAGAGATCTTTAAGTTGATCTTCATTATTTTACAAAGAAGAAAAATTAATAAGCCAGCTGTAATAAATCTAAATGAAGCCAACATAAATGGAGGCAACTCTGTAACCGCTATTTTATTTAAAAGGTAGGTAGATCCCCAAATAACATAGATGGAAAAGAAAGCTAGAATTATTAATAAGGTTTGAGAAGATCTAGGCATTAAGTAACTATTTTTTAGCCCGCAATATTACACAATAAGTAGCATTATAGATCTAGATTATCCGTAAACTGTGATAATAAAATTTGAAGCTTTGGAGCTATATAGGTTCTACAAAAAGGCTTATTAGGATCTTTATTGTAGTAATCCTGTATCTCTTCTCTAGATTCTTTAAATTGATGGAGAGGCAAAGCTCTTGTAATTATATTTTTATTGAATTTTTTTTGATGATAGAGTAGAATTTTATCTACTTCTACTTTTTGACTTTGAGTATAATAATAAACTGCAGATCTATACTTTACTCTGAAGCTATGATTGGAAGTACTTTTATGAGTATATAAATGAATTTCTATAAGCTTTGAGAGCGAAATGATTTCAGCATCATAATGAACGATTATCGCCTCAGAAAAATTAGAATTTTCACCCGTAGACCTAACGTAGCCTTGGCACACTTGCCCTACTCCTCTTAGTTGCTGAAATACTGCTTCTGTACACCAATGGCAACCTCCACCAAGCGCCACCTTTTGTATTGACATTGTAATAGTATTTATTTAGTTCCTAGATTTCAATTGAGTAAATTAATAGAAACTTGCTAATTCCTTTAACGGATCAGGTTAAATAAATCATAAACACCAATCTAAAAATGAACGTTCATTCTTTAAACCTTATCTTTGTGTCAGATTAAAAAAATATGTCCACAGTAAACAAAAGTCAGTTAAAAAGAGAAGCATTAGTTAAAGCTACTATTAATTTGGTGAACAATAATGGTTTTCATGCCACGCCAATGTCCAAGATAGCAAAAATGGCCAATGTATCTCCCGCTACGATTTACTTATATTTTGAAAATAAACAAGACCTTATTAATAAGGTATATATTCAAGTGAAAACTGCATTTACAGAATATGCTTTTAAAGACTATGCTCCTACCATGGATGTTGAAGTAGGTTTTAAAGTTATCTGGAATAACATAGCCAATTTTAAACTGAGTGATGTAGATGAAGCTTTTTTTCTATCTCAATGTGACAATACTCCAATGGTGGACGAAGATAGTAGACAAGAGGGATTGAAACATCTACAACCCCTATTAGATCTTTGGCAACGTGGAATTGATGAAAAGAAAATAAAACCCCTATCTGCATATCTTCTTTATGCATATACCGTATATCCTGTAGCATTTTTAATGAATATGCAACAACGAGATATTCTGAAAATGGATAGCAAAAGTTTAGAAGATGCTTATACTGCAGCTTGGGACAGTATCAAATTATAATAAAAAATTTAATAGTTATGAGTAATACAATATTATTAGACAAAAGACCCGAAGGAACACCAAAACTTTCAGATTTTAAATTTACAGAGGAAAATGTAGCCGAGATTAAGGACGGCGAGATGTTGTTAGCAACAAAATATGTTTCTGTAGATCCTTATTTAAGAGGAAGAATGAGCGATGCCAAATCTTATGTTCCACCATTCGAATTACATAAACCTATTTCCTCAGGAGTAATTGCAGAAGTACTAGAATCAAAAAATGAAAAGTTTAGTAAAGGAGATTTTGTTTCAGGAAGATTAGACTGGAAGAAGAATCAGGTAAATGATGGAAAAGAACTTATAAAAGTAGATTCAGAAAAAGCACCGCTGTCTGCATATTTAGGAATCTTAGGAATGACTGGATTAACAGCATATTTAGGTTTAACACAAATTGGAAAACCTAAAGAAGGTGAAACTTTAGTAGTATCTGGAGCAGCTGGTGCTGTAGGTAGTGTAGTTGGTCAGATAGGAAAGATCATGGGATTGAGAGTAGTAGGAATTGCAGGAACCGATGAGAAAGTAGAAATGCTTAAATCTGAATTTGATTTTGATGCAGGTATTAACTACAATACCACAGAAAATATGAAAGACGCCATTAAGGAAGCCTGTCCAAATGGAGTAGATATTTATTTTGATAATGTAGGAGGAGAAATTTCAGATGCTATTCTTTTCAATATCAATAGATTCGCCAGAATGATTATTTGTGGTGCAATCTCTGTCTATAATGAAACTTCAGTTCCAAAAGGTGTGAGTGTACAACCATTTTTAATTAAGAACAGTGCCTTAATGCAAGGTTTTATTGTCTCTAATTATGAAGATAAATTTCAGGAGGCTATGCAACATCTAGGCACATGGCTAAGTGAAGATAAATTAAATTATTCTGAAACTATTGTAGAAGGTTTTGATAATATACCACAAGCCTTTTTAGACCTTTTCTCAGGTAAGAATAAAGGAAAAATGGTTGTCAAAGTTTAATTTAACTATTGAGATTAAATGAAGAAATTACATATTTTATTATTTGCGATAACCTTTGGAAGTATCGCAGCACAAGAGAAGAAAGAGAATATTAATCACAAAAAAGAAAAAGATATGAAAGTATTATTTGTATTGACCTCTCATGATAAATTGGGAGACACAGGGAAAAAAACAGGATTTTGGATTGAAGAATTTGCAAATCCATATTATACATTATTAGATAAAGGTGTAGAAATTACTGTTGCAACGCCAAAAGGAGGTAAAGCTCCTATAGATCCTAGTAGTGATAGTGAAGATGCTCAAACTGAGGATACAAAGCGTTTTCACAATGATAAAGATGCACAACAGGTAATTAATACTACAAAAGTTCTTGCAGACATAGATGCAAGCGATTTTGATGCTGTTTTCTATCCTGGTGGACACGGTCCGCTTTGGGATCTATCTAAGGATAAAACTTCAATTAAATTAATTGAAACCTTTAACGCTAAGAAAAAACCTATAGGATTTGTATGTCATGCTCCGGCTGCATTGAAAAATGTAAAAGGTGAAAATGGAGAACCCTTAGTTAAAGGAAAAAAAGTAACAGGATTTACAAATACGGAAGAAGAAGCCGTACAACTTACTAATGTTGTTCCTTTCCTAGTAGAAGACATGTTGAAAGACAATGGAGGAATATATTCTAAATTAGGAGATTGGGAAGAATATGCTATAGTAGATGGAAATTTAATTACTGGTCAAAACCCTGCATCTTCAGGATTAGTTGCTGAGAAATTATTTGAGATGCTAAAGAATTAAGATTTGCATCACATCATTTTAAAAAGCCTGTAACTTAATTGTTACAGGCTTTTTATTTTTAAGACAAAGATCTGAGTACCAGCAGCCAAAGAATTCTAAATTTTTTTCTTAATACTTAATTAACAATACTTTACGGTATCCTTAATTCCTCCGTATGCGTGTTCTTACTACTTTAGAACTGCGATAAACAACTAACCAATCCACTAAAAATTAAAAGTATGGCAGAGATTAAAATTAGAAAAAAGAGCCCAATATGGCCATGGATATTACTAGTGCTTATAATTCTTGCAGCACTTTGGTATTTCTTCATTTATCTAGATACGGCAGACATAGATGATGCAGACGAGGTTGATGATTTGAATACAGAGCAAATTGATGACGAATCTTATAATTCCGAAGACAATACAAATTCAGATGCTTATTCTGAAACAGATTCTACTTACAACACTTCTGGATCTAACCAATTATCTTCACAACCAGTTACCACCACCATCGCAGATGCTAATAAATCTATGATCGATCTTATTGATGCGGTAAGAACAAAATCTTTACAGACCAAAGTAACTGTCAATAATGATTTAAAGGCTCAAAGAGAAAAGTTGGTTAAAACCACTTCTTCTACTTCAGAAAGTTCTTGGATGAATACGATGAAGTCTAGCGGAGATCAAATAATTGCGGCGATGCAAACTTTGCAAAAAGAAAAATATCCTCAATTAACTAATGAAGTTACAAGTGCACAAAATTCATTACAAATGGTTGATGCTTCTAAAACTTTTGAAGATCAAAAAGCGAGAATAGATACGTTTATTAGAGACGTTGTAACCACACTAAATAAAATGCAATAATTTATAATTTGAGAATTATGGAAAAAGAAAATAAACATTTGTATTATCTGGAAGAGTTGTCTGATTATAAAGTAGATAGTCATTATTCTGATGTTACCGGATGGCCAGTAAAAGACCTTAACAACAGAGTAATTGGTAAAGTAGACAATCTTTTGGTGAATAAAGAGCTAGAAAGAGTAGTTTACTTAGATGTAGAAGTTGATAGATCTATTATAGAAGCAAATCACGATCCATACGGTAGACCTGCAAATATCGAAATTCGTGAATTTGTAAATAAGGAAGGAGAAAACCATATCATCATTCCAATTGGGATGGTAAGTATAGATGATGATCAAAAATTTGTTTATACAGAGAGTATCGATCATCAAACTTTTTCAGAAACCAAACGTGTGAATAGAGGTACTTTGATTGATAGAGATTATGAAAAGGTAGTTCTAGGATCTTATAATAGAGAACATTCTGATAGAAGAACAAATCCGCAGTTTGTAGATGATACTAAGATCATTCAGGAAAGAGAATCACCTTATAGATCTGATCGAGATATTAGTGTTAATGATCATAAAAGTGAAACCCATGATCGAAAGATTGATAAGAATCAGGATGATTGGTCTGCAGAAAGAAGAGCTTTGGAAGATGAAAGAAAGAAATTGAGAGAAGAGCGTTTGAAACTTAAAGAAGAAAGAGAACGTTTAAAGGCTGAAAGAGTTCGATACGATAATTATAGAGAGCGTAGCAGCGCTAATGAAGATCTTGATCTTGATGATACCAACGATGATCTTTTATATGATAAAAATCTATACGAGAACGATAGAGCATTTTATGATAGAAAAGAATTTGGTAATAGTAATTATAAGAATGATTAGAACATTCTTTAGATCAAAAAAGATCCCTGAGACCAAAAGTTTCAGGGATCTTTTTTGTTATTCTGTTACGCTTTCCACTTCTTTTAAAGTTGCTTTTTTATTCATCCTAGATATCAAATAACTGCTTGTAATAATTAAACTACCTCCAAAGAGAATATTCCAAGTTAATGGCTCGCCCAGCACTAAATAGCCCAGTAAGATAGCACTTACCACTTCAAGATACATTAGTGTTGTAGCTGTAGAGGCAGTTAAATGACTTAGACCGTAGAAGAAAAGTTTGAAAACTACGATCCCAATAAGAAATCCATAAAATACACCCATACCAATATGAGATAAATCAGCTTCCGGTAAACTCATCAAAAAAGGTACAAAAACAATGGCACCAATTATATTCTGAAAGAACACCATTTGGTTCTTACTATACCTATGATTTTCAGCTTTAAATAGCACAACAGTTGTAGCATAACCAATGGAAGCTCCTATGGCTGCTAGCATTCCAATAAAATCTCTAGAGTAAAAACTGAATGGTTTTCCTATATACGTAATTACAATACCTACAAACGCTAAGAGTAATAATAAAACTTGTTGTCTCTTGATCTTTTGCTTAAAGAAAATTATTTCTATCGCTGTCACAAAGAGTGGATAGGTATAGAAAAGCACTACCGTATTTCCAATAGAGGTGTACATATAGGCCAACAAATAAAGATACATTCTAATAGCATTAATAAATGAAGCCAATAACATTTTCTTATTGTTGCCTTTAAAATGCAATTCTCCATCTTTATATAAAAAAGGAATTAATATAAGAATAGGAATAGCTGTTCTAAACCATGCGATAGAGCCGGTAGTCATGCTGCTCATATATTTTATAAGCAACCCATTGGCACCCGCTAAGATTGCACATATAATTATAGCGTAGATAGGTTTTTTATTCATCTAAATATTCAATTTTACTATTTTTAATTATGCAGTTCTTTCCTGCTAGAAAACTTCCAATTTTAATTTTGAACGATTTAATGTAGGCAGTCATTAATATTTTAAAACCTTCCACTACCCTACTACTATTTAGAATTCTAAAATGAGTTAATTGGTAAAGGACAATCCTAAAAACAGAAAATTCCAAAAATCTATAAGACTTTTGGAATTTGTAGTATTAAAACGCAGGGTTTTAAGCAGTTTGCATTTCAAGATCTTTCTTAGATTTTCTATAAAGAAAAGAGTTGAAAATATTTCTTTTGGCAAATCTAAATTGACGATCAGAATTGATCAATTTTACAAATAAAGCTTTATTAACACCAAAATACTCGTAAGTAGTTCCGTCCATAAAACTAATTTCTAAAACATTCCCTTTATGCTGAAAATCTGAAATTCCAGATTCGCTAATAGTTTTATTATATTCATCTAAGTTAGCTGCAATAGTTTCTGGAGCAATACTTACTAAAAAGTGGTATCCATCTATAATCTGCTTACTTTTAATCTCGGCTTCGGCGTGCTTTTCATCACTTTCCTGAAATTTATCCGGATGCCATTCTTTAACTAAATTTCTATAAGAAGTCTTTAATTGCTTAAGATCTATATCTTTCTCAACATTAAATAATTTCTTGTATTCGTTTACACGCTTCATAAATGCCTCATTTTTAATGAGGCGCGAAACTACGCCTTTTTTCTGTATAAACAAGCTATCTAATTACTAGCGACTAAAATTTATCTGTTTCATAACACTGCATAAAGAATTTGCAACCCATAAACATTCTAATAATCTATAGAAACTAAATAGTCTGCCCTACACTTTTACATGTAAGCAGACTTTTTAGCTATTACTTCTAATAAAATATTATTGCTTTATAAATTGTGCGTCAACAATCATTCTTACCTTATCTGAAACTACAATATTTCCGGCTTCTGTAACTCCATTCCAAGTAAGGTTAAAATCTTTTCTATTGATCTCTCCTTTAAACTCAAATCCGGCTTTCGTTTGTCCGTATGGATCTACAGCAGTTCCGTTATATTCCACTTCTAAACTAACAGGTCTAGTTACATCTCTAATAGTTAAATCTCCTTTTAAAGTATCTCCATCAAAAGAAGTTGATTTAAATTTTAACTTTGGAAATTTTTCAGCATTAAAGAAATCGTCCGATTTTAAATGCGTATCTCTATCTTTATTCTTAGTGGTAATTGATGCTACCTCTAAAGAAAAGTCGAATTGAGCATCTTCAAAATTCTCTTTGGCAGCTTCTAGACTTCCTTCAAATTTTTCAAATTCTCCTGAAACTGTAGAGATCATCATATGTTTTACTTTGAAAGTTACATTAGAGTGTGACTCATCAATTTTCCAAGTATTCTTTGTGTTTTCCATGTTTGTTATTTTTAATTATTAGACCTATTATATTAATTCAGTTGCATTGGAACTTCCATTAGTAACACCTTGGCATTACTATTTGCAGTAACATTAAATTCGTTTATTTCCCAAATCCCAAAGCCATCTCTTTTATTAAGTTTTTGATCATTGATACTCACATCACCTTCCAGCACAAAAACATAAACTCCATTTCCTTCCTTATGTATTTTATAATCTTGAGACATGCCTTCATCGAGATCTCCCATGTAGAACCAAGCATCCTGATTTACCCATACTCCAGCATCATCAGCATTTGGAGAAAGCACTTGATATAATTCATTTTTCTTCTGAAGATCTCTTACAGAAACCTGATCGTATCTTGGAGCCAGATTTTTCTTATTTGGAAAAATCCAGATCTGTAAAAATTTAACTTGCTCGTCTTTATTCTTGTTATGCTCAGAATGCATGATACCGGTTCCGGCACTTAAAATTTGAACATCTCCTTGTTTTATAACCGTTTGGTTTCCCATATTATCTTGATGTTCTAAGTCTCCTTCTAACGGAATCGAGATAATTTCCATATTATCATGAGGATGTGTTCCAAAACCTTTTCCGCCGCTCACTGTATCATCATTTAAAACTCTTAATACTCCAAAATTCATTCGTTCTGGATTATGATAATTTGCGAAACTAAAACTGTGATAACTATTTAACCAACCATGGTTTGCATGGCCTCTTGTCTCTGCTTTGTGCAATATTGATTTCATATCTATTCTGAATTATTTGATTACTAAAACCGAGTATAGAACGTCGCTTTTATTGATAGATCAAATTTAGATAGATATGAGCTAGGGAGAAATATTAAAATACCAGCAAGGCTTATGAAAATCCGAGATATGCTTTAAATTTCAAATTTTGAAGGACTTATTCCGGTGTGCTTTTTAAAGAAAATACTAAAGTTGGCAGGGTCAGAAAATCCTAGCTGGTAAGAGATCTCTTTGGTATTAAGATCTGAAAACTTAAGAAGTCTTTTTGCCGCGATCAAGATCCTGTTCTGAATATGTTCTTTGGCACCGGTACCTGTAAGCGATTTTAAAGATGCATTTAAATAGTCTGGAGTGATATGCAATTCTTCGGCGTATTGCGAAACCATATGCCAACTTTCAAAATTTGTTTCCAGTAATTCTTTGAAATTTCTTAGGAGCGAAACTGAAGCTTGCGTATTTTGGGTGTTACTGTCTTCAGAAAGAGAACAGACATTATTACTTTGAATCAGCAATAGCTTAAGCAATGCACCAATGGCCTGATATTTAAATTTTCTATTGGTAGCTTCAAACTCATAGACCTCCTGGGCAATTAAACTGAACTTTTCAAATTCTATATCTGTAAGCTGTAATGGAGGATTCATTCCATAATCATTAAAAATATAGAGATCATCTATAAAACATTTTTCTATTCCGTTTTCAATTAGAAATTGCGATGAAAAGGTAAGGATATGTCCATACGACTTTTTATTTTCTATGATTTGATGTACCTGCCCCGGACTTAGAAAATACATCTGATTATTTGAAAGTTCGAATTCGTTGAAATCTATAATATGTTTTCCGGAAGCCTGTTTTACAAGTAAAATAATATAATAATCATGCCGATGCGCTTCATCTGGTCTTCCTTGAGTAATTTCATAAACATCTTCCATTCTTTTAATATTGAATGAAAGTGCCTCGTTTTCAGGATGTGTATGTGAATATTTTTTTATCAGCTCCATGGAGTAATAAAGATACAGAAGTGAATTTCAATATTCAATTTGTAAAGAGCTTAAATTTATAAAATTGAATACCTTCTAAATGAATTTAAAAATCTAAAAAGCCAGAAGTAATGTTATTCTGGCCTGTTTAGTTATATAGATTTTAAATACAACTGCTCTACTTTTTCTCGAGCCCATGGAGTTTTCCTAAGAAATTTAAGGCTAGATTTTACAGACGGATCATGCGTAAAACATCTAATATTGATGCGACTTCCCAACTCTTCCCAACCATATACTTCTTGCAGAAATTCTAAAATATCGGCCAATTTCTTCCCATGAAGCGGATTATTTGCCTGCTCATTATTCATAACTCTTAAATAATATTTAATCTTACTTTCTTCTTTTTTAGTTTGCTATTATTCAATTTGGCAATTAATTGACCAGCTAGATCTGAGGGAACAGAAACAAATGCACAATCTTGCTTTAGCTCTATAGTACCAAGTTGCTCTTTCTCTAGATTTCCTTGTTTTAGAAAGAGTCCGGCAATATCTCCTTTAGAGATCTTATCCTTTCTTCCTCCTGAAATAAATATAGTTTTCCAACTATTGCTTTCAGAAGAATGATTTTTTGTCAATTCTTCTGTCTTTGTATTTGGGTGAATAAATTCTGGTAAATCCTCTTTTACCCATTTAAGAACATACGCAGTTCCATTATTATCTACTCTTGCTGTTCTACCGTTTCTATGGGTGAATTCCTGGCTTTTTAGCGGAAGCTGATAATGAATGATGAACTTCATCTCTGGAATATCTATTCCACGAGCTGCAAGATCTGTAGCGATAATAAGCTTATGAGTTCCGTTTCTAAATTTTATAAGCGCACGTTCGCGGTCTTTTTGATCTAATCCACCATAAAAACACCCGTGTGTAATATTCTTATCATTCAAATGATCACTTACTCGCTGTATGGTGTCTTTAAAATTACAGAAGATGATCCCGGGTTGATCTCCTATATGATTCAATAGATCTACTAACGTATTCAGTTTATCTTTTTCTGGAGAGATCACCGTTTTGATCTCTAATTTTGAAACTCCTTGATCTAAATAATCTATATAAACTTCATTTTTAAGACCAGCAAATTTTGGTATTTTGATCTCTTGTGTTGCAGAAGTCAGCACTCGTTTTTTAATATTGGGAAGTGCTTCTAAGATCTCCGTCATTTCATCTTCAAATCCTACTTCCAGCGATTTATCAAATTCATCCAGAATTAGAGTCTCAAGAAAATCTATAGAAAAAGTTCCTTTTCTTAAGTGATCTGCAATTCTACCAGGTGTACCAATTAGGATAGCTGGGGGATGACTTAATTCTATCTTGTCTTTAGACATGGGTCTACCGCCATAGATAGCATTGGCTTTAAAACCTGCTCCCATTTCGCGAACAACCTGTTCTATTTGAATAGCAAGTTCTCTAGATGGAACCAATATCAATGCCTGAACTTCATGTAGATCGAGATCTAGCTCGTTAAGAGTAGGAAGTAAAAAAGCGAGCGTTTTTCCTGTTCCGGTTGGAGAAAGTAATACCACATTATTGTTTTCGGCAATAATTTGATGCGCTTCTTCCTGCATAGGATTGAGTTTTTCAATACCTAATTTATTCAGGATCTCCTGATTGTTTTTAATAGAATTTGACATTTGGCAAAAATACGTTTAAAAAAAACTGAAATCTTCGCTTAAAGCTAAATTCTTAAAAATCTACCAATCTATTGGCATATAATCTTTTAAGAATTTCCCGCTCCAATGTTTACCGGAATTAATTCCGTCTATAAGTGGATCCATAACACGAGCTGCACCATCTACAATATCTAAAGGAGGTTGAAAATCATGAACTTCCACTTTCTTTTTAGACAATTCTGCAGGATCTTCATCTGTAACCCAACCAGTATCTACGGCATTCATAAAAATTCCGTCTTTGGCTAAGGTTCCTGCAGAAGTATGCGTAAGCATATTCAAAGCAGCCTTCGCCATATTGGTATGTGGATGACGATCTTCTTTTTTAAAGCGTTGGAATTTTCCTTCCATGGCAGAAACATTTATAATATGCTTCATACCCGTATTTTCTTTCTTCATCAATTCTGAAAGACGGTTACACAGAACAAATGGCGCAACAGAATTCACTAACTGCACTTCTACCATTTCGGTGGTTTCTATCTGCCCTAATTTCAATCTCCAGCTATTGGTCTTTCTAAGATCAACCTGTTGTAGATCTGCATCTAACTCACCTTCCGGAAACACTTCTTTTGCAGATAATGAATTATCAAAAGTATAAGGAATTTGAGATAATTTAGCCGACGCTCTTATACCAATTCCTGGTTCCGGCCCATGCCACGTAACTGGAAGTACATTATTTTGAGTATCTGAAGCGCCATCTGTAAGCGATCTTAATTCGCTTAAACAAGCTTTATGATCTTGAAGTAAGTTTTGAGCAAACTGAGGTAAAGAATCTATAGGTGTTTCTTCCTTCGCCATTAAATGTTGATAGAATCCGGCTGGTCTTCTTACTGTTTGTGCAGCATTATTAATGAGAATGTCCAACCTGTCATACTTCTGCTCTATATAATTACAGAAGATCTCTACACTTGGTATATGTCTTAGATCTAGTCCATGAATTTTTAAACGGTCTCCCCAATCTTGAAAGTCATCCTCTTTAGAAAAACGCAGTGCAGAATCTGCAGGGAATCTTGTAGTTGCTACTACCGTTGCTCCAGCTCTTAAAAGCATTAAAGTAATATGGTAACCAATCTTAAGCCTAGAACCTGTAATTACTGCAACCTGCCCTGTAAGATCTGCGGTTTGAAATCTCTTTGCATAATTGAAATCTCCACATTCCTGACACATCGTATCGTAAAAATGATGAAGTTTTGTGTATGTTTTTTTACATACATAACAGTTTCTTGGAGACTCTAGTTCTAATTCTTTTTCTTCTGGAAGTTCTAATAATTTAGGCGCTATGAAAATAGTTGCTTCTCTGGCACTTCTAATTCCGGTTTCTTTACGTGCATGCTTATCACGCTCTATCATCTTGCGCTTAGCAGCTTTTTTGGCGTCTTTTCTACGTCTTGTAAATTCGTCTTTTTGAGGTCTGGTTAGTTGTCCCGCAGCTTTCATTAAAGCAATACGCTTTTCTTCCGGTAGCTCAAAAACCTGATTGGTATTACCTACCAACTGCTCTAACATGGAAATACAAGAATCTATTTCTTCCTGACTTAGTTTCGCTTTCCCTTCCATTTCTTTATGCACTTTTTTTGATGAATTTCAGGCTGCGAATATAAGTATAAAATCTAATGCTGAAATTGGAAGTTTTATTAGGATGCTATATCGAAATATGAGCGACTTTGAAATGAATTAAAAGCATAAAAAAAGCTTCAATTTAATTGAAGCTTTTATAAAAATTATTTTTTGAGCAGAATTAATTAGATCTTTTTCACTCTAACTGCATTCATTCCTTTCATTCCTCTTTCAAGTTCATAAGTTACTTTGTCATTTTCTTCGATCTCATCGATTAAACCACTTACGTGTACAAAGTACTTCTCTTGATTAATAGAATCCAGAATAAAACCGAATCCTTTAGAATGATCAAAGAAAGAAACTTTACCTTCTTTAGGTGCGTTTTTATCTTCTTCATCACCCTCTTCTTTTTTAGGAACTCCCAAAACTATATCTTCTGCCTCAACCTGTATTTTATTAGATGGATCTGGAGGAGTATCTGTTAAATTACCATACTCGTCTACATAAGCTATCTCAAAAGAACTACCTTTTCCTTCGGCTTTACGTTCTTCTTTTTTCTTATTCTTCTCCTCACGTTTCTTCAAACGTTTTTTCTCTTTTTCTATTTTATTAAAGGTTTGTTGCGATTTTGCCATTCGTTTATTTTAGTTATACTGATATTATACAATTTAAGTAACGTGATATTTTTAGGAAAGATTGAAAATCTTTTAGTGGTAAATTAAAAAATTTTCGAAAGATTTCTCCGGTATCTTAGCTGCCGGATATCATGATGCTTAAACTACTGCAAATATAAGTCTTAGAATTTAATTTTTTGAATAAGAAAGTCATAAAATGTTTTAAGAATATATAAAATTTTAAAAAGTTTAGTTAAAATAACTTGTAATCCTTCCAAAAGGTTTTATTGTTTACACCATAACTAAACTATTAGCGTGATTATTCATCGTATCTTTGAGGTCCATTCCTAATATTTACAATTTGCATCCAAAGAACATACACATAAAAGGTTACGACCTTAGAGAGCTTGCTAAATCTCATTCTGCTTTAAATAAGTATATAAAGATCAATGAACACGAGAAGGAAACCATCGATTTTGCTAATCCAGACGCGGTCTTTCATTTAAATAAAGCCATTCTAAAAGCAGATTATCAAATTTCAGATTGGAAAGTTCCTGCAAATTATCTTTGTCCTCCAATTCCTGGTAGAGCAGATTATATTCATTTTTTAAATGACCTAATTGAGGATGAAACATCAGGTAAATCTAAAATTAAAGGTTTGGATATTGGTGTTGGTGCTAATTGTATCTACCCTATTCTAGGAGCCCAGATCTATAATTGGAAAATGTTTGGGTCTGATATTAATCTTGCATCAGTTGAAGCAGCTAAGGCAAATGTTCGCCTAAATCCTGCGCTTTCCGATAAAATAGAAATTAGACATCAGGGAGACGCCTCAAACATATTTAAAGATATCATTAAACCAAATGAGTATTTTGACTTTACAATGTGTAATCCACCTTTTCATGCTTCAAGAGAAGAAGCAGAAAGCAGCAATTTGAAGAAGTTGAAAAATCTGGAATTATCTGAAGATATACGATTGAATTTTGGTGGTAAGTCTAACGAACTTTGGTGTAATGGTGGTGAGGCACTTTTCATTAAAAGAATGATCAAAGAAAGTATCAGTTATAAAGAACAAGTAGGTTGGTTTACTTGTTTAGTTTCAAAAAAGGAAAATTTGGTGAAACTTAAGAAGCAACTCACTAAGTTAAAAGCAGAATTTAAGGTAATTCCTATGAATCAAGGTCAGAAGAAAAGCCGAATTCTAGCCTGGAAATATTCAAATTAATTATACTAAAATAAGGCTTAACTTTAGTGCTAAGCCTTAATTAGATGTTCCAATTGATTTCTACTCAATTATTCATTTATAAATTTGAATATTGAAGAAAAATCTAAGTCCCCCTGCCCTTTTTGTTTTGCTTGTGCATAAACTTCTTTTGCTGCATTAGTAAGAGGTACAGCCTGATTTAATTCAAATGCAGTTTCTGTAAAGAGGTGAAGATCTTTTTGAAGATGCTTCAACGGGAAGTTAGGCTCGTAATTCTCTTCATCTAATCTATATCTAAAAACATTTAATATAGGAGCAGTTACCGGAGTATTCAGAAGTACGTCCATTGCCATTTTCTTATCCAGTCCCAAAGCCATACCTAACGAAACACTTTCCGAAAATGCAAGCATACTTTGCCCTAGTAATTGATTTATCATGATCTTCATCGCAGAACCTTTACCATGATCTCCCATATGAACTGCTTTTTGACCCATAAGATCAAAAAGGGGGTTAAGTTCTTCCATATCTGTAGCCTCACCTCCTACTAGAAAGAGTAATTCTCCTTTTTCTGCAGGAACTTTAGAACCGGAAACGGGAGCATCTAAAAATCTAATATTATTTTTAAGAGCTATTCCCGCCATTTTCTTGGTGAAACTTGGGTTTACGGTACTAGAATCAATCCAGATGCTTCCTTCTTTCATTTCATTCACAAACCCATCTGTTCCTATTGCAAGATTTTCAACCGCATTTGGATCTTCTAGCATTGTAAATAAAACATCAATATCTTTAGCCAATTCTGCCGGAGAATCTTTCCAGATAGCTCCTTTCTCTATTAGTGTATCTGCTTTATCTTTAGTTCGATTGTAAACATACAATTGATGATCAGACTTTAATAGATTAGAAGCCATAGCGCTTCCCATTATTCCTAAACCTATAAACCCTATTTTCATAGTCTAAATTTTAAATTAATTATTATCCTCGTGTTCTTTTATATCTTTTCTAAGATCTAATTTTCTAAAAGATGGTAATGCTATTCCGGTGGTTACAACCGTAAATAATGTCATAGTTCCACCAAATACAACAGCAGTAACTGTACCCATCCATTTAGCGGTTAATCCACTTTCAAAAGCGCCAAGTTCATTAGAAGAACCTACAAACATTGAATTTACAGAGGCTACTCTACCTCTCATGTGATCTGGTGTTTTAAGTTGTAGGATGGTTTGTCTTATGATCATAGAAATACCATCTGTTACTCCACTTAAGAAAAGTGCTATTACAGACAACCAAAACCAGGTAGATAGACCAAATACTATAATGCAGAGCCCAAATCCAAATATTGCTGCCAGTAATTTCATTCCTGCATTCTTATTTAAAGGAAAATAGGCAGATGTAAACATAGTTATTAAGGCTCCTACCGCTGGAGCAGCTCTTAAGATACCAAACCCTTCTGGTCCAACCTTTAGTATATCCTGCGCATAGATTGGTAATAAAGCAACCGCACCGCCAAACAGAACCGCTATCATATCCAAAGAGATTGCTCCTAAAATGATCTTGGTACTAAATACGAACTTTATCCCTTCTTTTAAACTTTGTAACACCGGCTCACCTATTTTAGGATTGAGTATAGGTTTTCTAGGAATTTGAGATAAAAAGATAAGAGCCATTAAAGAAAAACCAAAGATCAAGCACATAGACCAATGTACTCCCATCCAGTTTATAGTGAATCCGGCTAGTGCAGGTCCTAACACTGCTCCCATTTGCCAGACAGAACTACTCCATGTTGCAGCATTAGGGTATATCTTTTTTGGAATAATTAGCGAGAATAAAGAAAATATAGTTGGACCAAGGAAAGCTCTTACAATTCCTCCAAGAAACACTAAAAAATATATACTATATAGAATGACCTTTGTAGAAATATCTTGTACCATTTGGGGCCAAGTAAGCAAAAATAAGCCGAAGCTTACCACCGAAAAGCCCAAGATACATTTAACCAATAATCCTTTTTTCTCTTTTTGATCTACTATATGCCCTGCAAAAAGCGCGAGTGAAACTGCAGGAATTACCTCCATCAATCCTATAATACCAAGAGATAAAGGGTTTTTGGTAATACTATAAACTTCCCATTCTATAACTACAAATTGCATAGACCAAGCAAAAACCATAGCGAATCTTACTGCTAAAAATATATTAAACTCCTTATATTTCAATGCAGCATACGGATCATAACTTCTCATTTTTTAACTTCAATCTTTAAATTGTAACAACCAACCTATAATTTCAACATAGATTGGCTGTTCATTATTCTATTTTTACTAGCATTTAAATCAACGGTAAAACCATCATTTAAAATAATCTCCCCGAAATCCTGCTATTTCTACAGGTCTAACATTTTAGAGGAGTTTGCTTAAAAGTAATTGTCTAAATCAAAATTAATATATATAAGTTCAAAGTTGTTGATTAAGTCTTTTAATTTATAGAACTTATTGAGTCACATTACAGGTGTATACTGGAAGAAGCCTTTAAATTATTTACATTAATTAACAAAAAGTATTAAAAGCTTCTCAATTTGGATACAATTATGAACCAATCTTGCATCCATAGACTATCTTTAACTTATCAATTAAAAAATATATAACCACAAAATTATTTTATGGAAACTACAAGAGAAAAATCGAGAGAAGAAAGTCACAAAAATTTAGTGAACAACCTTCAAGAATTATTAGAGAAGAATTATGATGCAGAAAGAGGATTTAAGAAAGCCCTAGAGGATGCGGATAGCCATGGATTAAAAGAATTCTTAAAGATGCAAGCGGTTCAAAGAAATAGATTTGCTACAGAATTAGATAAACAAATTCGTGATCTTAATGAAGAACCTAAAGAAAATGGCAGTGCAACTGGAAGTTTACACCGTGCATGGATAGATATTAAAACTGCTTTTACAGGACAAGATGATGAAGCTGTTTTGGAAGAGTGTATTAGAGGTGAAAAAGCAAGTGTTGAAGAATACGAAGACAAATTAAAAAATAACAATTTTCCTGTACAAACTACAGAATTATTAGATAGACACTTGGTTGAAATTAGATCTACGCTATCTGAAGTTAGATCTTTAGAAGATCTTGCAGATCGTTTTAACTAAGAGATTGATTGTTAGTTAGTTTGAAATCCTGTAGTTCCCTCGGACTGCAGGATTTCTTTATTATAGACGTACCTATTAAAATTATCAATGCTTAATCTTTTATTATAGGTATCATAAGAACTGGTATTACTGTTCTTTCCAAAACCTTTGATGCCACTGTGCCCATTAGCAATTTTTCTAAAACAGAATGACTATGAGTACCCATTACAATTAGATCTGCTTCCCATTCTTCGGCATAGTTTAAGATTCCACTAGAGGTTTCACCTTCCGCCAAATGAGTGGTGATAGTTGAGTCATTTAAATGTTCTGCAGCTTTCTGTAGAAAATCTTCTGCAATTTTCCTTAGGTCTGAGATCAAATTTAGATCTGCATTCATCGAATTATATCCTTCATAACCCAAGAAACTTGGATATTGAATTCCATAATAACTTATTTCTGCAAGTGTGTGAAGCAAACAAACTTCTGCATTCAAAGTCTTTGCTAATTTATAACCTGCCTTTGCTACTTGTTCTGCAACAGGATTATAATCTAAGGCAATCAAGATCTTTTTCATTTCTATTTATTTATAACTTAAAGCTACAAAAAGTAATTATTCGAAAGGTGGAGAATCAAGGAAAAACTATAAATAACATAAAGCTTCATATTTATCAGCAACTGATAATTCTTGTAGCAATACTTTTATTGGAATGATTAAAAAGTGCTGTTATGAAAACTGCTATGGAAGATGCTAAAGAGAAAATTCACAATAAACTCGTACGTAACTTACAAGAATTTTTAGCCAAACAATATTCCATTGAAAAAATAATAAAGAGACAATTTCAGATAGTAAGAATGAAAAATTAAAAAGTTTTTTTTTAAAAAAATCTCGCTAAAAGACTTAATCACTTTGCTACAGAATTAGTTAAAGAGATAAGATTACTAAATGAACATCTAGTTGAAAGAGATACTTCACCAAAAACATTTCAACAAATTTGGAAAGATTTTTTTTCTAATTTTCGTGAGCGAAATGACAAATCTATTTTAAAAGACAGCTTATCAGCAATAAAACGAATGGAAAAAACCTATGAATTAAGTTTGGCAAATGATATATTCCCAGCGACTATAGAAGATGTTCTTAGAGCTCAATTAAATGAAGTTAAAATCAATATTTCTAGAGAAGATTCCTTTATTAATCTAAATAGTCGTTGAGAAGTATTTTTTATGCCAATGATATTAAAATCTACGTTTTCCTTATTTATCTCTCCGCCAAAGCTAAATTATTTATAAATGAACCTATTTCTACACTTGGGTGAATACTTTCATAAGATTTATTTTCATGATTTATATTCTTAAAGATAAGCGCTCTATTTAATTTTTCTAAAGTATCACAACCTGCACCTGCCAAGAGATCTCTAAAATCTTCTAATGTCTGCTCATGGTAATTTTTAACTCTTTTCCATTTATCCTCTACCACTAAACCGCGCATTAAAGTTGGATCGTTCGTAGCTACGCCGGTCGGACACTTATTACTGTCACATCTAAGTGCTTGTATACAACCTAGCGCCAACATCATTCCTCGTGCAGAATTACATATATCTGCACCTAAACTTAGCGCCTTAAAAATATCGAAAGCTGTAAAGATCTTTGTTGCGGTAATAACTTTAATATCTTTTTTCAAATTAAACCCTCTCAGCGTATCCACTGTAAAAATTAAGCCTTTTTCCCAAGGCATACCTACATAATTCGAGAAATCTATAGGAGCTGCCCCTGTACCTCCTTCTGCTCCATCTACCGTTATAAAATCTGGTTTGATACCGGTTTCCACCATTTTCTCACAGATCTTAATAAATTCTGATTTACTTCCGATACAAAGTTTAAATCCTATTGGCTTACCATTAGATAATTCACGCATTTGCTGCACAAATCTTAAAAGGCCTTCAGCATCATTAAATGCACTGTGCCCCGGAGGAGATAGCACTGCAGTATGGGGCTTTACACCTCTTATTTGTGCAATTTCCTCATTATTTTTGGAAGCAGGCAAAACCCCTCCATGTCCCGGCTTAGCTCCCTGAGATATTTTAATCTCAATCATTTTCACCTCCTTTGTTGCAGCTATCTTTTCAAATTTTTCGGGAGAAAAACTACCGTCATCTGCTCTACATCCAAAATATCCGGTACCTACTTCATATACCAGATCTCCCCCATTTAAATGATATGGAGAAATACCACCTTCTCCTGTATTATGAGAAAAGTTCCCCGCTTTTGCACCTAAATTAAGGGCCTTAATTGCATTTTTACTAAGTGCGCCATAACTCATGGCGGAGATATTAAATATACTTGAAGAATATTTTTGTTTACAATCTGGCCCACCAACTTCTACTCTTGGAGTTTCATTTAAAATTGAAGACGGATAAATGCTATGTTGCATCCATTTGTAATTTTCTTCTTCTACATTTAATTGAGTCCCAAAAGGATGAGTTTCTCGCTGTAATTTAGCTCTTTGGTAAATGTATGTTCTATGATTTCTATCTATAGGTTTACCATCTGTATTAGACTCTATAAAATACTGATGAATCTCCGGACTTATCATTTCTAAGAAATATCTCATATGCCCAATAACCGGGAAATTTCTTAAGATAGTATGCTTTTTTTGAACAATATCGTATATACCAACCGAGAATATAATGATGCCAAAACACACAAAACCGTAAACCGGCCAAAGGATAGTTCCTACAATTAATAAGACAATAAGTAAACAGATAAAGGTAAAGCGGATAGCTTCTCTCATGAGGAAAATTTTAGATACTATTAAAGCGAAAGAATTGCTTTTGTATTTATTAGCATCTAAAGTTACAAAAAAGTATAGCTTGGATGCTGTTAAGGATATCTCAATAGATTTGAAATACCTTGAGAATTAAAAGATTAGTAGTAGAATAAAAAAGAATTTAAAAAGTTATAATCTTAATAATTAGACGGTAAGACTTTAATAAAAAGCGTTAAAACAGATATGTTGAGCTAAATAAGTATTCTTAATAACTAGTAATTATTGCTTTACTATAATCATACTAGCTTTAGCTCCGGTTAATAAATTCCATTCACTTGTTGAGATAAGTTCTCCTAATTCACCTAGAACTTTTAATGCAGCAGTATTAGGCCCAGATGCGCCTTGATTTAGAGCTTCGAATTCTATAGTATTGAATCCCGGTTCTAATGTTACAAGCACTGGAGTAAAATTACTTCCTAATTCGAGGTTGTTCATTATCAATTTCCCATTAACTGTAATTCTAACTCTATCTCCATCTACATATTGATAATCTCTGCAATAAACTTCTACAAACTTGCCTGAAGTTATATGATCCCCTAAATATTGATTTTCCCTATGACCTTCTTTTGCAGCTGCATCTTCCGTCCATTTTTTTTCTACAAAATCTCCCGCCGTCATTAAGCCATTATCTGTTCTCATACTGAATTCTTCTTTCTTGGGAGTAGGATAATTTTCAGCTTTCTGTGTTCTGCTAATGAATGGATTTTTAGAGGTAGCATTTGGAATATTATTAGATGTAGGGATAGAAGAGCCACTACTACGCTGAATTGGAAGACTTTTAGTAGAACTTTCTACCTGAGCATTAATTGAGCTTGTAATAAATGTTACTAATAGTATAGAGAATAAATATTTCATCGAATTAAAAATAAGGAACGCTGATTTATTTTATAAGTATCAAATATAAAACCAATTTTCTCCATTCTTGTAGGAATTATAAATATGACTTGGAGAGAACTAAGAATTCTACTTAACTTTATCAAAAAACAAAGCAATGCAGATCATCAATCTTCAAGATAACAACTCTATATTAAATAAATTCATTTCACAGTTACGCGATGTATCACAACAAAATGATAGAATGCGCTTTAGAAGGAATATAGAACGTATTGGAGAAATTATTGCTTATGAAATAAGTAAAGATTTACAATATGAAATGAAAGCAGTTGAAACCCCATTGGGAACTTCACATATTAACTGCCCAAAAGAAGATATTGTTATTTGTTCTATACTTCGTGCCGGATTACCATTACATACTGGAATTTTAAATTATTTTGATTCTGCAGAGAATACTTTTATCTCAGCCTATCGTCATCATATTAATGAAAAGGATTTTGAAATTAAAGTGGAATATCTAGCTTCTCCATCTTTAGAAGGAAAAACATTGATCTTAGCAGATCCTATGCTTGCAACTGGAAGTTCTTTTATCAACGTTTTTAATGCCTTAAAGACAATGGGAACTCCAAAGAATATTTATTTAGCCTCAGTAATTGGCGCACAGCCGGGAGTGGATAACCTACAAAATGAACTTCCAAAAGATGTTAAATTATTCATAGCTACGGTAGATAGAGAATTAAATGATCAAGGGTACATTGTACCAGGATTAGGTGATGCCGGGGATCTTTGTTATGGTTCTAAGTTACAGCATTAGAAGTAAGTATAAATTTATCTCCTTCATTAGATTCAACCTTTTATTGAACAGTTTTACTGCATTGATATTATATTAAAAAATTGTTAAACAGCAATTTGTTATACTAGATAGAAAATCAGGTCGTTTTCTGTGAAAGACTCTTCAACCCAAATTAAATAGGAGTCATAACTAAAATTACCTAGAAATGAAAAAAACCTTATTAGTAACAGTTTTATCGGTAGCAATGTTTACCTCTTGTGTCTCGAAGAAAAAATATGTAGCCTTAGAAGGTCAATTATCAGACACGCAAAGTAATCTACAGCGTACCACTGTAGAAAAAGAAGAAGCTCAAAGAAAATTAGACGCTATTGAAGCGAGAGTTTCAGATTACAATGCAAAGATCAATTCTTTAAAAGAATCTAATGACGCTAAGATGGAAATGAACGATCTTACCGTGATGTCTAATAACACGAAAGAGAAGATGCGAGCTACCATTGCAAAAATGGATTCCTCAGAATTTGAAGGAGCAACTACTCTAGAAGATTCCATTAATTTGGCAGTTTCTTATAATCTTAAGCAATCTATTTCATCAGAAGGAGAAAGTGATGATGTTAATATTACTGTAGATAAGACGGTGGTAATGATCAACGTTTCAGACAAACTTTTATTTAATAGTGGAAGCTATAGAGTAAATAGTAAGGCGAATGGCTTATTAAAGAAATTGGCAGAAGTTATAAATTCTGAGCCTAGTATGGAAGTGATGGTGGAAGGTCATACAGATGATAGAAAGATGGTAAAAGAATCTTACCTTCAAGACAACTGGGATCTAAGCGTAAGACGTGCAACTTCAATTGTAAGATTATTACAAGATAAGTATAATGTAGACCCGTCAAAATTAATTGCTGCAGGTAGAAGTAGTTATTCTCCTTTAGTTGAGAACACTTCAAAAGATAATATGGCTAAAAACAGAAGAACAAGAATTGTGATCATTCCAAATCTTGATAAATTCTTTGCTATGTTAGATTCTGAAAAGTAATACATGTAAATAAAATGAAAAAAGGCCCTAATTTAATTAGGGCCTTTTTTTTATACAGCAGATAGAATTTCTATTTTTTTGATATCTGGTTCTTCCTCCAATAATTCTGAAGATTTTTCTTTTAAAGCATTTGCTATCGCTCCGTTTAAGTGAGCCTCTCTTCCCGCTTCTGTTTCAAAAGTATCAAAGATGCCAAAAGTACTTTCATCTATTTTAAATGAGTACCAAGTTATGGTCTTCTCTTCTTTCCTCGCTAAATTAACAGCTTCTTTAATAAAATTTGAAACTTCCATTTCCTTCCCTGGCTTCGCTTTAAGGGTGGCTAGTAAACCTAATTTTTTCATAATAACATTTTTTTTAATTAGAAGAAATTCTTCAATTCCCTATTCCTCTAATTTATTACTATAATAAGCGTTGAAACCAATATTGGCAAAATTTTAATTGTAGGAAGAAAAATTTAAGATATATCTTTAATTAACTGTTTTTAAGATATTTATCTATTATCTAGACGAGAAGCTCTTAACTATATCTTAAAGTTTTATGTATTTCATCGATTATTTATGTATTTAATCGGATAACGGGAATATATTTTTATCTTTAATCAAGCTAATAATAAATAGCATTTATGCAAATTCGCTCTCTTTACATATTCTTCTCTTTAATAATCCTATCTGGAGTAGGTTATGCCCAAGCGACTGCAAATTTCACAGCCTCTGCAACTATAATAGAACCTATTACAATTACTACCACTTCTCAAATGAACTTTGCTAGTATTGACGCTAAGAATGGTGGTGATGTAGTTCTAACTCCAGATAATAACAGATATACTATAGGAGAAGTTGAATTAGAAGATGCAAGCACTGTTGCGGCAGCAAGTTTTACGGTAACAGGACAAAAAGGATATACGTATGATATCTCTTTACCAAAATCTGAACATGTGCTTACCAACGGTTCTGAAGAAATGATCATAAAGAATTTTACCACAGATCTAAATAGTGGTTCATTAGCAGGTGGCAGCCAAACTTTTCGTGTGGGTGCCACTCTACAAGTGAATCCTAATCAACAACCTGGTATGTATGCTACTCCTGGAAGTTTAAATGTTACAGTAAATTATAATTAATAATCTTTTAGCTAAATTATTAGACCTCCTCTTTTAATTTTAGAAATAAGTAAAGATTACGCTATTTCCTTCCTTCAGTAATACTATTTTCTCTTACTCTATCCTATTTCCTCCTAAATTTCATGTTAACCAACTACAGTTAAATGCATTTCAACGAGTATAAATTGCCGCTTAACGAATATATTTTGACGGTGATGACATTTAGTGTCATATTTGCCTTGTTAAAAAAAAATAACAAACCCCAAAACCTACTTAACATGAAAAAAATTACTTTTATCCTACTAGCACTTATTTCAGGTACAACTTTCGCACAAAACTCATCTAAAGAAGCTGCTGATGTTTTAGCTGTTATTGCTCAGCCATTAGCTCTTACAACTTCTGGGAATTTAGATTTTGGAACTATCGCTTCTCCAGAAGCAGCAAGTGATGTAGTATTGTCGCCTGCAAATGAAAGAACTATGTCGGATGCTATGAAAATTCCAGGTAATTTAACTACATCGGTTCCTACTTTTACCGTTACTAAAGAAACTGGTTTAACTTATAAGATCGTTACTTCTAAAACAGATCTTGAATTGGATGGTGCAGATGATATCGTTATTAAGAATATAGTTACAAGTTTAGAATCTGATAGTGGGGTAACCGCTTCTTCTTTTACCGTAGGTGCTACAATAGCATTAGGAGCTAGTCAAGCACCTGGTAATTATAAAGGTGAAGTTGCTGTAACTGTGAGTTACGAATAACATATATAGATTAATATATTATAAAACGCCGCCCATTGTGGCGGCGTTTTTCAGTTTTAAAGAATCTTTGTCTAACCGTTATTGCGAGTCAAAATGAAAAATTATATTTTCATCATACTTATAATCTTATGCGTTTTTAACGTTACCGCACAAAATTCAGCTTCAGCAGCTATAAATAGTAGAGCAACTATTATTGATCCAATTAAAATAGACAAAACTGTTGATCTTGATTTTGGAAATGTGATTAGTGCTTACAATCCCGGTCAGGTAATTCTATCTCCCGATGGTTCTAGAGTTGCATTTGGTGTAGAGATCTCGAGTTCGATGCCTGGAAATGTTAATCCTGCAGAGGCTTTGGTTACCCATGGTAATAATAATTATGCAATCACCCTTCCTGACGAATTCACTTTGTATAATCAGGAAAATCCAAACCAGATCTTAACAATCAATCGTTTTACCGTAAAACCGCAAGAAGGGAATATTATGGACCTTATTAAAATTGGAGGCACCTTAAACCTTGAAGCAAATCAGGTTTCTGGTACCTATACCAACTCTTCTGGGTTCAACATTACAGTATCCTATAATTAAATTAGTATTTTCTTAACAGGTTATAACTAATTTATTACCTTTGAAACCAACCTACTAACATTAATCCAACCCCAAGGATATGCTAAAAACTATACCCTATACCCTATTATTAATCCTTATATTTTCTTCATTAACTACATTTGCTCAGGGTGATCTTATGATCATGCCTAAACGTCTGGTTTTTGATGGATCTGAAAGATCTCAAGAGATTAACCTCGCTAATACAGGTAGTGATACTGCTGTATATGCCGTTTCTTTCGTGAATTATATAATGACCGAAAAAGGGAATTTTGAACAGGTGGAAGAACCAATTGAAGGGCAGCGATTCGCTACAGATTTTTTAAGATACTTCCCTAGAAGAGTTAGTCTGGCACCAAATCAGGCTCAGACAATTAGGGTTCAACTTACTAAAACAGGAAATCTTAAACCGGGAGAATATAGGTCTCATATGTATTTTAGAGCCGTAGAGGAGCAAACTGCTTTAGGATCTGAGACTAATGAAAGTAGTGAAGGTATTTCTATAAATATCAAAACTGTATTTGGTATTAGTATCCCTATAATAATTAGAGAAGGTGAATCTAATACTATTATTAAACTGTCAGATTTAGAATTAAGTAAGCAAGGCGAATTTCCAAGATTATCTTTAACCCTTAACAGAACTGGAAATATGTCTGTCTACGGAAGTTTGATCGCCAATCATATAGCTAATGATGGTAAGAAAACAGAGATTGGCATTGTTAAAGGTGTTTCTATATATACTCCAAATACAAAAAGGGCCTTTAGTTTTGAACTTAGAGAAGCTTCAAAGGTGGATCTAAACTCTGGTACTTTAACTGTTAGTTATATGGAAGACAAAGATGAAGTTTTAGCAACTAGCGAATTAAGCCTATAGGTTTACGCTTATGAAGCAAAACTATTCTAAAATTTTCTTATTTTTAAAACCAGGCCTACTCCTGGCTGTCTTTTTGTTTTTTGGAATTAGTGCTCAGAGTCAAACAATTATAAATGTAGATCCTGGTGAAATTAGCTATTGCCAAGGTAAAACTTTAGATTTCCAATTTACCGTAAGAAATGGTGGAGGTGGAAGTGTTGGATTTGATACTGAGTCAGTTTATACCTTACAAATTGGTTATACAACTCGAAGTGGTAATAATCTTATTTTCACAACTTTAGACGAATTTAATTTTACCAATAAACAAGGTCCTGCAAAAGTGGCCTTTGAACAACAATTAATTCAACATTCAATAAATATTAGAGCTGATCTTCCTATTAGATCCGATTATCAGTTACTTATATCTTCTACCAATCCTAATGTACCTATTTCAATAGAGAGTTTATCAGCTGATAAATTTCAAATTTTAGCAAATAGTAATATACAATATCAAGAATCTGATATAGGGCAAAATAGTTGGATTGGTCATGTGTACGACGGAACAAATCAAAATAGAACTTTCACTCAGAATTTCACTAATTACATAGGAGGTTACCCAGAGTCTTTGAGTTTCGATCAAAATTTTGGAGGCAATACCACCTTCTTTAATATAGGTAATGGTGCTTGCGTAGATCAAGTTCAAACTGAAACCTTTTCGGTTCGATATAGAATGTTATCTTCCCTTAAAGGGCTGTATTATGCTAATATTGGTTCTGATGATGGTACTCGTTTGAACGTCGATGGAAACTTGATATATGATGATTGGAATAATCATGCCTATAGGAATCAGGATATAGTTTTAAATCTATCTGGGAATAGCACTTTAACTTTAGAATATTTTGAGAATTCTGGTGGTAACAGAGTGAGTTTTGGAACACCTATCAAAATAATTGAGAATAAGCTCTCTACTAACATTAGTCAAACCATTAATTCTAGTAACAATCCTCGAGTTATATCTGGAGATAGTTTTAATAATTTGCCTTCAGGAATTAGTACAAGTGGAACAGGATATCAATGGGTGTATAGTAATTCAATAAATGGTGCCACTACTACAATACAGGGAGCTACTCAGGCAACTTACACACCAAATATAAATGTAGCTCCATTTAATACGGCTGGCACATATTATATATATAGAATTGCAAGCTTAATTGGTAATAACAGAGGCCAAAATAATTATAGCACTTCTTTAAAATCTAATCCAGCAACTATTTTAGTAGAAGAGCAAATTCTTATAACAGGGCAACCTCAAAACACCATTTCCTGTTCTAAGGATCAAGTTACACTAAATGTAACAGCTCAGGGCCAGGGATTAAGCTATCAATGGCAAAGGAATGATGGAGGAAATTCAAATAATTTCTTTTCTATTTCTAATGGAACAGATTTTTCAGGTACTACTACTCCAACGCTAAAAATAAATGCTGCAACTTGGATGAACAATTTTAGATTTAGAGTTGTTATAACTAATTCTATTGGGGTATCTAAAACATCAAGTGCCGCTTTATTAACTGTTAACCAAAGTCCCCAGGGAATAAATGCTCAGCCTACCAATAAAGTAGTATGTGTTGGGAACAATATTTTCTTCCAAACTTACACTTCTAATGATTCTAGACAATGGCAGGTAAGTAATGATAATGGTAGTAACTGGACTAGCTTAACAAATAACCAAAATTACAGCGGAGTTAATTCAGAACGTTTAACTATTACTAGTGCTCTGGCAAGTTTTAATAACAATCTTTATAGAATAGCTGTTTCCAATCAAAGTTGTACTGTATATTCAAATGCTGCCAAACTACAGGTAGATTTGGATCCTATAACTGTTCAACCAAAAGATGTAACCGCTAATTTTGGAGATAATGCAATTATTGAAGCTGGAGTAACTGGAAATAATCTTTCCTTCCAATGGCAAACTTTTAGCTCTAATTGGTATGATATTGGAAATGATGAAAATTACGGAGGAACAAACACAAAGAGGTTAGAACTAAAAACTGTTGGTTACTTCCCTGTTGATGGTTCAAGATATAGATTGTTTGTGACTAATAGCAATGGTTGTGTATCTATTTCTAATGAAGCGGTTTTAAACGTAAATCAAAATAATTGTAATAATAGTCCCACTATTTCATTAAACGCTCCTAGCGTTATTTGTGCTGGAAATGTAAATATTAGCGGTATTCTAACCGGAGTGGCACCTTGGACTATTAGTGGTACGATTAACGGAGCGGCTTTTGAATTAAATTTCAATGATCAAACTTTCAATTTCCCCATTAATCTTAGAGAAACAACTCAAATAAATATTACTAAGATCTCAGATGCTACTAGATGCACAAACACTGCTCCAAATACTTCTATTACTGTTAATGTTATAAATAGCATAGAGAATAACGTTATTATAGGAGATCAGCAGAGTTGCGGTACTTTGCAACCTAAAACTCTAACAGGAGAAAACTTAGGTGCTGGTTATATTTATGGATGGGAAGCTAGTACTACTGGTCCAGATTCCGGATTTATTGCAGCTTCTGGGAAAAATAATGAAGCTAATTATACTCCTGGAGTTACAACAGTAACAACATGGTATCGTAGAAAGGTAAATGTTCAAAACTGCAATTCAAATATTTCAAATTCGGTTAAAATTACCATTGATCAGGAAATCTTAGATAATAATATCTCATATTTTAATGGAACCTCCGGACAAGTAAAAGGTACCGTTGCAGAAAATGGAATTTTAAATCTAAAAGCACCTGGTAGTGCTGTATTTACTTATGTGAATTTTGCAAGCTACGGTACTCCTCAAATTGAGAACGGAAATTTTAAAATTGATAATTCCTGCCACGCTGTAAACAGTAGAGCAATATCAGAATCTCTAATTTTTGGGGAAAATGGGGTTGAAATAGCCGCAAGTAATAATTCTTTCACAGACCCATGTGTTGGAACAGTCAAAAGCCTATCTATTTTAGCTACCTATTCAGAAGCATTTTGCCAAGGTACTGAAGATGGTTTAATAACAGGTTCTGAAGTTAAAGGCGCTAGTGTCTCCTACAAATGGCAAATTAGCACACAAGGGCCATCAGGGACTTTTGCTGATGCTCCAGGAGTAAATAATCTAAAGAATTATAATCTAGAAACTTTGGTTCAAGATATTTGGGTAAAACGTATCGTTAATTCTGGATCTTGTAGTAGTAACTCTCCAGTATTATATATACCAGTTATTGAAGAAAACACTTGGACAGGAACGGCAAATTCAGATTGGAATAACACTGCAAATTGGAGTTGCAATTTACTACCAACACTTAAAACTGATGTTAGAATCCCTGAAGATCTGGTCTCTAATAATTATCCTGTGGTTTCATCAGGAGCAAATGCACTTGCCAAGAGCTTATTTATTGAAAGTAATGCAAGTATAGAAGTAACTAATAACTGGTTAAGGATTGCCGGAACTTTAAAAAATTCTGGGAGCTTAATTGCTGAATCAGGTAGTATTTCTTTTGAAGGGAATTCAGCTCAGATCATTCCGATTGCCGCTTTTAAGAATAATAGAATTGAAAATCTAAGAATTAGTAATACATCTGGAGTTACTTCAGAAGCAATTATTGAAATAACAGGTATCTTAAAAGTAGAAGTAGGAAATTTTAATGCTGGGAATCTAGTTTCCTTAATTTCTAATAAAGACAAAACTGCACTTATAGACGGAAGTGGTTCTGGTGAGGTAGTAGGATCTATTAAAATGCAACGATATCTCGATAAAGCTTTTGGTTATAAATATTTTAGTACGCCCTTCAAAAATTCTGTAGTTGGAGATTTTTCTCCTTATATGGATTTCAAAGACCCAAGCAGTAATTTCCCTAACTTCTATCGTTATAATGAAAATAGAAATATCAATATTAATAATGTTGTTAGAGATGCTACAGGATGGGAAGATTATTCTACCATATCAAATAGTTTAAATGTAGCTGAAGGTTATGCTTTAAATTTTGGAACTAATACTTCGGCACAAACAATAGAATTAAGTGGTGTAGTTAACAATGGCGTAATTCCTACTCTTACTTTAGAAAACAATCACAGGGATTATACTAAAGGATTTCATTTAGTTGGAAATCCATACCCTTCTCCTATAGATTGGCTAGCATCTAATGGATGGACAAAGACTAATATAGATAATGGAATCTACTTCTTCACTGCAAGTGATACAAGTCAATATACCGGTACCTATACCGCATACGTTAATGATATTTCTACAGGAGATCCTGTAGTAAGTAACGTTTCTCCTAACATTATACCTTCTATGCAGGGCTTCTTTATCAAGGTTAGCGATTCTGATAGTAAGGATTTGGTAGTTGGTAATTTTGGTATGAATAACAATGTTCGTGTTAATGATTTTGATCAGCAATTCTACAAGTCGGCAATAAATAATACCAAACCTATTATTCGCTTAGAAGCAGGTTTTAGAAAGTCTGCAACTAAAGATCCATTAGTATTATATTTTTCACCATATGCATCTCGTAATTTTGAGAAAGAATTAGATGCATATAAATTGATGAATACAGATCCTTACGTTCCGAGTTTCTATACTATTACGGAAGATAAAAAAGATCTAGCCATAAATGCGATCCAACCGCCAATTGGAAACGATTACTCAAAAATTCCTTTAGGGATAAAAGCTGAAATAGCCGGTGAGATGTCTATTCATTTATCTTCAATAGAAAATCTAGCTTCAGATTTCAATATCTATCTAATAGATCTTGACAAGAAAAAGGTTCAAAATTTAAGAGAAAATGATACCTACACATTTATGATGTCTGCGGGAATTATAAATACTAGATTTGAACTTATGTTCTCTGAAGAAATTATGACCAGCCGTGCCATTGCTTTTGATGAACCTTTTGACATCAAGATTGAAGATGGTGAAGTTAATGTGCAATTAAATTTGAAAGATCAGGAAAAAGGAATCTTGAGAGCTAGTACAATTGCAGGGCAAATGCTTCAGATTAAAGAAGGATACGGTAAAGAAAAAGTTGTATTTGAAGGTATTACCAGTAATGGTGTATACATTATAAATCTTCAAGTGGGTGATGCCTTTTATGCTAAGAAGATCATTATTAATAGATAATTCTAAATTATGCAAAATAGTAGCTTTTATAAGAAGATATTCTGTTCGATGTTTTGCATAATTTCCTTTATAGAAATTAATGCCCAAGAGCAACCTCCTATTCCAGTGCAAGTTGAAGTTAGAACGTCTAGAAATTTGAACTTTGGAACATTCACCGTTGGAAATTCTGGTGGGAATGTTAGTGTAAGCTATGATGATCAAAGAACAGTAGATGGAGACATATTCGAACTTAATTTTGGTCAGCCAGTATCTGCAGCATTATTTGACATTTATGCGAATCCCGGAACCATTATTCAAATAGAAGATATGGGAGTATACAAATTAAAAAATGAAGATACGGGAATATTGATAGATCTAGAAATTAATAGTTTTAGTACTGGCCAAAGAACTTTTATTACTCAAGCCCAGAATGCACAAATACCTAATGAAGTTTTTGTAGGAGGAACGCTAAGAATTCCTGCAGATAACTCCTCTAATCTTCCAGGCAGATATAACGGAACCTTTACCCTTAATTTTATTCATCAATAGAAAGTACCCCCTAATTTAATGCTTAAATCATACTGTTATTTTTTAACTGGATTTCGCTTAAATCTATTTTTAGTAGTAATACTTAGCATTCTATTAAATTCTTCTTCCTTCGCTCAGGAGGATATTCCTGATTATGATGAATTGGGCGTAGAAATGAATATTCCAGATTTAGGAGTGTATGAGATTTTAATTGCCATCAAAGGTCAGGATGCATATATTCCAATTTCAGATCTATTTGATCTATTAAAAATAAAGAATGAAGAAACTACCAAGGGTGTAGAAGGTTTTATAATACATCCAGATTCTACTTACATTATAAACCCTAAAGCAAACTTAATTGAGTATAAAAATAAAACTTTTGAATTAAAGCCTGTAGATTTTATTCAGTCCCAATCTACCCTTTATCTAAGATCTAATCTGTATGGTGAGATCTTTGGCTTAAATACCAATTTCTCTTTTAGGAGTCTTTCCATTAAACTTGATACAGAAAAGGATCTTCCTGTTATAAAGGCAATGCGATTATTAAAGTTACGAGATAATTTAGACAGGGTACAAGGAATTACGGTACCAGATACCATCATTAGTAGAAATTATCCGTTTTTTAAAGCCGGTTCTCTAGATTGGGGTTTAGTGAATACCAAGCAAAGTGCTTACAGGAGTGATACCAGGCTTTCTCTTGGTCTTGGTACTATGTTTCTAGGAGGAGAAACCAATCTTTTACTAAACTACTCCACTCAGGTTCCTTTTAATTCTCGAAACCAATTCTACCAATGGCGATTTGTAAATAATGACAGTAAATTTTTTAAACAAATTACCGCTGGCCGAATCTTCACTCAGGCTACATCCTCTCTATTTGCGCCAGTTAGTGGTGTGCAGATAACTAATAGTCCTTTTCAAAATAGAAGATCTTTTGGTACTTATATTTTAAGCGACTATACAGATGCAAGGTGGACCGTAGAACTTTATGTGAATAATGTTCTTGTAAGTTTCACAAAAGCAGACGATTCTGGCTTTTATACATTTGATGTGCCTCTTATGTATGGAAATACTGCAGTTCGATTAAAATTCTACGGTCCGTATGGTGAAGAGCGAATTGAAGAAAGATTGATCAATATTCCATATAATTTTGTTCCTAAGAATGAATTAGAATATACCTTAAGTGCCGGAATCGTTGAGAACGAAACTTTAAATAGATTTTCTCGTTTAAACTTTAATTACGGATTAGGTAACTCCATGACCATTGGAGGAGGTGCAGAATACTATAGTGGAATTATAAGTGCAGAGGTGATGCCATTTATTAATACTTCTATTAGACTTGCTTCCAATCTACTATTTACTGGAGAATATATGTATGGTGTTAAAGGAGAAGCCTTTTTAAGTTACCGCACTCCCAAAAATCTTCAGATCGATTTTAATTACATTAAGTATGATGAAAACCAAACCGCTATCAATTTTAATTATTTAGAAGAAAGAAAGATCAGTTTTTCAGCACCTATTCGATCTAAGAATATCTCTTTATTCAGTAGATTTAGTATAAATCAGATCATCATGCCCACTACAGAATTTACAACCGCACAGCTATTACTATCTGGAGTTATTATGGGTGTAAGTACTAATTTAACCACTTATGGTATCTATAACGATAGAACTAAAGAACCAACTATTTATTCTGCACTTTCTCAAAGTTACAGACTGCCTTATAATTTTTTATTTTCTCCTCGAATTCAATATGACTTTAGTAGAAGTCAGTTTAATAATATAAATTTAGAAATTGAACGAAGTGTTTTTAACAAAGGTTTTATCAATTTAGCCTATGAAAACAATCTTCTTAGAAATGCCCATATATTTGAAGTTGGTATAAGATATGCCTTCGATTTTGCACAAACTTCTGCTACGGCAAGACTAAGTAATCTTAACACCTCCTTTGTTCAATCTGCACGTGGTAGTTTAATGTTAGATGATAATGATGGATATGTACTTGCTAATAATCGCTCTGCAATGTCTAAAGCAGCACTTACTCTTATTCCATTTTTAGATTACAACGGAAATGGTTTAAAGGATGCAATGGAACCAGGTGTTAGAGGAGTTCAATTAAAAAATAGTACAGGTAGAACTACTTATAATAAGGATGAAACCGTGATAAGAATTACCGAGCTTCAACCCTATATTAATATAATTTTAGAGGTAGACCCTAACAGTCTTGATAATATTGCCTGGAAAGTAAAGCATGAAAAGATCGCAATTCAAACTTTGCCTAATCAATTTCAACAAATTGAAGTACCAATAGATGTTCTTGGGGAAGTAGCGGGAATGGTATATTTTAAAGAAAACAAAAGTATTAAAGGTCTGGGAAGAATCTTAGTGAACATACTTAATAGTAAGGGTGAAATTGTAGCTGAAGTTTTATCAGAAGGTGATGGTTATTTTACTTATTTAGGGCTTAAACCAGGAACATATACCGCTCAAATAAATAAAGATCAGTTAAACACGTTGAACTATTCTGTTAAAGCTGAAAATGCAAACTTTGAAATTGAAGTTTCTGAATATGGAGATATTAAAGATGATCTTGAATTTACGCTACAAAGTCGAAATCAGGAATAGGAAATATCTAAGATTTCAATTTGTTGATTTTTGCCACCTATAAAAACTACGGTACTATCTCCTACTTTTTTCCCTGTAAGGCCTCTACTTATTGGAGCTACGAATGCTATTTTATTTTGTTTTATATCCGCTTCATCCACACCAACAAGTTGAAATTTTTGTGCGGGTTTGCCTTCTAATTTAAAAGTTACTGTGGCTCCAAAACGCACTTCATCTTGCGCCTGCTCTTCTAATTGTAAAATCCGAGATGAAACAATTCTCTCGTTCAATAAATTTAAAGACCCGGTTAGAATAGCTCTTTGGTGGCGCTTTTCTTTTTCATCTTCAATATCAAGGTGAGATAATTTATTTTCAATAGAATCTCGCTCGTTTAATAATTTTTGATAACCATTTGGGGTTACATAATTTATTTCTCCCGCAGGCAATGCGGCTCTTGGAGGAATAAATGGTGCTTCTTCCTGATCATCTTCTTTTACAAATCCTCTACTCATATATTTCTAATTCTTAAATTTGGATAAACTTTAAATTACCCAAAAATTATATGGCAAACGGTGCTATTAAGAATACTTTATAAAATTATTTATAGTTGAATTATCTAATTCTGGAATTTTAGACTTTTCTAATACGCTAGAGCATAATAAAAGGTTAAAAAAAATAATTCGACAAAGGATTAATTGAAATCTTGTAAATTAGGAACGAGAAAAACATGGTTTAGATAGTGATATAAAATCCACATTTTTCGCGAATTAATTTATTAGCTTCAAACTAAATACCCCATGGCATTAAATTTTCTTAAAGGTTTTAATAAGACAAATATTGTCTCTCAAACCTATGACCATTGTATTGAAATTTTAGAAAATAGCCGTTGTAAACATTTGCCATTTCATAGTGTTCAACACACAAAGGAGGTTTACAAATATGTAAAGACAATAGGTAACTATGAGGAAGTATTTGGTTCAGAATTAGAGCCAATTCTTATAGCTGCGTTATTTCATGATACCGGAATGGCAGAAACCTATTTAGATCATGAGGATAAAAGCGTGGAATATGCTTTGGATTATCTTCAAAAACATGACTATCCAGAGGCTAAATTGAAGATAGTAATCAATTGTATTCTTGCTACCAAGATTCCTCAAAATCCTAAAACACAAGCGGAAAAGATTATTTGTGATGCAGATCTATATCATTTAGGAATAGAAAGTTATATTTTTAGAAATGAGCGTTTAAGAGCAGAATGGGAACAATTCTTTGATAGGTCTTATACAGATGAAGAATGGTTTGCTTTAAATTTAGACTTTTTAGAGAAGCAGAAATATCACACTTGGTTTGGAAAAACAGTTTTGATGAATAGAAAAAATCTTAACTGTGAAATGCTTAAAGAACGTCACAAGAAATACAAATTTGAATCTCAATAGTAAAGCCTTCTATTTTTTATCTTTTCATTTATTAGACATGTATAACTAGATTCCTCAAATTTCAGGTATTTTTGAAAAAATTAAATACATGAATACTCTTTTGGTGATTGGTTATGTTTGGCCAGAACCTAACTCCTCTGCGGCAGGAAGCAGAATGATGCAATTATTGCAATTCTTTCTTTCCCAAAATTATAAGATCACTTTTGCTACTACTGCTGCAGAAACGGTACATATGGCAGATCTTGGGGAACTAGGCATCGAAAGTGTTACAATAGCCCTTAATAACGCTAGCTTCGATAGCTTTATTAAAAAATTGAATCCCAATATAGTTCTCTTTGATAGGTTTATGATGGAAGAACAATTTGGATGGCGCGTTAGTAATGAGTGTCCAAATGCTTTAAAGATATTAGATACCGAAGATCTTCATTTCTTACGAAATCTAAGGGAACTTGAATTTAAAAATCAACTTTCTACAACCACTTTTCTTTCTGACCTTGCTAAAAGAGAACTAGCTAGTATTTATAGGTGTGACCTATCATTAATAATTTCTGAAAAAGAGTTGCAACTCCTTGTTGAAGATTACAATATTCCCGCATCCCTCCTATTTTATTTACCTTTTTTGCTAGAACCATCTAATGCGGTTGATCTACCAGAATATGAAGAAAGAAAACACTTTGTAAGTATTGGTAATTTTAGACATCAACCAAATTTTAATGCTGTTCTATATTTAAAGGAAGAGATATGGCCATTGATCATGAAAAAACTTCCAAAAGCTGAAATGCATATCTATGGTTCTTATCCTTCCCAGAAGGTTACACAACTTCAAAATATAAAAGATAGGTTCTATATTAAAGGATGGGCCCAAGATTCACGTAAGGTGGTTTCTAATGCTAAAGTTAGTCTAGCAGCATTAAGATTTGGAGCCGGATTAAAAGGTAAACTAGTAGAAACAATGCAATGTGGAACACCATCTATAACCACAAGTGTGGGGGCCGAGGGAATTAACGATAACTTGCCTTGGAATGGTTTTATAAAGAATTCTCCAGAAGCTTTTGCAGATACTGCTATAACCTTATATACGGAAAAAGATATTTGGTATGATGCGCAACAAAAAGGTTTTGAAATCCTGAACATAAGATTTTCTAAAACTGAACATACGTTACGATTTGCAGATAGATTGAAATATGGTATTGAACATCTAGAAGCTGAAAGGCATAATAATATATTCGGGCAGATCTTAGATCATCATTTACTAAAAAGTACCTATTACTTATCTAAATATATAGAAACAAAAAATAAGTTAGAGTCTACACAAAATAAATGATCACCCAAATGAGGGTGATCATTAAAAACAACAAATAAACAAACATCTTAAGCAAATCGATCTTAAAATAGAACTGGTTCGTTTCTATTTTCAAATAATTTAATATGTAGTTCCTGTAGGGTTCTAATCTTATTTTGAGTAGATACTAGCAATGAGACATTATTAATACTTCCTCCGTAAGAGATCATTCGCACCGGTATATCTTTCAGAATTTCAAAAAGATTGGCGGTGTTTTTCTCATCTATTAAACCTTCTCCTACAATACAAATAATACTATGATCTGTTTCTACGGTTATCTCACCATAACTTTCAAGATCATTTAGAATTGCATCTAGATTTCTGGTATCATCTATAGTTAAACTAATTGCTATTTCAGAAGTAGTAATCATATCTATAGCGGTTTCGTGAAGATCAAAAACTTCAAAGATCTTTCTTAAAAATCCATGTGCCATCAACATTCTATTAGATTTAATTTTAATGGCGGTAATGCCATCCTTGGCAGAAATTGCTTTTAATCCGTGAGAAGTGACTTCTGATGAGATTCTTGTTCCATCTTCCTCCGGAGTAAAAGTATTTTTTAAATATATTGGAATATTTTTTTCAATAACAGGAGAAACTGTTTGTGGGTGTAAGATCTTAGCGCCAAAGTATGCAAGTTCTGCAGCTTCTTCAAAACTGAGCTCTTTTATAGCATGAGTGTTCTCCACATATCTGGGATCGTTATTATGGAAACCATTAATATCTGTCCATATTTGAATTTCGGTAGCATTTATGGCTGCCCCTAAAATTGTAGCAGAAAAGTCGCTTCCTCCTCTTTTTAAAGTACTTATCTTATTGAATTTATCTATTCTAACAAAACCTTGAGTAATATACAAGGCATCTGAAGATGTATTTTTAAGTAATGGTTTTAAAAGCCTACCAACCTTTTCTGTATCAGGGAATTCTAAGTTTGCAACAACCATGAATTTTTTGGCATCTAATAAAGTATTTTGGAAATCAATAAATTCTAAATACTTAGAAAATATCATTGTTAAAATGGTTTCTCCAAAAGTGAGAATTTTAGCTTCTGCAATTTCAGAATAATCCCTTTTCAAAATTTCTTCTAAAATAGTAAAATGGGTATTTAAATCTGTTTTAGTGTTTTCATTATTTTCTGAAGAACTAATAAGTTCATCGAGCAAATTCTCATGCTTTATTTTTAACTCATTAATTATAATATGGAACTGATCTGAATTCCCATCTTTGAAAAATAAACATAATTCTACAAGTTTGTTAGTCACTCCGCTCATAGCAGAGAGCACTACAATCTTCTCTCCTTCAATAGAACTAATAATACTACTAACATTCTTGATACTGGTAGCAGATCCAACAGAAGTTCCTCCAAATTTTAATATTTTCATCTTCATTTAATTATAATGCATAGGTACTCAAATCTTAAATTTCAGTAAAAAACCAAATAGAATTTATATACATTTGCACAAAATGTATATTATTTAACAATGAATACCATTACCTCTTGCGTTCATAATATGTTAAGGCATCAGCCATTCTTAGATGACGCTATTTCCAAAGACCTTATAAACTATAGTTCTCTAGCAGCTTATTTGCAACCAGAAATAGAAAAAGAACTCAGAAAAACTGTTAAGCAAGGTTCTATAATTATGGCGTTGAGACGTTATGCGCCTCAGCGAAATTTAAGTAAGCAAAACAATCTTCGTGAAATGGGAGATATTGTAGTTAGGTCTGGTATAACAGAATATACCTACCTCAACTCTAATACAATTCTGGCTAGCCAAGCAGAGTTATTAAATATTGTAAAGGATCAAATAGGTATTTACTTTAACTATTCCAGCAATTATAGGGAAAGCAATATATTGGTTTCAGGAGAATTGAATGAAACCGTTCAGAATTGTTTTAAAAATGAAAATCTAGTCACTGTAAAAAGTGAATTATCTAGTATTACTATAGAATTACCAAAAAATAGTGCGAAGTCTGTAGGTTTATATTTCTATATTTTTAAATTACTAGCATATGAAGGTATACCTGTTTTTGAAATGATCTCTACATCTAATTATTTTGCTTTGTTCTTAGAAAAGGAATATGTGAACAATGCCTTTTTACTTCTAAATGAAATTAAGATCTCATAAAAAAATTACCATAGATCTACCGAGATCCCTAGTAAATAGGTTAGACTAAATGCGATGATTAGTAACATGACAATAATGGTCTGTTTCAATCCTGAGGGTTTCTCTAAGTGCGTTTCCATAAAATATCAGCTTTAGGTTAAATCAATTTATATGAATTAGAATTGGAAAATTCCAACCTATTAAATTTAATGATTTTCTAATGTCAAAATTAAAAGCATCAATAAATTAACACAGATTTGAGAATTAATATTTTCCTAAAATTGAGTTAGGAAATCTTGAAAGAAACTACTTTTATTTCACTAACCAAAAGATGAATATCAAATGAAAACTTTATTGAGAGCATTACTTGCAGGCTGGGGTGCTAAAAAATTTGGCGGAGGCTGTGGATGTGTAGGAATAATTGTTGTTTTTATCCTATTGTGGATAGTTTTAGGTTATCTGGGTTTGAAATAATTGATTTTAGAATTTAATTATATTCACTAACCAACTTATTCCACTTAACAGTTTTAAGGGTACTTATCAATAAGGGATCTATAATCTTTACCAACTTAGATCCCTTAGGGAAAGTATAACTGTAATAATCTTTCTTTAAGTTTTTTTCAAGTATTTCTAACTTATCGCCTAGGTTTCTTTTGGAAATCTCATAAGTCAAAATTGGCTTATCATATACAAACACATTTGCTTTTTTGGATATCAATGCATCTATACCTTCTTTTTGATTAAAAACAACGTCATTCTGAATACCATAAAGCTCTAATAATTCCTGAGCACTAGAACTACCAACGGTAATAACATTAAATCTATCTAGATCATTTACTTCTGTGATCTCATTATTCATATTTTTCACGGTAAGTGAAGAAGCAATTCCTGCAGTTAAGCTCGAGATCATTATTATAGCTAGAAACATCCATATAAGTCCGATAATTCTTCCCCCTAAAGTTCTTGGCGATTTATCTCCATAACCAACAGTTGTCATAGTTACTGCACTCCACCAAAACCCCTCCATAATACCTTTAGTGCCATTACCAAATTCTTCTGCGTTATGTTTTCTTTCAAATAACCAGACTAAAAATCCGAAGAAAAAAATCACTCCCAGTAAGATTAGAATTGCTGAAATAAAATTCCAGCTCATTAAATTTTTCAGATAGTTCCAGACCTCAGATTCTTTATGCTTTACAATTCCTGTATGAGATATAAAATAGGGTTGTGAAAATTCTAACTTTTTCATCCTATTATCTGTAACTGTGATAGGATTTATGCTTAGATCTACCTCATTGCTTTCTACAGCTAAGAGCAAATCGCTTAAAGAGGAGTAATATTTATATCTGAAGTTAGCGTCTAGTTCTTTATTCACTAATTCCCAAGATGAAATGCTCAATCCGGAAAATTGATCTCCCGTTTTAATAATAAAAGGTGGAGCTTCGGTTAACCCTATAGTTAAAACCTTTGCTTCATTGCTACTATCAGTTTGCGCGAAAAGTGTAATTAAATTAAATAGTAAAATTGATATGATAAGAGAAGATCTAAAACTTCTTGGCATAATAGAATTATTAATTACGATATGAATTCATTCAAAATTCAAAGATTATTAAAATTATTTGACTTGCTCTTTTCGTCTAAAAAGATCTACGATATTAAAAACAGTGATACAGAAAACTACCCATATAAAACCGGCTATATAACCACCTGCAATATCTGAAGGGTAATGAACTCCTAAATATATTCTACTAATACCTATTGCCACAATAAGAAAACTAAAGAGAAATATTAGGCTATACTTAAGCCAGTTACTTTTGATAAGTACAAAGCTTAGATAGATCATAAATCCATAAAAAGCAATAGCGCTCATGGCATGCCCACTAGGATAGCTAAGGGTTTGTACAGAAACGAGATGTAATGCATCTGGGCGAGCTCTATTAATTACTTGTTTAAGTGCGGAATTTGAAAGAGCGGCCATACCCAATACAATAAGCATTTGTATAACGTAGCGCCAGTTCTTAAATTTTAAATAGAAGAAAAGTGTAAATACAGCAGCTAAGATTAGGTAGCCATAGATATCTCCCACATTAGTGATAAACTGCATAAATTTATTTAGGCTTGGAGTTCTATATGAAATAACATAATTAGTAATAGCACTGTCATAATTAATAATTACTTTACTGGTAAGCTCATCTGTTAATTCTATAAAGATGTTAATTCCAACTACAACTACAATCAGTAAAAAGAAGATTAGCAGAAAGTAAGGCCATTTACTATTCTTCTGATTAAATTTCTTATAAATGAACTCTTGAGAGTTCATGATAAACTCATAAATATATTGTCTCATAAAACGAAATCTCTATTTCTTATTATTAAAAACCGCAAGCTTACTCATTAATTAAATCTTTAACTACTAAATAATGAATTAGCACTTTCTTCCTTCCCCAAATTCTGGCGGAATCTACGTTCTCACCCATATAAATATCTATCTTATTTCTCCATCTATGGTGCATTTTATCCTTAACAAAGTAGATCCCTTGCAAACCATCAATTCTTACCGGTGTATTATATGTCAATCCCTTTTTTATTAGATCTCTAGATACTGCAATAGATCTTTTACCTGGTTTTAAAGTATCTCCAAAAGCTGTAATCAAAGGGTTTCCTACATTAGTAGTTTGATTTGGTAAGGAGTTATATGCACTAGCAGAAACAGAGACTTCCTTCCAATTCATGGCATCATGAATTATAGGATCCTTTTTCTTACAACTTAGGCACAAAACACAAACTACTCCAAGTAAAATAGCTTTATCAACCTGAAAAAATAACTGATATAGAGCTTTAATAGTAGTATTGACGATTTTACCTGACATATTTTCCGACTCTTATTTATATCTATTTCAAGATCAAATTATAAATGCAAAGTACGAAATTCCTTTGTCTAAAGGGGCTAACCGCTTTTTTATCTAGTTATCTGCTTATATTGCAAAGATAAGAAGCGACAATTATTCAAAATTAAACTTTGGCCTGGTTTTAGCACCTTCTATAATAACTAAGTAAAAATTAAGATGTGACTTGCAAAATAATTTGCAGGAGCTATTTTTAAAATTGAAAATATATTATGAGTCAAGTAAAAGCGAACGACACGGTAAAAGTACATTACACAGGAAAACTTGCAGATGGGCAGGTATTTGATAGTTCTGAAGGAAAAGAGCCTATTGAATTTACCCTTGGACAAGGACAATTGATTCCTGGTTTTGAAAAAGGCCTTATCGATATGAAAGTGAACGAGAAGAAAACTGTTACTATTCCGAAAGAAGAAGCTTATGGTGAGCCTCGTGAAGAATTGATCCAAGAAGTTCAAAAAGATCAATTACCAGAAGAGATTAAGCCAGAAGTTGGAATGGGATTAGTTTCTAAAACTCCAGACGGTAGAGAAATGAACTTACTTGTTGCTGAGGTAAAAGATGATACTATTGTTGTAGATGGTAATCACCCATTAGCAGGTAAAGATCTTGTTTTTGATCTTGAAGTTGTAGAGATCAAGTAATTTAAGAATACTAGATTATAGAATAACCCTGAGCTTTCGCTCGGGGTTATTTATTTTAAGACATTTTGAATAGCGTTGAATATACTCTTAGCTATACAAGGATCTATCTTATTTTTACTACTGTATATCTGATTTACTTCGATCTCAATTCCGATATAATTATCAGGAAACTTTGTTCTTAAATGTGTTGTAAAACCATCTGCTGTTCCTAAATATGGATAATTGAATTTTACCCTCAAATTAGGACTTGTAGCAATTAATTCGGTTTTAAGATGCTCGCAAATTTTCTTTTCAATATAAATTGATGGATCAAATAATAAACCCAGATCAGCATTTCTAACTTCACCATTAAAGATAGGGGTGAAAGTATGAATTGATAGATGTAGCAAAGATTCTCCCCTACCTATTAATTCTGCTATACGATTTTCTACTACATTCCTATACGGTAAATAGAAATTCTTAATAATATCTTCTTTTTCTAAATTACTTAGACTTTGGGTGAATTCTGAAAATAAATCAGGTTTTCCTATAGATCTATTAAGTTCTATTAACAATCTGCTAGTTGTACTAGCTATTGAAAAATCTGAAAGTTTTTGAAAGTATTCAAAAAGATCTAAGGCTCCTAGGTCATAACCTCTATGACTATTTAAGACTTCTTCTGCTTTGCTAAATAAATCCACAAATTGCTCCGGAATCTCATTACCCCCGTGCTCGCAGGTTAAGATAAGTTTCAAGGGATGAAAAGTTCATTATTTTGTAAGCAATCTCCAAGTTCAGAATAAATTTCTTTTAAGTGATCTTCGGAAAAATCTTCATTCACAGCTTTTAAAATTCTACTAGATAAACTTCCATTTTTAAGTATAATCTCTATGGTAGCTTGATGTTTCGCTGAAATTTGATCTTTAACTCTTGCATAGATCTTCTTCCAAATATGGCCAGCATTGGAGGTTTCTTTAATATCGAAAATATCTAAATATTTAATATTATCTATTACCCCCTCTTCTGCATTTTTTACTGAAATATTAAAGATAGTTAACAGGTCTTCTTCATGCCATGATTTTTGATCTTTTAAAGTGATCCATTCTTCAGATACTAAAAGTTTTAAAGCTTCCACAATTAAAACAGCTATCGCAATGTCTGCCTTAGGGCATTCTTGAAGGTCTATAACTCTAATTTCTATCGCATTCCTATCAAATCTTGCTATTGCTCCTCTAGAATTTAAGAAGTGATGATCTAGAATGTTTTCAGTATCAAAAGGTTTAATTGCCTTATTAATAGGCTCAAAAATCGTCTTAAAATAATCCTCTCTATTAAAAACTGCTTCCGGAATTAATCTTCCTGTCATCTCTGGGATCTCTTTTTGATTTGTTTTATAAACTTCCATTCGCATATCTCGAATACCTGAATATTGGCCCTCAAAAATTGGCGAACTAGCACTTAAAGCAGGAATTATTGGCATCAAGATCCTAATGGCAGCATGTAATTTTTCAAATTCACTATCATCATAGAAAGGTAAATTTATATGCATGCTCTGTACATTGCTCCAGCCATGACCAGTACAATTAAATATTCTATTATATAGAGAATAGATATCACTGTAGTTATGCTGCCAAAGTTTCATCTCCTCTTTTGGCTGCATTAAGGGGTGAGAAGCTGTAGGCCAAAGCACTGCATTCATGGGTTTTAAAAGCGTATTTATCTCTCCAATATTTTCAGCAAAATAAGTGTCTAAATTCTCAAGATCACTAGTAGGACCATTCGTCTTCAACTCAATAACGTGAGCTACCAATTCATTGCTCCATTCTATAGCACCGTTATCAATATCAGAAGTTAGACTTCCATTTTTGGCGGTGAGTAATTCATCTACTATAGGAGTAATTTTTAAGCTATCGCTATTAACGAGCATATATTCCAATTCAATCCCAAAAACTTCAAATAAGTGATAGCTCATATTATTTCTTTTCTATTCTGTTCTTTAATGCGGTAATAATATCAACATACACCTTATCCCCATAAAACCTATCTTCCACACCAAAATCTATGTTTGGATTATCATTGATCTCTATCACCAGCGGCTTTCCATCTACTTCTTTTACATCTATACCATAAAGCCCCTTCCCCATTAATTTAGCCGACTTAAGCGCTGCCGATAAAATTTTCTTCGGAACTTCTTCTATTGGTAAACAATCTGCATTACCATCTTGATCATCTTTCTTTTCTGCATCCCAGTTATAGATCTGCCAATGTCCTTTAGCCATATAATATCTACAAGCAAAAATTGGCTGGTCATCGAGAATTCCAACCCTCCAGTCATATTCAGAAAATGTAAATTCCTGAGCAATAATGAGATCAGATTTTTTTAACATTGCTCCTACTAGTTCTTCAAACTCTTCAATAGTTTCAGCTTTTTTTACACCAAAGGAAAAAGTAGAGTCTGGAGATTTTAAAACGCAGGGTAGACCTATGTAAGGAATAACCTGGTCTATATTATTCTTGTGAACAATAAGAGTCTTAGGAGTTGGAATATTGGCATTGGTTAAAGCCTCTGCCATATAAACCTTATTACAGCATTTTAAAATAGCATCTGGATAATCTACAATAGCAATTCCTTCTTGCTGAGCTTTTCGCGCAAAAGCATAGGCTTCATTGTTAACCTCTGTACTTTGGCGTATTAATAATGCATCAAATGAGGAAAGTCTGGAAAGATCTTTAGGTAAAATTACTTCGACATAAAAATTCATCTTTTCAGCAATTTCTACAAATTTCTTAATAGCTTTTTGATTGCTAGGTGGGGCAGGATCATTTGGCTGAACCAGAATAGCTAGGTCATAATCTGTGCTATGTGTTTTAGGAGTATCATATCGCTTCTTCGCAAAATATTCTTTTGCAAAAAACTTCATGCTTTCTTTATGATCTTCCGGTATTTCTGATTCTGAAATTGCCTTTACGCTTTTTATATTCCATTTGGTGGTATAATTGAATTTTACCAGTAAGAAGGGAATCTGAAAATGCCTATGAAACATGGCACTAAGCTCTTTGTATTTTTGTGCTACATTTTGACCAAAATAGATACTTAGCGTAAATTCTTTAGACTTTAAGTTCTTCAAACTTGTTTGAATAAGATCATCAAAATCGTCTGAAACTATCTTTACTAATTTTGGCTCTCTTAAATCTACAATGTTCTTTACTGTAGGTATCGCCATATGCCCTCTAGCTTCCGCTAAAAGAGAAACATAATAACCTTTAGATTGATACGAATAATCTTTGGACAGATTGAAAACCCTGGCATTCTTTAATCTTGAAAATTCGGGATTTGTTAAGTAATCTTGGGCGGAGATGATCTTTATATTCTCTACAGAAATATCCCAATTTTCAGGTTGATTAACAACTATATATTTATTCATTAGCCTTGCTAAATTTTATCAAATGTAAATGATAATTATGTACCATTTTAAAGATTTTAATTCTCTTAACTTAGATTTATAATATAAAAAAAGGCCTGCACACAGCAGACCTTTTTTCTATCTATTTTGAGAGTTATTTAATGGAAAGAGTATTGTAATCCTAAGGTAAGGGTTTCCTCTTTTTCTAGCTGAATTCCATTCATATCCTGATATACAGGAAATGCGTATTCCAATCCAAATCTCAAATTCTTAAAGCTACCCGTTGGAATATAAGTATTGATTCCAACTCCGGTAGTTATAGATTTAGCGCCTGAATTCTTGGTATTTGCTGCCGGAATCATCATTGGATTTAAACTACTATCATTTCCAGAAATTTCATCGGTTATACTTCCTTCAACTCTTGCACTCATGCTCAGCCATGATGCAGCTTTATAAGCCATCCAAGAATTCAATGTATAATTATTACCAAATCTATAATCTCTATCATTTTCTCCAAATCTTAGAGTACTTTTAAGTTGTGTTCCAAAAGATAGATAATCAGATTGAGCTAAGTAATTAATAGCGATCAATCCATCTAAGGTACCGCTTCCTAATTGCATTGGATAAGGTAAAATTACTTGCATTTTATTAGACATAGCAGTAACATCCTTTACTTCTATATTACCTGTTGGAATAGTAACTCCAAGTTGCGCATGAACTTGCTGGCGATTCTTATTTAAGAGTTGGTACAATCCGGAAATTTTAAGATCACTAAAGCCAGAAGAATTTGTGGTAAAATTCATCCCCATTTTAGTGGAAGCATCCATTTCCTTATCAAGAACGCTAGTCATCACCATAAGTGTCAGTTTATCGGTTGGAGCGTACATTACTCCCAGCATATGCATTTGCATAGTCATCTTTTTAGGAGCCACCATATAGCTATTAAAAACTTCAGAGCTTTTGATATTATCTTGCCCATGTTGAAGTCCTTCCATATTCATATTCATAAATTTATAACCAAACATCCACTCTCCTTTATGGTGTGTATGATCTCCCATTACAGAAATTGGAGCATGCCCATCTGGTCTTGCAGATGTCCATTTTTGAGAATTGGTAGATGGATCTTCTTGCGCTATAGCAATATTTGTAGCTATTACTAGAATAGCTAATACTTTTAATATATTCTTCATTTTAAGGTATAAGTGTTGTGAGCTCGATGCTATTTCGAACTCTATTAATTTTAATTTAAGATGATTAGAAATTAAAATGAAGCGTTGGGCGGATGCTCAAAAGCATTAATCACAGTATACTTGTGGAGATTTAGATCACCCCAATTATCAAGTTTAAAAAAGAGCGCTGTTGCTTCTAAATTAGGATAAGATACATTTTCAAAAAATGCAGGAATAAAGGTTTTACTTAGAGCTATTCCTTTATTATCTTTTGAAGTAGGATTGTCTAATTTATTTAATTGAGAATTCAGAAAACACTTCCCATCACAATGCATTTCTGGTTTGGCTTTATTCACACAATACTTCTCTATTATATAATCTATATTAAGCTCGTAATAGGCAACATTTGCAACTTCATAAGCAGGCCTAAAAAGGAAAGATGATAATAATAGTATAGCGTAAAAAAGTTTCAACAATCAAATATTAGGGATTACAAAGATATTCTATAAATAGGATATGAATGTAACACTAGTAACATTTAGCGTTAATTTTATCTCATAAAACTTATAAGTGAAATCGCAATTAAATTCTTAAATTAACACTTTATAAACCAATTCAATTACATATGAAATTAACGTTAACAGGACTAGTAACTATTTTAATTGTTCAGGTATCATTTTCACAAAAATTAACCGAATCTGAAATAAATGAAAAGGCTTCCATAATTCATAAAAAAGTAATTACCATAGATACGCACAACGATATCAATATTAAAAATTTTACCGAAGAAAAGAATTACACGCAAAATTTGGATACTCAAGTGAATCTTCCAAAAATGATAAATGGAGGATTAGATGTTTCATGGTTAATTGTTTACACCGGTCAAGGTGATCTTACTACTGAAGGTTATAAGGAAGCATACGAAAATGCAATTTTAAAATTTGAAGCCATCCATAAACTTACTGAAGAACTAGCTCCAAATGAAATGGGGTTGGCTACTAATTCCGAAGAAGTACGAAGTCTATTAAAACAAGGTAAAAAAGTGGCAATGATAGGGGTAGAAAATGCCTACCCAGTTGGAGAAGATCTAGCCAATATTGAGAAATTTTATAATCTAGGCGCAAGATATATGTCACTATCCCATAATGGCCACAGTCAATTGTCTGATTCTAATACGGGAGAAGAAGATAATGTTTGGTTACACAACGGGCTAAGTGAAGAAGGTAAAAAAGCGGTGCTTGAAATGAATAGATTAGGAATGATGATAGATGTTTCTCATCCTTCAAAAGAGGCTATCAAACAAATGTTCGAGCTTTCTAAAGCACCTTTAATCGCTTCTCACTCTTCTACCCGAGCTTTATGTGACCATAGCAGAAATTTAGATGATGAACTGTTAATGTTGTTTAAAAAGCATGGAGGAGTTGTACAAACCGTAGCTTTTAGTTCTTACGTAAATACCGAAAAACATAATGCCTATAACGATGCTAAAATGGAACTATTAAAAAAGCACGCAAAGCAAAATAGTTTTACTGTTTTAGAGAGAGATAGCGTCCATAAATTAGACCACAAAGCACAAGAACAATATTATGAAGCTTATCAAAAATTGGAAAATAAAGTTAAGCCAGAATTAGAACAACTTAAAAAAACGGTACCTCCAGTAAATGTTGCAGATTATGTAGACCATATAGATTATTTGGTAAGTAAAATAGGACTTGACCATGTAGGTATTAGTTCAGATTTTGATGGTGGTGGTGGAATTGAGGGTTGGAATGATGCTTCAGAATCTCTAAATGTTACTAAAGAATTAGTTCGTAGAGGTTATACTGAAAAACAGATAGCAAAACTTTGGGGAGAGAATCTTTTAAGAGTTTTAGATGAAGTTGAAGCAGTTGCTCAAAAACTTCAAAAAGTTTAGGAGACATTAATTAGATTTCAAAAAATAAAAAAGCCTGAAGAAATTCAGGCTTTTTTTAGTTTTTTATCGAACCAACTTATTATTTCAGGGTTAATTTTATAATATTTCCAGGACCACCATGACCTTCGTTAGAAATGAAGATCTCTCCTTTAGAATTAAAGGTAACACCTTCAGGCTGCGCAAATTGCTTCTCTTTTAAAACATATAATTTTTCTGGAGTACCATTAGTTGAAGTAATTAAAAGTTTTGGGTTAGAACCTTCTGTAATATATACCTTTCCATCCTTCGGATTAATTGCCAAATCTGAAGGTCTCATTAGTTTATTAGATCTTTTCTCTTCTAACTTGTCGAATACGTTACTATTAAAAGGAATTGTAAAGACAGGATCTTTTTTAAGTGTATTCGTGTTTAAATCAAAAGCGTAAACAGGTTTAAAATCATCTGATGCCTTGTCTTTAATAGCTAATAAAAGCTGATCATTTTTTTTATCATAGCACAATCCTTCAAAATTATATTCTGATTTTAGAGACGTTTTAATTTTAACTGTTTCTTTAGGATCGCTATCAAGATCTTCGATTTTAAATAAAACTCCATCGCTTCTCAAAACATAACAGGTAGTTCCAACCATAGTAATACCTTCATAATCTCCGGAATCTCCAAAATCTATTTTTTTCTCAACTTTTGACGTCTTTAAATTATAGATAAACACTACTCCTTTTTCATCTTGAACACATGCCACTCTATTATCATCTATAAATGAGATCCCGCTAATTTCTTCTAATTCATCTGGCATATCCCATTGTTTAATAATGGTCATAACTTGGGAACCAGGCATGTTTCGCTCTGGAGCGTTACCCCTAAAAGCAACGTATATACCTCCCACTACCATAAAAACTCCTGCTATAATTAAAAGAACTGTTCTTTGCATTTTCATACTGATTTTGATTAGAGCTTTCCAAATGCTGTTCTATTTCTGAAAACTACTTTCTACACTGCAATTTAAAAACAATGAGTATATGAATAGAATTTTGTGTGTCAATATTATTATAAGACTTTAATAAAATTAGTTAAGGACATAATCTTCTAAAACAAGCAAGACTGATATTAATTGTTAATTAAATGTTAATATAGTACTATTTTATACATAGTACTGTAACATTATAAGTTTCTGATAGTCTATTAGATATAACCTTTAAACTTTTAAATCATGACAACTTTATCTAACATCATCGAAAACTACAATTCACAAAAAGTAGGAGTTCTAAGTCATCGTAAAGGATATTTAAACTCAAGCTCATCTGTTCGGGATAATTGGAATAACAGAAGACGATTTGACTACTAATATTTCAACAAAAGAATTCAAATTTGAAGGCATTATTCAACAATAATGAAAACTTTAGCATGATTGACCTAGAAATAGCTTCAAGAAAGATGCTTTTCAACACTGCATCATCAACCAGAAGTTGTTGGAATGGCAGAAGACGTTTTAACCATTAGATAATAATATAATAAATTTTCAATTATGAAAATATTAGAGGGCACCCTAAACGGAGAAAAGAAGAGTATTAGAAAGATCTTTCTAAACTTAAGAGACACTAAACGTGTGAATACTTTTAATAGTAGATGCTACGGTTTTTAAAAATAACTAAAATTAAAATATCATGACAGCATTAGAAAACATCGCAAGCAATCAAAATGTTATTAAAGAGGGTGATCTAACACACCACAAACATTTTTTAAACAGTACGGGATCTACCAGAGATAGTTGGTATAGCAGAAGAAGATTCGGATATTAATCCTTAAACTTCATCAATATGATCAAAAAATTAAAAATCTAGTCGGTTCTCAAGTTTGAAAACCGACTATTATTTTTTATTCTTTCTTATGATATCTTACTAAAAATCTTAAAATTACGTAAAAACCACATTTAGATTTTTTAAGTATTCGTTTATTTGTTCTGCTTAACAATAACTATGCTAGAAAGAATTAAAAATTCTCCCAAATTAAAATGGGTGATCCGAATCATATTGGCGCTTGCAGCCATTTTTGTATTATTTTTTGCTGCTATTTATTTTGGATTATTTGGTAAAATTCCTTCCACCAAAGATCTGAGTGAGCTTAAACAAAATGAAGCTACTCAAGTTCTTTCTGCAGATGGTAACCTAATTGGTAAATACTACATCTTCGATAGGCAGCCCATAACTTATGAGCAAATACCTCAAAATCTTACCAATGCCTTATTAGCAACAGAAGATATTCGATTTTTTGAACATGACGGTATTGATAATCGCAGTTTAATGCGTGTTTTTGTCAAGTCTATATTACTGCAAGATAGATCTTCGGGAGGTGGAAGTACCCTTACATTACAATTAGCAAAGAACCTATATGGTAGAAAAGATTATGGATATTTAGGAATAGTAATTAATAAACTTCAAGAATCTATAATTGCTTCTCGCTTAGAGGATGTATATGATAAAAAGGAAATCCTAACGCTTTATTTAAATACCGTTCCTTTTAGTGATAACACATTTGGTATAGAAAGCGCTTCCATGAAATTCTTTAACAAACATACCAAAGATCTTAAATTGGAAGAATCTTCTGTACTGGTAGGAATGCTAAAAGCTTCTCATTATTACAACCCTAGGCTTTTCCCTGAAAGGAGTAAGCTTAGACGTGATGTTGTTCTTGTTCAAATGAAGAAATATAAATTTATTTCTGAAGAGCAAATGGTGAAGGCTAAGACTTCTCCCCTAGAACTCGACTATCAATATTATGGGCATGATCAAGGTATAGCTCCATATTTTAGAGAGCAACTTAGAAAAGATCTTACAAAGATCCTAGATACTTTAAAGAATAATAGAGAAGAACCTTATAATATTTATAGAGATGGCTTAATTGTTCGAACCACTCTAGACTCCAAAATGCAACAATTGGCAGAGCAGGCTGTAAATAAGCATATGGCAGAACTTCAAACTGCTCATGAAAAATCTTATGGAACTAAAGGCCCATGGATTACTAATAATGCTATTTTATTAGATGCTTTAAAGCGTACAGCGCAATACAAAAAATTGCAAGAGAAAGGACATTCAGATAAAGAGATCTTATCTATTTTAGATAAGAATCCTCATGAAATTGAAGTCTTTAATTACGGTAAAAATAAAGTCATAAAAGGAACTGTTTTAGACAGTATTAGATATTATCAAAAGTTCTTAAACGCAGGTTTCATGGCTGTAACTCCAAAAACCGGTGCTGTTATGGCATGGGTAGGTGGAGTAGATTTTGAACATTTTAAATATGATCATGTTGCACAAAGTAAACGCCAGGTAGGTTCTACCTTTAAACCTATAGTATATACTGCTGCCTTAGAGAGTGGAATTGAACCCTGCTCCTATTTTTCTATAAATGAAGTTACATACCCAGGTGGATGGACTCCAAAAAACTCCGGATCTTATGGTGATGATCCTTTTATGAATTACAATATGAAAACTGCATTGAGTAATTCTATTAATACCATAGCTGTTAAAGTACTTATGGAAACTGGAATTAGCAATGTCATCAACCAAGCTCATAAAATGGGTATAGAATCTGATCTTCCTAAAGTTCCATCAATAGCACTAGGTACAGCAGAAATCAGCTTAAAAGAAATGACAAAAGTCTATACAAGTTTTGTAAATGATGCGAAGCCAAGTACCCCTTATTATATCACAAGTATTGAAGATGGACAAGGAAACGTTTTGGTAGAATTTAAACCAGAAGTACAAAAGTCTCCAGCATATTCTGAGCAAAATCGAGAGATCATGATAGAAATGATGAAGGCTACAGTAAATGAAGGAACTGCAACACGATTAAGATCTACATACGGACTTAAAAATGACATTGCTGGTAAAACAGGGACCACGCAGTCTAACAAAGATGGTTGGTTTGTAGGTATAACTCCAAAAATGGTTGCTATTACCTGGGTAGGAACAGATGACCCTAGAATAGGATTTAGAAATACCAGAATTGGTCAAGGAGCAAATTCTGCTTTACCTGTATTTGCGCTCTTTATACAAGCTTTAAATAAAGATTCAGATTTTGATGGTATTACAAAAGCTAGATTTGGCAGCCCATCGTCTCAGGTAACAGCCATGATGGATTGCGAATCTTCCAGCAGAGACAATTTTTTCAGTAGGATTTTCAATAACCCAGATAAGTCTAAAGTTAAAAAGGATAATAAAAAAGAAAAGAAAGGCTTCTTCAAAAAACTATTCGGTAAAAAGAAGAAAGATTAACATGCAGTTAATTAAAGCTTTCTGCCCAATTTTTAGCTTCTTCTATACAACTAAAAAAAGCAAAAGCATGGTCATACTTATCTTGTTCCAATAATGCTCTTTCTTTTACCTTCGGATTAGTGGAAACTACTGCAAAAGATTTTACCTTTTTCAATATTTTAGAAGAGTAAGCATCTAGGTCTAATATATATTCATTTACTCTATTAGAGATAATTGTAAAATTTTTTCCATCTAATGATCCATTATAGATTTTAGCGTAATTTGAGCTATCTCTCTATCTACGATAGCACCGGTAATTCCTTCAACAATAACATACTTATCGAAGAATTCTAATTTAAAATGCTGCGTAGTTTTAATATTGGTCATAATTTATCTGAATAGTTGATCAAATTTATACGAATAATTCTAAACAATTGTTTGATTGTTTAAAACGTTAAAAATATAATCTAAATTGTTAAAATTTAAGTTCTACTTATTGTTAATTCTTTGAGTAATTCTTATTTAGCTTTGCTATCTACTGTTTTCAAAGGTGATTCAATAAGTTCCATGCAAGACATTTACCATGCCAAGTCTAAAAACAAATATTATCAATAGCCTAAACATATTATGCAGAACTCCTTATACTATCAATTTATAGGTTTCCTTCAGACTCCTTCTCTTTGGAAAAACGAAGAGATATTTAATTTGGAACAGTTTAACACTCCGCAAATTAAGCTATCACCATCTCATGATTTTAAGAGCGTTTTGCCGGAATTAGACACCCAATATGTAATGGGAAAAAGAATGGAAATCTTTTTTAAAGAATTTATCTCTCTTTCTCCTACTTATAAAATATTAGCGAGCAACCTTCAAATATTTAGGAAAAAAGTAACACTTGGGGAAATAGATTTTATACTTCAAGATCTGCCCTCACTTCAAATTATCCATTTAGAACTGGTTTATAAATTTTACATCTACGACCCATCAATACCTAATGAAATAGACAGGTGGATAGGTCCAAATAGAAAAGATACCTTACAACAGAAAATAAATAAATTAAAATCAAAACAGTTTCCATTAGTAGAAGCCGATGAAACGCGCTCAGCATTAGAGAGTTATCAAATTGATATTTCCAAATTAGATCAGAAAGTTTGTTTCAAAGCCAAGCTATTTGTTCCAAAAGAGATGTTAGAGAATGGATTTCCATTTATAAATAATGAATGTATTGAAGGCTATTACTTAAAATCAAAAGAATTTGAAACAAAAGAGTATAGTGCAAACCTCTACTTTATTCCGTCAAAACGTAATTGGCCCGTTCATCCAAAACACAATGATCAATGGTATTCTTATTCAGAAATTCAGGAAGAACTATCAAGGTCACTTGAAAAGAATAAGTCTCCACTAATTTGGAGAAAAATAAGTGAGGATACTTGGGAAAGTTTTTTCTTAGTCTGGTGGTAAGAAAAAACTATAATTGGCTTTGCTATTTTATTTAAAATAGTTGTGATAAAATGTATCTGTTTTGTTGTTACCAATTAACTTTGCGTCTTAAAATTATCGTCTGCAAATGAACTCCAATACCCAAGAAGCTATTAAAACATCTTATTTAAGTATTGCTGGTAATTTGGCACTAGCAATAATTAAAGGTGTTGCCGGAATATTTGGAAATTCATATGCTTTAATTGCAGACGCTATAGAATCTACCACAGATGTATTCTCTTCACTATTAGTCTTACTAGGTTTAAAATACTCAAGTAGACCTCCAGATGAAAATCATCCCTACGGACATGGAAAAGCAGAACCTCTTATAACATTTATGGTGGTAATGTTCTTGATAATTTCTGCAGCCATCATCATTTATGAGAGCATACAACATATCAAAACTCCGCATAAGGTTCCAGAGCCTTTTACTTTGCTGGTCTTGGCAGGAATTATAATAACAAAAGAGATTTTCTACAGATTTGTATCGAAGAAAAGCGAGCTCACCAATAGTACCTCGCTTAAAGCGGATGCTTGGCACCATAGAAGTGATGCAATTACCTCGTTAATGGCATTTATTGGTATTACCATAGCCCTATTAATGGGAAAAGGATATGAGACCGCAGATGATTGGGCCGCCATATTTGCTGCCGGTTTCATTCTTTATAACGCTTACCTAATACTTAGACCTGCTCTGGGAGAAGTGATGGATGAACATATGTATGATGAAATGATCGTGGATATTAGAAAAGTAGCAGAAGAGGTACCGGGAGTTGTAGAAACCGAAAAATGCTTTGTCAGAAAAACAGGAATGATCTATCACGTAGACCTTCATATTGCAGTAGCAGCCGAAATTACTGTTAAAGAAGGGCATGATATTGCTCATGAAGTTAAAAACGATCTTTTACAGGAATTACCAGAAATTGCAGATGTACTTATACATGTGGAGCCAGATGATGAATTATAAGAGAGATAATTTGATTTTAAACTTTTTAGATAGACTAGGAAATTTATCTTCTGATAGTAATTCTAAGTAAAATTTTTCGCAAATTTATTGCTTACTGAATTTACAAATGCAATAGTCTTAATCGGCTAAAGATTAATTATATACTTAAATTAAAATGGAATCAAAACTAGCAGTTCTAATAGACGGTGACAACATACCTTCTGCTTATATAAAAGAAATGATGGAAGAGATCGCTAAATATGGAAATCCAACTATTAAACGTATTTATGGCGACTGGACTAAGCCTCATTTAGGGAAATGGAAAAATGTGCTTTTAGAAAATGCTATCAATCCAATACAGCAGTATGGGTATACACAAGGTAAAAATGCAACAGATTCTGCAATGATCATCGATGCAATGGATATTTTATATTCAGATAAAGTAGATGGTTTTTGTTTAGTTTCTAGTGATAGCGATTTTACTAGACTTGCAACAAGATTAAGAGAGGCAGGAATGAATGTTATTGGGATAGGAGAGAAAAAAACTCCCGAACCCTTTATAGTAGCTTGCGATAAATTTATTTATATCGAGATCTTGAAATCTCAATCTAATAAAGATTCAGAATCTACAGATACTAAAGATAAAGCAGAGAAAAAGAACGAGGTAGATAAGATCACTCCTAATGTTATAAGATTGATTTCGAGCACTATTTCTGACCTTGCTGATGATGATGGATGGGCATTTTTAGGAGATGTGGGTGGATTATTACAAAAAAAACAACCCAACTTTGACTCAAGAAACTATGGCTTCCAAAAGTTAACTCCAATGATTAACTCTATCAATAAATTCGAGATCGAATCTAGAGAGAATCAAAAAGGGAGATTTAAGCTTATATACGTTAGAAACAAAATGTAAATTTTGGATTATGAGATCTATCAAAAAAATTTATTCTGCAGAATGCCGTCCCATAGCAGATTTAATTACCTACTCCCCTATGCCAACGAGAGATCTGGAAATGATAGATCCCTTTTTATTTATAAATCATCACGGGCCGCAAACCTTTGGCGCTTTAAATAATGGATTACCCTTTGGTCCTCATCCTCATAGAGGTATGGAGACCGTTACTTTTATAATTGCAGGAGATATTGCCCATAAAGACTCTAATGGCAATGAGAGCGTAATTTTTAGCGGAGGAATACAATGGATGACTGCCGGCAGCGGACTTATACATACAGAATTATCTTCTGATGATTTTAAGAAGTTTGGAGGAGATCTGGAGATATTGCAATTATGGATTAACCTACCTGCCGCATTAAAAATGACACCTCCACAATATAAAGGCTTGCAAGAAAATAAGATACCTGTGCTCTCTCTAGATGAAGGCAAAGTTAAAGCTAAACTTGTTTCTGGTAAATTTGAAGATCACGATGCCGCCTTCAAAACTTTAACTAATATCAATTTAAGAACATTTAGCATTAAAAGATCTGGAATTTTAAAACTGAATATTTCAGTAGAAAATAATATCCTATTCTATTTGATGCGTGGAGAACTAAGAGTTAATGGAAGTTTGGTTACGGACCGTCAGTTGGTAGATTTTGAAAATGATGAAACTCAATTATTAATTGAAGCAACAGAAGATTGTTTGCTACTCTTTGGTGACGCTAAACCATTTAACGAACCCGTGGTTGCCCGCGGGCCGTTTGTAATGAACTCTCTGGAAGAAATAGACCAAGCATACACAGATTTTCAAAATGGAAAACTAGGTAGCTGGCATTGATCATAAACTTAATGTCTTCCTTTAAGTGTTTTCTCTATATCCTTAAGGGTGAATCCTTTGGCTTGCAATAAAATTAGATAATGAAATAAGAGATCTGAACTTTCATTTAAGAAAAGATCATCGTTATTATCCTTTGCCTCTATAACAGTTTCTACTGCTTCTTCTCCAACTTTTTGAGCGATCTTGTTCATTCCCAAATCGAATAGTGAGACAACGTAACTCGAATTTTCTTCTTTTCTAAGTTCCGGAGATACCTCACTGGTTTTCTTGCGTTCTTTGATTATTTCTTCAAGTTCAGAAATGAACCCAAAATTAGCTTCATTTTTTTCTCCCCAACAAGTATCTGTACCTTTATGACAGGTTGGACCTTGAGGCTTCACCATGATCAAAAGACTATCATCATCACAGTCATTTTTAATAGATACCAATTCCAGAAAATTTCCGCTTTCCTCGCCTTTGGTCCACAATCTATTCTTACTTCTGCTAAAAAATGTAACTTTTTTTAATTCATTGGTCTTTAAAAAAGCTTCCTCATTCATATAACCCAACATCAAAACATTTTTAGTTTCCTGATCCTGTATTATCGCCGGCACTAAACCGTCGCCATTTTTATTAAAATCGATATTCATAATTATAATTTTATCTTATCTTGATATTAGTATATGGTTATTAACACTAGAGTCTAACAGCAATTCCATTTTTTCTAAGTTCTTCTTTTAGATCCACTATTTCAATTTCTTTAAAATGAAATACGCTAGCTGCTAAAGCTGCGTCTGCTTTTCCAATGGTAAAAGCATCAGAAAAGTGCTGTATATTTCCAGCGCCGCCTGAAGCTATAATTGGAATATTCAGTTCTTCAGATAATTTTGCTAAAGCTTCATTAGCAAACCCATTTTTAGTACCGTCGTTATTCATAGAGGTGAACAAGATTTCTCCTGCTCCTCGCTTTTCAACTTCCCTAGCCCATTCAAACAGATCTAGCTCTGTAGGTACCTTACCTCCCACCAAATGCACTATCCATTTATCATCAATCATTTTAGCATCTATTGCTACGGTAATACATTGACTTCCAAATTTTTGAGCTAGCTCATTTATAAGATCTGGATTCTTCACGGCGGAGGAGTTTATAGAAACCTTATCTGCTCCGTTTTGTAATAGAATATCTACATCTTCAATAGAAGAAATTCCGCCGCCAACGGTAAACGGAATATTTACTTCTTTTGCCACGTTAAAAACAAGGTCTGCCAAGGTTTTACGTCTCTCTTCTGTAGCAGATATATCTAAAAATACTAGCTCATCTGCCCCAGCTTTTGCATAAATCTTAGCTAACTCTACAGGATCTCCTGCATCTCTAAGATCTACAAAATTCACCCCCTTAACGGTTCTACCATTCTTTATATCCAAACAAGGAATTATTCGTTTTGTAAGCATAGTTTAGTATGAGTTCATGATATATTTTTCCAACTGCTTCATCTCAATTCTACCTTCATAGATAGCTTTTCCAATTATAACACCCTCACATCCAATTTCCTCTAATTGAGGAATTTCATCAAATGTAGAAATTCCACCAGATGCGATAAGATTTAGCTTGTTTGATCCTTCTAGTTCTGGAGAAGATATTCCCATTTCAATCCCATTAGTTTGGGCTAAAATTTTTTTATAAAGTTCGAATGAAGGTCCCTGCAACATTCCATCTTTTGAGATATCTGTACAGATCACATTTTTAACTCCTAATTTTTGAAACCTTCTAATAAATGGGATCAATTCTTCCGTAGATTCTTCTGTCCATCCGCTTATAGCCACTTTTTCATCATTTGCATCTGCACCTAAGATAATCTTATCAGATCCATATAAGTTTAACCAAGAAATAAAAGTATCAGGATCTTTTACCGCAATACTACCTCCTGTTACTTGCTTCGCTCCACATTCAAATGCTACTTGCAGGTCTTTATCAGATTTCAAACCACCGCCAAAATCAATACTTAGCTTAGTTTTACTGGCGATCTTCTCCAATATCTTATAATTGACGATGTGCTTGGATTTGGCACCATCAAGATCCACTAAATGTAGATGCTTAATTCCATAAGACTCAAACTGCTTAGCAACCTCTAAAGGATTTTCGTTATAAATTTTCTTTGTATTGTAATCACCCTTAGAAAGTCTTACACATTTTCCATCTATTATATCAATGGCAGGTATTATTCTCATTTTTGTTTTTTTATAGGTCTAAGAAATTCTTTAAAATTTGTTCTCCTGCATCGCTACTCTTTTCTGGGTGAAATTGAACCCCATAAAAATTATTTTTCTTAATTGCTGTGGTATATTCAATACCATAGGTAGAACTAGCAATAGTTTGAGCGCATTCTGCCACGTAATAACTATGTACTAGATACACAAATTCATTTACCTTAACATTTTTAAAAAGCTCCGATTCTAGATTAAATATTGTGTTCCAGCCTATTTGAGGAACTTTTAGCTGATTTGAGAACTTGATAACTTCTGCATCAAAGATGCCTAAACCTTTTGTATTTCCTTCTTCTGAAGTATTACACATTAATTGCATTCCTAAACAAATTCCAAGTACAGGTTGCTTTAAATTGGGAATTTCTAGATCTATACCGGTAGATCTTAACATTTTCATTGCACTGCTCGCCTCGCCTACTCCCGGAAAAATCACTTTGTTTGCAGCCTTAATTTCAGCTATATCACTAGATAGATTAGCTTCCAGACCTAATCTCTGAATTGCAAATTTTATACTCTGAATATTTCCAGCACCATAATCTATAATAACGATCTTTTGATCTTGATTCATCTGTGGTAATTTTAACTCCTGTTATAACATTCCCTTGGTAGAAGGAAGAATCATTTTATTTGCATCTCTTTTAACAGCTACCTTAATGGCTTTTGCAAAAGCTTTAAAAATTGCTTCGATCTTGTGATGTTCATTAGATCCTTCAGCTTTGATATTTAAATTTGCCTTTGCACCATCTGTAAAAGATTTAAAGAAATGATAGAACATTTCTGTTGGCATCTTACCTATCATCTCTCTCTTAAATTCGGTTTCCCAAACCAACCAGTTTCTACCACCAAAATCTATTGCTACCTGAGCCAGGCAATCATCCATTGGTAAGCAAAATCCGTATCGCTCTATACCCAGCTTGTTTCCTAAAGCCTGCGCAAATACTTCTCCTAATGCAATAGCTGTATCTTCAATAGTATGATGTTCATCTACTTCTAAGTCTCCTTTTACAGCTACCTCAAGATCCATATTACCATGACGCGCTATTTGATCTAACATATGATCAAAAAAAGCAATACCCGTAGAAATCTTACTTTTCCCAGTACCATCAAGATTAAGTTTAATATGGATATCTGTTTCATTGGTCTTTCTAGTGATCTCTGCAGATCTATCTTTCAATTTCAAGAATTCATAGATCTCTTTCCAGCTAGTACTTCTTAAAGCGATAGTGTCTTCTATTTTTGAAGTATCATTTTCCAATTCATTGGTAGCCAGATCTGCATGAGAATCTATAAAAATTCCCTTCCCTTTAAAATTATAAGAGAACTCCATATCCGTCATCCTATCACCAATCATAAATGAATTTTCTAGATCATAATCTTTATTGCCAAGATATTTAACTTCTAACAATCCTGTTCGAGGTTTTCGAGTTGGAGAATTATCTTTTGCAAAAGTTCTATCCATTAAAATCTCTTTGAAACTGACACCTTCATTCTCAAAGGTTTTAATTACAAAATTTTGAATAGGCCAAAAACTTGTTTCTGGATATACTTCTGTACCAAGGCCGTCCTGATTGGTTACCATAACCAGCTCATAATCTAGCTCTTTTGCAATTTTGGAAAGATAATATAGAGCTTGTGGATAAAACTCTAATTTTTCGATGGAGTCAACTTGATAATCGTCTGGCTCCAAGATCAAGGTTCCATCACGATCTATAAATAACACTTTTTTCATATTCTTAACTCATAAATCTTCAATTTAAATTGAAGAGGGATTTGTTTAAACAATTATTTCACTAATCTAACTCTTTAAGAGCATCGATTAGCTTCTTATTTTCTTCGCTCTTACCAATAGTGAACCTTAGAGTATTATTACAAAGTGGCTGTGTAGTTCTATTTCTAATAACTATGCCTTTATTTATTAACTCATTATATCGTTGCGTAGCATTGTCTACCTTTACCAAAACAAAATTAGCGTCTGTAGGATATATCTCATTGATAAATTTGACCTGAAGTAATTCTTTAATCAATACTGCTCTCTGATCTATTAATGAGGATATTTCTAATTTTACTTCTTCTTTGCTCAAAACTCTCTCTAACGCTCTTTTCTGAGTGAGTTCATTTACATTATAAGGTGGTTTTATTCTATTTAAAATTGTAATAATTTCTGAAGATGCGTAACATATTCCCAATCTTATTCCTGCTAAACCATAGGCTTTAGACAAGGTTTGGGTAATGATCAAATTTGGATAATTCTCCAATGATAATAACCAACTTTCTTGGACTGCGAAATCTATATAAGCTTCATCTATTACAACAAGTCCAGAAAAATCAGTTAAAATTCTTTCTACTTTATCCTTAGAAAAAGAATTTCCCGTTGGGTTATTTGGAGAGCATAAAAAAATGATCTTCGTATTTTTATCTACAGAATTTAATATCTCATCTACATTTGGCTGAAAACTATCATTAAGTAGAACTTCTCTATTTTCAATATTATTAATATTGGCAAGCACCGAATACATACCATATGTTGGAGGAAGACTAATTACATTATCCATTTTAGGCTCACAGAAAGCTCTATACAACAGATCTAAAACTTCGTCACTTCCATTCCCTAGTAATATTTTTGAAGTATTTATACCTTTTAAATTACCTATTGCCGCTTTAAGATCTCTTTGTTGTGGATCTGGATATCTATTAACATCGGTTTGAAATGGATTTTCATTAGCATCCAAAAAGACCATTTCAGATCCTGTAGCCTTAAATTCATCTCTAGCAGAAGAATAAGGGTTTAATTTTGCCACGTTTTCACGAACTAAATTATTTAAATTGAATTGCTGCATACCTTATTTTAAATCGTTTAACCTTAAAGTAACGGCATTTTTGTGCGCTTGCAAACCTTCTGCTTCTGCCATAATCTCTATTGCCCTACCAATATTTTTAATACCCGTTTCATCAATTTTCTGAAAGGTCATACTTTTCATAAAACTATCCAAGTTAACTCCGCTATACTGCTTTGCATATCCGTTGGTAGGTAAGGTATGATTGGTTCCACTGGCATAATCTCCTGCGCTTTCTGGAGTATATTTTCCAATAAAAATAGAACCGGCATTTTCCACACCATCTATAAAAAAATCCTCTTCTTGGGTATTGATTATAAAGTGTTCCGGACCGTATTCATTAATTAGCTCCAAAGCCTCTTCATTACTAGTTACATATATCAATTTAGAGTTTGCAATAGCTTTGCTCGCAATATCCTTTCGAGGCAATTGTTCTAACTGCTGTTCTATTTCAATCTCCACCTTATCTATTAGCTCTCGAGAAGTAGACACTAAAATTACCTGACTATCTGCTCCGTGCTCTGCCTGACTCAGAAGATCTGAAGCTACATATGCCGGATTAGATAACTTATCTGCTACTACTAAAAGTTCAGATGGCCCTGCTGGCATATCTATAGCTACATTGTATTTCGTAGCTAGTTGTTTAGCAACGGTTACAAACTGATTTCCTGGTCCAAAAATTTTATAAACTCCAGGAACCGAATCTGTTCCAAAAGTTAATGCAGCAATGGCTTGAATTCCTCCTATCTTAAAGATTTCGGTTACACCACATAGTTTTGCTGTATAAAGTATGGCCGGATTTATATTTCCCTGTTTATCTGGTGGTGTGCACAGCACTATTTCTTTACAGCCGGCAAGTTTTGCTGGAATAGACAACATAAGAATAGTTGAGAATAACGGAGCACTACCTCCAGGAATATATAAACCTACCTTTTGAATAGGTCTTTTTTCCTGCCAACATTTTACTCCATTAGAAGTCTCGACCTCTATCTTTCCTGTTGTTTGTGCTTTGTGAAACTTTTCAATATTACTTTTTGCAAGTAAGATTGCTTGTTTCAGCTCATCAGTAATTTCCTTTTCTGCGTTGTTTATTTCACTTAAAGTTACTTTTAGATCTTCTAGCTGAATTCCATCAAAGAGATTCGTGTATTTCTTTATTGCCTCATCTCCCTTACTTCTAACTTCTGCAAAAATATCAGTAACCGTAGCTTCAATATCTGCAACGGTTTGGGTAGGTCTTTTTAAAATATCTGCCCAATCTGCTTTCGTTAAGTTATAAATCTTTTCCATCGCTTTTATATTACCATTTTTTCGATTGGAGCAACCAAAATTCCTTCAGCACCATTCTCTTTTAACTCATCTATCACCTCCCAAAAACGTTCTTCTTTAATTACGGTGTGTATTGAACTCCATCCTTCTTCAACCAATGGTAAAATTGTAGGACTTCTCATTCCGGGAAGTAATTTTAAAATGTTATCAATCTTATTATTAGGAGCATTTAATAAAATATACTTAGACGTTCTTGCATTCAAAACAGATCTTAATCTGAATTCTAATTTGCTAAGAATCGCTTTGCGCTCTGCCGAAATCTTAGGAGATATTGCTAGTACCGCTTCACTCTTTAACATCACTTCCACTTCTTTCAGATTATTCTTAAAAAGTGTGCTTCCGCTAGACACAATATCGCAAATAGCATCTGCCAAACCTATATTTGGAGCTATTTCTACAGAACCGTTAATAATATGCAATTCTGCACTTATACCTTTTTCTGCTAAGAAATTCTTAACGGTATTTGGGTAAGAAGTAGCTATCTTTTTTCCATTTAGATCTTGGATATCCTGATATTTCATTGATTTTGGTACCGCCAAAGAAACACGACATTTTGAAAATCCTAGTTTATCTCCTCTTAGAATGTCATCACCCTTTTCTATTAGTACATTTTCTCCTAGAATAGCTATATCTACTACTCCATCTCTAAGATATTGTGGAATATCTCCGTTTCTTAAATACATAACTTCTAAAGGGAAATTTTGAGCAGATGCTTTAAGTTGCTCTTTACCATTATCTATAGATATTCCTGCCTCTTTTAAGATCTTTAAAGAATCTTCATTAAGTCGACCTGATTTTTGAATTGCTATTCTTAATTTTTCTTTACTCATTTTTAGTTTTTTTTTGAATTGGTAGTTTTAGTTTAATTAAAATGAGCAGTTACAAAAAGGAAATAAAAAACCCGTTTGAACTACTCAAACGGGTTTTTGAAAATATGTAATACTACAACATATCAAATTCACCTCGCCTGAGCGCAGTAATGAAAATGATGATGATGTAATTGTATTGTTCTCATTTGTGTTACAAATCTAAATATTTATTTTAAATTTCAAACTAGCTTTGCTAAATTTTATGATTTGTTCCTATTAATTATTTCCAAGAATTATTGGTAATCCGCTATCACCAGATCCAATAACTATCACTTTAGCATTTGGAGATTTAGATAATTCCACCGTTGCCTGTATCCCTTTTTCTCTAAGAATCTGGTCATTTAAAGACTCACTCAAAATTCGGTTGGCTTTGGCTTTACCCTCAGCATCAATACGTTGTCTTTCTGCTTCTTGTTGAGCTTTGGTTAATCTATATTCATACTCTAAGGATTCCTGTTCTTGTCTTAATTTACGTTCAATCGCCTCTTTAATATTTTGAGGAAGAGAAACATCTCTTACTAGAACTTCATTTACCTGAACGTATTGATCTTTCAACAAAATTTGAGTTTCATCGAAGATCTCTTTTTGAATCGCTTCTCTCTTACTTGCGTAAAGTTGCTCTGGTATATACCTTCCTACTACTGCTCTAGTTGCAGATCTTACCGCAGGTTGTAATACTCTTTTTACATAGTCTTCTCCTTTTTCTTGATGCAAAGCGCCTAATTTATTATAAGTTGGCTGAAACCAGATAGATGCATCAAGTCTAATCTCTAAACCGTTTGAAGAAAGCACTTGCATTTCTTCATCTAAAGATTGTTGTCTTACTTCATATATAAAAACTCTATTCCAGGGTGCAATAATATTAAAACCTTCACTTAATGGAGGTTCATCTGTAACAACACCATCATCAAAAGTTCTATAAAGAACCCCAGCCTGACCGGAATCTATTGTTACAGTAGATTTAGCAACTATTATGATTAGAATTACTAAAATGATAAGCGCAGGTATTCCAATTTTTGGAAAATTATTCATAAGTAAATTTTATTATTTATTATTAAATTAATCCGATATATTTTCTGGTAAACCACTCAATTCCAAGACTTAAAATAAGTATAGTTAAGAGAATTTTCCAATTGATTAAAGATACAATATTTATACGGCTTTTCTGCACGCTTACGAAGCGTTTCTCCTTTAAAAGCTGATGTTTCCAAGTTTCATAGTGATCAGTTGTATAAGCAACACCAAGATTATCGTGAGCCAATTTTTTAAGTCTATTAATATCTGCACTAGTAAATTGTTCTTCTACATTATATTCAATGATAGTGAAGGATTTCTCTAAACTTAACCCAGATTGCAGTTCATTTAAGTAGAGCGAATATGCTCCAGGAGGTAATTGTGAAGCATTAAAAACGTATTCATTCCCGCGCAACACCATAGCAGATTCTAAAATCTCACCAGAGTTATTTATTAATTTTAAATTAAGTTCTCCCCCTGCATCAAATTGAAAATTCTTATCAAAATAAAGAGCAGAAAATTGAATATCTTCATTCTGCTTATAAGATGACGCTACCTCAATATCTAGTCTTTTCTTATTGGAGGTAGAAGATAGATATTGAACAAATTTTCCGAAAAAAGTATCAAAAGCTTTAAAATCTCCAGATTTTACAAAAGATTGAGTTCTCCATTTCCATATATTCTCTCCTAATAAAATTCCATGTTTCTGATTATCACTGAGAAATGTAAATAATAAAGGTTCTTGAATTTCTATTCCATCTATTGCCTTAAACAATAAAGTTTGATAGTTCCTATTTTTGAAATTAAGTCTTCCAAATTTATCTTCTAATGGCGGAAAAGAATTAAAATCAATATCATCAAATTGAAATTGTGAATAGCTATTATTATATATTGATTGGTAATCCTGATTTTGATTAGAGAAAGCTTTGCTGATAAAAATATCCATAGAATTTAAGAATCCCCAGTCAGTCTGAACTCCGGTAATTAACAGATTATTAATTTTCTTTTCCTCAATTTCCTCAAAGAACTGCTTAAATAAATTATTTGGCTGGTATAATATAACTAGTTCAAATTCAGATAATTGAGTTTTATCTAAATCTTCAATAGAACTAATTTTGACTTTTCTCTGTGGATTACTTTCAATAGATCTTTTTAACATTCCAAGATCTGGGTGTAGTACCGAGCTTACTATAAGTATAGAAGTACGTTCATCTATTACCTCCAACGCAAAATTTTGAATGTTATTGTTGAAATTCTTTTCTTCTGATATAGGCTCTAAACTAACTTTATAAATATGAGTACCAATACTCTTAGCGTTCATATTTAAAGATATCACCTTAGAAGATTCTCCTTTATTAAATTGTATTATTTGGCTTTTTAAAACCTTCTCTTCAGAAGTTACAGTAAGAGTTGTAGTCATTGAATTCTCCCCGGAATAATTTATAATTAGTTCAACCGGAAACTCATTGTTCAAAAACGTGTACTTATTTACATTTAAATTCGAAATAAATAGATCTGGGCTGGAGGTAGTATCTCCAACAATAATAGGATAAACGGAAGTGTTAGCTTCTGCTTTAAAATAACTGTAATCTTCTCCTACAGTTTGATTGCCATCTGTAATTAATACTATGGCAGAATTACTCTGGTTAGTAGTTTTATTTACCTCTAATAATGCTTTATTAATATTCGTCTGATGTTCTTGGAAGCGCAAAGAATCCTTGATAATTAAATTTAAAGATTCTCCAAAGCTAAAAGATCTCAATTCAAATTTTTCACTGATTTCTTTATCTTTTATGATTTTATTATAAAATGAGGAAACTATTTCTACTTGTTTAAGATGCGCTATAGATAAAGAATTATCTACCAATACATCTAATCTAGGCTTTACGATTTCAAATTGCTCGTCTACAACCTTTGGATTTATTAATAGCAAGAGCAAGGTAAATATGCTTATAAAAGATAAAGTTGATAAGAAATATAAACTAGCTGATCTTTTATTATTACTATAGAAGTACTTAAAAAAAACAAACCCTAGTGCGAAGATCGCGGCTAGGGCTATAAATAAAATAGTAGTTAATGACATCTACCTAAGTTAACATTCCTCCATTAACCTGTAAAACCTGCCCTGTAATATAATTGCTGAGATCGCTTCCAAGAAAGACACATGCATTTGCAATATCTTCCGGGCTTCCTCCTCTTTTTAATGGAATAGAATCTCTCCAGCCTTGCACCGTCTTTTCATCCAACTTATCTGTCATCTCTGTTTCAATAAAACCAGGTGCAATTATATTAGTTCTTATATTTCTAGAACCTAATTCTAACGCCATAGATTTTGAAAATCCTATAATTCCTGCTTTTGAGGCCGCATAATTAGACTGTCCGGCATTTCCTTTAACTCCAACTACAGAACTCATGTTAATAATACTTCCACTACGTTGCTTAAGCATGGTACGTTGAACTGCTTTAGTCATATTAAAAACTGACTTCAGGTTCACATCTATAACCTGATCAAAATCTTCCTCAGACATTCTCATCAGAAGATTGTCTTTTGTAATTCCAGCATTATTTATCAAAATATCTATCTGCCCAAAATCTGCAGCTACATTTTTTATTAACTCTTGCGCTTCTTCAAAATTGGCTGCATTAGATTGATAACCTTTAGCTTTTACTCCAAGAGCGGTTAATTCTTTTTCCAATTCATTAGCCGCACTTACAGAAGATGCATACGTAAAAGCTACGTTAGCTCCATGTTTAGCGAAAACTTCAGCAATTCCTTTTCCAATTCCTCGGCTTCCTCCGGTAATTATGGCGTTTTTCCCTTCTAATAATTTCATTCTTATTACTTCTTTGGTTAGTTCTATCTCCAAATGATCTCTTGGAGCTATAATTTCTAAATATCAATTTTACATCTAGATCTCCACTCAGAGTTCTCTCAGAACTGCAAAACTTTCAATCTTAATTCAAATATAACAAAAGCCAAATGCTTTAAAATAAAAAATCCTCTTGAATTGCCTATTTTTAGCATTTCAAGAGGATAAATCTATATAAATATACTGTGTCTTAAGCTCCTTTAAGAACTTCAGCAACTTTTTTACCAATTTCTGCAGGAGAATCTACTACATGAATTCCGTTCTCTCTAAGAATTGCCTTCTTAGCTTGAGCAGTATCTTCGCTTCCTCCAACAATAGCACCAGCATGTCCCATAGTACGTCCTGCTGGAGCTGTTTCTCCAGCAATAAATCCTACAACAGGTTTCTTATTTCCGTTAGCTTTAACCCATTGTGCAGCGTCAGCCTCTAATTGTCCACCAATTTCACCAATCATAACGATGATCTTAGTTTCATCGTCATTCATTAAAAGCTCTACGGCTTCTTTAGTGGTAGTTCCAATAATTGGATCTCCACCAATACCAATAGCTGTAGTTATACCTAAACCTTGTTTTACAACCTGATCTGCAGCTTCATAAGTTAAAGTTCCAGATTTTGAAACGATACCTACACTACCTTTTTTGAATACGAAACCTGGCATAATACCAACTTTAGCTTCTCCAGGAGTAATAACACCAGGACAGTTAGGACCAATTAATCTACAATCCTTGTTTTGAATATAATTTGCTACTTTAATCATATCTGCTACAGGAATTCCTTCTGTAATAGTTATAATTACTTTTATTCCGGCATCTGCAGCTTCCATAATTGCATCTGCAGCAAAAGCTGGTGGTACAAAAATGATAGAAACATCTGCGCCAGTTTCATTAACAGCATCAGATACAGTATTAAATACAGGTCTGTCTAGGTGAGTTTGACCACCTTTTGAAGGAGTTACTCCCCCAACCACATTTGTACCATATTCTATCATTTGTTCAGCATGAAAAGTACCTTCACTTCCAGTAAATCCTTGAACAATTATTTTTGAATCTTTATTGACTAAAACACTCATAGTTGTAATTAATTTTTGCGCTACAAAAGTAGTTTTTTAAATATAAACCCTAAAGGCTTTTTATTAGTTTGTTTCTAGAAAAGAGCTCAAATTATCTGGAGTTTCATCTCCTGGCTGACTTATTTGATAACCCTTATATAATTTATTATCCTTGATCTTCCAAATAGCTATGAAATGAGCCATAGGTATTTCTTCATCCGGATTCTCAATGGTTTTAATGTAATAGGTAAACCTTATGGTTACTTGATCCTTATCCTGAAGCAAATGGCTAATTTCTGCTCTTAATGAATCAAAAGATTTAGACATCTCTGTACTAAGATTCATCACATCATTAAAAGTCATTTTATTGAAGCCTGCTCCACTATTCCAATAAAGCTCAGCGTCTTGATGCAAATAGTCTTTTACTTCGTCTGGATTTTTATAAAAATTTGACAAGTAAAATTCTTCTACTAATTTCTTTTCGCTAAAACTCATAGTTTTCCTATTTTAATTTATCTATTATACTCGGTAATTTTTTTACCGCAGCAAATTCTTTCAGCTTTGTTCGAGATTCTCCGTGAGGTGTTCCCCAATATGTTGTATTCTCATCTGTAGATTTAGAAACTCCGGTTTGAGCTAATAGCACTGTACCTTTTCTAATTCTTACATCACTTCTAATTCCAACCTGACCCCAAATAGTAACTTCATCTTCAATAATAACACACCCTGCAATTCCGGTTTGTGAGGCTATTAAACATTTTTTACCTACAATAGTGTCGTGACCTATCTGAACCTGATTATCAATTTTAGTACCGGCGCCAATAAAGGTATCGCCTGTAACTCCTTTGTCTATAGTGCAAAGAGCTCCAATCTCTACATCATGATTAATTACAACTCGTCCGCCAGATTTTAATTTATCAAATCCGTTAGGCCTGGTTTTATAATAAAAGGCATCTGCTCCAAGCACGGTACCGGCATGAATAATAACATTATTACCTATAATAGTATCATCATAAATACTTACGTTGGCATGAATTAAACAATTATCGCCAATTTTTACATTGTTACCGATAAAAGTACCAGGTTGAATAATAGTATTATCTCCAATTAAAGCAGATTCAGAAATCTCTTCTGAAGACTTTTCGAAGGGTTTAAAATATTCTGTAAGCTTATTAAAATCTGTGAAAGGATCATTAGAAATAAGTAACGCTTTCCCAATCGGGCAAGGTACTTCTTTGTTGATCAAAATAATTGTTGCAGCAGAATTAAGTGCTTTGTCATAATATTTTGGATGATCAACAAAAACAATATCCCCTTCTGTCACAACGTGGATCTCATTCATTCCGTAAACCGGAAAATTTGCATCGCCCACATATTCCGAAGAAATTATGGTAGCAATTTGCTTAAGCGTATGCTGCTGGGGAAATTTCATGATCTCTGAGGTATTAAATAACGGTTGTTATTCTTTAATTCTTTCTTTATAAGTACCTTTATCTGTCTCAATTCTTACTTTATCACCTTCATTGATAAAAAGTGGAACGTTAACTTCTGCTCCGGTTTCTAAAGTTGCAGGTTTAGTGGCGTTGGTAGCCGTATTTCCCTTAACACCTGGTTCTGTATGAGTTACTTCCAAAACAACACTTGCAGGCATTTCAACAGAAAGTGGCATACTATCTTCTGTATTAATAAGAATAGTTACAACTTCACCTTCTTTCATAAGCTGAGGCATATCTAAAGCGCTTTCTACTAATCTAATTTGCGTATAATCTTCAACATTCATAAAGTGATAGAATTCTCCGTCATTATATAAGAATTGAAATTTATGAGTTTCTACACGTACATCTTCAATTTTATGTCCAGCAGAAAAAGTATTATCTAGAACTTTACCGGTAGTTACACTTTTCATTTTAGTTCTTACAAATGCTGGTCCTTTTCCAGGTTTTACATGTAAGAATTCTATAATCTTATAAATATCATGGTTATATCTAATACATAAACCATTTCTAATATCACTTGTACTTGCCATTATGTGTATTTATTAATTTGAACTAAAATATCCTTTCATGATACCTCTTTGAGAATTCTTTATAAATTCTAAGATCTCATCTCTCTCTGCGGTGGCTTGCATTTCAGCTTCAATAATAGCTACTGCCTGAGAATTATTATAATTTTTTTGATACAAAATTCTGTAAATATCCTGTATCTCTCTTATTTTTTCTGTGGTAAAACCTCTTCTTCTTAAACCGATGGAATTAATACCTACATACGAAAGTGGCTCTCTACCGGCTTTCACAAATGGAGGCACATCTTTTCTTACCAAAGAACCACCAGTTACAAAAGCATGATTACCAATACTGCAAAATTGCTGAATTGCAGTCATTCCTGCTAATATAACATGATCTCCTACATTAATATGCCCTGCTAAGGTACTATTATTAGAGAATATGCAATTATCACCAATTATACAGTCATGCGCAATATGACAATACGCCATAATCCAACAATTCTTACCAATAACTGTTTTCATTCTATCTGAAGTACCTCTGTTTATGGTAACACACTCTCTAATAGTAGTATTATCACCAATTTCTGTAGTGGTCTCCTCTTCATTAAACTTCTTATCTTGTGGTATAGCAGAAATTACTGCCCCAGGAAAAATATTACAATTCTTACCAATTCTTGCACCTTCCATTATGGTAACGTTAGATCCAATCCATGTTCCCTCGCCAATTACCACATTATTGTGTATAGTGGTAAATGGCTCAATAACCACATTCTTTGCTATTTTGGCTCCCGGATGCACATATGCTAAGGGTTGATTCATTTTAATTTATTTAGATTTTACTATTTGGGCCATTAAAATAGCCTCTGTTGCCAATTTCCCATTAACATAGGCATAACCTTGCATTTGGCAAATTCCGCGTCTAATTGGAGCTAACAGTTCTAGCTTAAAAATTAACGTATCTCCAGGAACTACCTGTTGTTTGAATTTTACGTTATCAATTTTCATGAAGTAGGTAAGATAATTTTCAGGATCGGGTACAGATTTTAATGCTAAAATCCCTCCTGTTTGAGCCATTGCCTCTACTTGTAGTACTCCAGGCATAACTGGTTTTCCCGGAAAGTGGCCTACAAAAAATGGTTCATTCATAGTAACATTCTTCATTCCCACAACACAATTTTCCGTTAGGGTGTAGATCTTATCTACCAATAAAAATGGGGGCCTGTGAGGTAAGATGTTCATGATATCATTAACATCCATTAATGGTGGCTTATCATAATCTATCCTTGGAAAATTATTTCTACGCTCTGTCTTTATATGTTTTGCAAGTTTCTTTGCAAATTCAGTATTTACCTGATGTCCTGGCTTATTAGCTATAACTTTACCTCTAATTCTAGTTCCTATAAGCGCAAGATCTCCAAGAACATCTAATAATTTATGTCTAGCAGCCTCATTTGGATAATGCAGGGTAAGATTGTCTAAAATTCCATTTGGCTTTACTGAAATATTATCTTTATTGAATGCTGTTCTAAGCTTATCCATAGTTTCCGGACTAAGCTCTTTATCTACATAAACAATAGCATTATTAAGATCTCCACCTTTTATAAGACCGTGTTCCAGCAACGTTTCTATTTCATGAAGAAAACTAAATGTTCTTGCATTCGCAATTTCAGTTTTAAATTCTGAAAGATTTTGAATAGAAGCATTTTGAGTTCCAAGTACCTTAGTCCCAAAATCCACCATAGCGGTAACCTGATAATGGTCACTTGGCATGATCATGATCTCACTACCGGTCTCTTCATCTTTATATGATATCACCTCAGTAATGATAAACTCGTCTCTACAGGCATCTTGCTCTACAACTTCAGCCTTTTCTAATGCTTCTACAAAGAATTTTGAAGAACCATCCATAATTGGAGGCTCTGAAGCATCTAGCTCTATAATTATATTATCAATTTCCAAACCTACACAAGCTGCTAATACATGCTCTGAAGTTTGAATGCTCACTCCATTCTTTTCAAGATTTGTTCCTCGCTGAGTATTTACCACATAAGAAGCATCTGCCTCAATAATTGGTTGATCATCTAGATCTACTCTTTTAAATACATACCCAGTATTTACCGGAGCAGGTTTAAAGGTCATTTTTACCTCTTTACCTGTATGAAGTCCTACTCCTTTTAAAGTAACTTCATTTTTAATGGTGTGCTGTTTTGAATGAATATCAGCCATTCTATTGTTTTTTTTCTAGTTTGTTTAACCTATCTACTATTTTCGGTAAATTCTTAAAGTGTACATAAGATTTATTGTAATCTCCATATCCAATTGCGGGAGATCCTTGAATCATTTCATCATTGTCAATATTTCTACCTATACCACTTTGAGCTTGAATTTTCACTCTATCTCCTATAATTAAATGACCAGCAATACCAACCTGACCTCCAATTAAACAGTTCTTGCCAATCTTGGTAGAACCAGCAATTCCTGTTTGTGCAGCTATAGCGGTGTTACTACCAATCTCTACATTATGCGCAATCTGGATCTGATTATCTAATTTGGCACCTTTTCTAATTATAGTAGAACCTAATGTTGCTCTATCTATTGTTGTACCTGCTCCAACATCTACATTATCTTCAATAATAACATTCCCAATTTGTGGAACTTTGTTATATTCACCCGTTTCTCCAGGATTAAAACCGAAACCATCTGCTCCTACCACGGCTCCACCATGAAGCGTACAAGAATTTCCAATTACAGTTTCAGAATAAATTTTTACACCGGCAAATAGTACTGTATTATCTCCAATTACTACATTATCTCCAACATAACAATTTGGATAGATCTTTACATCATTACCAATTTTCACATTCTTCCCTATATATGTAAAAGCTCCTAAATAAAGGTTCCCCCCGTAACTAGCAGAATCTGCAATAAAATTAGGTTCTTCAATACCACTCTTATTAAGCTTTACCTGATTGTAATATTCTAATAAGGTTGAAAAAGCCTTATATGGATCTTTCACTCTTATTAATGTGGTCTCTATTTTATCCTCAATAAAAAAGTCATATTTTACAATTGCTACAGAAGCATTTGTAGAATATATGTAGGATGTATATTTAGGATTGCTCAAAAAGGTTAGTGAACCCTCTGTGCCTTCTTCGATCTTTGCCAATTTATAAACTTCCGTTTCTGGATTCCCATCAACAGTTCCTTCTAAAATCTCGGCTATTTGTGCTGCAGTAAATTTCATTCTGGCAAAAGTAAAAAAAATGCGTTAATGTTTGGTCTTTGGATAACAGATATAATATTTAGTGACCGGAGCCGATAAGGCTTTCAGATTCAATTGATCTGATGCGATAGCCACATCGCTAGTTTTTCCATTTTTATGCAAGATCTGAATTTTGTCATTTCCGCTGGAATATGCCACATTAGTGATGTCTCCGCTAAAAACGAAATATCTAGCTTCGTTCTCACTTAATGAATATTTCTCTTGAAAAGCTAGTTTATGCTTTTCTAATTTCTTCTTATTAATTGGCTTTTTCTTCAGCTTAACTTTTAAAAGATCTCGAGTAAGAAGCATTTCGCTTAAATTTCTAAGCACAAAATCTTCATGATCTGTCCATATTTTCATTGCTGAAATAATGTCGTAATCATCAAGTTTAGAGAACGTATTCAGAACATCATTGTTAAAATCTTGTAAGCTTATCTTATTTTGAAGAAAGAACTGAAGTGGCTTGCTACAATTTAGTTCTTCACCCTTTTCAATAAGTTCTTTAGCTCTCATTAAAACTCTAATTAATAATTGCTCTGCCGCAACCCCTGTTTTGTGCAAGTAAACCTGCCAATACATCAATCTTCTGGCAACTAAGAATTTCTCTACAGAATAGATTCCTTTTTCCTCAATAACCAGCTCTTCTTTTACAACATTAAGCATGGTAATTATGCGTTCACTATTAATATTCCCCTCAGGAACACCCGTGTAAAAACTATCTCTCTTTAAATAATCTAATCTATCCATATCTAGCTGACTAGATACTAGCTGATTCATAAACTTTCTGGAATACGTGCCCTTAAAGATCTCTATGGCTAGCGTTAAACTTTGGTTAAATTCGGCATTTAAACGCTCCATAAAAAGCAATGAAATACGTTCGTGAGACACTCCTTCTACTATACTATGTTCCATAGCATGAGAAAATGGGCCGTGACCTATATCATGTAATAAGATAGCTATCTCTAAGGCCTCTTCTTCATCTTTAGAGATCTTAACACCTTTAATTCTAAGCATCTCTATAGCTCTTTGCATTAAATGCAAACCACCCAATGCGTGGTGAAATCTTGTGTGATGAGCTCCCGGGTATACTAAATAAGACATACCCATTTGAGAAATACGGCGCAATCTTTGAAAGTACGGATGTGCAATAATCTTAAAGATCTGCTCACTCGGAATAGTAATAAAACCGTAAATTGGATCGTTAAATATTTTGAGTTTAGTAGTTGCTGCCAAGCTTAAAATCGTTTATTATTTAAAGCAAATATACATATATGTAGTCCATAATGGACTTTTATAACAAAAAGCACTACGCTTCATATATAATATGACGTGAGACGCTATAAAATTTAACAAAATGAATCAGATAAAAATACTTTGGGCAGACGATGAAATTGATATGCTTAAGCCACATATAATTTTTCTTGAAGGAAAGAATTACAATGTTACCACATGTAGAAGTGGTATGGAAGCCATAGAACAAATTGAGAAGGAGAATTTTGACATCGTTTTCTTAGATGAAAATATGCCCGGTTTAACAGGATTGGAGACCTTATCTGAAATTAAAGAAAAGCATGTAGATCTTCCTATTGTGATGATCACAAAAAGTGAAGAAGAATTCCTTATGGAAGATGCTATTGGATCTAAAATAGCAGATTATTTAATTAAGCCTGTAAATCCCAATCAGATTCTATTAAGTTTAAAAAAGAACTTGGATCATTCTAGATTGATCTCAGAAAAAACTACTTCTAATTACCAACAGGAATTTAGAAAAATAGCAATGGACATGTCTTCTATAAATTCTTTTGAAGGATGGGCAGAATTCTATCAGCGACTAATATATTGGGAAATGCAGTTAGAAAATATTGAGGATAGTGGAATGTTCGAGATATTAGAATCACAAAAATTAGAAGCTAATAATCAATTCTATAAGTTTATAGATCATGAATATCCTTCTTGGTTCGAGAAAAAAGCAGATGCACCTATAATGTCTCATACGATCTTTAAAAATAAGATAGTTCCACAGATAAATAAAGAACAACCCACTCTATTAATAGTAGTAGATAATTTAAGATATGATCAATGGAAATCTTTTGAACCTATAATAAATAACTATTATAAGAAAGAAGAAGAATCTGCTTATTATAGTATTTTACCTACTGCCACTCAATACGCCAGAAACGCAATCTTCTCTGGATTAATGCCAAGTGAAATGGAAAAACTATTCCCAGATTACTGGTTAAATGATACAGAAGAGGGAGGCAAGAACATGCATGAAAAAGAGTTTCTGGAAGCTCAATTAAAAAGACTGGGATTAGATCTTAAATGTGAATATCATAAGATCTCGAGTTTAAAAGCAGGTAAGAAATTAGTTGAAAATTTTAAGACTCAGAAAGATAATGATCTCACTGTGGTTGTTTATAATTTTGTAGACATGCTTTCCCACTCCAAAACAGAAATGGAAGTGATCAAAGAATTGGCATCTAATGATAAATCTTATAGATCCTTGACCCAAAGCTGGTTTAAGAATTCCCCGCTATTGGAGATCATTCAACAGGCGCAGCAATCTAATTTTAAATTAATCATTACTACAGACCACGGAACCATTAATGTGAAAAATCCTTCTAAAGTTATAGGAGATAAGAATACCAGTCTTAATTTAAGATACAAAACGGGAAAAAGTCTTACTTATGAAGATAAGGATGTATTAGCAGCAAAAGATCCTAAAACCATACATCTACCAACTATAAATATGAGTAGCTCTTTTATATTTGCTAAGGGAGATATGTTCTTTGCCTATCCAAATAATTACAATCATTATGTACATTATTTTAGAAATACCTACCAACATGGAGGGGTTTCTATGGAGGAGATGATCATCCCATTTATTACGCTATCACCTAGATAATAATTAATTACATATCTTTACATCGCCAAAAATCTAATTCTTTATGACCATAACTTACGAGTTATCAGATATTGATAGTGTAGCAGAGCGCATTATAAACAATGCTAAAAGCAAAACGTTACTCTTCTACGGAGAAATGGGAGCTGGAAAAACTACGCTCATAAAATCTCTTATTAAAGCATTAGGATCTAAAGATTCTGTTTCAAGTCCAACATTTTCTTTGGTAAATGAATATGAATCTAAGGAAGGCAGTATTTATCACTTCGATTTTTATAGAATTGAAGATGAAAATGAAGCTTTAGATATGGGAATTGAAGATTATCTGAATAAAGATTCTTGGAAAATGATAGAATGGCCCCAAAATATTTCAAAATTACTTGATTTCCCTACCCAAAAATTAGAGTTAAGAATAGATGAACAAGGGTTAAGAATGTTAAAGTTGTGTTAATAAAATCTTAAAATTAATAAAAAAGCTAATTTTTGTGGTTGTAAGAATATTATTACTTTTATTGTTAATTTGAAAGCTATTAATTATTTTTAATCGTTGGTTAACGAAATATATTGATTTTTAACTTAGTTTTGTAAAGATTTTTTAACATAAAAATAGCTGTTTAGGGGCTCGAAAAAGGGCGCAAAGGTACAATTAACGTATTTAATATTAATGTTTTATAATTTTATAGGTTTGCTTCAGAAATCATAACAAAACAAATCATATAACCTTAAAACAATACTATTATGAAACTTAAAGCTATCATTTTCGCCGCAGCAATTTTTGGAGCAACTTTTTGTGTAACTTCAACTTCTGATAACTCAAATCATAATGACCCAATCAAAAAACAAGCGATCGATCGCTCGGCCATCCGCGTACCTACTAACGGGTAGTATCTTAGCTTTTATAATAGCTTTTTCACCTTATATATTTTATTTATACGAAATTTTCCCAGACGGTCAAGTCTGGGAAAATTCTTTTTTTACATATGAAAGTCTATTTTATAAAAGCGTTTTAGTTGCTGCTTGGACCTATTTAGGAAAAATTACACCACTTATTCTACTTTTAATTTGGTTTTTTACCTGTAAACATTGGTGGTATCATTCTATCATTATTCCAATTGCGATGTATGTTTATCAGATATTAAGCACAATATATGAGGATTTCTATGCCCAAGTTAATCCAATGGATACTAACCAACTTATCTATTTAGCTCCATTTTTCTTTATTGTTTTAGTTATCCTTTATATGGTAAGAACACAAATTTTTGACAGAATATACGGAATTGATCTTAGCGAATTGAATGAAACAGATGTACATGTGTTTTCTAAAAAGAATACCAAAGACGAGCGAGAATTAGAGGAGTTTAGAAATCAGAATATGGCTTATTCTGTAGAACCTACCGAGGAGTACTACCGCAAGCTGTAATTGGAATATTGGTTTATATTTGCTGAAAATTGTTGTAATTTGGTTTTTTAATAGCGCATCGGCATGATTAAACATAATTCACCTTTCACAAGGGAACAATTACTTCCACAAGAGGAGACCTTAGAGATTTATAAGAATAAAGGTGAACTCTTTATAGGATTACCACGGGAGACTTCTTATCAAGAGAAGAGAGTTTGTCTAACTCCAGATGCTGTTGGTGCTATTACGGCACATGGCCATAGAGTGATTATAGAATCTATGGCGGGCAAATGGGCCGGCTTTAGTGATAAAGATTATTCAGATGCCGGAGCAGAAGTTACTAAAGACACTAAAAAGGTCTTCTCCTGCCCTACTATTCTAAAGATAGAGCCGCCTTCTAATGAGGAATTAGAGCTCATCAATCCTCAGACAATCATAATATCTGCGCTTCAACTTAAAACACAGTCAAAAGAATATTTTCAAAAACTTGCTACTAAACGTATCACTGCTTTAGCGTTTGAGTTTATTACAGACGATGATGGGTCTTATCCTGCCGTGCGTGCATTGAGCGAAATAGCTGGTACTGCATCGGTTTTGATTGCTTCAGAAATTATGAGCAATAACAAACAGGGTAATGGACTAATGTTCGGAAATATTAGTGGTGTTCCACCTGTTGAAGTGGTAATTTTAGGTGCCGGAACTGTAGGTGAATTCGCAGCAAGATCTGCTACCGGACTTGGTGCTAATGTAAAAGTTTTTGATAGTAGCCTAACCAGATTACGTTCCATCCAAACCAATATAGGACACCCTTTATATACCTCTACAATTCAACCAAAAAATTTAAGTAAAGCCTTAAAACGTTGTGATGTAATTATAGGAGCTGTTCGCGGGAAAAATAGATCTCCTATTCTTGTAACAGATGCTATGGTGCAAACTATGAAGAAAGGTGCTGTAATAATAGATGTAAGCATAGATATGGGAGGTTGTTTTGAAACTAGTGATATCACCTCTCATGATCAACCTATTTTTACTAAACACGGGGTGATACATTATTGTGTACCTAATATTCCATCTCGATACGCCAGAACTTCTTCAGTGTCAATCAGTAACATATTTACCCCTTATCTTTTGCACATTGGTGAAGAAGGTGGATTGGAAAATACCCTAAGATTTAATAAGGGTCTAAGAAATGGGTTGTACTTTTACCACGGAATTCTAACTAATAAATCTATAGCAGATTGGTTTGATCTTACCTATAGAGACATCAATTTGCTCATTTTTTAAATATGAAATTAATTCACCGTTTCGGTTATTTCTCTGTAGGACTTTTTTTTGGTATCGTATTATTATTCTTCTTTCTAAGCGGTAAAAAGACATCTTGCGATTATTTCCCAAATGCTAGAGTATTAAAAGAATTAAGAACTAATACTAGAACATATTCTGATGAGGCCTTAATCTTCTCTACTCAAAATGGTTTAGACACCGCAGAAATTTCCACTATCCTTAACAATGGAGATGTAGATTTTCACAAAAGTGAGACGGAAAGAGATTCTTGTAGAACCTATTTTGTAAATGGAACGGGAGAAGCAGATCTAAAACCTTTAGAATTAAAGGTTCAGACCTGCGACACTATTTCAACTATTCTACAAATAAAATTCTTTAAAGAAGTAAAATAGTAATTATAAGATCTGCGCTGCGTGATCTTTAGTCTTTACTTTGCCTATTACTTCTTGAATAATTCCTTGCTCATCTATAACAAAGGTAGTACGGTTAATTCCTTCATATTCTTTGCCCATAAACTTTTTAGGACCCCATACTCCATATGCATTAATAACTTCTTTGCTTTCATCTGCTAACAAAGGATAAGGTAATTCAAATTTGTTTTTGAAGTTTTGCTGGCGTTTTTTAGTGTCGGCACTTACTCCTAGAATTTCAAATCCTTTGCTTTTAAAGCGCTCCCAATTATCTTTTAAATTACAAGCTTCTGCAGTACATCCAGGCGTGCTCGCTTTTGGATAAAAGAACAAAACCAATTTCTTTCCAGAATAATCCTTCAAACTTATAGAATTTCCATCCTGATCTTCGGCTGTAAAATCTGGTGCTTTATCTCCTGCTTCTAATGCTTTCATAATTCTTATTTTTGTATAAAATTAAACAATATGAATAAAGAGCAAAAGGTACAATTTGTTATAGATACTTTAGAAGAAATTTACCCTCAAGTTCCAGTTCCTCTTGATCATAAAGACCCTTACACCCTCTTAATTGCTGTTTTACTTTCTGCTCAAAGCACAGATGTAAAAGTGAACCAGATCACTCCGCTATTATTTGAAAAGGCAGATAATCCATACACCATGGTAAAACTTTCTGTTGACGAAATACGTGAAATTATTAAGCCTGTTGGCCTATCACCAATGAAAGCGAAAGGTATTCATGGTTTATCTCAAATATTAATAGATTCATATAATGGAAAAGTTCCTCAAAGTTTCGAGGCCTTAGAATCTTTTCCTGCCGTTGGTCATAAAACAGCAAGTGTTGTAATGTCTCAGGCCTTTGGTGTACCTGCTTTTCCTGTAGATACTCATATTCACAGATTAATGTACAGATGGAATCTCACCAATGGAAAGAATGTGTTACAAACTGAAAAGGATGCAAAAAGATTATTCCCTCGGGAGACTTGGAATAAATTACATCTTCAAATAATTTTTTATGGAAGACAATATAGTCCGGCAAGAGGCTGGAATCTAGGTAAGGACATTATTACTAGCACCATAGGCAGAAAAACAGTGATAGAGGAATATTATAAAAAGAGTTCCAGGAGAAAATAAATTAATTAAAAATAAAAAAGACCTGCATATTACAGGTCTTTTTATAGCCCTTAGTTAAGGATCGTATCAAATTTCATTTCATTATATTCAAATATCTGTAGGGCTTTTGAATAATCTAATAAAAATTGAATAGTCTCTTTGTTAGGGTTCAAGCTTGATAAATGTTCTTCTTTCGAAGATTTAGTGTAAAGGTTCTCCATCAGGTTCTCTTTAAAATTATTTAAAAGGAGAACGCAAATTCAATGGAGATAGTATAAATTAATTTGTTAAAATTAAATTATGCTTTTCTATGATCTTTCTAAGATTTATAAGTGCATATCTCATTCTTCCTAGAGCAGTATTAATACTTACCCCAGTAAGTTCTGATATTTCTTTGAAACTCATATCTTTATAGATTCTCATGGTAAGAACTTCCAATTGATCTTCTGGCAATTCTTTGATTAATTCCTGTACATCCACTTCAATTTGATCTTTGATAAGTTGAGTTTCCACATTAAGATCTCCATCACTAAGAACAGAAAAAATATTAAAGTCGCCATTATTCTCAAATTTTGGCATACGCTTGTTCTTTCTAAAATGATCTATAACAAGATTGTGTGCGATACGCATTACCCATGGAAGAAATTTTCCCTCTTCATTATATTTACCCCTTTTTAAGGTATTAATAACTTTGATGAAGGTATCTTGAAATACATCATCTGCAACATCCTTATCGAAGACCTTCGAATAGATAAAACTATAAATACGCTGTTGGTGCCTAGAAATTAATTGGGAAAGTGCATTTTCATTACCTTTAAGGTAGGTACGTACTAAAAGAGCATCAGTTGCCTGGGTATTATCCATAATGTTACTTTATTAAAGATGCTTTAAGGACATCTTTTAGGTTAGGTTAAAAAACTTAAAAAGTAACTTTATGCAATAGGCAATAGATTTTTAGATTGTTCGTTTAATCGTCAAATATAGCAACATATTTTTAACCTAAACAAATCTCTCCTACTTTTTTTAACATTTCTTATAGAATTGCTTCACTTTTTACACTGATGCTTATTAAGTATCTTTGCAGATTATATAGAAGAAGAATCCATGACTATAGATATTGCAAGCGTAGATCCCAAACAAAATATCATCATTAAAGGTGCAAAATTGCACAACCTAAAAAATATAGATGTTGTTATTCCTAGAAATAAGCTAGTAGTAATAACCGGATTATCTGGATCTGGAAAATCTAGTTTAGCTTTTGATACACTTTATGCAGAAGGTCAAAGGAGGTATGTAGAGAGTTTATCTTCCTATGCAAGACAATTCTTAGGGAGATTAAATAAACCTAAAGTAGATTATATTAAAGGAATTGCTCCGGCAATTGCTATAGAACAAAAGGTTAACTCTACCAATCCACGTTCTACCGTAGGAACTTCAACCGAGATCTATGATTATTTAAAACTACTTTTTGCAAGAATAGGAAGAACGTATTCCCCAATCTCTGGAGATGAAGTTAAAAAAGATACTGTTACAGATGTTATTAACTACGTGAAGGCGTTTGCAGAAGGAGAAAAATTATTGCTTCTTGCTCCACTCCTACTTGAAGAAGGGAGAGAAATTGAAGATAAGCTAAAGGTACTTCTTCAACAGGGATACAGTAGAATAAAAATTAAAAATGAGGTTGTAAGAATTGATGAAGCTGTTACAGACAAGGTGAAGCTTGATGATATTTATCTGGTTGTAGATAGAATTGTAACCAAAGAAGAAGAAGATTTTTATAATAGACTCGCAGATGCATCTCAAACAGCATTCTTTGAAGGAAAGGGAGAGTTGTTCATCGAAAGTATTTCAGATAATAAAATAAGACATTTCAGTAATAAGTTTGAGCTTGATGGAATACATTTCTTAGAACCTAATGTACATTTATTCAGTTTTAATAACCCTTATGGTGCGTGTCCAAAATGTGAAGGTTATGGGGATGTTGTAGGGATAGATGAAGATCTAGTAATTCCTAATACCGGTCTCTCTGTGTATGAAAATGCAATCTTCCCTTGGCGCGGTGAGAGTATGAGTTGGTACAAGAATGAACTTATTAATAATTCTCATAAATTTAATTTTCCTATACATAAGCCTTATTTCGATCTTTCTCAAGACCAAAAGGATCTTATTTGGAATGGAAATGAATATTTTGAGGGATTAAATACATTTTTTGAATTTTTAGAATCGAAGGCTTATAAAATTCAGAATAGAGTAATGCTTTCAAGATATAGAGGAAAAACAAAATGTTCTCTATGTAAAGGAAAAAGACTGAGAAAAGAAGCCAACTATGTAAAGATTGGTGGAGCTACAATAACAGATCTTGTAGAAAAACCATTAGATAAAGTAAGAGCTTTCTTTAATGATTTAGAATTAAATGAGTATGATGCTCAAATAGCCAAACGTTTGCTAGCCGAGATTAAAAACAGATTGCAATTTCTTTCCAATGTTGGGCTAGATTATTTAACAATTAATAGAAAATCCAATACTCTTTCTGGTGGAGAATCACAAAGAATTAATCTTGCAACCTCCCTTGGAAGTAGTTTAGTTGGATCTATGTATATCTTAGATGAACCTTCTATAGGACTACATCCTCGGGATACAAAAAAGCTAATTGGAGTTTTAGAAGACCTAAGGGATCTAGGAAATACCGTGATTGTAGTGGAGCATGATGAAGACATTATGAAAGCTGCAGATGAAATTATAGATATCGGCCCAGAGGCTGGTACAAATGGAGGAGAATTAGTAGCTTCTGGCACCTATGCTGACATACTAAAATCAGATTCTCTTACCGCTCAATATCTTAATGATTCTATGCGAATTGAAGTTCCAAAGAAAAGGAGGACTACTAAGCAATTCGCAAAGATTCTTGGGGCTAGAGAAAATAACTTAAAAAATATTGATGTTACCTTTCCTTTAGGTGTATTTACAGCAGTTACAGGAGTATCCGGAAGCGGTAAAAGTACATTAGTTAAAAAGATTCTATATCCATCTATGCTTAAAGAGATTGGTGGTATTGGAGAAAAGGCTGGTCAGTTTTCTGCTATTGAAGGTAATTTTAAGAGCATTACATCAATAGAATTTGTAGATCAAAATCCTATTGGAAGATCATCACGTTCTAATCCTGTAACCTATATAAAGGCTTACGATGATATTAGAAATCTATTCGCAAATCAAAAATTGTCTGATATCAGAAATTTCAAGCCTAAACATTTTTCATTTAATGTAGATGGCGGAAGATGTGATACGTGTAAAGGAGAAGGCGAAGTGACCATAGAGATGCAATTTATGGCAGATGTGCATTTAGAATGTGAAACCTGTAACGGAAAACGTTTTAAAAAGGAAGTTCTTGAGGTAACTTTTGCTGAGAAGAATATAGATGATATTTTAAAAATGACCATCGATGAAGCTTTGGGCTTCTTTTCTGAAAATAATGAAAATAAGATCACTAATAAATTAAGACCCCTACAAGAGGTAGGACTTGGATATGTTCAATTAGGGCAAAGCTCTTCTACTCTATCTGGCGGGGAAGCTCAGCGTATAAAGCTTGCATCATTCCTAGTAAAAGGAATAACTAAAGATAAAGCCTTATTTATATTTGACGAACCGACCACGGGCTTGCACTTTCACGATATACAAAAACTACTAACCTCGTTTAATGCATTAATAGATAAAGGACACTCTATTATTGTTATTGAACATAATATGGATTTGGTGAAATGTGCAGACCATGTAATAGATCTTGGTTTAGATGGTGGAGAAAATGGAGGTTACCTAATAGCGGCAGGCACACCTGAAGAGGTTGCGAAGAATAAGAAATCTTACACTGCACCGTATTTAAAGGAAAAACTTTAATGAAATATGATAAGGTTCTCTATTAGGAGAACCTTATCTAGCTTATAGGTATATTTTTCTTTTGGCACGCACTTTGTATTAATTGATCTGGATTCCAACTAATTAATAATTTAAAACCGCTCCCATGAAAAAAATTACATTAATACTTGCCCTTTTCTTGGTTGGATTGAATGTTTCAGCTAAAGATTCAAATATTACGATTCCTTATAATTATGGTGAGGCGTTTATCTTTGTAGAACGCGGTGTTGAATTTGCCATTTTTCCAAATGGGGAATTTGATTTCTATTATAATCCTCAATTTTCAAGAACTGCAATTAGAAATATTCCAAATCCTGGATATAATATAAGTTATAATTCTGGTTATAATTATGATACGTTTGTACAGTACGATGATTTTGGCGCTGTAATCCAAATAGAAAGTGTTCCTATTTATTATGATTATTACGGTAGAATAACTCGAGCAGGTAATGTAGACATCGCTTATAATAACAGAGGGAATATTGCTCGAGTTGGAGACATGTTCGTTTATTATAATGCTTTTGACAGACCTGTAAGGTATGCAGGGTTTATAAATGCCTACAATACAAGATATATTTCTAGACCTTGGCATAAATATTACATGAGACCACATCCAAATTATCGCGTAGTCTACTATGAACCATACAGAACATATTATGAGCCTAATAGATTAGATTATGTGGTATACTCCAACAATTATAATAATTACTATTATAACAATGGAAGAAGATATGATTTCTATAGACCTGGACAGAATATTACAGTGTATAATTACGGAAGAAGAACTGCAGAAATAAGAGATGTAAATTCACAATATTCTTATGATACTTCTAGAAGTGAGAATAATTCAAATACTTCCAATGTTAGAAGCAATCAAAATTCTGTAAGATCTTATCCCCGAGCAAGAACTTCTTCTTCATCACGAAGAGAAAGATCTCTTGTGAACAAACACGAGGAAGCTGTAAGAAATACCAGAGGAGCATCAACGACACAATCAAAGAGTACCAATGTTAATAGTTCAGTTTCTTCTAGCAGAGGAAGAATTTCTCAGACAGAAGTTGAAAATAGCAGAAATCCTGTTAGCAGAACTTCTAATACAGCTACTAGAGAAACGAACTCAAGAAGAAATACTGCTGTGAAAGCAGTCGAGACTACAACAAGAAATTCAAACAGTTCATCAGAAGCGAGAACAGAGCGAGGAAGTACGAGATCTAACCAGCCTCAATCTATCCCTGTCTCAGAAAAAACAGAAAATACTAGAAGTTCTCGAGGAAGAGATAAAATCTAAATAATTTTTTGGTTGGTTAGTTAGTTAGAAAATCCTCAGTGTTTGTTTATATCACAACGCTGAGGATTTTTGTATTATATAACTCTAGCTTTCTTTAAATATTTCTGCATTAAGATGGTTATATCATCAGAAAAATTAAATTTTAGAGTTACGAACAAATATATTATGCTTACTACGATAGATTTCAGTGCTATATTGATAAAGGGATGGAAAGGAAACTCCCATATATAAAATGCCCCACAAAGTGCAGCAGAGAAAAGCAGAATATATAAAGTCTTATTGGTAAACGGATGCATTTTAAACTTTGAAATTACTATAAAAATTTTGGCAGTATTGAATATAAAAAATGCTAAAAAGGTAGCAATAGCTGCTCCCATTATTCCATAAGTAGGTATTAGAATAAGGTTAAAAACATACGCAAGTATGGCTAATGCAACTCCTATTACGAGTACCAAGCGGTAATAATCTGAATTAAAAAGTATACTATTATTACTTCCTAACATATTATCGTACAGTTTAACCAGTGAAATTAAGAGAACAATAAAGCTACTAATTTGGTATTGGGGAGGCATTAAGGAGTATAACTGATTTAGATTTACCATGATGAGAATAAATATCAAAGCACTCACAACTAATAGGCTTAGAGAACTTCGCTTATAAAGATCTCTCATCCCTACCCTATCTCTTTCATTTAGCATAGTTGCAGTAAGGGGATGAATAATTTGATGCATGGCTTTCTGAGGAACAGAGATAACCGTTGCTATATATACCGCTATTCCATAGATCGCAACATTTTCTATAGGTAGATAATGCTCTATCATTACTTTATCTAAATCTAATAAGATCATAGCTACCGATCCCGCAATTAAGATTAAAGCAGAATATTTTAAAACCGTAATAAAGTTGATAGGCATCTGTAAACTAAATGTTGGTCTATAAAGACGAAACGCATAAAACATCATAGCAAAAGCTCTAAAAATGAATACGCCAGCCATCCAATAGATAAATTGAGAAACCGAGATCAACTTTAAGTAAACCGCAAATAATAAAAGGGTGATACAAATTCTATGAAAGACCTCTTTCATAAAGTTACCAAAAACACTCTGATAATGAACTTTAGACCACGCAAAGAAGATTTCAAAATAGGCGGTTGCTAAAGCAATTACAAAAATTAACCAAATATAGGGTTGTACTAATTTGTTACCAGACTCAAAATAATCGAGTAACATACTGTAACTAAACAAGCTTATTAAACCTATAATGATGGATACAATAAGCGGAAGAAACACTATCAGATTTAATAACTTATCTCTATCAAGTTTTGTTTTATAAGACGAATAAAACTTAACTAATGTATTATGCACACCAAAATCTAAAATTGGCCATATCAAATTAGCTGCTGAGAGTAGAAAACCTACCAATCCATAATATTCTTTTTCAAGAAAATAGGTAAAAAGAAATAGCGTGTTTATTGCACCAATTCCAAAACCAAAATATGTGGTTATTATGTTTTTAAAAGACTGATTTAGAATAACTCCCATGGTTTATCTAATCTATTTATTTAAGAGCTCTACTAATTTAGCAGTAAGTGATCTTCTACTATATTGTTCAATATTGTAGCTGTGCGAAGTAAGCTTATTCTGGTTATAGAGTTGATATAGTTTTAAAATATATTCCTTTAATTTTTTTCCCTCTTTGTAATTAAAAAATTGCCCTGCATTGGTATTTTCTAACAATCTTATAACATCCCACTGTTCAGGACCTATTGCAAGAATTGGCCTTTTGGCCATCATATATTCAAACAGTTTCCCGGGAATTATACCTCTTGTATCTATACTATCTATTTCTATAAGTAATAATACACTAGCACGCTTTTGTATATTGATTGCCTCTTTATGAGGTACGTAACCTAAAATTTCTAAATTATTATCAAGTTTAAAATTTTTGATACTATTTATCACTTCTTCGCTTACTGTACCAATGAGTTTTAATTTAAAATTCTTAGCAAAATCTGTATCTTCCATGATCAACTCCTCGAGCACTTTCCACAGATTAATTGGATTTCTTCCGGAAAGAAGTGATCCAATATGAGATATAGTAAAATGTTCATCTAAAGCTTTCAAAGTATCATTTAGTTTTCCATCATACCCATTAGTAATAATAGAAATAGGCTTCTTAGTAATTTTACTAAATTCATTCTTTGTGGTATAACTAGTTACTATAATTCTGTCTGCCGTATTTAAAACTACATTTTCAAACTTGAGATGTTTTTTTCTAGAGCGTTCAGAAAGCTTAAGCTTTTCATGGTATCCAATCTGAGTCCAAGGATCTCGAAAATCTGCGAACCATTTAATATCATATTTCTGTTTGAGTTTTAGGCCTATTAAATGCACGCTATGTGGCGGACCGGTAGTAATAACGGCATCAATATTATTTTCTGAAAGATACTTGGAGAGATAGCTAACTGATGGCTTCACCCAAAATTTTCTGGCATCCGGAATAAAAAAATTACCGCGAATATAAAGCATCAATTTTTGAAGGATACTTTGCTTCTCTTCATCTGCGATAATACCAGAACTTATCTTTGTTGCACCTTTCTTAGAAAATATCTTTGCCAGAAAATAAGGTTCAAAAATCCTCCCTTTTAAAATGGTAATATCCTTCGGAACTTCCTTTAGAAAGGATTCATCAAGCATAGGATAATCTGGGTCTTTCGGGATAAAAACAATGGGTTCAATTCCAAATTCTTTAAGATACTTAACAAATTTCAACCACCGCTGCACTCCCGGTCCGCCGGCAGGTGGCCAATAATAGGTAACAATTAGAACTTTCTTCATTAGTTAATTGTCTATTATGATTGTTTCTTGAAGAAATCTTTTTCCTTGAAACCATAGAAAAGCCCACCCAAAAGTAAGCCGAATAACAATATTGAACTTATTAAAGATATCGTACCACCTGTTTGAATAACCTCAGGTTCAAACTTAAAAGTAATAGTATGATCTCCAGCAGGTACTTTTAATCCTCTTAAAATATAGTCTACTCTAAAATTAGGGACTTCTTTGGTATCTATAAAAGATTTCCACCCATGTGCATAGTACATTTCAGAAAAGACAACAAGCTGTGAATCATTAGATTTAAAACTATATATTAATTCATTAGGTTCATTCTTTTTCAATTGAATAGAACCATCTGAAGTAGTTAATTCTTCTGTACCCACCAAGTCTTTAAATTTAGTATCTATTATTGCGGTATTTGTCAAATCTGTATCGCCAAGCGCTATTATTTCTTGATTAGAAGTTTCTACCCATGACACATCATTAACAAACCACGCATTCCCAAATGCACCTGGGTTTTCCTGTGCTACAGGTTGTGCCTCTGTAGGCACTATAAAATATTTCACATTTAGCATGTTTAATATTTTCATATTATTATTTGCTATATAAAAATCAAATAGATCTTGCATTCTTGCAGGCTTAGCCGCATGATATCCCCCTATTGAATTATGGAAATATGAAGTTCGTGCACTGTTAAAAGGACTCTCAGAAACATCAAAAACTCTGAACCTAGAATTATCATTAAGTATATTAACGTCTGCCTGTCTCTTTTGAAATGGTTCATTAACCACTCTAGAGGCTACAAAGTTCTCATTATTAACATATCTTCTGTCAACAATTACTAAATCTGCTAGTATTAAAACTGCAAACCCTAAAATAATTAGATTTTTAGATGCTTTTTCTTTCAAGTATGCCCAAATGAATCCGGCAGATAAAAGAACAAAAATTAGTGATCTGATAGTATCTGAAGTAAATATAGATTTCCTATCATCTTTTAGAGCACGAACAAATTCTGCTCCCATTTGCTGAATATATACATTATCACTACCTCCACTAAAATTGAATAACATAGATTTAAATAAAAGAAAAATAAGAGCAATTCCTCCAGTAATAATTGTTGCCCATTTTAAAGCATGCTCTTTTTCCTCTTTCTTCTCAAAATCATTAAAGAGTCTATATAAGCCGAATATAGCTAAGACAGGAACACAAAGTTCCACCAGAATTTGTATAGAAGAAACCGCTCTAAATTTATTATATAAAGGCACTATATCAATAAAGAACTGAGTTAAAAACTCAAAATTCTTACCCCATGAGAGCATTAATGCTAATACAGTTCCTCCTACAATCCACCACTTCAATCTACCCTTAATAAGAAAGAGTCCAAAGACGAATAAAAATATTATCGTTGCACCTATATAAGCCGGAGCACCCACAAAAGGCTGAGAACCCCAATATGTTGGAGCGCTTTCTGCAAAGTCTTTCGCTTGAAGAGGACTAGCTCCCATTTTTAATAATTGCTGATACATCTCCGATTTCTCATTCAATTTCTCTGAGCTAGAGCCTCCCATGAATCTTGGAATGAATAAATTGAAGGTTTCTGCTATTCCATAGCTATATTCTGTTATATAATCGAAATCTAAACCACTAGCTTTTTTCTGACTTCCATCAGGACCAATTGTTAAACCATTATCACCACGCGTGCTAAATTCTGTATATTCTTGAGTTGCCATTAAATTGGTAGCATTAGCTCCAATAGCTAAAACTACAGCTAAAACCATTACGCCTAATGCTTTAAAATACTGAGGTAACTGTTTCTTTCTAAAAGCATCCACTAAATAAGCACTTCCTAAAATCACCACTAATATTAATAAGTAATACGTCATTTGAAAGTGATTGGCACCAATTTCAAGCGCCATAGCAAATGCCAAGAGCAAAAATCCTGCAATATATCTGCTTCTAAAGCAAAGCAATATTCCTGCAAGAACCATAGGCATATAAGCAATAGCATGTGCCTTTGCATTATGTCCCACTCCTAAAATGATTATAAGATATGTTGAAAAACCAAAAGCTAAAGCACCAACAAAGGCGAGCTTATAGTCTAGCTTTAATACTAGTAGAAGTATATAAAACCCTAAAAAATACAGGAATAAGTAATCTGCAGGTCGCGGTAAAAATCTTAGAGCTAGATCCAGATCTTTAATAAAATTATTTGGATAATAAGCACCTAACTGATAAGTAGGCATTCCACCAAAAGCAGCATCTGTCCAATAGGTTTCTTCTCCAGTTTCAGCTTTAAAATCTTTTTGTTGCTTGCTCATCCCGATATATTGAGCAATATCACTTTGCAAGATCTCTTTACCTTGCAAAACCGGATTAAAATAAGCAAGAGAAATAATAATAAATCCTAAGAATACTAAAAGATGCGGGAGAATAGTTTTTACAGACCTAAACATTATGAAGTTTTTAATAGGCCCGAAAATTAATCAATTTCTTCGTAATCGATATACTCCCCTACCTTTTTATTGGCCTTTCGAGAATTATTTGGCTTCTTCTCAATTACCACATCACCTTCTTTCTTAGATCTTTTTGAAGGTTGTTGATTAAATTGTTGCTGAAATTTGCTACCTATTCTTTTAAGGAAGTATTTCAGTATCATTGGCCCAAACCATTTTATTAAAAGTTTGAAACCAAAATAGATCAGCATTATGATCAGAACCGTCTTTAATATGCTTTCAAATGAAGCTTCGTACATCTTTCTTCAGTTTGTGCAAAATTACTATTATAGCCAGACAAATTCCGTATTTAACTCCTAAAAAATTAATAAAATCGTCTATATTTGATTGTTTAAAAAGCACCACACATGCGTAAATTCAGCAATAAAAATCTACAGCTTCTCATATTCACATTTTTAGGAATTACAGCAAATGCGCAGTATACCGAAACCATTAATTCAAACAGACCTGGTAATTCTCAAGGGGCATTTTCTGTAGGTACAGGAGTTCTTCAATTGGAAGCTGGTGGATATTATGGCAATGACAACCATGAGATACTTGGTACAGATACTAATATTTTGGGTACAGATTATGAATTAAGATATGGTTTCCTATTTGAAGCTTTAGAAATAAATCTTAGCGGGTCTTTTCAAGCTGAGACCACAACCATTAAAGTTGGGGCCAACGATGTAGATTACAAAAGAAGCAATTTTAGAAATAACACTTTAGGAATAAAGTATCTAATTTTTGATCCGTTAAAAAGTATTACTCCAGATAAGGTAGATATTAGAAGCTGGAAAAATAATCAAAAATTTAAATGGAAAACTTTGATCCCTGCAGTTTCGGCTTATGCAGGAGCCAACTTTTATATGAAGGATAATCCCTTTTTATATGAAGGCGAGGGTCAGATCTCACCTAAATTCGCTTTAATTACTCAAAACAACTGGAGAGGCGGTTGGGTTTTGGTTATGAATTTTATTGCTGATAAAATGACAGAAGATTTTCCAACATTTCAAGGTATTATAACTCTTACACATGCTTTTACTCCACAATTTGCAGGATTTATTGAATACAATGGCCTTATAAGTGATATTTATGCAGATGATCTTGGTAGACTTGGCGCTGCCTATTTAATATCAGACGATTTTCAGGTAGATATTTCTGGATTGATGAATTTTAAAGATACCCCATCTCGCTGGCAAGTGGCAGCAGGAATTTCTTATAGATTAGATATGCATAAAAAAGATGAATTCTTAGATGATTCTTTTGAGGGTTCCCGACGAAGAAAAAGAACAGAAGAAATGCAAAATAAAGCGGCTAAAGATGCTCCCGCTTCTTCTACTGACAAAGAATAAACATACATTTCAAGAAAATAAAAAAGCCCATCAAATTGATGGGCTTTTTCTATTTATAGACTTGTAAATCTATTGCTCTGTAGAAGCTGTAATAGCTGCAGACAATCTTTTATAAGTTCCGTTTTCTAGACGCTCTCTAATTGTAGAAAAGGCTTCTAAGGTCTCTTCTATGTCTTGTAGCGTATGAGTTGCAGTAGGTATCATTCTTAAAAGGATTAATCCTTTAGGAATTACAGGATATACTACTATAGAACAGAAAACCCCATGATTTTCTCTAAGGTCTTTTACAAGCGCCATAGCTTCAGGAATACTTCCTTTTAAATAAACCGGAGTTACACAACTTTGAGTAGTTCCTATATCAAATCCTTTAGCTTTTAATCCATTCTGTAAAGCATTTACATTCTCCCAAAGCTTATTCTTAAGTTCTGGCATGGTTTTAAGCATCTCAAGCCTTTTGCGAGCACCAACTACCAATTGCATCTGTAAAGACTTTGCGAACATTTGTGAGCGCAAGTTATATTTAAGATAATCCATGATCTCTTTGTCTCCAGCAATAAATGCTCCGGTACTGGCCATAGATTTTGCAAAAGTTGCAAAATAAACATCAATATCATCCTGTACCCCTTGCTCTTCTCCAGCACCTGCTCCTGTAGCACCTAAAGTTCCAAAACCATGAGCATCATCAACAAAAAGTCTGAAATTATATTTTTTCTTAAGTTCAACTATTTCTCGAAGTTTCCCTTGTTCTCCTCGCATTCCAAAAACTCCTTCAGAGATCAATAAGATTCCTCCACCGGTTTGTTCTGCAATTTTAGTAGCACGTTGCAAGTTCTTTTCGATACTTTCCATATCGTTATGCTTATATGTAAATCTTTGACCAAGGTGTAATCTTACACCATCAATGATACATGCATGTGCGTCTACGTCATAAACTATAACATCTGCTTTAGACACTAAAGCATCTATAGTAGATACCATTCCCTGATATCCAAAATTAAGAAGATATGATGCTTCTTTACTTACAAATTCCGCAAGCTCTTCCTGTAATTTTTCGTGAAGATCTGTATGCCCGCTCATCATTCTAGCTCCCATAGGATAGGCGGAACCATAATCTGCTGCTGCCTGAGCATCTACTTTACGAACTTCAGGATGATTAGCTAAACCTAGATAATCGTTAATACTCCAAGTTATAACCTCTTGCCCTCTAAACTTCATTCGGTTTGAAATTGGTCCTTCAAGCTTTGGAAATACAAAATATCCTTCTGCTTGTTCAGCCCATTTTCCTAAAGGCCCTTTGTCCTTATATATTTTATCAAATAAATCTCTCATAGATCTTTTATTTACGAATTGCAAAAGTAGTTAAATACAACTCAATTTTAAAAAATAATCTTAATTGCTCCAGAAGCAATAAAAGTAAAAGCACCCTGTAAGATAAGGATGCTTTTTGTTATTATGTATACAGAAATGATTTCATTTATTTTATAAACTCTATTCGCTCTGTCTCTGCAAAGTTTTTAGTATCAAAAAAACCTTGCTCTGTCATCCAATCATCACTAAAAACCTTGCTCATATATCTAGAACCATGATCTGGAAATATTACTACTACATTAGAATTTTCGTCAAATTCTCCCTCCGCATTCAATTGCTTTAAGCCTTGCATTGCTGCACCACTGGTGTATCCAACAAATAAACCTTCTGTTTTAGCAAGTTCTCTAGCAGTATGAGCACTTTCCTCATCTGTTACCTTTACAAATTTGTCTATTATATCAAAATCTGTTGCACTTGGGATCAAGTTTTTCCCAAGTCCTTCTATTCTATAAGGATAGATCTCATTAGAATCAAATTCTTTAGTTTCATGGTATTTTTTCAACACAGAGCCAAAAGCATCAATTCCTATAACCTTAATATTTGGATTTTGTTCCTTCAAAAATCTAGCAGTACCAGAAATAGTACCTCCTGTTCCACTACAAGCCACTAAATGTGTGATCTTTCCTTCAGATTGTTTCCAAATCTCAGGCCCTGTAGAGTTGTAATGAGCATCCATATTCAGCTCGTTAAAGTATTGATTAATGTACACAGAACCTTTACGTTCTTCGTGTAATCTTCGAGCTACCTGATAGTAAGATCTAGGATCATCAGCAGAAACATTAGCAGGACAAACATAAACTTTTGCCCCCATAGTTTTAAGCATATCTATCTTATCCTTAGAGGATTTAGAACTAACAGCAAGAATGCACTCATAACCCTTAATAATACTCACCATTGCAATACTAAAACCGGTATTCCCAGAAGTAGTTTCAATAATAGTATCACCAGGCTTTAATATTCCCTTTTTTTCTGCCTCTTCAATAATATAAAGTGCAATTCTATCTTTTGTAGAATGTCCTGGGTTAAAAGCTTCCACCTTTGCAGCGAATGAGCCTTTAAAATCTTTAGTTATAGAGTTTAAATGTATCAACGGGGTCTTCCCTATTAATTGCAATACATTGTCATAAACCTGTATCTCTTCTTTCATAAATGAAATTCTTTTGCAACTTTAGTTTGTTTCTCCATTATTCTAAAAACTTAAAATAATCTTAATCACAAAAACCGCCCAAAGTTACGGGAAATTTTTTAATTATAAGGTAATTCCTTCAAGGTCCAATAAAAAGGCATACTCTTCAGCTACCTCTTTCAAGGCTTCAAATCTTCCAGAGGCGCCTCCGTGGCCTGCATCCATATTAGTATGGAACAGTAATAAGTTATCATCTGTTTTCTTTTCTCTTAGCTTAGCAACCCATTTTGCCGGTTCCCAATACTGTACTTGAGAATCGTGCAATCCAGTTGTAACAAGCATATTTGGATAGTCCTGACTTTTAACATTATCATAAGGCGAGTATGTTAGCATATAATCATAATATTCTTTATCATTAGGATTCCCCCATTCATCATACTCACCTGTGGTTAATGGAATACTATCATCTAACATGGTAGTTACAACATCTACAAAAGGAACTGCAGCAATAATACCATTGTATAATTGTGGCGCCATATTTATAATAACCCCCATCAATAATCCACCTGCAGATCCACCCATGGCATACAGATGTTTATTAGATGTATAGTTTTGATCTATTAAATATTTGGAAACATCTATAAAATCTGTAAAAGTATTTCTCTTCTGAAGTAATTTTCCTTCTTCATACCATTTTCTTCCTAGGTACTCACCCCCTCTTATATGCGCAATTGCATAGATAAATCCTCTATCCAACAAACTTAACCTTGTAGTAGAAAAATAAGGATCTATAGTAGATCCATAAGAGCCATAGGCATACTGTAATAATGGATTAGATCCATCTTTCTTAATACCTTTTTTATAAATCAATGAAACCGGAATTTTAGTTCCGTCTTCTGCATCTGCCCAAATTCGTTCTGTTTGATAATTATCTTTATCGAAATTACCTCCTAAAACCTCTTGCTCTTTAAGAACGGTTTTCTCTTTGGTAGCCATATTAAAATCAACTACAGAGGTAGGCGTATTTAAGGAATTATAAGTATACCTTAAAATATCAATCTCAAAATCTGGATTTATACTGGTATAAGCAGTGTAAGTTTCATTATCAAAAGGAACAAAAAAGCTTTCTCCAGTATCCCATCTTGTGATCTTTATTTTATTGAGTCCGTTATTACGCTCACTCACCACTAAATAATCTTCAAAAATATCTATATCCTCTAGTAGATAATCATCTCTATGTGGAATTACCTCTTCCCAATACTGAATTTCTGTATCGGTAACAGGTGTTTTCATCAATTTAAAATTAATCGCTCCACCCTCGTTGGTAAGAACATAAAAATGATCTTTATAATGACTTATTCCATATTCCAAACCTCTTACTCTAGATTGAAAGACTTTGAATTCTCCCTCTGGATCATTAGCGTCCAAAATTCTATATTCACTAGTTAAGGTGCTGTGAGATCCTATAATTAAATATTCCTGAGATTTAGATTTGTAGATGTAGGTATTAAAAGTTTCATCATGCTCTTCATAAACCAAAACATCATGTTTAGGATCTGTTCCCAGAATGTGTTTAAAGATCTGGTTAGATCTTAAAGTTTGTTCATCTTTCTTGGTGTAATAAAGTGTTTTATTATCATTAGCCCAAGTTGAACCTCCGGTGGTGGTATGAATTTCTTCTTTTAACAGTTCCCCAGATTCCAGATCTTTTATTCTAATTGTGTACTTTCTTCTACTTACGGTATCTACACCAAAAGCTATCAATTTATTATCCGGGCTCACATTTAAACCACCCAAACTATAATAATCAAAACCTTCAGCCATTAAATTAACATCAAAGAGAATATCTTCTGAAGTTTCTAAGGTTTCCTTTTTTCTAGAATAGACCGGATAGTCCTTTCCTTTTTCAAATCTGGTTAAATACCAATATCCATGTAGCTTGTAAGGTACAGAAGAGTCGTCTTCTTTTATTCTACCCTTCATCTCTTTAAAAAGACTTTTCTGAAATGCTGCGGTGTGAGCCGTCATCATATCATTATATTCATTTTCATTTTCAAGATAATTAATTACTGCAGGGTTCTCCCTATCATTCATCCAGTAATACTCATCTATCCTCGTTTCATTATGAGCTTGAAGCTCTTTCACTTTTTTAAGAGCCTGAGGGGCTAGAATTTCTTTTTTCAATTGCTTGTAATTTATGCTGGTGCAAAGGTAAAGCTTCCTAACAAAATAACTAAGACAATGGGCACAATTAGCTTATTTATCCATTGAATTCACTAATTTTGAAGCTCAATATTTAAAAATAAAATTTATGTTTGGAGATATGATGGGGATGATGAATAAAATCAAAGAAACCCAACAAAAAGTAGAAGAAACAAAAGAGCGTTTAAAAACTGTTCTAATAGATGAACAATCTGCAGATGGTCTTCTTAAGATCACTATTACTGCTACCAGAGAGATTAGAAATGTTTCTATTGCAGATGAGCTGATGGAAGACAAAGAGCAACTAGAAGATTACCTAGTTCTTACTTTGAACAAAGCCATTAATAGAGCACATGAAATTAATGAAACAGAATTAGCGGCAGTAGCTAAAGATGGAATGCCGGATATTCCTGGGTTGGATATGTTCAAATAAAATAAAAGCCGGTTTAATAACCGGCTTTTTAATTTTATATTCTCTTTATAAACTGATGTTATCTAGAACTTTTAAGAATCTTTGGTGACTTTCTTCAGGATAATCATGATGTGTAACTATCCTTAATTTTCCATGTCCCATATTACTTATTCTAATATTTTCCTTTTGTAGTTGCTCCATAAAACTCTTTTCATAGGAAGCTTCTTTTAGATAAAAAATAATGATATTGGTTTCTACAGGCTCAACTTCATGAATATATTCTTGCCTTCTTAGAGATCTGGCGATATCATCTGCACGCTTATGATCTTGCTCAAGCCTTTCAACATGATTATCTAAAGCATAAATTCCAGCAGCTGCCATAAATCCCATTTGACGCATCCCACCTCCAAGAACTTTACGAACTCTAATCGCATTTTTCATAAGGTCTTTATTTCCTATTAATACAGAGCCCATAGGGGTACCCAAACCTTTAGATAAACAAACAGAAATGGTATCAAATAACTTCCCGAAATCTTTGGGGTCTTGCTTTTTAGCAACTATCGCATTAAATAATCTTGCACCATCCAAGTGCAATCCTAAGCCATGCGTATTACAAACTTTTCTAATCTCTTTGATGGTCTCTAGATCATAACACGCTCCTCCTCCTTTGTTAGTAGTATTTTCAAGACATACCAAACTAGTAAGTGGGCTATGATAAAAATCTGGTGGATTGATGCTTTCTTCTACGAGATCTGCGGTTATCAAACCTCTATTTCCATCTACTAACTTACAGGAGACACCACTATTAAAGGAAACTCCTCCCCCTTCGTAATTATACACATGTGCCCATTTATCGCAAATTAATTGCTCTGCGGGCTGGGTATGTAATTTAATGGCTGCCTGATTGGCCATACTTCCGGTAGGAAAAAATAAAGCTTCATCCATACCAAACATCTTGGCTAATTTTTCTTCTAATGCATTAACCGTAGGATCTTCCTTATAAACATCATCCCCAACTTTAGCACTTATAATTGCTTGTAACATTCCTTTTGTAGGTCTGGTTACCGTATCACTTCTTAGATCTATTTCTATTGACATCATTGTTATAATTTCTTTTACTATTACATTCATTTTGAGCCAAATAAAATCTATATATAGATTCTTAACTCTTCAGTTTAAATTTGGCATAAAAATTAAGTAATTACACCGCATTATGCTGAGCTAATTTCTTTGCCTAAATCTATAAAATTATCGTTAAATACTTTCCTGAAGCCACCTTTAATTCTATTTTTACATCTAAAACACACTATTATGACTACAACAGATAATATAAAGGAACTCAAAGATCGCCTGGTTGCGTTAAGGAGGTATCTTTGACGTTGATGCCAAACAAATAGAAATCACCAATTTAGAAGAAAAGACTTTTGCTCCAGATTTTTGGGATGATCCTAAAAAGGCTGAGTTAATGATGCGCGAACTAAACACTGAAAAGAAGTGGGTAGATGACTATCATACAGCAGAAACTTTGGTTGAAGATCTTGAAGTGATCTTTGAATTTTATAAAGAGAAAGAAGCTACTGCAGAAGATGTAGCATCTAGACATACCAAAGCATTAGAGGTTATTGAAAATATGGAATTTAAGAATATGCTTTCTGAGGAAGGTGATAGCTTAAGTGCCGTACTGCAAATAACTGCCGGAGCTGGAGGTACAGAAAGTTGTGATTGGGCAGAGATGCTTATGCGCATGTATCTTATGTGGGCAGAAAAACATGGTTATAAAATAAAAGAGCTTAACTATCAGGCTGGAGAAGTTGCAGGTATAAAAACTGTAACTCTAGAGATTGATGGAGATTTTGGTTTTGGTTGGCTTAAGGGAGAAAATGGCGTTCACCGCTTGGTAAGAATTTCCCCTTTTGACAGCAACGCTAAAAGACATACTTCATTTGCCTCTGTATATGTATATCCTCTTGCAGATGATACTATAGAGATAGACATCAATCCTTCAGACATATCTTGGGAAACCATGAGATCTTCCGGAGCCGGAGGTCAAAATGTTAATAAGGTTGAAACTGCCGTTAGACTTAAGCACGCCCCTTCCGGTATTGTAATAGAAAATTCTGAGACTCGATCTCAGTTAGAAAACAAAACCAAGGCTATGCAGCTATTAAAAAGTCAGCTTTACGAGATCGAACTTCAAAAACAGCAAGCTCAACGAAGAGAGATAGAAGACTCTAAGATGAAGATAGAATGGGGATCTCAGATAAGAAATTATGTAATGCATCCTTATAAACTTGTAAAAGACGTTAGGACAGCTCAAGAATCTGGTAATGTAGAAGCTATTATGAATGGTGATATAGACCAATTCTTAAAAGCGTATTTAATGATGATGGGGCAACGGCATGAAGATTGATTTAAAACTGATCTATTACAAACTAAAGTGAAATTTATTACGTATTTTAAAGCCAAGAATTAATGGGAATACTTACAATTTATCACAATCCAAGATGTTCAAAATCTAGAGAAGGCCTTGAACTCATCAAAAATTCTGGAAAAGAATTTAAGATTAGAGAGTATTTAAAGGAACCATTAACAGAAGAAGAACTCAAAAAATTATTAGATAAATTACAGATCGAGCCCCAAATGTTGATAAGAGTTAACGAGAAAATTTGGAAAGATAACTTCAAAGATAAAAATTTTGAAAACCCTGAATTGATCAAGATTATGGTTGAGAATCCAAAGCTTATAGAAAGACCTATAGTTGAAGACGATCTTCTTGCTGTAATTGGAAGACCTCCTTCCAACATTCAATACTTACTAAAAGATACTTTATAATAAACTAAATCATCAAATCATGAAACTACAAAACAGACTCCTTTTATTAGGATTATCCACGCTGCTGGTTGGGGGATTTGTTTATACGCATATTTTCTTACACCGCAGAAATAGAAAAGATCTTGAAGATATTGCTAAAGAAATTGCACTTAATTGGAAAGATACATTAAGCTTAACAGAAGAACAATCTCTTCAATTAGAAGATATTATTGTGGAGTACACCATCAGAAAAAATGAGATCATTAATGGTGAACATAGTACCAATAAGATACAGCGTTTACAAAAGGTACAATCAAAAGAGCACAGAAGACTAAGAAAATTGATGAGTCCAGATCAATTTGATGCGTACGTAGGAATAAATAAAAAAATTCCGAACCGCATTATGGATTCATAATCAATACAGTAACATTCTTATTTAATATTTTTTGGTGGTTATAACAAGATTTTAACGATGGTTCATTAAACCATTGTTCTCTTAAGAGGTCTAACAACAAAAATATGTTATGACCACCAAAAAATTACTTCTCCTTAGCACGCTGTTGCTATTTATTGTTTCACTCCACAACACAGCTTTTGCTCAAAAGAAAGAATTCAACATCACGGGAAAAGTGATCGATGATGATCTTAAAGTTCCTTTAGAATACGCTACTGTAATTGTAACTAAAGTAAGTGATCCAAGTTATGTAAATGGTGGTGTTACAGATTTAAAAGGTAATTTTTCTATAGAAGTTCCAGCCGGAATCTATAATGTAAAGATTGAATTTATCTCATTTCAAAGCAAATCCTTCAATAATAAAGATATAAATGCAGATCTGGATCTTGGAACTATTCAACTTGGCTTAAGCACTAACAGTCTAGATGAAGTAGTGGTAAGAGCAGAAACAACTCAGGTAGAAGTTAGGTTAGATAAAAAAATCTATAACATTGGGAAAGATCTTACTACCGCGGGTGGAACCGTAAGTGATGCATTAAATAATGTACCAGCAGTTACTGTAGATGTTGAAGGTGCAATTAGCCTTAGAGGAAATCAAAACGTAAAGATTTTAATTAATGGAAAGCCATCTGCCATGGCAGGTTTTGGTTCTACAGATGTATTAGGTCAACTTCCAGCAGATGCTATAGAACGAGTTGAGGTAATTACTTCTCCATCTGCCAGATATGATGCCGAAGGAACTGCAGGTATTCTGAACATTATATTAAGAAAAGAAAAGACCTTAGGGTTTAATGGTTCTTTAACCACCAATATTGGGATTCCAGAAACTTATGGAGCAACGGCCAATGTAAATTTAAGAACAGACAAATACAACATCTTCAATACAACAGGTTATAACTATAGAAAGGGACCTGGTAATGCTTTCTTTGATACTAGATATACAAACGGAGATTTTGACCGAGTAATTGAAAACAGAGATTATGATAGATTAAATAGAGGTTTCAACACTAATCTTGGGGTTGAATATTACTTAAACGATATGTCTTCTATAACCGCTACCGGATTCTGGAGATTTGGAAACGATAAGGATATTACCGAGAATTTTACCCAGAAGTTTAACGATGGAACCTTAGAACTCGAAACTTTAAGAGAAGAAGTTCAGGAAGAGAAAGATAATAGCTTCCAATTTGCGTTAAACTACATTACAAAGTTCAATGAAAAAGGTCATAAATTAACTGCAGATTTTCAATATGAAAAAAGCAGTGATGAAGAGCCATCCTTTATTACAGAAACTCCATTATTTGAAAATACTCCGGGGTTAGCAGGGTTTTTACCTTCAGAAAAAGTACTTAATGAAGAAGATCAGACAGAATATTTAATACAAGCAGATTATGTGCTTCCGTTTGGCGAGAACTCTCAATTTGAAGCAGGTTATAGAGGGAATTTTAAAGAAGAGATCACAGATTATAGATTAGATGTTCAAGATCCAATAAGCGAGCAATTAGTTCTAAGCCCACTTACCAATATATTTTCATATACAGAAAATGTAAACGCTTTGTATACTCAGTATGGAACTAAATTTGGAGAATTCTCTTTCTTACTAGGATTAAGATTAGAAAACACGCAACTAAAAGGAGATATAGATAGTCCGCTTACAGATGCAGAGATAGAAGAAGAATTTGGCTTTCCTATAGATACAAATTTTGATAATAATTATTTAGGTTTATTCCCTACGGTAAACCTTATTTATGAACTAAGTGAAACTGAAAATGTTACCTTAGGATATAACAGAAGAATAAACAGACCTAGAGGTTGGTTCATTAATCCATTTCCATCAAGATCTAGTAGAACCAACGTTTTTCAGGGGAATCCTAATCTAGCGCCTTCCTATGCAAATGCTTATGACCTTGGTTACTTAAAAAGATGGGATAAATTAACTCTTACCTCTTCTGTATATTATCAATATGAAACAAATGCTTTCGAAAGAGTTCAACAAGGTACCGGGCAATTGTTTAATGGTACAGAGATCATTAGAACGATTCCTATAAATCTTTCTAGCGAACAAAGAATTGGAGCTGAAGCAGGAGTACTTTACAATCCGGCAAAATGGTTAAGATTGAATGGTAGTTTTAACTATTTTCAGTTTGAGAAGGATGGTGAATATAATGATATAGATTATAGTAATAAGAATAATAGTTGGTTTGCACGTTTTAGCTCTAAAGTAAGTTTACCAGCAAAAATAGATTGGCAAACTAATGCTTTCTATAGAGGGCAACAAGAGAATTCTCAAACCAAGTCTGACGGGATTTTATCTATAGACATGGCGTTGAGCAAAGATCTATTTAAAGATAAAGCAACACTTACTTTAAATGTATCTGACTTACTTAATTCTAGAAAACGTAACTCTACAACTATTACAGATAGATTTGTTCAAGACAGCGAATTTCAATGGAGAGAGCGTCAAATAACATTATCTCTAATGTACAGATTCAATCAGAAAAAAGAAACACAACGTAGAAGACCTGCTGGAAATGACGATGGTGGAGATTATGAAGGATAGATTTTAATAATACTAAATAAAAAAGGTGGTCTAAATTAGACCACCTTTTTTATTTTATAAAGATACGTTTGATTTAATAATGCCTTAGTTCAAATAAACTATGAAAGACAATAAAAAATCCAGGGAATTTTCTAAGATAAATTCTTTCTAGAATTTTCTTCTCTTTCCAGGCGTTTCTTTTCTTTCTTCATTTTATACTTTTCTAATAATGAACCTCCTATCCAGTAAGGTAGAATACTCATTAAAAAAATCATTAACCAAAATCCCATGGTTAAGATAATAAGAAAAGCTAAAAAGCCAAGGTATTGATCAAATTCAAACATAATTTCAGGAGATTTTCAAATAATAGCAAAGATAGTAACTCTATCTTGCCTATGCCAACAAAAATAAAAGTTTTTGCTTATTTTTTGTGATATCAATTAAAATTAAAATTTTTACTAAAATTGGACTTTAAATATTGAAATTTTGTAAATATTTTAAAGCTTTAAAAATCATGAAAATGTAAATTTGTAATCTAACATTATAAAACTATGGACTACAGAATAGAGAAAGATACTATGGGAGAGGTTAAGGTTGCTTCAGATAAACTCTGGGGAGCCCAAACTGAACGTTCTAAAAATAATTTTAAAATTGGAGCCCCGGGAAGTATGCCGTTAGAAATTGTATACGGTTTTGCTTATTTAAAAAAAGCTGCTGCATTTACGAATTGTGAATTAGGGGTACTTCCGGTAGATAAAAGAGATCATATTGCAAAGGTGTGTGATGAAATTCTAGCGGGTAAGCATGATGATCAATTCCCTCTTGTGATCTGGCAAACCGGTAGTGGTACTCAAAGTAACATGAATGTGAATGAAGTAATTGCCAACAGAGCTCATCAACTTGACGGAAAAGTTATTGGTGAAGGCGAGAAAACGCTTCAACCAAATGATGATGTAAATAAATCGCAATCTTCTAATGACACCTTTCCAACCGGAATGCACATTGCTGCATATAAGAAGGTAATAGAGGTTACCATTCCTGGTGTTAAGAAACTTAGAAATACTTTAAAGAAAAAATCTGAAGAGTTTAAAGATGTAGTTAAAATTGGTAGAACTCATTTTATGGATGCTACTCCCCTAACCCTAGGTCAGGAATTTAGCGGATATGTAGCTCAACTAGATCACGGTATTAAGGCTCTAGAAAACACCCTTCCACACCTTTCAGAATTGGCACTTGGAGGAACTGCGGTAGGAACAGGACTTAATACACCAAAAGGATATTCAAAGCGTGTGGCAGAATTTATAGCAAAATTCACTGACCTTCCGTTTACTTCTGCTCCTAACAAGTTTGAAGCACTTGCTGCTCACGATGCCTTGGTAGAATCTCACGGCGCATTAAAGCAACTTGCTGTTTCTTTAAATAAAATTGCTAATGACATAAGAATGCTTTCTTCAGGACCCCGCAGTGGAATTGGAGAAATTGAAATTCCGGCAAATGAGCCAGGATCTTCTATTATGCCAGGAAAAGTAAACCCAACACAATGTGAGGCATTAACAATGGTATGTGCACAAGTGATGGGGAATGATGTTGCAATTAGTGTTGGAGGAATGCAAGGGCAATTTGAACTAAATGTATTTAAACCTGTAATGGCAGCAAACTTTTTACAAAGTGCACAATTATTAGGAGATGCATGTGCTTCTTTTGATGAACATTGTGCCAGCGGAATAGTACCAAATAAGAAAAGAATTAAAGAGCTGCTAGATAATTCATTAATGCTGGTTACCGCTTTAAATACTAAAATAGGTTACTATAAAGCTGCTGAAATAGCTAATACTGCTCATAAGAACGGAACTACTCTTAAAGAAGAAGCCGTGAATTTGGGTTATGTTACTAAAGAAGAATTTGATGAATGGGTACAACCTAAAGATATGGTTGGAGGAATGAAATAATCCGTTCCAATTTAAATCAATCAAAAAAGCCACCTTTATTAAGGTGGCTTTTTTGATTGATTTAAAATTTTCTATTTAGTATAGTATTTTTTATACTTCCAGTAAGAGACAGCTCCAAGAACTGCAACTCCTGCCATAGTGTAATATATAAATGTTGGTGTAATAACTTTATCACCACTAGCGTAAGAATGCAGACCCGATAAATAGAAATTTACCCCAAAATAGGTCATCATGATACTTGAATATGCAATGATAGACATTAGGTTAAAGAACCATTTACCGCGCAGCCCTGGTACCAACCTCATATGTATTACAAACGCATATACCATAATACTTATTAGTGCCCATGTTTCTTTAGGATCCCATCCCCAGTATCTACCCCAGCTTTCATTGGCCCATTGCCCTCCTAAGAAATTCCCTATGGTTAACATTACCAAACCTACGGTTAAGGCCATTTCAGTAATTATGGTAATCTCTCTAATATTCAATTCCATTTTCACCTTATTATCTTCTGTAGTAAGAATCATAAGGATCAAAGAAACTGCTCCTAAAATCATTCCTAGGGTAAAGGGTCCATAACTACCTACAATTACAGACACATGTATCATTAACCAATAAGAATCTAATACCGGCTGTAAATTCGCAATAGCAGGATCCATCCAGTTCCAGTGAGCTATCATTAATATCATAGATGCAACAAATGCCGTAGAAGCTATGGTTAGAAAACTTTTTCTTCCAAAAGCCAATCCAAAGAACATAGTAGCCCATGCTACGTAGATCATAGACTCATAAGCATCACTCCACGGAGCATGGCCAGAAACATACCATCTCGCCGCCAATCCAAGCGTATGAAGTATAAATAAGCCTAGAACAGCAAAAGCACTTACTTTAACTAAAGTTCTTATAACTTTTGAATCTCTAAATATTTGAACGATCACAAAAATGAACATTATCGTCCCGGCATATAAATACCAACTGAACAAACCTTTAAAAATATCGTATTTGTTATATAAGATCTCTGCATTTACCTTGCTTTCAGAAGGCATTACTTCGCTTCCATACTTTTTCTGGTAACCCTGAATACTTTTCAGAAGATCCTCTGCTTGAGTATAATCTCCAGAATCTCTAGCTGCATTTAGCGTACTCATATAAATTGGAAGCACTTGTTTTGCGTAAACAGAGTCTATTCCCGTAAACCCAGCTTCCTCAACTTCAGGAAAAGAAACCCATTTGTTATTCTTATCTCCCGGAATAGGAAAGATTCTTAACATTTTGCCATTAAGAGCATTGAACAATAAATTCACTTTTTTATCTGTTTCAACAAAGTCTTTCTCGAAGTTATTTGGAACAGTTGCCTTATAAGCATCTTCAAGATATGGCGATAATTTATACGCTCCCGTAGCATCAAAGAAATCTGTCATAGAAAGATATTCTTTATCCTTATCAACTTCTAAGATTTTTCTAATACTATCATTTCCCGTTTTTATATAAACCAAAGGAGCATTATACCACAAGCCTGGATTTTCTGTCATAGATAACAGTACCTGATCTGCATTTAAACCTTCATAGGTATCCTTTTTGCTTAATTTTCTTATTAATTCTGAGGAAAATGTATTTGCCGGCTTCATTCTACCACCTGCATCCTGAATGATCAATCTACCAAACATTGCTGCGTGTTCTTTTGGAACAGCAATACTTTGAAGCAGCGAATCTAAAGTAGCCTGATTATTATCCATGTGAGCATGGGTATCTGCATCTTCAGAATTTGCTGTTTGTGAAAAACCACCAGTAGAGATCAACAGAAAAGCTACTATGGTTATGATCTTTGCTTTCTTCGCTTTTACTTTATCAAGCATCGTCTTTAATTTTCCAAATCTGCTTCCTTTATCAAATAAGATCAGCATTAATCCTAAGTATAATAGATAATAACCGGCATAAGTAATATTAGTTCCCCAGAAATCGTGATTTACAGATAAGACTGTTCCTTTTTCATCAGGATCAAAAGATGCCTGAAAGAATCTATATCCATCCATATCTAGTATATGGTTCATAAAAATTTCATAGGGCATTTTTTCTCCTGAAGCTTTAATTACTTCAACTTTACTTTTAAATGCAGAATATCTAGGAACGGCATTATCTTCCGTTCCGGGGTATTTATCAGCAATAAAATCATTAAGTTTAATAGAAAACGGAAGTTCCATTTCTTTTGAACCATAGTTAAGATGAATATCCAATCCACCTAATGTTAGATCTTCCGGAGGATTAATGATCCCCTTTTTACCCATTATCGTTACGGTCTTAGATTCTCCGCCAGTAGAAACTTTAAGGCTCACTGCATCTGGCTGATTCTTATCTTTAACTTTGGTAGGAACAATTTCATAAGTTCCACGTGCCACTGGCTCTGGAACAACAAATTGCATTCCCCCCACATTATATAGAGATCTTAACATAAGAACCTGGGTGCTATCTGCAACTACAGTTCCCTTAAACTGATCTGCCATGCGCATAAAATCTCCTTCAAATGGAGAATTTATCTTATACGTTCCCTCGTCTCCATCTATACTAATATTTACAGCACCGTCTGTAGGTTTATTGTAAGCAAAAAGAATATTGTGCAAACTGGTGATCTCACCTTCTTTTAGATAATGATCATGTCTTTGACCACTCCCAGCTTCTACGATCTTAAGATAGTTATCTCCATTTTCGCTAAGCACCAAACCATTTTCGGCCCCATGAATAAAACTAACTACCTCAACTTTTACCGGCTGACCGTTAAAATCTGTATCGATCTCAATATCATTTTCAGTTTCTATGGCTAAGAGCACAGATTCTTCAATGGTTCTTCTTCTAGGCTCCCCCTCTATCTCTCCATCCATACTCACCCTTAAATAGGTTCTTTCAGAAAAGAATTTATTAGTGGTTACACCTTCTCTTATAGGCATAATACCCTCATAACTAATGTATCTAGTTATAAAAGCTCCTAAAAGAATAAATATAAATGAAAGGTGAATTACTAAAGAAGACCATTTTTCGCGTTTGTGCATGTTAAAACGCACAATGTTACCACAGAAGTTAATCACAAAAAACACCATGATTCCCTCAAACCACCAAGTGTTGTAAATTAAGACTCGAGCGGTGTCTATAGTATACCAATTTTCGATAAATGTTCCTAAAGCCATAGAGATGGCGAAGACAATGAACAAGACTGCCATAATTCGAGTAGAGAACAGGACAGACGCTATTTTATTTTGCATTTAAAACTTCTTTAAAACAGTGCAAATTTAACTAAATTTAAACACTTAACCTCCTTTAAGAAAAGACAATTCCTATATACTAAGCAAATATTAAGATTGCAAAGAATATAGCAATATCAGGGGTTAATGAGATTTTTATCATGTTTAATTCATATTAAAAAGAAAAGTATTTAGAGGATTCTTAAAATTGAAAATTAAATATCATATTTTAACATATAAATAAAGATACTTCGTCATAATTAACTTTCAACTTTTTATTTATGAAGGCTCAAGGAAGTGATAAAAAGTAAAGTGATACATATCAATTCTGTGCTTATAAATTTTGGTATTTTTGTCTTATGATTAGTATTGTTATTATTGGTGCCGGTAATGTTGCCACGCATCTTTTTAGAGCTTTAATTTCTTCTAAGAATTTTCAAGTGGTACAAGTGTACAACAGAACTAAAGAAAACCTCGGTTTTTTTAAAGACAAGGTTGATACTACCTCTAATATAGAGCAACTAAAAGTTGCAGATATTTATATTCTGGCTCTCAAAGATGATATAATCTCTACAGTAGCTAAGACTCTGCCAAATAAAGATGCGCTTATTGTTCACACTTCTGGGGCAACATCTATGAAAGCTCTTACTGGCATGGAGAGAGGCGGAGTTTTCTATCCGCTACAAACCTTCTCAAAAACAAAAGAGGTAGATTTTTCCCAAATTCCTATTTGTATAGAAGCAAGTCATAGGGATGATGAAGTTATTCTCGAGAAACTTTCTATGGATATCTCTAAGAATGTATATAAGATAGATTCAGATCAAAGAAAAAAATTACACGTAGCCGCTGTATTTGTTAGCAATTTTGCAAACTATATGTATACTATAGGGGAGGATATTTGCAAGAACAACAATATCCCATTTGAGATCTTACACCCATTAATAATAGAAACGGCAGAAAAAGCTACTAAAATAGGTCCGTTAAGTTCTCAAACGGGTCCGGCAAAGAGAAATGATGAAGCTGTTATAGAAAAACATCTATCTCTTATTAGTAATGAACAACGAAATATTTACAAAATAATAACTCACGCAATCCAAGGCCTTTATGGAAAAGAATTATAAAGAATACCTAAATCATATCGATACCTTTATTTTTGATGTAGATGGAGTATTAACCGATGGAACCATTCAAATTAGTACAGAAGGGGAACTCTTAAGAAGTATGAACATTAAAGACGGATATGCACTTAAAACTGCGGTTAAAGAAGGCTTTACAGTTTGTATAATCTCTGGGGGAAAAAATGAAGGAGTACGCAAAAGATTAAGAGATCTTGGAATTACAGATATCTATCTTGGAGTTCAGGATAAAGTAGAAGTATTAGATGAGTTTATAGATATTTACAATCTTAATAAAGATAATGTGCTTTATATGGGAGACGATATTCCAGATCTACATGTAATGAAGCTAATTGGAATGCCATGTTGCCCTCAGGATGCAGCTCCAGAAGTAAAAGAAATTAGCCGATATGTATCTCATAAGAAAGGCGGCAAAGGCTGCGTTAGAGATGTAATTGAACAGGTATTGAAAGTACAGGGGAAATGGATGAATAACACAGACGCATTATGAATTGGTTATTGTTAATTGTAGCCGGTCTCTTTGAAGTTGCATTTGCCTTTTGTTTAGGGAAAGCAAAATTTACTACTGGAGCAACTAGTAATTATTGGCTTTTAGGTTTTCTAATAGCTCTTACCTGCAGTATGACCTTACTTTATAAGGCAACGCAAACTTTACCAATTGGTACTGCCTATGCTGTATGGACAGGGATTGGAGCAATTGGAACTGTAATAATAGGTATTTTTTTCTTTAAAGAACCTGCAACCTTTTGGAGGATCTTTTTTCTAAGTACTTTAATTATGTCTCTTATCGGGCTAAAATTTGTTTCCAACTAATACCATGATTTACAGTTTTCTTAAACTTGTGAGATTCCCTAATCTTATCTTAATAATTCTTACTCAGGTTTTTATTAAATATTTTCTATTTGAAAGATTTGGTATTGCAACAACATTAACAGATTTTCAATTCTTATTATTATGTCTTTCCACTTTATGTATTGCAGCTGCAGGAAATATAATTAATGATATTTACGATCAGGAAGCAGATTTAATTAATAAACCGAATAAGATAATAATTGGAAAAAGCATCTCAGAAAAGTTAGGTTTCAATTTTTATATTGCCTTGACCATCTTAGGTGTGGGGATTGGATTCTACCTTTCTAATATTATTGAAAGACCAGGATTCTCTGCGATGTTTATTATTATTTCAGCCCTATTATATCTTTACGCTACGTACCTAAAAAATATTATAATTTTAGGTAATATTTTAATTAGCTGCTTAGTAGCTATGGTTATTTTGATAATAGGTTTATATGATCTAATGCCGGCCATCACCCCTCAAAATCAACCCACTCAGGCGGTGATGTTCTCTATTATTTTAGATTACGCACTCTTTGCTTTTCTTATTAACTGGTTGAGAGAAATGGTAAAAGACCAACAAGATGTAAATGGAGATTTTAACACAGGCCGTAATTCTATTCCTATAGCTATTGGAAAAGATCGGGCTAATAAAGTAATTGCTGCAATTGCATTAATCCCCTTTATTCTTATAATCTATTATATGTATGAATATCTGTATGATAATATTTATGCCGTTCTATACACCTTACTTTTATTAGTAGGGCCATTACTCTACTTTATTACGAAAATCTTTTCAGCTAAAACCATCAAAGAATTCTCACATTTAAGTTTCACTCTAAAACTAATCATGCTATTTGGCCTTTTCTCTATAGCGATCTATCAATTCATATTATTATAAATTATGCTTAAAGATATTTTAAAACGACACCAAGTTATTTTAGCTTCCGGCTCACCAAGAAGACATCAGTTTTTAAAAGAGCTTGATATACCTTTTACCGTAAAATTAAAATCTGTTGAAGAGATCTATCCTCCAGAACTAACATCATTTGAGATCACGAATTTCCTTTCAGAATTAAAAGCAGAAGCATTACGAGAAGACCTTAAATTTAACGATATTCTAATAACTAGTGACACCATTGTTTGGAATGAGGAGAAAGCCCTAGGCAAACCTATAGATGCTACAGATGCCTTTACAATGTTAGAATCGCTTTCTGGAAAAACGCATGAGGTTATTACTTCTGTAACCTTTACCACCAAAGAAACTCAACGTACGGTTCATGATATAACCAAGGTTACTTTTAAAGAATTTAGTGCAGAGGAGATCATCTACTATATAGAGAATTTCGAACCTTTTGATAAGGCCGGAGCTTACGGTATACAGGAATGGATAGGTCTTATAGGCATTACTAAAGTGGAAGGTAGTTATTTTAATGTGGTAGGAATGCCAACTCACCTTGTATATAAAAATCTTGCGGAGATCTCCCAATTCTGATTTTTGTAAATTTAGGTAAAACTGCCGATTATGAGATTTTTAAATTTTATACTATTTCTAATAATCTTTGCATTTATTAATGCTTGTAAGCAAAAGGCAAATGAGAACGAGAATAGGAATGAGACGAGCGTGGCACCAAATAGAGAGCTCTCTAATGATTTTAAGGAATATTGGTTTTCTGGCGAGGCGGAGATAACTACTTATAAGTTAGATCAATTTAGATATAACGAACAGCGCGAAGGCACCGTCTCTCTTATCTACGTAACTGAAGATTTCAATACTGAAGCGCAGGTAAAGGCCGATAAGAAAACTAATAATTCAGAACCAATACTCAAGCTTAATGCCATTAAAAAGTTCACTACCGGAATTTATCCGTATTCTATTATGGAAAGTACTTTTTATCCATTAAATGAAGAGGAGCACGCTTTAAAAGTTACTGCTTCCTCACAAGAATGGTGTGGGCAGATGTATTTACAGTTAAATAATAACAAAAATTTTAAACTTATAGCTCATAGCTATTTTGAAGATCTTGCAGATATAGCATTAAATTTAAAAAAGATCTGGTTGGAAAATGAAATATGGACTCAGGTAAGAATCGCTCCCAATAAATTACCAACAGGAGATATAGAGATATTGCCATCTTTTGAATACTTATTATTAAATCATAAGACCATACATCCATACACTGCTCTTGCAGAGTTTTATCAAAAAGAAGAGCTTTCTGTATATAAGATCTCATATCCAGAATTAGATAGAACCTTAAAGATCTATTATCATAATGAGTTTCCATATAACATAGAAAAGTGGGAAGAAACCGTTATAATAAATGGTAAAGAATACGTGACATCTGCTATAAAAATGAAAACTATAAAATCTGATTACTGGAACAAAAATTCTAATAAAGATTTATCTTTGCGCGACACGCTTAATTTAGATTGATGTACGAACTAGTAACGGTTTATAAAAATGAAATTGGCTATACTATTGCCATCTTCGTGCTATTGATAATTTTTCAATTTCTCTTAAAGCAAGCAGCTCATAGAGTTGGAAAGAGAAGTGAGATAAATATTACACGTACCAGATTAATGTTCAAATACATTAATATTTTGGTGATCTTAATTGCATTCTTCTTATTATCTATAGCATGGGGAATGGGTATGCAACAGATCTCTTTAATTTTCTCGTCTGTATTTGCTGTTATTGGTGTTGCCTTGTTCGCCATCTGGTCTATACTAAGCAACATTACGTCTGGAGTTATTCTATTCTTCTCTTTCCCTTATAAAATTGGTGATAAGATTAGAATTCATGATAAAGATATTCCAATAGAAGCAGTAATTGAAGATATTAAAGCATTTCATCTGCATTTAAGAACAGATGAAGGTGAGCTTACCACCTATCCAAATAATTTGATCTTACAAAAGGCAGTAACACTTATTCAGAAAGATGTTTACTTAGATGAGGGTAAAGATTCACTCTAGGAAACGCTAAATCTTATGGACTGGCAGTTATAAAGTTTATATATTTGAAGGACTTGAAAAACAACGCTTTCAAATGAAAAAAATTTTTGCGCTTTTAATCTGCCTCTCCTTCACTAGTTTACATGCTCAAACTCCCCAGAAATTAAACGCTGCAGAGATACATGAGTCTATTAAAAAACTAAATTTTCTCGGAAGCGTGCTTTATATAGCTGCCCATCCCGATGATGAAAATACAAGATTAATATCCTATCTCTCCAACAAGATACATGCAAGAACAGGGTATTTGTCATTAACTAGAGGAGACGGAGGGCAGAACCTTATAGGTCCCGAAATTAGAGAGCTTCTTGGGGTTATTCGAACACAGGAATTGTTGGCGGCAAGAAGAATAGACGGAGGAAATCAATTCTTTACACGAGCTATTGATTTTGGATATACCAAGACTCCAGATGAAACTTTGAATATTTGGAATAAGGATAAGGTGTTAAGTGATGTAGTTTGGACTATAAGAAACTTTAAGCCAGATGTAATTATAAATAGGTTTAATCATAGAACTTCCGGGGATACTCATGGGCAGCACACCGCTTCTGCCCTACTTAGTGTTGAGGCTTTTGATCTGGCAGGCGATAAAACAGCTTTTCAAGATCAATTAGCGCTAGCACAAACACATTATCCAAAAAGATTATTTTTTAATACCTCTCCGTGGTTCTATGGCAGTGACAAAGCGTTTGAAAAAGCAGATAAATCTAATTTCCTGAAGTTTGAAACCGGCGTTTATTTTCCGTCTCAGGGATTATCAAATCCTGAAATTGCAGCTCTAAGTAGAAGTTCCCATAGATCTCAAGGATTTGGTAGTGCGGGTTCAAGAGGAAGTCAGTTAGAATATATAGAACTAATAGCCGGAGAAATGCCAAAAGACACCTCAAATCTTTTTGATGGAATTGATACGTCCTGGAATAGAATTGAAGGAGGAAAAGAAATAGGTGAAATTCTTACGAACGTCCAGGCAAATTATAATTTTAAAGATCCATCTGCAAGCTTACCAGAACTGGCAAAAGCATACTCATTACTAGATCGATTAGATAATGGTTATTGGAAACAGGTAAAAATTAAAGAGATCAAGGAAATAATTGCAGCCTGTGCAGGATTATATTTAGATGCAAAAGTCTCGAGTGCTAACGCTTCTCCGGGTGAAGATATAGAAGTAAGTCTAGAGGCTATTAATAGAAGTAATTCTAGTTTAAGACTGGTATCTGTTAATCTAAGTACTGCTAAATCTAGTAGTAAGCCAGGAATTGATCTTACTAATAATATTGGCTGGTCTAGAAAGCTAAATCTAAATATTCCTGAAAATGTAGAATATACAACTCCATATTGGTTAAGATCGCAATTTGGTATTGGAATGTATAATGTAAAAGACCAAAACCTAATAGGTTTACCGGAAACACCAAGAGACTTAAATGTTGAATTTAAAATCATGGTAGAAGGGACAGAGATCCCTTTCACTAAAAATATTCTGTATGAATATACAGATGATGTTAAGGGTGAAATAATTCAGCCATTTGAAATCGTTCCTGCAGTATCTGTAAAATTTAATGAGAAAGTGATGATCTTTCCAGATGAAGCTTCCAAAAAAATAAGTGTAGTTCTTACTTCTCAAAAAGAAAAAGCTGCTGGTACGCTCAAACTCCAAGTACCAGATACATGGAAACTTACACCTGAGGTTGCAGACTTTGAAATTGAAGGTAAAGGGGCCTCCAAAACTTTTCAATTTAATATAACACCTCCTAATGGTGCAAGTGAGTCTGAAATTATTCCAATAGTAACTATAGGAAATAAAAAATATTCTGACGAGGTAGTTACTATAGATTATGATCATATCCCATTTCAATCTTTAATAGTACCTGCTAAAACTAAATTGGTAAAGCTGAACATTAAAAAGAAAGGGGACCAGATTGGATATATTGCCGGTGCCGGAGATGTAGTGCCAGAAAGTTTAGAACAAATTGGATATAAAGTTACCTTACTAGACGTTCATACTATTACCGCTAAAAATCTCGCAAAATTTGATGCTTTAGTTATTGGAATTAGAGCCTACAATATTGTTGAAACTTTGAAATTCAAACAAGCTGAGCTTTTGAAATATGCATTCAACGGTGGAACATTAATAGTTCAATACAACAACAATCGAGGAATTGTAACCAATAAGCTTGCTCCATACAAACTAGAACTATCTAGAGATAGAGTTACAGAAGAAGATGCCGAGGTAAGTTTTTTAGAACCTGAAGCCTCCATTTTGAATACTCCAAATAAGATCACAGCTGCAGATTTTAATAATTGGGTGCAAGAACGGGGTTTATATTTTCCAGATTCTTGGGGCAAAGAATTTACACCTGTTCTTTCTATGCATGATACTAATGAGGAACCTATGAAAGGAAGCTTATTAATTTCTGAATATGGAAAAGGATATTTCATCTATACCGGATTAAGCTTTTTTAGACAATTTCCGGAAGGTGTACCTGGAGCTTACCGCTTATTTGCTAATTTGGTTTCAATAGGAAAGTAAATGCAAAAACCTGAAAAATATATCTGGAAAAAAAGTTACACTTGGATGTTAGTTGCCAACATGGCGTACATTATTATCTTTTATGTAATAATGAAATCATTTTCTTAAAATGCAATTATTAGACTGGGTAGTACTTATTGGAACATTAACATTTATTGTAGCCTTTGGGGTTTATAAAACTCGAAATAGCAAAAATGTAAAAGACTATATAAAAGGAGGTGGAGATGCACAATGGTGGACCATTGGTCTTTCTGTTATGGCAACACAGGCTAGTGCTATTACCTTTCTCTCTACACCTGGGCAGGCATATCACGATGGAATGGGCTTTGTTCAATTCTACTTTGGATTACCAATTGCCATGGTGATTATTTGTATGGTATTTATTCCTATATATCATAAACTGCAGGTATATACTGCTTACGAATATTTAGAGACCAGATTCGATCTTAAAACTAGAACCTTAACAGCACTACTATTTCTTACACAGCGCGGCCTTTCTGCGGGAATTACCATTTTTGCTCCTGCCATAATCCTATCTGCTGTATTAGGGTGGAATCTTACCACACTAACTATTTTAATAGGAGTTTTAGTAATTGTTTATACAGTTAGCGGCGGAACCAAGGCTGTAAATGTCACCCAAAAACAACAAATGGCGGTGATCTTTGGCGGAATGTTCGCTGCATTTTTTCTAATTATAAGCTACTTACCAGAAAACATAAATTTTAGCAATGCCTTACAAATTGCCGGTGCAAATGGAAAAATGAATGTGTTGGATTTCTCGTTCGATCTTAGCAATAGATACACCTTTTGGAGCGGAATTATTGGTGGAACATTTTTAGCTTTATCCTATTTTGGAACAGATCAAAGTCAGGTGCAAAGATATCTTACCGGTCGCTCTGTAAAAGAAATGCAACTTGGCTTATTATTTAATGGTTTATTAAAAGTGCCCATGCAATTCTTTATACTTCTAGTGGGAGTTATGGTATTTGTATTTTATCAATTTAATCAGGCGCCGCTTAATTTTAATCCAGCTGCAGAAAGAGCAGTACTAAATTCTGAATACGCTTCAGAATATCAAAGATTAATGGATAGAAATGAGCAGCTTCAAAATGAAAAGCATAATGTTGCCATTCAATATGGAGAAAGTCTAAAGTCTCCTTCTTCAGAAGAAACCACTATTTATAAAGATAAAATGATGCAGCTTGATGTTGCTGAAAATGATACGCGAGAAAAAGCCAAAAAAATTATTGCTGCTACCAAACAAGATGTAGAAACCAACGATAAAGATTATGTCTTTATCCATTTCATTTTAAACAACTTACCTCGAGGATTGATCGGTTTGTTGCTTGCTGTAATCCTATCTGCCGCAATGTCTTCAACGGCATCAGAATTAAATGCACTTGCCTCTACCACAACTATAGATATTTACAAGAGAAATCTTAAGTCTGAAATTTCAGAAGAGAAATTAGTAAAAGCCTCAAAATACTTCACTTTGGGATGGGGGATCATCGCGATTATATTTGCAAGTTTTGCCAATTTATTTGATAATCTAATTCAGCTTGTAAATATTATAGGATCCATTTTCTACGGAAATGTATTAGGAATATTTCTTTTAGCTTTTTTTATAAAATATGTGAACAGCAATGCCGTTTTTATTGCGGCAATTATCACTCAGATCATAGTGATCTTTGCCTATGTTTTTGATACTATGGAGTATTTATGGCTTAATTTATTGGGCTGCGGATTGGTTATTTTAATAGCTATTATACTTCAAACAATTATATATTCACCAAACAAGAAATTGATCGATGACAACTAAAAGTTATAAATGGGGAATTATTGGTCTTGGTAAGATCGCACATAAATTTGCAGAAGATCTTCAAAGAGTTGAAGGAGCAGAATTATATGCCGTTGCCAGTAGATCTAGTGAAAAAGCAGAAGAATTTGCAGAGAAATTTGAAGCAGCTAAATCTTATAATTCTTATGAAGCCTTGGCGCAAGATCCAGATGTAGATATAATTTATATAGCTACCCCACATGTTTTTCATCATGCTAATACTATAATGTGTATTCAAAATAAAAAAGCGGTTCTGTGTGAAAAACCAATGGGAATTAATGAACATCAGGTTCAGGAAATGATAGCTGCCGCCAGAACCGAAAATGTGTTTTTAATGGAAGCTTTATGGACACATTTTTTACCTCATTTTGAATATATTTTAGATCTTGTAGAAACCAAAAAATTTGGAAAATTAAAAGAACTTACTGCAGATTTTGGATTTGAAGCTCCCTTTAATTCTGAAAAAAGAATATTCAATAAAGAACTTGGTGGAGGTAGTCTTTTAGATGTTGGGATTTATCCTGTTTTTGCTGCTATGACGTTATTAGGAGAGCCGGATGCAATAAGTGCTACCGGAACGATAGGAAAAACAGGAGTAGATGAAGACTGTACCATCAATTTCAGCTATAAAAATGCTAAGGCAGAGTTAAGCAGTGCTATTAATAAAACTACTAATACAGAAGCAAAATTAATTTTTGAAGATGCAGAAGTGCTTATTAGAAGTAGATTTCATGAGCCTACTTCCCTATTTATAAAATCTAATGGGAAAGAAGAAACCAGAGGTTTTGATGTAGAATCTATAGGCTATAATTTTGAAGCTGCGCATATTCAAAAGATGCTATCAGAAAATAGAGTTGAAAGTACCGTTATGACACACAAAAAAAGTCTGTTACTAATTTCTTTATTAGATAAAATCAGAAAACAGATAGCACTAGAATATTAAATAGAAAAGCCTCAATAATACATCTTAATTATTATTATTGAGGCTACCTTTAAATTTAAATGTGGGCTTATTATTTAGCTCCCCATTCTTTCAAAGAATCCTGATTCATTTTTACGTAGTCTTTATTATTAGCTTTTTGTGCTAGATCTAATGATTTATTAGCACTAGAAATCGCTTCTTTTTTCATTCCTAATTCTGCTTCTATTAAAGAACGTCTTCTCCACATCCAATAAGCATCATTATTCCCTTCTGTAGCTTTTAATACCCATTCATGTGCTTGCTTAAGATCTTTCCCAGATTCATGATAATAACTAGCCGCTGCAAAATAATCCTCTTTTGTAGGACCGCTCATAACTTTTTCTATACTGGCCATCGTATTCTGTTCTGTAGGTACATTAATAGTAAGAGATGCAGCAGTATTCTCCCACACAAAATCCAAAACCATAGAATTGGTTAGTATATCATTGGGAATGATCGTAAAAGTTTCCATTTTAAAAGGAAGCTCGCTAACTTTAGCTTCAGCCTTAAGAGCTACTTTAGATTCTTCCCATTTCTCTGGAGTACCCCAATTTTTAGAATCTTTATAAAAGATAACTTGCCAGGAATCTTTATTTGGTATTGTATAAATTGCATATGTTCCTTTTTCCAAGCTTTTTCCTTCTATAGTCACATCATCACTAAAACTAATGATGGTGTTAGAGTTTGCACCCGTACGCCATATTTCACCAAATGGAACAAGGTCACCAAAAATGGTTCTGCCTTTCATATTAGGTCTTGAGTATTCAATTTTCACATCGGTTAACCCAACAGTTTGCTCTATCTTCCCAAACGCACTTGGCTGCGGAGATTTAATTTGAGCGTAAGATGGTAACGCTAATAAAGCGGTAAATAATACGAGTATTGATTTTTTCATAATTTCAGATTTAATTCATTCAAATATAATCATTAAAACTTCAAAATTTTTGAACTTAGAAAGTTCAAATAGATAAAAATGTAGATTCTCAATAAAAAATAAAACAAAATAACAAGAACAATCGATTTAGTTTTTGTTTAACTTTTATTATTTTTAGTTAAACATAATAAGACCTAAATTTACCATACAATATCATATTATGAAAATATACAACCTTCACTCCAAACAAAAACTGCCTATTACTGTACAGCAAGCTTGGGACTTTTTATCAGATCCAAAGAATTTAAAAACTATAACTCCAGATTATATGGGATTTCATATTCTTTCTGGTGCAGATAGACCAATGTTTCAAGGTCAGATTATTCAATACATAGTAACTCCGGTAGCTGGAATTAAAACTAAATGGGTAACAGAGATCACTCATGTTAGAGATAAAGAATATTTTGTTGATGAACAGCGCTTTGGCCCCTATGATCTTTGGCATCATAAACATTTTATAAAGGAAATTCCAGGAGGTGTAGAGATGGAAGATATTATAGACTATAAAATTCCACTAGGAATTCTGGGGCAGTTAGTTCATCCCGTTTTAGTGGCTCCAAAATTAAAAGAGATCTTTACTTATAGAAAAAAGAAATTAATCGAATTGTTTGGAGAATATGATGAAAGAGCTGCTCCTCAACCCACTTTAAAACAAGATGTATTAAATTAATACATCATTTTATAAAACATTTTATCATGAAGAAAAATATATTATTAATTGGAGGATCTAAAGGAATTGGACTGGAAACGGCAAAAATCTTAGCTCCAGATCACAACGTTATTATAGCTTCTAGAAGCTCGGATAATCTTTCAGATCTTAACGTATCTCATCTAAAATTTGATGTTACTAAAGACAACATAGAAGATCTTGAACTTCCCGAAACTATAGATGGATTGGTATATTGCCCTGGAAGCATCAATCTAAAACCTTTTAAAATGCTTAAACCGGAAGCTTTTGTAGAAGAGCTACAATTAAATTTTATATCATTAGTTAAGGTAGTACAAGGACTCTTGCCTAAACTAAAAAATTCTGACCAGGCTATTTTGGTCTTCTTTAGTACCGTAGCAGTTAAGGTAGGAATGCCTTTTCATACCAGTGTTGCTGCTGCTAAGGGAGCTATTGAAGGTTTTGCCAAAGCGTTGGCTGCAGAGTATACACCTAGCTTTAGAGTGAACGTAATTGCACCTTCCCTTACAAATACAGAATTAGCAGCTAAGCTTCTTTCTAACGAAGATAAGATCAAGAAAATGAATGAACGCCATCCTTTAAAAAGAGTTGGAGAGGCTGTAGATATCGCAAATATGGTTACCTTTCTCCTATCCGAAAAAAGCAGTTGGATGACTGGTCAAACAATAGGAATGGACGGTGGAATGTCTACGTTAAACGTTAATTAATGCAAGAAAAAGTTTCCATATTTTGGTTTAGAAGAGATCTTAGATTAGATGACAATGTTGGCCTTTTAGAAAGTTTAAAAGGAGACCTTCGAGTTTTACCAATTTTTATCTTTGATAGTGAAATATTAGAAAAATTACCCGAAGATGATGCTAGGGTAACTTTCATTTTCAATACACTACAGGACATGAGGAAAGAACTACAAGAGGTTGATAGCTCTCTTGCTATGTATCATGGTAAACCTATAGACATCTTTGAAGATCTTCTCGAAAAATATGATGTAGCAAAAGTAGTTACAAATAGAGATTATGAGCCTTACGCTAAAGAGAGGGATAAAGAAATCCGAGATCTTTTGAAGAAGCATGAGATTGATTTTGAAACCTACAAAGACCAGGTATTTTTTGAAAAAGATGAAGTTGTAAAAAGTGATGGAGACCCCTACGTAGTATATACTCCATATATGAAATTATGGAAAGAGACCTTTAAAAATACAGATCTTACTATTCATTATACAAGTCAGTATTTAGATAATTTCATCAAAAATTCTAGGTTACCAAATCTGAGTTTAAAAGATATAGGATTTAAGAATTCAAACATTGAAGTTCCTGAATATGATGTCACTCCTACTCTCATACAGAACTACGAAGCTACACGAAATTATCCTGCAAAAGACGCTACTTCTCGTTTAGGTCCGCATCTTAGATTTGGAACTGTAAGTGTTCGAAAAATGCTTAAAAAGGCGATAGCGGAAAAGAATGAAATTTTTTGGCAAGAGTTAATTTGGAGAGAGTTTTTTATGCAGATCTTATGGCACTTCCCAAATACTGTAACAGATGCTTTTAAAGCCAAATATGATAGAATTGAATGGAGAAATAATGAAGATGAGTTTGAACTATGGAAACATGGCAAAACTGGCTATCCTATGGTAGATGCAGGAATGAGACAATTAAATGAGTCTGGCTTTATGCATAACAGAGTGAGAATGCTAGTTGGAAGTTTTTTATGCAAACATTTGTTAATAGACTGGCGCTGGGGTGAAGCCTATTTTGCCGAAAAGCTATTAGATTATGAAATGTCTTCTAACGTGGGAAACTGGCAATGGGTTGCCGGTAGCGGTGTAGATGCTGCTCCATATTTTAGGATCTTCAATCCTACAACTCAAATAGATGATTATGATAAAGATCATAAATATTTAAAGCAATGGATACCGGAATATGGTACAGACGAGTATCCGGAAAAAATGGTAGATCACAAAGAAGCTCGAGAAAGAGCATTATCCACATATAAAGCGGCAGTTTCTAATTAGAAGCTGCTTTTTTTTACATTATTAGTTTTCTAGCTTTTTCAAGATCTTCAGGTGTATCTATTCCTATTCCTTTAAAATCTGTTTCTACCATTTTAATATTCTTACCGTATTCCAAATACCTAATACATTCAATCTTTTCTGTAGCCTCCAAGGGTAACATAGGTAATCTATAAAAATCCATAAGTGCTCTTTTTCTAAAAGCATAAACCCCAATATGTTTGAAATAAGTTATTCCGGTAGAAGTGTCTCTAGGATATGGAACTGGAAATCTAGAAAAATACAAAGCTAGATTATCTTTATTAGTAATCACTTTTACATTATTTGGATTAGTGATCTCCTCACTATCCAACATTGATGTTTTTAATGACGCTAGATCAATTATTTCTTCCCTGTCTGATTGGAAGACCTCTAAAAGTTTATGAAGGCTTGGCTCGTCTATCAATGGTTCATCTCCCTGCACATTTACCACAATATCTACCTCCATATGCTCCACAGCTTCCGCAATTCTATCACTTCCGCATTCATGTTCTTTTTTACTTAAGATAACTTTTCCTCCAAAGCTTTCCACTTCTTTAAGAATAACTTGGCTATCTGTAACTACAAAAACATCATCAAAAAGTTTCGTGTTAACAGCTGCTTCATAAGTTCTTCTAATTACAGTTTTCCCATTTAGATCTTGCATAAGTTTCCCAGGAAACCTACTTGCTTCAAATCGGGCGGGGATCATTGCAATCGTTTTAAGTAAAATATGTGATTTCATCATTAAGATCTAATTTCTGGATTCTTCAATTTTCGGTAAAAAAATCATCTTTAAAACCAATAAGATATAATTTTTTTTGAGCACGGGTTACTGCCGTATATAGCCAACGAAGATAATCTTTATCTACACCATTAGGCAAATATGGCTGTTCAATAAAAACCGTATCCCATTGTCCACCTTGAGATTTATGACAAGTCATTGCATAAGAGAACTTTATTTGCAATGCATTAAAGAATTTATTGCCTTTAACCTTTAGAAACTTCTTGTATTTAGTGGTTTCATCCTGATAATCTAACATCACTTCTTGATAGAGCTTATTAGATTCATCATAAGTTAGGGAGGGTGTATTGCTTTCTAATGTATCGAGCATCACCACTGTTTCAAAAGGTTTCATTTTAGGATAATCTACCATTTGCACTTTTACTTCTGCAAACCTAAATCCGTATAATTCCTTAATTGCAAAGATTTCAAGCACTTTTATAATATCTCCATTCGCAATAAACCCAGCTTCAGAAGATGGTTTTATCCAGAAATAATTATTTTTTACCACCATTAAATAATCTCCAGTGGCAATTTCATCTTCTTGAAATAATATTCGAGATCTTATTTGCTGGTTATATTGATTAGCTCTTTTATTTGATCTTACAATAATACTGGTGTCTTCATGCCCTAAATTATCATAAGAATCCTGAATGGCGTCTAAGATATCCTGCCCATCGGTAAGTCTCACGAGGTCTGCCTGTTGCGTTAATTTAAATTTGAAAGAATCATAGAACTCTTCTGCCAATGCCTCTCTAATGCGAGTAGCATTAAGTAAGATATCACTTTCTTCACTTTGTCTCACAACTTCATCTAGCTCTATATGAATTACTTCTTTATCATAATTGGCTCCAAGCGTATGTTCTTCCAACGCCGGGCTTAGATCCAATTTTACAGGAGGTAGCTGTGCAGTATCTCCTATAAAAATCAACTGGCATTTATGGCCGGAGTATACATATTGAATTAAGTCTGCCAAAAGACCGTTGTTTTCAAACAATTTAGAATCCTGACTTTCATCTGGTATCATAGAAGCTTCATCTACAATAAAAATGGCATTTTTATGTTTATTAGGCTGCAGAACGAACTGTACGCCAGATCCTCCCGTCTTTTTCGGAAAATAGATCTTTTTATGAATTGTTTGAGCTTCTTGATTGGAATAAAGGGAGATCACTTTTGCCGCTCTTCCTGTTGGTGCTAGTAAAATTCCAGAGCGTCTTAACTTCCATAAATTCTTTACCAACGCACTAATAATGGTAGTTTTACCAGTACCTGCAAATCCTTTTAAGAGAAAAATTGCATTTGGTGAAGGATCTACCACAAACTTAGATAATTGCTGTAATGCAATATCTTGTTTTAACTTGGCCTGAAAACCTAATTCGTTGAGTAAGAGTTTATAAAATTTATCGGCAGTAAGGGTTTCCATAGGCTTTTTTGCAAAACTCAAAGATAACAATGGATTTTTAGGGTAGAAACTTTTACGAATAAAAAAAAATTGTAGATTTGCGATGAACTCTAATTAATTTAAAAAATTCTAAAGCATGAAACTTTTATTTCAATTACTCCTTTGGATTGTAATAATCTTTTTGGGATATCTCGTTTTCAACGCAGTGTATGACCCAATCCAATTTAATAAAGTTAAAGAAAAGCGTTACTCCAAAGTAATTGACAGACTAAAAGATATTCGTGCTGCGCAATTAGCGCATCAAGAGATCACCGGTTCTTTTGAAAAAGATTTTGATGGTTTGATCAAGTTTATTGACACTGCAGAGTTTGTATTAACTCAACGTAGAGATACTACTTATCTTGATGAAGAATACAGAAAAGCATATGGTGTAGATAAATTGAAAGATGACTACGTTATAGATACCTTAGGATATGCTTCTGTAAAAGATTCATTATTCAAAAATTCTGACAGATATAAGAAAATGATGATCATTCCAGTAGAAGGAGTTGATGCTAAATTTGAAATGAGTGCAGGAACCCTTGTGAAGAATGATTCTAAAATCCCTGTTTTTGAAGTAAAAGTTCCTAAAAAAATTCTTTTGTTTGACCAAGATAAAGATCTTATCATGCAAGAAGAGCAAGTAGTCTCTGTGGAAGGAGTTAACGGTCCATTCATCACCCTTGGTTCTATGGAAGAGATCAAGACAGAAGGAAACTGGCCAAGAGCATACGATGATAAAGAATAAGGAAGAAATAAATAATAGAATAAAGTTGTCCATTCAAGTTTGCTTGAATGGACTTTCTTTTTGTATCCTAAATTTCAATACTAATGAAGTGATATGGTTCAAAAAGACAGAATTTCCAAAAGAATATAACCCTGTTAAGATCTTGGAAAAAATTGAAGAGATCTACAATTCTGAAGATATTCTAGATAGAAAATTTACGGAGGTTAAAGTTCTCTTTTCTCATGACCTTTATAGCATGGTACCTAAAGAGTTCTTTTTAGAAGATGAAGCCTCTAATTATCTTAAATACAATACTAAGATCTTAAAGACAGACGTGGTGGCACATGATGATCTAAAAGAGCAAGATCTTATTACTGTATATATTCCGTTTACAAATATCACCAACTATTTATTTGATAAGCATGGTGAATTTGAATATGTACACTCTGTTTCTGTTTTGATAGAAAGTATTTTTAGCCAAAGGCCTATTAGCGGAACTACGGTGTATTTAAATAATTACAAGACTTATTTTGATCTGGTTGTAGTTAAGGATAATGAATTGCTACTTAGCAATAGTTTTAATTATGACACCAAGGAAGATTTTATATACTATTTACTTTTTACCGCAGAACAACTAGAACTAGATCCTTCAGATTTTGAATTAAAGCTAATGGGTGAAATAGATATTGATTCTCCTTTTTATAAAATAGCATATCAATATATTAAAAATATAAGCTTCATAAAGCTAGACCTACATTTAAAACCACAGGAGTACAATGCTGAAAAATTTCAACAAGAAGCATTCTTACTCATAAAATCCATGCAATGAGAATAATTTCGGGCACTTTTAAAGGCAGAAGATTAACTGCACCAAAAAAACTTCCTGTTCGCCCTACTACAGATATGGCCAAAGAAGCTTTATTTAATATTCTTAATAACAAAGTTCACTTTAGTGGACTAAGTGTACTTGATCTATTTTCCGGAACTGGAAATATATCTTATGAATTTGCATCTAGAGGCTCGGCTCCAATAGTTTCTGTAGATGGCCATGTTGAGTGCGTGAAATTTATAAAAAAGACTAGTGATGAGCTAGAAATGAATATTCTGGCAATTAAGAGTGATGTTTATAAATATCTTGAGAAATCTGGTGCTAAAGCAGACATTATCTTTGCAGACCCACCGTATGACTTTACAGATGAGCAATTTAATAATATTGCAGAATTAGTTTTTGAACATGATGTCTTAAATGAAAATGGAATGTTAATAATAGAACACTCCAAACATACCGATATTTCTAGTGGAAGAAATTTTAATGAAGCTCGTAGATACGGAAATTCTGTATTTAGTTTTTTCTACGTATCTTAACGTGATGAGTGCACCCATTAAAACTTTAGAGTTAGAATTTACCACCTTAGAATTTTATAGCAATTATGTAATTTCTAGAGTGCATGAAGAAATTGTTTTCAGCAAACAACACATTCAAGAGCTAGTTGAAATTTGTTCTGAAGCTTTTAAAGATACCAAGTTTGCATATATCTCTAAACGTGATCATGTCTATAATGTAGACCCAAATGTTTATAGAGAACTTGAAATAGTCCGAAAAAACTTAATGGCTGTAGCAATTGTTAGTGATCGCGTTTCTACCTTGAATATTGCTCATTTTGAAAAAACATTCGCAAAAGTGAATTTTGAAATATTTATTTCTCTTGAAGATGCCATAGATTGGGCAACAGGAATATTAAAATAAAAAAGCAGATCTATAAGCCGGATTCTGTATCTCAGTAAAACTAAGATCCTTATCATTTATCTGAAATTTTTGTTGCCAAAAATCTTTAGCTGCCTACCCTCCAACAACGAGCGAGCCGCCCTTAAAAGCTGGTATACATGGCATTGCACCGCATAGAGTTTACCTGGTTTCACTACAGCATTACCTGTACATACTTTCTGCTGCACTTGTCCTGATCTTTCGACCGGTGGGCGTTACCCACTATGCTGCCCTATGGTGTCCGGACTTTCCTCTACTTCACCTAAGCGAAGCAGCGATAAGGCGATCTGCTTTCGGGCAAAGATACTTTACCATATCTAATTTCCTAACATCAACTTTAAAATTCCTTTTAAAAATTAGAAGATAAGATTTACCTATTAGCAATGGTATTTCTATATTTGTTCTTCAATAATTATCTATGGAGCATTTTGTTGTATCGGCACGAAAATACCGTCCTCAAACATTTAAAGATGTTGTAGGGCAGCAGGCAATTACCAATACGCTGCTTAATGCTATAGAACATAATCATCTTGCCCAAGCATTGTTGTTTACCGGTCCAAGAGGTGTTGGTAAGACTACCTGTGCGCGTATTCTGGCTAAAATGATCAACCATGATGGAACTCAAAAACCGGATGAAGATTTTGCCTTTAATATCTTTGAGCTAGATGCTGCTTCCAATAACTCTGTAGATGATATTCGAAATTTGATAGATCAGGTTAGAATACCACCACAAGTTGGAAAATATAAAGTTTACATTATTGATGAGGTGCACATGCTTTCTGCATCTGCCTTTAATGCTTTTTTAAAGACTCTAGAAGAACCACCTAAGCATGCTATTTTTATTTTAGCAACTACAGAAAAGCACAAGATCATTCCAACTATCCTTTCAAGATGCCAGATCTTCGATTTTAAAAGAATTACCGTTACAGACGCCAAGAATTATCTAGGCTATATTGCTGAACAGGAAGGAGTGAATGCAGAAGAAGATGCTTTACATATTATCGCTCAAAAAGCAGATGGAGCTATGCGTGATGCTCTTTCTATTTATGACAGAGTGGTAAGTTTTAGCGGAGCCAATCTTACCAGACAATCTGTTACAGAGAATTTGAATGTTTTAGATTATGAGACCTATCTAAACATGACGCAACTTATTCTTGACAATAATATCCCGCAACTACTTACAGATTTTAATGAGATATTATCTCATGGTTTTGATGGGCATCACTTTATATCTGGTCTGGCTTCTCACTTTAGAGATCTCATGGTATGTAAAGATCCTAAAACAATCAATCTATTAGAGGTTGGAGAAACTAGTAAAGCAAAATATTTTGATCAATCTCAGCAAACCACAATGCAATTTCTGCTTAAAGGAATTGAAATGGCAAATGATTGTGATCTAAAGTATAAAAGCAGTCGCAATCAACGACTACTTGTTGAACTTTGCCTAATGCAGCTTGCCTCTATCACTTTTGATGGAGAAAAAAAAAACTCTGAGCCCTTCATAATTCCTGCAGCAAATTTTGCTGAAGCTTCTTCTCCTACTGCATTATCTCCAGAGAAAAAATCTCTTGTACGAGATAACGAACATTCTTCTGTGTCTGCGACAGAAACAGTACCAACTATAACCAGTGAAGTGCAACCCACTTTAGAAAAAAGGGAGCAAGAGAAAATTTCTGAAAATCCAAATAAAGAGAAAGAAGAAATTTCTGAAGCTAAAGCAGAAACTGTAGCGCATGAATCTATACCTCTTCCAAGTCCTCCTTCAGAAGTTAGATCTGAAAAGGTTTCCGGACTTTCCTTAAAAAGTATTAGAGCCAAAAAAGAGATCCTTGCTAGAAAGAGTGAGGTAAATGCCAATACTGTTGAAGAGAAGAATGAAGAGTTTACAGAAAATCAACTTCAGGCCGGCTGGGATGAGTATATACATAGGCTTAAGCATAAAGGCTCGAAGATATTGGCATCTATCATGGAAACAGATATGCCAAAATTAAAGGGTAAGGTAATAGAGGTTACCTTGCCAAATGAAACTATGAAAAATGATCTTGAAAAAGGTCAACATCAGCTCATGAGTTTTTTGAAAAAGAAACTCCAAAATACTTTTATAAGTCTTGAGATCACTGTTAATGAGCAAGCCGTTAAGAAGTATGCTTACTCTAATATTGAGAAATTCAATAAGCTGAAGGAGAAAAATCCGCTGATAGAAAAATTAAGAACAACTTTTGATTTAGACGTATAACTATGCTTGGTTTAAAATTACCTACAGACCCTAGATGGGCTCATATTGCAGAAAAGAATATAGAAGAGATCTTAATAGATCATGCTTATTGTGAGCAAAAGGCCGCATCTACGGCTATTTCTCTTATCGTTTCTTTTCCGGAGTATTCTGAACTTGTTACAGAAATGACCTCTTTAGCTAGAGAAGAGATGGGACATTTTAAAATGGTTCATGATAAACTTTTAGCCCGTGGTTATGTAATGGGGTGGGATCGAAAGGATGAATATGTAATTAAGCTGAGAGCGTTTTTTCCTAAAGGTGGTAGCAGAGTAACACAATTAGTACATAGATTATTGATTGCTGCTTTAATAGAAGCAAGAAGTTGCGAACGCTTTAGATTGTTATCTGAAGAACTACAAGAAGCAGAATTAAGAGATTTTTATAAGCATCTAATGATAAGCGAAGCAAACCATTATACGCTATTCTTAAATTTCGCTAGAAAATATGGAGATAGAAAAGAAGTAGATCAAAAATGGCAGGAACTATTAGTCTTTGAAGCAGAGATCATAAAAGATCTCGGCACTAAGGAGAGCATCCACGGATAAATTTAACTATCTAATTTCTCCTGATATAAAGATTTTATGATACCATCTGCCAATCCAATTTTTGGAACATAAATTCTTCTTGCCTTGGTCCATTTCATAGCAGAAAGATAAATTTTTGTAGCGGGTATAATAACATCTGCTCTATCTGCATTTAAATTCAATTCTGTGATACGCTCTTCATAAGTAAAAGAATTTAAGAGCTGATAGTAAGAACTTAGGTACAAAAAGCTTAGAGGTTTTCCAACGGCCTTTCCGGAACTTTTAAAGATGTTATTGATATTTCCTCCAGATCCTATTAGATCTATTTTGTGATAAGGATGCGTTACTTTCTTGATCCATGATTCTACTTCTTCCCACAAATCTGGTTCTACTATATTTTTTAGCAATCTTACCGTTCCTAATTTAAAAGATCTAGATGCTATAGTATGCCCTTCAGAATATAGCGTAAACTCTGTACTTCCTCCTCCCACATCTACATAGAGATAGGTCTTATCACTGTGTATCAATGCATGTAGATCTGTTGCAGCAATTATGGAAGCTTCATGATTACCGTCTATAATATCAATCTTAACACCTGTTTCTCGCAAAATAAGATCTGCAACCTCTTGCCCATTGTTTGCCTCCCGCATGGCAGAAGTAGCACAAGCCTGATATTTATCAATTTTGTGAGATTTCATTAATAACTGAAAAGCCTGCATAGTATCTACCATTCTACTTGTATTCTCTTCAGAAATTATTTTATTCATAAAAACATCAGACCCTAGTCTAATTGGAACTCTTACCAAAGAAGTCTTCTTAAAAATAGGTTCTTTATCTGGTTGCTCTGTTATAGTAGATATTAATAACCTTACGGCATTAGAACCTATATCTATAGCGGCATATTTTCTTTGTTGGATCACTGTTGGTAGTTTTCTAATTTCTTCTGATAATATTCATACAAAGCAAATTGAGATCTTATCTTAGGTTGATCATTTCTTCTATACGCGTTATCCTGATCTAAGCAATAAATTCTTGCCTTTACATTGTCTTCCCAGCTTATATTAAAGGTATCTAAGATTTCATTCTTTATATCTTCATCGTAGATAGGACATGATACTTCTACTCTAAGATCCATATTTCTTGTCATCCAATCTGCAGAAGATATATATATCTTATTATTTCCAGCATTTTCAAAAATATAAACTCTCGGATGCTCCAGAAACTTATCTATGATACTTATAGCTTCAATATTTTCGCTCATTCCGGGAACACCGGGAATTAACGAACAGATTCCACGTACAATCAATTTTATCTTGACTCCCGCTCTACTGGCATCATAAAGCTTATCTATCAATGTAAAGTCAGACAAACTATTCAGCTTTAATTTAATTCCGCTAGGTTTACCGGCTTGCGCATTTTCGATCTCTGTAGTAATAAGCTTAATAATTGCAGTTCTGGTATAATGTGGAGATACTAATAAATGTTTGTACCTACTCACTTTATAGTTAATTTCAAAAAAGTCGAATACCTTATTGATTTCTTTTAAAAGCTCTTGATTTCCTGTAAAAAGAGTATAATCTGTATAGATCTTAGAAGTAGATTCATTAAAATTCCCGGTGCTTAAAAAGCCGTATTTAATAAGTTTTCCATTCTCTTCTCTTTCTATAACACAGGTTTTACAATGAACTTTTAGTCCGGTTACACCAAAAATAAGTTCTACTCCCTCTTGCTGCATCTGTTCTGCATACCTAATATTGGCAACTTCATCAAACCTCGCCCTTAATTCTATTTGGACAGTTACTTTTTTTCCATTTTTCACCGCATTTATAAGGGAGCTTGCAATGTGAGAGATCTTTGCCAATCTATATATGGTGATCTTAATGGTTCTTACCTTAGGATCTAGCGCTGCTTCTCTAAGAAACTTTACTACATATTGAAATGTTTGATATGGCGTATAAAGTAAATAATCCTTTTTAGCAATAAAACCTAACAAGCTCCCCTGAAGCACTAATCCTGGAATTGGAAGTGGGTCTATAGGCTTGTACAATAATTTATCATTTCCGAGACTAGGAAAATCCATATAATCTCTTCTGTTATGATACCTACCCCCAGGAATAATACTATCTGTAGAATCTATTCCCATTTTGCTCATTAGGTAACCAAGTGTATCTTCGTCTATATTCATATCATAGACAAATCTTACAGGATCTCCTTTTATCCTGTCTTTAACACTCATAGAAATCTTTTCGATAAAACTCTTACTAAGATCACTATCAATATCTAATTCTGCATCTCGTGTGATCTTTATCATATGTGCAGAGACACTCTCATATTCAAAAATGTTGAAAATAGTCTTAAGATTAAATCTTATAAGATCATCTAAAAGGATAATATATTGCTTGCCATCTTCTTCCGGAAGCACCACGAAGCGATTAATACTTCTTGGAATTTCTATAAGTACATACTTCTTATCTCGAATATGTCTATTTAATAATTTTGAGATACCTTGTTGAGGAACTTCTTCCTTCATCACCATCTTTACTGCTAAATAGGCTGCACTATCTTTTAAACTAGGTACTCTAACTAGATCATTAAGAATTATAGTTACCAATGCGGGACTCACTTTGGTTAGAAAATAATTCTTTATAAAGATCTCTTGAGATTCTGAAACTTGTTTTTCATTGATAATAAAAATATCATGATCGCGAAGATTGTCCTGAATTTTATCTAAAACTCTTAAACTCTCAGATTGCTGTTCTATCACTATTTGTGTGATCTCCTCTAATAATTTACCAGCTTTTATACCTCCAAGAACGCTTTTTGCACTTTTCCCTGCCAGATCAATTCTTTTAATAGTAGCATAACGCACCTTAAAAAATTCATCTAAATTATTTGAAAATATTCCTAAAAATCTAAGCCTTTCAATAAGTGGAACAGACTCATCTTCTGCTTCCTGAAGTACTCTTGCATTAAACTGAAGCCAACTTAATTCTCTATTAATATATTGATTATGATTCATGTAACTTATCGTACGTTTTTGGGGAACAAGTGTAAAATTATTTTTCCTTTTTTAAGGCCTTTCCAGGTATTTACTTCAAAATCTAATATAACAAGTCCTGTGGTTGGTATATTCTCAAAATATATATCTCCGAGACTATTTACTAATTCTGTAATTGCTGGATTATGGCCAAATACCATGAGCACATTCACAGAATCATCACAAGATTCTATTTGAATCTTAAGATCTGGTTTGCTAAAAGTATATAATCTACTTTTCACAAAAAAATCTGAATCTTCAATTTGCAATTTATTCTTAAAGATCTTTGCAGTTTCTAATGCTCTTACAGCATCACTAGACCAAATTACATCCGGCTTATTTTGCGACATGTTATAAGTTCTAAAGACAACTTCTGCATCTTTATAAGCTCTTTCTTTAAGGGGTCTTTCATGATCTGGCAAACGCTGTTCCCAGGATGATTTACCATGTCTAACCAAGATCAGTCTTTTCATAATTAGGGTGCTAAACGTTTATAGGACCAAGAATTTTCGTCTTTTTCGAATAGAATTCTATCGTGAAGCCTGCTTTCTCTTCCTTGCCAAAATTCAATACTTACAGGTCTAACTAAATAGCCACCCCAGAATTGTGGTTTGGGAATTTCTTTCCCGTTGAATTTTGCTTCTAACTCCTCTAGTTTTCTTTCCAAAACTTCTCTAGATTCTATTTTAGAACTTTGATTAGAAGCCCATGCTCCAAGCTGGCTCCCTTTTGGACGAGATCTAAAATATTCTTCTGCTTTCTCTTCAGAAGATCTTTCCGCTAAGCCTTTAATTATTACTTGTCGCTCTAATGTAGGCCAGAAAAAAGATATACAAACCTGGGGATTTTTAGCAATAGCCAATCCCTTTTCTGAAGTGTAATTGGTATAGAAAATAAAGCCATCTTCACTATATTCCTTTAAAAGCACCACCCTACTTTTAGGAAATCCATCATCACCAATTGTAGAAACAGTCATAGCATTTACTTCATGCTGATCTTTTTGAGCTTCCATTTCTTCGAACCAGTTGGTAAACAATTGATAAGGATTACTTGAAATTTCAAACTCTAAGAGCTTACCTTTAGTATAATTTCTTCTGTAATCTGCTAAGTTCTTACCCATAAAAAAAGTTTAATGCAATTTACAAGTTTAGAAAATAAGAGGAGTAAAAAAATACAAAGTTTAGAGGTCCTAATATTTTCTTAAAACCAAATTACACTGTTAACCGTAATATTTTAAAAATCAACACTTTAAGATTTTAACTTCATAAATATGTAGTTCTAAAGAAGTATTTTAACTATTATTTCAACCTTTTATCTAAAAGTTAAAATAATCTGCAATTAAAAGACTCTTTTAGTTTACTTTCGTAAAAATCAAATGATTCCCCCCGGATTCTGATTACGAAATTCTTAACCTACTATTAAAATTTAGCTAACTAATTTTAAAGTAGATTTCTAATGACATTTTTAAAACTTGAAGATTCCTCAAATCGCTCAATTTTATCCTATTTATGTCTAGCATTGATTTTAATCTCATTTTCTAGTTGTTCTGTACCTTCCATGTTGGATACAGATAATTACGCTAGAGATCATACTGTATATGCTGTTGATTTTGATCCTAGAAATTTGAGCAGTATCACTATCTCCAAAATGGATGAAGGGAATTGGGAAGATCTGGGTAAAGTTAGAAATAACGAAGAGGCGCGCTTTAATATCTCTATAGAAGGAGATTTTATGATTGTAAGTGCTAATAGCAAACAGATGGATGAGCCAACCTACCAGACTTGGATAAATCATGCACGCCAAGATTTAGGAATGTCTGTTGATGAAGAATATCATTTATTTTCCACAGTAGAAGATGGTTGGATTTATGAAATAGACTTAATAAAGTATCCTCTCTTAGAAGAAAGTGCTCACAGAATTTTAATGTATGAACAACGATAATCCCTACTTTGTTGTTTATTCATGGCTGCCTAATTTGGCGGCCATTTTTGTACAAAAATAATAACTCCTACATATTAAATTTACTTATTTTCCCCTATTTGAAGTAGTAATTAAAATATTGTAACTACCTGACTAATAAATTAAAATAGGGGAAATCCCTCCCTTATTTCTCAAAAAAACATGTATTTCATAGATGAAATTTAACATTACATCTAATAAATTTCATATTCCTTTTTTAACTAAATTTTTAGAATAAATTTACTTTAGAATTAAGGCGAAAACGCAATTGACCCCAAATCGATTTGTTAAGATCTCCCCTAAAAATATCTTCAGCTTCAATTCTATTTCGAGAATACTAATTTATTGAACTAACATCTTTAATGAATATAATTTTAGTCATTAAGGAGATAAATAATTAAATAGCTAGTTGATATTATTTCAACAAATCATTCCTAAAGAAAATATTATGATCTGGAAAACTACTCTCTCCCTACTCTTTTTACTTCCAAGTTTTTTTGCTCTTTCTGCTCAAAATATAAAGGCTTACGAAATAACGGAGTACCTGGCACAAAATTCTAATAAAAAGACTAGTGTTAGTACAATGAAAACAAAGAGCAGTGCACAAGCAGCAGTGCCGCTTCAGGTATTAGCTTACGATTTGGTTCCAACAGTATTTATTGAAAGTAATGAGATCAACGCTTATGATGAAAAGTCTCCAATTAAAGCTGAGGTTGATTTTAAATCCTTTTCAAAACTTTTAAAAGCGAACTCCCTCTTTGAAAAAGTGGAGATTTTAGTTATAAAATTTGATGATGCTGCTTCATTACCATCAACTATAGATTTTTCTAAAATATCAGGATTTAGCTCTTTAAAATATATCTATATCATTTGTCCATTTAATTGTTCAAATACCGAGATAGAAAAAATTGCTATGGAACTTCCTTCTGGAGTTGTATTGCTTTACTCCACCTCTATTCCTCAATAAATAGCATTAAACGTTTACTCTAATACGGCGTATTATGAAACAAAATTACTATCTAAAAGCTGAAAGATCGATGTTGAAAGTATATGTAGCCTTGCTACTCTTTATTATCGGAGGTATTTTCAATATCAGTGCACAGGTTAGAACAGATTTTACACAAAGAACTTCTGTAGCATCTCCAGAGAAAAAAGTTTATAATGTAAATGGAGATTTCGCCATTATTGGAAATACCAACATGACGTTATCTGCTTACAGCGACAGTAAGAATAACAGTAACAATTCTATGCAAAAAGTGGATAAGGATGGTATTTCAAGTACCAATAACTCTTCTTCTGCAGAATTGCTATTTTCCAATGAAAATAATGCTTCTAAAGAATGTTCTGAAGTAATTTATGCCGGACTATACTGGACCGCGCGTACTAACGATATTAGTACTACTAGCAATAAGAGAAAAATAAAGTTAAAAGGTCCTAATGATACATCTTACAAAGTATTTAATGCAGCAGCATCAGACATAAAGTTTCCTGGAGATGATAATATGTATGTTGGGTACGCAGAGGTTACAGATCTTGTAAAAAGTAATGGATCTGGAGAGTATTGGGTAGCAGACATGGAACTATCTGAAGGAAATGGTGGCTCTACCGGATATTATGGTGGATGGGGAATGGTTGTGATCTATGAGAATGCACAAATGAATCTTAGAGACATTACTGTTTTTGACGGTTACGCATATGTAAGAGGTCAGGTAACTCAAAATTATGAGATTCCTGTTTCCGGTTTCAATACAGCTCAGTCTGGTCCTATCAACATGAAATTGGGACTTATGGCTGGGGAAGGTGACAGAGGTATATCTGGGGATTATTTTGAAATTAAAAAACTAGATGGTTCTTGGTTGCGCTTAAATCATAGCAACACCACCTCTAATAACTTCTTTAACTCATCAATTTCAACTTTTGGAAATCGCAATCCAAACTTAGTGAACAACACAGGTTTGGATATCAACATTTTAAATATTCCTAACTCAGATAAGTCGGTAATAACAAATAATCAAACTTCAACTAAGTTTAGATATGGTACTACTCAAGATACCTATGTGATTTACAATATGGTCTTGTCTGTTGATGCATATCAGCCAAATATTGAAGGTATTAGTGCTTTATCGAGTATAAACTCTAACAATTCTCCTTCTGCAAATACAGAAGCTTTTCCTGGAGATGTTATTACTTATAAAGTACAAGTAAAGAATAAAGGTAATGAGCCAATTAAAAATTCTAAACTGGTTATTCCTGTACCTTACAACGTGTCTTATGTAAATAATAGTGCAGTTGGAACTTTTAACTTCACTCCTACTACTCCAAATTCTATTACTTACGATCCTAGCTTAGGAGCTACCGGATCTATAATATGGAATATAGGAACTTTACCAGTTGCCTCTAATACCAACTCGGTTCTAGGAGAATTAACAGTGAAGTTTAAGATAACAGAAGATTGTACCATCTTAAAGAATTCTATTTGCGGTGATGGAAATAACATCACGTTTAAAGGTTCTTTAAGCGGAATTGGAGAGATCACAGATATTCCTGTGAATGATAAAGATCTTATTCAAGGTTATACAGATAATACTACGTGTGAAGGTCAACCAATTACAGCACCTTTAAAAACTAAGATTAATGCTACTTATTTCATAGCGAACAACTGTCAGAACACTCCAGATAAAAGAGTCTTTAATTACTGTAATAGAGAAAATCCAATTTCTATTACAGAAGTTAATTCTGCTTTTCCAACTGGAACAAGATTCTATAATAGCTATCCGGTAGAAGACAATACAACAGAATATACTATTAACAATCCATTCCCGAATACTTCCGGTACGAATAACTATTATGCCATAGTTCCTGGTTCTCAAGATTGCTACATAGCATTCGATATTGTTATTGAAAATATCTCATCAATCCCTACAACTACGAATGTAGAATATTGTGTGAATGTTGAGGCGCAGCCATTAAGTGCTGATCCAAGTAAAGCAGGTTACCAACTTTTTTATTATACTAGTAATGACGAAGCGGCTTCGCCTCAAACAAGTATAGTTCCAAGTACAGATATTGCCGGCGATTTTACGTATTACGTTGCAGAAGGACCTTCTGCTAGCTGTATTAGCAAAAATAAGGTTGCAATTAAAGTAAAAATCAACGCAAAGCCAATTGTTGATAAACCTTCAAATGTTGAGACTTGTGATTCATATACTTTACCGGAATTAACAAATGGTAAATATTTTGCACAACCAAACGGTGTAAATTTAATTGAGGCAGGTACCAAAATCATCGAAACTAAAACAGTTTATATATTTGCTCCTGCAAATGGATCTTGTGAAGCTGCTCAATATAATTTTAATGTTAGCATTAAGAAAAGCACTACTACAACAGAAAATGTCACTTCTTGTGATAGCTATTCTTGGAACGGAAAAACTTATACTGAATCTGGAGCGTATACTTACGAAAGCAAGAATGATGCTGGTTGTACAAATGTTGCAACACTGAATCTTACCATTACTAAAAGCACTACCACTACAGAAGATGTAACTTCTTGTGATAGCTACGCTTGGAATGGTAAAACTTATACTGAATCTGGAGCGTATACTTTCGAGAGTAAAAATGATGCAGGTTGTACCAATGTTGCAACACTGAACCTTACTATTACTAAAAGTACTACTACTTCAGAAGATGTAACTTCTTGTGATAGCTATGCTTGGAACGGAAAAACTTATACTGAATCTGGATCGTATACGTTCGAGAGTAAAAATGACGCAGGGTGTACCAATGTTGCAACACTGAATCTTACTATTACTAAAAGTACTACCACTACAGAAGATGTAACTTCTTGTGATAGCTATTCTTGGAATGGTAAAACTTATACTGAATCTGGATCGTATACGTTCGAGAGTAAAAATGACGCAGGGTGTACCAATGTTGCAACACTGAATCTTACTATCACTAAAAGCACGACTACTTCAGAAGATGTGACTTCTTGTGATAGCTATTCTTGGAACGGAAAAACTTATACTGAATCTGGAGCGTATACTTACGAAAGCAAGAATGACGCAGGGTGTACCAATGTTGCAACACTGAATCTTACTATTACTAAAAGTACTACCACTACAGAAGATGTAACTTCTTGTGATAGCTATTCTTGGAATGGTAAAACTTATACTGAATCTGGATCGTATACTTTCGAGAGTAAAAATGACGCAGGGTGTACCAATGTTGCAACACTGAATCTTACCATTACTAAAAGCACTACCACTACAGAAGATGTAACTTCTTGTGATAGCTATTCTTGGAACGGTAAAACTTATACTGAATCTGGATCGTATACGTTCGAGAGCAAAAATGACGCAGGGTGTACCAATGTTGCAACGCTGAATCTTACAATTACTAAAAGCACGACCACTACAGAAGATGTAACTTCTTGTGATAGCTATTCTTGGAACGGTAAAACTTATACTGAATCTGGAGCGTATACTTTTGAGAGTAAAAATGATGCTGGTTGTACAAATGTTGCAACACTGAATCTTACCATTACTAAAAGCACTACCACTACAGAAGATGTAACTTCTTGTGATAGCTATTCTTGGAATGGTAAAACTTATACTGAATCTGGAGCGTATACTTTCGAGAGTAAAAATGATGCAGGTTGTACAAATGTTGCAACGCTGAATCTAACTATTACTAAAAGCACTACTACTACAGAAGATGTAACTTCTTGTGATAGCTACACCTGGAACGGAAAAACTTATACTGAATCTGGATCGTATACTTACGAGAGTAAAAATGACGCAGGGTGTACCAATGTTGCAACGCTGAATCTTACAATTACTAAAACTACTACCACTACAGAAGATGTCACTTCTTGTGATAGCTATTCTTGGAACGGAAAAACTTATACTGAATCTGGATCGTATACTTTCGAGAGCAAAAATGACGCAGGGTGTACCAATGTTGCAACGCTGAATCTTACAATTACTAAAAGCACTACTACTTCAGAAGATGTAACTTCTTGTGATAGCTACACCTGGAACGGAAAAACTTATACTGAATCTGGATCGTATACTTACGAGAGTAAAAATGATGCAGGATGTACCAATGTTGCAACGCTGAATCTTACTATCACTAAAAGCACGACTACTTCAGAAGATGTAACTTCTTGTGATAGCTATTCTTGGAATGGAAGAACTTATACTGAATCTGGATCTTATACTTTTGAGAGTAAGAATGATGCAGGGTGTACGAATGTTGCAACACTGAATCTTACCATTACTAAAAGTACTACCACTACAGAAGATGTCACTTCTTGTGACAGCTACGCTTGGAATGGTAAAACTTATACTGAATCTGGATCGTATACTTTTGAGAGTAAAAATGATGCTGGTTGTACCAATGTTGCAACACTGAATCTTACCATTACTAAAAGCACGACTACTTCAGAAGATGTCACTTCTTGTGATAGCTATTCTTGGAATGGAAGAACTTATACTGAATCTGGATCTTATACTTTTGAGAGTAAGAATGATGCAGGGTGTACGAATGTTGCAACGCTGAATCTTACAATTACTAAAACTACTACTACTTCAGAAGATCTAACTTCTTGTGATAGCTACACCTGGAACGGAAAAACTTATACTGAATCTGGAGCGTATACTTACGAAAGTAAAAATGACGCAGGTTGTACCAATGTTGCAACGCTGAATCTTACCATTACTAAAAGCACTACTACTTCAGAAGATGTGACTTCTTGTGATAGCTACGCTTGGAACGGTAAAACTTATACTGAATCTGGATCGTATACTTTCGAGAGTAAAAATGATGCTGGTTGTACCAATGTTGCAACGCTGAATCTTACTATCACTAAAAGCACGACTACTTCAGAAGATGTCACTTCTTGTGATAGCTATTCTTGGAACGGAAAAACTTATACTGAATCTGGAGCGTATACTTACGAAAGTAAAAATGACGCAGGTTGTACCAATGTTGCAACGCTGAATCTTACCATTACTAAAAGCACTACTACTTCAGAAGATGTGACTTCTTGTGATAGCTACGCTTGGAACGGTAAAACTTATACTGAATCTGGATCGTATACTTTTGAGAGTAAAAATGATGCTGGTTGTACCAATGTTGCAACGCTGAATCTTACTATCACTAAAAGCACGATTACTTCAGAAGATGTCACTTCTTGTGATAGCTATTCTTGGAACGGAAAAACTTATACTGAATCTGGATCTTATACTTACGAAAATAAGAATGACGCAGGGTGTACCAATGTTGCAACGCTGAATCTTACTATCACTAAAAGCACGACTACTTCAGAAGATGTCACTTCTTGTGATAGCTATTCTTGGAACGGAAAAACTTATACTGAATCTGGAGCGTATACGTTCGAGAGTAAAAATGACGCAGGGTGTACGAATGTTGCAACGCTGAATCTTACAATTACTAAAACTACTACCACTACAGAAGATTTAACTTCTTGTGATAGCTACACCTGGAATGGTAAAACTTATACTGAATCTGGAGCGTATACTTACGAAAGTAAAAATGACGCAGGGTGTACCAATGTTGCAACGCTGAATCTTACCATTACTAAAAGCACTACTACTTCAGAAGATGTGACTTCTTGTGATAGCTACGCTTGGAACGGTAAAACTTATACTGAATCTGGATCGTATACTTTCGAGAGTAAAAATGATGCTGGTTGTACCAATGTTGCAACGCTGAATCTTACTATCACTAAAAGCACGACTACTTCAGAAGATGTCACTTCTTGTGATAGCTATTCTTGGAACGGAAAAACTTATACTGAATCTGGAGCGTATACTTACGAAAGTAAAAATGACGCAGGTTGTACCAATGTTGCAACGCTGAATCTTACCATTAATATTACACCAAAAGATCCGGATATAATTTCCGTATCAAACACAACCTGTAATCTAAATAACGGTTCAATTTTAATTAATGAGATAGCTGGAGTTGAATTTAGCATTAATGGTGTAGATTATCAATCAAGTGGATTATTTAGCAACCTTAAGACAGGAATTTATAACATAACTGCTAGATTGGTAGGTGGAGATTGTATCTCATCTCCTTCCGAAGTAGAAATAGAAGCAATTCCAGATACTGAAGATCCAACTTTTGGACCTGTGGCTACTATTGAAGTTGACACTGATCCTAGAAAATGTGGTGCGGTAGTTTCTTTTGAAGCTCCAATAGCAACAGACAACTGTGAGGGTACTATAGTAACCTTAAATGAAGGAAGACTTGCTTCTGGAAGTGAATTCCCTGTTGGAACTAGCATAGTAACTTATACTGCAACAGATGCTGCAGGTAATACTTCAACTGTTTCTTTTGATGTGATCGTAACAGACAATCAAGATCCTACAATTGCTTGTCCTTCCAACATTTCGCAAACTACTGCTTCTGGTGAGAATTTTGCAATCGTAGAATTTGAAGATGCTACAGCTACAGACAACTGTGAGGTAACCGTAGAACAAACTGCCGGACTTCCTTCTGGAAGCCAGTTCCCTATCGGAATCTCTATAGTAACCTTTACTGCTACAGATGCTTCTGGAAATACTGCAGAATGTAGCTTTACAATTACAATTACAGATCAAGATCCTCCAGTTATTGTATGTCCTGAGAATATAGATGTGAATGTAGCTGCTGGAATTTGTGGCGCTTTAGTTTCTTTTGAAGCTCCTATGGCAACAGATAATTCTGGAGCTAATGTTAAAGTGACTCAAACGGCTGGTCCTACTGCGGGAGAATTATTCCCTGTAGGAATTACTACAGTAACTTTCACTGCTGAAGATGCAAATGGAAATGCAGCTTCTTGTAGCTTTGATGTGACGGTAACAGATACAGAAGATCCAACATTTAAGTCTGTGGCCACTATTGAAGTTGAAACCGATCTTAGAGAATGTGGTGCGGTAGTTTCTTTTGAAGCTCCAATAGCAACAGACAACTGTGAGGGTACGATAGTAACCTTAAATGAAGGAAGCCTTGCTTCTGGAAGTGAATTCCCGGTTGGAACTAGCACAGTAACTTATACTGCAACTGATGCTGCAGGTAATACTTCAACTGTTTCTTTTGATGTGATTGTAACAGACAATCAAGATCCTACAATTGCTTGTCCAAGTGATATTATAGTAACTAACGCAATCGGTCAAAATTATGCAATAGTAAATTATCAAGAAATTACTGCTACAGATAATTGTAATGTTACTATTGAAAGAACTACAGGTTTAGCTTCGGGAGAACAATTCCCTGTAGGTATTACTGTTGTAATACATGTTGCTACTGATGCATCTGGAAACAAAGTAGAATGTAGCTTCACTGTAACCGTGAAGGGTGCTCCAATTGCTGTTGATGATGCAGTTTCTACAGATGAAGATACTGCGGTAACTATTTCAGTTCTTGATAATGATTCAGATCCTGATGGAGACGTTCTTACGGTAATTAGCAACACCAATCCTTCAAACGGAACTGTAGTTCTTAATGAAGACGGAACTTTCACTTATACTCCTAACCCAGACTTTAACGGTGTAGATTCTTTTGAATACACAATTTCAGATGGAAACGGAGGAACAGATACTGCTACTGTAACTATTACTGTGGTTGGTGTAAATGATGCTCCAATTGCTGTTGACGATGCAGTTTCAACAGATGAAGATACTGCGGTAACAATTTCAGTTCTTAATAACGATTCAGATCCTGATGGAGACGTTCTTACGGTAATTAGCAACACCAATCCTTCAAACGGAACTGTAGTTCTTAATGAAGACGGAACTTTCACTTATACTCCTAACCCAGACTTTAACGGTGTAGATTCTTTTGAATACACAATTTCAGATGGAAACGGAGGAACAGATACTGCTACTGTAACTATTACTGTGGTTGGTGTAAATGATGCTCCGGTAGCAGTTGATGATGCAGTTTCAACAAACGAAGATACAGCGGTAACAATTTCAGTTCTTAATAATGATTCAGATCCTGATGGAGACGTTCTTACTGTAATTAGTAACACCAATCCAAGTAACGGAACTGTAGTTCTTAATGAAGATGGAACTTTCACTTATACTCCTAACCCAGACTTTAACGGTGTAGATTCTTTTGAATACACAATTTCAGATGGAAACGGCGGAACAGATACTGCTACTGTAACTATAACTGTGGTTGGTGTAAATGATGCTCCGGTAGCGGTGGATGATGCAGCTTCAACAAACGAAGATACTGCGGTAACAATTTCAGTTCTTAATAATGATTCAGATCCTGATGGAGATGTTCTTACGGTAATTAGCAACACAAATCCTTCAAACGGAACTGTAGTTCTTAATGAAGACGGAACTTTCACTTATACTCCTAATAACAATTTCAACGGAGTAGATTCTTTTGAATACACAATTTCAGATGGAAACGGCGGAACAGATTCTGCTACTGTAACTATTACTGTGGTTGGTGTAAATGATGCTCCGGTAGCGGTGGATGATGCAGTTTCTACAGATGAAGATACTGCGGTAACGATTTCAGTTCTAGATAATGATTCAGATCCTGATGGAGACATTCTTACGGTAATTAGCAACACCAATCCTTCAAACGGAACTGTAGTTCTTAATGAAGACGGAACTTTCACTTATACTCCTAACCCAGACTTTAACGGTGTAGATTCTTTTGAATACACAATTTCAGATGGAAATGGTGGAACAGATACTGCTACAGTTACTATTACTGTAATTGGTGTAAACGATGCTCCGGTAGCGGTGGATGATGCAGTTTCAACAAACGAAGATACAGCGGTAACAATTTCAGTTCTTAATAATGATTCAGATCCTGATGGAGACGTTCTTACTGTAATTAGTAACACCAATCCAAGTAACGGAACTGTAGTTCTTAATGAAGATGGAACTTTCACTTATACTCCTAACCCAGACTTTAACGGTGTAGATTCTTTTGAATACACAATTTCAGATGGAAACGGAGGAACAGATACTGCTACAGTTACTATTACTGTGGTTGGTGTAAATGATGCTCCGGTAGCGGTGGATGATGCAGTTTCAACAGATGAAGATACCGCGGTAACGATTTCTGTTCTTAATAACGATTCAGATCCTGATGGAGACGTTCTTACGGTAATTAGCAACACCAATCCTTCAAACGGAACTGTAGTTCTTAATGAAGACGGAACTTTCACTTATACTCCTAACCCAGACTTTAACGGTGTAGATTCTTTTGAATACACAATTTCAGATGGAAACGGCGGAACAGATACTGCTACTGTAACTATAACTGTGGTTGGTGTAAATGATGCTCCGGTAGCAGTTGATGATGCAGTTTCAACAAACGAAGATACTGCAGTAACAATTGCAGTTCTTAATAATGATTCAGATCCTGATGGAGATGTTCTTACGGTAATTAGCAACACAAATCCAAGCAACGGAACTGTAGTTCTTAATGAAGATGGAACTTTCACTTATACTCCTAATAACAATTTCAACGGAGTAGATTCTTTTGAATACACAATTTCAGATGGAAACGGCGGAACAGATACTGCTACAGTTACTATAACTGTAATTGGTGTAAACGATGCTCCGGTAGCGGTGGATGATGCAGCTTCAACAAACGAAGATACAGCAGTGACTATTTCAGTTCTAGATAATGATTCAGATCCTGATGGAGATGTTCCTACGGTAATTAGCAACACAAATCCAAGCAACGGAACTGTAGTTCTTAATGAAGACGGAACTTTCACTTATACTCCTAACCCAGACTTTAACGGTGTAGATTCTTTTGAATACACAATTTCAGATGGAAATGGCGGAACTGATACTGCTACTGTAACTATAATTGTGGTTGGTGCAGATCCTGTTTCTCCAGAAGCACCAGTGGTAATATCCATAGAGAAACCTTCATGCGCTGTTCCAACTGGAGCTATTACAGTTCAGACGGAAATTGGATTAACCTACAGCATTAACGGAGTAGATTATCAAGATAGCGGTGTATTTATTAATCTTGAACCTGGTACCTATAATGTAACTGCTAGAAACGCAACAGAAATGGTTTCTGAAACAACTGTTGTAGTTCTTAACGGGGTAAGTGCTCAGGTCATAGACACACTCACTGTTGATCTGTGTATAGAGGATGTGGAGTTTGATCTTTTCGAATTATTAGTTGGAGATTATGAAACCTCTGGAATTTGGTCTGATCCTGCAGCTACAGACGCACTTTCTGGTAATAGTATAGATCCATCGAAATTAACTGTAGGCACCTACACATTCAATTATACTATAAGTGGAGCTTGTAGCAGCACAACTGCGGTAACTGTCTTTATTAATGATGATTGTATAGTATTACCTTGTGGTCAATCTGATGTGAGAGATAGTATTTCAAAAGTGGTAACTCCAAACGGTGATCAGAAGAATGATACATTTAATATTGGACAAGATTTAGATTGTGGTTTCACTTACAGCGTTAAGATCTTTAATAGATGGGGTGCAGAAGTGTATAGCCAAAAAGACTATAGAAATAACTGGGATGGCTTCTCAAATAAATCTGTAACTAGCTCTAATCAGTTACCTTCCGGAACTTACTACTATATTGTAGAGGTTGTAGGTAGTGGTTTAGAACCAATTCAAGGATACATCTACTTAGGAACAAAATAAAGCTCTAAAAACATGAAAAATTTCTATATCCTAATATCGATAGTTTTTGCTGGTCTGTCTTCAACTCAGGCTCAGCAATTACCACAGTTCACCCAGTATATGTATAATACCATATCTGTAAACCCTGCGTATGCCGGGAGTAGAGACGGATTTTCACTTACTGCATTAAACAGAAACCAATGGGTTGGTATAGAAGGTGCTCCTCGTACCCAAACTCTCTCTCTTCATTCTCCCTTAAGAAATGAACGAATTGGGGTTGGACTGTCTGTTATAAATGACAAAACAGGTTATGAGAATTACACGTATATCTACGGAGATGTTTCTTATACAATTCCTGTAGGACAAGAAACAACATTATCTTTTGGTATAAAAGGTGGATTTAGCTATTACGATCTGGATGAGGATCTATTTACAGATCCTCAGGTTATGGATGATCCTTTTTTTAGAGATCAGTTTAACAAATGGACTCCAAATGTAGGTGCAGGATTGTATCTATCTGCTCAAAACTGGTACGTGGGTCTTTCTGCTCCAAAATTGATAAATAACGATAATAACGACTTTAATCAATATGTAGCTTTGGAACAAGTTCATTATTATTTAACCGGGGGTTATGTTTTTGACCTTAATGACACTTGGAAATTAAGACCAACAGCTTTAGCAAAAGCTACTAGCGGTGCTCCTTTATCTGTAGACATTTCTGCAACTACCATTTATGATGAAAAGTTATATTTGGGTGCTACTTACAGAATAGATGATGCAATTGGTGCCTTTGTAGATTTTAGAGTATTTGAACCTCTACGTATTGGATATGCTTATGAATATAGCATTTCAGACCTTAGACCTTACACCTCTGGCTCTCACGAGATCATTTTGATCTATGAATTTAGATTTAGAAACACCAGATATAAATCTCCAAGATTTTTCTAACATTAATAAAACTATTATGAAGAATTTCAACTACTTAATACTTCTGCTCATTATTGGAAATAGTTTTATAGCTTCAGCTCAAAACTCCAAACAGAGAAAAGCAGACAGGTTATATAACGATCTTGCTTACCTGGAAGCTGTAGATATCTATAAAGAATTAATTGAAAAAGATTTTAATACAGCTTATAATAAACAACAACTTGCAGATAGTTATAGCAAATTAAGACGTCCAGAAGATGCAGTGTACTACTACACCGATGTTGTAAAACAGGCAGATGTTTCTCCAGAGTACTATTTTAAGTTCGCTCAGGCTTTGAGAGGTGTTAAGAGATATGATGAGTCTAGAACATGGTTAGCTAAATATCAGGAAACAGGAAAAAACACTTCAGACGTAAAAGAGCTTCTTTCTGATGATATGTCTAAGATAAAGAACCGGGATGATTACACTTTAGAAAAAGCTAAATTCAATTCAGATCTTAGTGATTTTGGAGCTTATGAAAAAAACGGTGTTACCTATTTAATATCTGCTAGAAATGAAGCGATGCCAAAAAATAAAAAAGTTTATTCCTGGAATGGGGAACCTTTTTTAGATATCTATATAGTAAAAGATGAAATGGTTTCTCCTATTTCTGGAGATGTAAATAGCGTATTGCATGATGGCCCACTTAGCATCACCAATGATGGAAAGTATCTATATTTCACCAGAAATAATTATATAAACAATAAAGAAGGGAAAAAGGATAAAAAATCTACCAACAATTTAAAAATCTATAGAGCAACAAATATTAATGGCTCTTGGAAAGAGGTGGTAGAACTTCCTTTTAACGATAATGAATATTCTGTAGGCCACCCAAGTTTAAGTTCAGATAATAAATTGTTGTATTTTACCTCAGACATGCCTGGTGGACAAGGTGGAACAGATATATATAAAGTGGAGATCACGGGAGATAATACCTATGGTGTTCCTGTTAATTTAGGGAAAGAGATCAACACTAGCTTAGATGAAGCTTTTCCTTTCTTAACTACAGAAAATATTCTTTACTTCTCCTCCAACGGTCATTTAGGATTAGGATTAATGGATATTTTTAAAACAGATCTTAACACTACAAGTTTAGAAATAACCAATCTTGGCGCTCCTATTAACAGTAGTAAAGATGACTTTGCCTATTTTCAAAAATCTGAAGAGAATACTGGCTGGATAGCATCAAATAGGGATGGTATTAATGATGATGTCTACGAATTTAATCTCCTTAAACCACTGGTTCTAAAAGGTACGGTAACAGATGATGTGAACAATCTTCCTATTGCGAATGCTACTATTAGATTAATGGGATCTGATAATTCTCAATTTGCATTTCTTGAAACCGATAATGATGGAAAATATACTACCATTATCAGTAGAGATACAAAATATCCATTTGAAGCAAAACATATAGAATACACCGAAAAATCTGGAGAAATAAGTTCTTTTGATCTGGGCAAGAAAGAAGAGTTGATCTATGATATACAGTTAAGTCCTATTCCGGATGTAGAATACTTAGCAGAGATCAATAACATCTATTTTGATTTCGACAAATCTAATATTCGTAAAGATGCAGCTACAGAACTAGATAAGTTGGTGGCATTAATGACAGAAAAATATCCTAATCTGGTAATAGAAATTGGATCTCATACAGATTTTAGAGGAAGTGATGCATACAATGAGGCATTAGCAATTAGGAGAGCAGAGTCTACTTATAATTATTTAGTAAGTCATGGAATTGCTCCAGAAAGAATAGTAGCTTATAAAGGTTATGGAGAAAAGCAACCAGCTGTAAAATGCGATACTTGCAACTCAAAACAACATCAATTAAATAGAAGATCGATGTTTAAAGTAGTTAAAATGAAGTAAGATTATAAAATTCCTTCAACATAAATATATTAGTTATAGATCCCGCAAATAGCGGGATCTTTTATTTAGTAGCCTTAATTAATGAATTACCAACAGCAATTGAACATTATTTCATACCATAAGATTGCTTCACAATTCATCTAAAATTGGTAAATTATAGAAAGAGTTATTAAATTAAAAAATTAAGAATATGAAATTAGGTGCGTTCTCGGTAAGTCTAAATGTTAAAGACATTGAAGTTTCTAAAAAATTCTATCTGAACTTAGGATTTAAAGTAATAGGTGGTTCAATGGAGCAAAATTACCTTATCATGAAAAATCAGAATGCTGTAATCGGTTTGTTTCAGGGAATGTTTGATAAGAATATTTTGACCTTTAATCCCGGATGGGATGCAAATGGAGAAACTGTTAAAGATTTTGATGATATCAGAAAGGTTCAGAAAGAATTAAAAGCTAATGGAATTACTTTAGAAAAGGAAGTGAATGAGGACACTACGGGACCTGCAAATTTTATACTTACAGATCCAGATGGAAATTTCATACTTATAGATCAACACATTTAATAACCGTTCTTAAGATATCATATAAATATTTTGAGAGTATTAGAAACACCATGATAATAATTAATTTAAGCTTACCTAATAGCTTTTGAAAGATAAGGAGTAGCTGTCTTATCTAAAGTCATTATCAAATCTTATAAGGACAAAGAAACTCTTAGAAGAAAAGGTTTTATGAAAATAAAAAGATCCCGCTAATGCGAGATCTTTATTCTAATTAAACGTATGCTAAAGGCTAACTAATTATAATAAAAAAATTATTCTAAGTACTAACAATTATCTCTTTACGAAAATATTCGTAAAGTAATTCTTTCCATTATCGTCACTATCTACAGCGATACCAAAATGTGTAAAGTCTCCTTCTATATTTGCTTTATGTCCTTCGCTCGCTAACCAAGCCTGAACTACTGCAGCTGCTGTTCTATAACCATACCCTACATTTTCACTTACAGAAGAGGCACCCACATCTTTAACCAAAGCATTAAATCTTTTGTCAAAATCTGAATGATTAACTAATTTATTCTCTACCATATAATCTGTATGGTCTTCCGCCTGAAAAGTAATGTCATCTATTCTACCAAGCTTGTTCAATCCTAAACTTTGGCGGTGTGCATTAACTGCGGTAAGTATTTCAAGTTCAATATTGCTATAAGAAACATTATCAGAAAGAATTTCTGCTTTAAGGTTACTTTGTTCCTGCAGAACATCGGTATCTTTTGAACATGATGTAAGCGTAAGAGCGCAAATTAATACGGCACAAAGGTGTTTGGTAATTTTCAACATATGCTAGTAGATTAGTTAGATTTGGGATTACTAAAATACTAATATAATCGACTAAATACACGATGAAATACACCTTTTATCGATATTGTGCGAATTTTAACACTTTTTGTAAGACTCTACTGACAATATTTACGACAATTAAGCGTTGAACGACTTACTTGTAAGAAACGACTTACAAGTATTTTTTAAAATTCGAATGATTTTCCATCATCTGCAAGTTGAACTCGAGGAAATACGGTTTCAGCCTCGCTTTTAAACGGTAAAATGCTGCCATATCTGGTAGAATAATGGCCTAGTATAAGATTCTTAACCTCAGCATCTTTTGCGATAGTTGCCGCTTCTATTGCTGTAGAATGTTTAGTAGGTTCTGCCAGTTCTTTATTCTCTTCTAAAAAGGTAGATTCATGATACAGGACAGTAGCATTTTTAATTTGTGGAATGATCTCCGGATAATACATAGTATCACTACAGTATGCATATGATTTTGAAGGATCCGGTTCTGTAGTAACTAGATGATTAGCAATGGTCTCTCCATCATTATTAACAACATCTTTTCCCATTTTCAAACTTTGGTAAAGGGCAACATCAATGTTACGTTCCACCGCTTCGTTGATCAGCAATTTTCTAAGTCCAGGCTTTTCTTTAAAAAGAAATCCGTTGGTATAAATTCTGTGTTTTAACGGAATGGTCTCTACAGTTACTTTGTCATCTTCATAGATAAGCTGAGATTCTTTACTTTCCAACTCATGAAAATAAAGCGGATAATTAGTCCAAGAACTCGATAATTTTAATTGAAGTGTAATGATCTCTTTTATTCCTTTAGGGCCGTAAACATGCAATTCTGTATCTCTGTTAAGCAATCTAAATGTTGAGATAAGCCCAACAAGCCCAAAACAATGATCTCCATGAAGATGAGATATAAAAATGTGCTTTATCTTTGAGAACTTTATTTTATTTCGCCTCAACTCCACTTGAGACCCTTCTCCACAGTCTATCATAAATAGATGATTATTAATATCTAGAACCTGTGCTGTTGGATTTGTAAAAGATCGTGGCGTGGCTGCGTAACAACCTAAAATAGTAAGTTTCATGCTTTTTTATTTTGGAACTCTAAATAGAGTTTGAAGACTACAGAAATACTCTAGAAACCTAGCTCTCTCTCCAGTTCTTCCATTTTTATTATATCTGTAGCTTCTAAAATGGTAGGCACCACAATAAGTTCTTCAGGAACCTGGTCTATATCTACAGCATCATTAACTATTACAAAAGATCTCTTCTCTGCTCTATGAATATTAGAGATCTCTAAGAACATAAGTAATTCTTCTAATTCAAGATCTCCTTTTTTGAGGATATCTATAATTACATTATCATTCTGAAATTGCGAATGGTTATGAGACATGTAATTTGCAAACTCTGCTATCTCATTCTTTTCATCTCTAAGGATCTTATAATCGTCTTTATTAATGATCTTCATATGTATAAATTTATATCGCTTTTTAATGTTTGATTTTGGATGCTAAAAGATAAATAACAGCCATTCTCACTGCCACACCATTCTGTACCTGATCTAGAATTATAGCCTGTTTAGAATCTGCTACATCACTAGTGATCTCCACTCCTCTATTAATTGGCCCTGGATGCATCACCACGATTTCTTTATTTAAAGAATCTAGGATCTTCTTATTCAACCCAAATTGTTGTGTGTATTCTCTGGTACTTGGAAAATAACTTATCTCCATTCGCTCATTCTGTACACGCAACATGTTTGCCACATCACACCATTCTAATGCTTTTATTAAATTGGTCTCTACTCCTACTCCTAAAGATTCTATATATTTTGGGATCAGTGTTTTTGGGCCACAAACCTTTACCTCAGCGCCTTGAAGTTTCAAAGCAAAAATATTTGAAAGGGCAACTCTACTGTGCAAAATATCTCCCACTATCAATACTTTCTTCCCTTTAACTTCGCCTAATTTTTCTCTGATAGAATAAGAATCTAGTAAAGCTTGGGTTGGATGCTCATGAGTTCCATCTCCTGCATTTATAATACTTGCATCTACATGTTTAGAAAGAAAAATTCCTGCTCCCGGATTAGGATGACGCATTACCACCATATCTACCTTCATGGCAAGAATATTATTTACGGTATCTATAAGCGTTTCCCCTTTTTTCACTGAAGAAGAGGCGGCAGAAAAATTAATTACATCTGCACTCAATCGTTTTTCAGCAAGTTCAAAAGAAAGTCGGGTTCTGGTACTATTCTCAAAGAATAAGTTGGCTATGGTAATATCGCGTAGAGAAGGAACTTTTTTAATGGGCCTATTGATCACTTCTTTAAAATGATCTGCCGTTTTAAAGATAAGCTCGATATCTTCTGGCTTCAGATATTTAATTCCCAATAAGTGGTTTACACTTAATTCGCTCATGGATTACTTGCTTTTAAATTATCCCATTTTCAGGATTCATTTTATTTTGAATACACATAAACAGCATCTTCCCCTTGAATTTCTTTCCAGTGCACTTTTACCTGCTCATCATTAATAGCATCCACCTGTCTCCCATTATAATCTGGCTGAATTGGTAAATGTCTACTAAATCTTCTATCTATAAGGGTAAGCAGTTCTATTTCTTTAGGTCTTCCAAAAGATTGAATGGCAGTTAGTGCGGCGCGAATGCTTCGGCCTGTATAAAGAACATCATCTATAAAGATCACATTCTTATCTTCTACTATAAAATCTATCTTGGTTTTATTGGCTTCTAAAGGTTTATCACCTCTTCTAAAATCATCTCTATAGAAAGTGATATCTAATTGCCCGTGTGGAATATTCTTCAGTTTATATTCCTCCTCTAGAATAGTTACAATTCGGTTTGCCAGAAAGGTTCCTCTTGGCTGAATTCCAATAATAACGGTATTTTCAAGATTAGGATGATTCTCAATTAACTGACAGGCCAAACGATGAAGTATAATGTTGATTTCTTTTGCATTAAGAAATACTTTTTGGCTCATAATCTATAGTGCTGAAGTTGTAAAAACAAAAGTAAGATTTTTTTGATAGAAGAACATAATCACATTCTAACTTTTGCACACACCAATTGATGTTTTCAATAAAAAATGATTTTTTACTTTTCTAAATTGCATATGCCCATTGCCCATTTTAAGCTATCTTTGCAGCAACAAATACTACATGAGTTTTACACTTCTTTCATCCCCATTGCAGGGTTTCACCGATTTCAGATTTAGAAATGCACAACACCACTATTTTGGTGGAATTGACACTTATTATGCGCCATACATACGTTTGGATGGGAAGCTGATTGTAAAAAATTCTTATAAGCGAGATCTGTTACCGGAGCATAACAATACCTTGGAAGTAATTCCGCAGGTTATCACCAACGATGCTGAAGAATTTCTATTTGTGGCTAAATATGTTCGGGAACTTGGGTATAAAGAACTCAACTGGAATTTGGGTTGTCCTTACCCGATGGTTACCAAACGCGGAATGGGTTCCGGATTGATCAATGATCCTGAAAGAATAGATAATATTTTGGACCGTGCTCATTCTGAAACCGACATTTTGGTTTCTATGAAAATGAGGATGGGGTATGAAGACAGTACCGAGATCTTAGACACTTTACCTATTTTAGATAAATATCCACTGAAGAATATCGCCATTCACGCCAGAATTGGAAAGCAATTATACAAAGGTGGTGTAGATCTGGATGCATTTCAGCGATGTTTGGATAATACCAAACACAAGATGTATTATAATGGAGATATTACTACCGTAGACGGATTTAAGGAGATGCAAAAACGCTTTCCGCAGATAGACCATTGGATGATTGGCCGCGGTTTAATTGCCGATCCTTTTCTTCCTTCTATGATAAAAGCTGATACTACCGAATATCCTAAAGATAGATGGCAGCAATTCAGAGAATTTCATGATACCATTTATAATCAATACGACGAGGCGTTAAGCGGCCCTACTCCTATCAAGATGAAAATGCAGGGATTTTGGAGTTATTTCTCACAAACCTTCTCCAATCCGCAGAAAACCTTTAAAAAGATCAAAAAGGCAAATAATCAAAAAGCATATTTACAAGCGGTTACAGAGATCTTAAAGAGCGAACAATAACTTACCTTTGTTGCTTCAATTTTAATTTGCAATGCAGAAAGATCTCCTACTTATTACCCCGCCTTTTACTCAATTAAATACGCCATATCCTGCAACGGCTTATTTAAAGGGCTTTCTGAACACCAAGAACATCAGTTCTTATCAGATGGATTTGGGGATCGAAGTTATTTTAGAGCTATTTTCTAAGCATACTTTAAGCGAATTATTTGAGATCGCTGCAGAAAATGAAACCATTACTTCAGAAAATTGTGAGCGTATCTATGCTTTACGAGCAAATTACCTCAAACCTTTAGATGATGTTATCAGATTTTTGCAAGGAAAAGACCAAACCCTAGCAAGACAGATCTGCACCGGAAATTTTCTACCCAAAGCTTCCAGGTTTGAGCAGTTGGATGATATGGAATATGCTTTTGGTTCTATGGGAATGCAAGATAAAGCCAAGCATTTAGCTACTTTATTTCTCGAAGATCTTTCAGATTTTATTATTGAATGTATCGATGAGAATTTCGGTTTTAGTAGATATGCAGAAAGGTTAGGAAGAAGCGCTAATTCTTTTGATGAATTGTATGAGCATCTTCAAGAAGAGATCAGTTTTATAGACGATATCAGTATAGATATTTTAAGCAGAAGAATAGAAGAAGTTCAGCCAAAGCTTATCTGTTTTTCGGTGCCATTTCCGGGGAATCTTTTTAGCGCTTTTAGAGCAGCGCAATATATCAAAGAAAACTATCCTGAAATAAAGATCGCTATGGGTGGTGGTTTTCCTAATACCGAATTAAGATCGCTTACCGATGTTCGCGTTTTTGAATTCTTCGATTTTATTACGTTGGATGATGGAGAATTGCCTATAGAAATTCTTATTTCAAATGTTTTGGATCCAACTTCAGCAAATCCAGATCATCAAAAATTTAAACGCACCTTTTTACTTCAAAATGGAGAAGTAACTTATAACAACACTTCGCTGCGTTCAGATTATAAACAAAATCAATTAGGTACTCCAGATTATGGAGACTTGCCGCTTTCAGATTATATTTCTGTAATAGAGATCGCCAACCCTATGCACAGTCTTTGGAGTGATGGCCGATGGAATAAACTTACCATGGCACACGGATGTTATTGGGGAAAATGTACTTTTTGCGACATCTCTTTAGATTACATAAAGCTTTATGAACCAATTGCTGCCAAAATTTTGGTGGACAGAATGGAGCAACTCATTGCGCAAACAGGAGAAACCGGATTTCACTTTGTAGATGAAGCCGCTCCCCCAGCCTTAATGAGATCTTTAGCTTTGGAAATCATCAAGAGAAAACTAACGGTTACTTGGTGGGCGAATATCAGGTTTGAAAAGAACTTTACTAAAGATCTTTGTTTGTTGCTGAAAGAATCTGGGTGTATTGCAATTTCCGGCGGCTTGGAAGTAGCTTCAGACCGACTTTTAAAGCTTATAGACAAAGGCGTTACCGTGGCACAGGTGGCTCAGGTTACCCGCAACCTTACCGAAGCTAACATTATGGTGCATTCTTACCTTATGTACGGCTACCCTACTCAAACCGTTCAGGAAACGGTAGATAGCCTTGAAATGATGAGACAATTGTTTGAAATTAGCATTTTGCAATCTGGCTTCTGGCATCAGTTCGCTTTAACCGCACAGAGTCCCGTTGGATTAGATCCAGATGCTTATGGAATTATTCCGCAGTATAATGAGATCAGTTTTGCAAATAACGATGTAGATTTTGTGGATAGTACAGGAATAGATCATTCCAAATTCAGCTTCGGATTAAAGAAATCTCTGTTCAATTATATGCACGGAATTGGATTTGAACTTCCGCTTCAGGAATGGTTCGATTTTAAGATCCCTCAAACCACTATTAAATTCGATTTTATCGAGCAATGCTTGGAAGATGAAACAAACTTCAGCGTTAAACCAAATGCGAAAGTGGTTTGGTTGGGTGGAATTCCTCAAGTAGTAGAACAAGTAAAAACTAAAAAAGGATTAACCAACCATCAGTTAGTGATGAAGTTTCATGATATTTCTGAAAGTTTCAGCATTATTATAGAAAAAGAAACTGGCGAATGGCTGCTAAATGCTTTAGAACAATTATCTCCTTACGAAGAAAAATTACTTACTTATAAGCAGTTAAAAACAGATTTTGATAGTCAGTTTGAAGATTTTGAATTGTTCTGGTTCTCAAAACCAATCCGAATTTTAAAAGATCATGGGTTGTTGGTTCTTTAGACCACCAAAAAATTATTAGAGACCTGAAATTTTTCAGATAATTTAATAACTTAAGATTCTTATTTTTAGTACTTTAACTCATTATTCTTTAAAGATGGAGCAAGTACGACTATTTCCGCTAAATCATAAGAGGGCCCTGCAAATTGGGATCGCTTTTAAATTTGATAATGAGCTAAAAACTCATATTAAACAACTTACAGACCTTAATTGGAGCAAAACACATTCTTGCTTTTATGTGCCATTCACTCAAAAGAATAAAGCTGAATTGTATTGGCATCTTAAAAAAGTGAATTGTGAAATGGACTATTCCAGATTGCAAAGCTATAAACTTGAGGTTACAGAAACTCAGGAAATTTTAAAATTTTCTGCCTCAGATCATGTTGATACGATGAGAGAGTTCGAAAGTTATCTAAATGGAAACAGGTATAGCCAGAGCACGGTGGATACTTATTGTCATTTTGTTTCTATGCTCTTAAAGTTTTTGAAGAAACCGGTTTCAGAATTTACCAATAGAGATATTGAGTTGTTTGTTGAAAAGGAGATTGCAGCACCGGGATATTCTATAAGTACACATAGGCAATGTATAAGTGCGTTAAAGCATTTTGCAGATCTGCATGAGCAATCTCAAATTGATTCTGATAAGTTAAAACGACCCGATAAGAGCAAATATCTGCCGGTGGTACTATCTAAAGAACAGGTGATAGATCTATTACGTGCCACTAGAAATTTAAAACATCGCGCTGTGTTAGCGCTTATCTATTCTTCTGGACTAAGGGTTGGGGAATTGCTGAGTTTACAGATCAAGGAAATTGATGTAGATAGAAAGCAAATTTTGATTAAGAACGGAAAAGGTAGAAAAGACCGTTATGTGATGTTAGCTGAAAGTTTTATTCCGCTGCTTTTAAATTATCTGGGAACTTACAGACCGGAGAAATACTTTGTAGAAGGTCAGGAAGGTGAGGTTTACAGTTCGTCTTCGGTACGGATGTTCTTAAAGATAGCCTGTAGAAGAGCTAAGATCAACAAAAAAGTGACACCCCATACATTGCGACACTCTTACGCTACCCATATGTTGGAGAATGGTATAGATCTAAGATACATTCAGGAACTCTTAGGCCACAGCAGACCGGAAACTACGATGATCTACACACACGTAACTCAACGCGATCTAATGAAGATTAGAAGTCCGTTAGATGTAACACTAGGCGCCTTAGCCAAAACTGCTAATACCGATGAAAACCTGCGCTTATCCCGGAACATTCTCGAATAAATAAGTATATTGCTGTGGATATAACACGTTGGCAAAAATTTATAAATGAGCTTTTTAATTCCTAAGTCATATTTAATCAAACACAAAATTCTTAAGTTCTTAAGCAATGAAAGAATGAAAAATGGAGGGCTTAATACTAAAGAAGATTGGCGCTTTACTGTCAAACAAATTTCGAAAAATATTAATGAAAATATAGAAGATGTAAATAAGCAATTAGATTATCTGTTCTACAAAAAATTAATTTACTGTGAAAAAAATGAAAGTGAAATAACAAATCCGTATTGCTGGGTAAGGGATAAAGGAATTGAGAATTATACCTCTTTTACATTTATAAATGACGGAAAACTTCTACAATCAACTCTGTTTAACAATATTTCAACTGGATTTTTTCAAATCATCGTAGGTATAATTGCGGTGTTGACCATAATTTTCAGTTATATGGATTCGAAACGGTATCGAGAAGAAGTTCTTGAATTAGAACGAAAAATTGAAAATACGAGAATGCATTTATCGAATTTGAAAGCAGATTTAAGAATTGTAAGAGAAATAAATGACTCACTATCAAACAACAAGAAACTCAAGAAAGTGAATTAAATTATGAATTGGAATGCAATAATAGAAAACTTAGGGATATTTGGAATATTAGCTGGTTTTATTACTTGGCTCATAAAAGCTATAAGTCAAAAAGCCTTAGATAAAAACTTAAAGGCTTATGAACTACAACTACAGAATCAAGCTAATGCATATAAAAATGAATTAGATCAGTCACTCGAGAAATTTAAAAATGAACTACAACTATTATTTGAAAAAGCTAATAAATTACATTCTAAAAGGTTAGATAGGATAGAAAAGATTTATGAAATGCTTATAGATTTTCAAAATGATATGACCTGGTTAGTAAGTGGGAGATTGATAACAGGTATGACTCCTGAAGAAGTAAAAGAGGAAGAATTCCAAAGAGCTGTACAAGCGGAAAAAGCAGGTGCTAAATTATTCGATTATTATTCCAAACATAAACTTTACTTTAATAATGAAACTTGTTCAATATTAGATGAAATTATTAAGCTTCTAAGAGATAGTCATATTGATTTTTCTTTCAAATATATTTTTGGAACCGGTTCTGCAGAGTTTGAAATTGATAGAATTAAGAAGGTAACAGAAACTGTAAGAGAAAAAGTACCTAAAGTAAGAAAAGAGTTGGAAGAAAATTTTCGAAAAATTATAGGAGTAGAATAAACTTTTGCCAACAACGGTTATCACAAATAACGGGTATTATCGAAAAAGTGTAATTTAGTATCCTAAGTAAAAAATCAACAAAACCGACAAGTCCGTATCCCTACTCCCGCAACTTGTGTTAACCGAGACCGTTGGCAATAATTTTTAAAACCGTGTTGTTAGTATAGAATTAAATAAAACTAAATTAAAATCTATGAAAAAATTAAATTTAATCTTATTACTATTATTTATCAGCTTTTCATCATTCTCACAAGGAGTAGCTAAACTAAGAACCGAAAGTATATCCATCAAATTTCAAAATGATAACGGAACTTGGAAAGATTGGACAGATTGGAAGAATGCAGATGTTCTTGCTATAATGGACGAAGATGGCAAAAAACTGACCTTATATACTGATCCAAAAGAGGTTTATGAAATAATTAAAATGACTCAAGAAATCACTGATGAGGGTGAAAATATTTTAAAAATGTTCTGTGTGGATAATGATGGAATAGAATGTAATATTAGATTACAGCATAATAATGGTGAAAATTTACAATTGTATATTAAATACAGTAATGTTATAATAGCATATAATGTAAAATATTTAAAATAAAATGGGTCATCCTACAATATACTTTAGACTTGAAGAATTACAACGACTTCAAAATCAATATGCAGAGCAAAAGATTATAGTTGACAATCAAATAGAGAATTTCCTATCCAATGTCAATAATAAGCAAGAATTATATAATGAAATTTCGAAATTAGAAAATTCACAAGAATACTTCAATGGTTTTAAAAATACAGCAATAGCAATAGAAAATCTTGGAGCAAATTCAGTTTTAAATAATCGAAGTCTATACGTTGATCCATTCTCCTATACAAATTTTGGGGGTTTTGATATTACTGACCCTGAAACTACATTTCATTTTGCAATTGGATTAGGAGTAATATTTCTCTTATTATTATTTACAAAATTTAAAGATTTTAGAAATATAGTTTTTCTTTTATTAATAGGTTTCATAGGTTGGAATCTATATAATTACCAAGTAAAAGAACCGGAATATTTAGCTCAAATAGAAGAATCTTTAAATTTAGAAGATTATCGAGAAATGGAATTTGGCAGAAAAGCATCTGAAAAATTCGTTGAATATTATAGACCAATTTCGAACTACACTTACGAAAAAACTTACTCATATGAAGTTGAAGGTTATGATGAAAATTACAATGATTTCTATGGTTCTGTCGAAACTTCAGGTAAATTTGGAAACGGATATCTAATAGATGTTTACGGAAATGAAATTGTTATTGAAACAGAATGGATTAATAAGGGTGAAATGATAGGAACAGACGAAAATGGTAATGAATTTCAATTGAGAGTTGCTCACTAAAAAACTATTGCCAACAACGGTTATCACAAATAACGGGTTTTATCGAAAAAGTGTAATTTAGTATCCTCAGTTAGAAAATACTTAAACCGACAAGTTCGCATCCCTACTCCCGCAACTTGTGTTAACCGAGACCGTTGTGCGTCATTATCTATTATAATCAATATTTTAAATATTATTCTTATATGCTGAATCCAAAAGATATTATCGTTACTACCACTCCAACTTTAGAAGGTAAAAAAATTATTAAATACCTGAAACCTATTTCCTCACACATTGTAGCGGGAACAAATTTATTTAGTGATTTTTTAGGTGGATTATCTGATGTTTTCGGTGGTCGTTCAGAATCTTATCAAAAACAACTTGGTTCAATTTACAATGAAGCAATAACTCGTATAAAATCAGCAGCGTATGAAAGTGGTGGAAACGGCGTAGTAGGTTTAAAAATAGATATTGATGAAATTTCTGGAAAAGGCAAATCGATGTTCATGATTACAGCTGTAGGAACATCGGTAATTTTTGAAAAACAATTAGATGCATCATTAAATCAAAACATCAACACCGACTTTTCTAAAATATCTTTTGAGCAAATTCAAAACTTGAAAAAGAAAAATGATATACTTAAGAAAATTGAATCCAAAGATTTAAAATTAAATCTTGAAATATGGAAGTTCATCATTGAAAATCAAGTGATAGATATTTATCCAGAATTACAAAAAAGAAATTCTGAATTTATAACAAATCCTTCAACTCATCCTGTGACTGTAGTTAATGAATTCAATGATAATTATAATATTTATTTAAATTCTTTACCAAGGGAAATTTGCGCTGAGTTACTATTTGAAAGTATTCTAGAAACAGATGATATAAGTATTTTAAAAAACCTGATTGATCGTATTAAAAATTTAAATTTATTAAACTATGATTTTATAACACAGTTACTAAAGAATAATGAATTCGTAAAACAAAAAGTGGGATTAAAACTTGCTACCTTCAATAAACCATATTACGATAAAGCTGATATTCAACATTTAACCGAATTAGTAGAATTGATTCAAAATTCCTTTCCTGAACGTGGAGAAAAGACCTCGAAAAAACAAATGTTATCGTCTAAGGAAAAAGAAATTTGGATATGTAAATGCGGGAAGAGTAATAACTTAGAATATAAATATTGTAACGATTGTTATAATGATATATATGGTTTCAAAATGGATGAAACTAATCCGAAAATGGCTCAAGATATTATTGAAGAAAGAATAAGTTTAATTAAAGAAATAGTAAGATAACGTCCGCACAACAACGGTTATCACAAATAACGGGTGTTATCGAAAAAGTGTATTTTAGTATCCTAAGTAAGAAAATACTTAAACCGACAAGCCCGCGTCCCTACTCCCGCAACTTGTGTTAACCGAGACCGTTGTAGCGCATTCAAGAGGTTTCAACTAAAAAGACAATTATAAATCGAACCTATACAATTTGGAATACATAAAATTGAAAAAACTAATAGATTTTATAATACTAAATGAGGAAATTATATTTCCAGATTCTAAAGAAACGCTGATTAAAAGGATTCAAAATAATGAGAAAAAGTTTCGAATTAAATGGTTAAACATATCATCTTTTAAATTTTATTCAAGGTTCTCAATTGGAACATTATATCTGCAAGGTTTTCCAAGAATAATGGAGGGAATAAGTGGATTTGGAAAAATAATAGAAATTGATAATAAATCGACAAAACTAATATTAAAAACTAAAATCAGATTTGAATTATACTTCATACTTATTTTATTTCTTATTATAAATATTACCCAAATAATAAATGGCTGTGAAATTTCATTATGGAACATATTAATTTTACCAATAATTTTATTATGGTTTTGGCTCGTTCTACGAATTCAAGAAAAAATCCTGTTCAAGAGACTAAAAAAGAATATTAATTACTAAACGCGCAACAACAACGGTTATCACAAATAACGGGTTTTATCAAAAAAGTGTATTTTAGTATCCTAAGTAAGAAAATACTTAAACCGACAAGTTCGCATCCCTACTCCCGCAACTTGTGTTAACCGAGACCGTTGCCAGCAATTATGAAGGAAAGTCAACTAAAAATAATATTTGAATTTTTATCGATATTCCTCTTAATTACCCTGATTTATAAAATAACACAGATTCCAGGAGGAATGATTATGCCTGGAATACTTTTAGGATCAATTTTGATAATTGGTGTGATAATTAGTAGTTTAATTATAACGACCATTTTTTATTTTATCTTAAGAAGAAAAGCTTTTATCAAGTTATTCGCTATTATAAGTACATTTTCATTTTTAGGTTTACACTACTATTTTTATTCACCGACTTTAGAAATTATAGTTCCAAACGGATATTCTGGTAAAATAAATTTAGTGTTGTCCGATGTAGATGAAAATATTCTAAAAGTTGATAAAAATGGAATTGGTTATTTAAATGAATGGACTTTTAATAAAACTTATTCTAAACCTATAGTAAGACAAGTAAATGGACAAAAACTAGAAAATTATGCGATAGGATTTAACTCATCTTCATTTTTTGCAAAAGAGAAAAGCTGTTGTATTGGAAATAAGGAAATTGAAAGTTTATCTTTCAAAATTGAAAATAAATCAAATAAAACACTGGAAGAATTTAAAAGTAGAAATTTGATTAATCTTGTTGATAAAAATAAAATCTTGCTAAAAGAAAAAGATACATATTCAACAATAAATACAAAATTTACAAAACAAAAATCGGGAACATAACTGCAGGCAACAACGGTTATCACAAATAACGGGTTTTGTCGAAAAAGTGTATTTTAGTATCCTAAGTAAGAAAAAACTTAAACCGACAAGTTCGTGTCCCTACTCCCGCAACTTGTGTTAACCGAGACCGTTGTAGCGCATTAAATTCGAACAAAAATGAAATATTTATTTATAATTATTTTGTCAATATTGCCGTTAAAGCTAGACTCTTTTGATATTGATAATTTCCGAATTGAAGAAGGAAAATTAGTATGGCAAAAAGTTTATCAAACTGAATTAAGTAAAGATGAATTAATTAATCAGATTAGAAACTCTGGAGAATATGAAAATATTGAATCTAACGGAGAAAATCTTACCGCAAATATTTCAAGAAAAGAATTAGATTTTAAAGAAATGGGAGAATCAAATTCTTCAGTTCCAATTTACATTGTTAATAGCGACATTAATGCTTTTATCCTTTTCGAGTTTAAAAATGCAAAATATAGAGTCACAGTAAAGAAAATAGTTCTTGTTCAAAAATCTACAAACGCCTTAAGTGAAGAAGGAGAATTAACAAATATTGAAACTTTTGCATTAAGAAATCACAATACTGAACTAAGAAAATCCTTTTTAAATAAACCCTCTGAAATTTTAGATTATACTCTAACAAAACTGACTAAAATTGAAAAAGTTCAACAGAATGATAAATGGTAAGAAGTAACGCGCAACAACAACGGTTATCACAAATAACGGGTAGCTTTTCAAAGAAAATAATTAAATTAACCAAAAATTAAAACCTAAGCCGACAAGTTCGCGTCCTTACTCCCGCAACTTGTGTTAACCGAGACCGTTGGCAGTAATATTCACAAAACCTTAGATATGTACAAGATTCTTATTCTTTTATTTCTTTTAACAAAGATTAATTCTTTTGCTCAAAACGAATACCAATTAAAAGTTAGGGTTAGTGGAAACATGCCTGAATTTGAATATATAATTGATGTTCATAGAAATAGTGAAAATTCTAAAATCTATTTTTCAGAATATACTGGTAAAGAAACTTATACTAAAACTGATAAAATAAGAATTACGGAATTACTTCATAAAAAAGATAGAACTGCAAATGAAAATATGGAAATAATGAAATTACGTGATAATTCAAAAAATTATTCAAAAGAGTGTTTCATTTTTTCAAAAAAAGATCCAATTATTGAATTAAGTGATTTAATTATAAGCTCGAAAAAAACAATTTTAAATGAAATTGAGACAAATAAAAATCGAGTTGTTCTTGATGCAATTCAAGTTAAAGTCACAATAAAAAATAAAAATGAAGCTGAATATTCATATAATATTCATGCTCCAGATGACGAACATTACAAGTTATTCAGACAATTGGTCAATGAAAGTTCTAAAGAATTTAGGGTGGTATATTATTAGCAAGAAAAATTTAGTTCCGAATAAAATACTACAGCCAACAACGGTTATCACAAATAACGGGTATTATCGAAAAATTGTAATTTAGTATCCTAACAAGAAAAGAACAAAACCGACAAGTCCGCGTCCCTATTCCCGCAACTTGTGTTAACCGAGACCGTTATGCACAAGCTTTACAGTGAGTTGAATAAAGAATTATAAATATGAAAGAAAATTTATTGCCAAATTATTACAAGAAAATCGGATTAACTTTTGGTTTGTTATCATTGATCTTCTTGATATTAAATCTCTATTATCCTGATTTGATAAATTCTAATAAAGAACTTATCAAATGGATATGTAAAGATATTTTTTTGACATCACTTTTATTACTTGTATTTACCAAAGAAAAAGTTGAAACCGATGTAATAAAGAAAATAAGATCCGAAAGATTAAAACAATCTTTAATATTCGGAGCAGCAGTATTAATTTTAGACTCTATTTCAGAATTATCATTTAATATTGGAGATATAGAAATGAAAAGCGGGTATGAAATAATGATTATGATACTTTTATTTTATCTAATCACTTTTAGTTATAAAAAAAAATATAATTACAATAAAGCCAGTGCATAACAACGGTTATCACAAATAGCGGGTAGCATTTCAAAGAAAATAATTAAATTAACCAACAATTAAAACCTAAGCCGACAAGTTCGCGTCCTTACTCTCGCAACTTGTGTTAACCGAGACCGTTATGCACAAGGCTTAACCAAAATTTGAACTATGAAAGATGGCATATTTTATTGGAATACTGATCCAGTAATCATTTGGATAACAGAATCCTTTCCTTTGAAATATTACGGACTATTATTTGCTATCGGTATTTTAATAGGATACCAAATAGTCAAATGGATTTATGAACAGGAAAATGCTCCTACAGAAAATTTAGAAAAACTTACAGGTTATATCATTGTTGGAACATTGCTTGGTGCTAGACTAGGCCACGTGTTATTTTATCAACCTGATTATTACTTTGATCATCCTTTAGAAATATTCCTTCCAATACAAGAAATTAATGGATCTTTTAAATTCATCGGATTTCAAGGATTAGCCAGCCACGGTGGTGTAATAGGAGTTTTTATTGCCATAATATGGTATTCGATAAAATTTAAAACAAAATTATTATGGATATTGGATAGAATTGCTATTGCAGGTCCTATAGCCGGAGCTTTCATAAGATTAGGAAATTTTATGAATTCAGAAATATATGGAAAGCCCACAAATGGAAATTGGGGAGTTGTTTTTGAAAGAGATGATTTAATACCAAGACATCCAACGCAACTATATGAGGCTTTATCATATTTTTTAATTTCAGCAATTTTGATTTACACTTATAAAAAATCAAAGAATAAAGAATTCAATGGAACCTTATTTGGAGTTTTTCTTATACTTCTATTTTTAGCAAGATTCATAATTGAATTTTTCAAAGAAAATCAAGTAGCATTCGAGAATCAAATGACTTTGAATATGGGGCAGTGGTTAAGTTTACCTTTTATTCTTGCAGGAATTTTATTGATAACCCTAAAACGCAAGCCCAGTGCATAACAACGGTTATCACAAATAACGGGTTTTATCGAAAAAGTGTAATTTAGTATCCTAAGTAAGAAAACAACTAAGCCGACAAGTTCGCATTCCTACTCCCGCAACTTGTGTTAACCGAGACCGTTAGGCGTAATTATTCAGAAAAATTCAGCTTTAATTTAAATTGTACGGATATTTTAATTATTTTTGTACGTATAATTAATTTGCTATGGACACAAAACTGACTTTAAAGCTTAATCAAGAAATAATTGAACGAGCGAAAGAATACGCATCTGACAAAAAGATGAGTTTGTCGAGAATTGTTGAATCTTATCTTCAATCATTAACAACGGATAAAAAAGACTCAGATTTTCAAATTTCTCCATTTGTTAAAAGTTTAGCTTCCGGAATAAAAATTCCAACTGACTTAGATTATAAAAAAGAATATTCGGATCAATTATTAGAGAAATATAAATAGATGAAAAGAAGACTATTTCTGGATACGAACGTAATTCTTGATTTACTCGGTGAGAGAGATCCGTTTTATGACTCTATTGCTAAATTAGCAACATTAGCTGACAAAGAAATTTTAACCCTCGTGGTATCCCCTATATCATTCGCTACTCTAAATTATTTCCTTACAAAATTTGAATCAGCACAAATTGCACAAGAAAAACTGAGAAAATTTAAAATCATATGTGAAATCTGTAAATTAGACGAACATATAATTGAAAAGGGATTAAATTCATCTTTTTCCGATTTCGAAGATGCACTTCAATATTTTAGTGCAGTAGATTCTGATTGCGGGATTATAATAACCAGAAATGGAAAAGATTTTAAAAAGTCTTTATTACCAGTTATGACTGCTGATGAATATTTGCAGAGTATAAAAACAAAATAACTCCGCCTAACAACGGTTATCACAAATAACGGGTATTGTCGAAAAAGTGTATTTTAGTATCCTAAGTAAGAAACTACTTAAACCGACAATTTCGCGTTCCTACTCCCGCAACTTGTGTTAACCGAGACCGTTGTGCAACATTTTTAAACAAAATCGTGAATGAAAAAATTAATTATTTTACTATCCCTAATATCTTCTTTAAATATAAATAGTCAAGAATTAAAAATTTATGAAGGCTCTTATGAAGATAATTTTAACGGATATGGTCAAGGATTCGTCAAATATGAATATTATGAAAATGAAAATTATGAAAGAATATACGAAGGGGAACTAAATTATGAATCAAATTACCTTGATGAAAAAAGTGTCTTTATTAAAGGTGATTTTGTAAATAACAAGAAGAATGGAAAGTGGGTTTTTGTTCTAACAGATAAAAATAGTAAAACGGTAAATCAGATTGACGGTAAGTATTTAAACAATAAAAAAAATGGATCTTGGTCATTCAATCAAAAGAGAATTGGTAATGATCAAATTAAAGAAAATTCTTTTTCTCTATTCTTCGCCAATGACATTTTAATAGGGCAAATCCGATTAAAAGATATAACTGGACAATTTAATGACAAGGGACTGTTTGTGGGAGATTGGAATATACAAGATGGGAATACGGAGTACATAGCTAAATTTGAAGAAGGAATATTAATTGTTCTAGTCGTCAGAAAAATATCAACAGGAGAAATACTTTCAAAATATAATCCTGATTTTTCTAATAAAAACTTTCAAACTGACAACGATGCCTCCAGTTCAATTTATGGAATATCTACAGAATATGATGAGAATCGTAAGCAAAAATTGAGTTATGAAACCTTTCATAAAAGATTATCTGACAAAATAAATAGTCTAATAGAAGATGTAAATGTCTCTAATTTTTTAGATCCAATAGTTATCCCTAGAATACAATTCTATTATCAAAAACAAGAACTATCATTATCTTCTAGCTCAATAAGTTCTAGTGATAATTCCGAAATAAGTTCTGCTTATTATGGTAATGGTTCTGGATTAGATGGTGATGGAAATTATAGGTTAGGTGGAAGAAAGGCTTTGAATAAAGAAAAAATACCTCAGGATTGTAATGAGTCTGGCCTTGTGGTTGTTCAGATTAAGGTAAATCAAGCTGGGCAAGTCATAAGTGTAATTCCGGGGCAAAGAGGAACAACTAATAGCGCAACTTGTTTGACGGAACCAGCTAGAAGAGCTGCATTAGCCACAAGATTTAACAGTGATAGTAACGCTCCTAGTGTCCAAGTAGGATATATTACATATAATTTTAAGCTATCAGAATAAACAAAGTAATAGATTATTTTGCAACATCATGAAAAATAAAATTACATTTTTGATTATATTTTCTTTATTGGTATCCTGTTCTGAAAACTCAAAATTTACTGGAACTTGGTATAGTAATTCAAATATTTGTGATTCTTTAAAAATTTCAAAAGGAGAGAATAATTTAGTTGTAGAATATTTTGATTTGAAATTTCCTGCAGAAATTAAGAACGGATATCTAGAAATATATAGAGAAGAAATCACAAAAGTTTCTTTAGGTGAGAAGGAAGAGCTACTTATTAATGGATCTGTATATTCTAAAAAAATATCTGATAAAATTATATTATTAGATGGAGATTGGAAAATACATGAATGTACAACGAGGTATGAATGGAGTAACATTTCAATTATCAAAGACACAGTACTAATATCATATGGGGCACCAATTGAAATTATTGGAAAGATTAGTCAGATTAACGTTGATACCTTTGCTGTTAATTATGAATATGCAAGAGGTACAATTCACATGTCAAAATTAATTGATGAATTAGAAGATAAAATTAACTACGACAAACCTATTGCATATATTTTACCTATATCCAAGAATCATTTCTCATTTAAATGGTTAGGAATTACTTTAAAAAATGAGAAAGAAAAGTATTTAGATAAATTAGATGATGACCTTTATTGGGGAGAAAAAGCAAATGATTTTGAACATAAATTAATATTTATAAAAGAATAAAAACGTAGCACAACATCGGTTAAGCGCAAATAGCGGGCATTCTGGTGAAAATTATTATTTTAGAGACCAAGTAAAAACAACAAAGCCGACAAGAACGCGTCCCTACTCCACGCCACTTGCCTTAACCAAGACCGTTAGCTGCAACCTAAAAAAACGAACAACTTATCAGATGAACAAACTATTCCACATATTCAGAGTTGACGAAGAAGAAGCAAAAAAGATTTCTGGACAACCTGACGAACCCCACAATCACGAGTTTGAAGAGTTATTAATTGGCATTGAAGGTGAATTGGAGCATTTCATTGATTTTAACACTACCAAAATCCAATCTCCTTTTGTGAGTTTCGTAACCAAAGGAAAAGTACACAGAGTAGTTCCAAAGCTACATAATGGCAAATGCGATATTTGGGCAATTCGTTTTAAAAGCGAATTTATTCCAGAAACCACATTTCAACTCTATTCGTTTTATCACACTCAAGCAAATTTAGAACTTGAAAAAGGACATTGTTTTCAGAGACTGGTTACCCTTTGTGAGATGATTTATGCCGAAACACAACAAGACACAACAGACCTTTCCATAATAAGGCAACTATTGGGTGTCCTGTTCACGATGATAGAAGCCGAACGAAAAAAGTTAGAACCACAAGACGAGCCTATTCAAAAAACGCAACATATATCCTTCGGAAACTTCCTGACGATTCTTGAAGAAAATTACCGAAGACCATTTGGTGTGGAATTCTATGCGGAAAAACTTTTTATGTCGTCAAGGAATTTGAACATCATCTGCCAAAATATTTTAGCACAGAGTGTTTCAGAAATAATCGAAACCCGAAAATTAATTGAAGCTAAAAACCTATTGATCTCTACAGAAAAAACCATATCTGAAATAGCTTATGAATTGGGCTACAATGAGAATTCTTATTTTTCTAACGTCTTTAAAAAAAAGGCAGGTCAATCGCCAGGTAAGTTCCGTGAAGAGATGAAAAATAGGTTAATTTCCTAAATCTACACTCCTCTTACCGAAAAGTGTAATTTGCTTCATCGTAAGTGCTACTATCTTTGTAAACAAATATTATTAACAATTAAATTTTATATGATTATGAAAAAAGTACTGATTTTATTAGCAATTACATTTTTGAATGTAAACGTATTCGCACAAGCAAACTGGAAGGTAGACCCTTACCATTCGTCCTTAAATTTCAATATTTCACATTCCGGAATTAGTATCGTGAATGGGAAATTTATGGAATATACCGGAAACCTTACTACAAATGGGGAAGCTTTAGAAGGGGCAAATGTTGATTTTACTGTTAAAGTAACAAGTATCAATACCAATGTAGAAGACAGGGACAACCACTTGAGAAGTGCTGATTTTTTTGAAGTTGAAAAATATCCAGAAATGACTTTTAAAAGCACGAAAATCTTAGCTACTGGAAAACCTGATCAGTATTTATTATATGGCGACCTAACCATAAAAGATGTAACCAAACCCGTGATTTTTGATGTGTACTATGGCGGAACTGCCAAAAGTGACCAGGGCGAAAAATTAGGATTGAAAGCCAAAACCACCATTAACAGATTTGACTACAATATTAATTATGATCCTACCGCAGCAGGTATTGGCAAAGATGTAAACATAGTGGTGCACTTACAGTTTGCCAAGCAGTAATACGTTTAAAAATTATCCAATAACATTAAAAATATAAGAAAATGGAAACAACAAAATGGGCAATAGACCCAACACACAGCGAAATTACATTTAAAGTAAAACACCTGATGATTTCTAACGTAAAAGGAGAATTTAAAACCTTTCAAGGAACCATAGATGGCGAAGATTTTACAAAAGCAACCATTTCGGCAAACATTGATGCAAGTTCTATATCAACGAACAATGATGATCGAGACACGCATCTAAAAAGCCCCGACTTCTTTGAAGTTGAAAAATATCCGGAAATTACATTTGTGAGCAAATCCATTAAAAAAGTAGATGATGATGAATACCAATTAGTAGGTGACCTTACAATTAAAGGTACTACAAAAGAAATCACACTAGATACCGAGTTTGGAGGTTATATGAAAGACCCTTACGGAAACGAGAAAGCAGGTTTTTCCATAAATGGTAAACTGAACCGAAAAGACTTTGGCCTTAATTGGAATGCCGCCCTGGAAGCCGGAGGTGTAATGGTTGGAAATGAGATAAAAATTAATGCAGAAGTTCAATTTGTAAAACAATAAGTCATGAAAATAGGAATAACAGGTGCTACAGGCCAACTGGGCCAATTAGTAGTACAAAAGCTAAAAGACAAGAATCCCGATGCCAAATTAGTGGCACTCGTGCGAAATCCCGATAAGGCAAAACCTTTAGGTATAGAGGCCAAAGCTTTCGATTATGAACAACCAGAAGCTTTACCAAAGGCTTTAGAGGACATAGATCGTTTGGTTTTTATATCGGGAAGCGAGATAGGTAAACGTGAAACCCAACATAAAAATGTAATCAATGCGGCAAAACAAGCTCAAGTTAAGCAAATTGCCTACACCAGCTTGCTGCACGCCGATACGTCGTCAATGATATTAGCTCCAGAACACCTTGCTACCGAAAAAATGCTGCAAGACTCGGGCATTCCGCACACGATTTTACGTAATGGATGGTACACCGAAAATTATACTGCGGGATTAAAGCAAGCAGTAGAGCAAGGTGCTATAATTGGTAGTGCGGGAGATGGAAAAATTTCATCAGCAACACGTGAAGACTATGCCGAAGCTATAGCCGAAACCATCATAAACGATGACCATACAGGCAAAACGTATGAATTGGCTGGTGATCAAACCTTCACCATGCAGGATTTGGCTGCCGAAGTGAGCAAACAAACGGGTAAAAACATCGAATTTGTGAACCTTCCAGAAGCAGAATATGCACAAAAGCTACAGGAAATTGGATTACCTGAAGGGATGGCCAAAGCGTTTGCGAGTTTAGATTATAGCGCTTCTAAAAACGATTTGCATGATGAAAGTGGCGAACTCGCCCGTTTAATTAACCGTCCCACTACTTCTTTATCACAGGCGGTTAAAACTGGATTGAATTAAATTTTAAAATTACGGCAATAGAAACATAGAATCTATTGCCGGTTTTATTCTTTATTCAACACAATTGGTTATTAGAATACGAATAGATTATTAATTGATCCTAGTCCACTATTGCAACGCTATAATTATTGCAACGCTATAATAGGTCTGAAGAAGTGGTCAATACGGTTTGTTAAATAGCCAGTCCAATTTCTTCAGCTACCAATGGCGAAATATTGCAGATGAAAGGAGGTATTATTGATATTGTAATATAAATATAGAAGATGAAGGTTATTCCAGGACATACATGTCGTGTAATTAAGAAAACTCAACTAACAAAAAATATGCTGCGCATAGATTTTGAAATTTCGCAATCTAATTCGGCTATTGTATTCAAACCAGGTTGCTATGTAAAGTTACACCTCCCTGTGGCCAACCGAAAAAAGCCTAAAGTGCGCACTTATACTTTAAAAAATTACGATGAGGTCAATAAAATTCTCACTATAGATTTTGCATTGCACCAACCCGCCGGCATAGCAACAAACTGGGCAATGTGTGCTTGGGCTATTGAACTGAACGCTTTATTCTTGTTTGGCGCTGTGGGGCTAATTTTTACGGGAGCAGGAAAATATTCAATTGATTATCGGTTGGGTAAAAAAACGGCCTAATCTAATTTTTGCAGCAAATGAATAGAAAGCAATTTTTAAAATCAATAGCTTTATTGCCCTTAATACCTTACAGTATGACATTAAAAGATTTAAACAAAATGACCTCAACAATGAGTAACACAGGTAAAATGCCTGTGCTTTTCTTAGGTCACGGCAGCCCTATGAATGCCATTGAAGAAAACGAATTTGTTTCGGCATTCAGAAAATTAGGTCAAGAAATTATAAGACCAAATGCGATTCTTTGTATTTCAGCACATTGGGAAACTAAAGGAACATTTGTAACAGCAATGCAAAATCCACCAACCATTCACGATTTTGGTGGTTTTCCACAAGCATTGTTTGACGTTCAATACCCAGCAAAAGGAAGCCCAGAATTGGCGGAAGAAACCAAAAGTATTATTACCAAAACAGAAGTTGGATTAGACGATAAATGGGGGCTTGACCATGGAGCTTGGAGCGTAATCAAACATTTATATCCAAATGCCGATATTCCGGTCATACAAATGAGCATTGATTATTCGAAACCGGCAAGGTATCATTACGAATTGGCTCAAGAGCTAAATAGCCTTCGCCATAATGGCGTTTTAATTATTGGAAGCGGTAATATGGTGCACAACCTGCGTAGGGTGTCCTGGAACAAGCTAAACGAAGAATTTGCTTTCGATTGGGCTACCGAAGCCAACGAAAAAATGAAAAGCCATATTTTAAGTGGAGACCATCAAAAACTTATCGACTTTAAATCGCAAGGAAAAGCATTTGATTTAGCCATCCCAACACCTGAGCATTATTTGCCTTTACTTTATACCTTGGCATTGAAAGAAGAAAATGAAAAGGTAACATTGTTTAACGACAAATCTGTTGGAGGTTCATTGTCAATGACTTCTTTAAAAATAGAACCTAATTGATGAGCATAGAAAAGGCAGCAGCTAACAACGTATATAAAAAATAGCGGTTCAATAATCGCTTAATCAAAAGAAAATGAATAAATTAAAGGTCACCTATAATCCGAAAAGTTAGTGCATAAAATCCGCTACTTTTCATATACAAAAACGTTGTACACAATATTCCAGAAAATTTCCGAATTCAATAACTTAACGCAACAATTTTTCAATATCTTCATCTAATAGAAAACATAATTATGAAAAGAATTCTTTTATTGATATTAACAATTTTATTATTCTCCAATTGCTCAAAAAACAATGACCACACAGAGAGAGGAGATTTAATTAGTGAAGACAATTTTGACATTCAGAAAATTAGCTTAGATTTTAGTATTGTTGATATGGATTTCTTAGATAAGAATGTGGGATATGCAATTGATTATCAAAATCGCATATTGATTACTCGTGATTCAGGGAATAATTGGAATGAACTCTATGTTACAAATTATGAATTATTAGATATTCAATTTATAAATTTAGAAGAAGGTTTTATTTTAGCTAAAAATGGTGAAGATTTTATTTTATTAAATACTTCGAATGGAGGTGTAACATTCCAAGAAAGAATAATTCAAAATGGTGGAGAACTAACAAAATTGTATTTTGTAAATTCAGAATTAGGCTTCGCATTAGGTAATCATATAGTTAAAACTAAGAATAGTGGTGCATCGTGGAATGAAATAAACTTAGAATTTAATGTTTATCGCGATATGATTAAGATCGACAATATAATTTATACTAGTGGTTTGAGAGGTACTTTTTTAAAAAGTGAAGACGATGGAGATAATTGGGAAAAAATTAATTTGGAGACGGATTCTCACATATATGAAATTAAGCCCTTTCAAAATCTTTTTTATTTAAGAGGTCAAAGCCTTCTAAAAACCGATTTGAAAAATACTCAAGAATTTTCAATACCAGGTCTAATAAACCAAACTCATATATACAATGAAAATGTAGTTATTGGTTTTGGCGAACAATATCCTGATCAAGGATATTTTCAGAGTGGAGCAATGTTTATTTCTAACAACTCAGGAAAAACTTGGAAAACAACTATATTTAATGATTTCAATAGAATAACAGTAACAGATTTTATAGATGCAAATTATGGTTTTGCGATTGCAGATGATTTTATTAAAGGAAAACAATATTTACTAAAAATTAGCATAGAGTAATCATACTGTGTACAACAACGTATATCGCAAATAACGGGCAGTTTGCTGAAAATGATTATTTTAGTGACCAATTTTGGAAACAACTAAACTGACAAATTCGCGTCCTCATTCCCGCAACTTGCGTTATACGAGACCGTTGGCAACAAGCTAAAAAAAATCACTCAATTGGAAAAATTTGAAAAAACAACGAAAGAAATTTTTCATTTAATTGCCGAATACGGAATTAAAAATAAACCTCTTGATTTTAGAAATCCAGAAAAAATTACTGAAAAGGATAAAACTGAATTTCTAATTCAAGTTCATAAAGGTTTTAGACTTGGACAAACTTTAATAATACAAGAAATATTACCACTTATAAAGGAATTAAAACTACTTAAAGAAAACGAAAAACAAGCGAAAAGAGATAAAGACAAAGACTTATTAAAAAAAATCAATTTTGAAATCCAATTAGCTGATTACAAAATCAATATCTTAAGACATTTTGCGGATTTTATAGCTTGGCAAATATTCAAAAAAGACTATTACAAAGCTCGAAGATTTTATTCAGGAGATAGAAATAGACCTGATTTATTAAACACGAATTTAGAATCTGTTATAACAACAGTTGAGCACTATCATAAACAAGATGATAAAAATTTCGCCTTAATATCAGATTTAACGTCATTTATTGATATTGGAGATATATTATTAGTTAATGGGAAAGAAAATATAATCATTGAATGTAAAGAAGGAGAAGTTCAAAAAAAAGTATTTGATTTTTTAGATTATGCTTCACAAGATGATTTTGATGCTACTAAAATAGATTATAGTGATAAAAACGATAAGTTCTTCGACCAAGTAGAAAGGACACTTAAGCAAATGGAAAAAGGAGCTAAAGTTTCTAATTTCCTCAATAAAGAAGAAGGAACTGACGCCTTTTCTGAGACAAAAATTAAAGTATTAGAGTCAACTAATCCTCAAAAATATTATTTTAAATATCTATTAGATTTAATCAAAAATTCAAAAGAAAACAATTCCACATATGGCGAAATTGAAGATATAATTTATGTTGGTATTTATAGAGAAAATAAAAGACTTGTTTCACCACATTTATTTAAAGGAATAGTTGACCATATCTATGAAAAGAGCATAGTTGTGGATTATGTAAATTTAATTGGATTACCATTAAAAGAACCAATGTTTTTAAAACCTTTTGGTGTAGAAAATATTTTCGATATAATGTTTGGAAGAATAAAGATTTATCTAGCCATCAATTTAGATAAACTTATTGAACTATTTAATACAAAAGGAATTTCTGCAAAATGGTTAAGTAGAAAAGAAACTCACAAAATTCTCGACTTAGGACAAAGGCACAAACCTTTTGTTTTCGAAAATAAAGCGATAGAAATTACAGTAAATGGACAAACTATGACATTAGGAGATTCATTTTTAATTTATTTACTTTTAGACAACATAACACCAACATCATATGTTGAGAGATATAATAATCTGAAATAAAAAGCCAGTTGCCAACATCGGTTAAGCGCAAATAGCGGGCATTCTGGTGAAAAGTGCTATTTTAGAGACCAAGAAAAAAACAACAAAGCCGACAAGAACGCGTCCCTACTCCACGCTACTTGCCTTAGGTACTGTGTTAGAAAACAAGTATTTTTGATAAAAATTTTAGGAAGTTGTCAATGCTAAATTACTTCTATCCTGTGCAGCAAGGACTTCGGTTCTTGCTGTCTTTTTTTGCTCATGTTCTGGATCGTAATCTATTTTATTTTTCCATAAACTATACATTAATACCAATAGCTTTCGCTCTACTGCTACTAAGGCTATCATTGGTTTGACTTTAGTGGGTTGGACTCGTTCGTAAAATTTTCTCAAGGTTGGATTCCATTGTATGGCACTCATCGCTGGCATATATAGTGCACTACGAATATGTTTATTCCCTTTCTTACTGATTCTCGTCTTTCCCTTATAAGCACCAGATTCTTTCAAGACCACATCAAATCCTGCATAACTAGTCAATTGTTTAGCATTAGTAAAACCGGTGAAACCCAAAGTTTCACCTACTACGGTCGCTGCAGATTTAAAAGAGATCCCGGGGATACTTTCCAAATGCTTAATCCTTTGATGCAACTGTGGATCATTCTTAACTAGAATTTCCATCTCCTTTTCTATTTCTATCAACTGCTTTTCAATCAATTTTAATCGCTGTCCATAGCGCTTTAGCTCCCGCTTGCTTTTATAAACGGAGTGTTCCAAGGCATGAAGTCTATTTCGCTCCATCTGCTTTTCCTTTAGTAAAAAAGATCGTTCCCGACTCAGCCCTTTTAACTGACGTAATATTGGATCTGGTGGGCTCCATAATGCCAACTCTCTTTCACAACCAAGCATGGCAAGCATACGGCTATCTAAGGCATCGGTCTTGGAACGTTGATCCAAACTTTGAGCATAGCGCTTTACACGTCCTGATTGCATAACACTTACAGGAAATCCTTCCCCATAGAGATGGTATACCAAAGCTTCATGATAAATACCTGTCGATTCCATAACGACAACTATATCCTCTGGAGAACTGGCATTTTTAAGTAACCACTTTACCAACTTTTTAAAACCTGATAAATCATTACTAACCTCAAATGGATCTTCAAACTCCTTTGTAAGTCTAGCCGTTAGACGGCACAAACAAACAGCCAAAGTCTCTTTTGAGACATCTACTCCTAAGGAGAGTTTCAAAATTTCATTCTTCATAATAATGTTGATTTTTTAAACTCTATTCTCCATCACTTTTGCTCGCTTTTGATACGATCTCTGTTATAGGATCTAGGTACTGTTCAAGTTCTTAGAGAAATTAATAGAAGGGTGGAATTTCTAACACACGATATCATTGATTAAATGTATCTACCGAGACCTCCCTATCCCTTCTATGGAGTTTAATAATTAATTCCTATTTTTAGCTAAATTACAATCTCAAATCTAACATACGAACCGAGACCGTTGTAAAACATTTTATAGAAGATTGAAATGGCAAACATTGAAGAGATAACTAGAAAAATAGATATTGAACTGATAAAACAGAATAAAAACTATTTGACTTTGGGACAAGCTAATAAAATGCTTTTTGAAAAAGGAATTATTTCTGAAATCGAAAAAAATAACGGTTTTCTGAAAGGTTTATTAGAAAATAAAAATATAAAACACGCAAAATGTACTGAATCTAGTCCAAGACAATGGAGAATATTTTCATCCAATAAAAATTGGAAAAAGAATACAACATCCTTAAAACAAACAGCTGCCAGAACTAACTCGGAAGTTCGTCGCAAAAATAAATCTAAGGTTCGTGGTAAGAATAAAGAATGGAATATTTCCGGAAAAGAAATAACAATTGGTGTAATCGTATTAATGATAATAGGTTTTTTTATTTTAGATAATGGAAAGTCAGATTCTATTTTAGCTTATAATGTAGCAACTGAATATGTAAAAGTGAATCTAAGATCTCCTTCGACGGCAGAATTTCCAGGAACATTTGAAAAAAAAGACCATATAATTAGCGTAGGGGAAAATATTTATATCATTAATTCTTGGGTAGACAGTCAAAATGGTTTTGGAGCAATTGGAAGAAGTCGATGGTCTTGTAAAGTAATTGTTAACGGAGATCAAATTGAGGTCGAGAACTTAAGAGTGCAATAAAACGTTATACAACATCGGTTAAGCGCAAATAGCGGGCATTCGTGTGAAAAGTGCTATTTTAGACATCAAGTAAAAAACAATAAAGCCGACAAGAACGTGTCCCTAAACCACGCTACTTGCCTTAACCAAGAACGTTACCTGCAAGGTTTTCACAAAGATTTTAGTTTGCTAATAAAAAATAAATAATGATTAATAAAATTGAGAGCCTTGTCTCTATTGGAAAATACAGAAATTACCAAGCTTCAGGACAGGTAAATTTTAAACCATTAACTCTAATTTACGGAGACAATGGTGGTGGAAAAACGACATTAACTTCAGTTTTAAGATCTCTAACGTCAAACGATCCTGAAATAATTAGGAATAGAATTTCAACAGCAAGTACCCAACCCCAAGCTGCTCAAATTACTCAAGTAGGTACACCAAATATTTTTCACACATTTGGAAACTCAGGATGGACTATTCCTTTTCCTAATATTGAAATATTTGATATTCATTTTGTCAATGATAATATTTACTCGGGATTTGACTTTAATGAAGAACATAAAAAACAATTACATCAATTTGTAATTGGTGCCCAAGGTGTTGCAATCCAAAATCAAATTGAACAAAATAAGGCAGACAAGGCAAGCTCAAGACAAAATCAAACAAATTTAGAGGCACAACTAATTCAACAGGTTGGTAATAATCTGACAAGTGACTTGCTAATAAACTTTCTAGCTATAACTCTAACACAAGCAACCGGGATTGATCAGGCAATTACTCTGGCAGAATTAAGCTTAACAAATGCCAATTCAAATGCAGTCATTCAAACATTACAATTACCTGTACCAATTCCACCGTTTAATTCGAATATAAATTTTAGCACCTTAATAACTGATCTTCAAACCACATTACAATCAATTCAAAATCAAACTCTAGAACAATTATTTGCAAATCATTGTCAGGATTTGAATGAGAATTCAATCAATACAGCTGAAAATTGGCTTCAAAATGGTTTTAAATATATTAAGGTTAAAGCCTCCAAAGAAGAAAGTGATTTAACCTGTCCATTCTGTATGCAAAGCATAGATGATAATATGGAAATTATTAGATCATACACGAGCAAATTTAATGATGAATTCAATGCTTTTCTTTTACGACTAAGATCACATTTAAACTCTCTTCAAAATTTTAATCTAGAGGTATTAATTCAATCTATAAACAACAGTTGTGTTGCTAATAATCAAAAAATTGCATCTTGGAGCAGTCATTTACCGAGTACAGTCCAAACTCCAATAAATTCAATTATTTCAAACGAAAGCGAGTTACGTTCCCAGATGCAGAATTTAATCGCCGTGGTAGAGTTAAAAATTCAAAATCCTACTGCTATAATTGATATAAATAGTGTAAACGCTTTTCAAACTTTATTACAAAATTTAACTAATAGTATTACATTATATAATCAAAATATTACAGCGTACAATAGCTCAGTTAATACTTTTAAAAGTGGAATTCAGACAATTCAAAATGCTCAATCTCAAGTTGACAACTTAAAAAGAATAAAAAAGAGATTTGAGCCAGCTATAATTCAGATTTGCGATCAATTAATTGGGGAAAGACAACGTTTAAGAATATTAACTAGTGCTTATCCACAATTAATACAACAACAAGAAGCAGCTGCAACAACTTTCTTTGCGAACTACGAGACTAGAATTAATCATTATCTCGGTACAGTTTTTAAAACTCCGTTTAGGATAAGTAGTGTTCAACACGTTGCTCCTCAAGGACGGGCTACGCAAAGTAAAATAAATTACACGCTCACTATTGATGGTAATCCTATTTCATTTGATACTAACCAACCATTAAGTGCCAAAGAATCTTTAAGCGAAGGAGACAAAAGTACAATAGCTCTAGCATTCTTTTTATCTAAACTCGACATAGACCCAAATAGCCAAGACAAAATATTAGTATTTGATGATCCTTTATCAAGTCTAGATACTAATAGGCGATCTTACACCATTAGCATTATCAAATCGATACTACCAAATTTAAAACAAATAGTAGTACTTAGCCATAATGAATACTTTCTTTATGAAATTGGCAAAGACATACCGGTGGCAAATAAAAGCACTCTAAGAATAAAGCAAGATTTCGCAGCTAATTCATCTGAAATAGGAATTTGTGATTTAAATGAATTAGTAAAAAATGATTACTTCAAACATCTAGAAGCCTTAGAAAATTTCAGATCAAATCCTGATCATCAAATCAAGGATACGGTTTTAGGTTGGTTAAGAAATGTATTAGAATCTCACTTAAGATTTAAATTTTTCAGAGAGTTAAGATCAATGAACGGTCAACAAACATTTGGAAGATTAATATCTTATCTTGATACCTCAGGTGTTGTATTTAGAGATAATGCGAATCGGAATGATATAATTTCAACCTTGAACCTTATAAATAGTGTTTCTTGGATGTCTCACCACGGTAACCCTTTGCCTAATTACACTGCAATCGGAATTAATCCACACACTATAACTGCAACCGAATTAGATAATTTAATTCAGGATACCTTAAGTTTAATTGATACAAGACTTTAAAATATTTTTAGAATAAAACCCTGCAGGTAACATCGTTTAACAGCAAATAGCGGGCATTCAGATGAAAAGTGATATTTTAGACACTAAGTAAAAAACAACAAAGCCGACAAGAACGTGTCCCTACTCCACGCTACTTGCGTTAAACAAGACCGTTGGTTACAATATGAAAAACAATAAATTTAAAAATTAATAAATATGAAACTATTAGAAAACAAAGTATCAATAGTAACGGGTGCTGGATCTGGAATAGGTAAAGCAATCGCAAAATTATATGCTAAGGAAGGAGCTAAAGTCATTGTAAATGACATAAGTAAAGAAAATGGACAAACTGTGGTAGACGAAATTCAATCTGAAAATGGAGAGGCTTTTTTTATTGAGGGAGATGTCTCAAAAGCAGAAGACATTAAGAATTTGGTACAAAAAACAGTAGAAAAATATGGTAGATTAGATATCGCCTGCAATAATGCCGGTATTGGCGGGGAAAAGAATAATACTGGGGATTTCTCCATAGAAGGATGGCGTAAAGTAATCGATATTAATTTGAATGGCGTTTTCTATGCTTGTAAATATGAAATAGAACAAATGGAAAAAAATGGAGGTGGTATAATTGTAAATATGGCCTCTATTCACGGAACTGTTGCTGCAACGCTTTCCCCTGCATACACCGCATCTAAACATGCTGTTGTTGGTTTAACCAAAAATATAGGTTTAGAATATGCGCAAAAGAACATTAGATGTAATGCTGTTGGTCCTGGATATATTGAAACTCCTTTATTAGAAGGATTACCTACAGAAGTCTTAGACGAACTTAAAGCCAAACATCCAATGAATAGATTAGGTAAGCCAGAAGAAATAGCTGAATTAGTACTATTCTTAAGCTCTAAAAAATCATCTTTTATAACTGGTGGATATTACTTAATTGACGGTGGATATACCGCTATTTAGTAGCACTAAAATACTGTAACCAACAATGGCTATAAGTAATTGCTTCTGCTTGCCAATTATGAAAATCCTTGCAAATTTTTAGCATAGTGCGTACTTGCGAAACTTCTGCTAAATTTACGCAACTACTTATAGCCTAAACGTTGTGTGTAATACAAAAAAACACTCGACTAGGAAAATTTTCCTAATAAAATAACAGTTATTTGATAATATTTATTATTTTTGGGAAAATTTTCCTATTTAATGAATGATTTTTCTATTTCGAATTTACTACAAGAATCTTTTGAGAATAAAGAATCTATAAATCCACGCGAAATTTTCGAAAGCAGATTAGCGGAATTAAACATTAGTGAATATCAAGCTTTCAATTTAATTGGACTTGATAAAAACTCTGTTAATCCAATTCTTGATGGTTCAATAAAGCATCCTAGTCTATTCAACGTTTTGAAAATATCAGATTTCCTAAATATCGAACTGAAAGACTTAATTGTGTTTTTAATTTCTAATCAACAAAGTGATAAAATTAAAAAATTGGAAACATCAAATGATTTCCAATTCATCGAAAAGAATTTCGATATTGACAGATTGAGTAAAGTTGGTTTAATCAATTCTAAATCTGACTCGTCAGAAATCAAAAAGAATTTATTAGAATTTTTTGGCTTTGAGTCTATAAGAGAGTACGAAAACTATGCTCTAAAGTTAGATATGATTCTTTACAGTTCAACCAAAAGAAATTTTGCTGACAAAATGAGATATTTTTCAATCTCATCAGCATATATGATATTCGAACGTATATCCAATCCTAATTATTACGATAGAGATAGTTTAAAGGAGCTTGTTCCTAAAATTAAACCATATACCCAAGATGTGGAGAAAGGATTACTGACCGTATGCCAAGCTTTATATAGTATTGGAGTTACCGTCTGTTTCCAAAGACAACTTACGACTTCACAATTTAGAGGTGCAACGTTTGCGGTCAACCGAAAGCCTTGTATTGTACTTACTGACTTAAATCAGAATTATGCAACAATTTGGCACGCATTACTTCACGAATTATATCACGTTCTTTTTGATTTCGACAGCATATCATCTCAAGGCTATCATTTAACTGGAGAACCAGACCTGTTATTAATAAACGAAAAAAATGCGGATGATTTTGCACAAGAATTTTTCTTCGATTCTAACCTTTTAAGGTTTATAAAACCTCACATCAATAATGAACTAATGGTTAGTCAAATAGCAAAGAAAAATAACATTCACAAATGTTTTGTTTATCGTGCATTCCAAATTGATATGTGGTTTAATCATAAAAAGAATTTTTGGAAAGCGACGAAGTATAACAAGCATTTTCCAGAAATAGATGAAACGGTTAAGAGATTATCGCCTTTAGTATGGGAAATAGATTCAATCCCACAAAAAGCGCAAATCATTAAAGAAATATTTGAATTAAATAAAATAGTGGAATAATATGGACAAAAAGAAAAAATCAGCTAAAGACCTAGAGTTAGAAAAGCAGAAAAATATAGAGAAGTTAGAAATACTTCAAAAAGCAAAAGAAACGCAAGGTAAGCAGTTAAGTATCGACATTGAAGATGGTCAATTAAAAGAAATTGATGAACTCAAAGAACTAATTGACAAGAAATTTGACAATCCAGAGGAAAAGCACTCATTGTTCTACAACGGAATCCAAAATCTGTTGTTAAAATATTTACCAAGAGGTAAAGAATTCGCTGAACAAAGAAAAATTATTCACGAAGAAAAGCTTATTTTCTTAAATCGTGGTATAGCACTAAAACCAGATGGAACAAGAGGAAGTGACTCTAGAATGACTTATGCAGAAGATATGAATGAAATGGCAAAACTTATATCTGATTGGGTTTTGACTTCCCAAGATTATGTGGATTTATATTTAAGACTTTACCAATTAAATGAAAAATATGATTACGGACATCAGATAAATGATGATTCAAGCAATCCGTTTTTCAATAGAATGAACGAAAAATAAAGTACTACACACAACAATGTATATAAAACATAGCTCTTACAGGCTTTCCGAGAGGTTTGTGTGTATTTGTGAAGACCGCCAAATTTTTAAATTTGGCTTTTAGTAAAATAAAGATAAAAAGTAAAATTTAAAAATTCGGCTCGTGTATAATCCGAAACGATAGCGTCTTTTTACACGCTACGTTTCATATACGGAGACGTTGGGCGTAATTATTCCACATTAAGAATAGAAATTATTTTATGAAAAAATACCTAGGAATTACATTTATATTACTCTTCTCGTTCAATATTCAAGCACAAGAATTTAAAACTTCCCAAGACAGTATAGAACACTTCTATGACGATCTTTTTAAGGTAATGAAGAATGGATATTTATATAAAGAAACAGTGAACTGGAAAGAAGTAGAGTCAAAAATTGATAAGAAATTAATGCAATATTCAGATTTCAACAAATCACTAAACGAGGTTTCTTATTTTTTTGATTTAACAAAAGCAGATCATTCTAGATTATTTTATAAGGACAATCAATTTAGTGGAAATTTTCAAGGTCCTACTCAAGATGATTTTACCGAGCAATGGATAAAAAAATATAAGACAAATCCACAATTTGAAGTTAAGATTTTAGATAATCAATACGGGTATATTTTAATGCCAGCTATGTACAATGAAAAAAATCTTCATAAACAGTCACAACGCTTGTACGATGAAATTAATAACATTAAAAACTCAAATAAATTACAAGGTTGGATAATTGATCTGCGGTTTAATACAGGTGGCGACATTTTTCCAATGCTTTTAGCTTTGTATGATTTTCTAGGCGATAATGTAGTATGGGGTACACTTGACATTGATAAAAATCAGACTAGCGAAATAAGATTAAAAGATGGAAAGTATAAGGATAATTCTAAAACAGTGTTTTACATAAAACCCAATGGTGAACTACTTGATAAAATAAAAGTTGCAGTCATAACTAATATTGCAACTGGTAGTTCTGGTGAAATAACTGCATTAGCATTCAAAGGAAGAGAAAACACAATATTTATTGGTGAAAAAACATATGGTAAGACAACTAGCAATGTTAAAGCAGATTTACCATTTGGAGCATTTATGACCTTAACAACAGGCTATGACTGCGATAGAAATGGTAATTATTATGAAAATATTATTCCTGACGTTACTGTAGTTGAGAAAGATAATTTTGAAAATCTACTTTTAGATGGAAATATTCAGGAAGCAATAGAATTTATATCAGAACAAGAATAACTTCGCCCAACAACGGTTATCACAAATAACGGGTGTTGTCGAAAAAGCGTAATTTAGCATCCTAACAAGAAAACAACTAAGCCGACAAGTCCGCGTCCCTACTCCCGCAACTTGTGTTAACCGTATTCCAAGGTTAAATCCAAACTTTTTTCCCTAATTCTTCAGGTAGCAAATTTATGTAGTTCCACATACGGAGTACCTCTTTTTACTACTGCAAACACTCTGGATAATAGCTTATTGCGAACATTATGCAGCGCAATCATCTTTAGTTTACCTTCTTCTAGCTTTTTCTTGTAATAACGGCGTAATTCACTATCATGTTGAATAGCTGTACAAGCAGCCATGCTAAGCAGACTCTTCATTTGCCGGTCTCCCATCGGGTGACATTTTCGCCTTTTATGAATACTGCTCCCAGAACTATGACCAAAAGGAGCTGTCCCACAATAACTGGAGAATTGGCGCCAGCTATCAAAACGTTTAAAATATTGGTGTGATAAAGCAACTGGGCACCTACAACTAATCCCACGCCTTTTAAAGAAGAGATCAACCGATAGTTTTGTGATAATGCTTCAGAATTCTTTATAAGTGATTTTAGTTGCTTCTCTATTTTATTTATTTGAGAAGTTAGATGAGCAATAGAGCTTACCAGCGTCTTGCAACAGGTATCGGTTGAACTACTGCTGAGTAACTTCTTTAGCTCGGAAAGGGTACTCATTAAGCCTGTACGACTTCGAACCAGTTGATCCCGTAAAGCGAGTAATCTGCCTACTTCCAAGAGTTCCTTATCTTTCAGCTCACTGGCAGAAAGTTCCTCTCGGTGAAGCCAACCATATCTGGCGATCATCATGGCATCTACAACATCATTCTTCTCCCTGATTACTCCAGAGGATCTTTTGATCACTACTGGGTTTTCCTGCACATAAACCGCCTTCTTCGACGATAAATACAACGCTAACTTCAAGGAATAATGACCTGTATTCTCAAAACAAAAAAACACTTTCTGTTCCTTACCGTTAGCCCATTTCAACAAGGCTTTATAACCCACTACATCATTACTGAACTCACGATGTAAACTTCGATTATACGCAAAAGCATCTAACTTGTTTTTTGAAACATCAATTCCGATTACTTCTTGGTAATTTTTCATATTTTTAAAAATTAATATTTGAAGGGCGCAGTAACTAACTCCTTTAACGGGTCCATTTATTGACCTGGTATTCCAAATGGTTCTTTGCTGCCCATATGAAGAATGGAGGACTCTTACGGATATTGGATCTGTAATCTAGAGACCGTTTTAGTTCTCCTCCTTCTTCATATCAAAGGTATATTTATTAATAAACGTAGTAAAGGAGACCGTTGTGTACAATTTTTAAGAAAATGATAGATTTTAAAGTTCCTAGATATTGGATACAAAGAAAAAGTGGAAGTCGAAGTTATCCAAATGAGATTGAAAACTGGTTCTCTGAGGATTTCGATAATTATTTCATCTATCATAATCCGATTTTAATTGATTTAGATATTCAAAATGGTCGTGAATCTTCTCGCGACGAACTAGGAAGACCTAAAAATAAACGTGTCTTGACATTTAACCAATTCAAAAAGGAATTTTTAAAAGAAGGAGAAGACTTTAAAGATTATTACGATTACGTTATGTATCAGGTCCGAAACAAAGATACGAGACCAAATTATTTATGGGGAAGTGAAGAAGGTTCTAGTATTTATTTTAATGATATTTTAGAACTCTTAAGAGTATTCGATTCAACCCTTCAAACAAAAGTATATTGCCATTATGATGTTTTAAGAAAAATTCGAGGAAATATTGAAAACAATGACTTACCGTCATTATATTTTACAAAAATAGAACAGATTAAAAATATAGCTTCAAATTTTTCAAATCTTTCCCCAGAATTTGTGCTTGAAAAAAATAAAAAATGGTGTTTCACTACTTTATATGATGATTCCAAAACAGCCATTGGCTGTGATAATAATACTGCTGTAAAATTGATTCGAAATGCACATTTAGGAATAGAAAGGATAAAAACTGTACACAACAACGGTTAATCGCCAATAAGCGGCAACGTTAGTAAGAAAATAATTATCTTGATCAACTAATCAATACTAAGCCGACAAATCCGCGTCCCTTACTCCGCCAACTGGCGATAACCGAGACAGTTGTACCCCATTAAAGAAAAACTGACAGAACAGAACAAAAACGAGATTGAAAATTTTATCTTTACTACATAAAAAAGAAACAGAACTGAATGGCTAAAAAAACACAGATTAAAAACCTAACAAAAGCGAAAAAAGATAAGAATGATGAGTTTTATACACAGCTTTCTGACATTGAAAACGAATTACGTCACTATAAAAATCACTTTAAGGGCAAAGTAATTTACTGTAATTGTGATGACCCAAGAGTTAGTAATTTCTTTCATTACTTTTCGTATCGTTTCGAGCAATTAGGAATTAAAAAGTTAATTGCCACTTGTTACAAAAATCAAAACGCAGATTTGTTTAGCCAAAACGACTCTGACAAAGCCATTTATTTAGAATATACAGGAGACAAAAACGGAAACAGAATACCTGACCCAGAGGAAATCGGAATAATCGAACTCAAAGGAGATGGCGATTTTAGAAGTAAAGAAAGTATTGAACTTTTAAAACAAGCTGATATTGTTGTTACAAATCCGCCCTTTTCACTTTTTAGAGAATATATGGCACAACTTATTGAATATGATAAAAAATTTGTAATAGTTGGGCATCAAAACGCTACAAAATATACCGAGATATTCCCTTTAATTAAAGAGAACAAGGTTTGGTTAGGTTTTGGTTTTAAAGGTGGTGCAGGTCATTTTATTAATACCCAGTATGAAGATTATGCAACCGCAGGAGACCACAGAGAAGGAATGATAAGAGTTTCGGGAGTTCATTGGTTTACAAACCTTGACATAAATAAAAGACACGAAGATTTAATCCTATATAAAAATTATACCCCAGAAGAATATCCAACTTATGACAATTTCAACGCTATAAACGTTGATGTTACAAAAGATATTCCTGTTGACTACAAGGGGTTTATGGGTGTTCCGATTACATTTTTAGATAAATATAATCCTGACCAATTTGAAATAGTTGGGTTGGGTCAAGGTAATTTATATAGAGAATTAACACCAAAGGGTTTAAGTCAAAAATTTGTAGATGATTATTATAAAAATGGAGGAACAGGCGCAATAAAAGAAGACCATCCAATTTTAGCATATTATGATAAAGATGGTAAACCAGTCATTCCATATATGAGAATTATTATAAAAAATAAAAAAGTTTAGATGGATATAGAGCTAAAAAAAATCACGGTTCGTGAATTAACAAAAGGCTATCAAGATAATAACGAGGATGGTGTAATTGGTTTTGATGGTAAATTGGATATTAGACCACCATACCAACGAGAGTTTGTCTATGACGAGAAAGAAAGAAATGCAGTTTTGGATACTTTACGAAAGGACTTTCCCTTAAATGTAATGTATTGGGCAGTTCGTGAAGATGGAAACTTTGAAGTAATAGACGGACAACAAAGAACTATATCAATTTGTCAATATGTAGAGGGCGATTTTTCAATAGATGGAATAGGTTTTTATAATTTAACTAACGATAAACAAGAGGAAATCCTTGACTATACTTTAATGGTTTATTACTGTTCAGGTACAGATAGCGAAAAATTAGATTGGTTTGAAACTATCAATATTGCGGGAAAAGTATTGACTAAACAAGAATTAAGAAATGCAGTTTACTCGGGTTCTTGGGTTTCAGATGCAAAACGCTATTTTTCAAAAAGTAGCAGACCTAAAATCGGAGACGAATATTTAAGTGGTTCTGCAAATAGACAAGAATATTTAGAAACTGCGATAGATTGGATTTCGGAAGGGAAAATTGAGGACTATATGTCTAAAAATCAACACGAACCAAACGCAAACGAACTTTGGCTCTATTTTCAAGCAGTTATAAGTTGGGTAAAGGCAACTTTTCCAAAATATCGCAAAGAAACGAAAGGGTTAAAATGGGGTTTACTATACAATGAATTTAAAGACCAAAAATTTGACTCTAAAAAATTGGAAGAGCAAATTACGGACTTAATGATTGATGATGATGTTCAAAACAAAAAAGGAATTTATGTTTATGTTTTAACAGGAAAGGAAAAGTATTTAAACATTCGTGCATTTAGCGACAAACAAAAACGAGAAACTTACGAAAGACAAAAGGGTATTTGTATTGTTTGTAAGCAACATTTTGAAATTCACGAAATGGAGGCTGACCACATTGACCCTTGGCATTCAGGCGGAAAAACAACAGCAGAAAATTGCCAAATGTTGTGTAAAGAAGATAACCGAAGAAAGAGCGGAAAATAAAAAAAACGGGGTACAACAACGGCTATAAGCAATTGGGGTTTAAGTGCTTAACCGAAATTAATACATAAAACAAAGGTCAGTGCTAAACCGAAAAGTTAGGGCAATAAATCCCCAACTGCTCATATCCAAACCGTTACCTGCAATTATCCTAAACAAATGTATTGGAAAGAAATTAAAGATTACATAGAAATAGCAGTTCTAATTCCATCAATTCTTGGAGGATTATGGCAAACTTATGAATTAGCATCAATATCTACGAGCTATATTAGATTCTTTTCCGTAAGTCAAGTAATACCAGATGGATTACTAATTCTATTTAGTGGAATCTGTGTTTTTATCACAGACAAACTAAGTTTTTTACTTAGAAAATTTCTTCCCTTTTATAATAATAAAGTTGATAGTTGGATGGTTTCGACGATAACTATTTTAGGTTATACATTTATCGGATCTGTAATATTATACTTCTCTTATATTCATTTTATAAAACAAGAATACTTCCAGTTATCAGATCTTATATTTCTTATTTTTTTTACAATAACATTTTCATGTATATTTTATTACCTTCTACCTTATAGTTTTAGAAAGAAAATTAAGTCAGCTTTTTTTAATAGGATTAAAAAAAATGAAGAAAAAGGAAATAATGTTTTATTGCAAATAAAGGGTATGGCAATTATGATTATTGGCGCCCTAATCTTAATTATTTCATCAAAATTAATTCAAAATTTTAGACATAATTACATTGATATTGGAGAACTACAAAATTTAAAATGCCTAAAGAAAATTTTAAAGAACAAATCTAATAGTGCAAATTCTAATATAATTTATTTTAACGATAAGTATATTTTCACTAAAACATCGAACTCGGAGAATACTGAAATAGAAATTTTCAAAACTGATATATTGTTTGACGAATGCGGTATAACTGCCTATAACAACGGTTATCACAAATAACGGGTTTTATCGAAAAAGTGTATTTTAGTATCCTAAGTAAGAAAATAATTAATCCGACAAGTTCGCGTCCCTACTCCCGCAACTTGTGTTAACCGTATTCCAAGGTTAAATCCAAACATTTTTCCCTAATTTTTCAGGCAGCAAATTTATGTAGTTCCACATACGGAGTACCTCGTTTTACTACTGCAAACACTCTGGATAATAGCTAATTGCGAACATTATTCAGCGCAATCATCTTTAGTTTACCTTCTTCTAGCTTTTTCTTGTAATAACGGCGTAATTCACTATCATGTTGAATAGCTGTACAGGCAGCCATGCTAAGCAGACTCTTCATTTGCCGGTCTCCCATCGGGTGGCATTTTCGCCTTTTATGAATACTGGTCCCAGAACTATGACCAAAAGGAGCGGTTCCACAATAACTGGAGAATTGGCGCCAGCTATCAAAGCGTTTAAAATTATTGGTGTGATAAAGTATTTGGGCTCCCACAACCAGACTTACGCCTTTTAAAGAAGTGATCAACCGATAATTTTGCGATAATGCTTCAGAATCCTTTATAACTGATTTTAGTTGCTTCTCTATTTTGTTTATTTGAGAAGTTAGATGAGCAATAGAGCTTACCAGCGTCTTGCAACAGGTATCAGTTGAACTACTATTTAGCAATTTTTTTAGCTCGGAAAGCGTGCTCTTTAATCCTGTACGACTTCGAACCAGTTGATCCCGTAAAGCTAGCAATCTGCCTACTTCCAAGAGTTCTTTATCTTTCAGCTCACTGGCAGAAAGTTCCTCCCGGTGAAGCCAACCATACCTTGCGATCATCATGGCATCTACAACATCATTCTTCTCCCTGATTACTCCGGAGGATCTTTTGATCACTACTGGATTTTCCTGCACATAAACCGCATTCTTCGACGATAAATATAAGGCTAACTTCAAGGAATAATGACCCGTATTCTCAAAACAAAAAAAACTTTTAGTTCGTTACTTTTAGCCCATTTCAATAGCGATTTATAACCCAATACATCATTACTGAACTCCCGATGTAACCTTCGATTATACGCAAAAGCATCTAACTTGTTTTTTGAAACATCAATTCCGATTACTTCTTGGTAATTTTCATATTTTTAAAAAATTAATATTTGAAGGGCGCAGTAACTAACTCCTTTAACGGGTCCATTTATTGACCTGGTATTCCAAATGGTTCTTTGCTGCCCATGTGAAGAATGGAGGACTCTTACGGATATTGGATCTGTAATCTAGAGACCGTTTTAGTTCTCCTCCTTCTTCATCTCAAAGGTATATTTATTAATAAACGAAGTAAAGGAGACCGTTGCCCACCATTAAAAAAAACTAAATGCCAACAAAACAACCACCTATTTCAAGTGACATAATAGAAAATATTTGCAGAGTAATTGCGAATACTGAAACAGGTTTGACCGGAACAGAAATTGGGCGAATTTTAGCGGAATCGAACATTCCAGATACGGACCCAAAATTGACAAAATGGAAACGATTGTTTAATGCTTTCGGACATTATCAAAATAAACATAACTGCTCAAACAACATACTTACATTCCTGTCGAGAGCGATGAAACCAGTTCGTTATGTTGATAATCCTGAATTATTTAAGCACAGATTATTGGAATTAAACAAACGATTGTGTTTTATTGGTTTGGAGCTTACGGAAAAAGCCCAGTATAGAAAAATCGAAAAGACATCAACAATTACTGACCCGTTTGTTGATTTAGAAACCAAATCTTCAAACGAATATGATATTGCAATTTCATTTGCTGGCGAAGACAGAAAAATCGCAGAAGAAATTGCTGAAAAACTAAATGCAAGTGGAATTAAAGTTTTTTATGATGCTTATGAAAAGGCAACTCTTTGGGGAAAAGATTTATATGAACACTTAAATGATGTTTATAAGAATAAAGCTACGTTTTGCCTAATGGTTATCTCGACAAATTACAGAGAAAAACAATGGACAAATCACGAACGTAAAGCAGCACAAGCGAGAGCGTTTAGTCAAAATAAAGAGTATATTTTACCGCTTAAACTTGATGACACCGAAATACCAGGTTTGAACGAAACAATTGGATATGTGGATTTGCGGAATAGTGATGCCAATGAAATAGTCGGATTATTAAAAAGCAAACTGAAAGAATAACGGTGGGCAACAACGTATATAGCTCATAGCTAGTCAGTTGTTTAATTCAAAGTTAAGGCATATTTGGAAAGTCGCCAAATTTTTAAATTTGACGACTTTCCAATAAAAAAAATAAATAATAAAATTTAAAAATCTGGCTTCTGCTCAATCCGAAAATAATCGCTAATTTGGACGCTACAAGCTATATACAAGACCGTTAGCTTTAATGCTGGAGCAGGTTTTCGGAATTGATAAGCTAGTTCTCTTTAAGTTTTTCAATCGTTAACAAGTTAAAATAAAAACAACAAATAATTTATTGACTTATATCAAATAGTTTGACTAGAGACAACATTAGTTTTGTAATCTAAATATTAATAATAATTTATAATGGTATTAACAGAATTAGATGCATTACAAACCCTAGCCAAGGATAGTCAAGAACGGTTAGAAAAAGCATTAATACATCTTCAAAATGGAAATGGAGTTATCTTAAAGGATGATAAAAACAGAGAAAATGAAGGTGATTTGATATTTTCAGCTCACAGTATGACAATTAATCATATGGCTCTTATGATTAGAAAATGTAGTGGCATTGTCTGTCTTTGTTTGACAAATGAAAAGGCGGACTTACTTGACTTACCATTTATGGTTAAAAATAACACAAGTAACTTTCAAACACCTTTTACGGTTTCTATAGAAGCAAGAGAAGGAGTCACTACAGGAGTTTCTGCTAAAGATAGATTGAAAACTATAAAAGTGGCTTGTAGTAAAAATGCTAAAAGCAATGATTTAAATAAACCTGGTCATATTTTTCCTTTAAGAGCAAATAATAATGGTGTTTTAGAAAGAGATGGTCATACAGAAGGTAGTATAGATTTAATGAAATTAGCAGGCTTAAAACCAGAAGCTGTATTGTGTGAATTAATGAATGATGATGGGACAATGGCAAAAGCTGACACTATTTCTCAATTTGCAAATGAACATAATTTAATTGTCCTATCTATACAGGATATTATTCATTATCGTAAATTTGTAAGAGACTATAAATAAATGGTAAAACATATTGAACTTACTAATTTCATAAGAAAGAATGTTAACATTGAAGATGACGATTTAAAAATAGTGTTATCTTATTTTAAAACAATAAAAAAAAAGAAAAATGAAATTTTACTTTCAAAAGGAAAAAATAGTCAGGTTAGTTATTTTGTAAAAAAAGGTTGTTTGAGACTATTTTACATAGATGAGAAAGGGAAAGACGTTACACGTTATATTGCATTTGAGAATCAATTTGCTACAGAGCTTGTTAGTTTTATAACGAATCAACCTGCACAAGAAACTATTCAAGCAGTTGAAAGTAGCGAACTTTTATACATCAATCACGATGATTTTAGGCATCTAATGAAAATTATTCCCAAATGGAAGGATTTTTATAGTATCTATTTAGAAAAAGCATATGTTAATAATTCAAAGAGACTAATGTCGTTTACTACATTAAATGCATCAGAAAGATATAATCAATTATTTAAAATAAATCCCAAGATTGTTAAACGTATACCTAATAAAATAGTAGCTTCTTATATAAATATATCACAAGAAACATTGAGTAGGATAAAGTCCAAAATCTGATTTCACCGATTATAATTGAATAAAAAAGCACTAAAAGCTAACAACGTGTATAATTCATTGCTAGTACTCGCCTACTTACGAAAATCCTCGCGGATTTTCTATTCGGTTTGTATTTGCTAAATTAGTTGCTGAAACACGCAACGAAATCATACACAATCACGTTACCTGCAAGCTAAAATAAATCTAAATGCCAATAGAGAACATACCAGAAATTTTCTTTAAAGACCCAAAAGTACAACAAGACATATTTGTATATGACTTTAAAATGACAAGCGATGTTGTGAAAAGCAAAGTCAATTTAGGAATGAATATGTTCAGCTTTTTACAAGTTGGAAAAAAACAAGTACATTTTGCAGGAAAATCGGTTGCTGTAAATAAAGACCAATCATTATTACTTAAAAAAGGAAATTGGCTATGGACAGAATTACTGGATACAGAAGCCATTTACTACTGTAAACTTATCTTTTTTTCACAAAAAAAACTCACAGATTTTTTAAGTAAGTACACGAGTAATGTAAAACCTTATAAGGAGGATGTACCATATTTTGTAATTGAAAATGATGATTATATTGCTTCTTTTATAAGCTCTTTATCTTCAAGCACATTTTCAGATCATAGTTATAGCAATGCGCTATTATCTTTAAAATTTGAAGAAATAATGCTCTACATGCTTAATAAATATGGTAATGAATTCGAATTTTATTTACACTCTTTAATTCCTAAAGAGGTTTCGCCATTCAAAAATACAGTAGAGAGCAATGTAGATTCCAATTTAAAAGTGGAAGAAATTGCCTTTCTCTGTAATATGAGTCTATCAACTTTTAAACGTCATTTTACAAACGAATATAAGGAGCCACCTGGAAAATGGTTTCAAGACAAACGTCTTCAAAAAGCTAAAGAATTGTTGCAAGGAGGTGAATTAAAAGCTTCAGATATTTATTTAGATATTGGTTATAACAACCTGTCTAACTTTAGTGTAGCCTTTAAAAACAAATTCGGAATTAGTCCAACAGATATTTCGAATTAAAAAATAAATTACACAAACCTCTATTTATTAGCTATTTAAGTGTTTTATTTCATATTTAATCTTCACAAATATTCACATTGACCTTTTTTCATAAGTTATTGAACCATATCAGTAAATAGAAAGGTAATAACCCAACATACATTTGCACCATAATTACACAACGCTTGTTTTGGCAAGTATAAATTAAAATCAAATTTAAAAATTATAATTATGGCAAATGTAACAAAACCTGTATTCAAAGAAAGATACGGGAACTTTATTGGAGGAAAATTCGTAGACCCAGTAAAAGGGCAATTTTTTGAAAACAGATCTCCTGTAGATGGTAAAGTATTTACACAAGCAGCACGATCAACACAAGAAGATATCGATCTTGCATTAGATGCAGCACACGAAGCGTTTCCTGCTTGGAGTAACACGTCTGCAACAGAACGTAGCAATGCGTTATTAAAAATTGCTCAGGTTATGGAAGATAATTTAGAGTATTTAGCAACCTTAGAAACCATTGATAATGGTAAGCCAATTCGTGAAGCTCGTGCTGCAGATATTCCTTACTGTATCGATCACTTCCGTTATTTCGCAGGTGTAATTCGTGCAGATGAAGGTAGTATTTCAGAACATGACAAAGACACTGTAAGTATCGTATTACACGAGCCAGTTGGTGTGGTTGGAGAGATTATCCCATGGAATTTCCCAATGTTAATGTTAGCATGGAAAATTGCTCCAGCTTTAGCAGCAGGTTGTACAGCAGTTGTAAAACCAGCAGAACAAACACCAACAAGTGTTATGATGTTAATGGAACTTATTGGTGATATTTTACCAGCAGGTGTATTAAACATTGTAACTGGTTTTGGTAAAGAAGCTGGTGCAGCATTAGCAACATCTAACAGAATTGCTAAATTATCATTCACAGGTTCTACAGAAACTGGACGTACAGTATTACATAATGCAGCAGAAAATATTATTCCTGTAACTATGGAATTAGGTGGTAAATCACCAAACATTTTCTTCCCATCTGTAGCAGCTCAAGATGATGAGTTTTTTAGTAAAGCTATTGAAGGTGCATTAATGTTTGCTTTAAATCAAGGTGAAATTTGTACCACTCCATCTCGTATTTTAGTACACGAAGATATTGCAGATCGTTTTGTTGAAAAAATGCAAGAACGTTTAAAATTAGTAAAACCAGGAAACCCATTAGATCCAGAAACAATGATTGGTTCTCAGGTATCTAAAGCGCAATACGAAAAAATATTAAACTATATTAAAATTGGTATTGAAGAAGGTGCTGCTGTTTTAGCTGGTGGTGAAGCTGGTAACTATGAAGGTGAATTATCTGAAGGTTATTACGTACAACCAACCGTTTTAAAAGGAGATAACAAAATGAGAGTCTTCCAGGAAGAAATTTTTGGACCTGTTGTAGCCTTAACAACGTTTAAAACTACGGAAGAAGCGATTGCTATTGCAAACGACACACCTTACGGATTAGGTGCTGGTGTTTGGTCTCGTGATGCTCACGAATTATACCAAGTACCACGTGCAATACAAGCAGGTAGAGTTTGGGTAAACCAATACAATACCTATCCAGCTCACGCACCATTTGGTGGAGTTAAAGAATCAGGATTCGGTCGTGAAAACCACAAAATGGCTTTAGATCATTACCGTGTTGTAAAAAACATGTTGATCTCTTACGACAAGAAACCTATGGGATTCTTTTAATTAAAACTTTATAAAATAAGTTTATAATAAAAACCCTGGAAATTCCAGGGTTTTATTGTTTTAATCAAAGTCTTAATAAAAGATTTTAATCACTTTTTAATTATGAAAAAAACATTCTATCTTTTCCGTTATATCAGCTGGACTGCAATAATAGGTTCACTTCTTGGCTCACTGTTACTTTTTATCGTTGGTGCTTTAAAAACCATTAATGCTTTTAGAGTTGTCATCTTCAATTATATTCCTGAAAATAAAGCACATTTACATCCTGCAGATATAGCCACTACTTATCTTATAAAATCTTTAGATACGTTTTTAATAGCATTGGTGCTATTCATTTTTGCACACGGAGTTTATACTTTGTTTATTTCAAACAAAATATATGATGATGGAAATGGTGTTTTAAAATGGATTAGAACACCAAATATTGGTCATTTAAAAAATGTGCTTGCCGAAGTTATTGTCATTATTCTTTTTGTGAAATTTCTTGAGGTAGTATTTGTAAATATTGACAACCTTAAATGGGAGATTTTAATACTTCCAGCATCTATTGTGCTATTAGCATTGGGTTTAAAATTTTTAAGTCTTAATAAAGAAGATATTGATAAAACTAAAAAATAATAGCTTAAGAAAGCCATACAATTTACAGGTTATGGAGAGGTTTCGAAAAAAGTAAAAACTTCCGAAATTGTTAAACCAACCATTAGCAAAGATGAAGTATTAATTGAAACGTATGCTGCTAGTGTAAACCCTTTAGATATAAAAGTAGTTGAAGGAAAACTAAAAAGCGTGAGTAATTTTAAGTTACCTACAACTTTAGGTTATGATGTTAGTGGAATTATTATTGAAAAAGGCGAAAATGTTCCTAATTTCAATATTGGAGACGAGGTGTTTTCTAAAGTGAATAGACAAGGAACGTTTACTGAATTTGTCGCTGTGAATCAAAAACTAGTTAGCCTAAAACCCAAAAACACAACTTTTGAAGAAGCTGCTAGCTTACCATTAGTAGGTCTTACAGCAATTCAAGCCTTGAAACGAGGTAAACTAAAATCTGGGGAAAGTATTTTAATTCATGCTGGTTCTGGTGGTGTTGGTTCATTTGCCATTCAATATGCAAAATCAATTGGAGCTTATGTATATACTACTACAAGTTCAGAAAATGTAAGTTGGGTAAAAAAACTTGGAGCTGATGAAGTGATTGATTATAAAACTGTAGATTATACTGCTATTGTACAAGATGCAGATATGGTTTTGGATACACTTGGAAACGAATACACTGAAGAAGCTTTTAGCGTAATAAAAAATGGTGGAAAAGTAATAACCCTTGTTGGTCCTGTAGATAAAGAAACTGCCAACAGAATGAAACTCAATAAAATCACTAAACTATTCTTAGCGTTTAAAAGACGAAAAATAACAAAACAAATAAAGCAAAAATCAGCATTTTATAATTTAGTATTCATGCGAGCCAATGCAAAACAACTCAATGAAATTTCTGAACTTGTAGAATCTGGAACAGTCAAAACCAAAATAGACAAAGTGTTTCCATTAAAAGACACACTAAACGCCTTGCTTTACGTTAAAAAAGGGCGAACTAAAGGAAAAGTTGTTATCAAAATTAAATAAGTCATGAGTAGAGGATTTGTAAAAGAAGATGACCAAGAGGAAATTCCTATGGTACCACCAAGAGCCGACTTACCAGAAGGTGTAACTAATTATGTAACGCAAGTTGGTATGGATGAACTTTTAATTGAAAAACAAGAATTGATTAATGAAAGAGAGCATCTTGACATTTCAAACGAAAAGGAAAGCCGAATAGCCTCCAATTATATAAACGCTAAATTGCAATTGTTGAAAAACCGAATTGCTACAGCAAAAATAGTAGATCTAAACAATCAACCAAAAAACATAATTCGATTTGGTGCATTAGTAACTCTAAAAATTGGAAATAAAACAGCGCCTGAACACTATCAAATTGTAGGTGTAGATGAAGCTGATATTTCTAAAGGAAAAATCGCATTCATTTCACCAATTGCTAGACTTTTGATAAACAAAAAAGTGGGAGAAAAAGCAGTGTTGAAACTAGCTAAAGAAGACAGGTATTTTAAAATTATTAATATCAAATATTAATTATATAAAAACTAAATTAAATGTACACAAAGCATAATTATTCTTTAAAGCAGATTCTACTTTGGACACGGAAAGATATTTTTTATTTCGTAATACTTTCAACAGTACCTGTAATACTTTATACCGTTTTTCGTTGGTATTGGTTACATTTACCTTAGCTACCTATTAGTTTAATAGGTACTGCAGTAGCTTTCATTATTGGTTTTAAAAATAATGCTTCTTACGACCGTTTATGGGAAGCACGAAAAGTTTGGGGAGGCATTGTAAATACTTCTCGATCTTTAACTATAATGCTTAACGATTATGTAAATAATGAACATGCAAAAAAAATACTTTCAGATCAAGAATTATTCGAAATTAGAAGACATTTATATTGCGTCACATAGCTTGGATGAGTTCGTTACGTCACGCTTTACGCACACCAAAGTCTTGGGAAGCAGAACCAAGAAAGAAAACTGGTATAGACTATAGAAAACACTTAGAAATTAGAGAGCAAAAATATTCACTTGAAGAAGAACTAAAAGGCTATTTATCTGAAGAAGAAATGGACTATGTTTTAAGTAAAAAAAATAAGCAAGCAGCCTGTTTAAATTTACAATCAAAACATTTAAGTGCACTTAAAACTGAAGGCTATGTTTGGGAATTTGCCCATTTAGAGATTGAAAAGATGTTTGTTGAATTATTTACTCTTCAAGGTAAAGTAGAACGTATTAAAAATTTCCCTTATCCTCGTCAGTTTGGCACATTAAATAAGTTTTTTGTTTGGATTTTTGTTATTCTCCTACCATTTGGTATGATGAATGAATTTGATAAAATTGGGATAATCATCGTTGAAAGCATGGAACAATACAAACCTTATCCTAATTCAGGATTCCATTATTTAATAGAATTAATGGGGCATTATTTTATATGGTTTACTGTGCCTTTTAGCGTCATCATATCATGGGTTTTTAATACTATGGAGTGTGTAGGTGAAGCCTCTGAAAACCCTTTTGAAGGAGAAGGCAATGATGTGCCAATTACAACAATGTCTCGAGACATAGAGATTGATATTCGTCAAATGATTGGTGATCATGAAAATAATATACCTAAACCAGAGCCTGAAAAATTTAATACTCAATTATAATTTTATGTTTCGGCTCAAATTCTAGGAGCTATTTTTGCAAGTGGTTTACTAAAATTTACATTCTCTAAAAACTTAACGTTAGGAACTACAATTCCTTCTGGCTAGTTAGTACAATCGTTCATTTTAGAATTTGTTCTGACTTTCTTTTTAATGCTTACAATTTTAGGAGTAACATCTAAAAAAGAATTTTCATATATAGCAGGTCTTATAATTGGATGAGTTGTTACTGGAATTATTTTATTTTCAGGTCCAATTTCTGGAGGCTCGTTTAATCCTGCGAGAAGTTTGGCACCTGCAATTGTATCTGGAAACTTCATTGCTCTTTGGGTTTATATTACTGCACCAACTTTAGGAGCAATAGTCGCAATGTTAATTTGGAATATATTTAACAAAACGGAGTAAAGCCAGCAGGTAACAACGTATATAAAAAATTGCTGCAAAGTGCTTAATTCATTGGCTTTTTTATATATTTATGGTCAGTTTAAATTCGAAAGGTTGGTGATTATTTACACGCAACTTTTCATATACAAACACGTTAGCGGCAACCTTAAGCAATGTACTTTCCTGAAATAGGTTGACTAAAAATTAAAACTTTTAGCACTATACCTAATGAAAGAACAAAATGAACACTGTCGAAAAAATTCCTACAAAAAAGTAGGATATGATCTTAAGCTCATCATCATTGATCAGATCCAGAATGCACAAGTTTCTATCAATCATGCTTCCGATAAATATCAGGTTTCCAGAGCTTCTATTTACTACTGGTTGAAAAAATACAGTACTTTAGAACAAAAGAAGCAAGGGATGAGCAAGAAAGATGAGATCAAGAAACTCCAAGAAAAAATAGAGGAACTGGAGTTTGTAAAAGACTTCCAACAAGACATTATTGCTGACATGGAACTTATTACCGGAGTTGATATGTCAAAAAAGTCATTGCCCAAAACATTAGCAGACGAGATCGAAAAAAAGAAGCAAAACCGTTTAAAAGAAAATGGTTGATCCAATGTTTTGGGGTTTCCAAACAAGCTTTCTATAAGCGTTTAAAATCTCATCAGACTAGGCAAACACAGCAACAGCTAATCATTCGGCTCATCAAAGAGTATCGGAGTCAGTTTGGACTGCGCACCGGTGGAATCAAACTATATCAGGAATTAAAGGCTGATATGGACAGACTCGGTATTAAAATAGGAAGGGATAAATTCTATCGAGTAATGCGAATGAATAACCTGCTCGTTCCTAAATTAAAGCGGTTTCATATCACAACCGATTCAAAACACCGATTCTTTAAATACAAGAACCTTGTAAAAGACAAAGTTCCCACCAGACCGGAACAGCTTTGGGTAAGCGATATCACCTATATCAAAACCCAGAACGGACACAGTTACTTGGCATTAGTCACAGATGCCTATTCTAAGCAAATTATGGGGTATAAATTAGCAAGCCATATGAAGACATCACTTTGCATCGATGCGCTTAAAATGGCCATTAAAAATAGGAAATACAAGAATCAGAAACTCATCCATCATTCCGATCGTGGAATTCAGTATTGCAATCCCCAATACACCAGCTTTGCTGAGGAACACGGAATTCAAATGAGCATGACCGAGAAGTACGATCCGTACGAGAACGCCGTGGCTGAGAGAGTCAACAGAACCCTTAAATATGAAAATGATTTAAAACGGACTATAAAAAATACTAACTTAGCGAAGAAGATGGTCAAAAGAGCTGTTGAGATTTACAACAACAAAAGACCCCATTTTAGTCTCAAATTGAACACCCCTAACTTTGTTCATTTGAATAGAAATGTAGACTATCATTCCTACAAAAGGAACAAACAAAATTTAAAACTATTGACCATTTAATCTGTCGAAAATTGAACCTAAAATGGTCAACCTATTTCAGTATAATACACAACTTCCTCAATAAATTTTAGACAGACTGATAAGAATATTGAGACTTTTTATTATTTTTACCTATCTATAAGTAGGTAGATTGCTGATTAAACAAAAAAAGATGACAAATAATAACGAACAGACCATTAAACAATTTAGATTTTCAATTCCTATCCCTATGCGTTGGAACGACTTAGATGGGCTTGGACACGTAAACAACATTTATTACTTCGAATATTTTCAAATTATACGTGGAGAATATTTCCCAGCAGTTAGCGATTGGGATTGGAGAAAAAACATGTTTGTAATAGCACACATAGAATGCGATTTTTTACAAGAACTAACACTACAAAGTATAAGTCCAACCGTAAAAGCGCGAACATCTTCTATTTCTAACAAAAGTTTTGAAATGGAATACCTGATAACAAGTAAAGCAAAAGATGGTTCGGACATAATTCACGCTAAAGGGAAAAGCATAAATGTAATGGTGGACTTTGTTGCGAAAAAATCTGTACAAATTCCAGATTGGTTGCTTAACAAGCTAACTGAGTATGAACCTGCATTAAAACAATAAATATGGACACGAAAGAATTAATAGTTGAAACAGCGAACAGATTTTTAGTAGAAAAAGGGTTTAATGCTTTCAGTTACAAACATATTTCTCAAGAAATTGCTATTAAAACTTCATCAATTCACTATCATTATCCAACCAAAACAGACTTGGGAATTGCCATTATACAGCAACACCTAGCTACTTTAAATCAAACCATTACAAGAAATAAGAACAAAACCCCAATAGAAAAGCTTGACAAATTGTTTACCTATTATCAAAAACTGTCTAAACGCAATCATGTTTGCATTGTAGGTGCCATGGCATCCGATGTATATACTCTGGAGGAACTGCTGAGAAATGAACTTTTGAGCTTTTCAAATGCGGTAATAGATTGGGCTACTTCTATCTTAGAAGAAGGGATAAAACAACAATTATTTAAACCTTCAAAAAATGCTAGAATAACTGCGAAACTAATAGTATCCAATCTAATGGCATTAGTTCAAATATCCAGACTAGAGCAAGACAAAAACAATTTCGATATATATATCGAAGAATTAAAAAGCAATATTTTACTATGAAAATGAATAAAGAAAGAATTAGAACCTATTCGTGGGAAAACCCTGAAGAAATAGCTGAAAAAGCTATGAATTTATCGGGCTATGATTTTTTAAAAGCCATGTTTGAGGATAAGGTTGCTGTTCCGCCCATCTTACAAACGCTAAACTTTACGATATCAGAATTCAATAAAGGCAATATAGTGTTTGAGTTTACTCCCCAAGAATATCATTACAACCCTATTGGTAGCGTACATGGAGGAGTAATAACCACCATTTTAGATTCAGCCATAGGTTGTTCGTTACACAGCACCTTACCAAAAAATACCGCCTACACTACGCTGGAAATCAAGCTAAATTTTCTTAAAAAGATAACCGAAAAAACAGGGGTTCTTAAAACCAACACCAAAATAATACATTCAGGAAAATCAACCGCATTGGTAGAATCTGACCTAATTGATGAAAGCGGAAATACTTATGCACACGCGGTTTCTACCTGTATGGTTTTTAACCTGAAGAAATAAAATGAAACAAGAAAAATTTGAAACATTTTGTGCCGATGGTGTAAAATTAAGCGGTCTTTTACTTATTCCAGAAAAGCCAAAGGCTGTTATTCAATTTAATTGTGGGACGGCAACAAAAAAAGAGTTTTATCTAAAATTCCTGACCTATTTGACTGAGAATGGTTATTTGTGTTGTCTTTGGAATTATAGATGGACAAACGAAAGCGACAACTTAAAGAATAGAGACCTTAGCTATATTGATTATGGCATTAAAGATATGCCTGGTATAAAAAGTTATTTAGATAAACGGTTTCCACACTTACCATTTATGCTTATTGGACATAGCGTAGGTGGACAACAAATAGGATTTATGAACAATCTTGATAATGTGGTAGGAAACATCAACATTGCCGTTTCTTCCGGGTATTGGCTTTATATGCCATTTAAATACCGTATGAGAGCCTATTTCTTTTTTTATGTTTTTTCACCATTGAGCGCATTAGTTTATGGGTATATAAAAGCAAAGCCTTATGGTTTTATGGAAAATCTTCCCACAAAATTTGTGTTGGAATGGCGAAAGTGGTTAGGACAAAAAGATTTGTTTTTAAGTGAAAAATACTACGGAAATAGCATCCCAAAAGGACATTTCAAAAACTTCAAATTTCCTATTCACGTTTATTATTCAACAGACGATACCATTTCCTCCGCCAAAAACACCAAAGCATTTTGGCGAAACGTAAAGAGCGAAAAAGGCATAACATTCACAGAACTGACACCAACCGAGTTTGGATTGAATAAGATTGACCATTTCGGTTATTTCAAAAAAAATATGAAAGACACACTGTGGGCAGATATTGTAAATAAATTAAATAATTTTTTAGACCAATAAAAATGGAAAAACAAAACAAAAAAACACTGCTTTGGGCAAATGCAATAATGATTGCAATGATCATCATTCACGATGCAGACCACGTAAGACAAGCATCATGTTGGGACTACACCATTCCGTTGCTTGTATGGCTCGTAAACATTAGCGTTTATACACCAAGCATCATAGCTTTGTATCTCACTAGAAAAAACAAAAACTCGGCAGCACTGGCAACCGTTGTCAATGGTTTGTTAGTTGCAGCTGCATTTTCCGAAGTCCATTTATGGAGACCAACCTTTCCTGTTTGGGGAATATGGAACTCAAACTTCTTCCAGTTGGGAGCAGACTCTATTAGCTGGACAGTTCTTGCTGTAACGGTATTTGTAGGTGTAGGAGTTTCTTTAACAGGAAACTATGTAAGAGGGAGAATGTCTGTAATGAATAAATGAAACGATGAATAAAACCGTAAAATACATACTAATCACTTTCGCAACAATACTGTCCGTTTTTTTGATTTGGTATAAAATTGATAGCACACCTTACGGTGGAAACTTTACGCTTAACAATGAAAATGGAAAGTGGAAATTTAGCCAAAATCCCAAAAAGATAAACTTATTGTATTTTGGTTTTACAAAATGTGGTTCGGTTTGTCCAACTGCATTGGCAACCGTAAGCAATGCCTATGGAGAACTTACAGATGATGAGCGCAAAAATGTTCGTATGATTTTTGTGAGCGTTGACCATAAACACGACAAACCACAAGACGTTGAAAAATACGCAAAATCTTTTCATAAGGACTTTATTGGAGTTACGGGAAACAAAGAACAAATAGACGAAACTATAAAATTGTTTCCTGCTGGTTATGTAATACAAAAAAACACGAACTCTGTTATGGGATATTCTGTTTCTCACTCTGATAAACTTTTCTTCTTGGATAAAGAAGGAAAAAAAATTGCTGAAATTACAGAACCAAGAAACCCAGAAAAGATTATTGCGAAAATCAGAAAACATCTGTGAATAAAGGCAACCGCTAACAATGTATAAAAATAATAGCGGCTTAATGGCTAAAACGAAAGTTAGTAAATATAAAAAAGGTCTGTGCTTAACCGAAAAGTTAATGCGTGAAAATCCGCTACTATTCTTATACGTATTCCAAGGTTAAATCCAAACTTTTTTCCCTAATTCTTCAGGTAGCAAATTTATGTAGTTCCACATACGGAGTACCTCTTTTTACTACTGCAAACACTCTGGATAATAGCTTATTGCGAACATTATTCAGCGCAATCATCTTTAGTTTACCTTCTTCTAGCTTTTTCTTGTAATAACGGCGTAATTCACTATCATGATGAATAGCTGTACAGGCAGCCATGCTAAGCAGACTCTTCATTTGCCGGTCTCCCATCGGGTGGCATTTTCGCCTTTTATGAATACTGCTCCCAGAACTATGACCAAAAGGAGCAGTCCCACAATAACTGGAGAATTGGCGCCAGCTATCAAAACGTTTAAAATTATTGGTGTGATAAAGCAACTGGGCACCTACAACTAATCCCACGCCTTTTAAAGAAGAGATCAACCGATAGTTTTGTGATAATGCTTCAGAATTCTTTATAAGTGATTTTAGTTGCTTCTCTATTTTATTTATTTGAGAAGTTAGATGAGCAATAGAGCTTACCAGCGTCTTGCAACAGGTATCGATTGAACTACTGCTGAGTAACTTCTTTAGCTGGGAAAGGGTACTCATTAAGCCTGTACGACTTCGAACCAGTTGATCCCGTAAAGCGAGTAATCTGCCTACTTCCAAGAGTTCCTTATCTTTCAGCTCACTGGCAGAAAGTTCCTCTCGGTGAAGCCAACCATATCTGGCGATCATCATGGCATCTACAACATCATTCTTCTCCCTGATTACTCCGGAGGATCTTTTGATCACTACTGGGTTTTCCTGCACATAAACCGCATTCTTCGACGATAAATATAAGGCTAACTTCAAGGAATAATGACCCGTATTCTCAAAACAAAAAAACACTTTTAGTTCGTTACTTTTAGCCCATTTCAATAGCGATTTATAACCCAATACATCATTACTGAACTCCCGATGTAACCTTCGATTATACGCAAAAGCATCTAACTTGTTTTTTGAAACATCAATTCCGATTACTTCTTGGTAATTTTTCATATTTTTAAAAAATTAATATTTGAAGGGCGCAGTAACTAACTCCTTTAACGGGTCCATTTATTGACCTGGTATTCCAAATGGTTCTTTGCTGCCCATGTGAAGAATGGAGGACTCTTACGGATATTGGATCTGTAATCTAGAGACCGTTTTAGTTCTCCTCCTTCTTCATCTCAAAGGTATATTTATTAATAAACGAAGTAAAGGAGACCGTTAGCCACAAGCTGAAAAAAAACACTAAATGACAATAAACTATATCGTAGAAATTTGTGTTGCAATAGATATTGCAATATTAGGTATTGCTTACCCAATTATAGTCGATAAGATTTCAAACATAGGCGACAGATATAAATCAAATTATTTATCAGTTCTATTTAATAAGGAAGTTCCACAACGATCAGTTAATTTAAAATTAGGAAAGAAAGGAATAGAATTATCCATCTTTCAATTGTCATTATATATTACCATAATTTCGTTTTTATTTTTGATATTCCCAATTGAACCACTTTTTGGTTGGGATAATATTTTCATTAATAATTCCGCAAAATTCCTAGTGTTAGGTTTAACCATGATTTTAACCATTTTATTTTTTAAATGGTTAAATATGGTAGTTCTCTATAATGGTAAGCCGACTTCATTATTAAGCTATGTCATTAAAAAATATCACTCTCTTAATAAAGAATCCACGGTTAAACCTTATTATCTAAAAACAATTAATGAATTCACTTTTTACGCTATAGATAAACAAGATGAACACCTACAGGAAACTTTACTTGAATTTTACTACAGTGAGTTTTCGTCTATTAGAAAAAACCACGACAAGTCAAAGTCATTAATTTATCCTTTCGATTTATATGCTATGGTGCATAAACTAAATGTACAGCTTTCAAATAGTAAAAATTTAAAGTTGCCTGCAATAGAACACAGAGCAGTAAGTGGTTGGTGGCTTTTAGGAGAGGATTTCGAGGAAATTAAAATTTCAAAGGAAACTTATAATTGGCTTTGGAGAAACTTATATGTTATTTGTGATAATGAGAAGTTTGTGAAAATGTATTGGTCAAATGCCTATCAATATTTTGAATTTAGATTACAAACAATCCAACAAGATTATGACTTTGAATCTAGAGAAATAAAAAATAAAATAGAGGTCGCTAATCGAAGTAAAGAAAGAAAGTCTTTCCTTGAATTTCATTATGCTTTAGGAGGTCTTTTATTGTACAGAAAGCAATATAAAACTCTCAAATATATATTAAATTATTCTCAATCATTTCCACCAAAATTTGTTTTACTTCCAGAAACAATGACAGAAATTTTTGAGTGGTTGGAAGAATTTAGAAACGAATTCAAAAATCGAAAAACCCCAATAGATATAAAATTCTATTTCCCTGAATTAGATAATCTAGGAAATAGAAAACAAGTCAATTATTGGATATGTAGTTATTTAACAGTACTATTTTTACGTCAATGGACACTTCATGAACACTACACTTTCCAAGATTTTACTACTCTTCCAAATTTACCTAACAATGTTGTTGAATTAAATAATTGGTTGGCTACAGTTTCATTTTTTGAGAATTGTCTTAAAGATGTATTAGCTAATGAAGAACTTCTTGACGTTTTAAGTTACAAGGATACTATTAATAAAAAATTGCAGGAAATAAATGAATTTCCCCAAACTCTCAAAAAGGAAATCACAGATAAAATAGGATTAGAAAAATTAAACGCACAATTATCTAAAGAAAAAATCCAAAACTTTGAAGGTAAATCAAATGAAATTATTACAAATGCTTTTAAAAGCTATAATGAAATTTTCATAAAATTAGATGATAAGGAAAAAGATGATGAGTTAAAGCTAACCTTAATAGGTGGAAAAACTTTAATGTCAAAATCAGCATTTACTGATAATGATATTCCAAATTTGAACTATGATTCTATTTTTGCCAGTCAAATTTCTAAAAATAGTATAAAGCGTTTTATCCCCAATTCATTTTTAGTTTCGAGAACAAGACGTTATTTACTCAATAAGGATAATATTCTTGAAGGTTTAAATAAACTAATTGATAAAAATCCAGAGATTATTATAGTAGCAGTAAATGCGAGCTATCGTTTAAAAGAAATATTGCATAAATATGATTCTATAACAAAATATATTCCTTCAACCGAATATCGAATACAAGATATCATTTATGTCTTAAATCAATCTGACTTACCTAGCATTGAACATAGAGATATTTTAGAGCAGGAAAAAACTGATAGCCAGCTCAAATTAATCAATGATAAATTAAAAATATATGCATCTATAATTGACATAAATAATCCAGATAATGAAAAGATAAAAGAGAAATGGGAAAGTAAAGAATTTAAGGATAATTCAGAAGTCCAGGTACAGGTAACGATTGCCTTTTTAGCTATAATTTATTGGAGAAAAGAAAGAGATATTGTACAAATTGGACTTGTATCTGAATTTAAAGAGCAAGGAATAGAAAATACTATTGATGAAATAGAACCATTTAAGAAAATCTCTAAAAATTAATATAAAAAAAAGCCAGTGGCAAATATCGGTTAAGCACAAATAGCGGGCTTAGTCGAAAAAGTTTATTTTAGATACCTATTAAAAAACAACTAAGCCGACAAGTTTGCGTCCCTACTCCACGCTACTTGTCTTAGGTACTGTGTTATAAAACAAGTAATTTTGAGAAAATTTTTAGGAAGAAGTCAATGTTAAATTGCTTCTATCCTGTGCAGCAAGGACTTCGGTTCTTGCTGTCTTTTTTTGCTCATGTTCTGGATCGTAATCTATTTCATTTTTCCATAAACTATACATTAATACCAATAGCTTTCGCTCTACTGCTACTAAGGCTATCATTGGTTTGACTTTAGTGGGTTGGACTCGTTCGTAAAATTTTCTCAAGGTTGGATTCCATTGTATGGCACTCATCGCTGGCATATATAGTGCACTGCGAATATGTTTATTCCCTTTCTTACTGATTCTCGTCTTTCCCTTATAAGCACCCGATTCTTTCAAGACCACATCAAATCCTGCATAACTAGTCAATTGTTTAGCATTAGTAAAACCGGTGAAACCCAAAGTTTCACCTACTACGGTCGCTGCAGATTTAAATGAGATCCCGGGGATACTTTCCAAGTGCTTAATTCTTTGATGCATCTGTGGATCATTCTTAACTAGAATTTCCATCTCCTTTTCTATTTCTATCAACTGCTTTTCAATCAATTTTAATCGCTGTCCATAGCGCTTTAGCTCCCGTTTGCTTTTATAAACGGAGTGTTCTAAGGCATGAAGTCTATTTCGCTCAATCTGCTTTTCCTTTAGTAAAAAAGATCGTTCCCGACTGAGGCCCTTTAATTGACGTAATATTGGATCTGGTGGGCTCCATAATGCCAACTCTCATTCACAGCCAAGCATGGCAAGCATCCGGCTATCTAAGGCATCGGTCTTGGAACGTTGATCCAAACTTTGAGCATAGCGCTTTACACGTCCTGATTGCATAACACTTACAGGAAATCCTTCCATATAGAGATGGTATACTAAAGCTTCATGATAAATACCTGTCGATTCCATAACGATAAATATATCTTCTGGAGAATTGGCATTTTTAAGTAACCACTTTACCAACTTTTTAAAACCTGGTAAATCATTACTAACCTCAAATGGATCTTCAAACTCCTTCATAAGTCTAGCCGTTAGACGGCACAAACAAACAGCCAAAGTCGCTTTTGAGACATCTACTCCTAAGGAGAGTTTCAAAATTTCATCCTACATAATAATGTTTATTTTTTAAACTCTACTCTCCGTCACTTTTGCTCGCTTTTGATACGATCTCTATTATAGGATCTAGGTACTGTTCAAGTTCTTAGAGAAGTTAATAGAAGGGTACAATTTCTAACGCACGATATCATTGTATAAAATGTATCTACCAAGACCTCGCTATCCCTTCTATTGAGTTTAATTTATAATTCCTATTTTTAACTAAATTACGATCTCAAATCTAACATACGAACCAAGACCGTTGGGCTTTATACTTTAGAAAAATTTGAATTCTTATTTTTGTATCTTTGAATTAAAGAAAGAGAAATGGATATTAAAACCACAAAAATTGAATTAGTAAAAGCAATCTTGGAGATAGATAACAATGAATTTATCCAAAGAGTTGCAGACTTTATTAATAAAGAAAAAGTTGATTTTTGGAATGAATTAAGTTCTGCTGAACAGAAAGAAATTAAACAAGGTATTCAGGAACTTGATCAAGGTAAAAAAGTTTCATATGATTCATTTTTAAAGAAAATTTCTTAATGAAAGTTTTTTTATCAGAGCTTGCAGAATCAAAACTTTTAGAACTTAACGAATATCTTTTAGAAAACTGGAGTAAAAAAGTAAGAGATAAATTCATAGAAAAGTTATCTAAAAGAATCCAACAAATATCTTCGCAACCAGAAAGTTGTCCAAAATCGACTGATTTAAAAGGACTTTTTAAATGTGTTGTCACAAAACAGACAACCTTTTATTATAGAATATCTAATTCTAAAAAAGAAATAGAAATAATTACCGTCTTCGATACAAGGCAAAATCCGAAAAAATTAAAAAAGGATATTAGATAAACGTACGAAAGCCCAACAACGGTTATCACAAATAACGGGTGTTGTCGAAAAAGTGTAATTTATTATCCTAAGTTAGAAAATACTTAAACCAACAAGTTCGCATACCGTGTTCCGTAACTTACAAAAACAGCGAACCGTTGCCTTTAATTACAAAAAATACTTTTAGATTAAAAAAAATCCTTCAAAGTGTGATTTTTTCAAAATTTGATACACTAATTAGGAGAAGTTTATTTTTTAAATGAAGAAAAAAGAGCATTTTACAAGAGTAATTGAAGACAATGAAGGCTTGCTTTATAAAGTGACCCTGCTTTATACAAATAACCTTCAGGATAGAGAAGATCTTTATCAAGAGATTGTTTTTCAACTTTGGAAATCTTTCGACAGCTTTAATGAATTTTCAAAATTGAGTACCTGGATGTATCGAGTAGCATTGAATACCGCAATCTATACTTTGAAAAACAATAATAGAAAAATAGTAACGACTTCAATAGATCCTATTGTGGAAAGAATTGCCGACCTCAAGGATAATTCAAAAAAAGAAAAACTAAAACTGCTTAATAAGCAAATTCAAAAATTAAACATTTTGGAGAGAGGTGTTATTCTACTATATCTGGAAGAAAAAAGTCATGATGAAATCGCGGAAATAATTGGAATAACTAAAAGCAACGTTGGAACTAAAATTTCAAGGATCAAGAAAAAATTAAAAACCCAATTAAAAGGGAAATAGGATATTATGGAATTAGAGAAAATGAAAAATTTATTGGAAGGAATGAGCGACAGAATCGAAAAACAGGAACTGCTCACTAAAAATCTTATTGAAAACGTTACTAGTGAAAAATACCATTCAAAACTAAATAAGTTAAGATACTCTGAAATTATAGGCGCAATCATCTGTTATCTGGGTGCTATTTATTTAATAATGAATTTTATAAAAATAGATCCGTTAGCAGAAAAAATCTTCGCGATTATAGCTATTGGGTTACTCCTAATACTACCTTTAATCTCTTTAAAAAGTTTGAATGGAATGCAAAAAATAACGATTTCGTCTAAAACCTATTTAGAAACATTAAATAATTTCGAAAAACGAAAGATCAAATTTCAAAAGTTTCAAAAATTGAATGTGTCATTGGGATTATTTTTAATTTTGATCTCTATTCCAGTTCTTTCGGCAATCAAAGGTGTTGATCTTAGTAAAACCGAAAATTTCTGGATTCTTACATTTCCAATTTCAATCATCGCTTTCTTAGGATTTTCCTTTTGGGTAATAAGATCTTACAATAAATCTTTAGAATCCACTGAGAAATTACTCGCTGAAATTAACAACTAAAAAAATTTAACTATATCCGTAGTTCTATCTGCTGAAATATTCAGCAAGGATAGCTACGTCTTAAACTTAACAAAATCATGAAAACATTTATGCTCACTCTAATCGTCATATTATCAATTTTAGTCAATAATTTATTTGCCCAGGACTTGGAAGGAATCTGGCAGGGAAATCTTGAAGTTCAACCCGGGAAAACCATGCTATTTGTCTTTAAAATTTCCGAATCTAATGAAAGCTTTTTTACCAAGTTAGATATTCCCAGTCAGGGTTTGAAGGATCTTCAACCAGCTTTCACTACGTTTCTCGATAATAACTTGATCATTAACGCATCTAATTTAGGTTTTAAATTCGACGGAGTGTTAAATAAGGAGTCAGGCGAAATAATAGGCCCTTTCAAGAAGGCTTGAATAGTGTTCCTTTAATCCTAGTTAAAAAAGACAAGGCAGAACATGTAGTAATTCGGAAGAGGCCTCAGGAACCTTCCCAACCATATCCGTATCTGGTTGAAGAGGTGAAAATATATAATTCTGAAGATCATATTAGCCTTGCAGGAACATTTACCTTACCCAAATCATCTAACCAACATACGCCAGTGGTAATTTTGATTTCTGGTAGTGGTCCACAAGATAGAGATGAATCTTATATGGGGCATAAACCCTTTCTGGTACTGGCTGATTATCTAACACGTAGAGGAATAGCGGTTTTAAGGTATGATGATCGAGGTGTCGGAGAATCGACTGGAAATTTTGAAGAAGCAACTACAGCCGACTTTTCCAATGATGTATTGAAAGTCATTAAATTTTTAAAGAACAGAACCGATATTGATAGTCATAATATAGGTTTAATAGGCCATAGCGAAGGGGCTATAATCGCTCCAAAGGTTGCAAATAGCTCAAAAAATGTGTCATTCATTGTTATGTTGGCTGGAACGGGAGTTGTGGGTAAACTAGTCTCTCTTCAACAAGCTCTAGATTACAGAAATTTTCCCGTAGATGACGAAGAAAAATATAAAGAGTATATCAAAAAAGCTATTGATATTGCGGCTTATGATAAAGATGTGACAATAGTAATAAATGAATTGAAATCCTTTTATCAGAATTCTGAAGTATTAAATTCTATTTTACCTCAAAACTTAAATAAAGATGAATTTATAGAAAACCTGGTAAAAAGCAGAACCAATCCATGGATCCGATATTTTTACAACTATAATCCTGCAGAAGAAATTGCAAAAATTGAAATTCCTGCCTTGGCTTTATATGGAAGTAATGATACTCAGGTTCCTCCAAATTATAATATGCAGCCAGTAAAAGAAGCTTTACAAAAAAGTAACTCTAGAAATTACGAAGTTATTTTGATGCAAGATTTAAATCACTTGTTTCAGGAAAGCAAAACAGGTCAAATTGCTGAATATCCAGAGATCCAACAAACTATGAGTCCGAAGGTTCTTGAAAAAATTAGTAGTTGGATTCTGAATGAAATTTAATCGCTCATTAGTATATTAATTAAATTAAATGTTCTTTATGTCAAAATAAAAATTTATTAATGTAACAGTTGGCAACAACGGGTGTCAAAAATAAGGGGGTATCGAAAAAGTGTAATTTAGTATCCCAAGTAGGAATATACTTAAACTGACAAACTCGCATCTCTACCACCACAACTTGTGTTAGGTACTTTGGTATTAAACAATTAAGTTTAAGAAAATTTTTAGAAAGAAGTCAATTTTAAATTGCTTCTATTCAGTGCTGCACGGACTTGGGTTCTTGTCTTTTTTTGCTCATGTGCTAGATCGTAATCCATTTAATGAATTTTCTTGTTCAGTTATCTTTACTTAGTTCTACTGGGATGTGAAGTCCGTTACAATGCAAGAACGATTTAATTTTGGTCTTAGTTCTTGAAAGATCTCTGGATCTGGTTTTTCTCAAACGAATAAGACTTCTATCTGCTGAAGTTTGGATTGAGGTAATGTAAATCGGGGTTAGTTCACTATTCTTTAAAGAACGAGCAATTTTTTGGCTGTCCATTGAATCATTCTCTTTTACCTTCTTTTTAGTAGTGGAGACATCTGCAGGATTCACTACAATGAATTAGATACCAGTTCCTAATCGATAATGAGGCAGAAAGCCAACAAATCCAGCTTCAAAGGCACTATAAAAATCAGAGCCTTGATAATTTTGTTAGTAATGGATTAAAACTATGTTGACATTATCCTTCTGAGAAAAAAGATGATTGATCATAACCATTACCTGCCATCTCTTAAGATGAATATCGATACCAACATAAATATTTTTGGCCGGTGAAGTCTAATTGTGTACTTTGTGTCCTCTTAGGTTTGGATTTTAGAGTAAGAAAGTAGATATATTATAATAACTATCTGAAAATTATGCTTTTATCTTTAATAAGAACCTAGAGCCTTCTCCACGCTGCTCGCCTCAACAAAGACTGTTGCCCACAATACAAAAAATACAGGATGATAACCGAAAAATTATTAAAGCAAATTGATTTTATAAAAGAAATTGACAAAATAAAATATATTCAAAGACAGACAAAATTATTTAATAGTGATAGACGAGAAAATGATGCAGAACATAGTTGGCATTTAGCGATGATGGCAATTGTTTTAAGCGGCTATTCGGATTATGAAATTGACTTATTAAAGGTCATCAAAATGGTATTAATTCACGATGTAGTTGAAATAGATTCAGGTGACATTTTTATTTACGATCAAAATAAAAATCACGAAAACACTGAAGAAGAACTAAAAGCAGCTGAACGGATTTTTGGGATTTTGCCAAAAGAGCAAGCAGAGGAATTTATCAAAATTTGGACTGAATTTGAGGAAGGAAAATCCAACGAAGCGAAATTTGCAAGGACTATGGATAGACTTGAACCATTGTTACAGAATGCATCAAATGATGGTGGAACTTGGAAAGAATTTGGAGTTAAATATCAAGCTGTTTACGATAAGAAAAAAGTAATTAAAAATGGCTCAACAGAATTATGGAAATTCGCTGAAAATCTTATTAATACCAGTGTCGAAAATGGTATTCTAGAGAAGTGAGTTATAGCTAAAATATTAGAAAACAATGAAAAAATATGAAATTATAATGATAATTTGCGCCACAATTTTTATTAGTTGTAATGCAGACAAATCAAAAACGAAAGAAGAGAATCCCGAGTTCACAAAAACCAAAGTAAAAACAGATACGCTGACAAAACATCTAAAACCTTTTAATCCAGAATTGCCAACAATAGGACTTTTGATGTATAACGGAGTTTTACAAAGCGAGGTAATTGCAACATCTGATGTTTTTGCAAAACCGACCGAAGATGGGAAACAACTTTTTAATGTTATTTCTATAGCAGAAACTGAAAATCCAATTACAACTGAAGAAGGGATGCATTTCGTTCCCGATTATACTTTTAAGGATTGCCCTAAACTGACTGCTCTTTTTGTACCAAGTGCCTATGATATGTATGCCCAAGTCCACAACGAAAAAATTGTAAATTTTATAAAAAAGAAAAATAAGGAAACTAAATATACTGTCAGCAACTGTGCAGGAGCTCAACTAATCGGAAAATCGGGAATTGCTGACGGACACAAAATTGTTACGTGGATTGGAGGTGGTGAACAACTGCAAAAAGACTATCCGAATTTAAATGTTCAAAATGAAGTGTAATAACTTTCGTAGAAGATGGAAAATTTAGTTCTTCAAACGGAAATTTAGCCAGTTACATTTCGGCACTGAATTTACTAGAAAAAATGACCAGTCTGGAACATCGAAAATTTGTTGAGAGTTATTTATATCTCGACCGTCTTCAAAGTTGGGGAAAATAAATTTTGTGATCAAAATAGAACTAATTTTCTATAGAAAAATATGGAATGCATTTAGTAAATTACACTAATTCACTTGGGTGCTTTTGGTAAAAAGCAGTTATTAATTGTGTTATAATAAATTCATAGTCGATAAATTTACTTTGAAGAAGTAATTAAAAATCCTTTAGAACAATTTGTTTATAATATTAATTGGTGTGATTGGAAAAGAAATCGACTACTATGAATAGTAAAAATCTAAAATAATAACCTCAAGCATTTTTGCTTGAGGTTATATAAAGATGTGGCATAACACAAACTATTCCTCTTCCTCTTCTGGACTTCTTTGGTTTCTTCTTCTTTGATCTTGATCTTGATCATTCTGAAGATTTCTCTGATCTGGATTATTTTGTCCAGCTTTCCTCTGATTTTCATTTTGTTGTGTGCTCATAATAAAAGGTTTAGGTTTATAATAAATGAATTAAATGTAAATTACTCTAATAATTTATTTTTACAACAACACCCAATGCTAATAAAATTATAAATTATGCCTGGCTTCGCTTAAAGCTATTTAAGTTAAAATTAACAGCAGAATCTATTAACTTTTCAGACTTATATGAAGCTATTATAAATAAAATCATAAAATATAATTTATCCATCTCTAACATATTAAGACTATTTTTATAAAGAGTATATTATAAAACAAATCATGCAGTAAGTAATTAGTAAAAAATTCTATGTCTAGGTAAAAAATAACGTAGCTCCATATATAAAAAATGTTATTGTTTACTTTTGAGTGGTAACATTGTATATGATTAAATTGATTGGATGGGTTTCTTACTTTTTTGCTAAAATTGAAAAGATTAAACCCCGTGAAATATTTATAATTTCTAGAAATGCGAGAAAAAGAGTCGTCACGGAAACCTAATCCAAAATGGTAATTCTTTTGGCTTTTAAATTTCCAAAATATATCGAAGAAAAGGTCAAATGTGATTTGCTTATGCTTAAAATGTGAAATGATAATTACCTTTCCGAAGGCTTTGTAAAGCGGATTTATTTAATTATTTGTGATAGATAATACAATCTAATAGCTCAAATTTCCTATTCTTAATTATAGTTATGAATTTTCATAAAGGAAACAATGGTTTTTAATTAATAAATTAAATAGAGTCATTCATTTTTATTTGTAAGTTAGTTGTTATTTTCCTTTACCGCCATCCTTGCTCTGAGTTTATTCATATCCTCACTCAATTTTTCATCTAAGATCTTAGCATAATGTTGTGTTATTTTGAGAGAACGATGCCCAAGCATTTTACTTACTGATTCTATTGGTACGCCATTGGAAAGTGTTATAGTGGTAGCGAACGTATGTCTAGCCATATGAAATGTCAAATTCTTTTTTATTTCACAGCGATCGGCGATTTCTTTTAAATAACTGTTTATTTTTTGGTTTGAATAAACAGGAAGAAGTTTTCCTGTTGAGTCATCTAGGTACTTATATTTTTCTATAATTTTTTCAGCAACTGGGAGTAGAGGTATACTGCTTAGCGTCTTTGTCTTAGTCCTTTTTATTTTAATCCATTGGCTACCGTCTATTCCCATAATTATATTATTCGGGGTAAGTTTAAATACATCACTATAAGCAAGTCCTGTATAACATGAAAAAAGAAAAACATCTCTCACGTGTTCAATACGTGCAATAGTGAACTGCTTTTCCATAATAGTTATTATTTCTTCTTTGGATAAGAATTCGCGTTCTTTTACCTGAAGTTTAAGTTTAAAGTTATAAAATGGATCTTTTTCTATCCATCCATTTGCATAGGCTACACGTACAATTTTTTTAAGGTAAGAGAGATACTTTAATGAAGAATTATGCGAAAGATCTAATTCTGTTTTTAAATAATAAATAAAACTATTTATGAATTTAATATCAACATTTTTAACCGGATAATCCTTGCTTTTAAAAGTAAATAAAATGAAAGAAGAAATATGTTTTTTGGTAGTTGCGTATCTTTGAAGTGTTCTAAAAGAATAATCCTTACCAACTAATTTTTTCATTCTGGAATTATGTTCTTCAAACATTTCAAGTAAAAGTTTATTATCATCACCAATTCCCAAGTATTCATTTTTTATTCTCAGAAGTGATACCTCCTCATTATTATTTATAATTTTCTGATAGATTTCATAAATTCTGTTTTTAATTATATCTAAATTTCGGTTTACTTGCTTAGCTTCAATGGATGTTCCTATTACCTTGTTAGCTTTCGGATTCCATTTTGAAAGGGTAACTTTTCTCATTGTACTTAACTCAACTCTTTTGCCATCATAGGTAATTCGTAAATATACCGTGGCTTGATCAGCATTTTTATTTTTACTTTTTCTGGTGTAAAATAATATTGATAATAGATCTTGCATCTTTTATAGTTTAAAATTCAATCTAAATTTAACTGAAAATATTTATACGAAAAACGCGTAAAGCTTTATTTAACAATAGCTTACCTGCTATTCGGGGACACCTTATGAGATAGTTAAAGTGTCCCCGAAATAGACTCTTTTTAATTGTAATTAAATGATATCAGATGAATTCAATAAAAATGAAAAACCCCATAAACAGTGAAGTTTATGGGGTTTTAGTTTAATTTGATATGTAAAAAGTACTCGAGGCGGGAATCGAACCCGCACTTCCGAAAAAACTGGATTTTGAATCCAGCGCGTCTACCAATTCCGCCACTCGAGCCTAAGCAGGCGGCAAAATTATAAAAATTATTTGTTTGTCTAACATTAAACTTCAAATTTTATTGAGACTTTCTGAAATTAAGTAGTACCTGTTTAATTATAAAATCAAATGCTTAATCAGCACTCATTTAAAACATTGATAATCAGTATTATATAAACTTTTAATTTCTGCTAATATTCCTGATGTGTGGTATGCAATGCCAGTAAATTAATTTCTAAATTTGTTTCGCAACAACATAAATAGTATAAATCCACAAAACACAACACAATATGCCTGATTTAATACCTGAAGCTAAGATTTTTACTTGTACCCAAAGTAGGACACTTTCAGAAAAGATTGCAGCTGCTTATGGTACTCCTCTTGGAAATGTAATTACTGTAACCTACAGTGATGGTGAATTTCAGCCTTCATTTGAAGAGTCTGTAAGAGGATCTAGAGTTTTTATTATTGGTTCTACCAATCCAAATTCAGACCATCTTATGGAAATGCTTTTAATGCTAGATGCAGCAAAAAGAGCATCTGCAAGGCATATCACAGCGGTTATTCCTTATTATGGTTGGGCGCGTCAGGACAGAAAAGATAAGCCTAGAGTTCCAATTGCAGCTAAAATGATTGCAAGTATCTTAGAAACAGCTGGAGCTACACGTATTATCACAATGGATCTTCATGCAGACCAGATTCAAGGATTTTTTGAAAAACCTGTAGATCATCTTTTTGCTTCTACAGTATTTCTTCCGTACCTAAGAAGTCTGAATTTAGACAATTTAACTATTGCCTCGCCAGATATGGGTGGATCTAAAAGAGCGTATGCGTACTCTAAAACTTTAGAGAGCGATGTGGTTATTTGTTATAAACAACGAGCTAAAGCCAACGTGATCTCTCACATGGAACTTATTGGAGATGTTACCGGTAAGAATGTGGTGCTGGTAGATGATATGGTAGATACCGCAGGAACATTAACCAAAGCTGCAGATGTAATGATGGAAAAAGGAGCTTTAAGCGTTCGAGCTATTTGTACGCATCCTGTTCTATCTGGAGAAGCTTATGAGCGTATAGAAAATTCTCAATTATTAGAATTGATAGTTACAGATTCTATTCCATTAAAAAGACATAGTGATAAGATTAGGGTGGTGAGCTGTGCAAATCTTTTTGCAGATGTAATGCAACGCGTGCATCAAAATAAATCTATCAGTTCAAAATTTATTATGTAACTAATTGAGTTGATAAAATTTGGCGAGCCATATCGCCGTAAATATTTTTACATCAGGGTTTTAAAAGTTGCGAAAAATGTCGCACCTTTGCAACCTAAAATTTTTAAAAATGAAATCACTTACGATCAACGGATCTAAAAGAGAAAGCGTGGGGAAAAAGGCAACTAAAGCCCTACGTAATGCTGGACAGGTGCCTTGCGTTATATACGGAGGGGGAGAACCATTACACTTTGCAGCGAATGAGATTGACTTCAAAGACTTGGTTTACACTCCTGATGTGCATACTGTGGTTCTGGATTTAGGGTCAGATAAAATTGATGCTGTTTTACAAGACATCCAATTTCACCCTGTAACAGATGCCATTCTACACATGGATTTTTACCAAATCTATGATGACAAAGAAATTACTATGGAAATTCCTATTCACACTGAAGGTGTGGCTCGTGGAGTTAAAAATGGTGGGGTGTTACGTTATAACTTACGTCGCCTTAAAGTTAAAGGTCTTCCAGGTACACTTCCAGATTATATTAAAGCAGATGTTTCTAAACTTAAAATTGGAAACAAACTTTATGTAACTGCAGTAGCTAGTGAAGATTATGTTATTCAACATCCAGATAACACAGTTATCTGTCAAGTTAAGACTTCTCGTAATATTACTGAGGATCTTGAAGATGATGAGGATGAAGTAGCAGCAGATGAAGTTCCAGCAACTGAAACTGATGATGTAGCTGCGGTAAAAGAATAAACATTTTTCTACCAAAAATAAAAAGCATTCCTTTCCGATTTTGTCGGGATTTGGGATGCTTTTTTTATTTTTACCAAAATTTAATACTATGCTGGCTTTCTTCGGAAGATTATTAGGTAAAACAAAAGAAATCCAGGAAGAAGTAGATCCTATGAAAAAATTTTTGATTGTTGGACTGGGAAATATCGGTCCGAAATATCACAATACAAGACATAATATTGGTTTTAAAATTTTAGATTATATCGCCGAGAAGGAAGAGGTGACTTTTACTACAGATAAACTTGGAGATATGGCTACTTTTAGATTTAAGGGTAGAACCTTTGTCATGATAAAGCCAAGTACCTATATGAATCTTAGTGGGAAAGCGGTTAATTATTGGCTTGCTAAAGAAAAAGTACCTTTAGAGAATTTAATGGTAATTACAGACGATCTTAACCTTAATTTTGGAGCTATTCGCGTTAAGACTAAAGGTAGTGATGGTGGTCATAATGGGTTAAAAGATATACAAGCAACTTTAAATACCAGTAATTACAATAGATTTAGATTTGGAATTAGCGACGAGTTCTCAAAAGGGAATCAGGTAGAATATGTACTGGGTGATTGGACTAATGAAGAGGAAGATAAAATGCCCGAAAGGTTGGAGACTTCCCATAAATTAATTAAGTCTTTTGGTACCGCAGGCATCAACAATACAATGAATACTTTTAACGGAAAATAACCCTCACTTGAAAGAACATAAAGGAGCAAATGCTTTTAAAAGCGATAGACCTACAGTAATTACTATAGGAACTTTTGACGGGGTACACGCCGGCCATCAAAAAATAATAGAGCGTCTTATAGACACCGCGAAAGTTAATAATATGGAAAGTGCTATTCTTACATTCTTTCCACACCCCAGGATGGTGCTTCAAAAAGAGGGTGAGTTAAAACTTATTAATACTATAAACGAGCGTAAAGCACTTCTAGAAAGAGCAGGGTTAGATCATCTTATCATTCACCCCTTCACTATGCAATTCTCCAGATTAAGCGCCTTAGAATTTGTGAGAGATATTCTGGTAAATAAGCTCAATGCTAAAAAAGTGATCATAGGGTATGACCATAGATTTGGAAGAAATAGAACAGCAGATATTGCAGATCTTCGCGAATTCGGAAAACAATTTGATTTTGAAGTAGAGGAGATCGGGCAGGAGGATATTGAAGATGTGGCTGTAAGTTCTACCAAAATCAGAAAAGCACTATTAGAAGGTAGAGTGGAGAAAGCTAATAATTATTTATTGCATCCATTTGCTATCACAGGGAAAATAGTTAGAGGAAAAGGTTTAGGTAAAGAATTTGGTTATCCTACCGCCAATCTTAAAGTAGAAGAAGAATATAAACTAATTCCTAAGAATGGTGTGTATGTGGTACGTTCTTTTATAGATGGGAATTCTTACTATGGGATGATGAATATAGGCACCAATCCAACTGTTGGGGGAACTCATCAAACTATTGAAACATTTTTCTTTAATTTAGATAAAGATCTCTATGGAAAAGTGCTTACCATAGAAATGCTATCCTGGATTCGAGATGAGAAAAAATTTGAGTCGGTTTCTGCTTTAAAACTCGCAATGAGACAAGACGAAGCTTTCTCTAAAGTTTATATCAAAGATAACTATGCTGAATAGGTGGCTCTTTACCCAAATTGATAATAGTGCCCTAGTGGTATTTCGTATTATTTTTGGATTATTGCTTGCGCTTCAGGCATTTTCAGATGTAGCCTTGGGATGGGTTCGTAGAAGTTTAATAGCACCTCAAGAAACATTTAATTTTATTGGATTTGAATTTCTGCAGCCACTTCCAGGTGATGGAATGATCTATTATTACTTAATAATGGGGCTTTTTGGTCTTCTTGTTATGGTGGGCTATAAATATAGATTTAGCATAATTGCCTTTACAATTATGTGGTCTGGAGTTTATCTTATGCAAAAGACTTCTTATAATAATCATTACTATTTGCTGATGCTCTTAGGGATTATTATGACTTTTTTACCCGCAAATAGATATGCTTCTATAGATGCGTGGAAAAACCCAAAGTTAAGAGCTATCTCAATGCCTCGTTGGGTTTGGTTGGTAATTGTTCTGCAATTATGGATAGTATATACGTATGCCTCTGTGGCAAAGTTATATCTAGGTTGGTTTGATGGTTCTTTCTTTAATATCCTTCTTAGGTCCAAACAACATTATTGGATGGTTGGAGAATTTCTGCAGGAGAAGTGGGTCCATACAACGATGGCTTGGTTTGGGTTTTTATTTGATCTTACTACCATTCCATTGTTCTTAAATAGGAAAACTAGAATTCCTGCATTTATTGCTGCAATCTTCTTTCATCTCTTTAATAGCTTTATTTTTCATATTGGAATATTTCCATACTTATCATTAGCCTTTGCGCTTTTCTTTTTCTCTTCAGAAAGGATCAATAAGAACATTTTACGTGGTAAGAAGAAATTTTATACGGGTAATGAGATCAAAGTTCCTGCATATAGAAATCTACTTATAATAGTTCTTGGGATTTGGTTCATACTTCAAATAGGTTTACCATTAAGACACTGGTTCTTTAAAGATGATGTGCTCTGGACGGAGGAAGGACACAGATTAAGCTGGAGAATGATGCTACGAGCAAAGTCTGGGCGTAGTACTTTTAAGGTGGTAGAAAGAGGAACACGAGATACTATAATCGTTCAAAAGACAGATTATTTAACTCCCAAACAAAACAGAGCCATAAACTCTAAGCCAGATCTTATTTGGCAGTTTGCGCAACGCTTAAAGCGAGAATATGCTAAAAAGGGAAAAGATGTACAGGTGTTTGCAGATGCAAGAGTTAGTGTTAATGGGCAAGGCTTCTATCCATTTACAGACCCCAAAGTAGATCTTGCCAACGAGCCATGGTATCATTTCAAACATAATGATTGGATTTTACCTTCGCAATTTGAATGATACTTTTATTGGCTTTTGTTACATTTGCTGCTTATTAAAAATTTAACGGCCTTATGTTACAAGTAAGCAATATTAGAGCGCATAAAGAGGCGTACATTCAAGCCTTGAAAAAGAGAAATTTTGAAGCAGAAAGCATCTTCAACGATGTCTTAAAACTTGATGAAACTCGACGCTCGTCCCAAACAAAATTAGACGAAACTTTGGCCGAAGCAAATCAGCTTTCAAAAGAGATAGGTTTGCTGTTTAAAACAGGAGAGCATCAAAAAGCGAATTTGCTTAAGCAAAAATCTGCTCAACTAAAAGAAGCTTCCAAAAGTCATTCTGATGAACTGGGTGATGCTGTAAAGCAATTAGAGAAATTGCTATATACCATTCCTAACATTCCTCATCATTCTGTGCCTGCGGGAGTTTCAGAAGATGATAATGAAGAGATATTTAAAGCTGGAGATATTCCTGTGTTGGCAGAAGGATCCCAACCTCACTGGGAACTTGCGAAAAAATATGATATTATAGATTTTGAACTTGGTAATAAAGTTACCGGGGCAGGATTCCCTATTTATAAAGGAAAAGGTGCACGTTTACAGCGAGCACTTATTTCTTATTTTCTAGATAAAGCAGCAGATTCTGGATATAAAGAATATCAGTTGCCGCTTATGGTTAATGAAGCATCAGGATATGGAACCGGGCAATTGCCAGATAAAGAAGGACAAATGTATCATGTTACGGAAGATGATCTTTATTTGATCCCTACTGCAGAAGTCCCACTTACCAATATGTTTAGAGATGAGATGTTATCTGAAAATGACTTGCCATTAGCTTGTACAGGATATACACCTTGTTTTAGAAGAGAAGCAGGATCTTACGGTGCACATGTACGTGGCTTGAACCGTTTACACCAGTTTGATAAAGTAGAATTGGTAAGAGTGGAAAAGCCCGAAAATTCTTTTGCGGCTTTAGATACTATGGTAGACCATGTAAAAGGACTTTTGGAAGATCTAAAGTTGCCTTATAGAATTTTAAAATTATGTGGAGGCGATCTTGGATTTACTTCTTCCCTTACGTATGATTTTGAAGTATTTTCTACAGCGCAAGACAGGTGGTTAGAAATTAGTTCTGTTTCTAATTTTGAAACCTTTCAAACCAACAGGTTGAAATTGCGTTATAAAGATAAAGATGGTAATAAGCAATTATTGCATACGCTTAATGGGAGTGCGCTTGCATTGCCAAGAGTTTTAGCAGGTATCTTAGAGAACTATCAAACTGAAGATGGAATTAAAATTCCTGAAGTTTTAGTGCCTTACACAGGCTTTGATATAATAGATTAAGTTTTTGACCCTTCGACTCCGCTCAGGGTGACAGAATCTATACATCACGGTTCTAGGTGTGTTATCTAGAATCGAGATGTTATTTAACCTTTCAATAAATTAAGCAAGCAACGCATTTTGTTATCTTTACAAAATGCGCTGCTTTTTTTTACTTTGCTTCTGTTTTCTAACCAATATCGGGCTGTTTGCACAGTCTGAGCAGTTGGCTAAGAATTATATGAATCAGGGGGAGTATGAAAAAGCCTTAAAAACCTATGAGCAGTTGGTTAAAAATGATCCTCGAAATCAGCTTTATTTCTTCGGACTCATAAATTCGTATCAGCAATTAGAAGATTTTACTGTTGCAGAGAAACTTCTTCAAGAAAAACTTAGTGCCAGTAATAATCCTATTTACCTCATTGAACTAGGTCATAATCTTGAGCTTCAGAAGCTAAATGAAAAGGCTAATAGCTATTATGAAAAAGCTTTAGTGACTATAGCTCAAAATGTAAATTACTCCTATTCTTTGGCTCGTAGTTTTGAGAAATATAGCTTGTTGGATTATGCTGAAAAAGCTTATAAGAATGGAATGGCCGGAAATTCTATGATGCGATTTGAAATTCCGTTAGCAAGAATTTATGGGGAACAGGGAAAGCTAGATCAAATGTTCGAAGCATTTCTAGCTCTTATTGAAAAAGAACCTGAATTAAGTACTACTATAATTCGAGAATTTGACTGGTATATAACTAATGACGCTAGTAATGAGGCAAACCTAATATTAAAAAAAGCTATTTTACAGAGGCTTCAGCAAAACCAGGGAATTGTTTTTACTGAGATCTTGTCCTGGTTGTTCATTCAGCAAAAGGATTTTAATAAAGCATTTGTTCAAGAAAAAGCGATCTACAAAAGGGGTAATAAGAATTTACAACGAATCATTCAGCTTGCTGTAATTTCAAGATCAGAAGAAGATCTGGAAACTTCAAAAGAGGTACTGGAATTTATAATTGGAGAAGATCCACCGGGAAATATATTATTACAGGCAAAACAATTATTACTGAATATGAAGGTGCAGACAGCATCTAAAAAAGAATATGAGGAGATAGCAAAAGATTTTGACTTGGTGTTGGAAGAGTTTGGTAATGGGGAAGAGACGCTGTCAATACAGATAGATAGAGCAAACTTTATAGCATTTCAACTAGAAAATGTAAAAAAGGCAGAAGACTTACTTTTGGAACTAGCTGCTCGTACAAACTCCAATTATCAATTAGCTTCCGTAAAGATGGCGCTGGCAGATATTCTGGTAATAGCACAAAAATTTAATCAGGCGCTTATAAATTATTCCCAGGTTCAAAATTTAGTAAAGAATGATGAGCTGGCACAAGAAGCAAGATATAAAGTGGCTAAAACCAGTTATTATAAAGGAGATTTTGAATGGGCCAAATCTCAGTTAGATGTGCTTAAAGCTTCATCTACTCAGTTAATAGCCAACAACGCGCTAGAGCTTAGTTTATTAATTCAGGAGAATTCTTTAGAAGATTCTACTCAAGCGGCGCTCAAATTATATGCGCATGCAGATCTTTTGATCTTTCAGAATAAAAAAGAAGCAGCAATTAAGATCTTAGAAGAGCTGTTGCAGCAACATAAAGGAGATAAGATAGAAGATGAAGCCCTTTTAAAACAAGCAGCGCTTTATGTGGAGCTTCAACAATATGAAAAGGCAGAAACTAATTACCTAAAGATACTTGAATATTATCCAGATGACATTTTAGGTGATAATGCTACCTATCTTCTGGCAGATCTTTATAATGGGCCTCTTGGTAAACCAGAAAAAGCAAAGGATTTTTATGAGCAAATCATCTTTAATTACGCTGATAGTATTTACTTTGTAGACGCTAGAAATAAGTACCGAAGTTTGCGAGGAGATCTTCCAGACTAGAAGAAAAGGTGAGGTACATTTCAAAATCAATTCAGCTTTTTAAAAACGCTAATACTATGTATATATATAACGTAACAATCAATATTCAGGAAGATATTCATGACGAATGGCTTTTATGGATGAAAAATGAGCATATTCCAGAAATGCTTGATACTAAGAAATTTTCTAAAGCTTTAATGACTAAAGTTTTGGTTAATGAGGAAATGGGAGGTATTACTTACTCGGTACAATATACTGCAGATAGTAAAGAGCTTTTGGAAAGTTATAAAGCAGAAAATGCAGCAGAGCTAAGAGCAAAAACCAAACGTTTTGAAGGTAGATTTGTAGCTTTTAGAACAGAGCTTGAGATTGTAAGCGAACAATAATAATATCTTTTAAAGTCGTCTTTAGAAGTCGGTTAAAAAAATCCCCATGAAAAATAATAAAAAGAAGTCCTATTCAGGTAAAGACAAGAAATACGGACAGCAAAAGAATTCCTCTAAATTTCCGGATGAAATAGTAGAAGGTTCTGTAAGAGCTAAAAAACATCTGGGGCAACATTTTCTAACCGATGAGACCGTAGCAGAAAAAATTGCCAATTCGTTAACCTATTCTGGATATAAGAATGTGCTGGAAATAGGCCCGGGAATGGGAGTGCTTACTAAATATGTTATTAAGAAGGATGTAGATCTTCACGTTATAGAAATAGATACCGAGAGTGTAACGTACTTAAATGATAATTTTCCTGATCTACAAGGCAAGATTCATGAAAAAGATTTTTTAAGGTATGATATTAAAGAGATCTTTGGGGAAGATGCCTTTGCGATAATTGGTAACTTTCCTTATAATATTTCAACACAAATTGTGTTCAAAACTTTAGAAAATAGACATCAGATCCCAGAATTTTCTGGGATGTTCCAGAAAGAGGTGGCGCAAAGAATAGCAGCCCCTCATGGAAATAAAACTTATGGGATACTTTCAGTATTAACACAAGCATTTTATGATGTTACCTATCTTTTTACTGTACCTCCGGGAGTTTTCAATCCGCCGCCAAAGGTAGACAGTGGAGTGATTAGATTATCCAGAAAAGAGAATTTCACCCTTCCGTGTAATGAGGCATTGTTCTTTAGAGTGGTGAAAACAGCATTTCAGCAACGTAGAAAAACCTTAAGAAATAGCTTAAAGATCTTTCAATTACCAGACGAGATAAGGGAAGATGTTGTTTTTAATGAACGCCCGGAACAATTAAGCACTCAACAATTTATAGATCTTACCCTAAAAATTCAGCCTTATGCAATTTGAAGTTACAGAGGAACTAATTGAAAAAATAGAATCTCTTATTGAGCAAAAGAACGATGAGGAATTGTTGTTGCATCTTGATGAGGTTCACCATGCAGATATTGCAGAGATCCTTTCTGACCTTGATCTTGATGATGCTACGTATATTGTAAAGCTTTTAGATAGCGTAAAAACTTCTGAAGCTCTTATGGAGCTGGAAGAAAGCGTTAGGCTCAGAATTCTTGAGAATCTCTCTCCAAAAGAGATCGCTGAAGAATTGGAGGAAATGGATACCGATGATGCTGCAGATATTATTTCTGAACTTTCAGAAGAACGTCAGCAAAAGGTAATTTCTCATATAGAAGATGAAGAGCATGCAGATAATATTGTTGAGTTATTAAGGTATGACGAAGATTCTGCAGGGGGGTTAATGGCGAAGGAGTTGGTAAAGGTAAACGAGAATTGGAACGTTACCGGATGCATGAGTGAAATGCGAGCTCAGGCAGAAAATGTTACCAGAGTACATTCTATTTATGTAGTAGATGATAGAAACAGATTGAAAGGAAGACTTTCTTTAAAAGATCTTCTTACAGCTCCAAGTAAGGCAAACATTAGCGACGTTTATATTCCCAAAGTAGATTATGTAAATGTGCATACCGAAGGAGAAGAAGTGGCCAGGATCATGCAGAAATATGACTTGGAAGCAATTCCGGTGGTAGATGAAATGGGCAGATTGGTTGGTAGAATTACTATTGATGATATTGTAGATTTTATAAAAGATGAAGCTGAGAAAGATTACCAGATGGCTGCGGGTATTTCTGAAGATGTAGAAGCAGATGATAGTATTTGGAGACTTACACGTGCCCGATTGCCGTGGTTGATACTGGCACTATTTGGAGGATTTATAAGTGTTACAGTTCTAGGTACATTCTCTTCTGCAATGGAGAAGCATGCTGCATTATTTTTCTTTGTTCCATTAATAGCCGCAATGGCTGGAAATGTGGGAGTACAATCTTCAGCTATAGTTTTGCAAGGTTTAGCGAATAAAACCTTGAAAGGTTCTCTCTTCAGCAGATTATTAAAAGAGGTTACGTTGAGTCTTTTTAACGGAGTGGTATTGGCCGTAATTCTTGGTATTGGAGGAATATTTCTTTTAGGGTTTGATCTAACTTTTGGACTTACTGTTGGAATATCTTTAATATCAGTAATCGTAATCGCATCTCTTATAGGAACTTTTGTGCCTATTATGTTAGACAGAGTAGGGATAGATCCTGCCATGGCTACAGGTCCATTCATTACCACAAGCAATGATATCTGCGGAATTTTGATCTACTTTACCATTGCGCAACTTATTCTTGGATTCTAAAATCAGCATAAATGAAGACCATCAATATACAAGAAAAGCTTACCAAATTTAGCGATTATTGGCATCCACACCAGATCGCTGTGGTTAATGATATGCAGGTGTTGTTGGCTAAAGTTTCAGGTGAATTTGTGTGGCATATGCACGATGAGGAAGATGAACTTTTTCAGGTAGTTAAGGGGAAATTATATATTCAATTTGAAGATAGAATCGAAATTTTAGAAAAAGGAGAAATGTTGGTGGTTCCAAAAGGAGTGAAGCATTGCCCCAAAACAGATGAAGGGGAAGAAGTACATATTATGCTTTTCGAAAAACTTACCTTAAAACATACCGGAAACGTAGAGAGTACTTTAACCGTAGACGACTATCCTAAAATATAATTATTGATGAGAATTCTTCACGCAGACAGCAATCATCCATTAATGATAGAAATGCTCGAAAAAGCCGAGCATGAAAATATTGAAGCTTATACTTGGAGCAAAGAAGAGATACTAGAAAAACAGCATTTGTTTGATGGTATCATCATCAGAAGCAGATTCAAGATCGAAAAAGATTTTATAGATGCAGCTCCTAATTTAAAATTTATAGCCAGAGTGGGTGCCGGCTTGGAAAGTATAGACGTACCGTATGCCGAGAGTAAAGGTATAGCACTTTTTTCTGCTCCGGAAGGGAATAGCAATGCAGTAGGAGAACATGCTTTAGGAATGCTATTATCTTTATTTAATAAACTGAATAAAGCCGATAGAGAAGTAAGAAAGGGTTTTTGGCATCGGGAGGATAATCGCGGAATTGAGTTGGATGGCAGAACAGTGGGAATTATTGGATATGGCAACATGGGGAAAGCATTCGCTAAAAAACTTCGTGGCTTTGATGTAGAAGTGCTTTGTTATGACATTAAAGCAAATGTGGGAGATGAAAATGCTTCTCAGGTACCCTTAGATGAATTTCTGCAGAAAGTCGAGGTGGTAAGCTTACACACGCCGTGGACTCCGCAAACTGATAAGATGATAAATTCAGACTTTATCAATAAATTTAAAAAACCTTTTTGGTTACTAAATACCGCGAGGGGAAATAGCGTAGTAACAGCAGATCTGGTACATGCAATTATAGAAGGGAAAATTCTTGGAGCCGGATTGGATGTATTAGAATTTGAAAAGAGCTCTTTTGAAAATCTCTTTGTAGATGAGAATTTGCCGGAATCACTTAGGGAGTTAATGTTCTTCGAGAATGTTTTATTAAGTCCGCATGTAGCCGGATGGACGGTAGAATCTCATAGAAAACTAGCAACGACTATTGTAGATAAGATCATAGCCAAATTTGGAATAAGAAACCAATAATTTAAACAATATGAAAAATAGAGTAACCGGTATAGGAGGAATATTTTTTAAATCTAAAGATCCAGAGGCAGCTAGAAATTGGTATAATAAACATTTAGGTTTTGATACTAACCAATGGGGAAGTACATTTTGGTGGAAAGACAATCATGGGAAGGATAGTTCTACACAATGGAGCCCGTTTAAAGATGATACCACCTATTTTGAACCTTCTAAAAAAGAGTTTATGATGAATTTTAGGGTGGAAGATCTCGATGAACTATTAGATGCATTAAAGGAGGAGGGGGTTCATGTTTTTGAAGAAAGACAAGATGTGGAAGAAGGGAAATTTGGATGGATCTTAGATCCTGAAGGCAATAAAATAGAGTTATGGCAACCTAATGATAAGGCTCTGAAATAACCTATATCTAAATTATTAAATAAAAAAAGGATTGACCATTGTCAACCCTTTTTTTATTTAATAATTATATATTTATCTATGCCTGACTCATATCTATCAAAGCATTTTTAATTGGTTCTCTACCTTCCAAAGCTTCAAATGTCTTATTCTTAACCAAAGGATCTGCAAGACTCATTACCAATAAAAAGGCAACATCATCTCTAGAGATCTCACCGCGTTCATTCAGTTTCTCTCCAAGTTTTACTTTTGCAAGTCCAAGATCATCTGTTAAAGCTCCCGGACGAACTATGGTATAATCCAATCCGCTTTCTCTAAGATAATCATCTGCGTTTGCTTTTGCTTCAAGATATGTTTTAAGATCTTCATTAGAAGAAGGATTATCTGCACCCATGGCGCTTAGCATAATAAATTTCTTAATATTGGCTTTTTTAGCCGCATCTATCAATCTTTTAGCTCCTTCTTGATCTACTGCTATCGTTTTGTCTTCTCCGGTATTTCCTCCAGATCCTGCTGCAAAGATTACTCGGTCTATTCCTTTCACGGTGTGATCTAGATTTTTTTCCAGATCTCCCATTACTGTGGTAACTCCCATATCTTCAAAAACCTCTTTTTGTTCCTCTTTTCTTATAAGAGCAATAGGTTCAAAGCTAGTAGAGCTATTTAAAATTTCAATGATTCTTTTCCCTGTACTTCCGGTAGCTCCGGCAATTAATATCTTTTCCATTATCGTTTCATTTTTAATTTATACGAAGATAAAATTGATACTTGGCAAATCCCAATTCGGTAGGTGGAATAACATGAAATTAACAGCAGGAAAATAATGATTTTAAGGATGCTGTGCTTTCTGTTCCAGTTCCTTTTGAAACTCTTCCATAATTGGTTTAACCGTACTTTCAGGAAGATCTGCAATGCGTATATACATCAATCCATCTATCGCATTATTAAATAGAGGGTCTACATTAAAGGCAATAACACGTGCATTTTGCTTGATATATTTTTTAATAAGCACCGGCATTCTAAGTCCGTCCGGCTCAATTTCATCTATAATCTTATCAAATTTATTAAGATCTGCTTCACTTTCATCAAAGACAAAATCTTTATCGGCATCATTCAATTTAACTTTGAATTCTTTTTTAGGTCTTATATATTGAGCCACATAAGGATCGTAATAATTAGATTTCATGAATTCTATCATTAATGATTTAGAGAAATTCGAGAATTTATTGCTGATGCTCACTCCGCCAATAAGATATTTATGCTCCGGGAATCTAAGTGTACAATGCACGATCCCTTTCCATAATAAGAATAATGGCATTGGTCTTTGTTGATATTCCTTAACTATAAATGCTCGTCCCATTTCTATAGACTGGCTCATCATTGTATAAAGCTCAGGCTCAAATCTAAAGAGATCCTGTAGGTAGAAACCATTTATTCCATGATTTTTAAAGATCTCAGAACCCATTCCCATTCTATAGGCACCGGCAATCTTTTTTGCCTCATTATCCCATAAAAAAAGGTGATAATAATAATTGTCAAAATCATCAAGATCTGTAGCATTATTGGTGCCCTCCCCAATTTCTCTAAAGGTGATCTCTCTAAGTCTTCCAATCTCACTAAGAATGTTAGGGATGATCTCTTTCTTTGCTAAAAAGACCTCGTAATTTCTACTTTCTAAAAGACGTTTATCGAGTCTTCTGCAAGTTTCAATTTCTACTTCCATTAAACTCTCACTGGTCTCATCTATAATCTTCTTGGGAGTTTTAGGAAGTTTTATACTCTTTGGAATATTATCAAAAAGGCTCTTTTTTTCAAAAGAATTAGCCAGCATATAAGTTTTTCTTCTAAGAAATGCCGTGTAACCTTCCAGCGTTATATTAGCGTTTTGATCTGCCACAGAAATAGCATTTCCAATTCTTACATTTATTTTTCTCTTCTTCTGAGAAAGCATTTCGCTAGGAAGCTTTGCAGTTCTTAATACATCGCTCATTCCTGCAAGTCTATAGAAAAAAGTACTATTCTTAGCATGAAAATAAACCGGAATTACTGGGACCTTTGCTTTTCTAATAAGCTTCATTGCAGAAGGTTCCCAAGGTTTATCTACGATCATTTTTTCATCCTTATTGGTAGAAACTTCACCTGCTGGAAATATTCCAAGTACTCCTCCGTCTTTTACATGCTGAAGCGCTTGTTTAATTCCGCCTAAGCTTGATTTTGCATCCTTGTGATCCTCAAAAGGATTTACAGGCATAATATATGGCCTTAAAGGATCTAATCTATGAAGCAAGAAATTCGCAATGATCTTAAAGTCCGGGCGATGTTCCAGTAATGTTTTCATCAATATCATACCATCTATACCACCAAGAGGGTGATTAGAGATCACAATAAAGGGACCTGTCTTGGGAATCCGCTTTAGATCTTTCGGAGGAATTTCAAAATCTACCTCAAAACCATCTAAAATTGAATTTATAAAGTCTATTCCAGAGAGACCCTTTCTCTTTTCGTATTCTTTATTGAGCTGAGAGATCTTTGTAGTTCGCAAAACAACCCATCCTATTGAAGTTCCAAGTACACCCCACTTGTCCAGGTTCATAACTTTGGCGACTTCTTTTGCGTTCACAATTCCCATGAAGGATATTTTAAATATTAATTATTATGTGATATTCTTAGAAACAGAATTATTAGTTTCTTGTAACCAGCTGCACCGTATTTTGTGTCACCTGTTTAAGCAAGACTTCTTTATCTTTCTCTAAAGAATTAATGGCTCTTTCATCAAAATGACGAATGGTATATAATGATACCTCTGTTAAGAACTCTACTTTAAATCTCGCTTTTAAATGCTGAATTAATTTTTCAAGATTATTGAATCTATTGTCTACACAAACAGAAAAACTAATGGCAGAATTTTGAATTAGATCTACTTTCATCTGATATAAATGAAATAATCTAAAGATCTCACTAATATTCTCTTCAACCATAAAAGAGAAATCTAATGATGATAAGGATATCAATACCTGGTTCTTTTTAACTATAAAGCATGGTATAGACGGTATTAATGTCTGGCCCTTACTTACTGCAGTTCCTTTTCCATCGGGTTCCAGAAAAGATCTTACATATAACGGGATCTCTTTGCGTTGTAAAGGTTGTAAGGTTTTAGGGTGAATTACAGATGCTCCGTAAAATGCTAGCTCTATTGCCTCTTCATAAGAGATTTGGTCTAATAGTGTTGGATTTTCGAATATTCTGGGATCTCCATTCAATACTCCCGGTACATCTTTCCAAATGGTAACCTTCTCGGCATTTAAACAATACGCAAAAATAGCAGCGGTATAATCACTTCCTTCTCTCCCTAAGGTTGTGGTAAAGTTATTAGTATCTGTAGCAATAAAACCCTGCGTTAGGTATAAGTTATTAGGTTTTAAACCCGAAATATTTTCTTGAGTTTTGGTCCAGTTCACCGTAGCATCTCTATACGTACTATCTGTTTTAATATAATTTCTGGCATCTATCCAAGTATGATTTACAGCCTGAGATTTAAAATATTCGCTAACAATAGTTGTAGAGATCAATTCTCCATAACACACAATTTGATCGTATACAAAATCGTATTGCAGAGATTTGTTGTGCTTCATAAAATTATAAAGCTCTTTGAAAAAATCATTCATCTTATCAAAAACAACGCCTTCAGTGTTTTCAAATAACTCCTCTGCCAATTGATAATGATACTCTTTTATATAATTTAAACTGTCCACAGGAATTTTGCCTGTTTGCAGGTATTCAGATATAACCAATTCAAATGCATTGGTCATTTTGCCCATAGCAGAGATCACGATCATTTTATCATCAATCCCTGTTTTATTGAGCACTTTAAGAACATTTTTAACTCCAGAGGCATCCTTAACAGATGCCCCACCGAATTTATATATGTCCATATTTATTTTGTAATGTTTTTCTTAATCCCGGTTTCATCCATATGTACGGTGTACCAATTCTTCTTGATATCTGCTCCAGTATTTTCATAGAATTCAATGGCATTCTTGTTTCCTTCAGAAACCACCCATTCTACTCTTCTAACGCCATTATCATGACCATATTTTACTACCGTTTGGTATAAGGCTCCACCAAGGCCAGTTCCTCTCATAGATTCTCTTACAATAAGATCTTCTAAATGCACGGTTCTTCCTTTCCAGGTAGAAAATCTGAAGTACACCAAGGCCATACCTTCAATTTTTCCTTTTACATCTGCTACAAAACATTTAAAGTTTCCTTCCTCAAATCCTTCTTTCTCAAGGTCTGAAATTTCTATTTCTACCTGATCTGTTGCATTTTCGTAAGCAGCAAGTTCTTTTATAAGTTCAAGAACCTGTGGCATGTCTTTCTTTTCGGCTTCTCTTATAGTATAATCCATAGTGTTTTTTGGTTTGTTACAAATTTAGTAATTGATTTTTATAAACCTGTTAATGTGTTCCTATAGTTGCCTAGATACCTTAGTGTTTTACAAATTTCTTCATAGCACTTTCATCCATTTGTACAGTATTCCAGTTATCAAAAACTGTAGCTCCACTGCGTTGATAAAATTCTACTGCAGGTTTATTCCAATCTAATACTACCCATTCTGTGCGTTTAACTCCTTTTTCAACCGCGAATTCTATTACTTTTTTATATAAAGCACTTCCTAATCCTGTACCACGCATGTGCTCTCTTACAATAAGATCTTCTAGATGAACTGTTCTGCCCTTCCAGGTAGAAAATCTAAAATAGATTAAAGCCATTCCTTCAATCTTATTTTCAACTTCTGCTACAAAACAATTAAATAACGGGTTTTCACCAAAACCTTCTTCTTCAAGAGTGTTTAGATCAACTTCTACAGCATCTGGTTCTTTTTCAAATGCTGCCAATTCTTTTATCAAATCTAAGATCTGCGGGAGATCTTCTTTTTTTGCTGGTCTGATGTTATATATCATAGTATGTTAATATATTCAAAAATAAGGAACCTGATGCTTATATATTTTCCGAAAACGTTGTAGTAACTAAAAATTTGAATATTTTTACGCTGTCTTAAAAATTATACCCCATAAAATGGCTACAAAGAATCAAACCTTAGGTGAATTTATTATTGAAAATCAGCAAGATTTCGCATATTCTTCAGGAGAACTTTCACGATTAATAAATTCTATAAGATTGGCTGCGAAAGTGGTAAATCACGAGGTAAATAAAGCCGGTTTAGTAGACATTATTGGTGCCTTTGGAGAAACAAATATTCAAGGAGAAGAGCAACAAAAACTAGATGTATATGCAGATAAGACTTTTATAAGAACCCTTACCAATAGAGAGATTGTTTGTGGGATTGCTTCTGAAGAAAATGACGATTTTATTACCATTGAAGGTTGTAATAAAGATAACAAGAACAAATATGTGGTTCTTATAGATCCATTAGATGGAAGCTCTAATATAGATGTAAATGTTTCTGTGGGAACCATCTTTTCTATTTATAGAAGAGTAACTCCAGTTGGAAGTCCGGTAACTATTGAAGATTTTTTACAACCCGGGAATAAGCAAGTAGCTTCTGGATATATTATTTACGGTACATCTACTATGTTAGTATATACCACTGGAAATGGAGTAAATGGATTTACCTTGAATCCTGCTCTTGGGTCTTGGTATTTATCTCATCCGGATATGAAAATTCCTGAGACTGGAAATATATATTCTATAAATGAAGGGAATTACGTGCATTTCCCGCAGGGAGTGAAGGATTATATCAAATACTGTCAGGAAGAAAAAGAAAATAGACCATATACTTCAAGATATATTGGATCTATGGTAAGTGATATTCATAGAAATATGATAAAAGGAGGAATTTATATTTATCCTAAAAGTTCAAAATCTGAATCTGGAAAATTAAGATTGTTATATGAATGTAACCCGATGGCTTTTATTGTAGAGCAAGCCGGTGGAAAGGCAACAGATGGTTACAGTAGAATAATGGACCTAAATCCTTCAGAATTACACCAAAGAGTTCCATTCTTTTGTGGAAGTACTACTATGGTAGAAAAAGCTGAAGAATTTATGGCCAAATATGAAGAGTAATTAAATAATTACTTTCTTTCTAAAAGGTATCTGTAATCTTCAAAATTTAACTGTCCGCTAAAGATTTGGATAGACCTATTTATTATTTCTTTTGAAGCTTCAGAAGAAAAACCAAGTCCTATTGCATAACGCTGTATTAGGTCTGCTTCTTCATCATCTATTATATGATCAGAAAAGATGATTGTAAAAAGGTCATGTAATCTTTCCAATCTTCTTTCAAAATCATTAGGCGGCTGAATAGGAAAAGAAGAAGGATTTTTTATAACCTTTAGATATTCTTCTTCGCTAATATCTAGCTTTCGAGCAAATCTCATTAATTGAGCTTCTTCGCGCTCATTAATTTCACCATCTACGGCTGCTAAGTTTACAATAGCCGCAAAATGGCCTAAATTTCTCAAGTGCTCTCCTGAGCCAAACAAATCTGAAAATGACATATTTTAATAAGTTTTACCGCACAAATATAGGTAATAGGTAGTGGATGTTATATCAAATTTTTGCAAAAATTATATAGCAAACAGAAGCTAATCTTTTCTTAATCGTTTTAGGTTACTCCTGTAATTTGCTAATTTTCATTATAAATAGAGAGAAAGATATGAAACCGCCATTACTAGCATTTAATGATAAAGGAATTTACTGTGCAGAGGCAGATGTATATCTAGACCCGTGGAGACCTGTAGATAAAGCAATCATTTCTCATGGGCACGCAGATCATTCTCGTTGGGGCCACAAACAATATATTACGCATCACACCAATGTGCCCATCATTAAGCATAGGTTGGGTGACATTCAAGTAACAGGAAAAGCTTGGGATGAATCTTTTGTAATTAATAATGTAAAATTTTCATTACACCCTGCCGGTCATATTATAGGTTCATCACAAATCAGAGTAGAATATAAGGGAGAGGTTTGGGTTTTTTCAGGCGATTATAAAACCGAAGATGATGGAGTAGCAGTACCCTACGAGCCAGTTAAATGCCATAGTTTTATTACGGAATGTACTTTTGGTCTGCCAGCTTTTAAGTGGTTACCGCAAGATCAAGTAATGAGTGATATTAATAACTGGTGGCAGCAAAATAGAGAAGATGGGCGAACTTCTATTTTATTTGGATATTCCCTAGGGAAAGCACAACGACTTCTAAAATTTTTAGATCCTTCTATAGGGAAGATATATACGCATGGTGCTATAGAGAATATGACAGAAGTGATTCGGCCTATGTTAGAACTTCCGGAAACCATCAGAATTACTAGAGATACTAAAAAAGAAGAATTTAAAGGAAATATAGTTCTGGCACCACCAAGTGCACAAGGAACTACTTGGATCCGGAAAATGGTACCGTATGTAACCGCTTCTGCAAGTGGTTGGATGGCTTTTCGAGGTGCAAGACGAAGAAGAGCTATAGATAAAGGTTTTGTATTGTCAGACCATTGTGATTGGCAAGGATTACTTACTTCTATAAAAGCTACAGGTTGTGAAAAAGTAATTTGTACACATGGTTATTCTGATATTTTCTCAAAATATTTAACCGAACAGGGGTATGATGCAAGAACAGAAGCCACTCAATATGAAGGAGAATTAGGCGAATTGGAAACTAAAAATGAGCAGGAGGTGATATCATGAAACAATTTGCAGAATTAATAAGAACCTTAGATAGCACTAACAAAACCACCTTAAAGGTAGAAGCGCTCACGCATTATTTTAAAATTGCAGCTCCAAAAGATAAGGTTTGGGCTATTGCAATACTTTCTCATAGAAGACCACCTCGCCCTGTAAACACTACTTTGTTGAGACAGTGGGCTTCAGAATTGGCAAATATTCCCGCGTGGCTCTTTGAGGAATCGTATCATATTGTTGGAGATCTTGCTGAAACTATTGCACTTATAGTTCCTGCCTCCAGTTCCTCTTCAGATAAAAGTCTAACTCAATTCTTGCAAGAGATCATCGAGTTGAAGAAAAAATCTGATGAGGAAAAGAAAGAATATCTGTTCAGCAATTGGAGAGATCTTAATTATTACGAGCGCTTTGTTTTTAGTAAACTAATTACTGGTAGTTTTAGAATTGGAGTAAGCCAGAAATTAATGACTCGTGCGCTTTCAAAAGCTACAGAAATTGATGAGGATATTTTGGCTTACAAACTCATGGGAAACTGGGAGCCAAGTAAAATTTCTTTTGATCAGTTGATTTTACAAGAAAATGGAGAAGATTATTTGTCTAAACCTTATCCTTTTTACCTCGCGTATGCTGTGGAGAATGATGTTAAAGATCTGGGAGATGTTTCAGAATGGAGTGCAGAGCACAAATGGGACGGAATTAGAAGTCAGGTGATCGTTAGAAATAATGAACTTTTTGTATGGAGTAGAGGAGAAGAACTGGTTACAGATAAATATCCCGAATTTCAGGTATTTGTGGGTACGTTGCCTAACGGAACTGTGTTAGATGGCGAGATCTTACCTTTTCCAGATAATGAAATTGGAACTTTTAATGATCTGCAAACCAGAATTGGTAGAAAAACAGTTTCTAAAGCCTTGCTAAAAAAAACACCTGTTATTTTAAAGGCGTATGATATTTTAGAGTGGGAAGGAAAAGATGTTCGAGAATTGGCATTTTCGGAACGCAGAAAGATCTTAGAAGAACTTTTTAGCAATGTGAAAAATGAAGAAATACCATTGCATCTTTCAGAAAAAATATCTTTTAATTCCTGGGAAGAAGTAGCAATAGAAAGAGATAGGGCAAGAGAAGAACGGTCTGAAGGCTTAATGCTGAAGCGATTGGATTCACCTTATTTGGTGGGTAGAAAAAAAGGAGATTGGTGGAAATGGAAGGTAGATCCTTTAACTATAGATGCGGTGCTCACTTATGCAATGCGGGGTCATGGAAGAAGATCAAACCTTTTTACAGATTACACCTTCGGACTTTGGGATGAAGAAAAAAAGGAACTGGTTACTTTTGCAAAAGCCTATTCCGGCCTTACCGATGAAGAATTTAGAAAAGTAGATGCCTGGATTAAGAAAAACACACTGGATAGATTTGGTCCGGTACGAAGTGTTACGCCGCATCATGTTTTTGAGATCGCTTTTGAAGGAGTAGCGGCATCTGGCAGACATAAAAGTGGGGTGGCTACTCGTTTTCCACGAATCTTACGCTGGAGAAAAGACAAAAAAATTGAAGAAGCCAATACTGTAGAAGATCTTAAGGCATTAATACCTTAGTTGTTTTATCTACTCCAAAATTCCATCTGGAGAAATAAATATGAACAGAACCGAACTTTATAATTTAGCTGAAAACTGGTTTGAGCAACAAAACTGGAAACCATTTGCATTTCAGAAACAAACCTGGAAGGCTTTTTTACAAGGTAAGAACGGACTTCTAAATGCACCTACCGGAAGTGGGAAAACCTATGCTTTATGGATTCCGATAGTGTTAGATTATATAAAGCAAAATCCGGATTATAAAACAAAACATAGAAAAGGCCTCAAAGCCATTTGGATCACTCCGTTGCGCGCACTTTCTGTAGAGATCGAGCAATCTGCAAGAAGATTTGCAGAAGAAATGGGGACGTCGTTAACGGTGGGAATTAGAACTGGAGATACTTCTATGAAAGAGCGTGCAGCTCAGAAAAAGAGCATGCCAGATCTTTTAATAACCACTCCGGAGAGTTTGCAATTACTCTTATCTTCTAAAGGTTATGATAAGACCTTTAAAGATCTAAACGCTATTGTGGTAGATGAGTGGCATGAACTTTTGGGAACCAAACGCGGAGTTCAGGTGGAATTAGGATTATCTAGGCTTAAAACAATTTCAAAAGGATTAAAGATCTGGGGAATTTCAGCAACCATTGGAAATCTTCAGCAAGCACGAGAAGTTTTATTGGGCCCGGAATCTGAAGCTTTTAAAAATTCAGAATTAATAAGAGCGAAACTGGACAAAAAGATCTCCGTAAGATCTATAATTCCAGAGAAAATGGAAAAATTTCCATGGCGTGGCCATTTAGGGTTGCACCTCATAGATGAGGTTGTTCCAATTATTAATAATTCTAAAACTACGCTGCTTTTTACCAATACGAGATCTCAATGTGAACTTTGGTTTCAGAAATTAATGCAGAAATATCCTGAATTTGCCGGAGATGTTGCTATGCATCATGGAAGTATAAATAAAGAAACCAGGCTATGGGTAGAAGAAGCAATTAGAAATGAAAGCTTAAAAGCGGTGGTTTGTACCTCCAGTTTAGACTTAGGAGTAGATTTTGCGCCTGTAGAGACGATTATTCAAATTGGAGGGCCAAAGGGAGTGGCACGTTTTATTCAAAGAGCGGGGAGAAGTGGCCACCAACCCGGAAAAGAAAGTGTGATCTATTTTCTTCCCACGCATGCCATAGAGTTGATAGAAGCTGCGGCCCTTCAAAAAGCAGTTTCTCAAACGGTGGTGGAAGATAGAATTCCCTATTTAATGAGTTTTGATGTGCTCGTTCAATATCTGGTTACACTTGCAGTTTCTGACGGATTTTTTCCGAAGGATATCTATCCTGAAATAAAGTCTACTTTTTGTTTTCAAGGAATAACCGAAGATCAGTGGATCTGGATACTGAATTTTATTACTAAAGGAAGTCAGAGTTTGCAGGCTTATGATGAATATAAAAAAGTTGAGATTGAAGAAGATGGTAAATTTAAGGTGAACAACCGCGGAATTGCCATGCGCCACAGACTTCAAATTGGAACTATTGTAAGCGATGCCATGCTGAGTGTGAAATATATGAAGGGCGGATATATTGGAACTATAGAAGAATGGTTCATTTCTAAATTGAATCCCGGAGATGCTTTTACTTTTGCCGGTAGAAATCTAGAGCTAGTAAAGATTAAAGGGATGCAAGTTTTGGTAAGGCAGTCTAAAAAGAAGAATTCTAAGGTGCCGAGCTGGATGGGGGGAAGAATGGCCTTTTCTGCACAAATGAGTGAATTATTACGTGCAGAAATGTATGAAGCTGCAGAATCTGTAAATAGTAAATCTATAAAATCTCTGGAACTCAAAGCCTTGCAACCAATTTTATTGCGACAAAAGCTAGAATCTATAATTCCCACCAAAAATGAATTTTTAATAGAAACCTTTAAAACTCGTGAGGGCTATCATGCTATTTTCTATCCTTTTGAAGGGAGGTTTGTGCATGAAGCCATGGGTAGTTTATTGGCGTATAGAATTAGTTTGTTGTTGCCAATTTCTTTCACTATTGCTTTTAACGATTACGGTTTTGAATTGCTTTCAGATCAAGAAATTGATATGGAACAAGTGCTAGATAACGATCTATTTTCTTCGGCATTTCTTATGGATGATCTTTATAAGAGTTTGAATGCTACCGAAATGGCACGAAGAAAATTTAGAGATATAGCCGTTATTGCGGGAATGGTGTTTACAGGATATCCAAATAAGTTGGTAAAGAGTAAGCATTTGCAATCTAGTTCTCAATTGGTGTTCAGCGTTTTTAGAGATTACGAGCCAGATAATTTGTTATTCTTGCAAGCCTTCAGAGAAACCTTTGAGCATCAATTGGAAGAAGGAAGGCTTAGATTGGCATTAGAGCGAATCTCTAATCAACAAATTGTTTGGAAAGCCTGCGAAAAACCAACTCCATTTTCATTTCCTATTATTACAGATAGACTTCGAGAGAAATTGTCTTCAGAAAAATTGGAAGACCGCATCAAGAGAATGCTGCAACAATGGGAAAAGTAGTTATTTTTGCAGCGTGATAGAAAAGATTCAGATACAAGAACAAAATTTTATTTTACACTCTACTGGTGTGCTTTTTTGGGAAGAAAAGAGCATACTATTAATAAGTGATGTACATCTGGGTAAAATATCTCATTTTAGAAAATATGGAAGCGCAGTGCCGCAAAATGCGATTGCTGAAAACTTTACAAGATTAAATGAAGTTGTAGCGTTCTTTCATCCTAAAAAGATCTATTTTATGGGAGATCTGTTTCATAGTTCACTTAATATGGAGTGGGATCTTTTCGAGAATTGGCTGCAAAATATCACTTCTGAAATAATTTTAGTAGCCGGTAATCACGATATCATATCTTCAGTAAAATATGAAGCGTTGGGCATTAAGATCTATTCAGAGATCATTTTTGATCAATTTTTATTTACGCATCATCCTGAGGAACGAGAAGGTTTTTTTAATTTCTGCGGACATTTACATCCCGGTTTTAAATTGAATGGAGCTGGAAGACAACAGCTCAAATTGAGATGTTTTTATAAAAACAATAGTCAGATGATACTTCCGGCATTTGGAGAATTTATCGGGAATTTCTGGATATCTCCAAAGCCCGGAGATAAGATCTATGCAGTAACAAAAAAAGAAGTAATTTTAGTCTATTAATAAAGTTCTTACCATGGCCAAAAAACTATCTATTTTAAATTTTATCTCTGTCCTTCTAGTAATTGTGGTTAATTATTACTCTCAAATGTATACCATTAACGGGAATACAATGGCGAGTTTGAGTGCAGAATATGACAATCTCTTTACTCCAGCAGGCTACGCCTTTGCTATCTGGGGATTGATCTTTTTAGCCATGTTTGCTTATGCTATTTTTCAGATTAGAAGAGCATTTTTCAGCGATAAAAAATCAGATTTTATAGAACAAACAGGCCCCTATTTCTTTATTGCAAATTTTGCTAATGCTTCATGGGTAGTAGTATGGTTATACGAGTACACTTTTATGTCTATTATTTTAATGTTCATAATACTAATTAGTTTACTAATGGTAGTAATAAAAACCAATATGGAGCGCTGGGATGCCCCTATAAAGATCATCGCCTTTGTATGGTGGCCAATTTGTTTATATTCCGGTTGGATCGCGGTTGCTGCAATAGCAAATGTTGCTGCATATCTCTCCAAAATAGGTTGGAATGGTGGATTTTTGAATGAAGTTCAATGGACCATGGTAATGCTTACGATAGATATCTTTTTAAATATTCTAATAATTTATAAAAGGAACATGAGAGAATTTGCTTCCGTTGGAATTTGGGCTCTAATTGCAATTTATGTGAAGCAGCAAGGGAGTCATGATCTTATAGCGTATTACGCGCTAATTGGAGCAGTTTTAATTTTCTTAAATGTGGCTTATCACGGCTATCTCAATAGAGAGACCAATCCGTTCAAGAAAATGATGAATTAATTTAAATTATAGCATGCCTTTAATGTCACTTCCCCAAGTTGGGTAGGCATAGATCATATTTTTTAGTTCTTTAGTGGTTAATTTTCCACACATTGCCATTACGAACATATTAATGATCTCTGAAGCTTCCAATCCAATTAAATGCGCTCCTAAAATGAGGTCTGTTTTTTTATCTACCAACGTTTTATAGGCATATTCTTCAGAATTAACTCTTTTTGCATTAAACCAAGAAGGTACAAGTTCACACTCTAAGATATAATCATATCCTTTTTCTTTAGCTTCTTTTTCTGAAAGTCCTACAGATGCTATATTTGGAAGTGTGAAGACCACAGAGGGTTGAGGTGGATAATTTGCTTCTATTGGACTAGGTGTTTTTAGTAGATTAGAAATAACAATCAATGCTTCTTTAGAAGAAAGAGGGGTTAATGGCAATCCTTCACTATCTGAAACATCTCCACAAGCGTAAACACTTTTGTTGGTTGGATTTTGTAAATGTTTATCTACGGTGATTCCTTTTTTGCTAAAAGAAACTTCCCCTTTTATAAGATCTAGTTCATCAATAGAAGGAACTCTTCCGGCGGTATTAATTATAAGCTCTGCTTTTTCTGAAATGTCTTTCCCGTTTTGGTTTGCTGTAATTCTAAAGTTCTTTCGAAGTTTCTCGATCTTTGTGGCCTCCGCATTAAAAATGAATTTTATACCGATCTTCTCAGAAGCGGTTACCAGATGCGCAACGATATCTTTATCAAAATTATTTAGTGGTCTTTCTGAAGTATCTATCATTGTAACTTTTACTCCAAGTCTTGCGGCCATATGCGCAAATTCCATCCCTATATATCCTGCGCCAATAAAGATCATACTCTCTGGTAGCGATTTAAGGTTTAAAAAGTCATCACTTACAATAGCATATTCTCTTCCAGGAATTTTTAGCTCAAGAGGTTTTTGCCCGGTGGCAATAACTATCTTCTTGGCCGAAATTGTTTTGCCTTCTACAGAAAGCGTATTCTTATCTATAAATTTTGGAGACTGATGGAACATTTTAATATTCAATTCCTTAAAATCTTCTTCTGTTCTTCTTGGAATTGAATTTACAAAGCTCTCTTTGAAAGCCATAAGATCTTCCCAGCTAAATTCTGGCATTTTAGTAATGCCAAAACCTCTCATTCTTTCTGCTCTGTCAATAATTTCAGTTAACCCCAATATCACTTTCTTAGGGTCGCAACCTCTGTTAGAGCAAGTTCCTCCAAATTCACGATTATCTGCAATGGCAACTTTCCATCCTGCTTTCACACATTCTGTGGCTACTTTTTTTCCTGCAGTACCGGTTCCTATTACAAATACATCGAACTCCTCTATTTTAGGCATATTTATTTTCTTGAATTCTGTCGAAATTAAGTAAAAAACAAGGAGTGAGGTTTGTTCTGTATAGATTTAGGCTGAAATTAACAAGTTGAAGATTACAATACTATTTTTAGATACTACACGTATCAATAAATAGTTAAATAAACCCGCAAGTTTTGTAAACCAATTTGGTAGGAATTATCTTTGTGCCAATGAGTAAATCTACTATTGCCCAAATCTTTGCGAAGTCTCCACAACAGGAGAAACTTCAAAATATTCTTACCCAAAATTCAGAGAAACCAGCCAAAATTCATTTAAAAGGACTAGTTGGATCTTCACTTTCTTTTGTGCTTTCTAATAGTTTTAAAGAAGCAGATGCACCATTCTTGTTGATCTTTAATGATAAGGAAGAAGCAGCTTATTATCTAAATGATCTGGAACAATTAATTGGGGAGAAAAATGTGCTTTTCTATCCGGGAAGTTATCGCAGGCCTTATCAAATTGATGAAACCGACAATGCAAATGTATTGTTGAGATCTGAGGTTTTAAACCGAATTAATTCGCGTAAAAAACCTGCGGTAATAGTAACCTACCCAGATGCACTTTTTGAAAAGGTAGTTACCAGAAAAGAGTTGGATAAGAGCACCTTGAAAATTGCTATTAATGACCAGCTTTCTATAGATTTCGTAAATGAAGTTTTGTTTGAATACAAGTTTAAACGAGTAGATTTTGTTACGGAACCGGGAGAATTTTCAGTACGTGGAGGAATTATTGATGTCTTTTCCTTCAGTAATGATGAGCCTTATAGAATTGAATTCTTTGGTAATGAGGTAGACAGCATTAGAAGTTTTGATGTAGAAACTCAGTTATCTACAGATAAGGTAAAGAAGATCTCCATTATGCCCAATGTGGAGAATAAAAAGCTAGATGAAGTAAGAGAGAGCTTTTTAAAATATGTATCGTCAAATACGGTTGTTTTTGTCAAGAATTTAGATATGCTCGCTGCACAGATCGATAAGTTATTCGATAAAGCAGAAGAAGCTTTTGGAAAACTATCTGAAGGAATAAAGCATAATTCGCCGGAAGAATTATTTTGTCATTCTTCGCTCATCAAAAAACAATTACTGGATTTTAGCGTAGTAGAATTAAGCAATCAAGCTTTTTTAAGCAGTCCGGAAATTATAGAATTTAACACCAAACCTCAACCTTCTTTCAATAAACAATTCGATTTATTAATTGATAATCTTATTGAAAATCAGGAAGCGGGGTATACCAATTATATTTTTTGCGTTAGCGATCAGCAAGCGAAACGGTTTCACGACATTTTTGAAGATCAAGAACGAGAGGTTAAATATCGCACCGTGGTGCTTACCATGTTCCAAGGTTTTATAGATGAAACTTCAAAAACTATTTGTTATACAGATCATCAGATCTTTGAGCGGTATCATAAATTCCATTTAAAGAATGGGTATGCTAAAAAGCAAGCCATTACTTTAAAAGAATTAACCAATTTAGAAGTAGGAGATTATGTAACGCATATAGATCACGGAATCGGGAAATTTGGCGGACTTCAGAAAATAGATGTCGAAGGAAAAATGCAGGAAGCCATAAAATTGATCTATGGCGAACGCGATATTTTATACCTGAGCATTCACTCTTTACATAAGATCTCAAAATACAACGGGAAAGACGGGAAACCGCCCAAGATCTATAAACTTGGTAGTAATGCCTGGAAAAATTTAAAGCAGAAGACTAAAGCCAGAGTTAAGCATATCGCTTATAATTTAATTGAATTATATGCAAAACGCCGACTACAGAAAGGTTTTAAATACGGGCCGGATTCTTATTTGCAAGCAGAATTAGAAGCCTCTTTTATTTATGAAGATACTCCAGATCAAAGCACAGCTACAGCTGCGGTAAAAGAAGACATGGAAAATGAGCGTCCTATGGACCGCTTGGTTTGTGGAGATGTAGGTTTCGGAAAGACAGAAGTTGCCATTCGTGCTGCTTTTAAAGCGGTAGATAATGGAAAACAAGTAGCTGTCCTGGTGCCTACAACTATTTTGGCATTTCAGCATCACAAAACCTTTACAGAGCGTTTAAAAGATCTTCCCGTAACTGTAGATTATTTGAACAGATTTAGAACTGCCAAAGAACGAAAAGCGACTTTAGAAGACCTTGAAAAAGGAAAAGTTGATATTATAATTGGGACGCATCAACTGGTAAGTAAAGCAGTTAATTTTAAAGATCTTGGATTACTGATAGTAGATGAGGAGCAAAAATTTGGAGTTGCCGTAAAAGATAAATTAAAGACCATTAAAGAAAATGTAGATACGTTAACCTTAACAGCGACGCCTATTCCAAGAACATTGCAGTTCAGTTTAATGGCAGCACGAGATTTGTCTACCATTACCACGCCGCCACCAAATAGGTATCCTATTGAAACCAATGTTATCAGATTTTCAGAAGAAACTATAAGAGATGCGGTTTCATATGAAATTCAGCGTGGAGGGCAGGTTTTCTTTATTCATAATAGAATTGAAAATATAAAAGAAGTAGCCGGAATGATCCAAAGATTAGTGCCAGATGCTAAAGTTGGCGTTGGTCACGGGCAGATGGAAGGTAAAAAATTGGAGAATTTGATGCTTTCTTTTATGAATGGAGAGTTTGATGTGCTAGTTTCTACCACCATTATTGAAAGTGGTTTGGATGTTACAAATGCCAACACGATATTTATTAATAACGCTAATAATTTCGGGGTTTCAGATCTTCACCAAATGAGAGGGAGAGTTGGGCGTAGCAACAAAAAAGCATTTTGTTACTTTATTACGCCACCGTTTTCTGCAATGACAGATGATGCGAGAAAGAGAATTACTGCATTAGAGCAATTTTCGGAACTGGGAAGCGGATTTAATATTGCCATGAAAGATCTGGAAATTCGTGGAGCTGGAGATCTTCTTGGTGGGGAACAAAGCGGATTTATTAATGATATTGGCTTTGATACGTATCAGAAAATATTGAATGAAGCGATCGAGGAATTAAAGGAAAATGAATTTAAAGATCTGTATGAAGATACCGAGAGTATAGAAGAAAAGAATTTTGTAAAAGATACTCAGATAGACACAGACTTTGAATTGCTGTTCCCGGATGATTATATCAATAACATCACAGAGCGATTGAATTTGTACACTCAGCTTAATAATATCAAAACTGAAGCTGAATTGCAGAAGTTTGAAAGCGAATTGGTAGACAGATTTGGAGAGTTACCAACTCAAGCTTCAGATCTATTAAATAGCGTTAGAATTAAATGGATCACTTCTAAAATAGGTTTGGAAAAAGTGATCATGAAACAAGGGAAGTTAATAGGGTATTTTATAGCAGATCAGCAATCGAATTTCTATCACACACAAGCATTTACTAAAGTGTTGCAATATGTACAAACGCATTCACAGTCTTGTACAATGAAAGAGAAAAAGACTCGATCTGGGTTGAGGTTATTGTTGACATTTGATAAGATCACTTCTATAGACAGAGCTTTAAAAGTATTGGAACCTTTAGATTTTAGAGTAAAAGAGGAAGAGCCGGCGAAAGCTTAAATTTGATCTCCTCCTAATTTTAGGAGGGGTGCTCGTAGAGCGGGGTGGTCAGTTATTTAAAATTATTTTTTATTTCTTGTAACACAGATTGTAAATTATCGAAAACCATTTTATTTTCAAATCTAATTACTTTAAACCCTAATTCTTCCAATCTTTTAGTTCGATTTTTATCATTTTCTTGAGACGTTGGGTTAAAATGTACTTGTCCATCGAGTTCAATAATCAATCTTTGCTCGGGACAATAAAAATCAGTAATATAATTTTCTATACTATGCTGTCTCCTAAATTTCTTTCCGTCTAGTTTTCTTTGTTGCAATTGTTTCCAAAGATAAGCTTCCGCTGATGTTAGATTTTTTCTCAGTTCTTTCCTGTAGACTTCCAGATATTTTTTATTATGAATTCTTTTATCCATGATAGTTATTTTTACCCTTCCGTCATTCCATGGGAATGACACCTTCCCTAAAAAATAGGGAAGGAGCAATTAAAGTTTATTCAAAGTATAAAAAAGCATTTTCCAAATGCTCTATTTTGGTTTGTTTAGAATTTTTGATGATGGCAATAATATCAAATCTTACATCAACCTCCAGTTGATGTTCAGATACAAAATGATCTACAGCCTTAACTAAATGTTGAATTTGTCTAGCTTTCACAAACTCTTGAGGATCTCCAAAATTAGAAGTGCTTCGGGTTTTGACTTCAATTATGGCGAGCACATTGTTTTTTCTCGCGATAATATCAACTTCAGCCTTTTGAAATCTGAAGTTTCTGGCAATGATCTTATAACCTTTAGAGATCAGAAACTCCGCAGCCAGTTGTTCTCCCTTTTTACCTAGATCATTATGATTTGCCATTAGTTTTTACACTTCTTAAATGAAGTGCAATAAAAATAGCTAATAATGAAAGAGCGTAACAGGGGGTTATTCCCTATTTATCTCTACGTTTTATTCGCCTAAATGAAGTAAAATAGTTTGAACTTTTAGATCTAAAGCTTCAATCTCTTCAGGAGTTGCTTTTATAATTCTGTCGCCGTAATATTTAGCATTCACCTCGTTATCGGGTCCTATAAAAACTCTCAGTTTTCCGTTTTCCAATTTCCCATCATTCCATAATACAGCACCACTATAATCCCATCCAAAGCCATAAAAAGAAATCGGTTTTCCATTCATTTTGTTCAGCTCACTGTAGGTAGTTCCTATTTTTATCCCAGATTTAGATTTCCATTTACCATTATCAGAAAATCTGATCTCATCGATCTTAGTTTTACTATTATCAGTCCAAGTAATGTGAATTTCATTGGGAGTTTCCGGATATAACACTGTAAAATCTTTTTCTACGGTACCTTCTTCGAACATGCCCGTACCTTCGTTTATAGTAGCATTGGGAAAAGAATTCTTGATCTCTTCCGCAGTAAAATTTGCTAAATTTTCGATCATAAGTTTATCAAATCTACTTGAAACCGATTTTTTTGAACTTCCGCAGGAAGCCAGTGTTACAAGAGCTATAAGTATAAAAATTCTACGCATTGGTTAAGTTTTGTCTAAAAATAGACACATTTGCTCCACCAGCCTTGTCTTTTACAAGATTTTAACGTGTAATATTTAACAGTTGCTTACCTTTACAGACTCAAAAAAAGAAATGGAATAAATGAATAATTCTCCACAACGATATACAATTACCGCCGCATTACCTTACACCAACGGTCCCATTCATATTGGGCATTTGGCCGGTGTTTATGTGCCAGCCGATATTTATGCACGTTTTTTAAGAATGCAGGGTAATGATGTTGCTTTTGTTTGCGGAAGTGATGAGCATGGGGTAGCAATACCTATGAAGGCTAAGAAAGAAGGAGTAACTCCGCAGGAAATTATAGATAAATATCACGCAATTATAGAAAAGTCTTTTCAGGATTTTGGAGTTTCTTTTGATAACTACTCCAGAACTTCAAGAAAGATCCATCATGATACCGCTTCAGAATTTTTCAAGAAATTATATGAAGATGGGAAGTTTATTGAAGAAACTACAGAGCAATTATATGATGCCGAAGCAAATCAATTTTTAGCAGATAGATTTGTAACAGGTACTTGTCCAAAATGTGGACATGAAGAAGCTTATGGCGATCAATGTGAGAATTGTGGAAGTTCTTTAAATGCTACAGACCTTATCAATCCAAAATCGGCTATTACAGGTGCGGTTCCAACACTTAAGCAAACTAAGCATTGGTTCTTACCATTAGACAGGTATGAAGATTGGTTGAAAGAATGGATTATAAAAGGACATAAAAAAGACTGGAAAGTTAATGTGTATGGGCAGGTTAAATCTTGGGTAGATGAAGGTTTGAGAGCTCGTGCGGTAACTAGAGATCTGGAATGGGGAATCCCGGTTCCTGTGGAAGGTGCCGAAGGGAAAGTGCTTTATGTTTGGTTTGATGCGCCAATCGGATACATTTCTTCAACCAAGGAATGGGCAGAGAGAGAAGGTAAAGACTGGGAGCCGTATTGGAAAGATAAAGACACCAAATTGGTACATTTTATTGGTAAGGATAACATCGTTTTTCATTGCATTATTTTCCCTACCATGCTTAAAGCAGAAGGAAGCTATATTTTGCCTGATAATGTGCCTGCAAATGAATTCTTGAATTTAGAAGGTAAAAAACTTTCTACATCAAAGAACTGGGCTGTTTGGTTGCACGAATATTTAGAAGATTTTCCAAATCAGCAAGATGTATTGCGTTATGCGCTTACGGCAAATGCTCCGGAAACTAAGGATAACGATTTTACTTGGAAAGATTTTCAGGCTAGAAACAATAATGAATTGGTGGCTATCTTCGGAAACTTCATCAACAGAGTGGTGGTGTTAACCGATAAATATTATAGCGGTGAAGTTCCAACGCCAGGAGATTATTCTGAAGTTGATGAGCAGACACTTGCAACACTTAGAGCATATCCGGCAGTAATTGCCAGCTCTATAGAAAAATATAGATTTAGAGAAGCACAAGGAGAATTGATGAATCTTGCCAGATTAGGAAATAAATATTTAGCAGACGAAGAACCTTGGAAACTTATAAAAACTGATGAAGAAAGAGTAAAAACTGTATTGTTCGTGGCATTGCAAATTGCATCTGCACTTGCAACTTTAAGCGAACCTTTCTTGCCATTCACTTCAGCCAAATTGAAATCTATTTTGAATATTTCTGATGCTGAAAATGGACAAGATTCTACATGGGATGAAATTTCAACTAAACACATCTTATTAAATTCAGGTCATAAAATTGGAAAAGCAGAGTTGCTTTTCAGCAAAATAGAAGACGAACAAATTCAAAAACAATTAGACAAATTGGAAGCTACTAAAGCCGCTAACGAAGCTGAGAATAAAAAAGCAGAACCTCAAAAAGAGATCGCAACTTTTGAAGATTTCACGAAAATGGATCTTCGAGTTGGAACTATTACCGAAGCTACAAAAATGCCAAAAGCAGATAAGTTATTGGTGTTGAAAGTAGATACGGGATTAGATATTAGAACTATTGTATCTGGTATAGCTAAAAGCTTTAAACCAGAAGAAATCATTGGAAAAAAAGTAACTGTTTTAGTCAACCTTGCTCCAAGAAAACTTAGAGGCGTAGAAAGTGAAGGAATGATCTTGATGACAGAAAATGCTGATGGAAAATTGGTCTTTTTGAATCCTGATGAAGATAAAGTGAATAACGGGACTATAATTAGTTAATAAGCTAAGCCTTACTTTTAAGTAAGGCTTTTTTTACATCTATGCTCAAAATAGCTAATCATTCCATCTACAAACACTCATTGCCGGAAGGTCATAGATTTCCTATGGAAAAATATGATCTATTGCCGAAGCAATTATTACATGAAGGTACTTGTGTTGAGGATAATTTTTTTGAGCCTGAAATGCCCCCTGAAGATCTGATCTTAGCTGTTCATGACAAAGAGTATTTTGATGATCTAAAAAATGACACCTTAGATAAAAGAGCAGCCAGAAAGATAGGTTTTCCTCTTTCAAAGCAATTGATACGAAGAGAACTCATTATTGCAGACGGAACCGTGAAAGCTTGTGATTATGCTATAGCATATGGAATAGCCATGAATATTGCCGGCGGCACTCATCATGCATATTCAAATAGAGGTGAAGCTTTTTGCCTTTTGAACGATCAGGCTATTGCAGCAAGATATCTTCAGAAAAAGGAAGAAATAGAGAAAATCCTTATTGTAGATCTAGATGTGCATCAGGGAAATGGAACGGCAGAGATCTTTGAAAATGATGCTTCTGTTTTTACCTTTTCTATGCATGGCAAGAATAACTATCCTTTCAGAAAGGAAAAATCTGATCTTGATATTGAGCTCCCAGATGGAACTGAGGATGAAGAATATCTTGACATTCTCAAAAACACCTTACCCGATCTAGTTCAACAGGTTCAACCAGATTTTGTTTTCTATCTAAGTGGGGTGGATATACTTGCTACCGATAAGTTAGGAAAACTCGGATGTAGTGTGGAAGGTTGCAAAGAACGAGATCGCTACGTTTTGCAAACATTAAAAGATCTTAATCTTCCGGTAGAAGTGAGTATGGGAGGTGGTTATTCTCCCGATATTAAAATTATTTTAGAAGCACACGCCAATACTTATAGGCTAGCACAAAATATCTTCTTCTAACTATCTCTTTGACTCTTTTTCTGTTTTATAAAATTGATAAATTTTATAAGCATTTAATGTTTAGTTGATTTAATGCTTATATTTAAGTGCCCCACCCACTTTTTATTAATCAAATCAATCAAAAAAATGAGAAAATTAATGATCGTTTTCCTGATCGTTTTTGGCTTTGTACAAAAATCTCGGGCTCAAAATTCAGTATTTAAAGCAGATGACATCAACATTGATTATGAAAAATTTGTGTTGCCAAATGGATTAACCCTTTTGGTTCATGAAGATCACAAAGCGCCAATTGTGGCAGTCAACGTTTGGTATCATGTAGGATCAAAGAATGAAAAAGAAGGTAAAAGTGGGTTTGCACATCTTTTTGAACATTTAATGTTTAATGGTAGTGAGAATTATGATGATGACTATTTTCAGGTAATAGAAAGAATAGGAGGAACCGATGTTAACGGAACGACCAATACAGATAGAACTAATTATTTTCAAAACGTTCCGGTTTCGGCTTTAGATCAGGTTTTGTTTCTAGAGTCAGACAGAATGGGGCATTTACTTGGAGTTGTGGATCAGGATCTTTTAGATGAGCAGCGTGGTGTAGTTCAAAATGAAAAACGACAAGGAGAAAATCAGCCTTATGGACAACAGTGGAATTATATAACTAAAGCCATGTATCCTAAAGGGCACCCATATTCTTGGACGGTAATTGGGGAAATGGAAGATCTGAATGCTGCTTCTTTAGAAGATGTTCAAAACTGGTTCAAGTCATATTACGGTGCTGCGAATGCAGTAATTGCTATCGCCGGAGATATTAAGCCGGAAGAGATCCACAAAAAAGTGTTGGCTTATTTTGGAGATATCCCTTCAGGGCCAACCATCCAAAGACAAGAAAGAAATATTCCGGAACATAACGGAGATACGTATCAGGTTTATGAAGATAGAGTGCCAGAGGCGAGAGTACTTTTTGCATGGAATTCTCCTCCGTTTGGAGAAAAGGAAGATCTGGAATTAGATCTTGTGGCTTCTATTTTGAGCAATGGTAAGAATTCCAGACTTTATAAAAAATTGGTTTATGAAGATCAGATTGCTAGTAATGTTGCTGCTTTTCAGTCTTCAAGCGAAATCGCGAGCAATTACATTGTGTATGCGAACGTAAAACCTGGAGAAGATATTGAAGAAGTTAGAACTAAACTTTTAGCCGAAATAGATGATCTAATAAAAAACGGACCTACCGAGCAAGAGTTGAAAAGAGTTAAAGCCGATTACTTTTCAGGAATTATAAAAGGAACAGAAAGAATTGGTGGGTTTGGAGGAGTTTCAGATGTATTAGCATCAAACCAAACGTATCATGGAGATGCATCTTATTATAAAACTCAAATGAAATTTGTAGAAAATGCTACTGCTGCTGATCTACAGGCAACAGCAAAGAAATGGTTAACAAAAGGAAAGCATACTTTAATTTGCAAGCCATTCCCTGAATATACCGTTGTGAAATCTGATATTGATAGATCTAAATTACCTCCTTTAGGAACTGCTAAGGCTGTAAAATTTCCAGAAGTGCAACGAGCAAAATTGTCTAACGGGATGAACATCGTTTTAGCAAAAAGAGAAGGAGTTTCTACCGTAGTTATGGATCTTATGTTCAACGCCGGATATAAAACAGATTATTTAGCTACTCCGGGAACTGCAGCTTTAGCGATGGATCTATTAGATGAAGGAACTAAAGATATGAACTCACTTCAGATCAATGAAAAACTTCAAATGCTGGGAGCTAATTTATATACAGGATCAGACCAGGATATTTCCAGAGTGGGTATGAATACCTTAAAACAAAGCTTAGATGGAAGTTTAGATGTTTTTGCAGATGTTATTTTGAATCCTGCTTTCCCTCAAAAGGAATTCGATAGATTAAAGAATGAGCAGTTAAATGATATCAAAAGAGAGAAGTCTCAACCTGTTTCTATGGCATTGCGAGTGGTCAATAAATATTTATATGGCGAAGATCATCCTTACAGCAATCCATATACAGGAACGGGATATGAGAAAACGGTAGAAAATTTAACGCGAGCCGATGTTCAGAAATTTTATGACACTTGGATGAAGCCGAATAATGCTACACTAATTGTTACCGGAGATGTAGAAATGAGTGAGCTTAAAGCGAAGCTTGAAAAATCTTTAGGAAAGATGAAAAAAGGAGACGTTCCAACCATCACTTATAACAAGCCAAAAACAGGAACTAAAAATACGTTGTATTTAATGAACAGACCGGAATCTCCGCAATCTGTAATTATTGGGGGTTATTTAACCGGAAAGTATGGCGAAGTGCCAGAAGTTGCTGTAGAGCAAATGGTGAATGTGTTGGGAGGTGAATTTACTTCCCGTATCAATATGAATCTTCGAGAAGATAAACATTGGGCTTATGGCGCCTTCGGATTTGTGATGGATGCACAACAGGAAAGACCATTTATTGTTTATGCCCCGGTTCAAACCGATAAAACTGCAGAATCTATCTTAGAGTTGAAAAAAGAGTTATCTCAATTTGTATCTACGAAACCTGTTACTCAGGAAGAGTTAGATAAAGTAAAGACTAATCAGATTCTTGCTTTACCGGGACAATGGGAAACAAACTCGGCGGTAAATAACTCACTTTATAATATTGTGAAGTATGATCTGCCAGATGATTATTACCAAACCTATGATGCCAATATCAAGAATTTGACTTTAAGCGATTTGAAATCTGTTAGTAATAAAATGGTAAAACCAAATGAAGTGAATTGGTTTATGGTAGGAGACAGAGCTAAGGTTGCAGATAAATTAGATGAACTAGGATTTGATTCTATCATTGAGATCGATGCCGATGGAAATGTATTATCTCCAGAGATCAAAATGCCTAAAAAAGAAGAGGTGAAGAATTAGAAAATACTTTTCATCTTATTTAAATAAAATATAAAGCGACATTTCTTAACTGCTAGAAATGTCGCTTTATTATTTACTTAATGCATACTTTCTATTTCCCTAGAAGTAAAAGTTCATTACAAACCACTTCAGTAATGTAGCGTTTTACACCTTCTTTATCTTCATAGCTTCTGCTGGTAAGTTTTCCTTCAATACCTACTTCTTTTCCTTTTGGAACATAATTTTCTATCAACTCGGCAGTCTTGCCCCAAGCAACTACATTATGCCATTGTGTATCTGTGATCTTTTCGCCTTTGGCATTTTTATAAGATTCATTAGTAGCGATGGAGAATTTGGCCAATTTTTTACCAGATTCAAGATTTACGATTTCAGGATCATTACCTACATGCCCGATCAATTGTACTGTGTTTCTTAAAGTGCTCATAACTATAGAATTTATTGCAGTTGAAAATCATTCGTTCATTTCAACAGGACAAACCTACATCGAGACAGAAAGTTTATTCGGTTGGCAAAGGCTTGTTTTCGTTTACTTACGTTTGTAAACATTTGTTGTCGGTTAAGTGGTGATATTTTTTGATTTTCAGAAGATATATGAAGAATCATTTATTTAAATAAGGATTAATCGCCAACTTGCAGGTTCTTATTTTTGCGGAACAATTTCTGTCAAAAATTATCAGTTAATTTCGATAATATGTCATTTAAAAAGCTAAACACTCCGTTAATGGAGGCCTTAGAAAGATTGGGTTTTGAAGAACCTCTACCATTTCAGAAGAAAATATTACCTAAGATAAAAAGTGGGTCTAATCTTTTTATAGTAGGTAAAGAGGGAAGCGGAAAAACTTCAGCAATGATCATAAGTGTTATTCAGAAATTAAAAGGAGAAGCTTTTGAAGATGCGCCACGTGCGTTGATCTTTGTTGAGGATAAAGCTGCAGCCGTAGAACTGGAAGAGAAGTTTAAAACTTTTACCAGACGCACAGATCTAAGAGTTTACGCCGCTTTCGACGAGCCAAACATAGATAATCAAAAAGAAGATATTTACGACGGTATCGATATTTTAATAGCTACGCCAAAAAGGTTGTTTCAGTTATTCAAGATTACGGGTGTTAATGTAAGTCAGTTGCAAATGTTCATTGTTGAAGATGCCGCATTCTTAATTAGAAATAGCGCTTATAATGATGTGGTGAGAATTCCACAGAGTATTCCTAAATGTCAGTATCTTGTCTTTGCAGATAGAATGGACCCTAAAATTGAACGTTTGAAGGATACCTTTATGGAATATTCTCAGGTGGTTTCTTATAAAGGAGAATAACAGGAAAAAGTTAGTAATTTAGGGATCAGAACAGCAGGCGCAATTTGGTTCTCCAACTAAATTTCCGTCTTTATCTATTTCATATTTACAGCACTCATTAAAATTTTTCTTCAGAATAGCTTTTCCACGTCTAATTCTAGCCTTCACGTTGGCTAGACTAATAGTCAGTTTTTCTGCAGCCTCATTTTGTTTTTTGCCATCGATATAAACCATTTCTATTACCTCTTTGTAAGTCTCGGGTAGATTATTAATGAATTTATCAAAACAGCAAATGTGCTGATAGTCTGAAATAGTATTCTGCTGATCAGGATTTACAACATCCTTGAATTTAGATTCCTGATTGAAATAATTGGTAATTTCATTTCTGGTAATTTGAAAAACCCAAGCTTTTATTTTCTCTTCCTCTTCAACCTGATGTAGATTTCCATGAATTTTTAAAAAGGAATTTTGGAAGATATCGTTCGCGGCATTTTTATTCTTCACTTTTTTAAGAATGAAGAAATAGAGCTCTTCGTTAAACCAATTCCATATTTTTTGGGTTTCCATACTTAAAAATAAAGAAAAGGCCAGCTACTTCACCGGCCTTTGTAAGATTTAACAACAATTGCATTTATTACAGTCACACTTGGTGCACGGACAATTATTTTCTAAACAATTAACGCAATTACATTTTGCACAATCGCAATTGGAACATTTACAGGTATTCATAATTCTAGCTTTAAAGGGTTTATAGAGTAGACTGAAATAAATTAAAAAGGATACTCTAAAAGTGATCTTTTTTCTCCTAAAAACGACTAAGCTTTTCTGGTTCGCTTTTTTAATTTGAAAATTCGATCGTCATAATATTCTTTTAATTCTTGCAAAAAGCTCATCGGGTCTTTATATTCTTTTAGCACTTTATAAGTGTGTTTATTCTTAGCGGCTTGCAATTGCTCTAATAGATCTTTCAATTTATTTTCAAGATACTTGTCTTTTTGAGCCAATTCTAAAGATGTAGTAGGAAGTAAATTATCTCCGGCAAGCGCATTACCACTCATAATATGTAAATGAAAAAGCTTTAATTCCTGTAATTCTCCATTTTTATAAAGCTCTATAAGCTGCGTGGTAATCTCTGTTGTCAATTCAATCTTTTCATGATCTAAAGAGAATTTATCTGGATGGGAAAATAACATAGCCTCTCTATACAGTCTTTTTCGCTCCTTTTCATCTTCAGGATCCTTAATTTTTAAAGGTTCCTTTTGTTGGATTTTAAGCTCTTTACTTATTTTAAGCTTTTTGCCTTTTTGTTTTTGCTGAAGTCTTTTAAGTTTCTTAGCCTTTTTAAGCTCTTTATACAAAACGCTTAATTCTTGCTCTTCAATTATCAGGTCGCTTAAATGAGAACGAAGAATAGCTTCAAATTGAAGGGTTTCCTGCTGAACTAATTCCAGTTCTTGAGTGGCTTCCTCAATTTTTTCTTTGAGCAAACGTTGCTTTTCTAAATTAATATGAATCAGACTATTTTCTTCCATGGCGGTTTTGCTTCAACCTTAGCAAATATAAAGTTTAAGTTAAATTTACTGCGAAGTAAAATTCGGTTTAGACTTTTGTAGAAATAGCACTTCTTAACTAAAGTTTCCTACAAAAAGTTGTAATATTAAGAATGAAAAAATTTTCAGCGTTTTTACTTTTATTACTTTTTATGAATACAGCACAGTCCCAAGACCTTTCTAAGCATCATTGGGAAGACAGGTTGATTTTATTGCTTACGGAAGATCTTGAAAATGAAGATTTCACCAATCAGCTTCAAGAATTGGAAATGGGATTAAAGGAACTCGAAGATCGAAAAGTAGTTGTTTATCAGGTTTATCAACATCAAATGAAAGTAGGTTTTGCTGAAGATGCTCAGTGGACAACAGCTACCAATTTGTATAAAAAATATGACGAAAAAGATAGTCCGTTTGAGTTTTATCTAATAGGTTTGGATGGCAAGATCAAATTAAAAGATTACAACTGCATTTCTTTAGATAAAATATTAGATCTAATAGATTCCATGCCTATGAGAAAAGATAAGATACGTTCCAAATCTTAAGTTTCATTATAAAGTTAACTTAAAAATAACAGCTTTGAAAAAATTAATTACCTCCATTTTAATTGCTATCGCGCCATTCATTGGGAATGCCCAAGATAAAGAAGGAGTGAACATCAAAATAATTCCGGTAAGCGAAAATATTTCTATGCTGGTAGGGCAAGGTGGAAATATTCGAGTTTTAACAGGGGAAGACGGCACGATCATGATCGATGATCAATTTGCACGACTTTCTGAAAAAATTATGGCTAGTATAAAAACATTAAGTGATAAGCCGGTAAAATATCTGGTAAACACTCATTTTCACGGAGATCACACCGGTGGGAATGCCAACTTTCAAGAACAAGGCGCTTTAATTCTAGCTCATGATAATGTAAGAAAAAGATTGGCAGCAGATGAAAAGAATACAGATGGTAAAGGCTTACCAATTATAACTTTTGATAGTGATGTAACGTTGCATTTAAATGATAACGACATTTTGATCACACATATTCATAATGCGCATACAGACAGTGATGTATTGGTATATTTTCCAACTTCTAATGTATTGCACACCAGGGACACTTTTTTTAATGGATCTTTTCCATTTATAGATCTAAAAAGTGGTGGAAGTATTGATGGGGATATTGCTGCAGCAGAAATGGGATTAAAACTTATTAATAAGCAGACTAAGATCATTCCGGGGCATGGTGATCTGGCAACTTATGAAGATTACTCAAAGTATTTAACTATGCTAAAAGGCCTAAGAGAAAATGTTCAGAAGGCTCTAGATTCTGGGAAAGATAAAGATGCAATTATAAAAGATGAAAGCTTAACGAGTACGTTTTATTCAGATGAAGAGGTGAAAGACGGATTTATAAACGGCCCTAAAATAAGAGAAACAATTTATATGAGTCTTTCTGAACCTAAAAGTGAAGATGAAACCGAATCTAGAAAATAGGCAGTATTGAAAGCAGCTACCGTAAGTCAGATTAAAAAAGAGCTCAAGTTTAAGTCTACAGATGAATTGATGGAGCTTTGTTTGCGTTTATCAAAATTCAAAAAGGAGAATAAAGAGCTGCTCACTTATATGCTTTTTGAATCTGCAGATGAAGAAGCATTTATAGCATCTGTAAAAGCTGAAATAGATGCAGATCTAAAAAATATTAATACCAAGAATTTCTACTACATTAAAAAAAGTCTTCGGAAAATCTTGAAGAACGTTAAGAAGTACATTCGATATTCTCCAAAAAAGGAAACCGAGATCGAGTTGCTTATTTATTTCTGTGAGCAGCTTAAAGATTTTAAGCCTTCCATTAAAAGAAATGCTACCATGATGAATTTGTATAATAGGCAGGTGGCTTCTATTAAAAAAACACTTTCTGGTTTACATGAAGACCTTCAGTTTGATTATGAAAAAGAAATTGAAGCATTAGAAGATTTTTAAACCGATCAGAAAAACAGCGATCACACCTATTTAAACATTTTCGCTATATTTAAGAATGCAAAAAACCTGTTTAGAATGTGGGGAGAAGATTGTTGGAAGAGCAGATAAAAAGTTCTGCAGCGATTATTGTAGAAATGCCTACAATAATAACATCAATAAAGATAGCACCAATCTTATTCGGAATGTGAACAATTCGCTACGGAAGAATTACAGGATCCTTCTCGACTTAAATCCAACAGATAAAACAATGACCAGCAAATCTAAGTTGCTGGCCAAAGGTTTCAATTTTGAATATTTCACGAGTATTTACACCACCAAAACAGGCAATGTTTACTACTTTGTTTACGATCAAGGCTATTTGCCGTTAGAAGGCGATCTTTATGCCTTGGTAAAACGAAATTAGCAATGCCAATTCTGACCTCTTAATTTTAAGGCAGCACAAAGAATATCTTTTCGGCTTATCTGGCCTATTAATTTGCCATCTTCTACAATTGGAAATCTTCTGCAATCGTGCTTATAGAAAAGAGAAGCACAGTCAAAAATATTCACATTCTTGTCTACGGTTGGCACATCTGTAGCCATAAATTTTTCTATTTGCATGTCACCAATAGGCATGTTATAATATCTGCTTTCAGAGATCTGTTTCATACAATCTCCGTCAGATATAATACCTACCAGTTCATTGCGCTCATTTACCACAGGGGCTCCAGACATTTTGTTCTTTATTAAAGACTCCATCACTTCCACCACCAATTGCTCTTTTCTAAAGGTGATCAAATTTGTAGTCATATAATCTGAAACCAATATGGGGGCACTTTGTAATTTTTCGGGCACTGCCCGTTGTCCTTGAAAACTTTTTATCCCCATAACTGTAATTTATTGATTATTAACTACTTAAATATAGGTCTTTATTTTCGGTTTTGGAAGAGCGCCATTATTTTATTTTTTTCAGCTTAACTTATTTATCTTTAAACTCTTTATATTTCTTAGACTCTATGCTTAAAAAATTATACCCGCTCTTAGTAGTTATTTTATTGATATTTTCGGTTTGGTTCATATTTTATTCCAGCATGCCAAAAAATGCAGAAGATGAGAATATTCCTTTAACCCAATTTTCTACTCAAAGAGCCTTTAAGCATGTAGAGAATATCTCGAAACAGCCTCATTTTGTTGGAAGTGCGGCACATAGTTTGGTGAGAAATTATATCGTAAATCAACTTCAAGATCTAGGATTAGAAGTTCAAACTCAAGAAGGATATAGCCTAAATAAAAAGGGAGAATTAACAAGATCTCAAAATATTCTAGCTCGAATTTCGGGTGATGAAAACAGTAAGGCGCTGTTATTAATGACGCATTACGATAGTGCCGGCCATTCTTCTTTTGGAGCCAGTGATGCAGGTAGCGGGGTTGCTACAATTTTGGAAGGTGTAAGAGCTTTTCTTGCTAAAAATGAAGCGCATAAGAATGATATGATCTTGCTTTTTACAGATGCGGAAGAGTTAGGATTGAATGGAGCTGAACTTTTTATCTCCAAACACAAATGGGCACAAGATGTTGGTTTGGCTTTAAATTTTGAAGCAAGGGGGAGTGGCGGAAACTCTTTTATGTTGTTAGAAACCAACAATGGAAACGCTAAGCTTATTCAAGATTTTATTAAATCTAAACCTGAATTTCCGGTAACAAATTCTTTGGCCTATTCGGTTTATAAAATGCTGCCAAATGATACCGATCTCACAGTGCTTAGAGAACAAGGCAATATCAACGGTTTCAATTTTGCCTTTATAGACGATCATTTTGATTATCACAGTGCAAATGATGTTGCTGCAAATCTTGATCCTGAAACCTTAGCGCAACAAGGGAGTTATTTAATGCCATTGTTAATTTATTTTAAAGATGCAGATCTTCAAGACCTAAATTCATCTGAAGATCTTATCTATTTTAGTTTGCCTTTAGGCGAAATAGTGAGTTATCCGTTCTCATGGATCTTGCCGATGTTACTTCTTGGCTGGGTCTTATTTTTGGGAGTTCTAGTTTACGGTTTCTTTAAAAAACGATATACAGTTAAAGAGGTTTTTAAAGGTGCTATTCCATATTTTATGAGTCTTATTGGAGGATCGCTCTTGGTATATCTGCTTTGGAAATTCGCTATGTTCGTGTATCTACCATATGCCGAGATGGAAAATGGATTTACTTATAATGGCTATTATTATATCTATGCCGCCATCTTTGTGACTCTAACAGTTTGCTTTTTAAGTTATAATCTGTTCAAAGGGGAAGGCAGAAAAGCAGGTTTATTTGTATTCCCACTTTTCTTTTGGTTACTTATTTGCACTTTGGTAGCTTTCTACTTAAAAGGAGCCGGCTATTTTATAATTCCCATTTATTTTGGAGCACTGCAGTTATGGGTAATGATCCGTCAAAAAAGTCCGAATTTACTGTTGATGTTCTTATTAAGTCTACCATCTTTACTCCTTATTTTGCCATTCGTGGTGAGCTTTCCGGTAGCATTGGGCTTAAAGATCGTATTTGTGGTAGCGATGCTTACCGTGTTCTTATTTGCTCTTTTTCTGCCTGTCTTTGGATATTTTACACGGAAAAAAGCAATGGCATTATTGTGTTTTATGGTATTTAACGTGATGTTTGTGATCGCTCATTTTAATGCTGATTTCAGTGAAGATCAGCCGAAGCCAAATAGTTTGGTATATTTATTAGATACAGATGCGAATAAGGCCACTTGGAATTCTTACGATCATTTGATAGATCCTTGGACGCAGAAATATTTTGGAGAAGATCCGGTAATTCTTCCTGTAGAAGAAAGCAACTTCAGTAGTAAATATGGAAGTAAATTTTCATTTAAAGCTAAAGCTCCGGTAATAGATATTAAAAAGCCGGGAGTGATTTTTGAAAAACTGAAATCGGTAGATTCTACATCGAGTCTTTCTAATTATATGCTGAAAATTGCACCAAACAGAAAGATCAATAGAATGGAATTATATGTAGATAGAAAAGTAGATTTTGAGAAATTTACAGTGAATGATCTGGAAGCAGATTCAATTTATTTAGGGGAGAATGCTTTTCATATTTTCACCAATAGATGGGAAAATAAATTACTTACGTATCATGCAGCAAATCAGGATACCTTAAGGATTAAGTTCAGTTTGAAAAAGGAGCAGCAAGTTCCAGATTTTGTGTTGTATGAATCTAGTTATGACCTTTTGAAAAATGATCAATTAAAAGTAGCCCCAAGAAACAAAGATATGATGCCAAGACCTTTTGTTTTGAATGATGCTGTAGTTCTTAAAAAGGTGATCAGTTTTAAAGAAAAAAAGAACAAGCAGAAAAAGACTAATTAAGAATATATGAAAATATCAATACTAGGATGTGGTTGGTTAGGACTGCCCTTAGCTAAAAGATTGCTGGAAGAAGGACATATTGTTAGGGGTTCCACCACAGATAGAGATAAGTTAAGCAAATTAACTCAGGAAGGGATCACTCCTTATGAAATAAAGATCTATGTAGAAGGAATACAAGGTGATATAACCTCTTTTCTTTCAGACGCAGAAATATTAATAATAGACATTCCACCTGGTCTTAGAAATGATCCGGATGTTAATTTTATTGGAAGAATAGGGAGGTTGAAAGATTATCTAGAAAAATCTGGAGTAAGCAAAGTACTTTTTGTGAGCTCGACTTCTGTTTATGAAGATGAAGAAATTTTTCCTAATTACACAGAAATGGATCGTGCAAATGCAGAAAACAATGCTTCTAAGCAACTTATAAGTGCGGAAGAGCATCTTAGAGCTAGCGAATCTTATAAAACCACCATTGTTAGGTTTGGCGGATTATTTGGTCCAGGAAGGCATCCTGTAACATATCTTGCCGGAAAAATTGGAATTAAGAATCCGGATGCTCCTATTAATATGATTCATCAAAGTGATTGTATAGAGATTATCTCAAAAATCATTAAAAATGAAGCATGGAATGAAACTTTTAATGCGGTGTATCACGAACATTCCAGTAAGGAAGCTTACTATACACAGCAAGCACAAGAAAGAAAATTAGCAATGCCTCAATTTGATAATGAGACACCATCAAAAGGTAAGGTAGTAGATTCTATAAATCTTAAGGAGATATTAGGCTATACATTTAAACATAACCTTTTTTCACCTTTAGAAGAAGCGTAATTATTAGCAATAAAAAAAGGGCCGCATTTCTGCAGCCCTTTTTTATTTTAAAGAAATTCTTACCAGATCTTAACTCTATTTTCTGGAGCAACATACATTTTATCGCCTTTTTCAATATTGAAAGCTTGGTAGAAAGCATCGATATTTTGAAGAGGCACATAAGCTCTGTACATTCCAGGAGAATGTGGATCTGTTTTAATTCTGTTTCTAAGCGCTTCATCTCTCATTTTGGTACGCCATACCGTAGCCCAAGAAAGGAAGAAACGTTGTTCTGGAGTATATCCATCTATCTTCCCAGGATTTTCATGATCTTTTAAGTGAAGTTGAAGTCCATCATAAGCAGCATTCACACCACCAAGATCTCCAATATTTTCACCTAAAGTAAATTTACCATTAATATAAACGCTGTCTAATACTTCAATTGCACTGTATTGTTCAGCTAAAGAACCTCCAAGTTTTTCAAATTCTTCAAGATCTTTATCTGTCCACCAGTTGTTCAAGTTTCCTTCAGCATCAAAACGAGCACCACTATCATCAAATCCGTGAGAGATCTCATGACCAATAACAGCACCAATTCCACCATAGTTTACAGCAGCATCTGCTTTATAATCGTAGAAAGGAGGTTGTAAAATAGCTGCAGGAAATACAATCTCGTTATAGCTAGGATTGTAATATGCATTTACTATTTGAGGAGACATAAACCATTCATTCTTATCTACCGGCTGTCCTAATTTAGCCATATCTTCTTTTACATTCCACTTTGCAGTGTTCATTAAATTTTGAAAAAGAGAACCTTTACCATCTTTAGGAGAAGAAATTTCTAAACTGCTATAATCTTTCCAATCATCGGGATATCCAACCTTAATTCTGGTAGTCTCTAACTTTGCTATTGCTTTAGCTTTAGTGCTATCGCTCATCCAGGTAACTTGGTTAATTCTATTTTGGTAAGCTTTAATTACATTAGCAATCATTTCTTGAGCTTTCTCTTTAGCTTCTGCAGGGAAATATTTATCTACGTATAGTTTTCCTAGAGCTTCTCCAATAGTTCCATTTACAGTTTGCAAAGCACGCTCGTTTAATGGACGTTGTTGCTTAGCGCCTTGAAGTTCACCGCTATAAAAATCCCAATTTGTCTTTTCTATTTCTGTAGTTAAAGAATTAGCAGCGTCATTAAAAAGATTCCATTTTAAATATGTTTTCCAGTCTTGTACATTGTTGGATGCAAATGTCTTTTGTAATGCTTTCATGTATTTAGGCTGAGATACGATTATGGTATCTACCTTAGAAGCACCAATTTCACTAAGATATTTTTTCCAGTCTATTGCAGAAACTTCTTTTTGCAATTGCGCTATAGCCATTGGATTGTAAGTTTTTCTAGCATCTCTACGATCTACTTTATCCAATTGCGGTTCTGCCAAACTAGTTTCAAAAGCTAAGATGGTTTCAGCACTTTTTTCTGCATCTTCTTTAGAGTCTCCTAAATATTGAAGCATTTTAGTAACAAAAGTTTTGTATTTGGTACGAATCTCTTCAGAACTTGCATCTTTTACCACGTAGTAATCTCTATCTGGAAGTCCTAATCCCGAAGGATATAAATAAGCGGCATTCGTATTACTATCTTTAGCATCTGCACTTATAGAAAATGCGAAGAATCCAGCACCACCATATTGTTGCATTTCAGTTAAGTAGGCTTGTAAATCTTGCTTGTTGTTAATAGCATCTATTTTTGCCAAGTAAGGTTTTAGAGGTTCAACCCCTTTTTTGTTACGCGCAACAGTGTCAATAATGCTTTGATACATGTAAACAGCTTTAGCCTGATCGCTAGAAGCGTCTAAACTATCGCTATTTGCAGCTCCTTCCAAGAGTGAAAGTGCATCTTCATCTGTTCTCTTACGTAATTCGTTAAAACTTCCCCATGTAGTATATTCATCAGGAATTTCTGTAGAATCAGACCATTTTCCATTTACGTATCTAAAGAAATCTTCTTTTGGACTAACCGTAGTGTCCATGTAGGAAAGGTTAATCCCGTGATTTTCTTCTTCTACTGCCATTTTTTTATCGTCGTTCTTACAACCGGTTACCAGAGCGGCACCTAAAAATGACAAAAAGAAGGCATTCGATAATTTTTTCATGCTTCTAATTGATTAAAATTTTAGCACTAAAGTACTAAAAAGTAATAAATTAGGAAGAGAATATTTGCAGGTATAATTTAATGCTGATTTTAGATGTGTTAACTTTATATTAAGCGGTAATAAATTTAAGCTTCCTTAAATTCAAAAAGCTTTATTGCTTGTGCTTAGCGATATAAGTGCTGTCAAAATCTTTTTTGATCTTGGTAATCTCAGAGACATTGTCGTTGGGAATTGCTATGGAAAGTACATAATGGCGAATCTTCCAAGTACCATCAATTTTAGTTAAGACCCCAGATCCTCTGCAAATTCCCATTTGCGTATCCAATAATTCGTCAAACCATGCGGTGTTATCAGAATTAGAAAGGTATATATTGCGTTCTATGGTAGTGAAGTTCCAAGCTTTTCCTTTCTCGAAGTAAGGTTTTGCAAAATTTCTGAATTCATCATTTTGCCAGTTTTCTGAAGCATCGGTACCAATAAAAATACCGTCTGCTGCCATTAATCCAAAGTATTTATCAAAGTTGGTAGTTGCAGCAGCATGGTGCCATTGTTCCATTACATCATTTATCTCCTCCTTTTGAATAGCTCCATTAATTTCTTGAGCGTATATCAGCGTAAAATTGAATGATAATAAGAGTATTAGTAGCAGCTTTTTCATAAAATAAAATTTTAGGTGGCTATTGGTTATTGTCTAAAGAATCTTGTTTAGCTTGAAATCGCTGTTTTGGGGTAGTATATTTATTGGGTATAGCATTGTTTATAGAATCTGCTCTGGCTTCAAATTCATCAAGTTCGTTATCAAAATCTTCTAGTGTTTTTAGAAAAAGTTCATTTATCTGGATCTTCAAATTATTAAACTCGCTAGGAATAGATGCAGCAACCTCAGCTATTTTTTTAGATTTATACTCCGGTCTTGCTGCTAGTTGCTCCAGTACCTTTGCTTTTGTATACAATACGGTTAACCTTGCTTGCACAGGTTTAGATTTTAAAGTGTCTGGTACAGATTCCTGCATAGACTTCATAATCTCTACAATAGGTTTTGCATTGGATGTTACATCTTTAATAGAATAATTTTCAAAATTTCTAATCTCCTCCTGAGCCGTTACAAAACCTAACCAATCTGAAGTATACGCACTGGCAGCAGGAAGTAATCTAATTGTTTGAGAAGGCATCTTTATTTTTTGGTCTACACTAGTAGTATCTATACCAGTAGATGCTGCATTTTTTTGAGGTTGCTCACTCTGCTTGCAACTAAAAATGCTGATCAACATTAGAATGCTAAAAAATCTTCTCATAAAACAGTATTGAACGGCAAAGTTAAGGAAAATGCCAGCTATATCCATCTTTGAAAACTTCGGAGTTTAGACTCCTTTTTAACGTGAATCTTCGCAGCATCTTTATTGAAATGGATATATTTGTGCTACAAATTGAAAATAAATGAATTCTAAGAAGATATTGATTATTGGAGCTTCCGGGCAAATTGGAAGCGAACTGAGTTTAAAATTGAGAGAATTGTATGGCAATGATAATGTTGTTGCAAGCGATATTAAGGAAGGAAATGAGGAATTGATGAGCTCAGGACCTTTTGAAATTGCAGATGCAACAGATCAACCAAGAATAGAGGCTCTAATAGAACAGTATAAGATCACAGATGTGTATTTGATGGCGGCTATGTTAAGTGGAACAGCAGAAAAAATGCCAATGAAAGCCTGGGACCTTAATATGAATTCACTTTTTATCATATTAAATCTTGCAAAGGAGAAAAAGATAGAAAAGGTTTACTGGCCATCTAGTATTGCGGTTTTTGGACCTACCACTCCAAAACAAGATACACCACAAACTACCATTATGGAGCCAAGTACGGTATATGGTATAAGTAAACAAACGGGAGAGCGCTGGTGTGAGTATTATTTCAATAAATATGGAGTAGACGTAAGAAGTATCAGATATCCGGGAATTATAAGTTATAAAACCTTGCCTGGAGGTGGAACTACAGATTATGCTATAGAGATCTTTCATGAAGCTCTAAAAACAGGAACTTACACTTCTTTCTTATCTGAAAATACCAGCTTACCAATGATGTTTATGGAAGATGCTATTAAAGCAACTATAGATATTATGCAAGCACCAGCAGAGAACATAAAAGTTAGATCTTCATACAATTTAGCAGCTATGACCTTTACACCAGAAGAATTGGCAAGTGAGATCAAAAAGCAAATGCCAGATTTTAAGATTTCTTACGTACCAGATTTTAGACAAGCAATTGCAGATTCTTGGCCGGCAAGTATCGATGATAGTGAAGCTAAAAAAGATTGGAATTGGGATTTTGAATATGATCTTGAAAAACTTACAACCGCTATGTTTGAAGGTTTAAAGGTAAATGCAGTTAAAGAAAACTAAGAAATATTCTAAAAATAAAGTATAAAAAAAGCCGTCTAATTAATTAGACGGCTTTTTAAGCTTTTCGAATTAAAATATAGAAATATATTAATCGTTGATTAAACGCACTTGACCAGCGGTTAATCCTTTTCTTCCTTCTTCTTCAACGTACTCAACTTTATCTCCTTCGTTTAAAGACTCACCATTAAGTCCTGTAACGTGTACGAAGATGTCTCTTCCTGTTTCGTCGTTAGTAATGAATCCGTATCCTTTAGACTCATTGAAAAATTTAACTGTACCTTCCATTATAATAAAATAAAAAATTAATAAAGGACAAACTTACATAATATTATCAATTAGAGATAGCTAAAATAAAAAATCTTTTTAACGTTATTGATTATTAGTTAGTTAATCAATTCCGCGATCTCTCATTTTTCTCATATTTTCTTCTGTAAGAGTATAATCCTTAAGTTTTTTTCCGTTCCATCTGTGGTACAAAAAAATAGGCATTAAGATGAAGGCACTTGCTAAAACAGCTATTCCAATAATACGGTCTCCCAGCATCATTTCATCATTCATTCTATAATAAAATCCTGTACCTATAGCAATGGCTATTAAAATGCTTAATATTCTTATGATTAGTTTCATTCTTAAACAGTTACTTCAATTAATTTCTGGCGATATGCTGTTAACAATTTAGATTTAGAGACAAATCCAATATAGGTTTCATTTTCCACCACCGGTAAATTCCATGCGTCGCTATCTTGGAATTTTCTCATGATGTCTTTCATACTGTCCTTCTTCATATCTATAATTTCTGGCGCTCGTTGCATGATCTCCTGTACGGTAACTTTTTCGTAATAATCTTGTTTAAACATGATAGGTCTTATGTCATCCAGCAGGATAATACCCATAAAGTTATTGTCTTCATCTATAACCGGGAACAGGTTTCTGGAAGATTTCAAAACTCCTTCATGTATTACATCTCCCAAATTCATATTCATTTTAATACTTACAAAATTGGTTTCTATAACCTGCTTTATATCCATTAAAGTTAATACATTTTGATCTTTATCATGAGTTAACAATTCACCTCTCTGAGCAAGTTCCATGGTATAAACAGAGTGGGGTTGAAATTTATTGGTAATGAGATACGAGATCACTGCAGTTATCATTAAAGGTACAAAAAGCTCATAACCTCCAGTAAGTTCTGCTATTAGGAAGATAGCAGTTAATGGAGCGTGTAGTACCCCAGCCATAAGGCCTGCCATTCCCACCATGGTAAAACTACTTACCGAAATTGGCTTATTTAGAAAACCAAGGTTGTTCACAATTAGTGCAAAACAATGTCCCATAGCACTTCCCATAAAAAGTACGGGTGCAAAGATACCTCCAACTCCACCAGCTCCAAATGTAAATGAGGTAGCAACTATCTTAAAAATAACGAGTCCGGCAAGCAGGGTGATCACTACCCAAATATTGTCTAGAAATTCATTAAAAAAGTTGGTGCCTAAAGCCTCTATATAATTTTCGGTGAGCAGGTTATTTATAACATTATATCCTTCCCCGTAAAGTGGAGGGATAAAATAGATCATTATACCCAGTCCTAATCCACCAACAAGCAGTCTTTTAAAAGGAGAACCAAAACTTTTAAAGAAGTTATTTATTTTGAAATATACAGCTGTAAAATAGATAGAGCATAAAGATGCCAATACTCCTAAGATCATGTAAAAAGGGACTTCAGAAATATGGAATTTATCTTTAAGTTGAAAGGATAATAAAATATCAGACCCAAAGAAAAAATAAGATGTAAGGATAGCTGAAAGAGATGCTATTAATAAAGGTAGCATAGAAACCAGTGTAAGGTCTAAACTAAAAACTTCAATAGCAAAGATGATAGCAGCAATGGGAGCTTTAAAAATAGAAGACATTGCTCCGGCTGCGGCGCAACTTATTAAAAGCGTTCTCGCGCTTTGATTCATTTGAAACATTCGGGAAATGTTAGACCCCAATGAAGCCCCGGTAGCAACGGTAGGTCCTTCCAACCCAACAGATCCTCCAAAACCTACTGTAAGGGGGGCGGTAAGTAAAGATCCATACATTTGAAAGGATTTCATTAATCCCTTCCTTTTAGAAATAGCATATAAAGTAGAAGGTATACCGTGACCTACGTCTTTCTTAAAACCATATTTTATAATTAGTAGGGTAAGCGTTAGACCAATGATGGGAAATATAAAATAGAAGGCGTGATGGTAATTATAAATCAATTTACCCTCCATCAAACTTTGAATGAAGTGAGTAAGATTTTTTATAAGCACTGCTCCAAGACCTGCAGCAAATCCAATAACTCCACTTAGAATTAAAATAAATTGTTGTTGAGAAAGATGTTTTGTCTTCCAAATTAAAAAACGTTGTAAACCAGGAAATTTTTTAGGAAACATCGCTATTGATAGAATTAAGTTTGTATAAAAAAATCCTGCAATTAAGCAGGATTTGAGTTGTTATAGTTTTACTTGTAAGTGTAATTCTTTTAATTGTGCTTCATCTAAAGCGGCAGGAGCGTCTATCATCACGTCCCGGCCTGCATTGTTTTTTGGAAATGCTATATAATCTCTAATGGTTTCTTGGCCGCCAAGAATAGCGGTAAGTCTGTCAAATCCAAAAGCAATTCCTCCATGCGGCGGAGCTCCATATTGAAATGCATCCATTAAAAATCCAAATTGAGCTTTTGCTTCTTCTGGAGTAAATCCTAAATAATCAAACATCATGGCCTGAGTTTCCTTGTCGTGAATACGAATAGACCCTCCTCCAATTTCATTCCCATTGAGTACAAGATCGTAAGCATTAGCTCTTACTTTTCCTGGTTCTGTAGCTAATAACGCTATATCTTCTGGCTTAGGAGAGGTAAAAGGATGGTGCATGGCATGGAAGCGCTTGGTATCTTCATCCCATTCCAACAATGGAAAATCTACTACCCATAGCGGTGCAAATTCTTCATGATTTCTCAACCCTAACTCTGTTGCTAAATGCATTCTCAAGGCACTAAGCTGTGTTCTTGTTTTATCTGCAGGTCCCGCCATTACAAGAATTAGATCTCCTGGTTTAGCAGAGGTCTTTTCTGCCCAAACTTTGAGATCTTCTTCAGAATAGAATTTATCTACAGAAGATTTTAAACTTCCGTCTTCATTATATTTCGCCCAAACTAATCCGGTAGACCCTATTTGCGGTCTTTTTACCCAGCTTATAAGGTTATCTATCTCTTTTCTAGTGTAAGAAGCTGCTCCAGGAACTGCAATACCAACAACAAGCTCTTGTTGATCGAAAACATTAAAACCTTTGTTTTTGGTAACTTCGTCTAATTCGGCGAATTCCATTCCAAATCTTATATCTGGTTTGTCATTACCATATTTCTTCATGGCATCTGCATAGGTCATTCTTGGAAAGTCACCTATTTCAACACCTTTGATCTCTTTTAATAAATGTCTTGTTAAGCCTTCAAAAATATTCAAGATATCTTCTTGCTCTACAAAAGCCATTTCGCAGTCTATCTGTGTAAATTCTGGTTGGCGATCTGCTCTTAGATCTTCATCTCTAAAACATTTTACTATTTGGAAGTACTTATCCATACCTCCCACCATAAGTAATTGTTTAAAGGTTTGAGGAGATTGTGGTAAGGCATAAAATTGCCCTTCGTTCATTCTGCTTGGTACCACAAAGTCTCTTGCTCCTTCTGGAGTAGACTTTATAAGGTATGGAGTTTCAACTTCTATAAAATCTTTACTGGAAAGATAATTTCTTACGTGCATTCCAACCTTGTGACGAAACATAAGACTTTCCTTAACCGGATTTCTTCTTATATCCAGATATCTATATTTCATTCTGAGTTCTTCCCCTCCATCTGTGGTGTTCTCAATAGTAAATGGGGGAGTAAGAGAGGCATTGAGTATCTTAAATTCTGAAACCAGGATCTCTATGTTACCTGTTGGAAGGTTTGGATTCTTAGATTCCCGTTCTATAACCTCACCTTTAACTTGAATTACAAATTCTCTACCTAGTCCGGCAGCATCTTTCATCATTTCTTTAGAAGTTCGCTCTTCATCAAAAATAAGTTGGGTCATCCCGTATCGATCTCGCAGATCTACCCAGATCATAAAACCTTTATCTCTTATCTTTTGAACCCATCCAGACAGGGTTACCTCTTTACCAATGTGATCTTCACGCAGTTCACCACAGGTATGACTTCTATACATAATTTACTATTGAAATTTCGAACAGCAAAAGTAAGAAGATATAGCGGTTTAGTGAACTTATACCTTATAAATTATTAGAGAGGTAATGCAAGTTTTTAGATATGACTAATCTTAATTAGCTGATTTTCAATAAAAACCGTTCCAATGTTAATTTAATGTTACGTGATTATTGCTTAATTGTAAATTATACTGTATATTCGTGAAGTAAATATTAAATATCAGGCTATGAAAAATATAAAATCAATGTTAGTGATGGCAGCGCTGCTAATTGGATCGGTAGTTTTTGCTCAGGAAGTAAAACCTAGTTTTGAAAAACAAGGAGATTTAATTAAAGGAACGTTTTATTATGAAGATGGAAGTGTTAGACAGGAAGGTACGTACAAGGATGGAAAACTCCACGGGCAATGGGTTTCTTTCGACCAAAATGGTAAAAAGATTGCCCTTGCGAAATACGAAGAGGGGAATAAGTCTGGGAAGTGGTTTTTTTGGAATTCAGATCAGTTAACTGAAGTGGATTATGATAATAATCAAATTGCAGATGTAACTAGTTATAAAAACACAACCTCTATAGTTAGTAGAAATTAAGCAGTAGTCTTATAAGATATAAAACCTCGAAGCAATCGCTTCGAGGTTTTTTTATATTCAATCCTTACTATATTTCATAGAGATATAGAAGATTATCCTTTAATAGGATCTATATTTTTATCCTTGAGATGCTCTGCAAAAAATCCCATCATTGCTTTGTATAGCGCTAGTTGATTTTCTTCTTTTGCGAAACCATGGCCCTCATCATATTTTACCATATACGGTACTTCTACACCGTTATTTCTCAAAGTCTCCACAATTTGGTCTGCTTCATTTATATTCACTCGAGGATCATTTGCTCCTTGCACCACAAATAATGGTTTGGTAATCTTATCTACATGTAGAGCAGGCGAAATTTCGTCCATTATAGTTTTCTCTTCAGCGATGTTTGGATTGTACCAGATCTTGTAAAGTAGCTCACGATATTTTTCCCAATATGGCGGGATGGAGTTCATAAAAGTATGCAAGTTACTTACTCCCACATAATCTACTCCACATGCATATTTTTCTGGCGTCTTGGTCATTCCTCTTAGAACAGCATAACCTCCATGGCTACCACCGTAAATGGCTATTCTATCTTTATCTATCCAACCTTGATCTACCGTAAAATCTACACCGTCTTCTACATCATCCATAGCTTTTCTGCCAATTTCTCCAAAACCTGCTTTCAAGAATGCTTTTCCATATCCTCCAGAAACCCTAAAGTTTACATGCAGCGTTGCATAACCACGACTTGCAAATAATTGTGCAACCGGGTTAAAACCCCAGCTATCTCTTATTCCTTGTGGCCCGCCATGAGGATTTACAATTAAAGGTAATTTTTGACCATTCTTATACTCTTGGGGTAAAGTAATGTATCCATAAAGTGTAAGCCCATCTCTACTTTTAAATTTGATAGGTTTCATAGAAGCCATATTTTCGGCTTTTAAATGCGGTAATATTTTGTATAGTTGTGTTACAGAATCTTTATCAATATCATATAGATAATATTCTCCCACAATCTTATCGCTGGTAACTATTACCATATATTGAGTTTCATCATCTGTCTTTCCTACAGTAAAGAATTGTTTTTCTCCAAATTCACTTTGAAGACGGTCATAGATCTTTTTATAGGTTGAACTTACCGGAACTATAACAGTTCTTTCACCTTCATATGCAAAATAGTCTATCTCATAGTTCCGTTTTCTTGAAAGCGCAAGGCTGGAAACATCAAAGGTGTCATTGTTAAACAAAGTTTTTATCTTTTTGTTCTGCTTAAGATCATAAAGTTGGATTTCTATCTTATCACCTTCTAAATTCGAGATCACATAAGCATCATCTGGATTTTTGGTGTTAGGGTTGAAAGAAGAAATTGCAAAGGTGTCTCCAAATTCTGTCACTTTAATTTGCTTGAACTCTCCATCAATCTTATAAAGTAACTCCATATTTATACCATCAACAATTCTGTTGATTGCTCTTAAATTTCCTTCCTTGTCAAAATTATAACTGCTTACTGGTGGTTCTCCATCTTTTACGGTGTAAAGTTTAGTGATCTCTCCTGTATTTACATTTAGGCGGTAAGGCTCTTCCTGCTGAGGATTATCCTTGTTCATCTGTACAATTATATGTTCTTCATCTTCCTTTAAAGCTTCAATAATATTTACCTTAACATCAGAAAATGGAGTAAGCTCTTTCTTATTCTCTCCGGTAATATCTACTCCAAAAACATGATGGTTTTCATTCCCTCCTTTGTCCTGTAAGTATAGAATACGAGTATCATTTGCCCAGTAATAACCGCGAATAAGATCTTCTTCCTGCTTAATTAATAAGCGTTCTTTTTGGGTAGCGGTTTCTTTGATATATAGATCTCGCTCCCCACTTTCTCTTCTTTTTAAATAGCTAATGAACTTACCATCTGGTGAAAGTTTAAAAGAATAAGCCTCCGGAGTTTTAAAATAATCTTCTACAGAATATTTATAGGTTCCTGTTTCTTTGGAAGCTAAAGTAGAGAGCGTACTCTCGCTAGACGGGAGCGTTGTGTTGCCGGGCTTCTTTTTAATCGTCTTTTTTAAGTGAAGTGGATATTGTTCTCCCATTTGTTCGTAAGTTCCATTAATACCATCTTCTGATAATGTACCCTTATAGGTCATTTTTAATTTCACAGAGCTTATGGTAAGTTGATTATTCTGCAAATTTACCGAATCGAGTTCGATTCCCGTGGCTCCTTGTGCCGGAACATCCAAAGTTGCCTTATATTCATCATTAGTAGATGAAATATTGAATATAAGTTCTATTTGAGAGTCTTTTACCTGAAGAGTGCCACTGTAGGAACCTTGTAAATCCTGAGAAAATAATATTTGACAGAATAGCAACATTATTGCAACAGCATATTTTGTAAGTATTGTCATAACGGTAGTTTTAAAATATTAATTTTATTATTAGAAATATGGCAACTCCAGCTACTACTCCAATGGCAATCTTTAAGAATTGGATCTTAGTAGGGGAGGGTAGCTTCTTATTTATATTTTCCTCGAAAGTGTTTTCTTGTAGTTCCATGATTTTAAATTTTAATTAAACTGAGTGTAAATGCTTATTTCTGATAGTGTGATAATCTTTTAAAGGTTCTTCTTTGAACTGTTTATATTTTATTCTGGATGATCTCACCTTGTTTTATTTTAACAGTTTCGCTCTTGTTGGTATTCTGAAAATGAAGGATGAGTAGATCTACATCAGCATAATTATCTACTTCCATTTTTAATACTTCATGTAGTCTTGCAGCCTCTTTTTCAATTTTGGTATTTACAGTGCAATTCTCAAGGGTGATCTCTAACGCTCTGTTATTAATGCCATCTTCCTTACTAAACTGAAGGCCTACAGCACTAAATTCTGATCGTACACTTTCACAATCACAATTTTTCCTGATAGATTTTTCTATAGAAGAAGTTAGCCTGCTTTCAGATTTTATAAGCTTTGCTACTCCAAAGCCAAAAGAGATCCCTATAATGAAACCTAAGATCACTTTTAATACTAAATTCCGATTCCGATTGTTGCTTTTACTTGTTTTCATATTGTTTGTTTTAGTGGTGATTAACTAGAACAAAGCTGCAATACAAAACGCTGTAATAAAAGTGGAGCTTCCCCAGATTTAAGAAAATAGGGTGTAGAAGCTACTTAGTAAGTTGCTGTTTATAAAGGATGTACAGCTATTTTTGTGATTTAGGTATCTGGTAATGTGAAAGCCCGATATTTATAAATTTGGGGTAGTTTTTAATCTTTTCACGTTATATTCTTGAGTTCTTTTATATAAAAAGATGGATTTAAGCCAGTGTCTTTTTTAAAGTATTTTGAAAAGGAATCTGCAGATTTATAACCAACTTCTTCTGCTATGGCTTGAATAGAATATGATCTAAAAACTGTATCGTTCTTAAGACGAACAATGGTATAGTTAATTCTTAGATCATTAATATAAGTGTTGAAGTTCTTTTGGTAATGATTATTAATTACTTTGGAAAGATAGGAAGTATTCGTATTAATTTTTTTGGCAACATTATAAGAATTACATTCTTGTTTTAAATAATATTCCTGAGTCTCTAGTTTCTTTAATCCCATTAATATTTGTTGCTTAATTTCTTCTGGAACATCGGTACTGTTTTTCGCCTCTAAGATCTCATCTTTTGTATCTATAATAACATGGTCATCTTGAGGTAGCGTTTTCATTTTTTCTAAAAGAGCTTCAAATTTAATTTCATTTGCTCTTTTAGTTCTGTAAAATTTCAGAAGAAAGAAGAGTAGAAAAAGAATAACTATAGAAGCTCCTAGGAGAATATAGATCAGAAATTTTGTACGAGAATCTTTTTCCTTTTTTAATAGAACTAATTCTTCCTTGAAAGCTTTTAATTCTTGTTGTTTTGATGCCCTAACTACATCATTTTTCATCTTATTAGCATCATCTGCAGTTACAAGGTGCTTTTCAAAATAATAGCCGGCTTTTTCAAAGTCTCCGGTTTCTTTATAGGCATTGGTCATAAGCCTATAATAATCTCCCATAAACCCTTCTTCTTGGGGAGAGACCTCATAATCTACCAAGCCTTTTTCAAAAATTGTTATGGCTTCATTGTAATTTTTAGCCTTCATTTCTACCCGTCCAAAGAAATGTGCTTTTCTAAGATCTGCAATTGGAAGACCTATTGGGCATGTATTGTAATAACGTTTATAGAAATTTCTTGCAGCTTTAAAATTGTTATTCTGTAATGCGATTTCTGCATTGGTATTATACAAGTACATTACGTAGCAGCTATCTGCAGTGCGAACAATTTCTTTAATCTTTTGATTGTAATATTTAGCAGAATCTAACTTGTTATTTTTAAGGTACGAGTTGAAGAGTAAGAAGTATCCATAGGCTAATGTTCCACTTTTCTGAGCTTTTGTATAATTAGAATCGAGAGGCTTTTTTTCATATAGAGCGATGATCTTTTTCCTAATTTTTAGGGCTCCAGCATAATCGCCAGTTTCGTTTAATAAATTAGATATGTTGATAAGCGCTATATCTCTATACTGAGTATTATTTAGAGCTTCTGCCAGGTGTAAAGCAGCATTAAAACGCTCTATAGCTAGACTAAAATTTGGTACTTGTTTTTGAATTTCCCCTCCCAGATCGTAAGTGAAAATAGTTTGCTCTTTTAGATCATTTTTGTTTACGAAATCTAATAAAGCACTGTACTTCTTTTCAGCTTCCGCTAATTCTCTATGAAGAAGAAGAGCATAAATTTGATAGTAGAGTCCATTAAACTCTTCTTTTTTATTGTTTAGTTTTTTGGCTTTGGAGATATATGCAGTTGTAAATATTCTTTGCTGCTCCGGTTTACCGTAATTTGATTTGATAGAATCCATCAAAACCCCGAACGTGTAGTCGTCATATTGCAACCTATCTTGCCCATGAGATATGTTTACATATAAAAACAGAAAAAATAGGCAGTAAAATCTCATACAGTATTAGTAAGAAAAACTCTATTATGTAACAGGTATCTAAGATATCATTTAAATTTTTTTGATAGAGTTTTTATAAAAAAACTATGCCGATTAAAGTATTACTCAATACTTTAATCGGCATAGAAAATTCAAAAATTAAAAATCTTAGAGATCCGCAGATATTGGAGCATCCTGATTTTTAGGTATGGCCTCTCCATTCTTCTTAGTTGCTATCCACATTTTTATTCTCATTGAGATATAGAATAAGATAGGAACTACATTTAATGTTAAGAAAGTAGCTATAAGTAATCCGTAGATCACGGTCCATGCTAGTGGTCCCCAAAATAAAACGTTATCTCCTCCAAAATAGATATTGGCATCAAACTCACTAAACAGCGTAAAGAAGTTTATGTTAAGTCCTATAGCTAATGGAATTAAACCTAATATAGTGGTAATAGCAGTTAAAAGAACAGGTCTTAAACGTGCTTTTCCGGCTAGAATGATGCTATCTAATAATTCTTCTTTATTAAGATATTCATGTTCTTCCAGATTTAGTTCATTTTTCTTCCTGTCTATTAACAGCTGTGCATAATCTAAGAGTACTACCCCGTTATTTACCACAATTCCGGCAAGGGAGATAATACCCATCATTGTCATCATAATAACAAAAGGAGCTCCGCTAATTACAATTCCACCAAACACCCCAATAAAACTTAGGAATATGGCGATCATAATAATAAATGGTTTAGAGATCGAATTAAATTGAAAGATCAGAATAAAGAATATTAATCCTAAGCCGCTAAAGAAAGCTCCCATTAGGAAAGCTTGTTGCTTATTTTGCTCTTCTATTTGCCCTGTATAATCTACTTTAATATCATCAGAAAGACCTTCATACGTTCTCATTTCATTCTGAATTTGCTCCACCGCAGCACCAGCATCTGTAAATCCTGGAGATAATGCAGAATATACAGTTACCACTCTTCTAGTATCCCTATGTTTTATGGCGCTAAAGCCAGAGCTATTCTTCTTAGAGGCAACAGCAGATACAGGAATTTGACGTAACTGACCTTTATTATTTCTAAAGATGAGGTCTTGATTGAAAAGTGCACTAGAATTATATCTGCTCTCTTCATCAAATCTAACATAGATGTCATAATCTTCACCATCATTCTTGTAGATCCCAGCTTTAGTACCAAATATAGAATTTCTAAGTTGTTGCCCAACCTGTCCGGCGCTTACACCAAGCTCTCCTGCTTTTTCTCGGTCTACAATAACCTGCATGGCTGGCTTATCTTTGTTGACATCTATTTTTAGCTCATCTATAGCTGCAATGTTCTTATTATTAATGAACTCTCTCATACTCTCTGCAGTATTTATAAGTTCATTATAATCTTCACCTTCCAGTTCTATATTAATTGGCGCTCCGGTTGGAGGTCCATTTTGATCTTTCTCTACAGAAATCAAGACTCCCGGATAAATACCATCTAGAGCTTCCTGAACTTTTTGTCTCAGAATTTCTGAATCTTCTCCTTGTCTAAATTTAAACTCCCGCATAGAAGCTGTGATCTTCCCCTTATGAGGCATCTCTGCTGCAGATCCCCCATCGGTTTGTGGATTTCCTGCACCTTCTCCCACTTGAGATACAGCACTTTCTACCATAAAATTTCTATCACCCTCCATATATTGAGCGTCATTAATTACGGTATAAACCCTTTTTTCTATCTCTTTGGTGATGCTATTGGTCTTCTCTATATCTGTTCCCTGAGGATATTCTATATAAACAATGATCTGATTTGGTTTGTTCTCCGGGAAGAATTCTACTTTAGTTCTTTTAGAATTTAAAGAGGCACCAAAAGCCACAAAGGCAAGGATCAATAGAGCGAACGTACTTCCAATTAACCAATAGGGACGCTTCTTTAAAAATGACTTTGTTAACTGTCTTTCATACCAATTCTCTAGTTTAACTAAAGATGTATTTTGAAAACGATTTGCCATTTTTCTCAACACCAATCTATAAACCCAAAGCATGATGGCGGTAAAGATCATCACAGAACCTAAAGCGCGATAGTCGCCACCAAAAATAAAGATCAACAATCCTATTGCTGCTATTATAGAAGATGTTTTAATAATGGTTTTTAAAGGTAGATTTCTATCTTCTGTGGTCATGAACTGAGAGACTAATACAGAATTAAAGAATATAGCTACAAATAAAGAAGACCCAAGCACTACAGATAATGTTATTGGGAAGTAGATCATAAATTGCCCCATTAAACCAGGCCATAACCCCAAAGGAACAAAGGCTGCTACAGTAGTTGCTGTAGAGATAATAATAGGAAATGCAATTTCACTAATACCTTTCTTGGCAGCATCTACACGATTCATACCTTCTTCATCCATCAATCTATATACATTCTCAACAACCACAATTCCGTTGTCTACCAACATTCCAAGACCCATGATGAGTCCAAACAAGATCATGGTATTCATGGTATATCCTAAATAGTTCAAGATCATAAGAGACATGAACATAGACATAGGAATAGCAAACCCAACAAAAAGTGCATTTTTAAATCCGAGGAAGAACATCAGCACCGTTACCACCAGAATAATTCCAAATATGATGTTATTCACCAAGTCATCTACCTGTCCTATGGTTTTTGAAGATTGATCGTTAGTGATAGTGATCTTTAAATTAGACGGAAAAACATTTTCCTTAGCCTCTTTTACAATTTGCTCAACCTTTTCTGCAGCTTCCACCATGTTCTTTCCAGAACGCTTCTTAACATCCAACATTACTACACGCTCCCCAAATTCTCTAGCATAAGTAGTTCTGTCTTTTTCCTTAAAACTAATATCTGCTATATCTTTAAGGTATACATTATTTCCACCATCAGACTTTACTACAAAGTTTTCTAAGTCTGAAGGGGAATCTATTTCTCCTAAAATTCTAATAGTTCTACGCTGCCCACTGGCTATAAAATTACCTGCAGACATGGTCATATTTCCACCGTTAATTGCACTGGTAATATCCTGGAAATTTACAGAAGATGCCATCATCTTATAAATATCTACCGCAACTTCAATTTCCTTTTCCTGTGCCCCACGAATATCCACTTTTTTGATCTCGGTTAGATCTTCAATATCGTCCTGAAGATACTCTCCAAACTCTTTAAGCTTAGCAACAGGATAATCTCCAGAGATATTAATATTTAAAATAGGAACCTCTTCAGAGATACTTAATTCAAAGACATTTGGTTCTACTTTGGCGCCGTTAAATGTAGGCCAATCTTCTCCAGAGGTTTCTGAATCTATTTCATCCTTCACCTTTTGTTTGGCAAGTTCAACAGAAATACCTTCATCAAACTCCACTACGATCATAGAGTAATCTTCTTGTGAAGTAGAAGTGATCTCCTTTACATTACTTACCGTCTTTAATTTATCTTCTAAAGGATTAGTAATTAGTTTTTCAATATCTTCTGCGGTATTCCCAGGAAATAATGAGCTTACATAGATCTTAGTTTCTCTAATTTCCGGGAAGCTTTCTCTAGGCATACTAAAATATGCAGATGCTCCCAGGAATAAGATAAGGATCATCATTACATAAATAGTGGTCTTGTTTTGTATAGCCCAAGAGGATAATTTAAACTCCTGATCTATAACTTTTTTCTTCTTTTCCATATAATGTAACCTTAATCTGTAATAATTTTCACGGTTTGCCCGTCTTTAACACTTCTAGCACCTTCTTTAATGATCTGGTCTCCATCTTTTACTCCTTCTAGAACCTCAATAACATCTCCTTGAGTTTTTCCGGTTTTAATGATCTGTTGTTTTGCAACGGCTTTTTCACCTTCAACATTCTCTAAAATATAGATGTACTGTTCTCCTTCTGCATTTTCTGAAATAATACTTTGTGGGATCAATAATGCTTCTTCACTGGTATAATCGTTAATTTTTAACCTTGCAGTTAAGTTAGGTTTTATCTCTTTCTCCTTATTTGGAACTTCAATTTCTACCTTGAAAGTTCTGTTGTCTGGATTTATAAAGTTTCCTGTTTGTCTTATCTTAGTATCTATAGATTTCCCAAGTACCGGAAATGTTACTTTAACTTCTTTCCCTTTGGTAACATCAGAAATATAATTTTCGGGTACATCAGTTTGGATATACATATCAGATAAGTTCACAATTCTTAGAATTGGAGTTTGTCCTGGAGAAACCACGCTTCCTGCCTCTGTAATAACATCATCTATAATTCCTGAAAAAGGAGCGATAATCGTAGATCTTGCAACCTGACTCTTCATTTGGTTTACAGCACTTACCTGTCCTTCGTAATTAGATTTAGCCTGTAAAAATTGGATCTCACTTCCAATCTTTTGGTCCCATAATCTTTTCTGACGTTCAAAAGTGGTCTTAGCAAGATCTGCCTGAGTTTGTAGTTGTGCCAATTGTTGGCTCATTCCGCCATCATCTATTCTCGCCAAAAGCTGGCCTTTAGTAACTTTATCACCTTCCTTAACATAAACCTTATTAAGGATCCCGCCAATTTCAGCATTAATTACTAGGTTCTGCTTTGTTTCTACACTACCCTGAAGTTCCAGATAGTGATTAAAAACTTCTTTTTTGGCTAAAATAGCGGTAATTAAAGGCACATTCTTTTCAGGATTAAGCTCATCTAATTTTGCATCCAGAACTTTTAGCTGATCGTGTATTTCCTGCTGTGTGGTAGTTAATTCATCTCTTTTCTGCTGAATTGTTTTAACATCATTTGATGCTGCAATCTCTTCTACAGATTTATTGTTATCTCCTCCACAAGAAATGAGAAGCGTTGAAAGTGTAAGTATTGATAGTAACTTTTTCATGTCCTTATTTATTGAAATAAATTTAATTTTTAGCGGTGTATCTTGAAGTATCTAATAAGTTTTCTAACTCCACCTTGTTGGTTATTACATTAAGCATAGATTGTAAAAGCTCTTGTTGAGCAGAGAATAACTGGGTTTGAGCATCTCTAAGATCAAAACTCGTAGCCAATCCTTCAGAAAACTTAATTTGGTTCTTATTCTCAATTCTCTCAGCAAGCCTTAAGTTTTGCTGTTGAGTCTTGTAATTTTCTAAGCTGTACTCGTAGTTATTCTTAGCAGAATCTATTTCGAGCCTTACCTGATTTTTTGTTTGATCTAGCTGAATAAGAGCCTGATCATATTCGATCTTCTTTTGCTGAGTTCTAGCTCCGCGCATTCCACTGCTAAATATTGGGATACTAAGGTTAACGCCAAGAATAGATTGCGTAAAATATTTCTGATCGTTTTGTAAGAATGAAAAACTTTCGCTGTTTCCTTGAAATCCATAATTTACAAATGCAGATAATCTTGGTAACGCTTTAGATTGTTCTAATCTCACATAAATTCTAGCTGCCTCTGCCTGATTTTCTGCAATTCTATAGTCTATGTTTTCTTCTACAGAAATATCTTTGGCAAGAAGTTCCAAATCAAAATATCTTAATGCTAAAATGTTAAGATCTTCGGTAAGTTTTAATCGGGTTTGCACGGGTAAACCTAAAGTTAGATTAAGCATTTCATAAGAGATATCTCTGTTGCGCTTATTCCTGTTCAGGTTATTCTTAAGCCCGATTAGGGTGATCTCTAATTGTTCTACATTTTCTTCTTCGGTTAACCCATTTTCAAAGATCTTTTTAGTATCAGAATAGTTCTTCTCTAAGGTCTCTATATTATATCGAAGTATTTTTACGCTTTCTTCTGCAAGTAAAACATTTCCGTAAGCATTAATAACACTAGATTTTACCTGCTGGTCTGTTTTGGTCTTCGCATTCTTAGAAATTTGAAGCAGGGTTTTTGCAGACTGAACTCCAACAATATAAGAACCATCAAAAATAAGTTGATTCCAAGTAGCTGTTCCGTTGAGGTTTTGCTGAGTCCCAAATCTTACTGGAGTAAACGTACCTGGTTCTCCACCGGTTATCTCTGCAGGAATTAATGTTACAGGTTGCTTCAAGAAGTTTTGGTAATCTAAATTCCCTGTAATTTGCGGCAGCCCTTGTGCAATGATCTCCCATTTTTGTTTTAGGGCTTTGTCTATATCTTTAGAAGAGATCCTGGCAGCATAATTATTGTCTATCCCAAAGGCAATAGCTTCCTCTAAAGAGAAGGTATATACTCTTGAGGTGTCAGATTCTTGAGCGCAGAGATTGGCGCAAAATAGAACTGCTAAAAGCAATGAACTAATATTTTTCATATTTAAACAACTTCAGTTTTAATAAATTGATTGAGGGTTTCTAAGCCTTTGTCTGTAACTATAGCGCGCAGATGATATTCTAAAAAACTTTCTAAAAGCTCAAAGCTGCTATATTTATCTACCGGAAAATGGTAATCATCTTTAAGTCCCATCATTCCTACAAAATAGATCTTACTAATAAAGTCTATAGGTAAATTAGCTCTATACAACCCGTCTTTTATGCCGCGCTCTAGATTTGTGGTTACAGAACCTTCCATTATTTGTAAATGGGTTTTTTGAACACTCGCAAACACCTCAGGATAATATTTTTTAAGTTGATATTGAGGGGAAGATTTTTCATCCTTTAAATTATTCATTGCGAACTTTTTGATTTCAAAGAGTTCTACAATAGGATTCATCTTTTGTTTGTTTATACTTTCAATACCACAAGAAATAGTGGAGATAATATAAAAAGTGCTTGCTTCTACTAATTTGGTTTTCGTAGAGAAATGAGAGTAGATGGTCTTTTTAGAAATTCCCAGTTTATTCGCAATATCATCCATAGTAACGCTCTTAAAGCCAAGGTTTAAGAACAGATCTGCAGCGGTTTGAATAATGTGATCTTTCAATTTTATTTAATTTGAAGCGCAAAAGTACATCAGGAAACTTTAAAAACCTTAAAAGTTTCCGAAAATTTTGTAATTTAATTCGATACTGAAATTTGAAATAATATCATTTATGGTATTTTAGCCAAAAAATTAAAAATGCTATCAATATCTGAATATCGCGAAGCTTTTGTAGAGTATCTTGAAGAGAAAGTAGTTACAAGAGAACCCGTGAATTTGTACGAGCCAATTACCTACATTTTAAATTTGGGTGGAAAGCGATTAAGACCGGTATTGGTATTGATGACAGCAGAGATCTTTGATTCTTCTTACAAAAATGCACTAGATGCTGCATTGGCTATTGAAGTGTTTCATAATTTTTCTTTGGTTCATGATGATATTATGGATGCTGCACCTTTAAGAAGAGGTAAGGAAACCGTTCATGAAAAATGGGATCTTAATACGGGAATTCTTTCTGGAGATGCTATGCTTATTAATGCATACCAATTATTTGAAAATTATGATGGCGTTATTTTTAAGGAACTTGCACAGTTATTTACAAAAACGGCCATAGAGGTTTGTGAAGGGCAGCAGTACGATATAGATTTTGAGAGTAGGGAAGATGTAAAGATCTCAGACTATCTTAAAATGATAGAATTTAAAACTGCGGTTTTAGTTGGAGCATCGTTACAAATGGGAGCTATTGTAGCTGAAGCACCTGAAGAATGTAAACGCGCAATGTATGAATTTGGTAGATTGCTAGGAATTGCTTTTCAATTACAGGATGATTATTTAGATGCCTTTGGAGATCCTGAATCTTTTGGGAAACAACTTGGTGGAGATATCATTGAAAATAAAAAGACCTTTTTATATCTAACGGCACTTCAAAAAGCAAGTGAAGCAGAAGCTAAACAACTAGAACATTTATATTCTATCTCGCCTATGGATGCGTCTGGTAAAATTGAAGCGGTAAAAGGAATTTTTGAGCAAAGTGGAGCTTCTAATCTCGCTCGAGAAGAGATCAAAAAATATACAAAAGAAGCTTTTGATGTACTTGATAAAATTCAGGTGCCGGCAGATAAGAAATTATTGCTCAGAAAATTCGGAGAATCTTTAATGGATAGGCAGGTTTAAAAGTAGATGCTTACAAAAGGTAACAGGGCACTATTATTAATGCTTTTGTCATCATCATATAAAACATCATATTTTAATCCTACTGTAAAGGGTCCTGTAGTATACCCCAGCCCTAAAAATAGTGCGGGAACCCAATCTTTAGTAGTTACATCATTAGCGTCTATATATTCAATCTTTCTATTGATATAGGATTCTTGTAATTCTGTAGAAATCTGTATGGAAGATATGGGTCTTACAATTCCAATTAAACTTCCACCCACACTAGTAGCTTTAAAATTATCCACTTTTCCATAGGCAGCATTTATACCAACTCCAGCAGAAAAAGTTTTGTTAAAATCATATAAAGCAGAAGGCGCTATTTCTACTGAAATATAGTCGCTACCAACACTTAAACCTAAACTTCCTCCAAACCTAACCTGACTCCAAAACAGACTGTTGTTGTCTGATATTGAGTTTTCTGTAGTCTGCGACTTTATGGTTTGTAAACAGCTTACAATAATTAATGCAATAAGAAATACAGCTTTTTTAGGCATAATTTGATACTTAAACATGTTAAAATTCTTATAATATAATAGATAAATATAATGTTTTCTATAAGCTATAAAATCTAAAAATTGTATTTTTGCGATGTTTTATAACAAAAGAAACATTAGTTTCCACCTATGGATAGATTTTCATTTCTTAACGCCGCAAATACAGCATATTTCGCTGACCTCTACGATCAATATTTACGAAATCCAGATAGTATAGAGCCAAGTTGGCGTGCTTTCTTTCAAGGTTTTGACTTTGGAATGGAAGAAAGTGGCGTAACTGCAAATAACAATGAAGTACAATTTCAAGCCAATCCTCTTGAAAATCAGAATGGGGAAATTCCTCAGTCTGTTCTTAAAGAGTTTGAAGTAGTAAGGCTAATTGATGGCTATAGAACTCGTGGGCATTTGTTTACTAAAACAAATCCTGTTCGAGATAGAAGAAAATATACTCCAACTTTAGAGTTACAGAATTTCGGACTTTCTGAACAAGATTTGGATGTTAAATTTAGCGCTGGAGAAATATTAGGAATAGGAGCGGCTACACTTAGGGAGATCGTAGATCATTTAGAAACCATCTATTGTCATTCTATTGGGGTTGAGTATATGTACATCCGCAAGCCAGAAGAAATAGAGTGGATCCAGAAAAAACTTAACATAAATGACAATCAGCCTAAATTTAGTAATGAAGAGAAAAAACAAATTCTCTCTAAATTAAATCAGGCTATATCTTTTGAGAGCTTTTTACATACCAAATATGTTGGGCAAAAGCGTTTCTCTCTAGAGGGCAACGAAAGTTTGATCCCAGCTTTAGACGCAATTATCGAGAAAGCAGCAGATCTTGGAGTTAAAGATTTCGTGATGGGTATGGCTCACCGCGGGAGACTTAATACGCTTACCAATATTTTTGGGAAAAGCGCTAAGCAGATCTTTAGTGAATTTGATGGGAAAGATTACGAACAGGATATTTTTGATGGAGATGTAAAATATCATTTGGGCTGGACCTCTTGCAGAACGACCAACAGCGGTAAAGAAATCAACATAAACATTGCGCCAAACCCTTCTCATTTAGAGACGGTAGGAGCTGTTGTGGAAGGAATTTCTAGAGCTAAACAAGATCGAAGATATAAAGACGATATTTCAAAAGTACTTCCAATAATAGTACATGGTGATGCAGCAATAGCAGGGCAAGGTTTAGTTTATGAAATTGTGCAGATGGCGCAATTAGAAGGATACAAGACCGGAGGTACCATTCATATAGTAGTTAATAACCAAATAGGTTTCACTACTAATTATTTAGACGGTAGATCTTCTACCTATTGTACCGATGTTGCTAAGGTTACACTTTCTCCTGTATTACATGTAAATGCAGACGATGCAGAAGCAGTGGTACACGCGGTACTATTTGCTTTAGATTTTAGAATGCATTTTGGTAGAGACGTTTTTATTGATCTATTAGGATATAGAAAATACGGGCATAATGAGGGTGATGAGCCTAGGTTTACCCAGCCAAAATTATACAAAGCTATAGCTAAGCATGAGAACTCTAGAGATATTTATGCTGAAGAGTTACTTAAGAGTGGTGTAATAGAGGAAGGTTACGTTAAGAAACTGGAAGAAGAGTATAAGGCAAAATTAGAAGAAGAATTAGAAGATTCTCGTAAGGAAGATACCACCAAGATCACTCCTTTCATGCAAGATGAATGGGAAGGTTTTGAAAATGTTCAGGAAGATGTAATGATGGAGGCGGTAGATACTACTGTGTCATTAGATAAATTAACTGAAGTTGCAGAAGTTATTACCAAACTTCCAAAAGATAAGAAATTTCTACGCAAGATCGCTAAACTTATAGAAGCACGTCATACGATGTTCTTTGATACTAATAAGTTAGATTGGGCGATGGCAGAATTGTTGGCTTATGGAACTTTAATGCAGGAGGGATATAGCGTTAGAATGAGTGGGCAAGATGTAGAAAGAGGAACTTTTTCTCATCGTCATGCTGTAGTTAAGGTGGAAGAGAGTGAAGAAGAGATCATTCTACATAATAGTATACCAGATAAAAAAGGAGATTTCCATATCTACAATTCATTACTATCAGAATATGGGGTAGTGGGGTTCGATTATGGTTACGCAATGGCAAGTCCGCAAACGCTTACTATTTGGGAAGCTCAATTTGGAGATTTCGTAAATGGTGCGCAGATCATGATAGATCAATATATTTCTGCAGCAGAAGATAAGTGGAAATTGCAAAATGGATTGGTAATGTTGTTGCCTCACGGATACGAGGGGCAAGGAGCAGAACACTCTTCAGGAAGAATGGAGCGTTTTCTTCAACTTTGCGCAACAGATAATATGTTTGTAGCAGATTGTACAACGCCTGCAAATATGTTTCACCTATTGCGTAAGCAAATGAAGGTGAACTATAGAAAACCTCTAATTATTTTTACTCCAAAAAGTTTGTTGAGACATCCTAAAGTGATCTCTACAAAAGAAGAATTTGCAAATGGATCTTTTCAAACAGTTATTGATGATTCAGAAGCGAATGTAGATAATATCAAAACTTTGGTATTCTGTACAGGAAAATTCTACTATGATCTTTTAGATGAGAGAGAGAAAAATGAAAGAAATGATGTAGCTTTAGTTCGTGTAGAGCAATTATTTCCGCTTCCTTCCACTAAGATGAAAGAGATCATGGCTAAGTATAAAAATGCAGATGATCTTGTTTGGGCTCAGGAAGAACCAAGAAATATGGGCGCTTACAGCCATATGTTATTACATTTTGATGAGGCTAAGAATTTTAGAGTATGTAGTAGAAGATTTTATGGATCTCCTGCAGCAGGTAGTTCTGTAAGATATAAAAAGCGCCATGAGAAAGTAATCGAAAGCGTTTTTGATAAAACAATGAATTAATTAGCTGAATAATAAACTAAAAATTTAACCCTTATTGCGCAAGCAGAAGGATTCAAAAAATAAAAATATAAGATCATGGCTTTAGAAATGAAAGTTCCTTCTCCCGGAGAATCTATCACAGAAGTTGAAATTGCTCAATGGCTGGTAGAAGATGGAGATTATGTAGAAAAAGATCAGGCTATTGCAGAAGTAGATAGCGATAAAGCAACTCTTGAACTTCCTGCTGAAGCAAGTGGAATTATCACTTTAAAAGCTGAAGAAGGTGATGCTGTTGCCGTTGGTGCTGTGGTGTGTTTAATAGATACAGATGCTCCAAAACCAGGTGGTGGTGATAAAAAAGAATCTCCAGAATCTGAATTAAAAGAGCAGAAGGAAGAAACGTCTACTAAAGAAGATAGTGATAAAGCAGATGCTTTAAAGCAAACGCCTTCTAAACCATCTACGCCTTCGCAAAAACAAGATAAAACGTACGCTACCGGAACTCCATCTCCTGCTGCTAAGAAAATTTTGGATGAAAAAGGAATGGACTGCAAATCTGTAAAGGGAACTGGAAGAGATGGTAGAATTACCAAAGATGATGCTGTTCAGGCAAAACATTCTATGGGGACTCCTGGAGCTGGTAAAAGAGGTGAAGAGCGCAAGAAAATGTCTATGTTAAGACGTAAAGTTGCAGAGCGTTTGGTAAGTGCAAAGAATGAAACAGCTATGCTTACTACCTTTAATGAGGTAGATATGTCTGCGATCTTTTCTTTGCGTAAGCAGTATAAAGATGAATTTAAAGATAAGCACGGAGTAGGGTTAGGATTTATGTCATTCTTTACTCTTGCAGTGGTTAGAGCTTTAGAACTTTATCCAGATGTAAACTCTATGATAGATGGAGATTATCAAATAAAATATGATTATAAAGATATAAGTATTGCTGTGTCTGGACCAAAAGGTTTGATGGTTCCGGTAATGCGAAATGTTGAAAATATGGGCTTTAGAGCTGTTGAGGAAGATGTAAAACGCCTTGCTTTAAGAGCTAGAGATGGAAATATTACAGTAGATGAAATGACAGGTGGTACCTTTACAATTACCAATGGTGGTGTATTTGGTTCTATGCTTTCTACTCCAATTATCAATCCACCTCAAAGTGCTATTCTAGGAATGCACAATATTGTAGAGCGTCCTGTAGCTATAGATGGCCACGTAGAAATAAGACCTATTATGTATGTAGCGCTTTCTTATGATCATAGAATTATTGATGGTAAGGAATCTGTTGGGTTTTTAGTTGCAATAAAAGAAGCTTTAGAAAATCCGGAAGAGCTATTAATGGATAATGATGTGAAGAGAACTCTAGAGCTTTAATCTAGATTTTTGAATAAAATAAAAGGCAATAATTCTACTTGAATTATTGCCTTTTATCTTTTTGATTGGTTTCAACTAATTAAAGTAAGGAAATCAACGTCAGGATATTAATAAGAAGTACGGCTGCAACTATTACTGCTAGCACTGCCATTATAAAGGGCGGTATCGTATTTTTATCTTGAATAGACTCCATAACTTATATATTTATACCAAACTTACCTCTTTTTGTAGCACATTATAATGGGGGTTTTTCCCCAGTTTTTGTTATTTCAAATAAAGTGCTTTGTTTTTATAATCAATGACGGCTTTCCCTTTCTTTAGAACATCAGCACCTATAATTCCATGAACCTTTTCAGCTTTATGGTCTTCCAGAGCTTCATTAACGTGTGTTAGATCAAATAATACGAGGTCTATTTTTTTCTTCTTCCAGCCTTTAAGTTCTAGAATGTTCTCCTGTGCCATTTTAGTAAGCATATTATTTGCTCCCGCCCCGGCGGCTCTTACCTTGCTTTCTTCTGCTAGTAGTTTAAAATGTGTAGCGGCATCAAATCCTACACAGGTACTCGATGCACCGGTATCTAAGATAAAATTCCCTTCAATTTTATTTATTTTTGCTTTTACTTCAAAATGATTGGTTGCTGTGAACTTCATTTTGATGCGATAATATCCTTTATCTTCTAATAGTTTCCTTAGCGTAGACATTCTTTATGTTTTGGTAAAGATAGGTCTTCAAAATAAATTAATTTTGTAAATATGATATTAACAGACACGCATACACACTTATATAGCAAAGATTTTGATGAAGATAGGGCAGAGGTTCTACAGCGAGCTTTTGAGAATAATGTTAGAAGATTCTTTATACCTGCAATAGATTCTACTCATACAAAGGCTATGTACGAGCTTAAGGAGCAATTTCCAGATAATTTACATTTAATGATGGGACTGCACCCAACATCTGTAAAAGAAAATTACGAAGAAGAATTGCGGCATGTGGAAGAGGAGTTTCAGAAAAGAGATTTTATAGCGGTAGGGGAAATTGGTATAGATCTATACTGGGATAAAACTTTATTGCAGCAACAGCAAATTGCGTTCAAACGACAGATCCAATTGGCTAAGAAATACAAATTACCAATCGTAATTCATTGTAGAGATGCCTTTAATGAAGTTTTTGAGGTATTAGAATCTGAAAAGGATGATGATCTTTTTGGGATATTTCATTGTTTTACCGGAAATTTAGAGCAGGCTCAAAAGGCACTTTCTTATAATATGAAGTTGGGAATTGGAGGGGTTGCTACCTTTAAGAACGGTGGTCTCGATAAATTTTTAGTTGAAATTCCATTAGCTAATATTGTATTAGAAACAGATTCGCCTTACTTGGCACCTGCACCTTATAGAGGGAAGAGAAATGAAAGTAGTTATTTAAAGCTGATAGCAGATAAACTTTCAGATATCTATGAGGTAGATATTGAGACGATAGCAGATGTTACCACTCAAAATTCAATCGATATCTTTGGGGTATAATGTTAATTTTTAATTATTAATTTTGTTCATTTGTGAACTTAAGAAGATATACGTGACAGACTTTGATAAAATAAGATTTTACCGAGATTCTGAGGTGCATCCTGCGCTTCAGCAATATATTAAGCATCCAATGGTGAAAGCCTTGTTGCAATTCTCTTTTCCTGAAAAATCATTTTCTGAGATTGAGGAGATTGTGATGGATTGCCATTCTATTAGAGATTTTCAAACCAAGGTGATTTATCACTCTATAAGAAAAGTCTTAGAGAAAAGCTCTGAAGGATTAACCTATAGCGGCTTTGACTCTTTAAGTAAGGATGAGTCTTATATGTTTATCTCTAATCATCGCGATATTTTATTAGATACCAGTTTGCTTAATTGCGCCTTGTACGAGCAAGATCTTATCATGACGGCTTCAGCAATTGGAGATAATCTGGTTCAAAAACCATTTCTACTTTTATTGTCTAAACTAAACAGAAATTTTTTAGTGCAAAGAGGCTTGGGTCCAAGAGAAATGCTAAAGAGTTCCATGGAGCTTTCAGCATATATTAAAGATCTTTTGGTAGAACAGAATAGATCTGTATGGATGGCACAGCGAGAGGGTAGAACAAAAGATGGGAATGATCATACTCAACAAGGAGTTTTAAAAATGCTGGCTATGGCTAAGGGAGATCTTAGTTTGTCAGAATATTTTTCCAAGATCAAGATCGTTCCAATTTCCATGTCTTACGAATTTGATCCTACAGATATTTTAAAAATGCCAGAGATCATGGCAAAGCATAATGAAGAAACTTACGTAAAATCTGCTAACGAGGATTTTAATTCTATTATGCAAGGTGCTTTAGGAAATAAAGGAAGAATACATATCACTGCTGGAAATGTAATTTCTGCAGATGTATTTAAAAAGATGGAACAGGAAGAGTCTTCAATAAATGATCAATTAAAGAGTCTGGCTACATATATAGATAATAGAATTCACGAGAATTATAAACTATGGCCAGCTAATTATATAGCTTGCGATCTGTTAAAGAATAACGAATTACATAAAGATAAATATACGTCTAAGCAAAAGAGGCAATTTGAAAGGCGTTTAACACGCAGGATAGATTTTAAAAATTCTTTAGAAGTAAATAGTTACTTATTAATGTATGCCAACCCGGTGCTTAATCATGAAGCCCTTAATGAAGTCTAAATCAAACATTTTATTAATATATACCGGTGGAACCATTGGTATGATTAAAGATTTTGAAACGGGTGCTCTTAAGGCGTTCAACTTTAGTGAGCTTCTTCAAAGCATTCCGGAATTAAAACTTTTAGAGCATACTATTAATACAATAAGTTTTAAAAAACCAATAGATTCATCCAATATGAATCCAACGTATTGGATTCAGATCGCAGAAATTATTGAAGAGCGCTATGAAGAATATGATGGTTTTGTGGTGTTACATGGAAGTGATACCATGTCCTACACAGCGGCTGCATTAAGCTTTATGTTCGAGAATCTTACTAAGCCTATTATTTTTACCGGCTCTCAATTACCAATTGGAGATTTACGAACAGATGCAAAAGAGAATCTTATTACCAGTATTCAGATAGCCGGTTTGCAGAAACAAGGGAGGCCAGTAATATCTGAAGTTGGTCTTTATTTTGAATATAAATTATATAGAGGAAATAGAACAACGAAGATGAATGCAGAGCATTTTCAGGCTTTTTCTTCTTTAAATTATCCTGCTTTGGCAGAGTCGGGTGTTTATTTATCTGTTAATCATAATGTACTTTGGAAGACCAACAGAAGAAAACGTACCCAGCTACACACAAATTTTAACGATGATGTAGTTATTTTGAAGATGTTTCCCGGAATTACAGAGAGTACTATAGATCATATTTTATCTAAAAAAGGCCTTAAAGGAGTAGTTTTAGAAACTTTTGGGAGTGGGAATGCCCCAACAGATTCTTGGTTTATAGAACTGCTTAAGAAGTATATTTCTAAAGGAATTATGATCGTTAATGTTACCCAATGTATCGCTGGTAGTGTGAATATGGGGCAATATGAAACTAGTACGCAGTTAAAGAAAATAGGTGTGGTTTCTGGAAAGGATATTACTACAGAAGCAGCTGTGGCTAAATTAATGTATCTTTTAGGGAAAGAATTATCACCTAAGGTTTTTAAAACTATCTTTGAGACTTCTCTTCGCGGGGAAATGTTATAAAATTAACGCTTCTTATTTGATGGTAAACAATTTTTTTTATTATTTAGCGCACCAAATTAGAATAACGTAATAGAGAGGTGGCCGAGTGGTCGAAGGCGCACGCCTGGAAAGCGTGTATACGCCAAAAGCGTATCGAGGGTTCGAATCCCTTCCTCTCTGCAAAGTATTTTTATTAAAAAAATATTTTTATATCTTTAACCCTTTAACTAATTAATTTAAGACAAACAGTAATGAAAAGATTATTTTCAACTTTGGTAATCGCTTCGATTATGTTATTTGGAGCCGCTAATGTAAATGCGACAACTTATTTCCAAACAGCTCCAGATAATATCGTGAATTTTATTCAGGATAATCAAGACGAAGCAGCAACTCCTGACATGGACAGTGAGGAAGATTTAGGTTTTCACCAAGAACTTAAGAAACGTTTTATTGAGGGTGGTGCCGGATTTATGGGTATCGTTCTTTTATGTTTAATTCTTGGTTTGGCCATTGCCATTGAAAGAATTATCTTTTTGAACCTTTCTACAACAAACACTAAGAAATTAGCTCAAGATGTAGAAGATGCTTTAAATAGTGGTGGAATTGAAGCTGCTAAAGAAGTTTGTAGAAACACAAAAGGCCCAGTTGCCTCTATTTATTACCAAGGATTAGACCGTGCAGATGAAAGTATTGAGGCTGCAGAGAAAGCTGTTGTTGCTTACGGTGGTGTTCAAATGGGACAATTAGAGAAGAACGTATCTTGGGTTTCTTTATTTATCGCTTTAGCTCCTATGCTTGGTTTCATGGGTACAGTAATCGGGATGATTCAGGCTTTTGATAGAATTGAAGCAGCTGGAGATATGCAACCTTCATTGGTAGCAGGTGGTATTAAAGTAGCACTTCTTACAACAGTATTCGGTTTGATCGTAGCAATTATTCTTCAGATTTTTTATAATTATATCATCGCTAAGATCGATAGTATCGTTAATGACATGGAAGATGCTTCTATCACATTAATCGATATGCTTGTTGACTACAAAAACAGAAAAAGAATCTAAGAAGTAGAAACACTATGAATTTACATAAAATATTAAAATATCTAGCACTCGTTATTGGTGTCATTGGACTTATCCTATTGGGTAGGATCCTTATGGCCGGCGATGAGGCAATCAAAGCTTCGGCTGATTTGCAGGGTAGTATGCTAGACCCAATGATGTGGGTAACTTATATCGTGTTTGCAATTACTTTAATTATTGTATTGATATTCGTTATCAAAGGTCTTTTTACTGGAAACATTAAAAACACTCTTATCTCTGTAGGTGCTTTTGCACTAATTGTTATCATTGCTTACGTAGTAACGGATGGAAATCAATTAGAATTAAAGGACGGTACAACATTATCTGCTAGTGGAGATCACTGGGTAGGTGCAGGTTTGGTAGTATTTTACATACTTGCCGTAATCGCTGTTGGCGCAATGGTACTTTCTGGGATCAGAAAATTAATAAAATAAACTATGGCTAAAAGAACAGCACCAGAAGTAAACGCAGGCTCTATGGCCGATATAGCATTCTTGCTATTGATTTTCTTCTTGGTAACCACTACCATTGTTTCTGATAAGGGGATTAGCCGTAAGCTGCCTCCTATTCAGGATGAAAATGTAGAGCCTCCTATCATTAAGCAAAAGAACATCTTTACCGTAATTGTAAACAGAGACAATCAATTGCTAGTAGAGGATCAACCAATGAAAGTTAAAGATCTTCGTGCTGCTGCAGTTAAGTTTTTAGATAACGGTGCAGGTTTGGGAGATGATGCATGTAGCTATTGTCAGGGTGCGAAGGATCCTTCGTCTTCAGACAACCCTACGAAAGCAATTATCTCATTGGTTAATGACCGTAAGACAGAATATGGAACCTATATATCTGTACAGAATGAATTGGTTGCTGCCTATAATGAATTGAGAAATCAAGCTACTCAAAGACTTTATGGTAAAGACTATATTCAAATGGAGAATAACTATAACGATCCTAGCTTTAGAGGAAATAAAGAAACTCTAAAAGAAAGATTGGATAAAGTTAAGGATATGTATCCTCAAAAATTATCTGAGGCAGAGCCTAAGGGATAGCAGCTCATATAACAAAATTTAAATAATATTATGTCTAAATTTAAAAAGAAAAAGAGTGGGGAATTGCCTGCTATAAGTACGGCTTCCTTACCAGATATCGTTTTTATGTTGCTTTTCTTTTTTATGGTTGCTACTACAATGCGTGATACTACCTTAATGGTACAAAACAATTTGCCTTATGCAGACCAGGTAGAAAAGCTAGATAAGAAAGATTTAGTAATGTACATATATGCAGGAAAGCCAAGCGAAAGATATCAAGGCAAATATGGTACAGAAGCTCGCATACAGTTAAATGATAAGTTTGCCACCGTTCGCGATGTTCAAAAATTTATCTATGCTGAAAGAGAAACCAAAAGGGAAGAGTTAGTTCCGTATTTAACAACTTCTTTAAAAGTAGATGTTGAAACTAATATGGGTCTTGTTTCTGATATTAAACAGGAATTAAGAAAAGCTGAAGCTCTTAAGATTAATTATACCACCAAAACTGGTGATGTAAGCCAAAACTAAGAAATTTATTTCTTTACTGTTATAAGAATCCCTTCTCAGGTAAAACTGTGAAGGGATTCTTTTTTATATTAAATTAGCGCTGTTAAAATTCTTCTATGAAAAGATCTATCCTGGTTCTGTTGACTATCACATTTCTAAGTATTGATTGCTTATTTGCTCAGGAGAATATCATAGAGCAGCAACTGCAAGAAGTAGATAGCCTATATAGAGAAGATCAATTTTATCTGGGTCTAACCTTTCACTTGCTTACCGATCTTCCTGCAGATGTTTCTCAATCTGGATTTTCCGGCGGTTTACATTTTGGATTCATAAGAGACATTCCTCTAAATAAAAGAAGAAACATTGCGATTGGAATTGGTGCTGGTTGGTCTATAAATACATATGGTCAAGATCTATTAATAGAAGAGGGAGAGAACGGAAAAAGTGTTTTTAGCAGTCTTAACGGATTAGATTTTGACACCAATAGATTTTCTACACAAATGATTGAAGCTCCTTTAGAGTTTAGATGGCGTAGCTCTAACGCTACGTCCTACAAGTTCTGGAGAATTTATGCCGGATTAAGACCTGGGTATATATATTATTCTAAGTCTACCTATAAAGATGCAGATGCAAAAATTACCGTTAATAACATACCCGAGCTAGATAAGTTTAGACTTGGTACAACGTTAACCTTTGGATATAATACGTTTAATTTTCACGTTTATTACAATCTAACTCCAATGTTTAAAAATGCCAATTTGGAAGATGTCTCTGTAGATATGAGTGTTTTTAAAGTGGGGTTAATGTTTTATATCCTATAACCAATATTTTAATACAATTAGTTGCGGAACAAATCCTATAAAGGTTCCTATAATCAATTCTAGTCCAGTATGTGCTTTGTAGGTAAGTCTACTACTTGCTGTCCAGCCTATAGCTATAATTAGAAACGCCAAAGTGAATAGAAGATTGATTCTGTAAAAGATACTAAGCGCTAGTATAAAAGTAAAAATTCCACTTATACCTACCATATGCAGACTCGCTTTAATATTTAGCCACGCAAGTATAAAGCCTGTTGCCACAGAGATCATAATTCCTACAAAGTAATAATAGAGCGCCGGGTAATTGTAGATGTCTAAAATCTGATATAGATTAAGACCTATCAAAAGAATGTAAAAGAATAATGGCCATTTGCGTTCTTTTACATCGCTTAAAAATACATTCTTAGCTTTCCCGAGGTTCTTAAGTAGAAAAAAGAATACTATAGGTATAAATAAAGTGGTAATAGCTATAGCTAGCATCTTAGCCTGTATTAGAGGCAAAGGAAAAAACCTGGGTGTAATTAAAAAATAGAACAAGCTTCCTATAAATGGCATCCAAATAGGGTGAAAGATATAGGAAGCGCTTTTTAGAAGTTTACGCATTAAATTTCTTTTCTCATCCTTGCTACCGGAATGTCTAGCTGCTCTCTGTATTTTGCTACAGTTCTTCTAGCTATTGGATATCCTTTATCTTTTAAAAGTTTCGCCAGTTTCTCATCTGTTAGAGGCTTTCTTTTATCTTCCTCTTCAATAGAGATCTCCAAGATCTTTTTTATCTCTCTGGTAGAAACTTCTTCTCCTTGATCATTGGTCATAGATTCAGAAAAGAATTCTTTGATAAGTTTAGTTCCGTAAGGAGTGTCTACATATTTACTGTTAGCTACTCTAGAAACCGTAGATACATCCATGCCTATCTCATCTGCAATATCCTTTAAGATCATAGGGCGTAAGTTACGCTCATCTCCTGTTAAGAAATATTCTTGCTGGTAATGCATAATAGAACTCATTGTAACCATTAGGGTTTGTTGGCGCTGTTTAATAGCTTCTATGAACCATTTTGCAGAGTCTAATTTCTGCTTAATGAACATAACAGCATCTTTTTGAGCCTTGGTTTTCTCTTTAGACTCTTTGTAACCCTTAAGCATATTGTTGTAATCATTAGAAATATGCATTTCGGGTGCATTTCTTCCATTTAGACTTAATTGTAACTCACCATCTTCAATCTTAATTGTAAAATCTGGAATTACATGCTCCACCATTCTAATGTTACCTGCAAAGGTCCCACCCGGCTTCGGATTTAAATGTTCTATTACATCAATAGCATCTCTAAGTTCATCTTCAGAAATATCATGCTTAGATAATAGTTTAGAATAATGTTTTTTACTGAAGTGATCAAAAGATTTCTCCAACAGGTCTGTAGCTAAAGTAACCTCTTTGGTCACTTCCTTTCTGTGCAATTGTATTAATAAACATTCTTGTAAAGATCGAGCTCCAACTCCTGCAGGGTCTAATTCCTGAACTTTCTTAAGAACTTTTTCTACCGTAGGTTCATCTGTATAAACATTTTGGGTGAATGCGAGATCATCTACAATATCTTGAATAGTTCTTCTTATATAGCCACTTTCATCTACACTACCTACCAAGAATTCTGCAATTTCCTTTTCTATCTCGGTAAGTCTAAATGTACTTAATTGAGATTTTAAATGCTGGGCAAATGAAGTTCCAGATGCATAAGGAACATTTCTGTCTTCATCATCTGCGCTATAATTATTTGCCTGTAGCCTATAACTTGGAATTTCATCATCACTCAAATAGTCGTCAACATCAATATCAGATTCTATACTTTCAGTTCCCTCATCATATTCATCGTTAGAAAACTCATCATCAAAATCTTTTTCAAGATCTTCCTTTCCGTCTTCTAGTGCAGGGTTCTCTTCTAATTCCTGTTTTATGCGTTGTTCAAATGCCTGCGTAGGTAATTGAATAAGCTTCATCAACTGGATTTGCTGAGGAGAAAGCTTTTGAGATAATTTAAAATTTAATTGCTGTTTTAGCATAAAGTAAGTGTTCACTATTACTACAAAAATAAGCAAAAACAATCCTATTGCTACCTAGCCTTACATATGCTTTTGGTAAATTTTTGTTAATAGCTCCTTCTTCATGAGGATATATTATGGTACCCTAAACTTTTTGGGTAAATCTAAATTAAGATCTAAAATAGCGCGAGTCTTTGGGTGCTGGAGTTTTAATCCTATAGATGCTAAGTAAAGTCCGCGAAATCTTTTACTGGTTTCTTCCATCCCATATTCTTTATCACCTACAATTGGAAAGTCATTGTTAGATAAGTGAATTCTGATTTGATGCGTTCTTCCGGTATCTGGATGCGCTTCTAAGAGCGAGTATGCTAAATTCTCAATTTCCAAATGTTTCAACTTAATAAATTGAGTGGAAGAAGATTTTCCATCTAAAGCATCTGTAATTTTGAAGTTTTGAGAGGTGCTACCATGAACTAAGGCAATATACTTTTTCTGAATTGTTCTATCTTCAAATGCCAAGTGCAATGCAGTTTGCATGGTTCTAGTTTTAGCAATAAGTAGAAGTCCGCTGGTGGGATTGTCTAATCTATGCACAGGAACAGGGTATGATAGTGTATCAAATTCCGTAGAAACCTTTAAATTGAAAGGAAGCGCGTTTTCGATGGTTTTAAAATAGTTGCCACTGGTAGGATAGCCTGCAGGCTTATTAATTACGGCTAGATATTCATCTTCATATATGATCGCTAATTTTAGCTGAAATATCTTTTTAGCTTTTGTTTCAGATTGCAAAAGATCAATCTTTTGATGTTCTTTAATCCAGTCTGAAGTTTGAGCTATCTCCCCATCCAAAAGTATTTCCTTGCGTTTTATTGCTTTCTTAATACCATTTCTGGTAGTAATAGATCTAAAGATCGTTGAAGCATATTCCTGCAATCGAATATTCTCATCAATTGCAGGGACAATATGCGTTTCAAGTATTTTCAATAGTAGATTAAAATTCTGCGTTAAGTGGTGTTCTTGGGAAAGGAATTACGTCTCTAATGTTAGTCATTCCTGTTACAAAAAGAACTAAACGTTCAAAGCCAAGTCCAAATCCACTATGCACACAAGTTCCAAATCTTCTGGTATCTAGGTACCACCATAATTCCTCTTCATCTATGTCTAACGCCTTCATCTTTTCTTGAAGAACGTCTAAACGTTCCTCTCTTTGAGAACCACCAACGATCTCACCAATACCAGGGAAAAGGATATCCATAGCTCTAACGGTTTTACCGTCCTCATTCAAACGCATATAAAATGCTTTGATATTTGCTGGATAATCAAAAAGAATTACAGGGCATTTAAAGTGCTTCTCCACAAGAAAGCGCTCATGCTCACTTTGGAGATCTGCTCCCCATTCATCTATTGGGTATTGGAATTTTTTCTTTTTATTAGGCTTAGAATTTCTAAGAATATCTATGGCTTCTGTATAGCTTACTCTCTTAAAGTTGTTCTCTGTAACGAAATCTAATTTTTTAAGCAAACTCATTTCACTGCGTTCTGCTTGTGGTTTTGCTTTATCTTCTTCTTCCTGGCGTTTGTCTAAGAATTCAAGATCATCTTTGCAATTCTCCAAGACATATTTCACAACATATTTAATGAAGTCTTCTGCTAGATCCATATTTCCATCAAGGTCACAAAAGGCAACTTCTGGCTCTATCATCCAAAATTCTGCCAGATGTCTTGATGTATTAGAATTTTCAGCTCTAAATGTAGGCCCAAAAGTATATACCTGTCCTAGACCAAGAGCGAAAGTTTCTGCTTCTAACTGGCCAGAAACGGTAAGATTGGTTTCTTTTCCGAAGAAATCTTTTTTATAGTTAATAGAGCCATCTTCATTTTTAGGTGGATCTTTAAGATCTAAAGCTGTGACTTTAAACATCTCTCCAGCTCCTTCTGCATCACTACCTGTTACGATAGGAGTGTTCACATAGAAAAAATTATTCTGCTGGAAATAGCTATGTACAGCAAAAGAAAGTTTACTTCTAACTCTCATGATAGCTCCAAATGTATTGGTACGCACTCTTAAATGAGCTTGCTCTCTTAACTTTTCTAAACTATGGCGTTTAGGAGAAAGAATAGTAAGCTTAACTTCTTCAGGATTCGCATCACCAAGAATTTCTATAGACGTAACTTCTACTTCCATACTTTGCCCGCTACCTAAGCTTTCTTTTAAAGTACCAACTACTTTTATGGCTGCTCCTATATTTATACGTTTAAGAACATCTTCTTTGGTATTCTCAAAATCTATCACACATTGCAAATTATTGATAGTAGATCCATCATTTACAGCAATAAAACGGTTACTTCTAAAAGATCGAACCCATCCTTTTACTTCAACTTCCTGTAGAAATTGATTGCTCTGTAATAATTCTGCAATTTTTGCTTTTATCATTTTATATAGATTTTAGTAAACCAAAGATAATTTTTCCTAGTATTCCTACCAAGACCCTGGATTTGATTTTTATTATGAATTAGTGTCGTCTAAAATATCGTCTTCTTCAGTTATAATTTGAATAGCCGGCTCCTTTAAGGTCTCTTTATTAGCAATACTTTTTTCTAGTGATAGTAATAAAGAAGGTAAAAGTAGTAGGTTTGAGAGCATAGCAAATAGAAGTGTGGCAGAAACTAATCCTCCTAAAGCTACCGTTCCACCAAAGCTACTGATCATAAAAACTGAAAATCCGAAGAAAAGAACAATGGAGGTATAGAACATACTTACTCCTGTTTCTTTTAAAGCTGCATACACAGATCTTTTAATCTTCCAATTATTAGCTTTTAACTCCTGTCTGTATTTTGCTAAGAAGTGAATTGTATCATCCACAGAAATTCCGAATGCAATACTAAATACTAAAATTGTGGAAGGTTTAATAGGTACTCCTAAAAATCCCATCATCCCGGCAGTTACTATTAATGGAAGTAAATTGGGTATTACAGAGATCAAGATCATTCTAAAAGATCTGAACATCCAAGCCATTAATAAAGCTATTAAAATGATTGCTAATGTAAGTGAGATCACAAGATTTTTAACCAGATAGGTAGTACCTTTTTGAAAGATCAATGCCTTCCCAGTCATGCTCACCTTATATTGTTCTTCAGGAAATATCTTATTGATTTTTGGCCAGAGTTCTGCTTCAATTCTGTCCATTTCATCTGTACCAATATCTTTCATAAACGTAGTGATCCTTGCGTATCTTCCGGTAGTATCTACATAAGATGACATGAGATTACCTTCCGTAGAAAATCCTTTTAAATAAGGAGCGATAAAATTTCTTTCCTGGGAGGTAGGTAATTGGTAATATTTTGGATTACCATTATAATAAGCTTGTTTAGAATATTTGGCTAATCTTACTACAGACAATGGTTGCGATAATTGTGGAACCTCTTCTATAGCAGTTTCCAAAGTTTCCATTTTCTTTAAAGTAGAAAGTTTTAAAGCTCCTTTTGGTCTTTTAGTGTCTATTAATATTTCCAAAGGCATAATTCCATCAAATTCTTCTTCAAAGAATCTAATGTCAGTAAAGAAATCTGCTTTTTGAGGCATGTCTTCTAGTAAACTACCGGAAATCTTGATGGTGTATATACCTATAATGCTTACTACCAATAAACATACAGAAGAAATGTAGATGGCAATACGATGATGCCTTACCATTCTTTCTATCCAGTCTACAAACCCACCAATCCACTGCTTGTTTAAATGTTTAAGATGCTTGTCTTTTGGCAGAGGCATGTAACTATAGATAATAGGTATTATCACTAAGCTAAGAATAAAAAGGGCTACGATGTTTATAGATGCAACTATTCCAAATTCTTTTAGTAGCGTACTATCTGTTAAGATGAAAGTTGCAAATCCGGAGGCGGTTGTTAAGTTAGTTAGTAAGGTAGCATTCCCCACTTTTGAAATTACCCGTTGTAAGGACTTAGCCTGATTTCCATGATTTTTTACTTCCTGCTGATATTTGTTGATTAGGAAAATACAATTTGGTATTCCAATAACAATGATTAATGGAGGTATAAGCGCCGTAAGTACAGTAATTTCATAATGTAAAAGGCCTATGATCCCGAATGCCCACATTACGCCAATTAAAACCGTGATCATAGAAATAACAGTAGCTCTTATAGATCTAAAGAAAAAGAAGAAGATTAAAGAGGTTACCAAAAGTGCAGCTCCAATAAACAATCCAATCTCATCTATAATATTTTGAGAGTTTAGAGTGCGGATATAGGGCATTCCTGAGACATATACTTTCATGTCTGCATCCTCCTGAAACTTGTCTATTAAAGGTTTTAGATCTTCTATTACAAAGATCTTTCGCTGTTTAGAATTTACAATATCTTCATTTAGATAAAGGGCAGTTTGCACTGTTTTCTTATTACCACTGTAGACTAGATTTTTATAGAAGGGAAGTTTATTAAGTAATTCATCTTTATAACCGGCTACATCTGTACTGTCCCAATCTTTTTGTTCAATGAATGGAACCATTTCAAAGCGCTTGGGATTATCAAATTTCTCCAACTTTTGCAAAGTCCCTAAAGAGATCACATGGTCTATTTCAGAATAGGAACTTAAGGTTTTGGTTAGGTTATTCCATGCCTTAAATTTTTCTGGAGTGAAAAGCGTAGAATCTTTTACGGCAATCACAATCAAATTTCCCTCTTCCCCAAAGGTGTCTAAGAAATTGTTATATTCTAGATTGATCTCATCATCATCTGGTAAAAGATTGGCTTCCGTATAGGAAAAGCGCATGTTCTTCCATTGAGTAGCCAAAAAAGCGGTAAGACAAAGCGTAATTATAATAATTGTAACCCTGTTTCTAAGAATTACTCGAGCAATGGAATTCCAAAATCCAAAACTAAAAATTTTTGACATGGCTGTTTTTTAAGCGAGCGCAAAGTTACAAAAAGGCTAAGTATTAATTGATTGTAACCTAATTAATCTTCAGTATCAGATTTTTAAAATGAAGGTAGCTTTAAAAGAAAAGTTCTCTTTAAAGGTCGGCAAATGGTATGCTCCATATCTATAGGCAAAACTAAGACCAAAACCTGCAAAGATTTGGTTGATCTCTATTCCGCTTTCTGAATAGCCTTTGTTTAAGGTGTTGAATTGTATGTTCTTATGTACAGATTGATCCTTAAAATCTCCTAAGGCATGGCTAGAAACAAAAACAAGTTCTGGTTGTATTTTATCTGTAATATTAATGGGTCTTAATTGATGTCTCAAGTGAAGACTGATCTGCCTGTCGCTATAAAATTCTGTAAAATACATAGTTTCAAAAGCCATTTTACCAGCGATAGAAACTCTACTAATTATTTCTTCTTTATTTGGATTATTAGGGTAGGCATTAAAGGCATGGGTAATTGGAAAATTTCCATTTATATAATTTCCTTCTAATATGATCTCAGAAATACTCTGGTCTAAACGGAAGATCTTATAATCCATCTTAAAACCGAACTTAATATAATCAAAATCACCTTTTAAGAATTTTGAAAATCCTTTGTCAATTTGTGCAGTAAATTGTGGATATCCTGTGCGAACTTCTTGAACTTTCTCTGGGGTGCTTACGTAATTGCTGAAAGGTTTCCATGAAAAGCCTAATTTGGCTTCGGCAATTTGATAATCTTCAAAATAATCTCCTCCAGAAGAATAAGTATAATCAATGATAGGGTTAATACGCGCTGTAGATAATTCTACTTCAGACCTAAATCTAGGCGAAAATGGATGTTGTAAGTTAATTTGAAACTTCTTGTACCTATAGAATTCATTAATATTACCGTATCTGGGCTGAAGCAAATAGAATGCTTCTGTGCCACGTAGGTAACTAAAACTAGCTACTTCATTAAGGTCATCTGTATAATTAAAGCTTAATTCTGTGCCACTATTTTTATCTAATACCAATCCAGCTCCTGCATTAAATTTTACATTCCCATCTTTGGTTCCGTAGATGAAGTATCCGTTAAAACTGAATCTTTCAGAAAATTTGTTATTTGTTTTACCTCCTACGCCTAGTCTAAACCCTTGGAGATTATTATATTTTATGAATCTTTTTAAAGAGAAATCCCAAAGCCCTACCGGATAGTATCCATTAGAAATACCTTTCTTAACTTCTATCTTTCGCTCTATATTATTAAATTGAATAATGCTATCTACTTTCATTGCAGTAAGCTCATCTTTAAAAGTAAAGGGCAGTTTTCTATTGGCAGCCCAATAATTCACAGAGTGCTCTCCGGCATTTTCCAAAACTAGAATGGAGGCATCAGAATTTTTAACATTTACAGGAACATTAAATTCTAAATCGTAATTAATTGTTTTGGACTCTAAGTAAAGGCCTTCTTGTGGTGTGCCAGAGCCCAATACAGAGTTAAGAATAGATCTTTTTTGTTGCACAGATCCTAAAGAAATGCTTCCTCCAAAAACAGAAATATCTTTTTCTCCACTTCCAGGTTGTATAGTTACAAGTTGGCTGCTAGGAAACCATAGATCTTTATTTTCATAATAGTTGTACTCATGAGCGATCTTTAATTTTACAGAACCTGCAAGTTGTGCTGTTGCTTTTTGAATAGCGTAACTTGTGGTATCTATATATAATACACCTTCCAAACCTGCAACTAACCGTTCTCTTTTTGGCTTGAAATATATAAGATAAGCAGGCCTCTCTTGATTTGTGATGGTGTCTAATATCTTATAATTATAGTTTTCGAAAGCTTCATGATTATCTAAAGGCGCAGCATAATCTGTTTTATAGATGGTATAATTTTCTCCATAGAGAGAAAGGGGCTCCACTTTAAGAGCAAGAACATCATATACCGGATCACGAAAGCCAGCGGTTTTAATACCTTCTACAATTTCTCGTGGATCTAAAGACTTACTAAATACATGAGAAGAAACTTTTTCTGATAGATATGCACGGCCAACGTTGACCACTTCATTTATTGCAATATTGCTGCTATCTGTTTCTACCTTTGCAGATTGATCTAAATTGTCTATTAAAAATTTATTGTAACTCTTGTACTTATAGGAATCTAGAACTTTTGTGGGGTCATTAAGTTTTTTATTCTGAATTGCCTTTTGAATGATCTTATTGGCAGGGTTTTCCTTAGAAGAGATCAGTACCGTTTCTAGTATTTGAGCTTTTGGAGCTAGTTCAATTTGAAATTCCTTTATATCTTTTAAAAGATCTATAGATCTGGTTTGATAACCAATATAGGATACTTTTAGAATAGAGTCTGTAACACTTAAGGTTAGTGTAAAACTTCCATTTATATTGGTGAGTGTGCCGTTACTTTCTGATGAGCTTACATTAGCAAAAGCTAAAGGGTCTTTGGTCTTAGCATCAGTTACGATTCCGGATATGAGTTGCTGCGCAAAAAGAGATGGAGATGAAATAATAAACAAGACTAGAATTATAAATATTCGCATAGGTTTACTATTTCACATTAATTTGATTTGGAATAGGTGTTAAACTAAAAATGTCAGTTTCAAATAAAATTAGATCCGGTAGAACACCGAATTAATTCATTTGAAACTGACACAAATATATCTTTTTTAAGAAATGTGCAGTATTAAATGGTCATTATTTCTTTTTCTTTATTTTCAAAGATAGATTCTGTCTTTTTTATATGCTTATCTGTTAATTCCTGAATGTTGTCTTCAGCAATTTTTTTAGCATCATCAGAAACATCTAATTTTTTAATGTCATTATTAGCAACCTTACGATCATTTCTAATTCCAATTTTCGCATCTTCAGTCTCTGCTTTTGCTTGTTTTACAAGTTCGCGTCTGCGTTCTTCCGTTAATGGGGGAACACTAATAATAACACTTTCTCCATTGTTCATAGGGTTAAAGCCAAGGTTTGCTACCATGATGGCTTTTTCTATGTCTGGAATAGCTTTTCTTTCAAAAGGCTGAACTGTAATTGTTCTGGCATCTGGAGTGTTCACATTAGCCACTTGTTGTAGCGGGGTCATACTTCCATAATATTCTACCATTACACTTCCAAGCATCGCAGGACTTGCTTTTCCTGCTCTAATATTTAAGAGTTGTTTTTCCAAGTGTTTAATAGCATTATGCATATTTTCTTGGGTACTGTCAAATATAAAATCTAATTCTTCGTTCATTTTTTTAAACTTAAAGTTGAAAAAAGGCTATAGTTAGTTTCTTATAAATTTACTTTGGTTCCTATTCTTTCTCCAGTAACAACCTTTAAAAGGTTTCCTGGTGTATTCATATCAAATACAATTATAGGTAATTCATTTTCTTGGCTTAAGGTAAAAGCAGTAGTATCCATTACTTTTAATCCTTTTTTAAGAACATCGTCAAATGTAATAAAATCAAATTTTGTTGCAGCCTTATCTTTTTCAGGGTCTGCCGTGTATATTCCATCAACACGGGTTCCTTTTAAAATAACATCAGCATGTATTTCAATAGCTCTAAGAACCGCTGCAGAATCTGTAGTGAAATATGGATTCCCTGTTCCTCCTCCAAAAATTACAACTCTACCTTTTTCAAGATGGCGCATTGCTTTTCTTCTGATGAAAGGCTCTGCAACCTCATTGATCTTTACAGCAGATTGTAATCTGGTTTGTATTTCTGCATCTTCCAAAGCACTTTGTAATGCCAACCCGTTAATTACAGTGGCTAGCATTCCCATATGGTCTGCCTGTACTCTATCCATCCCTTTACTAGCTCCGGCAACACCTCTAAAGATATTTCCTCCACCAATAACTATGGCTACTTCTATACCTCTATCTACTACGGCTTTAATCTCTTGAGCATATTCTGCCAGACGTTCCGGATCTATCCCGTACTGTCTGTTTCCCATTAAAGCTTCGCCTGATAATTTTAGAAGAATTCTATTGTATTGCATAACTGTTTTGTAGATAAGTTGTGCAAATATAGACAATATCTTAATTTGAGAATAATTAGCACTTAAGGATTATTTTAAGTTGCTCATATTTAGTAATATTTTAAGAGAGTAGCTATTCCTGCTTCAACTAATTATCAATATTTAATTAGTTGACATGACATCTTTGTAATGGCGAGATTTTTGATATTATTGCAGCAGTCTATTTAAAATTGAAAATAAAATGATTGGATATTATATAATTGCAGGGCTCTTATTTTTATTGAGCATGTATGTAAGCAATAAGCTTAAAAGCAAATTTAAAAAATATTCTAAGGTTCATCTTCAAAATGGAATGAGCGGTAAGGAGATTGCGGAAAAGATGTTGAGAGATAATAATATTAATGATGTGAAAGTAATTTCTACTCCTGGAATGCTATCAGACCATTATAATCCTCAGAAGAAAACAGTAAATCTGAGTGAGGGTGTTTATTCTCAAAGAAATGCCGCCGCTGCTGCAGTTGCTGCTCATGAATGTGGGCATGCGGTGCAACATGCGCAGGCTTATAGCTGGTTACAGATGAGAAGTAAATTGGTACCTATGGTGAGTGTGGCTACAAAAATGTCTCAATGGGTAATCATGGGGGGGCTGGTATTGATGGCAACCACTGCTTTGGGGAGTACTGTACTTTTAGTAGGAATCGTACTTTTTGGTCTAGGAACCCTATTTAGTTTTATAACGTTACCTGTAGAATATGACGCAAGTAAAAGAGCTTTAGTTTGGTTAGAAACAGAAAACATGTTAACTCCACAAGAGCACGAAGCTGCAGAAGATTCTTTAAAATGGGCAGCAAGAACTTATGTAGTAGCGGCAATAGGATCTTTAGCAACCTTATTATATTTTGTAAATATTTACTTGGGAAGAAGATAGAATCTTATTCGAACTTCATAAAAAAAGGCTGGTTGAAAGACCGGCCTTTTTTTATGAAGTTCTTAAACTTTAATTTGTCTTTGTATTTGCTGATTTAATGAGATAAAAGTCTCAGTTCTGGAAACCCCATCTATAGCTTGGATATTCTTATTAAGAACATTCATTAAGTGTTCATTATCTTTACATAAGATCTTTAAAAAAATAGACCAGTTACCAGTGGTATAGTGGCATTCTATCACCTCCGGAATTTCGCTAAGCCTTTTTACCGCTTGGGGGTTACTAACGGCTTTGTCTAGATAAACACCCACAAAAGCTAATGTGGTATAGCCTAGAATTCTTGGGTTGATCATTAATTTGGAGCCTTCAATAAGCCCTGCATTTTCTAATTTTCGCAATCTTTGATGAATAGCAGCGCCGCTAATTCCTATTTTTCTTGCAATTTCAAGAATTGGTTTTCTGGCATCCTCCATTAAATAATTAAGGATGGTCTTATCTATACCGTCAATACTTACTTTTTCGTCTACTATTTTCATTGTGGAGCAATTATAAGATTTTGGAATTAAAAGGGAGTTGTTTTTATTTAATTACCTACTTCGCCAAGAGGATTGTATCCTAGATACTCAGTTTCAGTTTCTCTAAATTTAACACCATAAGCTTCTAATTCTTCTAAAATTGGTTTGTAAACCTCTTTCTTAATAGGAATTTGAACTCCAGGTGTAGTGATTTTTTTATTCAGAATTGCTAAGGCGGCTATCGCTACTGGCAAACCTACAGTTTTTGCCATAGCTGTTCTGGTTTGATCTTCACCAATAAGAACCATGGTAGCATCTATCTGTTTTCGCTGTCCATTAAGCTCATATCCAAATTTATGATACATTACTATCATATCTTTATCCTCTTTATCTAAGCTCCATTTGTCTGTTAATATTTTCTGAAGCGCTTGTGCGGGAGTAGCATCTTTAATACCGATCTTCTTTTTATCATTAAAAAGATCTAGCTCTAAAAGTTTATCCCACATAATATCATCCTGATCTATTTTAAGATTATGACGCATTTTAAGTTCTACCGTGTTGGTAGGGGAGTAGGGTAGGAATGAATTTACAAAGTCGCGGTATGATAGGTTTTCCGAGTCTTTTAACGTATAGGTATCATCTGTCATACCCAATTGTACGAACATATTCCAGGCTCTACTAAAACCAACTCTTCTTATGGTGCCTCTATATAGGGTTAGAATATCATGAAGTCCGTAGATATCCTGATAGTCTAAGGAATTTCTGTTGGCATAAACCTCAAATCTTCCATAATTATCCACTTCCAAAAATTCTGTTCGTCTAAATAATCTATGATAAGGAATGTACTTGAACTTTCCTTCTTGAATAAATTCCGCAGCTCCACCTTGCCCTGCCAGCACAACATTTCGCGGATTCCAAGTAAATTTATAGTTCCAAAGATTGGTGTCACTCTCCGGGGCTACTAATCCACCGGTAAAAGATTCAAAAAGTAAGATCTTGCCACCTTTATCTCTAATTCTATCTATAACCTGCATGGCACTCATATGATCAATTCCCGGATCTACTCCGATCTCATTCATAAAAACTAGTCCGTTTTCTTTCACTTCCTCGTCTAGAGCTTTCATTTCATTACTTATATAAGAAGCCGTAACAAGTGATTTTTTAAATTTGATGCAGTCTTTCGCTGCCTCTATATGGAATCTTGCAGGTAGCATAGAAATAACAATATCTGCTTCCTTAATTGCTGCTTCTCTACTTTCTCTATTAAATACATCTAAAAAGATAGCTTTACATCTGGGATGATCATTACAGAGTTTATTAGCTTGGGCAAGATCCAAATCGCCTATAGTTAAAAATAAATTTTCTTCTTCAGATTTATCTAGGAGGTAAGCTATAAGTACGGAAGTAGATTTTCCAGCACCAATCACTAATAGTTTTCGCATTTTAGAATTTTCTTGGTTAATTTTGTGGCTATGTTTCACGAATGTATATAATTGTGTAGACTTAAAAAAACAATCTATGGGAAGAAGATTTTATATAGCAGGATTTTTGATTGGAGTAGTGGGAGTAATTTTAGGTGCATTTGCTACGCATGGATTAAAGCCTCTAATTTCTCCAGATGCTATGGCTACTTTTGAGACTGGAACAAAATATCAGATCTATCACGCTTTGTTATTAATAATATTAGGTGGTATTTCTGGTTTGAAACCAAAAGTGGGTAAATGGGTATTCTTTCTAATAATAATAGGAGTACTATTCTTCTCCGGATCTATCTATCTGCTTGCCACTAACAGCTTAACTTCCTTTAATTTTAAGGCAATAGCATTGCTAACACCGCTGGGAGGTAGTTTATTAATATTGTCTTGGCTTATACTATTATGGTCTTTTATAACGTTAAAAAAGAAATAAATTAGAGGCTTTTGCTCTAGTATGAACTTAAGATTATATACTTTTGTATGCCTAAACAAACACACAACTTAAATTTTTATGTTGGCAAATAAACAAATTACGAAATCGATTTCGTTGGATAATTATGGGATTAAAGGTGCAACCGTGCACTATCAACTCTCCCCGGAAGAACTTCATGATATTACTATAGAGAAGAAACAAGGGGTAGAAGCTAGTTCTGGAGCTTTAGCTGTTAACACAGGTGAGTTTACAGGACGTTCTCCTAAAGACCGTTATTTGGTAAAGGATGATGAAACTAAAGACAGAGTTTGGTGGGGAGACATAAATATTCCTTTTGACCCAGAAAAATTTGACTCTTTATATAAGAAAGTTGTAGACTATCTTTCTGAAAAAGAATTGTTTGTACGTGATTCTTATGCATGTGCAGATGATAAATATAAACTGAACATTAGAGTGATCAATGAATATCCTTGGTCTAATCTATTTGCATATAACATGTTCTTAAGACCAGACGATAATGAATTGCAAGGTTTTAATGAAGATTGGATTATTGTTAATGCTCCAGGATTTAAAGCAGATCCAGAGGTAGACGGAACGCGTCAAGCAAATTTTTCGATTTTAAATTTCACCAAAAAAATAGCACTTATTGGTGGAAGCGGATATACAGGAGAAATTAAAAAAGGTATATTCTCTGCTTTAAACTTTGTACTTCCTGTACATCATAACACATTACCTATGCACTGTTCTGCAAATATAGGTAAGGATGATGATACTGCTATTTTCTTTGGACTATCCGGAACCGGAAAAACCACACTTTCTGCAGATCCAAAACGTAGATTGATAGGAGATGATGAGCATGGATGGACTAAAGAGAATACTATCTTTAATTTTGAAGGTGGTTGTTATGCTAAAGTAATTCATCTTTCAGAAGAGAACGAGCCAGATATCTTTCATGCTATTAAGCCGGGTGCAATCTTGGAAAATGTGGTTTTAGATAAAAATGGCGATGTGGATTTTGATGATACTTCTATAACTCCTAATACGAGAGTTAGTTATCCAATAAATCATATAAAGAATATAGCACAACCATCAGTAGGTAAAAATCCGAAGAATATCTTCTTTCTTACTGCAGATGCTTTTGGAGTATTGCCTCCAATCAGTAAATTGAACCCTGCACAAGCGGCTTATCATTTTATTAGTGGTTATACAGCAAAAGTTGCAGGAACTGAGGCTGGGGTTAATGAGCCTCAACCAAATTTCTCAGCTTGTTTTGGTGCACCTTTCATGCCTTTACATCCAACCGCGTATGGGGAGATGTTGAGTAAGAAAATGAAAGATGCCAATGTAAATGTATGGCTAGTAAACACTGGTTGGTCTGGTGGAGCATACGGTACAGGAAGTAGAATGAAGTTGAAATATACAAGAGCGATGATTGATGCTGCTCTTGAGGGGAAGTTGGAAAAGGTTGATTATACAACCCATCCAATATTTGGTTTAGAGATGCCGGTAGAATGTGATAATGTTCCATCTGAAATCTTGAACCCAAGACAGACCTGGGCAGATAAAGATGTGTATGATGCAAAAGCATTAGAGCTTGCAAATTCTTTTAAGAAGAACTTTACAAAATTTGAAGAGAACGCAAACCAAGAAATTCTTTCTGGAGGACCGGTGGTGTAATTAACATTAAAGCTTATAAATATGAAAAGCCTATAATTTATTAAAATTATAGGCTTTTCTAATTAAAAACAGAAGGTAATCTTTATTTCTTATTCGCTTCTTTAATATATTTCATAAGTGCCATGGTCATAGACGGAGTTTCTGGCGTTGGAGCCTGAATGTTAACAACCAAACCATGCTCTTTTGCGGCTTTTACAGTAGTATTTCCAAAAACCGCGATCTTAGTATCTTTTTGCTCAAAGTCTGGGAAGTTCTCAAAAAGAGAAACTATACCACTAGGGCTAAAGAAGACCAAAATATCGTAATAAACATCTCTTAAATGAGTAAGGTCACTAACTACAGTTTTATAGAAAACTGCTTGTTTCCATTCCACACCAAGCTTATTTAAAGTTTTAGGGATATCTGGTTTTAGCATATCTGATGCCGGAAGTATGAACTTCTCATTCTTATACTTCTTGATATAGGGAGCTAATTCAGAAAAGGTACGTTTACCTACGTAGATCTTACGTTTACGGTAAACAACATACTTCTGAAGATAATAAGCAACAGCTTCACTTAAACAAAAATATTTAAGAGTATCTGGCACTTTATATCTCATCTCCTCTGCAATTCTAAAAAAGTGATCTACCGCGTTACGGCTAGTTAATATCACTGCAGAATATTTAGTTAAATCTATTTTTTGCTGACGCACATCTTTAGACGGAACTCCTTCTACGTGTATAAACGGTATGAAATCAATTTTTACTCGTTGCTTTTCTTCCAGCTCAAAATAGGGTGAATTTTCTATCTTAGGCTCTGGCTGAGAAATTAAAATTGTTTTCACTTTCATATGTTACTGATTTTTAGAAACCTTAGGTCAATGTAATAAGCTTATACAAAATAATGTAAGGGGTTATTTCGAGAGTGCAAAGGTACAAAATAAAATAGAACCAATTACGTGTTGCAATGTTCATATTTTTTTGAATAACTCTGGAATAACTGAACATTATAATTATAAGGTAAAGACCTCCAATGGTATAGAATATCCAAGGTTGGGGATTCTGCGCGTAAACAAGAATAATGGAAGCTGGAAATAGAATTAAAGAAATGAAATTTCTATAAGTATGCTTTTGATAGAGGTAGGTATCTATAATTTCATCTATATCAAAAACGTTAGCAATAATTTTTTCTACGGTAATTTTTAGGAGTACAAAAAAGCTGTATGCGGTGGTTATTCTCAATAAGAGTATTCCTGCATTATTTTCAATTCCAAAAAATTGTCTGTAGAGGACATATAGAAATATTGAAATGCTCAAAATGTGAGTAATAAGCATGATCACATTAAATCCAAAAAGAGCTTTATGTTCTTTAGATTTTATTACCAGGAATTTTCCGGAGGTAACTAAAGATATGAAATCTTCAAACCTGTGTGAGAACAGTTTCCTGGCGAGTACTAATAAAATTAGCACCAACAAAATAATAAGCGTGAGTAAATCGTTTGAGGTACTATATCTTTCTATGGCTTCCAAACAAAAAGTTTTTACAAAGGTATGACTAATAGGGTTAAAACTTCAATGTAAATTGAAGTAGCTGTGCACAAAAATAGTTACATTTGGGCAAAATTTTTGAGCATGTCTAATGGGATAATCATTATACCCACTTACAATGAAATTGAGAATATAGAACGGCTGATTAGGAATATATTTTCTCTACAGCGTAAATTTCATATTCTAGTGGTAGATGATAATTCTCCAGATAAGACCGGTGAAAAGGTAAAAGCACTTCAGGCAGAATATTTTGGAGCCTTATATCTAGAAGAAAGAAAAGGTAAGATGGGATTGGGTACGGCCTATATACATGGTTTTAAATGGGCCTTGCAAAGAGATTATGAATACATCTTTGAGATGGATGCAGATTTCTCGCATAACCCAAATGATCTTATAAGGTTATATAATACATGTGCAAAAAATGGAGCAGATCTGGCTATAGGATCTAGATATGTAACCGGGGTGAATGTGATAAACTGGCCAATGGCTAGGGTATTATTGTCTTGGGTAGCTTCTAAATATGTGCGATGGGTTACAGGGATGGAGATACATGATACCACTGCTGGATTTGTTTGTTATAAAAGAAAGGTGCTGGAAAGCATTAATCTTAATAAAATACAATTTGTTGGATATGCATTTCAAATAGAAATGAAATTCAAAGCCTATCTATTAAAATTTGACATAAGGGAAGTTCCTGTTATCTTTACCGACAGAACCAACGGAACTTCTAAAATGAGCAGCGGAATTATATCTGAGGCTGTGTTTGGGGTAATTAATATGAAATTTAAAAGTCTTTTCAATAGGGCAGAAAAATAATGAAGAAGGTTTTAATTAAGAATGCACGTATCGTTAACGAAGGGGAAATTAAGGAAGGCGATGTATATATTGTAGATGGGATAATTACAGAAATAGCCGACAGTATTAGTGCTAAATCTCCAGATGTAAATATTGTAGATGCAGAAGGGAATCATCTTTTTCCAGGGATTATAGATGATCAGGTTCATTTTAGAGAGCCTGGCCTAACTCATAAAGAAACTATTGAGTCTGGCTCTAGAGCAGCAGTAGCCGGGGGAATTACTTCTTTTATAGAGATGCCTAATACAAACCCGCAAACTACAACTATAGAGGAGTTAGATGCTAAATTTGAGCTTGCAAGTAAAAGCTCATATGCCAATTATTCTTTTATGTTTGGTGGAACCAATGATAATTTAGAAGAGATATTAAAGGTAGATCCTAAAACTACAGCAGCTTTAAAGTTGTTCTTAGGTTCCTCTACAGGTAATATGTTGGTAGATAACCCTACAGTCTTAGAGGAGATCTTTACTAAATCGCCTTTAATGATCGCAGTGCACTGTGAAGATGAAGAGACCATCAAACAGAACTTAGCAGAATGTGTAGAACGTTATGGAGATGATATTCCTATGGAATTGCATCCAAAAATAAGAAGCGAAGAAGCTTGCTATTTATCTTCCTCTAGGGCGGTTGCTTTGGCAAAGAAAACTGGTGCTAGATTGCATGTTTTTCATCTATCTACAGCTAAAGAGCTTTCGTTATTTGATAATAAGAAGCCACTAAAAGATAAGAAGATTACTGCAGAGGTTTGTATTCATCATTTATGGTTTAATGATTCAGATTATCAGAAAAAAGGAACATTTATAAAATGGAATCCTGCGGTTAAGACCAGAGAAGATCAGGAGGCGCTTTTGCAAGCGGTTATAGATAATCATATAGATGTGATTGCTACAGATCATGCTCCTCATACTAAAGAAGAAAAGAAAAATGTTTATACCAAGGCGCCAAGTGGTGGTCCTCTTGTGCAACATGCTCTTCCTGCAATGCTACAGATGTATCACCAAGAAAAGATAAGTCTTGAGAAGATTGTAGAGAAAATGTGTCATAATCCAGCTATTTTATTTCAAATTGAAAAACGTGGGTTTATAAGAGAAGGTTATAAAGCAGATTTAGTATTAGTAGATCTAAATGCTCCATGGGCGGTGCAGCCTAACAACATACTTTATAAATGTGGTTGGTCTCCTTTTGAAGGGGTAACATTTAAATCTCGAATTACACATACTTTTGTAAATGGAAAATTGGTATACAAGAATTTTCAAGTATTGCCATTTGCTAATGTTGCAGAAAAGTTAACTTTTGATAGATAATCTGATGAAATATCTGGTTTTGATAGTTGCCTTACTTTTGGTTTCCTGCCAGAGTGTGGATAAAACGAAGAAACCAGATAATTTGATCTCAGAAGGTAAAATGGTAGAAGTTCTAACAGACCTGGTACTTCTAAACTCGGCTAAGAATTATAACCGTCGTATACTCGAGGAGACTGGAATTAATATTAATCCTTATATCTATGAGAAGCATGGCATAGATAGTCTTCAATTAGCTCAAAGCACCCAATATTACGCAGAGAATACTTCTAAATTAGATAAGATCTATAAATCTATAAAAGATTCTTTAGAGGTTAGAAAAAGTGTACTGGAAAAAATAGAAGAAGAAGAGGTGAGAGTACAAGATTCTATTAGAGAAGCTTCTGTAAAAGATTTACAAGATTCCTTAAAAAAGCAAGATAAGAAAGCAGATTCTTTATTGAAAATTAAAAACCAGGATCCCCAAGTTTCCAGCCCAGTTAGATCTTCCTCTCAAAATTAAGTTGATCTAATTTCCTTATCCAAGATATAGAAATTCCCCGTTTCTTCTATAACTCGCTGTATATTGGTGTAATCAAAATCTAGATCTTTTTTACTTTTAGCATTCGAGTAAAGTGAAGTTTCAAACAAAGCTTTATGATCTCTGCTAGATAGTTGCTTTTTTGTATTGAACAGCATGCTTCCCAAGCTTTGAAATATCCATCCTAACCTTACCATCCAGGGCTTAAGAGTTTTTGTGGGGGCAGGTTTTTGAAGTGTGAAAGCTACTTTTTCAAGAACTTCTTTAAAACTCTTATTTTCTGAAACTGCAATAAATTGTTCATTGATCAAATTAGATCGCATTGCCTTAATACTAAGAAGAACCACATCTTGTACTCCTACAAAACCGGTGATCTTTGGAAAATGAAATTTTAGACCATTATCTACTTTTTTAAACAATAAGCCACTAGCTGCATTCCAAAAGCCGGGACCAATAATTATCCCTGGATTTATAATAATTACCGGGAGACCTTCTTGTGAAGCACGCCATACTTCAATTTCTGCTCCGTGTTTGGAAATAGCATACTCTGAATGATATTTTTCTGGATGCCATGCAAAATTTTCTGAGATCATTCTTTCTCCAAGTTCTAAATCTAAAGTAGCTATAGAACTGATGTAACAAAATTTTTCAATTTTTTGAGCGATTGCCAGATTTACCATATTAGCAGTTCCGGTAATGTTCGTTTTTCTAAGTTCCTTAGAATTTGAAGAATCAAAAGAGATCATAGCGGCGCAATGATAAACTTCAGATATGTGCGCAAAAGCAGTTGTTAGCTGTGGGATGTCATCCAGATCTGCTTGTATCCATTCAATTCTTGTATAAAGATCTATTGCTTTTTCAGAAGGATGGTAGTATAAAAAAACTTTCTTTACAATTTCTAGATTGCTTTTTTCTCTGTGTGTAGCTCTTACTTTGTTGCCAGATTCTAGCAATTTCAAAAGTAAGTGTGCTCCAACCAAACCTGTTCCTCCGGTGACTAAAATCATAAGGTAAATATAGCTAATTCAGTTTAGGAAAAAACCTAGTTTGTGGTATCTTTACGGCTGTTTCAGTACAAAAATATATGATGATCAAAAATTTTGTTGAAGAACTTACTTGGAGGGGAATGCTTCACGATACCATGCCCGGAGCAGAAGAACATTTAAATCAAACTATGAGATCTGCCTATATAGGTTTTGATCCTACAGCAGATTCTTTGCATATAGGTAATCTAGTGCCCATAATGCTTTTGGCACATTTCCAAAGATGCGGTCATAAACCTTTTGCATTGGTAGGAGGAGCTACTGGAATGATTGGGGATCCTTCAGGAAAATCTAATGAGCGTAATCTTTTAGATGAAAAAACCCTAAGACATAATCAGGAATGTGTTAGAAAACAATTATCGCAATTTTTGGATTTTTCTTCAGGAGTTAAAAACGAAGCAACTTTAGTGAATAATTATGATTGGATGAAGAAAATTTCATTCCTTGACTTTATTAGAGATGTAGGAAAGCATATTACTGTAAACTACATGATGGCAAAAGATTCTGTGAAAAACAGACTTACCGGAGAAGCTACAGAAGGAATGTCCTTTACAGAATTCACCTATCAATTAGTGCAAGGGTATGATTTCTTGCATTTATATAAAAATGAAAATTGCACCCTTCAAATGGGAGGGAGTGACCAGTGGGGCAATATTACTACCGGTACAGAACTTATTAGAAGAGTGGCTGGAGGGAAAGGATTTGCGCTTACATGCCCACTAATTACAAAAAGTGATGGTAGTAAGTTTGGAAAAAGTGAAGGAGGTAATATCTGGCTGGATGCCAATAGAACATCGCCTTATAAATTCTACCAATATTGGTTGAATACCAGCGATGAAGATGCGGAAAAATACATCAAGATCTTCACATTTTTAGATAAGGAAATCATAGAAAATTTAGTAAAAGAACATAAAGAAACCCCACATTTAAGATTGCTTCAAAAGAGGTTGGCAGAAGAAGTTACAGTTACTGTACATAGTCAGGAAGAGTTAGATAATGCAATTAAAGCTTCTGAAGTTCTATTTGGTAAAAGTACTGCAGACGATCTTAAGAAGTTAAATGAAGCTACGTTCTTAGATGTTTTTGAAGGTGTGCCACAAGCAGAGATCTCTCGTGCAGATATAGATGCAGGTTTGGATATGATAGCTGCTCTTGCCGCTAAAACAGATTTTCTAAAATCTAATGGAGAAGCTCGTAGAGCGTTAAAGGAGAATTCTATCTCTGTGAATAAAGAAAAAGTTGGAGAAGATTATATGATCTCTTCAGAAGATCTTATTAATGATAAATACGTAATTATTAATAAAGGAAAGAAGAATACTTATATTCTAAGAGTGATATAAATTACAAAACCCCTTTATTCTAAAGATAAAGGGGTTTGCAACTAACTAACCAATCTAATATGAAAAAACTTCAATTAGCTGTAAACAAAAACCTAACCAAAAATTATGTTTACAATTATTAGTTCGAAGTTTTTTTCTTTCATTACAGTCTTAACAGAATAATAACAGTTTTAGGATCAGGCAGTTTGATGCTCAAATTTTAAAGTTATAAGACCATAAGATTACAACCTCTAATATCGCTATTATCAAACCTGCCCAGAATCTCTACAGAATCTTTCTTATGGATCTTACCAAGATCTTGAGTAGCGATAAAAGAGCAAGAGTTAATATTTGCCAAATCTATCACATTGATACCTCCAGTTTTGCCTTGAGATAAATAGCTCAGGGCATCTTCAGGATCTCTTATAAGGATCTTCATCCAGGGAGGACAATTAAAGATGCCGTTTCCATTAGAATAGGCTTGAGATAATAATTCTGTCATTCCATATTCGCTATGAATAGACTTAACTCCGAAACCAGCAGCAAGTATTTTATGTAATTCTTCTCTAATCATCTCTTTTCTTCTACCTTTCATACCTCCGGTTTCCATAACTACCACATTTTTTAGATTGAACTTATAATTCTCTATAAGATCTAATAGCGCAAAAGAAACACCTATCAATATTATTTTTTGGCCAGATCTATCTAATTGGATCAGGTTATCTTTTAATTCTTCCAGATTGTTTAAATAGAATCCGCTTTTAGGGTGTTTGCTCGCTTTTATTAGATGGTCTGCCATATAAATAAGGGAAGAACCATCTCTTTCTAAGTAAGAGGGTAACAGCGCTAAAACAGCATAATCTTCTATATTTCCATAAAATTCTTGAAATGCTTTATTAAAACTTTCTTCGTAAATATTAAGATCTGTAACATGGTGTTTGCTCGTATTACTTCCGGTAGTGCCACTACTGGTAAAAGTCTTCTGAATTTTATCTGCTGAAGAAAGTATGGTTTCAGATTTGAAGAAATTTATGGGTAAAAAAGGAATTTGATCGATCTCTCTAACAAGCTTAGGATCTGTATTCAGAAGATTACAGAATTTTTGATATACAGGATTATTATCAAACTGAAATTTGAAGATCTCTAAAGTAGTAGCTTTAAATTGCTCTTCGGAAGAGATAGAGAAAATCTTATTCTTATTCATATCTATATGTTCAAAAACGGACAAAGTTAAAAATAAAAAAGCTTCCTAAATGGAAGCTTAATAAGTTGTATGGCTAATATCTTACCGGACTACTAATTTTCTAGTCGCTTGCTCATCACCTTCTTTAATCTTCACAATATAAATACCCGGAGTTAATTCTGAAACATCAAGTTCTCTTCCCGTTAAACGGGCAATGAGTACTTTTTTCCCCAATACATTGTAGACTTCTATCTCTTTTGTACTATTAGCGTCTGAAGTGATATACACTTTACTTCCCGTAACAGGATTTGGATAAATAGAAAGGCCAGAAATAGGTTTTTCCTGGGCGTACGCAGGAATATTAGTGCTTTGTGCTGAGGTAAGGTTACTTAACAGCAAAAAACAAACCAATAAAAAGCTTAAAATGTAATGCTGTTTCATACTTTTTGGATGTGGTTAATACAAACTTACAATTTTTAACCCAAAAATGATACCAACTTATTGTGTTGATTGTGTTAAAAAAAATAGTTAAAAGTGCTAAAGTTTTAAAACAGAAAAAGCGAGCTAAAAAGCTCGCTTTAAAAATTGAAATATGATTATTAAGATTATAGTCTCGCATCAATCCAGTTCCAACCAGAGATGTCTACTTTAGTTCCTAAAGAGTAATCTGCATCTTTTACAGCATTAACTCCATCGATCTTTATATTAGATAATGCTCCAAAATCTTTCATATCTATATTAGTGTCATAACCTTCTAAATATAGGTTGTTAATTGTGGCTCCAGATTCTTTTTTGAATTGAAGAGCAATACCTCCTGTAGAAGAAATAGCAGTAAAGTTAATAAGTTTAGGATTGTTGTTTAGTCCATCTCCTTCAACTGCAGTAGAAAAACCTTCAATGTTGTGTAAAACATATACATTGGTAACAGTTCCATTCCATCCTTCAGTCCAATCTACAGCGTCATCTTCATTATTTTCAAAATAAAGATTCTTTGCAGAGACAGTCCCTCCAAAAAATTCAACTCCATCATCAGATCCATTTATTACGGCAATGTTCTCTACAACCGTTCCAGAACCTACAGAATAAAACGAAACTCCGTTATATTGAGATTCCGAATTAATTTGAGCTCCAGTTCCAATAATTACTAGATTTTTGATACTTCCAGAACTATCTGCATTGTCACTTCCGCCGTAAATAAAACCACCAACTTCTGCAGTAGCATCTATACCTTCTGTGGTTACAGCTTTCCCAACAATGGTTAAACCTCCCCAGTCTCCGGATTTTGCATTTATAGAAGACATAACTACAGGATTACTTTCTGTACCCTGAATATCAATTTTTCCTCCTTTAAGCACAGCTATATAAACATCTGTTCCTCCGTCTCTAGCCGTGATCTTTGTTCCTGCTGGAATGGTAAGTTTTCCGCCATCCTGCACTATGTAGGAAGAGGTAAGTTGGTATTCTAAAGAAGCATCTAAAGTTAGATCTCCGGTAACGGTACCTTGCAAAATAGTGGCATCTACACTAGATCTGTTATTGATCCAATTAAAAGAGCTTTCATCTACTGTTGCAGTTGCAGTGTAAGATATTTCTGGATTTGCAGTCTCCCCATTAAGTTTTATGTTGCTTAGAGGTCCAAAATCTTTCATATCTACAGAAGTATCATATCCTGTAAGAGAAAGACCGGTAATAGTTGCTCCAGATTCTTTTTTAAATTGTAAAGCTGTTCCTCCAGTGGTAGAAACAGAAGTTAAGTTTACAATTTTAGGATTGTTATTAAATCCATCTGCTTCAACAACTGTTGAGAAACCTTCAATAGTGTGAAGAGAATAGGCGTTAGTAACGGTTCCATTCCAACCTTCTGTCCAGTCTATAGCATCATCTTCATTGTTTTCAAGATAAAGATTTGTAACAGAAACAGTTCCTCCAAAAAATTCAACTCCATCATCTGCTCCGTTAATTAAAGCAACGTTGTTGATAGAAGTTCCAGAACCAACAGCATATAATGTTAGACCATTATATTGAGATTCTGCATTTATTTGTGCACCAGCTCCCTCTATTACTAGGTAATCTATAGATCCAGAATTGTCTGTATTGTCTGTTCCTCCATAGATAAAACCTCCTACTTCAGCCTTAGCATCTACACCTTCTGTAGTAACTGCATTCCCTAAAAGTAGCAATCCACCCCAATCTCCTGCTTGCGCATTTACGGAAGTCATGATTACCGGATTATTACGAGTTCCATTTACGGCAATTTCTGCCCCTTTTTGAATAGCTATATAAACTTCTGTACCAGCGTTCGCAGTGATCTTAGTTCCTGCAGGAATAGTAAGTGTTACTCCAGATAGTACATTTAATTGTCCTGTTAATTTGTAAGAAACAGAAGGGTCTAAAGTTAGATCAGACTCAATGTTCCCTTTTAATTCATTGTTTACCGGTCCTGGATTTACACCTCCATCTGGGTCGATGATATTGCTATCATCTGTGCTACAACTTGAGAATGTAAGCCCGCAAGCCAAAGCGAAAAGTACTGAAAAAGTTCTTAATGTTTTTTTCATGGTTTTTAATTTAGTTAGTAAAATATTTAGTGGTTAATAATAGACATGTGGTTAAATGTGCTAGAAGTTATATTTAACTCCTAATTTTAATACGGATCCTGTTGTGTAAGATCTCACAGTTTGAGTGGTCTCCACTCCTGTAGTACTAGGTCTTACTTTTTGGGTCCTTTCAATGTTAGGATTTAACAGGTTCTTTCCGCTTAAAGAAATATTGAAATGTTCTCCTAGGTCTTTAGAAATGTTTGCATCTAAGCTTACAAATCCTTTTTCTATGATCGCATCATTATAAAAAGTTGCACTTTGTGTTTGAATTTCTGGTGCTCCCAATGCGTATATTTTATCTGAAGCATAGTTAGCTGTTATGCTTGCATTGAACTCATCTTCTTTATTATCTGAGAAGTTTAGAGAAGAGTTTAAGATCCAATCTGAAGCTCCTTGCAAGCCTGTTTCAGTTAGACCTTTATATCTAAAGGTTCTAATAAAATTCCCATTTGCATCTACGGTTTCTTTAAGATCTTGCGTATGCCACATTTTTGAGGCATTAAATGTTAGGTCTAGATCTACATCAGACTGTATTAAGCCCATTCTAGTTTCTAGTTCCAATCCGTAGATCTCTGCTTTATCTCCAGAGTTAAAGAAGGAGAAGATCCCTGCAGAACCTCTATCTTGAACTTTATTAATTGGATCTTCTATTCTTTTATAGAAACCGGTTAATGAAATAAGTTCTTTTGCAGTTGGAAAAAATTCGTATTTAATATCTAAGTTATAGTTGGTAGAAGCTTGTAGATCTGGGTTCCCTCTAATTACCTGTCCTGTTTGAGAAACATATTCAAAAGGAGCAAACTCTTTAAATTCAGGTAACGTTAAAGTCTTACTTGTTGCCAATCTAAGGTTGGTCTTATCATTTAAGGCATAACGTACGTTTAAACTAGGATAGAAATTATCTTTTGCAATTTCAGATCTACCTACACGTCCTGGGATGTTACCAACGTTATAAACCGTATATAGATTGTCATTTTGGTAACGTACGCCTAGGTTAATATTAAATTTATTGATCTCATAATTAGCACTTACAAATCCAGCTGCAGATTCCAAAGTAGCGGCGTAGCGATCTGGTTGCAATCTGTTAATGATTAAAGAACCATTATTGAAATTTGTTGGAGTAAATATCTCTGAGATATTGTCTATAGAACTTGGATTAAGCAAATTGGTAATACGCTCCTCTACTCCTAAAAATTGAGAAACAAAATCTCTTTGCTTGTTCCTGTAATTTCCTCCAAGAGTTAGACTTAACTTTTGAGTTTCTTCATTGATCAAGGTCATTTTATCAGAAAGTAAACCATTATATTCTTCATCATTAATAGCCTGTCCGGATTTTCTTTGTTGAAAACCACCATTTCTACCTAGTTGAACAAAATCATCATTAAAGTTTACCTCGTTTCTAATTCTGTTTGGCTCATCTGCATCTACTCTGTTATATCCAATGGCCCAATTAAGTTCATTATTTTCAGTAAGATTATGATCTCCTATTAATTGATTGATCCAAAGACGTGTTTGTTTGATGTTTTGATCTCTAATAAATTGAGAAAGACCTTCGCTTGGTGCAGTTTCTTCAAATATTACTCCTTCTCCATTTCTACCTCCTTCATAAACTTCATCCGAAAGTTTATTTATAAAAAGGCTGGTGGCTGTCACTTTATTAGCATCATTTACTCTATAAGTAAGCGTTGCCAAACCGGTAGTATTTACAGATTTTGAAAAAATTTCTGCATCTAAGATAGAATCGTTTATAAAGTTTGCTCTAAACTCTCTAAACACGCCTTCTCTATGTTCAAAATTAGTGCTTTGAGATCCAGAAAGGAAAACAGATAATTTATCTCCTATTTTTTTCCCACCACTAATAGAATATCCTGTATTTACTGGAAGGTTTGCTGTTTCCGGACTCCAGCTTTGGTTTATGATAGACTCTCTAGGAGAAAGTTTTTTAGAGTAGAAGCCTAATGTTATATCATCTGAATTTGGAGAAACTTTAAAGTTGTTACCAACACCGCTTTTAACTGCATTGGTGTTAATTCCTCCATCTATTCCAAGAGTTAATTCTTGAGTCCCTCTTAATTCTCTTGAAGTGATATCTATATTTCCAGAAGCTTGATCTGCAGAGCTGGAAGCAGCGTATGTTTTGCTAATACTAACATTTTGAATCACCTTGGTTGGAAATAGACCTAGGTCTATATTCTTATTTTCTACATCGTCTGAAGGTATAGGTAACCCATTCATAGTAGTATATAGATAACGATCTCCAAGTCCGCGAACAAATATATCTCCTGAAGCTTCACTAGAAGTTACACCAGAGATCTTTGTAGTAGCAGCTGCGGCATCAGAAACTCCCATTTTCGCTAATTCCTGAGCTCCAATACTTTCTTTAATTTCTACAGCACCTTTTTGTTCTAGTAATAAAGCAACTTCAGAATCTCTTCTAGAAACTGTTTTAATTACCACTTCATCTAAAGAAGCTGCGCTGGCTCCTAGCTCTGTGTTTACTTCTGTCACTTTTCCTGCAACCACAATAACATTAGGTATGTCTAGCGTTTCATATCCAATAAAGCTGAAACTTACAGTATAAGTTCCGGGTGCTAAATTTTGCAACGTATATAATCCGTCAAAATCTGAAGTGGTACCTGTAGAAGTACCTTTTATTATAACATTAGCAAAAGGAAGCGGTTCTCCACTCATTTCCTTATCAGAAAGTTTTCCTGCAATAGAACCTGTAGTAGCTGGTTCTTGAGCTTGCACGATTCCTATTAAAAAAAGGGCGATAACTAATAAAAAATTCTTCATTTAATTCTGTTTGTTTCTATGCTGCAAATTAACGTGCTTAATCCCACCCGAAACTTACCTTAAGTTTAAGATTGGGTTAATGCAAGGTGTTGGAATGTTATCTTAAAGTTTATAAAAACTCACATTTTGAGAATTTTGAACGAGGATGAAAAAGGTGATTTTGTACAAGTGTTAATTATACAGTGGCTTAGCTCAAAATTTCACTTATTTGATTGTTAAGTGATTGTTACCAGATGAAACCGTGGGGAGGATACGCTAAATCAATAATATGTTTACTTTTGTATGGAACTCTTATTAAAATGCCTTTATGAAGAAAAAAGATATTACTATTCTGTTGGTTGATGACGAACCGGATATATTGGAAATTGTTGGATACAATCTTTCTTCTGAAGGGTATACGGTTATAACCGCTGAAAATGGAGCTCAGGCCGTAAAGCTTGCTAAAAAGAAAAAGCCTCATCTAATTATCTTAGATGTAATGATGCCAGAGATGGATGGTATAGAAGCTTGTGAACAAATTAGAAAGATTCCAGATCTTGGTGAAACAATTATTACCTTTCTTACCGCTCGAGGAGAAGACTATTCACAAATGGCAGGTTTTGATGCTGGTGCAGACGATTATATTACCAAGCCTATCAAACCAAAAGTTTTGGTGAGTAAAGTAAAGGCGCTTCTTAGAAGATTTAAGGAGACAGAGTCTACAACCAATATCGTAAAAATAGGGAATCTTGTAATTAATAGAGATGAGTATAAGATCATGAAAGATGATGAGGAGCTTATCTTACCAAGAAAAGAGTTTGAACTACTATCTTTATTAGCTTCCAAACCAGGGAAGGTGTTTAAGAGGGAAGAAATTCTGGATAAGGTTTGGGGAAATGAAGTAGTTGTAGGTGGAAGAACTATAGATGTTCACATTAGAAAATTGAGAGAGAAAATTGGAGACGAGAGTTTTAAGACTGTAAAGGGAGTAGGGTATAAGTTTGTAATTTAATGTCTAAAAACTTTAAAAGATCATATAAGTTTGCGATAAAAACATCGCTATACATTACAATTTTTCTGATGCTCTTAATGAGCGTCTTCTTATATATCATGCATACTTTTGAAGTAGTGCCAGTATTATTCTTCGCGGCAGCATGTTATCTATTTTCGTTTTTCATCATTCAGTATAGAGTTGAAAATTTTATATATAAAAGGGTAAAGAAGATCTATGATAATGTAACCCTCTTGGAGGCTTCAACTTTAAGACCAAATCAGATAACTACAGATATGGCTACTCTTACCAAAGAGGTAGAGAAATTTGCAGAAGATAAAAAGTTAGAAATAGAAACCTTAAAAATTAGAGAGACGTATAGGAAAGAATTTATGGGGAATGTTTCTCATGAATTAAAAACACCTCTATTTACAGTACAAGGATATATTCTTACACTTTTAGATGGAGCACATAAAGACAAAGTAATACGCAAAAAATACTTAGAGCGTGCTAGTAAAGGAGTAGAGCGGTTAATCTATATTGTTAAAGATCTAGATATGATTACCAAACTAGAGACCGGAGATCTACACCTTCATATCGAGAATTTCAATATTGTAGAGCTTGTACAAAATTCTTTTGATCTTTTGGAAATGAAAGCAGCCAAAAGAAATATCACTCTTACTTTCGATATTGCTTATGATAAACCAATCTGGGTGTATGCAGATAAAGAGCGCATTCAACAAGTAATTACAAATCTTGTGGTGAACTCTATAAAATATGGTAAAAAGGGTGGTACTACAGAAATTAGTGTGGAAAATCTTATTAAAAATAAGGTGATTGTAAGAGTTACAGACAATGGCGAAGGAATTGAGAAAGGTAATATTCCACGGTTGTTTGAAAGATTTTACCGAGTAGATAAAAGTGGATCCAGAAAAGAAGGTGGTTCTGGATTAGGTCTTTCTATAGTTAAGCATATTATTGAAGCACACCTAGAAAAAATATATGTTGAAAGTGTCTTTGGTGTTGGAAGTGAGTTTTCATTCACTTTGGAAAAGAGTAAAGAAACTACCAAGATCACAGCTCCCGTTAAATCCGACTAACCCACTATAATTATCATTCGTTTCCAACATCTTCAAATTAAAATCTTTCTGTTTACAGCTATTAGCAATATTAAGTTTTTTAAGTCTGGCAGCTAAATATTCCTGTTCCGGTTGACCCGGAGTTGGTATAAAAAATGCTTTTTTCTGTAATTTCGTTAGATCTAAAAGTGTTGTATAACCAGATCTGGAGATCACTAATTTAGAAATGTTTAGAAAAGTTTCCAGTTCTTCAGATTTCATATAGTTATAGCAAGTAATATGCTCTTTTCTCTCTATTATTTGCTGAGACTCTACAATTCCTCTAACCATAATTACATTTCCTTTAAAAGATTTAAATTCTTTAAGGAGCTTGTTCTCTAGAATTTCTCGCTGAGGTTGTGGTCCGGATAGAATAATTAGAATATCTATGGATAATAATTCTTCCTGTTTCTTAAACCTACTTATAATACCTAAATAATTGATCTTCAATTTTTTGGTTCTTAAATGTCCTAATCTTCCACTAAGATTATTTTCTCCTTCAACATCTGGAACCCAGCATTCTTCAAAATTTCCAAGTTGTTTTTGCTGAATCTTACTGCTTATAAAAGTTGTTGCTCCAGAAATTACATTTAGCTGATGTGTAATAATTACAGAATTAATTTTCTTGGAATATGCTCCCCATCGATTATCTGATATAACTCCAGCTATATTTTCTTTCTCTATAAGTGTTTCAATTACTTTATTTTCTTCTTTGATCGTTCTTAAGATATGCGGGGTTTGGCGTAATATTTTCCACGTAAAGAATAAGCTGGTTTTAGAATATCTTATGTTGTAAGAAGGTAGCGAGTATGTTCTTAGGTGCGGAAATTCTTTTTTAAGCAATAATAAAGCGTCCCCATCTGAAGCTAAGATTACTTCAAAATTTTGAGACTCAAGTTCGCAGATTATAGGAATGCATCGGGTGGCATGTCCCAGTCCCCAATTAAGCACCGCTACTAAGATCTTCTTATTTCTCATACACAAATATAGAAACACTTTACTGCAATCTCAGTGCACATTAGCGTTCAAAAATAGTACTCGTTAAAAGGTTTTTTAGGATTGTCTGCTCGATTTTAGCTAATTTTACCAAAATATTAAGTACCAGTGGGGAGTAAAAATAAACTCAAAAGATTTAGAGAGAATGAGCAATTCTCTAATGTTATTCAGCCTTCTAGAGAAGAAATTACAGATAGTACCTATCCTTTAAAGGGTAAGTGGAATGAAAATTTCTTTAAGAATGAGAATCCTATAGTTTTAGAATTAGGTTGCGGAAAAGGGGAATACAGCGTTGCCTTAGCGCAAGCTTATCCAGAAAAGAACTTTATTGGAATAGATATTAAAGGAGCAAGGTTTTGGCGAGGTGCTAAGACTGCAATAGAGGAAGATCTAAAGAATGTGGGATTTATACGTACCCAGATAGAACTTATAGATAAGTTATTTGCTGAAGGTGAAGTTGATGAAATATGGATAACTTTCCCAGATCCTCAAATAAAGTACAAGCGTACTAAGCATAGATTAACCAATTCCGAATTTCTTCAGAAATATAAATTGATTTTAAAAGCTGATGGAATGGTGAATTTAAAGACCGATTCAGAATTTATGCATGGGTATACGTTAGGTCTTTTACATGGTGAAGGTCATGAAATTATTCAAGCTAATCATGATGTCTATAAAAATGAATATTCTCCAAAGGAAGTAGTTGGTATACAGACTTTCTATGAAAAGCAGTATCTTGAGCAAGGTAAACCTATTACCTATATTCAATTTAAGATAAAATAACACTTTGGAGGAAACAAAAATTTTCCTGATAACTTATTTTGCAGCACTTCTGGGAGTAGTACCTCCCGGACTTGTTAATATGACCGTAGCTAAGACTTGTTTAGAACAAGGAAAGAAAAATGGATTGTATGTAGCGGCAGGAGCTTCATTTGTGGTAATATTTCAGGCTCTAATTGCAATTTTACTGGTAAAGTATATTTTCGATAATCCTTTTGTTAAGAATATTTTGCTACGCGCTGGTTTAGTCATCTTCTTATTACTCACTATTTATTTTTACGTGCAGGCTAGAAGAGGAACCCATATGGAAACGCATTCCAAAAAAGCTAATACAAACAGTATTTTTAAAGGGGTTTTGGTTGCCGTACTTAATTTATTTCCTATTCCCTTTTTCTGTGCATTGGCTGCAGGATTAAATATTGGGGGAGATGTAGATTATCATATTACTTTCATCCTACTTTTTATAATTGCTGCATCCTTAGGAACATTTACTACTCTTTACTTTTATGTGGTCTCCTTTCTTAAGATAGAGGAGAAAACAGAGATGTTCAGCAAATATTCTAACTATTTTATGGCTGCTCTTATGCTTGTTCTGGTCATAATAACTTTTATTAGAATCTTTCTATCTTAATATGGCTACTGAAAAAAGTTTTTTTGAAAAGGTATATGAGGTTGTGAGATTAATTCCTGAAGGTCGAGTAACCTCTTATGGAGCTATCGCAAAATATTTGGGATCAGCCAAAAGTGCTCGAGTGGTTGGGTATGCGATGAATAATTCTCATAATATGGAAGATATTCCTGCTCAAAGAGTAGTGAATAGGTTAGGACTACTTACCGGGAAGCATCATTTTGGAGGAACTTCTGCAATGCAACAATTATTAGAGGCAGAAGGAGTTCAAATCAAAGAAAATCAAATTCAGAATTTTAAAGAACTTTTTTGGGATCCAGTGCAGGAATTAACGGAATATGAAGATTGATCCTCTTTATAATTTCCGCTTATAATAGCATCAATCAATTATCTTTAAATACTTCGAATTCTTAGCTTTTACTGTTATATTTGCATTTTAGAATCAGTCTATATAAGAGGCTGAAATTGAAACAAATCAGCATGAAATTAGATCGTAAAGATATACTAGCCGCCTTAGAAACTATTACTGTTTCTGGGGAAGGTAAGAATATGGTAGAGAGCGGAGCCGTTCAAAATATAATGACCTTTGGAGATGAGGTGGTAGTAGATGTAGTTCTTACAACGCCTGCACTTCATATTAAAAAAAGAGCCGAAGTAGATATCATGAAAGCAATTCATGATAAAGTCTATGAAAAAGCTAAAGTAAAGGTGAATATTAAAGTAGAGGCTCCGGAAAAGACAGAGATCAAAGGGAAATCTATTCCCGGAATTACCAATATAATAGCTGTAGCCTCCGGAAAAGGTGGTGTTGGAAAATCTACTGTAACTGCAAATTTAGCAGTGTCTCTAAGTAAAATGGGTTTTAAAGTTGGAGTCTTAGATGCAGATATATATGGGCCTTCTATGCCTTTAATGTTTGATGTAGAAGCAGAAAGACCACTTTCTGTTAATGTTGACGGGAAATCTAAGATGAAACCTGTAGAGAATTATGGTGTTAAAATGCTATCTATAGGATTTTTTACAAAGCCAAATCAGGCAGTAGTTTGGAGAGGGCCAATGGCAGCAAAGGCTTTAAATCAAATGATCTTTGATGCTGCATGGGGAGAATTAGATTTTATGCTGATAGATCTTCCTCCTGGAACAGGAGATATTCATCTATCCATCATGCAATCATTGCCAATTACAGGTGCTGTAATTGTAAGTACTCCTCAAAATGTTGCTTTAGCAGATGCTAAAAAAGGAGTGGCAATGTTTCAGCAAGAAAGTATTAATGTACCTGTTCTTGGAATTATAGAAAATATGGCTTATTTCACCCCAGAAGAATTGCCGGAAAATAAATATTTTATTTTTGGACATGGTGGAGCTAGACATCTAGCTGAAGATCTTAAAGTGCCGTTTTTAGGTGAACTTCCACTAGTACAAAGTATTAGAGAAGCAGGAGATATTGGTAGACCTGCAGCCTTGCAAACGGCTACACCATTAGAAAGTGCTTTTGAAGAGATCACTAGAAATGTGGTACAAGAAACTATTAGTAGAAATAAAAGTATTCCTCCAACCGAAGCTATAAAAATCACTACCATGGCGGGATGTAGTGCGGTTAAAAAGAAATAAATGACTAGCGAAGAAATAAAACTTAATGTAGAAAAAGCTTTAGCCGAAATTCGTCCTTTTTTACAGAGCGATGGGGGAGATATTTCCTTAGTCTCTATTGAAGACGACAAATTGGTAAAGGTTCAATTAGAAGGTGCTTGCGTAGGTTGTCATGTTAACCAAATGACTTTAAAGTCTGGTGTAGAAATGACCATTAAGAAATATGTACCTCAGATAGAGCGAGTTATAAACATTGAGAGTTAGTAGTACTATTACTATCGATCCATGCAAATAGAAATAAGATGATTAAAACAGATATTTTGATTATTGGTGCTGGTCCAACAGGGCTTTTCACCGTTTTTGAAGCCGGATTATTAAAGTTGAAATGCCATTTGATAGATGCGTTGCCTCAACCTGGAGGACAATGTTCAGAGATCTATCCAAAAAAGCCTATTTATGATATTCCCGGATTTCCGGAAGTGTTGGCAGGAGATCTTGTAACCAATTTAATGGAGCAAATAAAACCTTTTAGCCCAGGTTTTACCTTAGGAGAAAGAGCAGAAACCTTAGACAAGCAGGAAGATGGAAGTTTTATAGTTACTACTTCTAGAGGCACAAAACATCATGCTCCTGTGGTGGTAATTGCTGGAGGTCTTGGTAGTTTTGAGCCAAGAAAACCACCTATCGCTTCTATAGGAAATTATGAAGATAAAGGAGTTTCTTATATCATTAAAGATCCGGAAGTTTATAGAGATAAGAGTGTGGTAATTGCTGGGGGTGGAGATTCTGCTTTAGACTGGTCTATTTACCTTGCAGGAATTGCAAAAGAAGTTTCTTTAGTGCATAGAAGAACAGATTTTAGAGGAGCGCTAGATTCTGTAGAAAAAGTAGAAGAACTTTCAAAAATTGGCAAGATCAATTTAATTACAGAAGCAGAAGTTGTAGACCTAAAAGGGGAAGATCATTTAGATGCTGTTGTTATAAGACATAAAGGTCAAGCTTCAGATGAAGAGGTAAAACCTACAGATCATTTTATTCCTTTATTTGGTCTTTCACCAAAATTAGGTCCTATTGGAGACTGGGGATTAGAAATAGAAAAGAACGCCATTAAGGTTGATAATACGTATGATTATCAAACCAACATTCCTGGAGTTTATGCAATTGGAGATGTGAATACCTATCCCGGTAAACTTAAATTGATACTTTGTGGTTTCCATGAAGCAGCTATTATGTGTCAGAGTGCTTACCAAAAGATCAATCCAGATAAGAAATATGTTATGAAATACACTACTGTTAGTGGTGTAAGCGGATTTGATGGTTCCAAAAAAGAAGCCAAAAGAGAAGTTGTAAAAAGCATCAATTAATAACAATAACCTCATTAGATCGAAAGAGCTCAATGAGGTTCTTTTTTATAAGTATATGTCAGACATTAAAATTACGATCATAGATAGAGAAGGAGAAGCACATGTAGTAGATGCTCCCACAGATATGAACATGAACCTGATGGAAATTGTTAGATCTTATGAATTAGCGCCAGAAGGAACTATTGGTATTTGCGGAGGAATGGCAATGTGCGCATCTTGCCAATGCTATGTGCTTAGCAATCATGATCATGTACTTCCGGAGAAAAGCTATGAAGAAGAAGATATGCTAGATCAGGCTTTTTTTGTAGAGGATAATAGCAGATTGGGCTGTCAAATCCATATGACCCCAGAATTAGAAGGTCTAGAAGTAAAATTAGCACCCGCGTCTAACTAACCTCAGCCTTTACGTTTAGAAGTATTCTAATAAGATCAAAATCCTTTTTTTCTTTACCTTGCATCTTATCTACAGCAAATCTTGGTAATGATAAGAATATTCTTTGTTCTCTTTTTATTCAATTTTACGGTCTCTGCCCAGGAGATTAGTCCTTATTTCAAGAACTATAGCAAGCAAGATTACAAAGGAGAAAATACCAATTGGGATATCTCTCAAAATTCTGAAGGCTCTATCTTTATAGCCAATGGGGCTAACCTACTTACGTTTAATGGCGATTTCTGGCAGAAATACAATCTGCCTAATTCTTATACAATAAGATCTGTAGAGGTTATAAATGATACTATTTATACCGGATCTTATCATGAATTTGGATATTGGTTAAAAGATGAAAAGAATAGACTGAATTATACTTCGTTAAGTACGTCTATAGATGCGGCTAATTTTGATAATGATGAGATCTGGAAGATCATAGCTCTCAGAGATGATATTCTTTTTCAATCCTTCGGCAAGCTTTATATATATCATAAAAAGGATGCAAAAATTGAAATAGTTCCCTTTGGGAATATCTCAGCTGTCTATAGTTTCTATATAAACAAGATACTCTACATTACTACGAAGAATAATGGGCTATATAAGCTGCAGGATAACAACGTGCAATTTATAAATTGGAGTACACCGTTAAAGGATTATACCATTCAGAGTATTGCGCCTTTTAAAGAGGGATTACTTATTGCTACTCAACTTAACGGTTTATTTCTTTATAAAGATAATAAACTCACCAAATGGCGATCTGCCTTAGATTCGCAATTCGAAAATCTAGAGATTAATAATCTTAATATTGTTAATGATCTGGTTTGTGTGGGGACCATTAATAATGGGTTGTTAGTATTAGACACAAATGGTAGTTATAAGTATGTCTTCAATAAAAAGAATGGTTTCGAGAATAATACCGTAATAAGACAATTTGTAGATAGTGATGAAAATTTGTGGCTTGCCTTAGACAATGGTCTTAGTAAGATTCATCTTTCCAAACAGATGTTTGCCTTTAATGACAAATCTGGAGTTCTAGGAACTGTTTACTCTGTGCTGGCAACAAATGAAGGGCTTCTTTTAGGTTCTAATCATGGAGTATTTAGTCTGAAAGACGGAAATTTAGAATTCTTAAGGTCATCTAATGGTCAGGTCTGGAGTCTGACGGCAGTAGGAGATGAAATTATTTGCGGTCATAATAACGGTACTTATATTATTAATAACGGAAGATTTGATTATTTAAATGAAGTGAATGGGGGTATGGATTTTATACCTATCCCTAACTCTAATTATTATTTACAACCCAATTACACAGGGTTGGCTAGATATGAGAAGGTAGATGGTAAATGGCTTTATAAGAGATATACTGAAATAGATTTTCCTGTTAATAAAGCGTACTTTGATGAAAAAGGTAAATTATGGGTGGAGACGGCCCACAGAGGAATTTTTCAATACCAAATAACTAAAGACTTTCAAAAGTTAAGATTGATACGAAAGTTTACGGATTCCCGATCTCAGCTTTTTGCTATAGGAGCTAATATGTATCTATCTTCAAAAGACAAAATTCTTAAATATGATGCAGTTAACGATACCTTATTGATAGATACCGTACTTGCAGACAAATTGAAACCATTTAAAGAAATAGCCACCTTAAATGATCATTTAGTAGTCTCCAAAAATACAGATGCTTTTAAAATAGTTGATGTAGCTTCAGGAATGCATTTTAATCTGAATGATGATTTAAATTTTAGCAGGATCGTAAAGAATTACCGTAGCGCTATAGTTATAGGAGAGTTTATATATGTTTTCATGGATGATGGTTTTCTCAAAATCTCTAATAAGGCTGTAGGACAGACCACAGAATCTGCAAGGACATTTATAGAAAAAGTATATATAAATGGGAAGCTTTCAGATCTTTATGACAAAGATGAAATTCCATATAATAAAAATGCCATAAGCTTTTGGTTCTCCAGTAAAGATCCGGGTCCACTTTCATTACCAGGATATGCTTATAAGTTGGAAGGTTATGATACAGCCTGGTCTAATTATTCAAAAGTCCATACCGTAGCGTATAACAATTTACCTCCAGGAGATTTTATATTTAAGGTTAAAAATGATTCTAATAGTGAAGAGCAATCTTATGCTAGTTTTGGTTTTAAGATTTTACAACCATGGTATTTAAGGGGATGGGCGTGGGTAGCTTATGCAGTAATATTGACCATCCTTTTATATTGCATTCATTTATACAATAAATTGAAGTTTCTTAAGCGTAAGAAAGAGTACGAAAAGAATCTGGAATATGAGCAAAAGCTCGTTATTCAGCGTCAGAATTTTGAAAATAGTAAAAAGATTACTGAATTAGAACAGGAGAAATTACGAGGTAAATTGAAGTCTAAGAGTAAAGAGTTAGCAACATATGCAGCGCTTATGGCAAGAAAGGAAGACATTCTTATTGAGATGGAGCGTGAAATAGATAAGTCTAATATTAAAACTGAGAATAATAAACTCTATAGTAAGCTAATCGATATAAAAGATAAGCAGGTACATACACAAAATGAATGGAAGCTTTTTGAAAGGAACTTTAATGAAGTTCATGAAGACTTTTTTAAGAATCTGCAGCAAAATTATACCACTCTAACTCCTAAAGATCTTAAGCTTTGCGCCTATCTGAAAATGAATTTAAGTTCTAAAGAAATTGCCCCACTTATAGGTATTACATTTAGAAGTGTAGAACTACATCGATATAGGTTAAGAAAGAAATTTAATCTTAGCAAAAAGCAAAACCTAGTTAAATTCTTAATGGAATTGTAAAATTACACTTACGAAAACGTTATAATTTTGTATTTCATACCACATCATTACCACATCAAAATATAATATTGTTAGAATTATTACTTTATTTAATTTATTTAACAAGTTAATATTCAATGTGTTGAGTATTGTTCATAACTTGATGTGTTTAGTTATATCCTCATATTAGCAACAACTACAACTCTTAACGTAGTTTTGAAAGTAATCGATCTCTATTCTTAAATTTTTTAAGAATTGAACAAGAAATATTGTCCATCATTATAAATAATTTTTAAAATTCGGGTGTCCACATGAAAACAAAACTAACTCTAATATGCTTGTTGCTTCATCTATTTTATTTTCAGGCTCAAGCTCAGGAACGTATCCTCTCAGGAACTGTAATGTCAGAATCAGATGGTTTGCCATTGCCGGGAGTGAATGTAATTGTTAAAGGAACTTCTACAGGAACCATAACAGATTTTGATGGTAAATATAGTATAGGAGCAAATAGTACAGATACGCTACTATTTAGTTTCTTAGGATTTGAGAGCAAGGAAATAGTTGTTGGCTCTCAAAATTCTATAGATATAGTACTTGGCGAAAGCGCATCTACGTTAGGAGAAGTAGTTTTAGTGGGGTATGGTAGCACTAAGAAACAAGATGTTACCGGTGCTATTACTAGAATTAAAGCTGAAGAATTGGTAAAGCAACCCGCTCTTACGCCTACTCAGTCTTTACAAGGAAAGGCTTCTGGAGTACAAATTATTGCTTCTGGTGCACCGGGAAGTTCGCCAATTGTAAGAATTCGTGGAACGGGTACCGTACAAGCGGGAAGAGATCCTATTTATGTAGTAGATGGAATAATTACAGATAGAATAGACAATATTAGCAGTGAAGACATAACTTCTATAGATATCCTTAAAGATGCATCTTCTCTGGCAATTTACGGAACCAGAGGGGCAAACGGGGTTATTATTGTAACTACTAAGTCTGGTAAAGCAGGTAAAATGCAAATAGATCTTTCTTCCTATTATGGAATTAAGGAGGTGTTGAGTAAAGTAGACATGGCTAGTGCTAGCGAATATGTTGACTTTTCTAACAGGGCTTACGGCTATGAAAGATTCAGCCCTAATCAACAATATGATACAGATTGGTTTGATGAAATTTCACGCACTGGAACGGTAATGAATCACAATATCTCTATAAGTGGAGGGAATGAAAAAGTTACGTCTTTCTTTAGTGCTAATTACTTTGAAGAAGAAGGGATCTTAATTGGAAACGATTATAGAAGATTGAATCTTAGAGCAAAAGCTTCTTATAAGCTAACAGATAAATTAAAGGTAGATCATAATATATCTTTATCTCTTAATAGATCTGTTCCAAAACCTTTCTCTGCTTTTACATCTGCATACAAACAATCTCCAATTGTACCTGTAAGATACGTGGGTGGAAGTTTTGATGGTAGATATGGAGTGCCTTTTGATGATTCTGGTGCAAGTTTTAATAATGTAGGGAATCCTGTTGCAGCTCTGGAGCTTAATGATGAAAGACAAAAGAATTTAATATTACAGGGTAATGTTTCTGCTACCTATGATGTTACAGAGTATTTATCTGCAACTTCAAGATTTGGAATTGAGAGCGGATACGGCAAATCTTATACGTTCACTCCAAATTTACAGCAGTTTCTTGCTGCAGACCCTACTAGAGAAATTAGAGACTTTAATTCTACCAATAGAAATACTTTAAGAGTTAGAAAAAGCGATTTCTACCACTGGGTATTCGATGCATTTTTAACATTCGATAAAAGATTTGCAGAACAACATGGTGTGAAATTAACACTGGGTACTACTGCGGAAGAAGAACAGAATGATTTTATAGAAGGAACTAGAAATAATGTTCCGGATGACTCTAATCTGTTTTCACTTAATAACGGAGAGCAGGGAACAGATGTGGTTAATAGTGCGCTATCAGATAAAAGAAGATTGCGTTCTTATTTTGCACGTTTAAATTATGATTTTGATAATAAATACTTGCTTACTGCAACTATAAGACGAGATGGATCTAGTGTTTTTGCAAATAATGATGATAAGTGGGGTAATTTTCCATCTGTTGGTCTAGGTTGGGTAATTTCTAATGAAGATTTTCTTAGTAATTCCAATGTTGTAAATAATTTAAAATTTAGAGCGAGTTGGGGACAGTTAGGAAATCAGAACATTCCACTAAATGTACTTACTTTTAATTCTGATCTTGGATATGTATTTGGTCCAGATCAGGTTATCACTCCTGGATCTACCATAACCGCAATTATAGATAATAACGTTGGATGGGAAGTTACCGAAGAATATGATTTTGGGATTGAGTTCGCCTTTTTGAACAATAGACTTTCCGGAGAATTTGATTACTACGATAAATTAAATAAAAATGCAATTCTGCCAATAAGCTTGCCAGATGCATTTGGAGCTTCAGGAATAACTTTAACTCATGCTGGAAAAATTAGAAATAAGGGACTAGAATTTTCATTGAATTGGGAAGATAAGATTGGTAAAGATTTCAATTATCATATAGGAGGTAATATCACTAAAAATGATAATAAACTTGAAGAGATCACCAATCCGTTCGCTTTCGAACAGCAAGGTGGAAGTATCGGAAACGGGCAGGTAACAAAACGTTTAAGAGAAGGGGAGCCGTTAGGAAGCTTTTACCTACTGGAAGTTGATGGATTTGATGAAAGAGGAGATTTTGTATATAGAGATGTAAATAATGACGGAACTATAGATGATGGAGATCGCAAATTCTTTGGATCTATTCAGCCAGACCTTTACTTTGGAATAAACGCAGGTTTAGACTATAAGAATTGGGATTTCAATATTCAAGGATATGGAAATACTGGAAGCATGGTCTATAACGGTAAGAAAGCACAGCGTTTTGGTGGAGAGAATATCGAAGCAAGCTTAGCTCAAAATATTTTCAATTTTGATAATGGTTCTAACATGAACCCGGCACCTTCTAATGAAGTGCCATTGTCTTCCACCTATTTCTTAGAAGATGGAGATTTCTTCAGAATAAATAATATCACTTTAGGGTACACCTTACCAGATATTTTGCCGGGGGCAACCAAGATCAGGATCTATGGTCTTGCGCAAAATCCGTTCATATTTAAGAAATATACAGGATTTACTCCAGAACTACCAGGTAACGGAGATCCATTAGGAGATTCTGCGGGAATTGAGTTAAGTGCCTATCCATCTGTACAGTCCTATATAGTAGGGGTGAATTTAAATTTTTAAAACGATCTAGTTATGAAAAAACCTATAATTACAATTATAACAGGACTAATGCTAGTATCATTAGCTTCTTGTAACGATGATGAGTTTCTTGCCGTACAACCTTCCAAAGAAACTACAGAACAAGCCCTCTCAAGTCCTACAGCAGCTACAGAATTGGTGAATGCTGTATATAATAAATTTCTATCTTTTAACGAGAGTTCTTTTTCGTGGATTGGTGTTACGAGTATAACAAGTGATGATGCAGATAAAGGAAGTGATCCGGGAGATAACGGTACAGATAAAGACCTTATGGATGCTTTGACTTTTACTTCTAATACCATTTCTATAAATGAAGTTTGGGAAGCCAATTATCAAGGTATATCCAGAGCAAATCAGGCGTTGCAATATTTACCAGATCTCGATATAGATGAAACTTTAAAAGCCAGACTAATTGGTGAAACTAGGTTCTTAAGGTCTATGTTTTATTTTAGATTGGTAAGAATGTTTGGTGGAGTTCCATTAATACAGGGAGTTCCAGATATTCAAAATCAGGATGATATAAATGCGGCAAATAATAGAGTATCAAAAGAAGATATTTACGCATTTATAACTGCAGATCTACAAAATGCAGTAGAGAATCTACCTACCTCTTATCCAAATACAGATCTTGGAAGAGCAACAAAAGGAGCAGCATTGTCTTTGTTGGCTAAAGTGAATATGTATCAGGAAAATTGGCAAGAAGTGTATGATCTTACTAATGAAGTGATGGGTCTAGGATATAGTTTAACTCCAGATTATGAAGATGTTTGGAAAGAAATTGGCGAAAATAATTCGGAGTCTATATTTGAAATTCAGGGTAGAGGTGAAACTCCAAATAAAGGAGTAGAAGGCTATTTTGTGGTACAAGGTGCTAGAGGTGCCGGTGGATGGGGCTGGGGATTTAATACTCCTTCTGAAGATCTCGCAAGTTCTTATGAAGAAGGAGATACTAGAAGAGATGCAACTATCATTTTTAGAGGAGAAACTCTTTGGGATGGATTTTTAGTGGCAGAAACGGTATCTAATCCTATGTATAATCAAAAAGCATATGTTAGTAAAACCATGGAAAGCTTTAATGGTGGAGATTGGGAGTCTAATAAAAATGTTAGAATTCTTAGATATGCAGAAGTTCTTTTAATGAATGCAGAGGCAGCTTTAAAAGTTGGTGGCGATGCTCTTACTCCATTAAACCTGGTAAGAAATCGTGCAGGACTTGAAAGTCTTAATACAGTTACTCAGCAAGATGTTTGGAAAGAACGCAGATGGGAACTTGCTTTTGAGCACGATAGATTTTTTGACCTTGTACGTCAAGGTAGAGCAGGACAAGTTTTAAGAGCTCATGGGAAGAATTTTGTAGATGGTAAAAATGAATTGTTCCCAATTCCACAAGCACAAATAGATCTAAGTAAGGGTAAGTTAACTCAAAACCCGGGATACTAAACTGAATCATTTAGCATTGGATCGACCCTACTAAGATCCAATGTTATTTCAAAATAAATAAAAGCTATCTAAATGAAAAGAACACGAATTATAATCGCCCTTATGTACTTCGGAATAATAAGTTCTGTAATGATCTCGTGTTCCAAAAGTGAAGATAATAACGGCAGTAATCCAACTCCAAATCCTCCAGATCCAGGATTACCTCAACAATTATCAGATGTAGAGTTAATGGATAAATTACAGGAACAAACGTTCAAGTATTTTTGGGATTTTGCACATCCTGTAAGTGGCTTGGCCAGAGAACGGTCAGATGCTAATTCTTACGGCGGTGAAGCTCCCAATATTGTTACAACAGGAGGGAGTGGTTTTGGTGTAATGGCAATAATTGTAGGAGTAGAAAGAAATTATATTTCTAGAGAACAAGCTGTAGAAAGATTGAATAAGATCACCAATTTTATATTAAATGGGGATAGATTTCATGGTGCTTTACCACATTGGTATAATGGAAATACTGGAAAAGTACGGCCATTCTTTACGGAAGATAACGGTGGAGATCTCGTAGAAACTTCTTTTATGATTCAAGGACTTTTAGCTGCCAGGCAGTATTTTGATCTGGATGTTTCAGAAGAACAGGCTTTGCGAGAAAATATTAATGCTATCTGGGATGGTGTAGAATGGGATTTTTATACCAATAATAAAAAGTCATTAACCTGGCATTGGTCTCCAGAATATCAGTTTCAAATAAATCATCAAATTCAGGGTTATAACGAAGGTTTGATAACTTATGTATTAGCAGCTTCATCCAGAACCCATGCTATTGCGCCAGAGGTTTATCATAACGGATGGGCTTCTGGTGCTAATTTTGTAAATGGAAGACTCTATTATCAAAAATGGCAATTGCCACTAGGACCAGATTTTGGAGGTCCGTTATTCTTTGCTCATTATTCTTTCTTAGGATTAAATCCTAAAGGATTGCAAGATACTTATGCCAACTATTGGGATCAGAACGTGAATCATACTCTTATTAATAGAGAGTATGTTATAAAAAATCCAAAAAGCTTTGAAGGTTATAGTGCGGTAAACTGGGGCTTAACCGCTAGTGATGATAATACCGGGTATTCTGCGCATAGTCCTACTAATGATAACGGTACTATAACTCCAACTGCAGCATTATCTTCTATGCCATATACTCCGGAAGAATCTTTAAAAACGCTTCGTCATTTTTATTATGATTTTGATGGTAAACTGTGGGGCCAATATGGATTTTATGATGCTTTTAATCAATCTGAAAATTGGTATTCCAATCAATATTTAGCTATAGATCAAGGGCCAATAATAGTCATGGTAGAAAATTATAGAACAGGATTATTATGGGATCTTTTTATGTCTTGTCCGGAAGTAAAGCAAGGCTTAACAAAATTAGGTTTCAGTAGTCCAAACATTTAGAAATACAAGAGGTGGGGAACTCCACTTTTAGCAGAACAATCTTTAAGCATTAAAAAGTAGAACTAACTTAAATCGCGTTGAATAATGAAAACAATTAAACTATTCCTAAGTTATATATCACTGGGATTATTAATGATGTTTTTCTCCTGTACAGAAGAAGATCAATTTTACCCATCTATAGAGTCTATACCTTGCGAGCAGACTGATGTAGTTGCAGATCCAAATATCATTTCAGACTTTCAATGTCAGGCAAATGTAGAGCTTGAAGGGGTAGAGGCTGTGTTAAATCCAGATGAGTCTGGAATTAATACTAGTAGATTTGTAGGTGAATATAAAGATCCTGCAGCGCCCTGGGATGCTTTAATTGTAGACTATGGTTCTGCAATAGACCTTTCTACTTATAATACCTTCAAAATAAAGGTGAAAGCCCCGGTGGCAGGGACTTTAATAGCTAAATTAGAAGGTGGGAATTCTCCCGCTAAAGAATTAAATGTAAACATCACTAATATTTCAGGGTGGGTAGAATATTCATTTGATTTTAGCGATCAATTCAATAAAGACCATACCAAGTTAGTATTGTTCTTTAATGCAGGAGTAGATACAGATGGATCAGATGTTTATTATATAGATGATCTTAAATGGGTAACTACGGCAGATCCTTGTGCCGGCGTTGCACCAAATCTGAATGTAGTAAATGATTTTGATTGTCAGAAAAATCAGGAAGTTCCTGAAGTGGAGCTTACTGCTAACCCAGCGAAATCTGATCTTAACAATAGTAAATTTGTTGGTAAATATGTAGATGAAGTTGGAGCTTGGGATGCCGTAATTATAGAGTATGGTACTTCTATAGATCTTTCTACTAACAATGTTTTCAAAATAAAAGTTTGGGCTCCGGTAGCAGGAACGCTAAAAGCTAAATTAGAAGGAGGAACTTCTGCAGGAATCGAAAAAGATGCTGCTGTTATCAAAACAGAACAGTGGGTAGAATATTCTTATGATTTCAGCGATCAGGCTATGGAAGATCATACCAAAATTGTTTTATTCTTTAATGCAGGAGTAGAAACAGATGGTAAACAAGTGTATTATATAGATGATCTTAAATTTGCTGAACTTTCTGATGTTTGTAATGGAGTAACTCCAGATAGAAGTATTATTAATGATTTTAATTGTCAGCAAAACACTACAATTCCCGGATTCCTTTCAACTTCTATAGTAGAAAACCCGAAGGTGGGTGAAGGTAACCCTAGCGATATGGTTCTGGAAGTTACAGATGATGGTACGCAAGCTTATGATGCATTGATATTTGAATCTTCACAAGCATTTGATCTATCCACAAAAAATTACTTCAAGATAAAAGTTCTTGCTGAAAGAGCAGTGCCATTATTGGTGAAACTGGAAGGAGGAACTACCCCGGCAAAAGAAGTTTTTGCAGCTATAGATGTAGTAGGAGAATGGGCAGAATACACAGTAGATTTTACAGATCAGGCAGCTTCAGATCACACAAAATTAGTGCTGTTCTTTAATGGTGGGCAAAGTGATGGAACCCCAACAGATAAATATTATATAGACGATCTAAGATTTGCAGCATTCGATCCATGCGATGGAGTTGCAACAAATATGAACATCGTAAATGACTTTGAATGTCAACAGAACTATGAGATTACCTGTTGTGTAACTACAGAAATTGTAGAAAATCCAAAATCGAGTGGAGCTAACACTAGTAGTAAAGTGCTTAAAGTGCTAGATAATGGTACCGAAGCTTATGATGCTTTGGTTTTTGATAGAGGAGGAGTAATAGATCTTTCTACTAAGAATACGTTGAAGATAAAAATTCTTTCTACCAGAGCCGTGCCTTTATTAACCAAGCTTGAAGGTGGAACTTCTCCTGCCAAAGAGATTTTTGCAGATATTACCGTTGTAGACAAATGGACAGAATATACTGTAGACTTTAGCAGTGAAGCTGGAGCTAATCATAAAAAATTAGTTCTCTTCTTCAATGGAGGTCAATCTGATGGTACCGCAGAAGATATCTATTATATAGATGATATCAAGTGGGAATAAGGTGAAGGCTCTAAATGGGCATTTTAATCTCAGTCTAAAAAAAATAATCTTTTTTGAATTAGTAAAATGTGTTGCACTTCCAATTTGGGAGGGCAACATGTTTTTACCTAACGCAAACAAATCAGTTATATGAAAATTTATACCTACCTATTAATTGCATCCATCTTTTTAAACACTTCTTGTAAAAATACTGCTGAAGATCAGCAAAAATCAGAGATAGATTCCAACGATAAAACAATTCAAAAATTAGAAGGAGAAGCATTATTGGATACTGTAGAAAGTCAGACCTTAAAATATTTTTGGGACTATGCAGAGCCAAATTCAGGATTAGCTAGAGAAAGGTTTCATCCAGACGGTAATTATCCTTTAAATGATCAAAATATTATCACTACTGGTGGTTCTGGGTTTGGATTGATGGCCTTAATTGCTGGAATAGACAGAAAATTCATTCCCAGAGAAGAAGGAATAAAAAGATTAGATAAAATTGCAGATTTTCTGGCAAAAGCAGATAGGTATCATGGGGCATGGTCTCATTGGATTGATGGTGAAACAGGAAAAACTCAACCTTTCGGACAAAAAGATAATGGAGGAGATCTTGTAGAGACTTCCTTTTTAGCACAAGGTTTTATCGTGATCAGAGAATATTTAAAAAATGGAACAGATCAAGAAAAAGCGGTAGCTGCAAAATATGATGAACTTTGGAAAGGGATAGATTGGAACTGGTATACTAATAATAAAGATGTATTATACTGGCACTGGTCTCCAGATTATAAATGGGAAATGAACTTTCCGTTAGAAGGTTATAATGAAACTTTGATAACTTACATCATGGCCGCAGCATCTCCAACTCATAGTATTTCTGCAGATGCTTATCATAAGGGCTGGGCAAGAAATGGAGCTATAGTTTCACATAATTCTAAATATGGATTGCCATTAGTTCTAAAACATAATTATGCTGAAGAATTTGGGGGTCCCTTATTTTGGGCGCATTATTCTTACTTAGGCTTGAATCCAAAAGGACTTTCAGATGAATATGCAGATTACTGGGAGTTAAATAAAAATCATGTAATGATAGATTATTTGTACTGTGTGAAAAATCCTAATCAATTTGAAGGTTATGGTGAAAATGTTTGGGGACTTACCGCCAGTTATACAAAAGAGAAAGATGGGAGTACTGGATATACCGCTCATTCTCCTAATAATGATAGAGGAGTAATTTCTCCAACTGCAGCTATAAGTTCTATTCCATATACTCCTAAACAATCTCTAGCTGCCATGAGCTATTTCTATAATGAACTGAATGATCTTACTTGGGGACCTGCCGGATTTTATGATGCTTTTAGCTTGGTAGGAGAAGATTGGGTAGCCCCTCAATATTTAGCGATAGATCAAGGGCCAATGGTGGTAATGATAGAAAATTATAGATCGGGTTTAATCTGGGATCTATTTATGGGTGCCGATGAGGTAAAGCAAGGATTAGATAAATTGGGTTTTAAATATTAATTGATATAGCATGAAAAAGTTTTTAATTCTATTCTTAATAACAATGTTTCACTTTCAGGTGTTCTCACAAATTTCTGAACACTCTTTTGATGAAAAAGTTGAAGTTCCTGTAAAGTTAGATTATGTATTATATACGCCAGATGGATATAAAGATTCCAAAAAAGAGTATCCGTTAATTGTATTTCTTCATGGAGCCGGAGAGCGTGGCGAAGATCTTTCGAAAGTTTCGGTTCATGGACCTTTAAATTATATAAAAGAAGGAAATAAGATTGATGCTGTGATCTTGGCTCCACAATGTCCGGAAGGAGTGTATTGGAGAGCGCATGAAGTTGCCGCTTTGGTTAAAAAAGTGATCAAGGAGAATAGAATTGATGAAAGCCGCGTGTATTTAACAGGTTTAAGTATGGGTGGATATGGAGTTTGGGCTACAGGAGGAGAATATCCTGAGCTTTTTGCTGCGATGGCTCCGGTTTGTGGTGCCATTTATAGACCTATGTACAGAAACATCTCTCATATCCAAAAAATGCCGATTTGGGTGTTTCATGGTGCCTTAGATGATGTGGTTTCTCCAACCAATAGTAATGAAATGGTTAAGACGTTAAAAGAGGCTGGTAATGATGTAAAGTACACAGTATATCCATTAGCCAATCATAATAGTTGGACAGAAACTTATAACAATCCTGCATTATACGAGTGGTTATTAGCTCAGAAAAAATAGAATAAATGTCAAGATCTATAGGCTAGATCGAAAAAAAATAGAAGAAGATGGAAATGATTAATACCCTATATAAACCCACTACACTTGCAAAGAAATTAATTGTTTTGGCAATTTGTGGATGTTCTTTTGCCATGAATGCTCAAGAAAAAAAACTAAATAGCAAAAAGCCAACCATAGACTACTCGGCATATAAAGCTGATAAAGTTGAAATGAACAGAAAGATAGATTCCCTGATCTCTGTAATGACTTTAACAGAGAAACTTGGACAGTTAAATCTACCCTCTTCTGGCGATTTTACTACAGGGCAGGCTAAAAGTACAGATGTCGCCAAGAAGATTGAAGAGGGAAAGATTGGTGGTTTATTCAATATTAAAACAGTTGAAAAGATAAGAGAAGTTCAAAAGATCGCTGTAGAAAAAAGTCGTTTGAAGATTCCTTTGATCTTTGGGATGGACGTGATTCACGGGTATGAAACCACCTTTCCAATTCCATTAGGCTTGTCTACCTCTTGGGATATGGCGTTGATAGAGAAAACTGCACAAATGGCTGCCATGGAAGCGAGTGCAGATGGAATTAACTGGACATTTTCTCCAATGGTAGATGTTTCAAGAGATCCACGCTGGGGGAGAGTTTCAGAAGGGAATGGGGAAGATGCTTATTTAGGTGGAGAAATTGCAAAAGCAATGGTACGTGGGTATCAGCAAGATGATCTTAGTAAAAGCAATACCATTCTTGCTTGTGTTAAACACTTTGCTTTGTATGGCGCATCAGAGGCAGGGAGAGATTATAATACAGTAGATATGAGCAGAATTCGTATGTATAACGATTATCTGCCTCCTTATAAAGCGGCGATAGAAGCTGGGGTAGGTACTGTGATGGCTTCTTTTAATGAAGTAGATGGAATTCCTGCCACAGGTAACAAATGGTTGTTAACAGACTTGCTAAGAGATCAATGGGATTTTGACGGATTTGTGGTGACAGATTACACCGGTATTAATGAAATGATAGCGCATGGAATGGGTGATCTTCAAACAGTTGCTGCTTTAGCATTAAATGCAGGAGTAGATATGGATATGGTGGGAGAAGGATTTGTTTCAACATTAGAAAAATCGCTTTCAGAAGATAAAGTTTCAGAAGAAAGCATAGATACGGCGGTTCGAAGAATTTTAGAAGCGAAGTTCCAATTAGGACTTTTTGAAGATCCTTATAGATATACAGATAAAGAACGAGCAGATTCTGAAATCTTCACTAGCGTAAATAGAAAATTTGCCAGAGAAGTAGCCTCTCAATCTATGGTATTACTTAAAAATGAAAATAATGTTCTTCCAATTAAAAGATCAGGAACTATTGCAGTTGTTGGTCCGTTGGCCAATGCCAGCAATAATATGGCCGGAACTTGGAGCGTAGCTACTCCTCAAGATAAATCTGTTTCTGTATTGGATGGAATTAAATCTGCGGTTGGAAATTCTGCTAAAGTACTTTATGCTAAGGGGAGTAATTTGTCTTACGATAAAGAATTTGAAGCACGAGGAACTGCTTTTGGAAAAGACATTCCAAGAGATGGTAGGTCTGATGAAGAGATGTTAAAAGAAGCGGTATCCATTGCTTCAAAATCTGATGTTATTGTCGCTGCAATTGGTGAAGCCGCAGAAATGAGCGGAGAAAGCAGTAGTCGTACCGATATTTCTATTCCTAAGGCACAAAGAGATCTGTTACAAGCCTTGGTGAAAACCGGAAAACCTGTAGTGTTGGTGCTTTTTAACGGACGTCCGTTGGTGCTAACAGAAGAAGATAAAACAGTACCTGCAATTTTAGATGTATGGTTTGCAGGGAGCGAAACAGGAGATGCACTGGCAGATGTTTTGTTTGGTGACGTTAATCCATCGGCAAAGATCACAGCAACTTTTCCAAGAAATGTAGGTCAGATCCCTATTTATTATAATCATAAAAATACGGGGAGACCTCTAGAAAATAAAGAAGGGGAATTCGTAAAATTTCGATCTAACTATCTAGATGTTAGAAATGAACCTTTATACCCATTTGGGTATGGTTTAAGTTATACCACCTTTAGCTATAAGAATTTGAGTCTGAGTACGGAGCAACTTGCGGAGAATGAGACCTTAAAGATTAGCGTAGATATTACCAATTCTGGTAATCATGATGGAAAAGAGGTTGTGCAGTTATATGTAAGAGATCTTGTTGGCTCTGTTACTAGACCGGTTAAAGAATTAAAAGGTTTTCAGAAGATATTTCTCAAAAAAGGAGAAATGAAAACTGTAACATTTGAGCTTAGTGTTGAAGATTTAAAATTTTATAATTCCAGTTTAGAACATATTTATGAACTAGGAGATTTTGAAGTTTTTGTTGGAACTAATTCTGCAGACGATTCTTTAAGAACATCTTTTGAATTAGTGAAGTAATAAATTAATTTGTTTTAATAATAAAAGGGCAGAAAATCTATTTTCCTGCCCTTTCTTATGATTATTCTCTAATGAGTTGCTATAGTTTCTGAAATTTCACTTTCTATTCCGTCCCAAAGTTCGATTCTGTGTTCCAGACTTTTTTTAGAAATATACATCACTTCTTGCCATTTTTCAGGATCGTTATTGCAAAGTTCCTCTATCATTTTAAAAGCCATTGGCCCATGTTCATCGGCGTCTAGTTCTATATGTCTATCAAAATAATACTTAAAGAGCTTAAGATCTTCTTCCGGAAAATTCTGTTGTACACTTTTAATAATGGAAGTGAACATATCTGGAATTAGTCCTTCTCTTCCAAAGGTGAAAGCTGCAGCAATTTTATGTGGTTTTCCTTCCGCAATAGTTTCAAAAGTAAATTTCAAAAATTGTTTAATACTGAGAGGAAGATCGCTTACCGCGATGATCAAGAAAATATCTGTACCATGAGTTACCTGAAATAAAAGATCTTCAATCTTTTTTCTGCTGGCGCCACTTCTTTCCATCGCTTCCAAATACATCTCAAAATGACTTTGATGATTGCCATCTATATTCACATCAGTCTCTTCTGCAAGAACTATTTCGTTTATGAGGTATCTTATTTCAGGATTACCAACCGGTACCCAGGGAGTAGATGTTTTAGTTAGTTTTTCCTGCAACGATTTTAATAGAGACATGAAATCCCAGACTGCAAATACATGGTGTTCCATGAAACATCGTAAATGCTCCGGTCTGGTGATCTTATTATATAATGGATGATTTAATAATTGTGCTGTATGTGGCTTTAAAGCCTTATTTATATCCTGAATCATTTTCTTTCTTTAGAGTATGCAAAAGTAATTAGCAGCTTATTACTTTTAAAATGATTAACTGTGTTTTTCTGCTTTTTAACGCTTGTTGTAGCTCTCTTTTAAATAGTACAGATACAAGAGCGTAATGCGATTTAATATTGAGATATGAAAAAAGGGTAAGCCATTATGTATAGACTTACCCTTTGGTATTTAAGTTTTAATATTTCTTAATTGAAAGCAGATATCCCGGTAATATCCATTCCTGTAATAAGTAAATGAATATCATGTGTACCTTCATAGGTTATTACACTTTCTAAATTCATCATATGTCTCATTATGCTGTATTCTCCAGTAATACCCATTGCTCCAAGTACCTGTCTGGCTTCTCTTGCAACATTTAATGCCATAGCTACATTATTCCTTTTAGCCATAGAGATCTGAGCTGAGGTAGCTTTACCTTCATTTTTAAGAACACCTAATCTCCATGCTAAGAGTTGAGCTTTTGTGATCTCTGTGATCATTTCAGCCAATTTCTTCTGTTGTAATTGAAATCCGGCAATTGGTTTTCCAAATTGCATTCTTTCTTTAGAATATCTCAGCGCTGTATCATAACAATCCATTGCAGCTCCAATTGCTCCCCAAGAGATTCCATATCTAGCGGAATCTAAACATCCTAGCGGAGCTCCCAATCCACTTTTATTTGGTAAAAGGTTTTCTTTAGGAACTTTTACGTTATCAAAAATAAGTTCTCCGGTTGCACTTGCTCGAAGCGACCATTTATTGTGGGTTTCTGGTGTAGAAAAACCTTCCATTCCGCGTTCTACAATTAATCCGTGAATTCTACCATCTTCATTCTTAGCCCATACCACAGCGATGTCTGCAAAAGGCGAATTTGAGATCCATAATTTTGCACCATTTAATAAATAGTGGTCTCCTTTGTCTTTAAAATTAGTAACTAGACCTCCTGGATTAGATCCATGATCTGGTTCCGTAAGACCAAAACTTCCCATAAATTCTCCAGATGCCAGCTTAGGAAGAAATTTCTTCTTTTGCTCTTCACTTCCATAGGCATAGATTGGATACATCACCAAAGAAGATTGTACAGAAGCCGTAGATCTCACGCCACTATCTCCACGTTCAATTTCTTGCATTATAAGTCCGTAAGAGATCTGGTCTAAACCAGCTCCGCCGTATTCTTCTGGGATGTAAGGTCCAAATGCGCCAATATTGGCAAGACCTTTTATAATAGATTTTGGAAATTTTGCTTCTTGAGCAGCTTGTTCAATAATAGGAGAAACATCTCTTTTTACCCATTCACGAGCAGCATCACGAACCATTTTATGTTCGTCTGTAAGTAGATCGTCAATATTGTAGTAATCAGGAGCTTGAAATAAGTCGGCTTTCATTTATCGTGGGTTTGTACACAAAAATAGCCAACCCAAGAATAGCAAACAATTTAAAAGCTTATAATTTTAAGTAGAAAGGTTCTACCATTTTATGATATTCTTTAGTATAATGATGTCTGCTTTCCTCTAAAATCAATATATCTTGTATAGTTTCTTTCTGCTGAAAGCTCAATAAGATCAAACTTCTTTTAATTTCAGAAGTAGGAGTGCCTTTCACTCGGGTGATCTTTGAGGGGTATAAATTGCAAACTTTAGCCAACTCTAAGATCTTGCTTTCTTCATCTGCAGGCACTATCAGGCTTAATTTTCCTTCTTCAGAAAGTAACTTTGCCGCTCCAGAAATTAATTCTTCAAAAGGCAAAGCATCTTGAAATCTTGCAATTTCTCTAGAAGAGGTCTTTTTATCAGAAAGATTAGAATTATAAAAAGGGGGGTTACTTACAATTAGGTCATATTTTTCATCCTGCATCTCCTCTACAAATTCATCAAAGCCTGCATGATAACAATATAATCTATCTCCCCAAGGGCTATTTTCAAAATTTTCTACCGCCTGTTCATAAGCATTTTCATCTATTTCAAGAGCATCTATTAAATCTGCATAACTTCTTTGCGCAAGCATCAATGAAATTAATCCAGTTCCTGTTCCAATATCAAGTATAGAAAATACATTTTTATCTACAGGAGTCCAAGCACCTAAAAGAACACCATCTGTACCAATTTTCATGGCGCATCTGTCTTGAGAAATACTAAATTCTTTAAATTTAAAAGGAGCTTCCAAGCTAATTAATCTAAGTAAAGATCTATTAGACCTTCAGGAGTTTTTAAGAATATGATCTTATTCTTTTTATCTAACTTTTCTATGAATTCCTCATTCATAGGGATAAGAACTTCTTTACCGTCTTTTTCGATCTCAAATAAAGATTGGGCAGTGCTATCGTTTATAGAAACAATTTTTCCAACGGTACCATATTCTATATCCTCAACGGTAAATCCAATAATTTCATGAAAGTAGAATTTATCGCCGTCTAGTTCTGGAAGAAGAGTGAGAGGAAGGTAGAGATCACATTTCATTAGATCTTCAGCATCTTCTTCGGTATTTACATCTTCAAATTTAGCGCGAAGCAAATCGCTTTTGTGGAGAGAGCTTCTTTCAATAAAAAATGGAACCAGATTATCGTTGTAATCAACGAATACTGATTCCATTTCTGTGTAAGCTTCGGGTTCATCGGTATCAAGTTTAATTAATACCTCCCCTTTGAAACTAAATTTACTAACGATCTTTCCTAAATAGAAACATTCTTCTTTAAGCATCGCTAGTTAATTAAATTAAGCTTCTTTGTTTTCTTCAGTAGAAGCGTCTTCTGTAGTTGCTTCAGCATCATTAGCAGCAGCTTCTTCAGCAGTTGCAGCATCTGCAGCTTCTTTAGCAGCAGCTTCGCGCTTAGCATTTACTTCTTTTTCAGCTTCTAGAGCTTTTTGCTTTGCAGCTTCTTGCTCTTTAGATAAAGATTCTTTTTTATTAGAAACTTTTCCTTCTTTTTCATCTAACCAAGCTTGGAATTTTTCATCTGCTTGCTCTTCAGTAATTGCTCCTTTTCTAACTCCACCAGCAAGGTGGTTCTTAAGAAGAGCTCCTTTATAAGAAAGGATAGCACGGGCAGTATCTGTTGGTTGTGCACCGTTCTGTAACCATTTTACCGCTTCATTAACATCTAATTCGATAGTTGCAGGGTTGGTATTTGGATTGTAGATCCCTAATTTTTCAAGGTATTTACCATCTCTTTTCGCTCTAGCATCAGCAGCGATAATCCAGTAAAAAGGTTTTCCTTTTTTACCGTGTCTTTGTAATCTTATTTTTACAGGCATAAAAATTAATTTGTGAGGTTCTCGACCTCCATTATTAATGAGTCTGCAAAGATACTATATTTATTTATTCAGAACATAATTTTCTGAACTAAAGATACCTGTGTCTATTTAAATAGGCTGCTGTGCTTTTTAAAAGAGGGTTCTTGGCAGCAATTTAAGAGAAATTAAAATATTTTATTTCAGATTGTTAATTCCAGTTAAACAGTGCTAAACCTTGTTAAAAACCTGGATATACGAAGCTTAGCGTGTACTTTTGAAGAAGAAAAAATGTTTAATAAAAAATAAAGTTATGAAGTATTCTGAAGATGTTGCTAATAAATTAAATAGTCTGCTAGAAAAAAATTATGATTCTGAAAAAGGATATCAAATGGCAGCAGAGAACGTAAAAAATCCTCAGTTAAAAGAATTCTTTAACCAACGTGCTAAAGAAAGATATGATTTTGGACATGAATTAAAATCTGAGATCAAAAGTTTTGGACAAGAGCCGGACAAAGGAACTAGTTTGAAAGGAGATATTCACAGAGGATGGATGGATATTAAAACATCATTATCATCAGATAACGAAGAAGCAGTTTTAGAAGAAGCTATTAGAGGAGAGAAAGCTGCGGTAGAAGAATATAATGAAGTGTTGAAAAGTGAAGAAATTCCACCATCAACAGGGAATGTTTTAATGAAACAACGTAATTCTATTACAGATGCATTAAATAAAGTAAAGTCTTTAGAGCAGTGGAAAGATTAATTTCCATTAAATAAAATTGTTAGTTAGAGTTAGCCAGAAAACTCTTAGAAAAGTGCAGTAACACTGTGTTTTCCTAAGAGTTTTTTATTTTTGGGAAATTTGGTTAATAAATTGAAAGTTGGACGACTAGAGGAAGGTGAATTTTTTCTTATTTTTAAATCTGATTAGTTTTACTTCATGGTTTTTTGTTGATTTCTGATAATCAATGCATAACCTCCAAATATCCCTTATAGAATGTACCTTATTTTTGATACCGAAACCACCGGATTACCTAAACGCTGGGATGCTCCATTAACCGATTTTGACAATTGGCCTCGATGTATTCAAATTGCATGGCAGCTGCATGACGAAATGGGAAATCTTATAGAAAGTCAGGATTATCTTGTAAAACCTGAAGGTTTTAATATTCCCTTTGATGCGGAAAAAATTCATGGAATTTCTACAGAATTAGCGCAGGAGGAAGGGATTTCTTTACAAGAGGTATTAGAAAAATTCAACATTGCACTGCAAAAAACCAAATTTGTAGTTGGACAGAATGTAGGTTTCGACCTTAATATTATGGGAGCCGAATTTCTACGAGAGGGAATGGAAAATTCTCTTCAAGATTTTCCGGTGTTGGATACGTGTACAGAAAAAACTGCAGAGCTATGTAAGTTACCGGGAGGTAGATATGGTAGATTTAAATTACCTACCCTTACAGAACTACACGAAGAGTTATTTTCTGAACCTTTTGCAGAAGCTCACAACGCAACGGCAGATGTAGAAGCAACTACGCGTTGTTTTTTGGAATTGATCAGAAAAGAAATTTATACCAAAGAAGAGCTGGATGTACCTGTAGATTATTTTCAGAATTTTTCTGAAAGCAATCCTCAGCCTATACAGCTTATCGGTTTAAAACACATCAACCTTAAAAAGGCTTCTGCTAAAATTAGAGAACGACTCCAAAAGGTAAATGGGGTTGATGAAATTTCTACAGAAGAGATACAGGAAAATTTAGAAAAGCTAGATGAAGTACGATTTTCTCACCTCCATAACCATTCTCAGTTCTCGATCTTACAATCTACGATAAGCATTCCTAATCTTGTAAAAGCTGCAGGAGAAGAAAATATGCCTGCTGTTGCAATGACAGATCATGGGAATATGATGGGTGCTTTCCACTTCGTAAAAGAAGTAGGGAATTACAATAAAGCTGTAAGAGCAAAAAATGAAGCTGCATTAGCAAATAATGAACCTGCAGACGCAAAGGAGTTAAAAGCAGTTCTTGGCTGTGAATTCTTTGTTTGTGAAGATCATAAAGATAAAACCAGAAAAGACAACGGGTATCAAATTGTAATTCTTGCCAAAAATAAGAAAGGTTATCACAACCTTGCAAAAATGGCGTCTGCTGCTTATATAGATGGGTTTTACTATGTGCCTAGAATAGATAAAGAAGTAATAAAAAGATATAAAGAAGATCTCATTGTACTTACTGGAAATCTTAATGGAGAAGTTCCAGGAAAGATTTTAAATGTTGGAGAAAATCAGGCAGAAGAAGCTTTGATATGGTGGAAGGAAACTTTTGGTGAAGACCTTTATATAGAATTGATGCGTCATGATCTAGAAGAAGAGAATCGTGTAAATCAAGTCTTGCTTCAATTTTCCAAAAAGCATAATGTTAAAATAGTAGCTACCAATAATACTTATTATAGAGCACAGGCAGATGCTAATGCTCATGATATTTTGTTGTGTGTAAAAGACGGAGAAAAGCAAGCTACTCCTATAGGTAGAGGTAGAGGCTATAGGTATGGTCTTCCTAATAATGAGTTCTATTTCAAATCTGATCTGGAAATGAAATCATTATTTAAAGATCTACCACAAGCGATCTCTAACATTCAAGAGGTGGTAGACAAAATTGAGCCTTTTGAGTTAGCGCGAGATGTACTTTTACCTGCCTTTGATATTCCAGAGCGATTTATTGTTGCGGAAGATGCAGTAGATGATGGAAAAAGAGGGGAAAATGCCTATTTAAAACATCTCACTTATGAAGGTGCAAAAGGGAGATATGGTGAAATTACTGAAGATATTAAGACCAGATTGGATTTTGAATTGTCTGTAATTGAAAAAACCGGATATCCTGGATACTTCTTGATTGTTGAAGATTTTATTAGAGCGGCTCGACAAATGGATGTTTCTGTTGGTCCCGGTAGGGGTTCTGCAGCGGGTAGTGCTGTTGCTTACTGTTTAGCAATTACCAATATAGATCCAATTAAATACGATCTGCTTTTTGAGAGATTCTTAAATCCGGATCGTGTAAGTATGCCCGATATAGATATTGACTTTGATGATGAAGGTCGAAGTCGGGTAATGGATTATGTGATTAAGAAATATGGTGCAAATCAGGTGGCACAGATTATTACATATGGTACCATGGCAGCTAAATCTTCTATTAGAGATACTGCGCGGGTATTAGATCTTCCATTGAACGAGGCAGATCGAATTTCTAAGCTTATCCCAAACATGTCTAAGCTTGGGAAGATCTTTGGAGTAGATGAAAAAGAATTAAAAAAGAAATTTAGAAGTGAAGATCTGGATAAAGTACGAGAGCTTTTAAATATAGCCGATGGTGATGATCTTGAGGCACAAACCTTAAATCAGGCCAGAATTTTAGAAGGTTCTGTAAGAAATACGGGGATACACGCATGTGGAGTTATTATTACTCCTAGTGATATTACCAATTTCGTTCCTGTATCTGTAGCTAAAGATTCAGATCTTTATGTTACGCAATTTGATAACTCTGTAGTAGAAAGTGCAGGGCTATTAAAAATGGACTTCTTGGGGTTGAAAACATTAACCCTTATCAAAGACACTGTCAAAATTGTAAAAGGAAGACATAATATAGATCTAGATCCCGATAACTTTCCGCTAGATGATGAGAAAACCTATGAGCTTTTTCAACGTGGAGAAACGGTAGGGATCTTTCAATATGAATCTCCCGGAATGCAAAAGCACATGCAGGCATTAAAACCAACGGTTTTTGATGACCTTATTGCCATGAATGCGTTGTACAGACCGGGGCCAATGGAATATATTCCAAGCTTTATTGCTAGAAAACATGGAGATGAAGAGATAGCGTATGATCTTGAAGATATGGAGGGATATCTTAAGGAAACTTATGGTATTACAGTATATCAGGAGCAAGTGATGTTGCTTTCTCAAAAGTTAGCAGGCTTTACCAAAGGTGAGGCAGATATGTTGAGAAAGGCGATGGGTAAGAAATTAGTTGATTTGTTGGCTACTCTTAAGCCTAAGTTCTTAGATGGAGGAGAGGCAAAAGGGCATCCAAGAGAGATTCTAGAGAAGATATGGAAAGATTGGGAAGCTTTTGCATCTTACGCTTTTAACAAATCTCACTCTACATGTTATGCTTGGATAGCATACCAAACAGCTTATTTAAAAGCGCATTATCCTGCAGAATACATGGCAGCAGTACTTTCTAATAATATGAATGATATTAAGCAGGTTACCTTCTTTATGGAAGAATGTAAGCGGATGAAATTGAAAGTTCTTGGGCCAGATGTGAATGAATCTTACTACAAATTCTCGGTAAATAAGGAGTATGCGGTGAGATTTGGGATGGGCGCAATTAAAGGGGTTGGTTCTGGAGCAGTGGCTACCATTGTAGAGAATAGAAAAACAGAGTCCGGACCCTACAAGTCTATTTTTGATATGGCCAAGAGAATAGATCTGCGTTCAGCAAATAAAAAAGCTTTTGAAAGTTTAGCATTGGCTGGGGGATTTGATGGTTTTGGGAATCATCGTGCTCAGTATTTCCACGATGAGGGAGATGGAATTACCTTTTTGGAGAAGGTAATAAAGTATGCTGCAAAATTTCAGGAAAGTGAAAATTCTTCTCAGGTAAGCTTATTTGGTGAGGCCAGTGATGTTCAAATACCAGAGCCAGTGGTTCCGCCATGTGAAGAATGGGGTACCATGGGAAAATTGAAGCGAGAAAAAGATGTGGTCGGAATTTATATTTCCGGACATCCTCTAGACGATTTTAAAGCAGAGATCCATTATTTCTGCAATGCGCAGGTTTCAGACTTTAAAGATCTTTCTACCTATGTAAACAGAGAATTGGCATTTGGAGGAGTGGTTTCAGATGTGCAACATAGAACCTCAAAAATGGGTAAAGGATGGGCAGCTTTTACAATAGAAGACTATTTAGACTCTTATGAATTCAGAATATTTGGAGAAGAATATTTGAGATTTCAGCATTTCTTAGTCCCAAATGGTTTTGTCTATGTAAAGGCTTTTGTGAAGGAAGGTTGGACCAATAAAGATACCGGCGCTAAAAGTGAACCTAGACTTCAGTTTAATAACTTTCAATTGCTGCATGATGTAATGGATATCTATGCTAGAAAACTAACTATTCAGCTAGACATTAATCATATCAAAGAAGAACAAATTGAAAACCTAAAAGAGATTATTAGAGCTCATAGGGGAGATCATAGCCTTAATTTTATAGTGTATGAAATGAAGGAAATGGTGAAGGTTGATATGACTAGTAGAAAGCAAAAAGTAAAGATTTCTCAAGAATTGCTTGACGCTTTGGAAGGAGAGCAAGTAATGTATAAATTGAATTAGAAAAATAAAATCGTCTTAATTTTAAAGAAATTGTACATTCAAGCTGTTTGTAGAAAATACAGTGCGTCTTAATTTGAATGGTCTTTATAAGATAGGGGCTTACAATGCGAGCATAATTAAATCTAATATGACACGTGTAAGTTTTGGCAAAATATTTGACTATTTTTACATATTAATCGGAAAAAATAAAAATTATGGCTTTAGAAATAACAGATGCTAATTTTGAAGAAATGGTGCTTAAAAGCGAGCAACCAGTAATGGTTGATTTTTGGGCTGCATGGTGTGGACCTTGTAGAATGGTAGGACCAATTATTGATGATATTAGTAAAGATTACGACGGAAAAGCAGTTGTAGGGAAATTGGATGTAGATGCCAACCAGGAATTTGCTGCAAAATACGGAGTAAGAAATATACCAACCGTATTGATATTTCAAAATGGGGAAGTAGTAGGGCGTCAAGTAGGTGTTGCTCCTAAGAACACTTACGCAGAAGCATTAGACGCTTTATTGTAGTGTATAAAGAGATCTTCTAAAGGAAGATAGATATATTTTGAAAAGACCTGGCAATTATGTCAGGTCTTTTTCATTTATAAATATTCTTTACCTTTCAATATCATTCTTAATTAAGAAGTCCATCATTTTCCATGAAAAAAGGTTTAGAGCAAAACGTAAATGAATTAAATGACGCATTCAATTTAGAACTTCTGGCAAAGCAAATTGTAGAAGGTTTTGTATCTGGAATGCATAAAAGCCCGTTTCATGGTTTTTCTGCAGAGTTTGCCGAGCATAAATTGTACAATAATGGGGAAAGTACAAAACATATAGACTGGAAGTTGTATGCTAAAACAGATAAATTATACACCAAAAGATTTGAAGAAGAGACCAACTTAAGATGTCATTTAGTTATAGACAACTCTTCTTCCATGCATTATCCAAAAGTCAATGGTTTTAAAAGAGATAATCTTAATAAGATCAACTTCTCTATATTGGCTGCTGCGGCTTTGATGCAGATTTTAAAGCGACAGAGAGATGCGGTTGGTTTGAGTATATATAGTGATACTTTTGAATTCTACGCCCCAGAAAAAGGAGGGGAGCGACATAGGCATATGCTTTTAAATAAGTTGGAAGGTGTTGTAAATACTCCAATTAAAAATAGGCAAACCAAAAGCTACACGTATTTACATCAAATAGCAGAGAAATTAAAGAGGCGGTCTTTGGTTTTTATATTTACAGATATGTTTCAAGAAGATAAAAACGCAGCAGAATTATTTGAAGCGTTAAAACATCTTACTTATAATAAACACGAAATTGTTCTATTTCATGTAATAGATAAGCAGCATGAATTGGATTTTAATTTTGATGATGCACCAAAAAGGTTTGTAGATGTAGAAAGTGGAGATCATATAGATCTATATTCGCAAAATTTTAAAGATTCCTATCATGAAATAACTAAGAATTACTTCAAATTTTTACAATTGCAATGTGCAAAATACAAGATTAAGTACGTATTGGTGGATGTGAAAGAAAATTTTGAAAAAATTTTAACTACCTATCTAGTTGAGCGACAAAAATTTAAGGGGTAGAGGAAAGGTTGCTGTAAAATTAAATCAAAAAAATATTTGTGGAATCTAAAAACTGCTGTATATTTGCCCTCGCAATCAAGCAACGGTCTGGTAGTTCAGTTGGTTAGAATACCTGCCTGTCACGCAGGGGGTCGCGAGTTCGAGTCTCGTCCAGACCGCAAGTTTGCAACAAAAGAAGCTTCAAGAAATTGAAGCTTTTTTTAGCAAGTATAATGAAGTTGTGTTGTTTATCTCATGAGAAGTCAAATTCTATGAGGTATGTGGTTAAAATGCTTGATTTATCAAGTATTTACCAATGAGAAGCTTTTTTCCATTAGGTTGGGAAAGGGCTTTTTTCTTTTTAGATCGATTCTATTAGGGTGAATAAAATTTACTCAATAACAAATTTGGCGTATAAAGGGAAATGATCTGAGCCAATTTTTGATAGTGTATTAAAGTCTTGAACAGTTATATCTTCAGTTACAAAAAAGTGATCTAGAGGCCAACGCATTATCAAAGACTCTGCATTAAAAGTATTGTAGAGTCCTCTTCCAATTCTCACATCTTTTAGATTGCCATCTTTGCCAAATAATCTAGAGGTATTAGACCACGCAACATCGTTAAAATCTCCAGCAATAATTGTAGGTAATGTGTATTTAGACGCTATATCTCCAACTCTTAGTAATTCTACTTCTTTTTGTTGATCCTTTCCTTGTTCTCCAATATTTTCTGGATACTTATCACTAGGAAAAGGGGCTACCGGATGCACTCCAACAAATTTGAATTCTTTTCCGGAAGCCAGAGTCACCTTCGTAAAGAATGATGGCACTTTGCTATGGTTTAAAAATTTGATCTGATGATTTGATATTGGTAGTTTAGAATACAATGCCATTCCATAGGCGTTGTCTAAAGGATATTCTATAGTATAGGGGTGTGTCTTTTTTAAATAAGAAAAATTATCAACCCACCAAGAATCCACCTCCATTAGAAGAATAATATCTGGTTCTTTGGTGGTAATTATCTCTTTTAGTGTTTGAGTCTTCCTATTTTTTATTAGAACATTCGCAATTAGAATATCAACACTGTTTTTATTTGTTACTTCGGAAGCTTTTACGGTCTTAACTACGGTATCTTTTAGAAGATAAGGAGAAATAATTTCAAATTGAATAAATATAGATGCTAAAAGTCCTGAAACTAATGCTATGCTGGAGAATTTCCATTCTTTAGTTATCAGGAGAAAGGAAAGAAATAGAAAAATGCCAACTGTTAAAAGCTGAAGGCGTGGAAAATCTAGAATTTTTAAATACCATCTGGGTATATCATAAACTAATGATGCAAGGCTAAACATGATAACTAGGCAACTTAATATGATTAATACGACCCTTGCAAACTTTCTGATATTCTTAGATTTCATTTTTGAGCTTTTCTGAATTACTTTAAAACTTAAGTTTTCTGCTGCAGCCATTTAGTAAGATGATGATGCAACTATTCCACATCAGGATATTAATAAAGACTGATTACGATGAACATATAATAACAGAATTTAAAGAACCTACTTATGGATGCAGCTTCTAAAATACGATTTTTAAAATTCGAACCTTTTTTGATGTGGTATTGTTTTGGATAATTGATGTGAAACAATCGATAAGCAATTAGATATTATAAATCGTAATTACAGAAAAGATGTATTTAGTATTAGCGATGATATAAAACATTTAACTAGCGCACAAATAAAACTTTGTGAGATCAATTATTAATACTCCCAATTTCATGATTATTTATCCTTTTAATAGCTCATATATAGTATATAATAAGATAATAAAGAAGTAAGTATTAATAATTCGCATTAGTCATAGAAAGGTCTTCTCAGCGCTTAGAAAATATTATGAAAAAAAGTGGCTTACTGCTTTCTCAGTTGGAGTAACTACTGTATATTTGCCCCCGCAACAAAGCAACGGTCTGGTAGTTCAGTTGGTTAGAATACCTGCCTGTCACGCAGGGGGTCGCGAGTTCGAGTCTCGTCCAGACCGCAAGATTGCAAAAAAGAAGCTTCAAGAAATTGGAGCTTTTTTTAGCAAGTATAACGAAGTTGTGTTGTGTGTCTCAAGAAGTTGAGACAACGTGGTTAAGATGCTGTTTTTACAGCATTTACCAATGAGAAGCTTTTTTCCATACTATTGGAAAATGGCTTTTTTATTTTATAGCTTTTCTGTTAAAATTTATTCCAAAGACTTTTTCTTCAATTTTTGGTGTCCCATACGGTGTCCCATTTTTCACCCTGGTGTCCCATTTTTCAATCTAATTAAATACTGAAAAAAATGAAGATTCTATTCTTAATCCAACGTTCAAAAATCAATAAGAAGGGGCTTGTACCAATCATGTGTAGGCTTACATATAACAGACAAAGAAAAGAGTTCTCAACAAGGTTAATGGTTAGGCCAGAAGATTGGAATGGTCACGAAAAGAGGTTAAGAAATTTACTAGAAAACGATGTCTTAAATTTTGAATTGGAGATAATGAATCAAAAGCTGCGAAAAGCATATATGTTACTTGAGGTGAAAGATGTTCCTTTTGGTCTAGAAGACATAGTAAGATTGTATAAAGGAGAGTCAGCAAAAGCAGATATAGGTGTTATTCAAGCTTATTCTGAACATAATAATTATTATAAAAATTTAATAGGAAAAGATATTAAGCTGATTTCCTGGCAAAAATTTGAGAACACTAAGGGACATTTGAAAGATTTTATATTTAAAAAATATTGTCAGAAAGATTATAAGCTTAATAAGCTAAAATTCCAGTTCATAAATGACTTCGAATATTACTTGAAAACTGAAAAGGAAATGCAACAGAGTACTATCAATAAAGCTCTACAGCGATTTAAAAAGATGATAAATTTTTCTGTTGCGCATGAATATTTAGACAGAAACCCATTCATGCTACACAAAACAAAATCAGTAAATAAAAAAATACTTTTTCTAACTGAGCAAGAACTGGAAAACCTTCAAACCAAGAAATTAACTCATAAGAGATTGGAAGAAGTGAAAGATTGCTTCATCTTCTGTTGTTATACGGGATTAGCTTTTACGGAAATGAGTAATCTCAGAATTCACAATATTATATTGGATAAAGAAAATAAGAACTGGATTAGAATGACAAGGCAGAAAACTGGCAGAAACATCTCTATTCCATTACTACCAATGGCCCAAGAAATTTTAGATAAATATAAGGGTAAGTTAAATAATGACAGAGTATTACCCACAAAAACCAATGCCCATTTCAATGCGTATTTAAAGGAAATTGCGGGCTTATGTGACATTAAAGTTAATTTAACACATCACATAGCCAGAAAGACATTTGCAACAACCGTTCTGCTTTTAAATGATGTACCTATGGAAATTGTTAGCAAATTATTGGGACATTCTAGAATTGGTATAACCCAAGCTCACTATGGTCAGATTTTAGAAGAGAAAGTTGGAATGGTAATAGAAAGGCTTTCTAATACGTTGAAGAAGAATTAAAAAGATTTGTATTAGAGCCTTCCCTTTTCTTTTTCCCTTAGCTACCATATATAAATTTTAAATTTTCCAATATAGATGTGGGTGTTTGTAATAAATCAAAATCTGACAGCTTCTTGAGCGTTACATCCTCAGTATAGTTCCAATAGTAAGTTTTTAAATCTGTAGTTAATATAAAATAAGGTGTTTTAGGATGAACTTTAATTTTATAATGATTTTTTAAAAATTGTATGTTAAGAATTAGGCTGGGGTCAATAATATATGTTTTGTTATCTATTAAAGCCTCACACCAAGTATGATAATACCCAACATTTCTTGGATTACTTGGATTCTTGCTGCTATATAGAATTTTGTTTTCATTTTTATCTAATAAAACTAGATGTCCTGTTGCAGAACATGAGTCAATATTTTTGGCTTTTAGTTTTTCAACTTATATATACGCAATGAGATGGTAAGTTCCATGGGGTGGTACTCCATTTAAGATTTCTAAATTTTCAATGAGATTTACGTATAACGTTTTAATTTCTTCAAGATTCATTTGTCCTATTATTATTATTGAGTATTAAACCACTCGGATTTAAATTATATGTGGCTAATGTGCTACAAAATTATTTTTTATATTTAACACAAACCCCTGGTTGTTAGCGTGTTGTAGGTAGCCCCAGGGTGTTACTGTTTTGTTGTCTATTATAGAAACCATCAATCAGGTATATACCTCTATCCAAATAATAATGAAACATTTAAATTATCATTACATACATTTCCCATATAGGGTTTATTAGAATTGAAATAACTAATATTGAACTTATACCCATTTACCTGTAGAGGGATTGGCTCAATGATATCCCAAGGGGAGAGTATAAGGCCATCGTGTAACCGAATTCCTTTGTAATCAAAATGTTGGTTGTACGTTTCCAGTGCTAAATTTTCCTGTTCAGTCATTTTCATATAAAAAGAACCCTTATCTACCTGTGCTGTAATTGCTGCTAATCTTATAGCAGAATCTACATCATAACCACAGATTTCGGTATAGAATTTAATTGCATCAGTTCTGGTTAGGTAATGCGAATTCAAAAATTTATTATATTGTTGTTTCGCCTTGTCCCTGTCAATATCCTGACTAAGCATGATATTATCATAAACTTGAGAATACATATCAATTTTCAGTATTTTATCTACGAACTGTGCATTAGCACTTATTAAATCAACTAGTATATAGTCAAAAGGAAATACCTTTCTATAAATTTTATTCAATTTCGTCATTGGATTATATTCTCTACCTTTTTCATTTTCAATTTTTATTTTAGGATTAATCCAATAATGAACACTATCACTTATTTTCTTTTTTATACTAGATTCATTATAGCCTAAATACTTATATTTATCCTTGTCATTTTTAGAGTAAGCTAAACCAATTATCTTCTCTATACTTCTTTCTTCCTCTACTTGTATGTTATTGAATTGTGATTTTATTATTTTTTTGACAGCTCTATAGGCCAGGGTGTGTCTTTGCTTTTTATTATCCTCAAATGGTTCTAGATTACTCCAATCCCCCGCAGTCTTACGAATAAAGAAGAGTCTATTTAGGCCCTCAGGAAATTCGTCTTTTAAAACCTTAAATACAGAATAGAATAAGTACCAGTGGGTTAGAAGATTTGTGTCGACATTATTCTTATCCGCAGCTTTTAAGATTTTTATTTGCTTTAGGCATTGTGGGCTTCTTCGAAAATGCTCAACAAGATATTTATGAGGATAATTGCGTTGTAGGTATTTATCAAAATATTCATAAAAAGCTTTTGGTTTGAGTTTAGGGTTATCAAGCTTTTCAAACAAATCTTTATCATCAATTACTTTTATGATTAAAGCAGTGAGTCTTTCCATGGCTCTATTAGAGTTATGTGAACCTTGATTGTTAAAACGGAGATTAGCAACAACCTTTTCATATTTAGTTTGCATTTCTTCACTATCACCTTCTGATACATTTAAAATCCTCTGTATAAAATTGACTCCTTTTTTTTCTTCAATTTCAATATCTGGAGATTGATATGGAATTAAATCAATTTCGTACTTGTTAAATCTTTCAGTTAAAGAGTCGGTCATATGTAACTCTAACCAATAAATCTTATTTAACATATCACTTGCAAGTCGTCCTCTATTACAATACAACTCTGGAGTAATAGATTCATTTTCATTAACCTGCCATGGGAATTTATATTTCGAGGCTTTTTGAGTATAGTAGTTAACATCAATGTGGTACTCCTTTTGCACATCTATTTGAGATGATTTTTGGGGTAAGAAATTGTTTTTAAGTCGGGTGTTAACATATAAGGCGTTAATTATATTGCCCCTACAGCGGAATAAGGCTTGAACAGCTAAATTAACACCAATTCTGGTAGCTTGATTTTTAGCTTCACTTAGTATAACTACGGATATATCTTCTTCAATATCATACCCAATAAAATATTTTCCTGAGAAAACTATTAAATTGGAATCCTTAAACAAATTCCCATCAGAGATATCCCCCATAGTTATATCATAGTATTCCAGCTTTAAGGTGAGATTTTCCCCAGCCATACTTTTTTGAAGTGTTGTAATATCCTTTTTATGAACATTTAAATTATTTGTGAAACAGGCTACTTTATGGCCCAATTCTATTTCATTATGAATAAATCGAAAAGCATCCTTATACTCGTTGCTAACACAAACATTAATCTTTGTGTTAATCTCTCTGCCAACAGTATATATAGGAATGTTTTTATCTGAAGGAATGTCCAAATACTCATAATTAGGTGTTGCCGTGGTTAGAGTAAAATTCGATACCCATTTATTGAAGACAAGCTCTAAGAATCTTCCACAATCAGGTCTCAATTGGGATTGAAGTACAACTGTATCATACTCATCCACAATAATAGGTATTTGTATTAATCGTTCAAATAACTCTTCATTATTATCGAACAAGCCACATATGCTATCTGGTGTACAGTTAATTATTATGTTCTGTTGCTCAATTGGCGTCTTTTTTAGATAGTCCAAAACATCCTTCCAGTTACTTTTTAGTTTATTGCATTTGAAGAATTGTTTGGTACTGCTATATTCTCCAACTTTCATTGCTTTTTTTTCAATCATAGGAGTTAAAGGACTAATGATAATAATATTTCCACTAGTGTAATTTAATAAGGCTGTAGTTACACCTATTCCTGGAGAGGTCTTAGTGATAAATTTGTTTTCACTAAAATCGAATAGCTTATATAACGCTTTGCCGTTTATGTATTTTCCCTCAAAAGAGATATGATTTTCTTTCATTTAATTGATTTTTAAAAATATGAGTTCTGTCCAAATCGTAATTGAATTAGATAGAATTTGCTTTGAGCAAGAATTAATTTATATGCTAGATAAGATTATAGTGCTTGAAAATCTGGTATGGTGATTTTCTTTCCTATGACTACGTAAACTGTGTCTGATTTAATAGTATGAGGACCTAGACATTTTCTTTCTTCTAAAATGAATTTATTTAGAATTCTACTACCAGTAGGTAATCCTATAAGTTTTTTTAAGGTAACGTTAATGCTAGGTGGATGGAAGTTTTTTTGAATCTGAGACAGGTTTGAGTAATAATTAGACTCTAAGTCATTGCAATAGAGATTTAAAGACATTTTCTTTTTAATATAGAAATCCATGTTAACAGTTAAGGCATAATTACCTGCTGTCGGATTTTCATTATACTGAATGTCTTTAATAAATAGTTTATTTGTACCGTAAAAGGCTCCAAGAATTTCCTGCGGGTTTTTGGTTAATAGCACATCTAAATTTGTAGGATTTTTAAGACGTTCTAATAACTTTTTCTCTATAATATTATGAAGCCCATTTTGTTTTTTATGGACATAGAACACTGTTTTTTCCTTTCTTTCATTAGTAAATGCAATCATCTCATTTTTATTAATGACTAGAGTATGAACTGTTTTTTCTAGTTTTCTGGTGCAATGATTCCTTTCGTACTCATAGGCAAAAAATTCAGCAACCTTTTTGTCTAAAGACCATGCAACACCAAAGTTTCCACTGTTTCTTTCCTTTTCGGTCATCCCTCTATAAATTGTGATTTTATCAGGGAGGTTATTCACTAAATCTAACTCTTCTTGTTCCATTATAAATTCAGGCTCAGCATTTATTTTTGAAAAAGCTTTAATAATTTCTTTTCTCCATATGTAATTGTTATCTGAGGCATCAAAAGCATTGATACAAGCATAGCCGTAAAGGTTATTACTTAACGATTTTTGAATATCTAAGAATGCTTCAAATCTATTATAGGAATTAACTCCTTTTCTGTAAATTAGGTTATCGACATCGTCTTTTGTTTCAATAATTTTCATTTTTTTTAATTTTTTAAATTAGGGAGCATTGCTCCAATTAGTAATTTTTACTCCACATTAATATCTCTGGCCAGAGTATAGGCAGTCATAAGAGGTTTCTCCTCTTATTTAATTTTTGTCCGCTTGTTAATTTGGATTAGGACTGCAAAGATAGATAATAAACTCTATCCTCCAAATATTAATTATATTATTCTTAAAAAAAACTATAAATCATTCTAATTAGTTTAATAAAATAGCATTTTTTATAAATAAAATTAATTAATTTGATAATCATTCTAATTAATTTGATAATTATTAATTAAGCAATCGATACTAAAAAATAAACTAACGGTTATGCTTATGTAATTGTGTTAAGTCAAGGTATTACGAGCTTTTTATATATCTATTCAGTAATAAGATTTGATTAGTTTTATATGGCTTTACATAAATGGTTTATATTTTATTTAATTATTATTTGTGTGTTTTTAAGTGATTAATAGATACTTTTTGACCTGTTTATGACAGTATAGTAGAGGGTGGTTTAAATTAGAAAATATAGGTATGATTTAACAATTTTCTTCTTTAGGGCCATAGTACATGGGGTTATAGAGTGTAATTTTTATTCTGTAATCTTTAGATAACATGGGGTGGTGTTTAAACAATGCTTGATGCTTTTAGTTTATTTTTTCAAAAGAATTGATGGAAATTCGTAATCACCGTTTTTTCAACATATGACCTACGGGGGGGAGGTCCTCCAAGGTATCCCCTCTCTCTCCTGGGGGGTATGGAGGGGGTGTTTATAAGATATACGATATAGTGCTTAAAAAATTTTTTCAGATTTTGGAGCTGATTTTATTTCTGACTTAATATAATATACATTGAAATAGAATTTAGAAATTTTATTTATTATTTTAGACCTCATTCCTGACTATCCCTACTTTGTCATTTATTTACGGAAAGCCTTTCTGAAACATGTTCAGAGTTTTCTATCTTTAACAAAATTTATATTATAAACCTCAATAACTACAGCCCTTTTAATGACTAACATTAAAGAATCTGCAAATTTTATATGGTCCATTGCCGACCTTCTCCGAGGAGATTTTAAACAAAGTGATTATGGTAAAATAATTCTACCCTTTACCGTATTAAGAAGACTGGATTGTGTTCTTGAAAACACAAAAGCTGATGTTCTAAAAAAATTAGAACAAGCCAGGAATATGAATATCCAAAATCTTGACCCAATACTAAATAAGGAGGCAGGATATAATTTTCATAATGCAAGTAAATTTGATTTTGACAAGCTTATAGCAGACCCAAGCAACATTGCATCAAACCTTCGCAATTATATCAACGGATTTTCTCAGGAGGCTCGAGAAATAATTGAAGAGTTCAATTTTGATGTCCAAATTACCTTATTAGATGATAACAATCTTCTATTTATGGTGTTAAAACGGTTTCAAGAAGTGGACCTTCACCCTGAAAAAGTTTCCAGTATGGAAATGGGATATATGTTCGAGGAGCTTATTAGAAAGTTTGCCGAAATCTCTAATGATACAGCTGGGGAACACTTTACCCCTAGAGAAGTAATTAAACTAATGGTAAACTTGTTGTTTATGAACGATAGGGATATTCTGACTAAAAAAGGAGTTGTAAAAACTGTTTTCGATTGTTGTGCAGGGACAGGGGGAATGCTATCTGTTGCTGAAGAATATTTGAATGAGCTCAATCCTGATGCAAGTTTGCAAGTGTTTGGTCAGGAATTGAACCCTGAATCTTATGCAATTTGTAAATCAGATATGCTTATTAAAGGTCAAAAGCCATCCAATATTGAAAAAGGTAATAGCTTAAAAAATAAGGATACCCCTAAACAGAAAGGTGACCAATTTAGAAATCAAAAATTTGATTACTTAATTACCAATCCGCCATTTGGAGTTAAATGGGGTAAAGTTGCAAAAGAAGTTCAGGAAGAACATGATGATTTAGGTCATGGTGGTCGTTTTGGTCCTGGCTTACCATCCAAGAGTGATGGCTCATTCCTGTTCCTAATGAACCTAATTTCAAAAATGAAACCAGAGGGTTCTAGATTGGCCATTGTATTTAATGGTTCTCCATTATTTAGTGGTTCCCCAAGTTCTAATAAGAACGAAAGTTCGATTCGTCAATGGATTATAGAAAACGACCTGTTAGAGGCTGTTATCGCCTTACCAGACCAGCTTTTCTATAACACTGGGATAAGTACATATATTTGGTTGTTGAGCAACCACAAGGCCCCTGAAAGGAAGGGTAAAGTACAGCTTATAAATGCTGTAGATTTCTATGAGAAAATGCCTAAGAGCTTAGGTAATAAACGCAAAGAGATAAGTGATAGACAAATAGAAGACCTTACTAAAATCTATGGGAATCATAAGTCTGGAGAGTTTAGTAAAGTATTTGATAATGAAGATTTTGGTTATTCTAAAGTCACTGTCGAAAGACCTTTAATGAAAAATGGAAAAGCAGTAAAGGATAGTAAGGGTAAGTTGAAGGCAGATTCTAGTTTAAGGGATACAGAAAACATTCCCTTGAAGGAAAATATTCAGGAATATATGAAGCGAGAAGTTCTCCCACATGTTCCAGATGCCTGGATAGATGAAAGTAAAACAAAGACTGGATATGAGATTAACTTTACTAAGTATTTCTATAAGTTTAAACCATTGAGGTCGCTAGAAGAAATACGAGCCGATATCTTGGCTCTAGAAGATGAGACGGAACACATGATTGGAAAAGTTATTAGATAATGGGGTTAGAAGGAATAATTGAAAATATAGCTCTAAGGTTACCAGAGCTACCTAGACCTCCTCGAAAAAATCTATTTCAAATCTTGGGGGTACAGAGTAAAGAGACTCTAAATTCCAGAATCCTTGCCTATTACTTTAATCCTAAGGAGGACCATGGTCTAGGATTACTTTTTTTTAATTCCCTTCAAGAATTGATTGCTGAGAAGTGCAATATTGAAATAGAGAACTATTCTGGTGAATTTTTTGTTTTTACCGAAGACTCTACTTCTAGAATTAAGGAACAGGAATTGAAATATAAGTCGATTGATATTTCAATTGATGGAAAGGATTGGTCAATAATTATAGAGAATAAATTAAATCATCACTTAGATAATCCACTGGATGTTTATTGGGACCATAAAAAGGAAGATTTCAAAAAATTAGTTGGGATTATACTATCATTACGGCCAATTCCTGAAAAGAAATGTACATCCAAGAAAGGTAGAAGCTATATAAATATCACTCACCAAGAACTAGTTCGGCAGGTTCAGTCTAATTTGAATATGGAAGGTGGCTTGAGTCATACCAGCTTAATATATTTATATGAATATTTTAAAAATATTCAAACACATTACGAAACCAAAATTGCAGAAAAGCCAATGAATGAAATAGTAAAGGCACTTAATAATCAAGGGAAAGAAGTACTGCAGATTCAAAACAAAGTGGATAGGGCTGTAGAATATATTGACAATCAGGTTTTAACAATTTTTGAAAATAATGGTTACGAAAGAAAGAGTTCAGGTCTAATCCACCCTCAATCTAATCATCAAATAAGATTTTGGGTAAACGGAGGCCGTGAAATTATATTGAATAATGAAATAAGATTTGTAATTGAATCTTTCAGTCAGACTGATTTGGTCATCCGAAATAATGAGAAGGAATTTTTTGATTTCTTACAAAAGAAGAGCAAAAGCAATCCCTTTTTCACCTATGGGAACACCAATGGGAGCAGGACCAGAACTCATTTAGTTAAATATTCAAATGAAAATTTTCTAGGTGAGAATGATATATTCAGCGAGAAATTCGAAGAATTGTTAAACGAATATTTCTTTGAGAAAGGCGGTATCGTGGATGTAATTGAAGAATATCTTTCTAATAAGCTTGGTGAAATTAATAAGGAAGCTGAAATCAATGAATAAATACACATCATATAAAGATTCTGGCGTAGAATGGATAGGTGTAATCCCAAAACATTGGAAAGTTTCAAAACTAAATTATATCTTCAAATTCAATACAGGCTTTACACCATCAACCTCCAATAATGAGTTTTATTCTAATGGATTACACGATTGGATAAATATCTCTGATTTAGGCTCCAAGTATATTAATGAATCGAAGACTAAATTGACGGATTTAGCAGTTGCTGGTAAGGAAATTGTGCCAAAGGGCTCATTGATGTATAGCTTTAAATTAAGTGTTGGGAAAATGGGTTTTACTTCAAAAGATGTTTATACCAATGAGGCTATTTTTTCTGTACTTCCTCATCCTTCTCTTAATTTGAACTATTATTATTATTTGCTCGGAACTATACTTAAATTCAATTCAAATGAAAATATTTATGGGGCAAAAATCTTGAATCAACAATTAATCAAGAATAGTAAATTGACGATTCCCCCCTCGGATGAACAAATAGCAATAGCAAATTATTTAGACAAAAAAACCACAGAAATAGACACCCTAATTTCTAAAAAAGAACTGCTCATTGAACTTCTTGAAGAAGAAAAAACTGCTGTCGTTAACCAGGCAGTTACTAAAGGTATAGACCAAAATGTGCCGATGAAAGACTCTGGAGTAGAATGGTTGGGAGAGATTCCTGAACATTGGAAAATTAAGAAATTGAAATTTCTAGGTAAAGTTCAAAATGGCGTAAGTGAAGGGGGAGAATATTTTGGTTCAGGTTATCCTTTTGTAACATATGGAGATGTATACTATAATGCAACACTGCCAAATATACCTTCGGGATTAGCCAAATCTGATGATGAAGCCAAAATAAAATATTCCGTCAAAGAGGGTGATGTTTTTTTTACAAGAACATCAGAAACAATTGAAGAGATAGGAATAGCTTCAACTTGTCTTAATACGATTGAGGGAGCGATATTTGCTGGTTTTCTTATTCAATTTCGACCAGAAAACAACTTAATTAATAAACACTTTTCAAAATTCTATTTTAGAAGCTTTATTCCTAAAACATTTTTCGTGAAGGAAATGAATCTGGTTACTAGAGCTTCCCTCAGCCAAGGTTTGCTTAAAAGGCTGCCTGTATTGCTTCCCCCTTATAAGGAACAAAAAAAGATAGGTAAGTTTCTTGATATTGAACTGACCCGAAGAAATATGACAATTTCCAAAATGGGTAAAGAAATTGAATTCCTTAAAGAATATAAAACAGCATTAATCAGTGAAGTTGTGACGGGAAAAGTAGATGTAAGAAAAGAGATATTGGTAAATTAATTTAGTATGAAGAAAATTTTAGGTTCTCCCAAAACTATAAGGGAATTATTCACTGGGGTTAAGTATAAAATACATTACTACCAAAGAGAGTATCAATGGGGTAGAAAGCAAATTGAGGAGCTGGTTGAAGATTTAACTGGAGAATTCCTTCAATATTGGTCTGAAGACCATGACCGTCCTGAAGTAGAAAAATATGGTCACTATTTTATGGGGTCTGTAGTTCTTACCGAGGATGAAAATGCCATTATAGATGGTCAACAAAGATTGACCTCTTTAAGCTTACTACTTTTATATTTAACTAAGAACCTAGAAGATTCAAATGACAAGGCTGAGGTTTTAAATTTAATTTATTCTCAAAAGTATGGTAAAACCACATTCAATATCGATGTGGAAGAAAGAACGAGTTGCCTCCAAGCGATAGTAGATGATAAACATTTTGATATAGAAGGTCATCCCGAGAGTGTCCAGAATATTTGGAAAAGATATCAGGATATATCTGGGTTGTTGTTGGATATCTTACCAGATGAAGCACTTCCATTTTTTAAAGATTGGGTAATAGATAATGTTCAATTTATAAAAATCGTAGCTCAGACCGAACAGGATGCTCATAAGATTTTTGTTTCCATGAATGACCGTGGTCTTAGTCTTACCGCAACTGAAATGCTTAAGGGTTATATCTTATCTGAAATAGCTGATAACCAAAATCGAGAATTTGCAAACAACCTATGGAAAAGCAAAATACTTCAGTTAAAATCTTTAGGGAAAGAACAAGAAAGTGACTTTATTAAGATATGGTTAAGAGCAAGATATGCCCAGACTATAAGAGAACGTAAAAAGGGAGCACAGCCTGGAGATTTCGATATTATTGGTACAGCCTTTCATAAATGGGTAAGAGAAAATTCTAGTGACATAGGTCTTTTAAAACCAGTGGACTATGAATCATTTGTTATGGATGAATTCCATTTATTTTCAAATACCTATGAGAGAATAATCAAGTATTCAGAGAATCTAACCCAAGGATTCGAATATATCTTCTATAATGCCAATCGTAATTTTACTTTGCAACCGCTTCTCCTTTTGGCTGCAATAAATAAGAAAGATACGAGAGAAGAAATAGATAAAAAATTAAGAGTAGTATCATGTTTCTTGGACCAATACATATCAGTTCGAGTGTTTAATTATAAAACTATAGATTATTCAGCAATGACCTATGCCATGTTCCAACTATCAAAAAGGATGAGGTACAAATCACCTGAGGAATTAGCCGAATTGTTGACCGAAGAAATTAATAATATGGAATTCACACTTGACGGTGTAGATACATTTAGGCTAAATGGTTGGACTAAAAGATACATGCTTCATCAGTTAGCTAGAATTACTCATTATGTAGAAAATGAAAGTGGTAAGGACACTCAATTTGATGTATATGTAAATAGAGAAATTAAGAACCCTTATGATATTGAGCATATATGGAGTGACCATTACGAGGACCATTTAGAGGATTTTGAGAGCGAAGATGATTTTCAACGTAATAGAAACTTATTTGGAGGCTTATTGATTTTGCCTGCTAATATTAATCGAAGCCTGAATGATAATAAATATTCCCAGAAGATTGAAAAATATTATGGTCAGAACTTATTAGCGGCTTCATTGAATCATAATTCCTATCAGAATAATCCTGGATTCAGAAGTTTTATCTCTAATAATGATTTAGAGTTTATTGCTATTTCAGATTTTCAGAAAAGCTCTTTTCAAGAGAGACAGCAGTTATATAAAAAATTGGTAATGCAAATTTGGAATGTAGCTAATATTAAAGCTCAATTGAACTAAATATATGGGAGTAAATCTATCAGAATATATTCATCCCGAAATGGACATACTTTTTGTAGCTCTTAATGCCCCAGTGAATTCTAATGATAACGGACATTGGTTTACCAACAATTTATCTTTTTGGAACATACTTTATAGAACTGGTATCATAACTCAATCTGTAACGAACAAATTACATGGGGATGAAAAAGTGTTTGGTAAATCTTCTATTAATTTCAATAATTGGACAATTGGTGTAACTGACCTTATAAGAACCGTAGTTGAAACAGATAGTTCTAAAGTGGACCCTACAAAGGATGATGTAAACCGTATACTGGATATTCTCAAGTTAAATAAGGTTAAAAAATTATGTTTAATGCATAGTAAAGTTGGTGCCGCTTTTAGAGATTATGCATTTAATACTTCTTTTAATAAAAATAGGTACGGTAAAATTGGAACTTGGAATGAAACTGAGATATATGAAGTTCCATTTCATAATGCCACCGTGGCAAATAAAGACCATTACTATTCATTATTAATAAATGAGGGACCTGATGGTCAAATTGAAAAACTTAAAGAGTTATCCAATAAGAATGTTCCTACTAGTAAAGAAATAAAAAACATTTCCAGTAAATCTTTTGTTATCCCTAAGTCTGGAAATAGCATCACGGAAAAGGATATTGAAAAAGGACAATTGAGGATTACGGTAGATTTTAAAAAGTATTTTCCTGAAAATTCAGAAATTATTCAAATTAAATATTTGGGTAAGAATTACAAGGCTAAATATGATTTCCAAGAAAGACGTTCATCAATACTTCGAGTTGGGCATAAATTTATGGGTGAAATGCGGATTCACCAACGAACTAGGTTAAAGGTTAGCCGAGAAAATGGCAAATACATATTCAATTTAGTTTAATGAAAGCTTTAGTAAAAAGAGTATATGATATTATAGACCTCTGCTGGTTAAGTTTCTCTGCCAAGGTAGGGAATAGCCTTATTCAAATCAATAAAGAAGCATCCATGCAATTACAATTGGCCTATCTTCTTAAAAACACATGTGATTTATCAATATATAATGAAGATGAATCAGTTCGGATTGAATTAGAAACAAGAATTGTTGTAGAAGGAAAGGTTAAAATGTGTGATATTTTGTTACATATTAAAAAAGGAGAAAAAGAGGTTTTACTACCTATAGAATTGAAATGTTATAAAACCATAAGTTCAAGTGGTGGTCCAAGAGGAGCTCAAGATATTTTTAGATGTGAACTATACAAAGATTTAGAGTTGCTTGAATCATATGAAAGGCATAATGAAAATACTGTTTTAGGTGTCCAATTAACCATGACAGATAGTAGGAATTTTATATATCCAAAAAGCAAGAATTTTAAAAGCTGGAAATATGATACTTCTCACAACACTCTAATAAAAGATGGTATTTTAATAGATACACCTATTGGTGGCAAACCAGTTAATATGATTTTACATAAAACATATTTATTTAATTGGACTCAAGTCGGTGATTACTATTTTTTAAAATTACAAGGAAAATAATATGGCAAACGGTATACACACTGAAGCAACATTTGAATCTACTATTGAGTTGTCCTTGATTGAGGATGGAGGGTATTCCCGTGGCTATTCTAAAGATTTTGACCCCCAAACAGGAGTTTTTCCATCGTATATTATCAATTTCCTGAAGAACTCTCAACCTAAATCCTGGAATAAACTCGAGAATATTCACGGAGTCAACGTTGAAGAGAAGGTAATCCTGAGAATACTTAAGGAACTAGATTTAAGAGGAACTTTAGATGTTATAAGAAACGGATTCATAGACTATGGCGTTAGGTTCCAAATGGCATATTTTCGCCCAGAAACAAGTCTAAATCCAGATGCCGAAGTATTATACAGAAAGAATAGACTAACGGTTACCAGACAGCTATATTATGAGCGTAAAGGGCGAAACTCCATAGACATGGTATTAGCACTCAATGGTCTACCAATAGCTACTATCGAGCTTAAGAATCAGTTTTCAGGTCAGGACGTAAAGAATGCTAAAAAGCAATATGTTTTCGACCGAGAACCAACAGAACCCATTTTTAAATTTAAGAAACGTTCATTGGTGCATTTTGCATTAGATACAGATGAATGTTTTATGACTACAAAACTTGAAAAGAAGAATACAAGGTATCTCCCTTTCAATTTAGGTTATAACAATGGTGCTGGGAATCCACCAAAAAAGGACAATTATCGTACAGCATATCTTTGGGAGTATGTATGGGCTAAAGATTCTTTTATGGACCTTATTGGAAAGTTCCTGCATTTAAATGTCGAAGAATATCAGCTGAATGGGGTTGTAAAAACGAAGGAGAGTATGATTTTTCCTCGTTATCATCAAATGGATGTAGTAAGATGTTTAACCAAGAATGCAAAATTAAATGGAGCGGGTAAGAATTACTTAATCCAACACTCGGCAGGTTCAGGTAAATCAAATTCCATTGCATGGCTTAGTTACCGTCTTTCCAGTTTACACAATGATAAAGATGAAAGAATATTTGATTCGGTTATAGTTATTACGGATAGACGAGTTCTTGATTCTCAATTACAAAATACCATATATCAATTTGAACACAAACAAGGAGTTGTTCAGAAAATAGATAAGGATTCTCAACAACTTGCTGATGCACTATCGGCTGGGAGTAACATAATAATCACTACACTTCAAAAATTCCCATTCGTACTGGATAAAATCGGAGAATTACCAGCCCGAAAATATGCTGTTATAATAGATGAGGCACATTCCTCCCAAGGAGGGGAAGCAACTAAAAAAATGAAAGAAGTCCTTTCTGCGAAATCTTTGGAAGAAGCTGAAGATGAAGAGATGAATTCTGGTTTGGATGAGGATGCAGAGGATAGCATAAGAAAGTCAATGGAGGCTAGGGGTAAGCAAAAAAACTTAAGTTTTTTCGGTTTTACCGCAACTCCAAAATCAAAGACAGTGGAGGTATTTGGAACACCAGATAAAAATGGCATCCCAAAACCTTTTCATCTTTACTCAATGAAACAAGCCATTGAAGAAGGATTTATATTGGATGTCCTTAAAAATTATATTACCTATAAAACCTACTTCAGACTATCCAAGGAAATAGAGGAAGACCCAAAGGTGAATAAGAAACAAGCTGCTAGAGCGATAGGTAGATTTATGTCTCTTCACCCACATAATCTTTCACAAAAAACTGAAGTTATTGTTGAACATTTCAGGCAGGTGGTTTCTAAAAAAATTGGAGGACAAGCTAAAGCAATGGTTGTCTCCAGTTCCAGACTTCATGCAGTTAGATATAAAGAAGAATTTGATAAGTATATCAAGCTAAAGGGCTATAAGGATATTAAAACACTAGTAGCCTTCTCGGGTAAGGTTATTTATGATACCTACCCAGAAGGAGTGACAGAGCAGCAATTAAATGGTTTTAAGGAAAAAGAATTACCAAAGAAATTCTCAACTGATGAATACCAGATTTTATTAGTGGCAGATAAATATCAAACTGGTTTTGACCAACCTTTACTTCATACCATGTATGTTGATAAGAAGCTATCGGGTGTGAAGTGTGTACAGACTCTTTCCAGATTGAATAGAACTCACCCAGGTAAAGAAAATACCTTCATTCTTGACTTTACCAACGAAACCGAAGATGTTCTAAATTCATTTCAGCCATATTATGAGTTGACTACAATAGAGAAAAACACCGACCCAAATCATTTATTCGATTTAAAGACAGTGATAGATAGTGCTCAGATAATTTGGGATAGTGAGGTTAATAATTTTTGTAATGTATTCTTTAAATCTGCCGCCTTATTATCTAAAGGAGAGCAAAAGATTCTTAATGGTTGTATAGACCCAGCAGTTGATAGATTCAAGCAACTACCTGAGGAGAATGCAGATGATGGGAATGGGTTGGGCAATCAGATATCCCAAGATGATTTTAAGAATGCTTTGCAGGCTTTTACCAGATTGTATTCTTTTCTTACTCAAATAATGCCATTTTCAGATGTGGAACTAGAAAAGCTTTATACTTATGGAAGATTTTTATTGAAGAAGCTTCCCAAAAAGCATCAGGGAGATAAATTTCAGTTAGGTGACGAGGTATCTCTGGAATATTATAGACTACAGAAGATTGCAGAACAAAATATAAACCTGGTTAGCGAAGGCGAATCTCATCTTGATGGAGGAGGAGAAGCAGGTATTAGAAAGCCAAGAGATGAAGAAGGCCAACTTTCAGAAATTATTGAAGTTTTGAATCAACGTTTTGGTACGGAATTCAATAATGCCGATAAGTTATTTTTTGACCAAATGGAAACTGAATTGGCCCAGGATAAGAAATTATCAGCACAGGCTAAAAGCAATTCTATTGAGAACTTCAAGTTCGGTTTTGAAGATGCCTTTATGGATAAGCTCATAGGACGTATGGAGCAAAATCAGGACATCTTCACTAAGATTATGGATGATAAGGAATTTGGTGTGTTGGTGAAGAATTACCTTTTGAAAAGAGTGTATAATCAGTTAAATCAATAAAATTTATGAATTCTGAGTTAACTAAACTCTACAGCTCTAAATGGACTAAATTTTATGAGGAACTTTCTAAAATCAATACGGATAGTAAATTTCCAATAAAACCTGCAAACCCACTTTTACTAAAAATAGGAGATGTTGAAAAATATAGAAATTCCGATATCAAAGTTATGTTTTGTGGTCAGGAACCAAATACGTGGGGAGGCGAATTAAAAAACAGTATTAGTAAAATTCAATTGTATTATCAGGATTTCTTCCTTTCCAATTATTGTTACGATAAATATGGGGGTCAATTTTGGAATGGAGTCAATAGATTAAGAGAATTGATTTATAATAAGTTCCCAGGAAAATCAATTGATTTCATTTGGAATGATATTGTGAAAGTAGGAAAAAGGGACGGACTTGGACTTCCTCCGAGGTATATTGAAGAGGTGGAACTAAAGTATTTTAAAGTTATTAGAGAAGAAGTTGAGATATTAAAACCTGACGTAATAATTTTTATGTCTGGACCAAACTATGATTGGTTCATTAAACAGCAATTTGGAGAGGTGAATTTCATTTCAGTAGATAAATTTACTGAGCGGCAAATAGTTAAAATAGATATTCCTGGTGTATCATCAGCTTATCGAACATATCACCCTAATTATTTATGGAGGAACAATATTGACCATTACTTTAATTCCATTCTTGAGGAAATTACTTTAGACATAAATTCAGACTAATATCATAATCTAGAGAAAATATATCAATGGTATGAATATGAAACGGTTGTTGAATTTAAAATTTTATCTAGCCGTTTTATCTAAATAATAAATATTATATGAGCAAAAAATTTTCCGAGATTATTTATTATAAATATTTGGAAACAGTACAAGAATCTGGGGTATTGAATACTTATGAAGCTGAACATGGTCACGAGAGTGAATTTGCATATAAGTTAACACGTTGCAAAATGGTTGCTCAAAAAGAATTTATTTCCTGCCACCATGAAATTGTTCAGATTTTTGATGAAATTATAAAAATAGATAAAAGCATCAATAAGGATATTAATAACATACAAAATAAATATTCAACCTATGATGAAATTTGGGGAAGCATATTTGATGAATTTAATTTTGCACTCACCGAAATTTTCAATTACGGGTCTGATAAACTCATAGCTTCCTTTGAAGAAAAAATTCAGAGAATAGATAAGTTTACAATATGTTTATTTGGCAAATCTAAAGTTGGTAAAAGCACCACTATGGAAGCTCTTACAAACGGTGATGGTAGTACGATTGGAATTGGAAGACAAAACACAACTAAAGATGTAAAGGAATATTCATGGAATGATTTAAAAGTAATAGATACGCCAGGGATAGATACCTTACATAAAATTGACCAACTCGATAAGTTGGCATTACAATATGCCGATAAATCCGATTTAATTGCCTTCTTAATGCCGCATCAAATTGACGAGAGTGATTTTGAGAAATTCAAATTATTTTATCAGCAGAAGAAGCCCATAATCATTATTTTAAATGTTAAACAAAGTGCTGGTAAATTAGGCACAAAGGACTTGGAAATGTTTCTCAAAAATTCAGATAGAATTTTTGAAGAAAGTAAAATCCAAGAATACAAGGATAGAATTAATGACTATGTTTTGAATGTCTTAGGAATAGAAAAGGACTTGATTCCAATTATACCAATTCACTCTGAATCAGCATTTCTTTCAAATAATTCTACTGATAAAGTTCTTTCTGAGAAGCTTAATTCTATTAGTAACTTCGAAAATTTGAAAAATTTATTGATTACGGAAGTTACAGAATTCGGAGAACTTTATCGAATAAAGAACCCTCATGAAACTGTGAAATTGTTTTCAGATAAAATTGTTGGGGAACTTAATGTTTTCAATTCCTTTTTGGATGAGCAGCAAAAAGTTTTTATTAGAAACATTGAAAAATTCAATTCCGTTAAGCATAAAATAAGTCAAATTGAAAATTCAATTATACAGAAAATACTCGGCAATTATTTTCAGAATAAATTAAGTGTTATTGACTTTGTTATAAATCAATTGTTTGATGCAAAAGAAGAACAGGAAAGAAAGAAGATATTAGATGATTTTATTTGTGAATCTGAAATGAGGATATGTATTGATAAGGCTAATAGCGAATTGCAAAATGCTATCAAGAAGGAGGTGAAGGACTATTTTAATTGCTTTTCAGATGAACTTCAATTATTAGATTTAAATTTCAGTAAGTCTAGTTTAAATATTTCAACAAGTGAAAAAATAACTGACATTGATAAGGCTAAGTCTAGGAGTAATGTTATTGACGGAGCAAGAGTTATTTCAGGTGTATTTGGGGGCATCGTATTGGGTATTTCAGGAACAGGGCTTATAGGAGGTGCTACAGGAACTGTTTTTGGATTGGGAAGTACAAATTTTTGGAATCCTGTAGGTTGGGGTCTAATGGGTCTTGGAATAGTATTGTCCATTGCAGGGATGTTTTTGTCTAGAAAACAAAAGAAAAAAATAGCAGAAGCCAAGAATAAGGCGCGTTCTGAACTTAAAAAAGAAATTAAGGCCATAAAAAACAATTTAATCAATGAAATTTTAGATTCTAATGCAAAGATAATAGAGCAAATAAAAGTTGACCATATCGATGTACTAAGTGAATATCAACTGTATTCCAAAAAGCATCAGTCTGAAATTAAAAGTTTAAAAATTTTAATTGAAAAAATAGCAATTGTCACGGATAAGAATAAATATCAGGCAATTATTGATAATCTCTCTAATACAACCTCCTGTAAGATTCAAAATGTTATTCATTCTGAAAAATTAATAACTCTAATTTTAGAAGAGCTACCAGATGCAATCCATGAACTTCAGAGAGTATTTACACGAGTTGAAGAAAAGCAAGTAATTTTATTAAAAGCATAAAATCATGATAGAAACAAAGGTTGAAATAATTCAAAATAAGGTTAACACAATTTGTCAATACTTCAAGAGCTTAGTTTTAAATAATAAATTGAATTATAGGACAGAATATGACAAGGAGAAAGTCCTAAAGGAGTTGGAAAATATCGAGGAAATGATATTCAACACTAATGAATTAACAATAGCTTTTGTGGGAGAATATAATGCAGGTAAAACTACTATTATAAACATTCTTACAGGGGAAAATTTTCCTACTAGTAATAAGCCTGAAACATTTAAAGCTGTTGAGATACCATGGAAGGGTTACAAATTGGTGGATACACCAGGGCTAGGCAGTGGTAATCCCGACCATGATAGCGAAACCCGCAAATGGTTAGAAGAGGCAGATTTGTTATTATATTTTTTGACCCCAGATTTGTTTGATTCGTTCGCAGGAAGAAGATTTCATGATATTTTAAAAAAATATAATAGGAAGCAAGAGTTGATGCTTGTTATGAATTTTATAGATGGGGAGGGAAATGATATAGAAATTTTCAGGGAAGAATTGCAAGAAGCAATTGACCCTACTCCATTAGAAGATTATTTTCCAACTTTTATTTCTGCTGAATATTTCAATCTAAGTAATCAAGAAAAAGAGCTGGAAGATAAAAAGTACTATATGGAGAAAAGTGGGTTTAATTCTTTTATGGAAACATTAGATTCATTTCTTTTAAATAAAGAAGAGAAAAGTCGGTTAACGACTCCCTTAATGAAACTTTATGTACTGTCTCAAGCTATTGAAGTAAACAGCGATTTTAATAAAGAAATTGAACTAATAAATTTTAAACTCCAATTCTTAAATGAGACGGTAAAAACAATTGAGTCCATTACCAATGATTTTGAGGGTAATTTAAATTCTGATGTATTACAAGTGTCTGGTGAAATTTATTCTGCATTGGATAATCCGCCTAAGGAATTCAAAATTTTCTTAGAGAATAAATTTGCGGAATTCAATGAGAAAATAACTGGGAGAATCGACTATTTGACACAGCAGTCTAATTTGGTACTTGAGGATTTCGAAAGTGAAAATATCAAATTAGCTAATTCAGAACTATCCAAAGAAGTGGAGAAGCGCATAAATGAATCAGAAAAATTAAAAAATATTTTCGGGAAGGTATCAACTATTTCCTATAAAAAAGAAAAATCTTCCGATTCTAGCCTTTTAAAAGATATTAGGGAAAATGTTATTGAATTTGAAACTTTGGGAGGTAGAGAGGATAAGATGGTTTCAACCATATTTAAAGGTGATTATAGTTCATTATCAAAACAATTGATAAGTAAGATTGATAGGAATGTGGTTTTAGATATCGGACACAAGTTGGGTCATAAATTCAAACCATGGGAAGCTGTAAAGTTGACTCAAAAAATTTCCACGCGTATAGCCCAGTCCGTTCCTTTTATTAATATAGCTGTTGCAGTGTGGGATGCGGGAGCCCATTTTTATAAAAAGAAGAAAGTGGAAAATGCTGAACGTAAACTGAGGGAATTTAAAGAAGAATTAAGAATTAATTTTAATAATGCAATATTGGAGACCAAAGAATCGGTAAGAAAGGAAATGATACAACCTCTACTAACAAACTTTCATTTATTGAAGAAACTTAATAATGATAAAAAAGAGGAATTAATGAAAGTTAGCGAAATCAATGAAAGCTTATTAAAAGAGATAGAAGATAAAAGACAGATGTGTCTGGATATACATAGTGAAGTACATAAAGTACTTAATTAATAAAACTAAATGGAAAAATTAATATGAGCATAAAAAAGAAAAGTATCGATACAATTAAATTTCTTTATCCACTAGAATCCTACTTTTTGGAAAAGTCAATGGAAGTTGCAGAAATTCTGAAAAATGGAGATATAGCAGAAATGAAAATTGAATTGGAAAAGAAGATAATTGAATGCAAAATTTTGGAATTACAAGCAAAGACAGACCAAGAATTTGCTATTTCAAGAAGAATCGATAATGCAGTCGATGTAGAAATTGAAGAATTTTATGAGTCATCTGGAAATGGCAAGATAGGAGGAAATGCTAGTGAAAATTCCATTGGTATTGATATTAGTGGTAGTGGAAAAAAAATAACTAGACGCATTTATAAATTTAAAGGAATAAAGGATGCATGATATTATTAGACCTTATTCTAGGATAGATATTAACAAGGAATTTATTAAGGTAAAGAAAAAACTACATGATGAAGCAGTTATAAGAGGGGTGGAATTGGATGGAAGACCTGTTTCTTACTTTGAAGATGTATACACTGGTTCAATTTTTAGAGGTGGGGAAAAGTACGAATATGAGCATATAAGGTCTGCCGAAAATTTGCATTCTGAGTATAAAAATATTCATACTGATAAGGAAATCGCACTAATCGTAAATCATAGAAATAACATTGGAGTTACTAGCTTGGAGATTAATAGATTTAAAGATAAGTATAGAATTGAAGATAGGATTTTGAATGATGATGATTTAATTAGAAAATTTCAGATTGATGTTTTTCTGACAAAACGGAATGTGAGCAAGGCGGATACTAGTATTAATGAAATGTCATTGCAAATTTTAAGGGATAGGAGGAATGATTAAAGATTTAAAATTAAACTGATGGCTATTCTCGTTCAATTTTAGACTATGCCCTTGTTGGATATACCTAATTGGTATAAAATGGTCGTTTTTTGATGTATTATTTTGCCACCCTAAAAATATACATTATATTTGAATTATTCCTAGAAATATATCATCATGACCAAAGTTAAATACGTTAGAGTTTCCACAGTAGAGCAGAACACTTCGAGACAAGAAATTAATTCAAACGAATTTTCAAAAGTATACGTTGAGAAAGCATCTGGTGCAGTAAAGTTCCTTGAACGTGATGAGGCTAAAAAATTAATTCAAGATATCGATAAGGGAAATATAGCTGAAATCCACATTACAACTCTAGACCGCCTGGGTCGGGATATAATCGACATCTTGACAATGATTGAATATTTCAATTCAAAATCAGTGAACCTATTTGTTGAAAATATTGGAATGTTCTCAATGATTAATGAAAAACCAAATCCAACCTTCAAGATGATTGCATCAGTTTTGGGGAATGTCGCTGAAATGGAACGTAATAATATGTTGGAGCGTCAAAAAGCTGGTATTGAATTGGCAAAACTTAAAGGTAAGTATAAAGGTCGCTTATATGGAACTCGCATGACCGATGAAGAATTCTTAAAGAAATATAAAAACGTGCAGGCTGAACTTAGAAATGGTGAATCATTAAGAAGAGCTGCACGTTTGGGTGGTGTCTCGTTAGGAATTGCACAGAAAGTTAAAAGATTGATGATGTCCGAAGCCTAACAACACCAATCAATTTTAATAGCTCCCATACAGCGAAGTGTGTGGGGATATTTACAGTATCACAAAACTGGAGTTAAACAATAAAAGAAGTCTACAGCCTAATAAAGAATCAATATAATGCTAGGGACGAATTAAAAGAATAAATCAATACTATTACATCCAAAGAAAATGATATTAATGATAAAGGATAAGGTAGTTGAGATACTAATGACAAGGATTAATTTAAAAAGGGAAATAATAGACCAACTAAATGTAGAGTTCAAACAAATAGATGATACTTACTATCTACAAAATGAGGTAAGGGCACAAAAGTTTCTCCCGAATAGATTTGGTCAATGGATAACCATAGAAGGTAAGAAGTGGTATAAGGATTCAACTCTTAACTATGGATTACTAAATAAACCAAAAAAAGAAGAGTTTACTCAATAATAATCGTAACGTATTATCAATTGTCACGGTGTACCCATTTGTTGGAATAAGGTCGCATTCTAGGTTGCTATGTTGTTTGAAAATTAGTCTTTAAAATATCACTTTTCACCAAACTGCCCACTATTTGCGAGTAAACGATGTTAGCCAACGTTCTATATAAGATTTAATTTAATACAATTTTTATTTATTTTTTCTAAAGCATTTAAGAATTCTGATGTATCCAAGAAGTAACTTGGATATGCCTTTTTTAAATCTTTAAATGAAGTAGCGGATACCAACACAACTGCATTTTTAGAATCATCAATGTTTTTCTCAATTTCTAAATATCGATTAGTTGCTAAATTATAACTTGATTTATTGAATACATTTAATGAGACAACCTGTTTGACAATGTCAATATGAATCAAATAATAATCTCCAGGAAATTTTTGTTTCTCAAGATGTTCAGTGGTAACTCTTAATGCTTTAAGAGTATCGATTACGCTTAGGTTCGTACACGATTTATAACATTCAACCATTAACTCTTCAAGGCTGCTTTCTTCATGAATATCTAATACAGGTAACTTCTCTTTTATGGCAAAAAGGGAACTAACTACTTGAAAAAAATCTAGCCAATCGTCTGGGCCTTTGCTTGATTTTAAGGATGTTTTTGTTATAATTCCAGCTGTTTCTACTGCCGTTGCCCAGTTATGTTGAAGTTTAGTTCTAATCTGAAGCTCAACTCTCAATTGATTATATTTTTCAACTTTTGAATTATAATTGTAAATGAAATGAATGCTCCTATATCCAGAGGGTTTTGGTCTAGAAACATAATCATTGGTCTTATCTGATTTGTTGTGATATGTCTCGCTCTCTAAAATTCCTTTAAGTTTTTTTAAATCCTTTACATCTTTAAGTACAGCTCTATATCCACCAATATCTTGCATACCTCCTAAGCCCATACTAGGGTTTAGGTCTAACTTATATTCAATTGATGTCAATCGCTTTAACCTTTGTGAGATTAAATGAGGCTCAATTTTATTTTTATCTAAAACTTTCATCAATCTTCTCTTCATAACTTTTAATGGTTGAAGATGATTTGTCCGCCAAATATTTATTTTATTTAATGCAATATTGATTTCATCTTCAGATTTTGAAGCTAAAAGCACGTTACCAGCTCTTGTTATTTCTTTTCTTGAATATTTCATTTAAATGTTGGCTAGAACTAGCAATAAATTATATAAGGTGATAGCATACGTTATTTTTCAGGTTCACTTATATTTGGACTTTCAAAAAGATTAATTTGCCTTATCGCATTCTCAATTTGTGATTCACTTATTTTAGGGTCGAGGCTATCTTCAAATTCCGAAATATTATCCATCCAAAAGTAGAACTCATCATTAGTGAATTTTGATGCTTTTTTATCCGCTGTTTTTTCAACGGAAGCAATTAGATTTTTCGTTAAATCTTTAATTTCTTGTTTTGGCGCACTATTAATTCCGTCTTCAAATAAATCTTTCTTGTAATCTTCAAATTTTTCTGCCTGTTTTATATATCTACTCAAATAATATAAGGCACTTCTTATCTCTGGAATTGAAAATCCTTGAGTAATTTTTTTAAATTCTTTCATCTTATCCGATTTTAATTATATCAAAAGCTGACTGTGGTAAATCCGAAACTATATACTCATGTGATAATGGATTTGCTCTATCCTTTACGTCTACTTTATTATAGTAAGGAACAGCTTCTAATCGGGAAATCACGCAAAGAAGAGGTCTAAACTGTTGGTCTTTAGCCAACTTTGAAATAGCAACTATTTCATTGTGTTTTTCTTCGTCAATCTTACCTAATTTAAGCATAATGTCAGCACCTTTTCTGATTCCAGTTCTGTTTAATTTAATTTTGACATTGTGCAAATCCGAACCATCGATTTCATTTTGCAATAATTTATAAATCTCTATTGGTGATGAACTTGGTGGAACTGTAAAATGAGGTGATTGAAAATCTGAACCAAAATACGGTGTACACCACATATAGTGTTTATCGTTATAGTATTTTTTATTAATGTTATATGCAAGAGTAGTCATCGTTGAATATAATATTGGATGTTTAATATCTTTTAATGACATACTTTAATATTTGTTCTATTGTTCATTATATGAGTGAGTTCTTAATGTATGCTAACGGTCTTGGTTAAGGCAAGTAGCTTGGAGTAGTGCCGCTAAATTTTCGGCTTTGCTGTATTGTTACTTGGTGTCTAAAATAGCAATTTTCAACAGAATGCCCGCTATTTGCGCTTAACCGATGTTGGTTGCAGTTTTTTTCTAAAATGCTCAGGGTAAATCGATTTTTCCTCAAATTTTTCAAGCCACTTCAAATCTCTATTCAACAGATTAATGATTAATGATATTCCTCCTAAGTCATAATTAAATAATAAAATATCATCTGACACTTCTTTAAATCTCAACTTACATTTTATTTTACTTAATCTGTATTTATCAAGATAGGTAGGAATACTTTTCGAATTTTCCAAAGCTTTATTAGTGGTTATGAAAACCCAGTCTTTAGTGTTTTGATTAGTCAAATAATGTTTTAATTCTTTAAAATTATATTTATCATAAAGCTTTTTTTGAGATTTATATATTGATTCAACAGCTACCATCAATAAGAACTTAGAAACAGCATTTTCACTTTGGTCAAATGCTTTAACGTAAACCTGACCAGTTTTAGTTTTGGGATTATAATTTTTGAAATTTTCCTTATCTAGTCCTTTGATTTCAACATGGTTTCTTTTAAAATCTTTATTTCCTTCTATTTCTAGTTTGTCAACTTTCCCCTTTGCAGTTTTACCTTTCTTTGTTTTTATTCCAAGTCGAGCTCTTTCCATAGCAAAAACTGAATTCGATAACGCCTTATTCTCGAATTTGGAAAATAAATTATTGCAATTATCACATAATTCTCCTTTTTCAAGAATATAATGCTGATTTCCTAAACTTTCAGGTATAATATGTTCAATTGAATTCGAATTATTCTTCTTATCACAAATAATACAATTAGTCATTTATTATTTCTCTGTTTAAAAATTGCTACCAACTTTCTTGGTTGAGACAACAAGTAGCGTGGAGTAGGGACACGTTCTTGTCGGCTTAGTTGTTTTTTACTTGGTGTCTAAAATATTACTTTTTATCTAAATGCCCGCTATTTGCGCTTAACCGACGTTGGCAACTGGCGTTTTACTGAAATCCTGTTTCACGTCAGCTACGCTTTTTATTATCAATCTCACATAGTAAAATATTGTTACAAGAAATAACCAAATAGTTAGAACTGTAATTATTTTACTAAACCAATTTAAACTCCATTGTGCATCCAATAAATCTATAATTGCTAAAACGGGAAAAATTATTGGGATAACCATTATTGCAATAAGTGGTATCGTTAGTAAGATTGTATCTATTTTAAGTTTTCCCTTATCTAAGTATTTACTTTGTACTTCTTCAGCAATGGAAAAAGGCATTATCCCTAAAAGGAATGACTTTGAATACATTGATTCTTCGAAAATATCATTTTTTGTATTATAAATATAACCTCCAATTTGTCTTATATTACTTATAATTGTTCCTCTCTGTGAATTGATAGCTGCAAATTGTAAAAAGAAATAATTGAAAATTAAAGGAATTAGTAGCTTTATAATTTCTTGATTAGTTGAGATACTAAATGTTCCAAGATTTATCTCTGAAAAAAGCTTCAAATCAATTCCGTAATATATCATGATTAAAGCTAAAAGCCACATTTGGGTTTTAATGTTTTCACTTTTAAGAGACTCCAACTTACTTAATAATTTGTCAAAGTAATCTCTAATGATTTCTATGGAACTGGAATTGGAATCTAAAAATTTTTCAGTTTGTACTTTATTCATATTTTAATTATGCTTGTTGCCAATGGTCTTGTATATGGCTCGTAGCGTGCAAATTAGCGATAGCTTTTCGGTTAAGCACGAGCCGAATTTTTTAATTTTTTTATTATCTTTTTTTATCAATAAGCCAAATTAAAAAATTTGGCGGACTAGTAAATGTACCTTAACATGGATTTATCAACTATCTAGCTATGAGCTATATACGGTGTTACCCGCTGGCTTTATTTCCTCACATACTTTCTAAATGCTGAAATAAATTGAAATATAAAGAAACCTACAATTATTTTATTTCCAAAATCGAGAAACAATGTCCAAAATGTATACTCCGATTTAGGTATTAAAAAATCCTTTCTGTGAGTTAAATCTAAGAATGAAAAATAATGTCCTACTAAATTCCAGTCAATTTCTGTTGACTTAAAAATTCTACCAATATTTAAAAGATATAAAACGTAGAAGAGTATTGAGAAGAAAAAAAGTCCCAAAAGAGGTCTTTTAATTGATAATCCGTGATTGTTTGAAATACTGTTCAAACCAAGGATAAATTTATCAGATTTCGGTAAGCTGGAAATCTTTTTCAAAGAATCTTTTGAAATAGCACCGAGTTTTTGTGCCTCAAAATAATTTCCAGAACCTTCTAAAGATTTCCTCAATTGAAGAAACGTTTCATATTGGTCTTTATAATAGTTTTGTGGTTTTTTTTCAGGGTAATGTATATTTTCTAATGTCATAAACTTTTCAAAACTCAAACTATCTTTTGGGAAATTACAGCTTGTAAAAGTTGCTTTAGCAAAACGTGTTCTATAAAATGACAATGTTTTATAAGCATTGAAATCAATGTTATCGAACCAACTATTATCCATATTAGATTTATGGACTTCAACTTTAGAATCAATTGAGTAGGGCGAAATATTATAAAGCAACATTTCAGATTCAGAGCTAAAATCTCTAATGAAAAGGTTGCTTATTTCTGTATTTTCAATGGAAATTTTTTCATTGGCAGAACCTCTTAATGATAGAGAATTCAAGATGCAATTTTCAATCTTTAGTTGTTCATCAATTACCTTGGAAAAATCTATGCTTAAGTTTATATTTAGTTTTTTCTTTTCCGCATTTGTTAAAAAATATCGAGTTTTATATTCCGTTATTTGTTCGTTTAGGGCACAATAAACTCCTGATTCTTCTTCTTTGCTTTGGTTAAAGCGAATATTTATTTGTTTTGAGTGATTAACATAAATTGATTGTTTTAGACTTAACAAACTACCTATTGACTTTACATCAGAGCCTTTAAGTAAAGTTTTCCATTTACTTAAAAATATATTTTCTTCAGTGTAAGATATGTCTATTCGTTTTTGGTATTGTAAAAATAGAGAGGGTGTAAAGCAATTATTAATTGAAATATTTTTAATTAAATTATTATTAATATTCCCACTAATTATAGAACCGCCGAAATGAAATGAAATTTGTTCGGTTTTTATTGTGCCTATTTGAATATCTTGAATTTGGCAGGATGAAAAGTTTAACGATATACTTTTGAAGTCAATTGCATTTTCGTTGATAATAATTAGCTTTTGAAATCGACAATTGTCAAAGTTCAGAACTGTTTTATTATCTATAAATATAACGTCGTCAAAAACTTCCTGCGTTATTTTTATTTCCGCTGTTCCAAAATCCTGATTCTTAATCGTTTTGTATGGTTCTAATTGTATCTCCAATGTTTTTTTAGCTTGCGGGTAACATGTTATACAAAATATAAATTAACGAAATAATGGTGTTATCTTAGGTATTAAAGCATCTTTTCGTAAGTTATAACAATATCAAGATTATGAATTAGTCCTTTAGATAATATCATTTTGGTTAGTTGGAGTAGTTGCGGTCTTTGTGCTGCACAGAAGGTTGAAGCTAAATAATACGAATCAATTTTAATAGCTCTCATACAGTTAAATGTGTGGGGGTTTTGCAGTATCACAAAACTGAGGTAAGCAATAAAAGAAGTATACAGCTTTATAAACAATCAATAAATTTATCTATAAATGCAATAGAGGAGTTCACAGAATTAGTGATTGAGGATATTAAAAGTTACTCACCAGTATGTTCAACCCAGATAAAATAAGGTGGCATGCTTTCTCCGTACTCTAATGTTACAGTAAATATTCCATTCGATAAGTAAGCTCTCCATTTTTTACTGGAAATTGTGATTAATTCTTTGTTATAAATTTTCACAAATTCATTTAGTGCAGCATTGCCAAATGGCATTACGGTTTGGCTTTTACAAATTCCATTCAAATCATGAAAAAAAGTAGTTTCGGATTTATTGGTTGTAATTGTAATAGATTCACCGAATTGGTCTGTTACACTATCTAGAACATATTCGCTATCGGAGTGATATGCTTTAATTTGAGAGGATGTAAAACCAATCAGTATTTGACTATATAGGGAGCCACTTAAAGTCATAAAAATAAATGTAAATACCAGATTTTTCATTCTTTATCTTTTTATAAAATTGCATTCATTAATGTGAAAGTTTTAATAGTTTCAATAAATATACTTTTTATCTACAAAAAACCTATAGATTTCATCACCAGTATCATCTTTAAGCGGATAAATAGCTCTTATCTCTTGAACATTATCATCATCTTCAAAGTAGACTATTATTAGGGTAGGGTCTTCATCATCATAAGAGATACCGTGATATACAGAATTACCACTGATATCCTCAATATTATGTTCAGTACTATTTTTAACCAATTTTTGATACATTAATAGTATCATCACTTTTGATTGTTTCAATGGTAATGTACTTATCATCAATCATGATTTTCGGGTAATCCGAATTTTTTTTTATTAATAGTAGATAGTGAAAGTAATAAGCTCATTATTTATTCGGAATAATTCCACTGAGGTGGACTGCTGATTTTATTTGTTAAAAATTATAAACATTAATAGCCAAATCTATCCTGTTCACCGTTTTGAAATGACCTCATTATTGCATCTTCTTCACCCAAATCTCCCAAACTTAAAGTTGAAGGCCTATTTTGTTTAGAAGGTTAACATGGTCTTTATATATATTTACACAATAAAAACATAATTCATCGATTGCAATTTGAATAATATCGAGACTTGAGTTAATTTTAATTAAATGAACTAGTTCCTTTAAAGGCTCTGAATTATTAATAGGGGAATATTCATCGAACGATAATATAAGAGGAATCAAGGAGCCCGTATTTTTATTACCTTTCCTAAAAAAGGACCTAATATCTCTACAAATAGCCATATCTATAGCTCTAAAATATTTGTTCTTTATAGCAGTTTCAATGACATCTGATTTAAACTTGTAAAAAGATTCTTCCGTTGCCATTATTGAATTAGAATTTTGAACATTCTTAGAGAACTCAAAAAAATTAAAATTTTGATTAGGAATATTAAAGATATCTTTTGAGTTTTGAATCAAAGCTTGTAATTCTTGAATGTTTTTTCGATTATACCTGCTATAGAATTGCTCAAATCTCTTTATGCTTAGGATAAGAGGTTCCCACTTTTCTAGAATTTTTTTTAAGTCTAATTTACGTTTGGCTAATTTTTCTTTGGCCTCTTTCTTTTGTAGTTCTCTGAGATTTACAGTCATTTTATGGTTTGTTGGGAAGGTTAAGGTACTAAAGTTAAGGATTTAAAAAGTATCCAACTTATTTCGATTATTCGGAAATTAAGAAATATATAAATTTGATTGCTTTATATATCCAATTTTAAATTCTTAAATTAGAATTGAATTAGAAGTTATTTGAAATATATTTTAACAAGGAAAAAAGTGACCCAACTCATTTTTAGCTAATTGAACAGATGTATATTTGCCATCGCAATAAAGCAACGGTCTGGTAGTTCAGTTGGTTAGAATGCCTGCCTGTCACGCAGGAGGTCGCGAGTTCGAGTCTCGTCCAGACCGCTTATTACGATGTAAAATTATACTAAAAGCCTCTAAATCAACGATTTAGAGGCTTTTTAATTTTAATTATACTCATTTAAACCCATATAAACGTAACTAATTGGTGCTCAATTCGGTGAGCATTTTTTTGCTCTGAAAATGCTCACCAGAACACTCATAAATAGCTGTTAATGAAAGTGTTGCGAGCTTTCTTTAACACTTTTATATTCCTTCATTTTGTACCTTTCCGGTGAGCATTTTAAAACTGTCACCAATGTCAAATTCATTTTCAATTCTTTTTTATCCAAAACAAAGAGCCTCTGATTCAGCAGAATCTGCTGTTTTATATACTAGAATTACCTACATAGGTAAACGTTCTGAATTTAGTACTAGTCGAAGAGTGGATATTAAATACTGGGATAACAGAAGTGGGAAAGCCAGAGGGAACTCCGATGAATCTAGAGCTATTGATCGGTATCTGGATTCCATCAAAACCAAATTATATGATATTCACGATCGATTATTAAGAGATAATCTGCCTATTTCACCTAAAATTATTAATGACATATATTTTGGAAAGGGTGAGGAGGAGCGGATGCTTATGGAGATTTTTCAGGAGCATAATGACCAAATGAAAAAGTTGATAGGTAAAGGATACACCAAAGGCACTATGCAGCGGTATGATGCCTGTAAAAATCATATCGAAAATTACCTACAATTCTCTTACAAGAAGAAAGATATTCTGGTTAAGGATGTAGATCATAAATTCATTACTGGATTCGATCATTATTTAAAATCCCAAAAAGACTGCGCACATAACACCTCTCTAAAGTATATCGTCAATTTTAAGAAGATTATTCGAATTGCCTATGCCAATCAGTGGATAGATCGTGATCCATTTTTTCACTGGAAGGGAACCTGGAAGTCTTCCGAAAGAGAATATTTAACCGATCTGGAACTTCAGAAGATGGCAGAAGCGGAATTTGATATTTCCCGCCTAGACCTTGTGAGAGATATCTTTCTGTTTTGTTGTTATACCGGTCTGGCTTTTGCCGATGTAAAAAAGCTTTCGGAAAATGATATTGTCATCGGAATGAATGGAAAGAAATGGATAAAAACCAAACGCCAAAAAACAAATTCCTTAAGCAGCATTCCCATTCTTGATGTGCCGGAAACAATACTTGAAAAATACAGCGATCATCCGCAAGTGAAAATGGGAAAAATAGTATTGCCGGCTCTGACAAATCAAAAATCTAATGCCTATTTAAAAGAGATAGCCGACGTGTGTGGCATCAAAAAGAATTTAACCACGCATCTAGCCCGTCATACCTTTGCGACCACCGTAACGCTTTCTAAAGGTGTGCCTATTGAATCGGTTGGTAAGATGCTTGGACACAAATCTTTAAAAACAACACAGATTTACGCCAAAGTGCTGGATGAGAAGGTAGGAAAGGATATGGAGGCATTGGAACAAAAGATGAAACTTCAAAAGTGATTTGTAGTCGAGGATTAGTTCAATAGAAAATTCCCTGAATTCATATTAGATAAATTAAGTTCTTAAACTCGTGTATGAGAATAAACATCACACTAATAGTACCTAACACAATAAGCGTGGAGTAGGGACTCTAATTTGTTATTTGTTATTTAGTGTCTAAAATATCACTTTTCACTTAATTGTCAGCTATTTGCACTTAACCGACTTAGCGGTAGTGTTTGTGTTGTAATTCATTATTTTTGTTCTAAAAAGGAAAATTAATGAAAAGCTATAAAATAAATGTGCCTGCAAATCAAGAAATGGATGATTGGTTTGAATTTATAAATGAAAGCTTAAAGCATAATTCTGAGGTTAATAATCTGATTGTTGATTTTAATTATGTAAATTTTCTTCACACTGACGATTTTGTGGTTCTCGCTTGCCTTATTGAGAGTTTTTATATAAAAGGTGCAAATGTTTCGTTTATAGGTGGAACATCTAAATTCAATAATCATTTGAATAATTTTAAATTTAAAAGGTATTGGGAAGATGGATTTAATCGAGAGAATTTTACAATTTCATTAAATCGAACAACTCTCTGTTTGTGGAAATTGAATAGAGATATGATGTATGGTTATTCAATGTTTGCTAAAAAATATTTTAATGATACATTTATGAGCAATAAGGATTTGTTGCCATTATCATCTAATTTGTATGAAGTATTTAATAATATTTTTGATCACTCTAATTCTGAAATCTCAGGCTATGTTATTACTCAATATTTTCCTAAAATTAATAAACTATCTTTTTCTGTTTGTGATTTTGGTATAGGCATTTCTAAATCAATTAATAATTATCGGATTAAAAATAATCAAAAAGAGAGAAGATTTCAGGGCTCTTTTAAAATCCATTGAATTAGGATATTCCGTTAAATCTACACCGAGGAATAGAGGTTTTGGACTAAATAATATTTTAGAACTGACCGAATCCTCCAATGGAGAATTAACAATAGTTTCAAATAATGGAATATTACAAAAAAGAGCTAATGAAAATTATGATGTTGGACCAACAAAGCATTCATTTTCAGGAACTTTAATTAAAGTTGAAATGGATTTAAGAACATTCTAAAATATTGATGATTCGGATGACTTATATCGATTTTAGTCTTTCATGAATTGTTAAAACAAAGAAAAGAGTTATTTTTGCAAAAGAATTATTTGTACTTTTAAATATATAATTAAATAAATATGTTAATAACTCTGAATAGTTTAGTAGACAACTGTAGTTCTAATTCACAAGGGGTTAAGTTATTTAATGCCTTAGACAGTGCAGTTCATAAGAATAATGAAATTATAATTGTTGTAGATAACAATTGTTCATTGTCATCTTCTTTTTTAAATTCTTCAATTGGTTCTTTCTTGGAAAAATATGGGATTGACCTTTTTAAAAGTAAGGTTAAATTTAAGGGTTCTAAAAATCAATTTAATCGTATTTCTGAATATTTGAATAAATTTTCAAATCTATACTCGTGTTAAAACATTGCCACTAACGGTCTTGTTTAACGCAAATGGCGTGGAGTAAGGGCGAGGACTTATTGGCTTTATTGTTTTTTTTACTTGCTCTCTAAAATAACACTTTTCAGAAGAATGCCTGTTTTTTGATTAACCAACCTATTGTACGTTTGCATTTAACACTATTTTCTTCCGTAATCAGCTGGAATTTCGCCCCAAGCTTTCGTTTTCCATTTCAAAATCTTATTTTCAACTTCGTTATTTTTCAGCCAATTTTCTGCTCTTTTAATTAAGTCGAAAACTTCTTTATTTTCTTTTGTTTCGGTAGCGGTAGTATTACAACGTTTATATTTTACCCAACCTATTGCAGTTTTACTATCCGAATAAATTGGTAGATTATCTCCTTTATTTTTCATTAATGCAACTGCGTGAACAAGCGCGAGAAATTCGCCGATATTGTTTGTAGCCCCTTTATGTGGTCCTTGTTTAAAATGCACTTTTTTAGTGCTCGTTTCGACTCCTTGATATTCCATTTGACCATTTTGCATATTACAAGCTGCATCAACGGAAATTGAATTTAAATTTGGTTTACCAATCAGCTCTAATTCTTCATCAGACAATTCGGTTTCAAATATCTTTTTACCTTTATAATTATCATAATTTTCTGAATATGCTTTCTCGGCTGATTCGAGAGATTTAAATGACTTATATTCTGCGCCTTTAAATCCGTCTACGCTTTCTTTACATTCCGTCCAACTTTCTAAAATTCCTGTTTTTCTGCCTTCCCAGACAACATAATATTTCGCTTTAGCCATAAGTTTAATTCAATCTCAATGTTTTTTCTTTGCTTTTGCACATCGGTCTTGTTTCGTAAGTTAGCTTGTTTGATTCTTGGTCTGTAAATAACTTTTCACTCAATTGCCCACATTTTGTACTTAATCGGTTTTGCTCATAGTGGTTTTTACGTTCTGCGTATTTATTCGAGGTTTGTTATTTAGTACGGATTGAGCGTTGGCAAGACGTACTCCTTTTGCAATTTTTGGCTTTTTCGTTGTCTTGTCGAATTGTAAATGTTTATGACTGTAAGCATTGGCTTATCCTATTATCATTTTTTCTATTTTACTTTTTGCTTCTTTCCATACGGATCTGGCTTCCGATTTTAATTCCATTGCTTTCTCTCTCAATTCAATGATATGTTCAATTATTTTATTCTGAACCTTTAAAGGTGGTAGAGGAATATTCAACTTAACTAAATCACTTGGGTAAACGTGCGGTTGCCCAGCTCCTTGTTGTAAACCGTATATTTCGGTTTGTTTTAATTTTAAAATTTCGGATAAATAATCCAAAGAAACCATGCTCTCGTCTTTAGTTTTTATTACTACACAATCAGAGGCAAAAATTTTTTCATTGTGAAACCAGACATAACCTGAATAAGCACCAGAAGCGCTTACTGTAATAGTCTTCCCTTCATTATTATATTCATTATGAGAGTATGGACTAGTTTTACCTCCTGCAATAACGGGATAATCTCCTTCAATTACATTGGCAGAAGTAATACTTCGCCCTTTGTTTACAGTTGCTAATTCACGTAATTTTTTATTTGGAAAATTTCCACCTTCAATTTTTAATGCATTGTTGAAAAAAGAAAATGCATCAAATCTATCTCCAGAAACTTCACTCCAATTTACTTCAAAAACTCTATTTGAATATGAATTATCTCTTGTTGGTAAGATAATTCCTAATTCTGCAAGTAAATATTTATCAATATTTTCCAAAAGCATATTAGCTTCTTTTTCCTTTTCTTTTTTTAGTTTAAAAGCATTCGAATAAATAAAAGCAATTTCCTCTTGAACATTTATTGGTGGTATTACTATAGGTGTAGGTCCGAGTTGTTGATAGTTTATGTTTTTTTGAGCAGCCTGGGGTGCTAAGTCATTAAGGTAATTTTTTAAAAACTTAAAATATACATTTAAATAGTAAAGATTTAAAGCATTGCTGTCTTTTGGGGTTATGCCAATCAAACTATCAGGGAAACAAGCTGGAAAATCTAGTATTGCAGTATCGCCAATATTTGCCGCAATTGTAATAACCATTACTGGTTTGTCAAATAACCTACTTGTTTGTATACCTAACTCATTTAAGGTTTGTGTATATTTAATTGTGCCACCTTCATTACTCGCTCTTACAATATCGCCTGTTTGTATAAAAGGGTATTCTCCACCATAAAACTTGGGGTCATTTCTTGGTCTGTGACCAAAACGACCTCTTTGCATTTCTGCAACTTCTGAAAGTTTTTTTAGCTTAAAAGTGGTTTTATTAGCAATTATTAGTTCATTAACAGATTTAAAATAAATTGGGTCAATTCTATCCTTGATTTCTGATTTGTTAATCAAAAAAGCCTTTTTGTTGTCAATATTTGGGGAAAGACTATACATTTTCAGGTACTATTTTAAATTTATAAGTATCTACTAATACTGCTTTAATATGTTTATTAATTTCATCTTTTAGCGTTATATGAGCATCCTTTTCATATGAGAAATAAAAATCAAGTTTATAGTCAGATTTTGGCTCATCTGCTTTTGCTTCTTTTGCAATTATGACAGGGATTTTCAGAGCTCTAGCCCAACCCATTTCATATGTTACATTTGGGTTGTTATCGGTTATATTAGCAATAAAAATGTGGCAACCTTCTATTTTATCGAAAACATCATTTACAATATTTACTGTTTGTCCTTCATAAGTCATAATAGGATGTAACAATATATTAATACCATATTTCTTTCTGATATCGTTTATAACACCTTTATAAATATCATTGTGAGATTTTACAATTGCTTCAGAAAAATAGGGCATTGCTACAAAGACTTTTATTTCTTGTTCTTTTATCTTGTTGAAGATTCTAATTATACTTTCTGCTTTAGTTTCATTAGCTTCAAAAAGATGGTTATTAATAATCCAATGATAAAAAAGGGTAAATGTCGTTTTGTCCCCAAATGATTTATAATAAAGGAATGCAAGTAGTATTTCTTCATTTTTATTTTTAGCTAAATTTTCGTCTTCACGATAAATAGCATTTACTGATTGTAAAGATTCAAATACATTTTCAATTAAATCTATATTGCTTTGGGCTTTACCTTTTTTAAATAAGGTGTATAGTCTAAAAATACTTATGGAAATTGACCATTTATGATTTATAATTAAGGGCTTAATTGATTGAAAATCATTTGTATTAATTCTAAGCCCTAAATTTCTTGCATTTATACCAACACTTTTGTTTTCATTGGAAAATATTTTTTCTATTTCTTTACTATCGAAATATTTTTCTTCTCCTAATATGCTTTTTAGATTTTGTTCTAAGGTTAAAGGAATAGATTTTGAATTAATATTGTAAAATACAACACGTTCAAATTTTTTGTAGTCAGTATCCGAAACTTTTTCCATTTGTTTTGATACTGGATTGAATTTCTCCTCAAATGTTTCTTCGAAAAGAACTATGCAAAAAGGAATATTGGTTGTTGCAATCCGGTCAGAAATAATTTCTTCAGCTGCGGTTAGTCTATGATTACCATCTATTCTATGAAGTGGCTGTTCATTGTCTTTTATTAATTGTTCAAGTTCAGCATCATCAAAATCAATTTCAATTACTGTGATTTGATTGGTTTCATTAATATCAAAATTGTCCTGTTTGACAATACTGGAACGAACTTTTAGTTTATCAACATTTGAATTGAAATTTTTCCCTTTCTCAATAAGTTGAATAGGTGTTACATCTGTTTTTGAGCCTTTTGCAGTAAGGTCTTGTCGTAATTTAAGACTTAAAATTACTTCTGGAAAAAACAAATAGGTTTCTTCGGTCAAAAAGTTAGATACAACTCCTTTTTGCTTTTTTATTATTTCCCTTTGATACTCTGGGTTTGCTTTAGAAATTTTAGCTAATTCTTTAATACGAGCAAATCCTCTTATGCAAATCTGATTACTTAATGATCTATCTAAAATACCTCTTATAATCATATTGGATTGCTTTCTATGTGGTTAATAAAATTGGTTAGTTCTTCGCCAATCCATTCTAATTCGTTGGTTTGAGTTGATTTACCTGTAGCATCATAGCCAATATCTTCTGCAATAGCCATAAATATAGAATAGTCAGGTAGCTCAGTTCTTGATTTTTCTAAAAAGGCTTCTTGTAGTTCTTCTTTGAACAAATTTATTTTGTCTGAATATTTTGCGTTAATTCCAGTTAGCCATTCCTTATACTCGTCCGTCCGTTTAAATTCTGCTAAAGACATTGTAAATTGTAAACCATTCATTTCTTTTAATTCCTTCTTCTTTTCCGTTGCCCATTTAGCAATCGTCTCATAGAATTTGTGTTCAGATTTTATTTTTGACTGAATTTTTATTTTTATAGATTGGATTTTCTCAGTTGTAGAAATTGTATGTTTTTTCAAAAACAAAATCGAACTTTTCACACCAGCACCAGTTGCACTAAATGCAGTTTGTGGCATACTAACAACTGCAACTATTCTATACCATTCTTCAACAGCATCTCTAACATATTGCATACTACTGTTTGTTAGAATTCCATCAGGAACAACCATTGCCATATATCCATTAGGGGCTAAAAAATTATAACATTGTTCTATAAATAAGACTTCTGTACTTTGATTGTTTCTTGAAGTTACATGGTTACTTCCTTTATTATCTAGCCAATCTGGTTGTTTTTTACCTAAAAAATAATTTTTCAAATAACTTTTCTCGGATTTTTTTATGCTACTTCCAAAAGGTGGATTTGTAATTATAAAATCGAAATGATTGTATTTAAATCCTTTATTTTCTGTCAGTTTACTTATTTCAATTTCGTTTAATAATCCATCAGAAGTAATCACGTTAGTATGACCATCATCATGAATAATCATATTCATTTTTGCAGCTCTACTTATTTGTTCGTTTATTTCAATACCGTACAAATTATTTTCTGCAAAGTCGTGCCAATATTTAAAATGTCTTTTATTGTGATTAACATCTGACTTAAATCTTGGATATAATTCATCAGCTTGTTTTCTTACTTTGTTTAAAGCATAAAGTAAGAAGCCACCACTCCCACAGGAAGTGTCTAGAACATAAGAATCGTTTTTAATTGGTAAAACTTTTACTGAAAAATCTACGATTGGTCTTGGTGTAAAATATTGACCAAAATTTCCTCTAAAAAAGGAATCCATAAAGGTTTCAAAAGCTCGTCCTTTACTATCCAAATCTGTTTCTCCAAGATTAATATCTTGTAAGTAACCAACAATAGTTCTAATTTTTTCTGATGATAAGCGAATATTGTCTCTAAAAACTTCTTTATCTTTTTGTCTACCTTCTTCATATAGAGCAGATACTCTTTTAAATAGGGCTTCGTTTGTTTTTCTAGTAGAATCTCTCTCGTCTTTTCCTTCAACTTGAATAATTTGAAAATCATAAGGTTCTCCGGTTAGCCTGTCTTTCCTTTCGTCCCAAATTTTACAAAATATTAATTTATCTAACTCATCAAACGCCTCTGATGGATTTAAATGACCACCAGCCCAGAGTGCATCGTGGGCTTGTTTAAACCTTTTTGTTAATTCATCTTGTCCGATTGTAGAAAGGTCAAAAAACTTTTGCTTCCCTTTTACCTCTGGTACTAAATTAGCCTCAAAAACATATTTATAATTAGCTAATTTTTTTACACCAAACTGAGGTATATCTGATTCTGGTTCTCTTGTATGATTTTTTTTATTTACTTTAAAATATTCATTTCTATTACCTTTTGTTACCCATACATATTTTACATCATTGGGTAATGCATAGGCATAACTATAAGCCTGTTCGATTGCTTGACTAAATTCTTGTTCACTTATATCCTCTTTTTTACATTCAACAAGTATATGAGGTTCAGTTAATTTGTCATCGTTGTAAATAACAATATCAGCTTCCTTTGTTTCAACACCCATTTTTACTGAAACAAAATTCACTATTCTTTCAACAGGATAATTGTAATCTAGAATAAGCTGGCAGAAAGTTTCTGCTTGAACTTTTTCTTCTGTGTTATTAAAAAACCTTTTTTTCTTTTGGTGAACGTAGGTAATGAATTTGTTTTCTTCATCAAACTTGATGATGCCTTTTTCTATGCCTTTTTCTATCAAGTTCATATATTCTCTTTATTCGATATTATTAATTCTTTTATGTCAATCTTTAAGATTTCTGCAATCTTATATAGGTCTTCCAAACTAGGTTGTCGCTTGTTTCTAGAATATTCATTTATGGTTGTGTAGCTTTTTTCCATTTGTTCAGCCAACCAAGTTTGAGATATTCCTTTGTTTTTTAGAACTTCTTTAATTCGGTTCATTTTAAATCTTTTTTTTTATTCATTTGCAATTTATCAAAATATCGCTGAATTATAGTGATAATGTTCATTGTATTATCGTGAGTATGCGTTGGGAAGAAATAGCTCTTTTATTTTTTTAGCGTTGACAAAAGAACAAATATGCTGTTATAACTTTGGAATTTTTGATTTCAAATTTTGCTGATTTACACGGTTTAAAATATTATTCATAACAGTCTTGGAAATTGCTGGAAGCGTGGTGTAGGGACACGTTCTAGTCTGTTTTGTTATTTGTTTCTTGGTCTCTAAAATAGTGCTTTTCATAAGAATGCCCGCTATTTGGGCTTAACCGATGTTGGCATTAGTAATTTTTAATAAACTTTCATTCTAAACTTCCTGGTAAATCCAAAATGTATTATCATTTTTTGATTATGATTGAAAGGAAGATTATGGTCTTTATATTTAAAAAACCACCTGTTTGAATCACTTAATGTTCCAATTAGGCCAAATTCAAAGAGAATTTCTAATATATCTTCATGATTTTTGTTATTGTTTTTTAAATAATTTACAATTCTGGAATCATTTTCCAATTCCTTTTTTATTTCATCAAATGTTATTACACCTTTATTTAGTTTAATAAATGCTTGGGTTGATTCTTGCCAGATAGGTAAATGACTCTGAATTTCATCTCTAAATTCTCTATAAAACCATTCTGAATATTCTATTTCTGCTTTTCTTACAGTTTTAAAGTCTAATTTTCCACTTGGATTTTGTTTTGCGCAATACTTCATATACTTTATGATATCACGTGGTCTTTCGAATGTTCTATTATATATAAATTCCCACAGATTATTGATCCTATTGGGTATATTTTTATCATTATTAATAGTTATTTGTTCCCAAGCTCTTTTTGGATCTTCAACATTTATTGATGCATTTATTCGAGCATTTATTAAATCATAAATCGAATAACTAGCATGATATTCCTTAGTCCATTTTAGATTTATAATAAAGTCGTCCAATTTATTTAGATCGTTATCTTCAAGATTATTAAATATATCTGACCTTAAAGCTAATACGGGTCTTATATTTATAATATCTTTTAAGTCTAAAAATGTATTTTCAACCGCTCTAAATAGAGATAATAATAATAAATTCAAATTTTTATCATTCGCAGAATATCCTTCATCAAGTTCATCAAAAAGTAGATAAAAATTGCAACTTGAATTAACACCTTTAATAAGATTTAATAATATCTCAGATGCTTTCTGAAAATGAACTGTCGTTATGGCTTCCTTTGATTCAGCTGATTTGTTTTCAAAACCTAACCACTTCACTATAACTGAAACTTTATTTTCATTTGATTTCAAATTTCTTAGTGTTTCTGCAAAACCTAGATTGGATGGAAAGTTTATTTTTATAAAATTCTTAAGATCAATTACACTTTCAGTTTTTTCTATACTGCTGTCGCTAACTATCAACTTAGACAATTCCGTTAGAATTAAAAATGTCCAAATAGGAACAAATTGAGACTTGTTGCCTAAAGATCGATCTTTCAATTCTCTAATGGTTTGAATAGGAAAATTTCTTAGTGATAAATATTTTACAAACGAATTGTATTCTGAAGAAGCCTCGTTTGCTATTTGTTCAATAATAGCTGTTTTTCCAGTTCCTTTTCTACCAATAATATATCTATAATCTCCACTTTTTATACCCTCATATTCTGGTATTTTCACAAAATATTTTCTTAGTTGACTATCTCCTTTGGCCTCATCTGGGCCCCAATTTACTTTACTAAAACTTTCTTCAAATATTATCATAGTTATATTATTAATGCCAACGGTCTTGTTTCGTATGTTAGATTAGAGATTGTAATTTAGTTAAAAATAGGAATTAATAATCAAACTCAATAGAAGGGATAGCGAGGTCTTGGTAGATATGTTTTATACAATGATATCGTGTGTTAGAAATTCCACCCTTCTATTAATTTCTCTAAGAACTTGAACAGTACCTAGATCCTATAATAGAGATCGTATCAAAATCGAGCAAAAGTGATGGAGAATAGAGTTTAAAAAATCAACATTATTATGAAGGATGAAATTTCGAAACTCTCCTTAGGAGTAGATGTCTCAAAAGAGACTTTGGCTGTTTGTTTGTGACGTCTAACGGCTAGACTTACAAAGGAGTTTGAAGATCCATTTGAGGTTAGTAATGATTTATCAGGTTTTAAAAAGATGGTAAAGTGGTTACTTAAAAATGGCAGTTCTCCAGAGGATATAGTTGTCGTTATGGAATCGACAGGTATTTACATGAAGCTTTGGTATACCATCCCTATGGGGAAGGATTTCCTGTAAGTGTTATGCAATCAGGACGTGTAAAGCGCTATGCTCAAAGTTTGGATCAACGTTCCAAGACCGATGCCTTAGATAGCCGTATGCTTGCCATGCTTGGTTGTGAAAGAGAGTTGGCATCATGGAGCCCACCAGATCCAATATTACGTCAGTTAAAAGGGCTGAGTCGGGAACGATCTTTTTTACTAAAGGAAAAGCAGATGGAGCGAAATAGACTTCATGCCTTGGAACACTCCGTTTATAAAAGCAAGCGAGAGCTAAAGCGCTATGGACAGCGATTAAAATTGATTGAAAAGCAGTTGATAGAAATAGAAAAGGAGATGGAAATTCTAGTTAAGAATGATCCACAGATGCATCAAAGGATTAAGCATTTGGAAAGTATCCCCGGGATCTCTTTTAAATCTGCAGCGACCGTAGTAGGTGAAACTTTAGGTTTCACCGGTTTTACGAATGCTAAAAAATTGATTAGTTATACAGGATTTGATTTGGTCTTGAAAGAATCTGGTGCTTATAAGGGAAAGACGAGAATCAGTAAGAAAGGGAATAAACATATTCGCAGTGCACTATATATGCCAGCGATGAGCGCCATACAATGGAATCCTACCTTGAGAAAATTTTACGAACGAGTCCAACCCACTAAAGTCAAACCAATGATAGCCTTAGTAGCAGTAGAGCGAAAGCTATTGGTATTAATGTATAGTTTATAGAAAAATGAAATAGATTACGATCCAGAACATGAGCAAAAAAAGACAGCAAGAACTGAAGTCCTTGCTGCACAGGATAGAAGCAATTTAACATTGACTTCTTCCTAAAAATTTTCTCAAAATTACTTGTTTTATACCACAGTACCTAAGGCAAGTAGTTGGAGTAGGGTCGCAAACTTGTCGGCTTAGTTGTTTTTTATTTGGTTTCTAAAATAACACTTTTCACCAGAATGCCCGCTATTTGCGCTTAACCGATGTTAGCAAACGTTCTTTTCCATATCGATGATTATATTTTTTATTAAATCATTATTTGGATACTTAACTTTATTTATAATTCTTTTCTCATAAATCTGGATAATTTTTTCGTTTGTTTTTTTTACAAAATCATCATCGAAATGAGGTGGATAATTTTCATTTCCTTCGGTTATACTAATTTTTGTCCTATCATATTCAGATGCAAATTCAATTTGAGGAGATAATAATTCAAATAAAGTTTTGTCATTTGTAATAAAAATAGAATTAATATCTTCATTAACAATTTTTGAAAGTTGTTTAGAATTCCTACTAACTCTTGCATGCAATAAATCCCAAGCACTTCCCCATAACGCTTTTAGTGCTTTTTCTTTATTTGAGTTTTCTTTAATCATTGAGTTAAAACTACTATTTCCTCCAAAAATTTGAAAAGCTAATTGATATTCTAAACCTAAAATTATACCTAATTTAGAATTCATCCAATCAATAAACTCAAAAAGATTTTTATTTGCGTTTTGCTTACCTAAACCTTTACAAGCAATTTCTCTAATTTTTAGTAGCGCACTATAATGAACCAGTAATTGTTCCACATATACAGAAGCATTATCATCTATAGTTGGTTTTTCTGGTTGATAAAAGTTAGTTGAAAAATTGAAATCATTTTTTTTAAGTCTTTCTAAAGGGAATTGAAATGCAAATTTTAATTTATTACCTAAGTCAAAGAATTTTTCTATATTTATTTTATATGTCAATTTATCTAATGATAATTCTAATAAGGCGAAAATTTCAAATGGTGGCATTGATTTTTTTTGAGAATATTTTATTAGCTCAAAAGCTTTTCTTTTAGAATCTTTATTAATATTTCTTTTATTTACAATACTAACGATATCTAAACATACAGAACTATCCAATACAAGAAATGTTTTCTTTTCAATAATAGGATTGGTTTTCATAAAACCTGTCATAGCTCCAAATTCAGTTAAATAATGATATTGACTTTTCAATTTTTTTTAATGTTTGCTAACGGTTAATATATGAAAAGTAGGTGATTTTGAAGCACTAAACTCTCGGTTAAGCGCATAGTTTGATACGAGACAAAAGCCATGAATTTACTACTGTTTCGCCTATTTTTTATATACATTATTATGCTTTGTTATTTTATCTCCGTCTTCTGATTGTGTTAATGTAATCCTCTAATACAGTTAGGTCCGCAAGAAATTCAGCAGAGTCTGGTATTTCTTCTATTAAAGTTCCTGCTGTATCGTGTCCCGTGAAATAAGTAGAACACTTGCTCATATTAGCATCAACAAGATTATAATCATCATCAGTTAAGTCCACAACTTTTGATAAACGTTGAGTTTGTATTGCTCTACCAAATCTTTGAATTGCTCCGTTTAGAAATACCTCTTCAATAAAACGCTCCCAAGTTTCTCTCAGCTTACCATACAATATTTTTGCCCTTTCTTTGTAAACTTCTTCGGTTTCTGTTCTTTCAGTTTTCTCTAATTTTTGATATGCGTTTTTTAACAAGCCAATACGTTTGCTGACTGGTAAAGCATCCCAAGGTGGATTGCTTGCAATAAGTCCTGTTTCTTTTTTCTTTCTTGTCAAGCTCTTTATATCTAAATCACAATTTAAACTTTGAGAATGTTCTTGAATCATTAGTAGAAAAGTAATGTCGTGAGTAAAAACAATAACCTGTCGCTCTAAAGCTTCTTCTGCAATTCTTTTTGATATTTTATTTCTCCATTTATGATCGAGAGATGAAACTGGGTCATCAAAAATTATAGCACTTTTATGTTCTGAAATGGATAATTCAGATAAAAATGTTGCCAAGGAAATACACCTATGTTCTCCTTCACTTAAAACGTCTTTTAACGCAACGCCATTTGCGTTTTGTTCATCAAGTCTTAAATAGTGGTATTGTTTTCCTCTCTGTCCTTTTGTTTCGGTTTCTATCTTGATGTTTTTAAAACCTAGTTTGGTAAGTTCTGCTTTGAAATTCTGTTTAAGGTGTTGACTTATGTAATTTGTTGCTAAAGCGTTACTAAGCATAGTAATCGTTCGAGTATTGCATTTACTAATACATTTATTTAGCAGTTTTATCTTTTTTTGTCTATAAATTTCACGACCTAATTTGGGTTTAAAATCAAAAATCTTTTTTTCTCCATTTAATTGATTTAGTTCCTTATTTAACGGTTTTAAATCTTCTTCAATTGATTGGACTTCTAATTTCTCATTTGCTTCTTTTAAGTTTTTAATGAGGTTTTGAATTTGGGTTATAGGTGTATTATCAATTTCAATTGAATTAATCGTTTCGACTGAATTTTTAGAATTAAAAAGCTCAATTAAATAGTCTTTTTGCTTAGAAAGTGAATCTAAATATTGTGATTGATTTTTCGAATATTCATCAATCAGTTCATCCAGCTCAATTGTTGTTGGTTTTTGTTCTTCAAAAGAAAAATCCTGATAATTTAAATTTTCAAATTCTAAATCAAATTTATTAGAAGCTTCATCATAGGTTTTTTGAATATCATTTTTTACAAAATCTTCGAAAGCAGTAAATCTGCTTTTTGCATCTTCTCCTAAATCTTGAAAACAAAGAGGGCAATTACTCTCTCCGTTAACTTTTGGGAAATCTTCTGTCTCGGTACTTTCGTTATAGAACTTTCGAGCACTTTCCCAAAGTAATTTCCAAGAACTATTACCAACGCCCTCAATAGGTAATTCAGAGAATGCTTTTTCAGAAGATTCTTTAAGTGCTTTACTTGTTGTTGAAAGATTATTTAATATTTGTTTTAAGTCTTCTAATTTTTCTCCTGTCAAGTTATTTTCGAGTTTTTGAAAATTGTTTTGTAAAACCTCAAAACGCTTTATCTTATCGTTGTTTTCTTTTAAAATTTTCTTTGGGTCGGTTGCTTTTAATTTATCTATTTGTTTGATTAGCTCCTCAATTCTAGAATTTTTAGTTGCGTTCCAAATTGATTATGCTCTTAATTCGTTAAGTGTAGATTCCGAATTTAAATTGTCGAGAAATGTTTTAGCAGTCGAACAATCTGAAACTTCTAAAAGAGTATGGTCAAATTTCTCTAATGCAGGGTTTGAAAATTCCGCATTTAGTTCATTCTCAACTTTATTTATACAGACTGCTAATTTTTCTACAATTGATAGCCCTTGAGGAATAAAGGCGATTTCATCTTCTCCTTCAATGTAATGATTTGCACTAAACGTATCGAAAACATCAATACTTTTTAAAACAGAGTCATTTACTACTTCGTTTATAAGATTTACTGTGTTAAAATTTGTTCCATCAAATGTATATTCTATATCTGCTTTTTTATCGTTTCCAAAACAAGTTGGGTCGTATAAATTATCATTTATTTTTGGCTTATTTCCTCTAGTATTACAAGCGTGTTTTAAGATGCTCACATAGCTTGATTTTCCTGAGCCATTATCTCCATAGACAAGCGTAAGTCCATTTGAGGCAAATTCTAATTCACTAGTTTTTGAGAGTGCGTTTATATTGTTTACATTGGAAATTTTAGAGAGTATTATATCATCACTACTTGTTGCGCTATTTGCGAAGTCTCTTAAATCATCAAAATCCACTTCGTCAAAATCAAAGTCTGATAACCCAAAATCTACTTTACAGATCTCCTTTAGGTCCGAAATATCATTATCAGTTAGTTCATTGTTTCTGATTAAACGGTCAATGGCAATTTGCCAAAAAACAGGCTTGTTTTCGATCCAATCAATTATATCATTTAGTATTGGCAATATTTATATTTATCGGGTTGGTTTTTAATAAAGCAGAACGGTCTAGTAAAAGAATAGTAGCGGATTAAAACACAAAGAATTTTCGGTTAAACACAGACCTTTTTTATATTTACTTACTTTCGTTTTAGCGATTAAACCGCTATTATTTTTCTAGATTATTGTACACAGTGCTTTTTCCGTTCAATGGTGTCCAATCATTTGGAATTAATTTCAAGCCATCTCTCCATATTTCCCTTACAGATTTTTCAAATCTATCATTTTTCAGATAGGCGTGGTCTGTTATGATAACTTGTAATTTTGGTGTTAAGGATTCTACTACGTTAAACATAAAATCAAACATTTTATTAACCGCTATCTCATCCGCACTTACTTCTACCACATTATCATTTTTTTCAGGTGGATAATAGACTTGTGTAGGTTGGTCAATGATTATAAAATTTGGTACAGGTCTATTATTTTGAATAAAGTGTTTATGAAGTGCAAAGACAATCAGTAAATGATAAGCTACCCAATTTGCTCCACTACCAATTTGTGGTAATGCAATAGGTTTAGTGTCAGAATCAATATACATAGTCAATTTATTAATGTCGAATCTAATTGGGTTGTTTTCATACTCAACATCTAATCCTTCAACCCATTTGCTCATTTGCAGATTGATTTTATTAAGTATAGATAATAAAAGTTCACGTTCGTTATCGCTATCAACAGTTTTTTCTAATTCAATAATCTTAGATTTTAGATTTTCAATTTTAGAATCTATACTTTCAGTTTCTTGTTCAATAAATATACTCTCTAAAAACAAGCTAACTCGACCAATTATTTTTCCCCTACGCAAGTTTAAATCTCTTACTGTTCTTGCTTTTTCGTTTTCTACGTATAATGCTGAGATACTTTTTTCCACCCTTTTTAATTCTGTTTCTACAGAATGATATTGTGTTTCTACAGAATCGATATAAGATTGAATACGAGGGCTTTCAGCTTTAGTAAATTTTAAATCCTCTCTAATGTCAACTAGAGATTGATTTATGCTATCAATTGATGGGATTGAATTAACTAATTGATTGTCACACAAAGGACATAATGATTTGTCTTTACTTGAATCTTTATACAAATTGATTGATTCAAGACGAATTTCCTGTTGTTTAGCTTCTGTAGAATAACCAAAAGAATTTTTTAAGTAATCTGTTGCTGCTTTTCTATTGTCTGATATTTTGCTCAAATCAATTTTTAATTCTCCTCTTTTATCAATCAAATCTTTTAGGGCTGAATTTTCTGCCTTTACTGTCAATGGTTGATATTCCCAATTGGAAACATACTCTAAAAAAGTGTAGGCCTCTTTTTGACTTTGAGGATTTGCGGATTTCTCTAAAATCCCAATCTCTTTTGCTTCATCTATAAGCGAAAAAGCTTGACTTATTCCTTCTGATTTTATCTTTTCCGATTCTCTTTTTTCTCTTACTAATCTATTTAGAAGTTTTTTGAGTTGAGTTATTTCACTTTCAATCGCTAATGAATTTTCATTTACGGCTCCTAAAAAATAAGGAAGAGTATCTTTTATTGATTGAGGAACAAACTCTTTATTTTGGTTGTAAAAAAGTTGGTATGGGTCAGCAACTAAATATTGAGGTTGATAGCAATAAAATCGTGAATGTTTAAAGTTGGCGTTTAAAGGTTCTCTAGTTAAAGAATCCGGAACGTGAACATTTTCTGAAATGCCAATTTTCCGTGTTAAGTAATCCTTTAAAGCATCTACATTTAAGTTTGAATTAATCTCCTCTAAATCAGGTAAATTTTCTCCAATATTTCGAATTAGACACACAGTAGTAGAAGCTTGAATACCTTTTATATTTGGATTTTCTCGAGCAATAAAAGCTGTTTCTGAGTCATTAAAAGCTAATAAAATTGCAAAATAAGAAACTGTATCTCTAATTATCCCTTCTGGAATATCACAACCTTTCGAAGCTAGGCAATAATTTATTATTTCAATCAAAGCAGATTTACCTGATTTTGATTCACCAGTTATGATATTAACTTTACCCAATTCAAATGGTAAAATTCGCTTTTCTCCACTATGACTGTATAATATAATTTTTTGTATTTGCATATCTATGGTGTAATTCTTAGAAATGAGTATATTGACTTAATATCAGTCGTGGAAGACAACCATTTACCAAGCATTTCTGCTTTTTTTAATATATCGTTGTATTCTTGATAATCATCTTTGTTTATTTTTTTTACTTTTTCTTCTCTTGCTAATATTTCAGCATTTTCGTTGAGTTCAATTTTACTATGAAGTAATAGAAAGGACAAAGCCTCTTTTGTATATTTTACCATACTCCGAGTACGTTTTGGAAAATCAAAAAATAAGTCATCATTTTGCTCCACCCAAACAAAAAAATATGTTCGAACTGTTCTTGGCATTCTTTCTCTAGTTGCCTGATGTAGCACGATTGGTAGAACTAAAAAGGCAAATGCATAAGGGAATTTCTTATTAGTATGTTTATTATATTCTTTGGCGGTTGCTCTGATTACTTCACCACAAAAAGCGGGATTAAATAAATTTGCAACAATCTTATTCCGTTCTGTCCAGCCTACATTCATAAATCTTCTTTATAATTTGGATGCCAACCGATTTTTTTTGAATCTGCAAGCATTTGATAACTTCCTCTAGTTAAATAATCTTCATTGAATTTCTCTCTAATTTTTATTTGTGGACAAGATTTTGCAAATTGTTCTACGTAAAAACCTTTTCCTAAATCTATTAATTCTTCGATACTTTTTTCTTCTGCTTCATCGCACATTATGTCGAAAATATTCTTCCAATAATTAAATAGTTTCACGTCATACTGTTCTTCCTCATCTGGATTCAATAGATGAAGTCTTAACCATTTAGAACGTTGTTCAAAAGCTCTTCTAAAATCGCTTATAGCTCTTTTAAGGGTTCTCGAATTTGCTTTTATTTTTATTAATTCTAATTGTTTTAAAAAATTTCGCTCTTTTAAACTTTCCACATCTTCATCTGTTATTTCTAATTGTACAGGAAAATGATTTGGTAAATTATCTGCTTGAAAAGAGTCACTGATATTGGCGATTTTCAACTGTAATTCACTAGAACTAATACTGTCTATTTGTGAAGTCAAATTTTCTATTGATTTTGCAAACCACCATCCTTCTAAAATTTCTAGAAATGCATCTATTGTACTTGGGTAAGTAGAAAAAATCAGTTCTTTTTTTATTTTGTCATTAATTTCAGTAATGGCAATTGAGTTATCTAAAATTCTAATTCGTTTTATTAGATTTTTTTTGTTCTCTAAAGATAAACTTTGATATGCCAGATAAGCTTTTTCATTGGTCTTGTTGGTAGATTCTATTGCTATTCTATCCAAAACTTTAATTACTTCTAAAACCTCACTATCTAATGTTATCTTTTTTTTGAATTTATGAAGCACACTAGATTCTGGAATCTCCTCTGTTGTTATTAGATTAAAAATTGTTGAATCTAAATCTATCGTTCCAGTATTTATATACTCAGACCATATTCGAACAGTTTTCCAGAAATCTACACTTGAATCTGTAAGATTTGCTTTATTCTTAATGTGTAATTTGGTTTGTAAAAGTTGTAAAGTATTAATATCCTCAATTTCAATATCATCTAAGTTTTCAATTCTGACTTTCGGATTGTCGAGTTCTTTTGAGTGACTTAATAGAACTAGTAAAGCGTATTTTATTTGATAGAAGTAACCTAAAGAGGGTTCTTTTGCAGAAAAGTCAGTAATTGTTGTTGTCATAAATCTAAACTTCGTTCAATTATGTGAGGTTTTTCTGCATTGTGTACAACTAGTTATATCAATAGATAATTATTTATACGAGAATGCTCCGGGATAAGCAAAGCTTAAGTAAAGCTACCAATTCAATTTAACTAATTGTTACGGGAACCCGTATCATTTAAAAGTTAATCTATAATTATTTTGGTTTCTTTTGTGCTGGCACCATCTTTTGAAGGTTCAAAAATGCTAATTTGATTTGGATTTTTTTCTTTAGGTACAATTATAAGTTTATCTGTTCCGGGAATATTTTTTGAATTACAGTAATACCAATAGCACATACCCAAATTTCCAAACTTTTTCTCTTCTGTATGTATAATATTAAGTGTTTGAATATCTATAATTTCATTTCCCTGAGATATTATTTTTATCTTATCCTGATCTATTTCAATAGTTCTATTCATAAATTCAAGCAAATAAGATTCCCTGGAAAGTACGGTTGTAGAACTCTCAAAAGTTTGCCCATTAAGGAATGCGGGTAATAGAAAAACTAGTAGTTTAATCACATTTATTATTTTAACAGAAAAATAATTTAACGGTGCTTTGTAAACAAGGTGGTTTTTCCCCTATTATATGTCTTTAATGGAAATATATAGTCTATATGAATTTAAACTATTGGCAGACCATGACCAATTTGACTTAATTTTTAAAGAGGGAATATTTCTTACTTACAGATTAAAATTGAATAGCAGGTTTACGCTATATGCTTTATATAGATTTTTTGTAGAGATAGAATATGATGTAAAAAGTAATAAAATTGTAAATAAAGTAAGTTTAATATCAGGTGAGAAATTAGATTTATATAGTAATCTTCAACGATGAAATAATACTGGCAATTTAACTAATTACCATTCAAGAATATTATTAAAAAATTAAATATCCTTGAATAATTTATCATCAAAGAAATCCTTTAAACTTATACTAATCATGTTACAAAATCTATTTATTGTGTGAATACTAAGTCCTCTTTTATCTGTTGTACTCTCCCATCTATTCACAATTTGCCTGTCAATCATGTTATCATCAGCAAATTTTGATTGAATAGGCTCAATATTTTCTCTTAGATATTTAATTCTAATTGCAATTTTGTCGTTTAATTGTTTTTTTTGTTTGGCGCCTACAGTCATACTGCAAGGTTGAAATAAAAACATAAAAAAATGTAAGCCAATTGGATTACAAATCAAAAAAAATTTATATCTTCACTCAGATTATAATATATTGCGATTCTTTTAATAAAATATTAGAAGCAAGATCGCTTAGAGTCTCGAACAGAAAACTGGTAATTTTTAGCAACGAGATAATAAGTGTGAATGCTCACGACCCGGGCGTGAGCTCACTTATTTGTTGCACGGTATACCAGTACCTCTGTTCAATAAGTTGAGTTTCATGCCCTTTTTGTATTCTGGCAATTCCTCTTCTTATACATTCTAAAGCAGGTGTTTCTTCCGTATTATTTAGAACTCGCATTTAAAGAATTACTACCTAATGTCCAAATTTTAAAGCCAACGAGGCTGCCACTTCTTTTGGAAGTGATTTTAGAACATCTTGTTTAGCGGGAACAAGAAAAAGCGAATAATCCCGTGGGTTACTCTTGCCAAACCCTAATCTTGGCAATAGTAGTTGGGTGGGAAAAGCCTGTATCTTATTATTAGATATTATGGCTTGGGTATACCATTAGACGTAGTAAAAGCAGTAAAATTTTGTATTAGCCAAATCCAAAAAAAAAGTACATGAAAAAAAGAGAAATGAAAATTCCGTTTTAGCGGGTAAAAGCTAAAAGCCTTCCCTTAAGATTGGCGTCGAACAGGGAAGGCCTAAGCTTAAACAAAACAAATGTTTCATTTAACACATTACAATATTATGAAAAATAATTACAGGCGTACCATATGGGTACTGCTATTACTTGTTGCATGCCTATTTTTTGTTTTTACTCAAAATATGCTGGCTGCAAACAATATGGAAAGAAGCTCTCTTAGCTTTCAGCAAGAGGTTTCTGGAAAGGTTACAGATACAGATGGCCTTCCTGTCTCTGGAGTTTTAGTGTCCTTAAAAAACACCACCAGTGGCACACTCACTTCTTTAAACGGAACCTATCACCTTATAGCTCCTGAAGATGGTGTTCTGGTTTTCTCTTTTTTGGGATTTAAAACCGTAGAAATACCTATAAATTATAAAACGGAGATTAACGTTCAATTGGAAGCAATGGTTTCTTCGCTCGAAGAGGTACAAATAAATGCCGGGTACTATAATACCACGAGACGTGAGCGTACAGGAAATATCTCCAGAGTAACAGCTGCAGAGATAGAGTTACAGCCTGTTGTGAGTCCTTTACAAGCACTACAAGGGAGAATGGCCGGAGTAGAAGTTAATGTCGGAGGTGTAAATCCTGGTACTGCATCCATTATTAGAATAAGAGGTGTTAACAGCTTGCGGGAAGAAGGTAATTATCCGCTTTATATTATAGATGGTGTTCCTATAAATTCAACACCTATAGAAACAAATTCTATTATAGGCTTTGCAGGAATGGATCCTCTGAATAATCTAAATATCTCCAATATAGAGAGTATAGAGGTTTTAAAAGATGCAGATGCTACTGCTATATATGGTTCTAGAGGAGCGAATGGGGTAATACTTATTACTACTAAAACAGGAAAAACTCTTGGAACTGGGTTAGAGGCACGAATTTATACCGGGGTAAGCACCATGTCAAACCGCTTAAATTTGATGAATACCAAAGATTACCTCAATGTTAGAAGAAAAGCTTTTGAAAATGATGGTGAAGAACCAGATGAGTACAATGCATATGATTTAGTCTTATGGGATCAAGATAGGTACACAGATTGGCAGGATTTACTCTTTGGTGGTACTGCTAAAACTACCAGTGCAAATCTCGTATTTTCCGGAGGTAGTGAAAATACTTCCTTTAGAGTGGGCGGATCTTATTTTACACAGGGAACAGTGTATCCAGGAGATTATAATTATCACAAGATCACCGGAGACATGAATATTAATCATGGTTCCAAGGATAACAAATTCAATATAAATCTTTCATTGAATTATGGGATAGATTTTAATAGACTAGTTGGAAACGTTAGTTTAAATGAGGCTGCTTTAATCTTACCTCCAAATGCACCAGCTATTTTTAATACAGATGGCAGCTTGAATTGGGAAGAATGGGGAGCAGCAAATCTTGATAATCCTTATAAAGGTTTTTTTAATACAACTAATACAGAATCAACCAACCTCATTTCCAATTTAGGAGTGTCTTATCAAATATTTTCTGGTTTAAAATTTAAGACCACACTAGGCTATACAAATTATAACAGTGAAGAATTATTCAAGCTCCCAGGCAGATCTTATAATCCGGGCGATAATGTTACGAATCAATCCACCCATTTAAGTTCAAATAGAAACTCCTGGATTATAGAGCCACAATTTATCTATGAGACTAAATTAAATAAACTACATATAGATGCTCTAATTGGAGCAACATTACAGGAAAATAAGCAATTCCAACAACAGTTTCAAGCAGTAGGATACGCTTCAGAATCTTTAATAGGCAACATTGCCGCTGCTAAAAATATTATTAATGCCAATAGAACTGAAGCAGAATATCGTTATAGTGCGCTTTTCTCCCGCCTGGGTGTTAATTGGGACCGGAAATATTATATCAATCTCACCGGTAGGAGGGATGGGTCCTCTAGATTTGGTCCCAATAACAGATTTGCAAACTTTGGCGCTGTTGGCGCTGCATGGATCTTTTCTGAAGAACCTTGGATAGAAAAATTAGAACCATTTTTGTCTTTTGGTAAATTTAGAGGAAGTTATGGTACAACAGGGAATGATCAAATAGGCGATTATGGTTTCTTAGATGCCTATGAAGCAACGGTAGGACCCGGTGGATTATATCCCACAGCTTTAGCAAACCCAGATTATTCTTGGGAAATTAATAAAAAGTTGGAAGTCGGAATTGAATTGGGCTTTATTGATGATAAAATTAGGCTCAGCCTAAGCAGATACAGAAATCGCTCCTCCAATCAACTTGTGGGATATTCTCTTCCGTATACTACTGGATTTAATTCGGTACAGGCAAATTTGAATGCTACCGTTCAAAATTCTGGTTGGGAGCTGGAAGCTACTAGCTTTAATATTAATACGGATGATTTTAAATGGCAAACTTCATTCAATATAAGTTTTCCTAAGAACGAATTATTAAGCTATCCCAATATTGAACAATCTTCGTATGCGAATACCTATAGAGTTGGCCATCCTCTCAATATCTCTTTACTATACGAATATACTGGTCTGGACCCGGAAAAAGGGTTTTATACTGTTCGTGATGTTAATGAAGATGGAAGTTTTGATTATCAAGATAGAATTATCATCCAAGATCAAAACAAGGAATTTTATGGAGGAATCAATAATACCTTTTCCTATAATAACATTTCCCTACAGTATTTGTTTGAGTTTGTAAAGCAAGAGGGAAGAATAGACCTATTTGATGCTGGCTCCCCATATAATCTCTTTGAGAGAGATTTAACCATTCCAGAAGAGGAAGATGGTTTTCAAACTATATCACAATCATATGATGCTTATGAGGGCTTTAGCTATGTGTTGGATACTAATTTCCCAAAAAGAGATGCCTCTTTTGTGAGGTTAAAAACTTTGTCTATCAGCTATAGTCTTCCACAAAAGCTTACAAAAGAGGTAAAACTTAAGGAGGGTAAGATCTTCTTGCAAGGTCAAAACCTTCTAACCTTGACACCATACCAAGGATTAGATCCAGACTTACCAAATTCTACTTCAGGATTTAGAAACTTAAGAACCATTAGTGCCGGACTTCAGATTAATCTATAACTAAAAGATATGAAACTTAATATAATACAGAGAATAGGAATGATCATATTCCTAGCTGCCAGCTTAATTTCTTGTGAAGATTTTGTAGAGGTGGAAACTCCTAATGATAAACTAATAAGAACTCAAGTCTTTGAGGATGATGCCACTGCTAAAAGTGCCATGGTTGGGATTTACAATCAATTACGTTCAGCAGCTTTTTCTAATGGATCGAGAAGTAGTGTTACCCTATTATCTGGCTTATCTGCAGATAATATTAGGAATATCAATACTACCAATTTTACCAGAATGGAATTTGAGCAGAATGAATTGCTGCCAAATAATCCTAATAACTTAGATATATGGTCTAGCGCATATAATATGATTTATATGACTAATTCTTTATTAGAAGGTTTAGTTGATGCAGATAAAATTAGTGATGAACTAAGGACACATATGGAAGGGGAAGCACGATTTATAAGAGCCTTTACCTATTTCTATTTAGTGAATTTGTATGGGGATGTTCCCTTAGTCTTAACTACAGATTATAGTGAGAATGAATTAGTATCCCGCAATACTGAGACTGAGGTTTATGAGCAGGTTCTATATGACCTTAATGAATCTACTAATTTATTAAGTACTGATTATTACAATGGCGAACGTACCATTGTAAATAAGTATGCAGCAACAGCCTTACTAGCTAGGGTTTATTTGTATTTGGAAGATTATGAGAAAGCGGAAGAACTTAGTAGCACAGTAATTCTTGCAAATTCTACCTATGAAATCTTGGATAATCTTGATGATGTCTTTTTAGCCAACAGCAAAGAGGCAATATGGCAAATATCACCAATTGGTTCTGGTGGTCAAGTAAGTCATACCAACGAAGGGAATCTTTTTATAATTGACCCAATATTTTCCTTTTTGGCAAGTATTCAATTACAAGATGAGTTTGTGAAAAGTTTCAACGATCAAGATAGGCGATTCACTGATTGGATTGGATATCACCCTGGAAAGGATGCTTTTTTTGCTTATAAATATAAAATAAGAAATAGCAACGAGTTTCCAATTAAAGAATATTCCATGGTGCTTCGCTTGGCAGAGCAATATTTAATTCGAGCAGAAGCACGAGCAAAACAGGGAATGATATCAGAAGCTATTGAAGATATTGATATTATAAGAGGTAGGGCTGGATTAGATCTTCTCGCGGACATAAATCCAACAATTACCCATGAGCAATTATTGAATGAAATTTTAGAAGAGCGAAGAAAGGAATTATTTGCAGAGTGGGGACATCGTTGGCTGGACTTGAAAAGAACAGGTAAGGCAGGTGAAGTTCTAGGTGAGAATAATCCATTGTGGGAAAATACAGATGTGCTATATCCAATTCCTAGTGAGGAGCGAATGAAGAATCCAAATTTAAGTCAAAATAATGGTTATTAAATTATCGAAAATGTCTTGGGATAAAAAAAGAATGCTTTTAATTATCTCACTTTTATTTACCGTGAGTGTGGTTGAAAGTCAGGAGAAGCAACATAAAGATAAATCCAATTTATTAGACAGTTCCGTTAGGTATGGGCAATTAAATAATGGATTAACATATTACCTTCAAAAAAATGATTCACTTGAAAAAAATATTGAATTTCGGTTTGTTGTGAAAGTTGGTATCAATCAAAAAGATATCGCTCAAGTAGAATATGCTCACCTATTAGAACATTTGGGATATTTGGCTACTAAGCATTTTCCTGATAAGATGAGTTATTATAACAAGCCGGGAATGTATAGCCATGCTTATACAGGATTTGACAATACAATTTATATCACCAGTATATCTTCTAAAAAAAAAGAGTCTATAAATGAGGTTCTGAAATCATTTCAGGACATAACAAATAATATAATTTTAGACAAGAAATCTATTGATGTTCAAAGAGAAGCTATATTAGGGGAGATTAGAACAATTAATCCATATCGAGATTGGTTAAATGCCACTATCCAGAAAAATTTATTAAGTAATACAGGATATAAATATATAGATAAGAAAGAGTCTAAAAAAAGTGTGGAAGATTTTGATTACAATGGTTTTTTAAACTTCTACAAAAATTGGTATACACCAGACCTCGAAGCTATCATAGTAGTTGGTGATATCAATTTAGATAGTATAGAGAAGCAAATTCATGAATATTATTCCATTCTGGAGCGTCGAACCAAAAATAAGAATTTTGAGATAGGAAATTATTCTTCTAAAGTCAATTTAACAGGTCATAATCGGGTATTAACTATCATAGACATTATAACCCCCACATTGCAATTTAAGATCTTTTCTAAAAAGATGAATGAGGCTTTAAATCCAAAAAACAGAGATGACTTTAAACATATGATATTGCAGAAATTATATCAACATTTAGTTAGTTTGAACGCCGACATGTTTGAAGATAGTTTCCATCCATCATTTTCGGACTTCTCGAGCCATTATGATAATGATGAATTGGCAGGGAGCCAATTACAGGTTACCACAATGGGTGTTGATATCGATACAGATAATGAAAAGCAGCTACTGGGAGTAATCCGAAAAGCTTTAGTTGCATGGAAACAAATCCATTCTGGAATTACAGATTTAGAATTTCAAAAAGCAAAAAAAGAATTGTTGAAGAATTTAACCAATGATAACTCCTCTAGTTCTGTTTCTCTAGCTAACAGATATCATAATCATTTTGTGAAGGGGAGTTATGCTATGGATCCAGATGAAGAACTATTGATGCTCACAGAAATTTTAAAGAAAATAGATCTGCAAGAAATCCAGGCTTATGTTCATAAAGCAGGCGATCTTAGTGAGAATACTGATTTTGTTTTTCTAAAAAATGAAGTTCAAAAAGTGCCCGAATATGCTCAAATTAAAAATTGTATTGATGAAGTTCAAAGTAAAAATTTTCCCCCTATTAAATCACAAAAGGATCCGATAAAATCATTGCCTAAGGTAGCTTGCAATTCAAATTCGAATGTATTCAATTTAGAACGGTTAGCCCCTAATATCATTGGGGTCTCAACTATCACTCTTAAAAATGGGATCAAATTAATATTAAAGCCACTTAAGCCTAGTTCTAATAATTATAATAGAAAATTACAATTGATGGGGTATAGGGAAAATAATAATGCTCTTAGAGTAAAAAATGAATATTTAAAGGCAAGCCTGATTCCAGATTTAATTAACTTTATGGGCGCAGGCGACTATTCAAAATTTGAGATTGAAGAATTTAAGAGAGCTCATGATATTAAATTGAATTTTGAATTCAATAAAGATATGCAATCCATCTATGGAGAATCTAAAGTAAGTGAAATAGAAGAATTATTGAATCTTATTAATTTATATGCTTCCCAACCGAGAAAGGACAATGATGGATTTGTAGCTTGGAAAAAATATAAAAAACAGGAGCTGCAAGGTAAATTAACGCGAGGGTCATCAGACTTTTATTTAGATGAAATATATGCTTTACGCTATCCGGAAATTCCTCAACTTGGAAGCGAAGAAGTTGAAGATCTCACACTTAATAAGATATTTCGTGCTTATGATAAATGGTTCACAGGTTTTGAGGGTTATACCTTTATAGTAACTGGAGATTTTGAGATTAAAGAAATTGTTAGCCGATTGACAAATTCTTTATCATGTTTTCCCATAGAAAACAGTTCAAAAACAGATATCCAAGATATTACGAAATTTCCTCTTGAAAGAATGGAAGAAACCATTTTTCTTAAGAATATTGATCAGGCTATGGTAACCCTTTCGTTCCCTTTTAAGGTAGAGAACACTACTAAAAATATGATTTTGCTCAAGCATATAGAAAAAGCTTTAAATGAGAAGATATGGACACGACTTAGAGATGGGTGTTTCTCTCCTAGAGCTTATGGCAAATGGGAAGAAATAAGGAATGGTATCTATACTTTTAACGTAAGTTTTGATAGTGCCATTGGAAATCAACAGAATATGATAGAAATGGCATTAGAGACATTCAATGACTTAAAAAAAGAAGGTGTCACCTCAGATTGGTTAAAAAACAATATTAATATTGAAGCAGATTCTTATGATAGAAAATTAGAATATTTTGGACTTTTTAATAAGTGGCCAAACTACTTACAGACAAAACTTAGCAGTGGAGAAAATATTGCTCCTGAAATACTGCAATACAAAACGTTATTGGAGCATTTTGTAAGTATTGATGAATTGAATGTTGCGCTTCAAAAATATCTAAATGATGATTTTTTACAAAAATTTATAATACTTCCTGAACAACATAAAATTTAAAGAGGAAATAAGATATTTCGGTTAGAATTTAAAAAGCCCATCGCAGTTTGCGATGGGCTTTAATAATTAAACTTACAGATTTATAACGGTAGGTTTGGGTGTATTACTTTTTTTAAGCGTATTTACATCCATCTCATCGTATACATCGTAAATTGGTCCACCTTCACCAAATTGTACTCGACAAGTACTTTTCCCTGGCGTACAATTCTGCTCTTGAATCCCTTGCCAAGAGCCGTTAATTAATACGTAATCCTGCGCTTGAGTTGTAGGCTCAGTTTTCAAATCTACATTGGCAAAGCCCATACTAATGGCAAAAATAATTGCCAACATCGGTAATATTAATTTTTTAATTTTCATGATAATAAAGTTTTAAAAGTTAAAAATTTGCCTATTAGTTCGGTTAGGCTGTACCCTCATTATCGCGCAATAATGTTTCATTTAATATTATAAAGTTCCGTATTTAAGAGCTTGATCATTTGTCTTAAATGTTTTAATATTAGCCTAAGAAGCTATTTTATTTAGGATTTTCTAATTTGAGAGGGAGTGACACCATATTCTTTTTTAAAAGATCTGGAGAAATGAGAAAAGCTTTTGAAACCACAATCTTCTGCAATTTCATTGATAGGAATTTTATCCTGTATAAGTAAATAATAAGCCTTTTCAAGGCGTTTGCGTAAATGGAAAGCATATATGGTTTCGCCATAAACACGTTTAAAAATGGTTTTTATTTTGCTTACACTTCCCCCAACTTCTATTGAGATAATTGGTAATTTTTTTAATTTTCTATCCAGCCTTATCATGATATATTTATGAAGTTTTCTTATTAATACCCTTTGATCATGCAGAAGTAAACTTCTGTATTCACTGGGGTAATTAATTGCGCCTAACTTATTTGCTCTAATAGAGTTCTTTAATTTTTCGTTATAATAAACTGCTTTAAAAACGGAAAGAGTATAGCTTTTTTCTCCATTAGAAATTATAGGATGCATATAGCCATGGCCTAACCAGAAAAAACCGTTGAGATGTGTAAACTCTATCTTAAAAGGAAGATTTCTTTCAAAAGAACTTTTTAATAATTCATCTAACTGATCTGGTAATATTGTATTCTCACTTGCAAATAACTTTATAGGTTTATTTAGCAATTCATCTTTAGAGTATTTAAGAATTTCACCTACGTTGTGGGAATACGAAGTTATATGGAAATTTCTATCAAGATTAAATATTATATTTTCAACTACCTCCTTACTTTGTTCATTATTAATTTGGTGAACGGAGGCATCTATCTCCTCTAACATAGTATTAAGAGATAAAACTATTTGTTCAAGTTCATCTTTAGTATTTCTTAAAGGGAGGGTATAAGTATAATTACCTAAAGTTATTTCTGTTATAAAATCAAGGATTTCCTTGACCCTTTGCTGAGAATTTGCGGTATACATAATAATACTATTTCGATGATTATTTATAATCAAAAAGGAATGAAAGTGCTTTGGGAACTGATGTGAACTCTCTGGTGGGAACAGATGGATTACTGATGTTTATAAAAGCCTTAGTAAGGGTACCTAGATATTCCCTTTCAATAACAAGAGCAATTGCTAGGGCGCTATAACAACCCTTTTCGGCAAGAAATTCCCTAGATGCTTTATTAGCTGTTTTTAAATGTCTTACATCACATAGAATAGGATAAGAAATCCCATTTTGGAATCGAAGCCTATCTTTTACGATTGCTTTAGCAACAGTTAAATCAATAATTGTATTCGGTTTATAAACAAAATGAAGAATACCTTCATCGATCCAAAAGTGCGCATAATCTTCACCTTTAATCATTTGGAGCCCTATTTATATCCTAATTTAAAGAAAATATTATTATTAATATTATGTAAGAATATAGAGACATATCATTAATACCTATCAAAACATAGATATTAATGGCATTTGCCTTTAAAGAACAATATTTGCCTCATAAGTCATTTTATTTTATAAAACGTTGAATACTAAATTCTTTGATTAGTTTCATAGTTGTAAAAATTTAAGGCGATGGCAAAAATTAAGCACAATAATCTTCTGGATACTGTAATTTCGGTGATGACAAATGCAAAAGAATCTGGAGTATTGCATTTATATGCTGAAGGTGAAAAATTTGATGGTAGACAGATTCAGATAAATGGGAAAAAACTTTTTCATTTTGGTACTACAGGCTATCTAGGTTTAGAACAGGATTATCGACTAAAGCAAGGAGCCATAAATGCCATTAAGGCATATGGATCTCAATTTCCACTTTCCAAATCTTATGTTTCTCAACCCTTATATGCAGAATTGGAATCTCTTTTATATGATATTTATAAGAGTCCAGTTATAATTACCAAGAACAGTACACTTGGTCATTTAGGAGTAATCCCTTCGGTTGTGGATGATAGCGATGGAGTGATTTTAGATCATCAGGTACATTGGAGTGTTCAAAGTGCGGTAAATCCGTTAAAGTTACGTTCGGTTCCAGTAGAAATGATTCGGCACAATAATCTGGAAATGTTAGAGGACAAAATAAGAAAACTTCAATCTAAATGTGATAAGATTTGGTATATGGCTGATGGTATGTATTCGATGTATGGTGATTATGCGCCTATTCAAGAATTGATGCAACTATCTAAAAAATATTCACAACTTTATATTTATTTTGATGATGTGCATGGCATGAGTTGGAAAGGTAACAACGGTAGCGGATATGTGATGAGTATTTTAAAAAAGCTACCCGATCGGATGATACTTTTTGGAACGCTTGGCAAAACATTTGGTGCTGGCGGTGCCGTCATGGTGTGCAACGATAAAAAAATACATCAAAGAATCAAAATTTTTGGAGGACCCCTAACATTTTCTGTGCAATTAGAACCCGCCACCGTTGGGGCAGCTATTGCATCTGCAAAGATCCATTTAAGTGAAGAAATATATAAAATGCAGGACGAGCTTTGCGATCGAATTTCCTATTTCAATCAATGTTTACAGAAAACCAATCTACCTTTAATAATAGAAAATGATTCGCCAATATTTTATATTGGAGCGGGTATGCCAGAGACAGGATTTAATTTGGTGAACAGACTTATTGAAGTTGGATTTTATGCGAATTTAGGTATGTTTCCTGCTGTTCCCGTAAAAAATACAGGTCTAAGAATTACAATATCCAGACATAATCAAAAACAAGAAATTAAAGAACTAGTAGAAGCACTTGAATATCATTTTCCAAAAGCACTTGAAGAAACACATACAAATCTTGACCGTGTGAATTTCGCATTTGGTAGAGGAAATAACAAAATGACCTCACTCTCACAGTCCAGATCAAACTTAACCTTAGAAACCTTTAATACAATAAAACAAATTGATCCTAAACTATGGAATAAAACTGTGGGAGGTAATAGTTTTTATGACTGGAATGGTCTTAAGGCTTTGGAAGAAATTTTTAGAGATAATAGCGCTCCCGAAAACAATTATCAATTCTATTATTATGTAGTAAAAAATGATAAACAAGAGTGCGTTTTAGCTACTTTTTTTTCTTATGGATTATGGAAAGAGGACATGCTTGCGCCAGAGTCTGTTTCAGTTAGTTTAGAAAAGGCGAGGGAAAGTGAGCCTTATTATCATACAAGTTATTGCCTTAGTATGGGTTCTATTATCACCGAGGGTGAACATTTATATTTATGCCAAAACAAATCTAATTGGAAAGAAGCCTTCAACCTATTACTAGAGCAAATAGAAATTTTAGAAAAAGAATTGAAACCTCAGTATGTGATCCTACGGGATTTTAATCCAAGGGATAAAGCCATAAAAACTTTTCTACATAACAAAGGGTTCGTTCAGGTTGCTATGCCCGAAGCAGCTGTTTATGATCAATTCAAATGGAATGACGAGCCTTCCTACATTGAAACACTAAGTAAAAGCTCCAGAAAACATTTCAGGAAAGATATTGAAGCTTTTAAAGATAAGTTTAAAATCCAGATCTTGGATAAATTAACAGATAATGAATTAGAAAATAGTTTTGAACTTTATCAACAGGTAAAGAAGAATAATCTAGGACTCAACACATTTAGTTACCCTCTTTCGCTATTTAACCACATTAATTTATCTCCACAATGGGAATACATACTTTTATATTTAAAGGAAGAAAAAATGCTTCAAGTCGGAGTAATGTTTTGTTATAAAAATTCCAGTAATATTTACACTCCTGCAATTATAGGAATGGATTATGAATTCTCCAGAGAATATAATGTTTATAGACAGCTGTTGTTCCAGACCATATTACGAGCAAATGAGTTACGCCATAAGAGAATAGATTTTGGTCTAACCGCTGGTTTTGAAAAACACAAAGTAGGCGCCAAGGTTTTGGAAAAATGTGCCTACATACAAACGAAGGATAACTTTGCTTTGGAAGCCTTAGACTGGTTAAGAAAAGATTAATACTCCCCCTATGAAGTATAGTTTTTAATGTATACCCTTAAGAAAACCAATTGAAAATAGCGCAACAACGGTATTATTTATTTTCCTTAAATACTAATCTCATGTTCGAGAAAGCAATGTTTATGTTTACGGATCAAATAAACCAGATCATCAACTCGGAAAGCTCATCACTTGAAAAGGCCGAATTGGGAATCCGGCTTTGTAATAGTACCCTATCTGAACTTCAACATATGGTAGAAAAGGAGGATTTTGAAGATTCGGCTTCTGAAATTAACTTCTTTAGAAACATCAAATCATTACCTATGAGCTATTTAATTTACTTTAGCGAAGTAAGGAACTGTGAACATAGTATACCCAAGGCAGGAAGTTGCCCAAAAGTTAGGTTTCTGGAAAAGGAAGTAAAAAAAATTAATAAATTTTTTTCTCAAAATAAAGATTTCGTGAATTATATGGAGCAATCCCATAATTATATGGATCCACAATTCTTCACTAGAAACAACCTCGATAATTTCCCATTTGCACCGACCATAAATTATTATCAATATCCTGAATTCTCCACCTCACACGATATGCTTTGGGCAATGGTTCAGGCTATGTATAAATTTATCCATTATATCCGTGATAAACTTCACAAATTACAACCCGATAATAAAGTTCTTTATGCAGAAAAGCAGCCTAAATTACTGTTATGGTCAGGATCTAAAACAGCGCTAGTAGAACTTATTTATTCCTTGTACGCCGATGGAGCTTTAAATCATGGGAATGTAGAAATAAGTACTATTATTTCATCTTTTGAAGACTTTTTCAATACTAAATTAGACCAAGGATATAAGACCTATTCTGAAATTAAGGCTAGGAAAGGTGACAGAACAAAATATTTGAACCAATTAATTTTAAAGTTGGAAAATAAGATGAGACGTGATGATGCAAAATAGTTTTCGAATCAAATTGTAATTACGTTTTTAAGTCTTCCGGTGATTTTTTGTGCTTAATAGCTCCCAAAAAGCTTTAATTCTATTTTTGAAACCCTCAAAGTAATCCAAATAGCTTCAATTACTATAACTGTTAAATTTTGTCGTAACTCCGATACTCATTGGGATAAAACAACATCAAACTGATTCAAATTTGTAAAACGAAAGTCATATTAACCTAATCCCGTTGTTTTAAAATTTATAATCCGCAGCGGGGTTTTTAAAACCGTTTTACAATGCCAACATCAATTATTACTACCGACGATCTACGAGACTTCAAACTTGAACTACTCGAAGACATTAAAAAACTTATTACTAAACGAGCTTCAGTAAATTTAAAGCGCTATCTGAAATCCACCGAAGTTATGGAGGTACTTCAATTGAGCCCCGGCACTTTACAAAATCTAAGAATCAATGGTACACTTCCTTATTCGAAAATAGGTGGTATTATTTATTATGATTCTGAAGAGATTGATAAGCTAATGGCTGAAAATCGTATTGATAACAAGTTTGATTAATTAGCGATGAATTATATTAAGCTACTGAATGCGGCTTTTGAAAAATTCTATTTTGATGATCGTTTAAATCCTACGCATATCAGTCTGTATATGGCGCTGTTCCAGGAATGGAACAGTAGCCGTTTTGCAGATGAATTTTACGTGAACCGCAGGGATTTAATGATCGCCTCAAAAATAGGTTCAAAATCCACTTACCACAGATGTATAACTGAATTGCATTCCTGGGATTATCTATTCTATTTCCCTTCAAATAATCCCTACAAAGGAAGTAAAATCAAGATGGTCATTATTGGGATAAGTGAAGAACCGGATATGGGACAGTACGATCCCATTTTAGAACAGCTTGCGGAACAGTACCATCCCAGAAATGAACACGTAATGGGACAGCACCGTCCCATAACTAGACAAGCTGTGGACTCTTACCGTCCCACTGGTGGACAAGCATTGGTATCTACTATAAACAATATCAAACAAGTAAATAATATAAAACAGCCAAAGGGCAGGCAGGCCGTTATTAATTTTTTTATTGAAAAAAGTTTTAATGCTGATGAAGGAAAAAAATTCTTTGAGCATTATGAAATTCGGAATTGGAAAACCAGCGATGGAAAAGAAATCCGAGATTGGCGTGCTTTGGCAATAAACTGGATGGATAGAACCGAATTATTAGCCGATGAAATATTACCAAATAAAAAACAAGCGTCCCACATCAAGGACAACTTGCGAACTACTAAAAACAAAGACTATGGACAACCCCTCTAAAATTACCGAAGGTAGCGTGGAATATTCGCTGGGGAAGTTTGACGGTAAATCTGTGCTGTACGACTTTCCTAAAATCTTAGTTTATTTGAATGCCAAAGGGAAACTACTTTTTGGAGAAAAATTTAAAATTCATAGAAAGGATAAGGCTATCTTAATACAACTCATCTCGTACTTCATCAAGGATAAGGAGAATTGTAAAAAATTTGGTATCGATATAGAGAAAGGGATTTTACTTTCAGGGCCCGTAGGATGTGGTAAAACCAGTTTAATGAAATTACTGCGATACATTGTACCTTTGCAACGGCCTTATGAAATGATCCCCTGCCGAAATGTGACCTTCAGTTTTAATCATCTTGGTTTTAAAACTATTGAGGAATACGGAAATAGCAAAATTTTCTGTTTTGACGATCTGGGCGTAGAACCTTTTGGTAGATTTTATGGAAAAGACTTGAACGTTATGGGAGAAGTTCTTCTGTCACGATATGAGCTTTATCTTGAAACGAAGCATAATATAAAAACCCATGCGACCACTAATCTTGGTGCTGATGAGTTGGAAGAGCGGTATGGTCATCGAGTTCGTAGCAGAATGCGGGAGTTGTTTAATTTGATTGCTTTTGATAAGGAGGCTAGGGATAAAAGGAAATAATCTTAAAATAATTTAAACAACTACGGAAATCCGTAAGAAACAATGTTAAAATTTTAATATATTTATAGGCATAAAGGCCAAACATAAATTTTGATAAAGCCAATGAAAATTCATTGGCTTTTTTGTTGACTTAATAAAAACTCGAAACGGTTCTTCATACTACAATAGTAAAGAGATAAAGAAATGTATTTAGAAAATATAAAACTTTGGAATTTTAGAAAATATGGAAGTCTAGACCCTATAGATTTTGTTAAACCACATCTTGATTTAAATTTCACTGAAGGTGTAAATGTACTTGTTGGAAAAAATGATTCTGGGAAAAGTGCAATAATAGATGCTATAAAAATTGTTCTTAAAACACATAGTTACGAGTGGTTTAAGATACAAGATGACGACTTTCATAATTCAACTGAACATTTAAGAATTGAGCTTCGGTTTGAAGATTTGGACGCGAACGAAGCAAAAAACTTTACAGAATGGCTAGGTTGGGTAAAAGATGAAGCCGGAAAAGTAAGTTGCTATTTAAGATTAATCTTGGATGTTAGAAGAAGTATTGCAAATAATAAGATTATACCTTCTGATGTTAAGGCTGGCGTTGACCCACTTGGCTATCAGCTTACGGCAGAAGCTAGGGATTTTCTTAAAACAACGTATTTAAGACCTTTAAGAGATGCACAGTCCGAATTAGTACCACGTAAAAATTCAAGATTATCACAGATTTTACAAGGTCACGAAGCCTTTAAAGGAAAAGATTTAGACCACATCTTAGTCGGTTTTTTTAAGGACTTCAATAATTCTGTAGAAAAGTATTTTCTTGGAAAGAATAATAAAGGTGAAGATCTTCCACACGAAGAATTAAAAGGAAAAGAACTTAAATGTGAAATAGATAATTATATAAAATCCTTTTATGATGAATCTAAAGAATCTGCATTTGGTGTTAGGGGTGATAGATTAAAAAATATTTTAGAAAAACTTGAACTATCCATTAAAGATGAAGTAAATCCCGGACTTGGAACCTTAAATCGTTTATTTATGGCTTCTGAACTTTTGCATCTTCAGAAGAAAGATTGGACAGGAATACGATTAGGCTTAATTGAAGAGTTAGAGGCACATTTGCATCCTCAAGCACAAATGCAAATCATTGAAGCTTTACAAAAGCAAAAAGATATTCAGCTTATTCTCTCTACACATAGTCCTAATTTAGGCTCTAAAATTAAATTGGAAAATTTGATTTTATGTTCAGATAACTATGCCTTTCCAATGGGTTCACAATACACAAAACTAGAGGCTAATGAGTATAAATTTTTGGAACGATTTTTAGATGCTACTAAGGCTAATTTGTTTTTCGCTAATGGAATTATATTTGTTGAAGGATGGTCTGAAGAAATCTTATTACCAGCCATTGTACAACGCTTAAAAGAACAAGGCATCATAAAAAAGAACTTAACCGAGGCAGGCGTTTCAATAGTTAACGTTGGAAATACAGCATTTCAACAATATTCAAGAATATACTTAAGAAAAAATGAATCTCACTTAATTAAGTCACCAGTCTCGATAATTACTGACGTGGATGTAAGAGCTCATAGAGAACAAATAATCCTTGATGAGGAAGGTATACCTGATAAGCAATATCTAAAAGAAGATGAAAAAACTGTAAAAACGGCATCATTAGAAAAGAAAGCTGAAATCATTAAAAAATTCACCTTCCAAAACGTAAAGACATTTGTTGCCGAAAATTGGACATTAGAATATTCTTTGTTCAAATCCCCTGCGCTTACAAAACTGTTTCAGCAAGTTTTAGTGAAAATACATCCACAAATTGATACAGATAATATCGAAACTGAATTAGGTAAAAAGCTGATAAATAAAGGATTAAACAAAACGGCCATAGCTTATGAATTAGCTGATGCCATTGAAAAGCACACAGTACTTGTTATACCCGAAGATGACGAAGGAATCCAATATTTAATTGAAGCCATAAAATACGTTTGTAATGATTAAGATTACAGATGAAGATATAAATTATGCGGAAGGAATTCTTTTAAAACCTGGTCAAAATTTTGATCTAGAAAGAAGACTTTTCATTCGCAACTTATGTACAATTGATTTGCAAGCTGTACCTGGTAGTGGTAAAACAACTGCGTTATTAGCAAAACTTCTTATAATCGAAAAAAGACTACCCTTATCCGAGAACAGAGGTATTCTTGTTTTATCGCATACTAATGCAGCGATTGATGAAATTAAAGGACGTATTGGGCATCATTGTCCTAAACTCTTTTCTTATCCAAATTTTGTAGGCACTATACAAAGTTTCGTAGATACTTTTTTAGCAATTCCAGCTTATGTCAATAAGTTCAAACGAAAACCAGTTTGTATAGACAACGAAATATATTCAGAGACTATTGAAAAATTATTTAAGTACGGAAAAAAAGGATTTAAGCAACAAGAGAAAAATAATGCTCTTTATTATAATTCTAACTTTAACGTATTACACACATTCCGCTTTTCTTTTGGTGAGGGCGTTTTTACTCTAAAAAAATCAATAAATGGAAATCCCCTTGAAATAAAGACACCTAGTAAAAAACTAAAACCATTTACTTCTCAAGAATTAAAACGAATTTCTGAATGGTTATGGATCACTAAAATGAATGTAATGGAAGCTGGGATTCTTCATTTCGATGACGCCTATGCTTTAGCCGATGTTATTCTTTACAACATAAAAGGATACAAAGAACTTATCCAGAAAAGGTTTCAATATGTTTTTGTTGACGAAATGCAGGATATGGAACAGCATCAATTTCAGCTCTTGGAAACATTGTTCGCCAATGATAATTCTAAATCTATATATCAACGTTTAGGTGATGTCAATCAAAGCATATTTCCTAGCAGTATTAGTACAATAGATATATGGAGACAACGAAAAGACAAACTATTCCTTAAAGGAAGCCATAGGTTAAGTAAACCTATTGCTAATTTAGTATCAAAACTATCTATTGCACCTTCAGAACTTGAAGGACGAGGATTAAATAATGATGGTACCGAAATTACTATAAAACCACTTTTAATAATTTATGATAGTAAAAAGGTAACTGAAGTTATTCCTACATTTTCAACAAAGTTAAATGAATATATAAAAAGTGGCTTAGTACCAGATGATAAATCCAATGCATTTCACGCTATAGGTTGGCGTAAAAATCACGACCACGACAATAAAATTTGCCTTTCTGATTATCACCCTGACTTAAAAGGATTAGCTGATAAAAGTGAAATTGATTTTGAGACCCTAGAAGACTATTTTCATACACATTCAAATGACGATTACACCTTAGCTAATAGGCGCAAGTCTTTATTAAATGCATTTGTTAAAATATTACGTATTGAAGGTGTTAAAGACGAGGTTGCTAGAAGTTTCACAATTACTCGAATGGTTAGATTTATTAGATTATCTAGATCTAATGAGTACCCTATTTTTAATCTTAACATATACAATTGGTCTGTAAAGCTAATTGATAAAGACATAAAATCAATAAAGAGTGAAATTCAAAAATATATACCTGATTTTTTAAACCTTTTCAATTGTGAATTAAGACACTCTGCAGACTTCGTATCCAATCCAGCAATATATATACCTATTAATAATGAGGAAGAAGAAGCTGTTAACTATTATGATAAAGATGGGTTCAAAATCAATGTAGGTACCGTTCATTCGGTAAAAGGTCAAACTCATATTGCCACTCTGTATTTAGAAACATTCTTTAGCACAGGGTATGGAAGTTATGAATCACAAAGATTGAGAAATCAGTTTATTGGAACTCATATCTCGGAAACGATTGAAAATCATAAAGGAGCTGGTTTAGAAAAGATAAAGCAATCTGCTAAAATGGCTTATGTAGGATTTTCAAGGCCAACACATTTATTAGCGTTTGCTGTTGAGGAAAGTCGTTTTGAATCATTTCTTAAACATTTGAATAAAAAAGAGTGGGACATCATCGAATTAAAAAAAACAGCGGTGATAGATAGTTAGTATTATATAAATAGCGTGGTGTGACAAAATTAGAGAAATATATAAAGAATAATGGTGGTGTCTTGTCAGGAGATTTAGCTCGGTATATAGAGAAAAATCAGGGTGTTTCAAATGATGCGGCTCGTAAACGTATTCAAAGATTAAGCAGTCCTATTCATAAAATAACGGGCCTATTTTCAGATAAGAAATCTTTTATTTATCACGCTGATAATTATCAAAATTCAGACTATTTTGATGATTTAGTAAATGCATTTAAATCTGATGCGAAGAGATGCTACACTATAATTAATGCAATAAAATATCATCACGGATTGATTTCTATTAATGAGTTACCCAACTATTCAATGAGCCCTGTTAAGCCCATATTGGGTCATATGAAATTCTCTTCATTAATTGAGAAATTAAAAAAACATAATTTAATAAGAGAAACTAGAGAAGGAGAATATGGTTTAAACATTTTTATTGCTGAACAATCTGCACCAAACTTTCGTCACATTAAAGGTATTGAGATATCAAAGAAAATTATACTTCAACACTTTGAAACTTGGAGTAAAAACATAGGACTTGTTTCTTTCAAAAAAGGGAAAAACAACCATATAGTTGGAGGATTTCAATTTGCTTTTACTGCACCTACCTATATTGATGGCTTAATAGGATATAATAATAGACAAAAGAAACCCGGATTTTTAGTTGCAGATATTTTAATCGGTAATGTTACTGATGAAGATGCAATAAGTTTTTTTCTTCGAAAATTGGCAACGATAAAAGCATCCAACCCAGCACTTAAGTTATTTCCAGTTCTTTTAGTAGACGGCATAGGTATAAAGGCTCTAAATCAATTAAAAAGTAATGGTGTTCTCGTAGCATCAGTAAAAGAGTTATTCGGAAAAGACTATAGTGATTTAATAAAAAATCTTATAAATACAGTAACAAATGCTGGTGCTATATTGAAAACTGAACCTGAGAAATATATATCTTTATTGAGTAAGCTCATAAAGCTTATTGATGGTAAAACTAATAATTTACGAGGTGACTTATTTGAACTTGCTGTTGGTTTTTACTTTGGCAAATATTCTCAATCTATCAATATAGGAAAACGAGTGCCTGTTTTAGACAGCATTAGAAGTAGAGAAATCGATGTTCTTGCAATTACTGAAAATGAGGTTTGTGTGGTTGAATGCAAAGGATATAACTATACAGTAGACATTGACTACATAGAAGAGTATTTATCTGAAAAAGTTAAAGAAATTCGAGGTTGGCTATCCAGTAGATATCCAGAGAAGAGGCAACGCTTTGAAATATGGAGTACTGGAGGTTTTACAAAAGAAGCGGTAAAATTACTTAAAGAAACAAAATCGAAAGTAAAAAAGTATGACTTTGATTATTTGAGTCAAACAGAAATTAAGGAAAGAGCTAACCGCTTAAACTCTGACAAATTCAAAGAAATTTTGAGAGATTACTTTTTAAAGGAGATTGTATAGCATGGACAGTTTTAACCTATATAGGGAAGCAAAAGACCAATATGAGAAATTAATTCCTGAAAAAGATGATGGATTAATTCTTCTTTCACTTTATTCAAAATACAAGGATAATGACTTTACAGAAGAAAATATTATATCAACTATCACAAAGGTTTTTAAAGACCAAGGAAATGAAAGTTCACGAACAGAATACAATAGAAACAATACCATAATTCTAAGGTTTCAAGAATCATTTCTTTGGCGAAATGCAACAAAAAGGACATATCAGTTTAAAAAGTATGGCTTGGAACTTTGCCAGAACATCGAGAAGCGATTAATTGAGAAGTACAATCCTGCGAAGATAAAACGGTTTTTTGCTGAATTACATAAAAGTCTTACAGAAAACATAGAAGATAATAAAGATCTAAACGAGTGGATTGAAGACCATTTTGAGGTAAGGCTTCCCGAACTAACTTCTCAAATAGAAATATTAGATCAGCAAGTAAACGAATCTGTAAAAGACTTTAAAACAGAAATAAGTTCAGATGATCAGGACGTACATAATGCTTTAAAAGGAATTGAAATTCGGCTAGAAATTATTAAAGAACAAGCTTCAGAATTAAGAAATGCTTTTCAGATTTCTTATGATATCGATGATATTTTAATTGGTCTTCTTGAAAATAATAAAGGCCAAGATAACCTCTCTAATATTCAAAGAGTACAAAATTTTCACGATAATTCCCGTAGTCAATTAGAGCAAGTCAGTAAAAGAATCGAAAAAATAAAACCGAGAATTAGAGAGTTTATATATGACTTCAACAAAAAGAATTTTGATAGAAAAACCAATAAGTTTATTGACTTTCTATTAGAAAATTCAGTCGTTGTAAAAGAAGCTGGCTCAAAACGAATTCAACTGCCAGATATGCTTTCGGGAATAATCATAAAATCAACCATTCACAATCGAAAATTTAATGTTATTCCTAACAGGGAAATAAGCCCTAAACTTCCCATTTTAGCAACTAAAAGAGAAGTGGATATTGTTAAACAAAAAGAACTGTTAGAAAAGACCTTGAAATGGAAACGAGACAAAGAGAGAATACTATACTGGACAAAACTGGCATTTCAAGAATTAGAAGCAAAAGGCACTTTAAATTTCACCCCATTTTTCTTTAGAGTACTAAAAGAAGACCAGCTTACAATCGCTGTTAAAACAGCCCATGATATTATTAGAAAGAACACTACTTATCAGAATAAATATAAGGTAGAAATAAAAAGAGAATCGGTACGCGACACCACAAAAAAAGGAATATCCTTATGGCAGATGACACTTCAGAAAAAATAGAAATGTATAGTTTTCTACAAAATAAGAGGGCAAAAAGTATTTTTGCAAAACTTGACTATACACTTAGAAATGGTAAACATATTCAAAGGGAATATCCGAAGAACGCTAATCTATATCGATTTTTGAACGATTCAGATAATTACGAATCACTTAAAGCTTATTATTCAGATTTTTTCAATCTGAATCTCATAAAGGAAGGTAGTGATTTTAATAATTATTATTATCTCAACTTGAACGAAGATGGTAGAAGCAATGTACCTTCGGACAATCGCGATTATCTAAGAAGTGAGTATATAATTATAGGAATGTTATTCTTAAAAATGTTTAAGCTTGATGGGAACATCGAGCTTGATAGCGTTTCTGAATTTACTACTCTACTCTATGAAGAATATGAGGAACAGAAAAATGCATTAAGAAAACTAATTAACGATAATTCTTCTGACAAGAGTACAGATTTTGGCGACCAAAGATTCGAGAATATAATTGCAAAATCATTCGAGAAATTTGGGGATTTAGGCTGGTTAATGTGGGATAAAGAAGATGAAAAGAATAAGTTCAAGATTATGCCTTCTTTTGAGCGTTTGCGCATTATTTACCAACCACAAATTGAAACCATTGATGATTTAATAAATGAAGTAAAAGATGCCGAATAATTACCCTTGCATATATAGCCTATCTACTATAGGTATTAAACAGCATTTTAATGCTGACTATCTTTTTCATCCGTGTAGAACAGATTTTAGTGGTGAAAGTGGTAGTGGAAAGAGTATGGTAGCAGATATGATTCAATTGATTCTAGTAGGCTCAAATGAATTCAAGTCCGCAACTCAAGGCAACAAACAAAGAGATGTCAAAGGGATGTTGATTTCCAAAAAAGGGAACTCATCATCTAAAGGTTATATTTTTCTAAATATTGAAGTTAAACCAAAAAACTATTTTGTTATTGGTGTTTATATTGAAGACACAAGTAATGCGGCAGAAATGTTTATTATTCAAAATGGCTATGATTGGGATAATTTGATAGCTTTAAACAAACCCGTTCTTAACAAGGATTTAATTATAGATAATAAGGTAGATACCTTAAAGAATCTTAGTGAAAAAGTTGTATTTGCTAGAATAAAATCTTTTAGGCGAAAAAACTATCATCAAATCCTTTATGATAATGATATTCTGTCTTTAGACTTAACAATAGAAGAAACCCTTAAAACATATGCGAATATTTTAAGGTCCTTTTCAAGAGGAAAAGGATTTAAGACGGAATCAGAAAACCTAAAGAAGTTCCTTTTTGGCGATGACGAGCAGAACGCAATAATGGATAAGTACAAAGAGGAAGTCAATAATATAAGTAACGACTTTCACGAACATAAAAGATATTCTCAAGAAATTAAACTTATAAACGATAAGCAGGTTCTATTAAAAACAGTCTTAGAAAAACAAAAGAAATATAAATCCATCTATTCAGAATATCTAACAAAAAAGTTTAATTACTGGAACAGTTTTAAAAAAAGTACAACTAAACAAAAGCATAAAGTATTCAAACAACTAAATCAGAAAAAAAATGAATTTTATTTTATTGAAAAAGAGATTTGTAGACTACAAATAGGCGACCTCAAGGAACTTTTGACTATTAAGAAAAAAGTCCTGAAACTAAGTGATAAGAATATTAACAAGAATGATATAGAGAAAAATTTTCTAGATATTAATCAATCCAAACTAAGAATTGAAGTTGCAGAAAAATGGTTTTCTACTCAAGATAACGATGCAGAAAAAGTAAATAAGTGGTCTACTGCTCAGCGTTTAGGCAATGAAAACAAATCGGCATTAAAAGAATTCACAAAATACCTTTCCAATAACAATATTTTAGATGTTTTCGAGAGGTCCAATTGGTTAAGCGACTATGAAGAAGAAATTGACGAATATCCTAAAAGGATTAAAAAACTTGAAGAAGAAAAAGTAGAACTAGAGTCATTATCTAAATTTTCAGATTTAAACAGCCCTGAATCTCTGGTAAACTGGGCACTTGATAGTTTAGAATTTCCACTACCACATTCTCTGGAAAGCATTTTAATCTATTTTCAAAAATATGGTAAGATAAAACCGTCTGAAGACAAACCCAATAGATACGTTCCATTTCCAGAACAACTTTTTCAAAATATAGATTCGAACATTCAAGATGAAAACCAACAAGGGTTTTGGCTCAATCTAAACGGGGTTTATGAATTTATAACATATTCAGAACATCAAGTTCTCAATGTTGAAAATCCAACTGAGATTGTAAAATCCCTATCCAAGCTAAATGAAGGTATTAAAGAAAAATTATCTCAATGCATTGCTGAAAAACTAAATAAAGAGCAATTAAGGAATACACTTTTTGAATATGGTAATCTTAAAAAGTACGTGAGCCTTTTTAAAAGAAAGGACGAGATACTAAAATTTGAGATTGATGAAACTTTAAAAAACCTTACTGAAGAATCATTTAATCTTCACTTAGAGGCGTATAAGAATAAAGTCGATATTCTTAAGCAATACAAGAGACTACAAAAAGAGTTTGAGGAATTTACCAGTAGAAAAAGTCTTTTAGATGGATATCAGAAAACAATAAAATTACTGCAATCCAATCTTTTAGATAACAACATCTCTATAGATATTAAACTCATAGAAGAAAAAATTGCTACTAAAGTGGAACACCTTGCTGAGCAAGAAGAGATTTTAAAAGAGAAAGAGTTTAATGAAAAGTTATTTTTTGAAAATTGCACTAAAAAACTCTCTAACCAGAATAATCTAACTGAACTAAAATTTGAGATTTCAGAGAATTTAAAAGAACTCGAAATAGACATTGAAAAGAAAAAACAGCAAATCACTTTAGCAGAAGATGAATTAGAGGAAACCAAGCTATTAAACGAACAACTCTTTAAATCGGCTATTAAGTTTGATGACATTGCGGAAGAAACCACAAACCCCGACGATGGAGGAAATAGTTCTTTCCAAAAGACAGCAAATTCAGCCCAACAGGCCTATATAGAATATTTAAAGCTAATCACAGAAGACCTTCCGTATGATGAAACTGCTTCAATAGGTCAACTAGCTAATTACCTCTTGCCAACTGTATTCCCATCAGCTCAAGTAGATGAGGATTTAATTTCAAATGATATTGTTGACAGATTAAATAAACTAACCCAGGATATTCAAGAAATCGGTTCTAGAAAAGTAGAGATAATCGGAAGTGTTTTTAATGATGTCTATAATGTTTACAGAGGGTATTTGACTAAAATTAATGAGATTAATGACTATCTAAAAAAAGGAAACAAAGGAATTACTGGCGGTAATAAAGCGTCACTAACATTTAAAAAATCCATTCACTACCCAGAGAATTGGCTTAGTACTTTTAGGAAACAGCTACAAAACCAAATGAGCTACACAGGACTTTTTAGTGAACTTCGTGAGGAACTTGATATCAATAAGATGATGATTAAAGCATTTCAAAAACTTGGTGGTAGCACTAAAGTAGAACCTGAAGATTTAATGAATCCAAAATCTTATTTTGACCTAGTTTTTGAATTAAAACTTGAAAATGAAGATGTCAATTCCGGGAGCAATGGCCAAACATACGCGGCAAATGCTCTATTGTGCCTAGCTAGGCTGTCATTAATTGAAGAAAAAGGTAAAGGTGGATTAAAAATTATGCCAATCGACGAAGCAGAAGGTCTAGGAAGTAATTATGATATGCTTCACAAATTAGCAAAGAAAGAAAAATATCAAATTATTACAATGGCTATTGAAACTGCGGGAGAAATCACCGAAAATGGACAATATATTTATATTATGAATGAGAATAATTTAGCCAATGCAGACACATTTGTACCACCTCTTGGGATATTTTCAGATGATGTGACCGAAGACATAGAACAATACATACAATCACTAACAGATAATGAATAAGAATATTACTTGGAAAGTATTAAAGGCTCTCGATGATATTTATCGTTTTAAGAAATCAAGAGCTGTCATTCAAAACCATCCTTATATAAAGTTTCTTATTTATGAAGAGGGTATTCTAGATTTAAAGTCAGATAACATAAAAGTCATAGTTCCTACTGATAGGTTTGAATCATTCTATGAAAAAGAGTTCAAAAAACCCTATGAAGAATCTAAAAAGTTTCTTTTAGAAAATGACATTAAGCCCACCGCTAATAAAGGCTTTAAAATTGAAGATATCAAAACCTTGATGTTAATCTCTGAAAACAAAGTAGAATTGAGAAACAACCCAACTACGATAGAGGATTTTTCAAATGAATTTTTTGATATTTCAAAATATCTAAAAAACAGAAAAAGCGTAAGAGATGCTGTTTTTAAAATATTAGATATTCAAAGATTTTCTCTGGATGAGAAACAGAATCAATGGCGGTTAGTCATAGATAATAAAAACCCTAGAGCGGTCGTAATGTGCGAAAATAAGTCCTATCTAAAACAACCCTGGATTGCTGAGGAAACGCAAACTAAATTATGGTATGTTGGGGGAAACAATATTGCTATTATTGATGATATAGACGAATCTGATTTGTCAAAGCCAATTTACTATTCTTGTGATTGGGATTTGGCAGGCTTACAAATTTTTTCGAGAATTAAGGCTAAACTTAAAGAACGAAAAACAGATATTCAACTCTTATTTCCAAATGATCCGCATAAAAGAGTAAGTACCTATATTCCTTATCACGACAGCCATTGGGATTTAACGAAACATTTATCCGGAATTATATTAGAAGATTTTTCTAAAAAGGAATTAACGTTTATTCAAAGTCTTATTGACAAAGAAGAATGGATTGAGGAAGAATCATTTGACGTAATTAAGATGATTAAAGATGTTCTAAAAATCTCTTTTACCAAAAAATGATTTATATATCTCAATGATCAAAAGTTTAATAATCTTTATAATTTCAATCCCTAACTCCTTCATAATTCTTTAAATTTTCCATTAACACTAACGCCACAGCTCTCACTCCAAAAGATCTGCCGTAATAATGACTCTCATCACAACTGCTCAAAAACCCCAATTCTAAAAGCACAGAAGGACAATAACTGCCCATTTCCCTTAGCATCTGAAAATTCCCAAACTTTACACCCCTACTTTCAAATCCCAAATCTTTATTAAACGCCTCTTGCAATTTAAAAGCCATCCAAGGGGCTTCTTTTGAATATTGTGAAATAGCTTTTGCTATATAAACTTCAATTCCTATAGCGTTCGGATTATCGGAATGGTTGCAGTGCAAGGAAATAAATAGATCCGCATCTAGAGATTTAGCCAGTTTACTTCTATCAGACAATGAAATAAGAGTATCGCTATATCTTGTCAAATAAATATCCAACGGATTCTCTAATTCATCATTCATCTTCAGAATCTCATTTGTAATAGATTGAACCACATCCTTTTCCTTCGTGCCATTTATCCCGATTGCACCAGAATCCTTTCCACCGTGCCCCACGTCAATTACAATTCGTTTTTGGATACTCGTTTCCTGCCCAAAAATGATGCACATTTTTAAGAGCAAAATCGCAAAGCTGACGTTTTTAAGCACTTTTTTCATTTTCATTTTTTGGGTTATCAACAACTTCCTTTTCAAAATCCATAAAATTTGACACCAAATATTAACAATGTAATTCAAATAAAATCAAATAATTTTTTATCCACAAATAACTGATAATCAGTTATTTATAATCAAATATATGTAAATTTCTAATAACGAAAATGAATCAAAAATCTAAACTTTTCCGTTATGAAAAAATCAAATTATTTAGCAGTAATAATTACACTTATCTCCACATCTCTATTTGCACAAATAGGTGGTATTGAGAATTCGGTTAATGATGTATCAAACACGATTCGAACAATTTTTCCCATCATTCTAGGGGTCATCTTTCTGGTGGGTTTTTTATTTAACGCAGGTCACTTCTTTGGCGAGAATGCAGATTTAAAAAAAGGAATTACCCGTGTACTCGTATTTGTGCTAATAGCGGGAGCTGTGGTTGGCATATTTACATATTTAATTGGTATCGTAGTATAATCCTCTAAAAGGCATTTTAAAACAAACAGTACATATGAAAAAGTTCGAGATCTATAGAAATATTAGAAAAAAGGCAGTCATTTTTGGGTTACCCATTTCCCTATTTGCCCTAATGATGATGTCCATACTAGGATCGCTTATGATTATCATTTTTTCATTCAGTTTCGGGATAATTATAGGCATCTTAATTTTTAATACTGCGCTTTACATTGCACTAACCCGAATCACGAACAATCCACAACTGTTTGAGATAGCGAACGCCTTCCCTAAAATCATCAGTAACAAAAGAAATTCAGGCTTTGATTATGAACAAGATTAACATTTCAGCATACAGACCCATTGCAGATATTCAAGACAATATCATTTTTGCTAATAATGGCAATGTGGTTTTGTGCTATGAAGGTAACTTACCAGAAATCTATTCTTTATCTGAAAAGGATTTGGAAGATATACACGGTGCCTGGTTTCAAGCTTTGAAGTCGTTGCCTGTGGGAACCGTGGTTCATAAACAGGATATCTACCTCAAAAAATTATATTCCTCAGAAAAACTTCCGAACAACACCTTTTTGGAAAAAGCCACACATGAGCATTTTAAAGGCCGGGAGTATATTGAGCACAAATGTTATTTGTTCTTCATCTTAACCAAAAATAAAGCACTCAATAATTCTAAATACGTCAATCCTTTTCGAAAAATTTCAAAGGGAATTGTACAGAAACTGGATGATAACATTAAAATTTTCGCTAACTCGATACACGATTCTGTTTCTTTTATAAATAACAGCCGGAAACTGTCTCTCACCCCATTAAACGAGAAAGAAATCGTCGGTCTCACAGATACCTACTTCAATGGATTTAATGAAGGCTGTGATACTGATATTTTACTGGATAATAAAAGCGTCAATATTGGCGAAAACCATTTTGATGCCCTTGCCATCAATAGCGAACTGTGCTTTGGCGAAAGTGTACAGAGTAGCAAGACCAATGAGAAATTCACTTCAGACGATTTTGTGTTTCATCAAGGGTTTATTGATGGCTTAGGGCTTACGCTCAAAGAAAATCATATTGTCAACCAAATTCTATATCTCGATGACAAGCATAAGTGGCGTAAGCTGCTCGATAAGAAAATTGAAGAACTCAGCAAGAGTTCCAATTTCGGTTCACAAAACAAGGTGGTGCTTGGAAAGATTCAACATATCCTTGACCAAATCAATGCCGATGACAATTCCAGAATTGTCCGTGGACATCTTAACATTGTGTACTGGGCAAAGGAAACTAAAGAGTTAGATAAAATTACCTCAAAGATAAAGACTGAATTCAAGGAACTGGATATCATTCCATATTATCCAAAAGGAGAAGAACGCAAAAATTACATACTAAACAGTTACTGCTGTTTCTCATCCAATTTCTCGAATAACGACTTGTACGTAACCGATTTAAAACACGCACTTTGTCTATTTGTCAACAACACCAATTATAAATCAGATACAACCGGCATCATTTTTAACGACCGTGAACATAACATTCCCGTATTAAAGGATGTTTGGGATGAACGTAAAAAACGTATCAAGGTTAGAAACTTTGCCATTTTCGCTCCCACTGGAGAAGGCAAATCCTTTTTAGCAAATAACATTCTACGTCAATATTTTGAAAGTGGCGTTCGATTGGTTATTATCGATTTGGGTGGTTCCTATACAAAATTCGCTAAGCTCTATCCGGAACAATACACCATACTGCGTTACGAGAACGGAAAGAATCTCGGTATCAATCCATTTTACATCAACGATCAAAATGACCTAACACCAGAACGACTCGAAGATTTATCGGTCTTTCTATTTGAACTCTTTGCTTCAGATTTGAAAATAACAAAAGCTCATTCGGTTTCCGTTAAAAAAATACTGCGCTATTATTATGATAGTACTTCTGTAAATCATTCTTTGGAAGGTTTCTACAACTTCATCGAGACCAATCAGGATGATCTACTAAATAGTCTCAAAATCCATCCCGACTACTTCAATTTAACAAGCTTCTTGCACGTTATGTCAGAATACGTTGGCGATGGTCTATATAGTTTTTTGTTTGAAGTAAGCGAAGACCATACCTATAAAATCGAAGACAAACGATTGATTGTTTTTGAACTGGATGAAGTGAAAGACAACAAGGAGATATTATCTGTAATGTTGAAGCTGATTAAGTCAGCTATCCAAAGAACAATTTGGAAAAATCGAGACGAAAAGGGCATCATCCTATTCGATGAGTTTGCCAAGCAGTTGAAGTTTGAAAATGTATTGGAAAGCGTAGAATTTTATTATCAAGCTATTCGTAAGCAAAATGGTGCCATTGGTATCATCTTACAATCTATCAATCAGTTACCTAACAATACCACTTCGGCAAGCATTCTGGAAAACACACAGGTAATCTATAGCCTCAACAATGAAAAAGGCTATGCAGAATTGGCCAATCGGCTCAACCTTTCCAGTCACGACCTGAACCAATTAAAATCCATCAAGAACAATCTTTCTGGTCCAAGGAAATACACCGAAATGTTTATCAAGATTGGAAAGGAAAGCAACATTTTTAGGCTTGAAGTTCCGAAAGAAGTTTATGCCGCCTACCTGACGGACGGAGAGGAAAACGAAGCCATAATGGCCATTTATAAAAGAACCCAAAATATGGAACAATCAATAATAGAATTCACCTCTAAAACATAATACTATGAAGACTAAAATCAAAACAATCTCATTAGGACTAATTCTTATGATTTCCCAATTATTGCCTGCACGCGCAGCGTGCCAGGGAATGCCCACTTATGACAATACCAATTTTATCAGCTTGGTAAAACAACTGATAGAATCAGGGAAGCAAACCGCAAACATTATAAAGACCGTTCAGTTCTTAAAAACCCAACAAGAAAACATAGAAAAGGTCAACGATGTGGTAAGGCAATTAAATGCTGTTCGCGAAATAGGACGAAATAACCAACGTCTTATCCAAGTGATGCAAAATGATTTGAGAGATATTCTTGATAGCCCTTATATCCAACCCGATGAAGTGGCCAGAGTTTCCGAATCGTTTACTGCCATCGTAGAAAATTCTTTAGAAACAATGGACTTCATCGATGAAATATTATCCAGTGATTATCTAAAAATGAGCGATTCCGAACGTGCCGAAATCCTTAAACAAAAGGAATTAGAATCAAAGGAAATGGTTTCCAATATCCAAGTTAAAACCAAACGATACAAGGATATTATTTCTTTCCGAAAAATGCAGGATAAAATTAATAATCGTGAAACTGAATATTAGAAAATGACCGCAACTATTTTGTTAGGGATAGGACTGGAATATATAGACACGGTGTTCCAGACCATACAGGACAGCAGCTTCTCTCAATATACTATTGCTGGAATGAAAACGCTTGCCGTGCTATTCTTTCTGGTTAATATTCTTAAAAAATATAATGAAGGTATTTCAGATAAGGACGGATATACCTGGGGATTGAGTCCAGGGGAACTTGCCAAGAATTTTGCGGTAGTACTATTGGTTATTTTTTCAACACAAATATTAGGATTCTTCGATAGTATTCTTGTTGCCATAGAAGGGCAATATCGCGGCACAGCCCCAGCCTTAATGCCTTTGCAGATGCAGAACATTCCTATTGAAGAGGATGTTAACCTTATAGATGTTGCAAAAAATGCTATGACATTGCTTTATGAAGCTTTGGTAACCCCTCTCTATGGATTTAAAATTATAGCATTCATATTCAGTGTAATACTTTGGATCTTGGATCTTTTCATATATCCGCTTTTCTTGGCAGAACGCTTCTTTCTTTTAGGGATTATGCAAGCTTTTTTTCCTTTGGTATTAAGCTTAGCGGTATTTGAAAAATTCCGTTCGCTAGCCTACACCTTTTTTAAATTGTATGCCGCGGTTTATATGCTTGTACCGGCGTTCTTTCTAGTCAATGTATTTATCAATGCTCTTTATACAGAAATCAATACAAATTTCTGGACCAACTTATTCGGAACCGATACTGGCCAAGGCTTCTTTGCACCTGTAGTACAACTCGGTTCAGTAGGCTTTATCGTCTTCTTAAAATTCAAATTGTACAGACGTGCAACGTCTTTTACGCTCAGATTATTCACAAACTAATTCCAATCAGAATGAAAGCACCTTATAACAACATTTATAACATCTTAAAATTAAACCGGTTCATCGTGTTCTCGGTTGTGATTTTTGCTTTTTTATTTAGCATATTTTCATTATGGATGGTATTTAGCACGAATAAAAAGGCGCTGAACAGTGCATTTGCAATCAACACAGATGGCAGTATTATTCCACTAAAACTTATTACCCAAAAGGAGAATTTCAGGGTGGAAGCTTTGGCGCATTTAGAGTTGTTTCATACCTATTTCTATAATATCGATGCGAGTAACTACGAACGCAATTTGGAAAAAGCGCTTTGGTTGGGCAATAGTTCGGTAGACAATCTATACCGACAGAAAAAAGCGGATGGTGTTTATAATCGTCTATTGCAATATTCATTGGTTCAAAAGGTACAGAGTATCGATTCGAGGTTAAGCGAAAATAACGGTTCATATAGTTTCACAACCACGACCATTTTTGAAATCAATAGAGGCACTATAATAGACACCTACCAACTGGTTTCCACAGGAAACCTGATTATGGTTGACCGAAACTTCCCAAACAATCCACACGGATTATTGATTACCGATTACTTCGAGAACATCTTAAAAAAATTAAACAATGAAAATAGAGCCGATAATCGGCATTTAAAAACCAACGATTATGAAAATTGAGAAGAACAAAATAGTCTTTGCAGCAATATTGGCTGTGATTTTCCTATTCCTGATTTCCTATACAATTATGGTAATCGGCAAGGACGAAAGTGAAAATAAAAACCTTGAACAGACCCAAATACCAGATTTGGAAGAAAACCAAAAAGAGTACGATTCTAAATTAGATGCCATCAATGATTTAAAGGAAGTCCGTGAGAATAATGCTCCGAGTATTTACGATGAAAAACTGATTGATTCCCTTGGTTATTATAATCCAGATCTGCCAGGGCGTGAAAAAGAGCGCATCGTGGATAGCATCTATTCCGCAGGGAAAATCAAATATTCTGAAACGACCTATCAGTATCTTGGGGAAAAGAAAACAGCTCCCAAAAAAGTTCAAGCAATAGATTCCGAAGAAATAAAAAGGGAACAAAACATTGAAGCCAAGGAAATGGGTTTGGAACATCAACTTTTCTTTGCCGCCTCGCCCAAATCCAATGACATTTCAATTATCGGGAATACAGATGAAACAATCTATGTAGTTGTCGATGGCGATCAAGTTGTTAAAGTAAATAGCCGATTGAGAATGAGACTTTCAAAAGCAGCAATGATCAACAACAAGCAAATGCCAAAAAACACGCTTGTTTATGGATTTATAAGTTTTCAGCCCAATCGTGCTTTAATAGAAATCGAGAATATCAAACATCATCCAACGAAGCTCAAAGCCTTCGATTTGCAGGACGGTAGAGAGGGCATCTATGTTGAAAACAATTTTCGGACGGAGATCACTAGTGAAGTTCTTGACGATGTCATCAGTGATATCAACATCCCGAGTGTTCCTCAAGTTGGAGGAATCACGAAAGTATTAAAACGCAATAACCGAAGCGTGAAAGTGACCGTATTGAACAATTACAAACTTATTCTAAAACCAAAACTATAAACCCATAATGGGTTTTTAAAATTTACTCTTATGAAAAGATATATAATAACTTCAATTTTTTTAGCTATTTGTAGTTTCGCAACTAATTTTTGCTCGGCACAAGATAATGTTCAAAAAACAAAAGTTCTAGATACTATTTATGCCAACGACACCAAAAATGTGGCGCTCTTTTTTCCTGAGCCTATACGACAAGGGATTACTGGTTCGGATAATTTTGTTTTTACCTACAATCGTGAGAAAGAACAATACTTTGGATTACTTCAGGCAAAGCCTGGGAAAGAAAGCAATCTACTGGTAGTCAACAGAAATGGATCAATTTTTTCGTATATTGTAAGGTATAAAGAACAACTGTCAAAGCTCAATTATTTCATCCCATTATCAAATAGTATTGGGAATAAAAAGCCAATAGTAACCGATTCGATTCAGGCTGAAACTTCTGAAATAAGCATAGACAACAGAACTTATTATTATCACAAATTCTGCTCTTATCTTCTTAACAGAAACCAGCGTATAGGTCGAATTAAGAAGCGAAACGAAGGCATAGTTTTGAGTGTTGAGAATATTGTCTTTGATAAAGATGAACTCTATTTCATGATCCAGATTGAGAATAATTCTACCTTAGATTACGATTTGAATTTCTTGAATTTATCCATTAAAACAAGACAAAAGGGAAAAAAGAAATCGCTGCAAAGTCTGTATCAGGAACCAATTTACATACAGAATCTGCCTACTAAGATCGCCGAAAATGAAATGGTACGATTTGTTTACGTGTTGTCTAAGTTTTCATTGTCTAGTGATCGTAGGTTAATTTTAGAACTGAATGAAAAGGATGGCGAACGTAATATTGAATTAAAAATATCACATAAATATATTAATAATCCAAACTGAAATTTTAATGAAAAGGATTGTTATTTGATCATCAGTACTTTTATATATTCTTTAATAAAAACAGAGATATGTAGTTTTCTGAACCTGCAGAAATTATTGTTAAAAGCATTTGATAAAAGGGGATTACCACCTAAATGCTGAAGCCATCAATTCTATTTCCGAATTTTTAATCCCCATTTCTTCAGCGATACTTTTCCAATTCTTGACCACTGAGAGCACTTCATCCAGAATGATCTGCATTTCATTTTGGCTTAGGCGAAAATATTTACCTACGCTTTTGGCCAGATCAAAATCCAATGCATTATCATCCATATCAATATTTAGGGATAGACCGTCTTTTTCTATTGATGGATTTAAGTCGTAAACTGGCGACAATACCCATCCTTTATTGGTCAATATAAATCCGTGATTTCGTAAGTGGTCATCCGTATTAGATATAGCGATATTAAAGACCATTCTCCGCCATAGCTGATGTAAATTAGCTTCTACATTTACACCATAATTTTCTATGAATTCTACTATTTCAAGGTAACTTGGTGCAGACTCTTTTATAATATCCTCTGTATTTCCAGTCATCGTCATAGCTGAGGCAAAATGAATGCGTTTTCCATTGTCTCTATCAAATCTCCTAGTAAGAAAGGTATAATACTGACCGCTAATCTTTTCAATCTTGGAATCTGCCATATAAATTCCTGCTTCAGTAGCTAGTTGATAGGCTAGAAACTCCCAAGCGGCTTTATCTATTGTATCGGTCTTTGATGGGAACTTTGCTATCCAAAGATTCTTGGTTGAGTCAAAAACATTTGCTTTTGGTCTCGCGCCACCCAATGAAGAACCAGGTGCTATTAAAACGGCAAGCCATTTTCGAATGTCGTCGTTTTGCTCATCACTTTCCAATTGTCTAACTGCTTCCTGCAAATCCCCTAGAGAGGACCAAGGAGGTGTTGGGGATTGGGTATCATTATCTAAAAAAGGACCTTCCAAATCAGTTTTAAAGCGTAAGGCGCCCATTCTGCTTTCATCAAAGACACCTAGAAGATAATCAATTTCGTAAAGCGGTTTCGGCTTTTCGTTCTTTGCCCTAGCTTCATGAGCAGCCCTGCGTTTCATTAAAGTTTTACCCCAAGTGTCTGGCATGCTATCTAAGAAGATTCCGAAATTCTCTTTGTTAGTTGGATATTGTGGCCCCGAAAAGAATTCTACATCAGGGTCTAATAATCGTTGTGCATCAGTTTTTAACCAATCTTTATCATACTCAAAACTAAAGGCCTTTTTGCCTTTGGCAAAATGAGCAGAGAGTGTACCAACCAAAGTTGGTTCTTCAAGGCCTATCCAATCTGCAAACACGTAAATGTCAAACTTTCCTTTAGCCATACTTTTTATAATAAATCAAGATCTTGCAGTTTTCTTCCAAATTCATCATCTACGGCCAACTTTAAAAAGTCGTCTTGAAGATTGAGTACCCTAAACACATTAAAATACAAACCAATAGCCACAGTCGGGTCGCCTTTTTCTATACGATAAAGCGTTGCTCTATGAATACCCGCGCGTTCGGAAACTTGCTCGGTAGTAAGTTTTCTTCGCTTTCGAGCAAGTTTTAAATTTTCTCCAATTTGCTCAAAAATATTAAGATATTTAGGAAGCACTATAGCTTTCTTGGAATTCATTTTGTCGTTTATTTGCGACAAATATACAACAATTGTTGTAAATAAACGACAACAATGCTTAGTTGAGCTTCTGCGCTATTTAAATATTGATTTGACTTCTTCATATACCCGCTCAAAATTAGCTTCTAAATCAGCAATAGAAAATTCTTTAGCAGCCTTTGGAAATTCCCTTTTAATTTGCTGTAATCTAAACTGAACTTTTTTATCATTCCCATCCGCATAAGTGATAAATTCTCCCTGTTTCAATCGAAAGAAAACATCGGCTCGAATTTTTGGAATTTCCTTCTCTCCAGTTGTGACGCGCGTATCAAAGTCAAGGTTATAACCTCGGCTTACACTTTTGGTTGGATCTTTGACTATCTCAAAAAATCGTTCGTAATATTTAGCGGTGTCTGGATCGTTGACCTTTCCGAAAAACTGATAAGAAAGATTACTTAGTATCGCCTTACTAGCTTTATCTCCATACATCATATCGTTTTGGATCTTATCCTGCATCACGTAAATCGTTGCGATATTATAACTCCGTAATGTTGCGGGAATACGATGCATATTCAACAAACGAATGGTGGGTGCCTCTTCCATAAGCAGGAAAGAAGGTTTGGAATCCCTTACGCTCATTTGTTTGGTAATTGTATGGATGATTGTAGCGATCACGGGTGAATACGAAGTCTCAAATTTGGGATTGTTCACGATTGAAATTACGCATGGATTTTCATGATTATTTATATTGAGTGGTACTTCATCAGCTGAAAGTGCCATAAAAATGCGTTGAGTACTGATTCGTTTGAGCGCATTGGCTAAGGTGCTTTTTACTCCAGCTGTTTGCCTTTCAGAATCCTTCCCACTAATAAAAGCATCTGCCATTGCCCTTGATGTTGTAGTGGTTTCTAAAAATTTTATAAGGCTATTTGTGTCGAGGTATTGATAGATAGCGATTAAATGAGGAAGGGTACAGAATTGGGGATAGGTTGTTTTCAGTTTCCAAATTAGTCCCCCTATCAAACCTTCCGCAGCATCATTAAAAAATTTTGTCGTTCCAGTTGTTCCAGATTCTCGCTGTTCCAATAAGTTTTCAATTAAGACCCTTGACACCTCATTTACACTTTCCTCGTTCTCTAAATAGTGTGGCGCAATAGGATTTACCCTATGGATGATTTTATCAAAGGAAATGATCTTAAATGGGATATCGCCATCCTTGAATAGGGGATATGCCATTTCTGTGAGTTCAAAATCTTTATAATCGTGAATGATTCCGCAAAAACCTTCTTTTCGAAAGTGTTTCAGAAAACTATAAACCACGCTTTCAGTCTTTCCACTTCCTGCAGAGCCAATTACCGATGCGCCACGTTTTATATTATCCACTTTAAAATTTCCTTTGGAAGTGGCAAAGTTGACCTGATATTTTATATCTCCATTTTTAGGGGTATCAGTTTTATGAAAAAATACATACATGGATATGTTAATTAAAACAAGCGGGCAGACCAAATAAAGTGCTCTCAATACCAATGATAATTCTTCATTCATATATAACACAAGTGCAATAAGCATTAGAAAATTGACAAGGAAGGCATATCTACTTATTCTATACATTCCATAGAAAACAGTACTGGCAAAACCAATAATTAGAAATATCGTTAAGAGATTGTCCAATTGCATAATTTTATATTAGATTCCTATGGAACTTGATTTGATGGCTACTTCTGCGCCACGTCTAAGCTGCTTAAATATTCTCATCGCTAACTGTGCTTTTGTAATAGGAATACTGGGGATCATCAGAATTCCCGCTTTCCCCATTATTTTAAAGGCAAGTGCTTTTTCATTTGCGGGCAATTTCATTAGGGCAGAAAAATAGATTTTCGGATTCTTTATGAAATCTTTCCGAGCCTGGTAGGTTTCCGCAAAATTTCTATGATAGCTAAAAGTTTTATCAAAGGTTTTCTCGGCACTCTCAAAAAACTTATCACGATCAAAACCGCGTTTTACTTGCTTGCCATGCATCTCCACTTCCGAAGCTTTGTGCTTGCTTCCAGGTGAAAGGCTGAAGGTATTTGATGCATCCTTGCGGCTAACAATGATATGGATATGACTTTGGTTTCCGGCTTTTGGCATTCCCTGCACAATTCGCTTTCCCTCTTGTTGAAATGGTGCCTCACGTTCCAACTTGTTAATTTCCCTCTCTTTGCTTTTAATATTCCCTCCAACCGTACCATTTTGAATCCCTCTGATCTCATTTTTTAGCTGAAGTATTTTTGTAGCATAGGGTTGATTTTCTTTGATCTGTATATCAGTTCCTTTAAAGGTTCGCTGGTGTTCGATCTTCGCATAGTATTTTATATTATCGATTCTTATAGGTCGTCCGTTGATTTCTCGATTGAAAGAAGCAACATAATCTTTCATAAGCTCACGAGTATACTTTTTTAGCTCTTCGCTGTGGTTCTGTAATCTATTCAATTCATATTGTGAAGGACTCACTGTAATCGAATAAAATTTAGGTTCGGTTTGTTTTAGTTTTGCACCATTCCCATCAATATCTTTTATCACATCTTCCGCTGAAATCTTATCACCATATTGATTGAAAAAATACTCTAGTTCTTCTTGTTCCAGACCTTGATTTTCTTTCTCCAGATAGCCCACAAAATCAGCCGAACTTTGTGAATAAGTGTCTCCTAATTTTTGAGGTGTGATTGTGATATACATTTCTCAAAAATTTAGAGTTCGTTGTTTGGGTTTAGTTTTTCTTGGAAACGGATTTCCTTCTTCTCCTCGATAAATTTCTTCTCCAAAATCAATGGTTTCTTTTTTGGTTCATCGGTTTGAAAAAGTGATTCGATCATCGCTACGGTGGGTTTGGTTTGCGTTTTTTCCATATCCCTCATAATGGCAATTACCGCATTGATCCGCTTTTTAATTGAAGCTTCTATTGTTCTGCCGGTTGGGCCCAGTTTTTCCTTTGGTGAGATTTCGTTGTAGAAGAAAAAATCAAGCATCGTGGCTATTGCCTCGGTGTGTGATTTAAAGTGAGTTCTTGAAAATTCCTGAAAACGTTTCGCTGTTTCCTTTTTGAATCTAATTCCAATAAATGAGTCCATAATTCGCCGATTTGTCGCAAATTCTTTCCTAAAAATGGGCTCTCACAAGGCATTTGTCGCAAATTGTTGAGAGTCAAGAAATTATAATATTTTCAAGTAGCTGATTATCAGCGTTTTGAAAACGAAAAGGAGAGTTTAACATCGCGTAGCGTGTTACCCTCTTGCTACTCCTTTTCGTCCCGCCAAGCGGGACAAAAATTTCGTACAATGTGGCTAAAAAACCAATTGCCATTTCAGGGAAATAAATTTCCGATATGTTATTTTTTGATGTGTATGGTTATCGGCGAAAGTCGAAAAATGGATAACCCTACTTAAAATTGAATGCTGAATTTCAGCTTTTTAAATATACAGTTTTTAATATATAAATCGAAAATTTATACCAGAAAAAAGATCCGAACTCGTCAGATCTTTTCAACCTATTTAATTTAAGAAGCTTTCTTTATAAAATCCCCTCATCAGCAAAAGAGAAGTAATCCCCATCTGGAATAATAATGAGATGATCCAATAATTTTATATCTAAAAATTCACCTGCATTTTTAATTTTACTAGTCAGTTGTTTATCTGCTTCACTGGGTTTTAAATTTCCCGATGGATGGTTATGTGCTAAAATTATTGATGTGGAAAGTGACTTTAGTATCACAGCAAAAAGGATACGCACATCTACAAGAGTTCCTGTGATTCCTCCAGAGGAAACTTCAAAAATTCCTTTCACTTTATTTGAATTGTTCAAAAGCATCACCTTAAAGCATTCCTGTAAACCTATGCGGTCTTTATCCCATGATTCAAATAATAGATCTACTGCACTGTTTGAAGAAGTAATTTTAGGAGCCTGTTTCATTTTAAAATTTCCCTGATATTTTATCGAAATTTCATTAACTTTAGTTTTCATATTAATCATGTTTTTAAGGATTGATATTATAAAGAGGGCCCATCTTTGATCGGAACGCCCTCTTTATTTTTATAGCACTATTCGCTAGTGTTATTTCCATTCTTGCTACCCAGTAGCAAGATTTCACTTACTATTACTTCGGTAACATACCTTTTTTCGCCTTCGCTGGTTTCATAGGAGCGAGAAGCCAATTTACCTTCGAGGGCAATTTCCTTTCCTTTGCCTACATAACTTTCAACGATATCTGCGATTTTTCCCCAGGCTACAACATTGTGCCATTGGGTGTCTTGTACTTTTTCGCCTTTTGAATCTTTATAAAATTCATTGGTTGCTAGAGAAAAGCTGGCTACTTTTTTACCGCTTTCAAGGTCTTTGATTTCTGGGGCATTCCCCACATTTCCGATTAACTGAACTTTGTTTCTAAGTGTACTCATGATTGAAAAATTTTAAATGAATTATTATAATTCCTGCTATCACCTACAGGTAGGTTTAAAAAAATTTACTTATTGTATCCTGAGCGTTTTGCTTTTTTGATTTTTTAACTCTTTTTTCGCTTCAGTTTTATGGATTTGATACGATTTCATGATTTCTGTTTTAAAATTTACTTTCCGTAGAGCCTTCACTGTTACCTTTTTTGATGCTTATACATTTTCAGGATTTAGAATTAGGGAGGACTTATAAAAAGGGAACGCAGGGACCGGCTTTATGCAGTCTGGACTAACTTCTAAATCTTGGTATTTTGCATTACAAAAAAGGTAAAGACAGTGGAGGTAGGGGAGTGGGTTTAAATAAACATGAGAAGTACTAAAGGAATTGAAGTGAAAAAAAAGAATACTAAATGGAATTCCGAACTGGCGGACTTAATCCAAAAAATTCTAAATGAAAGGAAGTGTTTCGATTTTATATCAGGTTAGCGAAATGGAATTGTGTAATTTTTGGATTGTGTCCAAGACTTTATGTAGTGAAGCTCTTTGCTCGAAATGAAGCTTTTCGCGGAATGAAGCAGCAATGTGCGGAACGGTTAGGGGAAAGAAATAGCCTATAAAAATAAAAATTAACAGAGGTCAGTATCTAAATTCAGATCTTTAAAGTCAATAAAAATAAGTATAATATGGATATTTTCAAGGGTCGAAACCTTCTAGAGTTCTCTGATCGGTTTAAGACAGACGCAGATTGCAAGAAATACTTAGCTGAAATTAAGTGGAAGGACGGTTTTGAGTTCGTTAAATGTGGGCATAAGAAAGCTCAGACACGAAAGGATTACTCTCGCACTTGTAATATATGTTCTCATCAAGAATCTGCGACTTCTAACACTTTATTCCATAAAGTAAAGTTTGGTGCTCACAAAGCGTTTTTCATCACATTCGAAATGGGAACAAGCACTAAGAGTCTTTCTGCTAGTTATATGGGAGTTCGTTATGGTGTGACAGAAAAGACAGCTCGATTATGGATGCACAAGGTAAGAGAGGCTATGGAATCCAGCGGCAATAATCCAATGCAAGGAGATGTCCACGTAGATGAATTTGTATTGGGTAGACGAGAAAAGGAAAAGGTTGGTAGGAGTTACAACGCCAAGAAAAAGAAAGCCATCACTGCCGTTGAGCTTACAGAAGAAGGCAAAGTAAAAAGAATGTATGCAATTCGTATTGAAGATTTTTCAGCGCAATCCTTACAGTAAATGTTTATAAACCACATAAGTCGAGATGCAAAAGTAACCACTGATAAATGGCGAGGTTATGGGCCTATTACCAAAGCATATAATATAAAACAGATTGAAAGTAACTCTGGCTTAAATTTTAAAGCGTTGCACACAATGATTCATCAAGTAAAATCTTGGATAAGAACAACATATTCTTGGGTCAGCGATTTTAACATAAACAGATATTTTAATAAATTCTATTTTAGGATAAACCGTTCACGAAGCAAGGCAACAATCTTTAATAATCTAATAACTAAAATGGTTAACAAGGAAAAAGCATATCACAATCAAATTATATGCAACTAACTACTGACCTTTAAAAATTTTAGACACTATCCCGTAAAGTGTGTAAGTTTTAAAATACAGGGGTTTGACTTTATTACTTAAAGTCGGACCCTTTCTTCATATATGGTTAAGAACTGATTGAGGATAATGCCCCATTTTCTAACAGGCATTTTCCACTTCTTTGTGGCCTCCCTTACTACCAAATATACAGATTTCATTACAGCATCGTCTGTAGGGAAGGATAATTTATTTTTAGTGTACTTCCTAATCTTCCCGTTCAGGTTCTCAATAAGGTTAGTGGTGTAGATAATACGCCTGATCTCTACAGGGAACCCATAAAAGGCGGTAAGGTCTTCCCAGTTGTCCCTCCAGCTTTTAACAGCATAGGAATATTTATCGTCCCACTTTTGGGCAAAATCTTCTAGGGCAGCTTCTGCGGCCTGTTTGGTAGGGGCGTCGTAAATGAGCTTCATATCCTTGGTAAAAGCTTTCTTGTCTTTCCATACCACATACCTATAGGCGTTCCTGATCTGGTGCACCACACAAATCTGGGTGGTGGATTCTGGGAACACATTTTTTATGGTGTCGGTAAACCCATTAAGGTTGTCGGTAGCGGTGATTAGGATATCTTCCACGCCCCGGGCTTTCATATCGGTCAAAACACTTACCCAGAAGGCTGCCGATTCATTCTTGCCCAGCCACAGTCCCAAGACTTCCTTTTTGCCATCCCGGCGAAGCCCCACGGCTATATAAATTGTTTTTTTTACACTTTGGAGTTCTCACGAACTTTAAATACAATCCCATCCATCCAAACGATCAGGTAAACAGGCTCCAGCGGGCGATTCTGCCAAGCCACGATATCATTGCTGATAAGATCGGTAATCCGAGATATAGTGGTAGTGGAAACATCAAAACCAAATACTTCAGAGATTTGTTCTTCGATATCGCTATTGCTCATTCCTTTGGCATAAAGCGATATGATGACATTCTCAATCCCATCTACCATATTCTGGCGCTTGAGGACAATCATGGGATTGAAAGAGCCCTCGCGGTCTCTAGGAACTTTTATATGATCTTCTCCATAAGAACTACGGACTTTCTTACGGGAATACCCATTTCTACTATTGCCCTGCTTCGACTTCTGGTGTTTCTCAAAATCCAGATGGCCATCAAGTTCACCTTCCAGCATTTTCTCCAAACCACGTTTTTGAAGTTGCTTTAAAAAACCAGTGAGTTCTTCTCCAGATTTAAACTGTTTCAAAAACTCGTCATCAAATAAATCTTCTTTTTTCATTACTGTGTATTAGATTAAAAATTAAACAAAAAATATCGGGGTTTGCAAACCCCGATATTTTCTACTTACACAGTTTTTGAGATAGTCCCCTAAATTAATATTTTCACCTTCGCACTGTTCTTCCTTTCCAATACAGCTCACAATTCCATTAGCAATATTATTTACATGTGTAAAACTACGTTTATGTAAAAGACTATTTTTAACAAAGGAAATGTTTCATTATTTAATCCACATTTAATAAGCTTAGAGAAAAGTTGGTCTGGAGGTTCTCGGGAGCCATATACAGAATATAAACGCAAAGAACAAGCTTTAAAATAACCTGCTCTTGAGTTAGAAAGCACAAGTTGTTCGGCGGCGAGTTTTGTTATACCATAGTTTGAAATAGGCTGTGTTACTTTTTCTTCATTGAAAGAGGCATTCTTACCATATACAGAAGAAGTTCCAATATTTACAAATAGTTTCAAATTCAAAAATTGTCTTGCAAAACCAACAAGGTTTTTAGTGGCAATCACATTATTATTTAAATAACTCTCAAACTTTGAAGTAGTCGTTATACCGGGCTGTGCAGCGCAATGAAAAATATAATCAAAATCTTTTGGTAGCGATATTGCTAGATTTGGTAGCGTCAAGTCATGTTCTATAATCTGAACTCCAAATTTTTTTAGTGTTAACGCATTTATACTTTTTAATGCAATAGAATAGTTAGGTGTTAAAGTTGTCCAATCCAATAGCAGAATGTTTCATGTTTGATAGCTTTTCTGCAAGATGAGAGCCTATAAAACCAGTAGCTCCTGTGACTAATATTTTCAAATTTGAATGGGTTTTATTTTAAAATAAATGTTTTTTATCACCAAAAAATCTGTACACAATTTTAAAATTATACCAACAGTTATAAGCTTTTTTTTTGAATTATCTAGAAATTAGAACGGATTAAGGTATTCCCTTACGCAGATACTCAATAGATTCTTTTGATGAAAATTATAGATTGACTAGTTGTACAGTTATTATTAAACCTTTAAAGTTATATCTTTAATGTACACCATAAAAATTGACATTTTAGGGCGATAGTCTGTAAAGCCTGTTTTGATTCTAAATATTAAAATATTTTAATACAAAAATTAGCAATTTAATTTGCGATAAGTATTTTTTATACTTTATTTGATAATCGCTTAATCCTTAAGGTTTTCTTTAAAGTTGAGCACTATTCTTGTAATTTAAAGCATTATATAGATTGATTACAAATCATAATATAATTATTATAATTCCGGTTTATAATGAGCAAGATAATCTCTTACGTGTACAAAAAGAGATGCAAATTTATATAGACATTGCTAGAATACCCGTAAAAGTTTTGTTTATAAATGATGGTTCGAACGATAATAGCCAGAAGATAATAGAAGAAATTTGTTTTTCAAATTCAGATTTCAATTATATTTTTTTTTGATAAAAATTATGGACTAAGTGCAGCAATTAAAGCTGGGTTTGATCATGTTAAGACAACTTTAATTGGCTATATAGATTCTGATTTGCAAACAACACCTCAAGATTTTAATTTATTATTGGAGTATATATGTGAAAACGAGGTAGTTACTGGAGTAAGGGTTATGCGTAAAGATTCTTTTATTAAAAATATATCTTCGAAAATAGCCAATGGTATACGCCATGTTTTCACTCAAGATGGCATGGATGACACTGGGTGTCCACTCAAAATTATTAAAACAGAATGGGCAAAAAGCATTCCAATGTTTAGGGGACTGCACCGTTTTTTGCCTGCAATGATATTATTACAAAAAGGACGTGTAAAACAAATCTTTGTAAGTCATTTTGAACGTACCCAAAGAAAGTCAAATTTTTCTATTTGGAATCGCCTTTTAGGACCATTAATGGACTGCTTTGCTTTTCTTTGGATGAAGAAGAAATATATTAATTACAAAGTTGAAAATTAAGGATGAGGAATTGGGTTATACTCACCATAGGTTTTACTGCACAATTATTGTTTTCTGGACGTACTATTTTACAATGGATAGTTTCAGAAAAAAAGAAAGTAATTGCTCCATTACTTTTTTGAAAGCTAAGTTTAATTGCCTGGTTTCTTTTATTTATTTATGGCTATTTACGCGATGATTTTGCTATTATGTTAGGACAATCACTAACATATTATATATACACAAGAAACATACAATTACAAAAACAATGGTATCTATTTCCTAAATTTTTGCGATGGTTTTTGATTGTATTTCTAGTCATTGCTTTGTTATTTGCTTATAGTAATTCATTCTACGATTGGCAGTCGCTATTTAGTAGTGAAAATATCCCCCTTATGGTTATTGATATTTGGGGTGGTAGCTCACGTAATTTTTGCATTGCATTTTGTTTATCAATGGTTTTATTCAGAAAGACGTAAACAGTCCTTATTACCTCAAGGGTCTTACAGGATCAATCTTAATTTTAATTTATGCATTACTGCGCAAGGATCTGGTGTTGTTTTCGGCAAATCTAATAGGCATCATTAAATACATGCGTAATATCATTTTGCTTAAAAGACAACGAATGATATTATAGATTTTTTCAAATACAATTGTTTTAGTAAAAAAATATTTTGATGGTAATATTGATATCTTTATTTAAGCCTGTTTAAAAGAGTATACGCAATAATTTCATTGTAATTTATAAAAAATATTAAATTCTAATGAGAGATTCTGGAGAGCCAATAAGTACTTTATAAAGAAAAATAATTAACAAAGAGATATGATTATCATTGAATTTTTTTAAAAAAATAATACTAAATTAAACGCTTTATTAAAGGCTAGTGTATATTTTTAATGCATAAATAAAAAGGAACAACCCTATCATAATATAGAATGGATAATTTAAAAGATTTAGGTATTGAAAAGGAACTTTTGCCATTATATGATTATTCTCTAAATGCATTCGCAAAAAACAAAATTCTTGAAATTTTAAAAAAACCTTTACAATCAATAGACGCAATTGTAGAACGTCAAAATATATTGAAAGGTTTTGCTGCAAATTATAATATTTTAAAAAGTTATTCGTATACCATTTTGTATTTAAACGAAGTATATCTTTTTTTAAATGACGAAAGAAATGAAGATTTGTCTCAAAAGAAATTAAAGTATAGGCTATTTGGTTCTAAACAAGAAAAAGTAACATATATAAGCAAATTTACTCAGTTAATACTTTTTTTTCATCGCTTGCAGTCGAGATATTTTTTACGATTGGATTTAAAACAGTTTCCAGAGGAATACGCATCGAGTATTAAGCGAATTTTAGAGTTTTTCTCGAATTTCGAACTTAACAAATATGAACACATTATTAGAGAAGGTAGGTTGAAGAATCAACACGCGATAGAGTTATCGGAGAAAATTTATGTACTCAAAAAAAAAGGTGATACAAAACTTTTTTGGGAAGATTTGTTTTTGTTTGAGGCTTATTTGTCAATAAATTCTGGAATCATTAAAAACAATTTCACCTTTCCAAATTTCAATAACAATCATATTAAATTAATTGAATTTTATCACCCCCTAATCGATAAACCTGTTAAGAATAATTTTGAAACAACTAATAATGTAATAGTACTTAATGGACCGAATATGTCAGGTAAATCTACATTTCTTAAGGCCATTGGGCTTTGTGTCTATTTTGGACATTTGGGAATTGGGATACCTGCATCTTTTGGAGAAATTCCTTTTTGCAATTATTTCTCTATTGAAATTAATAAAAGAGATGATATTTTAAATGGTTATAGCCATTTTATGTATGAAATTATGAATCTCAAGAATGTTGTTAAAAACGCTTCTAACAGAAAACAATGTTTTGCTATTTTCGATGAGCTTTTTAGTGGAACCAATGTTGAAGATGCTTTTGAGATTTGCAAGAAAACGATAAAAGGATTGAGTAAATTTAAAAATTCTTATTTTTTTATATCAACTCATATACAGGAATTGAAACATGTTGGTAATGAAGATGTTTCAAATTATTATTTGGATTGTGAATTAATAGAAAATACACCTACTTTTAACTATAAATTGAGAAAAGGTTGGTCAGACATTAAAGTTGGAAGGATCTTATTTGATAAAGAAGGATTGAATGATATGTTAAAATAATAATTGCTAAAAAATCAATATTTTATGATTTAATGGGAATTTAAAATAAAAATTAACAGAGGTCAGTATCTAAATTCAGATCTTTAAAGTCAATAAAAATAAGTATAATATGGATATTTTCAAGGGTCGAAACCTTCTAGAGTTCTCTGATCGGTTTAAGACAGACGCAGATTGCAAGAAATACTTAGCTGAAATTAAGTGGAAGGACGGTTTTGAGTTCGTTAAATGTGGGCATAAGAAAGCTCAGACACGAAAGGATTACTCTCGCACTTGTAATATATGTTCTCATCAAGAATCTGCGACTTCTAACACTTTATTCCATAAAGTAAAGTTTGGTGCTCACAAAGCGTTTTTCATCACATTCGAAATGGGAACAAGCACTAAGAGTCTTTCTGCTAGTTATATGGGAGTTCGTTATGGTGTGACAGAAAAGACAGCTCGATTATGGATGCACAAGGTAAGAGAGGCTATGGAATCCAGCGGCAATAATCCAATGCAAGGAGATGTCCACGTAGATGAATTTGTATTGGGTAGACGAGAAAAGGAAAAGGTTGGTAGGAGTTACAACGCCAAGAAAAAGAAAGCCATCACTGCCGTTGAGCTTACAGAAGAAGGCAAAGTAAAAAGAATGTATGCAATTCGTATTGAAGATTTTTCAGCGCAATCCTTACAGTAAATGTTTATAAACCACATAAGTCGAGATGCAAAAGTAACCACTGATAAATGGCGAGGTTATGGGCCTATTACCAAAGCATATAATATAAAACAGATTGAAAGTAACTCTGGCTTAAATTTTAAAGCGTTGCACACAATGATTCATCAAGTAAAATCTTGGATAAGAACAACATATTCTTGGGTCAGCGATTTTAACATAAACAGATATTTTAATAAATTCTATTTTAGGATAAACCGTTCACGAAGCAAGGCAACAATCTTTAATAATCTAATAACTAAAATGGTTAACAAGGAAAAAGCATATCACAATCAAATTTTATGCAACTAACTACTGACCTTTAAAAATAAAAATAGATTAAAAAAAGAATCTTGTTTAAATAGTTTACTTGATAGTCAATGTATATAATTGCTAAGATTGTTTTGTTTTATCTTTTTAATTCATTGAGCGTGATAGTCTTATTACACTAAATGAGTAGCGTTTTTTTAATAATATTTTTTATTAAAATTAAAATTTATAACTATGCGTTTTATATTTACTTAAAAATGTTTTGTTTATATACCCTTTTATTTGATCCAAGAATTAGTATGTTAAATTGCTTATTGGTTTGACATACTTGAAGTTTAGTTGAAAATTTTATAGTTTAATTGTATGAAATATAAAAGAGATAGAGTTTTAATACTATTTCATTTTGCAGGAGGTAATATCTTTAGTCTTAATAAAATTAAAACGTCTTTAACCTTTATTGATGTTAAAGTAGTTGAATTACCAGGAAGAGGAAAGAGAGTAGGTAAAAAATTACTCAATAATATTGATGACATGGTTGAAGATATGTATAACCAAGTTGTTCCTATTATAAAAGATTATGAGTATTATTATTTTTTTGGTCATAGTATGGGAGCTCTTATTAGTTTTTTACTTGGGCACTTAATTAAATCTAAGTTAAACAGATTACCTTCATGCCTTTTTATTTCAGGCAGGGGAGGTCCGTCATATATAAAAGAAAGTGAAAATTTATCCGTTTTACCTTCTTTAGAATTTAGAAAAAAGCTTAAAGAATTAGGAGGATGTCCAGATGAATTATTAGTGAATGAAGATTTAATGAGTTTCTTTGAGCCTATCTTAAGAGCAGATTTTGAGGCTGTTGAGAATTATGAATATAAAGCTTTTAGACCATTAGAAACAAAAATCATTGCTTTATATGGGTTGGATGAAGAAATTGATGAGAATCAGATGTTACACTGGCAAAAAGAATCAACACTACCAATTGAAGTTATAGAGTTACCTGGTGATCATTTTTTTATTTTCAAAAATGTGACTTTAATCTCTAACATTATTAGGCAAAATATTTATAATCTAAGTACAATAAAAAAGATTAATTAATTATATGAGCGAGAAGTTGATTGAAATTAACAAGACAATTGTTGATGTCTTAAGGTTAAGAGCCGAGAAGAATAAAGATAAAGTAGCTTATATATTTTTAGAAGATGGAGAAATTGAGGAAAGCAGGATCACCTATGCGCACTTATATAACAAATCACAAAATATTGCTTTTCAACTTTTAAAAAACGTTAATCCAGGTGAAAGAGTATTATTATTATATTCTTCTGGAACAGATTTTATTGAGGCTTTTTTAGGCTGCCTTTTGGCTGGAGTTATTGCAGTTCCTGTTAATCCTCCTTCTAGCAATCGTCGTTTAGATCGATTAAATAATATTAAAAATGACTGTGCTGCAAAATTAATATTATGTACTTCAAAGTTATATAACAAGATTCATAAATGGTCTGTTTATGATGAAAATTCAAATAAGATGAAGATCTTGTTAACAGATGAAATAAAAAGCACATCTAAAAATATTGAATTTGCTGAAGTAAAACTAGAAGACACAGCATTTTTACAGTACACATCGGGTTCAACGGGAAAACCAAAAGGTGCAATGGTCTCTCATCATAATATTTCTCATAATTGTGAATTAATTATAGATCTGTTGAAATTAAATGAGGAAACAATTTTCGTAGGTTGGTTGCCTATTTTTCATGATATGGGATTAATAGGTAATATTTTAAGTAATATATACATTGGCAGTACTTTAATTTTTATGGCTCCAGTTAGTTTTGTAAGAAAGCCAATTAGATGGTTTCAAGCGATATCTAAATATAAAGCTACAATTACAGGAGGACCTAATTTTGCTTATGACCTATGTGTGGAAAATATTGATTTAAACGAACTAAAAGATGTCGATTTAACATCGTGTAAAATATATTTTAGTGGGGCCGAAACTGTTAGAAAAAAAACACTTTTAGCATTCGTAGAAAAATTCTCAACTTTAGGCGTGAAATTTAGCTATTGGAGACCAGCTTATGGTATGGCAGAGACAACATTAGTGGTATGCGGGAATAATAAACCTATAAAATATAGTTCAAAACCTTTAAATGATAATGCAGGATCTAAAACCACACATGTAAGTAATGGGAAGGCTTTAAACGGAATTGAAATTAAAATAGTAAACCCAAATAATTTTAAACTTTGTGAAGAAAGACAAGAGGGAGAAATATGGGTTAAAGGGGCAAGTGTAACTAAAGGGTATTGGAATAAGCCAGAATTGACTAAAGAAGTTTTTCAGGCTTATTATAATGATAATAATGGGAATCAAACTGGACCTTTTTTAAGAACAGGAGACGTAGGATATTTTGATGAAAGTGAATTATATATAAGTGGTAGATTGAAAGAGATGATGATATTTAATGGAAAGAATTTTTTTCCCCAAGATATTGAGGCATGCTTTCAAAATAAATCGGAGTATTTTACACTAAATGCTGGAGCTGCATTTAGTGTAGAAATAAATAGGCGAGAACAATTAATTATTGCCCAGGAGATTAAGCGTACACACTTGATAGATTTTGATGCTGTTTCATTAATTAGAGATATTAAATCTGCAATATTCCAGGAGTTTAAAATTTTTGTGTTTGATGTGTTGTTACTTAAACCAGCTACCATACCTAAAACTTCTAGTGGAAAGATTAAAAGAAATTTATGTGGTATTTGGTATTCCAATAATGATTTTAAACGAGTACTTTCTCAATCATCATTGATAAATATAGATGATAACAAAAAAACTTTATTAGAGTTAAATTCTCCCTTAAAACGAAAATCTTTAATTGAATGGTTACAACGAAAACTTTCAGATATTTTAAATATCTCAGATTATTCAACAATTGATATAAAAAAGGGGCTATTTGATCTTGGACTTGACTCTTTAGTTTTGGTAGAGTTTACAAAAATGATTTCTTTGGAATTAGAGATTGATTTATCTATTCCAGAAATTGCAACAATACCAGATATAGAAGCTCTATCTGATTATATTTTAGAAAAAATCTTGGAAACAAAATCTTCTCCAATAGAGAAAACATTTTCTAAGAATAAAATAGCTTCTGGTAGAGATTCTATAGCTATTGTTGGATTGTCTTGCCGTTTACCAGGAGATGTGAATGATTTAAAATCTTTAGCAAAACTCTTAAAAGAAGAAAAAAATACTGCTAAAATAATTCCTGAAGATAGGATTGATATTTCTGATTTTTTTAATAGTAATGTAGATGCTAAAGGAAAAATGTATACACGTCATGCATCGTTTATTGAAGGACATGACCAATTTGATGCTAAATTTTTTGGAATTTCTCCTCGTGAAGCAAAAAAAATGGATCCTCAACAAAGACTATTACTAGAGTGTAGTTGGGAAGCATTGGAAAACGGAGGGTTTACAAAAGAAGACCTCGCTCAATTAAATGTAGGAGTATTTATTGGTTTAGGACCAAGCGATTATAGTTTATTGCAAAAAGATAACGATGATCTAGGTTTTTATGATATTACGGGGACCCACAAGAGTTTTTCAGCAGGAAGAATATCTTATTTTTTAGGTGTAAATGGCCCATGTATGACCGTTGATACAGCATGCTCTTCTTCATTAGTAGCATTGGATTTAGCTTGTAAGAGTTTACGGAATGAAGAATCAGACTTGATGATTATTGGGAGTGCTCAAATATTAAGTAGTCCAATTCCATTTATGTATTTGTCTCAGTCAAAATCATTAGCTCCAGATGGTATTTGTAAGCCATTTTCTAATAAAGCTGATGGGTATGGGCGTAGCGAAGGCTCTGTAGTATTGGTATTGAGAAGATTAAGTGATGCTGTAGCAAACAAAGAAACAATTTTAGGGGTTATTAAGGGAGCAGCCATTAATCATGATGGTGCTAGTAGCGGGTTAACAGTTCCAAATCGTATTTCTCAAGAAAAAATGATAAAAAAGGCATTGAGAAATGCGAATACTAATCCTGCAGATGTGAGCTATGTAGAAGCTCATGGCGCTGGAACTAGTATAGGTGATCCAATTGAAATTAATGCCTTAGAGAATGTATATGGCGCCAATATAAAAAGAGAACAACCTCTTTTTGTAGGTAGTATTAAAAGTAATATTGGACATTTAGAAGCAGCTTCTGGTCTTGCGGGTTTGTTAAAAGTTTTAGCAGCTTTTAAGAGCAATGAATTACCTAAAAGTCTATACACAGAAGTGTTAAATGAGTATGTTCCATGGAATGACTATTCTATTTCAATTTTAAAAGCTTCTAAATCTTGGAATAGAGAGAAAAAACCAAGAATAGCAGGAGTAAGTTCTTTTGGCTTAAGCGGAACAAATGCTCATGTAATTCTTGAAGAACCTCCATTAATACGAGAAGAAGCTCCTCAAAATCAAACAAATTTAAAATCCTGCCATTTATTTGTTTTTTCTGGCGTGGTCAAAGAAGCGTGTAATGATCAATTACAACAATTACAGGAACATCTTATAAAAGATGCGAACCTGAATTTAGAAGAAATAGCCTATAATCTTGCTATTCATCGAAATCATTTCCCTATCAGAACTTCATTTATTGCTAATTCCAAAGAAGAATTGATTGAAAAGCTAAAACTTGATTCATCTAGCCTTCATAAAACAAATGAATCTATTAAAAATAAGAAACTAGCTTTTTTATTTACAGGACATGGTTCTCAATATAAAGGAATGTGCAAAACACTTTATAAAGAACAAAAGGTATTTAAAGAGATAATAGACGAGTGTAATAGTTTATTAAAAGCATCTAATGAATTTGATCTTTTAGATGTTTTATTTAAAAAAACTAATAAGTGCTTGGATGATATGGATATCGCCCAACCTGTAATATTTTCGATAGGATATGCTTTGTTTAAATTATGGGAAAGTTGGGGTGTAATTCCAGATATAGTTATTGGTCATAGTTTAGGAGAAATTACAGCAGCTTGTGCGGCAGAGGTTTTTACGCTTGAAGAAGGATTAATGCTGGTTGCAACTCGAGGAAAACTATTACAAAAATCTTCTTCAGTTGGAGCAATGGTTTCGATTGAGTTGGATGCAAACGAAACTAATAAAATACTATCTGGCTATGAAGACAAAGTTTCTATAGCTGCAATTAATGGAGCAAATCAAACAACTATATCTGGAGTAGAAAGTATTATTGATATGTTGTGCGAAAAGCTAACATTTCAAGGGGTGAAAACTAAAAAACTAATGGTGTCAAGAGCTTCTCATTCTCCATTAATGGAACCCGTATTAGAAGCTTTTGAAAAAACATTAAAAAAAATTAAATTTAAATCCCCTAATCTTACATTAATTAGTTGTCTAGATGGTGAGGAAGTAGGAAATAATGTGTGTGATTCTGCTTATTGGATAAACCATTTAAGGAAACCAGTTCAATTCGAAAAAGGAATACTGAAATTAGAATCGTATAATGTTAATATGTATCTCGAGATTGGTACTACTCCTATTTTAAGTGGAATGGCTTCAAAAATATTAGCAGATAAAAATAAAACACTCTGGCTCAATTCTGTTTGGATTCCATCTTTAAGACGAGATTATGATGAATTAGAAACAATTTATAATAGTCTAAGTGAATTATATGCTAATGGAATTAATATCGATTGGAAAACTTTTTATAAGTATAAAAAACAAAAAAGAATTTTTTTACCTACTTATCCTTTTCAAAGGAAAAGATTTTGGGCCTTTGATGCACCAAAATTGACAGTAGATAATGAGATTACAGTTAAGCCAGAAATACAGTTTTCTAATTATATGGATGTAAACAACCCAAAACTGAGCGTAAATCATAAAGAAAAAATAAAAAATAAACTCATTGAAATAATATCACGGACACTCCATTTAGATACCGAAGAGCTTAAGGAAAATGATTCAATAATTGAATTAGGAGCAGATTCTCTTATGCTGATGGAGGTGGTGAAAAAAGTAAAAGTAGAATTTGGTGTATTATTGGAATTCTCAAGTTTATTTGTTGAATTAAATGATATAGATTCTATAGCAAATTTTATTTCAACTAAGACTAAAGACCATATACGAATTCCATCCCCATCCCCATCCCTCCCTACTAACAACTTAACTTCTCCAATTGATACTTTGTCTGAGGTGAAGGCCTTTTCTGCTAATGATAATAAGTCAAGTTTAGGAACATTATTGTCTGTGTTTGAAAAACAAAATGAGATTTTAAGAAATCAAATTCAACAACAGAATGAGTTGTTAACTCAGTATTTTCAAAAAGATGAAAGTGTTGCGAGTTCTAATATTCAACCGGAAATCAATGCGCAGAATGAATATACACCTGATGACAAATCGAAATCTTTATCTTCTAATAAGAATATAGTAAAACCTTTTGAGGGTGTTATAGAGATTAAACGGAAAAAACTCTCAGAAGAGAAGGATGCTTATAAAAACGAGTTAATAAAAGCCTATAATAATCAAACCATTAAATCCAAAGAGTTTACAGGTTTTTATAGAGATATTTTAGCTGATAACCGAGCATCTTCCGGTTTTAGGATTTCAACAAAAGAGTTGTTGTATCCAATAATCAGTGACAGATCTAAAGGCTCTAAAATTTATGATATTGATGGAAATGAATATATAGATGTTACCATGGGATTTGGATCGTGTTTGTTTGGACACCAGCAGGATTTCATTATTGATTCTATTCAAAATCAATTAAATAAGGGAATGCATATTGGCCCTCAATCACATTTAGTAGGGGAAGTTGCAACAATGGTGAAAGATTTAACAGGTTTTGATAGAGTTTGTTTTGCAAACTCAGGCACGGAAGCAGTAATGATAGCCTTAAGATTAGTGAGGTCTATAACTGGAAAAAGTAAGATTGTTGTATTTAATGGCTCTTATCACGGTCATTTTGATGGCACCCTTGGAACTCCGGGAGAAAACTTGTTTTCTACAGACCCAATAGCCGTTGGAGTAAATAAGAGTATTGTTAAAGATTTATTAGTTTTAGATTTTAATTCGACAGAGTCAATAGCATTAATTGATAAGCATTCAGATCAAATTGCAAGTGTGTTAATTGAGCCTGTACGAAGTCGATTTCCAGATGAATTACCAAACAAAGAATGGTTGTCATCTCTGCGTAATATTACTGAAAAACATAATATCCCGTTAATATTTGATGAAATTATTACTGGTTTTAGGATTCTTCCAGGAGGAGCTCAGGAATATTTTGGCGTAAAGGCAGACATTGCTACTTATGGTAAAATAGCAGGAGGAGGAATGCCACTTGGAATAATAGCTGGGAGCTCGAAATACCTTGATGTTGTTGATGGTGGAACATGGCAATATGGAGACGATTCATATCCTTCAACAGAACCTACATTTTTAGCTGGAACTTTTACTAAACATCCACTTACATTATCAGCTTCTAAAGCTGTTTTATCTAAGATTATGTCAACGAGTGTTGATGATTATCATACGTTAAATAAAAAAACCGAATTTTTTGCTACTAGATTAAATGAGTTTTTCAGTACCAATGAGATTCAATTAGAAGTAGTCTGGTTTGGATCATTATTTAAATTCAAATTCAATAAAAACTATGACCTATTTTTCTATGAACTTTTAAATGAAGGTATTTATATTTGGGAAGGTCGAATATGCTATCTTTCATTTGCTCACACCGATGAAGATATAGATTTGTTATATAATAAGATTACGAAGTCTATATTGAAGTATGAAAATATAGACGCGGATTTTTCTCGAGTATTTAGAGCTCCTTACCAAAAGCATTATCCTGTAACCTTAGGACAAAAAAGCCTATGGATTCATGAACAAATGAGTCCAGAATCTCTTACATATAATATGTCTTCAGCTCATTTATTTCAAGGTAAGCTTGATAAATCTGCTTTGAGAAAGTCATTTGAAACGATTATCCTAAGACATGAAAGTTTAAGAACGATTTTTAGCCTAATAAATGGAGAAGTTAGACAAACGATTATTACAGAAAAGGATTTTCCTTTTGATGAGGTATACGAAGAGATAGATATAACGAATGAATCTTTTACAGATAAAAAAACAGATAAGTTTGTAAATCAGAATGTTGAGGTTTTTTTTGATCTCATAAATGGGCCGCTATTTAAGACAAGTTTAATTTTGTTAGATAAGAATAAGGCTATCTTAACCATTAAAATGCATCACATCATTAGTGATGGTTGGTCACTCGGTATAATTTTGAACGAATGGATTAATTTGTATCATGCTTATACTAAAAATGAAGAGCCTGTATTACCAGAATTAAAGATTCAGTATAAAGACTTTGCCGTTTGGTTTCATGCTTATTTAGAGAGTAATAAAATAGCTAAAGACCATGCTTACTGGCAAGAAAAATTATTTAATAATAAATCTGTCTTTGAGCTTAAAACCGATTACCCTAGATCAGAGATGATGTCTTATGCGGGAGATACGAAAACTTTTCCAATAAAACATGACCTATTGCATAAATTGGAAGAATATTCAAAAAAGAACAGAAGTACTGTTTTTATCACACTTTTAGCAATTACAAAAATTCTCTTATATAAAAATAGTGGACAAAATGATATTGTAATTGGAACTCCAGTTGCTACGAGGAATTCATCTGATTTGGATACTCAAATTGGATACCATCTCAATAATTTAATATTGCGAAACTCATTTGAAGAAAATGAGTTATTCATAAATTTTTTAGATCGGGTTAAAAGCAACTGTATTGACGCTTATACTCACCAAGCTTATCCGTATGAAAAATTGGTTGAAGAGTTTATGGGATTACAGGAAAAAGGAAGAAACCCATTTTATGATGTTCTTCTAGTTTTAGACACTTTAGGCAATCAGAATGCCTCTAGGGATGTTAATATTATTTCAAAGGTAATTTCTTCAAAATTAGAAATAGACTCTCATTTAGAAATGATACCTTTTCGACTTAAAAGCACAATTAGTAAATTGGATTTGACATTATTCTTTACTATTGGTGATAGCTTTGAATTAAGTATAGAATATAGAACCAACTTATTCAAGAAAAATACAATAAACAAAATGGGTAGCGATTTTGAGAAAATATTATCCTTAGTTGTAAATAATCCAAACATATCGATAGAACAAATTAGGAAGAAATTAATGACTAAAGATGAATTGAATTACTTTATTAACCTGCAGAAATCTATTTTAGATGATCTGGGGGAGGACTTTTAACTAAAAAATAATTAATATTTATTTATGTGTGGCATAGCAGGGATATTGCATTTTGGAAGAGAAAAAATACAAGAGGAGTTATTAAAGAATATGACAAATACACTCTCACATAGAGGACCGGACGATTCTGGATATTATTTCAATGAAAATATTGGATTTGGCTTTAAAAGACTTTCAATAATTGATTTAACCTCTGGGAATCAGCCAATAACTAATGAGGATGGCTCTTTGATAATGATTTGCAATGGAGAAATATTTAATTATAAAACGCTTAAGAAAGATTTAGTTAAAAATGGACATGTTTTTAAAACTAATACAGATGTAGAAGTAATAGTACACCTTTATGAAGAGCATGGAATTGAATTTCTAAACATGTTAAATGGTCAATTTGCATTTGCTCTCTTTGATAAGAATAAAAAAAGCTTATTCTTAGTACGTGATCATGTTGGAATTGCTCCTCTATTTTACTTTGTCAAGGATTCCATATTTTATTTTGCTTCAGAAATAAAAGGATTGTTGCAAGTGCCTGAAATAAAGCCTATTGTAGACATGAAGGGACTTGATCAAATATTTACTTTTCCTGGCCTTGTTAGCCCTCAAACTATGTTTAAAGATATATTTAGTCTTAAACCAGGAAATTATTTAGAGGTCAGTAAAAATGGCGTTTCTATGAAAGAATACTGGGATATGGATTATCCATTAGAAGAAAATGAAACCCAAAAGTATAATGAGAAAGATTATTTAAATGAATTAGATGAACTTCTTGAAAATGCCGTAAAAGATAGATTGCAAGCTGATGTACCTGTTGGTTTCTATTTGAGCGGAGGGCTCGATTCTTCATTAATAGCTTCGTATATTAAAAAAATAGCACCTAACTCTAAGATGCATTCTTTTTCTATTACTTTCGATGACTTGTTAATTGACGAGAGAAAATATCAAAGATTGATGGCTTTGAAGGTTGGTTCTATTCATCACGAAACTCACTTCAATTCTGATGAAATCATTAAAAGATTAAAAGATGCGGTTTATTATTCAGAAACACCATTAAAAGAAAGTTATAATACTTGTAGTTTAGGTTTATCTCAATTAGCAAAAAGCAATAATATTAAAGTTGTTTTATCTGGAGAAGGAGCAGATGAGTTATTTGGAGGTTATGTGGGTTATAAGTTTGACAAGTATAGAAATTTTCAAGAAAACGATTTGTTTGATTTGGATGAAATAATGGAGTTTGAATATAGAGATAAACTCTGGGGAGATAGAAATTTTTTTTACGAAAATAAGTACTATGAATATGAAGGTTTTAAAAAAGAACTCTATTCTAATAAAGTTACTGAATCGTTTGAAGATTTTAATAGTGTTGTTCCAAATTTAATAGATAAAACAAAGATTAAGGGGAGAAGTCCTCTGCATAAAAGATCTTATATTGATCTTAAACTTCGAATGGCAGATCATTTACTTTCGGGACATGGAGATAGAGTAGGACTTGCCAATTCTGTAGAAATGAGGTATCCTTTTTTAGATATTAACCTGCTTCAGTTTTTGAAAAAAATGCCCTCGAGTATTAAGTTAAAGGATTTAAAAGAAAAATATATACTAAAAAAATGTGCCGAGAGACATTTACCTCAAAAAATTGTGGAAAGAGAAAAATTTAGCTTTGTCGCATCTGGTAGTCCAGAACTAATAAATAAAGATAAAGAATGGATAAATGATATATTATCATATGAAACGATAAAAAGGCAAGGATACTTTAATCCTGACACAGTAGAGCGACTTAAAAAGATCTATAGGTCTGATGATTTTAGAGTCAATCAAACCTTTGAAAGAGACTATCTAATGATAATTCTAACTTTTGGGATTTTTATAGATGTGTTTAAAATACCAGATTTTTGTAGTCAAAATTAAGTGATGATTTACATTTTAAAAATAAAAATAAATGCTAGAGAAGAAGAAATTTGATGCTAATGAAGTTTGACAAGAAAGTAATACATTCCGTAATAGAAGACTTAACTAAAGAGTATTCAGAAAAGATAGCTATACAATCTCATTCTGGGGTGGTTAATTATGCAGAACTATCTCGATACTCTAACTCTATAAAAAATCAGTTTTTATCACTGAATCTTGAGAAAGGTGATGTAGTGGCAACTTTTCTGGAAAGCGATATTTCTTATGTGGTTTCCATTCTTGGAGTGCTGAAGTTTGGAGGAATTTTTCTACCATTGGAATGTTCCCACCCATTGTCTAGGCTATATTACCAATTGGAAGAGGTTACTCCAAAAATCATTATTACTACTGAAGATAAGATAGAAACAATTAAAAAAATAGTTGATGAATTACCCTTCAATATTTTACTGTTATTAATTGATGAAAAATTTCAACTAATCCATCAGTTGTCTCGAAATGAAGTCGTTAAGACGGAAAGAGTAGAGACAAAAGAATCTGAAACTACTACTACTACTACCATCTCTGGAGATAATAGTGTTTATTTAATGTATACTTCTGGATCGACTGGAAAGCCCAAAGGAATAGAGGGCGTTAATAAAAGTTTGAGTCACTTTATTCATTGGCAAAAAAAAGAATTTCAAATTGATCATACTATAAGAATACCCCTTTTAGCTCCTTTATCTTTTGATGTTAGTCTGAGAGATATTTTTTTACCACTTTTATGCGGAGGAACATTGATAATTCCTAGTTTAGAAGAGAAAACCTCTATTAAGAATTTAATTGCCTGGTTAATTGAAAGTAAGGTTAACCTAATGCATTCAGTTCCTTCTGTATTTAGAGTTTTAATGAAAGAAGATTTAGTTAGTGTTAAAACATTACTAAAAAGCTTGAGATATGTATTCTTTGCTGGTGAAGCACTTTATAGTAGAAATATAGAGCATTGGAGTGCTATAACAGAAAATAGTATACAATGGGTAAATTTATATGGACCATCTGAAACAACATTAGCGAAGATATTTTATAGAATTAAACTTGATGATATTAATGATAATCAAATTGTACCATTAGGTAAACCGATATCAAATACCGCAGTCTTTATTTTAAGAGGTCGAAGATTATGCGAAAAAGATGAGATTGGTGAGATTTTCATAAAAACCCCTTTTAGAAGTAAAGGATATTATCTAGATTTTAATTTGACATCAACGAAGTTTATCCAAAACCCTTTGCATAATGATTTTGAAGATATAGTATATGCTACTGGAGACTTAGGAAAGTATAATAAGAAAGAAGAAATAGTATTTATTGGTCGTACCGATAGTCAAATAAAAATACACGGGAATAGAGTTGAGTTATCAGAAGTTGAAAACGAAATTCGTTTTTATAATCGAGATCTAAATTTTGTACTAAAGGTTATAAAAGACACTCTTGAAGACGCATATATTGCCTGTTATTATATAGCCTTAAGTACTTTCAGTGAAAAAGCAATACGAGAATTTCTTTATAGTCGCTTACCTGCTTATATGCATCCACAATATTATGTTGTACTAGACGAATTTCCTTTAGGGTTAAATGGTAAGATAGATAGGAAAGCCCTGCCTAAACCCACTCTCTTATTACAAAGTGATGACAATTTAGAAATGCCACAAACCGAGGTTGAAATTAAATTGGCAAGAATATGGGCTACTTGTTTAAAGCTTAAAAAAGTTGGAATCCAACAGCATTTCTTTGAATTAGGGGGGCATAGCTTAGCGGCTTTTGAAGTGGTCTCTGAAATATATAAAGAATTTGGATTTCAAATTAAGCTTAATGTATTTTTTGATAATGACACCATTAAAAAATTGACTAAACTGTTGACTTTGGAGAAAGAACCAAAGTATACTAAAATAGCACCAGTTGATAGATCTATTAGATTACCTCTGTCATTTCAACAACAGCGATTATGGTTTATAGATAAGTTACAAGGAAGTCAACATTATCATATTCCTATAATAATTGAAATGAAAGGGGAATTGGAGATTGAGTTGCTCAATGAAGCCTTTACTCAATTGGTAAATCGACATGAGGTTTTAAGAACTGTTTTTCTTGAAAAAGAAGTTCTTCAGCAAGAAATACTCTCAGAAAATTTATTTTCTATAAAGATTAAAGAACAGTTGTTTAATGATGAAATTGAAGCCTTTTCAGAATTAGCTCAAGAAGAAATAAATAAGCCATTTGATTTATCTAAAGACCATAAATTAAGGGTGACTTTAATTGCATTGACCGATAAATCATATGTATTAATTGTTGTTTTTCATCACATTGCTTTTGACGGACTATCCTTTCCACTAGTAATAGATGAGTTAAGTGAATTATATAATTCAAAGAAAGAAAATAGACCACCTTCTTTGCCTGTTTTGGATATTCAATATTCAGATTATGCTACATGGCAACGAGAGGTTATGGAAGAGACATTACTTGTGAAATTAGATTATTGGAAAAATAAATTGAATGGATTAAGACCATTAGATCTTCCAGTAGATTTTAAAAAACCAAGTATTCGCAGTGTAAAGGGGGATACAGTTCAATTTAAGCTTAATAATATTATATCCTCTAAGCTAGAAAAATTAGCAAAGCAAGAAGGTGTTACGCTACATTCTATCTTATTGTCAACTTTTTATATTTTATTATTTAAATATTCGAATCAACATGATATTGGTATTGGAATTCCTGTAGCGAACCGTAATGAAGAAGAGACAAAACCCTTAATTGGTTTTTTTGTTAATACGCTGGTGCTTCGTCAAATTATTGATGATCAAATCTCATTTATAGAGTTAGTAAAAGAAGTTCATTTAAATACTTTAGAAGCATTTCAGTATCAAGAAGTTCCTTTTGAGAGCGTTGTTAATGCTTTATCCAAAGAAAGAGATTTAAGTCGAAACCCTCTTTTTCAGACACTATTTGTGATGCATGACGAGAGTGATTTCCCAGTGTTGAATTTGAAAGGTGTTGATTACTCAATATTGCCTTATCATACTAATTACTCTAAGTTTGATGTCGCTTTAACAATACATAAATTAAGAGAGAGCTTAGAGTTTTCAATCAATTATTGTAGTGATATATTTTTGTTAAATACTATCATGCAATTTGGAACTCATTATAAGCAGTTATTAAATTTGTTGTTATTTTCTTCTGATAGTACCTTAGGAGGTATTGATTATTTAGAGGATCAGGAGCGCGAAGAGTTGTTAGATGTATTTAATGCTACAGAAGTGGCTTATCCAGAGGATAAGACCGTTGTAGAATTGTTTGAGGAGCAGGTAAGTAAAACCCCAGAGTCCATAGCGGTTGTTTATGAAGAGGAGCGTCTTAGTTATGAGGAGCTTAATAGGCGCAGTAATCAATTAGCACATTATCTACAAGCACATTATACCATCGAGCCAGATGATTTGGTAGGGATTATGCTACCGCGAAGTTCTTGGATGATTGTGGGGATCTTAGGGATTTTAAAGAGTGGCGGCGCCTATGTTCCAATCGACCCAGATTACCCAGAGAATCGTATCGCATATATGCTTAAAGACAGTAATTGCAAAGTACTTTTAGATGAAGTTTTTCTAGATGAATTTAAGAGTGATTCAAAGGATTATAATACAGGTAATCCATCAAATGATATAGGTTCTAATAATCTGGTATATGTTATTTATACCAGTGGTTCTACAGGGAAGCCCAAAGGAGTAGAAATATCACATAATTCTTTAATTAATTATAACCATTGGCTAACAAACACTTATGATATAGGAATTAATGATAGTAGTTTAGTTACTTCGGGTATTTCTTTTGATGGGATTCTAACAAGTATTTATGGTTGTATTTTAAATGGAGGTACTCTCCATTTACTTGACAAATTTAGATTAAAAGATCCCCTATCTGTAATTGAGTATATAGAAAGCACGTCTATAAGTTATTTGAAGGTTACACCAACATATTTAAATCTGCTATTGCAAGGAGATGAAAATAATTCTTTATTAAAAATAAAGACTCTTCGTTTAATATTTACAGGAGGGGAGCGAGCAAATATATCAGATATAGCTAAGATAATTGAAGGTAGTAGTATTAGGTTAGTGAACCATTATGGCCCAACGGAGAGTACTATAGGATCATGTGTATATGATATTACTAATACAAACCTTGATGATTTTCTTAATCGACCAAGAATCGGCGCTCCAATTTCCAACACAGAGATTTACATATTAAATAGGGAGGGCTTATTACAGCCAATAGGCGTTACAGGAGAGCTTTATATAGGAGGAGCTGGATTGGCTCGAGGCTATTTAAATAATGAGGAGTTAACGGCAGAGCGATTTGTCTCAAATCCCTTTAAAGAAGGTACTCGTATGTACAAGACGGGAGATTTGGGCAGATGGAATAGTGATGGCACGATTACGTTTTTAGGGAGAGAGGATGCTCAGGTTAAGATCCGAGGGTATCGCATAGAGTTAGGCGAGATCGAGAGTGTATTATTGGGGCATGCAGATATAGATGAGGCTGTAGTTTTGGCCAATGATAATGATGGAGTTAAGGAGTTGGTTGCATATTTTGTAAGCAGCTTGGATCATGACAGCGCATCACTGCGCAGTTATTTAAAGGGCTTTTTACCCGATTATATGCTACCAAGTTACTATGTTTCGATGGAAGGTTTACCCTTAACACCTAATGGCAAGATAGATAGGCGCTCGTTACCCTCACCAGAGGGGTTAGAGATTAGTCATGGAGTAGAATATGTAGCCCCAGAGACAGATACAGAGAAGCAGTTAGTAGTTATATGGGAAGATATTTTAGGCAAAGAGAATATAGGTGTGAAGGATGATTTCTTTGAACTAGGAGGCCATAGTTTAAAGGCTACACGTCTTTTATCAAAGCTTCATAAAACCTTTGAGGTAAAGTTAGCTTTGAAAGACTTGTTTGTTCACACAGTATTGGAGACACAGGTTTCTTTATTAGAGGAAGCTACAAAGTCTGAGTATAGTAGTATAGAATTATTAGCAGAGCAACCTTATTATGATTTATCTCCTTCTCAACAACGATTGTGGTTAGTGGATAAGATAGGGTATAATAAGTCCGCTTATAATATGTATTTTTCTCGTGAATTTGGAAGTGATCTTGATATTGATGTCTTTAGGAGTACTATAGATTTGTTAATCTCGCGTCATGAAATTTTAAGAACCGTATTTATAGAAGTAAAAGGTCTCCCTAAACAAAAGATATTGGATGCTTCAACGCTGAGATATGAAATTCTATTATTAGAGCCATCCTTGGAGCTTGAGCATGAGATTTCTCATCATGTATTTGATTTGGAACAATGGCCATTGATTAAAATAGTTTTGGTAAAGGAAGCTCAAGGATATCGGTTATTGTGTAACATGCATCACATCATTAGTGATGGTTGGTCTATGGATTTGTTTCAGCGAGATTTTTCAGTTATTTATGAATCAAAACAATCTGGGCAAGAGATTTCATTACCTAAATTACGAGTTCAATATAAAGATTATGCTTTTTGGCAAAATAGTCTATTGTCAAAGTCTACATTTAGCAACCATAAGTTGTATTGGGAGTCAAAATTGTCAGGCAGATTACCAGTTTTACAACTACCTAGGGATTATTATGGTAATGAATTGATATCAGATACACGTAAGTCAGGTTATTATAGTTTTGCTATAGGCACAGAGTTAAAGAGAGATATATCAGAGTTTTTGCTTAATAATAAGGTTAGTTTGTTTGCATTTTTTCTTTCTTGTTACAAAATTTTATTGCATCGATTAACGGGAGAGAATGATATTATAGTAGGAGTGCCTTCAGCCAATAGGAATCATGAGGATATCAAGGATTTGATAGGTTTTTTCTTAAACACATTAATGTTACGAGATGTATTAGATCAAGAAGAGAGATTCATTGATTTTTTAGATGGCGTGCATACTACTTTAATAGAAGGGTTAGCACATCAAGAGTATCCTTTTGAAGAGATTTTAGATGGTTTAGATATATCTAGAGACTATCATCAATTTCCAATAAGTTCAGTTTTTTTAAATATGCTAGACTTTGATTCAACAAACGAAGATGTTCTTGTAGATTTTGAGGATAGTCAAGGAGATTTATCAAGCACAGCAAAGTTAGATTTGGAGTGTTATATTAAGAGTTATAAGAACGGAATCTCGGTGTATTGTGTATATCGTAATGATCTTTTTAAACCAGAAACAATACGTTACTGGATGGAAGCATTCAATTCAATATTACAACAAGTAATTCAAGATTCAGAGATTTCGATAGCTAATCTAGAGGTGTTTTCAAGTAGACTACCTGTAATTGATTCTCCTGAGGCAATAAATTCTTTTCTTTATTTTGAAGAAGAAATGGTAGCTCAAACAATTGTTTCACGTTTCGAATCTCAGGTGGATTTATACCCTGATCGTATTTCGATTTATCAAGGAGGTAACTTTATTAATTATAAGGATTTAAATTCTAAAGCAAATAAATTAGCTCTTAAGATTCGATCAATAATAGGTGTTAAACAAGGTCAGCATATCTCTTTGTTGTTGTCTCATGGAGAAGATGTCGTTGTGGGGATGTTAGGCGTTTTAAAATCAGGTAACGTATATGTTCCATTAGATCCTGAGTATCCTATAGATCGATTAGGCTATATGTTGGAGGATTCGAGGAGTCGTTTAATTGTTATAAGTGAAGAAACCTTAGTCCTTTCAGAAACGCTATTAGAGAAATTGGAAGCTATAGATATTTTAGCTATTGAATCGAGTATAACTGGTTCAGTAGCTAATTTAAATATATCTATTGATTTAGATTCAGCAGCATATATTTTGTATACTTCTGGTTCTACGGGAGAACCTAAGGGAGTTGTTCAAAGCCATCGAGGAGTTCTTCATTTTATACGAGTGTATACAAATAATCTTCATATTGATAAGGGAGATGTTCTAGGTTTGTTATCGAGTTATAGTTTTGATTCTGCTGTTATGGATATTTATGGAGCTCTTTTTAATGGGGCATCGTTATGTTCATATAATATTAAGAGAGCAGGGTTTGATGATCTTTCAGAATGGATTTCTACGAATCAGGTTTCTATCTTACATATCGTACCTACGATGTATCGTTATTTTATAACAGGGTTAAATGGAGATGAGATTTTCACAAGAGTTCGTTTGGTTGTTTTGGGAGGAGAGGCTGTTTATAAGAGTGATTTTGAGAGTTTCAAAAAGCACTTTAGAGAAGGGGCTTTATTTGTTAATGGATATGGTTCAACAGAATCAACAATTACACTACAGAAGTTTTTAGATCATGACTCAGAGGTAGCTTCAAGTGTTTTACCTTTAGGGCCTGCAGTTGCTTCTACTCGTCTTTACTTACTTGATGAGAATGATAAAGAGGTAGGGGTTTATCAAGAAGGAGAACTAGTTTATGGGAGTGCTTATTTGGCTCAAGGATACTTAAATAAAAAAGAACAGACAGATAAAGTGTTTACTGATGATCCAATAACTCCTGGTGGTCGTGTTTATCGTTCTGGAGATATAGGAAAGATGTTGCCTAATGGTGAGATAGTTTTTGTAGGTAGGCGAGATAACCAGATTAAGCTTAATGGTCAGCGTATTGAGCTTATGGATATAGAACAACAGTTGCTGAAGATAAAGGAGATAGATGAGGCAATTGTTTTGTTAAAAACTATTGATTCTGGAGATCATTTGTTGGCTTATCTTCGAGTGAATAAGGATGTAGATCAAAGTTTAATAAAATCAAGCTTACAAGAGAGGTTACCAATTTATATGGTACCTCAATTTTATGTAATTATTGACGAATTTCCCTTAACAGCAACAGGCAAGATAGACAGGCGCTCGTTACCCTCACCAGAGGGGTTAGAGATTAGTCATGGAGTAGAATATGTAGCCCCAGAGACAGATACAGAGAAGCAGTTAGTAGTTATATGGGAAGATATTTTAGGCAAAGAGAATATAGGTGTGAAGGATGATTTCTTTGAACTAGGAGGAAATAGTTTAAAAATTATCCAAATAGTTTCAAGAATTAATAGACTCTTTAATATTGAAATTTCGATTAAATCATTTTTTGAAGATTCGACTATAAGAAATGTTACCAAAAGAGTTCAAGCTCAATTATGGGTGGTTTCTTCAAAAACGAGTAGTAATGAAAATAATAGAGAGTATATAGAATTATGAATATAATAGATTTCATTTTAGAATTAAAAGAAAAAGATATTGAAATTTCTCTAGAGAATAATAAACTAAAAATTTATACTCCTGAAGGAAAATTGCCTAGTGCTTTAATTGATCAGATAAAGTTTAATAAAAAAGAACTGATAGCATATTTATCAAATATCCATAATGGATTACAAAAAAATAAAATAGAAATATTACAAGAACAAGCAAATTATAGTTTATCATCATCACAGCGACGTTTATGGGTTTTGAGTCAATTTGAGGGCGGCTCTTCGGCATACAATATGCCTTCACGTATATTTTTAGATGGCAGTTATGATGTAGATTTATTTAAACGTGCCATTTATTCGGTAGTAGACCGTCATGAGATCTTACGTACTGTTTTTAAGGAGAACTCCCAAGGAGAGATTCGTCAGTGGATATTAGAACGAGATGCTTTAGGTTTTGAGATCGGTGAATTGGATCTACAAGGCGAAGCAGATATCGAGTCCTCGGTATTGAATTATCTGGATAACGACCGTATGGTGGAGTTTGATTTAGCCAAAGGTCCACTATTACGCGCTATATTACTACAGGTATCAGAAGACCGTTATGTTTTTTATTACAATATGCATCATATTATTAGTGATGGATGGAGTATGGATGTATTGTCAAGAGATGTATTTAAGTATTATGAGTTTTATAAGAGTGGAGGCGAATTAGACTTACCAGCGTTACGGATTCAATATAAGGATTATGCGAGTTGGCAATTGTCTCAATTGAGTACATCTATTTATCAGGGCCATCGAGATTATTGGACGGGCTTACTGGGAGGAGATCTTCCCGTTTTAGACTTACCAAGTTCAAAGGTACGTCCCGTGATACAGAGTCATCAAGGTCAATTACTTCGCACTTACATATCAAAGGAATCTACTCAGGGGTTAAAGCGATTTAGCCATCAAGAGGGAGGTACCTTGTTTATGGGCTTACTGTCTAGTTTGAAAGCATTGTTGTACCGTTATACGGGTCAAGAGGATTTGGTAGTAGGGACACCCGTTGCAGGGCGAGAGCATTCAGATTTAGAGGACCAGATAGGATTTTATATCAATACGTTAGCATTACGTAATGAAGTTCGTTCAGAGGATAGTTTTGAAGATTTATTTAGACGGGTTCGTCAAAGGACTTTAGATGCTTATGAGCATCAGGGATATCCTTTTGATCGTCTTGTTGAGGATTTAGAACTTCGTAGGGATACGAGTCGAAGTGCTGTATTTGATATGATGTTGGTATTACAAAACACAGGAGATGCTCATCAGGGAATAGGTATAAGTGATTCAGATGTAGAATTGATAACCGATCAGGGGTTTAATTTAAGCAAGTTTGATTTGAGTTTCACTTTTGAGGAGCAAGGTGATTATTTGGCACTGTCGATTAAGTACAACACGGATGTTTATGATAAAGCGATGTTAGAAGGTTTTATCGTTCATTATAAAGAATTTCTTGCCTCGTTACTTAGTTTACCAGAGGCTTCTATAGGAGGTATTGATTATTTAGAGGATCAGGAGCGCGAAGAGTTGTTAGATGTATTTAATGCTACAGAAGTGGCTTATCCAGAGGATAAGACCGTTGTAGAATTGTTTGAGGAGCAGGTAAGTAAAACCCCAGAGGCTATAGCCGTTGTTTATGAAGAGGAGCGTCTTAGTTATGAGGAGCTTAATAGGCGCAGTAATCAATTAGCACATTATCTACAAGCACATTATACCATCGAGCCAGATGATTTGGTAGGGATTATGCTACCGCGAAGTTCTTGGATGATTGTGGGGATCTTAGGGATTTTAAAGAGTGGCGGCGCCTATGTTCCAATCGACCCAGATTACCCAGAGAATCGTATCGCATATATGCTTAAAGACAGTAATTGCAAAGTACTTTTAGATGAAGTTTTTCTAGATGAATTTAAGAGTGATTCAAAGGATTATAATACAGGTAATCCATCAAATGATATAGGTTCTAATAATCTGGTATATGTTATTTATACCAGTGGTTCTACAGGGAAGCCCAAAGGAGTAGAAATATCACATAATTCTTTAATTAATTATAACCATTGGCTAACAAACACTTATGATATAGGAATTAATGATAGTAGTTTAGTTACTTCGGGTATTTCTTTTGATGGGATTCTAACAAGTATTTATGGTTGTATTTTAAATGGAGGTACTCTCCATTTACTTGACAAATTTAGATTAAAAGATCCCCTATCTGTAATTGAGTATATAGAAAGCACGTCTATAAGTTATTTGAAGGTTACACCAACATATTTAAATCTGCTATTGCAAGGAGATGAAAATAATTCTTTATTAAAAATAAAGACTCTTCGTTTAATATTTACAGGAGGGGAGCGAGCAAATATATCAGATATAGCTAAGATAATTGAAGGTAGTAGTATTAGGTTAGTGAACCATTATGGCCCAACGGAGAGTACTATAGGATCATGTGTATATGATATTACTAATACAAACCTTGATGATTTTCTTAATCGACCAAGAATCGGCGCTCCAATTTCCAACACAGAGATTTACATATTAAATAGGGAGGGCTTATTACAGCCAGTAGGTGTAACGGGAGAGCTTTATATAGCAGGATCTGGCTTGGCTCGCGGTTATTTAAACAATGAGTTACTTACTAAAGAGCGATTTGTCTCAAATCCCTTTAAAGAAGGTACTCGTATGTACAAGACGGGAGATTTGGGCAGATGGAATAGTGATGGCACGATTACGTTTTTAGGGAGAGAGGATGCTCAGGTTAAGATCCGAGGGTATCGCATAGAGTTAGGCGAGATCGAGAGTGTATTATTGGGGCATGCAGATATAGATGAGGCTGTAGTTTTGGCCAATGATAATGATGGAGTTAAGGAGTTGGTTGCATATTTTGTAAGCAGCTTGGATCATGACAGCGCATCACTGCGCAGTTATTTAAAGGGCTTTTTACCCGATTATATGCTACCAAGTTACTATGTAGCGATGGAAGGTTTACCCTTAACACCTAATGGCAAGATAGACAGGCGCTCGTTACCCTCACCAGAGGGGTTAGAGATTAGTCATGGGGTTGAGTATGTAGCCCCACGAAATGATATAGAGCATAGTTTGGTAAAAGTTTGGGAAGAAGTTCTCAAGCGAGAAGGCATAGGAGTCAAAGATAATTTTTACAATTTAGGAGGAGATTCTATTAAATCGATTCAGGTTGTGTCTCGATTGAGACAATATGGATATAGTACTAAGGTAGAACATATTTTGCGGAACCCAGTTTTAGAAGATTTAGTTTCTTTTATCACTAAGAATGTCTTGGTTATAGATCAATCAGAGGTTTTAGGTCCTGTAGGTTTAACCCCTATTCAGCTTTCGTTTTTTGAGGATGCTACTATTGTAGCGAATCATCACTACAATCAATCTGTTTTATTGTTTAGGAAAGAGGGTATTGAATCTACTATTTTAGCGTCTATTTTTTCATATTTAGCGGCACATCATGATGCGCTTCGTATGGTTTATAGTGATACAGCAGGATCTTGGGTTCAGCAAAACTTAGGTATTTCAGATTCATCGTTATATGATTTATATGAGTATGATATTTCTTCAGAATTTACAGAAGAACAGATAAAGGCTCAGGTAGATGTACTTCAGTCGAGTATAGATTTATCTACAGGTCCTTTGATTAAGCTTGGATTGTTTCATTGTGAAGATGGAGATCGTCTACTTATAGTGATTCATCATTTAGTAATAGATGGTGTTTCTTGGCGTATATTATTGGAAGATTTTTCAACTTTATACGAACAGTCTTTAGAGGGGTCTTTATTTAGTTTACCTATGAAGACAGATTCTTATCAAGGCTGGTCATCGAGTTTATTAGCATATGGGAATAGCAGGAAGTTATCTAAGGAACGTTCTTATTGGGAACTCCAGATCATTTCATTTGAGTTTGATTTTCCTAATGATGTTATTGAAGAAGGCTCTTATGAGATAGGATCTATAGGTAGTGTTTCCTTTGGATTAAGTCAGCATATTACAGAGTTATTGCAAACCCGTGTTCATGATGTTTATAATACAGAGATCAATGATATTTTATTAACGGGATTGATATTGAGTATCGATGCAGTTTTAAAGACAGATCGTAGTGTTCTTTTAATGGAAGGTCATGGAAGAGAGGATACGGGTAATGAATTGGATTTTAGTCGGACTATAGGTTGGTTCACAAGTACGTATCCTTTTTTATTAGAATTGAAAGGAAGCGGAGATATTTTTAGTAGCCTAGTTTCAGTGAAGGACGATTTACGTCGTTTACCAGATAAAGGATTTGGGTATGGCGTATTAAAGTACTTTGGAGGCGGTTTTTCTTCTCGTGTTTCCCCATCGATTACTTTTAATTATTTAGGTGATTTTGGGTCTTCGGTATCGAGTATGAGTCGTTCAAAGGATAGTGTTGTTTTTGAATATGGATCAGGATATACAGGGAATGATAATTCGGAATTAAATTCAAATTCATCGACCCCTTTAGGTGTTTCTGGTATGATTGTAAAGAACGTATTACAGTTGAGTATTTCATATGATAGGTCTCAATATAAAGAGGGTACTATTAATGCTTTATCAGAGAGTTATCAAAATCATTTAGAATTGTTGATAGAAGGCTTGTCTAAAGAAGATCAGCATTATTTAACCTCTAGTGATTTAACTTTTAAAGGGCTTTCTTCTTTAGAGTTATCGGTTTTGAATAAAGAGGATGATCTTGAGGATGTTTACCGATTGTCACCTTTACAGGAAGGTATTTATTATCACTGGTTATCTGGGGGTATTAATTCATCTGTTTATTTTGAACAGATGTCATATCGATTGGAGGGAGAGCATTTAGATATAGAATCACTTCGATTGAGTTATGATCTTTTAGTTTCTCGTCATGCGATACTTCGCACGAGTTTTAGTAATGATTATGCGGGAGAGAGTTTGCAGATAGTACGGAAGTCTGTATCGAGTAATTTTGTGTATGAAAAGGCAGATGCGTTTAAGAGTAGAGAAGATCAGGAGTCTTATTTACAAGAGTACCGCAAGTTAGATCGAGATCGCGGGTTTGATTTGGGAGCAGGTTCTCAGATGCGTTTAACTATAGTTCAGTTAAGCCCGAGCTCTTATGAATTTATATGGAGTCATCATCATATTTTGATTGATGGTTGGTGTATGAGTATTTTGATCAATGATTTTTATAAGTTATTGTATGGAGTTCAGAACAAACGACCAGTTACTTTATCACCAGTATCATTATATTCAAGTTATATTAGTTGGTTGGAAGGATTAGATAAGGATTCTAGTTTGTCTTATTGGTCAAATTATTTATCAGGCTATGATAGTAAATCAAGTTTACCATTTGTAAATAATAGATTGGAAGGTGATTATTCACAGAAGAAGGAGCATTTATTGCTAGAAGGAGATTTATTGAGATCGATGCAGTTATTATGTCGAGAATTATCGATAACCGAGAATAGTTTTATCCAAGGAGTTTGGGGGTATTTATTATCGCGATATAACAATACACGCGATGTAGTTTTTGGAGCTGTAGTCTCTGGACGACCTGATGCTATACCAGGTATAGAGGATATGGTAGGATTATTTATCAATACGATCCCTGTTCGAATACAATACACAGAAGTAAGTACAGCTAAAGATTTACTAGAAGAGATACAACAAGGCTCGATCGCTAGTTTACCACATCATTATTTAAATTTATCGGAGGTTCAGTCTCAGAGTCCATTAGGAATGGACTTATTGGATCATATTATGATGTATGCTAATTATGCTATTCGCGGAATAGCAAAAGACGAAATTAATAAATCGGTTGAGCAAGATTTTAATATAGCAATAGCCTCTGAAACAAACTTTGACCGTACAAGCTATGATTTCGGAATTCAAACAGGATTATCTGATAATGAGATTTCTATAAAGTTTGTTTATAACGAAGGTAAATATAGAAAGACTGATATTTTGAATGTTAGAGAACATTTTCTAAACGTCTTTAAATCCTATCTTAATAATCCTAATTGCATATTAAGTGAAATTGATTATTTGTCGCGTAATGAAAAACAAGAACTGTTGGTGGATTTTCAAGGGAGGAAGGAGATTTACCCAGCAGATAAGACGGTTGTGGATTTGTTTGAAGAGCAAGTGTTAAGGACACCAGATGCCATAGCCGTTGTTTTTGAAGGAGTTGAGCTTAGTTATAGTGAATTAAATACGAGGTCCAATCAATTGGCTCATTACTTGAGTAAAAAGCATCAACTTTCCTCTGGAGATTTTGTAGGCGTGATGTTAGAACGTAGTGATCTATTTATTATCAGTATTTTAGGAATATTGAAGAATGGAGGAGTCTATGTGCCGATTGATTTAGATTATCCAGAAGATCGCAAGTTATATTTTATATCAGAAACAAGCTTGAAGACATTAATTATTGATTCATCAAGTATGTTAGATGTATTAAACTTTGAGACTAACATTCTAGCAATAGATATAGAACTAGATGAGCTTTTCAAAGAAGAATCAGATACTATAAATCTTTCGAAATCGATAGATTACAATGATTTGGCTTATGTTATTTATACGAGTGGATCTACAGGCGCACCTAAAGGAGTGATGATTGAGCATGGAGGTATTGTGAATACAATAGTATCTCAGATTGATGAATTAGGGTTGGATGGCAGAACTCGAGGATTACAATTTGCCTCATCTTCTTTCGACGCTTCAGTATGGGAGGTATTACTGATGCTGCTATCAGGAGGGGCATTATATATTATAAATTCAGACCAACGGTGGAGTCCAGAACTGATAGAGGATTTTATCATATCTCATTCTATTGATATAGCTACGATCCCACCATCTTATTTGAGTCAATTAAATATTTCTAAGCTATCAGGATTAAGTAAGTTAATAACAGCTGGTGAGGCTGCTATTTATGAAAAGGTTGTGGAGTTTTTAAATTATGGGGGACTTTATTTTAATGCCTATGGTCCTACAGAGTCCAGTATTTGTGCGACTATATTTAAAGTATCAAGTAAAGATGATGTTTTGCCATTAAGGATACCCATCGGTAGTCCTATTTCAAACACGAGTATTTACATATTGGGAGCAGGAGATGTTTTACAGCCCATTGGAGTAGTCGGGGAGATTTGTATAGGCGGAGTAGGATTGGCCCGAGGTTATTTAAATCGTCCAGATTTGACTTTGGAGAAGTTTTTTGATAATCCTTTTAAAGAAGGAGAGCGCTTGTATCGGACCGGAGATTTGGGCAAGTGGCATCGAGATGGAAATATAGAATTTTTGGGGAGAAAGGATGACCAAGTTAAGATCCGTGGATATCGTGTAGAGTTGGGTGAGATCGAGAGTGTCTTGTTGGGACATTCCGAGATAGATGAGGCCGTTGTATTGGCTAAGGATTTAGGAGGGACAACGGAGTTAATTGCCTATTTAGTGAGTGGTATAGAGCAAGATAGCAGTACTTTACGGAGTTATTTAAAGGGCTTTTTGCCAGATTATATGTTGCCTAGTTATTATGTATCGATAGTATCGATGCCATTAACGCCTAATGGTAAAATAGATAAGAAAGGATTACCGTCACCAGAAGGTATAGGTATCGAGAAGGGAGTGGAATATGTAGCACCTCGAACGGAGACAGAGCAGCAATTAGTTTCAATATGGGAAGAGGTTTTGGGTCGAGAAGATATAGGCGTCAAGGATGATTTCTTTGAACTAGGTGGACAAAGTTTAAAAGTAATTAAACTAGTCTCTCTAATTAAAGATAAGTTTGAAGTTGAGATTACAATAAATCAGATTTTTAGTGATTTGAACATTCAAAATTTATCTCAAGAAATTCAAAATATTTTATGGCTTACTAAATCAAATAATAAAACCGATGTAACTAATAAAACTACAATTTAATATTATATAATTATGAAGAAAGATATAGATAATCCAGTGTATTTAAAGCCTAATTTGGTTACTGAAGCACTATATGATAATTGGTATGCTTGGTCACATTTAATATCTCCAGTGACAGCAGCTCTTAATATTAAAGAACGACATCTGAAAATACTAAAATCATTTATTCAAAATCCTCAAATTCATGAAGCGGCTGTAAAAAAGCCAGAAATGAAAGGAGGCCCTTTTATTGACTATCCAAGAACCAGAGTGGATGAAATCAGAAATTTATATGAGAAAACAATTCAAAGTCAAAAAGGAATGTTAGAATTAGCAGATGCCATATCAGAATTGACACGAATGTTAGATAAAGAAGCTACGGGGCATTCTTTACAACCCTTATATGAAAAAATTCCGAATATTCTAAAGGGGTATGTAGAGTTAGTATATGATTTAAATAATAACGCAAATTTTAAAATTTTTGAAGCACTCTTGTATAAGAGTAAATATTATAAGGAATCATCCCAGAGCATTTGCTTGCAGTTGGTCAATTCCGACGAGCAAAGATCATTCGTTTTGAGTACTCCAAGATTGGAAGAGAATAATATTATTCATTGCGATATTGCATATAAGGATTCGGCAATTGATGAATTATTTAAAATGCTTAGAAATCCAAATTCGTTTTCAAGAATATCTAAACTTTTAGAGATTAAAGAATCACAGGTTGAATTATTTAGATCTTTTTTTACAGAAGAAAAACCTAAGCTTTATGAGAAATATATTGGAGAAGGAATACGCACAAGGTATTTTGGTCATGCGTCTATTTTAATTGAAACTAAAGAAATTTCAATACTAGTAGATCCTGTATTAAGTTATGATGGCTATGATTCTGATATTCCTAGATTTACTTCTCACGATTTGCCAGATTCTATAGATTTTGTTTTAATAACACATAATCATCAGGATCACATTTTGTTTGAAACTTTACTTCAAATACGACATAAAGTGAAAACTATTGTAGTTCCTAGAAGTAATAAAGGAAGCCTTCAAGATCCTGATCTTAAATTAATGTTTCAAAATATAGGTTTTAAGAATGTTATTGGATTGGGTGATATGGAATCTTTGGAACTACCTAAATGCTCAATTACAGGTATCCCATTTTTAGGCGAACATGCTGATTTGGATATTGGAAGTAAACTTTGTTACTATGTCGAATTACATAATAAATTCAGAGTTTTTCTGGTCGCAGATTCATGTAATATAGAACCAGAGATATATGTAAAAGTGAGAGAAGTAATGGACGATGTAGACATAATGTTTATAGGTATGGAGTGTGACGGCGCACCATTATCTTGGTTGTATGGTCCTTTACTTCCTGAGAAATTGACAAGAGATAGAGACATAACACGGCGTTTAGCAGGAAGTAATTGCGAACAAGGCTTAAGTTTGATTGATTGCTTTAATCCTAAAGCGGTTTTTGTCTATGCAATGGGACTAGAACCTTGGTTGGAGTTTATTAGTTCAATAAAATATACAGATGAATCAAGACCTATTGTCGAATCTAACAAATTAATTGAGATTTGTACAACTAAAGGTATTATCTCTGAAAGACTTTTTGGTGAAAAAACCATGGAATATTTAAATGAATCCCTAGAGATTAGATGAAGTTAATTTAACTATGGATGAATTAAGATTTTTATTGACTAAACTGAGAGAATCACAAATAAAATTGATTTTAAAAGGTGATAATATTGATATATTATCTTTTAATAATAATTTGTCAGATGAATTATTATCTGAAATAAAAACTCATAAAGAAGCATTAGTTAGTTACCTGAAAAAGAACCTCAATCTTGTCGATTTACAACATTGGAAAATTACATCAATTCCAACAAATACTTCCTATCGTTTATCTTCTTCACAGCGACGTTTATGGGTTTTGAGTCAATTTGAGGGCGGCTCTTCGGCATACAATATGCCTTCACGTATATTTTTAGATGGCAGTTATGATGTAGATTTATTTAAACGTGCTATTTATTCGGTAGTAGACCGTCATGAGATCTTACGTACTGTTTTTAAGGAGAACTCCCAAGGAGAGATTTGTCAGTGGATATTAGAACGAGATGCTTTAGGTTTTGAGATCGGTGAATTGGATCTACAAGGCGAAGCAGATATCGAGTCCTCGGTATTGAATTATCTGGATAACGACCGTATGGTGGAGTTTGATTTAGCCAAAGGTCCACTATTACGCGCTATATTACTACAGGTATCAGAAGACCGTTATGTTTTTTATTACAATATGCATCATATTATTAGTGATGGATGGAGTATGGATGTATTGTCAAGAGATGTATTTAAGTATTATGAGTTTTATAAGAGTGGAGGCGAATTAGACTTACCAGCGTTACGGATTCAATATAAGGATTATGCGAGTTGGCAATTGTCTCAATTGAGTACATCTATTTATCAGGGCCATCGAGATTATTGGACGGGCTTACTGGGAGGAGATCTTCCCGTTTTAGACTTACCAAGTTCAAAGGTACGTCCCGTGATACAGAGTCATCAAGGTCAATTACTTCGCACTTACATATCAAAGGAATCTACTCAGGGGTTAAAGCGATTTAGCCATCAAGAGGGAGGTACCTTGTTTATGGGCTTACTGTCTAGTTTGAAAGCATTGTTGTACCGTTATACGGGTCAAGAGGATTTGGTAGTAGGGACACCCGTTGCAGGGCGAGAGCATTCAGATTTAGAGGACCAGATAGGATTTTATATCAATACGTTAGCATTACGTAATGAAGTTCGTTCAGAGGATAGTTTTGAAGATTTATTTAGACGGGTTCGTCAAAGGACTTTAGATGCTTATGAGCATCAGGGATATCCTTTTGATCGTCTTGTTGAGGATTTAGAACTTCGTAGGGATACGAGTCGAAGTGCTGTATTTGATATGATGTTGGTATTACAAAACACAGGAGATGCTCATCAGGGAATAGGTATAAGTGATTCAGATGTAGAATTGATAACCGATCAGGGGTTTAATTTAAGCAAGTTTGATTTGAGTTTCACTTTTGAGGAGCAAGGTGATTATTTGGCACTGTCGATTAAGTACAACACGGATGTTTATGATAAAGCGATGTTAGAAGGTTTTATCGTTCATTATAAAGAATTTCTTGCCTCGTTACTTAGTTTACCAGAGGCTTCTATAGGAGGTATTGATTATTTAGAGGATCAGGAGCGCGAAGAGTTGTTAGATGTTTTTAATGCGACCGCGTTTGATTACCCGAGAGATAAGACCGTTGTAGAATTGTTTGAGGAGCAGGTAAGTAAAACCCCAGAGGCCATAGCCGTTGTTTATGAAGAGGAGCGTCTTAGTTATGAGGAGCTTAATAGGCGCAGTAATCAATTAGCACATTATCTACAAGCACATTATACCATCGAGCCAGATGATTTGGTAGGGATTATGCTACCGCGAAGTTCTTGGATGATTGTGGGGATCCTGGGGATCTTAAAGAGTGGAGGGGCTTATGTACCAATCGATCCTGATTACCCAGAGGATCGAATAGCTTATATGTTAGAGGATAGTAAGTGTAAAGTGCTTTTGGACGAAGAATTTCTAGATAAATTTAATAATAATAATAAGTCAGACTATTCGACAGATAATTTATCGATAAGTTTATTGCCTTCTAACCTGGCCTATGTTATCTACACGAGTGGCTCTACAGGGAAACCTAAGGGAGTTATGGTAGAGCATAATTCTTTAATTAATTTATGTTATTGGCATATTAAGAACTATGATTTAACAGAGTCAAGTAGAGCCACTTTATTTTCAGGAGTTGGCTTTGATGCTTTAGTTTGGGAGATTTTCCCTTATCTTTTATCAGGAGGGAGCCTTTATCCGATAGAAAATAGTATTCGATCTAATATAGAAGTCTTGATAGATTTCTTGAATACTAATTCAATAACTCACTCATATATTGCAACTTCGCTATATAACATTTTTTCGGAGTATTCATCTTCTTTAGATCATTCAATAAAGGTATATGTTGGAGGCGAAGCTTTATTGGTAACCAGCGAGAGTGAGAATATAGAGTTATATAATAATTATGGTCCAACAGAGAACACGGTAGTTACTAGCTTTTATAAAGTGATAGAATATGGTAATTATCTGGCTCCCATTGGCGTTCCAATTTCCAACACAGAGATTTACATATTAAATAGGGAGGGCTTATTACAGCCAATAGGCGTTACAGGAGAGCTTTATATAGGAGGAGCTGGCTTGGCTCGCGGTTATTTAAACAATGAGTTACTTACTAAAGAGCGATTTGTCTCAAATCCCTTTAAAGAAGGTACTCGTATGTACAAGACGGGAGATTTGGGCAGATGGAATAGTGATGGCACGATTACGTTTTTAGGGAGAGAGGATGCTCAGGTTAAGATCCGAGGGTATCGCATAGAGTTAGGCGAGATCGAGAGTGTATTATTGGGGCATGCAGATATAGATGAGGCTGTAGTTTTGGCCAATGATAATGATGGAGTTAAGGAGTTGGTTGCATATTTTGTAAGCAGCTTGGATCATGACAGCGCATCACTGCGCAGTTATTTAAAGGGCTTTTTACCCGATTATATGCTACCAAGTTACTATGTAGCGATGGAAGGTTTACCCTTAACACCCAATGGCAAGATAGATAGGCGCTCGTTACCCTCACCAGAGGGGTTAGAGATTAGTCATGGGGTTGAGTATGTAGCCCCACGAAATGATATAGAGCATAGTTTGGTAAAAGTTTGGGAAGAAGTTCTCAAGCGAGAAGGCATAGGAGTCAAAGATAATTTTTACAATTTAGGAGGAGATTCTATTAAATCGATTCAGGTTGTGTCTCGATTGAGACAATATGGATATAGTACTAAGGTAGAACATATTTTGCGGAACCCAGTTTTAGAAGATTTAGTTTCTTTTATCACTAAGAATGTCTTGGTTATAGATCAATCAGAGGTTTTAGGTCCTGTAGGTTTAACCCCTATTCAGCTTTCGTTTTTTGAGGATGCTACTATTGTAGCGAATCATCACTACAATCAATCTGTTTTATTGTTTAGGAAAGAGGGTATTGAATCTACTATTTTAGCGTCTATTTTTTCATATTTAGCGGCACATCATGATGCGCTTCGTATGGTTTATAGTGATACAGCAGGATCTTGGGTTCAGCAAAACTTAGGTATTTCAGATTCATCGTTATATGATTTATATGAGTATGATATTTCTTCAGAATTTACAGAAGAACAGATAAAGGCTCAGGTAGATGTACTTCAGTCGAGTATAGATTTATCTACAGGTCCTTTGATTAAGCTTGGATTGTTTCATTGTGAAGATGGAGATCGTCTACTTATAGTGATTCATCATTTAGTAATAGATGGTGTTTCTTGGCGTATATTATTGGAAGATTTTTCAACTTTATACGAACAGTCTTTAGAGGGGTCTTTATTTAGTTTACCTATGAAGACAGATTCTTATCAAGGCTGGTCATCGAGTTTATTAGCATATGGGAATAGCAGGAAGTTATCTAAGGAACGTTCTTATTGGGAACTCCAGATCATTTCATTTGAGTTTGATTTTCCTAATGATGTTATTGAAGAAGGCTCTTATGAGATAGGATCTATAGGTAGTGTTTCCTTTGGATTAAGTCAGCATATTACAGAGTTATTGCAAACCCGTGTTCATGATGTTTATAATACAGAGATCAATGATATTTTATTAACGGGATTGATATTGAGTATCGATGCAGTTTTAAAGACAGATCGTAGTGTTCTTTTAATGGAAGGTCATGGAAGAGAGGATACGGGTAATGAATTGGATTTTAGTCGGACTATAGGTTGGTTCACAAGTACGTATCCTTTTTTATTAGAATTGAAAGGAAGCGGAGATATTTTTAGTAGCCTAGTTTCAGTGAAGGACGATTTACGTCGTTTACCAGATAAAGGATTTGGGTATGGCGTATTAAAGTACTTTGGAGGCGGTTTTTCTTCTCGTGTTTCCCCATCGATTACTTTTAATTATTTAGGTGATTTTGGGTCTTCGGTATCGAGTATGAGTCGTTCAAAGGATAGTGTTGTTTTTGAATATGGATCAGGATATACAGGGAATGATAATTCGGAATTAAATTCAAATTCATCGACCCCTTTAGGTGTTTCTGGTATGATTGTAAAGAACGTATTACAGTTGAGTATTTCATATGATAGGTCTCAATATAAAGAGGGTACTATTAATGCTTTATCAGAGAGTTATCAAAATCATTTAGAATTGTTGATAGAAGGCTTGTCTAAAGAAGATCAGCATTATTTAACCTCTAGTGATTTAACTTTTAAAGGGCTTTCTTCTTTAGAGTTATCGGTTTTGAATAAAGAGGATGATCTTGAGGATGTTTACCGATTGTCACCTTTACAGGAAGGTATTTATTATCACTGGTTATCTGGGGGTATTAATTCATCTGTTTATTTTGAACAGATGTCATATCGATTGGAGGGAGAGCATTTAGATATAGAATCACTTCGATTGAGTTATGATCTTTTAGTTTCTCGTCATGCGATACTTCGCACGAGTTTTAGTAATGATTATGCGGGAGAGAGTTTGCAGATAGTACGGAAGTCTGTATCGAGTAATTTTGTGTATGAAAAGGCAGATGCGTTTAAGAGTAGAGAAGATCAGGAGTCTTATTTACAAGAGTACCGCAAGTTAGATCGAGATCGCGGGTTTGATTTGGGAGCAGGTTCTCAGATGCGTTTAACTATAGTTCAGTTAAGCCCGAGCTCTTATGAATTTATATGGAGTCATCATCATATTTTGATTGATGGTTGGTGTATGAGTATTTTGATCAATGATTTTTATAAGTTATTGTATGGAGTTCAGAACAAACGACCAGTTACTTTATCACCAGTATCATTATATTCAAGTTATATTAGTTGGTTGGAAGGATTAGATAAGGATTCTAGTTTGTCTTATTGGTCAAATTATTTATCAGGCTATGATAGTAAATCAAGTTTACCATTTGTAAATAATAGATTGGAAGGTGATTATTCACAGAAGAAGGAGCATTTATTGCTAGAAGGAGATTTATTGAGATCGATGCAGTTATTATGTCGAGAATTATCGATAACCGAGAATAGTTTTATCCAAGGAGTTTGGGGGTATTTATTATCGCGATATAACAATACACGCGATGTAGTTTTTGGAGCTGTAGTCTCTGGACGACCTGATGCTATACCAGGTATAGAGGATATGGTAGGATTATTTATCAATACGATCCCTGTTCGAATACAATACACAGAAGTAAGTACAGCTAAAGATTTACTAGAAGAGATACAACAAGGCTCGATCGCTAGTTTACCACATCATTATTTAAATTTATCGGAGGTTCAGTCTCAGAGTCCATTAGGAATGGACTTATTGGATCATATTATGGTTTTTGAGAATTATGCGGTCAAGGAGTTGGATGTTCTTCCTAGTGAGGAAGAAGACCATTCGTCTTTTGAGGATTCATCTGTTGTTTCAAGAGAGGTTTATGAGCAAACGAATTATAATTTTACAATTCTGGTAGTTCCTTTTAAAGATCAGCAGTTGCGAGTTGAGTTTGTATATGACCAAGGATGTTTTGAACAAGAGGAAATATTGCGAATGAAGGCTCATTTTATGAACGTATTGAGAAGCTTTGTGAGTGCTCCTGACAGTATATTAGATAGTATTGACTATTTAGATGATAAGGAGCGTGAAGAGTTGTTAGATGTATTTAATGCTACAGAAGTGGCTTATCCAAAGGGTAAGACGGTTGTAGATTTATTTGAGTCTCAGGTCTTAAAGAGACCAGAGGCCATAGCAGTAGTTTATGAAGATGAGCGTCTTAGTTATGGGGAGCTCAATAGACGTAGTAATCAATTGGGGCATTACTTAAAAGAGCGTTATAATATTGAGCCTGATGATTTGGTTGGTATAAAGTTACCGCGTAGTTCTTCGATGATTGTAGGAATCTTAGGGATTTTAAAGAGTGGTGCTACTATAGTTCCAATTGATATTGATTGTACTAAAAATAGATTGAAATTTATTTTAGAAGATAGTAATTGCAAAGTACTTTTTGATGAGACTTTTCTAGATGAATTTAACAGCTCAAGAGAGGTGTCTCAAAAAATAAAAAAGAATAGTAAATTCAAGCAAACGAATATACCTTATGTTATATATACATCAGGAACAACAGGCCGTCCAAAGGGAGTAAGAATTAACAATGATGCTATGTTGAACAGGCTTAATTGGATGTGGGAAGCTTATCCAATTCAAGATGGCGAGGTAATGTGTGTCAAAACGTCCATAGGGTTTGTTGACCATATTTGGGAGCTTTTCGGGCCATTATTAAAAGGTGTAAAAATAGTACTGATAAAACAAAAGCATCTATTAAATGTTGAAGCGTTAGTCAATCAATTGTATATCCATAAAATTAGTAGAATAGTCCTAGTGCCAACATTACTTAAAAGTATTTTAACGGATGAAAAAATGAACGAACAATATTTGAAAACTCTTAAATATTGGACATGTAGCGGAGAGGATTTAGATATTGATTTAGTAAAGCTTTTTTATGAAAAAATAAAAAATGGAATATTAATAAATATTTATGGAGCCACAGAAATTACTGCGGATGCTTCTTTTATCAATTTAAATGAATATGTCAAAACTGATTATAATATTATTCCAATAGGTAAACCAATTTCGAATATGCAGATGTTTATTTTGGACGATAGAAATAATATTCAACCAATTGGTGTTGTTGGTGAGATATGTGTTGGAGGAGTTGGATTAGCAGAGGGATATTTAAACCAACCTGATCTTACAAAGGAAAAATTTATAAAGAGCCCATTTAAGAAAGGGAACTTGTTATATAAGACAGGAGATTTAGGTAAACGATTATCAGATGGGAATTTACAATTTTTAGGAAGAAAAGATGATCAGGTTAAAATACGCGGTCGCCGAATTGAATTAAAAGAAATTGAACAGGTATTGTTAATGAATGATTTTGTTGACGATGTCATAGTGAAAGTGTGGAAATCTAAAGATGGAGATAAGAAGATCGTTGCATATTATATAGCTAGAGAGCTTCAGGTAGGTCGTTCATTAAGAGAGCATTGTTTAAATTTTATACCATCTTATATGTTGCCCTATTATTATGTGCCAATCGATTCAATACCATACACGGCTAGTGGGAAAATTGATATTGCAATACTACCTAATCCTGAAACTGAAAATGTAGGAAATGGATTGGAATATATTGCTCCTCGTAATGAAGTCGAAGAAATTTTGGTGGGAATTTGGGAAGAAGTATTAGGCAAGAAGGGGATAGGAATCAAGGATGATTTTTTTGAACTTGGAGGGCATAGTTTAAACACTGTTACTTTATTAAATTTAATTCATAAAAAGATGAATGTGAGGATCGATATAGATCAATTATTTGAGAAAAGTTCTGTTGAAAAATTGAGTAAAGAAGTAAATAGAATAATTTGGATTAATAAGAATAAAAAAGGATCTAAAAGCGATGATCAAAAATTTATAATCTAATTATGATAGAAGAATTAATAGATAAGTTAATGGCTCATGATATAAGTATTGAGTTGTATGGTTCTGATATTATATTTCATAAAGATATTAAAGAAATCCCTGTTGAACTTTTAAGTGAGATTAAGCTAAGGAAACAGGAATTAATTGTCTATTTAAATAATATTTCAAATATAGAATTTAAGGGGATTACATCAATTCCAACAAATACTTCCTATCGTTTATCATCATCACAGCGACGTTTATGGGTTTTGAGTCAATTTGAGGGCGGCTCTTCGGCCTATAATATGCCTTCTCGTTTAGTTTTAAATGGCAGTTATGATGTAGATTTATTTAAACGTGCCATTTATTCGGTAGTAGACCGTCATGAGATCTTACGTACTGTTTTTAAGGAGAACTCCCAAGGAGAGATTCGTCAGTGGATATTAGAACGAGATGCTTTAGGTTTTGAGATCGGTGAATTGGATCTACAAGGCGAAGCAGATATCGAGTCCTCGGTATTGAATTATCTGGATAACGACCGTATGGTGGAGTTTGATTTAGCCAAAGGTCCACTATTACGCGCTATATTACTACAGGTATCAGAAGACCGTTATGTTTTTTATTACAATATGCATCATATTATTAGTGATGGATGGAGTATGGATGTATTGTCAAGAGATGTATTTAAGTATTATGAGTTTTATAAGAGTGGAGGCGAATTAGACTTACCAGCGTTACGGATTCAATATAAGGATTATGCGAGTTGGCAATTGTCTCAATTGAGTACATCTATTTATCAGGGCCATCGAGATTATTGGACGGGCTTACTGGGAGGAGATCTTCCCGTTTTAGACTTACCAAGTTCAAAGGTACGTCCCGTGATACAGAGTCATCAAGGTCAATTACTTCGCACTTACATATCAAAGGAATCTACTCAGGGGTTAAAGCGATTTAGCCATCAAGAGGGAGGTACCTTGTTTATGGGCTTACTGTCTAGTTTGAAAGCATTGTTGTACCGTTATACGGGTCAAGAGGATTTGGTAGTAGGGACACCCGTTGCAGGGCGAGAGCATTCAGATTTAGAGGACCAGATAGGATTTTATATCAATACGTTAGCATTACGTAATGAAGTTCGTTCAGAGGATAGTTTTGAAGATTTATTTAGACGGGTTCGTCAAAGGACTTTAGATGCTTATGAGCATCAGGGATATCCTTTTGATCGTCTTGTTGAGGATTTAGAACTTCGTAGGGATACGAGTCGAAGTGCTGTATTTGATATGATGTTGGTATTACAAAACACAGGAGATGCTCATCAGGGAATAGGTATAAGTGATTCAGATGTAGAATTGATAACCGATCAGGGGTTTAATTTAAGCAAGTTTGATTTGAGTTTCACTTTTGAGGAACGTGGTGATTATTTGGCATTGCTACTAGAATACAACACAGATGTTTATGAGCAGGAGATGCTAGAAGGCTTTATAGTTCATTATAAAGAGTTTCTAGAGAAGTTACTTAGTAATCCAGAGGCCTTAATAGGGAGTATAGATTATTTGGCAGAAGAAGAGCGAGTGGAGTTACTAGATGTTTTTAATGCGACCGCGTTTGATTACCCGAGAGATAAGACCGTTGTAGAATTGTTTGAGGAGCAGGTAAGTAAAACCCCAGAGGCCATAGCCGTTGTTTATGAAGAGGAGCGTCTTAGTTATGAGGAGCTTAATAGGCGCAGTAATCAATTAGCACATTATCTACAAGCACATTATACCATCGAGCCAGATGATTTGGTAGGGATTATGCTACCGCGAAGTTCTTGGATGATTGTGGGGATCCTGGGGATCTTAAAGAGTGGAGGGGCTTATGTACCAATCGATCCTGATTACCCAGAGGATCGAATAGCTTATATGTTAGAGGATAGTAAGTGTAAAGTGCTTTTGGACGAAGAATTTCTAGATAAATTTAATAATAATAATAAGTCAGACTATTCGACAGATAATTTATCGATAAGTTTATTGCCTTCTAATTTGTTATATGTTATTTACACGAGTGGCTCTACAGGGAAACCTAAAGGGTTATGGTAGAGCATAATTCTT